>CAVZBR010000001.1:0-945072 GCA_963773585.1 uncultured Gammaproteobacteria bacterium
TGCTCGGTATCGGCGGCTGGCGGCTGCTGCGCGCACTGGGAATGACACCCGAAGTCTGCCATCTAAATGAGGGACATGCGGCCTTTGCGGTGCTGGAACGCGCGCGCAGCTTCATGGACGAGAGCCAACAAAGTTTCGAAGTTGCGCTGGCCGTTACGCGCGCGGGCAACCTGTTCACCACGCACACGGCAGTGCCGGCCGGTTTCGATCGTTTCGCGCCGTCGCTCATCGAGCAGTACCTCGGTGGTTACGCCGATCAGCGTCTCGGTATAAGCTGCCGCGACTTGCTGGCGCTCGGCCGCCGCAACCCGGATGATGCCTCGGAACTTTTCAACATGGCGTATCTGGCGATCCGCGGAAGCGGATCGGTCAATGGCGTGAGTCACCTGCATGGCAGGGTGAGCCGACACCTGTTTGCGCCGCTGTTCCCTCGCTGGCCGACGGAAGAAGTGCCGGTCGGACACGTGACCAACGGTGTTCACATGCCGACCTGGGATTCGGCGCCGGCCGACGAACTCTGGACCCGAGCCTGTGGCAAAGACCGTTGGCTGGGGACAGTGGACACGCTGGAACAGGACATACGCCGCGTTTCCGATGCCGATTTATGGCGGTTTCGCACCGCCGCGAGCGCAACCCTTGTCGACTACGCTCGCGCACAGTTGTCCCGGCAATTGGCCGCGTCAGGCGCATCTCCCGATGCAGTCGATGCCGCGAAGCATCTGTTTGACTGCAATACCTTGACGCTGGGTTTCGCACGTCGTTTTGCAAGCTACAAACGCCCCAACCTGCTGCTGTACGATCCGGATCGATTGCTGCGCCTGCTGACCAATCCGCAACGCCCGGTCCAGATCATTATGGCGGGGAAGGCCCATCCCGCAGACCGCACAGGCCAAGATTTAATCCAGCAATGGACACATTTCATTCGGCGGCCCGAAGCACGCCCCCATGTGATTTTCCTCAGTGATTATGACATGCGCCTGACCGAGCATCTGGTGCAAGGCGTGGATGTCTGGCTCAACACGCCGCGTCGGCCTTGGGAGGCGAGTGGAACCAGCGGCATGAAGGTGCTCGTCAATGGCGGCATCAATTTGTCTGAATTGGACGGCTGGTGGGCGGAAGCGTACACCCCGCAAGTCGGGTGGGCGTTGGGGGATGGTCGGGAACATGGCGACGATCCGGCCTGGGATGCCGCCGAAGCCGAAGCGCTCTATGACTTGCTCGAGGGTGAGGTGATCCCCGAGTTCTATACCCGCGACGAGCAGGGTATTCCCAACGCGTGGGTCGCGCGGATGCGGGAAAGCATGGCGCAATTGACCCCGCGATTCTCCACCAATCGCACGGTGCGCGAATATACCGAGCAATACTATCTCCCGGCAGCGTCGGCCCACCGTAATCGTGCTGCCGACAACGGCGCGTTTGGCGTGAATATCGTTAATTGGCGCCATGAATTGGACCAAAAATGGGCCTTACTGCGCTTTGGCGAAATGAAGCATGAAGCCGAACAGGACCAACACGTGTTCGAAGTACAGGTTTACCTCGATGAGCTCGATCCGCACGCGGTACGGGTTGAGCTTTATGCCAACGGTGTGGACGGCGGTTCGTCTGTGCGAATGGAGATGCAGCGCGTGCGGCAACTGGTGGGAGCAACGAACGGCTACGCCTATCGGGCAGAGGTACCCGCAACCCGCCCGGCGACGGACTATAGCGTGAGAATCGTACCGAATCGAGACGGCGTGGCGGTGCCTTTGGAGACGGATCACATCCTGTGGCAGCGGTGACGCAATGAACGACAACACGGCCGATCGCAATTTGGGGGACTATTTAGCAGCCGTAGTTGAGCACACGGAGATTCGAAAGGGTGTTCCGTTGCCGTTGGGAACCCATGAATTGCAAGAGGGAACCAACTTCGCTCTGTTTAGCCGCCATGCACAGCGTGTTCGCTTGGAGTTGTTCGACCAACCTACAGACGCAACACCGTCCAGGGTGATCGATCTCGACCCGGCACGTAACCGTACCGGTGACGTCTGGCACGTCTGGGTTGAAGGGATTCGTCACGGGCAACTGTATGCCTACCGCGTGGATGGTCCTTATGAACCGGGGGGGGACATCGTTTCAACTTTCACAAGCTGCTTCTCGACCCGCTGGCAACCGCGATCTCGCGGATTTCCAGCTGGGATTTCGGCGCGGCCCGCGGATATGATTCATCGGCGCCCGAACGAGATATGATTCGTTCTTCTGTGGACGACGCCGGCGCCATGCCAAGATGCTTGGTCACGCACGAATATTTCCAGTGGCAGGACGATTTGCCCCCGAAGCATCCGTGGTCGATGACCGTCATTTATGAAACGCATATCCGCGGTTTCAGCGTTCATTCCAGCTCGGGCGTGGAACATCCCGGCACGTATCGCGGTCTGATAGAAAAGATTCCTTATCTAAGGGACCTGGGCGTGAGCGCAGTGGAATTGATGCCCGTATACGAGTTCAATGAATACCACGTGCCGTACATCGATCCGAAAACCGGTAAGCCGCTCAGAAATTACTGGGGCTACGATCCAGTGGCCTTCTTTGCGCCCAAAGCATCCTACAGCAGCGCGGGAGGCTTGGGTCAGCAGACGCTGGAATTCAAGGAAATGGTCCGGGCACTGCATCATGCCGGTATCGAAGTGATCCTGGATGTCGTGTTCAATCACACGGCGGAGGGAAACGAACTGGGTCCAACTCTGTGCTTCCGCGGGATCGATAACGCAATTTTCTACATGTTGGCCAACGACAAACGCTACTACAAGGATTACACGGGCACCGGCAATACCGTGAATGCCAACCACCCTGTGGTGAGGGATCACATCCTCGCCGCATTGCGCCATTGGGTGCTGGATATGCATGTAGATGGATTCCGATTTGACCTTGCGTCGGTTCTAGGCCGTGATGAAAACGGCACGCTGCTAGCCAACCCCCCGCTGCTCGAACGCATCGCCGAAGATCCGATCCTGAGAGACGTGAAAATCATCGCCGAGGCGTGGGATGCCGCGGGAGCCTATGAAGTCGGCAGCTTCTCCGAGCGTCGCTGGGCGGAGTGGAACGGCCGCTATCGGGATGACATCCGACGTTTCTGGCGTGGCGATGAGGGAATGTTGGGCTTGTTCGCCAGTCGGATATGCGGGAGCGCGGACATCTACGCCACGTCTGGCAAAGGACCGGAAGCCAGTATCAATTTCGTCACCTGCCACGACGGTTTTACACTGAACGACTTGGTGAGTTATCGCGACAAGCACAATGAAGCAAACGGCGAAAGAAACCGCGACGGGACCGACGCTAACTTCTGCGACAACTATGGCACTGAAGGTGATACGACGGATACCCAAGTCGAGGGCATCAGAAAGCGCCAGATCAAGAATTTCCTGCTGACGCTTCTGATTTCGCGCGGTGTGCCGATGCTGCTCGGCGGCGACGAATTTCGCCGCACCCAAGGCGGCAACAACAATGCCTACTGCCAGGACAATGAAACCAGCTGGTATGACTGGCGCTGTCTTGAACAGCACAAAGAAATATTCCGCTTCACCCGCGGCATGCTCGCCTTTCGTCGTGCCCATTCGATTCTGAGTGAAGAGCAATTCTACACGGACGGCGAAATCCAGTGGTTCAGCCCGCAAGGCGAATTACCCAGCTGGACCGATCCGAACGCAAGGCAATTGGGTTGCCTGATCCATGAAGGCGAGCGGCACGCACTTTGTCTGATGTTCAATGCCGGCGCCGCTGCGGTTGATTTCGCTTTGCCCTCTGTATCGACCGGGGTCCTCTGGTATCTGGGCGTCGACACCTCTCGCGATGCACCGCAAGACTGCTGTACAACCGGCGAGGAGCCGCGCTGGGAAGGTCCCTGTACTTTTCGCGTGCACGCTCGATCTAGCGCAATACTTCTGGCTCGATGAATGCGGGGGCAGAGCATTTCTCGCATCCGTGGTCGTGCACTAAAGCAAAGGAAGTGAATAATGAACGCAGATACTCTGAACGCTGAACTGCTTCGCAAGCTGGACGCGTACTGGCGTGCCGCCAATTACCTGTCCGTGGGGCAAATCTATCTCTACGACAATCCGCTGTTGACGAGGCCGCTGACACTCGACGATGTGAAGCACATGCTGCTTGGGCACTGGGGCACGACGCCGGGGCAGAACTTCATCTATGTGCACCTGAACCGGGTCATCAAGAAATACGACCTCGATATGATCTATGTCTCCGGTCCCGGGCACGGCGGCCCGGCCGTCGTTGGCAACACCTATCTTGAAGGCACCTATAGCGAGGTCTATCCCAACATCAGCCAGGATGAGGAAGGGCTGCGCAAGCTGTTTATCCAGTTCTCGTTTCCCGGCGGCATTCCCAGTCATGCCTCGCCGGAGTGCCCGGGTTCGATCCACGAGGGTGGCGAACTGGGCTATTCGCTCAGCCATTCATTCGGGGCGGTGTTCGACAATCCCGACCTGATCGTTGCCTGCGTGGTGGGCGACGGAGAGGCGGAGACCGGACCTTTGGCGACCGCCTGGCAGTCCAACAAATTTCTCAACCCGATCTCCGACGGCGCCGTACTGCCGATCCTGCACCTCAATGGCTACAAGATCAGCAACCCCACCATCTCGGCCCGCATCGAGCATGAGGAGCTGGAGCAATTTCTGCGCGGCTGCGGCTGGACGCCCCGCTTCGTGGAAGGTGACGACCCGGAAAAGATGCATCAGCTCATGGCCGGTACCTTGGAAAAGGCCATCAAGGACATTCGGCGCATCCAGAGCAATGCTCGCAACCACAACGACACCGCGCGGCCGCGCTGGCCGCTGATTGTTCTCAAATCACCCAAGGGCTGGACCGGCCCGAAGATCGTCGATGGTCTGCAGGTCGAAGGCACCTTCCGTGCCCACCAGGTGCCGCTTCACCCCAGGGCTCATCCCGAACACCTCAAGCAATTGGAAGACTGGCTCAAGAGCTACCGGCCGGAGGAACTCTTCGATGCGCAGGGCCGCCTGAACGCGGAACTGGCCGAATTGGCGCCCGAGGGCGAACGCCGCATGGGCGCGAATCCCCACGCCAACGGCGGCATGCTGCTGCGCGATCTGCGCATGCCGGATTTTCGTGACTATGCAGCGGCGGTGCCGGCGCCGGGGGCCCCCGGCATTGGCGACACCCATGTGCTGGGGCCTTTCCTGCGCGATGTCGCGAAGCTGAACCAGGCGCAGCGCAATTTCCGGGTGTTCGGTCCGGACGAGACGCTCTCCAACGGCCTGGAGGCGCTGTTCGAAGTCACACAACGCCAATGGGACGCCGCGACTGTGCCGAATGATCAGTTTCTCGCGCCGGCCGGCCGGGTGATGGAAATGCTCAGCGAGCACCAGTGCGAGGGTTGGCTCGAGGGTTACCTGCTGACCGGACGGCATGGACTGTTCAACTGCTACGAGGCGTTCATTCACATCATCGATTCGATGTTCAACCAGCACGCGAAATGGCTGAAAGTTACCGCGCACCTGCCGTGGCGGCGCAAGATCGCGTCGCTGAATTACTTGCTGACCTCGCATGTCTGGCGCCAGGATCACAACGGCTTCACCCATCAGGACCCCGGCTTCATCGACCACGTGGTGAACAAGAAGGCCGAGGTGGTGCGGGTTTACTTTCCGCCGGATGCCAATTGCCTGCTGTCGGTAATGGACCATTGTCTGCGCAGCCGTCATTACGTCAATGTGGTGGTTGCGGGCAAGCACCCGGCGCCGCAGTGGCTGACGATGGATGCCGCCGTCAAACACTGTACCCAGGGCATCGGCATCTGGCAGTGGGCCAGCAACGACCAGGCGGTCGCACCCGATGTGGTCATGGCATGCTGCGGCGACGTACCCACACTGGAGACGCTGGCCGCCGTGTCCATCCTGCGCGAACATCTGCCGGAGCTGAAAATCCGCGTGGTCAACATCGTCGACCTGATGAAACTGCAGCCACCCAGCGAGCATCCGCACGGCCTGAGCGACACGGATTTCGACGAACTCTTCACTCAGGATAAACCGGTGATCTTTGCTTATCATGCCTACCCGTGGCTGATCCACCGGCTGACTTACCGCCGCACCAACCACGACAACATCCATGTCCGCGGTTACAAGGAGGAAGGCACCATCACCACGCCCTTCGACATGACCGTGCTGAACGATCTGGACCGGTTTCATCTCGTGATGGACGTTGTCGACCGCCTGCCGCAGACCGGCAACAAGGGGATTTACCTGAAGCAGCAACTCAAGGACAAGCTCATCGAGCACAAGCAGTACATAAACCAGCACGGCCAGGACATGCCGGAGATCCGAGAATGGGAGTGGGGGACGCCAACGCCACTGAAAATCGATTGACGCGCACATACACCACGGTTTTGTATTGAACGAGGCTGGATCCGACCATCAGAGGATGAACATCGCAATCAGCGGAGAAGATAGTTCTCTGGGCCGCGGGGATTTTGCTGGTCGCGGTGCTTGGCGCGCACGTAATCGCGACCCGCTCGCGGTATGCGGCATTTTCATGGCGCTGCTGGGCTGGAGATGGGCCGCGTTCGTCTGAGGTTTTGCGCCGTTGTGGTTTCTTGCAAGCGACCGTGTGAAACTGCTTACATACTTGGGTCTTCGATCCTACTGAGGCTCCCCTCTTGACCAGGAAGTCTGACAATCCAACACCCAGCTCACCGAGCGAACCTGTGTCTCTAATGCGCGGCGATGCGCCATCGTTGCCGCGCGGATCGGGGTTGGCTCCAGGCGCAGCGTGGAATTCCGCAATGACAATGCTCGCAAATGAACCGGCCGAAATGCCGGGCGGATATTGACGAAAGCATGACGATGAACGGTCAAGCGGGATCGTCGAACCTCGGTACGGTCGTTTCGGTTCGTGGCAGCGTCGTGGACATGCGCTTCGATGCGCGATTGCCCCCCGTCTACTCGTTGTTGCGCGCGGGGCCGGAGAATGAAGTCGCGATCGAGATCCTGTCCCAGCTCGATGCGCATCGGGTGCGCGGGATCGCGCTGACGCCCACGCACGGCTTGGCGCGCGGCATGCGGGTGGAAGACACCGGCGGGCCATTGCAGGCGCCGGTCGGCAAGGACATCCTCTCGCGAATGTTCGATGTGTTCGGAAACACCATCGACCGCCAGGCGGCACCGGACGATGTCCAATGGCGCTCTGTCCATCGGGCGCCGCCGGCATTGGCGCGACGTTCGACCCAGTCCGAAATCTTCGTGACCGGGATCAAGCTGATCGATGTGCTCATGCCGCTGGAGCGCGGCGGCAAAGCCGGCCTGTTCGGCGGGGCGGGCGTGGGCAAGACCGTGTTGCTCACCGAGATGATCCACAACATGGTCGGTCAGCAGGAAGGCGTGAGCATTTTTTGCGGCATCGGCGAGCGCTGCCGCGAAGGCGAGGAACTCTACCGCGAGATGAAAGCAGCGGGCGTGTTGCCGAACATGGTGATGGTGTTCGGCCAGATGAACGAGCCCCCCGGCGCCCGTTTTCGTGTCGGCCATGCAGCGCTGACCATGGCCGAGTATTTTCGCGATGATGAACACCGCGATGTGCTGCTGCTGATCGACAATATTTTCCGCTTCATCCAGGCAGGCATGGAGGTGTCCGGCCTGATGGGACAAATGCCGTCGCGTCTGGGCTACCAGCCGACCATGGGCACCGAACTGGCGCAACTGGAAGAGCGCATCGCCAATACCGATACCGGCGCGATTACCTCGATCCAGGCAGTGTATGTACCAGCGGACGATTTCACCGACCCGGCGGCGGTGCATACTTTCTCGCACCTTTCCGCGTCGATCGTGTTGTCGCGCAAGCGGGCGAGCGAAGGACTTTTCCCGGCCATCGATCCGTTGCAGTCCAGCTCGAAAATGGCCACGCCCGGCGTCATCGGCGAACGGCATTATGCCCTCGCACAGGAAATCCGTCGCACGTTCGCGCAATACGCCGACCTGAAAGACATCATCGCAATGCTGGGTCTGGAACAACTCTCCCCGGAAGACCGCAACGTAGTTGCCCGCGCCCGGCGGCTGGAGCGCTTCCTAACTCAGCCGTTTTTCACCACCGAGCAGTTTACCGGGCTCGAGGGCAAGCTGGTCAGCCTCGACGATGCGCTGGATGGCTGTGAACGCATCCTACGCGATGAGTTCATGGACATGCCGGAGAGCGCGCTGTACATGATCGGGACGATCGCTGAAGCGAAGATCAAAGCCCAAGCCGAGCCGCAGCCCCAATCCGCGGACGAACGTGCCGCCAGTTCACATGCACCTTAAGATTCTGCTGCCCTTCAAAGTCTTCGCCGAGAAGACCGGCGTGTTGCGCATCGTCGCAGAGTCGCGCGAGGGCGCGTTCGGGCTGTTGCCTCACCGGCTCGACTGCGTGGCCGCGCTCGCGCCGGGAATACTGGTGTTCGAAACTGAAGCCGAAGGTGAGGTGTACATCGCTGTCGACGAAGGCATTCTGGTCAAAACCGGTACCGATGTCCTGGTGTCCGTGCGCAATGCGATCGGGGGAACCGACCTTGGTCAATTGCGTGCGGCGGTGGAGCAGGAATTTCTGGATCTGGATGAGCAGGAAAAAAGCGTGCGTTCGGTGCTGGCAAAACTGGAAATCGGATTCATTCGTCGTTTTGCGGCGTTTCGTCATGAGTGACGACCCAAAAACGAAGCCCACGCCGGCCGAGACGGAATTCAGCCATCAGGTGGGCGAGAAAGCGGCGCGCAAGCTCAAGGCGCAACAGCATGTCGCCCAGACGGTCTGGTCCGGTCTGGGCATGATGGGCCTGGTGGGCTGGTCGGTAGCGATACCCACGTTGCTCGGGGCGGCACTCGGGATCTGGATAGACAAACACTATCCGGGGAGTCATTCCTGGACGCTCGCGCTACTGGCCATCGGTTTAGGCCTCGGGTGTTTCAATGCCTGGCATTGGGTGACCAAGGAAGACCGGGAAATACGCGAGCAAGAGGAGAACAATCATGAGTGAGCTGTTGAGTCTGGCAGTCGCGTTGATCGCGGGCATCATGCTCGGCGCATTGTTTTTCGGGGGGCTTTGGTGGACAGTTCGAAAGGGGATGGCGTCTGAACGGGCCGCACTGTGGTTTATCGGCAGCATGCTGCTCCGAACCAGCGTGGTCCTGCTGGGTTTCTATTTTGTCCTGGGGGACGATTGGCGACGACTGGTCGCGGGTCTGCTTGGTTTCGTCGCCGCGCGCCTCATGGTGATGCGGCTCACCCGACCAGCGCCGAAACCAGATTCTTTTTTACAGGGCGCCCGTCGTGCACCTTAGTCCCGATCAGATCATCTTCTGGCAATACGGGATTGTTAAACTCAACGCCACGATTGCGTACACGTGGGGACTGATGTTCGTGCTGGCAATCGGTTCGAAACTTGTCACGCGCAAGCTTGCCACAGGCCTGCAGCGTACGCGCTGGCAGAATCTGCTGGAGATCATCGTCACCGGCATCGCAAATCAAATCAAAGATGTCGGCCTGAGTCAGCCCGAAAAATACCTCGGCTTTCTGGGCACCCTGTTCCTGTTTGTCGCGATGGCGAGCCTGTTTACCATCGTGCCCGGCTATGAGCCGCCGACCGGTTCGCTTTCGACCACCGCCGCGCTGGCGATCTGCGTATTTGTGGCGGTACCGCTGTTCGGCATCGAGCAGAGCGGGGTGGTCGAATATCTCCGGGCCTATCTGCAGCCGACAGTAATCATGCTGCCATTCAACATCATCAGCGAGATATCGCGCACCTTGGCCCTGGCGGTTCGCCTGTTCGGCAACATGATGAGCGGCACGATGATACTCGCCATCCTGCTGACGATCACACCCTTCGTCTTCCCGATCGTGATGAGCGCATTGGGCCTGCTGACCGGCATGGTGCAAGCTTACATTTTCAGCATTCTGGCCACGGTTTACATCGCAGCCGCCACACGCGTCCGAAAACCCAAGCCGAAGGTTCATCCGCAACATTGAAGATGGGCCACGACAACCTAAGGAGACACCATGGATAGCATGACCTTTATCGCGATGGCATCGATTGTCACTGCTGGTCTGACCATCGCAATAGGAGTGCTTGGACCGTCGCTTGGCGAGGGCAGAGCGGTTGCAACCGCACTGACCTCGCTGGCGCAGCAGCCCGATGCCTCCGCCACCATCACCCGCACGCTATTCGTCGGGCTTGCAATGATCGAGTCCACCGCCATCTACTGCTTTGTGGTCTCGATGATCCTCATCTTCGCCAACCCGTTCTGGAACCTCGTCATTGCTCAAACCGCGGGAAAATAAGCCATGCTGATCGACTGGTTCACCGTCGGCGCGCAAGTTGTCAACTTCCTCATTCTGGTGTGGTTGTTGAAGCACTTTCTTTACCGGCCCATTCTCGACACCATCGATGCACGGGAGAAGCGGATCGCCAGGGAGCTCGCCGACGCCGACGCGAAAAAAGCCGAAGCCCGACAAGAGCGCGACGCATACCAGAACAAGAATGAAGCGTTCGAGCAGCAACGCGCCACACTCATGAGTCAGGCGAAGGACGAGGCGAAAACCGAACGTCTGCGGCTCCTGGACGAAGCGCGACAGGCGGCGGAGTCCTTGAGTACCAAGCGGCAGGAAGCGCTGAGGAACGATGCCCATCACCTGAATCAAGCCATCAGCCGCCGGGCTCAACAGGAAGTATTTGCCATCGCGCGAAAGACGCTGATGGACCTCGCCGGGACGAGCCTGGAAGAACGTATGGCTGAAGTGTTGATTCACCGCTTGCGGAAACTGGATGGTTCGACCAAAGCAGATCTCGCCATTGCCCTCAAGTCAGCCTCAGAGCCTGCGCGCGTGCGCAGCGCGTTTGACTTGCCGGTGGCGCAACGCACCGCCATCCAGCATGCACTCAACGAAACCTTCTCCGCCGACATCCCGGTCCGGTTCGAGACCGCGCCAGACCTGATCAGCGGCATTGAGCTCACCACGAATGGACAAAAGCTGGCATGGAGCATCGCCGACTACCTGCTGTCGCTTGAAAAGGGGGTCGATCAACTGATGAAGAAGGACCAGCCCGAAGCCCGCCCCGGGCCCAGCACCGGACAAACTGCCCATGAACAAGGAACCTGAAAACCTGCAGACCGTTTTCGACAGCGCGTTTTCTGGAATCAGTCAGGCGCGGGAAGCCCTTACGCCGCAACTCAGGCTACGGGAAGTCGGCACGATCACCAGCATCGCCACCGGCATCGCAAAAGTCTCCGGCCTCCCCGGCGTGGGATTTGAGGAAGTGCTGAAGTTTCCCGGAGACATATATGGCATCGCATTCAACGTCGACGAAGCCGAGATCGGCGTTGTTCTGCTGGGCGACTACTGGCACTTGAACGCGGGAGACGAGGTCGAACGCAGGGAACACGTGGTGGATGTTCCCGTGGGAGACGGATTGATCGGACGGATCATCAATCCTATGGGCCGTCCGCTGGACGGCAAGGGTCCGGTGCTTTCCGGCACGCGCCTGCCTGTCGAACGTCCCGCGCCGTCGATCATGGACCGCGCACCCGTCACCGTGCCGTTGCAAACCGGCATCAAGGTCATCGATGCGCTCATCCCCGTAGGACGCGGCCAGCGCGAGTTGATCCTGGGCGACCGGCAGACCGGCAAGACTGCCATCGCGCTCGCCACGATACTCAATCAACGCGACCAGAATGTGCTGTGCGTGTATTGCGCCATTGGCCAGCGCGCGTCCGGTGTGGCCAAAGTGATTGACGCCTTGCGCCAGAATGGCGCGATGGATTACACCGTCGTGGTCGTCACCGAAGGCAACGATACGCCCGGCCTTGCCTATATGGCGCCCTACGCCGCGACCAGCATCGCGGAGCATTTCATGGAACAAGGCCGCGATGTGCTGGTTGTGTACGACGACCTCACGCACCATGCGCGCGCCTACCGCGAGCTGTCCCTGTTGCTGCGGCGTCCGCCCGGACGGGAGGCATTTCCCGGCGATATCTTTTACATCCACTCGCGGCTGTTGGAGCGTGCAACGCATTTGCGCCCGGAACTCGGCGGCGGATCGCTGACCGCGCTGCCCATTATCGAAACCGAGGCGCAGGATATTTCCGCCTACATTCCGACCAATCTGATATCCATCACGGATGGGCAAATTTACCTCTCGCCGTCGCTGTTCGAATTGGGCGTGCTGCCCGCGGTTGATGTCGGCAAATCCGTTTCGCGCGTCGGTGGTAAGGCACAGCGTGCCGCCTATCGGGCCGTGGCGGGCGATCTGAAGCTCGCCTACGCCCAGTTCGAGGAACTCGAAACCTTTTCCCGGTTCGGCGCCCGTCTGGATGAAGACACCCGCAAGATCATCGAGCACGGGCGACGCATACGCGCCTGCCTAAAGCAGCCGGAATTTGCGCCGGTGTCCGTGGCCGCACAAATCGCGGTGCTGCTGGCGCTGACCGCAAAGCTTTTTGACGGCGTGCCGCCTGCGCAGATGGCGGCTGCCGAGCTTGCGGTACGCGAGGCGGCAGCTGAGATTCCGGACGAGGTGACCGCGCGATTCGATACCGCCGATAAATTGAGCGACGACGACCGGGCAACGATCATTCGGATCGCCCGCCAAGCGCTCCTTGCGTTCTCGCCCAATCCAGAGCAGGACAAGATCGAGTCCTCGCCCAAGGCGTCCCGCAAGGAGAACGAATGAGCGATACCGCCGCGAGCCTGCGTCGCAAAATCGTCAGCGCTGGAGATCTCGAATCCGTGGTGCGTACGATGAAGGCCATGGCCGCGTCGAGCATCGGGCAATACGAGAACGCGGTGCACGCCCTGGACGATTATTATCGGGCCGTGCAACTGGGTTTGGCTGCCAGTTTCCGACAGGCTGCATCCGCCGGCACTGCGACGCGCGTGTCGCAGCAGGAAGCCGGAGCAACAGGTGCAGTCGTGTTTGGTTCCGACCAGGGGCTGGTCGGGCAGTTCAACGAAGACATGGTGGCGTTTCTGGTGCAGACGCTGGAAAGCCTGCCCGGCGAAAAAATGGTCTGGGCGGTTGGCGAGCGCATTCAATCGCGCCTTGCGGACACCGATTTGCGTGTGCGAGGAAGTTTTCCATTGCCGAACTCCATCAGCGCAATTACGCCCCTGGTTGGGCAGATTCTGATCGAGATGGAAACCCAGCGTGAGAAAGGCGCGATCACGCAGGTTTTCCTGTTGCACAACCGTCCCAAGACCGGGGCGATTTACATCCCCGTGAGTCAACGGCTGTTACCACTGGACAGCTTGTGGCGACGTGAGTTGGCGGCCATCCGCTGGCCCACCAACAATTTGCCCGAGGAAGTGGGCGGCGGAGAGCAGACGCTGCTGGCGCTGGTGCGCGAATATCTCTTCGTTTCGCTTTTTAGAGCGTGCGCCGAATCCCTGGCAAGCGAAAACGCCAGCCGATTGGCTGCGATGCAACGTGCCGAAAAAAACATTGACGAATTGCTCGAGGACCTGAATCGGACGTTTCACCGCTTGCGTCAGAGCGAAATCGACGAGGAATTGTTTGACGTCGTCTCCGGCTTCGAGGCACTGAGCGCGCCTTGATCAAGACAGAATGAATAGCCATGAAAATCAAGTCGAAGGATCACCGGTTCTAGACGGCGAATAGGTCAACCTCAAGAAAGCGCCGACTTCAGTGGCACCTGCTTGCAACTAAAAAGAACAGTATCGGACCATTTCGATAGACAAGTGAGGAGCTCAGTGGTCTAGAGCCACTTCTGTACGCTTTCGGCGGTCGAGTTATGCGTCCACTCCAGGGTCGACTGCAGTTCCGGGGCGATGGCCGCGGCGCTGAGTCCGCGGCTAAAGGCTGACGAAATACGGGAGCGCCACTGCTATGCATCCGGCCAGGACCAGGATGTACACATTGCTAATGAAATACGGAAAAGCAAACAGGGCGACCCCGGCCAGCAACGGCGCCGCAGCCCGCTGTTTGCGGCCATAGGTGAAGAAGCCGAGGCCGATGGCCCCAAAAATCATTGCCCAAACGAGTTGCGCGGTGCTGTTCATGGTGCTGTAGGCTTTTGCGGAGCTTTTGATCTTATCCGTTTCGGTCGCCAGAGGCCGGGGCACGGTTCACAGTTCCGTCGCGAGTAGAGACGCGGGGCGCGCTTGCGAACGCGGTGAAATTCACTCCCGCCGCAGGCTGGGTCTCGATCGAAACGGCCGCCCGACATGATGAATACGTGAAAACCATTACCGATATCGGCGCCGGAATCCAAAGCGGTTTCTCGGCAAATGTCTTCGATGCGTTCTCGAGAAGCGGCGTCGACAATGCCAAAGCCTTGGTGCTGGGCTCGACCATCGCCAAACACGTTGCCGAACTGAATAGTGAAAGGATTTCAGTCGCCGGTCCCGGGGAGGATCAGGGCAGTGTCTTTGCCGTCAATTTGCCGCGCACGGTGTCCGACCTGGAGTCGCCTGCCTGAGCGGTATGATCGGGGGGCGCATAAAAAAGTCGTTCGAGGAAATCGTGCGCTCCAAACCGGGCCGCAGATTCCAGGATTTCTACCTGCGACGCTGCCGGCAGCGGGCGCCGATACGGATCGCACTTCGCATCGCAGCCGGGGTGATGCTCATCCTCAGCGGCATAGTATTGTCGATGCCCCCGCTGGTGCCGGGATTTATCGTGACCTTATCGGGACTGGCCTTGATCGCGTCGCAGTCGCGCCGTGTAGCGCGCTGGCTGGACGCTATCGAGTGCTGGTTGCGCGGATTGCGAAATCGCGTCTGAGGTCGGCTGACCGCATATAAAAACGGCGCGGACCTCGTGAGTCCGCGCCGCGCGTCCCCCGCACGTTCCGTGTGCGAAGGCTTACCGAGCGTATTATCTTTCGATTTCCAGCGCCGAAAATTCGCTTTGATCGAGCTTGCCGTCGTTGTTCGTATCCGCTTTCGCAAAATGGGCGCTCAAGCCGGCAGCTTTGGCTTCGGCCTTGTCGACGGAGCCGTCGCCGTTGGTGTCGGCTTTGATGAAATCGCTCGCGCCGGAACTCATCTCCATGGTCGGCTCGGACTGACCCCTATCGTTGGCAGCCCAAGCGGTGCCGGCTACCGTCAACAGGACGGCGGCGGATGCTGCGATCAATTTTTTCATGCTGAAGCTCCTTGTGTGATTTTCCGAGTACGTACGTTCCCTGCACCCGTGCGGGTGTCCCGGCATCTGCAGCAACACCCGTGCCACCTTTTAACACGCTGAAAAACAAGTCAAAACGGGTGGCCGCTGCCCGCCCCCCGTCGCCACAGCGCTACAGACGCGGCGGATAAAAGAGGTAGGTGCCTGAATGCGAAGGCGGAATCGCTGTCGGTCGGTGGCGACGGTGCGGTGTGCGAAGCTCGGGCGGCGCAGTGGGCGACGCGTGGGTCGGTTACAGGTCGCTGTGTTGGCGAGCGCCGGCCTCCGCGCCGTTGCCGCGTTCCTCGTCAGCTGCTTCGACGCGATTTCGGCCCCGCCGCTTGGCTTCGTACAATGCTGCGTCCGCCCGCGACACGAATGCTTCCGAGGTTTCGCCCGGGTGGTAGGCGGAGACCCCGGCGGAGAATGTCGGCACAGACAGCGTGGCCGCTTGTGTCTCGACGCGCACTTCGGGTACGCGCGATCTCACTTTATGCAGTGCGCGCATTGCGCCGTGCAAGTCGGTATTGGGCAGCAGTACTGCAAACTCTTCGCCTCCATAGCGTGAGACCATGTCCAAACGGCGAAAAATCGAAAGAATACTGGCGGCATATTGGCGCAGGATTTTGTCTCCCACGGCGTGCCCGTAGGAATCATTGACCGCTTTGAACTCATCCAGGTCCAGGATCGCCAGCGTCAACGGGTAACCATAACGGTTCGCCCGGGCGATCTCGTCTTCGAGCCTGCGTTGAAAAGCGCGTCGGTTTGGTAGCCCGGTGAGCTCATCGGTAAGACTGAGTTGGCGCACGCGGCTTAGTTCGTCACTGAGGCGTCGGCTGCCGTCGGCGATTTTCTGCAGGGTATGATAGGTGCTGTCGAGTTTGTTTGTGAGATCCCGATTGCCGGTCAGTAAATGCTGCGCGATACCGGAAATGAGTTCCTTGGCGCGATCGACGTCTCCCGCGTCTTCGTGGCGCTTCAATTCCGCCAACGCTACTTCCAGCGAGACGCCGACTTCCTGGTGCTGGCGGATGGTGTCCTGAATCTTGCGTGAAAGCGCGGTCTGCAGATCCTGCACCTCGCGGTTCTTTTCATCCAGGTGATGGCGATACGTCATATCGACTGCGCGCTCGCTTTCATCCTGGACTTTCGCTTCTGATTGCGTGCTCGGCGGCGTTGAAACCGGGAGAGGCTCGGGTTCGCGATTCGATTCGCTGTCGGCGGTGGCCTCCTCGTCGCCGGGTTCGCCCAGGCCCAGTTCGCCCAGCAGCGGACCGAGCGCATTGCGGAAAGCTTGTTCGTCGTGGCCGGAAAATTCCTTGAGACGTTTAGCCCAGCGATCGACGTAATGGCGCATGGCACGCAGATCACTTGCCAGCAGCGGCGGCTTCAAGCGCCGTTGCAGCAGACGAATCTGCAGACGCAGGGGATCATTGCCCGGGGTGGATTCGGCAGCGGCATCGAGCAGTACGCCCAGCAGTGCAGCATAGGAACGTTCGACGTGGCTGGTTTCCTGATGGGACTCGAGTAGAATTCGTCGGACTTGCTCGAAGATCAAGGACCCAGCCGGGTGGCGCTGCAATCCGGCGAGCAGAGTCAGTATCTTGTGTACGCTCGGCGGCGGCTGTGCTGCTTGTGGTTGCTGATCTTCCATCCGGTCCCCCCTTGACGCGGACGTGGCGTGACTGCGCCTCGTTCCTGGGGGCAGTTCGTCGGAAGTGTAACGGATCGCTGGGCAATATTAACGAACGCGCCAGCCTCCCGCTGCCGAACATCCCATCCCCACATATAGTGTAGTGCAGGCCCTGACTGCGGCTGAATACCGCAAAAGTCATAGAAAATACGCGGTTGCGCAGGGAAACCCCGCCATGCTGTGATCTGTCTCAGTGGCAAGGAGGCAAGATCTTGACCCACGAGAAGAAAGCGCGGCCGGGCGGCGGGGTACGCGGCGCCCGGACAAACCCGGCATGTCGCTTTCATTGCCGGCACACCATCGCGACCCAAGACGGCTGGTTTGAAAACGACGAACCGGTAGAACCGCTCACCACTTCGGTGGCGGTCGAAGCGGCGCGCTCGATCATTACCCGCAATCGCTCTCCCGACGTGCCGTTCGGAACGTCGGTCAATCCGTACCGCGGCTGCGAGCACGGCTGCGTGTACTGCTTCGCCCGGCCGACCCACGCCTACCTGGATCTATCGCCCGGCCTGGACTTCGAAGCGCGCTTGTTCGCCAAGACCAATGCGCCGGAGTTGCTGCGGGCGGAATTGCGGCGTCCTGGTTACCGCTGCCAGCCAATCGTGCTGGGCGCCAATACCGATGCATATCAACCGATCGAACGCCGCTGGCAGATCACGCGGCAACTATTGCAAGTGGCACTCGAGTTTCGCCAGCCGGTATCCATCATCACCAAGTCTGCGCTGGTGGAGCGCGACCTTGACCAATTGGCGGAGCTCGCCCAGGCGCGATTGGCGGAAGTCTTCGTCTCTCTGACCACCCTCGACCGCGTCTTGGCGCGACGCATGGAGCCCCGCGCGGCGGCGCCCCAGCGGCGTCTGGCGGTGATTGAGCGCTTGCGTGAGCGTGGCGTACCGGTCGGGGTGCTGGTCGCGCCGGTGATTCCTGTACTGACTGATCCCGAACTCGAAACGCTGCTGCATGAGGCAGCCGGGGCCGGTGCACTCAGCGCCGGCTACGTCCTGCTGCGTTTGCCGCTGGAGGTATCGGGATTGTTTCGCGATTGGTTGGCGCGGCATTACCCGCTGAAAGCGCAGCATGTCGTGGCGCAAATTCGGGCGGCGCGCTCCGGCAAAGATTATGACGCAGAATTCGGTACCCGGATGCGCGGCGACGGCGCCTATGCGCAATTGATCGCCGACCGCTTCACGCTGGCCGCGCGTCGTCTTCGGCTCGATCGTCCGCTGCCGCCGCTCGATAGCTGCAGCTTTCGTGTGCCGCCCGCTGCAGGAGATCAAATGGGGCTGTTCTGAGCGCCGACTTTGGCGACGGTGCGGCTGTCTATACTCGTTTTTGCGACCGCTGCCGGCTTTGAGCCTTATGCAGCGTGTTGCCGAAGGAACAACACGCGTGAGCGCTACGGTACAACTTGCGAACGACATCAATGCCGATGACAGTCGAATGCAGATAAGTGCCAGCTCTCACGTTTCCGAGCAGCATAGGAGGTGCAACATGGTAAACAATCAGACCAACGGTCTGGCTCATTCCTTGATGGCGGCATTGGCGCGCGACAACCGTGTCGACTTGCATCACTTCCCGGTGCGGGTGTCCTCTACGGACGCGCAATACGTGCTGGAGGGGGACGTGGAGAACATCGCCGCGAAGAAGTTGATCGTACGTGCCGCACATCGGATAGCCGATGGTCACGGCATCGTCGATCGGTTGCGAGTGTCCTCCAGTGAAACGAAGGAAGACGGCGCGTTGCGGGACGAGGTGTTGAGCGCACTATCCCAGGAGCCGGTTTTCACCGAGTATCAGATCCGGGTTGGCCGCAATCAGCAATTGGAAACCGTACGTGAGGGACGCGGCAGCGGTCAGATCGACATTCACGCCGAGGGCGGTGCGGTGTGCCTGGAGGGCACAGTCGGCAGCCTCACCCATCGGCGCTTGGCCGAAGTACTCACTTGGTGGACGGCAGGATGTCAGCGCGTCAACAATCGCCTGCACGTAACGCCGGCGGAACAGGAGACCGACGACGAACTTGCGGACGCGATTCATATGGTCTTGGAGAAGGATCCGCTGGTACACGCCGGGCAATTGCGGGTGGCGGTGCGCGAACAGATCGTCACGCTGCAGGGCTACGTTGCCAGTGACGAGGAGCGCCGGCTGGCGCTGATGGACGCTTGGTACGTTCCCGGCGTCCACGATGTGGTGGACGAAGTGCAGACGGCGGGCAATAGGAGGACCTAAAGCTCCCGGCATGCGCGCCGTCACGTCAAGATGCGTCGAATGTACATGTTATACTCGGTAACGGAATTACTGCGGGAGAATCGTAATGGCCCTTGAAGTCAACGGCGCGGAGCTCGAGACCGACGAAGAAGGCTTTCTCTTGGACCCCGGCGAATGGAATCGCGAAGTGGCAGAGCGGATCGCTGACGGTGAGGGATTGGAATTGACCCCCGAGGTGTGGGAGATCGTCCAATTCGTGCGCGACCATTTTGAGCGCAACCAGTCGGTGCCGGAAGCGCGTGTCGTGCTGAAGGAGTTGGGCGTCCGCCACGGCAAGGAGCGGGCCACCCGCAAATATCTATACCAGCTCTTCCCCTACGGCTACGGCCAGCAAGCCTGCAAGATTGCCGGTATGCGCAAGCCCCGCAAGTTGATGCTCGACGTCTGATCCTGGCCTGGGCATTGCCCGGGCCACTTTTTGTGCCCGCGTTCGAGGAATAGCGTCGTCTGTCGGGCGCTGTAATCGCTGGCGTCGCTGCCGCTCATTCGGGCTCAAGATTCCGCCTTCCGGTTCGATATTAGTGCGAACTGATATTCGGAGTCGGATCGATGCGCATCAATATCCACAATAACACCACCCGTATCATGGCGGCTTTCATCGTCGCCGCCGTGTTGTTCATGGTGGCGCTGGGCTACGCCCTGCGGGGCATGGGCGCCACCATAGAAGGCTTTCGCTCCCTGCAGGAGCATGAAATCGTGCGCTCGGACGCGTTCAGCGCCATGTTGGCCGACGGGCTGCTCGGTGGCGTCGCTGCCCGTAACAAGATTTTCAAGCCGCAGATCGAGGGTCCGGAAAAGGTGGTGGCGGCTACCGCCGAGCGCTTCGGACAGAATCTGGCGACGGCCCGCGCGCTGACGCCCCCGGACGATGGCAGCAGCAACGCCCTGATGGACGAAATCGCCAGCGGTTGGAAGATCGTCCATGAATCCCGATTGCAGGTGTTGCAGCTCACCGAGCAGGGCAAGCTCGACGACGCCAAGGCGCTATTGGCCGAGACCGAGCATCCGGCGTGGCAGAAGATCCGCAAATCGCTGCAGCAGCTGGCCAACCAGCAGCGCGCTTCGGTTCAGACGTTGGGAACGCGCGTAGCCGACGAAGCTGCCGCTACCCGAACAACGAGCCTGATGATCGGTATCGTGGCGCTGGCGATCGGCCTGACCGTGCTGACGTGGGTGATGCGTGGCGTATCCCGCGGCCTGCAGCGCGCCATCGGCACCATGCAGGAAATTGCTGATGGCGACGGCGATCTCACCCGCCGTCTGGACAGTTCCGGCCGAGATGAAGTCGCCGAGTTGGGCCGGGCATTCAATCGCTTCGTCGACAAGATTCACAAGCTGGTGCAGCAGGTGGTGGGTTCGACCACGCAACTCGCGGCCGCCATCGAGCAAATGTCCCAGGTGGTGCGGCATTCGGAGGAAGGCATCCGCACCCAGCAGCGGGAAACGGACATGGTGGCCAGCGCGGTGAATGAGATGTCGGCTACGGTACAGGAAGTGGCGCGCAACACCTCGGATGCCGCCCAGGTTGCCCAAAGTGCGGACCAGGAGGCCAAACAGGGCAAAGCCACGGTTGCACAGGCGGTCAGCAGCATCGAAGCGCTCGCCAATGAGATTGGCGCGGCGGCCTGCGTCATCGGCGAACTAGAGCACGAAAGCGTCCAGATCGGGACAGTTCTCGACGTGATTCGCAACGTTGCCGAGCAAACTAACCTCTTGGCACTGAACGCGGCGATCGAGGCGGCGCGTGCCGGGGAGCACGGGCGCGGCTTTTCAGTGGTTGCCGACGAAGTGCGCTCCCTCGCCAGCCGCACGCAGCAATCCACAGAAGAGATCCAGCGCATGATCGTCAGCCTGCAGAACAAAGCGCGGGACTCGGTCCATGTGATGGAAGTGAGTCAACAGAAAGCGTCGGAATCCGTGGGACAGGCTACCGGCACCGGTCAGGCCCTGGATGCCATCACGTTCCGGGTGGGACGCATTTCAGACATGAACACGCAGATTGCAACGGCGGCTGAAGAGCAAAGTCTGGTGGCCGATGAAATCAACAAAAACGTCTTGAATATCAAGCGAATAGCAGAGGATGCCACAGCCAATGCGGACCAGCTCTCCAGTGCCGGGACGAGTTTGGCGGAACTGGCGCGGGAGCTGAGCGGCATGGTCGCGACTTTCAAGGTCTGAGGCTGGCGGCGGCCGCGCCGGGTCAATGTTTGGGGGTCTCCTGCCGATACAACAGGGCAGGCGGCCCCGCGCGCGTATTACCGTGCGGAGAATGCGGCCATTGACTTTGCCTAAATTCCTAATAAAGTTGGCACGATGCAGCAACCAATGCAGGAAGTGCTCGAAAATATAGAGGTAAGTAAGCTCCCGTCCTTCCCCCACGTGTTGGTGAAGTTGCTGGAAGCGTGCCAGCGTCCCGATGCCACAATCTCGACCTTGTCGACGATCGTCGACAAGGATGCCGCCCTTAGCGCCAAAGTGATCGCGGCGGCCAACTCACCTTTATATGGTCTGCGCAATCCGGTGCGCTCGTTGGAGCGCACTTTGGTGGTGCTTGGCCTCGATACGATCAAAACCATCGCCATCGCCTCAGCGGTGCATCAGTTTTTCGCCAACCTGAGCGCAGACCGCGGTGCATTTCTGAAATCGTTCTGGCGCCATTCCATGCGGTGCGCCACCCTGGCCCGCAATTTGGCCACCCTGAGCGGCTACCCCAATCGCGATGAAGCCTACATGGCGGGCTTGCTGCATGACGTGGGCAAGCTGGTGCTCGCGCAACGGTACGCGGACAAGTACGGTGCGGTGCAAACCCTCGCCGACGAGCACCACGACTTAGTGGCCCAGGAGCGCGAGCACTTCGGCATCGCGCACCACGAAGTCGGGTTTTGGCTGATCCGCAACTGGCACCTTGATTCGTTTCTCGCCGAGGCGGTACTTCACCACCACGAGCCGTCACCGCGTCTGATCGAGTCACACCCGCTGGTGCGCATCGTACACGTCGCCAACCTTTGGGCGGAATCGGACGTTTTGGGGAACGAGCTAGGCGCGCAAGCCGCGCAAACCCTGTTCGGTCTGACATTCGAAATGAGTGCGGAGCAGGTGCGCCAAGCCGGCCAGGAAGTGGCGAAAGTCGCGGCATCACTCGATATAGACGTATCGGAGGCCGACAGTTACGAACACCGCCAGGCGGTCCAGGCCCAGGACGCTGCTGTGCTGGACCGCTTGGCAGCCGAAGTGCGTAACATCGGTTTGCTCGACGGTGTGCGGCGACAACTCGGGCGCGTATCGGGCGCGTCTACCCTGGATGTGGTACGCGAAAGTGTGCGCATGCTGTTCGACGTGCCGAGACCGCTCCTGTTCTTGGTTTCCGACGATGCGACTCAGGTGCGCGGCCAGCCATTCGGCAGCGACGATACCTTGGTGGCGGAAGTGGAATTCCCGGTGGCCTCGGAACAGAGTCTGGTCAGCCAGGCGGTTCGCGAGCGCCGGTCGTTCGCCTCTTTCGACGAGTCAGCTGAGCTTTCCATCGTTGATCGCCAGATCGCGCATCTAGCGCAGCAGGACGGATTGCTATGTATCCCCGTGCTCAGCGCCGGCGCCGGCGCCGTCGTGGGCGTCCTGGTGTTGGGCGTGGGCGATATGCAAGGCCGTCGGTTTGCGCGCCAGCGGGGATTGTTGGAATCGTTCGGGGCGGAAGTGGCACGAGCATTGGAAGCGAATCGAATGCGTGAACGGGAACGGCGCGATTCCGCCGAGGAGTGCCGGTCGCAGTTTGAAGCTCGCGCCAGAGCGTTGGTGCACGAAGCCAATAATCCTTTGGCCATAATGCAGAACTATCTGCACCTGCTATCCGAGAAGCTGGAGCAGCACCATCCAGCGCAAGCAGATTTGACGATCATTCGCGAAGAAATCGAACGCGTCGGTACCATGCTCCGGCGCATGTCCGAGTCCGGCGCCGATGCGCAGAGCGAAGGTGAACTGGATTTAAACCGAGTCACCGAGGATTTGGTGCGCGTATTCCAGCGCTCATTGTTCGAACCTGCTGGAATCCAGGCGACCATGGACCTGGACCGCGACATCCCCGTGCTCGCCAGCAGTCGCAGCGCATTCAAGCAAATACTGGTGAACTTGCTGAAAAACGCGGCCGAGGCGCTGCAGAGCGGCGGTACCATTGCGATAGCGACCCGGGATCATGTTAATTTCAACGGCGCCGATTTCGTCGAAATCCTGGTAGCCGACAGCGGGCCGGGTATCCCCGAGCCGATTCTGGAAACCCTTTTTCAGCCGGTGCAAAGTACGAAAGGCGCCCAGCATTCCGGGCTCGGACTGGCCATCGTGCATAGTCTCGTCAAAGAACTCGGCGGGATGATAAGCTGCAGGAGTGACAACACAGGGACGAGATTTCAGGTTCTGCTGCCCCGCGTCGTCGAATAGAGCGTCCGGGTGCGCGGCAAGGGGACGTTGATCGCGCCGTTCATTACGAGGCGGCAACATTGACGCGTGCAACTAGAACCGATGTCGAGCGCCGCCAGGTACGCGGGAGAGGCGGAACGAACGTACAAACAATAGATGATCGATTGCGGTTCTAGCTAAAGTCCAGAGGGGGGTGGAAGCGCTATGGCTTCCAAAATAAGAATTCTCGTGGTCGATGACGAAACCCGCCTGCGAGAGAGTCTCGTCGAACTCATCGCTAAGCACGGGTACGAAGCACATGCTGCGTCCGGCGGCAAGGCGGCCGTGTCGATGCTGGAATCCCAAAACTTCGATCTACTGCTGCTGGATTTGAGAATGCCGGATATGACCGGCATCGAAGTCATGCAGTTCATCAATTCACGTGGTCTTGACGTAACCGTAATCGTGGTAAGCGGCGATAGCTCGTTCGACGGCGCAGTGACCGTCTTGCGACAAGGCGCTTACGATTACGTCAAAAAACCCTATGCTGCCGAAGAACTCTTGCGCACGGTCGAGAATGCCCTCAATAAGCGCCGACTCGAGCAAGAAAACAGCGTCATGCATTCGCGCCTGGCGGAATCCGAGAAGTTGCATCGGTATATCGTCAACAGCTCGCCCGACATTATTTACATGCTCGACGCGAACGGATACTTCACATTTTTGAACGAACGTGTCGAGTCGTTGCTCGGCTACCGAGTCGACGATCTCGTCGGCAAGCATTACAGCGTCATCCTTCATGACGAGGACGTCGAGCAAGCGCATTATCGATTCAATGAGCGGCGTACCGGAGAGCGTTCGTCGCGCAACGTGGAATTGCGCTTGAAATGTCGTGGCGGCATATGCGCGACGCGCTATTTTGAGAGCCATGAGCTTCCCATTGAAATGAGCGCAATGGGTGTGTATGCGCGAACAGAAAGTGGTGGTCGCGGCAAGTTCCTCGGTACCTATGGAATCGCGCGCGACATCACGGAGCGAAAGAAAGCGGAAGAAATCATAAGTTATCAGGCGAATCATGACCTTCTCACCGGGCTTCCAAATCGCACACTCCTCAAGGACCGCCTGAGCCTTGCCATCAGTCATTCGCGTCGCAACAGTCAATCCCTCGCGGTCTTGTTCCTTGATCTGGATCGCTTCAAGCTTATCAACGACACATTAGGCCATGTTGCCGGCGACGAATTACTGCAATCCGTATCGTCCCGGCTGAAGGACTGCTTGCGCGAAGGCGACACGCTGGCCCGCGTCGGCGGCGACGAGTTTATGTTGTTATTGCCGGAAGTCCGTACGGACGAGGATGCTGCGAAGGTCGCGCACAAGATCATCGCAGTCCTGAAAAACCCGTTTACCATTGACGGTCACGACGTGTTTGTGAGCGTCAGCATTGGCGTTGCTATCTATCCGCGCGACGGCAAGACCCTGGATAGCCTGATCAAGAATGCCGATATTGCGATGTATCACATCAAGGAGCGCGGCAAAGACGGTATGCAGTTCTTTTCCCAGCATATGAATGCCACGCTGTCGCGTTACTTGTCGCTCGAAAGCGGGATGCGCAAGGCGCTGGAGTTGAATCAATTCCGAGTCTATTACCAGCCGCAGGTGGATATCGTCAGCGGGCAGGTTGTGGGACTGGAGGCATTGATCCGATGGCAGCATCCCACGCGCGGCCTTCTACCTCCTATGGAGTTCGTACCGCTGGCGGAGGAAAACGGCCTGATAATCCCCATTGGAGATTGGCTTTTGAATACCGCATGTGAGGAAATTGCGCGCTGGAGGGACGCGGGACTGCCACATGTTCGCGTCGCAGTGAACTTGTCTGCGCTGCAGGTCGAGCAGCCGTCGTTCGTTGAGCGGGTAATTGCGGTGCTCGATCAGCACGGTCTTCCCGGTAGCGCGCTGGAATTGGAAATTACCGAAAACGTGATCATGAAGGACATGGATATCGTCGTACAAAAGCTACGACAACTCAGCAGCCGTGGGATACGTATCGCCATCGACGATTTCGGAACCGGCTATTCGTCGCTGAGCTATCTGCGCAAGCTGCCGATCCATACGTTGAAAATCGATCGTTCATTTGTACACGACATTCGTCACGAATCCGGAGACGGTTCGATTGTGACTGCGATCGTAGCCATGGCGAAAGGGCTGCGCTTGAAATTGATCGCGGAGGGCGTCGAGCACCAGGCGCAATTGGATTACCTGCGTGCCCTTGGGTGTCATGAGATGCAGGGTTTTCTGTTCAGTCGGCCGCTCGAAGCGAGCCAAGCCAGGCGGCTGATTGCCGGGGGTGTCAGTCTCGATGGCTTGACGACGGGAAGGCCGGGAGACACCGGGTCGGCACCGGGTGTGAGCGCCTGACCGATCAACTCGGAGTATCGGGTTCGTTCGCCGGGGTAGGCGATTCTTCCGGGTGCACTGTGGCGCGCTGTCGCGCGGAGAAAATCCCGATTCCAATGGTCACCAACAGCAGCACGACCAGCCAAAGCGGCCGGTAACCGGCCAGCAGGTTCACGTCCGGCGCCAAACCCCGCAGCGCCAGATCCGCCACTATCAATACGATTCCGCTGACTGCCAGCCACTTGGTGTTGTCCGTGATCAGAAAGCCGCTGTAAACCAAATAGGGAATGAGACCAAAGACGAACAAGGTCCAATGGATCTGGTAGCCGGTGGCGCCGACTTGCAGCTTGAAGCTGCTGATAAAGGCGATCAGTAACCCCAGAATCAAAACGCCATAAGGTATGCGGCAGAGCGGGTCGAGTCTGCTTTCCGGAGCTTGGTCGGGTATGCAACTCATCGTTCACCGTCCGGTTGTCGCGTCAGAAACCAACTAGGTAATAGGGAGAATAGCCGTACCTCGCAGTAGTGCAATGCGGCGGAACTCTGCTAATTTTGCGATAGCGTGCTCCAGATTGGATAATGGCCGGCGCTGAACCAAGACGATAGCGATTGCGATGAACATTCCCGATGGTCTGCTTCCTGCGGTATGGCTTTGGCTGGGCCATCTGATCTATTGGCCGCTGTTGCTGCATGCGCTGCGCGTAGCACCCTGGTATCACCTGCGAGACAAAGAGTCGCTGCACGTGCTGCTCGGAGCGATAGTAGCCGTACTGTTGATATGGACGATGCAGGCCGGCTTCGCTCAGGGAATGAACCTGCATCTGCTGGGCGCCACCCTGCTGACGCTGATGTTCGGATGGCGATTCGCGTTTCTGTGCATGAGCCTCGTGGTGCTGGGATCGACGATGAACGGAGGAGGCGGCTGGGTGGCGTTCCCCGTCAATGCGCTGCTGCTGGGTGCCCTACCGGTGTTGGTCAGTCACGTGGTGTATCGATTCGCCGACCGCAAATTGCCGAATCATTTCTTTGTCTATATTTTTCTGTGCGCGTTCTTCGGCGCTGCGATCGCGATGGGCTCGGTAGGCCTGCTCAGCAGCGCGCTGCTGCACCTGTCTGGCGTTTACAGCTTTGAGTACATCAATTACAACTATCTTCGTTACTTCCCCTTACTGATGTTTCCGGAGGCGTTCATCACGGGCATGATCATGACATTGTTGGTCGTGTACTATCCGCGATGGGTCAGCACCTTCGACGACGCCCGCTATCTCAAGAATCACTAGCAGGATGATCGACATCGGTGTCAATTTGACTCACGAGTCGTTCGCGCACGATTTGGATCAGGTGCTGGCGCGCGCCACCGGCGCCGGGGTGGCGGGCATGATCGTTACCGGAACGGACCCGGCGCACTCCCGCCAGGCAATTGAGTTGGCCCGCATCCATCCCGGGCTTATGCGCGCTACCGCGGGAATTCATCCCCATCATGCCGAGCAATATGTCGATATTGTGCAATCCGGCCTCGCGGATGCAGTGCGTGCGCAGGAGACGGTGGCGGTGGGCGAATGTGGATTGGATTTCAACCGCGATTTCAGCCCCAGACCGGATCAACGACGCTGCTTCGAAGCACAACTGGAGTTGGCGGCTGAG
This sequence comes from uncultured Gammaproteobacteria bacterium, assembly GCA_963773585.1. Classification (GTDB taxonomy): domain Bacteria; phylum Pseudomonadota; class Gammaproteobacteria; order JASBUN01; family JASBUN01; genus CAVXJN01. The sequence goes on from CAVZBR010000001.1 coordinate 27,537, forward strand.
GTACAAAAGCCGGTGTTCTTGCATCAGCGCGACGCCCACGAGGAGTTCTTGCGCATCCTGAGGCGCCACCGAGCCAGGCTGGGTGGTGCGGTAGCCCATTGCTTTACCGGCGGCCCGGACCAGCTCGGGGCATATCTGGACCTGGACCTGTATGTCGGCGTCACCGGTTGGGTTTGCGACGAACGCCGCGGTCACGACCTGCGTGACAGCGTCCCGAGAATCCCGCAGGAGCGCCTGTTGATCGAAACAGACGCCCCCTATCTATTGCCGCGAGATTTGCATCCCAGACCGAAATCACGGCGCAATGAGCCCGCCATGCTGAGCCATGTCTGCGCCATGGTCGCGGCGCTGCGCGGGGAAGATGCTGCCACGGTGGCGGAATATACTGCGGCCAATGCCCGTCGCTTGTTCCGCTTGCCGGACGACCTGTTTCAGATCGGAATGAAAACCGCTGACGCCACGCCCTGAATGACTTGTTTGATACGGCGGTCGGACTTGGCAGCCATAATGTCGGCCATGGAATCCTGATGCGCGAGGATCTTGCCGACGAGACGCTCGAAACTCAAATTTGGATCGCCTGGATCCAGCGAAGTGCTGAGCAACAGCAAATTGCCTTTTGCATCGCGAGCCGTACGCAATTTCCAGGCAGCGATTTCCACGTTGCGTGCGGCATTGTAGAGGCGTTGCGCATCGAGGTCGTCGAACATGAAGAATTCCGTTTGGCCATTGTATGAATCGATGACCATTCCGCAGAGCCCGGCGATCAGAGCGAGGACACGATCACCGCTATAATGCTCGTCAAACGCCAGGCGCATGGCGTCGATTCCCTGATTACCGTTCAGTGCCGGGAAATCCCAGTGCGGCGTTTCGAAAACCCTGGCCACTGCCTGTTCCATCGACGCTGCATCGCCTTTTTGCCATTCGCGAGGATTGCGGCGATACAGTTTTTCCATGAGTTCGCGCAGATAGGCCAGGGTGCGCCGCTGATGGTATTCGGCAATCAGATCGATATCGCTCTTCATGATCGACTGCAGCCGGAAACCACGTTCCGCCCGGTATGGCGCTCGCGTGGTTGCGGTGCAGCCGAACAACAGTGCGCATAGCAGGATTGCGGAGACGATCCGTGCCGAATGGTTTCGAATGCGCTGCATCTCGGCCGCTAGTGTCGTTCAAGACGTGCCAATTCGGTGAGGATCGAAAGCACGAGCGACTCCCCCAGTGCGCCCATGTCTTGGCAGAGTCGATCTGCATTGCGTTCACCTTGCATCAGCGGCCGCAACAGCCCCCCTAAGCGCGCCATGTCGCCGCCAACGGCCTGCATCTGCTCCGCCATGGAACCGAGGACATGCACCGCACCCGGCTCGCCGTGAGACGCTTTGTGAATAAGTCCGGCCAGACCCGGGGCTGCGGCAGCAGGATCCGGCTTTGCCTCCGGGTCGGGAAGCAGGTCGGGATTGCGTAAGCCCATCAACACGCGATCAATGATGACGCGATCGTCGTCTTCGAGATCGCGCAGCAACGCTTCGTCGCGGCGGCCGTCGAGGATTGCGCGTAGTGCATGAGCCAACGTGGCTTCGCCATACTGCTGTATGGTCTGCAGCACCGGCTCCAGTTCGCGACGTCGACTGGGATCGCGGCAGGCGTTCGCGACCGCGACGATCAACTTCGAGTGTGCGGCGACGATTTGATCTTCCCTTGAATCGGTGGCGCTCATGGTAAATGCTGAGTATCGGGGACGGCCGGACTGTCGACGATTATTGCATGGTGAGGGAGGGGCACAAAGCGCGGTGGCGATGTCCGTTTCCGTGTTGGGGATTAACACGCGCGTGTGCGCAGATGACGGAAGATTATGGCCAAAAGCTGCACAGTCGCCGTGGTTTCTGACACGCACGGATATTTGGATCCCCGCATCATGGAGGTTGTCAGAGACTGTGATTTTGCGGTACATGCGGGTGACATCGGCAGTGCTGCTGTATTGGCGGCGCTACGTCCGAAATCCGGAGAAGTATTTGCGGTAATGGGGAACAACGACACCGCGGAAAAGTGGCCGATCTCCGAAGCGAAATGGTTTCAGACGCTGCAGTCGGTCGTGGAGGTCGAGCTTCCCGGCGGCACGCTCGTGGTGATACACGGTGATCGCGTGCTGCCGGCGCGCGAACGCCACGGTCGGCTTCGTAGCCTGTTTCCTACGGCGCGGGCAATCGTATACGGGCACAGCCATCGGTTGAGCGAGGATTGCAGTGAGCTGCCCTGGGTGTTGAACCCCGGCGCGGCCGGTCGATCCCGTACCTTTGGCGGCCCGTCTTGCATGATCCTGCACGCGCAGGCGCGTCGATGGCGCGTGCAAACGCTGCGCTTTCCGAACTCGCCACCTACAAAGGGGCGTCGATCCGCGTCAGCAACCGACGCCGCTCGCTGATAAGATCGATAAACGCCTTTGCCAAAGCGCGTTCGTAAGCGCAATCTCCGGAAGAGCCCATCTCGATGAGCCGTTTTTCGAGGTAGTTGATCTCGGCGCGCAAATCGGAATGTGCGCAGGACCGGTGGGGCGAAAGGACGTACATGCAGTTGCATCCGTTTGTCGGTGGTGGCGTATTCGAATCTATCGCGAGTTGATGTCAGCGGCGTGACAAGGCCGCTAAGCGGTGAAAATACAAGTCTCGTTCGGGCAAACGTGCAGCACACGTGGCTGCGTGGAAAATGCACGCGTGAAAGCGGCGAGTCTGCCATTGGCTGTCGTCAGTGAGATTGAGAGAAGTCGGCGAATCGCAACAGGTGAAAGGTACGGAGGCAATGACGGTGGTCGCAAGCGTTTTTCTGCGCGCTCGATGGTTGAGGTGGATCGCAAAAACATTCAGTTGTCGCAATGTTGAGCACGCCGGTAGGCGCTTTGAGCACGGCGAGCGATGAGTCGGCCGGCTACCAAAACTGCCGCGCAGAGCAAGTCTCGCCGCTGGCTGCGGTGGCTGATTGAAGCATGCTTGATAGTGACGATTTTGTTCAGCGTGAATTGGTACCGCACACGCAATGCGGCGAGCGGTACGGCGCCGATCGTGGACGGACGCTTGTTGAACGGTTCACCGGTACTGCTGCAGAGCTATCGCGGTAGGCCGTTACTGGTCCACTTTTGGGCAACATGGTGCCCAATCTGCCGTGCTGAACAGTCCACGATCAAATCATTGTCCGAAGATCATCAGGTGCTGACCATCGCCATGCAGTCGGGGAGCGCGAAAGAGCTGTCCGAGTACATGCGCCGACACCAGTTGGCATACCCGGTAGTGAACGATCAAGGCGGCTCCATAGCCCGGCGCTTCGGAGTGACGGGCGTACCCGCCAGTTTCGTTATTGATCGCAACGGCAAGATCAGGTTTGTTGAAGTGGGCTATACCACTGAATTGGGTCTGCGCGTTCGATTATGGTGGGCGGGTGTCATGGCGGCCGGCGGCTAGTTAAACGTGTGCGTGGCCGCGCCTTCTCGGGCGATGGCGCAGCAGTGCTAGGTTCTGCGTCGGGGCCGCCGCCCCTGGAATGCGGTTATGGATTTGACAATTTCCTGAAAGGGCAGAGCAGTGAGCGCGCCGTAGGCGACTTTGGCTGCCTCAATCAAGCCGAAAATGTTGTCGACGCCGGCGGTACTGTTGTCGGGTTCCAGATTGCGCTGCAAGCCGAGCAATCCACCACACTGAACCTTGAGCTCCTTCGCGTGCGGCAGCGGACCCGAAACATGAGTCAACTTGAGGCTGAACGCTGCATTCTGGCGTAGGCGTTCAAGCATCTCGTTACACTGGGTCTGAGCCGCGCCGTTGGAGCACCCGGCTGCTTCGCGCTCCGCAATGTTCATGCGTATCAGCTTTTCGCAAGCGTACATGCGCGTCAGCGCGGCTTTCTCGAATACGCATCGCCGATCATTGACGGCGTCGTATATCTCTTTGAATTCCTGCTCATCCATTGTTGAGATCGAAGGGCGTTCGGGTTCAGTTCCTGTTCAGTATCGGCAGCGTAGTGTGGCTATCGTGCTAACGAGCATGACGCTCATGAATGGAGGTGTACCATGATCGCACGACACACATTACTTGCGCTGAGTCTGTTGGCCGGCGTCGGGCTCCTGGCCGCGACGCCGGCGCGGGCGGGCCACGACCGGACCACGGTGATCTATCGGGTCGGCGGCTACGACCGCGAGTACCGTCCGGTGGAACGCCATCGCGAGTGGCGCCATGAGCACGTGCGCCGCTACGATCGCCACCACGGGGGTTACCATCGCCACCGGTGGGAACGTGCCCGCTACAGCACGTATCGGGCCTACCGTCACCATGACCGCGATGAGCCCCGGTATCGAATCCACCTAGAATTCGGAAACTGAGACGTGCGCGCGCCCGGTCTCTCGAGGCCGGGCGGGCGCCGCGCGCAGGGCGCAATCGTCAGCTGTCTTCGCCCAGCGGCCTTGGTTCGCGTTTTTGCGTCAGCAGGCGAACCGCTTCCGTTTCGTGCCGCGCATAGATCAAACGGTAGGTGAAATCGGCGTCCGCGGGAATTTGTTCACGCAATTCGCGAGCGCGCAGTTTCGCTTCGCGGTATTTGTCGTGGACGTCCACGGGCTCGAGGGTTTTATTGTTGAAGACCTTATATACGAAGTAGGGCATGGCTCAGTCGCACTGGCGGCAGATGAGGGAAATTATACGGGCTCCCGGTGCCCGATTGAACGTCGGACGCAGAAACCATGCTCTGTCGAGGGATCCAGCCCGGCGATGCTGGTCGCTGCGCACGGCGCTGTAGTACACTTTGGCTCCCGCCAGACTCGGGATTTCGGGTCAGCCAGGAGATCTGCCATGTCGGACGACGCCAATGTTTCCAAAGAAGAACTGATTTTGCATGCGGTCAAGAAAGTACTGACCGATGTCATCAAGGACACGGCGACGCCCCCGGGCATGCGGCACCCGCTGCACGACAAGACCATTCGCGCAATGCGGGATTGCCTTGTATTGATCTCTGATCGAGAGCAGGAGCTCGCCGAAGCAAGCGGCCGGTCGCTGGATAAGCGCCCCCGTTTCATCGACGAGCCACGAGCCAAGCAGGACGTGGTGATCCCCCTGGAGCAGTCCGGCTTATTTCGGAAAAAGCCGGAGTAATACATAACTCTTTGTATCGTCTACTAATGTCGGCGCTCCTGAGCGCCGATATGCATTTGAGCGTCCGGCTTTCCGATTCCGCTGGGGATTTGCGCTCGATTGGTTGATAGGCCTATAAAATTTTCCAGAATAATACTTGACCGATTCGATAGGATTCTCTAAATTAGAGATATCTAATATGCGCATAGGCAATTTTTGGGTTACCAGCACTTGCTGGTGGTGCGCAGCTTCGACCTAAGGAGGACCATCATGTTTCATCCGCTGACCATTCCTTTCGGTAGTGTAATGCTGTTCAACGTCGTCAAGCTGAAGCCAGGCGTCAGCGATGAGGACGTGGAATTGGCTCTGGGCGAAATGTGCAACGTCGTCAAGAACACCTATGGCGATGACAAGGGCGGGTTCATCGGCGGCCAGGTCTACAAGTACAGTGGCTTCATATCCGATGAGGGCTCAGTGGGCTCGTCGAAGTCCACGGACGAGCATCTTGCCATCGTGACCTATTGGCAGTCTTTCGACCAGCACGAACGTTCCCATGCCGACCACGTGTTCAAGGAAAAATTCGATAAGTTGGCAGAGTATTGCACCGATACCTACGAGCTTGGCTATGAAATGCTTTGGCAGGGTGCGCCCGAGGACGAGGCCGAACAGCAGGACGACGACGCCGCCTGATGTGAAAGGCGCAGCTAAGGGTATCGACTGACGGGCGCCCTGGAGCGCCCGTTTTTCGTTGTGGCGGGACTCAGGAGTCGAGCGGTTGCTCTTGCAGAATGACGCGCCGCGGCGCGGTCAGCACTTCGATCAACTGGTCTTCCAGATCAATGCGTTCGGCAAGCCGTTCTCCCAGCCAGGAAAGGTCGTGTTCCAAGCGGGTCGGATCGTATGCGTTGTTGGCATCATCGTAGCGGTCGTTGAAGTCGACGATCGCCTCGGTGGTCTGGATCACGCGGGGATAGATTACTTCGGCAATGCGCAGCACACCCCGGCGGCGTTCGATCTTCTCATCCAGGAAGCGGTAAAGCCGAAAATGGGCGCTGGCCGTATAGTCCACCATGATCTGGCAGAACTCTTGTAGCAGATCCGCGACGGTCTCCTTGTCGGAAAATGGCTTCTTGCCTGCCAACTTCGTATACAGCGTCAGCACCTCCCTGCGGGTAGATACCAAATCGTCGATCAGATGATGAGATTGTGTGCGACGCTCGTCGGCGTTCTTGGCGGCGGTTAGCATTGCGTCCTCCAGGCCTGTTTTTTTCAGTGTACCAGAAATATTCCGCCGGCCAACTGCTGTTCAGCACCGATTCAGGCGGCGCGTCGTATCGTGGCTCCACGGTCAAAAGATCGCTACGGCTACGGTCGAAAGGAGCAGATCATGAACAAGCTAATTTCCACGGTGTTTGTCGGGCTGCTGGCGACGGGCGCCAGTACCGCCGCGTTCTCCCAGGACCGCTACCGCGGCGACCGGGACGACTATTACGACTACGCCAAGGTCGAACAGGTCAAGCCGATTTACCGCACGGTGCGGGTCAATCGTCCGCGCCAGGAATGCTGGCAAGAGGATGTGGTCCATCGTGATCGCGGCGGACGCTCGGCTACGCCTCTCGTGGTGGGCGGCATTCTGGGTGGCGCCGTCGGTCATCAGATCGGCAACGGCCGAGGACGGGACATCGCCACGGTGGCAGGTGCTTTGCTTGGCGCATCGATCGGCAACGACATGCGCCAGCGCGACTACCGCGGTCGTGAGTGGGTTTCGACTGAAAACGTGTGCCGCGACGTGGTCGATTACAGCGAAGAGCGTCAGGTGGTCGGATACGAAGTCAGCTATCGTTATCACGGCCGCCAATACGTCACCGAGATGGACCACGATCCGGGCTCCAAGCTCCGCGTAGCGGTCGATGTAGCGCCGGTGCGCTGAACGTGAAGCAGCGCCGGTTGCGCCGGCGACCTACGGTCGATATAAAAGGAAACTGTCGGCTTTGATCTTGCGGAGTTCGTCCATGCGTGGCTTGTTGTTCGTAGTGATCGTTATGAGCGCCGGCGCTGCCTACGCAGCGCCCCACGGTGCCGCGCTCAGGTCGTTCTCTGCACCGCCTGCCATGCAGCACGTCGCCGACCGCCAAATCAGTGTCGGCGATGCCGCACGGATCGCGCAACGGGAAGTGGGTGGACGCGTACTGGCCGCCGAACGTGCAACCGACGGCGGTAGACCGGTGGTTCGGGTCAAGCTGTTGACCCCGCGCGGGGTCGTGCGCGTGGTGACGGTCGACGCCACGACCGGCCGCGTGCGGTGAGGGATAGGCAGTGCGGGCGCTGGTAGTCGAGGACGAGCCGGATCTGCGCGAACAGTTGCGGACCCAGCTTGGGCAACACAACTTCACCGTCGACGTCGCCGCCGATGGTGCTGAGGCATTGTTTCAGGGGAACGAGTACGAGTACGACGTCGCCGTCGTGGACGTCGGTCTGCCGAAAGTGTCTGGTATCGAAGTCATTCGTCAGTGGCGCGGGGCTGGACGCGCGTTTCCCGTGCTGATTCTGACTGCACGGGGGCGCTGGCAGGAAAAGGTCGAAGGACTCGAGGCCGGCGCTGACGACTACCTGGTAAAGCCTTTCCAACTTGAAGAACTGGTGGCGCGGCTGCGAGCCTTGGTGCGCCGCAGCGGCGGTTGGACGCAATCGGTGCTGCGTTGCGGCCCGGTGGAATTGGATATGACCGCCCAGCAGGTCAGCGTCGATCAGAACTTCATCGAACTTACCGCCTACGAATACAAAGTGCTCGAGTACCTGATGCTGCGCGCGGGTGAAGTTGTGTCCAAGACAGAACTCACCGATCACATCTACGAGCAGGATTACGATCGCGACAGTAATGTATTGGAAGTATTCATCGGTCGCTTACGGCGCAAGCTCGATCCGGCAGCGCAACTGAATCCCATCGAAACGTTGCGTGGCCGTGGTTATCGGTTCGCGATTCCCCGCGATGCGACGCAATGATTTCACTGAACCGGCGCCTGTTGCTTGCCACCGGTGCAACGCTCATCGTTTTTCTAGGACTTACGGGCACAGCGCTCGACAGCGCGTTCCGCTCCAGCGCCCAGACCGCGGTGCGTGACCGATTGCAAGCGCATATCTACGCTCTGCTGGCGGCTGCGGACCGGGACGCATCCGGTAACTTGAGCGTGCCGGCCGATTTGCCGGAGGCCCGGTTCTCGACACCTGGTTCCGGCCTCTATGCGCGGGTTTTGAACGGCGCGGGGGAAGTCATCTGGCAGTCCGCCTCGATACTTGGCGTACAGCCGGCTTTCGCGTCCGCAAGCGAACCGGGGCGGGCTGTGTTCGAACGCTTGGTCGGCCACGACCAGGCGTATTTCGGTTTGGCATTCGTGGTGGTTTGGCAGGGCGCAGGCGCCGATACCGCACGCTATACGTTTCAGGTGAGTGAAGACCTGAGCAACTATCGCCACCAGGTCGCCGGCTTTCGCCGTAGCCTGTGGGGGTGGTTCGTGGCGGTCGGCGTGATTCTGTTGGCAGTTCTCGCAGCACTGCTGCATTGGGGTCTGGCGCCACTGCGCGGCGCTGCGCGCGATCTCGACGATGTCCGTTCCGGTCGGCGGCAGCGCTTGGGCAGCGCGTATCCCCGCGAGCTGCGCGGGCTGACTGAAAGCATCAATACTTTCGTGGCCTTCGAACGATCCCGCCAGGAGCGCTATCGCAATACACTCAGTGACCTTGCCCACAGTCTCAAAACACCGCTTGCGGTGTTGCGCAGTGCCAGTGAGGGCAATGGCGCGCTGGCGCCGCTAGTACGCGAGCAGGTGGCGCGTATGAGCCAGATCGTGGACTATCAATTGCAGCGCTCGGTCGCGGCGGCGCCGGTCAGCTTGGCCAGCCCGGTTGCATTGTTCCCGCTCGTGGAACGGATGTGCGCGACCTTGAACAAGGTCAATCGCAAACGGGCGATCGAGTGTGCGATCGAAATCGATTCAGCACTCGAAGTGCGCATCAGCGAAGGCGATGTATTGGAAATTCTCGGCAATCTTATGGACAACGCGTACAAATGGGCGCGTTCGCGAGTGTTGGTCTCGGCGCGCAGCGCCGGCGGTCTCGGCTTTGGTGGGGTGACCATTCGAGTCGAAGATGATGGTCCCGGCATTGCGCCTGCCGAGCGCGAACGCGTATTGCAACGCGGTGCCCGCGCTGATGAAGCCGTCGCGGGACATGGCATCGGTTTGGCCGTGGTGCGCGACATCGTGCTCGCCTACGAAGGCCGCCTCGAAATTGAGAGTTCAGAAAGGTTGCATGGTGCCGCGCTGGTGGTGCATCTGCCGGATTTGCCGCCGGTACCTGCAGTCCCCCAGGCCGTTAAGGAGTAATGCGAGGTATGGAAGCAATGCAGCGGCTGTTGGAAATTATGCAGCGTTTGCGCGATCCGGAGCGCGGATGTCCCTGGGACTGCGCCCAAAACTTTGATTCCCTGGTGCCGCATACCCTCGAAGAAGCCTATGAAGTGGCGGACGCCATCGAACGCGGAGATTATCGGGACGTGCGCGACGAACTCGGCGACCTGCTGTTTCAGGTTGTGTTCTACGCGCAGTTGGGCGCCGAGCAGCGGCACTTCGATTTTGCCGATGTCGCCACCGGAATTGCCGATAAGCTCGTGCGCCGCCATCCTCATGTGTTCGCCGACCAACCGGTCGCCGACGCCACGGCGCAGAATCAGGCATGGGAGGCGCACAAAGCTGTCGAACGCGAGGCGAAAACCGGCGCCAATGCCGGCGCCCTGGACGGCGTCAGCCGTACGTTGCCATCTCTGTCGCGGGCGCAGACGTTGCAGCGCCGTGCCCAGAGAGTCGGATTCGACTGGCCCGATGTGGACGGGCCATTGGCGAAGATCGAGGAAGAGCTCGCGGAGTGCCGGGCGGAATTGCCCGCGGGCGATGCCGGGCGTCTTCAAGAAGAAGTGGGTGATCTGTTGTTCGCCTGCGTGAATTTCGCGCGCCACCTGGGGATTGATGCCGAAACTGCGCTACGAACGGCGAACCGGAAATTCGAGCAGCGCTTCGAGGCCATGGAGCAGTTTCTGCGCGCCGAAGGCGAGCGCATCCAGGATGCAAGCCTCGAGCGAATGGATGCGGCATGGGATGCCATCAAACACAAGCAAACGGATTGACCTGAGCGAATGTATCATCGATTGAGCGCGATTCATTTCCAATGCACCGGCTGTGGTCGATGCTGTTTCGGCAACGATGACCACTTCATCCACGTCAACGACGAAGAGGCCGAGCGCATTCGCAGTCATTTGGGGATCTCCTGGGATTGGTTTCGACGTCGTTATCAGGTGCGCCTGGATCACGGGGCCGGGTGGGGGGTTCGTTTGCAGGATGGTCGCTGCGTGTTCCTGGACTCCGACCTACGGTGTTCGATTTACGCGGTGCGTCCCACCCAATGTCGCACCTACCCGTACTGGCCCGAAGTGCTGCGTTCGCGGGGGTCGTGGCGCGCCGAAGCCAAGCGTTGCGAAGGCATCGGCCGAGGCGATTCAGTCGATGTTCGCCTGATCGAAAACCAACTGCGGCTACAAATAGAATCCGAGTCCGCGGACAGCTGATTGGATTTGGCTCGTCAACGAGCCTTCAAAAACGACAGCCCCAGGTTGGCCTGTTGACCGAACAAGCGAAAGCCATTGTAGCTGTCTTCGTCCAGCGGACGGCGGCTGGGGTGGCGATCGGCGTAAAGCAGTCCGATCACCTTGCCCTGGATTTCCAAGGGCATGACGAAGAATCCTGAATTCTCCGCCAGACGTTTGATTTCCGGTGTAACGAGCTCGGCCAGATCCGGGGCAGGCGGCTGTTTGACCCACAGCCCACGCCGCGTTTCGATCACGTGATCCATGATATGTCGCGGCGGTTTCGACAACTGAAAATGAAACAACTGGCTGAGTACCTGACGGTCCCAGCCCAGGATCTGTTTGGCGCGGATGCTTTTGCGATCCGTGCTCAACAACGCGATCAGTGTGCGGTCCATTCCTACACCGCGGTAAATGCCTTCCAGTACCATTTCCAGCAGCAGTGAAATCGCCGGTTTTTCCTCGGCCAGCAACTGCGAAAGCTCGCCTAGGATGCTCAACTGCAACTCGCGATCGGGTTGCAGGAACTGCTCGCGCTCGTGTGCGACCGGCGCCGCTGGATCCGGCGCGAGCGCGGCGGAGTGGCCCGGACGAGGTATCAACGCACCGGCTTTGCGAGCACCTAGATTTGCCATCGTCGCGGCTGCATCGTGCGCGTTTTCGTGGATGAGTCTGATCACTTGATCGCGCGGCAAATACAAAGACTCTGCGGCGCGTTCCAATACTTTTGTCATCGGGGCACTTTCCCATCCATCGACTGCGCGTGCGGCGATCTCGTGGCCGAGCGCAATGTTGCTGACCCGTGGATCGTGGCCACTGTCGTCGCTCAATGCCATCTCCAATAGGTTGCTGAGATGCCATTCGCGGTTGAGCGCCAATGAAAGTTCGGCCAGTGTGAAGCCAAGCACCTTGCGTTCGGTCTTGGCGCGGTCGGGGTCGTTTTGTTCCATCGCTTGGCGCAGTTGCATTGCAGCCTCCGGATCGACCTTTTCTGCAAAACACCAAAACGCCATATGGCCGAGATTGACCAATAGTGCGGCAATGAAGATTTCCTCGGGTGATTTGTCGCGCCGCTTTTCGGCGATGCTGCGCGCCTGCACCGCGGCGTGAAACGCGTGGGCCATTTCTTCCAGTACCTGGGCTCGATTTTCACCCTCCACCATGGTGTCGATGATGGCGATGGAAAGGCACAGGTTGCGCACCACCTCGAATCCCAGGACGACGATGGCCCGGCTGACGGTATTGATCTGATTGCGCGCGGGGTTATGGATGATGCTATTGGCGACTCGCAGCAGGCGGGTGGTCATGGATGCGTCCTGCAATATGACCCGGGCCAGTTCAGCCGCGCTGCGGTCGTCCCTGCCGGCTTCATCGGAAATGACCCGTGCGGTGTGGGCGAATGCGGGCATCTCCTGCTCGCTCAGGTGGTGTACCCAGTGCCGCAAGCGTTGTTGTTTGTCGGAGAGAGAATCCATCGTTTTGGTCATACCGGATGCGGTCCGCGACGCAGGGGGGTCGGTCCATGCATTACTTCGGCTCATGCGCACCAAATTAGAGCGTTCGCGAACTGCAAGCACCAAAGCCGTGCGTTCGATTGCACCGATTTCACACGCAGCCTCCCTAAGCGTTTGATTCGCATCGGCAAGGCTGCGGGCATATTTTGTGCATTTCTTTTCCGAAGAACAACAACGGTGCATTGGGAGCAGAAATGACGGAATTACAGTCGGGCAGCAACGTTTTGTTCGTACTGATGGGTGCGATCATGGTTTTGGCAATGCATGCCGGCTTTGCGTTTCTCGAAGTCGGGACGGTTCGCAAGAAGAATCAAGTCAATGCCCTAGTGAAGATCATCACCGACTTCGGCGTTTCCACGCTAGCGTATTTTTTCGTCGGATACAGTCTGGCCTACGGCATCGATTTTTTCTCCAGCGCCAAAGCCCTGTCTCTGGACAATGGTTACGCCCTGGTGAAGTTCTTTTTCCTGCTCACTTTTGCAGCTGCGATTCCGGCCATTGTATCCGGTGGCATCGCCGAGCGGGCGAGATTCTATCCGCAGCTGGTAGCCACTGGGTTTCTGGTGGGGTTGGTGTATCCGACCTTCGAAGGTCTGGTGTGGAACGGCAATTGGGGGTTCCAGGCCATGCTGGAATCCAGCTTTGGCGCGCCGTTTCATGATTTCGCCGGTTCGGTGGTGGTCCATGCCATGGGCGGTTGGATCGCGCTAGGGGCGGTGCTGCTGCTTGGGCATCGGCGAGGCCGGTACGGACCCAACGGCGAAATGTACGCCCATCCGCCGTCCAGCATTCCGTTTTTGGCCCTGGGAGCGTGGATCCTGACTGTGGGTTGGTTCGGGTTCAACGTCATGTCGGCGCAAAAGATCGGCGCCATCAGCGGACTGGTGGCGGTGAATTCCCTCATGGCGATGGTCGGCGGCACGTTGGCAGCGTTGGTGGCCGGCCGCAACGATCCCGGTTTCATTCACAACGGCCCACTCGCAGGGCTGGTTGCGGTGTGCGCGGGTTCCGATCTCATGCATCCTTTGGGTGCGTTGGTCACCGGACTGATCGCCGGTGGGCTGTTCGTACTGACTTTCACCTGGACCCAGAACCGCTGGCGGATCGACGATGTCCTGGGCGTGTGGCCGCTGCACGGCTTGTGCGGCGCGTGGGGCGGCATCGCCGCGGGCATCTTCGGGCTGGTAAGTTTCGGCGGTGTCGGCGGCGTGACTTTCATGGCGCAGGTGGCAGGGACCCTCGCCGGCGTATTGATCGCGCTAATCGGCGGCCTGGCCGTGTACGGACTGTTGAAACTGCTGGTCGGTATTCGGCTCGACCAGGAAGACGAATTTCAGGGCGCCGACTTGAGTATTCACAAGATCAGTGCCGAGCCGCCCTACGACAAATAATGCGGCCAGCCGCGTTCGGGCCGGGTCGCGGTTGTGTTAGGCTCGCCGGAGCAAAAAGGTCCGATCGTGCGCGGTACGGACCGTTCGGCGGGTTTGCTTGCGCGAACCCGGTCACCGTTTGAACACACGGCTACAGATGAACCAGCCCCAGAGTGCGTTGCGATTTTCCACCGCAGCGGCCGAATTGGCGTTGCGCTATGCGTCGGCACTGACCCTCAGCCATATCGGTGCCGCGGTACTGGCAGGCGCCGCACTCTGGAACGCGGTGCCGCAACGTTTGCTGGTCCCGTGGTTGGTTGCTGCAGGACTGGCGGCGCTGCTCCACGCCATTGCAGTCTGGTGGGGACGGCGCGTCCATGGCGGTCGATACGTGTTGTTCGTCTCCAGCGTCGCCGCGGTTGCCGCAGTGTGGGGTGCCGCGGGATGGATGTTGTACGCACCCAGCGCCCTGCACCAGGCGATGCTGACCGTGATCATTTTTACGGTCGCCGCCGTCGCCCTTCTGGTGTTGGCGGCATTCGCTCGGTTGTACGCGTCGTTTCTGACCCTGGCGGTGCTTCCTCTGCTATTGCGCCTGGCGATTGAAGGCGACGCTCCCCATCTGGTGATGTCCGCCACCGGCGCGATGATGGCGCTCGCCATGGCACTGCTCGGGTACACGCTTCGCGACACGTTGCGGTCGTGGTTTGCGTTGCGAGCGCAGAATCAAGTACTGGTGGATGACCTGCGGCTGCAAAAGGAATCCGCCGAACAGGCGAACATCGCCAAATCGAAATTCCTCGCCGCAGCCAGCCATGACTTGCGCCAACCGCTGCACGCGTTGAGCCTGTTCTCGGCGGCTTTGAGCGAACGCATCCGTTATCCTGAAGTTCGCAAAATCGTTGACAACATCATGGCCTCCGTGGCGGCGCTGGAAAGTTTGTTCAATTCGCTGTTGGATATTTCCAAGCTGGACGCGGGCGCCTTGCAACCGCAATGGGACGACGTGCGCCTGCAAAGCATTCTCGACCGATTGGAAAACGACTACCGCCCGCAGGCGTCTGCAAAGGGCCTGGAACTCGTGATCGACCCAGCCGCAGACGTTTTCGTGCGCACGGATCCGGCGCTGCTTGAACGGATGTTGCGCAATCTGGTGGCCAATGCCATTCGCTACACGGAAAGCGGCCGCGTGCATGTCGCACTGGATATCGAGCCCAAGCGGATATGCCTCGCCGTGCGCGATACAGGGGTGGGAATCGCTGCGGACGATCTCAGCCAGATCTTTGCCGAATACGTGCAACTGCAGAATCCCGAGCGCGACCGTAATAAGGGACTCGGCCTCGGCCTGGCAATCGTCCAGCGCCTGGCGCAGATGCTGGACCACCAGGTGACGGTCGAGTCTGTGCCGGGCGTCGGCTCGGTGTTTCGAGTCGAGGTGCCGCGGGCAGCCGACGGGGCGCGCGTGACGAAGCGCATTCCGGCGGCAGCGGTCTCGTCATTGGCGGGACTGACCGTGCTGGTGATCGATGATGACGCCACCAATCGTGAGGCGACCCAGGCCTTGTTGCAGGGCTGGGGCTGCGCAGTGCGTTGTGCCGATGCCCTTGCTACTGCGCGGCAGGCGTTCCAGGACGCCGACGGGATCGATTGCGTTATCGCAGACTATCGGTTGCGGGAGGGCTGCACCGGTGTCGAGGTGCTCGCGGCGCTCGAAGATTTGCATGGCAAACCCCTACCGGCGCTGATATTGACCGGCGATACGGGGCTTGCGCAACAGGGACGGATCGGGGAACGCGGTTATCGGTTGATGCAGAAGCCGGCGAGTCCGGGACGCTTGCGCGCATTTCTCGTTCACGTGGCGCGATGAACGGAGGAAACGCCGGTACGATCCCGATAGCTGCCCTAGCGGCCTGGCAACCGTGGCGTCAGGCGGTGTGGGCGCTGGTCAAACCTAGTTGCGCGGCGAGAATGACGGCATGGGTGCGGTTGGAAGCGTTCATGGCCCGCAGGATCGCGGTGACGTGGATTTTCACTGTACCTTCCGCCATGCCCAGACGCTGTGCGATTTCTTTGTTGGACAGACCCTCGCCCATCAGTTCCAGGACCTGCAATTGACGGGGAGTCAGGCGGAAATCCTGGCTGTCATGATCGTCCTCGAGCCCGGCTATGGATTTCGGAACGTAGACGTGACCGGCCAATACGGCGCGCAATGCGCACACCATTTCGGCGCCGGACATCGATTTGGGAATGAATCCGGAGGCCTCGGCGTCCAGAGCGCGGCGTACGTCGCGGGGTTCTTCTGATGCCGACACCACGACCACCGGGATATCGGGAAACCGCTCGCGCATCATATCGAGTCCGGCGAATCCGTCCAGCCCCGGCATCGCCAGATCCAGTAGTACCAGGTCGATTTGCTGTTCCCGCGCGGCCGTCTGCATCGCCTGCGCGGCGCTTGCCGCCTCCAGTACCACCACGTGTGGATCCAGCGCACGAAGTACGTAGCGCAACCCCTCGCGGAACAAAGCGTGATCGTCGGCAATCAGAATCTTCAAAATTTTAGTCCGCTGGCGGTTCGCCCAATGACGGCGGCCCACCGGGGACGGACCGCGCTTCCTATCCTGTTTAGCGACAGAGCGGGTGCGGAACTTTAACTGCGCGCCAAGCGGTCTCGGCAGTGCTTCCGAGATCGATGGATATTTAGTGGAAATACAGGGGGTTGCGCGTGGTGTTGCGAAGGGCTACGGGGCGGAATGGCGCCGTGCAGTCGGATCCATCAACGGTGCACCGGTACGATTTATGGTGGATACAGCCTAATCGCGTCACCGATAGATCAACACGTTAGCGTGTTCGGCTCCACGCTATCGTGACTTCGCATGACATAGTCTGCCTGGACTTGGCTGCAGGTAGTCAAAACCTGGTCACGGCGCTCGATTCCAGCCGTGGGGCCGGATACGACCATGGGCGGGCCGATCGGCCCCAAGCGCCGGCTCTTCTGGGCTTGGAGCCAACACTCGCACGTCGGACCAATCGGCAAGAGCCGGTGGTCAGGTATCTCAGGACCGTCCAAGCGGTGACAGTTTCCCATTCCGACGCTGCGGGTGCCGGCTTGACTTTGAGTTACTGGACCCATAATAATTACTACTTACAGATGATTCCTATGGGTCCATGTGGCACGGAAGATTGCACTATTGCAGCTTACGCCAAAGCGGGCGCTCGAACTGATCCGATCCGCTGCAGCCAACTCTGCCCAGGTGTACGTCACCGAGCACGCCGACGCTCAGATGCGCAAGCGGCGCATCAACCTGACCCAGGTCTTGAAGGCCCTGCGGCAGGGGGTGCTCGTCGAAGGACCGGCGCGCTCGATCAAAGGAAATTGGGGAGTGCGTAGTAGAGCGATTTGTAGCCGGCGACGGTATCGCCGTGGTCGTTGCGATTGAAACCGATGAACGAAGACAACCAATTATTGTTGTGACCGCGTATCGCGTCTGACTCCAGACGCCGGCTACAACACGAGGAGGAATGCAGCCATGTATCACTATACGGGCTGCGGCTTGCCGAACATCTGGCTCGCCAACGGGTTCACGGTGCGCCAGACGGCCTATGGCAAAGCTGCTGCAATTGAAAACGTAGAGGGTCTGCACAAAGCCATTGCCTGCGACCTGATCAACTACAAAGCGAAGCTCACCGGAACGGAGCTTCGTTTTTTGCGCAAGGAAATGGGCATGAGCCAAAAGCGCTTGGCTGGCTTACTCGGCACTACCGAGCAAAGCCTTTCGTTGTGGGAACGAAAGGGGAATGTTCCGAAGTGGGCGGATCGCTATGTGCGTTTGTTTTATTTGAACTACGCCCTGCATGAAACACCGCAGATCGTGGCCATGATCGATCAGTTCAATGAAATGGACCGCGAAGCAGCACGGGATCGAAAGCGCACGTTCGCGGAAGGAAAGCAGGGTTGGAAAAAGGCCGCATAGTGTGGTCTTTTTTATTAGATCGAGCGATGGGATATCAGGGTACACGATGCGGTATGCGCACCTTGCGCCATAACGCGCGCGCAGCAGTGGCGATCCAGGAGGAGCCGAAGTCACGATCTCGTCACACTGGGAAACTGGAAGTGCAGGAGGTTTCGGGATAACCCCCTGAATTGCTTGGTCGGGGTGAGAGGATTCGAACCTCCGGCCCCTGCCTCCCGAAGGCAGTGCTCTACCAGGCTGAGCTACACCCCGTATATATGAAGATAGGCGATGGGCTTCGATCAGAAGCCTGCGTTGCGGTCAGAAGCTGCGATTGACCGAGAACGCCGCCAGCGCCGTCAGCGCGTCGCGATACGAAGAGGGTGGAAGTCCGGAAACCGCCTCCTGGGCCCGCTGAGCCTCTGCGCTGGCGAGCTGCGCAGTGTACGCGATGGCGCCGGTCGATTCAATGGCGTCGGTAACCGCGGCAATGCGCTCCCGGCCGCCGTTTTCGATGGCTTCGCGCACCACTTGGCGTTGGGCTTCGTCACCGTTGGTCATGGCATAGATCAAAGGTAGCGTCGGCTTGCCTTCGGCCAGGTCGTCGCCAATGTTCTTGCCGGTGTCCGCGGAGGACGCGCTGTAGTCCAGGACGTCGTCGATGAGCTGAAACGCTACGCCCAAGTGCCGTCCGTAGTCCGCCATCGCGCGCTCCTGTCTCGTCCGGCAGTTCAGCCAGGATGGCGGCGATTTGCGCCCCCGCCTCGAACAACTTGGCGGTCTTGCAGTAGATGACTTCCAGATAACGGGCTTCGCTGGTCTCCGGGTCGTTGCAGTTGAGCAGCTGCATGACTTCGCCTTCGGCGATGGTATTGGTGGCGTTGGCCAGCACTTGCATGATGCGCATGCTGCCAACGTCGACCATCATCTGGAATGCGCGGGAATACAGAAAGTCGCCGACCAGGACGCTGGCTTCGTTACCCCAGATGGCATTGGCGGTTTCGTGGCCGCGGCGCAATTCCGAGGCGTCCACCACATCGTCATGCAGCAGGGTGGCGGTGTGAATGAATTCGATGATGGCGGCCAGGTCGATGTGGCGCCGGCCTTGATAACCGCAGGCCGCAGCCGACAGCAGCACGATCATGGGCCGGATACGCTTGCCGCCGCTATTGACGATGTAGTGGCTGAGCTGGTCGATCAGAGCGACATCGGAGTGCAAGGCGCGGCGGATCAAGGCGTCGACCTGTCCCATGTCCTCGGCGATGAGTTCGCGTATTGCCGGAAGTTCAATTGGGTTTTGCTGTTGCGTCAACGACATGCTGGAGGGGCGCCTGATTGCGATCGAGACTGCGTCGAGCCTAGCTTGAGCCGGGTATTCTACGCGGCGGCGAAGCCTCAATCCAGTCAAAAACAGTCGAATCCGTTGACCGTCGCCCGGTGATGGCGCTAAAATCGCCGGTCTTTATCGGGTCCGTCCGAATTATTGAATTTTGGAGTAAACCATGTACGCCGTGATCAAGACCGGGGGCAAGCAGTATCGGGTCAACCAGGGTGACACCTTGCGGGTGGAAACCCTGAAAGCCGACGAAGGCGCCACCGTGGAATTCGATTCCGTGCTGATGGTGGCCGACGGTGACAACGTCAAGATCGGCGCGCCGTTTCTGAGCGGTGGCAAGGTGACTGCGACGGTCAAGGCGCACGGCCGCGGCGACAAGATCGAAGTCATCAAGTTTCGTCGTCGTAAGCACTTCGACAAGAAGACCGGGCATCGCCAGAATTATACGGAAGTGGAAATTACCGGTATCAGCGCCGGTTGAATCATTCGGTATTGAGGTAGCACAGCAATGGCACACAAAAAGGCAGGCGGCAGTACCCGTAACGGTCGCGATTCCGTTTCCAAACGTTTGGGCGTCAAGCGCTTCGGCGGCGAGACGATTTCCGCGGGCAGCATCATCGTGCGCCAGCGCGGCACCCGGTTCCATCCAGGGGTGAACGTGGGTTGCGGCAAGGACCATACTCTGTTCGCGAAGGCCGATGGCAAAGTGGTATTCGAGACCCGCGGCCGCGACGGACGCAAGTTCGTTCGTATCGAGGCCATTTAACGGTCGATTCACGCCGCGGTTTTCGATCATCAAGCCCCGTCCTGGTACGGGGCTTTTTTGTTGGACCCTGCGTTACGCCGAGTCAAAGTCATGAAGTTCATCGATGAAGCAACAATTCGTGTGACCGCCGGCGACGGTGGTGGTGGCTGCGTGAGCTTCCGGCGTGAAAAATACGTGCCCTTCGGCGGCCCCGACGGCGGCGACGGCGGCGACGGCGGCAGCATCTATCTGCTCGGCGTCGAAGGGCTGAACACCTTGGCGGATTTCCGCTTCAAGCGACGGTTTCAGGCTGAACGCGGGCAAAAGGGCATGGGCCAGAACCGTACCGGCAAGAGCGGCGATGATCTGTTGATTCCGGTGCCGGTGGGCACGGTGGTATACGACAAGGAAACCGGCGAACTGATCGGCGACGTGGTCGCCAAAGATCAGCGTCTGCTGATCGCCCGCGGCGGTTTTCACGGGATCGGTAACGCCCGCTACAAAAGCAGCACCAATCGGGCACCCCGCCAGTCCACGCCCGGCACCCCTGGCGAGCAGCGCGAGCTGCGCCTGGAACTCAAGCTGCTGGCGGATGTCGGGCTGCTGGGCTTGCCCAATGCGGGCAAATCCACATTGATCCGCGCGGTGTCCGCGGCGCGGCCCAAGGTCGCCGATTACCCCTTCACCACGCTCTATCCGAATCTCGGTGTGGTCAGCGTCGGTTCCGAACGCAGTTTCGTGATGGCCGATATCCCGGGGCTGATCGAAGGCGCGGCCCAGGGCGCCGGCCTGGGGATCCGATTTCTGCGCCACCTATCCCGCACCCGCCTGCTGCTGCACGTGCTGGATGTGGCGCCGCCGGACGGCAGCGATCCGGTGGCGGCTGCGCAAACCGCGACTGCGGAACTGGCTCACTTCAATCCGGAGCTGGCCGAGCGCGAGCGCTGGCTGGTGCTGAACAAGCTCGACTTGATTCCCGAGCGGGAACGAGATGCCCATTGCGCCGACATCGTCACGCGATTGGATTGGCGCGGCCCGGTGTTCCAGATCGTCGCCGCTTCCGGCGAAGGTACCCGCGAACTTTGCGCGCGCATCATGACCCACCTGGAAGAATCCCAGCGTGAAGGTGCGGCCGCGGATCGACCCGCCCCCTAGCGCATGGGGTGCTGGCGCGAACTGTTGTAGTATCCGGGGTTATTCGGTCTGGTGTTCGAAATCCTATGAAGTCACGGCAGGAGTTGGGGCGTTCTCGGCGTTGGATAGTCAAGATTGGCAGCGCATTGCTGACCAACGACGGCCGCGGCCTGGACCGCGCTGCCATCGACGCCTGGGTGCAGCAACTGTCGCAGCTGCGGTTGCAGGGTTTGGAGCTGATCCTGGTTTCATCCGGCGCGGTCGCGGAGGGTATGAACCGCCTGGGTTGGCCGCGCCGTCCCCATGCAATTCACGAACTTCAAGCTGCGGCGGCGGTGGGCCAAATGGGCCTGGTGCAGGCCTACGAATCCTGTTTCCAGGCGCACGGTCTGCACACGGCACAGGTACTGCTCACCCACGAAGATCTGGCCGACCGCTCGCGCTATCTCAACGCCCGTAGCACCTTGCGTACCCTCATTCGCCTCGGTGTGGTGCCGGTGGTCAATGAAAACGACACGGTCGCCACCGAGGAAATCCGTTTCGGCGACAACGACACCCTGGCGGCGCTGGTGGCCAACCTGGTGGAGGCAGATCTGCTGATCATCCTCACCGATCAGGAAGGCCTGTATGACGCCGATCCGCGCGCCAACCCCAGGGCAAGTCTGGTGGCGGAAGGGCGAGCGGGCGACCCCGCCCTGGAAGCCATGGCCGGGGCGACAGGCGGCGTGCTGGGTCGAGGCGGGATGATCACCAAAGTTCGCGCGGCGGCGCGGGCGGGCCGTTCCGGTACCTCGACCATCATCGCTTCCGGCCGCCGGCCGGGAGTGTTGCAAGCGGTGGCGGCAGGCGAGGCGGTCGGCACTCTGCTGGGTGCCACCAAAGAACCGCTCGCCGCCCGCAAGCAGTGGCTTGCCGGCCAACTCAAGGTACGTGGGTGCCTGCAACTGGACGGTGGCGCCGTGCGGGTGCTGCGCGAGGCGGGACGCAGTCTCCTGCCGGTGGGCGTGGTCGGCGTGGAGGGTCAGTTCGAGCGCGGGGAATTGGTTGCCTGCACGGGGCCGGACGGCACCGAGGTGGCCCGCGGGCTGGTCAATTACAGCGCCGAGGAAGCGCGCCGGATCATGGGTCAGCCATCGGACCGCATCGAGCAGTTGCTTGGTTATGTCGACGAGCCGGAGCTGATTCATCGCGACGATTTCGTATTGCTTTGAAGCGCCGGGTCCGGCAGTTCGTCGCTTTCGCGGCGGCATGAATGGAAGATGTGCACAAATCGTCGGCGCGTATTCAGCCGTATGTTTTGCCGCCGCGCGTGATGGGCGATTTTCGAGCCCACCGGGTAGCCCGATGTGCGGCGTGGCTTTACGAGGGGCACAAAAAAGCCGGTCATGGACCGGCTTTCTTCTTCGCCGTTTGCCGGGGATCAGGCCTGCATGGCGCGAATGTGATGGTTCAGGCGACTCTTATGGCGGGCGGCCTTGTTCTTGTGGATGAGTCCCTTGCGGGCCATCCGGTCGATCACGGGAACGGCGCTCTGGTAGGCTTGTTCCGCTGCGGCCTTGTCGCCACTGCCGACTGCTTTGACGACTTTCTTGATGTAGGTGCGCATCATGGAACGCGCCGCCGCGTTGCGCTGGCGACCTTTTTCCGCTTGGCGGACGCGCTTTTTCGCCTGTGCCGTATTAGCCAAAGTCCTGCTCCTGAGAATCTGATTGTCCGGGGTCTGGGGAATCCGGAAAGCTGCGTATCATGCTGGCTTATGGGATGCTTGTCAAGCGCGAACCGTTCGTGCGGCTCCGCGTGCACAAAGGTTTTCTCCAACCATTACCGTGGCTTGCTGTGCCCGCGCCGGCGCTCGGGTATAGTAGCCGATTCCATGGATCCGCAGCCCGTCATGACCGCAACCCGGCGCTCAAAAACCGATTTCCAACACGGAACCGTGCGCTTGTGAGTCCGCGGCTGCTGCGTTCCACGGCCACGGTCGGGGCCATGACCTTGCTGTCCCGGATCCTCGGTTTTTTGCGGGATATGGTGGTGGCGCGCTATTTCGGTGCCGGCGCCGCCACCGACGCTTTCTTCGTCGCCAACCGAATTCCCAACATGCTGCGCCGGTTGTTTGCCGAGGGCGCGTTTTCGCAGGCGTTTGTCCCGGTGCTGACCGAATACAAGAACCGCTGCGATGAGGCCGAGGTCAGGGAGCTGGTGGATCGGGTCGCCGGTACCCTGGGCGCGGCTCTGTTCGTGGTCACCCTTGTCGGTGTCATCGCTGCGCCGTTGCTGATTCTCGCTTTCGCGCCCGGTTTTTCCACCAAGGCCACCCAGTGGGAGCTGGCCAGCAGCATGCTGCGAATCACGTTCCCCTACATTCTGTTTATATCGTTGACCGCTCTGGCGGGTGCCATCCTCAACACCTACGGCCGCTTCTGGGTGCCGGCGTTCACGCCTGTGTTGCTGAATCTCGCCATCATCGCCGGCGCGATCTGGCTGTCGCCGTTGCTGGACGAACCCATCACCGCACTGGCGTGGGCGATTCTGGCGGCCGGCGTCATTCAACTCGGCTTCCAGCTGCCGTTTCTGCGCGCGCTGGGTATGACGCCCCGGCCACGTTGGGGCTGGCACCATCCCGGAGTGCGAACCATCCTGCGCTTGATGATGCCGGCACTGTTCGGCTCTTCGGTGGCGCAGGTCAACATCCTGTTCGACACCCTGATCGCTTCGTTCCTGGTCACCGGCAGCGTCAGTTGGCTGTTTTATGCCGACCGGCTGCTGGAGTTTCCGCTGGGGGTGTTCGGCATCGCGCTGGGCACCGTCATTTTGCCGAGTCTTTCCCAGCGGCATGCGGAAAAGGACGTCGGCCAGTTCAGCCAAACCCTCGACTGGGCCATGCGCATGGTGATCGTGGTCGGCGTGCCGGCAACGCTGGGACTGTTCGTGCTGTCGGCGCCGATTCTGACGACGTTGTTCCAGTATGGCGAATTCGGCGCTCACGATGCGCGCATGTCATCCCTGGCCCTCACTGCATACAGTGTTGGTTTGCTGGGATTTTTGATGGTCAAGGTGCTGGCGCCCGGGTTCTACGCGCGGCAAAACACGCGCACCCCGGTGCGCATCGGCGTGATCGCAATGTTGTCCAACATGGGTCTGAACCTGGCGTTCGTGGTGCCGTTGGTGCGAGCGGGCTACGAAGCGCCCCATGTCGGTCTGGCGGTGGCGACGGCGATTTCCGCGTTCATCAATTCAAGCTTGTTGTGGCTCAGCCTGCGCCGGGAAAAAATCTGGCGCGCCGCTGCCGGTTGGCCTGCCTTGCTGCTGCGGGTGGCGCTGGCCGCGGTTGCGATGGTCGCTGTGTTGATTTGGCTGCGCGGTTCGATGGCGCAGTGGCTGCAGTGGCATGCGCTGCAGCGCGCACTGCATTTGGCGGCCCTGATCGGCGCTGGAGGCGCGGTTTATTTCGCGGCCCTTCTCGCGCTGGGCCTGCGGCCCGGGTTCTTTCAGCGCCGCTGATCTATCGCCCTATGGGCGCGACTGCAAGTGCTTTATAATAGCGAACTTTTAGCGGCACACGATCCATGGAACTCATCCGCGGCGCGCACAA
This sequence comes from uncultured Gammaproteobacteria bacterium, assembly GCA_963773585.1. GTDB lineage: Bacteria > Pseudomonadota > Gammaproteobacteria > JASBUN01 > JASBUN01 > CAVXJN01. The sequence continues at coordinate 51,918 of CAVZBR010000001.1, forward strand.
TCTTCGTCCCAGGCATCAGGGCTGCGTGGCGACTATCGGTAATTTCGATGGCGTCCACCTCGGCCACCAGGCGGTATTGGGGCAGTTGGCGCAAAAGGGTGCGGAGTTGCGGTTACCGGCAGTGGTGATTACGTTCGAACCGCAGCCCCAGGAGTTTTTCGCGCCGGATCGGGCGCCGCCGCGGCTGACGCGGTTCCGGGAAAAGCTGCAGGCTTTGAACCGCTACGCCGTCGATCGGGTGTTGTGCATTCGCTTCGACCAGCGCTTTTCCAAGGTGTCGGCAGAAACGTTCATCGACCGCCTTTTGATCGGTGGTCTGGGCGTGCGCTATTTGGTGGTGGGCGACGATTTTCATTTTGGTCACCAGCGGCGCGGCGATTTCGACATGCTGGCGAGGGCCGGGGCGGAGCATGGTTTCCCCGTGGTCAACATGCACACCTTTCGGATCGACGGCGAGCGGGTGAGCAGTACGCGGGTTCGCGAAGCGCTGGCAAGCGGCAATCTGGGCCACGCCGAGCAGTTGTTGGGCCGGCCCTACAGGATGAGCGGGCGTGTGGCCCGCGGGGACCAGCGTGGGCGTACCATCGGGTTTCCTACCGCGAATCTGCACCTTCACCGGCGCAGTACGCCGCTGCAAGGTGTATATGCAGTGGAAGTGTTCGGTCTGGACCCGGAGCCGTTGCCGGGTGTGGCGAATGTCGGCAATCGTCCCACGGTCGATGGCACGCGCAGCCTGCTGGAAGTGCATCTGCTGGATTTTTCACAGGACATCTACGGTCGCTACGTGCACGTGGATTTCCTGCAGCGCATCCGGGACGAGCTTCGATTCGATTCCTTCGAGGCGCTCAAACAGCAGATTCTGTTGGACGCACAGACGGCCCGCGATTACTTCGGCCGCTCGTGATGTGACGTCGCGGCGCGTGACCTGAATATCATATATTGAAGTTCCGCGGCGCCCGAGTGCCGGGGAGCGAAACCGAATTGCAGACGATACAAGCGTGAGATGACAGTGGCGGATTACAAGCAAACGCTCAACCTACCCAGCACCGGTTTTCCGATGAAGGCCAACCTCGCCAACCGCGAGCCCGAAACGCTCAAGCGTTGGCAAGAGATGGATCTGTACACGCGCCTGCGCCAAGCCCGCGCCGGGCGCGATAAATTCGTCCTCCACGATGGGCCGCCCTATGCCAACGGCGAGATTCACATCGGCCACGCGGTGAACAAGATTCTCAAAGACGTGATCGTCAAAGCGAAGATGCTCGCTGGCTATGACGCGCCTTACGTGCCGGGATGGGACTGTCACGGTCTGCCGATCGAATTGAACGTCGAAAAGAAAGTCGGTAAAGCGGGTGTCAAGGTGAATGCGCGCACGTTCCGAAAGGCATGTCGCGATTACGCCGGCAAACAAGTCGACCGACAGCGCGAGGACTTCAAACGCCTGGGTGTGATCGGCGACTGGGATCGGCCGTATCTGACCATGGACTACCGTTTCGAAGCCGACATCGTCAGGGCGTTGGGTCAGGTGATCGCCCGCGGCCATCTGCACAAAGGCTCCAAGCCGGTGCACTGGTGTATCGATTGCGGTTCGGCGTTGGCGGAAGCAGAGGTCGAATACGAAGACCGGACTTCGCCGGCGATCGACGTGCGTTTCGAAGTCTTGGACCAGGAGGCTTTGCTGGCGCGCTGCGATCGCGTCGAGGGCCACACCGGCAGCGGGCCGATTTCCGTGGTGATCTGGACCACCACGCCGTGGACCCTGCCGGCGAACCAGGCCGTGGCGCTCAACCCGCAGCTGGATTACGCCGTGGTGCAATGCGATGGCGTGCACGAGCACGGACCGGAACGTCTTGTGTTAGCCGAGGCGCTGCTGAAAGACGCAATGCTGCGCTATGGCGTCGACGAATACCAGGTAGTCGGCTATTGCAAAGGCGCTGACCTGGAAGGCCTGAGACTCGCGCACCCGTTCTACGACCGTGAAGTGCCGATCGTACTGGGCGACCATGTCACCACCGATGCCGGTACCGGCGCCGTGCACACCGCACCGGGCCACGGTCAGGACGACTACGTGGTCGGCATGCGCTATCACCTGGAAGTGAACAATCCGGTCGGCGCCGACGGTAAGTTCGTCGCCGGGACGCCGCTATTCGCCGGCATGCACGTATTCGCCGCCAACGGACAGGTGATCGAAACCCTGAAGACCCGAAATAAGCTGGTGCACGAGGCCAAACTCAATCACAGCTATCCGCACTGCTGGCGTCACAAGACGCCGATCATTTTCCGGGCGACACCGCAGTGGTTCATCAGCATGGATCAGAACGGTTTGCGCGAGACTGCTTTGGCGGAGATCAAAGACGTACGCTGGATGCCGGACTGGGGACAGGCGAGGATCGAGGGCATGATCGCCAATCGACCGGACTGGTGTGTATCGCGACAGCGCACCTGGGGCGTGCCCATCGCGCTGTTCGTACACTGCGACAGCGGGGAACCGCACCCGAATACCGCGACGCTGATCGAACAGGTGGCGCAGCGCATTGAGGAGGAGGGCGTGGATGCCTGGTTTGAACTCGACCCGGCGGAGCTGCTGGGCGACGAAGCGGGCGCGTTCGTCAAGGTCACCGACACGCTGGATGTTTGGTTCGACTCCGGGGTTACCCACTATGCGGTATTGGACCGGCGCCCGGAACTGGCGTTTCCGGCGGATTTGTATCTTGAAGGTTCCGATCAACACCGCGGCTGGTTTCAGTCCTCCCTTTTGACCTCAGCCGCCATGCGCGGCGTGGCGCCCTACCGTCGTGTCCTGACCCACGGTTTCACGGTGGACGCCAAGGGAATGAAAATGTCGAAGTCCCGGGGCAATGTGGTGGCGCCGCAGAAGGTGGTCAACACGTTGGGCGCCGACATTCTGCGGCTGTGGGTTTCTGCGACGGACTACCGCGGGGAAATGAGCGTTTCGGACGAGATTCTCAAGCGCATTGCGGATTCCTATCGCCGCATTCGGAATACCACCCGTTTTCTGCTCGCCAATCTGAACGGCTTCGAGCCGCAGCGGGATCTGCTGCCGGCATCGGAAATGCTGGCGCTCGACCGATGGGTCGTGGATCGCGCCCGGCGCGTCCAGGAACAGATCGTAGCGGCCTACGATAGCTATCAGTTCCACCAGATTTATCAGCGGCTGCACAACTTTTGCGCCGTGGAATTGGGCGGGTTCTATCTCGACGTCATAAAAGACCGCCAGTACACCACCCAAGCCGATAGCGTAGCGCGGCGTTCCACCCAAAGTGCCATGTACCATATCGCCGAAGCCATGGTGCGCTGGATGGCACCGATCATCAGTTTCACGGCGGAAGAAATCTGGACACACATTCCCGGCGAGCGGGGCGAGACAGTGCTGCTGGAGGAATACTACCGAGATCTGTTTGCGATCGCCGACGACGAGGCCATGAACGCCATGTTCTGGGACCAAGTGCTCGAAGTGCGCGAAGCGGTGAGCAAGGAATTGGAGCGACTGCGAGTCGCGGGCGGAATCGGGGCCGGTCTGGATGCGGAAGTAGATTTGTATTGCGGCCAGGAATTGCTTACCAAGCTCGGGTTACTCGAAGACGAATTGCGTTTCGTGCTGATTACGTCCGACGCCCGAATCCACCGTGAAACCGAACGACCGGACGAAAGCGTGCATTTCACGCTGGACGGCGGTGATGAACTCTGGATTGCGGTGCGGCCTTCGGCGGATGCCAAATGCGTGCGCTGCTGGCATCACCGACCCGATGTCGGAACGCACGCCGAACATCCGGAATTGTGCGGGCGCTGCGTGACAAACGTGGTCGGCTCCGGCGAACTGCGGCGCTACGCCTGATGGTTCCGACGGTGAAAGTCTGGAGATTGGTCGCGTGTTGAAGTGGCTATGGCTGTCTGTGCTGGTGATCGCGCTGGACCAATTCACGAAAGTCCTGGCGGAAACGATGCTGACCTATGGCGACCCGATCGCCGTCGCGCCGTTTTTCAATCTGATGCTGTCTCACAATCCGGGGGCTGCGTTCAGTTTTTTGAGTAACGCGGGTGGCTGGCAGCGCTGGTTCTTCGTGGTCTTGGCCTTGGCCGTAGTGGCCGTGATCACGATTTGGATGTATCGCTTGCCGCCAACGCAGCGCTGGATCGCTGCGGCATTGGCACTGGTCGTGGGCGGCGCTTTGGGCAATGTGGTCGACCGAGTGGTGTACGGCCACGTGATCGATTTCCTGGATGTCTATGTCGGTCACTGGCATTGGCCGACGTTCAATGTCGCCGACTCAGCGATTACGGTCGGTGTTGCAGTTTTGATCATCGACGGTTTGTTCGGCAACGGCCAAACCGCGAAAAAATGAATTGTCGCGTGTAGGTTGCGTGCGGGTTGCGTCAAGGCCCGCAGGGCCGGACGCAACGTCGGACCGTTCCGATACGTGCACGGTGGCCCAAAACGACGTTGGTTCCGCCCCGGCCAGGCATAAACGCCACGCGCTTGACCCAACCTACGGATGCGATGCGTGTAGGTTGCGTCAAGGCCCGCAGGGCCGGACGCAACATCAAACGTTCGGGTACATGCACGGCGGTCACATAGACCGCTCTATGGTTGAGCGCACCGCGACATCGTTGCCGCGCCATAGGGTGCCCTGTGCGCGCCGCGACGCGCGGTCTGGAACAACGCAGGGTCCGTACCCGGCCAGGCATAAACGCCACGCGCTTGACCCAACCTACGGATGCGATGCGTGTAGGTTGCATGTAGGTTGCGTCAAGGCCCGCAGGGCCGGACGCAACATCAAACGTTCGGGTACATGCACGGCGGTCACATAGACCGCCCTGTGGTTGAGCGCACCGCGACATCGTTGCCGCGCCATAGGGGCCCTGTGCGCGCCGCGACGCGCGGTCCGGAACAACGCAGGGTCCGCACCCGGCCAGGCATAAACGCCACGCGCTTGACCCAACCTTCGGGTGCGATGCGTGTAGGTTGCATGTAGGTTGCGTCAAGGCCCGCAGGGCCGGACGCAACATCTGACCGTTCGGACACATCACGGCGGTCGAATAGACCGCCCTAGGGGTGAAGTAGGAACCGCAATGGCAGATGATCAAACACCGATTGAACCGGGCAGCCGGGTGCGCATATGGTTCTCGCTTCGGCTCGAAGACGGTACCGAAGTGGACGGCAGCGCTGACGGTGATGAACTGGAATTCGTCATGGGCGACGGATCTCTGGCCAGCGGCTTGGAGATGGCCCTGTTGGGTATGGGTCCAGGCGACCACGAGACGGTACGCATCGGTCCGGAGCTATCCGGCTTTGGCGAGCGTTCCGACGAAGCGGTGCAGACTCTGCCCAGAAGCGATTTTCCCGCCGATATGGCGCTGGCGCCGGGAGTCGTGATCGCATTCGAAACCCCGGGCGGCGAGGAGCTCCCCGGGCTGGTAAGGGCGGTGAGCCCGGACACCGTCACGGTGGATCTAAACCACCCACTGGCCGGGCACGAGCTTACATTCGAAGTGGAAATCCGCCAGGTTGACCAGGCGGCGAATGGACAGCGCCGCTAGAATTCGCCAACATTCCCTATTCGCTCCCAGCAATTCAGGACATCCTTTCATGCAGGTCTTGCTCGCCAACCCACGGGGTTTCTGCGCCGGTGTCGACCGCGCCATCGAAATTGTGGAGCGGGCGCTGGAGATATTCGGCGCGCCGATCTACGTGCGTCACGAAGTGGTGCACAACACCTTCGTGGTCGACCGGCTGCGCCGCCTGGGCGCGGTATTCGTTGAGGAGCTCGACGAAGTGCCCGAAGACGCCACGGTGATCTTCAGCGCTCACGGCGTTTCGCAGGCCGTGCAGGAGGAAGCGCGGCAGCGGGGGTTGAAGGTATTCGATGCCACCTGCCCGCTGGTGACCAAGGTGCATCTCGAAGTCGCCCGTTACGCTCGGGAAGGCCGCGAGGCCGTGCTAATCGGGCATGCGGGACATCCTGAAGTCGAAGGCACCATGGGGCAGTACCGAAGCGAGCGCGGCGCGATCTATCTGGTCGAAAGTGTCGCTGATGTTGAAAACCTGCAGGTGAAGGTGCCGCAGCGCCTGGCGTTCGTCACCCAGACGACATTGTCCATGGACGACACCGCGCGGGTCATCGACGCGCTGCGAGAGCGGTTTCCCGAAATCGAAGGTCCCAAGAAAAACGACATCTGCTATGCCACCCAAAATCGCCAGGATGCGGTCAAAGAGCTCGCCCGCCACTGCGACGTGGTGCTGGTGGTGGGGTCGACGACCAGCTCCAACTCCAACCGTTTGCGGGAACTTGCCGAGCAGCAGGGGGTATCCGCTTATTTAATAGACGGTGCCGATCATATTCAGGATGAATGGATTGCCGGGCGAGCACGGATCGGCGTGACCGCTGGCGCGTCGGCGCCGGAAGTACTGGTGGAACAGGTGGTGGCGGCGTTACAAGCGCGCGGCGCGACCGTCGTGACCGAACATGCCGGTCGCCTGGAGAACGTCACCTTCTCATTGCCCAAAGCCCTTCAGCGCGCGTAGGTTGGGTCAAGCACGTAGGTTGGGTCAAGCACGTAGGTTGGGTCAAGCACGTAGGTTGGGTCAAGCGCGTAGGTTGGGTCAAGCGCGTAGGTTGGGTCAAGCGCGTAGCGCGGACCCAACGTCGTTCGGAATTGCGCATCGGCCGCGTGCAAGTCCGATGTCGCGTCCGGCCATGACGCGCCTTCACGCAACCCATGGACAACCGCCGCGGGGGCACCGATGAGGCGGCCTATCTAACCGCCGTCGCGTGTTGAACGATGTATTGTTGCGTCCGGCCCGGCGGGCCTTGACGCAACCTACGCCCATCGCATCACCGTAGGTTGGGGTCAAGCGCGCAGCGTTTATGCCCCCGGGTGCGGACCCAACGTCTTCCCGGCGATCGATGCACGATACGGCGGTCTGTTTGACCGCCGTGCATGTATTCGAACGTTTGATGTTGCGTCCGGCCCTGCGGGCCTTGACGCAACCTATCCGCATCGCCTTACCGTAGCTTGGGTCAAGCGCGTAGCGTTTATGGCCGCCCGGGTACGGACCCGATGTGGTTCCCAACCTACCAGCAATCCGCCACCGTCATGCCTGCACCTTGGCCCTTTTGTCCCGCTTGGTCCAGCGTCAAGGTTCCGCAACGGTCGCCTGCCTGCGGTCCGCCGGCAATCGGTTGAGCCTGAATATCATACGTGTTGGCGCCGACATTATTGATGACGAGATTATAAGTGGCGTTACCGCCGTCGATAGGACACTGCGTAGGGAAAATGGTCGGCGTACCGGTATCACCGCCCGCACCGCCGCAGCCGTTAGACGTCGAGCCTGCGTCACAATAGGTATTGAATTGCGTATAGTGGCGCTCCATCGCCGCGGCAAAGCTGGTCAATGCGCCCTCGCAATCCGCGCGGCGGGATTTTCGAACCTGTTCCTGATATGAGGGATAGGCGATCGCGGCCAGGATCGCGATGATCACCACCACGATCATCACTTCGATCAGGGTGAATCCGGACTGTCGACGAGTTCGCGCGTTCATTACCGTATTGCTTTTCATTTTCTTGGTCTCCGAACTCTCGCTAGCGCTTGACTTCGATTTCAGCTACCGGCATCGGGAGCTGCCAGTGTTGCCCCGGCGGCATGTGCAACACGACACGATCGCCGATGTGCACGTGATCGAGACCGATTCCGGTTGTTCCGTTTCGGATCACCGGAACGGACTTCGGCACGGAGTAGTTGAAGTCTGCGACTATGAGTGTATTTTTCTCAAGATCGATGCTTTCAACTGAACCTTCCATCGTGGCGATCACGGCGGAGTCATCCCCCTGCGCCATTGTGACGTCCGAAATTCCTAACAGAGCCAGACATCCGGCCGCCAAAATCATAGGTAATTTCTTCACGTTTGTTCTCCTGTTCCTGTCAGCGTACCTGGCGCCAAGAGCGTCGGGCTTCACGACCGTCTTCTTCGCCGACTGAAATAATCGCCCCATTGGACGTGCTCATCATTTTCTTTTCGTCCTGCGGCAGCATCAATATTGCCGGGGAAGTCAATATGCCACCGTTTTGCTGGCGAATGCCTGAGCCTGGGGCGTGGTCGCGCGAATCGATTGTACCGTCGCCATTGATGTCCGTGGTCGAGAGTACGAAATCGCCCGCCGCGATCGAACCGTCGTTGTCGTAGTCGAAGGGCGAGAAGTTCAGCCGAGCGCCGCTTGCCGCATCCAATTCCATGAGCCAGCTGGTGCCGCCGGTAGCGCAAGGATCGGTCGACGGAGTCACCGTAACGAAGATCACTCGTCCGCTGCGAAGCATCGGGTCTTGATGAACACGTTCGCCGGACTCGGATAGGTCGAGATACCAGCCGAGATGATACCCGCTACTTGGCGATCCGGAACCGGCGTACCAGTTGATATCTTCCTTGGTGGTGAGCCGCGCATCGACCCCGGTGAAGGCAGTCGAGTTGGTCTCGATCACGCTCTGTTGCAACAGGTCGTCGCGGTCCGCGGGGAGATCGCTATAGGTACCTTTATCCCAAATACCGTAAAACGTTTGCTGCGAAGTATCGGTCAAATCGCTTACGCCCAGGTATTTTCCGGTCCCAAAGTACAACATCAAGCCATTGCCAGACGGATGAAATCCGACCGTAATCGCAGTAGTGATCGGCTGATGGTTTCCGGACGCGTCCTCGGCCGTATATACAGGCTCGGGCACAGCCGGACTTGCGCCGTTATCGTACGCAACCTTGAATGCGGATGCGGAGGTGGCGCCGCACGTGTAAGTAGTGGTGCTGAGACTGCAAAGGTCGAATTTCCACACGTTTCCGAACACGTCCCCTGCGTAGATGTAATCGGTCTTGAAGTCCTGGTTGACATCGACCGCGGTGACTGTGCCGAGGCCATTGGGTCGCCCATTGCCCGTCGGATCCTGGGCCGTACCGACGCCTGAATCCAGCTTTTTGATCAAGCTGCCGGTTTCGATATCGACGATATAGAGTACCGCATTGCCAGTGGCGCTGACGTGGCCGTCCGCGTCCGTGTTGTTGTAGCCGTTGCCGAAGATCGCGGCCCATTTGCCGGTGTTAAGTCGAACGATCACAGGTTTGCCGGTGGTGTAACCGAGATCTGCGTCGTCGGAGTCAGAAAATTCCCATTTGACGATAGTTGCAGCGTTGCTTTCACTGAATGCGCTCGGGTCCGTGATGTCGAGCGAAAATACGGCTTGGCCGCCGAGGCCTAGTCCGCCAACCAAAGCCGTATGCCAAGCGGCACTATAAAAGATGTCGCCTTCTACCAGCGGACCGTCAGCGAAACTCTTGTGGCCGTAGCTGCTGGAAGATAAAGCCGGGATGTTACGAAACACCGCGTTGGGAACGTAGGCCAATTTTTCCACGCCCGTCGTTGCATCGAATCCGTGCAACATTCCGTCGTTGGCGCCGGCGTACACCATTGCGTTGCGATTCTGATTCGCTGTTCTGAAAGCCGTGTACGAAGAGCTTTCGAGCGAACTAGGGTATACCCGAAGCGGAGCGCCGACGTACACCGGGTTGGAATTGATCATATCGCCGAGCAAGCTGTTCCGGTTTCGAAATAGCTTATCGGCATTATTGATCACGCTGTCGCCGTTTAAATCATATCCGCAGCTTGCGGTGTTTCCGGCTTCGCAACTGTGATCGCCGCGTACGAAATCGACGCGCGCTTGTCCCTGACCGTCACTGGCATTCAAAAGCGCGCGTTGGCTTCCGGAACTAGAATCGAGGCTGGCCCAGCGAAACGGAACGCCGGCGCCAGTGGCTGGGTTGTACGTGACGATCTTTCGGCCGCTATTCCAATTCAGCCCGGTAAACGAGGTTCCGGTTGCAACACAGGAGCCGCCATCCAGGGCGCAACCCGCCTCCCAAACCGGAGTCGCGCACACGGTGCCAAGCGGATCTGATGTTGTACAGGTAGCATTGCCGGTTCCGTCGGAGATGGGCAGCGCGCGCAATTCACCGGTCCAATCACCTGTGTTGAAGCGGACTTGGAAAACTTTGGTGTTGCTGGATACGGTGCCTGCATTCAAGGCAAGCGGTGCGGCAGAGCCGGTCCGATCCGTAATGCTGTTTAACACGTCAGAAAATGCATCAACCAACGCCTGCGGATCAGCGGCGGAAAAATATTGGCCGCGGCTGTTAACTGCTGCGTGCCAGAGGTCGTCCACGTTCGCAGCGACGTCGGGATTCGTGGTGCCCCAATCCTTTGTGCCTGCGACAAGTGCATTGTAATCCGCCGGATAACTCAAATTGCCATTCACGCCGAGACCGACAGTGAAGTTCACCATGTGCTGCCAGTTCGCGGGATCGTTTTGTGGGTCCCAGAAGATGTCTTCTGGTTCACCCGCAGTTCCGTCGCCGTCGAAGTCGCCATTAGAGCGGACAATATAGGTGGGAACATTATCGGTCAGCGTCGGCTTCAGGTCTCTGACCCAGTAGTAGAACGCATTGTCTGCAGCGTTGGAGGAATTGCTGTCCTCGTACGGATGCATGGGAGAATACGTTGTAATACCGAAGCTATTGGTGGGCAATGTGTAGGTTGAGCTCCCACCGTCCTTATTACCTGACACACCATAGCTGCCGTTCCAATAACCGTCGGTCATGGCGACGTGGAAATTCTGTCGGCATGACCGCATTGTGCTGGAACTGCTAGATGGGTCATCCCGATACGGATCATCCTGCGTGTACTCGTCACCTGCCCGCTCGAATGCGCGCAGCAGTGGTGTGCCGCCGGACGCGTCGACGTTGTAAAGCCAGGAAAAGAACGCGCTTCGTCCTGTACCTGTGAACTTGGCTAGCGTATTGATGGTGGTACTGTTATTGAGCGCTTGTCGCGCCACGCGCACGTGATCGTTTAGATTCGCGAACGCGCGACTGGCAGCGGATTTGGCAAGTAACTGGCGCGTGCGATAGTAGGAATACCAATTCGCGAAATTCGTTTTTTCATTGCTGCCACCGGGCCCCGAAGTCGTGCTTACCACGACTTTGCTGTAGCTCGAATCGCTATTGGTGCTGCCGCTGCCATATTTGTAGTAGTAGGCGGCTTCTGCAGAGCCCGCGTATGCGGTCGAATAGCCTGAGTAATACCAAGTCGGTCTGAAGCTCGTCGAAAGATTTACGGTGCCAGCGCTGGTGTTATACCCGTCTTTCCAAGCGCCGGTAAAACTCGCATTGGGGAAGCTGGTGCCGTCGGCCTTCATCGGCGGTAGGTATTGTACCGCAGGGTTGTAATACATCACGTTGAAGGTACTGGACTTAGCGCGCTTCGTGTTGTAATAGCCGTAGATCGAATCCGGCATGAAGCTCCATGCCATACTTCCGGAGTCATCCATCGTCAAAATGATGTTCGGCTCTACACCCTGCACTACGTATAAAGGTACGTCACTCACATCGAGCGTGGTTGCGTCCACCTGTTGTGCCGAAAATGCACTCAACGACGCGATGCCCGCGGCGGCGACTCGCGTGATCCAACTGCTTTTGTTTTCGTTCTCGTTAGTCATGATCGTGCGCCTCCAGCACTGACGGGCATTCGCGGTATTCAGTTATATCGGTTTGCGACCGTGGCTTGCAGCACGGTGCGAGTATTATCGGATCCGCCGAAGCCGCCGCCGGTGACCTGGTAGTAGTACCAGCCGACTCCTTTGGCTAAGGCTTCGGGACTGGAGTCGTCCGGGAAGAAGTAACGTTCTTCGACAACGTAGCGAGGGTCGCGGATCACGCCGGTTAAGTCCGCGGAATCGGTGGCAGAGCCGGGTAGCACGCCATATTCGAAGCCAGCAGCGGTCCAGTCGAAACTGGGGTCTTCCAGACTTCCTGCGGCACCGAGGGTCCAGACACCGGCGGTACCGGTCGAATCCGGCGTCGGGCGTGAAGCCTGGCCTGAGATCCAATCGGCGCCGGCGCGCAAGGCAGACTCCGCAGCTTGTACGGACAAATTCCGATCGCGCATGTTCCCTGCCATTCGTTCTTCGATGGTCACGGTGCGCATAGCGGTGACGCCGATGATGGTCAGAAGCAGGAGCATGATTAGGCTGATGACCAGCACCGCGCCACGCTGGTGACGGGAGACCTTTTGAATGGAATTGCCAGTGTGCATTATGTGTGCCTCAGCTCAGAAGTTCTCGTTCCGAAGCGAGATAGTCGATGTGAATGTATGCCGCAGCCGACGGTCGCCACCGGCTGAGGGGGGGAGAATGTTACCGTCCGCACTGCGCACTGTAAGGGCAACCCGAATGGCCGTAACGTGGGTTGGATCTACCACCGCGCTGCGGTCGACAAAATAGTCCGGCACCCGGTCGCCGTTGGAATCTTCGCCGTAGACGATCTGAAACGATTCCACCCCTTCGACGAGCTCGTCCGCCGCCCCGCCGGTAAGCTGCCGGAACAACGAAGGTTCACCGCTGGCGCCCGCGGCGATGAAGTAATTCGCCTCCACCGCGCGAAACACGCGCGCAGTTGTGTCGTACCGAAAGGAAAGATCTCCCGTGGCATTACCGGGGCCGACCGCCGGCGTGCTGGCGGAGCTGCTGCCTGCCGCATGGGCGAGTATTCCCGTGCCGTCCGGATCTCCGGATGTGATTTGGAACAGGTCGGCATGGTGGCAATCGCTGATAACAACCCAGTCGTCTGGATTGAGGCCGTTGTTGGTCGGTAATGTGACGTTGGAACTCGGTTGGGAGAGCTGTGCTTGCACCGACAGCGCCGTGCCCCGAGCGCCGCGCACAACCAAGGAGTCGGTTGTGCCGCCCTCGGTACCGTCGACCACGGGAACGGTCTTTACGTCAACGTAGTTGCTGCCGGTCGGGTCGAGATTGTTCTGGAAACTGGCGCTGTCCACTTGCGCGCAGCCCCAGAATCCGCCCATGCGCAAGTCGCGGCTCAGCAGGTCGATGGCGAAGCGGCCGTTCTCCTGGACCCGCGCCAAGGCATCGTTGTTGCGGTAGGTCTGCTTGCTGCTGGTGAAGATCTGCACTACCCCAGCAAGCAAAACTAGACTGATGGTCAAGGCCACCATGATTTCGATCAGGGACATGCCGGTTTGGCGGTTGTGCGCGTGAATGGCGTTCATGGTTGGAAGCTCACTACGAAACATTGGAGCGATCCCGTGGGAATATTCGGCGCCACAATTGCGCTCGCAGTGCCGTCGCAATTCGTTGCGCCTTGGATCGAGCGATCGTCGATCCACCAAATCTTGATAGCGAAGACATCACCTGAGCCAGTGCACTTTGGATCATTCGGGTTTGGAGCAGGATTCGCTGGTGAATCACCGTCGTTCGGGGATGCATCCGGACAGACGATGCCTACGCCGCTCGGAAGTTGTGCTGCGACGTCTGCAGCCCAAGCGGCCATATCGTCTTGTGCCAATTGCGTACTATTACAGCCGGCGGTGCTCGTACAGCCGGCAACCGCAGTTGGTGCGGTGGTGCCGGTGTTGTCGTAAGCACTCAGCCCCGCCCGATTCGCCCGCATACGATCCGCCATATCCGCGGCCAGAATCGTAGCCTGACTGCGCAGATAAGCACTGTGGTTCATGCCCAAACCGCTGGTCTGTAGTGCTGCCAATCCCAACAGGCCGATCGAGAGCACCAGCACCGCGATCAAAACTTCGATCAGCGTAAAGCCGGCTGACCGGTTGGGAGGAGAATGTGAATATCGATTCGTAGTCATGGCTCGGATCTGTTAACAAGCGCCGGCAGTGACGCTCACGCGCCCCGCCCGCTGAACATCGATGATTTGCAGTTGATTGCCGGTGCAATCGGGAAAGCGCACGGTTACGACTGCGGTGGTGGCACTGCCGTCCGCCTGAAAGGCGACGCCAGTGCCGGTGGTCTGATTGATGGCGGGGTTTCCATTCGGAGCATCTTGGACGCGCAGCAAGCAGTCTTCGCCGAATTCGCAGGGCGTACCATCGCCGTCCCCGTCTTCGTCGTAGGCACCATTGGCATTGACGTCCGAAAAGACCAACCAACCGTTGGACCAATCGGTTCCGCCGGAACAGCTCTCCGGCGTTGTCGGCGCTGCCGGCCGCGCACAAACTACGGCCGGCGTTCCGGCGCGCGCTGCTTCGCTGCGTCCAAGGTTGAGCGAAGCAACCAATTCATTGGCCTGGGTGGAAGCGCGATTGTTCTGTATCATGGCGCGATAACTGGGCACTGCGATCGCAGCGAGGATCGCCACCAGGGCAACCACAACCACCAGCTCGATCAAAGTGAATCCGGTCTGCTTTTTCATATCTCGGTTGTATCTCTGGGCGCGAGGGAAATCATTATTCTCCCGATGAGCTGTCGGGAATTCCGGATGAGCGGCCATTTGGCTACGACGCGATGACTCCTCGAGTTCATGCTACCGTGGCTACCTTTCAACGTGACGGACAGCCAGAATGAATGCGCGCAACGGCGCAGATTGCATCGTCATCGGCGGCGGCCTGATCGGTATGCTGACCGCCCGCGAATTGGCCATCGCCGGTTTGCGCGTGCACCTCATCGAGCGCGGCGCGATCGGGCAGGAAGCATCCTGGGCAGGCGGAGGGATCCTGTCGCCGTTGTATCCGTGGCGCTACGGGGACGCCGTTACCCGCTTGGCCGTCTGGGGACAACCCCGTTATCGGGCGTTGGCCGGAGAACTGGAGTCCGAGTCCGGGGTTGATTCGGAGTGGACGCCATCGGGCATGTTGTTACTGGAGGTCGTCGACGAAAGCGATGCCGAAGCGTGGAGCCGCCGGTTCGATGTTCAGCTGGAACGAGTCGCTCGTGAAGATTTCCAGGGACTGGAACCGGGCCTGGCGGCGAGCGAGGCCGCCGGCGTGTGGATGCCCCAGGTGGCGCAAGTGCGCAATCCTCGTTTGGTGCAGGCGTTGCGCGGCGCGCTCGCGGCCCACGGCATCAGCAGTGAGGAGCACTCGCCGGTGGAGTCGGTGCTGATCGATTCCGGGCGCGTTCGCGGTGTGCGGGTGGCAGGCCAAGACCGTTCTGCCGAACGCGTGGTCATCGCCGGTGGCGCTTGGAGCGGCGAGCTGCTGCGCGATATCGGCCGAGCGCTGCCGGTCGAGCCTGTCCGTGGGCAAATGATGGTGTTCCGGGCCGAGCCCGGCGTGGTCCGACACATCGTGCTCAGCCAAGGCCGCTATCTGATTCCCCGCCGCGACGGTCGTGTGCTGGTGGGGAGCACACTGGAGCGGGTAGGGTTCGATAAATCGACCACGGAGGAGGCGCGGCGTACCTTATATAGCGCGGCGCTGGACATGGTGCCGGCACTGGCGGGCTATCCCGTCGAGCGTCATTGGAGTGGTTTGCGGCCGGGTTCTCCCGATGGCGTGCCTTTCATCGGAAAATTTCATAATATCAGCGGGTTATATGTCAACGCCGGACATTATCGCAACGGCGTCGTATTGGGGCCGGCCTCTGCTCGGTTGCTGGCCGATCTGCTGATGGATCGGGAGCCAATTGTCGACCCGGAGCCCTATATGGCTGCCTTATCGGCGACGGCAATGTGACGCCCAGCACCTGAAAACGCGCCGCCGAAAACGGTTAATTCTGTGAAATAGTGTGAGAAATCAAGTAATACCGGACATAGACTTCCTCTAATGTTTATGCCTATACTGTCACATATGTCAGAAGAACTTGCACCATGCCAGGTCGATAAGCAGACGATCACCGAGACACTGCAGGCCCATCATATCCAGCCTACGCAGCAGCGCCTCGAGATCGCCCAGTTGCTGCTTGCGCAACCGCAACACATGTCCGCGGAGCAGGTCCTGGCGGCCGTCAATACCAAAGGCAACGTCGTTTCCAAGGCTACTGTCTACAACACGCTGGGCCTGTTCGCGGCGAAGGGCTTGGTGCATGAAGTGATCGTGGATCCGAACCGGGTTTTCTACGATTCCAACACAGCCCCGCACCACCATTTCTACAATGTCGATACCGGCGAATTGACCGACATCCAGGCCGGCGAGGTGGGCATCAACAATCTGCCTCAGCTTCCGCCGGGCACCGAGCCCGACAGCGTGGAAGTGATCATCCGCGTACGACCCGAACGCAGCCGCGTCTGACATCTCGCGTCTCCACCCCGCTTAGAGTTTCGTTTATACTGCGCCTTCCCTCGGGCGCATGCCCAGCCGCTTTTCCATGCCGGTGTAGCTCAGTTGGTAGAGCAACTGATTCGTAATCAGTAGGTCGGAGGTTCGACTCCTCTCGCCGGCACCATACATTGCGGTCGTTTGCCGCACCGCTAGGCGCGTTTTCAGAGCGAATGGGTATTGGCCCTCTGGCTCCGTGCCCAGTGCCGCCAAACCACGTTCCATCGTCCGTGACGTCTGTACGCGTTTCGTTCCCGGTTTGGCGATCACATTTCCCGGCCCATGCAAATCCTCTCGTTGTGGGCTGCCACCGCAGCACTCATCCGGCTGTGACGACTCGCTCGCGAACTCGCTCGCGGTTTGCGACTACGCCGATAAAGTGGGCGGTGGGTCTCTCCCTCCCAATATGCTGCAAACGGTTTTCCGCGCGTCGCAGAAGGGACGCGCCTTCGCACGTTTCGCCTCCAGTTTGACTCACGCGGCGCCGTGCGCAACCGGCGCAGCGTACTACCCGGTTCGCTTGTTCCATGCTCCCGACGGCTCATCCGCGCGGGGTGTCGCACAGCCGGTTCCCGGATGTTGTTGGCACAACCCTGCTTCTGAGGAATGACGCGGTGGTCCCGATTCAATGTGATCGGTCCCATCGCGAGAGCTCGTATAGGGCTATACCGGCGGCAACTGTCATGGCAGGACATGCCAAGCGTCGGGCAAGGCCCGAAACAAATCCCGCACGGCGAGATACGTCGCCGACGAGCGCGCCCAGTTCATTCCACCGCCAGCGCCTTGAACCCCCGGGGTGGCCGCGGCCAAACTCGCTGTGCCTGCGAGATTGATGCGCCCATTGAAACTGGTCAACCAGGCGCTGCCGCCAAATCGCAGCATCGTGCCGGAAGCGAGATTTGTCTCGCTGAGCCTGATAGCCAGCGGTTGGCCAACGTATTGCAGGGCAGCAATTCGAAGTTTTGCGCCGCCGGCACCCGGATTGGATTCGACAGCTCCGGCCATCCTACTGCCGCCATTATCCCGACCCATCAAAACTTCCGTCGAGGCGCTACGCTTAGGTTGTCGGTGAACCGGCCTCAATGTTTTCCCGTCGGCCGGCCCGCAGGTACAGGAAGGCTTTGCAAAGGTGCGCCCGTTACATGTTTCGGACAGAAACACCCGGTTCTTCGGGGCCGTGTCGAACTGACACAGTTCCCAAGCACACTTCTAGCCGAATCCGGAACTCCAGGAGATTTCCTGTTAATTCAGACATCTATCGCGGTACTCGGGGCTGGCACAGAACGTGCGTCAGAGTTCACGAAACTAACCCGAGACACGCGTTCGCAGGAGGTGACCACCCATGGCACGCAATTCCACACAATGGCTTACCAAGCCGAATCTGCCGGACACCCATTACGTCGACACCGCTATCTATACCAGCGAAGAGCTATTCCATGAGGAGCAGGAAAAGATCTTCAATAAAGTGTGGATTATCGCCTGTCACGAGAGTGAGATTCCGAACAAATTCGACTACCGGACTTTCCATCACCCCGGTGGCGAAAACCTAATTATTGTGCGCGGTGATGACGACAAGGTTCGCGCTTTCTACAACATCTGTCCTCATCGCGGGAACACGATTCTTTACGACCCAGCCGGCAATGCCAAGCGCATGACCTGCATTTTCCATTCATGGTCGTTCGACACCAAGGGCGAATGCGTCGACATTCCGCGCGGCACTGAAGGCTATGGCGAGCGTTATTGCAAAGGCGATGCGTCGCTACGTGAAGTCAAATGCGACATGGGCTACGGCGGTTTCGTGTGGGTGAACATCGACGACAACTGCATGCCGCTGAAGGAATACATCGGCGAGGCACTGAGTCTGCTCGAAGAATCCCTCGAGCCCGAGCTGGAAGTATTCAGTTATCACAAGGCGGTAGTGAACACGAATTACAAGCTGTGGCACGACACCAACAGCGAGTTCTACCACGATTTCCTGCATTACTTTAATCGCATCACCGGCATGATGCAGCCGGGCTATTACGACCGCATGTATACCGGATACAAAAACGGACATGCGTCGGTGGGTTCGATGGAAGTCAAATACGACGCCTATGAAGGCAGCGCCCAGCGCGGGGTAGGCTGGCCGGGTCTGGCGCCCGGCGGCTGGTTGTTGATCGATCTGTTCCCGGGCATGACCTATAACCTGCGCACGTCGGTGCTGCGCATGGATACTGCAATACCGTTGGGTCCGAACAAGGTCATCATCGAATTCCGCGGCCTCGGACTGAAGAGCGACACCCCGGAGGAACGCGCCGAACGTATCCGCGACCACAACACCATTTGGGGTCCGTTTGGACGCAACCTCCACGAAGACCTTTTGGCAGTTTATGGCCAGGGTCGCGCCATGCAGGAAGGAACCGACAGTAAGTGGGTGATCCATGGGCGTGAAGAGGGCAATACGATTCATGACGAAATCGGCATGCGCCACTTCTACGCGGAGTGGAGCCGCCTCATGGGCCGCAAGGCATCGAACCCGAGCGAGCCGGCTGGGAAGTCGGAAGCTGCCTGAGACGGAGTACGGTTGCGGGAGCGCTGCGCTCCCGCAATCAATCGAGCAGTCGTTGATTGCAATTGAGTCGTGAGGAGAATTTGGCAATGAATCCCCGTGAACAAGTCGAAAGCCTGGTTTATCGGTCGTGCATGGCTTTGGACGACTCGAATTTCGATGATTACCTGAAACTATGCGACGACGGTTATCACTACAAGATCACCGCGTACTCGCCCGAGATCCGAAAGGAAATGACTTGGCTGGAACATGACAAGCCGGGTATGAGCCAGCTGTTCAAACAGCTGCCGCGTCATAACAGCGACAGCTCGCCGTTGAGCCGCCACGCGACCATCTACACTGTGAATTTCAACGACAAAAATGACGAGGCCGAAGTCGTGTCGGCGCTGCAAGTGTTCAAAACGACGCTGGACGGCGGCACTACCGAGCTCTACGCAGTCGGCAAGATGCACGACAAAATCAAGCTCAACGGAAATGGCGCAACGCTCGTCAGCCGCAACATCAAGTTAGATACCCGGCAACTCGGTATCGGCCACCACGTTCCTTTCTGAACCGCGACCGAAGAGCAGCTGATGAAGGTAGAGGTCAAAGCAAGAAACAGAGCGCTGCAGTTCACGACGGAACCAGAGGAATCGGTTCTCTATGCTGGGCTGCGCAACGCAATCAAGCTGCCATACGAATGTGCAACCGGCACTTGCGGCACTTGCAAAGCGAAGCTCATCACCGGCGAGATCGAGGAACTCTGGCGCGAGGCTCCGGGCAAGAAGAACCTGAAGTTGGACCAAGGCGAGTTTTTGATGTGTCAGTGTGCCGCGCGCGGCACACTGTCGATCGAAGTCGCCGCTTTTCTCTCCGAAATGGATCCCGGCGCAGTCGTGCCGACACATTTCAGCGGCACGATCGGCAACACCCGAAAGCTCACCGACGACGTGATGTCGTTCGAAGTAGCGCTCGACGAACCTACGGACTTTGATGCGGGTCAGTTCGTTTCTCTGAAATTTCCCGGCGTTTCCGGCTTTCGCGGCTATTCGATGGTCAACTACGAGCGCGGTGCCAAGCGTCTCGAATTCGTGATCAAGAAACTGCCGGGCGGCGGTTTGACGGAAAAACTGTTCAACCAATCGCCCGACGGCGTCGAGGTCGAGATGTTCGGCCCTTTGGGCGCAGCGACATTCTATCCGGCGATCGACAAGAATCTACTGTGTATTGCCGGCGGCAGCGGAATTGCCGGCATCATGTCGATACTTTCGCGCGCATCCCAGGAAAACTATTTCGCCAATCACCGCGGCTACGTGTTTTTCGGCGTGCGTAGTGCCAACGATCTGTTCTACGGCGAGGAGCTCGCGCACTTCAAGGAACAGGGTTCCGAGAACTTGAAAATCGTGGTTGCTTTATCGCACGAGGAGGCTGTGCCGGACTCGTTGAAAGACAAGTTTCCCGGCCTGGAGTTCGACACGGGCTGGGTGCACGAAGTCGCAGGCCGCCACATGCAAGGGGCTTACGAGAACATCATGGCTTATCTTGCCGGTCCGCCCCCAGCAGTCGATGCTTCGATCCGCTTGCTGCTGCTTGAAGCACGGCTGACGACCGACTCTATTCGTTACGACAAATTCAGTTGAGAGCGTATTTATGGAAGAACTGTGCCGAATCGAAGAAGTGCCGGAAAACGGCATGAAAGAGTTCGAGACCAGCTCGGGACTCAAACTCTTGGTGCTGCATAGCAGCGACGGCTATCACGTGTACAACGGGATTTGCCCCCATCAGGAAGTGGCGCTCTGTGAAGGCCTGTATGACGGGTCCGTGCTGACCTGCCACGAGCATCTGTGGCAGTGGAAGGTCGATACGGGCGAGCCGGTCGGATTGGCCGAGTGCCCATTGAAGCCTTATCCCATATCCGTGGACGACGGAAAGATATACGTCGAAGTTGAGGGGCAAAACGGCTCCGCAACCGCGACCGGGTCTTGAGGATAGGGGGTAAAGATATGGAAATGACCAAGGTGTGCACGACCGACGAAGTTCCGGCCAACGGCATGAAAGAAGTCGAGCTGAACGGTAAGTCGGTGCTTATTTTGAATTCCGACGGTGAGTTCTTCGCCTTCCAGGGCATTTGCCCACACCAGGAAGTGCGACTGTGCGAGGGGCTGTTCGACGGTAACGTGCTCACCTGCCACGAACACCTTTGGCAATGGGATGTGAGAAACAACGGTTCACCCGTCGGACTCGCCGAAGCGCCGCTCGAGTATTACAACGTCAAGGTCGAGGATGGAAACGTCTTTGTCAGTGTCCCGAGCGCACTGAGGTTGGCGTCGATTTTCGAGGGCATTTCCGACGATTCGCAGGCGGCGCTCAGCGGCCTGGCGAGGCACGAGGAATTCGCCGCCGACAGCACGATCTACGATCACGGCGATTCGGTGGAAGATCTTTACATACTTGAGAGTGGCCGAGTGGAATTTGTGCTTGGTCGCGACGACCGCACAAGCCCGGGTGGATTCATGATCCGCAAAGGCGAACTGTTCGGCTGGGCAGCACTCGTATCCGGCCAGCCGCGCCGAATCGCGCGCGCCAGTTGCAGAGAAGATTCGGTAGTGATCGCGCTCAACGGCAGCGAAGTGCGCGCCATTCTCGAGCAGGCGCCGGCGGACGGCTACAAGGTAATGAATAATCTGGTTCATCTGATTACTCGGTATTTGGCTTCTTTTGGTGGTCAATGACGAGGTAATGGCTGGTTTGCAATCCGCGGATCGGTCGTTTGTGAAGAAGACCCAAGGAAGTGGTGTATGAAAGGAGAGGCGCGCCTGATACGGGCACAAGCAAGGTCAGCTTGCGGTGTTCGTTGATACCAAAACAGAAAAGAAGGTGTTGTTCCCGTCGGGAACACGAGCGAGGAGGATGTCATGAAGAAACAGAAGTCGCAGTTATATACGGCAACATCGTGGTTGAACCGGTGCCTGACAGTAACCATGGGCATCGTGGCGGCAGTAGGCTTTGCAGCTACGGCCAACGCGAAAGATTACGGCAAACCAGGTGAGCCCGTGCACCTCACCGTCGGCTATCAGCCGTATTACACGCAGTCGTGGTCCGGCGTGGTGATGCGCTCCAAGGAGCTCTGGAAGAAATATCTTCCCGAAGGTTCAACAGTAGATTTTCAGATTGGCCTTCAAGGCGCAATTATCGTCAACGCCATGCTGGCCGGTAAGCAGGATGTTGGCTACATGGGCGACATGCCGGCGATTGTGTCCACAACCAAAGAGCGCGTGGCAGACGTTCGCTTAGTGGGCGTGCTCGGCGTGGCTCACGACCAGTGCAACATCTTTCTGGTTCGTAAAGACGCGCCGAATTTCGATGATCCGAAGGCGGCCTTGAAGTGGCTAGATGGAAAGCGCGTTGCCGTGCCTAAAGGCAGCTGTACCGACCGTTATGCCCAGGCAACGTTCAAGAAAATGGACATCAAGCCCAAGGCCTATCTGAACCAGAATATCGAAGTGATCACAAGCGGTTTCAAAGCGGGCAAATTGGATGCCGCAGTTATTTGGGAGCCGACTGCCTCGAAGCTGGTCATGGAAGGGATCGCGCGCCGCGTCGCTACTGGGTTCGCCGTTGACGAGAACGACGGCGGTTTTCTCGCGATGCGGGGCGATTTGATCAAGCAACGCCCGGACGTCGTCAAGGGCTGGCTGAACGCGGAACTCGACGCACAACTCTACCTCGCCGATCCGAAGAATTACGAAGAGGTAGCGGAAATGGCCACCAATCAGACGACGGGTTTCAGCAAAGATGTCATGTGGATGTCGCTGGCCGGTAAATATCCGAAGTCAGAGGATGGTGGCGACGTGCGCAACGTCATGCCATATACATTCACTCCGGACGCCATGGAACTTTTGAAGCGCGCCACCGCGTTTCTGCATAACGTAAAGAGCATTAAGGTGGATAAGCTGCGTGACGATGCAATCATGCCGAAGTTCACTCAGGACATCTTGAAGGAGCGCGGCATTACGCCGCCTGTCGGAGAGATAAAGGCTCAAGATCCCGAAAAGATGGGTATCAAGTTGGGCCAGACGGATTAATACAATCTTCGGTGCACGCCGAGTCGGGAGAGCCTCTTGCTCCCGCCTCGGCACATCCGCATAGCACCATTAATGTGGGGCTCGGGTGAGGCGCCGCACTCAGCGCAAACTGGTAAGAGTGCATGCGGCGAGAAGTTGCAGCACAACCAGCGGAATATCTAATGCACGTAGCTTGGGCGGGCAAGGCCGAACCTAGGGCGACACCGGCTAGCCGCACGTCCATCACCGGAGCAGAGGCTGCAAGCTAATGAACTCAGATGACCAAAGTCGTGAGCAGAAAAAAGCGCTCCTTAAGAAGACCGTTATTTTCAGTACCCTTTCAGATGAGATGTTGGGTCGAGTTGCAGATCTCGCTCAAATAGAGAGGATCAAGCAAGGCGAAACCATCTACAACCTGGGCGACCAGGCCGACGACATGTTCGTGGTGGTCGCAGGCAAGGTAGAGCATGCGCTCGGACCAAAGAGCGAAGCGGCGACCTTGGTGAAGGAAGTCGGCGAAGGCCAAGTAATCGGTTGGGCTGCGCTGCTCAAAAATCAGAATCGACGTCTTGCGCGGACCAGGGCTTTGACCGATGTGAAACTGCTTCGGATCAGCCAGGATGCCTTGATGAATGCATTGCGGGACGATCCGGAAGCGCTCAACGACGTGCTTGGGCGTACCGCAAAGGTAGTGGTCGAGGACTTTACCGTGCCGGCTTGGTTGGCGGAAGTGCAAACCGTCCCTAGGGCTGGAAGTGGGACTGAGCGCGCGCCTGCGACCGCGCAGCTCACCGGCTGGTCGCTGACCATGTACCGTATTTCGAAGTGGCTGCAGAGCCCCAAGCCCTACCTCATGATGGCCGGATTTGTCGTGTTATTCGGGGGCTGGTACCTCGCGTCGGACGTGCTCCATTGGTGGCGCTTCGACTTTCTTCCCGGCCCCGCTGAGGTGCTGGAGGAGTGGACTAGCAAAGACCCCTACTATGGACTCTCACTGTACACGCCTGAATATTACACT
Source organism: uncultured Gammaproteobacteria bacterium (assembly GCA_963773585.1). Lineage (GTDB taxonomy): Bacteria > Pseudomonadota > Gammaproteobacteria > JASBUN01 > JASBUN01 > CAVXJN01. The sequence goes on from CAVZBR010000001.1 coordinate 75,649, forward strand.
CACATTTGGGTGAGCGTGCGTAGAATTCTAATTGCGTTCGCACTGGCTACCGTGCTTGGTGTGCCCGTGGGTCTCTTTCTCGGTTGGTCCAAGAAGTTCCGCGAATACGTGTTTCCGGTATTTGAGACTTTGCGCCCGATTCCGATCCTGGCGTGGGTGCCGCTGGCAATCATCATGTTTACGGGGTTGGAATCGCCTGTGTTGTTCTTGACGACCTTGGCCTCATTCTATGCCACGGCGTTGAATACCATGTTGGGCGTGGAATCGATTGATGAGTCCTATCCGCGTGCGGCAGCCTGTCTCGGCGCAAATCGTTGGCAGGTGTTTCGTCATGTCATTATACCTGGATCCTTGCCCTACATGTTCACCGGCCTTCAGATCTCAGTGGGCGTGGCTTGGTTCTCGCTTGTTGCAGCTGAGATGGTATCCGGGCAGTTCGGTCTGGGCTATGTCATCAATACTTCTTACACGATGGTTCGCTATCCCACCATCGTGATCGGCATGATCACGCTGGGTATAGTCGGATACGTTACCAGCGCAATGGTGCGCGTGGCCGGCGACTATATGATGCAATGGCGAGTCCGCGAACTGGCCATCGGAGGACAGTAATGAGCGCAGTCATTGAAGAACTGAACCCACGGCAAGCAGATCAGAAGCGGCAGACGACCATGGCAACTAAAGGCGCAATCCGAATCGAGAAGGTCGAAAAGGTATATGACCCCATGGGGACGGCGGTCAAGGCAGTAGACAGCTGTTCCCTGGACATCGGCGCGGGCGAGATCTGTATGATCGTAGGGCCGTCCGGCTGCGGCAAGACGACCCTGCTCAATGCGATCGCCGGCTTTCACAGCATTTCTGATGGCAACATCTATTTGGATGGTGAACTCCTATGCGGTGAAGGAAAACCGAAAGCAGATCCAGGTCCGGATCGAGTCGTTGTGTTCCAGAATGGCGCGCTGTTTCCGTGGAAGACGAACCTCGAAAACGTAGCGTTCGGGCCGATGATGCAGGGCACCATGAACAAGCGAGAGGCCTACGAAAAAGCGAGGGACCTCATGGCGATCGCTGGGCTCAGCGGCACTGAAAACAGTTATCCCGGCGAGATCTCTTCTGGCGTTCGCCGTCGCGTGGAGATCGTGCGGGCATTAATGAACGATCCCAAAGTATTGCTCCTGGATGAACCTTTCCGCGCTTTGGACTCGCTGACGAAATCGGTGATGCACGAAGCGCTGCTCGATATTTATTACAAGAACAAGGTCACCATTTTCTTCATCACCCACGACCTGGAGGAGGCGATTTTCCTCGGCCACCGTGTGGTCATCATGACCACCCGTCCTTGCAAACCGAAGAAGATGCTGGAAGTAGACATTCCTCATCCGCGTGATTACAGCGTGCTCACCAGCCCTCGGTTCCGTGAGCTGATGGACGAAACCATGGAAGCTGTGCACGAGGAGGCGATCAAAGCCTTCGAAGCGGGTGAGAAGGAAGGCTGAGGCGGCGTGCAGATTCGCATCGCGGAGCAATCGTGGGATTGAAAAGGCGGCAACCAAATTAAGGAATCGCAGAGATGGGTACAACAGCAGCGAGTTTGAGCGGCAATTATGCCAAAGTTAAGAAACCTCTGTTTTTCATGGGAACCAGACCCAGGCGTGCACTAATTTCGCTAATCGTGTTTCTAGTGCTCTGGGAAGTCGGCGCGAAATCCACTGAGTGGCTCGGTTTTACGGTGCCCTGGATCGGGCGTGTGCCAGCACCGTCAGATGTGATTTTGGCGTGGGGTCCGCTTTTGGCCGACGTTGGGTATTGGCAGAGCTGGTGGCTGAGCTTTTCGCGCGTTCTTGCTGGCTTTCTGGCCGCAATGGTAGTCGGTATTCCGCTGGGTTTGGCAATGGCTTCCAGCAGGTTGTTCTACGACACTGCGTTTCCGGTGTTTGAGTTGCTGCGACCGATTCCCCCGCTGGCGTGGGTGCCAGCGTCCATCATTTTCTGGCCCACGCAGGAAATGTCGATCGCATTCGTAACTTTCCTCGGCGCGTTTTTCACGATCGTCATCAATGTATTAGGCGGCGCGAAATCTATCGACATTCGTTATTTCCAATCGGCCCGTTCGATGGGCTCGAGCGGCTGGGATATTTTTCGCCGTATCATTCTGCCGGGTACACTTCCGTCCATTTTCATCGGTGCGGCGGTCGGAATGGGTATCACGTGGGAAGTCGTTGTCGCGGCCGAAATGATATCCGGCGGTGGAAACTCCGTGGGCGGGTCCGGCGGCGGACTCGGCTTCTTTATCTGGAACTCTTACGTCGGTGGGTCTTACGAACAAATTGTCGTCGGCATGATCAGTATCGGCATCGCCGGCTATATTTCGAGCTCTGCCATCCGCTGGCTGGGCGAGCGGTTCACCCCTTGGCGGCGCACGCGCTGAGGCAGACCGTCCCGCACCCACGAGATTGAGGAGAACTGAGGTAATGAGCGCAGCAGCAGAGAAGGTACAGGAACGGAGTAGCCGCGCCACGGCTGGCGAGATGATCGCCGAGGACGTCAGCAAAACCTACGGTGACAAGCAGTTCGCCACCGAAGTGGTTAAAGGTGCATCGTTCAAGATAGAACGCCACAAGCTCACGGTCATGATCGGGCCATCCGGATGTGGCAAGAGCACGCTGATCCGGTTGTTGGCGGGTTTCGAAAGGCAAACCGGAGGCAAGATTCTGCTCGATGACAAGCCGATCACGGGACCAGGCAGAGATCGGCTCGTAGTATTTCAGGAAACCGCATTGTTTCCTTGGATGACCACCTATCAAAACGTAATGTATGGGCCCAAGGCGCGCGGCCAAAATAACCGCGAAAACCGGGACCGGTGCGAGTTTCTGCTCGACAAGGTCGGCCTGACCCGGTTTCGGGATAAATTCCCCTCGCAACTCTCGGGCGGCATGCAGCGGCGCTGTGAGCTTGCTCGGGCGATGATCAACGACCCCCACATCATGATTCTCGACGAGCCGTTCCGTGGTCTGGACCACATGACCAAAGAGCTGATGTGGGAGTACTACGCAAAGCTTTTCGAAGAGTCGCGTCGGACGAATTTTTTTGTCACCACCGATATCGACGAGGCGATTTTCCTTGCTGATCGGTTGTTGATCATGACCAACCGCCCGACCCGCGTACGAGCGACGTTGGAAGTGGATTGGGATCGGCCGCGAAAACTGTCGGACCTGGTGGAAAGCGATCGCGTGAACCAGATCAAGATGGAGGCAATGTCGATTCTGCACGAAGAAGCGATGAAATCGTTTACAGGCGGCAGCAAAGCCGCGGCCGATTTCGTGCAAGCCTATTCCAAGCGCATGGGCGACAACTAGCGCGAGGGCGTTGGATACGAAAACGAGCGAATCGGAATGTGGGAACAATTGCTACAGCGCGAGGTCGTCATCTCACTGGCGGTAATCGGCGCGATCGCCGCGACGGCCGGCAGCGTGATGCGAAACCGTGCCGCCCCGTCCGCCGCAGGCTTAGTATTGTATTGGGGCGGCTATACGGTCACGGGCATCAGTATCGCTTTATTCATCATTGCCGGGCTCGTGGGTGTGAAACCTTAGCGGCAAAATGCGAAATCGTTCAACGAATACTATCTAGACGGGTCGAGACATGACAGCAAAACTGATTGATGGCAAAGCGGTATCCAAGAAGATACGCGAAGATGAATTGAAACCTCGAGTGGAACGGCTTGAGCAGGCCGGTATTACCCCGGGACTGGCGGTTATCATCGTAGGAGCTAATCCCGCGTCCAAGGTTTACGTCGGCCAGAAGATGAAGGCCTGTCGTGAAGTCGGGTTGCACTCCGAGACGCATGAGTTTCCTGAAGACGTGCCACAGACCGCGGTACTCAAGCGAATCGAGGAACTCAACAACAATCCGAATATCCATGGCGTCATCGTGCAGCTGCCGTTGCCACCACAGTTCGATATGCGCATGTTGTTGGAGGCGATCTCTCCCGACAAGGACGTCGACGGGTTTCACCTCTACAATGTCGGCGGCCTCGTGGTCGAGAGTGGCGATGACGGTTCCGAGAACGTGTTTCCTCCATGCACACCCTACGGCGTTCAACGGCTGCTGGAATCGACCGAAGTACCGATCGAAGGTCAGAATGTCGTGATCGTTGGCGCCAGCAATATCGTCGGCAAGCCAATGGCGCTGATGCTCCTGCGTAAGAATGCCACGGTTTCCATCTGTCACGTCAAAACCCGCGACCTCGGTCAATTCACAATTCTTGCGGATATCCTCGTCGTTGCGGCAGGCGTCCCCAACCTGATCGTGGCGCAGATGGTGAAGCGCGGAGCGGTGGTGATCGATGTCGGCATCAATCGTTTGGATAACGGCAAGCTCGTGGGTGACGTCGAATTCGAGGGCGTTTCCAAGAAGGCGGCATTCATCACCCCGGTGCCGGGCGGTGTGGGCCCGATGACGGTGACGATGCTGATCGCAAACACGGTGAGTGCTGCGGAGCGACAAGCTCGCCGCCTCAAGGGAGAGCGCGAGGTTCCCAGCCAGGCCGCAGAGAGCATCTGAAGCACTCGAAGTCACCTTATGGGTTACTTGGAACCACGGGGGTGTCTGTCACTCCCGTGCCGCAGCGCCTGCCGTCGATGGCGGGCGTGACTCTCGAATTCAACGGAATCAATCATGATAGGCCCGAGATCGCTGTCGGCGTGGCTCGACCATATTGAACGCGTCCATCCGCGTTCTGTGGCCATGGGGACGGAACGTATCGACTCTGTGCGGCGTGCATTGCGCTTGCGGGCATTGTGCCCGGTCATCACCGTCGGCGGTACCAACGGCAAGGGTTCGGTCTGTGCGCTGCTGGAAGCGATCCTGACTGCCGCCGGCTTCAAAGTCGGCGTTTACAGTTCGCCTCCGCTATTGCGCGCCAACGAACGAATCCGGGTTGAAGGCGCCGACGTCACGGACAGCGAGTTCTGCGCGGCGCTCGCGGAAGTGGAAGTAGGCAGAGGACAAGTCGAACTTACCTATTTCGAGTACATCACCCTGGCGGCGATGATCGTTTTCAATCAGCGCGGCGTCGACGTTGCCGTGCTGGAAGTGGGCATGGGCGGGCGTACGGATGCGGTCAATATTTTCGACCCCGATGTTTCCATCATCAGCTCCATCGATCTCGACCACACGGAATTCCTGGGCTCCACCCGCGAGCAGGTGGCGGTCGAAAAGAGCGGAATCTTTCGCGCCGGGCGAGCGGCAATCTGCGGCGACCCGTCACCACCAGACACATTGCAGCGACGGGCGGCAGAGATCGGCGCAAATCTGCAACTGCTACACCGAGACTTCGACTACAGCCGAGAGGAAAACAGCTGGAATTTTCGGTCTGGATACGTGACATGGGAAGGGCTCCCGGAACCGAGCCTGCGCGGCGCGTTTCAGTTTGATAATGCCAGCAGCGCGCTGGCGGCGTTGCTGCAACTGCGGCACAAGCTGCCGGTATCGCGGGCCGCCGTCGAGCAGGGTTTGCGCCGAGCTTATATACCTGGACGCTTCGAAGTTGTAGCCGAAGATCCGAAAATCATCCTCGACGTCGCCCATAATCCCCATGGGGCCCGCGCTTTGGCGGAGAATCTGCGGACAACTCGCTGCGACGGATTGACAGTAGCGGTGTTCGGCATGAAGGCGAACAAAGACATCGCGGGTGTTATCCGGGCCATGAAGGGCGAAGTTTCCGGTTGGATGATTTGTGGTCTGGAAGGCCCGCGCGGGGCGAGCGCGCAGCGCATCGAGGAAGAACTGAGCCGCGAACGAATAACGTACAATGTGTTCAGCTATCCAACGCCTGCGCAAGCATACGACAATGCGCTGCGTGCAGCCGGCACGAGTGGTCGGGTAGTGGTATTTGGATCGTTTCTGACGGTCGCGGAAGTGGTGACGGCGCGCGGCGCTGCGTCCGATTACTGGCACGACGCGATCATCACACGGGGTTGAGCAGGCGGGGCGATGGACGAGACCGAGTCAGTCGAAGCATGGAAGCGCACCACGCGGCAGGCTGCGATCGAACAGCGCGCGCAAATGGATCCGGAACGTAAGCGATTGCTGGACGCCGCGCTCAACCAACGGCTCGAAGCGGCGCTGCTGGACTCGTTGTCCAAAGGGGTGGTGGGATTCTGCTGGCCTTACAAGGGGGAGTTCGATCTTCGATTCGTTGTCCGCAAGCTGCGTGAGCGCGGGGCGGCAGCGGCGTTGCCGGTGGTGGTGAAGCGGGGCCGGCCGATGATTTTCCGCAAATGGTGGCCAGGTGTCCCGATGGTGCCGGGTGCATTCGCAATACCGGTCCCGGAAGACACCCCGCTATGCGAACCCGATGCGGTGTTCGCGCCGATCAACGCATTCGACGATGCGGGCTTCCGCTTGGGATATGGAGGCGGTTTTTTCGACCGTACCCTGGCATCGATTGCGCCCCAGCCCATCGCCATCGGTATCGCTTACGAAGAGCAGCGATTGGAGACGATTCATCCCAACCAGTACGACATTCCGATGGATTTCATATTCACCGAAGCGAGCATCTACCGACGCGTTGGACAGCGCCTCGAAGCGGTCGCGCCGGAGGAATGTTCCGCCGCATTTGCTGAATTGATGGTGCAGCGCGGGCTGCCGCGGCAGCAAGCGCCGTCCGCTCAATAGGCGTCGTCACGCCTCGTTCCCGCTCGCAACAACCGAACCAAATTCCAGCTACTCCGCCGCGCCGAAATCTTCGGCGCGCGAAAAAGCCGGTACGCCTCAGGCAGCGGCGGATAACTGCACGGCGCAGAACTTGAATTCGGGGATTTTGCCGAACGGGTCCAGGGCTTCGTTGGTGAGCAGGTTAGCCGCCGCTTCCTTGTAGCAGAAAGGAAGGAACACCTGTCCCGGCTGCAGAGCGGTATCCGCTCTTGCCATTGCGGTGATGGTGCCCCGCCGGGACGTAACGACGATCGCGTCTCCCGGCTGCAAGCCCAGTGCGGCGAGGTCATCGGGATTGACGTTGGCAACCGGTTGCGGTTCGATGGCGTCGAGGATCGCGGCCCGCCGGGTCATGGAGCCGGTGTGCCAGTGCTCGAGCTGGCGGCCCGTGATCAAGATCCATGGGTATTCGTGATCAGGCAACTCATTGGCGTTGGTGAACGCGGCGGGCGTCAGCTTGGCCCTGCCGGTGGGAGTGGGGAATACATCGGTGAACAACACCGCCTCGCCTGGCTCATCTTCGAGCTTGCACGGATAGGTCACGGAATGCTCGCGTTCCAGACGCTCCCATGTGATACCCATCAGGGTGCTCATGGCTTGGCGCATTTCCGCGAATACGTCCGCCGGCCCTTGATAATTCCAATCCAGGTCCATGCGCCGGGCGATCTCCTGAATGATTTCCAGATCGTGCCGTGCCTCGCCGGGCAGATCCAATGCCTGCCGACCGAGCTGCACTCGGCGGTCGGTGTTGGTGAACGTTCCGGTTTTTTCGGGAAATCCAGACGCGGGCAGCACCACATCGGCGAAGCAGGCGGTTTCGGTCAGGAACAGGTCCTGGACGACCAGGTGATCGAGCTTCGCCAGCGCTTCACGAGCGTGATGCAGGTTGGGGTCGGACATGGCGGGGTTTTCGCCCATGATATACATGCCGCTGATTTTGCCGTCGATGACCGCGTGCATGATTTCCACCACCGTCAGCCCCGGTTCCGGATCGAGCGTGGTGTCCCACAATTTTTCGAACCGCGCCCGCACAGCGGGATCGGCGACTGACTGGTAGTCAGGAAACACCATCGGTATGAGGCCGACGTCGGAGGCGCCCTGGACGTTGTTCTGGCCGCGCAGCGGATGGATCCCACAGCCCGGGCGGCCTACCTGGCCGCTGATCAAGGCAAGGGAGATCAGCGCACGTGCGTTGTCCGTGCCGTGTACGTGCTGCGAAATGCCCATGCCCCAGAAGATGATCGAACCCTTGGAGCTGGCATAGATGCGAGCAACTTCGCGAATGGTCTCAGCATCGATGCCGCAGATTGCCTGCATCTTCTCGGGCGTGTATTCGGCCAGATGCGCTTTGAGCTCGTCGTAGCCGGACGTACGGTCGCGCACGAACGCCTCGTCCACGAGTCCGGCTTCGATCACCGCGTGCATGAGCGCGTTCAGCAGCGCTACGTCGGTGTCTGGTTTGAACTGCAGATAATGGTCGGCGAAGCGCGCGATACCCGAACGCCGTGGGTCCATGACTATCAGCGTCTTGCCGGCGCGGGCCGCGTTTTTCATGAAAGTGGCCGCAACCGGGTGGTTTTCGGTGGGGTTGGCGCCGATCACCACGATCACCTCGGCCTCGGCAACGTCGGAAACCTGGTTGGACACCGCGCCGGAACCGATCATCTCCAGCATCGCCGCCACCGACGAGGCGTGGCACAAGCGGGTGCAGTGATCGACGTTGTTGCTGCCGAAACCGGTGCGCACCAACTTCTGGAACAAATAGGCTTCTTCGTTCGAGCCTTTCGCGGAACCGAAGCCCGCCAGGGCCTTCTTGCCCTGTTGGTCGCGGATCTTACGCAATCCGGAAGCGGCGAACTCCAAAGCTTCCTCCCAACTCGCTTCCCGGAACATGGACAAAGGATTGCCCGGGTCGATGTTTTCGACATCGGTGCGCTTGGGTGCGTCAGCGCGTCGGATCAAGGGCTTGGTGAGACGATCCGGGTGGCTGACGTAGTCGAACCCATAACGACCCTTGACGCACAGCCGACTATCGTTAGCGGGACCGCCGCGACCTTCCACGTACAGGATCTTGTTGTCTTTGATGTTGTAGGTCAGCAGGCATCCTACCCCGCAATAGGGGCAGACCGAGTCGACTTTCTTGTCAGGCATCACCATGCCGACGCCTTGGGACGGCATCAGCGCGCCGGTGGGACACGCTTGCACACACTCGCCGCAGGCTACGCACGAGCTTTCGCCCATCGGATCGTCGAAATCGAACACTATCTTGGACTCGTGTCCCCGATAAGCGTACCCGATGACATCGTTGGCCTGTTCTTCGCGGCAGGCACGCACGCAACGACCGCATTGAATGCAAGCGTCCAGATCCACCGCAATCGCAGGATGGGAAAGGTCGGGAGGCGGTTGCTGCCGCGATTCGAAACGGGGTTTGCCCAAGTCGATGAACTGCGACCAGCGGTCCAGTTCGTTGTCGCGGGTGTATTCAGTTTCCGGCATGTCGGATTGCAGCAATTCCAATACCACGCGTTGCGCCGTGCGCGCCCGCTCGCTCCCGGTGCGGACTTTCATGCCTTCCTGAACGGCGCGGAAGCAGGATGGCTGCAAGGCACGTTCGCCTTCGATTTCGACCATGCATGAACGACAGTTGCCATCGGCGCGCATCCCTGCCTTGTAGCAGAGATGCGGAATATCAATTCCGGCGCGCTTGGCTGCTTCCAGGATTGACTCGCCTGGATGAGCATCCATGTGTTTGCCGTCGAGCTCGAAGCCGACAGTGATCGAGAGGTGCTCGGGATTAGCTGCCATTTTTGACCTCGTGCGGAAAATATTTCATGACGCAAAGCAGTGGATTCGGTGCCGCCTGGCCGAGGCCGCAGATGGACGCGTCGATCATGACCGTCGCCAATTCGTTGAGCAGCGGTTGGTCCCAATTGCGCTGCTGCATCAGGCCTGCCGCTTTGCCGGTACCGACGCGGCAAGGGGTGCATTTGCCGCAGGATTCGTGTTCGAAGAAGCGCATGGCATTCAGCGCGGCTTCTCGGGCGCTGTCCTGATCGGACAACACGATGATGGCCGCGGAACCGATGAAGCAGCCGTGGGGTTGGAGCGTGTCGAAATCGAGCGGCACATCGCCCAGCGATGCCGGCAGGATGCCGCCGGACGCGCCACCCGGGAAATAGCCGTAGAACTCATGACCGGGCAGCATGCCGCCGCAGTATTCATCGATCAGCTCGCGCATGGTAATGCCGGCCGGTGCGATGTGGACGCCGGGCTTGCATACCCGGCCGCTCACCGAGAACGAGCGCAGGCCGACGCGATCGTGGCGGCCGTGAGAGGCGAACCACTCGGCACCTTTTTCGACGATGTCGCGCACCCAGTGCAGGGTTTCCATGTTGTGCTCGAGGGTGGGGCGGCCGAACAGGCCCACTTGTGCGACGAACGGCGGGCGCAGCCGCGGCATGCCGCGCTTGCCTTCGATGGACTCGATCATCGCCGATTCCTCGCCGCAAATATAAGCGCCGGCGCCGCGGCGTAATTCAATGGGCGGCAGGTTCACCGGCGGCTCTGCCTTCAGCGCCGCGATTTCGCGTTCCAGCATCTTTCGACAGCCGGCGTATTCATCGCGCAAATAAATATAGATTTCGTCGATGCCCACTACATGGGCGGCGATCAGCATCCCTTCAATGAACCGGTGCGGATCGCGCTCGAGAAAATAGCGGTCTTTGAAAGTGCCGGGCTCGCCTTCGTCGATATTGATGGCGGCAAGCCGCGGTGCGGGCTGGTCCCGGACGATGCGCCATTTGCGTCCGGCGGGGAAGCCGGCGCCGCCCAGCCCGCGGAGCTTGGAATTCTCCAGGGTTTCGATGATGTCTTCCGACTTCACCCGTCCGGCGACGCAGTCCTGGAGCAGTTTATAGCCGCCACTGGCCTTGTATGCGGCGTAATCCACATAGTCGGGTGGCAACTGCGCTTCGGTTTCCTTGTTGGCAACTGCGGCAGTCACGGCTTCCGGCTGCGCATTGCCGATCGCGTTGGTACCGACCACCGCCACCGGCGCCATTTCACACCGCCCCACGCACGGTACACGTTGTACCCGCACATCGGCGCCCAGTCCCTGTTCGAGCTTCGAGATTAGCTCCTCGGCGCCCGCCATGGCGCAGCTGACGGACTCGCAAACGCGCACTGTAACCGCTGGCGGTGCGTCGGTTTCGTCTTTGACCACGTCGAAATGATGGTAGAAGGTCGCGACTTCGTAGACTTCACAGGTGGCCAAGCCCGTTTCGGCGGCGAGTGCCGTCAAATGAGGAGCGGAAAGGTACCCGTAGCGGTCCTGGATCAAGTGCAGATATTCAATCAGCAGGTCCCGGCGACGAGGTCTATCGCCTAAAAGCGCCCGCACCGCTGCCAGCGCTTCGGGTACCGGCTGCCGGCCGCGAAGCTGGCCCTTTTTCTTCCTTTTACGTACGATTTCTGTCGCCACTGGCTATCGACCCTTGTGGTAATTTGAAACACATGTGCGCAGCTTGTTTCGAAGCGCACGCGCATCCGCCCCTCGGGGGGGGCGGAGCCTAAGATTACGGAAGATTGAGCAAGGGCCATGCCAGAGATCGTGCCCAGCGGATGACTAGTTAGGAATGTTCCGCACGCGTTCGTCTGCACCACTGGCGCTGGGTTTCAGCTGCTTCGGATGAGGTTTTCGGGTGACGACGAGAGCCTTGTGACGGCGTCCGGGTCGGCAGCAGCGGCGCGGTTGCTGCGCTCACACTAGACTTTAAGGGTAACGCTTGATGTTGTCGGATGCGCGGGTATAAGCTGATAAGTGGACGTGATCGATTTCGCAACGCAATATCGGACACTGATGGTGCGAGCTCAGTGTCAGGAGTCGGACCCCCGGCTTGGGTTCCCCCGCTTGTGCCCACATCCATGTAATCTCGATCTGTAATCCGCGACCTCGTGGGCTCCGCGACCCCACCACATTTCAGGCGCTAGATGCAAACGAAGGAAACGTCACAGATTCCGCAGGAATTTGATCTCGGCGAGCAGATCGAAGCCGTGCTCGAAAGTCTGCCATGGCCTGCCATCGCGCTGGACGACGGCGGCTCGGTCGCGTACGTCAACGAACATGCCGCGGCTCGGCAGGCGTCCCATATCGAACACGTGGCCGGTCAACCGCTGGCGGCGCTATTCCCCGACTATGCGCAAGCATTGCGTGGCAGCGCGCCCTGGGCCGAGCCCCAGGAAGTGGAATTGAGCCGTGAGAGCGAACAGGGACCGGTCCATGAGCGCATCTATCTGCGCCATATCCCGGGCGGTTCCTATCTGGTGATCCTGGACGAAACGGCATCCTATGAAACCGAGCGCGATCGCGCGCAAACGGCACGCCTGGCATCGATCGGTTTCATGCTCGCGGGCGTATGTCACGAAGTGAGCAACCCCTTGGCTGCTACGTACTCGATGGTGCAGCTGATGCAATCCCAGGACGAGCTATCGGAGACGGCGCTGCGCGAAGGGCTCGATCGGATCGCCGCCAACGTCAAGCGCATTCTCCAGGTTTCGAGGCGCATCAACGAATTTTGCCGAATCGGCCAGCGCGACTGGGTGCCCATCGATGACGCCGTGGACGAGGCACTGACACTGGTACGCCAGGACCGGCGCTACCAGGAAGTGGAGATCGAGCACTTGCGCGATGCGTCGGTCCGCGTGCGCGGCGACGCCGGGCACCTGCGCCAGATTATTTACAACATCGTACTGAACGCGATGCAGGCGATGAACGGACGCGGACGCGTCATGATTCACGCACACCGGGCTGGCGACGGCACCGGTACGCTCGTAATCGAAGACAACGGGCCGGGCATCGCGCCGGACCATCTCGAGGAACTGTTTACGCCGTTTTTCACCACTAAGCCCAGCGGCGAGGGCACCGGGCTCGGTCTGGCGATTACGCGCGACCTGGTGCGCGAACACGGCGGAGACATCACGGCCGCCAACCGCGCGCAAGGGGGCGCCCGGTTTGAGATCACCTTCCCCGGAGAGAAATCAGATTAATGAATAGGCCGATTGCGAACCAAGACATCGCAGGTAGCCAGCGGGTCCTGGTTGTCGAGGATGATCCAGGCGTGCGCGAATGCGTGGCGTGTCTACTGCACGCCCACGGCTGCGCTACGGTGCTGTCCAAAACCGTCGAGGAAGGGATCGCGGCCCTGCGCTCCGACGATTTCGATCTGATCATCAGCGATCTGCGACTCCCCGATGCAACCGGTCTGGATGTGATCCGCGGTGCGAAGGATTTGGATCCGGAAACGCCCGTGATCCTCATGACCAGTTATTCCTCCGTGGAGAGCGCCATCGAAGCTCTGCGCCTCGGTGCAGTGGACTACATGATCAAGCCGTTCGATAACATCGATTTCATGCACGCGGTGCAGCGCGCGCTCAATGAACGGCAGATCAAACGCGAAAACCGCATTCTCAAGCGTTCGCTGCGAAATGCACGCGCTTCGGATGAACTCATCGGCAACAGTCCGCCGATGAAGCGGGTTCTGGAACTGATCGAACGGGTGGCGGTGGCCGATGCGTCGGTATTGATCCAGGGTGAAAGCGGGACCGGCAAAGAGTTGGCGGCCCGCGCGATTCACGCCACCAGTCCTCGGGCAAAAGGGCCATTCGTCGCCATCAACTGCGGTGCCATTCCGGCCGACCTCATGGAGTCGGAGCTGTTCGGCCATGTCAAAGGCGCATACACCGGCGCGACTTCCGCCAGCGAAGGATTGATCCGCGAGGCCAACGGCGGCACGTTGCTGCTGGATGAAATATCCGAATTGCCCTTGAACCTGCAGGTCAAACTCCTGCGGGTGTTGCAGGAGCGTGAAGTTCGCCCGGTCGGCGGATCCCGCACTTACCAGGTGGACGTGCGTTTTCTGGCCGCCACCAACCGCGACCTACAGGCCCAGATCAAGGAAGGCCAGTTCCGCGAGGATCTGTTTTTCCGCCTCAATGTCATCAACGTCTGGATTCCGCCATTGCGCGAACGCAGCGGCGATGTCATGCATCTGGCGCAACGCTTCGTCGATCACTACAGCCGCAAACTGGGGAAGCAGATTCGCGGCATCAACGACGAACTGGTGGAATTTCTGAATACCTACCATTGGCCGGGGAATGTGCGGGAACTGGAGAACCTCATCGAGCGTGCGGTGATTCTCGCCGATTCCGACACGTTGACTGCCAAATATTTCGGCGACGTGAGCGCCACGAGCGCCCCGTCTCCGCAGTCTTATGAAGAGTCCGACAACGCCGACGGCGGGCAGGCGTTGTTCGACCGTAAGCTTTCGGTAGAGGAATACATTCAGGAGTTTATCCGCCGCCATCAGCACGAATTCACCGAAACGGAACTGGCGCGGATGCTCGGCATCGGGCGCAAAGCCTTGTGGGCGCGGCGCCGCAAATGGCAGATGCATCGTAAGGGCGCCCCTACGCGAAGCAAGGTATCCAATTCCTCCAGCGGTGTCGCGGAAGGCTGAACCCGCGCCCTGTCTGGGTCCTGGGTGCGACGGTCGACCGTGACCGGCTTCAGAACCGCGATGTGTTTCGGTTTGACTCCCGTGTTTCGATTTGACCTCTGCGACTTGGCGTTTGCCGCCAGTGCTGCGCGTGCTGACCAGCTAACTCCTTGTGAACAAAGATATTATCCCTCCGGGCACAGGTCTTGCTTTCCGTCGGTTGAGTTACCACGGGTTAATAAGTTGAACGATTTGAGGAGCCAGGAATGAGCGAAAAAAAGACCGGCGCAGCGAAGCGCAAGAAGGTTACGATCCCGCAGTTGATGGAGAAGATGAAGAAAGGCGACGCCATCACGCAATTGGCGGTGTACGACTATGAGAACGCCATCGTCGCCGATCGTATGGGTATCGACATCCTGTGCGTAAGCGATACCGGCGGCATGGTGTTGTTCGGCCATCCGTCCACCACGTCGGTGACGTTCCAGGAAGTGCTGTACATGTCCCAAGCGGTGTACCGTGGCTCCCAGTACGGGTTGCGTATGGTCGACATGCCGTACATGAGTTTTCACCTTTCAGAGCAGCAGGCGGTCGACAATGCCGGTCGCTTCGTCGCCGAAGCCGGCGCTGAGGTGATGAAGTGCGAAGGCAATCAGCATCACGCCAAGAATATCGAAGCGATCATCAAAGCAGGCATTCCGGTGCAGGGCCATATCGGCATCTGCCCGATGCGCATGCCGCAGCTGGGCGGTTTCCGCGCCCAAGGCAAGACCGCGGACCGCGCTAAGGAACTGGTGGACGACGCGTGGGCCATGGTCGACGCCGGGTGTTTCTCAATTATGGCCGAAGTCGTAACATCTGAGGTATGTGAATACCTGGCCGAAACGCTGCCGGTACCGGTAATCAGCCTTGGTTCCGGCAATAAAGCACACGGCGTGCATGTGATCGGCTCTGACATTTTTCACCTATATGAAGCGCACGTGCCGCGCCATTCGAAGATCTACACCGACATGGTGCCGATCCTCGAAGACGGTTATAAGCGCTATATCGACGATGTGAAGAGTCGCGCCTATCCGGCGGCAGAGCATTCGGTATTCATGAAGGAAGAAGAACTCGACGCATTCAAGAAGATGGTGGGTTGGAAACGGTGACTATGCCCGAGAGCGGACGCGTACTTTTGCTGGAACCAGGCGAGATCATTGCGCGAACATCCTTTTTTGCGAACGTCGATGACGACGCGCTGAGCGAGATTGCGGCGCTTTGTCAGCAGCGCGTATTCCAAAAGGATAAGCCGATCTATGAGTTGGGAGATCCGGCGGATGAATTCTTTGTCCTGGTCGACGGCACAGTACGTTTCTCCCTTGGGCTCGGCTCGATGCACACCTCCGCGGGCGAGATCATCCGCTGCGGCGATGTGTTTGGCTGGGCTGCTCTCCTGGAAGGCAGGCGTTCGCGTGTGGCAACCGCGTACTGTTTGACGTCGTCCACCGTTTTGGCGATGGCCGGCGCCGACCTGCTGCGCGTCATGGAACGGAATACCGCTGTCGGCTATCAGCTGATGAAGAAGCTCAACACGTTGATCAGCGGCAATCTGATCCATTTCGCTGCCGGATAAATGCACAAGAATGAGCCGTAGGCTCGGCAGCGATCTCAAGTTATGACTCGAAGCCCGGTATGCAGCCGGTCGCCAGGATCGATCGAAAATGGCGGCCGGTTTGCGTATTGATGTCTGATAGGGGTACATGACTTCGGACGCAGTCGGCCTTCGCGGCTGAGGCTTCGGAATGTTCGATGTGAGTACCTTTGCTTGGCTTGCCCTTTCGTCTTTTGTCTCCGGCACTTTTATCGGCGCAGTGGGTGTCGGCGGCGTGCTGCTCATCCCCGCGCTTATCTATCTCGCCGGCCTCGACGTGCACCAGTCCATGGCAACCGCTTTGGCAAGCTTTGTCGCCACCGGTGTGGTGGGCACCATCGCGTTTCAACGCCGGGGCAGCATCAAATGGCGCATCACGCTGCCGGTGTGTGCAGGGGCGCTGCTGTTCGGGTTTTTCGGCGCCATGGCCAACTCCCACGTCAATGCCCAGGCGCTGTCCGTTACATTGGCGCTGGTGATTGTGATGGCGGGCGTCTATACGCTCGCCGCAGTGCGCGGCATGCCCAACCCGGTGTTGCATGATTTCCCCCGAGCGCAACTCGCGTTGTTGTTTGCCGTCGGCGCTTTCGTAGGTTTTGGTTCGGGGCTGACAGGCGGCGGCGGTCCGGTATTTTCGGTCCCGATCATGATCGTGCTCGGATTTCCACCCCTGCTGACGATTGGCACCAGCCAAGTCGTATCGATATTGGCCTCCGGGTCCGGCACAATCGGTAATCTCACCTACGGCGCCGTGGACTTCCATGTCGTCGGCCTGATCGTGGTGTTCGAAGTGGTTGGGGTATTGCTCGGGGCAAAAATTGTTCACGCCGTCAACCAGACTGCAGTGCGGCGGTTCGTTGCCTGGTTGTGCGTAGTGGTCGGCCTGTGGATGATCGTCAAAGCAATTTGGTGAGACCATGGCACAGCCGGCGCTAACGCGATATTTTCAGCAGCGCGGCATACCGCAATTGGCTCTGGGCGCTGACATCCAGGCGCCGGCTCGATTCACCGATCCGCTGTCCGAACATCTGGCCGTGCGAAGCGGCGTCGGCGTATTCGATTTCTCGTTCATGTCCCAATTCCAGGTTCATGGCCCGCAGGCGGTGGCGTTTCTCGAACGTTTGCAGCCGCGGCCGGTCGCGCAACTGCGCCCGGGGCAGGTTATCTATACCTTTCTCTGCCGGGACGACGGCAGTGTGTTCAACGATGCCACCATCTGGCGCCACCGCGATGGAGCGTTCTGGTTATTCACCGGGCGGCGCTCCGATCACGCGCATATCGGCAATTTGGTCAACGGGCTGGATGTCGAAATTGACGATCGTTCCGGAGAATACAGCATCATTGCGGTGCAAGGCCCGAGCAGCGGTCAACTGCTGGAACGCGCGGCTGTACGCCCGGATCAGCCGATACGCTACTTTCGATTCGCCCCCGTCTCCATCGACGAGGACGAGGCGTGGCTCGCCCGCATCGGATATTCCGGTGAACGCGGCTACGAATTGCTGGTGAAAGCCGAGTGCGGTAGCACGATCTGGCAACGATTGATCGCAGCCGGCGCAACGCTGGGTGTCTCGGAGTGCGGATTCGACGCGGCAAACAGCCTGCGCATCGAATCCGGCTATATCCTGTTCGATCGCGAGTTGCGTTTCCGTGTGCGCCCGACGGGACTTGGTTATGGCCGGTTCGCCGAACCGGGCCCTGGGAATGCATTTATCGGTGCGCAAGCTCTGCGGCAGGCGCGGGGGTATCCCGAGCCAGCGTATCTGGTGGGATTACTGCCGTTGCGCCGACACGACGCTGGCGATTGGTCCCTGGACGCGGCGCCATTACCCATTGGAGAGTGGCCGCCGGTGGCGCACGGCCGCGCGTGCCTGACCAGTCGTTGTTGGTCGCCTACGCTGTCGCGCACGCTTGGCATGGGGTATGTCGCAGCGAGCGACCGTCATCCGGGGCATTCCGTCACCTTGCAGCACGGGGCGCGTGCGCAGGTCGCGCGTTTGCCGTTTTACGACCCGCCAAGACTACGTCCGCGAAGTTGATTTTTGTGAGGCGCCCCTACCGGGCCTCGATCGCGTTACCGGTTGCCGGCTTGCGAAGCTTGGATTGCTTGGCACCTGTCTTGCATCGACCCCTATCAGTGGTGGCTGTGGCTAGTGTCGGTGAGTCGAAATGACACGTTCCATCGCCTGAGTACCGTACCCAATGTAGCGAAACGACCCTTCGCCTCAATCTTCGGGGTTCCACGTATCGATTTGGAAACCCGTAATGCGATTCGACGCTGCTGTGCGGTGCGATAAGCGCCACTCCCCTACAAACAAAAATGTGAGCGGAGATAGAACCAGTGGCAATGCTATCGGACATTGAAATCGCACAGAAATCCTCTATGAAGCGCATCACCGAGGTCGCTGAAACCCTCGGCATCAAAGAGGCAGACCTCGAGCCCTACGGCCATTACAAAGCCAAACTGAGCTTGGATTTCATCAACGGACTGAAAGATCGTCCTAACGGCAAACTGGTGTTAGTGACCGCGATCAGTCCGACGCCCGCGGGCGAAGGCAAGACCACTACGACCATCGGCCTTGGCGATGCGCTGAATCGGATCGGAAAGAAGGCCGCGATGTGCATTCGCGAACCATCGCTGGGTCCGGTGTTCGGTATGAAAGGCGGTGCTGCGGGCGGTGGTTATGCGCAAGTGGTGCCGATGGAAGATATCAATTTACATTTCACCGGCGACTTCAACGCTATCGCGCTGGCGAATAATTTGCTCGCCGCTGCGATCGACAACCATATTCACCACAGTAACAAGCTCGGTATCGATACCCGGCGGATTGCGTGGAAGCGCGTGGTCGATATGAACGACCGCGCGTTGCGCAGCATCGTAGCCGGACTCGGCGGAGTGGGAAACGGCGTGTCGCGAGAAGACGGCTTCGACATCGTGGTGGCGTCTGAGGTCATGGCGATTTTCTGCCTCGCCACTTCACTGACCGATCTCAAGGAGCGTCTGGGTAAGATCGTGATCGGTTATACCCGTGCGCAAAAACCCGTATTGGCGCGAGAACTCAATGTCCACGGCGCGATGGCCGCGCTCTTGGTAACTGCGCTGAAGCCCAATCTGGTGCAAACCCTGGAACACAATCCTGCGTTCGTGCATGGCGGTCCGTTCGCCAACATTGCGCACGGCTGCAATTCGGTGTTGGCGACGCAGACTGCGCTGAAGTTGGCGGACTACGTCGTAACCGAGGCCGGTTTCGGCGCTGACCTGGGGGCGGAAAAATTCATCGACATCAAGTGCCGCAAGTCGGGATTGCGCCCCGAAGCGGTAGTGCTGGTCGCCACCGTACGGGCACTGAAATACCACGGCGGCGCCGATCTGAAGACCATCAACGAAGAAAACCTCCCGGCGCTGGAAAAAGGCATTACCAATCTCGAACGGCACGTCAACAACATCCGCAATCATTACGGGTTGCCGTGCGTGATCTGCATCAACCACTTCACCAACGACACCCAAGCCGAAGTGGATTTGCTGAAGAAGAAAATGGCCCATCATGAAGCGCCGGTAATCGTTTCCAAGCACTGGGCCGATGGTGGCGCGGGCGCTGAAGATTTGGCCCGTGCGGTTGTGAACGTAGTCGAGAACGTTGGCGCGGATTTCAAGTTCGTGTACGAGGACTCGGACACGCTGTGGAACAAGATGAAGGCGATCGCGACCAAGATCTACGGCGCTGCCGACATCGCCGCCGATACCAAGGTTCGCAATCAGATCCAGAAGTTGCAGGACGACGGGTACGGCGAATATCCGGTGTGTGTCGCCAAGACTCAGTATTCCTTTTCCACTGATCCCAAGCTGCGCGGCGCGCCTTCCGGTCACACGGTTACGATTCGTGAGGTGCGATTGTCGGCGGGGGCCGAGTTCGTGGTAATGATTTGCGGCGACATCATGACCATGCCCGGGCTGCCCCGTGTGCCGGCGGCGGAGAAAATCGACATCGACGATTCCGGGCGCATCGTCGGACTGTTCTGAGTGGAGCCATGCCTTGAGAGCGAGCGCCCCAGCTGTCCGTCGCCTCGCGGCAGCGACGTGCTGAGCGAGCGCGAAGCGGCATTGCAGGCCAATGAGGTGCTGGCGTTGGCGCCAGCACCTCTGCTGCATGAGCTGGCGGAAGCCGCGACTGAATGCAGCTTCGCGTCGGGCGAATTCGTTTATGGCCGCGACGAAGTGGCGCGGGATGTATTCGTGTTGTTGGAAGGTCGGGTTGCCTACCCGGAGTTCATCGGCTGGATCAAAGAAGAGGACGCTCCCGATCTGCGGATCGCTTCGCGTTGCGGCCAGGCCTTCGGATTCGCCGGCGCGCTGATGGGTTACGAGCGCCGCGCGGTGTCGGCGATTTGCGAACTGCCCACGCGGGTGCTGCGTCTCAGCGGTGAGTCCATCGCCCGTGCCTGCACTGCCTACGGGCGCACCGGTATTCTGGAAGGTCTCGTGCGGGCGCACGTGCGCTATGAACGGCTTGGCGAGCAGCCCGGCTGGCAACGACTGCGCGGCAATCAGTGGCGCATTGCACAAATGCCGCTGGCCGAATGCCTGAGACCGCTGCCGGTCGGAGGTATTTGCGTGCTGGTGCTGCCCGAGGGCGCGGAGGCGGCGGCCGATCGGTGGCGCCATGCCTTGACGCTTGGCGCGATCACGACACCGCCGGCACTGGAGGCCGACGGACTGGTCCATGCGCCAGCCCTGCAACATACGCTCTCCGGCAAACGCGGAGAACAAGCCAAACGTGTGCTCGAGGATATTCTGTCCCGCAACGCACTCGCCTCGGTGTTGGATCAGGATCCGCAAACGTGGAGCGCGCGCGAACGTCTGCCGTTGCAGGTGCTGGAAACCTGGTTCGGCTCGACCGCCGCTGGCGTTGCCCTCGACCAGGAACTGTCGGACCTGGATGCCGACGCGAAACAGCGATTGTTTGATTTTGCGCGCCGCGTCGGACGCGATGTAAGGGCGACGCTGTACATCCCCGCAAAAGATCTCGACCAAGCGTTCAGTGTCGGCGATCGGGTGGTGCTGCCGGGACACGACGCCGACGCGGCGTGTGTCGCCATCGACTTGATTGCAGAACAACCCGTCACCGGCAAGCGACTGCGGGTTCTACGAACGCCGGAGCGCGGCCGCGCGCGGGCTGCGCCCGGTGCCACAGTGGTGCGGCCAGCGCCGGTCGCGGTCAAGCCGAACATCGAGAGCCGAGGCCGTAACCGGCTATGGGAAGGCCTGCAATCGGGGCGGTTCTTCTGGACGGTCGAATTCATACCCTCCCACGAAAAGCCTTTGCGCGGAGAACTGGAACGCTTGTCGGGAATGGCGGGTGGCGCCGAGCCCGCGGACGACCGCATGGCCGGATTCGCGGTCACCGACCGGGTCCACTCCGATTACGATCCCGACCCCGTTTCCGCCGCGTTGTATCTCAAGGAGCGCTGTCACACCCAGCCCCTGGTGCACTTATCGGGGAAGGGGCGCGAGCTGTACGATCTCAACGAAGCGCTCTGCCGTGTGGATGGGTTCGGCTTGGAAAATGTGCTGCTGCTCACCGGCGATCGGCTCAAGAACGAGCCCACCGATCGGCGCGCGCGCTATCTGGAATCGGTCTGTGCCATACAGACCGCGCGCAAGGGCTGGCCGCATTTGCACATTGGCGCGGCCTTGAATCCCTTCAAATACCGCGAAGAAGACGCGATGGCGCAGTATCTCAAGCTCGGCAAGAAGCTGGGATGCGGCGCCGATTTCATCATTACGCAGCTCGGCTACGACATGGACAAATATGACGAAGCCCAGGCGTGGATGAATTTCCGTGGTTATCAGACACCGTTGATTGCCAATCTCATGCTATTGAATGCCGCGCGCGGGCGCTGGATTCGACGCCAGCGTGTTCCGGGCATCGTAGTTTCCGATTCGCTGCAAGCGTTGCTGGAGGAAGAAGAGCGCACTTCCAGCGACAAGGGACGCGGGCGTGCCCTGGATCGTCTGGCAATGCAGATGGTGGGCCTGCGGCTGAAAGGCTTCAGTGGTATTCAATTGACCGGCGTCCATGATCATAAACAGCTGCAGACGTTGGGCCGCAAAGTCGAGCGATTCAGACAGGAGTACGACAGTAAGGAACGCTGGCAACGGCAATGGCAAAATCTGCTGACCGCACCCGGCAGCGGCATTGTTGCCGACCCGGCTCCGGGACCCGACGCGTGGCGCTGGCGGCCTGAGCGCGTGCAGCCCCACGGACATGGCTCGGCACGGTACCGACTCATGGACCAGGTGCATCGCAGCGCCTTCGACCACGGGCCCGTCGCCGGCGCACTGGGCGGGGCGGTGCGGGGTGTCCGCCCGGGCAGTGTGGTCGGCCGGTTGCTGAAGGGAATCGAAGCGGGCATCAAAGGACCGCTGTTCGGCTGCGAGAGCTGCGGCATGTGCCGCTTGGCGGCGACTCAGTATGTGTGTCCGGAGACCTGTCCGAAAGGGCTCGCAAACGGCCCTTGCGGCGGCACGGACAACAACCGTTGCGAGTTCGGCGATCGCGAATGTATCCACAGCGGCAAGTACCGAATTGCACGGGATGCCGGCGTTCTGAATCAACTCGAGACCTGGATCGTGCCGGCCGTTCCAGCTGCGCGGCGCGGGACGGCTTCGTGGCCGGCCCACTTTTCCGGCAATGGACCGCAGATCGAAGTAGTGGCCCCATTCAGCCGCGCCGGCGGCGACTCAGACTAGCTGCTGCTGCAACGATCGCCACACGGCTTCGACCGGCTGCCACAAAGCTTACTGTGGCGATCAAAATAAGCTTCCCCGGTCAAACGCTTATAGCCACCCGATGCAGGATTCCGCAGGCCAGAAAGAAATGCTCCAGATATCCCTTGACAAGCGTTGCCATAAGTACCATAAGCTCCGTTAAGAGACTGAAATGAATCGCGCAAGCGTCGAGCTGGAGCAAGTCATGAAACAAGCGACGATCAGCGGGCACGAGCCGCAGAAGAGACAACAGAAGAGCGAACTTTTCCGGCGCGGTCGCGTCAGCGGTAAGAGCTGGGCGGCGCGGCGTGCCAGCTACACGGAACTGGATCGCTTGGCAGACCTTGACGCACGCATCCGTCACGACTGGTCCGGCTGGACTCAGAAGGGCGATGGCATACTGGCGCTGCCGCAGATCACCGGCTCGGTGCCGGTGGGTGACCCTGAGGCTGCTGCAGCGTTCTGGCGTGAAGTGGCCGGACCGGAATGGGAAATGCTGGTCAGGAACCAGGAGTTCATGGAAGGCTTCATTGAAGCCGTCATCGATATTTACGACCGCGTCGCGGTCGAACTCGGGCATGCCTGAAGCGCCAGCCCTGGCGAACTGAGTAAACCTCGCGCCGTTCACTCGAAGCGGCGGCCATGTTGCTTGACCGTTCGTTCAAGCGCCCTCGCTCGGATTCACGTATCAACTGCAAAAAAAAGCCGCCTCGGGGGGCGAGGCGGCTCAAGGAAACAGCCCGGGGGGATGGGCTGTATGCTCGTAACCGAGCCGAACAGGAGGAGCAATACAAATTCCACCATTCACCTTGCGGTGCGCCTAGGTTGTAGCAAGCTACATGCCAGGATCTGAATGGCGCGCCGCTGCCGCCGCCCTGCCGCGTTTATGGAGCGCGCGTGTCGCAATGAAACACTTCCGCTCCCCGAAGCGAAACGTCGTGCGTACGGAAACACTTCAGGCGCAGAAGCGGTCATCTCTATTTTCTTCGACGACGCAAAGGAGCCGCGATGGTCAAAACGCCGGAACACACCTACAGTGACGAACAGATCCAGCAAAAGCTGCAGCAGGATTTGCCCCATTGGTATTACGAGAATGGCTGGATCCGGCGCAAGTTTCGCACGGCCGGTTGGAAGGGAACGCTCATGGTGGTCAACACCGTGGGACATCTCGCCGAAGCTGCCTGGCATCACCCGGACCTGACCGTATCCTACGCGTTCGTCATCGTGAAGCTCCAAACACACTCCGCAAAGGGGATCACGGACAAGGACTTCGCGCTGGCCCGCAAGATCGAGGAAGTAGTGGCGTGGCAACCTGGCAAGGAATCCGGCGGCGCATTGGAGGGCACCCCCGACGATGCCCGCTTCAAATACATCAAATACGATTGAACCGCACACGCGGCCCGGGTCGCGGCGCCGGCGGCGCGGACCGTGAACACCGTGTCCCGAAAGCGGTGCGGGCAGCCGACCCACTGTACCGGCGCCAGGACACCATGCTCGGTTGCCCCCGCCCCGCCAGCGCTTCCAGGTCACTGGCACGGGCATTGCAAAAAGCCCTACCATGAGCGCGCAACAGCCAAGCCGTAACTCCGCCCGCAATACCGTTCAGATCACAGCGCCGGCTCGCTTGCACATGGGTTTTGTCAATCCCACAGCGGGGCCTGGACGCCGGTTCGGCAGTATCGGCATCGCCCTGCAAGCGCCCAGCACCCGTATTGTGCTGCGCGCCAGCGCTACCGCCACCGCTTCCGGTCCCGACGCCGAGCGCGCGCTGTCCTGGCTGTATCGCGCCGCCCGTATTCTCGGTTTTCCGCCTCGCGCGCATGTCGAAGTCCAGCAAGTCATACCAGCCCATGTGGGTCTTGGATCGGGTACACAGCTGGCGCTGGCGGTAGGCGTCGGACTTGCACGCCTGTATGGCAACACGGACAGCGTACGCCAGATTGCCCTGGTCACCGAACGCGGGACCCGCAGCGGTATCGGCGTCGCCGCCTTCGAGCAAGGAGGATTCCTGGTCGACGGCGGCCGCGGCAGTTGCGACGCGGTACCGCCGCTGATCGCCCGGCTGCCGTTCCCGGATTCGTGGCGCATCATTCTGGCCTTCGACGCGGCCACGCACGGGCTGCACGGACAGCAGGAACTCGACGCTTTCGATACGCTGCCGGAATTTCCCGAGCTCAGCGTCGCGCACTTGGCGCAGCTGGTATTGACCCGGATTCTGCCGGCCGTGGCTGAACAGGATTTGCACGTGTTCGGTGCGGCGGTGACGGAACTGCAACAGTGCGTGGGCGATCACTTTGCCCCCGCCCAGGGTGGCCGCTTTGCCAGCGCTGCCGTGGCGGATGCGCTGGCTTGCCTTGGCGATGCCGGCGCCACTGCCCTCGGTCAAAGTTCCTGGGGAACCGGCTTCTGCGTGGTCGACGGCCAGGAACGTGCGCAACGTCTGGTGAGCGCTGCCGGGCAGAAACTTTCTCGGCATACCGGGCTGCGCTTTCTCGTAGCGCGGGCCCGTAATGTCGGCGCGAGCATCACCGAAGCGTGTGCGGGCGCGGGCGACCACCCCGAACGCGCACAAATTTGATCACCGCCGCCGCGAAGCAACTGGTTCAATGGAAAAACGTTATCTAATGCATCTTTTCACGGCGTCCGCCAACGCCAGCCCGTTCGATGTCAACATGGCATACGACGCGGGCTGGGACGCGCTGACGCCGTATACCAGCCTGGCGCTGTCGGAGATCGCGCCGCTGGTTCAGGACGCGATTTTTTCCCGCGGACCGAAGGGTGCGCGGCGCACGGGTATTTTTATCGGCGGTCGCGACGCCGGTTTGGCCCTGGACATGCTGGAGGCCGCCCGTTCGGCAATGGTGCCGCCTTTCGAAGTGGCGGTATGCGCAGACCCAAGCGGCGCCTTTACCACCAGCGCAGCGCTGGTTGCGCACGTCGAAGCGTGGCTGCGCAAAGCCCATGGCAAGGAGCTGACCGGTGCGCGCATGGTGATTTTCGGCGGCACTGGTCCGGTGGGTGTGACCTGCGCTGTGTTGGCGGCGCAAGCAGGTGCGCGAGTGCGCGTCGCCAGCCATCAAGGTCTTCAGGCTGCCCAGAAGATGGCCGAACTTTACAGCCGCCGGTTCGCAGTGGAACTTGAGGGTGTCGACGCCAGCGACGTACAGCACAAGCGCACGCTGTTGGCCGATACGGAGCTGTTGCTGTCGACTGCCAAAGCGGGCGTGCAAGTGATCGATGCCGAGGACCTGCGACACGCCCGGGAGTTGAAAGTTGCCGCGGACGTCAACGCGGTGCCGCCGGCCGGCGTCGCCGGGATCGGTGTGCAGGATGATGGCGTGCAACTACAGTCGGGCTCGGGCAGCGCAGTCGCCATCGGCGCGTTGGCAGTGGGTAATATCAAATACAAGGTGCAACAGGCGTTGCTGCGCCGCATGCGCGAATCCGAGGCGGCCTTGTATCTCGATTTTCAGGACGCATTCACCGTCGCCCGTGAATATGTCCGCTGAACGACCGCAGCCACTGCTCGCCGTTGCGACGTCCGGCCGCGCACTGGCGCGCTCCGCGCGCCGGGGCGGGTGGCGGGTGCGTGTGATCGATTGTTTCGCCGATTTGGACACCCGCCAGGTCGCCGAGCGGTGTGTGCGTGTTGCGTGGCATCACGGTAGTCCCGACCTGCAACAGGTGCTGGCGGTCGTGCGTGATACACCGCCCGATACCGCCGTGGTCTACGGCGGCGGAATGGAAGCGCAACCGGACCTGATCGATCGAATTGCGGCGCTGCGGACCGTGTACGGCAACGACGCCGCAGCACTGTCTACTGCCGGCGAGCCGGCGAAGTTCTTTCCCTTGCTCCGGCGCGTGGGCGTGCCGCACCCGGAAACGGTGACCAGCGCCCCTGAGGAGCACCGCGGGCAATGGCTTTGCAAGCGCAAACGCGGCTGCGGCGGCGACCACGTTCGCTGGTGGCGTTCGGGCGACGCGCCGGCGGACTGCTATTACCAGCGATACGTGGAAGGCGCACCGATGTCGGTGTTGTTTCTGGCCGATGGCGAACGTGCACGATGCGTAGGATTCAACCGGCAGTTGACCGCCCCGACCGCCGGCGAACGCCCGTTTCGCTATGGCGGCGCCGTCTCACGGGCGCAGTTGGCGCCGGCGGATATCGAGGTGCTGGAACGTGCCGTGGCTGGACTCACCGTGGCGCTGGGACTGCGGGGGCTGAACGGTCTAGACTTTATCGCCGGCAGCGACGGTCCCGTAATCATCGAACTCAACGCCCGCCCCAGTGCCACGTTCGAACTGTACGACGCCGATGTTCGCGGCGGACTGCTGAAATGGCATATCGATGCCTGCCGTGGTCTGCTTCCCGGACCGTTGGCGTGGCGGCGCTCGTGGGCGCGTGGACACGCAATCGTGTATGCCGAGCAGGATATCGAGGTGCCGCCGGGACTGCGTTGGCCGGCCTGGATTACCGACCGGCCGTGCGCCGGCGAGCGCATCGGCATCGGCAGTCCGATCTGCAGCGTCACCGCCCTGGGTCGAGATTTTCACGGTGCGAGCGCGGCGTTGCAGGCGCGTCAGGCACGGGTCGCGCAGTGGTTGGATGCTTTCATGGCGCGTCCGATGGCGTGTGGCTGAGGTGGGAGCAATGTCTGTGTATGAAACGATGCCCCTGGATTGGCATGAGGCCCCGAGCATCAATGCCCGTACCGCGCCGCTGGTGGACGGCTTACTCGCCGACGCTGCGGCGCTTCGGCTGCGGGTGAGCCGGGATGCAACCGGCTGCGCGTTGGTGGACGCCGGCATCGACGCGCGCGGGGGTATCGAAGCCGGACGACGCATCGCGGAACTGTGCATGGGCGGTCTGGGTACGGTGCGCATCGAATCGTCGGCCTCCATATCCCATTGGCCGGCAGCGGTGCACGTGCGTAGCACCGACCCGGTGTTGGCATGTCTGGGCAGCCAGTATGCGGGCTGGGGACTGTCCCACGGTAAAGGCAAGGGCGCGTTTTCCGCACTCGGCTCGGGTCCGGCCCGCGCCTTGGCGCTGAAAGAGCCGCTGTTCGAAGAGTTGGGCTACCGCGACCGGGCCGAAGCGACCTGTCTGGTACTGGAAGCCGACCGCATGCCGCCGCGCGAGTTGCTCCCCAAAATCAGCGCGGATTGTGGCGTCGCCGCGGAACGCGTGACCGTAGTGGTTACACCGACACGCAGCTTGGCCGGCACGACCCAGATCGTTGCCAGAGTCTTGGAAGTGGCACTGCACAAGGTTCACGAACTCGGGTTTCCCCTGGCGCAGATCGAGGATGGGGTCGGTGTGGCACCGCTGCCACCGCCGGGCAAAGACTTTCTTACGGCCATGGGCAGGACCAACGATGCGATTTTGTTCGGTGGGGAGGTGCATCTATTCGTGCGCGGCGACGACGACGCGGCGCAGCAACTCGCCGAACAGCTGCCCAGTAGCGCGTCACGGGACTACGGTCGCTGCTTCGCCGAGGTTTTTGCAGCCTACGATTACGACTTTTTCAAGATCGACCCCATGCTGTTCAGCCCGGCGCTGGTGCGCGTGAGCAACCTGGATACAGGTAACAGCTTCCGCGCCGGGCGTATCAATACAGAACTGTTGGAACGCTCACTGGGCGGGCTGTGATGACGCGCAGACTGGCCATCGTAACCGACGATCCCGGCTGGCACGGCGCCCAGCTGGAAGCGGCATTCGCGCGGCTCGGCTGGCAGGTGACATTCGTTTCCCTGCGCAGTTGTGCTTTCGATTTGGGCGCTGAAGGTCCCGGCTTGCAAATGCCTGGCTTCGAGGATCGGCTGCCGGATGGCGTATTCGTGCGCGGCGTGCCGGGTGGTACGCTTGAAGAGGTGGTGTTTCATCTCGACGCCCTGCACGCGCTGCGCGAAGCCGGCGTCGCAGTCTACAATGACGCGCGCGTTATCGAGCGCACGGTCGACAAGGGCATGACCAGTTTCCTGCTGCATCGGGCCAACATCCCCACGCCGGCGACCTGGGTTACGGTCGATGCGGCTCACGCGCAAGCGATTCTGCTGCGCGAGTACGCACGCGGCGGCGAGGTAGTGCTCAAGCCGTTATTCGGATCCCAGGGCAATGGGCTGCTCCGGCTTGCGCCGGGCGACTCGTTGCCGAGCTTTGAATCGGTAGGCGGCGTGTTCTATTTGCAGCGGTTCGTCGATACCGGCAGCACGCATTGCGACTGGCGGATCTTCGTCATCAACGGCAGGCCGGTGGCCGCCATGCGTCGCGAAGCCGACCATTGGATCACCAACGTGGCGCGCGGCGGCCGGGGTTGTGGCGCCATCTTGGCGCCAGCGCACGCAGAGCTGGCGGCGCGGACTTCCTTGGCCCTGGGGCTGGGCTACGGTGGCATCGACCTGATCGTGGACCGGGATGGACGCCCGTGGGTCGTGGAAGTCAACGGCATTCCAGCATGGAAAGCGTTGCAAGGCGTGACGCTGGTTCCCATTGCCGACCATCTGGCCGCGGGCTTTCACGAGGCGTTCTGCCGCGACGATTTCTGGGAACTCAGGGGAGGCGCGTCCGCGCCATGAACGACGCCGCTGTCCAAAGCACGGCAACTTCCGAGGACTTGGAGCGAGCCTACATTCGCGCCTGTGAACTTGAACTGCGTGCCCTCAAGCCCGGTAACGTGCACGTCCACGCGCCCGGGCACAGCATGGACGTGGAAGACTTCCGCCGCAGCGCGCAGGCAAGCGCACCATTGCTGGCGGAGGCCGGGCAGACCCTGGGGTGGCGGGTCCATCAAGCAGTGGCTGCCACGCGCGTTGCGTGCGGCTGTAACACCAATCTCGGCATCGTGCTGTTGGCGGCGCCGTTGCTGGCGGCGGCGGCGAACGCGCAGGCCGGCGGACTAAGGGCGGCGGTCGACAAGGTGCTAGGCGATGCCGATGTCGCGGACAGCGAGTGGATCAATCGCGCCATCCGGCTGGCGGCTCCCGCGGGGCTTGGTGAGGCGCCCCGCCACGATGTGCGCAAACCGGCGACTGCGCCGCTGCGCGCGGTGATGGCGGCAGCATCGCAGCGCGACAGCATCGCCCACCAGTACCGGTATTCCTATGCCGAGCTGTTCGAATTCGCGGTGCCCCGCTGGCATTACTTGCGGGCGCGCTGGCAGAGCGACGAGTGGGCAACCACCGGCTTGTACCTGGGCCTGTTGGCGCGCCGTGCCGATAGCCACGTAGCCCGCAAGCAAGGCCTGAAGCGGGCCACGGACCTGGCTGCAAACGCCGCTCGGTGGGAGACGCTGCTGCTGGAAGCAAATTTACCCGAGCAAGCCTTTCCGGCTTTGCTCGCCGCAGATCGGGAGTTGAAGGCGTCCGCGATCAATCCGGGAACGACCGCCGATCTGACCGTGGCGTCGCTTCTGATTGTGTTCATTGAAGAGTTGCTCAGCACCAGGCGCCGGGTAGCGGCGTTGGATGCTGCGGTATCCATGAAGTAATAACCTGAAACCTAGAGGAGAAGCAAAGATGGCGAAAATTGACAAAGTCCTGGTCGGTGAGGCGCTGGTCGGCGACGGCAACGAAGTGGCTCACATCGATTTGATTATCGGGCCGCGCGGAAGCGCAGCGGAAACCGCGTTTGTGACCACGCTGACCAACCAGAAAGAAGGCGTCAACGGCCTGCTGGCCGTGGTCGCGCCCAACCTCATGGTCAAGCCGGCGACCGTGATGTTCAACAAAGTGACTATCAAAGGCGCAAAGCAGGCCGTGCAGATGTTCGGCCCTGCGCAGCGCGCGGTCGCAATGGCGGTCGCCGACTGTGTCGAAGACGGCACGATCCCGATGCAGGAAGCGGACGATCTGTTCATCTGCGTCGGCGTGTTTATCCATTGGGAAGCGGAAGACGACAACAAGATCCAAGATTACAACTACGAAGCCACCAAGTTGTCGATTCAGCGCGCGATGGCGGGCCAGCCCAGCGCGGCGGAAGTGGTGGAACAGAAAGGTAGCGCCGAGCACCCATTTGCCGCGCATTCGTGATCTCGGAATCGTTGCCCTGCACAGGCTGCAGGGCAACGATCGAGTGCTTTGAATTTCCGCCCTTTGCAAAAAGGTGACCTATGCAATGTAGGGAATGCGGTTCGCACCTCGAGCGGATCGACAATGACCATCTGCTGTCCTGCTGTGGCTTGACGCTGCACGAGTACGCGCTGCGCTATCACATGCCGATGGATTTGCTGGTGCACGAAGATCAGGTCAACCGGCAGGACGATCCGAAACGCTACGGGCCGCGGCTCGCGCGTGTCTCCGAAGGTGCGCGAGCCGTGCTGGCGGGTCTGCGCCTGGCCGGAACGCTACGCCAAGAGGATCGTTTCGCGGTGGTGCCCGGCGAAGTACGCAGGCTCGACCAATTGCTGTGGGATCTGCAATATCTGCGCGAATTTGGTTTTGAGTTCCGGCAGGAATATTACTACGACCGGGACAGCCACCGGGTCGGTGCCCGCAATCGGCTGAAAGCACCGCTGGCGAACCTCTCGCCGGTTCCTGACGAACGTTTGGCCGCGACCGCGGCGCCGGATTTTGCGCTCAGCAGCGCGGTCTGTATCGCCCATGTCGGTTATCTGAACGCAGGCTATCTGTTTCTGGAGTTGCCCAACGTCCGCGACGGCCGTTACTTTGCCAACGAAGTCATGCACAGATTCCAGGTACAGCTGACCGAGCTGGACGTAGCGGCGGGTGAGCAGGGCATATTGCTGCGCGCAGCGAGTGTCGAGGATTCCTGTGCGCTGTTGGAAGCGTTGCGGCCTCAACTGTTGCAGATTCCATACGTGTGGGAGACGTTTTTCGAGCAGAGCGCGACCGCATCGGTAGTCAAGGAGGTGGTGTTCGATTCCGCCCACTTCATCACCGATCATCCAGCCAAGTGCAAGAATCTTCATGGTGGGCGGTATGTGCTGCACTTGGAGGTCCGCGACCGTATCGACCCCGTGAGCGGCTGCGTGGTGGATTTTGGCTACCTCAAGCGGGTGGCCAACCGGCGGGTGGTGGACTGTTTCGATCACCACACCCTGAACTACGCTGCCACCGAATTGGCATGGCGTTCCAGTGCAGAACTGTTGTGCGTATACATCTGGGAGCGACTGATCGATTACCTGCCCGGTTTGTCGTGCTTGACCCTGTACGAGACGCCGCAATCGTGGTGCCGGTATCAGGGACCGAGCCTGGCGGAATTCCAGCAGCACGACGCAAACCCGCTCCTGTCTCACTTCGGCGGCGCCGAACTGGGAAGCTCGCCATTACGGGCCTCGCTGCGGGCGACGCCGCTGCCACGTGCGGGCGCGGTCGGCAACTGATGGAATGCCGCCGGCGGCTTGGCGGTATACTGTGAGCTGACGAGCGCTCAGGCCGGGCACGCCGACGACACGCCCAGCAGCCGGATGCGTCGCGGTCTTACCCGAGCTCAGGAGCTTTTCCCTTGACCGTTCCTCAATACACGGAACTGCCTTATCGGCCTGACAGCGCAGCGGTTTTCGAAGCGCTGGCGGATTCGCCGTGGGCCATGTTCCTTGACAGCGGGGCGGGCAGCACGCGGGGCCGATACGACATTCTGGTGGCGGAACCGCTGACCACCTTTGTCACGCGCGGCAGCCGCACCGAAGTGCGCACCGGGGCGAACGTCACAGTCTCCCAAGAGGACCCGTTTCTGCTTTTGCGCAGAGCGCTGCAGCCGGTTGCCGAATCCAGCGATGCGCTGCCGTTCAATGGCGGCGCCGTCGGTTATTTCGGCTACGACCTGGCGCGGCGGATCGAGCGGTTGCCCACGCTGGCGACGGACGCGGAAGGGATCCCGGATCTGGCAGTGGGCATCTATGACTGGGCAATCGTTGTCGACCACCACGTGCAACGTGCGTACCTGGCGCGGCACGGCGATGCCTGGAATCGCGCACGCTGGCAGGAACTGGTGTCGCGTTTTAGCGCACCGACCTCGTTCCGGCCGCGGGAAGTATTACGAGCGACGTCCGAAGTCTGCTCCAACTTCGATCGTGCCGCGTACGGCGCCGCCTTTCGGCGCGCCCAGGAATATATCCGCAACGGCGACTGCTACCAGGTTAATCTTGCACAGCGTTTCAGCGCGCAGGTAAGGGGCGATCTCTGGTCCGCGTACAAGCGCCTGCGGGGCTTCAATCCGGCACCGTTCTCCGCCTATCTGCACCTGCCGTGGGGGCGCGTTTTGAGCGCTTCGCCCGAGCGCTTTCTGCAAGTGCGCAACGGTGCGGTGCAAACCAAGCCCATCAAAGGCACCCGGCCCCGCGATCCGGACCCGGCCCGTGACCGGGCGCTGGCCGAGGAACTGCGCCTGAGCCCGAAGGACCGCGCCGAGAATCTCATGATCGTGGACTTGCTGCGCAACGATCTCGGCAAGGACTGCCAAACCGGCTCTGTACACGTGCCGGAATTGTTTTCGGTGGAAAGCTTCGCCACGGTGCACCATCTCGTTAGCACCGTGGCTGGAACCCTTGCGCCCGGTCGCCACGCGGTGGAACTGTTGCGAGATTGTTTTCCCGGCGGTTCGATCACCGGCGCGCCGAAAGTGCGCGCCATGGAAATCATCGAAGAGCTCGAACCCAACCGCCGCGGCGTGTACTGCGGAGCCATAGGCTACATCGGCTTCAACGGCGATATGGACACCAACATCGCCATCCGCACCCTCGTCCATTCCAAAGACGAATTGCGCTTTTGGGCTGGAGGCGGCCTGGTCGCGGATTCGACTGAAGAGGGCGAATGGCAGGAATCCCTGTGCAAAGCGGCGGCGATGTTGCGCTTGCTGGAGCGCGGCGAGGTCGAACGTGTGGGTGGTTAAACTGGGCGGCAGCCTCGCCGCCTCGCCCGATCTGCCCGCCTGGCTGGAAGCCGTTAGCCGCCATGGCGGCGGCAAAGTCATCCTCGTTCCCGGAGGCGGAGCGTTGGCGGATCAGGTGCGGGATCTGCAGCGACGATGGCAGTTCAGCGATGCCGCGGCCCATCATATGGCGTTGCTGGCGATGGAGCAGTATGGACGCATGCTGTGCGACATCCGCGCCGAGCTGACACCGGTGGCCCTCGTTGCGGACATGCAGGCGACCGCCATGGCAGGCGGCGTCGGCGTCTGGCTGCCAACCGCGATGGTGCTGGCTGAACGCGAGTTGCCGCGAACGTGGGATTTGACCTCCGACAGCCTGGCGGCGTGGCTGGCGCGCAGACTGGGTGCCAGCGGCTTGCTGTTGGTGAAATCGGTGGCGCCGGCAGGAACGCGAGTATCTTGCATGCAGTTGACAGCAGAAGGGACGGTCGACCCACTGCTGTGCGGCTTCCTCTTGGAAGCGCCTTTCGCCACCTGGGTTTGCGGAGCACAGGACCATAGCGGACTGCGCAGCGCCCTGGAAACCGGCGGCGGTTGCGGTGCCGCCGTGTCGAACTGCAGCGCTGGCTCCGGCGGTAGCGCCTGCGTCCCGGGGGGCGTTTAGTTGCCTTCGGCGCGTGCGCGTCAGCCGGTGGCCGCGTGCGAGTTCGCGTGGATCGGGATGCGCTGGCGAACGGCGCGTACTGCAGCTCGCTGCAAACCGGCACCGCGTCGGCCGGCTGCGCATAATGCGCCGCGGAAACCGAGATAGTCGGGAGCCAGCGGGAGCAACGTTGTCACGTCTTCTATGTGCAACGAACCCGCGAGTCCGCAGTACAAACCCAATTGTCGGCAGCGGCCCACGAAGGCTGCAAGTCGCTCCTGATCCCAAAAGGTGTGTAGCGAGCCCGACTCCTTGGCCGCGGTGTCGAGCATCGCGCCCCGGAACCCGTGTTCGGCCAGAACGGAAAGCATCTCCCAATCCATAGCCTGATCTGCGAACAAGACGCCCACCAGTTTGCTCTGCCGGCCGATACTCGCGCATGCGCGGACACACGCCCGCCGGTCACCGGCGGTGGGTAGCCCGACTTTGACGTAGTCGACGCCGCATGCGGCGATGGTTGCGGTGGCACTGCGAACCGAATCGGGGTCCATGGGCACATCGCCAATGGTCGCGCTGATCGGCCGGACGCCGGCAAGCGCGGTGACGATGCGTTGGATTTCGTCACGGTCCAAGGCGCCGAGCACGCCAGCCCGGGGATTCTTCAGGTCGATCAGGTCGACGCCTTCCTCGAACGCGATTTGCGCCTCAGCCAGAGAGGCGACACTGGCCAGCATGGCGGTCATGACGCCCCCTCGGTGCGATTCTGCGCGCGGAAACGTTCCAGCGCCTGCATCAACCACTGCCACGCTTCCTGTTCGTTCGGGCCCGCGGTTTTTTCCAGTCCAATGCGCAGATAGGCGAGTTCCCGGTCGACCTTTTCCGCCGGCAGCATGTGCAGGCGGCTGATCAGGATTGCGGCTTCCAGTACCGACATTTGGCCGCGATTGAAACCCCGAAACGGCCGGTGCAGACCTTCGTGTACCGGGCGCAGCCACAGCCAGGTACGCTGGTCCTGTTCGTCGACCTGTTCGAGCTCCAGCTCGACATGGCTCAGTGCCGTTTGCAAGCGCACGCCTTGGATTTTTTCGGTCGCGACCAGGGGCCAATCGCGCCGCCCGGTGAGGCAGCCGGCGATGATGCGCACGTCGTCGACGAAATTGATCGCCGCGCACCGGGTTTCGAGAACATTGGACAACGTGGTCGAGGGGCGGAACGGACCGATGCCGAGGCAGCCGTCGCGCTCGTGGATGCCCATGGGTGCGACATGGGCGATACCCGCGGCACTGACGCTGGTGACGACCGCCTCACGGATCACGACGCATCATCCCGTGAGTCGTCGGCAGCATCGCGGCCGCTGCCTTCCGGCAATTCGGCGGCATAGCCCCAGTGCAGCGGTTGATCCTGAGAATATCGTTTGCCCAGCTGCCATGCAATCTGCGCGCGCCCGAGTTCGACGCCGAGATAGAACGCATGGCTGCCGTCGTCGTCGACGCCCAGGCTGGGGAAGAATGCGAACGGATCTTTATCCGTGCGCATTCCGTCACGGTTGTAGACATGGATTCCCGCCTCGCTGATCTGGATTCTGAAACTGGGATCGCGAACCTGATCGGCGAATTCGCGAATTTCCGCTTGGCTGTATGGAAACGGCGCGCGCTCATGCATTTGCATAAGCTCCCGGGTCAGGCCTCGCGGCAGACTGGTGCGTTCGGCAGCTGCATACATCATCCGCCGGGCACGATCGATCTCGCGCACCACGGAACGTGCGTGCGCGCTGACTTGCGTGGTCAGCACGTTGTCAATGCCGAGTTCCGAGCACATGCCCAACAGTAAGGTGTTCATTCCGGCGGTATCGGTGTCCGTGAGTTCGGTGATGTTGCCGATGCCCATCATCATATCGATGTCGGGATGGCGGCGGCGCACCTCGTGGAAGCGGACGACAGAATCGGTAAAACCGAAATGAATGGGATCCACGATCGGATCGACGATGAACGCGCGGCCCAGGGACCGCAGGCGCTCGATGGCGCGATCGAGTGAATCCAAATCGCCGTGCCGGGCAGGTATGAGCACCGGCGTGGACGGGACTTCGTTCACAAGCTCGATGGTATCTTCGCTCAAACTCAAAAGATAATCGGCCCCGGCGCGGCCACCCCGCAATAACTCATCGCGCTCCAGGGAGTCGACGCTGACCGGAATTTGGTGCCGTTTGAGCAGCGCAATGCACTCTTCCAGGTGCGGAAACGGTGTGTCGGGCAGGCAGCCGAGATCGATCACATCGGCGCCCCAGGATCGATACTGGAGCGCGCGTTCCAGCACCGCCGACGCTGAAATTTCAGGTGCATCGACGATTTCAGCGAACATCCGCACGCGATAGCGAGACAAATCGGGCTTGGCGCTGTCGTGGCCGAAAAACTCCGGTAGATCCTTGAGTTCTTCGGGGCCCCGTTGCACGGTTACGCCCAAGGTCGAAGACAGTGCTTCGAGATCACCGCGGCAGCGACCCGGCACCACGATGCGATCGGCGCCGAAGGTCTCGGGCAGGCGTCGGCGAATCATGTCCGCCGTCATCAACCCGGCGACCTTCAGCGGCAGCGCGTGGACCTGGTAGCTGAAACTCGGTTTATCGAGCTGCGCCAGCACGCGTTCCAGTTGTACCCGGGCGAGACTCCCGGTCAGGAACAACAGCTGTTCGGGCACATTGCCTCCGCGAAGTCGGTCATTGCTCGGCATTATAGCGGTGAACGTTCAGCCGACGGGTCGCCAGGGTCGCACGCGGCACCGAAACGGCCTCCACGCTCGACTGGCGCGATCCGGCGTCTGGAAATCCCCCACTGCTGGTCCGCCTCTTCGACTGCGACTTCCAGTAGATCCACATGAGACAGCGCACCCGCGGGACCCAGGATGTCCAACAGCCGCTGGTTCAGGTACGCGGCCAGCATTTCCGCGGTTGCGTTCCGTATCGGCAGGATTGCGCAATTGGCTGTGGGAAACGTGAACTGCTTGTCGTAACTGCGTACGTGGGTTAGTCCGTCGGCACGCTCGATGGCCACTTCCGCGCTCTCTCCGGGCAGTAAAACGCGGTCGTGCAGTTCAGTGCAAACCTGCGCCGCGACCCGGTTGAGGTAGACGAAATCCACCACGAACGCGTCCGGGTTGTTTTGTCCGGAGGCGTGCACGCGGACGTGGAAGTTGTGACCGTGCAGATTTTCGCAAGTGCCGTTGAAGGTGATGAAGTGAGCGGCACTGAAACGCAAGTCGCCGGGATGAATGGTCACGGCAAAGCCGGAATCGTTGAGCGTTGTCATATCGGGAGCCTGGAAGGGTGGACTGATTGGCGGTAGCCGACGGCCGCGCTGCGCGGCTCGCCTGATTCAGCGCGAACCGGCCACGGTGTGCCGCATTTAGCGCGGTGGTCGTATGCCGTGACGTTGCATGCAGCGATAGAGCGTGTTGCGACTGAGCTGCAAATTACGAGCCGTCTTCGATACGTTCCAATGCGTGCGTTCAAGTTCGCGTACCAATGCGATGCGCTCGGCTTCGCGCAGCGGATTGCGTTCCGGCCCCGCGCTGACCTCGGGCGGCACCGAACGGGTAACTGCGGCGCTGTCGCGTCGGATCTCGTCCGGCAGGTCGTCGCTGTCGACAACGCCGTGGTCACAAAGCACTGCGGCGGTACGCAGTACACTGCGTAGCTGTCGAATATTGCCGGGCCAATCGAACTGCAGCAGTTGTCGCATCGCAGCTGGCGTGATGCTCAAAGGGCGTGGCGCTTCGGCGCGCGCCAGGTCGCTAATCAACGCCGCCATGTCGTGCCGTTCGCGTAGAGCGGGCATATTCATGGAAACCCCTTGTAGGCGGTAGTACAGGTCTTCTCGAAAGCTTCCTTTTTCGACCATCTGGCGCAGATCGCGATGGGTGGCGCTGACGATGGCGATGTCCACGGACTCAGGCGTCTCGCTGCCGAGCGGCACGACTTCCTTGGCTTCGAGCACCAGCAGCAGGCGCGCCTGCAAGGGAAGCGACATGTCGCCGATTTCATCCAGGAACAGAGTACCGCCGTCTGCTTGTGCGATCTTGCCACGGGCGCCGCGGCGATTGGCGCCGGTAAAGGCGCCGGCTTTGTAGCCGAACAGTTCGCTTTCGATCAAGGTCTCCGGTATGGAAGCGCAATTCACGGCCACGAACGGTCTCGCGCTGCGCGCGCTGGCGTCATGGAGTGCACGCGCGAACACACTCTTACCGGTGCCGGTCTCCCCGTACAGCAATAGTGGAATGTCACGGTCCACCAACTTCTGCGCCCGGCGCAAATTGCGTGCCATGGTCGGATCGCCGCCATCCAGGCGCGCGAGAGCCGGGTGCAGGTGAAAAGCAGCAGCGGTGCTGTCGGTATTGTCCCAGCGTGGGCTGTGAATACGGGCAACGCCGGAGTTCGCTGCCTGCGGAAGCTGCACGACGCCAAAAAAGCGTCTGCCATCTGCGGCACCGTGAATCGGCACGGGATGAAAACCGGAGCGGGTTGCGAGGGTGACCAATTGACTGGCCTTTTCCGTAAATACCGATTCGATAGATCGACCGAGCAGCGCGTCGCGAGCGATCCCGAGCTGGAACAGCGCACTTTGGTTCGCGGCCAGCACGCAACCGTCTTCGGTCAGTGTCAGAATGCCCTCGCCGAGTGTGCTGACGAACTCAGGTCGACTGTGAAACCGGATCAACAAGTGTTGTTTGTAGGCGTTGAGGAACAGCCGATTTTCGATGATCTGTGCTGACATTTTGACCAGCACCATGGTGTGCTGCTGCGCCAGCCGTGCTTCCGCGGACGCATCCAGGACGGCGAGCATGGCGCCGTCCGGGGCTCGGATCGGCGCGGCGGAACAGGTCAAGCCGGTGTGACAGCTCAAAAAATGTTCCTGCTGATGGATTATCAGTGCCTTTTGTTCCACCAAACAGGTGCCCATACCGTTGGTGCCCTGGACTTGCTCGGTCCACACTGCGCCGTTGCACAAGCCGTGGCGGCTGGCGGTCTCGGTGAATTCTGGATCGCCGACACAATTGAGTATCACGCCTTCGGTGTCGGTTAACAGAATCGCGTAACCGGAGCCGGCGACTTGTTGGTACAGGTTTTCCATTTCGCTGTGAGCCACTTCAAGCAGCGGCATCAAACCTTCCTGCCGCGCGGCCAAATCCTGTTGCGCAATCAGCACAGGTTCGCGTCGTTGAGCGGGGTTGAGTGCGTGAAGGTTCAAGCACCGCTGCCAAGAGTTGGCGATATCGCGATTGACCATTGACATCGCGAGCTGATCTTGGGAGAGGACTGCATCGACAAAGCGGGAATGTTCGGATAACAGTTGCGACATGAGTTCTTCGACCGTGACCATGGGTTGACGGACTCGAGGTTCAGACACGGTTTGGGGCCGTGCCTGGACGCCTGCCGTCGAACTCAACGTGCCGAAAAATTCAGGCGCTCATCCGAAATAATAGCGTAACCGGACGGGCCGGGGGAACCTCCGGCACCTGCGGGGACGGAGCGCACCGGCTGGCGTATAAGCATTTGCCGTTAGACGAAAGAACTCCGCAGGCTATGCTTACTTCTCACGTCGGTTCGCAGCCGGCACTCAGGAGGTGGCGCATGTCAAAAGAGAACGAAGATTCGCTGCCCTCCCCACCCGCTCTCGACTCCAGCCTGTCGCAAGACCAACCGCTCGGATTCCCCGCCATCAATCGGCGGCTATTCCTGCGTAAAAGCGCGATGGTGGCTGGGTCGGCAGTGATGGGAGGACTTCTGGCACCAACAATGACCCG
The DNA here is from genome assembly GCA_963773585.1 of uncultured Gammaproteobacteria bacterium. Taxonomy (GTDB): domain Bacteria; phylum Pseudomonadota; class Gammaproteobacteria; order JASBUN01; family JASBUN01; genus CAVXJN01. The sequence goes on from CAVZBR010000001.1 coordinate 115,522, forward strand.
GGCGGAATCGCAACAAAATCTGCCGCCCAACGTCCCGTCGTGGACCACCCAGCAGGGCCACCCGATTCTCACCCCTGCCTACGGGATGCCATCCAAGTTTGAGCAGGACGTGGTCCGGCGGCCGACCGATCTGACGCCGACCCAGATCTCTTCCTGGAGTTTTACGCCGTTGCAGGATCTGCACGGCATCATCACCCCCAACGGCCTGGTGTTTGAGCGCCATCATGGCGGCGTGCCGGCGATCGATCCGGATCAGCACCGCTTAATTGTGCATGGCATGGTAGAACGAGCGCTCATGTTCACCATGGACGATCTGATGCGATTTCCCGCCGTATCCCGGATCCGGTTCCTGGAATGTTCGGGCAATACCCTGACGGAATGGAAGAAACCGCGCGAAAAGACGGTTCAGTTCAGTCACGGGCTGCTGTCTTGCTGCGAGTGGACCGGGGTGCCGTTGGCCACGGTTCTGCAGGAAGTCGGCGTGAAGCCGGAAGGTAAATGGATCCTGGCCGAAGGTGCCGATGCGGCCGCCATGACCCGCAGCATCCCGCTCGAGAAGGCGTGGGACGATGCCTTGCTGTGCTATGCCCAGAATGGTGAAGCGCTGCGTCCGGAACAGGGCTACCCGCTGCGCTTGTTGCTGCCGGGCTGGGAGGGCAACACCCAGATCAAATGGTTACGCCGCTTGAAGATTGCCGACGCCCCGTTCATGACCCACGAAGAGACTTCGAAGTATACCGATCTCATGAGCGATGGCCGGGCGCGGCAATTCAGTTTTGCCATGGAAGCGAAATCGGTGATCACCCATCCGTCGGGCGGTCAGACCGTCAAAGACAAGGGGTTCCAGGAAATCCGTGGCTTGGCTTGGTCCGGGTACGGCCGCATCCGCCGGGTGGATGTCTCGACTGACGGCGGCAAGACCTGGCGTATGGCTGAACTCGACGATCCCGTATTGCCGCGCTGCCTTACCCGGTTCCGGATCCCCTGGAAATGGGACGGCGGACCGGCGATGTTGCAAAGCCGGGCGGTCGACGAGAGCGGCTATGTGCAGCCCACGCTGAGTGAACTGATCGACGTCCGCGGCGTCAATTCGGTGTATCACTACAACGCCATTCAGACCTGGGCGCTGGCGGAAAGCGGGGAGGTGACCAATGTTCACGCAAAAACCTAATCTCCGGCGGCTGGTGATGGTTTCGGCGGTGAGCTTATGCGCCTGGCCGCTCGCACAAGCGGCGGAAAACGGTAAGTACGACATCGGCGAACCGGTCACCCAGCAACAGATCGCCGGGTGGAACATCGACATCTCACCGTCGGGCGACAATCTCCCCAAAGGCAAGGGTTCGGTGGCTGAAGGCGAGAAGATCTACGCCAACAAGTGCGCGTCCTGTCACGGCGACAAGGGCCAGGGCAAGCCGATGGACAAGCTGGTGGGAGGGCAGGGCACCCTCGCCTCCGACAAGCCGGTGAAAACCATTGGCAGCTACTGGCCCTATGCCACCACCGTGTACGACTACGTGCATCGGGCCATGCCGTTCAACAACCCGCAATCACTGAAGCCCGATGAAGTGTATGCGGTGACCGCCTACCTGCTGCATCTCAACGACATTCTGCCCGCCGATGCGACGCTGGATCAGGACAGTTTGCCCAAGGTGGAAATGCCGAACCGCGACGGGTTCTTTCCGGATCCCCGACCGGATACCAACAATACGCCCTGCATGGACTGCAAATAGGCGGATCGTGTTGCCGGCCCAGGACCCGTCGAGGGGATTTTCGACGCGGCCCTGGGCTGTCGGCGTCTGGTTCGCCTGCTTTGCCATCACGGTGGCGCTGCCGGCGATGGCGGCCGGTGCGGATCCGCAACCACCGCAACAGAACCCCGATCACATTGTCCTGGTGGAGTCTGCGCGGGTGGTGGCGGTGTACAGCAACACCATCAGCAGCCAGGGTCCGCACCGGCGCGCCTGGTTCCGGATCGAGTATCCCGTTCCACCCGCGGCGCCGCGAGGTAGTGAACGGCACTGGCGGCAGCTGCTCGGGGAGTTCGATTGCGCCGGCCGCCGTTGGCGAGTATCGGCGCAACTCAAAAGTGACCCGCCGCCGGAGGTTGAGTCGCCTGCGCCCACCGTTTGGCAACCGATCGGCAACGTTCCCGCGCCCAAAGCCGTTTACGATTACGTGTGTCATTACGCTGGTCCGAGTGTGTCCCCGGGCGAGACGATTTATCTCATGTGACGTTTGATATGGATCAAGGCACTCGCCGTGCGAGCTTGGCACCCTGGATGTCGTTGCCAAGATGGAGGTGTGTGTCATGTTTGCTATGTCTTTTGGTTGGGCCATGCCCATCGCCAATCCCCTGAGCGCAATCGCAACCCGCCGGATTCTGGGTCGCGACCAAGGCTGCGTCATGCGCCGCCAGGGCCGCTGCCCGGGAATGGAATTCTGCGCCGACTGCGATTGGAGTGAAGGTTGTATGGTGGACGGTACTTTGGAGCGAAATCGACGCCGTGGCTGAAGGGCGGTTCGACGCGGAAATCAATCGCAGATCACACTGCGCGTGACCGGGCGGGTCATTTGAATCTAGTATCTGCCTTTTGGCAGGTGCTGGAACGCAAATGACTCGCATCAGGTTCTGGTGGATCGTTATTGCCGCGGGCTTGATCGCCGCCCTGGCCATGGGTATACGACAAGCTTTCGGTCTGTATCTGGAGCCAATGACCGGCGCCTTGGGCATAAGCCGACAGGCGTTCGGTTTCGCAATTGCGCTTCAGAATCTGATCTGGGGCCTTTGCCAGCCTTTCGCCGGCATGCTGGCCGACCGTTATGGTGCCGGGCGGGTGCTGTTTATCGGCGGTGCCTGCTACGTGACGGGGTTGGCGTTGACCGCTGTATCGGCCGATGCGGTCTCACTGCAATTCAGCCTCGGCGCGTTGGTCGGCATTGGCCTCAGTGGCACTACGTGGGCGGTCGTGCTCGGCGCGGTCGGCCGTCTGGTTGGCGACCGCGAGCGCAGCATGGCGCTCGGCTTGGTGACGGCCGGCGGTTCGTTCGGCATGTTCGTGCTCATACCGACCACCCAGCGGCTTCTGGCCGCCTACGGCTGGTCCTATACGCTGCTGCTTTTTGCTGGCGCAGCATTGTTGGTCCCGGTGCTGTCGCGCGTGCTACGAGCGCCTTCGCGCGTGCACGGCGCGTCTTCGTCGCACGAATTGCCGTTGCGGACAGCGCTCGCGGACGCCTCGGGCTACCGCGACTACTGGTTGCTCAACGCGGGCTTTTTCGTATGCGGTTTTCACGTCATGTTCATTGCCACACATTTGCCCGCGTATCTGATCGACCAGGGTATTTCGTCGAAGATTGCAGCTTACGCGCTGGCGATGATCGGACTGGCGAACGTCGCGGGCAGTTACGTGTGGGGCGCATTGGGCGGGCGCTTCAGCCGTCGGTTGCTGCTGAGTTACTTGTATCTCGCTCGCTCCGTCGTGATCGGTGGTTTCTTGCTGATTCCGTTGACGCCGCTTTCGGCAATGGTGTTCGCCGCCCTGATCGGCTTGCTATGGCTTGGTACGGTTCCGCTGACGAGCGGATTGGTCGGTCAAATGTTCGGTGCGCGGTATCTTTCCACTTTGTTTGGCATCGTGTTCCTCAGCCATCAACTGGGCACATTCCTGGGCGCATGGGTCGGCGGGTATGTGTTCGATCGCACCGGATCCTACAACGCAGTTTGGGTGGCGTCCGTAGTCCTCGGCATCGTCGCCGCCGCATTGCATATTCCGATTCGCGAAGCCTCTTATTACTCGCCGGTTGACGCCTCCGCGCGAACTTGATTCGGATTGGAGTCTGAGGGGAAGGTGTCGGTACGACGTCACGGCGTCCGGACCGGGGGCGTTACCGATTCGAAGCCGGCCTGCGGTTTATTCCATGTTTCAATCCTGCCGAGTCAAGTATTGTCCGATTGCGAGCGCTGCGTCGTCAGGATATTCCTCGTAGAACGACAGTTTTCCGCGGGACGCCCGGACCGTGATTACGTTTGACAGCTCGGCTAGAGCTTGCATTTCCTGTTTCGACTTTGACGGTGCGTTGTCCGAAAACACATTGAGTACAGGACCTGCTATTGCCTGTGCCGCCCGTATGAATTCCAGGCGACTCGTGAATGGATCCAGACAGCCGGTCACAAAGCGGGCCGATGCATGGCGAGCACCTACGGCGCGCGTCACTGCGCGCTTTTCAAGCAGACGAGCGTCGCGAAGCCATGTCCGGTCGCTATATACATGGCCTCGGGCCATCATCCCGATGGTCAGGCGATTTACGTTCAACGCGTACAGCGCCGGTCCCGTCACGGCCCGATCAAACATGCGCGCAATACGCCGAAACAGCGGTCGTGTCGAGCCGGCCATGGTCGGCAGCGGCCCCCGCCAAGTCGGAGAGAGAAGCACCAGTCTTCCGCCTGAACCAGGGCGTTTTGCGCAGTATTTCAGGAGATAACCCGCGGCGTGGCCGGCTGCAACGGTGGCAAATACACCCGATACGACATGATCAAACAAATGCTCCAAAAAAGATTCGTAGATTTCGGGGCGCCAATCCAAGAACGGCTTTGCCTGATCGCCGAATCCGGGCCAATCGACGGTGATGGTGGAAAATGAGCTGTCGAGGCGTTCCCGCAATGGCCACATCTCGCGGCGCGTCGAAATCGAGCTGAGTGCCGGGAGCATGACAATCGTTGGCCCGTCGCCCGAGCGGTCCATTGCGATACGAAGACGTTGCCCGTCGCACGGCCAAGTAGTTTCGTTCGAAGTCTTCACTCCATGGACGGAGCCACGTTCTGGCGTGAGGCGTGCGTCGCGCAGCGGCGAATCGGGTTGCATCAATCAGCTTCCGGCTTGGTCGGCACGTTCAGGAGCGTAGAAGTCGCAGGCGTTGACGGCAAGTCGCTCGAGACGTTTGGCGCGGTAGGAAAGCGTCGAGAGTATCCAGCTCAGGATAAAGAGGCCGACCACAAAGAGCCCGATTTCGCCCCAATAACCGCCGATCGATGTCAGTGTATCGGACAATGCGCCGTGGAAATCGAACTTTTCAGATATCACAGCGGCGGTCTCAATGCCGCCGATCAACAATGCGACAATTGCGGACAAGCTTGTGATGGTCAAATTGTAATAGAGCTTTCGGATCGGTTTCCGAAATGCCCAGCCATAGGCCCCGGACATCAACACACTATCGGTGGTGTCCATCAATAACATGCCGGCGGCGAATAGAGTAGGAAATACCAGAATCATCAGCACCGACGATCCTTTGGCCGCCTCCGCCGCAGCAATACCCAACAGGCTGACTTCCGTGGCGGTATCAAATCCCAAGCCGAATACGAATCCAATCAGCACCATGTGCCAGCTCTTGTTGACGAGCCGAAACAGCGGCCGAAAGATGCGAGAGAGAAACCCTCGGTTGCGAAGCAGCATGTCCATATCTTCTTCTACGTAGCTTTCGCCTCTGCGTACGCGTTGAAAGGTGTCATAGGTGCTTTTCGCAATCATTATGTTGATGGCTGCCATCAGCAGTAAAAACGAAGCCGAAACGCAAGTACTCAAGATAGGCAATTTGACGCCGTCGATCAGACTGCCGGCGAGCGCTTCATGAGACGACAAATGATCGGCGGTACTGCCCCAAGTCGCCAGCACTGCAACTGTGCCGAGGAAGATGATGATTGAATGTCCGATCGCAAAGTGAAAGCCGACCGACACCGAACCTTTGTTTTGTTGCATTAACTTGCGCGTCACGGTGTCTATCGCCGCGATGTGATCTACGTCGAAAGCGTGCCGCAAACCGAAGGTATACGCGATAAGCGCGGTGCCAAGCAGGACCGGGTGGTCGTGAAACGCCACGATTGCCCAAATCCATGCTGCAACGTTTAGCAGAATGAGAAATACGTATACGAGCACGACTTTACGTTTCATTCGGCGATCTCCTCGTGAGCAGCTGTTGGGGCCATCGAGCCGCGACGATTGCGTTGTGAATCACGTGTGCCTCGATGCCTCCACTTGCCCTCGCGTCGCGTATATAGATCGACCGAGGCCGGCCCCCCGCAGTGGTTGTCCCTCGCGGATTAGCTGCAAAGCAATTCACCGCTTACCGTGCCGAACACCTGTCCGCCGACCTGGATCTGGTGTTCGGCACCCTGGATGCGTACGCGGAGCATGACCAGAGAAGGGCGATTGACCTGGTAGCCCTGTTCGATTCGCAGCCATCGGTCGTGTGCCGGCAAAGCATTGTTCGCCCGCAGGTACGCGCCAAGAAATGCTGCGCCATTGCCGGTCGCGGGATCCTCGCGCACACCGTGCGCCTCGAAAAAGAATCGGGCGGAAAAGTCGTTCTGCGACTGACGTGTCTGAGTACAGAAAAGGTACACAAGCGGCGGAAATCCGTCTGCCGCCAGTTCAGAATACGAATCGAGGTTCAACGCGCTGCGCTCTAAGGCGTCAAGGGTGCGCAGCGGAACGATCACGGCTGCGGTGCCGGCAGAAATCACCTGAATCGGCGTGTTGGTGTCGATATCCGCTGGTGTGAGACCTAACGCATTCGCCATGCGCGGCGCCGAACACGTGGGGCCCTCGACCGTGGGCGGCGCGGGAAACCAGGCGAGTTCACGTTCTGCGCTTGAAAGCTCGAACGAAACCGGTATTTGGCCGACAGCGAGATTAAGGGGAACGGTGTTGCGGTCTTTAGCGATACGATAGCGCCGCAGTACCCAGCCCACGCCGATAATCGGGTGGCCGGCAAACGCAACTTCTCGCGCCGGCGTAAATAGTCGCACGCGAAATCCTCCATCGTGTTCAGGTACGGGGCATACGAACGCCGTTTCCGAGAAGTTGACCTCGGCGGCGAACTGTTGCATGAAGGAATCCGAAAGGAATTCATTGACGATGACGACCGCCAGTGGGTTGCCGGTCATCGGCCGTTCCGCAAACACGTCCACGATGTAAAAGCGTTGTGCGATCGTCATGCCCCGGCTCCATCGATCTCGGGAGTTTGAGTTGGCTGCAATATGATTGTCTCTCGCAACCCAGTTGCGACAATTATTTCGGTGGTGCGGCGTTCTCTGATCGGTGGCCAAATCGTTCCCTGGTGCTTGCCCCGGATTTACCTGTGCCCCGGATGACGACCCGGGCACGCGCATCGAGCTGGTTTGCAAAAGCGCTTTGCACGCCGAGGCTCAGAACCGCACGTCTGGAATCGGTTTACGGTTTCGGGTTCTGGTGGTGGCCCGGTCGCCGCGCAGCGCGGTTCAACGTGTTGGAAACACAGGCCGCCGCCAATCCCCTGCTACGAAAAATATGAGGGAGGTCGGCGCCACAATCAAAGAGCATATTGCGATGGCGCCCATAGGCGATGGTTATAGACCCGGGCAAGCGTCAGACGGCGAGAGCGGTTGCAAGGTGCATGCATCCAACCCACAAGCCCGTGAGTAGCCGCCGTTTGTCCACGATAAACAATCCGGCTTCGGATCCCCAGGAACGACGATGGGTGTACCGCCGGGAGAAAACTCGTTTCAATGATCCGAGGCGCCAACGTGCATGGTGACATAGCGCCGTGGCGCAATCCCGCGGACCGCGTCGCGATCGGTAAGCCGCGACACGCGGCGTAGAGCGCCTAACGGCGAGCGAAGCGGACCCGTACCGCGATCGGCGCGTTTCCGACCCGATTCACAACGATGGACGCTGGCGCTGTTGCGTCAGTCAGACGCGGGCGCCGCTCACCAGGACCGATAGGGCAGGAACTTGCCGTTCAACGTGATTACGACTCGATCGCCTTTGGGGTCGGCTTGTTTTTCGATGTTCATCGAAAAGTCGATGGCGCTCATGATGCCGTCGCCAAACTTTTCGTGAATGATTTCTTTGATGGTGTCCCCGTAGACGCCGACGATTTCATAAAGCCGGTAGATTACCGGGTCCTGAGGTACGACCTGGTCCCAGGACTTGTGTGGAAATGCCTGCAATGCACTGCACACCGCGTCTTCGAGTTCGAGGATCCGGCAAAGGTCTTTTGCCTGTTTTTCGGTCATGCTATTCATGCCGAGACATGCAGAGGTGACCCAAGTTGTACCCACGCCAAGTTGATTGGCGATGTTTTCCCAGGTTACGCCTTTGGCTTTTTTGGACGCAACGATGACATCGGTCATTTCGTCTTTGGTCATGTCGATTACTCCGCGGCGGGCAACGGCATTGTGTATCCCACAGCGGTTTGTATCGTGTCAATCGGCTTTTTTTGGGGGTATCGTTGAAGTGAAATGCCGCGGTCCCGCGACGCCGCGTTAGTTTGCGTCGACTTCGCAATAGGCCGCCGAAAGCGGGCACGGGTTCAATCGCCGCATCGGTACTTGTTCGGCTCTGTGGGCAGCCCACTCGGAAGCGAGTGCTGTAAAGGCGGCGCATGCCGGGCTCTTGTATCCGGCGCTGCGGCTGATCACAGTAATGGCTTTCCGGGGTAGATCGGGCGCTACCGCGATGGGATACAGCCCGCACTGTGTGAGTACGATGCTGCGGGGCAGCACGGTGGCGAGCGGACCGACTTGGATCATTTCGATCAGCACGCTGAGTGAGTCGGTTTCGACGGCAATGCGCGGGACGATCGCGCGTTCCAGGCAGTAGCTGTCGATATGGCCGCGCAGCGCAAATTCCCGGTTCAGTAGCACCAGGGACTCCGCGCCCAGTTCGTGGTCGCTGATCGGTTTTTTCTGACCGGCGCGCGGATTGGCATTGCCGACCGCAAGGCAAAGACTTTCGACAAACAAAATTTTGGTTTGGATTTCGCTGGAGCGCGTCTCAGGCGTCGGCGGCTTGCTGAACGCGATACCGACATCGATCCGATCCTCGGCGATGGCGCTCTCGATTGAGTCCTGCGGCATCTCGGAGGTGGTTACGGTGATGCCGGGATACAGCGAGTTAAATTGGACCAACAACGAACAGGCAAGATAATCCGTGATCGGATTCCAGCCGATGCGCAGTGAGCCGCGACTCAGATCCTGGACGTCGTGAATGGCCCGGGTGCCGGCGTCCAGTTCCCCCCAGGCGCGACGGGCGTGGCGCAAATAGATCTCTCCGGCATCGGTCAGTCGCACAGTGCGTCCCGATCGATCCAGTAATTGCGACTGCAACGATTCCTCCAGTTGTTTGATTTGTTGCGACAAACTTGGTTGAGAGACATGCAAGGCTTCTGCGGCTCGCGTGAAGCTGCGGTACTCGGCAATAGCGAGCAGATATTGAAGCGAGCGCGGGAAGACGACTCTCTGATGCATAGGAAACTCCTACGGGTTCGATAACAACAAAGTCTTAGACTAATGACACCCTGCCTCCTAGATTACACTCATCGCCACCCACAGAGCACCGGAAAGTGAAGTCAAACTTTCAAAGTTGCGAATGTACTAACTCACTAATGTTTACCGCCCCGAAGCCCGTCAGCTACGCGATTCGTTATTAGAGGAGTCGAGAGAATGGCAGCGTCCACTAGACAACAATTTATGCGGCATTTAGATATTGTCGGCCAACTGCAGCCGGCCTACCACCAGCCAACGCACGCTCCGTTTCCCGATGCCATCGACCACGCCCACTACCGCGCGCTGTTGCGGACTGCGCACGACGTCGGTGGCGAGCCGGACATACCGATCGAATGGCACGAGAAGGAAGAAGAACAATGGGAACTCAATACGTTTGCGACGTGTGAGTGTTTGGCTTGGCGTGGGGTATGGAACGCCGAGGAGCGCCGCAGACGGCAGAACGTTGACGTCGGGCAGACCCAGTATCTCGGCCTTCCGTATTACGGGCGCTGGCTGTTGACGGCCGCGCGCATCATGGTGGACAAGCAATTCATCACGCTGACCGAGTTGATGACCAAGATTGACGAGGTGCAAAAGCGCCATGAGTAACGCTGAACATGATCGATTTCATCACGCGAAGAAGGCGACTGGCATCGGCGATCCGCAGTGTTTCAAGGGCGAAGCCGGCAAACCCAAGTTCAAGATTGGTGACCAAGTCCGAGTCAAGAACTTGCCGGATCTGTTCTACACGCGCTGCCAGATGTATACCCGCGGCGCCGTCGGCGAGATCACCGAAGTGGTCTATGAAAGTCCCGCTGCAGAAGATGAGGCATGGGACAACACGGACAGTCCGGAATGGTTCTATAGCATCGTTTTTCGCCAAAAAGAGCTTTGGCCTGAGTATTCCGATGTGTACGACAACGACACGCTGGAAACTGAATTGTCCGAACGCTGGTTGGAGCGCGCCTGACCGGCGACCGGGCCGCGAACCTAGAAGGGGTGAATTGAGATGAACGACGAGCATAAACCAGCACCAATGGTCGACGAAGTGAGCGATTTCGAGGTGCTCGAGGTGGCTGTTCGCGAGCTGGCGATCGAAAAGGGGCTGTTTTCGGCCGAGGATCACAGACGCTGGACTGAGTATGTACATTCCCTGGGCCCGTTGCCTGCCGCGCGACTCGTCGCCAAAGCATGGCTGGATCCGGAGTTCAAAAAGCTGGCGGTCAAGGACGGGGTCAAAGCGAGCCTCGAGGTCGGCGTCGATTGGATCAATAGTCCCCCCACCGGTTTCGGTACGCCGAGCGATTACTGCAACCTGCGCGTGCTCGAAGATACCCCGAAGCTGAAACATGTGGTCGTTTGCACGCTGTGCTCGTGCTATCCACGGCCCATCTTAGGCCAATCGCCCGAATGGTATCGCACGCCCAACTACCGGCGCCGACTGGTTCGCTGGCCGCGGCAAGTACTGTCGGAGTTCGGTCTTCAGCTTCCAGAGGATGTGGAGATCAGAGTGGCGGACTCCAATCAGAAGACCCGCTATATGGTGATGCCAGTGCGCCCCGAGGGAACCGATGGTTGGAGCGAGGACCAGCTGGCCGAGATCGTCACCCGGGACTGTCTGATCGGCGTAGCGGTGCCCAAACCAGGCGTGACCTCCAACGCCGAACGTCCGGTTCATCCTGCGGTTCATCCTGTGCAGCACGACCATTGAGGAATAGCCCATGACCACGAACGACGAGCGCTACGATTTGCAAGGTCTGGACCGAGGGCCGGTCCCGCTGCTCGAGACGATCCGCAGCAAAGGCCGAGTCTGGGAAGCACTGGCCGCGCAGTACGGCGTCACCAATCCGGATCCGCCCTGGAAAGTCAATCTCGAGGCGACCTGCGACATGCTTGCGGCCGGGACTTGTGCACTACCGGTGCTGGAGCGTCGCTGGGAAGAGGACGAACTATCCGAAGATCTGTACGCAGACGTTCCGTTCCCGGAGCGCCAACTCCTGGCCTTGGCCCACAGCATGCTGCGGCGGGGCTTGATCGACGAGGCGGAGCTGGCGCGCCGCATGCAAGACGTGGATCAACGGCTCAATAGCGAGTGAGTTTACATCGAACCTCATACCACCTCGCTGTACGTGCCATCTACGCGAAATTCCGGGGCACGTGATGCTACGGAAAGTAAATTCCGGTTATCCGTTGGATTGCGCGACCGGTGCAAATGCGGATAGGACGCTACAGTTACTAATACGTCGTTCCAACACGTACGCAACGGGACGGCCGAGCTGTTACCCACCTTCACCGATTAGGAATTGATTCAATGTCAGTTCGCGGCGTAAATATCAGGATCGACAATTTGACCCACCGATACAGTGGCAAAGGGCCATTGACATTCGACCGGGTGAGCATCGAGGCCGACCCAGGGGAGTCTTTGGTGATCATCGGCCGTTCTGGCTGCGGAAAATCGACTCTGCTGCACATCGTGGCCGGTTTGTTGTCACCGTCCGGCGGATCGGTCTTCTTCGACGATAAGCGGGTCGAGGGCCCTTCGTCACGTTGGGTGATGATGTTTCAAGCGCCTCACTTGTTTCCCTGGATGCGCGTGTCGCAGAACGTCGGTGTCGGTCTGCGCTTTGCGCACTGGCCCGAAAAGAAGGTTCGCGCGCGTGTCGACGAAGTATTGGAGCTCGTCGATCTCCAGGAATACGCCAACAACAATGTCCAGGATCTCTCCGGTGGACAGCAGCAACGGGTGGCGCTTGCGCGCTCGCTGGTCATGGAGCCCGAATTGCTGCTCCTCGACGAGCCCTTCTCGGCACTGGACGCCTTCACCCGGGCGAGCTTGCAGAGAGACGTGCGCTCCATTGCCAAGGAGATCGGCATCAACCTGGTGATGGTCACCCACGACATCGATGAGGCCGTGCTCATGGCCGATCGCGCGCTGGTGATGGCGGGCTCTCCCGGCAAGATCCATGACGAGATCGACGTCGAGCTGCCCGATCCACGCGACCGCGAAGACCCTGCGATCCAGCAGATGCGCGCGTACATCATGACCGCCTTTCACAAGGCCGCCGGTACGCCCGGCGCCAAGAACGGCTCCGAAGAGGCGAAGCCCGCGCGTGCGGAGCGCATCGCCGCTGCCGACAACGCAAGCAAAGGTGCCCCCAAACCTCGCATTGTCGGCGGTGCTGCGCCTTCCGGGCACCCGAGCTAGGTCGCGCAACCGTGGCGACTTCGGTTCTGAGCCCCTACAAGCCCTGTCCGGTTTAGAGCAAACAACCATACGCCTGGACAACCGGGCGAACTACCGATGGTCACCGCGGGAGGAATCCGATGAAGACGAAGAAACGAGACGATCACGAGCCCGTCGATCTACGCCGGCCCCCAAGAGATCCCGATATCACCGATGGCGCGCCAGACCCGAAGATGGTGGCCGATTACGACCCGAAGGACCCCCGCAGTGGAATCCGCGCATTGATGGGAATGGGTGCTGGCATAGAGCAACCCGGCCTTATCGATCACGGTGCCGCCATCGACCGGCGCACCTTCCTGAAGGCCGGAGCGCTCGCCGGCGTGGGTGGTCTGTTCCCTTGGACTCGGGTATTCGCCGATAAGCCCAAGGACGAGGTGGTGCGCGTCGGTTACATCCCCATCACCGATGCGGCCGCATTGCTGATCGCATTCGACAAGGGGTTCTACAAGAACAACGGTCTCGACGCCGCGCGTCCCGAGCTGCACCGGGGCTGGACGCCACTGGTGGAGGCCTTTCAGGCGCACAAACACAATCTCGCCCATCTGCTGAACCCCATTCCGCTTTGGATGCGCTACAACAGCGGGTTTCCCATCAAGATCACGGCCTGGGACCACACCAATGGTTCGGCCTGCGTGGTCGGTAGGCATACGGGTGCCAAGAGCTTCAAGGATTTCGGCGGCATGCAGGTGGCGGTGCCTTGGTGGTATTCCAACCATAATCTCATTCTGCAGATCTTCCTGCGGGATGCGGGAATCACGCCGGTGATCCGTCCGCAGGATGCGAAGCTCGCGCCCAACGAGTGCAACCTGGTTGTCCTGGCCCCGCCGGACATGCCGCCGGCAATTGCATCGAGAAAGATCGATGCCTATATCGTCGCCGAACCGTTCAATTCACTGGGTGAGCTTAAGGCAGGTGCGAAGGTTTTGCGCTTCACCGGTGACTTCTGGAAAGGGCATCCGTGCTGCGTAGTGGTGATGCACGAAGCAGATACCGAGGATCCAAACCGAGCGGCGTGGGCCCAGGCGGTCATGGATTCTGTGGTTGAGGCGCAATTGTGGATCGCCCAGAACCGTCATGAGGCGGCCCGCCGGCTTTCCCGTGATGGCGGCAACTACCTGCCGTTCCCGGTCGAGGTGGTCGAACGGGCGATGAACTTTTACGACCCGGCCTATTACAAAAATCCAGATGCCATCAAGCACATCCAATGGGGTCAGAGCCGGATCAACATGCAAGGCTGGCCATACGAGTCGGCTACACGGGTGGTGGCCGATCAGCTGCGGCAGGCGCTGGTGACCGGTGACAAGTCCTTCCTGGACAAGCTCGAGACCGACTTCATTGTCAAAGATCTGGTCAATTACACCTTCATCAAGAAGGCGCTCGAGAAGCATCCGGCCTGGACCAAGGATCTTAGTGTCCCTCAATCCGGCGATCCCTTCGTTCGGGAGGAGGTCATGGTGATATGAACGTAGTCGCGCCCCCGGTCCGCGAGAGGTCTGCAGTCAGCCGCATTGGAACCCGTGGGGCGCGACATATCGCCTTCGGCATCCTGGGTCTGCTTGCGTTGGGGATCATCTGGCAGCTCGGTACGTGGTACCTGGTGAGCCAACCCCAGACCGCGGCATTCGGAGACTTCGGCCCGATCCCGACGCTCACGTCGTTCCCCCGGCTATGGGAGCAAGGCAGAATCCAGGAGGCTATTTACGCCAGCCTTGTGCAGCGCCTCGGTTACGGTCTTCTGATCGCGACGCTGATCGGCATTCCTGTCGGGATTCTGGTGGGGCGCAGCAAGCGGTTTCGCAATATCAGTCACTCGCCGTTCCAGTTCATCCGCATGGTAAGCCCCCTGGCATGGATGCCGCTTGCGGTCATCGTATTTCCCCTGTGGGATCAGGCGATCATCTATCTGATCGTCATCGCTGCAGTCTGGCCGATCATATACTCGACCGCCGCAGGCCTGTCCAAGGTCGATCCGGCTTGGTACAAGGTGGCGAAAAACCTTGGCGCCAAGCGTACCCACATCCTCAAGGACATCATTCTGCCGGCCATCACGTTCGACATCCTCAGCGGCATGCGCCTCTCGCTGGGCGTGGCCTGGATCGTGCTCGTGCCGGCGGAAATGCTCGGAGTCACCTCAGGACTGGGCTACGCCATCAAGGATGCGCGCGAGACCGTGGACTACAGCTATCTCACGGCAATGGTGCTCACCATCGGCTTCATCGGCTTCGCACTCGACAGCATCTTTGTGTGGTTGATCAATCGCTACAGCTGGTATCACCGGAGGACGGCAAGATGAGCGTCAGAACCTGTCATCGCCGCACCGATTCACGCGCCGACCCATCGCAAGCTCAAGGTGACGGCATGCGCCGCGACGCCGTGATCGAGACCACTCTCTGTGCGCCGGCCCATCTGGCGAGGAAGGCTGACCTGTGAGCACTGTATCTCCCGTCATACGCGCCAGCGGATCCGATAGCTTTGCACTGATCAAGAATTGGGTCGGCACAGGCGGAAAGAAGGCTTTCAACTTTACCGCCGGCATGCTCGTACTGCTCGTGCTCTGGTGGTTGGGAATTTGGTTTGTAACCAGCGACCCCACGATGGCCTACTTCGGCGACTTCGCACCACAACGTGCGATCCTCGACGGGATCCCGGCGATGTGGCACTACGGAACGCTGCAGGCCGGACTTCAGGCGAGCGGCTACCGCCTGGGCATGGGCATATTGCTCGCGATCGCGATCGGCGTCCCGGTCGGTATTTTCATCGGCCGAAGCAAGCTGTTCGGCGACGTCACGCACCTGCCGTTTCAGATGCTGCGCATGGTCAGCCCGTTGGCCTGGGAACCGATCGCCGTTATCGCCTTTGCCGAGTGGAATCATGCAATCATCTTCCTGATTACCATCGGCGCGGTGTGGCCGGTCATGTTCGCGACCGCGGCCGGCATGGCCAAAATCGATCCGGCCTGGTTCAAAGTGGGACGTAATCTCGGCGCCAAACCCCACCACGTCTTGTCCAAGATCATTTTGCCCGCGGTTTCCTTCGATGTGCTCACCGGCATCCGGCTAGCATTGGGCGTGGCTTGGATTGTACTGATCCCCGCAGAGTTCTTCGGTACCAGGTCCGGCATCGGCTACACGCTCGAGAACGCGCGCGAAAATCTGGCCTATGACGAGCTAATGGGCATGATCGTAGTGATCGGATTAATCGGTTATATCCTCGACAGCATTCTGGTGTATCTGCTCAATCGTGCGAACTGGGTACACGAGTCGTGAAACAGATGCCGGAGAGGGGTTTGCGTTCCATGTTATGTCGAGCTGAGACGGAGAGGGCTCGCGGTGAGCCACAAGCAGGAGGAGGAAAACATGCACAGTCTAAGCACAGTCATCGCCGTTCCCGGCGTTCGAGTCTCCAAGGTTATGCAGCTTGCCGGCGCATTTCTTCTCGG
Source organism: uncultured Gammaproteobacteria bacterium (assembly GCA_963773585.1). Lineage (GTDB taxonomy): Bacteria > Pseudomonadota > Gammaproteobacteria > JASBUN01 > JASBUN01 > CAVXJN01. The sequence goes on from CAVZBR010000001.1 coordinate 131,506, forward strand.
TACGGTAATCCTATACGGTGCAGCCTTTGCGCAGACACCGGCGGTGCATAACGCGGCGCACGACATGCGCCACTCCCAAGGTTTTCCCTGCCACTGAGCCGCTGGAGGTTCCCGCCATGTTATTTCGCCAAGTCGTGTTGTACGGCCTGTTGGTCGGCGCTGCATGCGGATTGCTGCTGACCGCAGCGCAAGCATGGCAGGTGGTCCCGATTATAAAAAGCGCCGAGGGTTTCGAGCACGAGGCGGACGATGCGGCTGCGGCGCATACGCACCTGCACGCAACCACCGTCGCAGGCCACGGTCATGAGGCGCATGAACATGACGCAGATGCGTGGAAACCCGCCGACGGCGTGCAACGCACTGGCTTTACACTGCTGGCCAACGTGCTGATCGCGATCGGCTTGGCGCTGGTTCTCCTGCCCATCATGATTGCATCGCGCAAGAACGGCACGGCTGGCCCGCTCGGCTGGCGTCACGGTCTGCTGTGGGGCGCAGCGGGATACGCGGTGTTCTTCTTGGCGCCGTCGCTTGGCATGCCTCCGGAGATTCCCGGCGCCGCCGCGGCACCCTTGGATGCCCGTCAAGGTTGGTGGCTGCTGACAGTGGTCTGCACTGCGGGCGGTCTGGCCGGTGCCGCTTTCGGTAAATCGCCGTGGCGTTGGTTTGCGCTGGTGCTGCTGCTGGTGCCGCATTTGGTGGGTGCGCCGCAGTCGGCGGTGGAACCGTTTACCGGCCAGTCGCCCGAAGCCGCCGCCGAACTTGTCGATCTCGCGCACCGGTTCATCGGCGCGACGTCCATCGCCAATGCCTTATTTTGGCTCGCGCTGGGATTAGGCTCAGTGTGGGCCGTCAAACGGGTCGTTGCACCGTCCGCAACCTCCACCATGTCAAGCTCGGCTTTAAGCCACAGGAGCTAGGAGAGACTGTCATGCATAACAGCGTTTCATCCGTTCGTACTGCAGGCGTGGACACCGTTTCCGCGCGAATCCCAAGGCCGCTCCAATTAGCCGCCGCCGCGATTTTGGGGCTGGTGGTTCTGTATGGCGTCGGACTTGCGCAGACTCCCGCCGTGCACAATGCAGCCCATGACATGCGCCACTCACAGGGTTTTCCCTGCCATTAGTCGCGCAACCCTGGGGTGGCGCGCCACCGTCAATGGACAGGTGAACCCGAATGGGCGGCAGTTCGATTCCGCACTGCTGCCCAGTGGCAAGATCACTCGGAGCGAGGCTGACTGAATACCCATGGCACAGTTGAGCATCATTTGCGTTTCTGAAACGCGGGAAAAGCTGCAAATGGCGGCAATGGTCGCCTCGGTCGCAGCGGCGACGGGCGAAGAAGTTTCCGTGTTCTTTTCGATGAACGCCTTGAACTATTTCGTCAAGGGACATTCGGGCGCAGCGCCGGCGGAAGGCGCGTTCGGACCACTGCTCGATCAAAAAGGAGTTCCACCGTTCATGCAACTGTTCCAGCAGGCCGCAGAGCTCGGCGGTGCGAAACTGCTGCCGTGCTCCATGGCGATCGATTTGTTGAAAATCACCCGGGGCGATCTGGCGCCCGAGCTGGGTCCGCCCACCGGACTTACGCGTTTTCTCAGTGATGCCGAAGGCGGGCAGCTGCTCACCTTTTGAATGCGGCGGGAGTTACGAACATGAGCGACAGCAAGATCATCGATGCACGGAATACGTTCTGCCCTGGGCCGCTGATGGAACTGATCAGCCACATGAAGCACGCCAGCGTGGGCGATACCCTGGAACTTTTGTCAACCGATGAAGGTACGGCCGATGATGTGCCCGCGTGGGTCAATAAAGTCGGACACGAGATTGTAAGCAGCGAGCAAGTCGACAACGTCTGGCACATCAAGGTGCGCAAAGCAAAATAATTGGGCTGCGGCGCAGACACGCATCGCCGCTCGCTGCCGGCCGGGTATCACGGATCAGGAGACTGCAATGAGAATTTTAATTGTTGGTGGCGGTACGGGTGGCACCATTCTGGCCAATAATCTGGCCCGCCGGCTCGCCACTGAAATACGCGCCCGTAAGATACACATTACGATGCTTTCGGCATCCGAGCGTCACATGTACCAACCGGGACTGCTTTATGTTGCCTTCGGTCAGATGACTCCGGATCAGCTCTATCGCGATCAGGCCAGCATGCTCGAGCCTTGCGTCGATTTCCGCGTAGACCCTGTCACTGAGTTTCAGTTCGATCGAAATCAGGTAAAAACCGAAAGCGGCAAAAATTACGGCTACGACTACCTGATCATCGCTACCGGATCGCGCATCGTGCCGGAGGAAATACCGGGTCTGGCTGAAGGTTCGGAAACGTTCTTTACCGAAGAAAGCGCCGTGCGGATGCACAAGCGTTTGATGGAGTTTCAGGGCGGCACCGTGGCGATGACCGTATCCATACCGCATAAGTGCCCTGTCGCTCCCGTGGAGGCCATGTTCATGATGCATGACTTCTTCAAGGCGCGCGGCATCCGAGACAAAGTGCGATTGCGCTACCACTATCCGGTCAATGCCGTGCACGCTACCCGTAACGTTGCCGTCTGGGCCACGCCGGAGTTCGAGAAGGCCGGCATCGAATATGAAACCTTGTTCAATCTCCGAGAGGTTGATCCGGCCAAGAAGATCATCTACAGCGAGGAGGGTACGGAGCTCGAATACGATCTGCTGATCGCCATCCCGCCCCATCGAGGCGCCGAAATCGCCGATGCCAACAATCTGGGGCAGGGCGGTTGGATTCCTACCGATCGTTTCAAGCTGACCGTTGACGGATACGACAACGTGTACGCCATTGGCGATGCGACCAATGTCCCGGTAAGCAAAACCGGCTCGGCCGCCCATTACGAGGCCGAAGTGGTCGCGGAGAATATTGCGTCCATGTTCAAGACAGGCACCCAGGTGCGCGAATACGACGGCAAGGTGTATTGCTTCATTGAGGCGGGCTACGACCGCGCCACATACAACGCCTTTGACTATGTCAACTTGCCTGATTTGAAACCGCCGTCCAAAGCGATCCATTGGTTCAAGGTGGCGTACAACCAGATGTACTGGTCCACCGTGCGCGGATTACTCTGAGGAGAGATCACGGGAATGGCAAACGAAACGCAAAAGGTCTCACCGATGACAAATGAGGGCGACAAAACAGCGCAAGTCCCGCCGGCGATGGACGAGGGAGCCGTCAACGACATCGTCGAAATGGTGAACTTACTCGCCTCGGCCAAGGACGCGATGTCCGACGAGATGGTGGCCAGGCTTGCGCGTACCGCGAGCGAGGGCATCACCTTGCTCGACCGCCTCACCCGCAATGAAGGGCTCATGCGTTTGCTGCAAGTGCTCGACCGGCCCGACTGCCAGTATCTGCTCATCGGACTCGCCGACGCGCTCAGCGATACCAGCCGCGATCTCGCAACGGCGCCGCCGGCCAAGGGCGGTATGGGCGGCATGTTGCATTTGGCGCGCCAGGCGGGAACGCAAGAAGGCGTTCGGATGGTCTCGCTGCTCGGTCAACATTTGAGCGAACGCATGCGCGAATTGCACCGGCGCGGCGGCTGACCGTTCCCATTCGCAGGCGAACGGCAGGAACGACCGGCTGCGGCTTGTTGCTGCTACACGGTGGGGTGAACCGCTTCAGCACGCCTGTGCGTTAGCATGCGGGCCGCCATGTGCGCGCCGATCCAGGCGCTCGGCCGGCGGCGATTCCGCTCACTCGGTGGACCATACCAGCGCGTACCGAGAGCGGTCGACGTTGTTCAAGTTTTCGCGAATCTTGATTTCAGCACCCATCGGTTTCATCAATTGATTCACTGGGCACGTAAACAACAGCTGGCGAAAGCGCTTGTACTCGAGCTGCGCACAGGCGACGCCGCGATCGCGCAAAAAAAAGTACAGGTCCGGGATGGTGAACGACCAGCAGTTCGGTTCGAGTCCGAACCGCGGGTCGGCGCCCAGCGCTGCAAGCTGCGTTTCATCCTTCAGCGCGACGCGCTCAAAGAAATTGAGCAGTGCCTGTCTTTCAGCTGCTGTCATTGCAATCACGGAGTCCACTCGTGTGACGGTGATTGGATTGCCTTCGACAATATAGCGCATCGCGCGCCGTCGCGGAGCCAGCCGGCGGAGTTCAGCGGCATCGGCTGCGTCCAAGAAGGTCCCCGCAATTGCCGCGGGATGGTCGCGGATCGCCATGCACGCGGATCGACCGCCACGGCGCACACCGGTCGGTGCGCGCCGTGGGGTCGGCTCAGAACGGTACGTGATAGCCCCAGCCCAGATCGCGGGTGTCGAGCTTGACCTGGCGGCTCGCCAATACCGGCTCATCACCTTCGAGTGATACTTCGTCGATGTACTTGCCCACCGCGAACAATTCGGATCTGCCGCCGTTCAAGGCGGTCTTGAAGATCTGAACTGCGGTGACCACGTCGGCTTTCTTCTGACCCTCGTCGACCCTGACCTTGTACACCACTGCATTGCGGGTCAATGGACTGCGGTCGCTGTTGTGTTTGGGCAAGGTATCGAACAATTCCTGCAATTCGGCACGGTCGTGATCCAGCCAGGTCATGTCCTGCTTGACCTCCGGACTGAAAGCGCTGAGCCGGTAGGTGAACTGCGGGCTGCATAGATTCATGTACGAAGAGTAATCATTCTCGTCCAGGGCCATGCATGACGAATAGATCAGTTCTTCGATGGCAGTACGATCGGAATTCATGGTTTGTTCTCCTGAAAAATGATGGCAGTCGTCTGCGTCTCGGTCCGCGATCGCGTCGGAGCGCCGGGACGATCAAGCGCTCTTGGCCTTTACCTCGCGGGCGTAAGGGTCGGCGGAACTGCGGCCCATGCGCTGACTCCATTCGGCAAGGTAGTGGCGCATGCCGATCTCGTCGTGAATGGTGTTGTCTTCCTCGCGCGCCTGCAGCACATACATGGGATCCGAATGCTCGGTCATTGCGATGCCTTGGCCGGAGGAAGCCAGCAGGTCCTCGTGCAAGTTGCGGCCGAACGGGCTCCAGATGGTGGCCGCGTCCTTCTCGCGCTGGCGGCGCATCTCCGGGGTATCGCTCTTCAATCCGAGTGTCCGGAACTCGAGGATCACTTCTTTGGGTCCGATGGGAATATAGCTGTCGATACGCAGCACGGAGGTGCGCAGGTTGTAGGTGATGCAGGGGAACAGATCCACCAGCTTCCAGCCGTTGGCGGGCAGTTTCGGCCAGCCGAGTGTCGAGTGTCCACCGCCCTTGTAGGCGTCGTAGTCCACGTTCATCGAGCCGACCGAAGCGTGGCCGTTGGGGAACGCTTCGTACTTGCGCTTAAAATAACCGGACTCCGGCTTCATCATGCCGGTGATGCGGTTATGGTAGTGCAGATAGTCGTGATAGAACTCGCTGTTGGTGTCGTGGATCAACTTGAAGTTGGTCTTCAGATGCGCCTGGTAGTACCACATCACCTGCAGCGGTTCGGCTTCCAGCTCCGGCATCATGTAGTCCAGCGCATGACCGAGGTGTTCGGATAACGGGCCGCAGTTGTCGTCCACGTTGACCCACACGAAACCGCCGTAGCCGATTTCGGACTTCACCTCTTTCAGGGCGACGTCGCTCTCGCACACCCGGTCCTGGTATCCGGCCTTTCCCCGCGGAATGTCGATGCACTCGCCTTTACCGTTAAAAGCCCACTGGTGGAAGATGCAGACGATGCGCTTGGCGTTGCCGGACGGTTCGTACACCAGCAGATTGCCGCGGTGCGGACAGATGTTGTAGAAGGCGCGGATTTTCAAGTCCTCGCCGCGCACCAGAATCAACTCGCGCCCGGCCGGGTGCTGGTAGGTGCGGTAGTCGTAGGCGTTGGGCAGTTCGCTTTCGTGCACGGCAAGCCACCAGGTTTTGGCGAAAATCTTCTCCCGCTCTTCCTCGAAAATCTGCGAGTCGGAATAGATCGCCGGATCGGCGTAATGGGTCGGTGGAAGTTTCTTTGGACGCTGGGTCCATTCGGATTCGTTGCGTGCCATTGCTGTTCACCTCGCTGCTGGGAAAGTCCCGAATGCTCACGAGCTGATGGAGCAATAGTAGTGCCACGGTTTATCGGACTATTTAACCCTTTGATTTGTCGGAATTAGATCACGGACTATATATGACTGATTTAGTTAACTTTTGTGTCCAGGCGCACAGGAGCGTTTCCTGACGACACAGTCGATATGGCGGTAGAGAGGGAGGCGGAGGGGCGTACGGATGAAACGCTCAGGCCGGGGCGATGATTTCTCCCAGGCCGCCATTGGCGCGATCGCCCAACCAGCGCCGGACCAGAGACCTGTCCAACGGCGCGGAACGGTGTTCCAGTGCGGCGAGCTCTCGTTCGAGTAAAGCGAGGAAGCCCAGGGACGACACGCCACCGTCGACAAACGTGACCGGCAGGTCCGGCGGCGGTGCCCCCAGCAGCAAGGAGCCACGGCGCATGCCGCGCCCCGCACCGGAGCCGGCCGAGCCGCGTACGGCCACGGTTCCGGCGATCATGCGTGCGCCACAGCTGCGTCCGCAATTGCCGCCGATCAGCACAGTGCCGCGGCGCATTTGTTCGCCGACACGGTCGCCGGCGTTGCCGTTGACCACTACGGTTCCACCGTTCATGCCGGCGCGTCCACCCGTTCGTGGCGCACCGAGCAGGTCGCCGGCATCGCCCTCGATATGCAGTTCTCCACCGCTCATGGCGCTGCCCGCATAAGCACCGCAACTACCATGTACGGTAATGTCACCCGCCTGCATACCCTCGCCCAGGAACGACCCGGTATCGCCGTAAATCTTGATGCGACCGCCTGCCATGGCCGCTCCGACGCCCTGTAGCCAATGCAGGCTTTCGTGTATCTCGATCACGTGAAGATTGGCGGCACTTTCGTCGTCCCGTTCGATTTCGAACCATGTGGACAGTGCCTGCAGCCGATTGCCGCAGCGCAATTCCAACGCCGCGATCTGATCCAAGGACAACGCGTCCAGGCGCGCTGGCAGCAGCGCTGCCATGTCGATGCGAACCGAAGGCTGGCGCAGCAAGCGCAGGCGCACAATGCTCATTGCAGGATTTCCCGCAGGTGGAAGTGATGGCGGCCAAGCTTGCCGCCGTAGTTGCCGGCGCTGAGTCGCACAATGCCGCGCTCGGCGCCGTATTCGCAAACCGCTTTCATGCCGGCGCTCATCGCGTTGCGCACGTCATCGGCGCTCAGGCCGTTGATGACGATTTCCAGCACCCCGCCGACGTCCGGGCCCAGCGCGGACGGCACCAATCCGCGCAGGGTCGGACAGTAAGCGTCATTAGTGGATGCGATCAAGGCGGCGTACTTCGAGCCGACTTTCGAACCCGAGCGCACGACGCCGCCGGGAAACGGCATGATGACGTTCGCCACCTGGCTCATGCGTTCGATTGCCGCTTCGCAGGCGCGCAGTGCCGCTTCCGTATCGTGCGCCAACACCAGGAAGTTGCCGCCGCCCACGGCCTTGACGCGGCCGGTGGTTTCTTCGCAGAGAAATTCACCGTCCATGACCGGCACGCGCCAGTACCGCCGCCCTGCGATGACCTTCGAGATCTGAAATCCGTCGCCGAAGAAGCGCAGATTCTTGCCCAGGTTGACCGGTTTGCCCTCGAGGCCGGCGTACACCGCCGAAGTGGGTGCGGTGAGCAGGCACTGGCCGGTGCGTTTTTCCACTTGCGCTTCTAAGGGATCGCCGCCCATGGCGAACACCAGAATCGAGACACCGGGGCGCCCGTCCGGGGTTTCCGCGGCATCCAGGTGGCGTTCGACTCCCGCCTCCGCGTTGCAGCCGATCACCGATGTGGCAAAGCCGGTGAACGCCGCCGCGGCGTGGTTCACCCAGGTGCGATCGATGGCGGTGACGATCAACCGCGTCGCCGCCATATCGAAGGCTTCGGCGAAAGTGTCGTCGATGCTGACACCGTTGATGATCACGCGCTGCGCTCCGCGGCCGGATGCACATGGGTATGGCTGCCGATCAGTTCGCTCATCTGCATATCACTGAGCATGAAATGCTGCAGTTCGAGGCTGTAATAACGCTGGAAATGCTTGTGTACGCCTGACTGAATGGTGCGGTCGAACTGCGGCCGCACCACCTGGGTTTTGCCTTGCGGGACATGCACGATTTCGCCGTCGCGGACCACCAGCTCGCCGTCTTTGAACAACAACGCGGCCTTTGCGAACATGGATGCGCGGTCGGGAATATCATCGTACACGGCGATATCGGCAATGCCGCCGGGCGCGAGATGGCCGCGGTCGCCGAGGCCGAGCAGTCGTGCCGGCGCGGCGCGGGTCATGATCGCGATTTCGTAGAGCGAATATTCCCGGTCGATATCCTTGAGCAGACTTGCCGCAATGGCCTTCGGATGCAAGCGTTCGCTCCATGCCGCGCGCAATTCGCGGTCCATCAGCAGGTGAAACAAATACGGATAGCTGGTGAATGGTGCGCCGTTGGGATGATCGGTGGTAAAGAATACCCGCCACGGATCGTCCACCAGCAGGAACAGTTCCAAGCCGATGGCCCACTGCAGGGTGTTGACGTAACTGCTTTCCTTGTATCGGAACGGCACGATGCCGCCGGCGCCGTCTTCCGCTTCCCAGGTCGCCCATTTGTGTGGTGACGCGGTGCTGCGACCGTTGTATTGGCGGATCACGTCGCCCGATATGGTGACCGTTTGACCGAACATGACCTGGCCCACGTCGACGGTGATGTTCGGATTGCGGGCAATGGCTTGGGCCAGCAACGCCGAACCGGAGGAAAAGCCGCGCTTGCCTTCATCGCCGTAGCCGTAGAATTGCAGATGGGCCAGATGCATCGGCAGGCCTTCGGCGGCCTCGATGGTGCGCAGTGCGGTTTGTACATTGCCCGGCATGCCGAGATTGTTGCAATGCACGTGCAGCGGATGCGGCACGCCGAGTTGATGTACGGCGCGTTGCAAGCGCTGCACGATGTGCCGTGAACTGACGCCGTATTCCGGCACCTCGTCGTCGAGGTCCATGTGCAGTACGCCTTCCTTGAAGGCCGCCGCACCGCCGGCGTTGATCACTTTGATGCCCAGACCCTGGGTGGCATGCAGCGACCAGGCGACGTAATCGTTGATATAGGCCTGCGGTTTGCGATCGCGCAGCGCCTGCAGCAGAAAATCGTCGTTGCCGAGAATGGTCAGCCCGGCTTTGTCGATGATGGGAATGTCGGCCATTTCCAAGTGGGCCTGCGCGGCGTTGACGGGCAGCACCGCCGGTTCCACCACGGTCGTGAAGCCCATGCGGGCGTAACGGTAGCCGGTCTCGTGGGTCGACCAGCGGGCGTTGGCAAACGGCAATGCCAGCCGTTTGGCCATGTGCGCACGGTGCTGTTCCGGCAGCAGGATGCGGGCGGTGTTGACGTTGCCGCCGGCGATATGGCTGTGGATGTCGATGGCACCGGCCATGACCACTTTACCGCTGACATCGTACGTGCGGTCGACCTTGGCGTTGGCCGGCGGCGCGACGATCTTGCCGTCCCGCACATACAGATCGCCGGTGCGCCCATCCCACGATTGAGTCGGATCATATAAGCGGCCGCCTTTGAGACAGGTCAGCATCAGCCCACAACCTTCGGCATGTTGGTGCATTCATGGAGTATTGCGCGCAACACCGTCGCGGCGTCTTCGAGCCCGATGTCGCGCACCCCTTGCGCCGGAATGACCGCGTTCCCGTCGCCGCGAAACAAATAGCCATGGTGGTCGATAGCGGGCGTCCCCACGGGAATGAACACATCGACCGCCTCGGCGTGTGCCGATTGCGGACGGCCGAGCACCACCGTCGGCAGGTCGCATTGCGGCGGCGCAGCGTCTTGAAAGCTGGATAGCCAGAACAAAAGGTCCGCTTCGCCGTTGGCGAGCAATCGCGCGGGGTCATGGTGGTACGGATCGTAGACCGGTCCGCCATAGTCGAATCCGATTCGTACCGGGAAGCCGCATTTCCATGCAGCGACCTGCTGCAGCGTCGCGGCGCCATCGCCGGCGAGCAATGGTAGGCAGGCAAAGCGGGTGTGCTGATTGAGCTCTGCGACCAATTCCACCGCCGCATGTACCGTCAAGTCGGCGTGTTCGAAGTCGAAGGACTGGGCCGACCACATCACCATGCCATAGTGCGCTTCGCGCATGGCCGCCAGCAGCGGCCGTAGGCGTTCGATGGTCGCTGGTGCGATGGCGCTGTTCTCCAGGGGGCGTTCGTGCAGCAGGCAGCGCAGTACATTCAACATTTCGCCCAGGTGTTCCAGTTCGATGTCGACGTGTTGCGCCGCAATCGAGTCCGGTAAGTCCATGGCCGGTCCGCCGATGGTGATGACCTGGGGCGGGCGGTGCGAGCCTTTATGCAAGGACGCATCCGGCGCGATAAAGCGTTCGATCAAGCGCGGATGACGCGCGAACAGATCGCTGTCGAGCACCACCACCAGATCGGCGCGCTGTTTGAGCTCGCCGAAATTCGCACTCATCCAGCCGTTACTCTGGAGGATCTGTAAATTGCGCAGCATCGCGGGGGCGTGCAGGTGATCGACGATGCCGCCGGTGGTTTCCGCCAGGCCGAGCAGGGCGCGCATGGCGGCGACGTCGCCGCTGCTACCGCCGAACAGCGGCCGGCTTGCGCCGCGCAACAACATTGAAGCCGCCTCGATGGCCGCTCGCGGTCCCACCGGGTTGCCATTGACGTATGCATCGCCCGCGGTCTCCGCCAGGACTTTGGTGTAGCGTTCCCGCGCCAGCGGGCAGGACAGACGCGCGGGGTCTGCGATCTGCTCGGCGCGCAGATCGTCGCACAGCAAGCTGCAGAACGGGCAGGTCAGGCGCTGCCGGTCGCGGTCTTGACTCGTCTTGCTCATGAACGATTCCGTGGCGACTGGGGCGATATGTCAAGCGTTCAGATCAAGCAGGCATCGTGCCAAGCATATGCACAAGGACCATGCGTCGAGCGCGCAGGGAAACCGGGCATTCAGACGACTGCAGCGGATAAAGTTTCAGGTGCAGTGTGACACATTGTAGCGTGGCCGGTGCACCCGGCTCGCAAACGTGGATCGAATATGGATTCAGCAGCAAGCAGCCAAGTCGGATCCCGTGACGGCGCCGCTGTGCAGGCTCGAGGCCAACAACGCACCGGCGACGCCCATCTCCCGGAGTCGCTCCAGATCGCCGCGGTGGCGCACGCCGCCGGCCGCGTAGATATTGCGATCCGGCACTCGCGTCTGCAACTGCGCCAACTGTTGCCATGCGGGGCCCTGCTGCATGCCGACGCGGGAAAGTGTCATCAGTATCAGGTCCCGCGGCCACAAACTGCGCTGGTGCCACAACCATGGCGGGCCCAGGAACTGAGACCCCTTGAAATCCAGGGACAATATGACGTCGGAATGCCAGCGGGTGAAATACGGCGGCGGCCAGTGGTCGGGCAACGATTCGCTGCCGATCACGGGTCGGCCAACTTGTGCAAGGCTGGCAGGGCAACCATCGAACGCGGCCCGCACACCGGCGTCGAGCCAGAATTCCAGTTGTGGAAACGCGTGCTGCAGCGCGATGATCGCTTCCGCATTGTTGCCAATGCCGCGGATTGCATCGAGATCGGCGATGTAGACCCGGGTGAACGGATGGAGCGCCAGCAGCCCCTGTAATACAGTTGCAGGGGCACTGTCAGGCGCCAGTTTCGATTGCAACGGTGCATATTGATCGCGATTGCCGGCGCGGGCATGGACCACCTGGCCGTGCATCAAATCGAGTACCGGGATAATGTCCAAGGTGTTCACGTGCGTATATTTGTCTTCGAATATGTAACCGGCGGCGGCTTTCTCGGCCGGTCGATTCCAGCGTCATTGGCGGAGGAGGGCGACTTGATGCTTCGGGCCCTGGTCCGTGATCTGGCCGAGCTGGGGCATGAAGTCGTCACCCTGCGCGATGGCCGCCTGGCTGAGATTTCGCTGCCCGCTGCCGTGTGGCGCGTTCATCATAGCCGCGAACTGGTGCCCGCACTACGCCGGGCATTGGCGGCGTGCGATGCCGCTTGGCCCATTGCACCAGAAACCGGCGGCGAGCTGCAGCGGCTGTGCGAAGCGGTGCTGGGCAGCGATCGGATTTTGCTGGGCAGTCGCCCAGAAGCAGTCGAGCTGACCGCCGACAAGTTCATGACCCTGACCAGGTTGGCGCAATTCGGTATTCCCGTGGTACCGACCGTGCGCGGCACTGCGGTACTGGATGATGCTGCGTTGCCCGACAGGCCGTGGGTGGTAAAACCGAATGACGGGGCCGGTTGCGAGGATACCTACCTGGTGCGGGACGAGGCGGAGTTGCGAAGCCGGGTAACGGCGGCGCCGAATCCGGACAGCGTGATCGTGCAAGCCTACGTTGAGGGCGTTGACGCCAGTTTGTCCCTGTTGCTGGCAGACGAAAGCTCCGCCGTTTTGGGTTGCAACCGCCAGCAGATCGCGTTGCGGCAGGATACGTTTCATCTAGGTGGTTGCATCGTCAACGGGCTCGACTTCGATGCGGCCGCCGCGAACGCACTGGCTCAGGACATTGCGCGGGCGATTCCGGGTCTGTGGGGATACGTGGGCGTCGATTTCGTCCTCGCAGAAGCGGGGCCGCAGTTGCTGGAGATCAATCCGCGCTTGACCACTTCCTACGTTGGGTTGAGCCACTCCCTGGGCGTCAACGCCGCTGGGCTGGTGCTGGATCTGTTGCTTGCGGAAGGGACCCGCGCGCAGGTGCCCGCATCCGCTAAGCCGGTGGCCGTCGAGTTGGCCGCAGCTCATGCCGGTTAACGGGGTCATCGGTTGGGACATCGGCGGCGCTCATCTCAAAGCCGCCCGTGTGAACGGCGATGGTCGTGTGTCCGACATCGTCCAGCTGCCCTGTCCGTTGTGGCAAGGCTTGCAGCACCTGCAGAGCGGCATCGGCCGAATCCGGCAGCGTTTCGAAGACACGGGCGTGGTGCACGCGGTCACCATGACCGGCGAATTGGTGGATTTGTTTTCGGATCGCGCCGATGGCGTACGCAGCATCCTGAAGCTGCTGCAGGAAGCGCTCGGCGCACGAGCGCTACTGGTGTATGCGGGCCGCAGGGGCTTCTGGGACGTGGAGCGTGCTGTGCTGGAGCCGGAAGGCGTGGCGTCGGCCAATTGGCTTGCCAGTGTCGAATGGGCGGAGTCGGTTTTGGACACGGGCGCGCTGCTCGATATCGGCAGCACCACGACGGACATTGTGCCGTTCAGCGAGGGGCGCGCGGCGGCGGTGGGGAACGACGATTTCCAGCGCCTGTGCAGCGGCGCGCTGGTCTACACCGGCGTCGTGCGCACGCCGGTGTTCGCGCTCGCCCGGCAGGTTCCGTTCGAGGGAAAGTGGTTGCCCATGATGGCGGAACAGTTCGCGCACGCCGCCGATGTGTATCGTTTGACCGGCCAGTTGCCTGGCGATGCCGATCAACACCCCTGCGCCGACAACGGCGCCAAGACGGTCGAAGCGAGCGCCCGCCGATTGGCGCGCATGCTTGGACGCGATGCCGCCAGCGCTGCTGCCGATCAGTGGCTTGCGCTGGCGCACTTCCTCGCCGACGCCCAGGCGACGGAGATCGCGCGCAGTTGTCGAACAATGCTTTCGCGGTTACCTTGCACGTCGCCGATCACCTGGGTCGGTGCCGGCGTGGGACGCTTTCTCGCGCGGGTCGTCGCGCAACGTGTCGACGGCGAATACCGCGAATTCGGAGACCTTTGCGCCGTGACCGCAGACCGCTTGCGGCACCAAGCCAGCGACTGCGCCCCCGCCGCGGCGGTGGCCCAGCTCGCCTGGCGGCGTGAGACTGGATAAGCAGCCGTTACTGGCTCAGCCTTGTCTCAATTCGGCGGGTGGCCACTGCCGCCGCCCATTTTGCTCTCGGAAGCGTCGGGCTTGCTTTCATCCACCGACAGGCCGCCGCGTTGCTCAAATGCGCTGAACTCGGACTCGCTGATCTTGCCGTCCTGATCCTTGTCGGCCTGCTGCCAGCGATCGCGCAGGGCGTTTTCGAACTCATCATGACTGATCGAACCGTCGCCGTTCTTGTCCATGGCGGCGAAACTCAGCATCCCTGCAATTCCGACCCGACTGTTTTGTGCCATGGTGTCGGCGTGCTGCATGTTGTTGTCCGAGTGCATGCCGCGCTGCTGCTCCATGGCATTGTTACCGGAATGCATTCCGCCGCCGGGCATGGCGTCCTGGCTGTTATTACCGGCGGCGAGCGCGGCGACAGAGAACATTGTGGCGGCTAAACCCAGGATGATCTGCTTGTTCATGACGTGTACTCCCGTTTTCGGGCTGGCCCGCACCCTGCAGGGAACGGGACGTCGCTGCAGGCGACGTTGGCCAAAGGCTAAGCCATGGACACGGTGGCGCAACGCCGTGTGACGGAGGTTGTTCCGCTGTCCGGTGCAGGTCACAATCGTGAGTTGTCGTAGCTGCGGGTAGGGTTGGCAAAACCCGATGATGAATATGGTTCTGACGCTGTATCCCCCCGCCGCCGAGCGGCCTCTGGCCGGCACTTACCTCGACGAAGACATCCGCGGCTTGGGCACGCCGCAAAGCCCTTTCGTTTATGCCAACTTTGTCTCCAGTCTCGACGGCCGAATCGCCGTCATCGAACCGCAGCGCGATGAGTCGTTCACGCTGGATGAACTGGCGAGCAGCGCCGACTGGCGCCTGTTCCAGGAGCTCCAGGCCCATGCCACCTGCCTGATCACTCATAGCGGCTACCTGCGAGCGCTGGCAGCGCGCAAGTTGGATGACATTCTCCAAGTCGGGGTCTCGGAGCAAAGCCGCGACATCGGCGCTTGGCGCGCGCAGCACGGTTTACACACGCAACCGGCGGTGGCGATCGCCAGCACCAGCCTCGATTTCCCCTTGCCACCGTCGTTGCAGGCCCACGGCCAGCCGGTATTCATTCTCACCACCGCTGCGGCCCCCTTGGAGCGGCGAAAAGCATGGGAAAAACGCGGCTACCAAGTCATCGTCACCGGCGACGGCAATTATGTCGAAGGCCGGGCCATGGTGCGTGCGGTGGGAGACCTCGGTTACGAACGCCTGTATTTGTTGACCGGCCCTACCATGCTGCAGAGCGTACTCCGCGACCAGGTGTTGTCGCGGCTATATCTCACCATGACCCATCAGATCGTCGGCGGAGACCATTTCCATACACTGGCGTCGGGGCCACTGCTCGGGGCTGCCGGGGGCTTGAAGCTGCGCACGCTCTTTTTCGATCCATATGCGCCCAAAAACTGCGGCCAATGGTTTGCGTCCTTCGTGCCCCAAAGCGCCGCTTCCAAGCCGGCGAGACGGGACCGCGATTGACCCGGCCATTCGGCCGCGACACTATGATCAGCTCTGAAAACACGCAGGAATTCTAGAACCATGGCGACCAGAGAAGACGAACTTCAATTGCGCACCACTGCGCTGCATGCCTGGCACGTGCAACAGGGCGCGCGCATGGTGCCGTTCGGCGGCTGGGATATGCCGGTGCAATACAAGGGCGGCATCATTCATGAACATTTGGCGACGCGCCGGCAATCGGGCCTGTTCGACGTCAGCCACATGGGCCGCTTCCGGATCACCGGCGAGCAGGCCGATGCGTTCCTGCTGCGTACCCTGACCAACAATGCCCGTGCCCTGGAAGCCGGGCAGGCGCAATACACCTTCATCGCCACGCCCACCGGCGGCGCCGTGGACGATGCGTATTTATACAAGCTCGCCGATCGTGATTTCCTGCTGGTGGTCAACGCCGCCAACCGCGAAAAGGATTGGCAGTGGTTGCAGGAACACAAACGCGGCAACGTGCAGATGGAAGACGTCAGCGAACAACTGGCCATGATTTCCCTGCAAGGCCCGGCGTCGGCCGATGTATTGGAGCAGTTGGTCGATGCCAGCGCGTTGCCGGAAAACAAACGCAACTATCTCAGCAGGGTGCGAATCGGCGCCCACGACGTGGTGGTGGCGCGCACCGGCTATACCGGCGAAGCCGTTTGTTTCGAGCTGTTCCCGCCGCGGGAGTTTGTGGCCGAGCTTTGGCAGCAATTGGTGGACAACGGCGCGATCCCAGCCGGTCTGGGAGCACGGGATTCTTTGCGTCTGGAAGCGGGATTGCCGTTATACGGCCATGAACTCGGTACCGATCCGGACGGTAACGAGATTCCGCTGTTCGCCAACGCCATTGCCCGCTTGGCGGTGCGTCCGCCCCAGGATGCGCCCTATATCGGGCAGGACGCCATCGAGCCGCAACGCCAGGAGTTTCTGCTGTGGAAGCGGGGAGAACTGAGTTTGCCGCCCGAGCAGCGCATTCTCAAACGCATGGTGCAGCCGGTGGCCGTGTTCGGCAGTCGCAAGCCGCTGCGCGCGGGCTTCGCAGTCGAGGCAAACCACACCCCGATCGGCTTTCTGACCTCCGGCACCACGGTGCCCTATCCGCGCTTCTATCGTGAGGACATTACCGCTGTTCCGTCCGACGAACATCACCTGCGGCCCATCGGCTTGGCGCTGCTCAATGCCACCATCCGCTACCGGCCCGATTTGCCCGTGACCGTATCGATCCTGCCGGACCGCGGCGAGGTCTTCGGCGCCGAGCTGGTGGAAAAGAATCTGCTCATTACCGCGCCTTATGCGCGTCCGTACGTCGGCTTCAGGCCGCCTCCGGAGGGGCGCCGCATTGCGCCTGGCGAAGCGGCGCAGCGGGCCCAGCAACTACGCGCCAGCGCCCAGGAAAACACCCGATGGCGGCGCACCGAATGCGTGAACCTGATTCCCTCGGAGCAGACGCCGTCCGCGTTCGTCGAGCGCTTGTGCGTGGCCGATCCGGCCGGGCGCTACAACGAACACAAGCACCTAGCGGCGCTGGGGCCGGATTCGCCGGACCTGCGTTTCTACCGCGGCACTCAGTACATCATGGATCGAGAGGAGGATCTGAAGGCGGCTCTGCGCAGCTTCTTCGGCTGCAGTACGGTGGAGCCGCGGGTGATCAGCGGACAGATGGCCAACGCCACCGTGTTCGACGCCCTGAAGCAATACAAGAATCGTTATCGCCGCGGCGAGCAGCCGCTGCTGCTGGGCCCGGTGATCGTCCACGATCTGAACAAGGGTGGTCATTTGAGCGCCCAGGTGCTCGGCTCGCTGAAGAATTATGTCGCCTTCGATCTCAAGACCGGGCGCCCTTCGGTGGCCTATTTTCCGTTCCGCAAGGCCAACCCGTACCAGATCGACGTCGACCAGACCAAGGAGATGATTCGCCAGCTGCGCCCCGAACTATTGGTGTTCGGACGAAGCGTCATTATTCACAAGGAGCCGGTGCGCGAAATCGCCGATTTCATTTTTGCCGAATACGGGCGCGACAATCCGGAACGGCCGTTGATCATGTACGACGGCGCCCACGTCCTCGGTCTGCTCGGACAGCACTTCCAGGATCCGTTTCAGGAAGGCGCCGATGTGGTCACCGGTTCCACCCACAAGACTTTCTTCGGCCCGCAACGCGGGGTCATTCTCAGCAATATCGTCCCCGGCTCGGTATTCGAAGACTTCTGGCGTTTCGTCGAAGCACGCACCTTTCCAGGCCGGGTCAGCAACCATCATCTGGGCACCCTGCTCGGACTGCTGGGCGCGACCTACGAAATGCTGCAGTTCAAGGACGAATATCAGCAGGCGGTGCTGGCCAACGCCAAAGCCTTTGCCACGGCGCTGCACGACAACGGCCTGCACGTCGAAGGCGACCCCGCGATGAGCTTCACCGAAACCCACCAGGTGTTGCTACGTTCCGGTCGCGGTCGCGGCCAGACCATCGCCGAAATCTTTGAGCACAACAACGTCATCACCAACCCCCAGGCGTTCTATGATGACCTCGGGTTTGGCGCCGCCAGCGGCGTGCGCATGGGCACCCAGGAAATGACCCGTTATGGCATGGAGCCCGCCGATTTCGGCGAACTCGCCGGCCTGCTCGCCGAAATGGTGCGCGCGGGTGCCGACCAAGCGAATGGCGCCTGGCTTGAGCGCGTGCGCCAGTTCCGCAGCCGCTATCTCGAGATGCGCTATTGCTTCGATTGAGTCATAGCGCTGCCACGCTCGCTCTTGAACGCGCGAGACGTCATGGACGCTGACCAAGGCGTTCGCGCATCGTTGGCGCAACTGGCGCGCCGCGGGCCGTGCATCATGGGTATCCTGAACGTGACGCCGGACAGCTTTTCCGACGGCGGCCGTTTCGCCGACCTGGAAACGGCCGTGGCGCAAGGCGTGCGCATGGCAGACGATGGCGCCGCGGTGATCGACGTCGGCGGCGAATCGACGCGTCCGGGATCGCAGCCCGTGCCCGCGGCGGAACAGCGCCGGCGCGTGGTCGAGGTCATCGCCCGCTTGCGCAGACGCCTGCCGGCCATGCAAATCAGCATCGACACCACTTCTGCGGATGTGGCGGCAGCGGCCCTGGACGCCGGCGCCGATGTCATCAATGACATCAGTGCCGGCCGTGACGACACCGACATGTTGGCCTTGGCGGCGCGCCGGGGCGTGCCCTTGGTGTTGATGCACATGCAAGGGCGTCCCGCCACCATGCAGAACGATCCCCGCTACCAAAACGTAGTCGAAGAGGTGCGTGAGTTTCTTGCCGAACGTATCGCAGCCGCGGTGGCCGCCGGGATCTCCCGTGAGCAGCTGATCGTCGACCCCGGCATCGGCTTCGGCAAAGCCAGGGAGCACAACGTCGCCTTGCTGGCGGGGTTGGAACGTTTGACGCAATTACATTGCCCGCTGTTGTTGGGCGTCAGCCGCAAAGCGTTCCTCGGTCACAAACTGCCGACACAGGAACCTCGGCAACTGGTGGCGGCGACCTGCGCCACCACCGCCCTGGGGGTCATGGCCGGGGCGCGGATTTTTCGGGTCCACGACGTTGCGGAGAATCGCCAGGCCATGGACGTGGCTTGGCAGTGGCAGCAAGCGCGCAAGGCCTGATGCGCCACTTATCGGCGCCTGCCCGGGAACCGATCGCTTTGGTCCGAGACGCACACCGTCAGGTGTCGTCGATTTGTGCGGGTTCGTAGGCGCCGTAAGCGTTATCAGGATAGCAATTCAACCACGGCTCGCCGGTGCAGTATTGTCCGGCAATTGGGAATTTGCCAGGCGCGCAATGCCAAGCAGTGTAGTCGAGGCATCCGCTTGCCCGGTGGAGGTTCACGCCTCGCTTTGGCGAAACAGGCCCGGGTCGAGCTGATGACGACCGAGTAACTTGTAGAATTCGGTGCGGTTGCGTTGCGCGAGGCGTGCAGCCTGGGTGACATTGCCTTCAGTGATTTGCAACAGATGGACCAGATAGTCCCGTTCAAATCGTTCCCGAGCTGCACTGAACGACATCAGTTCATCGGGTTTGTCGCGCAACGCCTTCTGGACCTGTGCGGCCGGTATGATGGAGCCGTTCGACAGCACGTGGGTCTGTTCGACGACATTGAGCAGTTGTCGCACGTTGCCCGGCCACGGGGCGCTTACCAGCAGCTGCATCGCATCGGGAGCGAACGACTTTGCTTTTTGTTTGCTGCGCTTTGCGATTTGGTTGAGGAAATGATTGGCGAGCAGCGGTATGTCTTCGCGGCGCTCGCGCAACGCAGGCAATTCCAGCATCACGACATTGAGCCGGTAATAGAGATCTTCGCGGAAATCTCCATGCTGCACGGCCTGTTCGAGATTGCGGTGGGTCGCCGAAATGATGCGTACGTCCACCGGCACCGAACGCGTCGCGCCGACCGGCCGCACTTCTTTTTCCTGCAACGCACGCAGCAACTTCACTTGAAACGCAAGCGGCATGTCGCCGATTTCATCGAGGAACAGGGTGCCCCCCTGAGCTGCCTGGAAGAGGCCTTCCCGATTGGCAGTGGCACCCGTGAACGAGCCTTTGACATGTCCAAACAATTCCGATTCCAGCAGCTGCTCGGGAATCGCACTGCAGTTCACCGCCAGGAACGGTTTGTCCCGGCGGGCGCTGGCTTGATGCACTGCCCGGGCGATGAGCTCCTTGCCGGTACCGCTTTCGCTTTGAATCAGGATGCTGGCGTCACTTTCTCCAACCCGGCGCGCCCGGTCGAGCAGCTCCTCCATGGCACTGCTGCGGGCGACGATGTCCGCCCGCCACTCCTGCTCGGGCGCGGCGTCGGCATGTTCGCCGGTTCCGACCAGGCGCAATGCACGCCGCACGCAATCCAGCAGATCTTTGCTGTCGAAGGGTTTGGTCAAATAGCCGAAGACACCGCTCTGCGTTGCAGCGACTGCGTCGGGGATGGTGCCATGGGCGGTCAGGATGATGACCGGCAACAGTGGATTTCGTTCGTGCAGCAAGCGGAACAAGGTCATGCCGTCCATGCCGTCCATGCGCAGGTCGGTAATCACCAGTTGCGGTTGCACGACGGCCAGCATGCCCAGCGCCTGCTCACTGCTGGCGGCGGTCTCAACGCTGAAGCCGGCTGCGGTGAGACGCATGGATAGCAAGCGCAGCAGCCCAGGATCGTCGTCGACGACGAGTATCTTTCTGTTTGGCTCGACATTCATAGCATCAATTCGGCGTTACGGTTTCCCGTCTGTGGATTTGCTCTTCGATTGCTTTCAGCTCGTTGAGTTTCTGCTCCAGAGTGTCTCGCTGCGTGCGTTCCTGGGTCAGCGTCCGTTCGTAATCAGACTGGATCCGGTGCCGGTCCTGCAGGCCCCAGCGCAGCATGTAGGCAAACATGGCGAGATCGGAGTCGCGCGGCGCGCTCTTCAGCGCTTCGTCCACCAGCGCCAAAGCCCGCATCTCGTTGCGGAAGGGCGCGTTGGGCAGGCTCAGCAATACCGCCAGTCGCATCTTTTCCAAGACGTTCCCTGGGTCTTTAGCACGCGCTTCAGCACCTGGTAAGACGCGCTGCAACTGCGCCGGACTGGCTTCGCGCAGCCAGTGCGTGTAAGCGATCAGTGCGACCAGGCCTTCGTCGGCCTTGGCGTCGGCTTGCGCAAGCGGCCGCCTCTCGGGCACAGGGTGCTTGGCTGCCTGTGCGGTTTCCGATGACCCGGCGACGGGACGAGCCAAGTTTTCGCATGCGGTCGACGACAATGAAACCACGGCGCACATGAGTACGATCCTAGTTCGACGCCACGGCGATTTCGCCGGGTGAGATCGGTAACTGAACGCGAAGCAGTGCGCCTCGCTCCTGGTCGATAACATGAATGTCTCCATGGTGCGAACGGACGTATTCACGCGCGATCGACAGCCCGAGCCCTGTTCCCTTGACGTGTCCTTCGTACGGAGCGTCGCCCTGAAAAAACGCCTCAAAGACGCGTTCGCGTTCCTGGCTTGGTATCCCCGGTCCCTCGTCCTGTACTTCAATCAGAGCATCGCGTTTATCACGGTGCACCCGTAGCCAAAGGCGCCCGCGCGTAGGAGAGTACTTTATGGCGTTTGAGATTAGATTATCTACGATGGTGCGCAACTTGTCCGGGTCCCCTGGAACCTCCAACTGTTCGAGCTCCTGGGAAACGTCAAGGGCTTTGCCGCGTATTGCCAACGTGTGTTCGTTCAACACGCTGCTCACGATCCGATCCAATCGCACGGGCGCGAGTCCGGTCAAGGGCTGCGTCGACTGGGTAATGCTGAAATTCAGAAGATCCTCGATCAGGCGCTGCAAGCGGAGACTGTTTGAATGTAGCAAGTCCGCCACTTCCCGCTGCGCGGGATTGAGTTCACCGATCACTTCCTCGTGCAGCAGTTCCGAGCCTTCCCGAATCGATGTCAACGGTGTTTTCAACTCGTGAGACATATGTCGAAGAAACATGACCTTCTGATTCTCGAGCTCCAGCAGTCGTTGGCGCATCCAATCGAGCCGGGCGCCGAGTTCGCGCAGGTCGTTTGGCCCTTTGACGCCGATTGGAGTGGTAAATTCGCCGGCGCCGAGTTGGCGGATGGAATGGTCCAATTGCCGCAATGGCCGCGCGATCAGGTAAATGAAAACGGCAGTCAGCGCGATCACGATCGGCACCAGCGCCGCTGCCTGCCAGATCAAGAGCCGTTGCGCGCGCGCGGCCGCGCTTTGGAGGTTGGCTACGCTGCGGGCAATCAGTTGATTGCCTTCGTCGGCCAGTGCCCGCGCTTGGCGCGCCAATCGGCCGAAGCCTGCGAGCGCGCTATCGATTTTCTCCTTGTCGGCGCCGGTGGTGTACAGCAGACGGTAAATTCGATTTTCCTCCGTGGTCAGCCGATCCAATCGTTCTTGCTGGCCGGAAGATAGTTCAAGGCGACGCAACTCGGCTACGGCGTCCAACAATTCGTGACGACGGTCTTCATATACTTCCAATAGAGTGGCGTCGCCGAGCACGTTGTACTGCCGGGCGCTTCGTTCCATCGCGGTGAGTGCTTCACCGAGCGTCTGGCTCGCCCGCACCGCGCGTGTCGCATCGTAAATGGTCCGTTGACCTTGAGCGGTGACCCGGTCGACATATAGCGCTGCGGTCACCAGGGCTACTATGAGCGGCAGCGTGGCGAGGCCGAACCCGAGCAGCAGCAGTTGCATTATGGAGCGTGGGCGGTAGCGCTTCACTTTGGATAGGCGGAGTTGAAGACGGTGTCCGGACTTTCGCTCCGATCTGAAAGTCGGAGCGAACGATCCATCGGTGGTGGTAAATGGAATCATGTTAACACACCGCCGCGGTCCCTCTTGGAGGGCCTAAGGCCGGTTGTCTGTGCCAGCCGCGTGCTGTCGATAACTGAACTCAACTCTGCGGTTTTTGCTCCACGCGGCCTCGCCATGGCCCGTGGCAGCGGGATATTCCTCGCCGTAAGCTGCGGTCGACAGCTGTGCTTCGGCGACGCCTTGCAGCAGCATCTGATTCAATACTGCTTTTGCGCGGCGCTCGGACAGGGCCAGATTGTACTCGCGGGTACCGCGCTCGTCGGCATGCCCGCCCAACTTCACCGCCGTATCGGGATGGGCGCGCAGATAGCGTGCGTGGGTAGCAATCAACTCCCGATACTCGGGTTTTATGTCGTCGCGGTCGTAATCGAAATAAACCACTTTGCCGACGTCTGCGTTGTCCATCGTTTGCGCGTGCGCGCCGCTGGTCTCGGGCGACGGCGCGGTCGCGGCATTGGCTTGGCTCGAAGCGGCGGACGGGACGTCGCTGGCGGTCTTTTGAGTCGCGCACCCTGAAATCAGGGACAATACGATCAAAGCGGTTGCCGCAGACAGGTGGAGCGAGCGGTGGATGTTGGTCGACGTCACGTACCTATTCCTTCCGGGTGTGATTGAGGCTATGGCAGCGGCACAGCGGGCGGTCTTACGCCCAAGCGCATTAGGGCATGCGGCTGGCAACTCTTGTGCCACCCAATAGGAACTGTCTAATATTCAGCGAGCTGCGCTCCTGACCGCTCGGTTTGTCCCGAGGCGGCGTCAGGGTGGGCCGTGCGAATCGTCGGGGATTGCCGACACAGGTCGCCGAGCGTGCGCCTAGTGCACTGAATGCAGGGCAATTGGCCCCGTCTCTAATCGGGGACGGGGGACGCTCTCACGCAGTTGCGACCATCGGCTTTCGCTTGGTATAGCGCTGAATCGGCCCGGTCGAGGAGCCGGCGCGGCGTGTCGCCCTGGCGCCAGGTGGTAACGCCGGTTGACACGCTCAAGTGCGGTAACGGGCCACCATCATCGTCGGTGATCAATGTGCTGCGAAGAGTGGTCCGGATTCGTTCCGCCACCCGCAAGGCTTCCGTGATCTGCGTGTCGGGCAGCAAAGCGACCAGTTCCTCGCCGCCGAAGCGCGCGGCATGGTCGCCGGCGCGAATCTGTTCGCGCACTACGC
This sequence comes from uncultured Gammaproteobacteria bacterium, assembly GCA_963773585.1. GTDB lineage: Bacteria > Pseudomonadota > Gammaproteobacteria > JASBUN01 > JASBUN01 > CAVXJN01. The sequence goes on from CAVZBR010000001.1 coordinate 155,352, forward strand.
CTGCGAAGCAGATCAGGGCCCGGTCTCCCGCCAAGTGGCCGTGGATATCGTTGAATTGCTTGAATCGGTCCAGGTCCAGCATCAACACGCTGAGACTGCCATCGCGGTTGTTATAGTGCTCCAGCAGAGCGCGCAGGGATTCGTCCAGCCAGCGCCGATTGTAGAGACCGGTGAGCGGGTCCACCCTGGCGTTGGCCTCCGAGGCCCGCTGGCGCAGGATGCTGTGGCCCACCAGCAAGTTATCTTTGCGCAGGCGGCCGGAAAGCGAGCGCAACAAATTGCGCGCCACCGCCGCGGAATGGTCGAGGACCGTACGAATCGCCGGCCCATCGATGGCGAGCAGGCGGGTATAGCTGCGGGCGATGACTTTGGCTGAGGGCGGCAGGCCTTCGAGCACGGACATTTCACCGACCCATTGCCCGGCGCCGATAAAAGCCAATAGCTGACCTCCGGAATCGTCCAGTTGCACCTGCAACTGACCTTCGAGCACCACATACATGCGGTCGTCGAAATGCCCTGGGTCCAGTAGCACTTCTGCGGACCGGAGCTCGCGCAGAAAGCACATCGGTACCAGCCATTCGAGCTGGTCCGGCACTTCACCCTCAAATAGCGGCAACTCGGCCAGTTGCTGGGCCGACAAGCCTTTCGTTGGAAGAGCCTTCATCACTTTTCCGGCCGAAGAGAATCAATGGTCATAGTCTGACGCAATGTTTAGGCCAGGGCATCACTGCCGCCAGTTTGGTTGAGCGGAACTGTGCGACGGTTCGTCTTTTACAGCGAATTAATTCCGAAAATGCGAATGCGAGACAGCGAGGCCGCGCGCAACCGGAGGGCGGGCGCCATTCCTTGAATGACAGGCAAAAAAAAAGCCCGGCACCTGGCCGGGCTTCGATTCGCGATCTTAGTACTGCGATTTCGGCTTGGTCTGATCGCTGTCCATGGGCTGCGGAGCGCTACCCGTGTCCTGCGCCGGCTTGGCTCCCGAGTCGTTGCTGGGCTCGAAAGCACTGAACTCGGATTCCTTGTAGCGCATGCTATTTTTGAGTTCGTCCTCGGTGATTCCTGAAGACAGCGCCAAGTTGTCGCCTTGCGGCTGAAGCTGTTCCAGCGGAATTGCGACATCCTTTTCGCCGATGCCGAGGAAGCCACCTACTCCGACTACCGCATAGACCTTCTGGTCGCCGGTGCTCACAACCAGCTTGTCGACTTCGCCGACCTTGTCGCCTTTGGCGTTTACGACGTCTTTGCCGTCATAATCTTTCGGGTTATAGGCGGTGGTCTGGGTGCCGGTGGACGTGCTCTGATCCATCTGGGCGCTGGTTCCGGTGTCGCCGCTTTCCTGGGAGTGCATACCGGTGTTGCTGTTCATCTCCGTCTGGCTTCCCATGGTGCCACTCGGCTGCTGCGCGCTGGGATTTGAGCTCTGATCGGTATCTGCGGCCAGAACCGGAGCGCTCATAGCAACCGTAAGGGCGCCGGCCAATGCAATTGCAATAGGTGATTTCTTCATGATGTCGTCCTCCTTGATTGATAACGATGCGGCCAATATGCGCGAACTCGTGGGCTCGAAACCGGCGAGCCGGCCGCATATTTCCTACTCCCGCATTAGCGTAGTACGGCGCCAGACGCTTGCAGCCCTGCGCGGATAAACGATTGTCGGTAATCGGCGACGCGGGCCCGGTGGCGCCAAGTCAATCGAATATGCGAATCGTGTCGGTGCGTATATTTCGTTGTCGTCGGCCTCCGCTAGGCGCTAAAAGAGGCTACCCGGCAATAGCACGGGTTTATTGGCGTCGTGATTGGTTCAGTGTTGGATCGGAGGAGTCAAACATGAAAAGGTTAGTGATCCTGATGGCGTGTGGTTTCGGGGTCGCCGCCGGTGCTGTGGCATATGGATCGCCGCAAGACGATCTGCGCAACATCCGCGAGTACTTCAAGCAGCGGTTTCCGAACGTGCCGTTTTCTGAGTACGTCAATGGTATTTACGCGCTGGATGCGGATCGTCGCGCAGCGTGGGAAGATTTCGAGTCGTTTTCGCCTCCCTATGAAGAAGCGGTAGACCTAGGCAAGAAATTGTTCAAGAAGCCGTTCGCCAATGGAAAAACCTACGGCAGCTGTTTTCCTAAAGGCGGCATAGGGGTCCGGCAGAATTATCCGTATTTCGATCCCGCCTCGGGCACGGTCAAGACGCTCGAAGCGGAAATCAACGAATGCCGCGTCAAGAACGGTGAGCAACCGCTGCCGTGGAAGAAGGGCGATATCGCTGCGATTTCCGCCTACATGGGTTATACCTCGCGGGGCAAGGTTATCGACGTCAAAGTGCCGAACGACCCGCGGGCGCAGGAAATCTACGAGCGTGGCAAACATCATTTCTATTCCAAACGCGGCCAGTTGAACTTTTCCTGTGCGGATTGCCACGTTTACAACTCCGGCAACATGATTCGTGCGGATATGCTAAGTCCGGCGATGGGGCAGGTGACACATTTCCCGGTGTGGCGCAAGAAGTGGGCTGAGGGTGCCGAAGGTCCAACAGCAGGTCTTGGAACGTTGCATCGCCGCTATGAAGGCTGCAACAAGCAGGTGCGTGCACATCCCTTCAAAGCCCAGTCCGACGAGTACACGGCGCTGGAATATTTCCACAGTTACCTGAGCAACGGTTTGAAGGTCAACGCGCCGAGTATGAGGCAGTAGGGGCAGTTCCCAAAGCGTTGCGAGGGCGGCTCCCGGCCGCCCTCTTTTTTTGGTCTGCGTTTGCAGCGCGGCGACTGTTTCGCCCAACCGAGAAAAAAGAAAAAGGCGGCTCGCGAGCCGCCTTCATGGGGAACAATGACCGTGCAGTTCAGTTTTGATCGCAAGCGATAGTTTGAGAAGCAATGCGACCGCTCGCCATGATGCTTACCTGACGTCCGGTTTCACCGCTGCGACCGTCGCACACGGTAAAAGTGCTGAGCGCGGCGGTCGCTCCGGCAGGCGCCGAAAATGGTGTCGAGGGAACGCCAGCTCCGCCTCCGGAACTGGATGTCGATGTGGTGCCGCTGCCAGCGTCGTGCGATCCGCCAGCATTGCCGACTTGCTGGTCGTTGCCTTGATTTCCTGGCCCCGTGTTGCCGACGCCGTTCCCGTTGTTGCCGCCACCGCGATTGGAGGTGGTCGAATTGCCCCCTTGGGACGTGCTGCCAGCGCCGCTGTTGGAGCCGCCGCTGTGACCGCCGCCCGTGCTGCTGTTGCCGCCATTGTTGCTCGAATGGGAGTTGTGACTACCGGAATTCGAGTTGTGGTTACTGTGACTGCCACTACTGTAATGAGCAGCGAACGCCGGGCGTCCGGGCAATATCATCGCCACCAACCGACTCATGGGGGTGACGAGACTTTCCGGATCGTGCGCAGCCGCGAACAATCCGCTTCCGTCTTCGTCGGGACCGGCGGCGGCAAGGAAGCCGGTCGCGCTGTAGCTCACCTGCGTAGCCCCGCCCACTGCGATCTGCACGTCGCCGGATAGCGCTTGCTGCACGCGCAGGATTGTGTCGGTACCGTCTACCGTGTCCGCGGTACCCTGGTCCGTGAATACGATCCACCCTTGATTCCAGGTGCTGACAGTACAGTCGGTGCCGGTGTTGCTGGCGCAGACCGTGACCGGGACGCCGCGCCGAATGGCCTCAGAACGCGCAAGCGACATGGATGTCACCAAATCATTGGTGCCGGTCACCAGGCGGTTATCTCGGATAATGTTGTTGAATCCGGGGATGCCAATGGTTACGAGGATGGCCACCAGAGCCAACGCAACCATCAGTTCTATCAGAGTGAAACCCTGTTGTTTGTTGCTGTTTTTGGATGACACGATCGCCCCTCCCGCTAACTAATTCGACGTTCCACACTTGTGCGGCGGGTTTACGCCGTTCTGTGAACTGGTTAGCGTTCGGGAAATCCCAGACTTTAGGACAGGATCACGTTTTTCTTTCCATCCAGGCACCCTGAAATGAGAAAACAGAGTCGAAACAGCGGCATAGAATGCGCCTGCCGGAGACTGCGAGATTTTCTCGACACGGTGCGAGTGGGGACTTCGGCCTGCGAGTTTGCTGGAGGATCAATACCTGTGATTGTGACCATTGCTGGATTTCACTTTACTCCGGCGCCGCCCGGCCCTACATACAGGGCCGCGGCCCGATTGGATCAGGTTCGGGCCGGTTCAGCGTGAAATCACCCAGGAGTGTGAGCCATCATGAGCACAAAATCGCGGTCGGTGGGCGTTCGGTCTCGGCGCGGTTGTGATCGCCAGCAACCACCTTCATGGGCCGAGGCAGACGACGAACTGTCGGTTCCCGAGCCCGCGGTCGGGGGTCGTGCCTCGCACCGGGCCGTCGAACACGACGACCTTCGGCAACTCGCCGCTCGGCGCAAATTGGAGCAGTACCTGGAATCGAAGCGCTTGCGTGAGCACCTGCAGGAGATCTACTTCGACGAGGAGTACTGATCTTGCTTGTCGCTTGCAAGGAAATACCCCAACAGGCGGTCGATGACCGCCTGTTTTTCGTGGCCGGCGGGATAGACTGCATAGGCGCTGCGATCGATTTCCGGCGCGCCCTCCACCATATACAGCTGCCCGTCAGCGAGCGCCTCCTGCACCATCGGCCGTGCCAAGTACGCGGCGCCGCCGGACTTCAGCAACAGCGAACGTGCCAGGCGTCCAAGCCCGATACGCAACCGCGGTGCCGGCATTTCGGGAAAAAAACGGGCATGGCTGATCGCGAAGGACGTACCCCAATCCACCATCAGATAGTCCCCGGTCAACGCTTGCTCGACGCTGAGACCCGGGCGCGAGGCGACCATGACCAACGGCACGCGCGCCACCTCCGTGGCGAGCAGTTGCGTCATCTGTGGCGCTTCGAACAGAAACGCCAGGTCCAGCGAGCCATCCAGTAACCGGCGCAGTTGTGCATCGTGGCTTAGCGCCTCTACGTACAGACCAATATCTGGCTGCTCGTCGTCGATCCAATTCAGCCATTCCTGCAGCGCGATGTCCCATAAACTGGACTCGCCGGCGACAGCCAATGGGGTGCGGCTATCGTCGGTTTGCACGATTTCCTGGAGCGCGCGATGCCAATTGTTCAACATGCGCTCTGCATGGGGCACCAGCTTCTGACCTGCCGATGTAGGTTGGATGTTGTTGCGGTCGCGGGTGAACAGTTCAACGCCCACCAGTTCTTCCAACTGCCGGATGCGCGCGCTGACTGCCGACTGACTGACGAATAAGTTGTCCGCTGCTTTGCCGAAATGGCGCGTCCGATTGACTTCTAGAAAGGTTTTGAGGAGATCGGTGTCCACATCGATTGCCCGGCCTTTTGCAACGCTTTTACACTGGATCATGCTGACGCGCAACGCAGGATACAAAATGTTCCAGCATGGATCAGCGCGCTGAACACTGTCCAATCGAGGATCGAATCGAAAGGATCGACAATGTTTGCTGACATCTGCCCACCGCACATCTGAGGCCGTTTTTCCCCGTGCGGCACGACCAGCGGACCTCGGTCGCTCCCGACGGCCTCGTATGCGCTGGACAGCCCAAAGCGGGTTTGTCTTCGCGCCGCCAACGCCCGATCCGGAACCGACTTCGATGGCTCGGCCGCGGACGGGAGAAGCCTGGGGGCATGATCTCGCCCCGGGCTGCGCAGGTGCGCCAGGCCATCGGCGTCTTCGACGCCACTGCCGTGACCGCAGGCCCGGGCCGTGGGCGCGCCCAACGGTAGTTCCGTCTAGCCGTGGACGATTTCGGCACAGGTTGGTCATCTCTTACGCAGTTGCGGGAACCGAGGTGGGCGACTCAGGATCGACAAGTCCTTTTGTCATGACCATGGCGAAAAGCGAACAACGCCACCATCGTTCGGCCTGCGTCGTGCAATTTCTCAGGACTTTTTTCGCGTTCGCGGCGTCGGTGACCAGCGCTGTCGGTGATTGTCGCCGGCGTGAGTCGCCGAACCGCCCGATGCCGATCGGTGGCGGTGCCACGGCTTCGGGTGTACACGCGCTGAGGCCACACGTTACGATCGACGGTTCGACATGATGTGGCGCCAGCGGAAGGAGCTGCGTACCATTACTGCCTCATGCCTTCGGACTCAGGGCCGGTCTGGCATAGCAGTTGCGGGCCAGCTACGCGATGAGCGGGTTTGACGCGCAATGCCGCGCCACGTACACCGCGTGAATCCACGCCCCTGTCGCCTCGTGTGTGAATTGTTTCGCGTCCGTCGTTTGTTCTAGCGGCTTTCGTAGTGGAATTGAGCTGTTCTGGGCCGGGCCGGTCACTCGTATGAACTTTAAGGAATTTCCAATGGAACGTGCAGCGAAAACCTATATCGGTATCGATCAGGACCACTTCGGCGGCATGACGCCGACCGGTAGCATCATTCGCGATGCCTGGGTGTTCGGCATTCTGCCGGAAACCGAAACCTGCGCCGGTTGGACAGGCGGGCGGTTACAGCCGGTTTATGATGCGGTCGCCGAAGCCTGGGAGCCCTATGGTCACTTGGTCAGCCATCTGCCGGCGGAACTTCGCGAGCGCCATGACCGCATCTACGGCGAGGCCTTGCGGCGCGCCAAGGAGCTGGGCTGGACGCCGCCCATGGAGACCGATTGATCGGGCAAAAAGCGCGCTAACGATTGCCACTTCCCCGCCGATAAGCAGGACGGACGCTAAAACGCAGGGAAAATCAAATGTCTCGCATACGCAACGTCATAATCGGGGTGCTGTTGCTGGTCGGGCTCGGATATCTGGGTCTGAAAGTCTATATCTACCACCAGGTCAAATCGGGCCTCGACAATGCCATTGCTGCGGCGTCCCCCTTCGCCGATATCCGTTACGACGGCATCTCTTCCTCGCTCACCGGTAGCGTCACCGTGCGCAATGTCCGCGTGCATGGTTTTGGCGACGACGTGCAAGTGGAAGGCGTGCGACTGGGCACGCCCAACCTGATCTACTTGTTGGGAACACTGTCGGAACTGCAGCGCGGTGAACCGCCGCGGTTTTTGGAACTGCAAATCAACGGGCTGAGCCTCGCTCTCGACGGTCCGCTGATGAATCTGTTGCAGGGCGCGATGCAGAGCAAGGTTCCACAGCTTCCAGCGTCATTTCCCTGCGCCGGCCAAATCGCGTTCGGGCCGGCGGTGTGGCGCGCCATGGGTTATCAGCGCCTGCGCAACGACGTATTCCTGCGCGTCGATCTCGACAACGATGCGCACACGATCCGCATGCAAGGGAAGTGGAAAACCGCTGATATGGGCGATGTCGGATTCACGACCGAGCTCGCGCGCATCGATCCGGTATTCACTCGGGATCAGGCGGCCCAGCGCGCACTGTTGCGCTCGTTCTCGTTCGACTACACCGATCATTCCTATTACAAGCGCCTGGTGCAGTACTGCGCAGGTCGCGACAAAGCCGAACCGAGCACTTTCATCTCCTCGGTGGTCAACGCCAATGCGACTTACTACATGTATAGCTGGGGGGTGGTCCCCGGAATTGATCTGCGGCGCGCGTACGGCGAATTTCTCCGCAATCCCCAGTCCTTCAGTGTGGTCGCGCATCCGAACACGCCGCTGGAACTGTCGCTGCTGAGTCAATACTCGCCCGATGACCTGGTGGCGCTGCTCGATTTGCGCGCCATCGTCAACGGCCGTGGGGTCGAGTCGTCGCAGGTCTCCTATCGGCCGGAACTGTTGGGTCAGTACGCGGCGGCACCGCAGCAGCCCCTGCAGTGGCCGAACGCGCCGGCGCAAAAGTCCCAGGCAGCCAAACCGGTGCCGCAATCGAGTCCGGCGCGCTCCAGTCGTCCGGCGCCGCAGTCGAGACCGGCGCGAAGCACGCGTCCAGCGCCGGAAGCCGCCCACCAAGCGCGCGCGCAGCCGCAGGCTGCGAAGCCGGTGAAGCCGGAGACATCGTCGTCGCCAACGACGCCGCAGGAAGTGGCATTCGGCTATCGGCGCGTGTCGCGCGAGCTTCTCGATCGTTACGTCGGGCGCTATGTCCGGGTCTACACTGCAGAGGGATCGGCCCGCGAAGGCGTGCTGAACGCGGTGCGCGACAGCGAAGTCGTGGTCGAACACCGTATGTACGGCGGCAGCATGGCAGTCCCTGTGCCTTTCGGCAAAATCGAACGCATCGAGGTGTGGCTGCCGCAAAGCTCGTAGCGCAACAGGAGGCAGCCAGTGTTCGAAGCGGTGGAGCTCGCACACAAAGTTTCGAAGGCGCATTTCCAGCAACAGGAGCCGGCGCTTCACACGGCACTGCTCGAAGCGCAGCTCGCGTTGGCCGAGGCTCGGGTACCGGTGGTGCTGATCATTACCGGTATGGAAGGCGCCGCGCGCGGCGCGCTGCTAAATCGTTTGCACAAATGGCTGGATACCCGGGGCGTTCGTACCGAAGCGGTTTGGGATGAAACCGACGAAGAGCGCGAACGGCCGCGGCTGTGGCGTTTCTGGCGCCGGCTGCCCGCCCGCGACGAAATCGCGATCTTTCTCGGTGGCTGGTACGCCCAGCCGCTGGCGGCGCGAACCTTCGGCAAGCTCAAGCGCGTGGATTTCGAACACTGTTTGCAGCGCGCCCAGGAATTGGAGCGGATGCTGACTGACGACGGCGCCCTGGTGCTGAAGTTCTGGCTCCATGTGTCCAAGCAGACTCAACGAAGCAGACTCAAACAGCAGGTCAAAGAAGGACGTCGTCTGACCAAACAGGAAAAGCGTTTCGCCGCGCACTACGAGCGCACGGCCGAAACCGCGGAAGTACTGATACGCAAAACCGACCACGGCTACAGCCCCTGGTATCTGGTCGAAGCGGAGGATCCGCAGTACCGCGATCTCACAGTCGGCCAGACCTTGCTTGATGCGCTCCAACGGCGGCTGCGCCAGACCGGGACGGAGCGCCGCGGCTATCATCTCAGCAATCCGTTGCCGCCTGCAGAACCTGAGGCCGAAGTCACGGTGCTCGATCGCCTGGACCTGGACCGCTCGCTTTCCGCCAAGGCATACCACGAGCGCCTGGAATCCCTGCGCATTCGACTCAGCAATCTTGCGTGGGCGGCGCATGACGCCGGCCATTCAACGGTCATCGTCCTGGAAGGTTGGGATGCTGCCGGCAAGGGCAGCGCAATCCGCCGGATCGCATCCGCGGTGGACGCGCGCCTGTTGCGGGTAATCGCGTCCGGCGCACCCACCGATGAAGAACGTGACCATCACTACCTCTGGCGTTTCTGGCGCCATATTCCCCGGGCCGGTTACGTCACCGCCTACGACCGCTCCTGGTACGGCCGTGTTCTGGTGGAGCGGGTGGAAGGTTTCGCCGAAGAATCGGAATGGATGCGGGCCTATCAGGAGATCAACGATTTCGAAAGCCAACTGGTTGACCACGGCATCGTACTGGTGAAGTTCTGGCTCCACATCAGCGAAGAAGAACAGTTGCGGCGCTTCCAGGCACGGGAGGAGACGCCGTGGAAGCAATACAAGATTGGTGCGGAAGATTGGCGCAACCGCGACCAATGGGATCAGTACCGTCTGGCTGTGAATGATATGGTGATGCGCACCAGTACCGACGTCGCGCCTTGGCATCTGATCCCCGCGAACGATAAGAAATATGCACGCGTGCAAGTGATGGAGCGGTTGTGCGCAGCACTGGAGCGGCGCCTGGGATGAGATTTGCGCTGCTGTCGGCACTGCTGACATCAATTGCGATCGGCGCGATCGCCGCAGTAGGCGCGCCCGTGGCAGCAGGCGCGGCCGAAGCGGACTGTCGTAGCGCCGCGTTGGCTGTGCAAGTACTAGGGTCCGGCGGTCCCGTAGCCGATGACGACCGCGCCGGGGCCTCCTATCTGATTTGGCAGCGCGGCCAGGCCCGGGTGCTGGTGGATGCCGGCGGCGGTAGTTTTCTGCGCTTCGGCGAGGCGGGCGCGCGCATCGAACAATTGGACCTGATCGCACTCACCCATCTGCACGCCGATCATGTTTCGGATCTGCCGGCGTTGTTGAAGAGCGGCTATTTCTCGGATCGCAGCCGGGCGCTGGTACTGCTCGGGCCCAACGGTGCCGAGCACTATCCGGACACCGAAGAATTCTTGCAAGCGTCGTTCGATTCGCGACGCGGCACGTTTCGCTATCTGCACGGTTTACTCGACGGCAGCGACGGTTTGTTCCCGTTGCAGGCGCGGGTGCTCGATTCCAACCGGGACGTCGCCGCTTCGGTGTTCAATCGCGAGGGACTGCAAGTCGAAGCGGTAGGGGTGCACCACGGCCCGGTCCCGGCGCTGGGTTATCTGGTCACGGTCAGCGGCAAGCGAATCGCTTTCAGCGGTGACCAGAATGCCTCCAGACCGGGGTTTGCCAAACTGATCAAGGGCGCCGATGTGTTGTTCATGGATCACGCCATCGGTATGGAAGCCAACGAAGTCGCCCGTAATCTGCACGCGACGCCGGACGCGATAGGGCGCCTGGCGGCGCAAACCGGAGTGCAGTCACTGGTCCTGAGTCACTTGATGGCCCGCAGCTTGAAGCATCGCGCGCGCAACCGTGAAGTCATCACCGCGCTTTATCACGGCCCGCTGCACTACGCCCACGATCTGATGTGCGTGGTGCTTACCCGGTGACCGCCGCGGGGCTCAACTGTTGCTTTCGCCCAGTACCGGCTGCTTGAAGCTTTCGGCAAAATCCAGCATCCGCTGGGTGGAGCGCACCGCTTTGCGGCGTACGGCCTCATCGACGTGGATTTCGTTGGCGCCGGTTTCCAGTACGCGCGCCAGGTTCTCCAGGTGATTCATGGCCATCCAGGGGCAATGTGCGCAACTGTGGCAGGTGGCGCCGACGCCGCCGCTGGGTGCTTCGATGAAAGTCTTGTGGGGCGCGGCTTGCTTCATCTTGTAGAAAATGCCGCGATCGGTAGCGACGATGAACGTGTCGTTGGGAAGCTCTTGGGCCGCTTTGATCAGCTGGGTGGTCGAACCCACGACGTCGGCGAGTTCGATCACCGGCGCCGGAGATTCGGGATGCACCAGTACCGCGGCATCGGGATGGCGCGCTTTGGTGCGCACCAGTTCGCTCGCTTTGAACGCTTCGTGTACCACGCACGAACCCTGCCACAGGAGCATGTCCGCACCGGTGACTTTCTGCACGTAGGCGCCCAGGTAGCGGTCGGGCGCCCAGAGGATCTTTTCGCCTCTGGCGTGCAGATGCGCGGCCACTTTCACGGCGATGCTCGAGGTCACTACCCAATCGGCCCGGGCTTTGACCTCGGCGCTGGTGTTGGCGTACACCACCACGGTGCGGTCGGGATGTGCATCGCAGAAGCGGCGAAACTCTTGCGCCGGACAGCCCAGGTCGAGTGAACACTCGGCTTCCAGCGTCGGCATCAAGACCCGTTTTTCCGGGTTCAGGATTTTGGCGGTCTCGCCCATGAAGCGCACCCCCGCCACCACCAGGGTAGTAGCCGGATGCTCATGGCCGAAGCGCGCCATGTCGAGTGAGTCGGAGACGTAGCCGCCGGTTTCCTCGGCGATCATCTGCAAGTCGCCGTCCACGTAATAATGGGCCACCAGGACCGCGTCCTGTTCTTTGAGCAGGCGCTTGATGCGCGCCACCAGCGCCGCTTTGTCATCGGCGGACATGGCAGGTGGCGCAAAATCCGCACCCGGCGTCAGTCGCGGGTCGGCCACGGGTATGATCGGAATCGCGGGTTCGATAGCGCTCATCGGATTTCAGCTCCTGGTGCTTGGCGTGCCGCGTCGGCAGGCGTCAAGCCACCGTCTAGCCGGTCATTCTGGTCCAGGTCGCGAAACGATTGCAACTCTGCGGCCGTTCGCTTCCTGTATAAATAGGGTCGCAGAACCCGAATTTACAGCCCGGGAAATCATTGCAGCCAAACCACTGGGAGGTGCGCTTGTCCGAGCCCAAGCGTCGCGTATTCACCGGCCGCATCGTGGAAGTGACCCTCGACCGGGTGCGGCTTCCGAACGGTCTCGAAACCGAGTTCGAAGTCGTGCATCACCCCGGCGGCGCCGCCGTCGTGGCGCTCGACGACCAGCACCGCGTTTGTTTGCTGCGCCAATACCGCCACGCACGGAACGAGTGGCTATGGGAACTGCCGGCCGGTAAGCGGGACGAAGGTGAAGATCCCGGGCAAACGGCGCGGCGGGAACTGCAGGAGGAAGCGGGCGTGCATGCAGCGAGGTGGCGAACGCTGGGTCAGGTTACCAGTTCTCCGGGTGTATTCACGGAAGTGGTGTACTTGTATCTAGCCCGGGACCTGAGGTTCGGCGCCGATGCAGTGGAAGCCCATGAAGTGTTCGAGCGCCATTGGATCCCGTTCGAGGAGGCGGTACGACGGGCCGAAGCGGGCGAAATAAGCGATGCCAAAACGGTAATTGGATTGTTGCGAGCCCGCGCGGTGTTGGCGGCCGAGGCCTGACCCGCCTCAGTAGATCCGACCGACGGCGATGATGCGCCGGTGCCAGAACGGGTCATTGAGATCGGCGTAGGAGACCTGCTTGCCAGACGACGGCGCATGAATGAAACGCCCGCCGCCGGCATAGATGCCCACATGTGACACCTTTCGGCGCGATACCCGGAAAAACACCAGATCTCCGGGGCGCAGCGCCGACAGCGATACGGGCCGCGCGTGGCGCAACTGTTGGCGCGTGGTGCGCGGGATGTCAATGCCGGCGCGATGATACGCATATTGGATCAAGCCGCTGCAGTCGAACCCATCCGGCGTACTGCCGCCATACCGGTAAGGCGTTCCCAGTTGACGGTACGCGGCATAGACCGCGCGCGCGCCTGGTGCGGTCGACGTGCTGTCGGGCGCCGAGAGTTCACGCTCGGCATGGTAGGGGCGCACCGGCGCCGAACCGCAGCCGCACAGCGCAGCAGCTGCGGTCACAGCCAGCAGCAGGTTCCACCACGAGTTGTGCGAACGCCTCTTCATACCCGGTTTATCTGGTCCGTTGTAGTACCTTGTATCGACCCCCGCGCCGACACCCTTGAGGCAGGCATCGGGCACGATTTGCCTTTTGGATGATTTCTATCACGAAATTTCGTTCCCCGCGACCAGCCCACATGCCCCACACGCTGGTCCTGCCGGCAACGCCGGCGGCGCTGGAGCAGATACTCGATACCTTCAGTTTTCAGTTCGTCGGCAAATGCGTGCGCAGTTCCATGGGCGAGGGGGTTTATGTGCTCGAACGCGCCGACGATCTGACCCGCTATGCTCGCCACTATTCAATTCTCTACGTCCAGGAGCGCTTGCCGACCGACCGGGACCTGCGCATCGTCTGGATCGGCGATCAGGTGTTGACCGCCTATTGGCGCCAAGCGCCGATGGGTGGGTTTCACAACAATGTCGCCCGCGGCGGCGCGGTGAGTTTCGACGGCATACCACCGCAGGCGCTGGAACTGGTCACCCGATCGGCCCGGGGGCTGGGGATCGACCATGCCGGCTTCGACGTCGCTGTGGTCGACGGCCACTGTTGTCTGCTTGAGTTTAACGTGCGTTTCGGTACCGAGGCATTGCACCGCCAGGGCATCCGGCTGGCGGCGGCGGTGCTGCGTTACCTGGCCGCTGCGCCGCCGTCGCGTTCGCCCTTGGCGCTTTGCCACTAAACATTTCCTGTGACACGCTATGCTTAGGATCTGATTCGCTTATTTCGGGCGGGCGACGTCGAGCCGGCGCGCGCCGGCTCCGATGATGAGGGGCTGCCAAGGTGTTTGCTACATGAGCGGCGCGCACGCCGCCGAATCGCTTGCGGCATTTCGTTCAAAACCCGGGGTCTCACGCGCCGCGGCCTTTTTTGCAGTCCTATCCCGACCGCCCTGCTTTACCTTTACAGGCATGGTGGCGAGCTGCACCGGCCGGTGGAGCGCACCGCGATTGTTTGCGCTCTGGCTCGCAGCGGCGTGCGTCGTGCTGCCGGGTGTGGGTCATGGCGCCGATATCTCCGAGCGGCTGCCCTCCGGACTGATTGCGCACGCCGATTATCGGGCCGGATCGCCAGACCGACCGGCCGTCATGGTGCTGCACGGCTTCATGACCACGCAGAATTTCAGCACCATCCGCACCATCGTCAATGAACTCAACGAAAGCGGCTACACAGTGCTGGCGCCGACCCTCACCTTGGGTATCGACCAACGTCGCGGCGGCCTGGCCTGCGGCGCGATTCATACCCACACAATGAGCGCCGATCTGGCCGAGGTGTCCTGGTGGGTCGACTGGCTCGCTGCGCACCATCCGGGACCGCTGGTGCTGATCGGGCACTCCTCGGGTAGCCTTCAATCGATCGCCTATGCGGCGGACAAACCCAGTGCACAGCTGCGCATGGTCATCGCCACCAGTCCGATCTATTTCGGCGAGGATTATCCGGCGGCACTGGTGGCGGAACAGATCGCCGGCGCTACGTGGCAAATGCACAACGGCGACGCGCCACTGGAACGCTACGCGCTGACGTTCTGTAACCACAATTTCGTGGCCACCCCGGAGAGCTATCTCTCCTACGCAGCTTGGGGTCGGCAACGCGTGCTGGATTCGGTGCAGCACGCTCAGGTTCCGGTCAAAGCGTTGTTCGGCTCCGAGGACCCGCGGGCAACGGCGGAATGGCAGCAGGGTCTGCGTGTGGCCGGCGCGGCGGTGACCGTGATACCCGGGGCCACGCATTTTTTCGATGCGACCCACGAGTTCGAGTTGCTGGATCTGATTCGCGACGCCCTGCGCCGCGTTGATGACCCGCAAGCCGGTGATCAGTCGTGAAGCTACGCCGCACCATGTCGGCCCGCGCATATCTGTTGCTGCTGTTGTTGGGCGGTATTTTGGCGCTGTCGCTGGTCGGCTTCGGCATGCTGCAAAGCATGCGCAACGTGCGCATTGCGGCGGAACACGACCGCGACCATAGCGCAGAGACGGAGCTCGATGCCGCATTGAGTAAGGTCTCAGTCGATGCCCGCCGCATGGCAGCGACACTCGCCCGGTGGGACGAGGTCTATCAGCAGATCAAACGACCCGAATACTATGGCTATTGGCGCGATCAGCGGTTGCAAGAAATCGGCCGCTTCCCGGCCTATGTGCAAGGCGTGGAACTCTATTCCAGCAACGGCACCATCCTGGCGTCGGATCCCGGCACGCTCATGCCTCAGAAGTTGACCGGAACTGCAGAGTTTGTCCAGGTTCACGACGGGCAGGCATTTCTGTTCGAGTTCGTCCCGGTGGCAAGCAGAAACCGGCCCGGCGCAACGGATGGCTACGTCGGCGTGCAGATTTCACTGTTGGACGCAGTGCGAGACATGAATCGATTCGTCAATATCGACCCGACGAGCCTTACCGTAAAGCCTGCAGATGTGGCGTCGTTGGCCGCGGCACGCGCGGCATCGCTGTTCAGCTACAAGACGGTCGCCTCACCGGTGGACTCGGAACTCTCGTCGCTCATGGCCGAGACCATGTTACGGTTGGTTGTGGTGTTCTCCTTGCTGGGCTTGGCGCTGACCTGGCTGGTGACCCGCGTGTTCACCCGCCCGCTGCGGGCGCTCAGTAATCACCTCGACGCGCTGCGTCAGGGACGCCGCAGTCCATTGGGCAACGAAGCGGCCGGCGTGCTGCCGGTCCAAGAGCTGGAACGGGTGCGTCACTCGTTGAACAGCTACCAGCGGGAACTGGACACGACCTACCGGCGCCTCGACGCACAGAAAGAAGAGCTTTGGTCCATGGCCCACGTGGATGCGCTTACCGGGGTCCACAACCGTCGCGCCTACGAATTGGACTGGCGCAAAGTGTCAGACGTCACCGAGAATCGGCGCCTGGATATCGCCTTTCTGCTATTCGATTGCGATTTCTTCAAAGCCATCAACGACACCTATGGTCACGCGACGGGCGACCAGGTGATCCAGGGCATTGCACATGCGTTGCAGAGCGCGCTGCGCAAAGGGGATCGGCTGTACCGGTTGGGAGGCGACGAGTTTGCCGCCATACTTCTGAGTGCCGACGCCGAAGAAGCCGATCGCGTCGCGCGCCGGTGTCAGGAAGCTGTTCGCCTGTATCCGTTTCGGCGCGCGGGTGTCCGCGAGCCGGTGCGCATCAGCGTCGGTATCGCGAACGCACGCGGTACCGATGAGGCCGCGCTGGAATCGCTGCAAAGACACGCCGATCTGGCGATGTACAAAGCCAAGCGCACCAGCGGCGACCGGATCGTGCATCATAGCCCGGAACTGGGGCGCGGCGTTGCTTCCGTCCTCTCGAGCCGCGTAGTGCACGCGGTGATGGCGGCGCTGGAAAACGGCCGTAACCTGTGCATGTATTACCAACCCGTGGTGCAGCTGAGCGACGGTGCCATCAGCCACTTCGAAGCGCTGGTCCGCATTCGCGACGCCAACGGCGAAATCGGTGCCGACGAAATCATGGGCTTGATCCGGCGCCGCTCGCTCGAACTCGAACTGGACGCAGCAGTGCTGCGTCAGGTCGCGGCGGATCTGGCCCGGGGGCTTCTACCGCCGAACACGGGTGTCGCGGTCAATTTGTCGGGCGCCAGCGTCGCGACCCCTGAGCTGTACAGTCGCTTGCAGCCTTTGACTTCGGTGGCCGCAGGTATTGAACTGATACTGGAGATCACCGAAACCGACTTGATCACGCAGTTCCAGTTGGTGAGCGAGAACCTGACGCGGCTACGCATGGAAGGCATCAAAGTGGCGTTGGACGACTTTGGCAGCGGTTATTCTTCCATACGATACTTGGCCAACATGCCCGTGGATACAGTGAAATTCGATATCAGCATGATACGGGATTTGGAAGCGAACCCGCGGTCGCGTGGGATTGTCGAGCACACTGCCCGCCTGGTGCTGGATGCGGGATATGAGTTGATCGCGGAAGGGATCGAATCGCAGCAGGCGCTGGAGATCGTTCGCGGTTTGGGCTTCACTCACGGACAGGGGCACGTGCTCGGTCGGCCGGAGCCGCTCGACGCGACGTGTCAGCAGCAGTTGCGCAGAGACATCACGCAGTAGCCGGAGCGCGGTATTCGGCTGGCGATTTTGCGGCGCTCACGCGCCGGCACAACAATCCGGGCACATACCGGAAGGAGGTCCAGATGGCACATATCGTGGTTCTCGGCGCGGGTATCGGCGGCGTTCCCGCGGCCTACGAGATGAATCAGCTCAAGCGCCCGGACGACCGGATCACCGTTATTTCCAATACATCCTATTTCCAATTCACGCCATCCAATCCCTGGGTCGCGGTGCGCTGGCGTAAACCGGACGAAATCAAAGTCGATATGGGGCCGGTGCTCGAGAAGCATGGCATCGAGTTCATCGGCACCGGGGCAAAACGAGTACAGCCGGAAGCCAACGAAGTGCAGTTGGAGGACGGGCGTAGCATTCACTACGATTTTCTCATCATTGCCACCGGTCCGCGCTTGGCATTTGATGAAGTCGAGGGCCTCGGTCCTGCCGCCAATACCGCTTCGATCTGCACCGTGGAGCACGCACAAGCCGCTGCGGCGCAGTGGGATGAATTCGTCAGAGATCCCGGGCCGATCGTGGTCGGCGCCGTGCAGGGGGCATCATGCTTCGGCCCTGCTTACGAGTTCGCGTTCATCATGGACTCCGACCTGCGCAAGCGGCGGTTGCGCGACAAGGTCAAGATGACTTTTGTCACCGCGGAACCATATATCGGTCACCTCGGGCTTGCCGGCGTCGGCAACTCCAAAGGCATGCTCGAAAATGAATTTCGCGATCACCACATCAATTGGATCTGCAATGCCAAGGTATCGAAGATCGAAGCCGGTAAGATGTACGTGACCGAGCTCGATGAGAATGGCCAGGAAAAGAAGCAGCACGAAATCGAATTCAAATACAGCATGATGCTGCCCGCGTTCACCGGCATCGACGCCGTGCGCGACATCGAAGGCCTGGTGAATCCCCGCGGGTTTGTTTTGATCGACAAGTTCCAACGCAACCCGAAGTTCGAAAATATCTACAGCGTCGGTGTCTGCGTTGCCATACCGCCCATCGAGGCGACACCGGTGCCCTGCGGCGTTCCCAAGACCGGCTACATGATCGAGACCATGGGCCATGCCGCGGCGGTAAATATCCGCGCTGTCCTGGATGGCCGCGAACCCCATGCGGAAGCCACCTGGAACGCCATCTGTCTGGCCGACATGGGCGACACGGGCATCGCGTTCGTGGCGCAGCCGGAGATGCCCCCGCGCAACGTCAACTGGATGAAAAAAGGCAAGTGGGTGCACCTGGGAAAGATCGCATTCGAGAAATATTTCATGCGTAAGATTCGCAAGGGTATAACGGAAAGCGTCTATGAGAAGTATGTGCTCAAGGGCTTTGGGATTGACAAATTGAAGCCATGATGCACCGGCCGGACAGGTTACCGCGCACGCCGCGCTAAACCCTGGCCCGGGATCGGTCGATATAACGGTCAAGCGGTGCCTGCGGGCGCCGCTCCCGGTCGTCATGACCGCGCCCGCAGGGGGCGCGCCGGAGGTGACCAATGAACCGTATGACCCGTAACCCGGAAAGGCTGCGAAGTGCCGAAGACGAACGGCGCGGACCTGATCAGTCGACACGTATGCGTGAGGCTGTTGCACGACGGCGACTGGAAGAACTGCGCGAACAGCGCACGTTACGTGACCATCTGTCGGACGTATTCGGCGACGACGGCAGCAACTACTGATTGGCAAATGTCGGCAAGTCCGCGCGTTGAACCAGACGCGCAGCATGCTTGGGCGGTGGTTGCATCAGCGCCCGGCGCGGCCAGAAGTCGTCGCGCGGCACCGCCATGCCATTGCGCTGCGGCGCGTTGGCGTCGTTACCGCATGGATCAATCACGCTCAGCTTCTTAGCCGTTCCTGTACACAAGACGGTTGCAAGTCTTGCACGGTTGGCCGGCGCCACGCTTCTTCCCCAATTTGAGCCGATGTCGATGTGGTAGCCTGCAGGCGGCTTCGCGCGCTTCGGCGACCGCCATGCCCGATGCAGGGAATTTGTGCATTGGGCTGTTAATGCTGCGGGTGTATCGAGGCCTTATTTGCAAGCGTGTAACGGGTAGTGATGAGCCATGAGTTCTTCGGAGGTTCAACACCGTTGTAATTGGGCGCAGGACGCCAAGCCCTTGTATCAGGCGTACCACGACAGCGAGTGGGGCGTGCCCGTGCGCGACGAGTCCATCCTGTTCGAGTTTTTGATATTGGAAGGTGCGCAGGCAGGTCTCAGTTGGGAAACGGTGCTCAACAAGCGCGCCCGTTATCGAGCGGTGTTTGCCGACTTCGATCCGGAGCGGATCGCCCGCTTCCGAGCCCGGGACGTTGCCAGGCTGCTCGAGGACCCCGGCATCATTCGCAATCGGGCCAAAGTGGAAGCGGCGGTACAGAATGCGCGCGCCCTGTTGGACCTTCGCGCAAAGGGCGTGCGGTTCGATCATTTCCTATGGCAATTCGTCGGCGGCGCGAGCAAACAGAATCGTTGGCGCAGCCCAGCCGAGGTGCCGTCGGCGACGCCTGAATCACAACGGATGGGTCGCGAGCTCAAGCGGTGCGGATTCAAATTCGTCGGTCCGACCATCTGTTACGCATACATGCAGGCGGTCGGTATGGTCAACGACCATTTGATCGGATGTTTTCGCCATGCCCAGGTTCGCGCCCTGTCCGGCGAATAGTGATGGCCCGGGGTCAATAGGGTCGCTTGCGCAGCCGCAAACGGAACAGCAATCGGGAAAGTACCAGCTCGACGATCAAGAACAGCGCCACTTCCACGACCACAGCGGGCCACGACAATCCGAGTGCAGCGCGCAGCGCCGCCACGGGCAACAGCACTTCAGGAATTTGGTCGAGCCCCAATGCCATGCCGCTGGAAGGAATGCCAAGTCGGCGCTTGATGAAACTCGACAGCAAATCGCCCGCCATTGCCAGCAGCCCCAGTGCAGCGCCCAGCGTTGGACTGTATCCCAGCAACGGTGCGCTGATTGCGCCGGCCAACACGGCTGCCGCTACACCACGCACGGTTTTCGAGTTCCCCAGCCAGGGCCGGCCGTCCGGCGCCAGCCGGTGCCCATCCAACGGCGCGGCCAAGCGGTCCCGCAGCAGCGCGCGGGCGACAATCGGCGCGCCGTTGATGATCACCAACATCAGCAGACTGGCGCCGAACGCTGCAAGGGACCCGGGCACTGGCACTGCAAGCCTCGTCAGTGAACGCGAAAAGCCGCTTCGATCGGGTCGTGGTCGGAAGCGCGATGCGGCGTGCCGGGATCGTCCCGCAGCGCATCGGGGAAATCGGCATTCACGTGCAGTATGCGCACATCCTGCGCCAAGGCCTGCAAGGCAGGACTAACCAGCACATGATCGAGGAGTTGGCTGTTGCCGTTGAAGATGAAGCTGTACCGTTGCGCCTGCGGAATGTCGTCACACAGGTCGGCTAAACGGGTGTCGCCGTTGCCGCGCAGAATCGCTACGGCATCGGTGCCTTCGCCCGGCTCGGGGAAGCTGAAATCGTTCAAGTCGCCGACCACAGCGATCAGCGCCCGGGGCTGGCGGCGCAATTGCCGATCGACGAACGCGCGAACGGCTTTCGCTTGCAGCTTGCGCTGTGTTTCAGTGGGCCGTTGCGGCGGCTGGCGGCGGCCGAACAATGGATCGTCGCCCGACTTGCTCTTGAAATGGTTGACGACCACGGTCACGGGTTGGCCGCGATAGGTGAACGTCGCGGCCAGGGGTTCGCGACCGGGGCTGACGCTGCGGGTTCCGAACGCCGTGCGGAAGTAGTCGTCATCCAGGCTCTCCGCATCGTGCAATGTGATCCGGGAACTGTCCCACAACAGTCCCGCTTCGATGCCGCGCGGATCGCTGGAGTCGAACGACACCGCGCGATACGCGTAACTGCCAAGCTTGTTGATGTGCGCGGCCAAGTTGGCCAGCACGGCCGTGGTTTCCACTTCTTGTACGGCAACGATTTCGGGCGCTTGCAGTTCGTCAACCACCGTCAGTCCAAGCTTGGTCAATTTGGTCTGCAACGCTTTCGCGGTCGGCGTGCTGCGTTCATCTTCCTTGCCAGGGGTGTGCCGGGTGTCGAACAGATTTTCAACATTGAACGTCGCCAGCCGCAATCCTGTGGGTGCGGTCGAGTGCTTGGGTGCCCGTCGTGGCGGCTGCTGACGCCGCTGCAGGTGCTGGTACTGAATCTTGTAATTGCCGAAGGTGTAGTCCGCCACCCCCAGCAGATCGTTAACCGCGTCGCCGGGCGACAGATCCGGCGCCGCCCGGGCGCCGTCGTCGACGATAATGCGCTCTGGGTTGTAGTCGACCCGGTCGCTGCCCACCGGCTGCAGCATCAGGTGCCGGGTGCTGGGTTGGTAGCCCGAGCCGGAAACTGCGTTGGCCGCGGCGAGCACCACGAATTCCCCGAAGCGCGACGTGGGGCCGACGACCACCGCGTTGGCGACGTGCACGCGCATTCCTTCCAGTGGCTCCCAGAACGTGATCGCCTGGAGCAGCGAGGTATCGGGCAGTTTCTTGATTTCCACCGGTGGCGGGAGTTTCTGATTGCGGCGCAATACCTTCAGCTCGCGAATGCGCGTCAGTTCCGTCAGCGGCAGGCCGGTTCCGAATTGCAGTTCCCGTACTTTCGCCCGCACCCGCACCACATCGCCAGGCCGCAAATCATCGCGACGGCTGCCGCGCCCGCGCAGATCGAGCACGATGCCGTCCGAGGTTCCAGGATCGCCGTCGCCGTGAGGGTCCTGGATCCAGCAGCGCAGGCGGTTGCGGGTGCACAGGGTCACGGTTCCCTCGGTGGTCACGCGGCTGCCTGCCAGGGGTGAACGTCCGCCGCGGCCTTGGATCTGCATGATGGTGGTCAATGGCTGCGCGGCGACACCGGTACTGATGGCGACCAGCAATACGGTGCTCGCAATTCGTAATGATGACACTGAAACTCTCCTTGTCGGTGCCTCGGAAATAGGACCACGTGTTCGAACGCCGAGCCGCGGATGCATTACCCTGTGAGGACGTTTTCGCGACGGCCGAGTTGGGCGAAACCATTGCAGCGGTACGATCCCGCCCGCTACTCGTGCGCAGGGCGCCCAAGCCGAAGCCCCGCACACGTCGGCAAGCCGCCGCCCGAGGGTTGATGGCCGTCCCGATTGCGGTGACCGAGGGATCGGAGGGGACGCTGACATTCGCGGCGGCGCATTGTTGTTGTTTGGACTGAATTACCGTCCAGTTTAGCAGGCCGGGGGCTCCGAATTGAAGGCATCGTCCCGTTGGCTGCGCCGGGGCTGATATGGCTTGGCCGCCAATGTCTTCAAACCCGACGGCAATTGCAATGGGGTGCGTATCCGACGGGCTATCCATCATGCTCGTCGGTTGATATTGCCGGCATCGATCCCGGCGGCGCCGGGGAACCTGAACAAATGGCTGCGATAACAGACTCCACACTGCCCATTACGCCACTGCTGCCGGATCTGGCCCGCGCCCTGCGCGAGGGACCCGCGGCGATCCTGCAGGCGCCTCCCGGCGCCGGCAAAAGCACGGCTGTGGCGCCAGCATTGCTGGAGCAGCCTTGGTTGCACGGGCGCAAGATTTTGCTGTTGGAGCCGCGTCGGCTGGCGGCACGCAATGTCGCCCGATTCATGGCCGAGCAGCGCGGCGAGGCGCTCGGCGATACCATCGGTTACCGGATGCGCTTCGAAAGCAGGATCGGCGCCCGGACCCGGATTGAAGTGATCACCGAAGGCGTGCTCAGCCGACTGTTACAACAGGATCCGTCCCTGGCGTCCGCGGGTCTGGTGATATTCGACGAATTCCACGAACGCAGCCTACAGGCCGACCTGGCGTTGGCGCTGTGCCTCGACAGCCAAGCCGGCTTGCGTCCCGATCTGCACCTGTTGGTGATGTCGGCCACCCTCGAAAAATCGAGCCTGGCGGCGCTACTGGGCCACGCCCCGGTGTTGCACAGCGAAGGTCGCAGCTTTCCGGTAGAGGTGCATTATCGTCCGCCCCGCAATCGCTGGCCACGGAATCGCCACGGCTTTCTCGCGGAACTGGCAAGCACCGTGCGCACTGTGCTCGACCGCGAGCCCGGCAGCGTGCTGGTGTTCTTGCCCGGGGTTGGCGAGATCCAGCAATTGGTTCGCTTGCTGCAAGCCCAGGGATTACCCGAAGGCGTGGATCTGGCGCCGCTGTATGGCGAGCTGGAACTGGCCGCGCAGCAGCGCGCCATTGCGCCGTCGCCGCCGGGACGCCGCAAACTGGTGCTCGCCACCAGCATCGCCGAAACCAGCCTCACCATCGAGGGGATCCGCATCGTCATCGACAGCGGTTTGATGCGGGTTCCCCGTTTCGACCCCCGTACCGGTATGACGAGACTCGAGACGGTCGCCATCAGCCAGTCGTCGGCGGCGCAACGCAGCGGACGCGCGGGCCGGCTCGAGCCGGGTGTCTGTTATCGCCTGTGGTCCGAATCGGAGCAGGCCGGCCTGGTAGCGTTTGGACGTCCGGAAATTCTCGAAGCCGACCTGGCGCCGGTGGCGCTCGAATTGGCGCAGTGGGGCGTGGGCCCGGATGCGCTGAGATGGTTGGATCCCCCGCCGGCGGCCGCCTACGACCAGGCGCGCGAACTGTTGCAGTCGCTGGATGCCTTGGATCGCCACGGCCGCATCACCGCACACGGTCAGGCCATGGCGGAGCTGGGGCTGCATCCGCGATTGGCTCACATGGTGCTGCGCGGCGCGGAACTTGGCGCCGGCGATCTGGGATGCGATATCGCGGCCCTGCTGGGTGAACGCGATATCATCCCGCGCGGCGACCCCGATCGCGACAGCGATGTGCGCACGCGGCTGCAACGCCTGCACGCCGATCGGGACGGCGGGTCCAGCCGGATCAAACGCGCCGCGTCACAATGTCGGCAACGGCTGCGCGCACAGGGGCGTACAGGAGACCGACGCGAAGCGATCGGTGCCGACGCGGTCGGCCTGCTGTTGGCTCTCGCCTATCCGGACCGTATCGGCCAACGCCGCGGGGCAGGGCCGGGGCGCTTCCTGCTGGCTAACGGCCGCGGTGCTCAGTTTGCCGGTCCCGAATCGCTGGCGGCATGCGAATACATCGTTGCCGCCCACCTCGACGGCTCCGGGCGCGATGCGCGTGTTCAACTTGCGGCGCAGGTGCAGCGCACGTCGCTATTGGCACACTTCGCCGATCGTATCGTCGTGCGCGACAGCGTCGACTGGGACGAGCGGCAGCAGGCGGTGGTTGCGCGTCGACAATGGTGCCTGGGAAACCTGGTGCTCGACGAACAGCCGCTGGGCGACGCCGATCCGGCGAGAGCTGCGGCGCTGCTGACCGACGCGCTGCGCCGCGTCGGGCTCGATCGTCTGCCGTGGGACGCGCGCAGCCGCGCCTGGCGCTCACGGGTCGCGTTCCTGCATCGGCTCGCGCCGGAGCAGTGGCCGGACGTGTCGGACGCCGCGCTGCTCGCCAGCTTGGATCGATGGCTGACACCGTATCTTGGCAACATGACCAGGCTCGATCATCTACGCCGTCTGAATCTTCAGCAGGTTCTGGCGGCGCAATTGGACTGGCAACAACAACGTCGTCTGGATGAGTTGGCGCCAACCCATGTCGCGGTGCCCAGCGGCTCGCGCATTGCGTTGGATTACAGCGGCGACGTGCCGGTATTGGCTGTGCGTCTGCAGGAAATGTTCGGTGCGCAGCAGACGCCGCGGGTTGCCGACGGCCAGGTGGCGCTGTTGGTGCACTTGTTGTCTCCGGCGGGCAGGCCGGTGCAGGTGACCCAGGACCTCGCTGGTTTCTGGCGTAACGGCTATTTTGACGTGCGCAAAGATCTGCGCGGCCGGTATCCGAAACATGCCTGGCCCGACAACCCCCTCACCGCGCAACCGAGCCGCCACGCCAAGCGCCGTTCGTGACGGGCGCTTGCACAAACCAGTCCGGGACGGCGCACCATCGGCCGGCGGTTCAGCGTTCGTACCAGCGCCCCGGCCGGTCCGGGTCGGGCGTGAGACGTTCGTATTCGGCGATCACTTGAGCGCCAAGCAGGACGATGACAGAAGCTGCCTCGAGGCTGAGCAGGATCACGATGACAGTGGCGAACGATCCGTAGATGACATTCACCAGGGACAAGGAGGCGAAGTACCACACTAGGATGTGCCGGGTGATTTCCCAGAGCGCCGTGGCGGCCACGCCGCCGGCCAGTGCGTGATGCAAGCTCAGCCGGCCGTGGGGCAACACCAGATACAGAGACGTCAGCAGGACCACTTCACCAACGACTCCGAACAGATATACGAGCCAGGTATGCGAAAGGTCGATGGACCACACCAGACCCAGCAGGTGAACCTGCTTTTGCTGCAGCATATGCAGCAAGCTGCTGATCACGCTGACGGTCAGCAGCCCCAGAGCGAGCAACATGATATAGAGGTAAGGCATCAACGCTGAAAACAGGAAGTGACGACGATGCACTCGGGAGCGGTGAAAAAAAATCACCGACATGGCGTTTTCGAGCACCGTGAACGCCAGCGAACTGAAGAACAACAAGGCGACGAACCCGACCACGCCGACCACCTTTCCGTTTTGAAGGAACACTTGCAGTTGCTGGGTCAGGGCGTCGGCTTGCGCCGGGGCAATGAGCCCGAGAAACGTATTGAGCAACGGCATCAGCCGGTCTTCCGGCACGATCTGGGACAGCACTGCCAGTATCAGGGCCGATGCGGGAACCAGTGACAGTAGCGTGTTATAGGCAATCGCACCGGCGAGCAGAAAACCCTGGTTGCGATGGAAGTCGCGCAGCACGTCGCGGATGAAGCGCCAGGGCGCGGCACGCAGCTGACTCAGGCGGGTTCTAATCTCGTCCATGGGGCCAAGCTAGTGGATGCCCCATGGCATTGCCATCGGGCCGGGAAGGGAGCCGACCGCGGACGCGGGCGCACAGATCGACCGGCGGTCGGCGCGGAGGTGCACCTTGGTCGGGTGCTGGCGTGGTTCGCACGCGCCCATTGCGGGACGCAGTCGAAGTTGGTTCGCTCCAGCGCCGATCGTCGGTCGAGGCCGGCTGCAGCGGCACTCAAACTATAGCAAACCGCGCGCTGCTCGGTTCGAAACCCGCGCGAGCTGTGAGGCCATAGCGCCCCGTAGCGACATCGGTGCATGTTAGTATGGTCGGCCTTTTGGAACAGGCGATGGGAAATCCGCGACAGGAATCGGTGCGCATATGGCGGAACAATACATTCGGGTGGCGGCACTGTCAGAACTGGCGCCCGGCAAAATGATGTGTGTGCAGGCGGGCGACGGGCGGCGGCTGTTGCTGGCGAACGTCGACGGTACCGTGCACGCCGCCGACGAGATGTGTACCCACGAAGATGCGCCTCTGTGCACGGGCTCCCTGAAAAGTCATTATGTGAAGTGCCCGCTACACGGCAGCCGTTTCGATCTGCTGACCGGCGAGCCGCTGGAGGATCCCGCCGACGCGCCATTGCGGATCTATCCGGTGCGGATCGAAGACGACGCCATTCTGGTCAGTCTGACGAACAAGCAGGAGCAATCATGAGCAGCCCAGCCGAACAGCTTTCCGGCAACTCCAATGCGTTGATGCGTTCCATCATCCAGCGAATCGCCACGGGGCCGGAACTTTCCAAGGACATCAGCCGCGACGAGGCGCGCGAAGGCATGCGCTTGATTCTCGAAGGCGAAGCCGATCCGGTACAGAGCGCAGTATTTCTGATCGCCTTGCGCATGAAGCGCGAGACGGACGATGAAAATCTCGGCGTGTTGGAAGCGGTTCGTGATGCGACCGAAACCGTTACCGCCGAAGTGGATGACGCGGTGATCGTGTCTGACCCCTACGACGGCTACAACCGCACCGTACCTGCGTCGCCGTTTCTGGCGCCGGTGCTGGCCGCCTGCGGTGTCGCCGCCCTCAGCGAAGGCGTGGAGACCATGGGCCCGAAATATGGCGTCAGCCACCACCAAGTACTGCGTGCCGCAGGCGTGAACGTGGATCTGAGTACCGCCGAAGCCGCGCGTCGGCTGGCCGAAGCGGACGCCGGCTGGGCCTACGTCGATCAAAGCCGATTCTGTCCAAAGTTGTACGGCCTGCGTGAATTGCGCACCAAAATCGTCAAGCGTCCGGCCCTGACCACGGTGGAGGTGCTTACCGGCCCGGTGCGCGCGCGCAAGCACACGCACCTGGTCACCGGTTATGTGCACAAGCCCTACCCGCGGCTGTATGCGCTGCTGGCACGTCACATGGGTTTCGATTCGCTGTTGTTGGTGCGCGGCGTCGAAGGCGGCGTCGTGCCTTCGCTGCGCCAGCCGGGCAAATGCGTGTACTACCACGACTTCGGCGAAGAACAGCAGCTCGACATTAACCCCGCCGAGCTGGGTATCGATCAGGACGTGCGTGCAGCGCCGCTGCCGGAAGCACTCCAAAAGTCCTCGCGGCCCGGCGACGAGATTGCGGTCGCGGTGGATATCGAAGCGTTGGCGGCGGCCACCGCCGAGGCCGGCCTGGCGGCACTGGCAGGAAAGAGCGGTCCGATCTACGACGGACTCGTATATGCCGGGGCGCTGACCCTGCACCATCTGCGCAAGGCCGATTCCCTGCCGGCAGCGGCCGATGCCATCCGCGCGGTGCTCAACGGCGGCCGCGCGCTGGCCCACCTGCGCGCCTGACGCGGCTGCCTTTGCGCGGCAGTTGGAAGGCGGGCTACGGTCCGCCTTTTTCTTTGTCGCGCACGGCGGCGCCGAGACGCCGGCGCCGCCAGACGCTCACCGCCCAAGCCACTGTCGCGGCAGCGGCCACGCTCAGCATGATCGCGAGCTCGTAGTGTTTGATGTCGCCGATCACCGCCTGGATCGCTGAGCCGAACACGTAGCCCAGCATGCCGATCGCAACTGCCCACACGCCGGCGCTGAGAATGTTCAGCAACATGAAGCGCGCGGTGCCAACTTGGCTCATGCCGACCGCGAACGGGGTGACGGTGCGCAGTCCATACAAGAACCGGAATCCGATCAACAACCAGTTCTGATGACGGTGCAGAATGTCGAACACGCGTTGTGCCCGGCGCTGCCAATGCGGTCGTTTGGCGAGCATGGCGCGGCCATGATAACGGCCGATGAAGAAATAGAGTTGATCGCCGCACACCGTGCCGCCAAAGGCGCTGACAATCACCCACGGCAATTCCAGATAACCCAGCTGTGCTGCAAGACCGCCCAGTACCAGCACGGTTTCGCCTTCGAAAAAAGTACCGACGACAACCACTACATATCCGTATTCTTGAATCAGTAGTTGCAGTGACATGCAGTACTTTCGGTCAGGCGTGCGCGGATTGTTTTCGACCGACCGAACTCGCCGGGTCCTGATGAATGATCACGTCGGTCGAGGGGAACAATGCATGCAGTTCCTGTTCGACCTCGTCGGCGATGCGATGGGCCTGCAAAAAACTCAAATGATCATCCAGTTCGAGGTGCAGTTGAATGATACGAGTCTGGCCGGACTGGCGTGTGCGTAGCCCGTGCAGGCCCTGGACTTCGTCGTGGGACAGGGCACAATCGCGGATCCGCTGCTGATCTGCTTGCGGTAGTTCGCGGTCCATCAGTGTCTGAAAAGCGTCATGGCCGATATGCCAGGCACTGTAGAGGATGTACGCGGCAATGCCGAGGCCGAACAGCGGATCGAGCCCCGACCAGCCGCGGCTGGCGAGCAGCAGAGCTACGATGATGCTGGCGTTGGTCAGCAGATCGCTGAGATAGTGCAGGGCATCGGCGCGAATGGCACTGGAGTGGGTGCGGCGGATGACATGGCGCTGGATTGCCAACAGCATGGCGGTCGCGGCGATGGAAAAGGTCATGACTGCGAGCGCGATGCCGACATCGTTCAGCGCATGGGGATTCAGCAACCGTTCCACGGCGTGCAGCACCAAAAATGCGGCGGATCCGGCAATGAAAGTCGCCTGGGCCAAGCCGGCCAGGGATTCGGCTTTGCCGTGGCCGAAGCGGTGCTCGCTGTCGGCGGGCATGAGCGAATAGCGCACCGCGAGCAGATTCAGCGCCGATGCGGCCACGTCCATGGTTGAATCCACCAGCGAGGCGAGTACGCTCACCGAACCCGACAACAGCCAGGCGGTCAATTTTGCGCCGATGAGCAGAGCCGCGGTCACCACCGAGGCCGTGGTCGCCAGGCGCAGTAGTCGGGCATTGTCTGCAGGGTTGGAAGGCATGTTCAGCAACTTGATTTGGCAACGCGCATTGGACCATTCGCACGGTCCGCTGCCAAGACCTCTTCCGCCGCAATGACAGGGGCGAAACAGGGCGATTGATATATCAGCATTAAACCATATACTACACGGACACTGCGTTATCTGAAGAGGGCATCAGCATGAGTATCGACCGTATCGTCTTGGCGTTCGCCGGCACCATGATTTTGCTGAGCCTGGTGCTCGCCCACTATTTTTCCCCGAACTGGCTGTGGCTCACCGCCTTCGTCGGCTTTAATTTGCTGCAAAGCTCCATTACCGGGTTTTGTCCGTTGGCGAAGATCGTCAAAGCCATGGGCGCTCGGCCGGGCGAAGCCTTCAACTGAACCCCGCGCATCTCGCGCGCCGTTAACGCAAGCGCGTCAACGCCGGCGGTGATTGTGGTTTTGCGGCGGCGGAAACGTACCGTCGTCGGTCGAGTTGTCACAAGCGCCTGGGACGTTGTCGTTTTCAGTGAGCTTGTCTTTTTCGGTTCCGAAGTGGGCGCTTTCCAGCCAATCGGTCATTGCCGCCCGCGCGTCCGCCAGTCCCTTGTAGCCGGCGATCTCATCGTCCATGGTCCGTAATGCGGCCGCCAAAACGCGCCGTTGTTCCGGCGCCAGGTCGGCGACGTCGGTGAGATAGGTGCGAATGGCGAACAACACGCCATTCGCCCCCGGCAGCCCCACCAATACCTGGCGTTCCACTCTCAAGTACAGGTTGGGGCGCTGCGGATCGAATCGCCGGCCCTGCCACGCGGCGGCGTCGATGCAGCCCGCTTCCGGCTGCGGGTGGTGGTTGAGGCGCCCGTCAGTGGCGAGCCCCCAGGCAAATCGCACATACGGGCCGTGGTCGCGCAGATTGGCGAGCAGGGCGGGCGTCTGGCGAGCGATGCGTTCGAATCGCGGCACCGGCGCATGGACACCTGGAAAACTGCGTCCGATACGATCGCGCGCCGCCCAGTGATTGGGCGCGCACAGGTGCAATATCAGCACCCGACCGTGGCCTGCGGGTGCTGCACTGACAAAGCTCAGATCTTCCTGCACCTGGGAGACGAGCGCGTCCAGGCCGTCGCGGTAGGTTGGTTGGACCGGCGCTTCCGTCGTGGCGTGTACCAGATTCAAATCATCGTCGAAGCGCAGCAGCTCGCCGCTGAGCCGACAACGCAGTGACCAATAGCCACTCGATTCCTGTTGCCGGCTGAACCAGGTCGGGTGCTCCCGCAGCAGAGTATCGAGCAACAGCTGCGTCACCGCGCGGCGGCTGAACTCGTCGAACCCATCGACTGTGCAATAGTACTTGTCCAGGGATTCGCACCGCGCCCGGAGCTTGTTGCGCCGATAGGCGGACCATTGACGATCGATCTGCACCAGCTGGCGGTCTAGGTGGCCGTTTCCGAACTCCGTGCCGAGACGCGCCAAACCGGCTTTCATGGCGTAGGCGCCCGTGTCCACCGGAAAGTAATGCGCTGGTGCCGGAAGTACGGCTTTGGGCTCTGACGGCGAATTCATCGGTTCGATCCCATTTGCACTGCGTTCAGCGACACTCGCTCCTATCGCGGCGAGCGGCCTGCAGCGTATCCGCGAGGTCGCGCGCGAACTTACTGATGCTAGCGCTCCATTTTTAAAAAGTAAACAAAACCAATGTGTTAGGTATGCTTTCCCGGGCCATAATGGTCCGCGCAGCGGTTCCGCCGGACGGTCGGACCGCTAAAGGATCACGGCGCTAGGCCGCTAATTCGAGCCAATCCCAGCGCCGCCGACGGAAGCCTGGGCCGAGTCGTCATCGCGAACCCGAAGAGTCACGATTCCTTGCGCTACCCAGCACCGCCACCTCCGGATCGCTTCGAGTGTCGTTACCTGCGCCTGATCCTGTTGGCGTGGGCAATCAGCCCGTTGTTGACCATGTCGTCGGTATTGTTCATCGGAATTCTCACTCCGGAACAGTTGGCGACCGTGTTGATGAGTCCGGTCGAACTGGCATTCCTGGCCGGGACGCTGATTGGCGCGCGGTTGTTCTATGTCCATTACGGCCGCCCGCTGCTAGCGTTTGCCGTTGAACCCCAAGGCGTGGACCGACTTCTCGTACTGCAACGCATGCGCGGCTTTCCGCACGCGTTCTGGTTTGGATTCCTGATCTACAACCTGCTCGGCCCTGCCTTGTTGCTGCTGTGTGCGGAGCTGTATACGGACTTCAGGCCAGGGCCCGTGGACTGGCTGCGGATCCACTTGGTGTCGCTGGTGGTTTCCATTCTCGTCGGCCTGCCGATCTTCTTTCAATTTCTCGACCTGCTGGGAGAGCTGGCCCGTGGCCTGCGCCTCGAGCGTGCCCACGTCACCCTGCGCACCAAGGTCTTCCTGATCGGGTCCCTGGGGCCGCTGCTGGTTGATACGGTGCTGGTCCAATACTACTGGACCCGCACCGGTTTCTTCGCCCTGGAAACATTTCTGGTCTGGCTGACGCTGGAGGCGCTGGCCGTTATCGGCAGCTTGATGGTCATGCGTTCCTTCGGCCAGTCCCTGGCGCCATTGGAGGGGCTGCTGTCGGGCCCGCGCGAACTGCGCATGCAGCAGCTCCGCACGCTTGCGCCGCGTTCCACCGACGAACTCGGTGTACTCACCACCGGCTACCGCCAACTGCTCGAAGATCTTAGCGCCCATACCGAGCTGCTCAGCCTGAACAATCGCCTGCTGCGCGATATCGGCGATGGCGACAAGGTCGGAAGGGTGGTCGGAGAAGTCCTGGAGTTGTGCCAGCGCACCGTAGGCGGCGATCGAATTTTCCTGTTTCTGCACGACGCCAATGAGGACGTGCTGGTTTCGGTGGCCGAATCGGGCAGGCCCTATTTGGCCGAAGGCTATTCCAGGGTGCCCTTGGATCAGCCATCTCTGGCAGCATGGACCTACCGTCAGGATCAAGCCTGCGCCAGCGCCGACGCCGGCCACGACCCGCGCGGTAGTACGCACCCGCGGCAGCGATGCCAAGCGCGGTCGGTCCTTGCCGCGCCGCTGCGGGCGGAGCACCAGGTGATCGGCGTGCTGATGTCGACCAGTACCCGCCGGCGACGGGAATATTCGGTGGAAGAGACCGCGCTCATGGAAGCATTCGCGCGCGAAGCAGCGCTGACGCTGCATACCGACATACTGCACCGTGAACGCGCTGCCGCCGAGCGCGAACGCCGCGACCAGGAAGCGCAGATCAAGCTGTTGCTCGACTATACGGCGGAAGCCATTTTCGGAGTCGACCTGGATGGCGTCTGCAATTTCGTCAACCCGGCCTGCCTGCGCATGCTGGGTTACGAACACGAGAACGAGTTGCTTGGCAGCAATATACATGCCCTGATTCACCACACGCTGCCCGATGGAACGCCGTATCCGAAAGAAAAATGCCGGGTGCGCCACGCCACCTTCGCGGGCAAGAGCGGACATTGCGATTCCGAAGTGCACTGGCGCAAGGACGGCACCAGTTTCCCGGTCGAATGGTGGTCCCATCCGATTTACCGGGACGGGGAAATCGTCGGTACCGTAGTGACTTTCGTTGACATCAGTGTGCGTCACCAAGCCGAGGCGCGCCTCAGACGCTTGTCGGAATACAACCGCTTGTTGCTGGAGTCCACCGGCGACGGCATTTTCGGCGTTGACGAAGCCATGCGCTGCACCTTCGTCAATCGCGCGGGCGCGGAAATGCTCGGCTACATGCCCGAAGAATTGCTCGGCCGGGACATGCACGAGTTGGTGCATCACAGCGACGAGCGCGGTCAAAGTATTCCTCGCGAGGGAAGCTTGATCTGGCGAACCATCTATGAAAGTCGAAGTTTCTGGAGCGACAACGATGTCCTTTGGTTTCAGGGCAAATCAATGTTCCCGGTCCAGTATTCCTCCAATCCCATTCAAGAACAGGGCGAGGTTCGCGGTGCGGTAGTGGTGTTCCGCAATGTCGCCGAAGCGCGCGCCATGACGCGCAAAATGGATTATCTCGCCACTCACGATTCCCTTACGGGCATCTATAACCGCCGGGAGTTCGAGCGCCGCCTGCAGCTGGCCCTCGACAGCACCCATGACGGACAGGTTACCCACGCCATCTGCTACATGGATCTCGATCAATTCAAGGTCGTAAACGACACATGTGGTCACGGCGCGGGTGACGAATTGCTGCGGCAGCTGACCACCATGCTACAGGGTGAAATGCAGGAAACGGATGTGCTCGCGCGCCTGGGCGGCGACGAATTCGGTATCCTTCTTGAAGGCTGCAAGATGGACCGCGCGCTGCAAGTGGCCGACCGACTGCGCACGGTGGTGGAGGATTTTCGGTTCGTGTGGAACGACAAAAGCTTTTGCCTGGGCGCCAGCATGGGCTTGGTGGAAATCACTCGCGATACCGAAAACGTCGCCGCCGCACTGAGCGCCGCCGATGCGGCCTGTTATATGGCAAAGGACAGTGGCCGCAATCGAGTCCACGCATACCAGTCCGACGACGCTGAATTGGCACGCAGGCGCGGCGAGATGCAATGGGTTTCGCGCATCCGTGCGGCGTTGGACGAGGATCTTTTCGAATTGGCACAGCAGACCATCGTTGCAATTGACGACAGCAGCGAAAGCCAGGGTCTGCATTTTGAAATCCTGATTCGGATGCGCGACGGCGCTGGAACTCTAGTACCGCCGGGCGCATTTCTGCCGGCGGCGGAACGCTACAACCTGATGCCCGCAATCGACCAGTGGGTGGTGGAACATACTTTGGCTTGGCTTGCCGAGCAGCATCAGCACTTGCATCGCCTGGCGCTATGCACGATCAACCTGTCCGGCAGTTCGATCAGCGACGAACGCATGCTGAATTTCGTTATCGAACGTATCGAAACTTTGCAGATTCCACCGGATAAACTTTGTTTTGAAATTACGGAAACCACCGCAGTGGCAAACCTGAGCCGCGCGGTGACGTTCATACAGCGGCTGCGCGAACACGGCTGCCGTTTCGCCCTGGACGATTTCGGCAGCGGAATGTCTTCGTTTGCCTACTTGAAGAACCTGCCGGTGGACTTCCTGAAGATCGATGGCAATTTCGTGCGCGATCTGGTGCGCGATCCCATCGACCGGGCGATGGTGGAAGCCATCAATCAAGTCGGCCATGTGATCGGTATTCGCACCATTGCCGAGTTCGTCGAAAACGATGAAATTCTGCAGCGCCTGCGGGAAATCGGGGTGGATTACGCGCAGGGTTATGGAATCGCACGCCCGGCACCGTTGCAGGCACTGTCGTTGTCGCGGACGGCGCCGTCGCGGGTGGCAAGCAGCTGAAACTGGTTGGCTCTCAGCCGGTAGCGCTGTGGGCGGGCCGGCGCAGATAGTGGTGTGCGGTGACCTTCAAGTCGCTGTCGAAATCGTAGACCAAGGGCACGCCGGTGGGGATCTCGACGCGCATGATTTCTTCGTCATTGAGTTCCTCGAGCAGTTTCACCAGGGCGCGGATGGAATTGCCGTGGGCCACCAGGAGCAATCGCTCGCCGGCGCGAACCCGGGGCAGAATCGTGTCGTTCCAGCTGGCCGCCGTGCGCACCATGGTGTCGGCCAGGGATTCGGTTCTCGGCAGGCGGTCGGCCTCGATTCCCGCATAGCGACGATCGCGCACCGGAATACGGGGGTCGGTTTCCGGCAGCGGCGGCGGCTGCACCGCATAACTTCGCCGCCACTCGTGCACTTGGGCGTCGCCGTATTGCTGTGCCGTCTCGGCCTTGTTCAGCCCTTGCAGGGCCCCGTAGTGACGTTCGTTGAGACGCCAATCCTTGATCACGGGCAGCCACATGCAGTCCATGGTTTCCTGCACCAACCACAAAGTGCGGATCGCACGTTTCAGTACCGAGGTAAACATGCAATCGAACTCAAAACCGTAGTGCTTGAGCAAGTGACCGGCTTCGCGCGCTTCCTCAATGCCTTCGGGCGCCAGATCGACATCGGTCCAGCCGGTGAAACGATTTTCCACGTTCCACGTGCTAAGCCCATGGCGCAGAAACACGATCTTGGTCATCACGTTCTCCAGCGCCGCCGCGTCACGCGGCGACGGTTGTCCGACGTTGCAGGTTGCCTATGGACGCACAGTGCATCAAACATGCCAGTTCGCCCGAACAGGGAAAGGCGCCAGTGCCTCAGTGTAGCTACCGTTGAATCAGTCGGTTGTGATTGAGGGATATCGAAACAATTTCGCTGCCCGGGCGGCGCGATCCGGGAAAACGCGCGAAAACAGGGAGCGGAGAGTATCCGGGAAGCACCGGGGTGCGCCGGCAGCGCCTATCGCGACGCATTTTGGCGAACGGCGCCATAGGCAGCGAGCGCGCGCTCGCGGCTTGCTTTGAGTTCGACGATCGGTGCCGGATAGTCCTGCCCCAGACGCACGCCTGCCTGCCGCAACACTCGATCCGGCGCCGTCCACGGCTGATGCAGGTAACGGTTCGGGAGGTGCGCCAATTGCGGCACCCAGGTGCGCACGTAGCCGCCTTCGGGATCGAAGCGCTCGCCTTGCAGCACTGGATTGAAAATCCGGAAGTAAGGCGCGGCATCGGCGCCGCATCCCGCAGTCCATTGCCAGCCCATGGTGTTGTTGGCCAGATCAGCGTCCACCAGGGTCTCCCAGAACCAGCGTGCGCCCTGTTGCCACGGGATCAGCAGGTTCTTGGTCAGTAGCGATGCCGTCAACATCCGGACCCGGTTGTGCATCCAACCGCGCTGCCACAGTTCCCGCATCCCAGCGTCGATGATTGGAATCCCGGTCTCGCCGTTACACCAAAGCCGCAAGCTGGTTTCGCTCCGGGTCCAAGGTATCTGCGCGAAGCGCGGGTCCAACGATTGATCGGCCGTGTGGGGGAAGTGATACAGCAATTGCTGGCTGAACTCCCGCCACACCAACTGCCGGATGTAGGGTTCGATGCCAGCGCGGTGATGGGATTCCCCGCGGCGTTGCAGGGCGTGCCAAATCTGGCGCGGTCCGATTTCGCCGAAGTGCAGGTGGGGCGAAAGCCGCGACGTGCCGGCCTCATCGGGCCGATCGCGCCCACTGGCGTAGCTTTCCAGCGCTTGGTCGAGGAAGCGTTGCAAGCATTCTTGCGCCCCCGATTCTCCGGGGCTCCAGGCACTGTGCAGGCCGGCGTCCCATGATGACGTCGGCAGCAATCCCAGTTGCGCCGGATCGAGACTGGGTAACGCCGGTGACACCGGCGGCAACGCAGTAGCGGCGAGCTGCAGGGGCCGGTCGAAACCGGCTCGCTGACAGGCCTTCCAGTACGCGGTAAATACTCGATACGGGCCGTCGTCCTGCTTGCGGATCTGCCAAGGCTCGTGCAAGAGGCCGGCATTGTGGCTGTATACGGCGATGCGCTTTCCTTGCAGCGCGCGTTCCACCGCAGCATCGCGCTGTATTAGTGCCGGTTCGTACAAGCGATTGCAGAAGACCCGATCGGCGCCTGCTGCGCGCGCCAATTCTGTGAGTGTGCGTGCCGTCGGCCCCTTGGCCAGCAGTAGCCGCGAGCTGAGCCGGCGCAAATCCGCAGCCAGCGCCGCGAGGCTATGGTGCAGCCACCATCGGCTGGCGGCCCCCGGCGACCAACTGCCTTCCTCGTCGGGCGCGTGCACGTAGACCGGCACCACACGTTCGCATTGCTGCAGCGCTGCACTCAATGCCGGGTTGTCGCTCAGACGCAAGTCCCGCCGCAACCACAGCAGCCCGACTTTCACGTCGCGCTCCAGCGCCGACGGATCGGGGCCAGGGATTCCTTCAGTTCGGCGGCCTGGCGGCGGATCCCGCGCAGGCTTTCCTCATCGAGGTCATTCAGGCCGCGCCATTGCGCCGCGGCGTGGGGATGTTCGGAAAACCGCGCGCCGTGACGGGCGAGGAAATCCCAATACAGCGTTGTGAATGGACAGGCGTCGGCGCCGATCGCCTGCTCGGGTTGATAGGGGCAATGGGTGCAATAGTTGCTCAGCTGCTGCACGCTGCGCCCGGATGCAATGAACGGCCGAGTCGCCAAACGGCCGCCGTCCGCGTATTGAGACATGCTCATGGTATTGGGCAGCTCGATGGATTCCGTCGCATCCACATAGGCGCCCAGATACCATTCATGCACGCGGTACGGGTGCACGCCCAGCAGCAACGCGAACATGCCGGTGATCATCAGCCGTTGCATGGGCGTGGCGTAGCCGTAGTCCAGAGTCTGCTGGATCGTTTCGCGCAGGCACGCCATGTCGGTATCGCCGCTCCAATACCAGTCCGGTAATGGCCGGTTCGCGCCCAGGGCATTGGCATGTTGGTAATCGGGCATGAACTGCCAGTACACGCCGCGGATGAATTCGCGCCAGCCCAGCACTTGGCGCACGAACCCCTCTACCGATACCAGCGGTGCGTGGCCGCTGTCGAGGGCCGCCAGCGCGGCATCGATTACCCGCCGCGGCGAGATCAGTTTCAGATTCAGCGCCGCCGACAGCCGCGAATGGTACAAGAATGGTTTGCCGCTTCGCAGCGTGTCCTGATAGCGGGCAAAATCCGGCAGCCGATGGTCGATGAAATCCCGCAGGGCGCGCTCGGCCTGCTCCGGGGTCACCGGCCAATCGAAATTTTCCAGGGAACCCGGGTGTTCGGAGAAATGGCGTTTGACCCGGGCCAGTGCGCCCCAGGTCATGGCATCGGGGGCGAAACCTGCCGGCGCCGCCGGCTCGCCGGTCGCGGATTCATACTCCGCCCGTTGCCCGGCGGCGAAGTTCCAGGTGCCTCCGCGGGGCATGTCGCCATCCATCAGGATGCCGGTGCGAACCCGCAGTTCGCGATAGAAAAATTCCAGGCGCAGGCGGCTGCGGTCCGCGGCCCAGTAGCGGAATTGCTCAAGTGTGCAGATGAAGTGGCGATCTTCGCGCAGATCGATCTCGGTTGCGGTCGCGTCCGTTGCTGCGCGGACCTGGTCCAAAGCGCGCTGGTCGCCGGGCTGCGTGAAGACCAACCGTTTCGGCCGCAGGGCGCTCAGGTCATGTAGCAAGGCATCTCGCAGCGACTCGAAGGCGTGTTCGCCCAAAGCTCGATAGATGATAGCGAGACCGCGCCGTTCCATTTCGTCCCGGTAATGGCGCATGGCTGTGAGCAACAGGCCGATCCGGGCCTTGTGAGAGGGAACCGGTGCCAACTCCGCGGCGATTTCCGCCATCCAGATGCGATCCCGGCCAGGATCGAAGCCGTCCAGGGCCGAACTCTGTCGGTCCAGTTGATCGCCGAGCACGACAACCAGGTTGCGGATATCCATCCGATGATCACCTTAACGGAGCAGTGCGCCCGCAGCAGGCGCGAGGTCGATATCAGTGCGGCCGAGGACCCTGCGTCCAGGCACCGCCTCCATGTTGAACGGCGAGCCGGCGAAGAGCAACCATTCGTGTCTTTTTAGTTTGCCTGATGACGCAGCGACGATAAGCTCTGCGCCCCATGGCTGGATTATTTCTCTTCTGTCGCCCCGGCTTCGAATCCGAGTGCGCCGCCGAATTGCTTGAGCAGTCTCGGCAGCGCGGCGTGGTCGGCCATTGCAAGGCGAAGCCCGGCGCAGGCTACGTACGGTTTGAATCCTATCCTCCAGAGGCGGCCGCCGAACTCGCCACGCACCTCAATCTTGCGCATCTGACGTTCGCGCGGCAGTGGTTTGTGGAAATCGCGTTGCGCAACGATCTGCCGGTCACCGATCGGGTGACACCGCTGCTCGAATGCGCCCACCACCTGCCGCGGCCAGCATCGCAGCTGCTGCTGGAATATACCGATACGGAACAGGGCAAGCCGCTCGCGCGCTTGGCGCGGGCACTGGCCACACCGCTGCGGGTCGCGCTCGAAACACAAGGGTCGTTGCGGGGCAATGGCGGTGCCGGGCCGACGCTGCACGTTTGCTTGTTGTCCACCCACGCCGCGTGTGTCGGACTCAGCGAACGGGGCAACGATTCTCCCTGGCCCGGCGGCATACCGAGACTCAAGTTCCCGGCCGGTGCCCCCAGCCGGTCGACACTCAAACTGGAAGAAGCGCTGCTGTTGTTTTTGGATGAAGAGCAGCGTGCGCGGCTACTGCGGCCCGGCATGCAGGCGGTCGATCTCGGCGCCGCCCCCGGCGGTTGGACTTGGCAGCTGGTGCGTCGTGGAATGCGGGTCATTGCGGTGGACAACGGCGCCATGGCCGAGTCGCTGCTGGCGACAGGGTTGGTGGAACACGAGCGTCGGGACGGGTTCCATTTTGCGCCGCCCACAGCCGTGGATTGGATGGTGTGCGACATGGTGGAACAACCCATTCGTGTGGCCGATCTTGCAGCGCAATGGCTCGCGAACGGCTGGTGCCGACACACGATTTTCAATCTTAAATTGCCGATGAAGAAGCGCTATCAGGAATTGCAGCGCTGCTTGCTGCGCATGGATGAGCGCTTGCGAGCGGCCGGCGTGAACTACGGATTGCGCTGCAAACAGCTATACCACGATCGCGAGGAGGTGACAGCGATGCTGTGGTGTAGCCACGGATCGAATCGCGCTCGGCTTTGACTGTCAGCGCCGCTTCGCGGCGCGATCCGTCGTAGTATCCGGTTCGGAATCCCGTTGCGCCCGCAATTCTTTACGCAGTAGCCGCGGGTGGCTGCGCAACCATTGTTGCGGAGGGTCGAAAGCGGGATCGCGACCGGCGCGGTGCCATCGGGACGGCGGCGTCGGCGCGTGCTCGCCGACGCGCGAATGCGCATCCCGATCGCCGTGGTGGCGGGGAACGTAGATCGGCACGTAGACCGCTTGCGGCGGCTGCTGCTCCGGCTCCGCGGCAGATTGCTGCGTCTCGTCCTGTATCTCCGCCTGGCGTTGCGCTTCGCGCTGTTGCGCCTGTAGTTGCTCCCGTTGCAGCCGCGCCTTTTGCAGATCGTTCGCCTGTTCGAGTATGGCGTGGTAGTCGGTGTGCTGCTGATCCGGTGTGGCAGCGACGTCCGCATCAAGGCGGACTCTGGCAGCGCCATGGTCGGCGGGCGGAGCCTCGGCATAGTGGGTTACGCCTTCGGCATCGGTCCACTTGTATACCGCAAGATCGGCGGCGAAAGCTGCCGATACCGCTACAGTGAGCGACAGGCCGAGGCAGAGGCGGTAGGGGATCATGGCATAGCTCCTGATCGAGTCGCGCACGTGCCGATGTTGGCGGCAGTCTTTGCGCTACGGACGAATCAAGTCTAGTTCAAGGGCGCTGAACAGTCCCTGAACCGGCTCTCAGTGCACGGGCTGTATCACCAGATGCCGCGCCGGTTCGCTGCCGACGCTTTCCGCGACCAGGCGGTGGCGGGCGACGATTCGATGTTGAAGTTTGCGTAATTTCGCCGGCCGAGGGGAAAGTTCCATGGCGACGCCGTCTTCAAGCACCCGGCGTATGGCTTGCTCGGTTTCGCGCACTGTGTCATCGACATCGGCGTCCTCGGCACCGTGCACCACATTGAGTACATTCTGAAGCAAGCGCCGGATTTGAGCGGTGGTGTTCTTCTTCACGGTATGCACTGGGACCTGGTTCAGCTCGACCAATCTGCGCAGGCGCGGGTCAGAAGCCCTTGCCCGTAGCGTGATGATCAGGTCGGCGCGTTCAGCCTGGGGAATGGTGCGCGCGTCGAGTCGCAGATCGCGCAGCACGCGCTCGACCGAATCGCGGCTCAGTGCGTAGGGATAGATTCGCACCGTGCCGTTGTGGCGCGAACCCGAGAACGGCTCTTGAACCTGCGACGAGCTTGCAGGCGGCGTGTGTGCATCGGGAACTGCGGCTGGATCATGGCTGCTACGTCGACTGCCATCTGCATTGCGACCGCGCAGCAATCGGTCAACCGCAGCGCCCGTATCGCTATGGACCACGACTTCGTCGCGATCGATGATCTCCACGACGGCATCGAAGGGCGACGGGCCCTTGCGTTCGGTGACCGTTTTCTGGGTGCCCCGTAAACGCGCTTCGTCGTCACCCAGGGTGACGGTTTGGATACCGCCCACAAGCTCGGACAGGGTTGGATTCTGAATCAAGTTGTCGAGCGTGTTGCCGTGGGCCGTGCCGATCAGTTGCACGCCCCGTTCGGCGATGGTCCGGGCGGCCAGCGTTTCGGCGCTGGTGCCGATTTCGTCGACGATGATGACTTCAGGCATGTGGTTTTCCACCGCTTCGATCATCAGCGCGTGTTGCTGTTCCGGGTGCGGCACCTGCATGCGGCGAGCGCCACCGATCGCAGGATGAGGGATGTCGCCATCTCCCGCGATCTCGTTTGACGTGTCGATGACAATCACGCGTTTGCCGAACTCGTCCGCCAGCACCCGCGCCACTTCCCGCAACTTGGTCGTTTTGCCGACACCGGGTCGGCCCAGCAGCAACACACTCTTGCCGCTTTCGATCAAATCCCGCAGAACTTCGATGGTGCCGTACACGGCGCGGCCGATTCGCAATGTCAGGCCGACGATATCGCCGCGGCGATTGCGGATCGCGGAAATGCGGTGGAGCGTGCCCTCGATGCCCGCCCGGTTGTCGGCGCCGAATGCGCCCACCGCGCGGGCGACACGTTCGATGTCATCGCGGCTTACGGGCGAGCTGGCGAGGTTCAACGCGCGCCGCGGCAGTCGAGCCTGCGGCGGGCGCCCCAGGTCGAGCACGATCTCGAGTAACTCCTGATCCTTCAAACCAGTGAGCGCGTCTTGCAGACGCTGAGGCAGCGTTGCGAGCAGCAGTTCCAGATCGTCGGTATGGGTTTCGGTCATCGGTTCGGGGCGAGGCGGTAACAACAGCGGCTTGGTTGCTGGCTGTAATTTGGCGCCGCGCGGCGCCCAAATCAAGCGCCTTGGCTATCAGTCAGGCTTCAGAGACGGCGCCGGCGCTTTTCAATGGCTGCGAGCCGGCGCCTGATTGCGGTGTCGCCGTTGAACGTCACGCCCCAAGAACTAGTACTTGGGAATGTAAGATCGAGACGGATACTTGGCCATGCGCTTCGTGAGGCTATTGCTGCTCGTCATGGGGGCGAGTGCGGCACAGTCCGCCATCCCCGCCATACCGAGCCAACATCAAATCGTTCTGGAACCGATCCGGAAAACGTTCACGGGAGATCTGCCGCAGCTGCAGGATCGTCGCATGCTGCGCGTGCTCGTGAGCTTTAGCCGCACCGGCTTTTTTTTCGATCACGGTCGGCCGCGCGGTTTCGAATACGAGCTCATGCGAGAATACGAGCAGTACGTCAATCGCAACGTCAAGAACCGCCGCGACCGTATGCAAGTGGTGTTCGTGCCGGTCCCCTACAATGAGTTACTGAGTGCGCTGCAGGATGGCCGCGGCGATGTGATCGCCGCGGGGCTCACCGTTACGCCGGAACGCTCCCAGGATGTGGCTTTCACGGTTCCGTACATGTCCGACGTGCAGAGCGTCGTGGTGGCGAACCGCAAAGTCTCGCCGCAATTGCAAACTCTCGATGATCTCGCCGGGCGCTCTGTGTACTTGCCGCCCGCGAGCAGTCACGAACGGGATCTAACGCAACTCAATCTCCATCTGCTGCAAGAGGGCCGCGCGCCCGCCAAGATAGTGCGCACGGACCGCAATCTTTTCAACGAAGACATTCTCGGATTGGTGAACGCCGGAATCATGCCCATCACCGTGGTGGATCGCCATGTGGCGCAGGTATGGTCGCGCGTGTTGCCCAATATTGTCGTGCGCGACGATCTGGTGGCCGGCACGGACAACAAGATCGCTTGGGCCGTGCGCAAAAACAATCCGAAGCTGCGGGCAAGCTTGAGCGCGTTCTTGCATAGCCACCAACGCGGCACTTTGATCGGCAACGTTTTGTTCAACCGTTACTACGTCAACAACCGCTGGATCGAGAATCCGATCAGCATCGAGAAACAGGCGAAGTTACGGCCCCTGATCGATCTGTTCAGAAAATACGGCAACCGCTATAACTTCGACTGGCTCGCCTTGGCGGCGCAGGCCTACCAGGAGTCTCACTTCGATCAAAATCAAGTCAGCCCGGCCGGTGCAGTGGGCGTTATGCAGGTACGACCGACCACTGCCGCGGACCGCCGGATCGCCATCGGCAATATCCATGAATTGGAGCCCAACATTCATGCCGGAGTGAAATACCTGTCTTGGTTGCGCAAGCGCTATTTCGACTCGCCGGACATCGATCCGCAGGCCCAGGTGAATTTCACTTGGGCGGCCTACAACGCCGGTCCCGCGAAAATCAACCGCCTGCGGCGGGAGGCGGCACGGCTGGGCTTGGATCCGGATCGCTGGTTCGGCCATGTGGAGCGGGTGGCTGCGAAAGAGATCGGGCGCGAGACCGTGGATTACGTCGCCAACATCAATCGCTACTATGTGAGTTACCGGATCGCCTTCGATGAATCCCAGCCGCGCCAGCAAGTCCTCGACCGGCTGATGGCATCTGCCGACGCACAGTAGCAACGCGGTGTCCTGACCGGCATTTCTCCCCAAAGCGCACCCGTGCAATCGATCGAACCTGCAGCGTTGCCTGCGGGAATACAAAGCATTGAATCTGCCAATACTGCCACTAGGGAAGCAGTCCCTGCGGTATAGTTCAGTGGTGTTCGTC
Source organism: uncultured Gammaproteobacteria bacterium (assembly GCA_963773585.1). Classification (GTDB taxonomy): domain Bacteria; phylum Pseudomonadota; class Gammaproteobacteria; order JASBUN01; family JASBUN01; genus CAVXJN01. Next base: position 199,179 of record CAVZBR010000001.1, read on the forward strand.
GTCAGCCGGTGGACTGATGCAAACCCTCGCGCCGCAAATCGCTGCGATCATACTCTCTGGCTTCGATAAGCACTTTGCGTTTTTCAGCGAAGTGACGGCCGGCGCGCGCGAGCGATTCGAACGTGCCGACTGGCACGGCGTGCAACGCGCGTCCAGCGAACGTATTCACCTGTACGAGCAGCGTGTGCGTGAAACCGTGAACCGGTTGCGGGCGACTTACGGTGCCGTGGAGCCGGAGCCGGAACTGTGGCAACGGGTAAAATCCTGCTATGTCGAACTGCTGCAACAACACCGTCAGCCGGAGTTGGCCGAGACCTTCTACAACTCTGTGTTCTGCAAAATGTTCGATCGAAATTACTACAACAATGACAATATATTCGTCGAATCGCTGGCCGACCGTGCGCGACTGGTGGAGAATCACCGCGGCTACGTGTCGTTCTATCCGCGCGACCGCGGCATGGAAGCCGCCGTGGGCGAGCTGTTGTCGTCGTTCTATTTCACGCTTCCGTTCGAGAACCTGGAGCGCGACATCAAGCATATCGTCGCCGCATTCGCCGCGCACTCCCCGTTGTCCAACGTTCCCGCCCGGGACCTGCGCATCGATGTGCTCGACATTCCGTTTTTTCGCAACAAGGCTGCGTACCTGATCGGACGGGTGATGCGCGGGAAAACCTGCTTGCCTTTCGTGGTTCCGCTGATGAACAACGAGCGCGGTGAACTGTATACCGATACTCTATTGACATTGGGCGACCAACTCGGGGTGGTGTTCAGCTTTGCGCGCGCCTATTTCATGGTCAAGACCGCGGTACCGGCCGCTACGGTGGATTTTCTGCAAAGCATTCTGCCCAACAAGCCGCTCGCGGAGTTGTACATGTGCATCGGTTTTCACAAGCAGGCGAAGAACGAGTTTTATCGTGAATTCCTGCATCATCTCGGGCGCAGCGACGACCATTTCGTTGCCGCGCCCGGCGTGCGCGGGATGGTGATGAGCGTATTCACCCTCCCGTCCTATCCATACGTGTTCAAAGTAATACGGGATCGGTTTGCGCCGCCGAAGGACACCACGCCGCAAGCCGTCAAGGAAAAATATCTACTCGTCAAGATGCACGACCGCATCGGGCGCATGGCCGATACGTTGGAATATTCCGACGTCGCTTTCCCTCGCGCGCGTTTCAGCGACGATTTGCTGCGGGAACTGCAATCGGTCGCCCCCAGCCTGGTCGAGCTTGAAGCGCAGCGGGTGGTGATCAAGCATTGCTACATCGAGCGGCGCATGCAGCCATTGAACTTGTTTCTGGCGCAGGCATCGGCCGAAGAGCGTCGCGCAGCGGTGGACGACTGGGGGCTGGCAATAAAGGAGCTGATGGCGGTGAACATATTCCCCGGCGATCTATTGTTCAAAAACTTTGGCGTGACCCGTTCAGGGCGCATCGTTTTTTATGATTACGACGAATTGTGCTACCTCACCGACTGCAATTTTCGCCGGCTTCCCGCGCCCATGGGCCCGGAAGACGAGCTTGCTGCGGAGCCGAGTTTCCACGTGGCGCCCAACGACATTTTTCCAGAAGAGTTTTCGACCTTCGTCACTACCGACCTCGATTCCCGCAACAATCTACGCGAGCTTCACCCCGAGTTGCTGGACTACCGGTATTGGCGCGACCGTCAGGACCAGGTGCGCGACGGCGTCTACGGCGACGTGTTTCCTTATCCCGAGGATCTGCGCTTCACCCGGCAGCCGTTCTCCGAAGCCGCCGTCGCGACTCGATAACCGGATTTTCCGCGGTCGGCGCAGGCGGCGCTCGGCGGACGGTCTATGCTGAGCGTTCATGGATGTTCGCGGCGCATGGGCGCATGCAGGAAGGGGAGGGACGGTGAAGCCGGGCTTGCGTTGGATACTTGCAGCGGCGCTGTGCGGAGCAGTTACCGCAGGCGCGGCACCGGCCAGCAGCGAGTTTGCCTATTTCGCCGATGCACTGGCGGGCGCCGGTTATGGCGAACGTGCCGACTTCGCCCGCGTGGCCTTGGATGAAGTGATCGCTTCCTACGAGGCGGTAGCCGATGATGCCGCCGGACCGGTGCGCTCGATCAGCGGCAAGACCGATCTGCGGCGCTGGCGCGCAGCAACCCGGAACTTTGTCGATCAACTCCGCGATCTGCGGTGGCGCTTGGATCGCGGCGCGGACGTCCAGTTGAACTTCGGTGCCGACGGTATCCTGGTTATGTTCATCGATCGCCGGCCGGTGCTGCTCAGCGGCCCCAGCGCCGCTTCCTCCGGCCTGTTGCAGCAGACCGTGATGGCGCAGTACTGCGGTTTTCATGAATGCGCCACGGGCCCTGCCGCCGCCACCGCGTCTCCCCGCGTGCCGAACCTCTCTGATGCCAACGCCGTAGACGCGCACTGGACATTCGCACAGAACCGACGCCCGAGTTTCGTTACTGAAGCGGGCTTTCGCTTTGTCTTCACCAGCATCAGTGATCGCGCGACCAAAGAACGCTTGAGCCGCCAATTGAGTGGCGAATTACGGCAACTGGCGGGCGCACTGCGCACAGCGGCCCAATCGGGTCGGAGTCTGGATTGGCAGCAACTGCGTGTGTTGCCGCGCCGCAATGGGTCACTGGAGCAGGTGGTTTTCGACCAACGCGGCGAGCGCTTTCCGTTGTCGCTGCCACTGTTGGCGCGCACCCCCGCACTGTGGCGTGAAACGTTGCCATGGCTGCGTGCGCAAGTCGAGGGACAGGATTTTCCGCTGACTGTGCGTCAGGCCTATCTGCTGGTGCAGCCTGACTCTCAGGTCCTGTACGGCGCGAGCCGTTGACCGGCCGCTATTGGACGCTCGCAGTCAATGTCTCAGCGGGTGACAGGGTATGGAGCTCGGCACTGATTTCATCCATCCGAGCCTCGACTGCACGCAGGCGAAGCTCGGCTCGGTGAATTACGTCGTGGCGATGGGCGGCGTAGATCAAGCCGCCCGGCAGTAAGATCGTCAGCACGATATCCTGGGCATTGAGGTTGCCATCGCCGGCTTCGTCAGTGAGCGCGAGCCGGCGCGCGTCCAACGCACTGCGCCGCTGGCGCAGTTCATCCAGCAACGTGGCACGGCTGCGGCTGCACATGCCGACAATGAATTCGTCGAAATCGGGGAGGCGCACGAAGTCGCCGTGGTCGTTCGCCGAAGTCGGTTCCCCTGCTTGGGTGATCCAGGGCGCCAGCAACAATGCCAGTGACATGGCCATCGCGGCCGGTATCCGTACCATGTTGCCCCCCTGGAGTGGTAGTGCGTTCTTGAACCTATTGCCGTACACCGTAGTGCACTTACGGCCATCTTCCAGCAGATCCGCGCTTTCGAGCGCCATAGGAACCCGCTGCCGGTCTGCGTATAATGAATTCCCAGCTAAAGCTGGGGCTGTAAGCGGGAGAGCGCAGATCATGGCCACATCGGCAATATCGTTTTCAATCCGGGGCGGCGTTTTGCTGTTGTTGCTGGCAACCCTGAGCGGTTGCGGCATCAACAACATTCCAACCTACGATGAGCAAGTCAAAGCAGCCTGGAGTCAGGTGCTGAACCAATACCAGCGGCGGGCCGATCTGGTGCCGAATCTGGTGAATACGGTGAAAGGGTACGCTGCCCAGGAAAAGCAGGTTCTTACCGACGTGGTCGAAGCGCGCTCGAAGGTGGCGCAAATGAATCTGCCCAGCGACGTCCTCACCAATCCGGACGCGTTTCGCACCTTTCAGCAGAATCAACAGGCGCTCAGTTCGGCGCTGTCGCGGCTGATGGTGGTGGTGGAGCGCTATCCCGATCTCAAATCGAATCAGAATTTCCTGGCATTGCAATCACAGTTGGAAGGTACCGAGAACCGCATCGCAGTCGCGCGGCGGGACTATATCGCGGCGGTCGCCCGCTATAACACCGAGATTCGTACTTTCCCGGGCAGGATATGGAAGTCGATCCTGTACAGCGACGCCCAGGTCAAGGAAAACTTCGCCGCCGATGCCGGTGCACAGAAAGTGCCCGAGGTGAAGTTCTGAATCACTCGACCTCAATCCGACGTCCGAGCTTGGGCGCGACTGTGCTGCTCGCACTGGCGCTTGCATGGCTGCCGGCGTGGAGCGCGCTGCAGTTTCCGCCCTTGACCGGGCGGGTCGTGGATCAGGCCGGTGTGCTTACGGACGAGACGAAAGCGGCCTTGGAGCGCCTGCTGGCGGCCCACGAAAAGCAAACTTCCAACCAAGTGGTGGTAGTCACGCTCAAGGATCTGCAGGGCACCACGATCGAGGATTACGGCTACCAGCTCGGCCGGGCGTGGGGGATCGGTCAAAAAGGCCGTGACAATGGTGTGCTGCTGATCGTGGCGCCCAACCAGCGCAAAGTGCGTATTGAAGTCGGCTACGGTTTGGAAGGCACGCTCACCGACGCGCTCAGTGAAAACATCATGCAGACCGTCATTCTGCCGCAATTCCGTAAAGGCGATTACCAGGCCGGCGTGCTCGCCGGCGCCACCGCCATCACCCAGGTCGTGCAGGGGACCTATGAACCAATGCCGCAACAGCAAAGTCGAAGAAGTGGCGGAGGCGGCAGCGGGTTTTTGTTCCTGGTGGTGTTTTCGTTGATCGCCGGTGAAGTTTTGGCCGCGCGGGTGCGTAATCGCGGTCTCAGTTCCGCGCTTGCCGGCGGCGGCAGCTTCCTGGTAGGCATGTTGGTGCTGGGTTCGTTGGCGATGGCATTGGTGGTGGCAGTGCTGGTGGTGGCGTTTCATTTGTTCCTCGGTCCCGGGGGTCGCGGCGGCGGTCGTTGGGGCGGCGGCGGTTTTTATCCGGGTGGATTCGGTGGGGGCGGCGGCTTTTCCGGCGGCGGCGGTTTCTCCGGAGGCGGCGGCTCGTTCGGTGGCGGTGGCGCCTCGGGAGGATGGTGATGGCTTTTCTGACCGACGCCGAGAAGCAGCGTCTGGCGCAAGCGGTCGCGCGGGCCGAAGCTGGCACCCGCGGTGAATTCGTAACAGTGATCGCCGGCGCCGCCGACGACTATCTGTATGTACCGCTGCTGTGGGCCGCACTCGCAGCGTTGGCACTGCCGGGGTTGATCAGCGTCAGTGGCATCGCCGTGCTGCTCGACCACGAATACCTGATTCAGATCATCGCTTTTTTCGCTTTGGCGCTGGCGTTTCAATGGCGGCCGCTGAAGATGAGCTTGCTGCCGCGGAACTTGAAATACGCCCGCGCCCACCGTTTGGCGCAGGAGCAGTTTTTTGTGCAGGGCCTGCGTATGACCAGCGAGCGTACCGGGGTCCTGCTGTTTGTGTCGGTGGCCGAGCACTATGTGGAGATCATCGCCGACCAAGGCATTCACGCTGTGGTTCCCGCAGGAACCTGGGATCAGGTCGTCGCGCAGTTGCTGGAACAGGTCAAGGCGGGGCGCGTCGCAGACGGATTCATCGGCGCTGTGGATACCTGCGGGCAGTTGTTGGCGGAACATTTTCCTGCCGGTGAAGACGATCGCAACGAACTTCCCGATCGGTTGATCGAGATATGAACAAGGATCGCGCCCTCGGTTGCTGTCCCGCCCCTTGAAAGAGAGCCACATGACCACCCGGTCCGCCATTCGCAAGACCAAGATCGTTGCCACCATCGGCCCGGCGTGCGACGACGTCGCCACTCTCACCCGCATGATTGCAGCCGGCATGAGTGTCGCGCGTCTGAATCTTTCCCATGGCGATGTCGATGAACACAGCGCGCGCTTGCAGCGGGTGCGCGCAGCGGCGGCCGGTGTCGACGCCAACATCGCCGTGATGGTGGATACCCGAGGAATCGAGATCCGAACCGGGCGCCTGTCCCAAGACTCGATCACGCTGTGTTCGGGGGAGCGGTTTTCGCTCCACACCAAGCCCGGTTATGGCGACGTCAACGGTGTATCGGTTTCCTATCAGCGCCTGGCCGAAGAGGTCCGCCGCGGTGCGCCGGTATTGATCGACGACGGCGCAATCGAGTTGGAGGTCGAATCTTCAGACGGAGAAACCCTGATCTGCAGGGTCGTGCACGGGGGCGTCCTGCGTTCGCGCAAGAGCGTTAATGTGCCGGACAGTCGCTTGTCCATCAGCTCGGTGAGTCAGGAGCGGCGCGACGAGGTCATACGGGAGCTGCGATTCGCCGTGGACAATGACGTCGAATACATTGCAGCCTCGTTCATTCAGACTGCCGACGAAGTGCATCGGATGCGCGAAATGTTGAGCGAGCAGGGAAGGGTGATACCGATCATCGCCAAGATCGAGAACAAAATCGGGGTCGAGAACCTCGCGTCCATCGTCGATGCGGCGGACGGTCTGATGGTTGCGCGGGGCGATCTCGGGGTCGAGTTGCCACTGGCCGAGGTGCCCGGCACGCAAAAACGTATGATCCATATGACGGTATCGCGCGGCAAACCGGTCATCACGGCAACCCAGATGCTGGCGACCATGGAGCACAACCCCAAGCCAACCCGCGCCGAAGCCAGCGACGTGGCCAACGCGATTCTCGACGGCACGTCCGCCGTGATGTTGTCGGGCGAAACCGCGGTGGGTAAGTACCCGGTGCAAGCGGTTGCGACCATGGCGGAGCTGGCACTTCGCGCCGAAGCCCATCTGGCGGAGTACGGCTATCTGCAACGGATTCAACAGGGCACTTCGGACACGGTGACCGAGGCGGTGGCCCAGGCGGCGGTGGCCATGGCCCATCAACTGCAGGCCTCGGCGATCGTCAGCCTGACCGAAACCGGCTCGTCGCCGCGGCTGGTGTCGAAGCACCGGCCCCACTGTCCGATCCTCGCCATTACCGCTTCCATGCCTGTTGCGCGGCGACTGGCGATGAATTGGGGGGTGGTCCCGGTGCTGTACAGCGGTGCACGGACCGATGAGGCGCGCATCGGATTCGCCATCGATTGGGCCCGTAAACGCAACATTCTCGACACAGGTGACGTAATCGTCTCCACGGCGGGTTACGCCCAGAAGGCGGGTGGAACCGATCTGTTGCGGGTCATCACCTTGGCGCACCCGACCTGAGCCCCTGCGGGGTGTGCGCTGGTTCGGATTTCAGTCATACGATTGTGGTCTTCGTGGGTACAAGGCCTAGAATCAAGTTATGGGTTGAAGCAGAGGGGGTTGAGCTATGGGCGCTCGTTCGATCGCACAGGTCGTTTCGCCGTTGATTCTCGGGCTGGTGGTGGCCCATTCGACGTGGGCAGCGAATCTGACCGTACAGGTTCGCGAACGAGGCAACGGCCGGGCTATCGAAGGCGCTGCCGTGTGCCTGGGAACCGGCGCTGACCGCAGCCAATTCGGCGCAGTGCGGACCGACAGCGACGGCAGCGTGGTCTTTGAGGATATCCTCGATGCGCCGCTGGTGCTGACCGTTTCGAAGGCGGAGTTTCGCGGCGAGCGCCGCTACCTCGAGGGCATCCATTTCGATACAATCCTGACCGTGTTGCTGCCGCGCGGCGGCCTTGGTCCCAAGTGTGACGCACCGGCGGCCGGCGGCGGCGAGGGCACGGTGTTGCGGGTGGGGCATTTCCGAATCGCCGGTGGCGCCACACAGACCCGTCAGCGTCGCGTGGAATTGAATTTCGCTGCCGACGGCGCGGCGACCGACTATCGCGTCAGCGAGTTACAGGATTTCGCCGATGCGCAGTGGCAGCGGATGAAGACCAACCCGACCTACACACTGAGCGCCGGCCCTGGCCGCAAGCAGCTGTTCCTGCAATTGCGCAAGTATCACAATACCGAAGGGTTGACTCTCGAAACCCGCTCCAACGTCGTGTCCGATACCATCGACCTGCAGCCGTGATGCGAACGGATTGACGCCCCAAAACATACGCAAGCTGGTCTTTCACCACCTGTCGAAAACGGCCGGCAGTTCACTGATTACCGCGTTGAATGCACGTGTCGAAGGACGCACGTGTCCTGCGCGTTATGACTTCGAGCTGAACGAACAAGCCATAGACGATCCACTATACCTCCTTTACCACGGCCATTATTCCCACGCCATGGCGCGCACATTCCGCGAACGTCTCCCTGGCGACCAATGTTTTTTGTTTACATTCTTGCGCAATCCGCTCGACCGCATTTTGTCGCAGTACTTCAACTGGACAGACCGGGAAAAGATACGCCGGGATTTTGCGGCCGACATCCAGCGTGCCGGCCGAACGCCCCAACTGGTCGAAGCCATGGCGGCTTTCGAGGACCACATTTTCAAAATGTCGCTTGCGGACTTCCTGGCGTCGGACTTGCCGAAAGTTCGCACAGCGATCGACAACCACTACGTTCGATTCATGGGTGATTCGGTCTACGCCGCGGGCGATGCCAACCGTCTGTTACAAAGCGCGATGGAAAACCTGGACGGATTTTACGATTTTTATGGGCTGAAGGAATTTTACGGTCATTCGGTCCAGGCGCTCTACGACATACTGGGCTTCGGTACCTTCGGAAGCATTGCCGCCGAACAAATTCGCAAGAACCTCAATGCAGCCAAGCCAGCCTCGGACCGTTACGAAGTGAGCCGCACAGGAATGGAACAAATGCTGTCGCGCTGCTATCTCGATCTGCAACTCTATCAATATGCTCTCGGTCGCTACGTGCAGCGCTACGCTTTACGTTCGTCGTCGTTCGATCTCGCGCAAGCAACGGGCCCGGTCATCAGCGGCTGAATTGCCCCGCAGCCGCGCTGCAATCCAATACACACCCGCGGTTTTAGGGCGCCTGTAGCGTCCCAAAGCTCAGCTGCTACGCTCTGGGTCGAGCAGCCAAGCAGGAGCGCGAGCGATGATTCGATTGACCGTCAACGGTGAACCCCGCGAAGTCGACGTCGACCCGAACATGCCGCTGCTCTGGCTGCTGCGCGACGAACTCAAGCTGACCGGTACCAAATACGGCTGCGGCATCGGCGTGTGCGGCGCCTGCATGGTGCTGTTGGACGGCGATACGCTGTTCTCCTGCATCACCCCCGTGTCCGCCCTCGAGGGCAAGTCCATTACCACCATCGAAGGTCTGGACTCCAAGGCCGCACGCGCCGTGCAGACGGCCTGGAACAAGCTGGACGTGGTGCAATGCGGCTATTGTCAGTCGGGGCAGATCGTCGCGGCTACGGCGCTGCTGGCGCGCAATGGCTCACCCAGCCCGAAGGACATTGAGCTGTCCATGGGCGCCAACCTGTGCCGATGTGTCACCTACGTGCGCATTCGCGACGCCATCGCCGATGCCGCCAAAGTGCTGGGCTGAGGAGGCCGCCATGGACAGCGAGATCGTAAACGTCAGCCGCCGCAATTTCCTCAAGGCGGGGATCGCTGCCGGGGCGGGCCTGACCCTGGGTGTGTATTTCCCTTCCTTGCTGGCGCAGGAGGAGGCGAAGGAATTGCCGGGATTGGCGCACGCGGGCAGCAAAACCATCGATGCCCACACCTTTGCGCCCAACGCCTTTGTGCGTATCGATCCGGACAACACAGTCACTGTGGTCGCCAAGCACCTGGAAATGGGGCAGGGCACCTACACCGGTCTGGCCACGCTGATCGCCGAGGAACTGGACGCGGCCTGGGACCAGGTGCAGGTGGTGGGTGCACCGGCCAATGCCGAGCTGTACCGCAATCTGCTCTGGGGACCCATGCAGGGCACCGGCGGCAGCACCGCCATCGCCAACTCGTTTACTCAGATGCGCAAAGCCGGCGCCGCGGCGCGGCAGATGCTCACCGCGGCGGCGGCGGAACAGTGGGGCGTGCCTGCGGCGGAAATCGAGGTGCGTGACGGCACACTCACCCACAAGGGCGCCGACAAGCGCGCCACCTTCGGTGAGTTGGCGGAAGCGGCCGCGCGCCAGCCGGTACCGGAAGAACCCATGCTCAAGGAGCCCGACGAGTTCCGCCTGATCGGCACCCGGGTGCCGCGCAAGGACAGCCCCGGCAAGACCGACGGCTCGGCGCGCTACACCCAGGACGTGCATCTGGACGGCATGCTGACCGCCTGTGTGGCGCGCCCGCCGCGCTTCGGCGCCAAGCTCAAATCCTTCGATGCAGCAAAGGCGAAGAACATCAAAGGCGTCGTGGACGTGGTGCGGTTTCCCGGTGGGGTTGCGGTGTTGGCGCACAACACCTGGGTCGCCTGGCAGGGCCGGGATGCGTTGCAGGTGGAATGGGACGAGTCGGATGCGTTCAAGATGGGCACCGATGAGATCAGGGCCCACTATCGTGAACTTGCGCAGCAGGCGGGTCTCAGTGCCCGCGACGAGGGCGATGCAGACGGCGCCTTGAAAAAGGCTGCGAAAAAGATCGAGGCTACCTACGAGCTGCCCTATCTGGCCCACGCCGCCATGGAGCCGCTCAACTGTGTGGTGCAGGTCACCGAAAAGGGCTGTGAAATCTGGAACGGCGAACAGTTCCAGACCGCCGATCAGAATGCGGTGGCGAAACTGCTGGGTATCAAGCCCGAGCAGGTGAAGATTCACATGCTGTACGCCGGCGGTTCCTTCGGCCGGCGCGCCAACCCGAACTCGGACTATGTGCTGGAAGCGGCGGCCATCGCCAAGGCCAGCAAGCGCGACGTGCCCATCAAGATGGTGTGGACCCGCGAGGACGACATGCGGGCCGGGTATTACCGGCCCTTGTTTCTGCACCGCATCGAAGCAGGGCTGGACCAGCAGGGCAACGTAACTGCCTGGCGCCAGCACATCGTCGGCCAGTCCATCATGCAAGGCACCATCATGCAGGGGCGCATCGAAAACGGCATCGATCCCGTGTCCGTGGAAGGCGCGGCCAACCTGCCCTACGCCGTGCCGAACATCGGTGTCGAGCTGCATTCGCCGGAACTGGGTGTGCCGATCCAGTGGTGGCGCTCGGTGGGCTCGAGCCACAGCGCCTACGCGGTGGAGGCGTTCATGGACGAGCTGGCCGAAGCCGCGCAGCAGGACCCGGTGGAATTCCGGCGCAAGCTGCTCAAGGACCACCCGCGCTGGCTGGGGGTGCTGAACGTGGCGGCGGAAAAGGCGGGCTGGGGCGACAAGCTGGAACAGGGCCGCGGCCGCGGCGTGGCGGTGCACAAGTCCTTCAACACCTACGTCGCCCAAGTGGCCGAGGTCACGGCGGGCAAGCATGGAGACTTCTCCGTCGACCGGGTGGTGGTGGCGGTGGACTGCGGCATTGCCGTGAACCCCGACGTCATCAAAGCGCAGATGGAAGGCGGCGTCGGTTTCGGCTTGGCGGCAGCGCTGACCGGAGCGATTACGCTCAAGGACGGCTTCGTGCAGCAGTCCAACTTCAACGACTACAAGATCCTGCGCATCGCAGAAATGCCGAAAGTGGAAGTGCACATCGTGCCGTCCACCGAGGCGCCCACCGGCGTCGGCGAACCGGGCGTGCCGGTAATCGCGCCGGCAGTGGCCAATGCGCTGTACGCCGCCACCGGTAAACGCCACTACATCCTGCCGCTGCGCCACCACGGCTGAGGTTCGTTTGTCGGGTTACGCTTCGCTAACCCGACCTACGGCTCGGCAATAATCGCGGTGGCGGTGCCGAATTTGGGTTTTGTAGGTCGGGTTAAGCCCAGAGGGCGGCCCGACAATGCTTGGGAGATCCCCGCCCCCCGACCCGAACCGCAACGTTCATCGGCAGAATGTTGTCGGGTTACGCTGCGCTAACCCGACCTACGGGCCGGCGGAAACTGTGGTGGCGGTGCCGAATTTGGGTTTTGTAGGTCGGGTTAAGCCCGGAGGGCGAACCCGACGATGCTTGGTAGATCCCCGCCCCGCGACTAGAACCGCAACGTTCATCGGAAGATTGTTGTCGGGTTACGCTGCGCTAACCCGACCTACGGCTCGGCAATAACCGTGGTGGCGGTGCCGAATTTGGGTTTTGTAGGTCGGGTTAAGCCCAGAGGGCGAACCCGACAATGCTTGGTAGATCCCCGCCATCTCATTCGAACCGCGACGTTTCATCGGCACAATGTTGTCGGGTTACGCTGCGCTAACCCGACCTACGGCTCGGCGATAATCGCGGTGGCGGCGCCGAATTTGGGTTTTGTAGGTCGGGTTAAGCCCAGAGGGCGAACCCGACAATGCTTGGGAGATCCCCGCCCTCTCGACCCGAACCGCGACGTTTCATCGGCAGAATGTTGTCGGGTTACGCTGCGCTAACCCGACCTACGGGCTGGCGGAAATCGTGGTGGCGGCGCCGAATTTGGGTTTTGTAGGTCGGGTTAAGCCCGGAGGGCGAACCCGACGATGCTTGGTAAATCCCCGCCCTCTCGATTCGAACCGCGACGTTTCATCGGCACAATGTTGTCGGGTTACGCTGCGCTAACCCGACCTACGGGCTGGCGGAAATCGTGGTGGCGGTGCCGAATTTCGGTTTTGTAGGTCGGGTTAAGCCCGGAGGGCGAACCCGACGATGCTTGGTAGTTCCCCGCCATCTCATTCGAACCGCGACGTTAGCCAAAGAGTCGTCTTGAGATATGAAGCGATTGAACGTTGCCGCGATGAGTTACCGGTTCGCATGATGTGTCGGCTTCTGAAAGTTTCGCCCAGTGGCTTCTATGATAGGTCGGGCCGTTACCCAGACCAGGGCAACACGACGATGAGCGTTTGGTGAAGCGGATCCGAGCGATCCATGAGAACGGCGACGGGATTATCGGTGTTCCGCGCATGCATGAGGATCTGACTGACGAAGGCGAAACGGCGAGCAAGAACCGGGTTGCGCGCCTGATGTCTGTCAACGGCATTGCGGGCTGGCCACGCAAGAAGAGGCATGGCATGCGCGCAAAGTCGGGCTTGCCACCGGCGGGTATACGCAATCATTTGGAGCGGGATTTCCTGGCTCTGGAACCTGAGACCAAATGGGTCACGGATATTACCGAGTTGCAGACCGATGAAGGCAAGCTGTATTTGTGCGTAGTCATCGACCTGTTCAGCAAGCTCGTCGTGGGTTGGTCGATGCATCATCGTCAGGATCGGCAGATGGTTATTCGTGCTGTGGAGATGGCCGTCTGGCAGCGTCAGGGCAGATGGTCGGTGGTATTGCATTCTGACCGAGGCAGTCAGTTCAGGAGTGGCGATTATCAGCGATTCCTGAAGCAAAATACGCTCATCTGCTCAATGAGTGCGGTCGGTCATTGCGGTGACAATGCGGCGTGCGAAGGGTTTTTTGGCATGCTGAAGTTTCATCGGCACAATGTTGTCGGGTTACGCTGCGCTAACCCGACCTACGGGCTGGCGGAAATTGTGGTGGCGGTGCCGAATTTCGGTTTTGTAGGTCGGGTTAAGCCCGGAGGGCGAACCCGACGATGCTTGGTAAAGCCCCGCCCCGCGACTAGAACCGCAACGTTCATCGGAAGATTGTTGTCGGGTTACGCGCCGCTAGCCCGACCTACGGCTCGACGATCATCGTGGGGCGGTGCCGGATTCGGGAACGTCGGGTTACGCTGCGCTAACCCGACCTACGTAGGATGGGTCAAGCGCGCAGCGCGGACCCATCGAGCTTCTGCAGAGTCTGCCTCGGCAAAAAAAGAGCCCCGCCGAGGCGGGGCCCTTTCACCGGACGGCGCGGACGCGGTTCAGGCTTTGCGACGCCGGCGTGCGGCCGCCAGGCCCAGCAGCCCGGTGCCGAGCAGCCCCAGGGTGGCGGGCTCGGGCACACTGGGTCCACCGCCATCCACCAACACCGAAATGGTGGTCCAGGCCAGCGGCTCGACTGGCGTGGCCGCGCTGAGGGGACCCTCCAGCGGGCCGCTGAGCACCGCCAAGCCGATGTCGTAGGTTCCTGGCGCATTGATGTCGATGCCAAGACCCATCCAGCCCACGTTCTGAGAGTTTTGCAGCACGTAATAACCGCCGCTCACGCCGCGGTCGAGATTGGTGGCGAGATCGTTCGCGCCGGCGCCGTTGGCAGTGGCGTTGGTGCCATAGGCGTTGTCGAACCAGACACTCAGCGGGTCGAACGGAAGCCAGTTGACGGCGCTGGTAGGATCGTTGTCCACCGCCATCAGTATGGACATCGCGTCGAACCGGCGTCCCGGATCGGAGCTGCCATCGGCGTTGAGGTTGATCGAGAACTCGAAGTTCCACATGGCCGCCGAGCCGCCGCTGGAGCCCGAGTCCTGGTTGTAAGTGCCGTCGCCGTTACTACCGTAAATCCCGGCGAAGCGCTTCTTCGCCCGCAGGCCCACTTCGACGTTGTTTTCGGTATCTACGGTCCAGGCGCCGTTGCCATTGCCACTGCCGAAAATCACGTCCGGCGTGATGTTCTGGTCGTACATCGGCACCGCGTACGCCGGTGCGGCGCACAGCGCTGCGCTGGCGGCGGCCGCCAAGGTGATGTGCTTGAGCATGTTTCCCCCGTTTGGATTATGTGACCGGCCCTGGTGGCCGATGCGGATCTGTGGCGGCCCCCTCCCGAGGCGTGCACCACATTGGGGCAGAGTTGAAGCAAGATGTATTCCGGATATTCGTTTGCTGCTGGTTTCAGCGACTTGCGGGTACGCGGCGGCATTTCGTCCGTACTCTCGTCGCGCAATTGTAAAAACTTTCGGCGCCGCTCGGGCGTCGGCGGGCGGTGCGACGCACCGCCGTCGCGTTCGACTACGCTCTGGGCAAGCCCGTCACCCGTTTCAACATGTCAGCCAATGAGACTTGGCCGCTCGGCCTCAGCATCGTCGCATTCCTGATCTCCGCCGCCGTGATCGGTGTCTGCGGCGTGATGGTCACGCGCCGCGCCGAACGTTTGGCCAGTCTCACCGGTCTGGGCCAGGCGCTCATGGGCGCGGTGTTCCTGGGCGCCATGACCTCCTTGTCCGGCTTGATCACCTCTCTTACCGCAGCCTGGGACGGCCACGCGGAGCTGGCGGTCAGTAATGCCGTGGGCGGGATCGCGGTCCAGACCGCCTTCCTGGCGCTGGCCGACATGTTCCACCGGCGCGCCAACCTGGAGCACGCCGCCGCCTCCGAGGCGAATCTCGTCCAGGCGGCATTGCTGGTGGTGCTGCTCGGTATCCCGCTGCTGGCCGGGTTCACCCCCGCCTACACGCTATGGGGCGTGCACCCGGTGTCACTGTTGATGGTGGTGGCCTACTTGTTCGGCCTGCGGTTGGTGTCCGGCGCCCATCGTGCGCCCATGTGGCGACCGCGGCGCACGGGAGAAACAGAGGAGGAGGAAACCGGGCAGACGGGGGGCACGCGCGGCGATCTGTTGCGGTTGTGGACTGCGTTCCTGGTGCTGGCGGCGCTGGTGGCGGTGGCCGGCTGGGTCATCGGCACCGCCGGCGTCTCCATTTCCAAGGATACCGGCATGAGCGAAGGGATCGTCGGCACCCTGTTCACCGCCACTTCCACGTCGCTGCCGGAAGCGGTGATCGCCATCACGGCCGTGCGCCGAGGCGCGCTGACCCTGGCGGTAGGCGACATCATCGGCGGCAACAGTTTCGACGTGCTGTTTTTGGCTTTTTCCGATGTGCTGTTCCGCGGCGGCTCGCTATATCACGCCGTTACGCCGGTCCAGGGCTTCTGGCTGGCTTTGAGCCTGCTGATGGCCGCGATGTTGCTGCTGGGTCTGTTGCGGCGCGAGAAGCATGGCATCGCCAACATCGGTTTCGAGAGCTTTACGGTGTTGGGCCTGTACGGAGCCGGTGTGTTGATGCTGTTCCTGTCCGATTGACCGGCAGAACGGTAGAACTTCAGCCACACTTACCAGTCCAAAAGCTCACACCGCACACTTGTTCAAAAGGAGATGGAAATGAAAACAGCAGCTTGGATGTTTCCGCTGGTCCTGTGCTTTTCCCTGGCGCTGCCCGCCGCCGTGCAGGCGGACCCGGATCCCGGTCATGGTCCCATGCAAGGCCAGGGGCCGCAGGCGCATCGCTGCGGGCAGTGGATGGGAGATCTCAGCGACGATCAGCAGGCTCAGCTGGCCCGGATCAAGGCCGACCATGTGAAGAAGCAGGCATCGTTGAAGGCGCGCATGAAAGCCCTGAAGCTGGAGCTCATGGCCATGGCGCTGGCCGATTCTCCGGACAGCGGCGCCACGGACAAGAAGATCGACGAAATGCTGCAGCTCAAGCGCGAGATTCTGCAGAACAAGGTGGCCAAGATTGGCGCCGAGCGTCAGGTGCTCAATGAACAGCAGCGTGCCTCGTACGACGTGCACGTCATGAAGAAGTCGGCACGCGAGGAACGCGGTCGCGGCGGCCACATGAGGCGCGGCCACGGCGGTGAATACGGAGCCGGGTACGGCATGGGCCACGGAATGGGCTACGGCATGGGATCCGGAATGGGCTACGGCATGGGACCCGGGATGGGTTACGGCATGGGCAACGGAATGGGTCCCGGCATGGGTTACGGCATGCACCGCGGCACAGAGCGCTAGTTCGCAGCGAGCTTGTCGAGGCGCTCGAGCGCCCCGGCACAGCTCAGCAGCGGCATCCGGGATCGTGCGAGCGTGACAACAAACCAGTCCCAGGACGTGTATCGCCACCCGTTGCCGGTACGCATCGCCCATTGGATCAACCTGGTGGTGCTGGCGGTGATGCTGGGCAGCGGCCTGCAGATCTTCAACGCCCATCCCAACTTGTATTGGGGAGACCGCTCCGATCCGGAACATGCGCTGTTGCAACTGGGCGCCGAACCGGACGAGGACGGTGAGTTGCGCGGTGTGACCCGCTTGTTTGGTAAAGATTTCGATACCACAGGCGTGTTGGGCGTGTCGGCCAGCCCGTACGGACGCTCGGAAGCGCGCGGGTTCCCGACCTGGGCCACCATTCCCAGCATGCGCTGGTTGGCCATGGGCCGCACCTGGCACTTTTTCTTCGCTTGGCTGTTTGTGCTCAACGGTTTGTTCTACCTCGTCTACACCCTCGCCAACCACCAACGCCGACGGCGGTTCTTTCCCACTGGTGCGGAACTGCGTCACCTGGGCAGCTCCATCGTCGAGCATCTGCATTGGCGCCGCCTGCGGGACCACGCGCTCACCGGCTATAACACGCTGCAGAAACTGTCCTATGTGACCGTGGTGCTGGTGCTCGGGCCCCTGGTGGTGCTCACCGGCCTGGCCATGTCGCCCTGGCTGGATACGGTGGTGCCGTTGCCGGCGCTGTTCGACGGTCGGCAGTCGGCGCGCACGCTTCACTTCCTGGCGGCGTTCGGGTTCGTGGCGTTCTTCCTGGTGCACATCCTGATGGTGCTGCTGGTGGGCCCCTGGAATCACGTGCGTGCCATGATCACGGGACGTCTGCGTGTGGGCAGAGGAGCATGAGCATGGTGGACAATACACGCCGGCGATTTCTCACGCGCATGCTGGCGGTCGTCGGCGGCGTGGCCCTGAGCGGCTGCGACCGGCTGTCGCAAAGCGGCTGGTTCACCCGCACCCTGGGCAGCGCCGAGTCCCTCAACGGCTGGCTGCATCATGCCCTGGCGCGCCCCGATTCCATGGCCCGTGAATACGGCGAGGCAGATTTGTCGCCGGTGTTCCGCGCCAACGGCAGTACGAACCCGTCCGACGCGGACTTTCGTCGTCTCGCCGCAGGCGGTTTTCAGGATTGGCAGTTGGAGGTTTCGGGATTGGTCTCCCATCCCCGCAAATTCAGTCTCGAGGATCTGCGCGAGCTACCGTCCCGCACCCAGATCACCCGCCATGACTGCGTGGAAGGCTGGAGCGCCATTGCCAAATGGAAGGGTACGCGCCTGTCGGCGCTGCTGAAGGAAGTGCAGCCCAAACCCGAGGCCCGCTTTCTGGTGTTCTATTGCTACGACTCCCTGGAGCCGGGCGCGACCTACTACGAAAGCATCGACTTCGAAGATGCGCTGCATCCCCAGACGCTACTTGCCTATGAATGGAACGACCAGCTGCTGCCGATCCGCTACGGCGCGCCCCTGCGTCTGCGGGTGGAACGCCAGCTGGGCTATAAAATGGCCAAGTACATCCGCGCCGTGGAAGTGGTGGACTCGTTGGCATCCATTCGCGGCGGCCGCGGCGGCTATTGGGAAGACCGCGGCTACGCGTGGTACGCGGGAATCTGACTCTGACACCGGGCCGGTAGTGTCGGCTGGTTTGCCGAGCCGGAAGACGTGTGCTTCGATGCACACCCGCAGGGAACTCAGGGCCGATTGGCTGCCTTTACGCGGGTGAATCGGCAGGCGACCAGGAACTCGTCGCCGCCGATGGGTTCGCAGCGCACCACCTGACCCTGCGCCGTCATCGCCGGGACGCTCTTATTGCTGCCGGGTTTGAATTCGATTTCGATCGACGCCTGAACCGCGAGCGGGTGCTTGCACACCATTTTCACGCCGGTAGCCGAAAAATCGGTGCAGATGCCGACCATGCGCCTGGCCATGCCATCCACCCGATACAACAGCGGGCAACGGGTCTGCACGCGCGGAAACAAACGCTTTTCGAGAAACTCGGTTTCAGGTTGCATGGCGGTTCGCGCTGGGTTTCCGCGTCAATTTGTTATGAACCAAGGTATCGGCTGGTATTGCAGTTCGCTTTAGGTTGCGCCCCTGTCGCCCCACGAACCGTCCCGGGCTGCCCATTCGTTCTGCGCAAATCAGCGGCAGGCCGCATGATCGAAGACCGTCGGGCCGGCCGCCCGCCGTTCACTGCTGCGAGCGGCGATTTCGGTAGCGACCAACTGTCCGCATTGCTGCCCAGCGATACCTAACGGCAGTTCGGTTTCAGACCGCGGGCCTGCGCCTGCTGGTACAAGCGCATGGCCTCAGGCAGCTTCTGCTGCAAGGCCCCGATCCGGGTGTCGCCGGAGGGGTGCGTGGACAGGAACTCCGGCGGATTGCCCCCGCCGGACGCCATCATGTTGCGCCACAGATCGACACTCTCCCGAGGGTCGAAACCGGCTTCGGCCATGTACCGCAAGCCGATAATGTCCGCCTCCGACTCCTGGGCGCGGCTGAAGGGCAGAATCACGCCATATTGGGCACCCAGGCCCAACAGACCCATGACCGTTTGTTGGTCGCCGTAGCCCTTCGCCCCGGCGACGGCCGCGGCGAGTTGCAAGCCGGCGGAAGTGGCGTATTGGGTCGACATACGGGCGTTGGCGTGTTGTGCCTGGACGTGGGCCAGTTCATGGCCGATGACCGCGGCCAGCTGGGCTTGGCTCTTGGCAACGTTCAGCAAACCGGTATAAACGCCGATGTTGCCGCCGGGTAGCGCGAACGCGTTGACCGTCTTGTCTTCCTTGAATACCGAAACCGTCCACTGACCGCCGTCGATTGGCGGTGGTACCACTTTGGTCAGGGCCTGGACGACGCATTGCACATAGCGGCGCTGCGCAGGGTCCTGGGTTTCCGGTGTTTTCTTCTTGATCTCCTGATACGCCGAATCCCCCATTTGTGCCATCTGCGTCGGGGCGAAGAACTCCAGTTGGCGGCGGCCCGTGGGCGAGGTGGCGCAGGCGGTCAGCAGCACCGCGGCTAGCGCCGCCCCCAGGAAATTGATGGTCCGAACAGTCATGAATCTCTCCCTTCGATCCGTATGATGAATGTGCAGCGGCCGGAGCCGTGCTGTCGGCGCGACAGGTAAGAATGGTGCGGCTGCGCACACACAACCTATTAGGATAGAAGAACGCACCGCGGAAAGCTCAATGCCGCCCGCTCTGGGGCCGATCAGGCGCTGGCGGCAGGTTGGGCATTGTGATGGGAACGGCCGATTACTGCGCCGACGGGGTGGAACGGTGCGGCTGCGCGCGCACAGCCTGTCAGCGTAGAAGAGGGCAGCGCGGAGCTCAATGCCGCCCGCTTTGGGGCCAACCAGGCGCTGGCGGCAGGTTGGGCCTTGTGGTGGGAACGGCCGATCATGCGCCGACGGGGTAGAACGGTGCGGCTGCGCGCACACAGCCTGTCAGCGTAGAAGAGGGCAGCGCGGAGCTCAATGCCGCCCGCTTTGGGGCCGATCAGGCGCTGGCGGCAGGTTGGGTCTTGTGGTGGGAACGGCCGATCACTGCGCCGACGGGGCGGGTGCCCTTACAGGTTGGGAAACCGGTACAGCCCCAATAGCGGGAGCCCGCCTTAGGGCCCTTCTGTGCGGTCCGCAAGACCATATCGCGACCGCAATGGGGACAGCGGTGTTCGCCGGTGGCACGGGGACGCCTCGGCGGCATGGTTTCAGTGCCGCGCAGCGAGTCCAAAAACCTGAGCAGTTGCGGCCCGTCCACCAGTTCAATCCCACGTTCGAGCGCAAAGGTCCGGGCGTCCTGCGTAAAAGCGCTGGTGGTCACTATCACGCCGTGCTGGGCGTGCTCGGCGGCCATCACCCCCTGCAGTTCGCGCAGCGTGGCGACCCGCACCTTGCGCAGACGCCAGCGTTTGCATTCCACCAGGGTCGTCTGGCCGCGTTTGCGCAATACCAAGTCTGCGCCGCCGTGGCGGTCATCGCTGCCGGTTTCGCGGACGTGATAGCCAAGCCGGCGGTAGGCTTCACCCACCAGATGCTCGAAGTCGTCCCAGGGCAGATCGCGGATGGAGTCGAGATCGGTCTGCTGTTCCAGCAGTTTGCGGCGCGCGCGTCGACTGGCTGCCGACGACAGTGCGGCGATCGCGAACGCCAACAACAGTGCCCAGGCCAGGTAAGGTGAAGCGGTGCCGATCGGGGTGGCGGCCAGCGCGGATTTCGGAATACCGAAATGGACCGCAGCGAATGCGGCGCTGCCAGCCGCAAGGTTGGCCCACCATGGCAAAACGGCCAGGTCGTTGAACAATGCGTTTCGGCGGCGGTGGGTCATCGCATTTCCTTTCCGGGCAGCTGCCCGCAAAGCGTTCCGCAATACACGTTAGCGGCCGGAAGCCGCGCGAACTATAACTGCTTTTCCTTCGACGGCCGAACCAAAAGACGAAAAAGAGAACTGTTACCCAGAGTATTGACGCAAACGCGCGACAATTGGTTCCTACGCAACACAAATTCGCAGTCGCCGTGGAGCGACAAGGTAGCGACGGATTAGGGTGGGGTAACCCGACATTCTCGAATTCGGCACCGCAGACACGATGACCGCTCACCCGTAGGTCGGATTAGCGCAGCGTAATCCGACATTCCCGAATCCAGCACCGCAGACACGATGACCGCCAACCCGTAGGCCCGATTAGCGCGTAAGGTGGGTTGGCGAAGCGCAACCCTACAACAATCTTCCGATGAACCGTCGCGGATCGAGTGAGATGGCAGGGGCTTTGCCGGCTATTGTCGGGTTCGCCCTCCGGGCTTAACCCGACCTACAAAGCCCAAACCCGACGCCGCAGCCACGATTTCCGCCCACCCGTAGGTCGGATTAGCGCAGCGTAATCCGACATTCCCGAATCCAGCACCGCAGACACGATGACCGCCAGACCCGTAGGCCCGGTTAGCGCGTAAGGTGGGTTGGCGAAGCGCAACCCTACAACGCTCTTCGATGAACCGTCACGGATCGAGTGAGATGGCGGCGCTTTGCCGACTATTGTCGGGTTCGCCCTCTGGGCTCAACCCGACCTACAAATGCTTCAGCCACGATTTCCGCCCACCCGTAGGTCGGATTAGCGCAGCGTTCCGACATCCCGACCGCACCGCGACAGGTGACCGCCACCCGTAGGCCCGGTAGCGCGTAAGGTGGGGGCAACCCTACTCTTCCGATGAACCGTCACGGATCGAGTGAGATGGCAGGCGCTTTGCCAACCATTGTCGGGTTCGCCCTCCGGGCTTAACCCGACCTACAAAGCCCAAACCCGACGCCGCAGCCACGATTTCCGCCCACCCGTAGGTCGGATTAGCGCAGCGTAAACCGACATTCCCGAATCCAGCACCGCAGACACGATGACCGCCAACCCGTAGGCCCGGTTAGCGCGTAAGGTGGGTTGGCGAAGCGCAACCCTACAACAATCTTCCGATGAACCGTCGCGGATCGAGTGAGATGGCAGGGGCTTTGCCAACCATTGTCGGGTTCGCCCTCTGGGCTTAACCCGACCTACAAAGCCCAAACCCGACGCCGCAGCCACGATTTCCGCCCACCCGTAGGTCGGATTAGCGCAGCGTAATCCGACATTCCCGAATCCAGCATCCGCAGACACGATGACCGCCAACCCGATAGGCCCGGTTAGCCGTGAGGTGGGTTGGCGAAGCCTAACCCGACAACGCTCTTCGTATAAAACGTCACGGATCGATTGAGACGGCGGCGCTTTGCCAACCGTTGTCGGGTTCGCCCTCCGGGCTTAACCCGACCTACAAATGCTTCAGCCACGGTGATCGTCAAGCCGTAGGTCGGATTAGCGCAGCGTAATCCGACATTCTCGGATCCGGCACCGCAGACACGATGACCGCCAACCCGTTGGCCCGGTCAGCGCGTAAGGCGGCGAGCGCAGCGTAATCCGGCATTCTCAAATCCGGCGCCGCAGACACGATAATGTCGGAGCCGTAGGTCGGCTGGCGAAGCCTAACCCGACAACGATCTTCCGATGAACCGTCGCGGATCGGGTGAGATGGCGGGGCTTTGCCGACGATTGACGGGTTCGCCCTCGAGACTTAACCCGACCTATAAATCCCATGCCTACCGTCGGGATGAGCGCTTGCAGTGCGGGCGCCGTTTATTCCCAGCGTGATTTGGTCGTGGGGCGGCGGTGGTGGGGTTTGGGCGGTCGTAGGAAGCGCCACACGATCGCGCCCAACGCCACCGTAAGGAGCGTGTAGCCGGTGGGCCCGAAGGTGAAAACCTGGTTCATGTCGGCAGCAGTACTGACCGACGTGGTTAACGCAGCGCCGCTGGCGGCGATCGATGATATCCCCATGACGTGCCCCCTCTAAGCGTGGCGGCAAGAGTCGTCAGGCCGCCGGGCCTGTCCTGTGTCCCGATGCTGGACCAAGGTGATCCGAATCCCAGTCTAGGATGACCAGGCTTCGTCGCCAGCGTGTCCGCCCGCCGCTGTGTGAAGCGTTCCTATTGAACGGCGCCGGCAGACGTTCGCGCGCGGTCGCTTCAGCGCGGGTTCCCGGAACGCCGCCGCAACCGGCGCGGCGCGCGCGTCTACGGTCGTCGAGCATGATCCGGCGCAATTGTTCGCGGTAGAAATTCGCCTAAATCTGGTAATCATGGGACGGCGTTCGTCCCGCCGCGGCGTGCTCGATCAGGGCGGAGGTTCCCGCAAACCCGTGGCGGCGTCGGTCTGTTCGGCTGCATACGGGGAACCGGGATGGAGCAGGGCCGAGGTCGAGCACAGTATTCGCGCAGCCAACATCAGCCACCTAAGCATGGCCGCTCCGCGGCAAACGGCCCGTTCTTCGCAGTGTAGAGCGGCAGGCGGAGCGACGGCGCGGCGGTCCCAGTGGCAGTGCTCGGTCCGCGTGCGGCCGCCCGTGAATCGGTTACCATGGAGCCCTCTATGAGCGATTCCTTGGCGCCCAATTCGAGCATCATCCTGGCCGTGGACGACCAGCCGGTTTCCCGCGAACTGTTGGTGCGTGTTCTGACCGAACTCGGCTACCAGGTCGTGGCGGCCGACAGCGGTGAGGCGGCGCTTGAGATCGCATCTAGCGAACGGATCGACGGCGTCGTGTTGGATTTGCGCATGCCGGGCATGGGCGGGTTCGAAACCTGCCGCAAACTGCGTGCCGACCCGCGTCACGGAGTGACGCCTATCATCGCAGTTACGGCGATGGACCAATCCGATGCGCTGGCACAAGCGTTCGAGGCCGGCTGTGACGATTTCATAACCAAGCCGGTGACCCCGCTGGTGCTGGATTCGCGACTTCGCAGTCAGTTGCAGCGAGCTCACTTGTATCAACAACTGGAGCGGGTGCGACACAACCTCAACCGTTACCTGTCGCCACGCACCCAGCGCATGGTGGAAAAATACTCCGGCAGCAACGAACTGCCGCCGCCGGAGCGGATCGAAGTATGCGTGCTGTTCAGCGATATCCGCGGTTTCACCCAGTTGTCCCAATCGATCGACCCGGAGGAGTTGTTCGCGCTGCTCAGCCATCAACTGGCCGCACAGGTCGATCTGGTTTATCAATACGGAGGTTACGTCGACAAGTACGCCGGCGACGGCATCATGGCCGTGTTCGAAGGTGAAGGCATGGCGCGACGCGGCGCGCAGTGTGCGCTCGATATCATATATCATGCCGCTGCCGGCGCGCCTGAGCACAAGCTGTTCGCAGTCGGCTGCGGACTGCACTGCGGACCGGCAGTGATCGGCAATATCGGTTCACCCGAACATCTGGATTATTCCGTGATCGGCGAATCGGTGAATCTCGCCGCACGGCTGTGCGGTCACGCCGAGCCCATGGCGGTCATCGTGTCCGAAGCCATTGAGGGTGCGATCGGCGAAGGCCAGGGTCTGCGCTTCAGCAACCGGCGCGCAATCAAGGTCAAAGGTTTTAGCCACCCCGTTACCATCGCCGAACTGGAAGCCATTTCCTGATCGTCTTGAGCTGCGCCGGATTTTTCGGCGGCCAACCCGTAGGTTGGGTCAAGCGCGCAGCGCGGACCCAACAATGTCGCTCCGTCGCCCAAACACCTTTTTCAAAAGCTCGGTACCGCGCGCAACCGGGTCCTCGCGGATGCGTTGTTCCTCGGCGGCCAACACGTAGGTCGGTTCAAGCGCCTAGCGCAGACCCAACAATGTAGTCGCCTCAGCGCCCAAACACCTTTTTCAAAAGCTCGGTGCTGCGCGCAACGGGGTCTTGGCGGATGCGTTGTTCTTCGTCGGCAAGCTTCAGGAACAACCCGTCCAGCGCCTCGCTCGTGACGTATTGATCCAGGTCGATGCTTTCTGCGTTGAGCAATCCGCCGGCCATCGGCGTCGCTCGTTGGACCAGTTGCTTGTAAGCTGCGGTCACGTTGGTGTTTTCGGTGGCTTTCCTGACGATTGGCAAAAACGCGGCATGTAACTGCTCGCGTGTGTGCGTCTTGAAATACTCAGTGGCGGCATTATTCGGCCCGGAGACGATCGCTTTGGCATCCGTGAGTTGCATCCCTTGAATCGTCTTCAGAAAGATGTCGGTGGCCACAGGCACTGCCTGTTCGGCGGCGTGATTCATGCTGGCGACGAACTGATCGACGTATTTGCCTTGACCGAAGTTGCGGGCCAGTTTTTCGACGGCCGCGACCTGTTTTGGCAGCGGAATTCGGACTTGGGGATCCTGCAAATAACCGCCGGCCTGACCGAGCTGGTCGACGGCGCGTTTCACCCCCACCGACAGCGCTTCGAGCACGCCTTGCACCATGTCCTGGTTGGAAAGCGCTGCAGTCGTTGTATTGCCGGAATTCCTGTCCTGGCCGCCCAGCAGGCCGCGCAATTGATCGCGAAAATCCGCGTGGGCAATAGGGATCGTCAGCAGCGCTAGGATCAGTATCGCTTGTTTCATCGTAGCCTCGTTGCAATGGAGCGCCGCGGCGCGTTCGCCAAGCATAGCGGTTGTCGTCCCGCATGTGTGGTACGGCGGTCAGGTGCGCTTCTATCGCTGGCCGGCGGCGCCGTCGCTACATGCCAGGCATTGGTACAGCCACGGTAGCGGCTTGCGGACTTCCCAACCCTTGATCCTGGGATCCACCGGCATTCCACTCAGCGCCACGGCCCCCGTGGGCGCTGACGGCGTCGCCATTGAAAAGCGTTGCGCAGAACCCATGTTCAGGTTGTAGGGTTGGACTCGCGGCGCGGAAATGTTCGGGTGTGGGGCTGGATCGGGAGACGGACAATGAATGTAGACGGCCGGCCCCATTTCTGGCTTGCGGCAGCAACGATGGCGTTGATCTCCGCGGCTGGCGGTTTCCACGGCGTACTCCACGCCCAGGAGCTGAAGAATCCGCCCAAGGGTTACAATCCGAGCCTGCCTCACTCCGACGCCCGTGTGGGGATCCAGAAACACAGTCCTTACCTGTACCGCTACGAAAACGACTGGCAGCGCAATCGCGTCTGGCGCGACCGGCACGATCCGTTGCGGAATTTACCTACGATTCGAAACGGGCAGGAGTCCAAGACCCAGCCGGAGCAGGGCCACGGCGAAAAGGCGGATGATAGCGACCCCTGACCGCGTGTGGTCGCGCGGTCATCACAATGGGCGACACGCCCGGCTTGTTCAGGTTCCGTTCAGGACCCCGCACCTATACTGAAGGTTGTACTGGGCAATATCGCATCCGACCGGAAGGCCGGAGGAGGCGCGTCATGAACGCGTTCAAAGTGTCGAAATTGAGCCTGTCCGCGGCTTTCGTTGCGCTGACAATGTTGAGCGCCGGCTGTTACTACGTGCCGGCGTCCGGCACCTACTACGATTACGATGATGGGAGCGGTTATTACTATCGCCCCTACCCCAGTTATTCCTATTACGTTTACGGTTATCCTTACTACTATGGCTATCCGCGTTACTACGGGCCGTCTACCAGTTTGTCGATCGATATCATTGGCGGCAGCCACGTTTATCGCGATCATCGAAGCTGGAGAGGCGTACCGAATCGCGATCATCACGGCGACTGGCGGGGCAACCGACGCGGCGGCGGCCACGACCGGCGGAGCGGTGGGCACGAACGCCACGGCGGCGGTCATCGCAATTGAACTCAACGCGCGCGGCTACCTGCGAAAGCGTAGAGCGGCGGCGGTACGCGCACGATCTGGTGCGGCAAGTATCGCCCACGCGCGCGAAAGAGGCAGAACCGTGCAAGGCTGATTCGCGGGAGTTCCCGATTGCAAAACGGAGGCGCGCATGACGAGAGCAGGCGGACGTTCACTCGGCGCGATCGCCGCGGCCATGAGTTTCGCAATGCTTGGCACGGGTTGTTATTACGGACCCACGCAGGGATATGAGGAATCCAGTTACGCTTCCTACCGCTATCCTCGCTACATTCCTTATACCAGCTTGCATTTCGGTATTTTCAGTGGCCGCAAACATCACTACGGACACCATAATTGGCAAGGCGCCCCCAATCGCCACCACGGCCATGGCCACACGCGCGGCGAGCGACATAGCCGCGGTGGGGAGCGCGGCCGAAACCACGACGGTCATCACGGCCACAACCGGTAGATCGAGTTCGCGCAACGTAACCCGACGTTTCCAAATCCGGCACCGCAACCACGACGGTCGTCAACCCGTAGGTCGGGTTAGCGAAGCGTAACCCGACGATCATTTCGGTCCGGCATGCGCCCGATCAACCGCCGTGGATCAAGCGTCGGGAGCGTTACCATTGTCGGGTTCGCCTCCGGGCTTAACCCGACCTACAAATCCAAAACCCGGTACCGCAAGCACGACGGTCGTCAACCCGTAGGTCGGGTTAGCGAAGCGTAACCCGACGATCATTTCGGTCCGGCATGCGCCCGATCAACCGCCGTGGATCAAGCGTCGGGAGGGTTACCATTGTCGGGTTCGCCCTCCGGGCTTAACCCGACCTACAAATGCCAAATCAGGCGCCGCGAGCACGATGGTCGTCAACCCGTAGGTCGGGTTAGCGAAGCGTAACCCGACGATCATTTCGGTCCGGCATGCGCCCGATCAACCGCCGTGGATCAAGCGTCGGGAGCGTTACCATTGTCGGGTTCGCCTCCGGGCTTAACCCGACCTACAAATCCAAAACCCGGTACCGCAAGCACGACGGTCGTCAACCCGTAGGTCGGGTTAGCGAAGCGTAACCCGACGATCATTTCGGTCCGGCATGCGCCCGATCAACCGCCGTGGATCAAGCGTCGGGAGCGTTACCATTGTCGGGTTCGCCCTCCGGGCTTAACCCGACCTACAAATCCAAAACCCGGTACCGCAAGCACGACGGTCGTCAACCCGTAGGTCGGGTTAGCGAAGCGTAACCCGACGATCATTTCGGTCCGGCATGCGCCCGATCAACCGCCGTGGATCAAGCGTCGGGAGCGTTACCATTGTCGGGTTCGCCTCCGGGCTTAACCCGACCTACAAATCCAAAACCCGGTACCGCAAGCACGACGGTCGTCAACCCGTAGGTCGGGTTAGCGAAGCGTAACCCGACGATCATTTCGGTCCGGCATGCGCCCGATCAACCGCCGTGGATCAAGCGTCGGGAGGGTTACCATTGTCGGGTTCGCCCTCCGGGCTTAACCCGACCTACAGATGCCAAATCAGGCGCCGCGAGCACCATGATCGCCAACCCGTAGGTCGGGTTAGCGCAGCGTAATCCGACAACAACCGTTCAAAACTGAAACGTGCCTAAACCGATCGCCACGGGATCCGAGGCTTCGAGGTTGCGGGCGAAGGTGACGAACTCGAACGGCATTTCCACGCCCGCTGCCGAGTCGGCGGCAATCACTTGTGTGCCGGTGGGGGTGCCGTCGCCTTTCATTTGGGTGACGATGCGTACATGCACGACGTTGTTGTTGCGCACGCCGTCGTCGCCGATGGTAAGGACGGGCCCTGAGCTCAGCATTCGAGCCAATCCTTGCGGCGTGAAGCTTTGCGGCGGCCGTTCGCTGAGGCCGACTGCAGCCATGAAGACGCGAAAATCGGCCGCGCTCAATCCTTGGTTGTTGTCATAGCGGCTACGCCAGTCGCCGCCGAGACCGTCGAGGAAGGCCTCGACCGTCTGCGAGCGGCGCACTTGCCAGGCACGCATCATGGTGCCGCCCGCGGCCCAGCACACCATGTTGGTGAGCTGTTTGATGGGTGATATGGGCGGATCGATAGCCACGTCGATGGCGGCGCCGCCGATGCGGTTGCGGCTTTGCACGTCCACCGAGCCGTCCGGGCGCGTGACCCGCACCGAGCCTTCCTTGGATTTGCTCGCGCGGTCGATGGCCTTCTGCACCGCCGGCGTTTTGGTTGGGCTTTCCGAGGTCGGCGCCTTTTCGCCGATGGCGCGGCGGAACAAATCTTCGGTCAATTTCTGCGCGCCTTCTTTGTCGATCAGTTTCTGGTCGCGGGCTTTCTTGATCGCCGCGAGGTCGCGGTCCATGGCGCGGTCGAGAAACTTCTGCTGCGCCAGCGCCGAGGCCCGCTGCGCGAACTCCTGACCGACTTTGATTGACGACTTCAGCGCCTGGGCCGCGTTCTGTTGATTTAGCACCACGCCGGTCAGGTCCTTGAAGATGTTGCCGACCCCAAGCGCTTGCACCGCCGCTGCGAGACCGGTGGCCGCCGGTGCTTCGGGGATATCCTGCATGCGCACAATGGCCTGGGGGAATTCGTCCGGCGCCAGACTTGGCGGTGTCTGCCGGCGGCTGGCAAGTGATAGGGCGCCGATGGCCGTCGGACGGTCGGGAATCGGTGCATCCTCCCAGTGCCAGAACACGGTATCGTCGATCACTTCGCAGCTGTTGCACTTGCCCATCACCGCTTCGGCGAACACGCCCGACGTGGGCATGCTGATGCGCATCGGTTGTGCGGCCTCGATGGCATACAAGTGGCGCAAATCTTCCGGCGTGGATTCGGCGAATTCGTAGGTAGGGTCGAGCCGCTGGCCTGGCGCCACCGGCATCACCAACGAATTGCCGACAATACCGATCACGCGGTTTTCCACCACCGAGGCGACGCTGCGCCCGCCGGCGTCCGGGGCGATGAAACCATCGAGCAGCAGGTAGCGGCGATTGGGATCCATGGCCGTCCAGATGGCGCGGTGGTAATACTCCACGTGCTCGTTGAGGTGACTGAGCAACCGTTCCGCGTAGCGCCGATCATATTCGCGCGGATTGCGCTTTTCGGCCACCGTCAGCGGCGTGGCAATCTGCACGGTATCCTGACCGGTATTGCGCAGACTGAGATCGTTGAGCACGCGCCGGTTCAGGAACAGGTAACCGTTGTAGTGATCGGTGCGATAGCGCATGGTCGCCGAATCCACCCGCAACGCCGCGCCCGCGGGCAGGGTGGTGACGCCGTTGAACCGGATCTCGACCCGCGCGACTTCGGCGCGCGTCATGTTCGGCAGCGGCGGCGCGATCCGCAAACTCACCAATAGCGGCCGGTCGTCGCGGTACTGGCTCACCAGCGTCGGGTCGACGTTGAGGTTCTCGAACGAGCCGCCGGCCCGAATCAGGCGAATGCCGAGTTTTTCCACCAAGCGCTGCGCCACCGCGGGTGCGATGCGCGCTTCCCAGGTCGCGTCACGGTCTTGGGGCCGCAGGCCGCCGAGAAAACGTTCCCAGACGGCTTGGGCGCTGTTGGGGCCGAGCAGCGCTTCGTCCTCGTACGGCTTCCAATTTTCGGCGACGAACAGATCGTCGTCGTCATCCGCCGGCCTCGGTAGAGAAATGCGCATGCGAAATTCGGTATCGAGATAGGTCAAGCGCTCGTCGGCATAGCGCAGCAGGGGATAGTCGGCGTGCTGCCAGTTGTCGCGCACCCGATCCACGGCGTCGAAGGCCCAGGCCAGCCCCGGTTCGCGCAATTGCTGCGCCAGGGGCGTACGCCAGCGCAGCGCCTTGTCGGCATTGAAGGGCGAAATCGAAAACGGCACGAACAAACATTCCTGCACCTGCGCCAGTTCCTGGGACACCTGCAAATGCCGCAGTACTTCGAAGTACTCCACGGTCATGGCATGACAGTGGTTGTAATTGGCGATGACCTCGGTTTGGGCGCGCACAGATTCGCTTTGGCGTGCGGTCTGGACCACGGTGGTGCGCTGCGCGCGCACCGCGCTGGCCGCCTGTTGGGTGCGGTCGCGCACGCGATTGAGGGCCAGGCCCGCCACCGAACGTCCCGAAGTCTGGGAAGCGGTCGAGCCGGCGGACGACACACCGCCGGCGGCGCCGAATACGAACGGGCCGATGAAACCACCCAAAGCGCCGCCGCCCGCCGCCACATCGGCGTGGGAACGGGCATCGAGGGATTCCGACAACGACGAGCGAATGATGTCGCTGACGTCGCGATCGCGGCTCAACTGCGCCGTCACTCGTTCGCGCAGTTCCCGCGCCGCGCGCCGGGCGGTGACTTCCTCGCGATCCCAGTCCAGCACCGAGACCAGTTTCTGCTGTCCCGGGGCGAGGGGGAGGGAATAAAGCAGATCGCCCATCGAGTAGCCGTCGGCGCGCCAGACTTGCTTGATACTCAGCAAATGACCGTGGGCGATGGTGGTGGCTTGGTAGCGTTCGGGAACGTCTTCCCAATCGATTTGTTTGCTGTCGCTCAAAGCGAAGCGGCCGGCGCCGGCCTCGGCCAGGCGATCGGCGGCGGTGCGCACCTGGCGCACCACGCTGACATGTTCGGCATCCAGCAACCGCAGCGCCGACAGCGGCCGGTTTTCGCGCACCAGGTCCGTGATGACCGAGGTTTCCAGCGCCACCGGATTGCCGTTGCGCGCCCGGGCTTCCAGCACGCCGTCGAGAAGCGTGCGATCCGGCGCCCGTCCGCCTTGCCAGAGGCCATTCAAGTCAATGCCGGGGGTCAGCGCCGCGGCGCGATCGAAGGCGGAACCGAGCACGGCGCCGGCGCTGCGTGTGGCGGCGCTGGCGGTGGTCGCCGCGGAACGCGCCAGGAGCACGGTCGGCGTCGTGATCGCACCCGGCTCGGGTTCCGGGCCGATTACCACCGACTCCGGTCGCAGCTGTGCCAGTTTCACCAGCCGATCCACCAGGAACGGCGGTACCGGCGGTTTCTTCGGCGGCGCGGGAGGATTGAGCGCCGGCTGGGTCGTGCGTACCACCGCCTGATAGACCACTTCCTCCACCGCGCGATTGGGCACAGTGAAATCGACACAGCGGCCGATGTCGGCGGCGAAGGCTTGCGGGTTCTCGCCCAACTCGTTCAAATCCGGCGTGCGCGGCGGCGTCTCCGGGCATTCGCAGTCCTCAGGTTGGGCGGCCGCTGCCGGCAGCTCCGGCAGCACCACCATGATGCGTAGCGGCAATTGCGCATCGACCAGAGGAATGGGCACCGGCGCCCCGCCGGCCACCACCGCGAACGCTTCGGCGTAGGGGTTCGGCGGCCACGGTCCGTAGAAATAGCCGTTCTCGGCCGTGGTGGCGACACTGATGGGCGCGGCCTTGTTGGCGTTGGTAGCGCGCGCCCACAGCACCACGATCAAGCCGGGCGGGGCCGCAACACCGCCGCTGTCGATTACCCGACCGATGTACTTGGGCTGCGCACCGAGGGTGGGATCGTCGCTCGGCTCCACGATTACCGGCGGCGCGACCGTTACCGCCACGCGTACATTGCGTCCGTCGCTGTCGGCGGCCAGTTCGGTTTGTCCGGCGACGACGCCATCGGGGCCGAAGACGCTGACCGCGATGGGTCCGCTGCGCGCGTCGGCCTCCGGCACGGTCAGCGTGAAACTGCCATCGGCCGCGGGGTTCACAGCGCTGCGCCCGGGTGCGGTCACCGCGGGTGTCGTATCGGCCGCCGGGATGATGATCTCCTGGTAGTCGGCGGTCACCCGAAAACCGCTGAAGTCGCGGATGCGTCGGCTGGTGAGTTTTCCGATCAAGTCCATGGCGCGCGCCTATACCACGAGTAAGTCGTCGGAGAATTGAAATTCGGTGTCGGCCAGCGGCCCGTCGACATAGCCGACCCGCACCACGTCGCCTGCCTGGGGCGGCGCCGGCAAAAACCCCTGAATACCGCCGATGCTGCCTTGCAGGAACCAGGGCATGATCATTTCCACGTTCTGATCGCCCACTTGCACTGCCATCGGCATGGCGCGGACGTCGAAACCGTCGCCATGCAACACGACGCGCACGCGCCAGCGTTCGAACGCCGGTGGCGGATTGTTCAGGTTCTCGAATTCGACGCGCTCGATGAACATGGTCTCAGCCCTTCACCAGTTCGATGGAGTCAATGAACATGTGCTGCGGGAAATTCACCTTGGGTGTGATTTCCAGCTTGCGAATGTCTTCGCGATGCAGAATCAGATTCCCCAGCGCCACATCCAGCGGCAGCGTGGAGTAGGCGAGGGTCTCCAGCCGCTGTACCGAAAGGTTCTCGAACCTGCCCACACGGCCGCGGCCGCCGGCGCCCGGTGTCGCCACCGCCACCCGGAATCGCGTCGACGGCTTGCCCGCGCCGCTGGGCGCCAGCACCGAGGCGACGGCGTGCACACCGTCCAGTGGTGAAGGCGTATCCATTTTGATCAGGATGCTGTCGCCGGCGCTCAGGCCATGGCCGGCGGCGGTCTCGACAATGGTGGCGCTGCCCCCGTCCGGACTGGTGGAGGCAATGGAGCCGAGGCTCGGGAAGCCACGATGGAACACCGGGAAGCTCGGCGCCAGGATTTGCGCGAAGCTTTGCTCGAGGGGCACCGCGTTGTTGCTGCCGTCGCGTACCACGACGTCGAACTCCGGCAGTTTGCCCTGCAGGATCGCCAATGCATCGCTGAGATCGAACAGCGCCGTGGCGCGCAGCAACAGTTGTGGATAAGCGCGCCAATCGCGCTGGCTTGCCGGTAGATCGAGGGTCAGCGCCGCCGGCACCGGTGCGCCGATGTTGGGGTCGATCACCAACACGCTGGTCTGGTGGTTGGTCTCCCGCTCCAAGTCGTGACCGCTGATCGGCGTGTCGGCGAACACGTCGATACTGGCGTTGTGCAAGGTGCGCGGTTTGACCGGGTCTTCCATGTCGTCAATGGCCACAACGTCCTCGCCGAACGACCATTGCAAGGCGATGTCAACGCCTTTGCGGTTCAACTGTTGGCCGTCGAACAAATCCTTGCCGGTGCTTTGATCCAACAGTTTCCAGCGCGCCAGGGCGCCGATGAACTCGGTGAGCAGCGCCTGGTGGGTGGCTTCGCTTTGCAAATCGGCGAGGTCGTCGGGATGAGCGCCGAACTCGTCGCCGCTGTCCGCCATCCAGGCGGCATTGAAGCGGTTGTGGTTGCACCCGTCGATGAACACCATAACCTTGTCGGTACGGGCGCGATCGTAATGCCGGAAACCGGTACCGCCCATGCCGTTGGCGCCGCCGGCGCCGGAAACATCGTTGTCCTGGGTGCCGTAAAGCACGGCGTAGAACGGGCATTCGCTGCGGCTCAACACCATGCGCTGGCTTTGCTTGGCTTCGCCGCTGAAATCGGTCGGCGCCAGGGAGCCGACGAATTTCACCCGGTATTCGGGACGCTCGGCGGCAATGCGCTTCGCTGCCCGCACCACGGCGTCGCCGCCGCGGGAGTGACCCAACAGGCTGATACGCGAGAAGTCGAGCCGATCATGCAGTACCGAGCCGGCGGTCTTGTTCAACTCGCGCAGGCTGTCCAGGGCGCTGACCACCAGGGCGGCACGCATTTCGATCAACGTGGCGTTGAAGACATTGGCGGCGTTGGCATCCACCGACACCGAGACGATGCCCAGTGCGGCGAGGGCGTCCTGCAGATAACGCATGCCCTTGTAGCTTTCGACGAAGCGCAGCGGAGTGGTGCGAATCCAATCGTGGGCGCCGTGTTGCAACACCACGATGGGCAGCGTCCCGCTGCCCGACACCTGGTTGGTCTGATCGTCCGCCGGGTAGACGATTTGCAGCATGCGGCGCAGACGATAGTGGTCGGCATCGCGGCCGGGCAGCAGCATGCCGATGGCGGCAAGCTCCGCCAGTGGATCGACCGAATTGGGCACTTGCCGGCGCAGCAGGAAATCGAGACCGTCGCGGGTATCGAACACGAACGGCGTGATGTCGTC
The DNA here is from genome assembly GCA_963773585.1 of uncultured Gammaproteobacteria bacterium. GTDB lineage: Bacteria > Pseudomonadota > Gammaproteobacteria > JASBUN01 > JASBUN01 > CAVXJN01. The sequence continues at coordinate 233,683 of CAVZBR010000001.1, forward strand.
GGCAAGTGAATTGTTGGGATCGGCGCGACCGATGAAACTTGCTTCGATCTGCACCGGCACGTCGGTGGAGTCGTGGGGTGCAGTGGGAATCAACGTGCGCGGCACGGCATTGCCGGCGCCCACCACCGGTGCGCTGTCGTCGAAGCTCACCTCGACGGTCTCGGCGGAAGATTCCACCTTCAAGTTGCCGCCGTCGGACTGCGACATTCCTTCCACCGCTTTTTTCACCGTCGGATCGTCCAGCGGTGCTTCGGCTTTGGGTTCTTCTTTGCCGGTCAGCCCTTCGAGCAATGACTGGGTCAGTTTCTGCGCGGTTTCCGGCGTCAGCAGCTCGTCGTTCACCGCTTTGCCGATGCGGTCCACCACCCGGTCGGAGTTCTTGGTCAGTTCCTGCTGACGGGCGAGTTTGGCCGCTTCGCCGCCCATGGCCGAGGCCGCTGAAAGCGCCGCTTCGAAGGCGGCACCCGCATTCTTCTGTGTGCCTTCGAGACCGGTGACATCGCGGAACAGTTCCGGCTTGGACAGCAGTTCGAAGGCCGCTTTCAGTCCGAAGGGATCGGGTAGTGCCGGGGCGTTCTGGATCGATACCAACGGCGCCGGCAACGGCGTCGGCGTCAGGGTTGGTTCTTCGCTGGCGCGGGTGCCGGTGTCGATGGGGCCCTGGATTTCCGGCGGCGCCAACAGACCTTCCACGCTCCAGCGCCAGTAGCGGGTCTCGTCGATGGCTTCACAGGCGCTGCACTCGCCGGCAACCGCCTCGGCATACACGCCGCGGGTGGGTACGCTCAAGCGCATGCGCGGTGCCGGTGGCGTTGCATAGGCGTTGCGCAGATCCACCGGCTTGCCTTCTACGTCGGTGGACTTCACCGAAGTGTTGAGACGCTGACCCGGCGCCGCCGGCAACACCAGAGTGTTGCCGACGATACCGATCAGATCGTTGACACACACGCTGGCGACACTGCGTCCCTGCGCGCCGGGCACTTCGATGGCATCGAGCAGCATATAGCGGCGCTGGGTGTCCAGACTCATCCAGATCGCCTGATGATAGAACTCCAGGTTGTCGTTCAGATGCGCCACGACGCGATCGGCAAGCTGGCGATCCTCTTCACGGGGATTGCGAAGCTCGGCGCGGGAGATGGGCGTGGCCACCAGCACCGGATCGCCGCTGCGCACGTCGTCGAGAATGCGGTCGTTGTCGAACATCAGCGCGGTGATGTGGGCGGTGCGATAGCGCAGCCGGCCACGGTGAACGATTACTTTGGCGTCCGGCGGCAGTGGGTCGCCGTCATACCAGATCTTGAAGTAGGCGACTTCTTCCCGCGGCACTTCCGGCAGCTCGCCGGCCGGGTTCAAGGTGACATACAACGGCAGGTCTTCGCGATAGCGCGACACCAACGTGCCGTCCAAGGGTAACTCGGTCTCCCCGCCGTCGGAACCGACATAGGCAAAGCGCAGGCGGTTGATCAAGTTGCTGGCGATTTGCGGCGCCACGTCGCGCTGGAACGCTTCGTCCCGGGCCGCGGTGCGGCTCTTGTTGACGACTACCGCCTGCTCGATCAGTTTGCTGAAGATGTGGCGCGCGAAGCCCGGCAGCACCGCGCGGTAGGCTTCCCATTCGGCGAGCTGGAAACTGCCATCGTCGGCATCCCGTGGCCGCGGCAGAACGAAGCTCACATACAGTTCGCCTTCCAGCACGGTAGGCGCCTCTTCGCTGTAGCGCGCCTGCGGATAATCCCAGCCCACCCAGTTGTCGGCGACCCGTTCAATGGCGGGGAAGCCGCGCAGCAGTGAACGATCCTTCAAATAGCGGCTCAAGTACTCGCGCCAGCGCAGCGCCTTGCCGCGGTCGAACTGGGTGATAGGCAAGGGTACGAACAAGCATTCCTGCACGTCCGCCAGTTCGTGGGTGACCAGGAAATGGCGCAGCACTTCGAAGTATTCCACTGTCACCGCATGGCAGCGGTTGTAGTTTGCAACCACCTCGGTCTCGGCGCGGAGCGTCTCGCCCTGGGCTACCGTCTGGATGACGGTGGATCGTTCGCTGCGCACCGACGAGGCGCGCTGGCCGATGCGGTCGCGCAGTTGCTGCAAAGAGTCGGCGGAGAACTGGCGGGCGGAGTTTTGCCAGGCGTGTGTATCGGAGCCCGAACCGCCGCCGGCGACACCGCCGAAGATGCCGAAACCGCTGCCGATGAAGCCGGCACCGATGCCGCCCGCGGCGCCCCAGGTGGTGTTGCGCGACCCGGCGGAAGTCTGTTCGTGCAGATCGGTCCCGACGATTTCGCGCACGTCGCGGTCGCGTTCGATCAACGCGTCCAGTGCCTCTTCGTATTCCAGCGACTCCTCGCGTGCCGAACGGGTGCGGCGATCCCAATCGAGTACCGCGATCTGGCGCCGCTGCCCTGGCGCCAGCGGCAGCGAATACAACAGATCGCCGAGCGAATAACCGTCGGCGCGCCACACCTCCCGGTACTGCAGGATGTGGCCGAAGGCGATTTCGGTGCTGAGGTAGATGGTGGGCGTCTCATCCCAATCAATGGGCGTGTCGGCGTCCAGTACCTGGCGCGCCGACGCCTCGCGCAAGGTGGTGTCGATCAAGCCCTTGGTGTCTGCGACCTCCGACAACCAGGCGGCGCGCTCGATGTCTTCCGGGCGCGGCACCGCATCGGTGCGCACCAGGCGCCGGGCGCTGTCGATGTCGAGCGCAAAGTCCGCCTTGCCGATGGTTGCCGAGTTCAGCCGTGCGCCGCGCAAGGCGACGGACGACAGAGACACGCCGAGCAGATCGGTCAACAGGTGCGGCGGCAACTTACGGCGCCGGCCCAGGGTCACGCCCTTGATCGACGGCTCGGAGGTACGCACTACGAAGTAGTAGGCGTATTCCTCCAGGGTGCGGTTGGGCACGGTGAGATCGACGCAGCCGCCGCCGAGGTCCTGAGAGAAAGCTTCCGGGTTACTGGTGAGATCGCCGGGGTCCGGTGCGCGCGGCGGAGTTTCGGTACAGTCGCAGCCATCGGTCGGGCTGGTGCGGGTGACCAGCAGAATGTCGCGCACCAGACGCGACTGGTCGTCGAGGGGCACCGGCACCGGCTCGCCGCCAGACACCGTGCCAAAGGCGTCGGCCAGGCGATCCTCGGGCCAATCGCCACTGAAGATGCCATCCACCTGGGTTTCGGTAACCAGCAACGGGCGGGGCGGCGGCGAATCGCCGTCGACCAGGTCGACACCCCAGATTACTACCGGCAGTTTCGGCGGCACCCGCAGACCGGTGAGGTCGATCACCCGGCCGTTGATCCGCAGCCGTTCACCCAACCCGGGCAGATCACTTTCGTCCACGGTAAACGGAGGTGTGGGTTGGATTTCGATTCGAAGCGGGCGCGCGATTTCGGCCACGGACAAACTACGTCGGTCGACGGCCACGCCGTTGGGCGCCGACACGACGACCTGCACCGGACCGTTCAGCTGACCTTCGACATCGAATGCAATGTGAAAGCTGCCATCGGCAGCCGCGCGCGCAGAACCGGAGACAGGCGCAAGGATGCTGGTCGCGTCGCCACCCTCGGGCTCCAACGTCAGCTCGACGAACAGATCGGCCCGAACTGAGTAGTTCTCGACCGAAACACCGTCAGCCGTAGAGACCAACTTGCCGTCAATGGCAGGCATCCATACCTCATCAGTCAACGAGCTACAGAGACCTCATCCCGCCTCCCGATCGGAAACCTGACGAGCGTGATCCCGCATCGCGCATCGCCAGTACAAACGGGCTTCGCAAGCTTAGCCGCAGAGCGGGGAAAAGCAATCGACCCTGTTATTGCAGTGCAGCGTCGCAAACACGTAGGTCGGGTAGGTCGGGTAGGTCGGGTAGGTCGGGTAGGTCGGGTAGGTCGGGTAGGTCGGGTAGGTCGGGTAGGTCGGGTTAGCGCAGCGTAACCCGACAACATACGCCGAAAGGAACGCAATGCCGTAGGTCGGGTTAGCGCAGCGTAACCCGACAATCAATACCAATGAACGCGAATACGCATGAGCGATCCCGGCATAGTTCGAATCGCCGTAGGTCGGGTTAGCACAGCGTAACCCAACAAAATCCTAAATCACAACCACACGCCGCTCCGTTTACTCCAATTACCACCCGTACATCCAATTGCGGTAACGTGATGCGGCCCGAAACATGCGAGCACGTAGGTCGGAGATGGTCGGAGATGGTCGGAGATGGTTGGGGTAGGTCGGGTTAGCGAAGCGTAACCCGACAACATGCGTCAAAAGAAACGCAACGACGTAGGTCGGGTTAGCGCAGCGTAACCCGACAATCACAAACCAAAACGACAAGGATGTCGCATGCAATACCGCCGCAATTTCGTGCCGGGCGGACGATTCTTTTTCACGGTGGTCACCGCGAATCGAACCCCGATCCTAACTCGGTTGAACTCAATCGACGTGCTGCGCAATGCATTCCGCGCCGTACGCGTGAAATACCCGTTCTCGCTGGACGCAATCGTCGTGCTGCCCGACCATCTGCATTGCGTATGGACAATGCCACCCGGCGACGCGAACTACGCGATCCGCTGGCGATTGATCAAAACCTGGTTCACGCGCCATTGCGACCCGTCATTGCGGCCTCACCCCACCCACGCCCAGGTCGCGCGCGGCGAACAATCGGTGTGGCAACATCGGTATTGGGAACACACATTGCGCGATGACCGGGACCTCGCCCGCCATGTCGAGTATGTCCATTACAACCCGGTGAAACACGGGTATGTGGGGGCTGCGGTAGATTGGCCCTATTCGAGTTTTCACCGATATGTAGAATCGGGCTTGGTCGAGGCGGATTGGGGCGGGAGTGCGGCGGATGAGCCGGGCGTGGCGGGGGAATGATGGTTTGTCCGCCTGTTCGCGGTGATCGACATGTCGGGTTACGCTGCGCTAACCCGACCTACCTTCACCGGGTAATGAACGGTCGCGGTTCGTGGTTCGCGGTGGCAGGCTCGCGACGGTTCTTATGTCGGGTTACGCTACGCTAACCCGACCTACGCCCACTCGACAACAATCGGACCGAAGCGATCCAAACCGTAGGTCGGGTTGGCAACGCGTAGCCCGACAACAACCGCATGGTTCCATCACGTAGGTCGGGTTAGCGCAGCGTAACCCGACAACACCGCGCAGCGGACAGCCGCGTAGGCCGGCCCAGCAAACCACAAACCAACAATCACGCGCCCGGTTCAATCACGTAGGTCGGGTTAGCGCAGCGTAACCCGACAACAACCGTCGCGGGTGCGCGACAGAAACCGACCACGCCCTACATCCGACCATCATTGCCTCGGAACGTTGCGGGCCGCAGTGGCGCTTGTAGCCCACGCACGGCTGATCCCGACATCGCGACGTGATCATCTGTGACTACACTCTCCTGGATGACTAACCACACCAGGAAGTTGTTTATGCACTATCCGCTGATAACGGTTATGGCGTTGAGTCTGTGTATCGGCTCCATGATTACCCCGTCCGCTGCGCACGCGGGCACCATGGTCGAGGATTTGATCGCTAAACAGAACCCGTGTAGAGAACTCAAAGCCGAGCTCATGGGTTCGAACATCGGTATCGACAAGGTCAAACAGGTCAAAGTGAACCATGCCAACCTCGCGCTGAACGGTAACGACGTCAAAGTGGATCTTGCGGGTTCGCTGGCGTGCGAAACCGGGCCTTCCTCCATGGTGGTGGGCGATGCCTCGGCAGACCTCAAAGCGTCTGCCGCCGCAAGCCTGACGGACTGCAAAGTCAGGTCCGTGTCGGTCACATTGAGTAACTTCGGCGGCTCGTTTCGAGATGTGCTGGCGGCTTTACAGCCATCGCTTCAAGATAGCCTGAAGCAGGAAATCAAAACGCGGGTGGAGGAAGGCTGCAAGGAATTCCGCGCCGGCTCAGGCGCAAAACCTGCGAGCAAATGAACCGTCGCCCAAGTCGCGGTGAAGGTCGGGTTAGCGCAGCGTAACCCGACGTGACCGTCCGCACACCACGTAGCCGTAGGTCGGATTAGCGCGGTGTAATCCGACACACCCATCCGCACGCACCACCCCGTAGGTCGGGTTAGCCAGCGTAACCCGACAGACCCGTCCGCACGCACCACCCCGTAGGTCGGATTAGCGCGTTGTAACCCGACACCCCCATCCGTTCGCAGCCATCGCCTTGGATCGTATGCGCATGTGACCGCGATTACTGATCGGCGACCGCGTACACCTGTTCGGCCATGTGCAATGCATTGAGGCTGCGGAACCGGACGTCCGAGTAGACCTCGAGGTACGAGAAGCGCGATTGATCGAGCCCTTGCGTCGCCTCCACCGGGTCGAACGCGCCGGCCTCCATGCGCTCCTTGATGGCGTCACGCAGGAACACCAGATAGTCGTAGCTGTCGCGCAGTGCTTCCTGCAAGTCGGTGACGTGCCCGTGTCCGGGAATGACCACGGCCGGTTGCAGTTCGTCGCGCAGGTACTCGAGGGTCTTGATCCAGGTCTGCCCGCTGCCGGGCATGATGCCCAACAGCCGCTGCACGAACACAATGTCCCCGGTGAACACGATCTTCTGCTCTGGAAGCCAGACGAAGATGTCGCCGCTGGTGTGTCCGCCGCCGGTGTAGATCAACTCGATGGTCACGCCGTGCACCGGCAGCGTGTGCCGCTCTACAAAGGTGTGATCCGGGTACACCGCTTCGGTCCCTTGGAACTGTTCCTTCAGTAGGGTGCGGGCCCTGCCGACCTGCTCCGCAGTCCGGTTGCGCATGTCCTGCGCGGCTGCCTGCGAGGCGATGATCGGAACGCCCCGATTGCGGAAATAGCCGTTGCCGAGCCAGCGATGGTCCTGGCCGCCGGTATTGACGGCCCACTTGATCGGCTTATCGGTGACCTTGCGGATCGCTTCGAAGATGGCCTGGGCGTCGCGAGCACTGCCGCCCGTGTCGATGACCACCACACCGTCGTCGGCGATCACAAACCCCGAAGTCATGTTGTGACCCAGGTTTTCGGGTGATCGCTGACCGAGGTCGCCGACCAGGGCATAGACGCGATCGGTCACCCGAACCGTCTCGAACGCGGACACAGAAAGTGAAAGAGACAGCAGACACAGAAGGCAGATCAGCGCGGAAAGTCGGCGCATGGGTGGGCTCCGTAGCTCGAAAACCCTCACGATACGCACTCATGTCACCAGGTAATATGATCCGGATCATCCTAAGCGTACCCATCAGACCCGCGGAACGGTAGCGATGGCAACGAAGGGGGCGGAGGGTGCATATTGATTCCCGATCAGGCTGCCTCTTCGGCGCTTATCTGAAGCCCACCTTAATGTAGGTCGGGTTAGCGCAGCGTAATCCGACACGCCCATTCCGCACCTCCCACCCCGTAGGTCGGATTAGCGCAGCGTAATCCGACACGCCCATTCCGCACCTCCCACCCCGTAGGTCGGATTAGCGCAGCGTAATCCGACACGCCCATCCGTACGCAGCGAACCCCACGGCTGTTTCGCATGGGTCCCGACCCTGACGGCGATTTTGTCGGTCTGCTAGCCCCGACTCCCGTGAGATCGCTGCATATAAGGGCGCCCCGAATACTGTTATGCAGCGTTAAGCGATTAAAGCTGCATAATCCGCCATGGCGAGGGGTTTTCGGTACCAACATTGCGTAACGGATAGAATCGCGACGCATTATGCAACTGTATCTATCTAAAGTTGCATAAAAATCCAAGCCAAATTACACTAAGCCCTAATTTTAAAGCGGGATGGGTGGTCGCCGATGGAGCGCACCAGCGGTCAGTACCTCACGAACAACGTAGCGGGCGAGGCCTACCGGGCGTTCCTCCCGGCGCCGTTGCCCCCTGATCCTCCGATCGACCTGGAGGGTGAGCTCCTGCGTCTGCTCGAACAAGCCACGCGCGACCTCGGGCGGCTGGATGGCATTGCCGGCGTGCTGCCGGACACCCAGCTCTTCCTCTATCAATACGTCCGCAAGGAAGCCGTGCTTTCTTCGCAGATCGAAGGCACCCAATCTTCGTTCTCGGACCTGCTTCTGTATGAACTGGAGGAGCTACCGGGCGTACCCCTGGACGACACCCGCGAAGTGTCGAGTTACGTGTCGGCCATGGAACACGGTCTGCAACGGATGCGCGAAGGGTTTCCGCTGTCATTGCGCTTGCTGCGCGAAATTCACGGTGTGCTGCTTGCGCAAGGTCGCGGCGCCGACAAGACGCCGGGCGAATTCCGCCGTAGTCAGGTATGGCTCGGCGGCACCCGACCGGGAAATGCAGCGTTCGTGCCGCCGCCGCCCGACCGGCTGATGGAGTCCTTGGACTCGTTCGAGCGCTACCTGCATGACGAACGCTCGCCAACACCCGTGCTGATCAAGGCAGCACTGGCGCACGCACAATTCGAGACCATTCATCCGTTCCTGGACGGAAACGGCCGCCTGGGACGCTTATTGATCACGCTGATCCTGTGCGCCGAAGATGTGCTGCGCGAGCCGCTGCTTTACCTGAGCCTGTATTTCAAGCTTAACCGAAGCGAGTATTACGATCGTCTCAATCGCGTGCGCACCCACGGTGATTGGGAAGGCTGGCTGCGTTTTTTCCTCCGCGGCGTTAGCGACACCGCGCAGGGAGCTGTGACCACTGCACGTCGCTTACTAGCGTTGTTTGAACACGACCGCGAACGCATCGGCACGCTGGGCCGTATCGCCGGCTCTTGTGTTCGCCTGCACGACGTCCTCAAATTACGCCCCATCCTCAACATCACCCAGGCGGCCGAGCGCACCGGCATCAATCGCACCACCATCGGTAACTGCATTGCACGCCTAGAGGAACTCGATATTCTTCGCGAACTCACTGGCAACCGGCGCAATCGGTTATTCGTCTACGACCAGTATGTCGCGGCGCTGAGCGAAGGCACCGAACCTCTTCGTTGAAGACCAGATAAAATGACGTAATCACACGAAAGCACCCCCGTAGGTCGGGTTAGCGAAGCGTAATCCGACGAAGCCATCCGCACCCACCACCCCGTAGGTCGGATTAGCGCAGCGTAATCCGACACAGTCATTCCGCACGCACCACCTGACGGTCGGACACCGTAGGTCGGGTTAGCAGAGCGTAACCCGACGTGTTTTTCCGTACGCAGGCCACCCGTAGGCCGGATTAAGCCCAACGGGTTTATACCCTTCAGGGTGCGAATCCGGCAATGTCAGATCGTCCGCGGAGCACGCCCGGATCGACTCGTCACTTCACGATCTGATAGCGCCGAGCGGAAGTGCACCACGCTGACCGCATATCATCCAGGCGCATCCGCCGTTCACCCCTGGCGTGATCCCATTCCCTTGTGGCCAATTTGCACTGGTCTTCCAAGCGGTGCTTTTCCGCCGCCCGGCACTTGCGGAAATCCACCGACCCGTACCGGTACTGCCTGCATTCGTTGACGATGACATGCACCGTGTTCGCACGGGCGACCGTGCTTTGTCGCGGCGGGCTCGATAGCCGGGGCGCGTTCCAAGCGATGCCATGCTGTGCGGCATAGGATCGTTGCCGCTCGCATGCGGCTTGCTGAAACGCGCGGTCGCTCGAACTGGCGCCGGCGCGCATCGCCTGTTGGGTCCAGTACCGGCAGGTTCGCGCCAAGGCTTCCCATTGACTGTCGACGCGCGGCGCCGGTGGCGACTCCGGCCGCAGCGCTCGAAACCGGGGTTGCGCCGGCGGCGGCTGCTGCTTGACGGTTCGGGCCGGCGGCGCGGGCATAACTTCACGACTGTGCAGGGGGACTGGGCTCGGTGTCCAAAGCAGAAACCACCCAATCAATACGCAGGCAACCAACAGCCCTAGAAGAAGAGGTACGTGACTGTGGGTACGACGTCGCCGTAGTGGGACCACGCGATCAGGCATGACGGCGATCAACTTTCGCCGAGCCTGTCGCAACGCACATCGTCATGCACCGACAACGAGCCCATGCGCGGCCCATGGGTCGCTTCGCGAATATTGGGTTCACGTGAATTCCTTTACATCGTTGAGTATGTCGACAGCCGTCTATCGGCCGACGACCGATAATGCTTCAAGATTATTCTGCCGAAGCCGAATACTTCTGATATAACAACGAACAAGAACGAATCCGGACGATTCCATGTACAGACACCAGAGCGCAGTGCCGCGATCGCGGCAGTTACGACCTCGACCGTGGGTCGGAGCCAGTTGATGGCCCGCCGCCGCAGCCCGCTCGAAGACATCATCGACCTGACCGCGAAGTTTCCGTGGTGGGTTGGCGTTGGCCTGGCGCTCGTAAGCTACGTGGGCCTCCATGTGCTGGCTGCACGCACTGCGGTTGCGGCCGCGACGCCCGGCCGATATCGGCGCCGCAGCGATCACGCCGCTGATCCACTTGCTCTCGACCATCGGCCAATACCTGGTTCCGGTTGTATTTCTAGCAGGAGCGGCCATATCCGGATTGGGCCGCTGGAAGCGGCAGCGTCTGTATGCAAGCGCGTCCGGTGAGCCGGGCAATGTCGCCCTACGCGAAATGAGTTGGCGCGACTTTGAACTGTTGATCGGCGAGGCCTTCCGACGTCAAGGCTATGAAGTGCAAGAGCAGGGCGGCAGCGCCCCGGACGGCGGTGTCGATCTCGTACTCCGTAAACATGGGAAACGGTATCTCGTGCAATGCAAGCACTGGAAAGCGTGGAAGGTCGGCGTAAAAGTCGTGCGTGAGCTGTACGGCGTCATGGCTGCAGAAAACGCCGACGGTGGCTTCGTCGTCACGTCCGGTGTGTTCAGCAAAGAGGCACGCAACTTTGCGGCCGACAAGCATATCGTGCTGATGGACGGCGAACAGCTCCGCGACTTCCTGGACGGCAAACCGCCCGCCGCGCAGGTGGGCGCGCCGCCGACGTCGCGCGCGGCGAGGATCACGCGGACGCCGCCTGTCGCCCATGCAACGTTTCGCGCTGGCCATACTCGCCATCGCCCTACCGCTGCTCGCGTTCTATGCCCTTAATCAAGTCGCGCAGCGGAGTCTGCGCAATTTGTCCCCGGCCATCCCGAAGAAAACGGCACAACCCGCACCTCGGTCGCAGAGCCCAAGGCAAGTCCTGCGTTCGCCCGCAACTGCGCCAGAGCAGGACCACGCCGCCCTCCGTCGCACTCGCGAAGCCACCTTTGAAGCACAGTACGTGCCGCCAAAAGGCTGCGAAAACTGGGCGAACGACAGCACCATGATTGAATGCGCGAACGAATATATTCGTGCCAAACGCGCGTTCATGGCCAAAGCAGCCGACTAGGGAAGCGGTTCCTTTGGACCGAGTGCCGTAGACGTAGGTTTTCCCGGCGACTCAATGCGATTGGATTCTTGTAGGGCGTATGTCCGGCTAACAACAAACAGGGGGCCGAAGTAGGTCGGGTTCGCGCGGCAACCCGACCCCCCCGGCCGCACTCGTAGGCTGGGATCAAACTGAGCGGCGGATCCGGCGATGTGAGAACCACTGGCCGAACCCACCCAGTACGCGTCCGCCTCCGCCACTTGACTATGCCCATATTGGGTACCAATATACCCAATATGGGTACGCGCAAAGACACCGATGGTTCACCGCAACGGGCCTCGCTCGCCGATGCGCTGTTCTCCTCCACGCAGCAGCGCGTGCTCGGGCTGTTGTTCGGGCAGCCGGAACGGAGCTTTTTCGCCACCGAGGTCATCGGCCGCGTCGGCGCGGGCTCCGGTGCCGTGCAGCGAGAGCTGAAGAAACTTGCCGACAGCGGCCTGGTCACCGTGTCCCGCGTGGGCAACCAAAAGCATTACCAGGCGAACCCCAGCGCGCCCATTTACAGCGAGCTCTGTTCGCTGGTCCGCAAGACCGTAGCACTTGCCGAACCCTTGCGTCGGGCCTTGGACCCGGCGCGAGAAGCGATCCAGCTCGCCCTGGTCTACGGCTCCGTTGCAAAAGGCGCGGACACCGCTTCGAGCGATGTGGACCTGCTGCTCGTATCCGACGGCCTGACATTGGAGCAGGTGTATCGATTACTGACGGAAGCCGAGCAGGCAATCGGCCGCAAGATCAATCCGACTTTATATACCACCAAGGAATTCCGCCGGCGCCAAAAAGAAGGCACTCCCTTCCTGACGCGGGTGATGGCGGGAGACACGTTAACGCTGATAGGGACATCGCCCAATGAGTCGTACTGAGGCGGAAGCGATGATGCCGCAGGGCTAATGTCGGGTTACGCTGCGCTAACCCGACCTACACTTGAACCTTCAACCAAAGCCGAAATGGACGGTCTGTTGCGATCCGGCCGCCGGCGACTGCAAGACGCCGGTAACGAGACGCTGAACATCGAAAGCCGTTTCGATCTCGCCTACAACGCGGCACACGCCCTTGCACTGGCTGCGCTGCGTTGGCACGGGTATCGATCCGAAAGCCGGTACCTGGTGTTTCAGTGCCTGGTCCACACCCTCGATCTGCCCGACGAGCAGTGGCGCGTACTCGACCAAGCCCATCGCAAACGCAACCTGGCGGAGTACGAAGGCGACGTGGACGTGGACGACTCGCTGCTCCAAGCAACACTGCGCACCGCCCAAGAACTGGAGCGGAGACTCACTGCGCTCCCGCCGCTCTAGGCGGAATCACGCCTGCTGCTTGGGAAGCGAACGGCCGCAGTCTCCGGAGGGCGGTGTCGGCGAAGCCGAAGCCGCCGATTCGCAAGTCCCGCCCACAAGCCGGCGGCTCTCCCGCCGCGAGCCGCGCTACGAAACTTCCCCGGCAGGAGCGGCTGCAGTCTCGATCAATAAACTCGCGAAGCCGCACCATCGCGTCTTGTCCATTCGCCCAGGGGTCGAACGACAATTGCACCAGGCCGTGTTCGAGACAACCGAACCACTGGGGTCTTGCGCTTCGTCGCCATCGAAAGCACCGTGGCGGAGCTCCAGGAGAAGCGGCGCCTGGGCCTGCCGTTCGAGTTGCGGTATAAAGACAAGGCCGCGGACGGCGCTGCAGCGGGTGCAGCGGATTTGCTTAGCGGCGCCTGCGGCCTCGCTTATTTCCAAGTCCGCGAGCACACGCCGCCTCGCCGCCATTTGTTCCGCGCCCCAAAGCGAGAGGGCAGAACGAAAAGGACAGCGGCAAACAAACACCCGTGGCCACCGGCACCTGCGGCCATGGCAACTGGGCCGGGGCGAACCGCCCCGTGCCGACGACTCCCGTGACGGACATCATGACAAATCAAAAAACCTGCCGATTCTGCGATCTCTCCGGCGAGCGCATCATCGCCGAAGATCCCCACTGCACCGTCATCCTCGACGGCTATCCTGTCTCGCCCGGTCACGCCCTGGTCATCCCCAAGCGGCACACCCCTTCGTTCTTCGAGACAACCGCGGAGGAGAGACAGGCCCTGTTCGCCGCGCTCGACGTTGCCAAGTCGATCATCGACCAGGAATTCGCGCCGGCCGCCTACAACATCGGCGTCAACGACGGCGCGGCGGCCGGCCAGAGCGTCCCGCACCTGCACATCCACCTGATTCCCCGCTACCCGGGCGACAAGCCCGACCCCCGCGGCGGTGTACGCTGGATCCTTCCGGACACGGCGAAGTACTGGTGACAAGTCGCGCTCGGATGCTGCAGGCGTTCGACGCGGCATTCCGTTCAGGGCCCGGCGCCCGCAGTGCCGTAGGTCGGGTTAGCGCAGCGTAACCCGACAACCGTCTTCCGCCGATGATCGGCTCTACCTCGCCCCCTTACGACCGGACGAACGTTCCAGAAAAACATTTTCCCGGTGATACTCCAGGAAGCTGCGCTGGCCTTCCGAGAACCGGCCGACGTTGCGCAACTCTTCCGTAGGAATTCCCATCTTCCTCAGCGACGCCGTGTGCGCCACGGGTGAAATCAACAGCCGCCCATTGTCCTCGAACGAAATGAATCCGCGGTCGAACAGGTGATCGACGGAAGGCGTGAGCAGCAAGCCGTTTTCGCCGTCCAGCCGTTCGTCGTTGCTGGCATCGCGCCAGGGCTTCAGATGGCTGGCGCGCAAGTGCTCCAGCCGATCAACATGGGTCACTCGGCAGCGAGACTCGATACGCCCCACGTTCTGTTTGAAGCGGCCTTGACCGCGGCGCGCCAGGACCAGGGCGAGCTTGTCAGTGGTGCTGAGCCCCGGCGTTTGCTCGATCTGGTCATGCAGGTGCTCTTCCCACTCCGCCAATCCCGTCGCCGGAGCAGTCTCCGGTTCCTGCAAAATCTTTTGCTGCATCAATACGCGCGCTTCCTGGCCAATGAGCTCGACCAGGGTGTGCATCATGGGCGTCGGAACTTCGGTAAGGTAAACGCTCTGAAGCCCGCGGCCGGAAGCGTCCAACGGCGAGTAGCGTGACGGCAGGCGAGGCCCGAGCTGGTCCATATGGTCCCGCGGTCTGACCTGGTGGCCGAGGACTCGAAAGGTCGCGTCCACCTTCCAACCGATGCGACTCCAGTTGGGACCCGCCGTGCCGAACTCCGACGGTTTGGGGCATTCGTAGCAATGAGAACCGGCTATGCCGATGGCCCGGATATAGGTTCTCTGGAACGACAGGATCAGATCGCCCGGCGCGACTTCGCGCATGGATTCGTAGAATGGATTGCGGGCGCCGTTTGCATTGCGCTTGGGCGACCAGAGATAGCCTCCCGAGACCTCTTGCTCGAAGGTCTGATTCTGATTGACCCACCAGAAGCGCAATCCAGCCCCCGTCCCGCGCCTAGATTGCGCGTCAATTTAGCAGCCAGGGGCAAATTGCGTCCACGCTGCCTGCGCGTACGGCGCCACCTGGCTCAACGGATTTAGAGCTCGAATCCGAGTTTGCCAAGTAAATGTTGTTCAATAAAAATCTATGTACATTATTAATGTACAGGCTATAATACTGTACAACTTTCTCTTTGTCCAAAGGCGTCTGTTCACAAACCAGCTGCGTTCATTAATAATGAACAACGCCATATATTAGACAATTAATGATTACCGGCATCGCCACTGTTGAAGAACTTCTCAATCTGGCGCTCCTGGCCCTGGAGCGCGGAACCGGGCTGCATTTGACCGTCGAACAGCGGGAAGCCCGTAAGGGTGATTTCCATGTCGATGCAATTTTGCGCCTCCATCCAGGTGGCCAGGAATTATTGGCTGAAGTTAAAAAATGGGCGCAACACAAAAATTTCGGTGCCCTCGTCAACCAGCTGAAGGCGCTGCCAGGCGAGGGCCTCCTGGTCACAGACTTCGTTAACCCCGCGATGGCGGCCCGACTGCGCGAACACCAAGTGCAGTTCATAGATGCTCAGGGCAATGCGTTCATTAACCAGCCGCCGGTTTACGTGTATGTCACGACCAACCGAGCACGCCAGCAGGAGCATTTGCGTCCTGCCAAAGAAGGTGGCCTGAGGCGGGCATTCGAGCCCAAGGGATTGATGGTCGTTTATGCGTTTCTGCTCGATCCAGCTCTGGTTGGGGCCCCATACCGGGAAATCGCCGAGCGAGCGGGTGTCGCGCTCGGCACCGTTGGCAGAGTCATTGACGCGCTCAAGGCCGCAGGTACCGTTCGCGAAACCCCAGGCGGTGGACGTCGACTGGTGCATTATCGAGCGCTGCTCGACCGCTGGGTGGACGCCTGGCCCGAGAAACTGAAGCCAAAGCAGTTTGTGGGCGAATTCATAACGGGCGATCCGAACTGGTGGGAGCACATCGATATACGGAAGTACGGTGGTTACTGGGGCGGAGAGGTCGCAGCGGCGAAATATACGGCATATCTCAAGCCCCAGGTCGGTACCATTTACCTCCCCGCGCAAACGCTGCCCCAATTGTTACGTGACGGACGCTTGCACAAAACGACGCAATGGACTGGCGACAAAGCTGCTGCTGTACAGGTATACAAACCTTTCTGGCCGAAGCAGGAAGGCAAATACGGCGTCGAAGCAGGGCTTGTTCCTCCGGTCCTGGTCTACGCCGATCTGCTCGCAACCGCTGACCCGAGAAACCTGGAAGCAGCCCAGCAAATTTACGAGGAACACATTGCTCAATATTGCAGGGAAGATTGAGGCGGGCATCGTCGCGGTGATTGCTTGCGTCCACCAGGCGTCGGCGGATACCAGCATTCCTTACGTGATCGTCGGCGCCACGGCACGCGATCTCATCCTCCACTATGGGCATGGCGCGGAAGTGCAGCGTGCGACTCGCGATATCGATTTCGCCATCCAGGTGAAGAACTGGAGCGCATTCGAGGCCCTCCAGGTCCGCCTCGGTGAACTGGGTTTCACGCCGACGAAGGCGGCGCACCGACTGCTGGGCCCTGAGCGCACTGTTGTGGATATCGTGCCCTGCGGAGGCATTGAGGATGATGCCGCGCGTATAGCGTGGCCACCGGAAGGCGAAGTGGTCATGAATGTGCTCGGTTTTCAGGAGGCGTGCGCCCACGCTGAGTGGGTTCGAATCAACGAGGAGCCCGACCTAGCGGTTCCCGTTGCCACGCCCATAGGCATGATCCTATTGAAACTCATTGCCTGGGCCGAACGGTCTCGAGACATACGTAAACGAGACGCGCTGGATATTGCGTACCTGCTTTCCAACTACGAGAAAATCCCAGAAGTACGAGACAGCCTATTCGAGACAGAAGCCGCAATAATGGAAGCGTGCGACTGGGATATCACGCTCGCATCCGCCCAGCTTCTGGGCCAGCGTGCAAACGCGATCGCACAGCCCGGGACCCGTCGTGTCATCGTGCAGATTGCCGCTGGCGCAGCAGAGCGCCCTTCCTTAGAGCGGTTGATGGAAGAAATGTGCACGCACGTCGAACTGGAGTACGAACGCCACCGCAGCCTGTTGGCTGCTTTCTTCCGAGGCTTCGGGGTGGGCTCAACCCTCTAATTTGCCGAGAATCGGACGAATAGACTACCAATTACGCAGCGATTCAACCGGCCGAACAGGCCTTTCCTCGCGTTGCCATGCTTGGCTGGACTGAAGCAGCACCTTTCTCTGGCGGCTCAATATGATACGATTCGAATCAAGGGCTCGGGGAAGCCCAACAAGAACCACATGGCGCAGCAAAAACGAAACGCCGTGACATTCCGGATGTGGATCTAGCCGGATGGATAAGAAAGAAAAACAACAACTCAGCGAATCCGATATCTGCGATCTGTTCATCTCTCCTGCCGTCAAGGCTGCGGGCTGGGATCCCATGAAGCAGATCCGCCGCGAGGTGACACTCACCCCGGGACCGATCATCGTTCGGGGCACCATGTCGTCCCGCAACAAGAAAAAGAAGAAGTTCGCCGATTATGTGTTGTCCTGGGAGCCGGGCGTCCCCATCGCGGTGATCGAGGCCAAGGACAACAAGCACACCGTCAGTCAGGGGCTTCAGCAGGCGCTGGGATACGCCGAGATATTGGAAGTACCGAGCGCGTTTAGTTCCAATGGCGACGCATTTGCGTCCCATAACAGGGTCTACGTTGCCGGCGAAGACATCGAAACCGAAATCCCCCTGGACTCGTTTCCAACGCCCAATGATTTGTGGCAGCGCTATAAGGTATATCGCGGTATCGACGATCAGGCAGAAGAACTGGTCGTTCAGGCGTACCACGACGATGGCTCCGGAAAAGCGCCGCGCTACTACCAAGTTGAAGCGATCAATCGAACGATCGAAGCGGTAGCAAAGGGTCAGCGGCGGGTGTTGCTGGTCATGGCGACCGGCACCGGAAAAACCTACACCACGTTCCAAATTATCTGGCGCCTGTGGAAGGCGAAGGAAGTCAAACGCGTTCTGTTCCTGGCAGACCGCAACATTCTCGTGGATCAAACGCTGGTCAATGACTTCAAGCCCTTCGGCGCCGTAATGACCAAGATCAAGAATCGCAAAATCGACCCATCGTATGAAATCTACCTCGGGCTTTACCAAGCCATTACCGGGCCCGACGAAGAAGACAAGATCTTCAAAAACGTGTCGCGTGATTTCTTCGACATGATCGTCATCGATGAGTGCCATCGCGGCAGTGCCGCGGATGATTCGGCCTGGCGCGAGATTCTCGAGTACTTTTCCGGTTCCATACAGGTTGGTCTCACCGCCACGCCCAAGGAGACGAAATATGTCTCCAGTAGTACGTACTTTGGCGAGCCGGTTTACACCTACAGCCTAAAGCAGGGCATAGAGGACGGCTTCCTGGCGCCTTACAAAGTCGTTCGCATCGACATCGACAAAGACCTCTATGGCTGGACCCCTCCCGCTGGTATGAAAGACGACCTCGGGCAGGAAATCGAAAGGCGCATCTATAACCAGGCGGACATGGACCGCATCTTGGTCTTGAACCAGCGCACCAAGCTCGTCGCCGATCGCGTCATGCGCTATCTCAAGGCTACGAATCCGCTCGATAAGACCATCATCTTCTGTGAGGACATCGATCACGCCGAACGCATGCGCGCGGCCATCGTAAACGCTGCCGGCCGGCTCGCGATCGACAATCCAAAGTATGTCATGCGCATCACCGGCGACAGCGTCGAAGGCAAAGCCGAGCTGGATAACTTCATTGACCCGGAAAGTACCTTCCCGGTCATCGCTACCACGTCGGAGCTGCTCACTACCGGGGTTGACGCCAAAACCTGCAAGTTAATCGTCCTGGATAAGACGATCACCTCCATGACCGTCTTCAAGCAGATCATCGGGCGCGGCACGCGCATCGACGAAGAGAACAATAAGTACTTCTTCACCATCATCGACTTCAAGCGGGCAACCGAGCTGTTCCGCGACCCGGATTTCGACGGTGAGCCCGCCGTAATGTACGAACCGAGCAACGATGACGACCCCGTCCCGCCGGACCCGCCGCCCGAAGAGGGCGAGGATTTCGACCCGGACCAGATTGAAGACGAGAAGGGCGTGTACAAAGTCCGCGTCAGTGGCGTACCCGCCAAAATCATCGCCGAGCGCATCGAATACATCGGCCCTGACGGCAATCTGATCACCGAGTCCTACAAGGATTTCACCCGCAAGCAGATTCAGTCGGAATTCGCTTCACTGGATGAGTTCCTCACGCGCTGGAATCGTGCCAAGAAGAAACAAGCGATTATCGACGAGCTGGAAGAGCACGGCATTGTGCTGGAAAATCTCGCCGCGGAAATCGGCAAGGACTACGGCGACTTCGATCTAATTTGCCATATCGCCTGGGGACAGCCTCCGCTCACGCGTAAGGAGCGAGCCAACAACGTCAAGAAGCGCGACTATTTCACCAAATACGGCGAGCAAGCCCGGGCCGTACTCACCGCGCTACTCGACAAATACGCCGATGAAGGGATCGGCACCTTGGAAAGCGCCAAGGTACTGCGGCTGGATCCCTTCAACACCATGGGCACCCCCGTGGAAATCATTAATCAGATCTTCGGCGGCAAAGACCAGCTTTGAGACAGCCATTCAAGAATTGGAGCAAGCGTTGTTTAGTCAGGACGAATCGGCATGAGTAATGTTTCCGGTGTCATCAAGTCCATCCAGGACATCATGCGCAAAGATGTCGGCGTTGACGGCGACGCCCAGCGCATCAGCCAGTTGGTGTGGATGTTTTTCTTGAAAATATTCGACGACCGCGAAGCCGAGCTGGAGCTGCTCGAGGACGACTACCGATCCCCGCTACCGGATCACCTGCGCTGGCGCGCCTGGGCCAAAGATGCCGAGGGTATTACCGGAGATGCCCTTGCCGACTTCGTCAACAGCCAGCTCTTCCCAACGCTGAAATCAAAGCTGGTCACTCACGGCCCGGCTGGCGAACGGGCGCGCGTGGTGCGCAATGTATTCGAAGACGCCTACAACTACATGAAGTCCGGCACGTTGATGCGCCAGGTCATCAACAAAATCAATGAAATCGACTTCAACAACACCAGCGACCGGCACACCTTCGGCAGTATCTACGAGCAAATCCTCCGCGATCTGCAAAGCGCCGGCAACGCGGGCGAGTTCTACACCCCGCGCGCCGTAACGCGCTTCATCGTCAATCGCGTAGATCCAAAGTTGGCAGAAACAGTCCTCGACCCGGCCTGCGGTACCGGTGGTTTCCTCACCTGTACCATCGATCACAAGCGCGAGAACTACGTCAAAACCAAAGCAGACGAAGAGATCCTTCAGGCTTCGATTCACGGCGTCGAGAAGAAAGCCCTGCCGCATATGCTCGCCGTGACCAACATGATCCTGCACGGCATCGACACGCCCACCAACATCAAACACGACAACACCCTGAGCCGCCCATATAAAGACTACGGCAACAAGGACCGCGTCAACGTCATCGTCACCAACCCGCCCTTCGGCGGCATGGAAGAAGACGGCATCGAAAACAACTTTCCCGCCAGCCTGCGCACCCGCGAAACGGCGGACCTGTTCATGGCGCTCATCATCAAGCTGCTGAAGGACAAAGGCCGTGCCGCCGTGGTGCTGCCCGATGGCTTCCTGTTCGGCGAAGGCATGAAGACCCGCCTCAAACAATCGCTGCTGGAAGAGTGCAACCTGCACACCATCGTTCGCCTGCCCAATGGCGTGTTCAATCCCTACACCGGCATCAAGACCAATCTGCTGTTCTTCACCAAGGGCACAACCAACCGAGCACGTCTGGTACTACGAGCACCCGTACCCGGAAGGCGTGAAAAGCTACAACAAAACCAAGCCCATGCGTTTCGAGGAGTTCCAGACCGGAAATCGATTGGTGGGGCAAGAGAGGAAGACGGCTTCACAAAAGCGCAAACAAACCGAACAAGCCTGGAAGGTCGCCGTCGAAGACATCGTTGCGCGCAATTACAACCTCGATATCAAAAACCCCCACGTCGGCGAACAAGTCAGCCACGATCCAGACGAGCTATTGCAGCAATACCAGCAACAGCAAAACGAAATCGCAGATCTACGCAACCAGCTAAAGAATATCCTGCAGGAAGCCTTACACAGGGATGAGGCCTGAGCATGTCGGAAGTTCATCACTGACAATCTGGACCTCTGGACCTCTGCACATGCTACCAAAAGCCAACGCCGGCAGGGAGCGGAAGAACGGCAAGGGCAAGCCCTACGGCATCAAGAAACTGCGCGAGTTGATTCTGGAGCTGGCGGTGCGCGGGAAGTTGGTGCCGCAAGATCCCAATGATGAACCGGCCAGTGTGTCTGCTGGAAGAAGATCGCTAAGGAAAAGAGCGCGCTTGATTAAGGAAGGAAAAATCAGAGAAGCGAAACCGCTGCCCGCAAATCAGGACGATGAACAGCCATATGATTTGCCTGATGGTTGGGTGTGGACGAACCTCTTTCACAATCGGCGAAATCGCCCGCAAGGAATGACGCGAACGATGCAGATGAAGCATCATTTGTCCCGATGCAGTCGATCTCGGAAAAGTATGGCACACCTGTACAACACGAGGTGAAAGCGTGGGGTGAGATAAAATCGGGCTTCACACATTTCAGGGAAGAAGACGTTGTTCTAGCCAAAATAACTCCGTGCTTTCAAAACGGTAAATCGGCCGTGATGCGCGGATTAACCAATGATTTCGGGGCGGGAACTACGGAGCTTCACGTGTATCGCGCGATAAACGCCTGCACGGTCCCAGAGTATGTGCTGATCTATCTAAAGTCGACCGCGGTTCATCAGAGCGGTATACCAAAGATGACTGGAACGGCTGGACAGAAGCGATAACGCGAGATTACTTCGCAGGAAACCATTTCCCGCTGCCACCCCTCGCCGAACAACACCGCATCGTCGCCAAAGTCGACGAACTCATGGCCCTCTGCGACCAACTGGAACAACAACAAACCGACAGCATCGAAGCCCACCAAACCCTGGTAGAAACCCTGCTCGGCACCCTCACCAGCGCCGCATCACAGCAAGAAGTAGCCGAAGCCTGGCCACGCATCGCCGACCACTTCGACACCCTGTTCACCACCGAACACAGCATCGACCAACTCAAACAAACCATCCTCCAACTCGCCGTCATGGGCAAACTCGTCCCTCAAGACCCCAACGACGAGGCTGTTGGCAAGCTGCTCAAACTTAGAAATGAACCGTGCGAAGAAAGCAAACCGGTTCAATATTCCTAATGCTTGGGTCTGGGAACGTGTAGATGAATTTGCGCAAACCGTCTTGGAAATATGTTGGACAAAGCTAAGAACAAAGGCACGCCGTTCGTTACCTACGCAACATCAATGTAAGGTGGTTTGATTTTGATCTGTCGGACGTAAAGGAAATGCTCTTTGAGGATTCCGAATTGGATGAGTTTTCCCTTCGTCGTGGTGATGTACTGATTTGTGAGGGTGGTTACCCTGGACGTGCAGCGGTATGGGATGAACGAGAAAGTAATATTTATTTTCAGAAGGCGATTCACAGGGTCAGATTCAAGATCGGAATCAACCCAAGCTATTTTGTCTACGTTCTTCGAGAAAGCGCAGATAGCGGCAGACTTAGGTTCCTATTTCACAGGGGCCGGCATACAGCACTTTACGGGGAAGGGGTTAATGTCATTTCTGGTGCTGCTGCCGCCTATTCCAGAACAACACCGCATCGTCGCCAAAGTCGACGAACTCATGGCTCTGTGCGACGCTCTCATGGCGCGGCTT
Organism: uncultured Gammaproteobacteria bacterium; assembly: GCA_963773585.1. GTDB lineage: Bacteria > Pseudomonadota > Gammaproteobacteria > JASBUN01 > JASBUN01 > CAVXJN01. The sequence goes on from CAVZBR010000001.1 coordinate 256,247, forward strand.
ATCGACGTTCAGACTACCCAAATCCACCTCGCCGACGCCATTGTCGAACGGGCGGTAGAGATATGAACCTGGCATTGAGGAAAACACGAAGCTCATCTACGAAGCCCCATGTCGCCACGGATATCCGGTTTGGCCGTCACCGATCGTGTTTCAAGTGGTGATCGCTTCGGAAGATGACACAGTTTTTTCGGCGGCTAAAGCGAACGGCCTGGGCCCTAACTCTTTGCTGTTTGTGAGGAAACTTACGACTCAACGAGCCGGATAAGGCGTGGTCGAATGTATCAGGCCGGCAATAGTCAACCGGCTCAATGGCATGTATATCCGCATCCCGCCCTTGCCAATGAGATGCAAAGTACCGATGGCCAGGGGGGCACGCTGACAAAATTGGTATACGAATTTTCGTCAGTCCGGTTGCGGTCGTACCTACAGCGAAACAACCTGCACCGTCCGATATTTATCCTGGGTTCTGAAAGCGGCTTTACCATCTGGAGCCTCGTGAATGTCGAGGCCAGCGCTACTGGCGACGAGTTGGTTGTTCTGCGAGCCAGGAAAAGTATCGGCGCGCTACCTCATCTGGACCGAGACAAGATCAAGGCAGCCAACGGCCAAGCCGTCCTTGATCTTGTGGATAAACTTGAGGAAGAACTATTTCGAGCTGGACCTGAATCCGTAGTGGACCGCTCCCGGGAAAGCTGCGACCGCGATTTTATCTGCGTATTTGGCAAGCCTCGCCCGGAATGCGGCGGGAAAGACCTGTCGAAACTGGCTGACATGATGGCGGTTGAGAAACTCCTAGTTGTGGAGAATGCCGCCAAGATTATTGCTGAATTAGTCCCGCGCGGAAAGCACGCAGAACAAGAAAGACGCCCGATACGGTCACTTGCTGAGCAAGATGCGGAGTTCTGGTTCAGGCGGTCGGAGCAATTCTATGTGACCTGGGGTTGGGCCAGTTGGTAAAAACTTCGTCTTCAGCCAACTGCAGATTGGGGTGGGCGACAAACGAACTTGCATTTGTGCTCGAGTGGTTTTACGAGCCCAACCGGAAGATGACAAATGTTCGAATTAAATCGTGCGGGTAGTCAAGTCGAATATGATACAGCATGAAGTCGTGGATAGCTGGGAACAGTTCGAGGAATTTCTGAAAGAACTGCTTGCGTGTCGGGAGCGACTGCAGGCATCTGCAGACTGCATGTCTCCGAATTATTGTTCCGCGGGCACGAAAGTCATGCATGGATGTTGAATACCACACTAGAGCGGAAACTAGATAGGGTGGTGAGCGTGCGGGAGTATTTTCGGTGGGTCGAAGCGGCGCGGCCACAAGCGGAATCGTTCACTGATAGGCATTGGGAATGGCCAGCACCAGCAGAAATCGAACAATGGATAACGAATCACGGCGCGCTGGGCCCTATTGGTTCAAAAAAAGGATATGAGTTCTTAGTCTATTTACGACACCACGGCTTTCCCTCGCCGTTATTAGATTGGTCACGTTCGCCGTATGTTGCCTCGTATTTTGGGAAGTATGCCATGCGTGATCTGGTAGGGGTACGTCTCTATATTCGCGTACTTGGAAGACGCGCGCTGCGCACCCGGTTGGGCATCGGCGCCAAGGATTGATTCCATGGACCTTATGTTAGAACCCACCGAAGACACCACATCCAACAGAGTTGTTACACAATTTGTTTAGAGTCCACAGCCGATCGGGAGTTCGGTATATGGGTAAAGCATGGTGCGGCTTTAGCGGCGCTCGTTGGCCGCAGATAATTGGAAAATAGACATTCCCGCGACGGAGCGGATTAAAGTGCTTAAAACTCTAAGATCGATACCGGACGCAGACCCGTCGTTCGGGTCAGAATAAAGTCTAATGGAGACGCTCTTTCTGCGGGAGGTCCTCTTTCAGGAGTCGAAGTCTCAACAGAACCAAAAGAACAAAAAGGGTCGGTGACCGTAACTAAAAGGGGGCGGTGACAAATGAAAACATCAATGATTCGTAAATGTCACCGACCCCTTAATCCCCGTCGTGTATGGCGCAAGCAGGGGCATTTGCTGAATCCGGTGTCGTATCTTGAGTCGTGATTCCGTTGTCATCATCGGGGCCGGTTTAAGCGGCCTGTACCTGGCCCGGGTTCTGGAGCAGCGGGGTTACCCGGTCAGCGTGCTGGAGGCCCGGGATCGGGTGGGCGGACGGATTGTGTCGGAGCGGATCGATGCGGAGCGCAACGCCCGTGTCGATCTGGGCCCGGCATGGGTGTGGCCGCAACTGCAGCCGCGCCTGTCCCGGCTGCTGGAAGAGCTCGATATCGAGGTCTTTGCACAAACGGTTGACGGCGACAGCCTGTGGCAGGGGCCGGATGGCCGTGTGCAGCGACACGCCGGGCCTTCGCCGCACAGCGAGTCATACCGTATCGTCGGCGGCGCGCAGGCGATTGTGGATGCGCTGGCCGATGGCCTGGGTGCGTCGATTCATCTGAATACCGAGGTGTGCGCGATCGACGCGAGCACGCGGATGGTCACCGCCCGCAGCGGTGATGAGCTCGCGGAGTTCGAGGCCGGGAAGGTGATCGCGGCCATGCCGTTGCGCCTGCTGGCGGAGTCTGTCGAGCTCACGCCCGATGTGGACGAGGCGATACGGCGGCAATGGCGGGCCGTGCCGACCTGGATGGCCGGGCACTGCAAAATCCTGTTTTTATATGACGCGCCATTCTGGCGTGAGCAGGGTCTGTCTGGCGAGGCGTTCAGTCAGCGTGGGCCGCTGACCGAGGTCTATGACGGTTCGCCCTATTCGTCATCGGGCGCCGCGGCAGGTTATGCCCTGACCTCGTTTGTGGGGCTCAATGCGCTGCAGCGCCGGCAGATCGGCGCGGCGCAGTTGATCGAGGCCAGCCTGGCGCAGCTCGAGCAGCTCTTCGGGCACCGGGGCCAGGGAAGTCAAAAAGATCATCGTCAAGGACTGGAGCGGCGAGGCGCATACCACCACCGAGGCGGACCTGGCCGGACCGCATCAGCACCCGCATTATCCGCCGTCGGCTCCCAGGCAAGTGCTGGATGGTTACCTGTCGCTGGCCGGCACGGAAGCGGCCCGGGAGTATGGCGGGCTTATCGAGGGGGCGCTGGAAAGTGCCGACGAGATTGCGCGGCTGCTGTAAGCCGTGTCGGGGTCGGGCCACGCACCCCGACGGAAAACCGGGACAGACCACGTTTTCGTAGGGCGCGCTGTGCGCGCCGCAGGCATCGATTACGTTGGCGCCACGTGTCCTCGGTATGCGTGACGGTCGGAAATGCTTCGGCGGGCACAGCCCGCCCTATGAAGCTCGATAGCCCACACGTTACGCCCAGCGCGGCCTTGGCAAAATAGGTCGATGACAAATGATTCACATTCTTGCCGAGCTCTTCGTCAACTCTTGTTAGTACCGTATCCCCGGCGTTTCGATCTTCAAGCATAAAGGGGTCAGAGCCCTTTCGCGTTCAGCCTTTCGCTGGACGCGTGGCACGAGCCTCGACATAGGGCGCGCTGCGCGCGCCGACGGGGTTCGTTCGGCGGCACCGAAACTGTGTATGTGCGATTGCTCGATGTCGGGTTACGCTTCGCTAACCCGACCTACGGGATTCCAACCTCGGGGGGAGGGTGTCGGGCAGATCCGAACCAGGCGGCGACCGGGACGGCCTTCAGCCACCTACGGAATGTGGTGCCGGAAGGGGTGTCGGGGTGTGATATTGGGCCAGGGGGCCGGTTGATCGTGTGTTCTCAAATCAGCTACAATCGAAGCCAATTTGAGAACGGTTCACCGCTAGCGCTATGGTCGAAACCAGTCCTGCCGAGGTTCTGTTCAGCGCCTATCACCGGCGTGTTCTGTCATTGCTGTTGCTCCGGCCGGAGCAAAGCTTTTACGTGCGGGAGATTGGCCGGCTGGCGGAGGTGCCAGCGGGGTCCGTGCACCGCGAGTTGAAGCGGCTTGCGGAGGCCGGCCTCCTGGTGCGTGAAGTCACTGGCAACCAGGTTCGTTACCAGGCCAACCGTGAGTCTCCGGTGTTTGCGGAACTTGCGGGATTCTTTCGCAAGACGACCGGGCTTGCCGATGTGCTGCGCGAGGCGTTGACGCCGCTCGCGGCGAAGATCGACCTGGCGTTCGTGTTTGGTTCCGTTGCCCAAGGTAAGGAGCGCGCGACCAGCGACGTAGATGTGTTCGTCGTCGGTTCGGCATCGTTTGCAAACGTGGTGGAAGCGTTCGCCGAGACGCACCAACGTCTCGGAAGGGAGGTGAATCCGGTCGTGATGCCGAAGGCCGACTTCATGAAGAAGTGTGCCGACGGAGATCGATTCGTTAGCCGAATACTCAAGGAACCGAAACTGTTTTTGCTAGGGACAGCTAATGACCTTGGAAAACTTACTAAAGATCGGGCAGCTGAAAAGCCACGTCACTGACGCAACCGAAGTCCGACGTCTGTTGGACGCCGCAACGCGGAACCTCGCCGATGCCCATGTGAAGGAGGTCAGCGCCGAAACGCGCTTTGATGCAGCCTACAAGGCGATCATGCAGTCGGCCCTGACCGCACTCCTGGCGAACGGTTATCGACCGGATACGAACAGGCCAGGGCACCACATGACCGTGTTGCAGTCGTTGCCAACGACTATTGGCCTTGCGAGGAGCCGCATGGTCGTGTTGGACACGTATCGGCGGAAGCGGAATCTATCGGACTATTTGGGCGAAGACGTTGACGACATCTCTGCCGCGAATTGCATTCGCGAAGCGGAAGACCTACTGCGCGAGGTGACCGACTGGCTGAGAAATCATCGCCCAGAACTGATTTCGTGAGAAGTGACAGACTGCGTCAGGTGCACCTTTTCTCGTACCGACCCCTGTACTCGCCGCAGGAATAACCCAGGCAGCAAACATGTCAGGCGGCAGCTCTTGCATGGCCACATCCCGCTCTCACCCGCCCGGCAACTCTGTGCCACGATTCATGATCTCCACATATTCCCCATAACTGAACACGCGGTTGCGCTTCTGGGCAGTCAGCTCGCGCACGATGCCTAGACGTTCCAGGTGGGCCAGACATTTGTTCACTGTTGCAGGGGTTAGGCCCGTCTTCTGTGTCAGCCACGCGGAGGTCGCGACGCAGTGCTCCATCAGCGCGTTGTGCACCTGCAAGGTCGACGGCGCTGCCCTGCCAAGGGCGGTGATCTTCGTGCGGTCGTTCTTGGATAACTCAAGAAGCTGTTGGGCAGTCTCCACTGCTTGTCCCGCGGTCACGATGACCGCTTCGGCAAAGAAATCCAGCCAGCCTTCCCAATCCCCGGTCTGCCGAACGTTGTCGAGCAGCTCATAGTAATACTGGCGATGCGTTTTGAAGTAGAGGCTCAAGTACAACATGGGCTGGCGGAGCACCTTCTGTTCGCACAGTAGCAACGTAATCAGCAGCCGACCGATGCGACCATTGCCGTCGAGGAACGGATGTATGGTCTCGAATTGCACATGAGCCAACGCGGCCTTCAGCAGAATTGGCGTGGCTTCAGGCTGATCGTGCAGGAACAGCTCAAGCTTGCCCATGCATTCCAAGACTTCCTGGGCCGGAGGCGGCACGAAAGCAGCGTTGCCGGGGCGAGTGCCGCCAATCCAGTTCTGGCTGCGGCGAAACTCGCCCGGGGATTGCTTGCTTCCTCGTCTTATGGTCAGAAGGTCCGAATGCATTTCTTTGATGAGCCGCAACGACAAGGGAAAGCCCTCTGCCAGGCGGCTCAAGCCGTGGTTCATGGCAGCCACATAGTTGCTGACTTCCTGCACATCATCCAGCGGTACCCCCGGTTCCTGGTCCAGCTCGAGCAAAAGCAGGTCGGAGAGCGAGGACTGCGTTCCCTCGATCATCGACGAGAGCACGGCTTCCTTGCGCACATACATATAAAGGAAGATCGACGTATCCGGCAGCAGGAAGCAGACGCTGTCGAGACGGCCAAGCGCCAACAATGCCTGGTCGAACTTCCCACGCAACGCCGGCGACCAATCGATAGGCGGCTGCGGGGGTAATGGAGCGGGGACGAAAGCGCGCACGTCTTCGCCGCCCACCGACACCGTGGCATAGTGTCCCTGGAGTTTCCTTTTCATAGGGGGCTCTATCCTAAAATAAGCTCTGGCGTTATTTTATGTTGAGCGATTAATGTAAAATAACGTAAACGCTTTGGCCAGACAAGAGCGTTAAGTGAAACGGCCTCCCCGGCAATGAAGAGCAGGGAGAAAAACGGGACAGATTTATTTTCCGGCGCGTGTGTGCGCGGGCCATTTATGCTTGTTGGCTGCCCTTGTTCGGCATGATTAGCCGCGCGTTTTCGCCAGCCGCGAAGGCGCCGGTTCGCTCTAACGATGCTTGCGCATGATGTAGGTCTGCCCAGTCAACGGCGCGCGTGTATCGCTGGGCATAGTCGAGCATGCGAATAACCGGTTCGGTGTGCTGACGGGGAATCGAAATCCCTACACCTGGAGAACACAACCTAGCGACAGCGATCGAGGAAAAATGAAGATCGTGTGTCACCGATTGGTTTAAACCAGGTTCCGCTAATCGGTCAGTACGGCTAGGATGGCAACGTGATTCTGCACTGCACGCAAAAGCTCGCCGGTAAGTTAAGCGATGTTTCCGCCACACCACTGGACGAGACCAGTCCGCTCGGCAGTTGGCACGGGCATTTGTTCACCATAGATCGCCGCCAGTGCGTGATGTTCTGCCATGACGAAACGCGCTTTGTATTGTTCATGGCCGGCCTGCGCAAACCGCAATTCGCCGAGCTGAAAGCGAAGTGGTTTCGCATGCTCTTCACTGCGGTCCTGGCGCAGGCGGGGTGCCCTGATGCGGACATCCGAAAGGCGGAGCTGGCGCTGGGTCCGGTGCGTTTCGACACCGCCACGGATCGATCGGTGCTCGGTTCCTTGCGCATTGCCAAACAAGATCTCGAAGCGTCGGTAGTTGAAGTACCGAATGTATTGGACCTAGATCCGCTCGCTACCTCGCACCGGCTCAATGAACGCCCGACGAGCATTTATGGGCAATGGCTGTGGCCGGGTAAGGCAATGCTCGAGGCCGTGGCGAGGTTGTAGCGACTTCTTTTATCGGGGCAAGCCGCGGTTGTTGCCTGATTCGCTGCGCTTAATCGGGGCCTACATCAGATCGCAATTCGAATGGTCGTGCCCAAAGGGCGGGCCGTCGGGCTCCGCGATCGGCACCCGCAGGCCGGATTACGCCGCAACCGTAGAACCCGGCATCGCGCATCGTTCTGCACCGGTCGCCGCACTACTTGCGCCAACTCGAAACCATGGCCAAGGGCTGTCAGCGTGACGCTTAAAACGTTGTTTGCCCCGGACCGGAGTCCCCTACAGGGGGTCCGACCGCCAACTATAGTGTTCGCCGCGTCCGACCAGAGAGTCACATAGCCTTTTTTGGCGCGCACCGGGCGCGATACCACACGGTGCGCAGGACGGCCGGTTCCGTCAGCTGACCGTCGACGCCGGTGGGAATATTTTCGCGCGAACCGCGCACTATTTAACAACGAGCGCGAATCGACGCCCGGGGCAAGGGATCGGACATGCCATTCATTGGGAAGCGGAAACGGTTGGAAGCCATGATCGATCGGCATCACGCGGCCCTCTATCGCCATGCGCTGTGCTGATCGGCGACCCGGACTCGGCTGCCGACCACATCCAGGACACCTACTACGAGGCGTGAAGGGGTAAAAAGAGGGGTAAAAAGGGGCGGAGGGATTAAATTTTGTACAGTTCCCGTATAGTCAGGAACAGTACACGTTTTCGAGAGTTTACGTTCCCGCAAAGTAGCGGTGCCCAGAAGTAGAATTTTCTCGTAATGTACCACCGAGGAGGTTCTGCATGAAAAAGCCCCGCTACACCGACAGCCAGATTCTGGAGATCCTGAAGCAGGCCGAGGCCGGCACCCCGGTGCCGGAGCTATGCCGAGAACATGGCATGAGCAGCGCCACGTTCTACAAGTGGCGCGCCAAATACGGCAGCATGGACGCATCGCTGATGGGGCGTCTGAAGGAGCTGGAGGACGAGAACCGGCGCCTGAAGAAGATGTACGCTGAGGAACGCCTGAAGGCGGAGATCATCCAGGAGGCGATGACAAAAAAGTGGTGGGGCCATCGCCCGGCGGGCCGCTGACGGCTACTCACAACCGTCCGGCGCGCGCAAAATCGAAAAGATCGTGCCGACCGAAACGTTGATGTCGATGTTTGACGAACCATCGAGCGGATCGAAGAGTAGCAGATAAGGTGTTAGGGAGTTTGCAAGTCGAATTGTCGGATTACGCTCAGCTAATCCGACCTACACATGCGGAGGCGGTAACCCGGCAGACGAAACTGCGCCGTTAATCAAAGTTTGGGTGGACCATAATGTGTGAATTAGAGGGGATTGGAGCCGTTCCTCCGGTAGGGCACGGCTTACTTCGGCATCTTCGACTCGATGGACACCAGGGCGCCACTCATCGCCACCCCGTCTGGCGTTGACATTTCGCCAGTCAAGGCTATTCTAAATTCTAGAATAACGAACGATGCCGTGACATGTTGCTGAAACCGCAAGATATTCTGGTTGTGCTCAAGCTCGTGGCCATGGGTCAGAAGCCCTGGTCGTACGCGGGGTTGGCGATGGAGCTCGGTATCAGTCCGTCGCAACTGCATGCTGCCATCAAGCGGGCGCTGGCGGCGAAGCTTGCGGTGCACAAGGGTGATGTGATCGTCGCCAACGTGCGGAATCTGGAGGAATTTCTGATTCACGGCCTCAAGTACGCGTTCGTCCCTGAGCACGGGGAAATGACACGCGGCATTCCCACTGGATATGCGGCGCCGCCCCTGGACAAGCATTTCGCCTCGGGCGGTGAGCCACCCCCAGTCTGGCCCGATCCAGAGGGCGAAACGAGGGGAGCTGCTTTTTCGCCCCTATACAGCTTGGCGCCTCAGGCCGCGCGATCGGACCCGCAGCTTTATGAGCTGTTGGTGCTGGCCGATGCTATTCGGGGCGGGCGCGCACGGGAACGGGAAATTGCGATCAAGGAACTAAAAGAACGGCTGAAACACTATGCGTAGGGAGCAGAACCCGAACCTGCCGATCTTGGAAATGACCGTGGAGCAGCTTGGCTCACTCGCCGACGATATGGTGTTTCTGGGGGGTTGTGCCACTGGCTTGTTACTGACGGACGCCGCCGCGCCGGCGATTCGTGTTACGCGAGACGTCGATGTAATCACCGAAGTGGCTTCGCGCAAGGACTACCATCGGTTGTCGGGTGAGTTGCGTAAGCGGGGATTCAGAGAAGACCAAAGTCCTGACGCGCCTATCTGTCGTTGGGTGGCGGCGGATGTCGTTTTGGACGTCATGCCGACCCGGCCCGAGATACTTGGTTTTGGAAATGCGTGGTACCAGCCTGCGCTTGACGCGGCGATGCCCGTTGAACTTCCTTCCGGCAACTGCATTCGCATGGTGACTGCACCCTATTTTCTGGCGACAAAACTCGCCGCATTTGATAGCCGCGGGAAGGGCGACTACGTCCTAAGCCACGATATGGAAGATATTGTCGCGGTGCTGGACGGACGGCCAGAGATTGTCGACGAAGTGAGCCACGCCGATAGCGTTCTGCGGAACCACCTTGCCGCGCGATTTGCCGATCTACTCGGCGACGATATTTTTCTTGCGGCTCTTCCCGGTCATTTGCCTGACGACACGGGCAGTCCGGGGCGTATGCCGTTACTCACAGAACGGATTACAACGATCGCGGGATTGGAATGAATAGCGCAAACATCGTTCAAAAACTCTGGAACTACTGCAACGTCCTGCGTGACGATGGCATGTCGTATGGCGACTATGTCGAACAGCTAACCTATCTGCTGTTTCTAAAAATGGCCGACGAGCGCACCAAGGCGCCGTACAACCAGAAAAGCCCGGTGCCAAAGGACTACAGTTGGCCGAGCCTGATCAAGAAGGATGGCGACAATCTGTTCGATCACTACCGGCACACACTGGAGGCGCTTGGCAACGAGAAGGGTCTGCTCGGGCTAATCTTCAACAAGTCGCAGAACAAGTTCCAGGACCCGAAAATAGGTGCCAGAGAACAATTGTTTCTAATATTTGCCATAGATGATAGCCGGCCCCTTTCGTCTTCGGCGCTATCGATATGCCTTCAATCGCCAAGGTGCGCCAACAGTACTTTTTTTGCCTCATTGATGCGGGCCGCGAGATAGGCGGAGCCGCCTCGATCGGGGTGCACGCGTTGCATCAGGCGTCGGTGTGCATCCTTGACTTCGTCCTTGTTCGCACCCGGTTCGATACCCAGAATTTCATAAGCTTGCCGGACCGTGAGATTAACGTCACTGGGATGTTCCGACTGCGCGCCGTCGTGATGTGTTTCTTGCTGCTGCCCGTGCTCAGTCCAGTCGGGATGTTCGCGATCGAGATAGGCTCGTAGAACACTCTCTGAGTCCGGGTCACTGTTGACCCGCGGCAGTAGCGCCAGCAGTTCTGACAGCGACAATTCGGAAAGCTTCGCACCTTTGTTCGGCCCTTCCAGAATTTCACCATCCATGTTGCCCGTATCATGATCGAGGACCATCGCAAAAAAACGCGTATTGAGCGACGAGGTCTGTCCCGGTGCGTGTGTACTGCTACCACTACGCGGGCCCGCAACATGCGGACGAGCGTTGCGCAGCCACTGCCAGACGCTGCGAAGACCGATGATTCGAACGACCCAAGGCAGGCGTTTTGCGATGAAAGGAAGCGCAGCACCCAGGAGACCCAACAACCAGGGTAGTCGTCCGCTCATGCCGAGATATAGCAACACGATCCCCAAAAGCGTCGCTACGTAGATCACGCCGAACTGTCGGTTGGTGATGTTCCGGCCGGCTAGCAGGGAACGTAGTATGACGAACGCAATGCCCGCGATAAGCAATAGCAAGACGATTCTGATCAAGGCGGCCTACTTGAGCTGCTTGGTCAGCAACAGCACATCACCGCCGCTTCGTTTGCTGAAGTCTGCTAGCGCCTTCCTGCCTCCGGCGGCGAATATCGCGACAGCGGATAACAGTATGCGCAATTGTGAGGCGCTATTGATGTCAAAGGGTGCGTAGGCGCCGCCGGACAAGCGTGCGATTTGCTGGAACGCAGTGCGCACCGCAGGATGATTGCCTTCCTGAAACACAAAGACAGGTACGTTCAGGATTCCGAGTTGACCCGCTGCATGGCACACCGCGTCGATATCTTCTTCCATGGCATCACCCACGAACACCAACGCCTGGACTTTCTGTTTCTTTGTCTCGGTGAGCGCGTGATTGAGGATTCGAAGGATCTGAGTCTGACCACCCAGACAGCGCACGCTGGTCATCTGTTTGAGCAGTGCGTGCGCATCGTCACACCAGTCGCCCGCATAGAAATCTTTGAAGCCGCGGTAGTAGCAGAGTTGAACCGACAGGCCCCCAAGGTTTCCGGTCTCTTTGAACATTTCCGCCTGGAGCTGGCAGGCAGTGTCCCAGGTCGGCTCACGACTCGCGGTTGCGTCCAGCGAAAATATCAAGCGGCCGCGCTCGCCCGATGCTTTCACAGGGGTGCGTGCAACCTTTTCCAGAAACTCGCTTACTTCGCTTTTCGAAGCCGCGGGTGGCTTGTTGCGTTGTGCCATGATGAAAACCGCTCAATACGGTTTCGTAGTCCTCAATTAATGTGATGATTGGCGAAAACATTCGGTGTTCGTGGTCCCAGCTTACAAGGATTGACATGCCGGAAAAACAGTTCAAACACAAACGCGTCGTGGGGACGTCGAGCCGCGCAGGGTTCGATCTTCGGGAGCGTGGCCGTGTTTTCGGGAACAGAGCCTGAAGGCGGAAAACGGGGACAGACCACAAGTCGGTGCATTCAGTGAAACGAACGGAGGACTTGTCCCGGTGATGACCTCAAGCCTTCGCGAAATACCGCACGCCGTCCAATCCTTGGAAGTCCACGTCCTGCGTCCAAAGCGTGGCGCCGTGGCGGCGGGCGGATGCGAGGATGACGGAATCGGCGAGCGGGAGTGTGTGGTCCATTCCGAGCTTCGCTGCGGCCAGTGCAAGCTCCCCGTCCAGGTCGACGACCGTGCCCTGATGCATGAGCGCGACTGCAGCCAGCGCGGCGTTTTCATCGCGTTGCTGGCAAACCCGTTTGAAGACTTCCAGCATGCTGATGGCGGGAACGATCAGGTGCTCGGTGTCGAGGATCGGGGTCGCGAAGTGTTCGGCATTGGGCGCGTCGGCGAAATACTCCAGCCAACCGGACGAGTCCACGACATTCACACGCGGTCCCCGTCCCGGGGTACGTCTGTCTCGATTCCTTTCAAGAAACCACGCGCTGCTTTGAGGTCGCCGGTCGGAACGAATTCCAGTCGTCCTTCATAGACCAGTACTTCCACCTTCTGCCCGGGGCGCAGGTTCAACGCCTGGCGCGCGGCCTTGGGAATAACGACCTGATATTTCTCGGAAATGGTCACGGATGTCATACGATATCTCGATCGATCATGGATATGTGGAAAATAGCTGCGCTGGGCACGCCAGTCAACAGCCGTGCGCCTGTCCACGGTTGACATCTGTCCACGAAACATGGGCAGTCTCTATTTATGGACAAGCGAGACACCCACCAGGCCCTCCTCAGGGATGCCGTTGAGGCCGCGCAGGCGCTCGGGCTCGACCTCGCCGTGGCCCGGGTTGAACCCCGCGTGGGCGACCGGCGGGCCGACGCTTTGCTCCGGCTTCGCGTTGATGGCCAGGAGATGCAATTCCTGGCCGGGGTGAAACGGGGCCTGCGCCCGGCTACGCTCGGGGCCGCGCTGCTGCAACTTGAGGGTCTCGGCGAGCAGGGCCTGCTCGTGACCGACTATGTGACGCCGCCGCTGGCGGATCAGCTGCGCGAACGGGAGGTGCCCTTCCTCGACACCGCGGGCAACGCCTACGTGAACCGGCCGCCCGTGCTGGTCTGGATCAAAGGGCAGCGGCCGCAAGAAAAGCCAGCCGCGCCGACCGCCGGACGCGCATTCCGCACCACCGGCCTGCAGGTGATGTTTGCCCTGCTGTGTCGGCCGGATCTTGCGGAGCAGCCCTATCGCGAGATCGCCCGACTTGCCGGCGTGGCGCACGGCACGGTGGGCGTTGTCATGGCGGAGCTGATTCAAGCCGGTTTCGTTGTCGACTTGGATCGGGCTGGCCGGCGTCTGCGTGACCCGCGCCGTCTGCTCGACGCGTGGGTAGAGGCCTACGCCCGCACGCTGCGTCCCAAACTGCTGCTTGGCCGATACCGGGCTCCCGCCGCCGGTTGGTGGCAGGATGTGGATCCCGCGGGCTACAAGGCGCAATTCGGCGCCGAGCCGGCTGCAGCACGACTGGACAACTATCTGCGCCCCGGCGTGGTGACGCTCTACGCAGAGAAGGTTCCGGCGCGCCTGCTCGCCGACCATCGTCTGCGTACAGATCCAGGGGGCGACGTTGAGATCCGCAAGCGGTTTTGGACGTTCGATCAACCCTGGGACCATCCGGACCTGGTGCCGCCCGTTCTGATCTATGCGGATCTCCTGGCGACTGGCGACGTACGCTGCACGGAGGCTGCGAAACGTGTCTATGGACAGCATCTTGCTGGATTTTTCGTCCAAACCTGAGCTGCGACATCTGGCGGAGCTGGCGCAGGCGTTTCGCGCCCGGGCCGACGGTGCGCCGTTCTTTCTGGCCGGCGCGATGGCGCGGGACCTTCTGCTGCAATACGGGTATGGCATCGACACGGGTCGCGAGACCCGCGATGTAGACCTTGCCCTCATGGTTCCCGACTGGGAGACGTTTGAGAATCTGCGGGCGCGGCTGATCGCGGGCGAGCGCTTCAGCCCGATTGGCGCAATACATCACAAGCTTCTGTTCGCCGGCTTTCTCGAAGTGGACCTGATCCCGTTTGGTGCCGTGGCACGAGCCGACCGCAGCATCGCTTTGCCGCCCGACGGCGGCTTTGTCATGTCTGTTTTCGGCTTCCGCGAAGCGTTCGGTGCAACGGTTCCGGTTCGGTTGCGGCGGGCGCAAGAGATCCGTGTCATCTCGCTGCCCGGCCTTGCGACCCTGAAGCTGATGGCTTGGACGGAGCGAAGACTCAGTCAGCCGCGTAAGGACGCTCACGACTTGGCCCTGGTGCTGCGGACGTACTTGGACGCAGGCAATCACGAGCGTCTCTATACCGAAGCGGCTCACCTTCTGGATCGGTCCCACTTCGATTTTGAACTCGCGGGCGCCTGGCTGCTGGGCCATGACATGGCGCAATTGCTGCCGCGATCAGCGCGCCCGCCGATCGGAGATCTCTTGAGCAGGGAAAGTGACCGGCGTGGCGCGGCTCGGCTCGCAGGAGACATGCCTTTGGAACCGGGCCAGGGCCTTGCGTTGTCGCAGAGTGCCACCGAAGGTGTTCTGGGAGCCGGTGGGCGATAAAGTCGGCGCTCCGAGGCGGTTCGAACATCATCGCGCCATTCCCGGCACCCCCCGCCTGTGTGGCCGCATCCCCGTGGGATTGCCAGGGGACCCGGATTGTTGCCTCTGTACGAGGAACTGCCGCTGCCGCTGCCGTGCCGCTATGAAACGTAGCGGAATGGCGGTCAGGTGCAGCGCCTTGTTCGCCCATATCTAGAGCCCGTCACTTTTTCAACAAGTACTCGGCTACGGCTTGATAGGCGGGCAGCGAGGTTGGGTCAATCTGCGCGTTCTTTGCCGTGGGGAATGACGCGAACCGCACGATCACCATCTCCGCTGTTGGGTCCACGTAAATGGTTTGCCCATGTACACCGCGTGCGGTGAAAGCGCCATGCTTGTTATGGAGGATCCACCACATGCTGCGGTAGCTGCCACCTTCAAGTGATTTGTACCCCGCTTTCGCAAAGGCTTTCTTGTCGCCACCGGCCCGGATGTTTGCTACGACTTCTTTGGGGAACAACCGATGCCCATTGATCTCTCCGCCGTTAAGCATTAGCAGGCCAATTCGCCCCAAGTCTCGCAGGCCGGCACTGAGCCCTCCACCCGCAAACGGTGTCCCCTTCGCGTCGACGGTCATATATCCATCCTGCTCCGCGCCCATCCTGCTCCAGATACGCTCCGACAGCAGATGCGCAAGATCCTTGCCGGCGACCCTCGAGACAATCCACCCGAGTGCGTCCGTGTTGATTGTCCTATAACCGAAAGCCTCACCGTGGACACCTTTCTGCTTAACGGTTTCCAGATACTCGAAATAGCCGTTCGGCCCTGCATAATCCTTTGGCTTCGGCAATGGGCTAGCCGCCTTGGAATAAACCCAGATATCCGCCTTTGGGTCGGAGTAGTCCTCGCTGTAGTCAAGGGCCGTGGTCATGTCCATGACCTGGCGCACGGTCGCGCTGCCAAACGCACTGCCCGCGAGTTCTGGGACGATTGAGGATACCTTGGCTGTCTCGTCTAGCCGTCCCTCCACCACGAGGATCTCGGCTAGAAGGCCTGTAATGGACTTGGTCATCGACATTGCGGCATGTTTGCCCGTCTCGTTGAGACAGCCGAAGTACCTCTCATAAACGACTCGGTCCTTGTGAAAGATAAGAATGCCGTCGGTATAGTTCGCCGAGAGAGATTCCTTCCAGGTCATGGGCTCGTCGCCACCCATGGGCGTGAAGGTCACGGCGTCAATACCCCCATCAGTTGCTTCCGCAAGTGGGATCGGACAGCCGATGCCTCTATTCACTTGCTGTGTGGGCATCAATTCCCGAATGTGGCATACCGTCCATCGCAATTTCGGAAAGCTGAAGAAATCCGACTCCGGTTGCATGATCAGCCTCTCCGAAGGGGGCGGGAACCCCTTCATCCAGCCCAACTTCTCGGGATCGGACTCCTCGGCGCTTTGGTAGGAACGGGACTGTGCATTGGTTTGGGCGAAGGCACCTGATAGGAGCAACATGCCTATGAGCAGACGTAGTAAATAATGGGTTGAGCGCGTCATGGTATTTCCTTCGTGCCGGTTATTGCATGTTCCTTTCATTGAGGGCGAACGCTGCGGATCGGGCGCCGCTATTTGCCGTCGCCTGCATCCGGCTTTCACCAATACGCCTGTTCTTGCCCCTCTTTTTGAGACAACTCAGAACTGGACTTCCGTGGCCT
Organism: uncultured Gammaproteobacteria bacterium; assembly: GCA_963773585.1. Taxonomy (GTDB): domain Bacteria; phylum Pseudomonadota; class Gammaproteobacteria; order JASBUN01; family JASBUN01; genus CAVXJN01. The sequence goes on from CAVZBR010000001.1 coordinate 272,394, forward strand.
CGGTGGTGTCTGACCTGCTTCCCGTACTCGCTCGGAGTCAGGTGGCCGAGCGCGCTGTGGGGCGCGTGCTGATTGTAGTCGAGTCGCCACGCCTCGAGTTTCCCCCGCGCATCATCGAGTGAGAGGAACTGCTCGACGATGGCTTGGAGGCGGAGAACGCCCGGGTGAAGAAGCTGCTGACCGAGTCGATGCTCGACAACGAGTTAAAAGAGCGAGTTGAAAGGGGCGGAGGAATTCCCCGGTTGATGGTCTCACGGTTTCGCGAAATGCGGCCAGGGCAAGTTCCCCGCCCAAGTCGACGACCGTACCCTGGTGCATTAGGGCGACTGCAGCGAGCGCGGCGTTTTCATCGCGTCGCCGATAACCCCGTTTGAAGACTTCCAGGATGCTGGTGGCGGAACGAGCAGGTGCTCCGTCCACATTCGAAATTTCGTCCGTTCTCAAAAATGCGGTATCCGTAGCGAAAATGAAAACAGACGGTTTCCAGTCGAGTCGGTGACAATCGGTAACCATAATGAATCGCATTTCTCACCGAGCCCCGAGCCCTTAAATCGCCGCACGTCGACCTAGGGTGGCTGTCCGGGCTGTGCCCGCTGACAGATTTTCGATCGTCGCACGTATACAGAGCCTATGGAGCTGTTCGAGCTCGGCGCCGTGGGTGACTCCGCGCTCCAACGTGATGGCGTTGAACGCAAGAATAAATCGGGATGACGTTTGAGGTCCGCGGCGGCGTAGCGTCCCGGCGGTGGGTGCAGACGAATGATGTCGGGTTACGCTGCGCTAACCCGACCTACGGTCAGCCCGCCCGGGATGGGTGTCGGGTTACGCTGCGCTAACCCGACCTACGGTCAGCCCGCCCGGGATGGGTGTCGGGTTACGCTGCGCTAACCCGACCTACGGACTGTTCGAGCTCGGCGCCGTGGGTGACTCCGCGCTCCAACGTGATGGCGTTGAACGCAAGAATAAATCGGGATGACGTTTGAGGTCCGCGGCGGCGTAGCGTCCCGGCGGTGGGTGCAGACGAATGATGTCGGGTTACGCTGCGCTAACCCGACCTACGGTCAACCCGCCCGGGATGGGTGTCGGGTTACGCTGCGCTAACCCGACCTACGGACTGACAGATTTTCGATCGTGCGCACGTATGGAGCTGTTCGAGCTCGGCGCCGTGGGTGACTCCGCGCTCCAACGTGATGGCGTTGAACGCAAGAATAAATCGGGATGACGTTTGAGGTCCGCGGCGGCGTAGCGTCCCGGCGGTGGGTGCAGACGAATGATGTCGGGTTACGCTGCGCTAACCCGACCTACGGTCAACCCGCCCGGGGTGGTGTCGGGTTACGCTGCGCTAACCCGACCTACGGTCAACCCGCCCGGGGTGGTGTCGGGTTACGCTGCGCTAACCCGACCTACGGTCAACCCGCCCGGGATGGATGTCGGGTTACGCTGCGCTAACCCGACCTACGGTCATCCCGCCCGGGATGGGTGTCGGGTTACGCTGCGCTAACCCGACCTACGGTCTTCGGGAATACTTGTCGCAACTGGCAGATTGATAGCCGCGCACTGGTCGGCGCGCTCAAAGGCCTGCGCAATCAGAAAGTTTGAACGCGCCGCGGATTTCGAGATATCCCCGGAGTCAGGCAGGCCACCTCGTTACGCTGAGTTCGCGCCGAGCAAGAAGCCGGACTTCGCGCGTTCCGCACATATACGTTCTATGCTCGTGCCGAGATGGACTTTTTCCAGTCGGAAAGCAGCGTTTGCGCGCTGCACCACAGCCGCTGCCATGGCAGCAATACGTTTCAGCGTAGGAGGGAACCATGAAAAGAAGAGAGTTCATTCGCATCGGTGTGGCCGGCAGTGCCGGCGCCTTGTTCGTCCCCAAGGAGCTGATGGCCGGAATGGTCGAGCCGGCCCTGAAGACCAAGTTGGCGGGCGGGATCTACCACACCGCCGACGCGTTCGGGCGCTGGAATAAAGGCGTGTCCGAGCATCATCTGCCGGATTTGGACAAGAACGGCGGGAAGTTGCACGTGGTGACGCACCATCCGATGGATGCCTACGGGCACTACATCATCAAGCATCAGCTGTTCGACTCGGACTTCAAGTTCATCACCGAGCACAGCTACGACCCCAAGAGCGACAAGCCGGAGACGGACTTCGATGTCAGCGGGCACAAGGGCGTGGTTTATGTCCTGACCATGTGCAATGTGCACGACGTTTGGGTGAATGCGACCGAAGTGTAGCGGTTACGGCGCGGGAAGTTCGGGCGGAACATTGCGCGTTTTGATCGGGAGGCGGGTTTTTGGTCCTGTGAAGCGCGCGGCGAAGTGGGCAGCGGTGGTCCGGTGCAGGGAAAGCGTCGGACTCGCCGTTGCGCGGATTAATTCGATTTGGGAGCGAGCATTAGGTCGATTCGGTGGCTAGTCAGCCTGCCATTTATGCGAGCGTTGCGGGTTGTCGGGTTACGCGTCGCCAACCCGACCTACATCAACTGCATAGCGGACAGCGCGAACCTGGCAGCATTTGATGCGAGCGTTGGGCTTTGTCTGGTTACGCTTCGCTAACCGGACCTACATACTCGATCGATTCGTTGATTAGTTGGGCCTACATTTGATGCAAGCGTTGGGCAGTGTCGGGTTACGCGTCGCTAACCTGACGTACGACGCAAAAAAACGGAACGTTCAGGCGCAAGGGAAACTTGGCGGACTACTTGGAGACGTTGGGTCCGGCCCGTTGGGCCTTGACCCAACCTACGGACTGGATAAGCCCCGGCCGCGGTGGCCGCTTATCGATATGCCCGAAGGGCTCGGCAAGACCTTGCAGGAATTCGAAGCCCCTCTGCAGTGTCCCGACTACAAGCTCCGGCGCAACGAAGACGGTTTGGCCGGCTCGGTTTGCTCTGGTCTTGAATGCTCCAGGCTTGGCCTGCCGGGAGCCCGCTCGGCGGTGTTGGATACGTTCAGGCGCAAGGGGAACTTGGCGGACTACTTGCAGACGTTGGGTCCGGCCCGTTGGGCCTTGATCCAACCTACGGACAGGATATGCACCGGCCGCGGTGGCCGCTCATCGACTTGCCGGCCGGGCACTCATCGAAAACCTTCACGGTGGACCGGCTCCAGCATGAAAGCGGGGCGTCGACATGAGTCGCGGAACGGTGAAGTTGAGTGATCTAGGCACGCCCGCCTCGACCCTTGGTACCTGTTCGAGGAAAGCGCGGTGAACGAGGCGCTGCGCGAATGGTACGTCGCGCAAGGTATCGAGATCGAGGACTGAGCGTTCGCACCGTGCCGATGGAATTCCGCGCCGCCACGCCGGCCGACGCCTTCCAACCACTGCGATTGAATGTGGCGCAATTATTGAAATGCGCCACTTCAGGGCTTATGCTTTCTGGCATCGCACCCCGCTGCCTGCCACCAATGCCCCGAACGATCTCCCAATCTGAACTCGATGCGATCTCCCGCAGCGTTGGCGGTTTTCCCGCCGGTGCATCGGTGGAGCAGATCGCCGGTGCCCTGGCAATCGGTATGCCGAGACGCACCTTGCAGCGCCGGTTGGCGCAACTGGTGGAGCGGGGTCGGTTGGTGAGCGAGGGGCGGGGGCGCGGTTGCCGCTACTTCACTCGCGAGCATTTCGAAGGCAGGCAGCGCGGTCGTCCGATCGTCACTCGTGATCACGCGCTAAGCGTGCTGTCCCGCCTCAAACCAAAGCTGGCCGAGCGATACGGCGTGATCCGACTGGCGCTGTTCGGGTCAACCGCTCGAGACGAGGCCGGACCCGACAGCGATGTGGACATCGTGGTCGATTTCGATGGCCCCGCGACCTCCGGGCGCTATTTCGGGGTCCAGTTTCTGTTGGAAGACGAACTGGGGCACCCCGTGGACCTGGTGTCGAGCAAGGCGCTGCGGCCTGAGTTGCGCCCCTACATTGAGCGTGAAGCGATCCATGTCTGAGCGTGAATGGCGTTTTTATGTCGATGACATGATCCGGTTCGCGGGCAATGTGCTCTCCTATACCGAAGGCATGAAGCAGGACGACTTCGTTTCGACCCCGCTCAACTACGACGCCACGCTGCGCAACCTGGAATTGATCGGCGAGGCCGCGACACATATCCCCGAAGCCGTTCGCGCGGCGCACCCCGATATCCCGTGGCGGATGATCATCGCCACGCGCAATCGGCTGATATATGCCTACCTGGGCATCGACAACGACACGCTTTGGAGCATCATCCGGGATGATGTGCCTGCACTTGTGGATGCGCTACAGCGTCTTCGCGGTCAGGAAGCCTGACGGGGATTTTCCTCGAACCTCCACATGGGGCGTTCTGTGCGCGCCGCAAGGGGTTCGTGCGGCGGCACCGAACCTAATGTATTGTGCGGATGGTTAAAAAATGCCCGGCTGGCACAGCCCGCCCTGCGGAACCGTAGCACCGTAGGATGCGTCAAGCGCGTCAGAATCTTCCGGCGGGCACAGCCCGCCCTACGGAACCGTAGCACCGTAGGATGCGTCAAGCGCACCGCGCGGACGCATCGCATCGCGTGGCACGAACCCCCGACATAGGGCGTGCTGCGCGCGCCGCTAGGGATCTGTCCGATGGCACCGGCGCTATGTGCGTGCGGTGAAGAAATCTTCCGGCGGGCACAGCCCGCCCTACGGAACCGTAGCACCGTAGGATGCGTCAAGCGCACCGCGCGGACGCATCGCATTGCGTGGCACGAACCCCCCGGCATAGGGCATGCCGCGCGCGCCGCAACGGGTCGTTCGGCGAAATCGAACCTTTGTGCGTGCGACGGCAAAATCTTCCAGCTGGCACAGCCCGCCCTGCGGAACCGTAGCACCGTAGGATGCGTCAAGCGCACCGCGCGGACGCATCGCATTGCGTGGCACGAACCCCCCGGCATAGGGCATGCCGCTCGCGCCGCAACGGGTCGTTCGGCGAAATCGAACCTTTGTGCGTGCGACGGCAAAATCTTCCAGCTGGCACAGCCCGCCCTGCGGAACGGTAGCACCGTAGGATGCGTCAAGCGCACCGCGCGGACGCATCGAATTGCGTGGCCATTTACGCTTCTTGTCCGTTCTTCTTCGGCATGATTAGCCGGGCATCCTCGCCAGCCGCAAAGGCGCCGGTTCGCTCTAACAGTGCCCGCGCATGATGTAGTTCTGCCCAGTCGACGGCGTGCGTGTATCGTTGGGTATAATCGAGCATGCGAATAACGGGTTCGGTATGCCTGTTAAGTGAGAGCGCCTTGAGGGCGCCCAGGTAATCGGTTCGGTAGGCGGTTGGGATGACGATCCGCTGTTCTCCAGGAGCGATGAGCTCTGCGTTCATCATGATGCGGGCAACTCTTCCATTGCCGTCTGCAAATGGGTGTACTTCGCTCACCAGCACCATCATGAAAACGGCTCTTTGAAAGGGCTCGGCAAGCCCTTGCAGGAACTCGAAGCCCCTCTGCAGTGTCCCGACAACAAGCTCTGGCGCAACAAAGACGGTTTGGCCGACTCGGTTTGCTCTGGTCTTGAATGCGCCAGGGTTCTTGTCCGGTCGTGCTTCCATAATGGCGGCATGCCGCCGGCGCAAAATATTCAGAAAATCTTCAAAATCCGTGGGCAGTCTGCTCATCTCTGCCTTGTCGGATACGATCCGGTAGGTTCCAAGAACGTCGTGGGCGTCATCTGGGCGTTCCTGGGGAATTACGCCGCGAAACACGATCTCTTCGGCTTCCTCTACGCTGAATTCAGTGCCCTCGATGAAGTTGGAAAAGTAGGCATCAAAGAAGGCGAGATTCGCATTCGCTTCAGCCGTGCGAGCCGGGGCCGACCTGCGTGCTGGAATAGTCTCGCGAAGTGCGCCGAAGAGCGTTTCAAAAAGCTTGAGGCGGTCGGGGTCGAAAGGACTGCCGGCGGCGCGCGCTTTGCCCACCGGGCTTTTCGTCTCCGCTTGCCGCGTGCCGAGAAATGCACCGATGAGATCGTTTAATCGCTCGAGTTCAACCTCGAGTCCCAGCCGGGGAGCAATATCGCGGGCCTCATCGCGAAGCCTGTTCAGCGCAACCTTCCCATTGCGTCGTAGGAGTGTGTCGAGTCGCTCCTCGATTTCCGCCTGCGAGAGCGTGCGCGCCACGCGGTCCCCGCGCGCCCGCGAGGGGCGCATGTTCTCAAGGTAAGCACGGGCCGTAGATGCCAGCCGGGCTCCTCCAATGAAGGGCCGGTCGCCTTCGAGCGGCCCGGGTCCTTTCCGGGGACGGAAAACAATGCCGGGCAGGCCTACGTCTCGCTTCTTGCTCGAAATCAAGCACACGGAACCGTCAGAGGCGGGCGCATTTTCCAGCGCGGTTCGGTCTGTAATGAGCGCGTCTGGGTAGTAGGCGGTGACCAAGTAATACCAGTTTTGCAGCACCAACCGCTGCGGCTCTTCGTCCAGGTTGCGCGTGTAAAGACGTGAACCGAGCTTCCGAAGCTTGCCGCGTGACAGTGCTTCGGAAACAGCTTTCGAGATTGCCGAGTCCGAAACAAACACTTCTGGCATGGTTTGAAGCGAAACTTCTGGCATTTAGGACACCTCCACATGCCACTCTATAGAAAAAACGGGAGTTAAGGAAGCTGAAATGGATGGAAGCGGGAGTTAACGTGCGCCGGAACATGCTATTTGGGAAGTCTCACATTACGGTGTGGAATTTCCGAGAGTTACGAGCTGCGCCACAGGACTTTGCGGGAGTCAAGTCTGCCCAGGCTGCGCCGGAACTGCCCGAGGTTAGCTCACGGCACGGGCGCTGCTCGCCGCCGTTCTCGAAGGGCTCCACGAAGGCCAGAGGGCGCCGCGCACGGCCTACACTGGGACCACACTAACCGATTGAGGTGCCCCATGCCCGCCGCTCAGGTGGCCTACTTCTCGATGGAAATTGCGCTGCGCGACGACATACCCACCTATGCCGGCGGCCTGGGGATCTTGGCGGGTGATACGGTGCGCGCTGCGGCGGATCTCGGACTGCCGATGGTCGCGGTCACGCTGCTGGCGCGCAAGGGCTACTTTCATCAGCGACTGGATCCCACCGGCTGGCAGACCGAGGAGCCCGCGCGCTGGTTGCCCGAGTCCTATCTCACGGAGGTCCCGACGCGCATCCACGTCGAGATCTGCGGACGCCGGGTGCAGCTGCGCGCGTGGCGCTATACCGTGAAAGGTGCGCGCGGCGGAACCGTCGATGTGTTTCTGCTCGATACAGACCTTGCGGACAACCAAGAGTCGGATCGCACGCTCACCGACTATCTCTACGGCGGCGATCCGACGTATCGGCTTTGTCAGGAGGTCGTTCTGGGCATCGGCGGTGTGCGCATGCTGCGGGCGCTCGGGTACGATGCCGTTGAGCGCTACCACATGAACGAGGGGCACTCGAGTCTGCTGATCCTGGAGCTGCTGGCCGAAGCGGCGGCGAAAGCCGGGGATCCGGTGATCGAGCAGCGCCATATCGATGCGGTGCGATCGCTTTGTGTGTTCACCACCCACACGCCCGTGGCAGCCGGACACGATCGTTTTCCGCTGTCGCTGGTGCACCAGGTGCTCGGACCCGCGGGGCCGTTCCAGGCCTTGGAGCGGGAGTACTGCACCGATGGCGAGCTCAACCTGACCTATCTGGGACTGGCGGGCAGCCATTATGTGAACGGTGTGGCCAAGAGCCATCGCGACACCGCCCAGCACATGTATGCGCAGTACCATATCGAGTCCATCACCAACGGCGTCCATGTGCCGACCTGGGTGTCGCCGCCGTTTCGCGAGCTGTTCGACCGCCACATACCCGACTGGCGCCATGACAGCATGAGCCTGCGCTACGCCATCAGCATCGCCCACGAGGAGATTCGGGCGGCGCACCGCAAGGCCAAGGAGGCGCTGTGCCGTCGCGTCGCCCGCGAGGTTGATCGCGAGCTGGATGCAGAGGCCTTCACGATCGGCTTTGCCCGCCGCGCCACCGCCTACAAACGCTTTGCGTTGGTGTTCACCGATCCGGATCGCCTCGCCGCCATTAGCGAGCGGGTCGGACGGCTGCAGTTGCTGTTCGCCGGCAAGGCTCATCCCCACGACATCCCTGGCAAGGAGATGATCCAGGCGGTGGTGCGCGTGGCCGAACGTCTGCGCGGGCGCGTGGAGATCGTGTATGTGCCCGGCTACGACATGGAGCTCGCGGCGCTCATGACCGCCGGCGTGGATCTCGTGGCTCAATACGCCGCAGCCGCCACTGGAGGCCTCAGGCACCAGCGGCATGAAGGCGGCGCTCAACGGCGTGCCGTCCCTGAGCGTGTTGGACGGATGGTGGTTGGAGGGCTGCATCGAGGACGTGACCGGCTGGAGCATCGGCGAGCGCTACAACAGCGGCCAGCCGCCGGCCTCACCGCAGCGCGACGTCGAAGACCTCTACGGAAAACTCGAGCAGACCATCGCGCCCATGTTCTACAACGAACCGCAGCGCTATGCCGACGTGATGCGCCACGCCATCGCGCTGAATGGTTCCTTCTTCAACACCGAGCGCATGGTCAGCCAATATTTCACCAAGGCGTATTTCTGAGCCGGGGCGGGAGCGCGCGCCGGTGCCGGCGCGGACGCGGGGGTAAGCGAACTTGGCGAGGTGCAGCAGACGTTGGGTCCGGCCCGTTGGGCCTTGACCCAACCTACGGGTTGGTCTGTCGGGGCGGTGGAACCACGCGGAGAAGCGGAAAACTCGAGTGCGGACGTTGGGTCCGGCCCGTTGGGCCTTGACCCAACCTACGGGTTGGTCTGTCGGGCGGTGGAGCCACGCGGAGAAGCGGAAAACTCGAGTGCGGACGTTGGGTCCGGCCCGTTGGGCCTTGACCCAACCTACGGGTTGGTCTGTCGGGCGGTGGAGCCACGCGGAGAAGCGGAAAACTCGAGTGCGGACGTTGGGTCCGGCCCGTTGGGCCTTGACCCAACCTACGGGTTGGTCTTGTCGGGGCGGTGGAGCCACGCGGAGAAGCGGAAAACTCGAGTGCGGACGTTGGGTCCGGCCCGTTGGGCCTTGACCCAACTTACGGGTTGGTCTGTCGGGGCGGTGGAACGAGGAGAAGCGAAAGGAGCGAAGATCAGTGGTAATCGACCCTCATTCTTTCGGGGCGGATGGATCGAGCAAATCCACGTCGCGGGTGTCGGCCCGTTCGCGGGCGATTTGGGTGTCGACCGAGTCGCCGGCAGACAAGTCGCCAGCGGGGGTTTCTTGCAGGGATTGCTTAGCGCGGATTTCCGGCGCTTCTGGCGTTGGCTTCGCGACGCTCGCCGCATCGCTTGCGCGCTGATCGCTCAACTGCACGCGATAGATCGGTTCCGGCATATCGATACCGGCATCATCAAGCGCTTTCTTGACTTGGCGAATCGCTTCGCTTTTGACTTTGATGAAGTTGTTCTCGGTTTGATCTACCCAGCCGAAGAAACGGATCAATACGTTCGAGTCGCCGAGTTCCTCCACCAGCGCCATGGGCGGCGGTGCGTCCTGTACACCTTGCATGAACTGCAACACCGCAACTCCCAGCTGCTGCGCGCGCTGTAGATCTTCGTTGACGCCAACGCCGACACCGAACGAAAACCGACGTTGGGGGTTGCGGGTGTAATTGAGGATGACGCCTTTGTAGACATCGGCGTTGGGAATCCGGAGGTGATTGCCGTCCAATGTCATCAAAATGGTGGCGCGTGAGGTGAGGCGGATCACTTTTCCTTCATGGTCACCGATCACCACCTGATCGCCGGGCGCGAATGGTTGGCGCAGGCTGAGGAGGATGCTCGCAATGTGATTCTCCACCAGATCGCGAAAGGCAAAGCCAAGGGCGATACCCACCACGCCGGCTGTGCCCAGAAGTGCGCCGACCAATGCGGTGGCGTCCAACAGCTCGAGCGCGATCAGCACGCCGATCGTAAAGACGACGATGCGCACCGCTTGGCGCAATTGATCGCGCACGAAACGGTTGCGAGCCAGGTGGTTGTACAACGGGTCCCAATTGGCGAGAAGCCGCGCCAGGAATCCGAACAACACCACGATACCGACGGCCACCAGAAACAGCGGGATCAGCGACACAAAACTCCGTAGTCGTGCCCAGCCGTCCTGAAGGGTGGGGCGTACTCGCTGGCGTACTTGCCAGTTCTCCGTGAGTTCGGAATTAACGGCGGCAACGCCTTCTGTGCGTTGTGCCAGCGCGATCGCCTCGTTGATCGCCTCGGACGTGAGTGCGCTACCCTTGAGGGTTACTACGCCCGCGTCCACCGATACTTGGACGTCGAGCAGATTTTTGTTCTGCCGCAAACGTCGTTGGATAGCCTGCTGAATACGCTGATCGGCAGCGTCGCTGATATTGACGCTGAGGGTCTTGTCGGCCGTTGGCGTATCTTGGGCCCAGGCTGGTGGCGGGCACCAACTGCACAAAGCGAGGACAAGGAAAATCAGGCGAATGCGGATCGATAACGATGACATGTTTCTCATTATGACGCGCGTCCCCAGGATTTGCCGAGCTTTTTTGCGTAACTAGTGCGACGCGGTGATGTCTTGCAGCGTGAGGCTTGGGTGGTCGTGCATTTGCTTGAAGTATTCAGACATATCCACGGATAGACCGCACTCTTTTACAAATAGAACGAAGTTTTGTCCCGCTCGGCCGCGTTCATGCGCTGAGGCGGAGTGAAACGCGAATCTTGCGGCGGGCGCAGGTTGCCCTAGGTCGATTTCAACGTGCCAGGCGTACCGAGCCGACGGTGTCGGGTTACGCTTCGCTAACCCGACCTACGGTATGACCGATTTGCGAGGGGGAAGGCGAGCGCGTAGGTGAGGTTCGTGTGTCGGGTTACGCTTCGTCTAACCTGACCTACGGGAATCCGATCTATGGGCGGCGTCGGTGCGGGCCGCGCGCCTGCCTGACTGGGTATGTCGGGTTACGCTGCGCTAACCCGACATACGGTGGAGCGGTTTACGAGGGGAAAGGCGAACGCGCAGGAGCGATTCGTGTGTCGGGTTACGCTTCGCTAACCCGGCCTACGGTGGACCGGTTTACGAGGGGAAAGGCGAACGCGTAGGTGAGGTTCGTGTGTCGGGTTACGCTTCGCTAACCCGACCTACGCGAACTAACCTGACCTACGGGAATCCGATCTATGGGCGACGTCGGTGCGGGCAGCGTGCCTGTCTGACTGGGAATGTCGGGTTACGCTTCGCTAACCCGACCTACGCGAACTAACCTGACCTACGGGATCCGATCTATGGGCGGCGTCGGTGCGGGCAGCGTGCCTGCCTGACTGGGAATGTCGGGTTACGCTGCGCTAACCCGACCACGGTAACTGTCGGGTTGCGTTTCGCTAACCCGACCTACGGAAATCCGAGCGACGAGTGGCTTCGGTGATGGTGCGGGCAGCGTGCCTGCTTTGCCTGAGCGCATCGGGTTCTTCGTCAACCCCACTTACGTGTTCCGGTCACGCCGGTGCCGCTCGTTGCAGAATTTTAGTGACCGAAAGATCTGGCTCTCAATTTGATTTTAACAAAGTTATCCTGAAGCACATTGGGGCTATTGCCTGCGCGGATGCATCGGTATGCGCGAGCTGCGCCGCATGTTGTAATGGTCGCGCAAGTCATTTCCAGCCCATCTTCCCACCAGGAGTGCAGGATGCAAATCCGGATTGGCTACGAATTGATCTATCAATGTCCGCAGTTCACACCTATGATCCTGACGTTAAACGTGCATTACAGCCGTGTCTCGGATTTGGTTTCGGCGGACAATATCATCACCGAGCCGGCGGTGCCGATGTGCGCTTACCGCGACGGCTTCGGTAATTGGTGCAGTCGCATTGTCGCGCCGCCCGGGGACCTGCGTATCACGACGGATGCGGTGATCAACGATAGCGGTGAGCCGGATGCTGTGATTCCTTCCGCGCGCCAGCACGCGGTGCAGGATCTGCCTTCAGAAACGTTGCTCTACTTGCTCGGCAGCCGCTATTGCGAGACCGATCGTTTGTCGGAGGTCGCCTGGTCGTTGTTCGGCCAGACGCCGGAAGGTTGGCCGCGGGTGCAGGCCATCTGCGATTTCGTGCATGACCATGTGAGCTTTGGGTATCAGCATGCACGCGCCACGCGCACCGCGTTGGAAACCTATAGTGAGCGGACCGGCGTGTGTCGCGACTTCACGCATCTGGCGGTAGCCTTTTGTCGTTGCATGAACATACCGGCCCGTTATTGCACGGGTTACCTCGGCGACATCGGCGTGCCAGCGTCGCCGTACGCCATGGATTTTTCCGCCTGGTTCGAGGCCTATCTTGATGGCCAGTGGCATACTTTCGATGCGCGTAATAACCAGCCTCGCATCGGGCGGGTGCTGATCGCGCAGGGTCGCGATGCCGCCGATGTGGCGCTCACCAGTACATTCGGGCCGAACCTGCTCAAGGGTTTTCGGGTGTGGACCGACGAACTAACGGGATGACGACCGGATCGGGATGGGCAACCAGATCATCGACTCAATCTCATGCGCGAGCCGTTGCTAGAAGCCGACGAACCGTCGCCGGTGGAAGTGGTAAACGCCACCGGCGCTGCGGCCGCGGTGCTGGTGTGCGACCACGCTGCCAATCGCGTTCCCCGGCGGCTCGGCCACCTAGGCCTGGAGCCGCCGCAGCTCGACGCCCACATCGGCTGGGACCCCGGCGCCGCCGATGTTGCCCGCCGACTTGCCCAGGCAGTGAATGCGCCGTTGGTACTGAGCGCTTATTCGCGCTTGGTGATCGACTGCAATCGGCCGCCCGCCAGTCACCAGTCCATCGTCGAGCAGATTGACGGCGTTGTCGTGCCGGGCAATCGGGACCTGTCGCCTGCGCAACGGGCGGCGCGGGTTCAGAGCGTGTTTCAGCCCTATCACGACGCTATAGAGCATCTGCTGGATCAAAGAGCGCAGCGCCCGACGCTGCTGCTCAGTATTCACAGCTTCACGCCGGTACTGGATGGTCAACAGCGGCCTTGGCACGTGGGTGTTTCCCATTGGCGGGACGATCGTCTTGCCGCCTTGCTGCGACGTGCGCTGGCCGCACAACTCGACCTGGTGGTGGGGGACAACGAACCGTATCCCATCGAACCGCACATCGACTACACCGTACCCGTGCATGGTGAAGGTCGCGGTGTGCCCAGTGTAATGATTGAATTGCGACAGGATCTGGTTGGCACCCCGGCGCTCGCCGGCGGGTGGGCCGATAGGCTCACTCTGGCCTACCGGAACATCGAGACCGAAGCTGTGGGCCTATGTGGCCAGGCCAAATAGCGGTCGGTGACAAATGCAAAGTTTTCGGGGGGGCGACACGGATAGCGGTAGGGGTCGGTTTACGCTGCGCTAGCAAATCTACGTGAGGCACTCCGGGCGAGGTGCGTTGTCGGGTTACGCTGCGCTAACCCGACCTACGGTGAATCAATTTACCAGGGTTTGGTTGCATATGAATAGGCGAATGGTTAGGCGCGGTTGGAGTACGCCAGCGCAATGTCGGGTTCGCCGCGTCGCCGCTCAACCCCACCGGCGTACGAAGCCGGAGGCGTAGGGATTGGTTGCGGTCGGCGCGTGATCCGGCTTGCGGTGGACGTCGGGTTCGCCGCTTCGCGGCTTAACCCGACCTACGGTTAACCCGACCGCGTCGATCAGGTGATAGGTGTGTGAGGACGCCGGAGCAACGTTGGCCGCTTTGCGGCTAGATGCGAGCTACGTTTAACACGGCAACGTCGGGCAGGTGATCGGGAGGTCGGGCCGCGTGAGCAACGTTGGTTTGCGGAGCCGCCGGTGGACGTCGGGTTCGCCGCTTCGCGGCTTAACCCGACCTACGGTTAACCCGACCGCGTCGATCCGGTGATAGGTGTGTGAGGACGCCGGAGCAACGTTGGGTTTGCCGCTTTGCGGCTAGATGCGAGCTACGTTTAACACGGCAACGTCGGGCAGGTGATCGGGAGGTTGGGCCGCGTGAGCAACGTTGGTTTGCGGAGCCACGGGTGAACGTCGGGTTCGCCGCTTTGCGGCTCAACCCGACCTACGTTTAACGCGACCGCGTCGATCAGGTGATTGGGACGCCAGAACGTCGGAGCAACGTCGGGTCCGCCGGTTTGTGGCTTGATGCGATCTACGCGGTGAATCCGGTCTAGTTGCGGATTTCGAAGGCGTACAAGCGCCGATTTTGGTGTTAACGTAGGCAGCTTCCGGCGTTCTGCATGCCGATACGGCCGTTCAACTCCCGCTCAATCACATCGATGACCCCTTGGACTTTCTTGGAAAGCGCGCTTGTGCCCGGCGGCGGCGAACTGCGCCTGTACCGCCGCCGCGATGATTTTTCGATTCGGCTGGTCGGGCGCGGTGAGTTGATGAACAGTCGGGTGCACGGTTCTGAAGCTGCATTGGCGGAACGGACTTGTGCGCGCTTGCCGGACGGCGTTGCGCTGCGGGTGCTGGTGGGCGGTTTGGGTATGGGATTTACGTTGGCGGCGGCGCTGCGGCACCTCGACGGCGATGCGCAGGTCGTGGTGGCGGAATTGTTGCCGGCGGTGGTGGCGTGGAACCGCGGAGTGCTCGGCGATCGGGCGGGGCGCCCACTCGACGATGCCCGGGTGACGGTACAATTGGGTGACGTCGCAAAGATTTTGCGAACTGATCAGGGCGCTTACGACGGGATCATGTTGGACGTTGATAACGGGCCTGAAGGCTTGACGCGTCGTTCCAACAATTGGCTTTACGGCGTGGACGGGTTGAACGCCGCGTACTCCGCGTTGCGCCCGCGAGGTGTACTGGCGGTGTGGTCGGCGGGTCCGGATCGGGATTTCACCGAGCGGCTTCGCAAGGTTGGATTCGATGTGGACGAGGTGCGGGTATATGCCCATGGCACCAAAGGGACGCAGCACGTGATCTGGTTTGCGCGGCGTGGCGAGTGACGGGAAGCGAGTCCCTATTCGACCGCCGGAAGGTTTCCGTAGCCAAAATCTCGCGGCAGGCACAGTCCGCTCGATGCGGTTCGGAGCACGGGCATGGCGGAGTGTTGTATAGGGCGGTCTACTCCACCGCCGGACGATTTCAGTAGCCAAAATCTTGCGGCGGGCACAGCCTGCTCGATGCGGTCCGGAGCACGGGCGTGGCGGAGTGTTGTATAGGGCGGTCTACTCCACCGCTGGAAGATTTCAGTAGCCAAAATTTTGCGGCGGGCACAGCCCGCTCGCTGCGGTTCAGCAAAGAGCCGTGCGAAGCGCTGGATAGGGCGGTTGATTCGACCGCTGGAAGATTTCCGGTAACAAAACCTTGCGGCGGGCACGGCCCGCCCTACTTCGTTCGGAGGACGTGGCGGAGTGCCGTATAGGGCGTTCTATTTGACTGCCAGAAGGTTTCCGTAGCCAAAGTTTTGCGGCGGGAGGTAGTGCGCCCTTTGCGGTTCGGGATAGAGTGACGCGAAGCGCTGGATAGGGCTCTCTATTTGAACGCCGGAAGTCCATGAGGGAAAGCTTTCGGCGCGCACAGAGCGCCCTATGCGATTCTGGATGGAAGAATTCCGTAACAACCGGCATGTACCGATGTTCCCGGATTTCGCTGCGCTCTATCTGGCCACGTTCATTGTGCCGCGCGCAGCGGGCTTATGCCCTGGCCGCGCAGGTAATCTTCGTATGTGCCGCTGAAATCGACGATGCCCTGGGGCGTGAGTTCGATGATCCGTGTTGCCAGGGAGGAAACGAACTCACGGTCATGGCTGACGAACAACAGCGTGCCTGGGTAGTTGTCGAGCGCCAGGTTCAGTGACTCGATCGATTCCATATCCAAGTGGTTAGTGGGTTCGTCCAGGCACATGACGTTGGGACGTTGCAGGATCAATTTGCCGAACAGCATCCGGCCTTGTTCCCCGCCGGAAAGCACTTTCACGTTTTTATTCAGATCGTCCTTGGAGAACAGCAGGCGGCCGAGCACCGCGCGAATGGCCTGTTCGTCATCGCCTTTCTGCCCCCATTGGTCCATCCAGTCGAATACGGTCGCGTCTTGTGCGAAGTCGTTGGCATGGTCCTGGGCGTAATACCCAAGACTGGTGTTCTCGGACCATTTCACCACGCCGGCGTCGGCTTCCAGGTCGCCCACGAGCGTACGTAGCAGGGTGGTCTTGCCGATGCCGTTGGGGCCGATGATGGCGATGCGCTCACCCACTTCCACGCTCAACTCGAGCTTCTCGAATAACGGCGTGTCGCCGTAACCCTTGCGCAGTCCCGTTACTTCCAGCGCATTGCGATACAGTTTCTGGTTCTGCTCGAAACGGATGAACGGGCTGACGCGGCTGGAGGGTTTGATTTCCTCCAGTTCGATCTTCTCGATCTGCCGTGCACGGGATGTAGCTTGGCGGGCCTTGGATGCGTTGGCGGAGAAGCGGCTGACGAAGGACTGCAGATCGGCGATCTGGGCTTTCTTCTTGGCGTTATCGGCGTACATGCGCTCGCGAGCCTGGGTAGCGGCGGTCATGTATTCGTCGTAGTTGCCGGTGTACAAGCGCACCTCGCCGTAGTCCAGATCCGCCATGTGGGTGCAGACGCTGTTCAAGAAGTGGCGGTCATGGGAAATAATGATCATGGTGCTGTTGCGCCCGGTGAGCACGCCCTCGAGCCAACGGATCGTGTTGATATCGAGGTTATTGGTGGGCTCGTCCAGCAGCATGATGTCGGGATCGGCGAACAAGGCTTGCGCCAGCAGTACGCGCAGTTTCCAGCCCGGCGCGACGGCGCTCATGGGGCCGTCGTGCTGTTCGATGGGAATTTCCAGTCCCAGCAGCAATTCGCCCGCACGCGCTTCGGCGGTATAGCCGCCCAGTTCGGCGAAACGCGCTTCGAGTTCGGCCACCTTCATGCCGTCCTCTTCGCTCATCTCCGCCAGACCGTAGATGCGATCGCGCTCCTGCTTGATCTGCCACAGCTCTTCATGGCCGAAGATGACGGTGTCGATCACCGTGTGGTCCTCGAATGCGAACTGATCCTGGCGCAGCTTGCCGACCCGCTTGCCGTCCTCGAACGAGACCGAACCGGCGCTGGGTTCCTGCTCGCCGCCGAGAATTTTCATGAACGTTGATTTGCCGCAGCCGTTGGCCCCGATCAGGCCATAGCGCATGCCTTCTCGGAATTTGACCGAAACGTTCTCGAACAACGGCTTGGCGCCGAACTGCATGGTTAGGTTGGCTGTGGTGATCACGAGAAGTACCGAAAAAGTGCGGGAAAAAGGATTCGACCGACGGGCGGGTCTTGCAAAGAGGCGCTATTGGAACATACGTGACGGCGGAAAGGAACCGGCGGGCTGCGTGTCATATCCGATTGAACCGATTTCCGCCCGCTCGGCCAGCGGCAGGTCGGGCGCGGAACTGGCAGCCGGCGGGCAGACCGCGGCCGCCAGTGTCGACTCGGCAGCACCGTCGGACTCGCGCCAAGGGAAATGAGCGAAAAGCAGTAGCGCCGGCACGGAATCTTTTCGCAATGAATCCACCGGGTGCTTTCCGGCAGTCAAGCCGGCACAGCCCCGACCGTTCGAAGAACGGTTGTTGGCAAGCGTCGAATAGGACGGTTTATTTGACCGCCGGGAGGTTTCAGCAGCCAAAATCTTGCGGCGGGCGCAGCGCGCCCGACGCGGTTCGGGATAGAACCGATGCTCACCGTCAGAAATGCCGCGCCGATCAGGCAAGTACCGCCGGCTCGGATCTTTTTCATCGGTTGACCGACGGGAGTGGTGTCGCGCAAACAAAGCGCCATGCGCTAGTGAGTGACGGCCGGCATCGGAAGCGGGCGGAGCGTCGATACCGTCTTGCCGTTCAACCAGTACCGGGTGCCCAGGTTCCATTCGATCGCAGCGCCGACGTTATCCAACGTCACTCGCCGGACCTCGGGTATTGTCTCAACGCGCCTGTTGCGCCAGATTCGCGCGTGGTTGAATCGCGCACGGGGTTCGTCGGGCCTCCGCGGCGCGCGTGCGCCCCGGGAAAATGCCAAAAGGCAAATCAGTTGAGAGGTGGGGACGGCGCCGTATCGAGTACCTCCTGCAGCGATTCCAAATTCACGGGTTTGACCATGTGGTGATCGATGCCGGCCAGCTTGGAATCGTCCACATCCTCCGATTGACCATAACCGCTCACTGCGATCAATGTGGCATCGCCATCCTGGCTGCGCAGCGACTTCGCCAAGTCGTGGCCGCTCATGTCCGGCAGTCCGAGGTTCAACAGGATGACTTCCGGCGCGAAACTGGCGGCGAGCGTAAGCGCGCTCTGGCCGTCGTAGGCGCGACGTACTTGGTGGCCAGCCGTCTCAAGCCCCATCGCGAGACTGTCGGCGGCGTCCTGGTTGTCATCGACCACCAGAATGCGTTTGGCTGCGCCGGTAGTGCGACCCGGCGGTGGCTTGAGCTGTTTAGTTGGCGGAGGCTGGTCTGCCGACTTCGCCAACGGTAGCCGCACGGTGAACTTACTCCCTTTGCCGGCACCGCCGCTGCTGACTTCGACGCGCCCGCCGTGCAACGTCGTCAGCCTTTCCACCAGCGTCAGCCCCAGCCCGAGACCACCGGCCGGGGCGTGCGGGTCGGCTGCGCCGCGGGTGAATATCTCGAATACATGGGTGAGGGTGTCGGGGGGGATGCCGACGCCGTCGTCGGCAAGCACGATCACCGCATCGGTGCCTTCCCGATAGGTGAGCACCCGAATGTGTCCGCCCTCCGGGGTGTATTTGGCGGCGTTGTCCAGCAGATTGGTGATGATCTGGGTGAGCCGGGTCTCATCGCCGTCGACGATGAGTGGCTCGGCATTTTGCTCAACGCTCAGCTGGTGCGCGCGTTGTTCGACTACCGGCTCTATCTCGGCAATGGCACTGTTCACGACTTCGCGCAGGTCCAGGCGTTGGAACTGCAGTTCGATGCGCCCGGACTTGATGCGCGACACATCGAGCAAATCGTCCACCAACCGAGTGAGGTGAAGGACCTGGCGTTCGCACATTTCCCGCACGCGCTTCAGCTTGGCGTCTGCGGGCAGCATCTGTTTGAACAACTCCATGCCGGTGCGCATGGGTGCCAGGGGGTTGCGCAGCTCGTGGCCGAGCAAAGCCAGGAACTCGTCTTTGCGTTGATCCATTTGCCGCAACTTCGTTTCCGCCTTTTTTCGGGAATCGATGTCGGCGTTCATTCCCACCCAGCCGCGGACATTGCCGAGCGCGTCTCGCAGGGGAACTGCGCGGGCATAAGTCCAGCGCCAGTTGCCGCTGACATGCCGGAGGCGAAATTCCGCCTCGAAGGGTGTGGCTTCCTTGACGTGGCGAAACCATGCTTCCTGCGCCGCGGCACGATCGTCCGGATGCACGGCGTCGAGCCAGCCGATGCCGCGCCACTGGTCGAATGTCTGGCCCGTGAAGGCGCGCCAGGAAGGCGAATCGTCGACCACCAAGCCCTGGGCATCGGTGGTCCAGACGATCTGCGCAGACGCTGACACCAGGGCGCGAAACGTTTCTTCGGAATCGCGCAATGCGACTTCCGTGTGCTTGAGCTGGGTGATCTCGACCAGCGTGATGACCACGCCTTGAATCTGATCCGCCGATGAGCGGTAAGGGAGCAAGCGGGTGAGATACCATTCCCCGGTTTCGCTTTGGATCTCCCGTTGGATGGGTGCAAGGTGTTTGAGGACCGTGCGGGTATCTTGTTCGAGTTCGTCATAGCGCAGGCGGTGGCGCAGCTCGGTCAGCGGCCGGCCCTGATCGCTGGGACGGACGTGGAAAAGTTTTTTCGCCTGGGGCGTTACCCGCAGGATGCGCAACTGACGGTCGAGAAACAGCGTCGCGATCTGCGTAGAGACAATCAAATTGTTGAGATCGCTCGTCAGCTGGCTCAGTTCTTCGACTTTGTGTCGATTCTCCTGATTGACGGTCTGCAATTCCTCGTTCATGGATTGCAGCTCTTCCTTGCTGGTTTCCAACTCTTCCATGGTGGAACGCAGTTCCTCGTTGATGGACTGCAATTCCTCGTTGGCTACCTTCATCTCCTCCTGGGAGGTCTCATATTGCGCAATGACGCTGCGCAGGCGTTCCTTGGTGTGATCGAGTTCCACCCGGTCTTCCGTTGGACTCGGGCGTTCGCCTTCGGACGCAGCCGTTGCGTCTAGCTCGTCGAACATCACCAGGGTGAGGCCGTCCATTCCATCGTCCCGGGGCGCACGTACGATCAACATTACCTGCGCGGGTTTACCTTCGAGCTGCATCGCGATCCATCGAGTGCGGGTGCTTTTGGCGTGATCGGTGGCGCTTTGCAGGGCGGCGCGCAATTCGATCCGCAATTCCTCACGTATGAGTTTGAATACGTTGGCGGACATTTCTCCGCCGGGCACCTGCAAATACCGCGCGGCGGATTCCGACGAATGTACGATTCTGGAATCCTGGTCGATCAGGATGCTGGGCAAGGCGTAGCGTTCGACCATTTTCTGATGGAGCGCGCCGTAGCTTACAGAGGCATCGGTGCGCGTCGGAGGATCGCCTTGACGCCGTGCGTATTGCGGCAAGCGGGAAAATACCGGTAGCCGGGGCTCGGGCGCTGGAACATTGCGCCGGCGAAATATGCAGTGCTCTTTGCTTTCCGGTTGAAACAGCGCTGAGCGCTCGATGGTTTCCGAGGGGCCGAGTATGAGCAGGCCATCGGGGTTGAGCGCGTAGTGAAACAAATCAACGACCCCGCCTTGCGCATCGCGCTGAAGGTAAATCAGTACGTTGCGGCAGACGATCAAATCCAGGCGGGAAAAGGGCGGGTCGCGAAGCAGATTGTGAGAAGCGAACACGACCAGTTCGCGCACATCTTTGCCGACCCGGTAGGCGCCGTCCTCTTTGCGAAAATAGGTCTGCAAGCGTTTGGGCGAGACCGCCGCCTCGATGGTCTCGGGGTAGACGCCGGCGCGTGCGCGTTCCAGCGAGCGCTCATGGAGGTCGCTGGCAAAAATTTCGATCTCCGGCGGCTCGCGAACCTTGCGCTTTTGCTCAAGCAGCAATATCGCCAGGCTGTAGGCTTCTTCGCCGGTCGCGCAGCCTACCGACCAGATGCGAATACGATCGGCGGCGTTCTTGCCGTGGAACAATTTGGGTATGATTTGTCTTTCCAGATAGGCGAATGTCTCGGCATCGCGAAAAAACTGCGTGACCGTGATCAGAAACTCGTCGGCGAGCAGGTGCACTTCGTTCGGGTGTTCCCGCAAGTAGTCGGAATATTCGCCGAGGACTTCGATCTGGTGTAGTTGCATACGTCGCCGGATGCGCCGTAACACGGTGGACTGTTTGTATTTCGAGAACTCATGACCTGTGCGCGCCCGAATCTGGGCAAAGATTTGCTGCAGAATCTGTTGGCCGTTTTCCGGCCCATCGGAGTCCCCGCCAAGGTCGATTCGTGGCGTGGTGTATGCGAATCGCAAAATGTGCTTGGGCATCTCCGCGATCCGCAGTACCAGATCGACCAAGCGGGTGGCAATGGCATTTTGCGGCATGCCATCGAATTGCGCCTCGTCCGGATCCTGGGCAACGGTCAGGCCGCCATGTTCCTTGATGGCCTTGACGCCATAACTGCCGTCGGAACCAGTGCCCGATAACACCACCGCGATGGCGTGTCCGCCGTGACTGGTGGCCAATGTCTCGAAGAAATGATCCACCGGCGCCCGTTCCCGGCGCTGGTGTTCGATGTGGGAAAGCCGCAGATGGCTGTCGATCGTGTCTAGGTTGCTGCCGGGCGGGATGACATAAACATGGTTCGGCTCAATTTCCATTTCGCTCTGTACCTGCAGTACAGGCATCGCCGTGAATGGCTGCAGAAGGTCGGCGAGCATGCTGGGGTGGTCCGGCGCCAGATGCACGACTACGGCAAACGACAAGCCGCTATCGGCCGGCATTGCGGAGAAAAGCTGTTTGAGCGCGTCCAAGCCGCCGGCGGAAGCGCCGATTCCGACCAATGTCGGTTTTGGGGGCGATTTATCCATACTTTGGTATTGGTCAGCCTAGATGTGCGGTAGTTCTGAAGACATGAATCCTGCGTATAGCGCGAGGATGATAGCTCAGTATAACCGACAAGCGAGCGGCGCGTATTTTAGCGGGGAAACGCGCCGCGACCACGATATTGGATCGGATCCACCGTCGTGAAAAAGCCCGCCGTCCTTAGCGGGCTGTAGCCGTCCCACTATTGATAAAGTGCGGCAGTTAGGGCGTGACCTGGGTCCAGCCGAGGGCTTGGAAGTCCGAAAGCGCCGTGAACCCGGCGGTGACGAATTCCACGCCGGGGATCACTTCGTTTACTGCATTGCCCGGGCTGATCATGCCGTTTCCCATGAAGCCGCGCACGGTGTTCTGGCAGAAATAGAAGGTTACGCCTTGACTCATCAGGCTTTGAACCTGAGCGACGTAGGCGTTCGGTACGAAGTTGTTCAGCAGCAGGCGTCCGCCACCGCCATGCACCACCGCGACCATTTCATAGTCGCGTCCCTGCTTCATACCATAGGTGACTTCATAGTCCTTGATCATGTTCACCATGTTGCCGAGCGCATCGGGGCCGCCGGCACAATTGCCTGCTGCGTCCGGCGTCGCGGTCTGGCTGCGGCAATAGCGATTGATTTCAACCACCACCTGGACGTGATGACGGCGTTTGATGCATTGGGTCAGGTCGCTTGTACCCGCACCGAACTCCTGGTCCAAGGTCATGCCTGAGACTAGGCCCACGGGGCATTGATGATGCCGACCGCGTTCATGATGGTCGTGGGCGAACGCGGCCGAACCCAGCAAACCAAGCAGGAATGCTCCGCACAACAGCAGGATAGGCTTCGATATTTTCTTATGCACAGTGACTCCTCCGTACTGCGTTGTTGTTAGTACTGCGAAACGTGACGCGAAATTGCGCACGCATTTGCATGCTAGCAGCGCCGCACGGCGCGCACCTTAAGGTTATTAAGAAATGGACAGAAAGCCTGGAAGTAATTTTGGGACGCAGCACCGTCCGGAGGGCGATTAGTTTATCCGGTAGTCCGTGTGGCGATGGTCAGTCTCTACAGCGGGCGGCAGTTCGAGCTTTCGCCGAGGATGGCGAGTCGCGCATCGATGCACTTCCCCCCCCGGCCGCCGCTCAGGCGCTCGCGGGTTTCTGCTTCCGTACGTCAGATGCGCGTGCTTAGCGCGGCACGCACTGAAAAGTCACCGTTTTGCTGCCGTCAGTATTGCTCACAATGTGGGTCGACGCAGTCTGGCCGGACTGGGCGCAATAAGCGTCGGCCGATTGGATCGACTGCACGAACTCGCGGTCCGAACGGAAGGTGTAGCCGCTTGTCGTCGGTGCGGCGGGCGGTGCTACCCCAGCGGCGGTCTTGATGCATTCAAAAGTCACCGTTTTGGTGCCGTCGGAATTGGTCGTGATCGAACCTTGCAGTCCGGGAGTGCCCGAATACTGGGCGCAGTAGGTGCGTGCCTTGGCGTTGGCCTCCACCAGGCCGTCGTCGGTGTTGTAGTTGTAGCTCACCGTCGGCGAAGTGGTGGCCACCTCTTGGGGAGGTTCGCGCACCGGTGCGCACGCTGCCGCCAGCGCAGCCAGTGCCGCCAACGCGGGGACGCGCGCCGAACGTATCCGCCCGATTGCGGCATTCCGAATCGCACTGTTGTTAACGAACCCGATTTTCTTGTTCATCTGAGCCTCCTGGTAGCCGATGCTGTCCCTACTTACAGACGACGCGTGTGGTTATTTCCTGATCACATCGATTCCAACGAAGTATAGAAACAAAGCATCCCGGTTCTCTGCGCGCATGGCGAATCAGCGTCCAGGATCGGGCAAGGGTCAAAGCGGGGGGGCGACAACATGACACTGCAACGAAACCTGGAGCAAGGCTCATCCTTGCGCTGCAGCCGATCCGCCGCGTGTGCGTGCCGACAAACGCAGGCTTTTCGGCAGCAGGCCGCGTTCGATCAGCTCGAACAAGCCTTGGACCAGCAGCGCCAGAACCGCTGCCGGAATGGCTCCTTGCAGAATCAAACCAATGTCATCCAGCCGTATCCCGGTGAGAATCGGTTGGCCATAACCGCCGGCGCCGATCAGCGCGCCGAGGGTGGCCGTGCCGACATTGATGACGGCCGACGTTTTGATGCCGGCCAGAATGGCGCGGGTCGCGAGCGGTAATTCGACGATGCGCAGCCTTGCGCCCGACGGCAGTCCCAGTGCCTGCGCGGATTCGACGATATCCCGCGGAATATCTTTCAAGCCCGCGTAGGTGTTGCGGATGATCGGCAGCAGGCTGTAGAGAAACAATGCGACGATGGCGGGAGGGCCGCCGATGCCCAGCAAAGGGATCATGAACACGAACAACGCCAACGACGGAATGGTCTGTAAAAGCCCGGCAACGGCGAGTACCAGCTGACCGATGCGTTCCCGTCTCGCGGCCAATATGCCAAGGGGAATCGAGACGACGATTGCCGCGCTGAGCGAAATGCCGACCAGCACCAGGTGTTGCACGGTGGTGTCCCAGATGCGCTGCCAGACACTGTGCGATTGCTGGCGGATATTCAAGCCCGTGGTCTGGTGCAGGTACGATGCGGCGACGGCGGACTCGCTGTCCCGTTCCAGTTTGACCCGGGCGTTCATCTTGCGCATAGCCGCCACGTCAATGCTGCCGCTCAGTCGCTGGAACATGGCGACGACTTCAGGTGCGCGCTGTCGCAGATCGGCGCGGTAGAGAATGACTGCGTTGTACGCGGGAAAGAAATGCAGGTCGTCTTCGAGTGCACGCAGATGGTAGTACGGGATCTCAGCGTCCGTGGTGTAGAGATCGATGACGTCCAGCGCGCCTGCAACCAGACCTCGATAGGCCAGATCGTGGTCCAGGCCGCGCACGTCGTGCTGCGGTAGGCGATAGCGCCGGCGCAGGCCGGCCCAGCCGTCGCTGCGATCCATGAACTCGTTGCTGAAGCCGAATGTCAGATCCGGATGGCGGCGCAGATCCGAGATGGTGTGCAGACCGAGCTTCGCGGCTAGAGTCTCGGTTACTCCGAGCGCGTAGGTATTGTTGAAGCCAAGCGGCTGCGTCATGCGCAGGTTCCGCTTCGCCAATGCCTGCTCGAGCGCCGCGCGCGTGGCGATATGATCGTCGGGCAGAATCTCGTGCAACAAGGTTCCGGTGTATTCCGGATAGGCGTCGATATCGCCTCGGCGCAATGCGTTCCATAGCACACGCGTGCCGCCCAGTTGGCGTCGGTGTTCGGCAGTTACGCCGGCGGCCTGCGCCGTTTGCTGCATCAGTTCCCCGAGTATCACCGATTCGGTGAACACTTTTGAGCCGATGGTGATTTCCGGCGCGTTCGGTGCGGCGACGACGGAGATCGCAGAACAGAAGAGATATGCCGTGAGCAGGGCGCTGCGCGATCGGCGCAACGCAGCGTTCATCCAAGAACCTTGGCGAGTTGAGCCATGGGTTCGCGCTGCGCGGAAATGAACTGTTCCACGAACAGCTCTGCGGGATTGCGCAGCAATTCCTGCGGCGATCCGGTTTGCACGATGCGGCCCGCCCGCATCAGCACCAGGGTGTGCCCGAAAAACGCGGCCTCGGCGATGTCATGGGTAACCATGACCACGGTCTTACCCAGGGCTGCGAAAACCGCCTTCAGTTCCTGCTGCAGTTGATAACGGATCATCGGGTCCAGGGCGCCGAGCGGTTCGTCCAGTAACAGCAGGTCCGGGTCGAGCATCAATGCGCGCATGAGACTGACGCGCTGGCGTTGACCGCCCGACAACTCTCCCGGAAAACGTTTCATCAGATCAGCGGGCAGTTGCACCAGGCGGGCGAGTTCCTGCAGGCGTGCGTCGATCCATTCGGGCTCGCGGCGCAGATGACGCGCCATGACGGTAACGTTGTCTCGCACGCACAGATGCGGGAACAGGCCGCCTTCCTGAATCACGTAACCCATGCGCTGGCGGACTTTGTCGATGTTGTCCGGGGTGAGCGCGGCGCCTTCGAACTCGATACGACCGTGATCCGCCCGCAGCAGCCCGACGATCAGGCGCAGCAATGTGGACTTGCCGCAGCCGCTGGGTCCGATCAGCACCACCGTGTCGCCGTTCGCAACCTGCAAATCGGTCGGTAGCAGGGCGTCGGTATCGCCGTAGCGCTTCGAAACCTGCGACAGGGTGAGCATTGCCGCAGTGTCTGGGATTTGTATCGAGCGCTCAAGTCCGAGGCCCGCGGTCCGCTATTGTCGAGCGCCGGTGATGCGGGCGGCGGCCAACCCTTCCACGCGAGTTCAGCCACACTTTCAAGCTGGTTAAGGCAAGCGTCGAATTTGGCGCTTCAAGAAAATTTGCAGCGGTCGATAAATAGTTTGTGCACAGCAGTTTACATCCGCACTGGGAACGTGTGAAATGCCCGGCATGTGCAAAAGGATTGTGGGAATGAACAAGCATTTGCTGATTTTCTGTTTTCTGTTCGCGTCCGCCGCGCTGGCGGACGGCCCTGCCGTGCAGATGGCCAAGCTGTCGGCCCAGGAGCCGGTGACCGCGGCGGCGGAAACCCCTTGGGATGCACTGGATCCCGACGATCTCAACTTGCGTTCGGCGGCCGCCTTGGTGGTGGACCGTTCCGGCAACGTGATCTATGCGAAGCACGACGACCAGACGCGCCCGATTGCGTCGATCACGAAATTGATGACTGCCATGGTGGTTTTGGACAGCGGCTTGCCGTTGGATGAACGGATTACGATCACCAAGGCCGACCGCGACACCATCAAACTGACCGGTTCGCGCCTGCGCTACGGGGCTACGTTGACCCGGGACGAGATGCTTCGACTGGCGCTGTTGGCGTCGGAAAACCGCGCGGCGATGGCGTTGGCGCGCAACTATCCCGGCGGCCGCAAAGCGTTCATCGCTGCCATGAATCGCAAAGCGCAATCCCTGGGTATGCACGACAGTCATTTCGCCGGCCCGGCCGGGCTGGACCCCGCCACGGTTTCTTCAGCACGCGATCTGGTGAAGATGATACAGGCCGCGCAAGGTTATTCGTTGATCCGCGAAGCGACCACAACGGCGTTCATGACCGTCCACCCTTACAGGGGACGCGGCGGGTTGCGTTTCGGGAACACTAATCGTTTGGTGCGGCGCGACAGTTGGGACATCGGACTCAGCAAGACGGGCTTTATCAACGAAGCCGGCCGATGCCTGGTGATGCAGGCGGATATCGCCGATCATCCGCTGTATATAGTGTTTCTCGATTCCTTCGGCAAGTTGACGCCCTTCGGCGATTCCAACCGCCTGCGACGCTGGGTGCAGAGCAAGGTCCAATAGCCTGCCGCGATGGGCTTCACAGCGAGGGCCCGCTCAAGCCATCCTCGGATGCTGTGCGCCATTGCGCGCGCAACCCGTCCTATAAAACCCGTTGTCCATAGAGCGGGCTATGCCCGCCCCCGTGTCCATGTAGTGCGCGAAGTCCGGATTGGACCGTACAGAACCGCCCCGCTTTCCATGGGGCGCGCCGTAGCCGCCTCGTGCGTGCTTATGGGCAGCGCCGTATCCGGGCGCCGGCATGCTGCGCCGAGCCCGCAGATCAGACGTCACGCTTGCACCGGTACCGACGCGCGCACAAGGGTGGCGCGGTTGCGTGCGAGTAAATTGTCGTAGCCGACCAGCGTGGCGCGAATTTCGGTGAGCGTGAGGTGTCACGCTGCGCTGGACAGCTCCGCTGCTTGCGGCACTCCGATGCGGGTGACCTCAAAGGTACTTCCGGAGTGCCATCGGGTATGATCGCAACGACCATCGCGGTCACCGGGAGGACTTCGCATGGTGGCGTGGTATACAAGGAAGTCATCACTGTTTCTGCTCGGCGCGGGCTGCATCGTCTGTATTGTGGCGTTGTATCGCGACACAACGCTTACGTTGCCGATAGAGCACGACGGGCCGAATCTGTTGGCGATCATGATCGCGCTGTCGGCGTATCTCGCCGCGGTCAAACTCGCGCTGATCGGCAGGCTCGGCGCCGCGCCGCCACCGGCGCGCCCAGGCCGGCAGAAGGCGCTGGTTGTTGCCATGGTCCCGGCGGATGTCTGCCTGGTCGCGGCGGGAATCGCGCTGGCCCTGCTGCTCGCCGGTATCCATGGACCGCAAACGAATCACGTGATTGCAGTGCTGTTCGTGTTCGCCCTTGGCTACCTGGGAGTGCTGCACTTGTGCGGTTGGGTCCTGAGCGTCGCGTATTGGTGGCAGGGTACAAGCGGCCGCGGTGCGACGTTGCACTGGGATGGCGAACTGCATTCCACGAACGAACAGCCCAAAGTAGTGACAGTCGCCGAAGGGGTCGCCAAACGGTTCGGATGGACTGCGCGAGCCGTCGAGACGCATGTCGAAATCACGTTTGGAACGGAATTGACTGCTAGGCTCGCGTTCGAAAACGCAACCTTGCTGCCGGGCTCCGCAACGCTCACCGATGCCCAAACCTACGACGGTCTGCTGTACTTGTTCGAGGAGATCAAGCCCTATTTCGGCAGACTGTCCGTGTCGGGCGCTCGGGATTTGATCCGCAAGCCGGCGATTTGATCGGCACGCCGGCGCTCGCCGCCGGGCTCAACCTTGGCGGCTGTCTCCGGATTCTTCGCAATATTCCTGCAGATGGTTCGGCAGATCCGGCGGGCACACGCCGCACTGGCGGTTGCCGGGTACCGCGTGGTCGATGAACTTCGGGTACGGCAAATCCATTTCCTCCATGATCTTGACGAATTCGTCCATCGGCTTGTCGTGACCCAGCCGCGGGTTGCGGCTCTTCTCCTGTCCAATGCTGGTCACATGGCGGCCCTCGTAATCATGCGCAGGGAAGACCAAGGCGTCGTCCGCCAGGGAAAACAACTTTTCGTGGATACTGCGATATAGCGTAGGCGCGTCGCCGTTCTGGAAATCAGTGCGACCGCAGGCTTCGATCAGTAAGGCGTCACCGCTGAACACCCGATCGCTGAGCTGATCGCGGATGCGGTAGGCATGATGGCCGTCGGTATGTCCGGGCGTGAACAGAGGGTCCAGTCGAATACTGCCCATTTCAAAGGGAGTCCCTTCCTCGATCCCGATGTCGATGCATTCGAGCTGATCGATCGCGGGATGAGCAATGCGGCTGCCAGCCTCGCGGCGTAGGGTAGACGCCGAGGTGATGTGATCGGCATGAATATGCGTATCCAAGGTGAACGCGAGCCGAAGCCCCAATTGGTTCACGGTTTCCAGGTCCCGCTGCCAGGTCGGCAGCACCGGATCGATCAACAGTGCCTGCCCGGTCTCTTCGCAGCCGAGCAGATAGGTATAAGTGCTGGAAACGGGCTCGAAAAGCTGACGAAAAATCATGCCTGAGGTTCCCCTTCGTGTTGGTGGACTGCCTCGCAGTCTAGCAGGCGAGATTTGCGTCGCAGCACGCGCGCGGAGTTCGCGCCGCTCGATTCGCCGGGGCCGGCCCACCCCGGGCCGGGTGCGCCAGCTGTGCAGATGAGGCCCACCGGGAAGCCAATTTTCTCATTGCGAAGTCTTACTTCCCGGAGCGGAATCTTTGCTGTCGCAGGCGCTTAGGCGCGTGCCCGCGCATCCGGGTTTCCCTACGTATTCTCTGCTTACGCCAAGCCATTGTTTTTCTTGGTCGTACCTGTCTGGCACATAAACTGCTTCGGCGTTAGCTTGCGCTGCGGCGCAAACAAAAATTACATCCGGAGGAGACGTCAATGGCAACTTTGAAAGAAGAATTGGAAAGCCGATCCAAAGCCTACGATCACTGGGCTACTCGGCGGCGTTACGGCGCCGATGGACCCAACAATCGGCGTCTCTGGGTGCTGGCATGCATGGACGAACGCCTGCCGGTGGACGAGGCGTTGGGCATCCGCGTGGATTCGCCGGTCGGCGGCGGTGACGCGCACTGCTTTCGCAACGCCGGCGGCATCGTCACCGACGATGCGGTGCGCTCGGCCATGCTGACCTGCAATTTCTTCGGCACCAAGGAAATCGTCATCGTCCAGCATACCCAGTGCGGCATGTTGTCGGCCAACGCCAACGACCTGGTGGAGGCCCTGCGCAAGAAAGGCATCGATCCCGACGAGGTGACGCTCGATCCGTCCCTGCCCGAACTCAAGCTCGACAAGGGTGCGTTCGCGAAATGGATCGGCATGATGGACGACGTTGATCAGGCGTGCATGAAAACCGTGGAAGCGTTCAAGAATCATCCCCTGATTCCCAAGGACGTAACCGTAAGCGGTTGGATTTGGGAAGTGGAGACCCGGCGGTTGCGGGCGCCGACACAAGAGGCCGAAAAGCGTGCCCGGACCGACGTGACCGCCAAGCAGTTCGGCGTCAAAGCGGGACAGCCGGCGCGTTGGGCTTGATCGGCCTGGGAGTCTGCCATGCCCTCGTATGATTATCGTTGTGCCCGTTGTGATACTCGCTTCGAGGCCCGTCACGGCATGAGCGAAGTTGCGCCGCCGTGCCCGCGATGCGGTGCCGAGGCGAGACGTATCTTCGTCGTGGCGCCGGCAGTGCACGGCTACATGGCCCGAGGGCGGGAAATGGCCGCGCAAAGCCTGGAACCGCAACCCGCGCGCCACGGCCGGGACTGCCCTTGCTGTCATTGAAGCGCTGGTGACCAGCACCCTCGCCGATCGTGTCGCCGACGGTGCGCCCCGTTTGCCGTGCCCCGCGCCGGCCGTCGATGGGCTATATTGATAAAGTCGTGCTGAACCCAAAAGGGGGTGCGCAGATGTCGAGCGGTTCCCGCAAGCCCCTCGATCCGGTGACTTTTCTGCAAGCGTTCATCGCCGAGAGCGTGCGTGTAACTACTGCGGCGGGGGGCGGCAGCGGTACCCAGGAATACGTCGAACGGGTCGGCTTGGCGGCCAGCCAGTGCCTGGAGGAAGGCGCCCGATCGTGCTTAGGGTATCCAGGCAGCGGGCCCCTGACGCCCGATCAGTATGCCAGTTTGATCGTCACCTTGAAGAACCAGATCGGCGGGAACTTCGCCCGCACCTCGTCTGAACGGGGCGTCATCCGGGTGCGCAACAGTTGCTGCCCGTTCGGCGACAACGTGCGCTCGGCGCCGGAACTGTGCCGCATGACGGCAAGCGTATTCGGCGGCATCGCGGCGCGCAATTTCGGCTACGGCAAGGTCGAGCTGCGCAAGCGCATCGCAACCCATGACGATTGCTGTGAAGTCGATATATACATCGACCCGGCCACGGCGCAGAACAAGCCCGGCGACGAGTATCACTGTGACGGCGATAAGATCGTATCCCGTTCGGCGTCGGCGACCGTGCGTGCGCGAGTGGAAGCGAAACTGCGCGAGGTGTGGTGCCCGGCGATTCCCGGCGGGGCACGTCCGGCCCATCCGGCGCCGGTGGTGATCGCAGAATCCGAGGCCATGCGGGACGTTCTGGAAGCGGTCGAGGTGGTGGCGCCGACCCGGGCTACGGTACTGATCAGCGGCGAGACCGGAGTCGGCAAAGAAGTGATCGCCCGGGCCATTCATGCCATGAGTGACCGCACAGGCCGGGAGTTGTTGGCGGTGAATTGCGGTGCGATTCCCGAAAGTCTGATCGAAAGCACGTTGTTCGGACACGAGAAAGGCGCGTTCACGGATGCCTACGACGTCCATCACGGTTATTTCGAACGGACCAACGGCGGCACGCTGTTTCTTGATGAAATCGACTGTCTGCCTGTGTCGGCGCAAGCGCGGCTGCTACGCGTATTGCAGGAGGGTCAGTTCGAACGGGTCGGCGGCCGGCAGACCTTGGCCACTGACGTGCGCATCGTCGCCGCGTCCAATCAGGATCTGGAGCGCGCCGTGGCCGAGGGCCGTTTTCGGCGCGATCTCTTCTATCGCCTCAACGTCGTGCCGATTCAGATACCGCCGCTGCGCGAGCGTCCGGATGATTTGTCGCCCCTGGTTCACCATTTCCTGGGTCGCCTGGCGGAGCAATACGCCACTGCCCCAAAAACATTGAACAATCGAGCCTGGTCGAAGGTGTTGCGGTACGACTGGCCCGGTAACTTGCGGGAATTGGAAAACGTGTTGGAGCGCGCGTTCTTGTTCGCCCGCGGCGTTGTGATCGATGATTTGAAGATCGCCTCGCCGACAGCTTACGCGCAGGCGCCGGCGACCCTGCGCGACGCCCGGCGTCAAGCGCTGCGTGAGACCGAGGCGAACCTGATTGTCGCGGCTCTCCGCAAGTTCAACGGCAACGTCACTGCCGTCGCCCGCGAGATGTCGGTGACACCGCGCGCCGTGCACATGAAGCTCAAGTCCCTCGGTATCAACGCGGCGGCATTTCGTCCGCCGCACGCCAACAGTGCGGCTCGTACTACTTGAGCGCAAGGCGCGACTTGCACCAAAGGCAATCAGCGCGATGTGGCAAGCAGATGCTTGGTACACCGCCGACACGGCGATCCGACAGGCGCCCGCTGGGACACGCGAACGCGTCGACTTGGATGGAAAAAACCGGCGACTGCATCCGCACCATACTCACCGAGTGGAGTAGCGATGGGAATGTGGCGCCTGGCTACGCGCTTTCCAATGCCGCCGCGCCCGTTGCGGTAGACTCGCTCGAGGCGAGTACCGCCCGGGGATTGGTCGCGCTACGCCGGCGCAACGACAAGAGTCCGACATGCCCCATTTGATCATCGAATACGCCCAGGAGCTGGCCACCGCCGGCCAGGTTGCGAAAATGCTGGACGCGGTGCACGACGCCGCCTATGCAACCGGTCTTTTCGAACAAAGCCATATCCGCACGCGCGCCATACCGGTGGAGTTCTATCGTACCGGGATGAGTCGTGCGCCGTTCGTGCATGCGCAGTTGCGTATCCACGGCGGTCGAGATACGACCCAGAAACGGATTCTCAGTGACGCGGTGCTGAACGCATTGCGCGGCCAGGGCTGGGAGGCGGAATCGATCACGGTGGAAGTTGTGGATATGGATAAGCAGACTTATGCTCGGCACACGCGCTGAGCGGACACCTGGGCCGCCACATCCTGGCGTGCGCATCGGGCCATCCCAGTGGCGGATTTGCGCTGCTAGACTGTAGCGGTAGCGAGCCGCATCGGCGAGGCTCGATGAACTGTAGTTTACAGAGGAATGCAATATGAAATGCAATGTGGGCGGCATGGACCGCACTGCGCGCATCGTTCTCGGTGTCGTGTTGCTGTTGGTTGGATTTTTCGCACCGCTGAATGCGGCTTGGCAAATTGTCGTGTTCGTGATCGCCGCGATTGCGCTGCTGACCGCAATTGTCGGATATTGTCCCGCGAACTCGATCATTGGCATCAATACCTGCAAGCGGTCCGGGGCTGAAAGTCCGCGCAGCTGAGTGCGCGAAGCGCCGCGGCGTCAATTTAGGCGACCTCGGCGAACCTCGATCTGTCATTGAGTCCCTTCGTCGCTCCGCAGAGCGACGACACTCCCACGGCGCAACGCGCGGTGCGGCGCCAGTATCCAATGCGCCATGGCACACGCGCGTCTTCGCGCGAATACCTGACCTGAATACTCAAGAGTAAATTTCCTCGCTCACCGTTCGCGTGAGCGTTTGCACCATGCGAGATATTTTCCGGTTTCGCGCCGTAGCAGCGGCACGGCACGACCGACTACCGCGGAATATTTCTCCGAATCTACAGCGCGATGCGACATCGGACGGGTACTCACCGCGCCCTTTTTCGCAGCAGAGGCTGTGCATATTCCCGTTGCATTGTAGTGAAACGGCCTCTAGTTTTAATGTGGGATCCGCGAGGATCACTTCACACAAAAATAGAACTGTCCCTGAAGGAGTCGATCTGTGAAAAAACAAAACCTTGCTATAGGCGTTACCATCGTGGGCGCATTATTGGCGGTAGCGGCAACTCCGGCGTTGGCCGACGAGTGTGCCGAGCCCACCAACCGCTACTGCTTGCCTCACAATTATCATTCCGAAATCAGTGCCGCGGAAGCGTATCTGAAAGCGGTTGAAGATGACGACGCGGAGCGGCACCACGAGCGTCGAGAGGGGCGTCGGCACCACCACCATCATGGCCAGCCAGACCCGGTGATCGTCGACGTACGCAGCATTCCTGAGTATGTGGCCGGGCATCCGGAGGGCGCGACCAATATCCCGTATCCCTTCATTTACCAGCCGTGTTCGGAACGTTCTCCGGACGGCGCGTGTATCGGCGGAGGTGAAAAAATACCGCAACCGGATGACGACTTCGTCGCCGCGGTCGAGCGAGCGTTCCCGAACAAGCACACACCGATCTATACCCTTTGCAGAACCGGACACCGCAGCGTCCTGGCGGCCAATCTGCTGACGGCGCATGGCTATACCCATGTACGCAACATCTGGCAGGGATTCGTCGGCCAGACCAAAGTCGACTTCAATCTCGATGGGCCGCTGGACTTGAATCACGACGGGCAGATCACGGACGAGGACAAGGACGGTTGGCGTTACTATCAGGCTTTGCCCTATTCGACCAAGCTGCGGCCGCAGTTGATCTATCGGCCGTACGCCTATTACTACTACGAATGATCGAGCAATAAGCGCAAACCATACGGGGCGGTTCTGACCGCCCCGTTTTGTTTGTGGCGTGCGAGGACAGCCATTACCGCCGAGCCGGTGCAGAACGCGCGCCGCGGTGTTCGCGCCGAAGTCTCAATCGTTCCGCTCGGCGGGAAATCGGTGCGCGGGTGCAGCGTCAGGGGCGATGGACTGGCGGCGCTAACGTGAGGAATCCCGCCGGCATCAGGCAGGTCGCCAGCATGACGTCGTTGATGTCCTGGTGTTCGAGCCAGGATTGCACACGCCGATGGTCGGGGTCGCGCCAGAATGACTCGATTTCTGCACCCAGGGGCACGAACTGCTGCAAGGTGTGCAGGGGACCGTCGTCGTCGCCTCGGGGGCGCGACTGCACCATCGCTTGCAGCGCCTGCAACCCGATCGCCAGTCCCAACTCGCGGAATCCGAGCCGGTGTTGCGCTCCCTGCTGCCGTTCGTGGCTGCGGGCGAAATGCTCCAGACCCGGTATGGCCGCGGCCAGCAGTTGTCCGCGCAGGGCGTCGTCTGTGTCCGTCTTTCGGGTTGCGAGCTGATCCAGGCGATAAGCGTCCACCAACAGACCGCCAAGTCCGAGCGTGTCGGCGGTTGGCCATTGTTCCGGCGTCAGCATCGCCATCCAGACGGATAGCTGATCGCCCAGGTCGGGCGCGCTTTCATGCCAGGGCAGTATGCGCGCGGTGGTCTGCAGCTCCCTACAGGTGATGTAACCGTCGATTGGGTCGTGCTGTCCCATGGACGGCACCAGCGGTCGGCGTAGATCGACACTCATCTTCCAATACATCCGCGGCGCCGCTGCGGCGGTGGGCGAATATACGAATGCGTTGAATGCGGTGTCGGCCAGTTCCCGCGCCCAGAAGTTGAAGCGTGCGTGCCCGGTCATACGCGCCGCCTGGTCGAGGGCGTGCATCCATTTGCTCAGATAATGGAAGTACTGACCGTCGCGATCCCATTCCGAACGATCGTCCAAAGGTTCGTCCGGCTGGCGTTCCGGCAGGGACTTGCCGATGCGCAGGCCGCCGCGAGTGGGATGCGTTTCGCCTTCGCTGTCGCCAAGTCCACTGAGCCAACCATGGCGTCGATCGTCGGTGCCGTGACGACCCAGTGTTTGATGGACCTGCTGAATCAGTTCCAATGCCAGGTCCCCGTAAATCGGTTCATGGGTGGCCTCGGCCAGACCGAGAAAGTTGCACACGGCGAAGGCATCGGTCCAGAGATAGCGCCGCATGGGGCCGCCACCGCGCACCCCGGTGCGTTCTGCGAACGCCATCATCAGTTCGGCGGCGAATGGATTGCGTTGCTGGGTCATTACCTGCCTGTCGCGGCTCGCGGTGCTTCACCTTACAACTGTAGCGGGATTTGGGCGGCGCGCGATCGGTCATGAGCCGGCCAGGTCAGCGCACGGTAAAATTCATGGGCGCAGCGGTGCTCGCCGAGTGTGACTAGTCCGACCCGTCGAGCAGCGTGATCGTGTCGCCGACCGCGAAGCTGCCGCTGTCGATCACCCGCAGACAAACGCCGCTGTTGCGGCCCAAGGCCTTGCACATGCCGGCGCCTTCGATCTGATCCAGATAGCCGCAGGGCGGTCGCGGCTTGACGCACTGGAATATCGCCGTGCCGATTCTGAAGCGGCGCCCTTGGAGTTGTTTGATGTTCAGGCCGTGAATGACGAGATTGCGGCGGTGATGGCCGGTTGCCAACCGGGCTTTGATGTCCGGGTCGCGGGTACGCGTCTGGTCGAGTTCCTGTTCGGTGATCAAGGTGACCTGGCAGGCATCGGTGGCTTTCCAGAAGCCCGCGTTTTCGCCGTAACGATCACCGGCGAGTCCGGCCCCCGCGACGGCTTGTGCACGGGGCACCGAGGTCATCGGCCGTCCGGCGGCGGTCGCGATGAAAATGCCTACCAGGGTCGCCGTTGCCGGGCGGGTAGGTGATTTGAACAACCGACGCATCATCGCCGCGGGGCCGTATGGCGAGCGAAGTTGTACGGCCGACCCTGGATTTCAAGGCGTTGTGCTGCGGTGCCGCAGGACCGATCGGTTTCGCCGCGTCGAGTACGCATACAGTCAGGGTCGATTCAAATGGGCGTAGGGCGGCAGTGTCTGTAACCGGGTATCGACCAGCGGGCCGCCGACGGTGAAGTGATACATGCTTTGCAACATTTGGTTTTCGAGTCCCAGGATCTCATGCACGCCGTCGTCGAAATAGCAGCCGATGCCGGTACTGCGGATGCCGGCCGCTTCGGCTTCCAGATACAAGACCTGGCCGATCACGCCCGCTTCCCAGAACAGTTGCCGGTAGACCCACGGTCCCAACGCCAGTGCGGCGTCGTATTCAGCCACCATGCCCAAGCTGAAAGCGCCATCGGCGGCAATTTCCTGCTGACAGGATAGGATCTGGGCCGCGTTGCGGGTATCGCCGGCAGCCAGCCGGTACAAATGGAAATGGCGGGGACAATCATCCACCGGCGTCCACTCGAAGTCGGCCGATAAATTCCCACGCAGCTGCTGCTCGTCCTGCGTGCCGCGCATGAACCAATATAGTCCCGGCGCCAGCCCGTCCACCCGATGCACGAACAGCAGCAGATGCAGCCGCGGTCGCCACGGAATGGCGTCGAAGGGCGCGCCATTGCGCGGCAGGGTCAGGTCCAGCAGGCGATAGAAGGTCGCGGCGGTGATGGGCGTGACGCCGTCCAACGCCTGGGCGCTGCGGCGTTGCTTGATGATGGCCGCGGCGCTTGCATCGCAATCGCTGCCGAGCGGCGCCGGCAGCGCTGCCGCTTGCCAGGCGCTTTCCTTGGTGCGCGGTTTGGTGCAGGCATCGGCGACCCGGTCGATGATCGGCCAATGGTGGGAATGACTGGGCGACAGCGCGTTGGCGGCTCCTTGCCAATCAGCGCTCTGGAGCGCCTGCAACAGGGCGTCGACGGCGACGCCCATTGTCGGGGCCGCGGGCTGGGTTTGCACCAGCAGCATGAGGTCGGGCTGTTCGCGCTCGGCAGTGCCGAAGTCGGCGTCGCGATCGGTGCCAAGGATGGCGCCGACATCGGCGTCGGCCCAATCCTGCAACAATTGCGCGCGC
This sequence comes from uncultured Gammaproteobacteria bacterium, assembly GCA_963773585.1. Lineage (GTDB taxonomy): Bacteria > Pseudomonadota > Gammaproteobacteria > JASBUN01 > JASBUN01 > CAVXJN01. The sequence continues at coordinate 310,002 of CAVZBR010000001.1, forward strand.
CAGCCGAGGACAGCGGCGGCACAACGCAGCGCCGCGATGGCGTGACCCACATCGTGCTGGCAATAGCGATAGGCCCGTTCGCCATATTTCCATGCCTCGCGCCAATGGATCGAGGACAGACCCACCAGAAAAGCACCAGCCGGCATTACCCCTGTGAGATCCTGATCCGCCGAAAACCGGCAGCGCTGTTCCAGTACATGGTCCCGGCTGAGGTAGTGATAGGTGCCGGCATCGAATCCTTCTCCGTTCGGCAGTACCACGTACGCTTCAGTCGGATGCAGATTGCCGCTGGACGGGTTGCAGCGCAACGCCCAGCGGGATTCGCCGTATTGCTTCCAGGCGGAAATGCCGAACGCCAACTCCAGCAGGGCTGCCAAGCTGGACACGGTAAACGCCCGGGCGGCGATGGCGCCGGGTCGGTACAGATCGACATAGCGCGGTTCGGCTTGGGTGCCCAACAGCGGCAACTCGAATCGCGCGCTGCCGGCGAAGCTGCGGAACGGGTCCGGTTGATTGCGCCAGTCCAGTCCGCCGGGTCCCGGCGCAAACCGTTGGAAATGGTGTTTGGTACGCTGATGATAAGCGCGGACGTTGTCGATGGCGGTGGGCATGGTAATGGAGATCGGGCTGGTAGAATGAGCGGCGCCGCGCAGCGGCTCGGCGGGGTTTCCAGACAACCCACCATAACATTTGCGGGCAAGCGGCTTTGGAATTGCCGTCGAAGCGCGTAGTTTCACCGTTCGGGATTGATTTCCCTGTATATGTTGGTTCAGCACCGCGAGCCGTCCCGCGACGGGAGACGTATGGCAACGGAATTGGCGTATGCTGTGCGTACAGCCGACGACGTGAATGGCATTGCGCCACATCGGTGCGCACCCGGGCGGCTTGCACCTATTTCAGCCGTTTCGCGTCGAGCAGTTTACGGCCGTGGCCGCCGCCGCGCTGATCTCCATGATTTCCGAGACTGTTTTGGTCCGCCGGCAGTGCCGAGCCGGGCACCGTTCTTGCTCAGTAAAGAGCGCACCCCCATCAAGAGTATCCGTTCGCTATGTCAGAAGCCCGAATCATACCCCTTACGCCGCCTGCGGAAGATGACCGTACCAGTCTGGGCAAGGACGCCCTCAAGAAGACCCTGCTGGACAATCTGTTCTACGTCCAAGGCAAGTTTCCGGGCCTTGCGACCATGAACGATTATTACATGGCGCTTGCCTACACGGTTCGTGACCGCTTGTTGGAGCGTTGGATCAGTACTGCGGAAACCTACACCCGGTTGCAGTCGCGGACCGTGGCGTACTTGTCGGCCGAGTTTCTGCTCGGTCCGCATCTGGGCAACAACCTGCTCAATCTGGGCATCTATGAGCCGGTACGCGAAACCTTGCGGGAACTGGGACTCAGCTTGCATGAACTGCTGGGCCAGGAGCCGGAACCAGGCTTGGGGAACGGCGGCCTGGGGCGGCTGGCGGCATGCTTTCTCGATTCTCTGGCGACATTGGAGATTCCCGCGATCGGCTACGGCATTCGCTACGAGTTTGGCATCTTCGCCCAGGACATCGTCGCGGGCGAACAAGTGGAACGCACCGACAAATGGTTGAGTCGGGGCAACCCGTGGGAGATTCCGCGCCCCGAGTGGGCGGCGGCGGTGAAACTCGGCGGCCGGGTGCAGCACTATACCGATGGCGACGGCTGCCACCGCGCCCATTGGCAGCCCGCCCGGATCGTGAACGGAATACCCTACGACACCCCGATCCTCGGATATCGCAACAACACTGCCAACACGCTGCGTCTTTGGCGCGCGGAGGCACCGGAGTCGTTCGACCTTTCCACCTTCAACCGCGGCGACTACTGGGGAGCGGTGAACCAGAAGGTGGTGTCGGAAAATATCACCAAGGTGCTTTATCCGAGCGACGAACAGGTGCAGGGCAAGGAATTGCGGCTGCAACAGCAATACTTTTTCGTTTCCTGCTCGCTGCAGGACATGCTGCGGATCATGCACGTTCAGCAGGTGCCCTTGGATCGATTCCACGAAAAGTTCGCAGTTCAACTCAATGACACCCATCCGGCGATTGCGGTGGCGGAACTGATGCGTCTGTTGGTGGACGAGAACCGCATGGCCTGGGACGAAGCCTGGCTCGTCACCCGCAACGCCATCGGCTATACCAATCACACGTTGCTGCCCGAGGCGCTGGAACAATGGCCGCTGGAGTTGTTCAAGCGCATTCTGCCCCGGCACCTGGAAATCATATTCGAACTCAATAGCCGGTTTCTCGATCAAGTGCGCACCCGTTTTCTCGGCGATCACGCGCGCCTGGCGCGCATGTCCTTGATCAACGAGGAAGGCGAGCGCTACGTACGCATGGCGAACCTGGCCTGTATCGGCAGTCACGCGATCAACGGCGTGGCGGCTTTGCATACGCAGCTGTTGCAGCAGGACGTATTGTCCGACTTCCACCTCATGTGGCCGGAAAAGTTCAGCAGCAAGACCAACGGGGTTACGCCGCGGCGCTGGTTGGCGCTTTCCAACCCCGGCTTGAGTGCGTTGCTGAATCGAACCATCGGCGATGGCTGGGTGAAGGATCTCGATCAGCTTCGCCTGCTGGAACCCTATGCCGGGGATGCGTCTTTTCGCCGCGAATGGCGCTTCGCCAAACGTAATGTAAAGGAAAGCTTTGCCGCTTATCTGCGCCGACGGACCGGGACTACGGTGGATCCAGGCAGCCTGTTCGACGTGCAGGTGAAGCGGATCCATGAGTACAAGCGCCAGCACCTCAATGTGCTGCACATCATCGCCCTGTACCTGCGACTGAAGAACAATCCGAACCTGGAGATCGCTCCGCGCACGTTCATATTCGGTGGTAAGGCCGCGCCCGGTTATCGCATGGCCAAGCTCATCATTCGGCTCATCACCGGAGTGGGAGAAGTGGTGAATCACGATCCCGGCTTGCGGGATCAGATCAAGGTCGTGTTTCTGCCCAACTTCAACGTCAGCAACGGACAGCGAATCTATCCGGCAGCCGAGTTGTCGGAGCAGATTTCCACAGCCGGAAAGGAAGCCTCAGGCACCGGCAATATGAAGTTTTGCATGAACGGTGCGCTGACTATCGGGACCCTGGACGGCGCCAACGTCGAAATTCGCGATCAGGTCGGCGCGGATAATTTCTTTTTGTTCGGCTTGACCGCTCCGGAAGTGCAGACCCTGCGCGCCCAGGGATATTCACCGCAGGATGTATACCGCAGCAGTCCGGAGTTACGAGCCATCGTTGCGCTGCTGCTCGACGGGAGCTTCTCGCACGGCGACAGCGCGTTGTTTCGTCCCATCGTCGACCATTTGCTGCACGATGATCCGTATATGTTATTGGCAGACTTCCAATCCTACGTCGATTGTCAGGAGCGGGTGGGGCAAGCCTATTGCGACAAGGAGCAATGGAGCCGCATGTCGATTCTCAACACCGCCCGCAGCGGGCCGTTTTCATCCGACCGGACCATCGGCGAATACTGCCGTGAAATCTGGAAGGCGGAGCCGATCAAGGTCAAGATGATCGACAAGCGGGCGCTGCACGGCGGTATCGCCAACTGAGACGCGGACGCGAACAGACCCTCACCACAACTTCGCCAAGCCCAGCAGGCAGACGATCATAAGTCCGGCGCCGATCCAGCGTTGGAACGCGCGCTGGTTGCCCATGATCGATTCGTGCACACGCAGGCCCAACACATGGCCGATGGCAGCCACCGGCAGAAGGGCGGCGGCGGTCAGCAGATGCAAGTCGATGCCGAACGCAACGAAGGTACTCATCTTGATACTGACCAGGATGAACCACAACACGAACAGCGTGTTGCGCAGCTGAGCCAGGGGAACGTTGCGCATATAGACCGCAACCATCAGCGGCGCGCCGCTCAATGAAGTGCCGGCTATGTAACCGCCCAAAACCAGCAATATCTTGTCCGCCCAGTTGCGCTCGCTGTAGATCGCCCAGTTCATCAGCCAGATCACGGCGTAAAACAATGTGATGGAATAGATGAACAGCAGCAGCCAGCGAGTAGGCAGATTGATCAGGCCCAGCACGCCCACGATTGCCCCTGGAATTACATACACAGCGGAACGGCGCAGATAGCGCCAATGTACGTTGTGGATGCGGGTGCGCAGGGTCAATGCCGAGAAGAACAGCAGATGGGCGCCGATGATCGGCAACCACAGCAGCGGCCGTCCGTCGATCAGCAGCAGCAAAGGCAGCCCCAACGCCGCTCCGCCGAAGCCAAGACCGCTGCGCACGAAGCCGGTCCATACGAACAGTACAACGACGATGGCGATTTGTAGTGGTTCCAGGTGCAGCATGGGAGTAACGACTTATTGCGGCTCGCTACTATACACCGGGGCGCCCCGGTTCTCCGGCTCGCCCGGAAGTTGCTCGCGACGAAGCGCCATGGCGGACGGCTTACCTGCAATTTCCCCGCGACTTGCGCTAGCATCTGAGCGTATGCGGTAACTGGAGGTGTGACATGCAGCGAATCGCCATTCTGTTTCTGACGGCGCTGTGGTGCCTGGCGGCGGTGGCGGATCTGCCGGCGCCCCAGGTTCAGAAAATCAACGATCGGATATACGCCCTGCTGGGGCCGGTTGGCATACCGTCACCGGAGAACCAGGGGTATATGGTCAACAGTGTGCTGATCATCGGGGAGCACAGCGCGGTCCTGGTGGATACCGGCTTTTCAGACGCCATCGGTCGGCATTTGCGCGCCGCGGTTGCACGCATTACCGACAAGCCGGTGCTGCAGGTCATCAACACGCACCACCACGGTGACCACCACCTCGGAAACAGTGCGTTCCCGCAAGCGCAGATCATCAGCAGCGAGAAATGCCGGGAACTGGCTCTGGCTACGGAACAGGAATGGATCTCCCTGCTGGAAGATCTCACCGGTATGCGCTTTCCCGATACCCGTGTGGTAGCTGCGACGCGCACGTATCCACAGGGCAGCCGGGTGCCGGTGCAATTGGGCGGCGTGAATATGGTGCTATGGACGCCAGGCGGATCGCACACGCCGGGCGATCTCATGGTGCTGTTGCCCGACGACCGGGTATTGATTGCGGGCGACATCCTGGTAAACCGGATGATGCCGAACTTCCGAGACGGTCATGTCAAAACCTGGGTGGCGACGCTGACCGAAATCACCCGAACCGATGTCGACACCATCGTGCCGGGCCACGGACCGTTGATGACGCCCGCCGATGCTGCGGCCATGCATGCGCGCATGTCGGCGTTGTATGACGGTATCGAGTCCGGCTTTAAGAAAGGTCTGCAACCCTATGAGATTCGCGAACGGCTGGATTTGAGTGCTTGGCGCGAGCTGCCGTATTTCGATGAGATGATGGGCGGCAACATATCCCGTACGTATCTCGAAGTCGAACAGGAAAACTTCTAAGCCATTCGAGGGCATGCGCCGCCTTCGTCCCGCGAGGCTCTGGTTATGCACTACGAGCTCTTTTACTGGCCGACGATCCAGGGACGGGGGGAATTCATACGCCTGGCCCTGGAAGCGGCGGACGCCGACTATCTCGATGTCGCCCGCGAATCGGGCCCAGGCATGGGCGTCGCGGCGATGATGGCTTTGATGGAAGAGCCGTCTCTGCCGCGGCCGCCGTTCGCGCCGCCGTTTATTCGCGTCGGCAAACAGGTCATCGCGCAAACTGCCAACGTTCTTTTGCACCTCGGAGCGCGGCTCGGGTTGGCGCCAGCCTCCGAAAGCGGTCGCTTGTGGGCCCATCAACTGCAGTTGACGGTGGAGGATTTCATCGTCGACGCACACGATACCCATCATCCGGTGGCCAGCACCCGCTACTATCGCGAGCAGAAACCGGAAGCGCGCAGGCGAGCGCAATTTTTCACCAGGGAGCGTGCGCCTGAACTGTTGCGCTATTTTGAGCGCGTATTGGCGCAGCACAACGCCGTCCGTGGGTGGATGCTCGGTCGCAGCCTGTCCTACGTGGACTTGTCGATGTTCCAGATCGTCGCCGGGCTGCAATTCGCGTTTCCGAACATGATGCGACGCCTGCGCAGCGAAATACCCGGACTGTTGGCGCTGCACGATCGCATTGCCGCTCGCCCGCGTATTGCCGAATATCTGAATTCCGCCAGGCGTCTGCCTTTCAACAATGACGGGATCTTCCGCCATTACCCTGAACTCGATTTTTGACGCGACGGGCTCGCGGCTGGGAGATCGATAATCCATTCGGCGTCTGCGCCACACTCTGAAACACAACGCAATCGATTGGCATACTCAGCCTTGCGAGGTCCATGAACTGCGAGGATACGGTGGCGAAAGGGCTGCCGTGGCGCTTCCACGCGATAGATGCAGCGCGACTGGGCGCCTGCGTGCGATCGCCGCCGCAGTCACCGAGTAGACGCCTGCAGCGCAAACCGTTAGCATGCTGCAGGCACTTACCCTGTAAACTCCGCGGTACAAATCCAATGCGCTGGCTGATTCGATCCTTTTTCAAGGTGGTTCGGGCTGTTCTGGGCCCATTCATGTTGCTGTGGGAAAAGGTGAGTACGCCCAAAGGCGTTGCGCGTAGTGCCGAAGAGCAGCAGCGGCTGGACGCGCAGACCCGTCACCTGACGCTATATCAATTCCGTACCTGCCCGTTCTGCATCAAAGTGCGGCGCTCGATCAACCAGATGTCTCTGAACATCGAGACCCGTGATGCGCAAAAGAATCCGGAGCATCGTCAACAGTTGCTGCGCGGCGGCGGTGCGGCGAAAGTGCCGTGCCTGAAAATCGGCGAGGCCGACGGCGACGCCACATGGTTGTATGAATCCCGTGAGATCATCCGTTATCTGGAGCAGCGCTACGGATAGCGGTCGTCCGCCGGGTCTCCGCCGCGCGCGGTTCCGCGAGATCCCACGCTCGCACTTCTGATCGGCTGCCAGATCCAATCCTGGGCCACCGCTGATAACCGGGCCCTACCGGAAGGGCGCGGATTCCGGTAGGCTGCGACCCCATATGATTACCAAGTTTCTGTTGACGGCGCTTGTCATCATTGCCGCGGTCATGTATCTGCGCCGTCGCTCCGCGCCGGGCGGCGCGAGCGCGCGATCGCAGCCGCAAGCCCCACCTGCATGGTATTGGCGTTTGCTGCCCGCAGGACTGTTGCTGGCGGCACTCCTGGTGAGTGCGGGTATGTTCTGGGTGCAATGGCAGGACGAGCACCGGATCTACGTCGCCCGTGTGATCGATACGCGGACCGGCAAAGTCAGCACCTATTCGGTTTACAGGGATGCGGTGCACGGTCGTAGCTTCGAAACCATTGACGGGCGCTCGATCACGCTAGCCGACGTCGAGCGATTGGAGTTGGGGGATACACGTAAACCCTGACCTGCATGCGCAGCATTCCCGGTCGCGTCCGCAGCAACGGGACGGCGCCCAAGGCCGGAGTCCACCGGCGATTGCACGTGTCATGGGCGCGAGGGTACAGCCCCGGTCCGAGAATGATCCGCTGCTTTCTCGGTGGGTTACCAGCGCCAACGCAGAAGGCGCGGTTGTCGCGCCGGCCGCGGCGAGACCAAGGGTTGACTGGATGTGGTTCCCCATCCGTTCGCTGGCGCCGGCGCGAGCCTTCTTCGTTTGCGCAGCGCCCATGCTGCCGTTCTAGCGCTCCGGCCGGTCGGGCCGTTTTATTGCGCAACTCCAATGTGCCTGGTTTTCAAAAGCCGCTCGAAAACGCTCGGCCCCGATCGGCTAAAGTCGCTGCGTGAGTGCGCGCTACCTATATAATGGAGCGCGCCAACGCGCGCTACGGTCCAGTTGTATCTCGCCGTGTTCGGGGACGCGGCCGCAGCTCGGCGTCGAATCAAGATAGCCTTCGAACGAGGATCATGGGATGAGTCGTTTCCGTCTCGGAACGTTGATGTTGCTGATTTCGGTGGCCGCAATCGCGTTACCGGGAACTGTTTGCGCGGATTCGACGCGAGCCTCGCAACTGTACGAAGATGGGGTCGTGCGCCAGAGGCAGGGTGATCTGAAGGGTGCCGTGGTGCAACTCAAGAACGCTTTGCAGCAGGACACCAGCCTGCTGCCCGCGCGGATGTTGCTCGGCACCGTGTATCTGCAATTGGGTAACGGTGCCGCTGCGCAGCACGAACTCGAGCTCGCCACCCGCTTGGGCGCCGACCGTATGCTCACCGCGGTCCCGTTCGCGCAATCGCTGTTGCTGCAAAGCAAGTACAGCGAGCTTCTCGAACGTGTCCAGACCGATGGTTTTGACCGAGCGCTTGAATCGAAGTTACTGGTGTTGCGCGGACATGCGCAAGCCGAGTTGGGCAACCTCACCGACGCCGAACAAGCATTTGGCCGTGCCGCTCGTTTGGACCCCGATGCCGCGGGTCCCCAAGTTGCGCAAGCCATGTTGCTGCTGCGCAGAGGCCATCCGGAGCAAGCCCAGACGCTGGTCGACAAAGCGCTGTTGCTCGATGGCGACAGTGCGGACGTGTGGAGCGTTAAAGCATCCATCGAACACGCGATGGGAAATGCCGAGCCGGCGCTCGCAGCCTACGCAAAAGTCCTGGCGTTACAGCCGCGCAACCTTGACGCGCGCATTGCGCGCGCCGGTCTGTGGATCGATACCCATCACCGTGCAGAAGCCGGTAAAGACATTCAGTTTTTAAAGGCCGAGTTTCCGGCCGACCCCCGAGCCTATTACCTGGACAGCTTGTTGCTGCAGCAGGCAGGCAACGCCGCGGGCGCTCGCGACGCGCTACAACGCGCATCGGCCGCGCTGGCCAGAATCAAGCCGGAAGAGCTGCAGCGGCGTGCGCCGCTACTGTTGCTGGCGGGTCTGGTTCATTACAGCCTGGGCGAATACGAACGGGCCGTTGAGTATCTCACCAGCTACATATACAGATATCCGGGTCAGCCAGGGGCGCGCAAGGTGCTCGGCGCAGCGCTGTTGGCGAGCGGTGATCACTTCCGTGCGATCGACGTGCTGGAACCGGCGCTGCGGGCCATGCCCAACGATTTCCGGACCATGGAGCTGCTCGGCCTTGCCTATATGCGCCGCGGCTGGCACGTCCAGGCCGCGGAGTTGCTCGATCGGTCGGCGCAAATGAACGCCGGTTCGCCGGGTGTGCGTGTCGATGCCGCTTTGAACCGGCTCGCGGCCGGCGACGAAGGGGCCGCAGCGGAACTGGAAAAGGTATTCGATGAACATGAGGAGCAATCGGGGGCCGGCATTCTCGCTGCCCTGAGCTACCTGCGCAAAGGCGAACCCGCACAGGCACTGGGAATCGCGCGACGGCTCGAACAGCGCGAACCCAAGAATATGACGGTGCTGAGTTTGCTGGCCTCGGCGCAAGTGGGAAACGGTAAACTCGCCGAAGCGCGGACAACCCTGGAAGGGATGCTGGATCGCGACCCGACCTTCGTGCCGGCGCGGCTCAATCTGGCCCGGCTGGAACTGATGCAGGGCAATGCCGATGCAGCCCGCGCGCGGCTCCAGGACTTGTTGAAGGACGATAGCGCAAATGCACCGGCGATGGTGGAACTGGCGCGTGCATCCGCCGATGAAGGCGACCAGCCGACGGCCGTGCGCTGGCTGGAGAAAGCCCGCGCCGCGGCTCCGGACTATGTGCCGGCCAGTGTGACCTTGGTGGATCTGCATTTGCGGGCGGGTCGCGCCAAAGAGGCATTGGCGGTGGCCAAAGAAGCGGCCGCACGCCTGCCGGACAATTTGGAGTTGGTGCTGGCTTTGGCGCGTAGCGCGTTGGCTGCGGGCGATAACAAACAGGCCAAGTCGGTACTCAGCACGCGTGCTTACTTGGCCGGCTTCGACGGCAAATGGCTATATCGGATCGCGCAGCTACAGCGCGCCGCGGGCGCTCCGATTGAAGCCGTGTATTCCTTGCAAAAGGCGGCCAAGGGCGATCCCGACTCGCTATCGGTGCAAATCGCGTTGGCGGATACACTCTTGAGTTCGGATCGGCTGGACGAAGCCGCCGGCGTTGCGGCCACGCTGTTACGCCGGCACCCGGACGCGGCCGCGGGTGATCGCATCGCTGGCGATATCGCCTTTCGGCGCCGCCAATACGCTCAAGCACTGCAACATTATCGCGCGGCCGTCGCCCACGAGCCCAGCACGGCACTGGCGATCCGTATCTACAATGCCGAACGCCAGCTCGACCGACTAAAGGATGGCATCGCCTATCTGGAGCAGTGGCTGCAACGCAGGCCGCACGATTCGGCCGTCCGCCAGGCGCTGGCCGAAGCCTATGTCAGGGCTGGTCGGCACAGCGACGCCGAGGCCGAATTTCGGCACTTGTTGCGCGAGCAGCCGAAGAACGTCAGCGTGATGAACAATCTGGCGTATCTGCTGCTGGAGAGCGAGCCTGGAAATGCGCGTGAGCTGGCGACCCGCGCTCACGGCATCGCGCCGGACGATGCTTCGGTCAACGACACGCTGGGTTGGATTCTGGTGCGGCAGGGAGACGCGCGCGGCGGTTTGACTTACTTGCGGGAAGCCCAGTATCGGGACGCCGCGAATCCCGAGATCCGCTATCACCTGGCCGTGGCGCTGGACGCGTTGGGGCGGCGTGACGAAGCGCGCGTGGAGCTGCGTCAAGCGCTTGCATCAAACGACCAGTTTGCAGCCGCACCGGACGCACGCCAGCTATTGGAGCGTCTCGACAAAGGGAAAAATCTCTAGAAAAATGTCAGGTTTTTAGACACTGGCGAATGTAATGTTAGAGCCAAGCCATTAAAGATAAAAGGTAAAATAAATTTGGCACGGGCCTTGTATGGTTCCAGAACGATACTATTCGTCCCACGGTCCGGCGGCGAGCGAACTACACAAAAATACCGATCGGCGGGATTCGGCGGTGTTTGGGGGTTGGGGAGGATTCATGAAGGCATCGACACATCGCGCTGCGGCGTTTGCACTGCTTGGTGCAGTGATAGCGGCGCCGGCGAGCGCTTCCATCAAGTACGACTTCAGTTCCGGCGGCATGGGCGTCAGCGACGGCTCGTCCGTTTACGGCGCGACGGTGGGGCCAGCATCGGGTAGCGATCCTGGCGGTCCCAATGTCACCGTGTACGGATTATCCGGGACCAGTAATATCAATTTGGCAGACGTGAAGACCTGGAACGGTCTTGGTGTGCATACTTCCGGCGAAAGCACTGCGTCGCCGAATCACGCCACCGACAACCAAGGTAGCTTCGAGGCGGCCGCGTTGATCTTCAGTCAGGCGATCACGCTGACCGACGTTTCCCTGGGGTGGTCGCAAAACGACTCCGACATCACGGTGCTCGCCTACACCGGCGCCGGAACCCCGGGTTCCCTGGGCACTTGGGCAAGTCTTACCGGGCCCACAGGCGGTTGGACGTTGATGGGTCACTACGCCAACGTCGCCAGTCAGCCCAATGACACGACCTCCTTGTTCAACGATACCGCGACGCGCGGCACGCCGATTTCCTCGAGCTACTGGTTGATCGCCGCATACAACCCACTGGTCGGTTCGGGGCCGGTTTTCAATGGCGGCGGCGTCGGTACCGGCGCATTGGATTACGTAAAGATCAGCGGCGTGGCCGGGACCATTCCGAGCACCAGCGTACCCGAGCCGTCCGTGCTGGCTCTGTTGGCAATCGGACTGTTGGGACTTGCGGGTCGTCGGCGTTCGTCCAGGGCCTGATCCAAGCGAAAAGACCTAGGCGCTTGTGCGCCGAAAAAATGCGGGAGCGGAATGTTTCCCACTCCCGCCTTTTTGTGTTCGGGGCCTGCGGATCGCGCGGTCGGTGTTCGCTTGCGAGTTGATGGCGCTTCCCGGCCGAACGGTCGACTCGGAATCGGCGAAGTGATCGCAGCAGGAACGCCGGCTACGGGGCAATCCAAAACGTCGGCGATTATTTCGGAAGGGTAATATTGAGCTCCAAAATCTCGTAGCCGCCTTCGTGCTCCACATTTACTTTCACGTCTTCCTGGCTCACCTGCACGTACTTCTTGATCACATCCAGGAGTTCCTGCTTCAAACGCGGCAGATAGTCGGGCGCATCCCGTTCGGCGCGGCTATGGGCGATAATGACCTGCAGGCGTTCCTTGGCCTGAGCGGCGCTGCGGTTGCGGCCCGCGCGGAATCGTTCGAATAATCTCATTTTCAGCTCCCGAACAAGCGGCCCAGCAGGCCTTTCTTTTGCTCTTGCAGAAAACGGTGCGGCAGGTCGTCGCCGAGGAATCGTCCCACCGCGTCCATGTAGGCCTGGGCGGCGTCGGATTTTTCGTCCATGACCACCGGTACGCCACGGTTTGAGGCGAACAATACCGCCTGCGATTCCGGGATTACCCCCAGCAGGGGGATGTCGAGCAGTTCGCTGACATCGTCGACGCTCAACATTTCGCCCTGGGCGACGCGCTTGGGCGCGTAGCGGGTCAGCAGCAAGTGCTCTTTGACCTGTTCGCCCTGTTCGGCGCGGCGGGATTTACTCGCCAGAAGGCCGAGCATACGGTCGGAATCGCGCACCGAAGATACTTCCGGATTGGTGACGACGATTGCTTCATCGGCGAAATACATCGCCTGATGCGCTCCTCGTTCGATGCCGGCAGGTGAATCGCAAACCACGTAGTCGAAGCTTTCCTTCAACTCGCCGATAACCTTTTCCACGCCTTCGGTGGTCAGCGCGTCCTTGTCGCGGGTCTGGGAAGCGGGCAGCACATACAGATTATCGGCGCCTTTCACGCGAATCAGCGCCTGATGCAACTTGGCGTCGCCCTGGATCACGTTCACGAAATCGTAAACGACGCGGCGTTCGCAGCCCATTACCAGATCCAGGTTGCGCAGTCCGATATCAAAATCGATTACCGCGGTTTTGTGCCCTTTGAGCGCAAGCCCGGCGCCGAGCGCGGCGCTGGTGGTGGTTTTGCCCACGCCACCCTTGCCTGATGTCACGACGACAACTTTGGTCACGATAAATCACCTCTCCGGCACTGGGGCCGGTCGAATGGTTACAGGGGTTCGGTCAGCAACTGTTGCTGCTGCAGATAGATCTGCACGGCTTGACCGCGCAGTTTGGAATCCATGTCTTCGTAAACGCGATAGGTGCCGGCAATGGAGATCAGCTCGGCGAACAGCTTGCGGCAGAAGATGCGCGCTTCGCTATCGCCTTGAATCCCGGCCAAGGCGCGGCCGTGCAAGCTCCCGTATACATGAATGTTGCCATCGGCGAGGATTTCGGCGCCGGGGCTGACCGATGCCAACACAATCAGGTCGCCGCCTTCGGCATAGATCTGTTGGCCGGAGCGCACTGGTTGGTGGATTACCTTGGTAGTCGCCGCCCTGGGCTGTGTGGTTGGCGGTTCGGCGCTGCTGCGCGTCGGCCGGGCGCCTTCGGTATCCGGCAGCAATGCCAGGCCGAAATCCTGGGCCACTTGCCGTTGTGCCTCTGAACAATTGCGCACGCCTAGGGGGATCATGCCCTGGTCTCCCAGCAACAGCGCGATCCGCGGAATGTCGACTTCTGCGGCACTGCTTTTCATCGCCTGCAGATCGATTACCACTGGCATGCCTTGAAAGAAACCGGGATTCTTGCGCACCTTGGCGGCCAACTCATTGGCGAATCGTTCAAGGTCGTCCTGGAGCACGTTCAGCGCCGTGACGGTAATCATTCCGCCTTTGAGCTGAAAGGAAGCAGTGGGACTGCGCGTAGCGGCAGAATCAGCGGTCATGTCCGTATGCGCATTTGGAGTGTGTTCGGTTGCTTCCCATGTTGGAAGCGTATGGTAGCGTGATGTAGGGGGCTTGACTCAAGTGGCGGCGGGATGATTCATGGAACATAAAACGAAATGCGATTGCGGTCACATTTTTTCCATCCGAAAATGCGCGCGGTAGATCAATCGAATCGTCGCGTCAGCCGGTGGCGACAGTAGCCGATCCGCGACGTCAGGGCGACGTCAGGGAATGATCAGCAGGTGCTCTGCATTGCGGTAGGCGATGCGTTCGGCGGTTTCATCCGGCAAGGTGTCGAGCATGGCGCGAAAACCGTCGGCGACGGCCTGTAGCTGGAACCAACGTTGCGGCGTGTACGTATCGATCCCGACCATGAATCGATCGTTATGATCGATCAACAGCGCGCGCCAGTCGGCGAGCAAGCGCCCATTGGAGAAAATCTCGGATCGAAAGGCCAGGTCGGCCCATAAAGTCTCGTGACGCTCCAACAATTCGCGCACCCGCGCCGCATGTTCAAAACCGGCGTGTGCCCACAGAATGCGTGCCCGAGGCTGTAGTCGAAACAGCCGCTCGATGGCTTCGGAGTCGGAGTGGACGTGCAGGATCAGATCGTGTTCGCGGGCCAGTTCCACGACTTGACGCACGATTGGCAATTCCGCGTCCGCACCGTTGATGTGAAATTCGCCGATGGCGACGTAGCGGTCACTGGTCAAGCGTTGCTCGAGATAGGGCACCACAGTGGGATCGTGCATCCAGGTGCGCCGTTCGTCGTGCCGACGATAGGGTCGCAGCGCAGGGACTACGAATTGCGGCGCGGCACGGCGCAACATCTGCGTGCCTTCGTCGGGAGAGCTCGAGACCATCGCACCGCTGAGCCCAGCCGCCTTTAGCCGCGCGATTGCCTGCGCTGGCGGCAACACTTCCCACACATCTTGACTGTAATGGACGTGAGCGTCGAACAGCGGCCAGTCCGTGGCCCAAGCCCCCGGCGCGAGGACCGCCAGCAATAACCAGGATAACGCGCGCATGCCCTGAGTATAGCCAGGGTCAATTACGGCGTGCCGAGGCGCCGGATCGCGGCTGCCGCTTCGCCGCTCGGCGCGGCAGGCTTTGCTGAAGAAGCGCGTGCGGAACCGACGCGCCAACGCTTGCGTATCAGTTTTTGTAGCGGAAGCTGATCCGGCCTTTGCTCAGATCGTAGGGCGACATTTCCAGTTTGACTTTGTCTCCGGCGACCACGCGGATGCGGAAGCGGCGCATTTTGCCGGAAGCATATGCGGCCACCTGATGGCCGTTCTCCAGCTCTACCCGAAACCGAGTGTTGGGGAGCACTTCGCTTACGGTACCTTCGACTTCGATGAGTTCTTCCTTCGCCATGTAAGTATTTCCTCCAGCACGATTGCCGCCGGCGCTACCGGACGCCATCGATGCCATGTCGATGTGGGACTCAGCTCGAGATGATGAGACGAACCGAATTGAGAACAGCGCGGGGCAGGCCAAATCCAACTTCAACCTGCTGATTTGAAATGACAATACGCCGAATTCTGGGATTATTATACAGGATCGCGCAGCCCCTTGCAGCGCAACGCCGCCGACACTTGCAGGGGGCGCCGGCTGCGGAGCGCGCGCGGGAGTCAGGAAACGTGCCGGTCCGCTGCTTCGCCGCCTTCCCGTTCGCGGTCCATGCGCTGTTCCACCGCCAGCAGACGCTTGAAACGAGCCTGGTTGGTCCAGTATTCGCGCAGACCGACAATGAACGTGACGATGCCGAAAGCCATCAGACAGAAGCCGGCGATTTCCATTGCGTCGTGTTGGACAAATTTCACCAATGCCAAGCCCAGGACCACCAAGGCGATGGACGTGCGGCCATAGGCCAGAAACGTCCGTTTGTTTGCCAGCACGGTGCGGTCCAACGCCAGCCAATCGCGCAGAATCATCTGTTCGCGCTTGAACTCCGAATAAGGGTCGTCAATCACCATTACCCTCCGTGATGAAAGTTGCGGTTTGCGTCCCGGCGCCGGGTCACGCACGGCGCACATACCAGTAGGATAGAAAACCCGGACACAAAAAGTGAATAGAAAATAATATGTTACAGAGTTATGGCGCGGGTGTCAAAAAGCCGGCTGGCGGGCCCCTCCAGCTTCGAAAACCGACGCTCCAGAATGGCGACGCGCGCGCATAAATGGCGCTCACCCGGACCCATGAGCGCTGGAACCCGGGGCGGGGCTCAGGTAATGTGGCCCTCTAATACCATTCAAGAAACGGGGGGAAAAGATGGTTGGGAGTCTTCGGTCGCAGAACTGCGGCAGGTTCGCTTTGCTTGCGTTACTGATGGCGGCAGTAGTGCTGGGTGGTTGTGCCCACCAGGTCGCGTTTCAGGATGCTCACTATGCAATCGATACCCAGCGATACAGCCGCAGAGTGGTGGCGGTGATCGACGACGCAACGTTGCACAATCAAGTTGCGATCCGTTCCTTCATGACCGGTATCGCCCATAGCTGGAACGCCGAGCCGGGTCTGATGCTCAAACAGGTTGCCGATATCGAGTTGCCACAGATGTTTGTGCAATACCGTTACGCCGACGCGGTCGCCGACGCCAAGATCGAGGACCGGCCGCTGGTACTGGAGATGTTCGTACCCAGTTACACCTTCGCCGATTTCCACGCCACAGTGACGGTGCGCGCCGTAGCGTCGACCGCCGACCATCAGCAGCTGTTCGACCACAGCTACACCGCCACCGGGGCGACCCAGGGCGGAAAAATGTTCTGGGGCGGCGCATTCGCGATGAAATCCGCAGTAAGGCAGTCCTCGATCGACGCCTATCGGAAGATATTTGCCCAGTTGCGTGGCGACTTGAACAAGGCGCTGCAAAAACCCGAAGTCAGCGCCAGGCGCTGAATCGGGGCCCAATGCGTCGGCCGGTAACAGTCGAAACGGTCAACGGCCGTTGAGGCTCAGCCGGCCGGGGCCCATGAACACCAGTGCCAGGGCGGTGAACAGATACATGCCCTGCAACTCCAGTGACCACGCGCCGTGCGGATTGAGCGTGAAAAGTTCGGCCCGATGCACCAGTGCGAACGCCACCAGCATGTTGAAGGCGATAAGGCCGGCGCCGAGCCTGGCGTAGAAACCCAGAATCAGCAGCACAGGGCCCAGGATCTCGCCCAAGTAGACGCCGAAGGCAAAAAACGCCGGCAGGCCGGCGGCCGTTACCATGCCTTCGATAGGGCCGATTCCGTGCAACAGCTTGTCGGTGCCGTGCAGCAGAATCAGAATGCCCAGAGTGAGGCGAAGGATGAGCTTGCCTATGGCGCTGGCGACGCTGGGGTTCATTGCATACTCCTATAGCAAACTGGGTCTTTAGCATGCCTGCCCCGATCCCGCGAGTAAATCGCGGGTGACGCGATTTCCGGCGTGCGGGTGTTCAGGGTGCCAACCGTTCGACCACCCAGTGTTCGTTTTGCCGTCGATATACGAAACGGTCGTGCAACCGGCTTTCCCGCGCCTGCCAAAATTCCACTGCCTGGGCGTAGACGCGGAACCCGCCCCAAAAGGAAGGCAAGGGAATGTGGCCGTCGGCGAAATTGCGCTTCAGTTCGTCGACCTTGATGTCGAGTAAGGCGCGCGTCTTGATCACCTGGCTCTGTGGAGAGGCCCAGGCGCCGATTTGGCTGCCGCGCGGACGGCTGGCGAAATAGCGCAGGGATTCGGTGAACGAAATCTTGCTCGCCTGTCCCGTGATCTTCACTTGCCGGCCCAGCGCCACCCACGGAAACAGCAGCGCGACGGCCGGATTGCCGGCGATCTCGCGCGCCTTGCGGCTTTCGTAGTTGGTAAAGAACACGAAGCCCCGCCGATCATAGAGTTTCAGCAGCACCGTGCGCAGGGAAGGCTGGCCGTCGGCGCCGACCGTGGCCAGGCTCATGGCGTTTGGTTCCGGAATCTGGACGTCGATGGCATCCTGATACCAGCGTTCGAACTGCCGCAACGGGTCGGCGTCCAGTTCGCTGCGATCGAGGCCCTGGTCCATCGCACGGCGGCGGAATTGTTCCGGAGTCATTTGCATCATATCGCGGCAGGTGGTACAGCTACGGGTTAGCCAAGGGTTTTGGAAAACGTAATGCTGTGCGGCGAGGCGGCTGCTTGTGGCAAGCCGAGGTCGGCGAACGCCCCTCGCGGCAGCATGCCGTTGGCGCGATAGAACGCAATTGCAGCATGATTATCAGGCTCGGTGTAAACCCAAAGTTCTTTGCCACCGGCGCGGGCTACTTCGGTTGTGAGCTTATTCAGTAGCTGTGCCCCGATGCCTTGGCGGCGGGCTCGCGGCACGACACCCAGCCACCCGACCCAAAGCCTGCCGGGGCGGTCGCCCTGCTGGCGGTAGTACCCGCAGACACCAACATCCGAAGCGCCGGCCTCGTCTCGGGCGATCAGGATTTCCCAGCGATCCAGGACATAGGGCCGCGGATCAAGTCCGAACCAGGCGCGCATGGACTTTTCAAACTCGGGACCGAGTTCGCCCTCCAAAAGCGCAATCAGCGGTTGCAGATCGGCGAGCGCAATCGGGCGTCGATAACTCAATTGCATGGCAACCCGGGCATCGTAGTTATCCGCGCTGCGATCGCGCACACGGCAGGGCATCGCATTCGCGCCATTCGCCGGTATCGCGATAGTGTTGGAAGCAGGGCTTGTGCCGCTGCAGCCATTCGTACAGCCGGCGGTAATGCTGGCGCACGTATTCCGCAAGTTCGGGACGGGCGGCGGTGTCCAGCAGCAGACTCGCATACCAATAATAGGATCGGGCAACGATGGCGCGTTCGATTTTCAAATCGGTATGCAGGACCGTGCAAAGATAAAAGAATCGCAGACAGCGATCGATATCCTGCAACAGCTTGAGTTCCTCGTCCGACATGTCCGCATCGATCGAGTTCTTGTCCAGTACGGGTTTGATCCGGGAACGGTAGCTGGCCGTCGTTTCCCAAATCAGGCAGGTGGGTGAAACGATGCGGAATTCCTGTTCCATCTGCAGCAGCAGTTCACCCGCTTTGATTTTCAAGCCATGCCGGTAGCGCCTCAAGCCGACGATACCGCCGATGATGATGCCGCTGACGGTTAGCAGCGAAGCGGCGCCGCCCACAGCGCGAAACAATACGTCCAGTTCGGTCAGCGTCGCCGGTTCCATGAAGGAGGCTCAGTTTCTCGGGAGCGAGTGCGTCATTTTCACCGACACGCCTTGCGGTAATCAACGGCTTGTTTCAGGGTGCTGCTTGCCGTCGCGCGCGCGGCGCCGGTCGGCTAGGCTGGATGTTCTGCAATCATACCCTGCATCAGGAGCAACCCATGTTTATTGCCATGAATCGCTTTCGCGTGGCCCGCGGCCGGGAAGAAGAGTTCGTCGAGGTTTGGCGCCAACGGGAGACGTATTTGGATCAAGTGCCGGGGTTCAAGCAGTTCCAGCTGTTGCGCGGGCCGAGCGATGAGACTGCCACCTTGTTTGCTTCCCATTCGGAATGGGATTCGCGGGCTTCTTTCGAAGCCTGGACCAAATCCGAAGCATTCCGCAAAGCGCATGCACAAGCCGGTGCCGCCAAAGACATCTATCTCGGTCCACCTCAGTTCGAAGGTTTCGAATCGGTTCTTTGAAGTGTTGGGCGGCGGAACGTTTTCGCCCCCCATATCAGCGCAAAACTGGGCAGCCCAATGAAGAGCAGCTCGGTCTGCACCACGGCCAGCCCCCAGGTGCTGAACATGGGCAGGATGCCGATGGGCGGCACGACCAACGGCCGCCAAGGCAGAAAGTATCGGCCGTCGTCGAAGGGTGCGAAAAAGGCGATACCCAGGCCTCCGTTGGTCATGGCGTCGAGCACACCGTGGGAAGCGGTCACCAGGCACAGCAGCGCGAACAACCGTATCCGCGCACCGCTTGCGAGCGCTAGATGCCGGCCGAGCCAAGCCGCCGCCAGTGCGCCCAGCAACACGGCGAATGCCAGGGAATGACTAATGCCCCTGTGGCCGAATAAATCGCCGTAGGGGACACCGAAGGCAAACGCAATCACGTCCAGATCGGGGATGCAGGCACATGCCAAGGCCGTAAACACCACTGCGTGGCGCTGAGCGAGCGCCTGAGGCCCAATGCGCGTCAGTGCATACGCCGAGACAGCATGGGCGACGAAGGTGGACATGGCGGTTCCGATGGCGGTGCGGCCAAACCACCATACCAGAAGCGCCACCCCGCGGATGCCGGGATGCCGGCCCCGCAGACAGAGGCATGATGCTGTGGTTGACGGACCCCACGCGCATTACGATGCGCCCGGGCTTCTCCGCAGCTTAACGCCGTCCTTTCCGGCCCATGTCACCGTCCGATCCCATGCCGCTGCCGGGGCCCATACCACTGCCGGGGCCCATGCCACTGCCCGTTCCCGTGCCACTGCCCGTTCCCGTGCCACTGCCCGGACCCATGCCACTGCCCGGACCTATGCCACTGCCGGAGCCCATGTGGCTGCCGGAGCCCATGCCACTGCCGGGGCCCATGCCACTGCCCGGACCCATGCCACTGCCCGGACCCATGCCACTGCCCGGACCCATGCCACTGCCCGGACCCATGCCACTGCCCGGACCCATGCTACCCCGCGCGGGTGGTTCGTCCGGCAATGTCACGCCGCGTGACTGCGCCCGTTCCTGCATTTGCTGATGGTGCTCGGCGCGGATCTGCTCGCGTTCCTGGGAGGTCGTGGCCGTGCGCATGCGTTCACGGTAGGTGTTGCGCTCCGCGGGCGACATCAGCTGGTAGCCGTACATTTGCTGATCGCGCATCTGATCCTGCATCGTGGATTGAGTCTGACTACGTGTCTGATCCTGCGCGGCGGCCGGCAGTGTGACCGCCAGCGCCAGACCCAACCACAATCCGTGTGTCCACTTAAGTTTCATGTGCCTGTCTCCCCGATAACGACCCAATGGTCTCGACGCTCGCAAGTGTAGTCCTGCAATTGTCCAAAGTGTTGACCGGGGTCAAACCCGGGGAAGCCGTGACCGTTAACATAGGAGCGAAAGTGGAGCGCTCCACGCGGCAGCGCGGTGGACGCTTTAAGCGTGAATTCAGTTTCGAGCGTTATAAACGGCCCTACCGTACTACAAGAGGAAATGTCCGGTGGCTCTCAGAACCGAAGCTTCTTCAGGCATCCGCGCGTTGTGTTTCGGCGCCGCAGCCATACTCATACTGCTGTCGGGCCAGGCTGGGGCAAACGAGCAGCCATCCGTGACGACGCGCAGCGGCCCCCATGCGCAGTTGAGCGTAACCAGCCTCGAGCGCCACGACGGCGCCTGGCGAGTGCGTGGACAACTACGGTTGCTGCCCGATCCGTTGCGCCATTCCCGGCCCGGGCGGTTGCTGCTGGAGGCGGTGTCGAACGGTCGGGTACTCGCGCAATCGGAAGCGACTACGTATCGAGTGGTTACCGCGAATCGACGCGCCCGGCAGTTTGGTTATCGCGCCAGCTTGCCTGCCGAACTTCCGGCCGGCGCGATCCTGAGAGTGCGCCATTTGCCAGCAAGTCCCTGAACCGAGTTGGGGTGGGATTCAGAACGCCCAACCGACCCGTACACCGGTCACCCAGTCGCCGCCTTGGCCGGGATCGAAACCGCTGTGGCGGATATGCTGCAGATCGGCCGTTACGGTCACCCCTTTGCCCACCGGCATACGCAGATAGATTTCCCGCTGGTCGATGTCGGCGTGGTCCGTGGTCAGCTGCTTGGAAGCGAACGTGCGGCCAACGGCGGCACCCAGCACCGCCGTGCCGACGGGACGCGCATACGCAACGCCGACGAAGCCGGCGCTGGCTTGGGCGTCCGGGTCGGCCCAGCCGAGGCGGACATTCCATTGGCCTGTGCCGAGTTCGCCCGACACATTCCCGTATACGCCGCGGCCGTTTGTGTCGCTGAGACGGTCGTCGTCGATGCCATCGCCGTCGCTGTCGTTATGCCGGCTGTTGAACCAGACGCCTGCGTTGGCGCTCAAGTTCGCTCCGTTCCACTCGGCCTGCACTGCGGTGAACCAACCGTTGTTTTCCCGGCTCGGTTCGAAGGCATCGCGATAGCGCGGTTCCACACCCGTGGCATTGGCGGCCAGAACCGTCAATCCCCAGCCACCGCCGAGGCCCATCGTATACGCTCCGCCGACGCTGGCGCTGGGCAGGTCGATGGTGGGGTTATTGACGAAAGTTGCGCCGAGGAACTGGGTGAATTCGTCATTGGCGACGTCGTTGCCGTCCAGCCAGCCGGCGGTGTCGAGCAGGCCCACGGCAAGTTCGCCGCGCCCGACTACGTGGCGATAGTAAAGCTGCCAGGGAATGACCCGTCCGCCATCGTCGGCGTCGATGCTTTCGCCGACACTGGCGTTGGCTTCGGGCAAGACGCTGCTGACCCCGTGGCTGCTTGGCGTAGTACCGCCCTTGATTTCGAGTTCAAACGCGCCGCTACCCGCCGGGACGCTGATGCCCAGGTCGATTGCGCCGCTGGCTTCGCCGTCGACATCCTGACCGTTGATGTTGGAGCGTCCCGCGTGCTGGTATGTTCCAATGAGGATTCCTTCGATACGCGGCCCCTCGTCCGCGAGCGCCGTCGCGGTGGCGAAAACGACACCCCAAGCGAGCGCTGTACTTCCCAAGGCCAGCCGTCCTCCTTTTAGATACTTGCTGTACAACGTGCATTCCCCTCTCGCGTCAGATGGTAAAAAGTCGATCGCGTGCGTGGCTTGGAGCGCTTAGTAGCCGCCCTTCTTGCCCGCGCCCACGTAAATGAATTCCCAGCTGACGTCAAAAGGAGTCCACCAGGCGCCGACGCCGGTCTCTTTGTCTGTATGGCGATAAAAACCCTGATAGGGAGGCGGCAGCATGTGGTAGGTCACACGGTACTTGCCGGGGCCATCGAGCTTGATGTTGGCGCCGTAGTGGGGACCGTCGCTGGCAACCATGGCCATGAACGTACCGAACGTGGTCCAGTCACTGCCGAGTTTGTCGATGCGATAGGTGATGCCGAGGTAAGGCACCCAGTCGCCGGGGCCGAAGCCGTTCGGATTGTTGGCTTGCGCGTGGATATCCGCTTCCAGGTGGATATCGGTCTGGCGATCCATCCCCGGCAACATGGGTTCCATCATCACCGGCTGCAGATATACCGCGCCGATTTCCATACCGTTGCGCTCAACGTGGTCGCCGATCGGGAATTCCGCGGCCATGGCGGCGCTTGTTGCGGCCAACAGACCGAGAGCGGTCAACGTACCGAATATGCGTTTGGGCATGTTCCAATGTCCTCTAAATGACTTGTGAAAAAAGATGCGCAACTGCATGGGGCAGCATGGCTGAGCGCAGGTTTGTCGATTGCACGTCGTGGTCTTCCTTAGGTAATCCCGCAGGCTCCCATCCGTTGCCTGCTAATCTAAAAGCGAATGCGAATCATTCCCTTCCATACGTAAAAAAAGGCTCAGCCAACACCAAGTGCCGGCCACCATGCGCAGGCCACCGCAATGCCGCCGATCGCGCCTGGGATGAGGGCAATGAAGGTACGCCCGCCGACCAACTGGAAGGTCGCCAGAATCCGGTAGCCAAGCAGGACACCCCACAGCGCAGCGGCCGCCAGCAGACCGAGCTTCACCTCCATGGCCCAGGGCGAGGGCAGGCCGCTGAAGAGTTCGCCGCCGAGGCCGAGCAGGAGCGAAACCATCGCCACCGGCGCGAACTGATAGCCGAGAGCGACGAAGCGCTCCCGTTGGCTGCCCACCGCGCCCAGACGACCCGCCAGCCAGGTAGCGACGCCGTTCAAGGCCGCCAGGAGTGCGGTGAACGCCAGCATTACCGCCAACATCCAGGCGACAATCAGCAGGAAATCCAGCCAAACGAACACTTCGCGCGCCTGCGGTTGGACCACCATCAACCATCCCGGTCCCGACTGGCCGATCCAGTACCAGCCATGGTCAATGGCCCAGGCGCCGACCTGTTGGCGCAACCACTGGTACTCGGGCAGGGCCAGCCACAGGAAGCCGCCGAGGGCGACCCCTGTGCCCAGCAGCAGGAACCAGAATTCGGAAGCGGCCGGATGATGATTGCGGATGTCGGCGACCTCGGCGCCCGGGGCGCGCAGCGCCAAGGCGAGTCCGCCGCGTCGTCCCGGATGCACACAGCGCAGGCACATGATGCAGTGCCGACTCTCGGTTTTGTGATTGATGTCGATCATGGTTGGGCACAGACCGCGCTCGGTGTAGCGGTCGCCGCCTTTGCGCAACCGCTTGGGTATGAGATCGACCACGCCAAGACGCGAGAACACCCCCAACAGCAAACCGATGGGGCAGGCGTGACGACACCATGCGCGGCGGCGTTTGCCCTCGCCGTACAAGAACCCGATCAGCAGCGCCGCGATCAAAGTGCCGCCGAACACTTCCAACAGCGCTCCAGGATAATCGCGCACCCCTACCGTTTGTCCCAACACGGTCACCAGCACAAAGCTGACGATGGGTGTCCCTTCCCAGCGCAGCCACGCCGGTACCGGCCGCTTCAAGCCGAACCGGTTCATCCATTGCGACGCCGCGCCCATCGGGCACAAGACCCCGCACCAGCTGCGCCCGGTCACCAGCACCGAAGCGAACACCAGCGGAAACCACATGGCCCAGATCAGCCAATTGCTGAGCCGCGCCAATTCGGCCGCCGTCGCGTTCTGCGGTAGCACCACCGGGCCGAGCAGTAACGCCAGGAACAGCACGAACATAAGTCCGTGGATCCACGGCAGCCACGGTCGCAGCCAGACTGCAGCCCGTTCGATGCCGCCGGCGGCCGCGCCCTGGGATTGCGGCGCGGCGGCGATCTGCACAGGGATCGGAAATGGTGGCACGCTGGACATGAATCAGCTTGCCCGCTGCACCGCCGGCGCACGGGGTCCGTGGCGATCGCCGAACCAGCGCATCAAGCCGTAAATGGCAATCAGCGTGGCCAGGTAGAACAGCACTTGGATGCCGGTGGGGCGGTCGTTGTAGCCCACCAGGATGTGCAGCAAAGTGCCGAGCCAACTGTTCTGCTGTAGAAGCCAGGTGCTGTCCCAAACCTGGTGGGAAACGGCCGGCAGCAGACCGGCCTGATTGAGATACCCGGCCGCGTTGGCTGCCAGCCCGGCAGCGAGCAGTAACACCATCCAGCCGGTGATGGTGAAGAAATGGCCGACGGGGATCGCCAGCAAGCCGCGGTAGAGCAGAAAACCGAGCACGACACCGGCGCCCAGGCCGAGCATGCCCCCGCTCAGCAGTGCGCCATGACCGGCGCCGCTGGCGGCGAGGCTGTAAAGAAACAGCGCCGTCTCGGAGCCTTCGCGAAGCACGGCGAACAGGGTCACCAACGCAAGGGCCGACAGCGGTTTGGCGCCGACGCTGACGTCGTGGCCGACGCGCTTCATCTGCCCGGCGAGCTGCCGCCCATGGGCGCTCATCCAGACGTTATGCCAAGCGAGCATGGCCACTGCCGCGAGCAACACCCCGGCGTTGAGCAATTCCTGGCCGCGGCCTTCGGCCAGGTCGGCGATGGTACCGGCAAACGCCGCGACGATAATCGCGCCCAGCACGCCGGCGGCAATTCCGCCGCTGACCCAGCGCCCGCGCCCGGCGACTCCCCGGGTCGCGCCGAGCACGATGGCGACGATCAGCGCCGCCTCCAGCACTTCCCGAAATACGATCAAAGCGGAACCGAGCATCTCGACCTCACTTGGCGATCAACTTGCCCTGGGCGGTGTCCTGATGGAACTCGCCGAAGAATTTGTACTCACCGGCCGGCAGCGGACCGACCCAGACGCTGGCTTTGCTGTTGGCCGGAATGATTTTTTCGCGCCGCAGATCGTGGCTCTCGAATTCCTCCGCGGTGGCGTCCTGGTTGTCGACCACCAGCTTGATGCGCTCGCCTGCAGGAACGGTCAATTCGGCGGGTTCGAACTTGTGGTCGCGGATTACCAGCTCGTAATCCGCCGCTTGGGCGCCGAGCGGCAGGAGCAACATCAGCGTCCAGACCGCGGCGATTCTGCCTTGTACCGACTTCATTACTTTGCACCTCATTCGCAACTTGCAGGGTCCGTATTGCCAGCCGACACGACTCGCAATCAGTGTTGATGAACACTAATGCGAACGATTCGCATTGTCAATACCGTTGGCGGGGAATGCCGGGAGGGAGCGATGCGGTTTTCTATGTACGCTGGCCGAGCAGCCACAGCACCACTAGCGACGAGGCGGCGAACAGGATCAGCGATACGCGTGCCTGGGTACGAAAACTCTGCGCCAGATCCCGGGCCGCCCGGTCGGACAGCAGAAACGGAAAGCTTCTGTCCGGCGGCCGGCTCAAGGTGTGTTTCGATTCGCCGGCTTGTCGTGAAACCTGACGCTGCAGTACCTGTGCCAGCGCCGCGGCGCGGGCTTGCTGCCATTCGTCAGCATCAATCTGGCGATCGCCGTTGCGGTCGAACCGGTGGATCAGCTGCGCTTGATCGGCTTTCCATTCGCGCAACAGTTCTCCGACCCGGGCATTCACGGAACGCTGCGCCGCGCCCGCGGTTTGGAACCAGCCCAGCGCATACAGGTCGCCTTCGAGCAGCAGTTCTTCGGTGTAGCGGTATTGACCGCCGGTTGTGAGCGGGATGCCGAGCAGGGCCGGTGTGCGATTTGGACCCGGCACGCCTGCGGGCCATTCGTGATCGCCGTACCAGGTGCGCTTGTGAGTGCTAGTGACCTCGGCGCCGCACGGATCGACGATGCAGCGGCCGGTGTCATCTACGACCAGGAAGGGCGTCTCGCTGCAGTCGGAATGCAGCGTACGCCAGCCCTTGCGGCCCCGTAGGTCACGGCTGCGTTGCTCGACCTTGTAGCGGAACCAGAGACAACGCTGGCCGCTCAGCGGACTGGCGGTCCAAAGGTCGTCGCTGAACACGGCGCGGCCGTACAACTCGGCGTAGCCTTGCGGCGCCGAGCGGATTTTGGCAGTGGGAATATCATCGACCAGACGCGCGCGACGCCAGCGGTTCCAGATGAACCAGAATGCGGCGCCGGCAACGCCGATCAGGAACAGCACCATCAACCAGTATTCGGCGACGTGCATGGCTCCGCCCGTTGCGGATCAGGAACCGGCGAACAGCGCCGCCATGTCGACGTCCTGTCTGGCTGCGGCTTCCACCTGCAGCAGCTTGAATGGGCGCAAATGGAACCGGCGTGCAACGATCAGATCCGGGAACTGTTCGATACGCACGTTATGATGGTTGACCGCTTCGTTATAAAACTCGCGCCGATCGGCGATGCTGTCTTCCAGGGCGCTGATGCGCGTCTGCAGGTTCTGGAAACTCTGATTGGCTTTCAGTTCCGGATAGGATTCTGCCAGGGCGAACAGACTCATCAGCCCTTTGTGCAACACCGTTTCGGCACTACCCAGACTTTGCACGTCGCCGTGCTCACGCGCGCGATGTACGGCGCTGCGCGCCGCCATCACCTGGCGCAAGGTTTCCTGTTCGTAGCCCATGTACTGCTTGCAGGTCTCCACCAGCTTGGGCAGTTCGTCGTGCCGCTGTTTGAGCAGCACGTCGATATTGGCCCAGGACTTGGAGACGTTGTGTTTCAGTGCGACGAGGCGGTTGTAGATCACCACGCCGTAGGCGAGCAGCAGCAATGCCGCCAGTAGCAGCACGATGCCGACGGTGGATGTCGCGCTCATCGCTTTCCTCTGAAGTTCATCCCGAATACCCGGGTTAGCGACCGTCGCCCACGAACCTGAATCGCGTTCCGTGGTCCGATGGAGCGCAGCGCAACAAGCTCGCGCAGTTTGGCGCAGACGCCGAGTCGGCCGTTGCTGCGCAGTACATAGCGCGGGCTGTGCCCGCCGATTGCGCGGTAAATACGCGGCGCGCGTCGCAATGCGAGAAGAATGCCGGGGCGCGCAAGGCGCGATTCGCCTTCGTGGGAACAGCGGACGGACATACGATGCGGACCCGGTTTGCACGGCGCGCGCAGCGCGCCCTATGCAACCTAAAGCGCCAAACCCCATCGACCAGCGCCAATAACAAGCCCAAGATGATTCGGCCGCCGCATCGGGATGTGCGGTTCACACCATGGGGCGGCCTGTGCCCGCCAACTGCACGGTGGATGCGCGGCGAGTCCTGGGAGATGGCGGAAGACGTAACGTCCTATGATAAGGAAGTCGGGTCGCGATCCGCGCGTTGGCTCGGCAGGGCGATCGCACTACAGGCGCCTGCCGCTGTCGCCGTCGAACCAATGCACGTGCTGCGGGTCGATGGCGAGCGTCACGGGCGCGCCGCGCTGCAGCGACGTAACGCCATCGACCCTTGCCACGGCGTGCGTACCCGGTGCCGCGCCGGGCACATCGAAATATACATATTGCTCGGCACCGAGCCATTCCGTAAACGCGATCTCAACTGTGAAGTGCGGCAGCTCCGGGTTCGTTTCGGCGGCAAGGAAATGTTCAGCGCGAACGCCGGCCAGCACATGCGTGCAATCTTTCGCCTGCGCAGGCGCTGCGTCCAAGGGCAGCGCCACCATCGGCAGTTGCACCCGGCCGTCACGTACCTGCGCCGGCAATAGATTGATGGCCGGTGTGCCTATGAATTCGGCGATGAAACGATTGGCCGGGCGCTGGTAGAGTTCCCGTGGTGTGCCCACCTGTTGGACGACGCCCTGGCGCATGACTGCCATGCGGTCTGCCAGGGTCATGGCTTCGGTCTGGTCGTGGGTGACATAGACCGTGGTGACGCCCAGATGGCGCTGCAGTTGCGCAATTTCATGACGCATCTGGGTGCGCAACTGGGCGTCGAGATTGGACAGCGGTTCGTCCATGAGAAAAGCCGCCGGCTGGCGGACGATGGCGCGGCCCATGGCCACTCGTTGCCGCTGGCCGCCGGACAAGGTCGCCGGCCGGCGTTGCAATAGCGCGTCGAGTTCGAGCAACCCGGCGACCTCTTGCACTCGACGTTGGATTTCCGCCGGTGACCGCTTGGCGAGCTTGAGCGGAAAGGCGAGGTTCTCGCGCACGGTCATGTGCGGATAGAGTGCA
Source organism: uncultured Gammaproteobacteria bacterium (assembly GCA_963773585.1). Taxonomy (GTDB): domain Bacteria; phylum Pseudomonadota; class Gammaproteobacteria; order JASBUN01; family JASBUN01; genus CAVXJN01. The sequence goes on from CAVZBR010000001.1 coordinate 338,770, forward strand.
TAGCTCTGGAACACCATGGCCATGTTGCGGTCCTTGGGGTCCAGGCCGTTGATAGTCTTGCCGTCGACACGGATGTCTCCTGCGCTGACTGCATCCAGGCCGACGATCAGGTTCAGCAGCGTCGATTTGCCACAGCCCGACGGCCCCACCAACACGAACAACTCGCCGGAACGAATTTCCAAACTGATATCGCGCAACGCCATCGTACCGTCGTTGAAACGTTTGCTGACGCGCTCCAGTGTGATCCCCGCCATCGACGTCAACCTTTCACTGCGCCGGCGGTGAGTCCCGCGACGATACGGCGCTGGAACAACAGCACCACTACGGCGACGGGAACGGTGACGATCACGGAAGCCGCGGCAATACTGCCGGTGGGTTGTGCGAACTGGGAACTGCCAGTGAAGAAGGCGATGGCCGCCGGCACGGTGCGCGCGTTGTCGGTGGAGGTCAACGCAGCCGCGAACAGAAAATCGTTCCAGGCAAAAATGAAAACCAAAATGGCGGCAGTGAAGATTCCTGGTGCCGCCAAGGGTGCGATTACTTTCACGAACGCCTGCAGCGGGGTGGCGCCGTCGATCCGCGCAGCTTGTTCCAGTTCCCATGGCAGCTCGCGAAAGAACGCAGTCAGAATCCAGATTGCCAGAGGCAGGGCGAAAGTCATGTACGGCAGAACCAATCCGGCCCAGGTGTCATACAGTCCGATCGTGCGCCAGACGTCGAACAGCGGTCCGATGATGGCGACCGGTGGAAACATGGCAGCCGCCAGCACGCCGCCCAGAAGCCAACGCTTGCCGGGAAAGGCGAGTCGCGCCAACGCGTAGGCGGCGAACACCGCCATCAGCACGGCCAGCAGCGTCGACAACAAGCCGATGCCGATGGAGTTCCACAATGCCGCGGGAAACTGCGCATCACCGAGCACCGCGCGATAATTGGAAAAATCCAGCGTGCGGGGAAAGAAGCGGCCATCGCTGAGCTGCGCCGCGGGCTTCAATGACAGCGACAGCAGCCAGAGCACGGGCACCAGGGCATACACGGCCACCGTGCCAATCGCTACGCCCCACAACCAACCACGACGCGATCGCTTCATCGGTTTTTACCGTACGCCAACGGTGTGGCGAAGCCCTTCAGGAATGCCAGTGCAATCAATGCCACGCACAGAAAGATCAGCACTGACACTGCCGCGCCGATGCCGAGATTCAAGCGCACCGTCAGCGCCTCGTAACCCAGCATGGACACGGTCTCGGTGTCCGCGGCACCACGGGTTTGGACGAATACGGTATCGAAGATGCGAAACGCATCGAGGGTGCGGAACAACAGCGCCACCAGGATCGCGGGTTTCAGCAGCGGCAAGGTGACGTGGGTGAATCGCTGCCAGCCGCCGGCGCCGTCCACGCGCGCCGCGCGCAACAGGTCCGCCGGTATTTGGCTGAGCCCGGCGAGCAACAGCAGCGCCATGAACGGCGTGGTCTTCCACAATTCGGTGAGAATGATCACCGCAAACGCCGACCAGTGTTGCGTCAGCCAAGCGTGATCGAGGCCGAGTAGGCCGTTGACGAAACCAGCGGTGGGATCGAAGGCGAACTTCCACGCCAGGGCGGCCACCACGGTGATGATGCCGTAGGGAATCAATAACACCGCTCGCACCAAATGGCGGCCGAACACGATGCGATGCATGAGCAAAGCCAACGCCATGCCCAACAACAATTCGAGGCTCACCGAGCCCAGGGTGAGGATGGCGGTGTTGGCGAGCGCTCGCCACCAAACCGGCGAACTCAACACGCTGAAATAGTTGTCCAGGCCGATAAAAGCGCGCTGATCCGGGAAGCGCAGATCATAACGCTGCAATGACAGCCAAACCGCGTACGCCAACGGATAAGCGGTGACTGCAAGCATGACCGATAGCGCCGGCGTACACAGCACCAGTGCCAGTCGGTGTTGCTTCACAATAAGCCTTCCGAGGCGAGCGCCCGGTGGATCGCTTTGCGCAGACGACTCACATCGCGATCGGGATCGATGTCGCTCATCGGATGCAGCGTGTGACTGATAGCCAGGGAGACGTCGTTGTAGAACGGCGTCTGCGGCCGTTGCACCGCATCGCGCAACGCCGCGCGCAAGGTGTCGGCGAACGGAAAGCGCGCGCGCACCCCGGGATCGTCGTACAGCGCGCTCAGTGTCGGCGGCAGACCGCCGCGGGTGGCCGCCAGGCGCTGGTTTTCGGCGTCGGCAAGGCACGCGGCCGCAGCGAAGGCCAGGCGCGGATGGCGGCTGAACGCACCGACGCCGAGATTGATGCCGCCCAGGGTCACGCGGCTGGGGCGGTCGGCGAACACCGCGGGCCAGCGTGCCCAGCCCATGTGCGCCGCCACCTGCGGGGCATTGGCTTTGGCGCTCGGCCAGACATAGGTGTAGTTGAGCATAAAGCTGGCATCGCCGGTTTCGAATGCCAAGCGGGCATCGTCTTCCCGCGCCGCGGCCAGGTTCGCGTCCGCAGCGGAGGAAGTCGCCAGGCGATGCATCAGTTGCAGCGCCTTGCGTGTCGGGGCCTGCGCCAACGAAACTTCCGAGCCGTCCTCGTTCAGGACCCTTCCGCCGGCCGATGCCAGGAGGGAAGTGAACATTACCGTCAAGCCTTCGTAGCGTTGGCCCTGGGCCTCGATGGTGCCTTTGGGCCCCAGCGCTTCGGCCTGCTGGAGCATCTCCTGCCAAGTGCTGGGCGGGCGCTGGACCCGGTCGCTGCGGTACCACAGTAACTGGATATTGCTGGTGAAGGGCGCGGCCCAGAGGCGGCGGTCGTAGCGGGCGCTGCGGATTGCCGACTGCAATCGTCCTTCGCGCACCCGGGCGGCGCGGGCGCTGGGCCAGGGCAGCACCCACCCGGCGGCGGCGAACTCCGCGGTCCAGATCACGTCCATGCCGATGATATCGATATCGGCATCGGCGGCCGCCAACCGTCGCACCAGTTGTTCCCGCTGCTGGTCGGCGTCGGCGGGTAAGGCCTCGATCACGAGCCGGTAGGCGCCGTCGGAGGCTTCCGAGCAGCGCCGGGAAGCAGCGGCGAAGGCACCGGACGGCTCGTCGAACACGTACCATTTCAGTACCGGCGGCAGAGATCCGCGGCCATCGCCACAGCCGCACAGGAGCACAACCAACAGGACGGAGGAAAACGTTGCGACGCGCACTTTTCTCACACCGGAAGCTGGTTCTACCGTAGTCAAAATCCCGCAGCGCGTCGATTCACCGCCGCCGCGCGATATCTGCCGGCTCTCGGTTTCCGCTGGCGAATCCTGTGCGGGGCCTATACTGGGCGATAAGCGATCCGTGAGGGGAACGCTTGTGTTGGTTTTTTCGCAGCATAACAACATCGAATCGCAAAAAAATGGGACTGCAAAAGCTTTGGACACGGATCGTATGCGGCGAGCACTCGTTCGAGGCGTTGCTTGAGCCCCACGTGGGCTATCTATTCCGGCTTGCGTATCACTTCTGCGGCAACCAGGACGACGCCGAAGACCTGGTACAGGACCTGCTGGCCAAATTGTATCCGCGCGCGGCCGAACTCCGGGACTTGGAACAGCTGCGACCGTGGTTGGCGCGGGTCCTGTACCGCATGTATATCGACCGCTGCCGAAGCGTGGCCCGTTCCCCGGTGCTACGTCCCCTGGGCGATGCCACCGACGCCGATCAGTGCGCCCACCCGGCCCCAGGGCCCGAAGCTGCCGCGGAAAACGACGGCCTTCAGCAGCGGCTTACACACGCCCTGGGACAACTCAATTCCGATCAGCGCGCGGTCGTGATCCTGCACGATATAGAGGGTTATACCCTAGCGGAATTGCAGGACGTGCTTGGCGCGCCGCTGGGCACGCTGAAGTCCCGACTCAACCGCGCCCACTCCCAATTGCGCCAGCAGCTTGAAACCGGACCAAAATCGGTGGAACCTTTTCCCGCGCGTCAGCGTTTCATTGGGTAAAGGGACCCGCCATGAATTGTGACGAGACACGAGCGCTGTTCGACGACTATGCCGCGGGTGCGCTTCCCGACGCGGCAGACGTGGCCATCGACACTCATATGCGCCACTGTCGCGACTGCCGGGCGGCGGTAGCCGACGAGCTGCGGTTAAGGGTGGCTTTGCGGACTCTGGTCGCGCCCCAGCCCCGGCCCGGATTCGCCGCACGCGCGTTGCGCGCTGCCCGTAGAACCAACCGCGCCGGCTTGCTGTCCGCGCGGCAGCGTTGGTTTGGCGTGGGTTTCGCAAGCGCTATGGCCGCCACCGTGGCGGTATGGAGCGGGCTGATGGTGCTCGGTCCCCACACGCCAGTGGCGGCGAAGCTGAATCTGGCCCTGAATCAGGTACGCACCGTGGGACTGGTAATTGATTCGCCAGAGGACATAGCAGGTGTCGAAGTCAGCATGTTGGTGCCGGAGAACGTCGAATTGATCGGATATCCGGGCCGGCGGCATTTGAGCTGGACTACGCACCTGCAAAAGGGCCGCAACGTATTGTCGGTGCCGGTGATCGCCACCGGTGAGGGCGACAACGAAATGCGGGTCAGTTTGTTTCATGACCGTAAGACTCGCAGTTTTCGGGTGCAGTTCGGCGTGACCGGGGAGCAGCGTTCGGAAGGGCCGCGACACGGCGCCGCACTGGGATAGGTGCCCGACAAGTGAGCCAGGTGGCGCGACAATTACTGCTGGGTATCAGTGTCCTGGTTCCGACTCTGGCGATGCCGGCCGACCTGGACGAAGTGACCATCCAGGTCATCGATTTGGATGCCGAACGGCCCGAAGCGGTGACCCGGCAAATCGAGTTGCCGGCGGATGGCGGTGCCGAACCGGCTGCCGCCTCGGCGGCGCAATCGGCTGTCGATGCTGTGGCGCCGGCCTCCGGCGCAAACGATATTGGTGTTCCGGCGCCGGCCGATACGTCCGCGCCGACTCGGAACGCGCAAACCCCGGCCGTGGCGCCTGCGGCGCTGGGACGACCGCAGGAGAGATCCGACCATGTATCGCCAGCGCCGCCATTGCGTGCCGACGTGCCGAGCCCCGCGGATTCATCCGGGCGACCCGACACAGCAGGACGTCGTGACGCGGTCGGACCGCCGGATATCTCGGGCCGACCGGATACGTCCGGGCGTCCTGACACTGCCGGTCCGCCGGAGGCTTTAGGCCGACCTGAGACCGCAGGCCGACCCGACACATCAGGGCGCCCTGACGCGGTCGGGCCACCGGACATTTCAGGCCGACCCGAGACGTCAGGCCGACCCGAGACATCGGGCCGACCCGAGACATCAGGGCGCCCTGATACGGTCGGGCCACCGGACACTTCAGGCCGACCCGATACCACCGGGCCGGAACATGCGACCGGGAGGGACCGGGCGCAGGAAGTGGGCGCCGCCGCTCACGCACGCGATAAAGGGCAAGGACGACCGTAGCCGGCGATACGATCGGCGCGGCAGAGTGGATCGGCCTGGATTTTCAGTCGCCGATCGGGGAACCTCCTCTCCCAGTTGGGAGGGGAGGTCTTTTGCTGTGGGACCGGGGGACGTTGCGACGCTGGCCGACCGATTTTGGACGCCGCTCGCGGAACGGGTTTCGAGGCTCTGGTGCATGGCACGTGGTTCTTTGGCTCTTCGCTGCTCGCGTAATCTGCTCGCAGCGTCATTCGTCCTGATTTTGCTGCCGGTCTGGGCGCGCGCCGATCCCGTGGCGCAATTTCATGCGGGCGTCGAAGCCTACGGCAAGGGCGACTACGCCGCGGCGGCGCGGGCGTTTGAGCACGCGCGTGCGGAAGGACTTGACCGACCCGCGCTCTATTACAATTTAGGCTCCGCCTACTACCGGCTTGGCGACTACCAGCGCGCCAAGTCCAGCTTCGAACATCTGCTGGCGCTCCCGGAGATGGCGCCGTTGGCGCACTACAACCTCGGTCTGGTCGCGCAGCACCAGGCCGAGAATGGCGAAGCCCAGCGCCACTTTCGCGCGGCTTTCGACGAGACCCAGGACGAACGATTGCGCTATTTGGCGGCACGGCAGCTGCCGCGTCCAACCCGGGCGGCAGCGAGCAAGCATGATTGGCACGCATTTGCGAGCCTCGGCGCCGGGTATGATGACAATGTCAACTTCGCGCCGACGGATATGCCCACCTATCGCGGCGATAGCTTTGGTGAACTGTATGCTTCCGGCAGCGGCGTATTGAGCGGCACGCGCGACGATGGCTTGACCGTTCACGGGAGCCTGTACGGATTGCGCTACCAGGACGAAACCGAAAACAACTTCTCCGAGCTGCGTATGCTGGCGCGCAAGAACGGCGCGATCGGGGATTGGCGCACCTATGCCGGCGGTTATGTCGCCCACGATACCTTCGCCGGTGACGACTATCAGCGCGCTTTCGGCATCGAGACGGCGGCGACTCGGAAATTGCCGGAAGACCGTTATCTGCACCTGCGCTATATCTTCGAAAACATCGACAGCCTCGATGACCGTTACGACTATTTGGCCGGGCAACGACACGACCTGCTTGCCCAGTACGAGATCTATCGTAGCGCCAGCAGTGTCCGCGTCGGTTACGAACTCGAGCTCAACGATCGGCGCGACACCGCGTTGGAGAGCTATTCGCCCACCCGTCACACGATTCATGCCGACTACAGCCACGATCTCGGACCCGACTGGAGCTGGCGTGCGGATGCCAGCTACCGGTGGAGCGACTATCCGAACGCAGCGCTGTTGGACCGCGAAGACAAGCGTTGGCGCACGCGGTTGAGCGCGTCCCGGCAGGTTTCCGGCGCTTGGAGCGTTACCGGACAATGGGAGTTTACCGATAATCAATCCAATGATCCGCTCCGGGATTATCAGCGCAATGTCTACTCCGTGCAGTTGCAATGGTTGTTCTGATCCGGCACCGCACTGTCGCGAGCGGCGTGCTCGCCAGGTGCAAATCGAAACGGCGCTCCGCGGGGCGTGAAGGAGGGCGATATGCGAAACATCGAATGGATCGTTGGGGCCGGCATGCTGCTGGCGATCCCGGTCTGGGCATGGGACGCGTACGGTCCGTATCCGGGCCACGTTGACGGCGGCCGCGGGCTGCAATTGCAGACCGACGTCAGCAACCTCGAGCGACAAGTGCGGGATCTACAACGCCAAGTGGATCGCATGCAGACGGAATACGCTGCGCAAGGATCACACTCCAGCCGGTATCCGTTGCCGGGACAAACCACCCAAGGCTTTCAGCGCAATCGCGACGGCGACTATGAGCTGTCGCTCAACGGTGTGACGATCCGCATGGGGCACAATGGAGATTTCAACATTCATGCGCCGGGCGCATTGCGTTTGGACGGCAAAACCATCGAGACCAACGCCCGATCCCGCGATGCCAAGTAGAATCCCGCCTTAATCAGTCGTCCAGCAGATACGGGTGTACCCACAAGCCGCGGATAAAATCACGTAGCGTTGCGGAGCTGAAGTGCGCCGGGTCGGCCTGTACTGTCAACCTGGCCGGGTCCGTGGGATCGAACCAGGCGCTGGCGATTCCACGCTGGTGCTGCAGACGTACAATGACATCTTCGCGGGCGTCCAGGGGCAGCGCACGGGCGAAGTGAATCTCAAACTTCTGTACTGCAGCGTTCGCGACAGTGCTATGCGTTGGATGCAAACCGATCTCCATAGGGTTGATGGCAACCGCGTTCCGCCACGGCCGACGGTACAAAGGTAGACGATGCAAACAGTTGCACTCGCTCGCCGGGCCGGGACGCATAACCGATGCGCTGGAGAATATAGGCGGCGTCTCGCACTCGGCAATCTGTACCCGACCTGAATATACGCAATTCTTCTCGATCACGGTAACTCGGCGAAATACCGTACCCCTCAGTTTTTCGCGCACTTGCCCTTGCTAGTCGGTCGCGGTTCGGTCATCTTTAAACTGAGGTGCCGGCGCTATCGAGATAGCGGCACCGGAGCCCGATCACAGCAGCAGCAGGGGTATTTGCCATGGGCGAAACGACGATGGACGACGTACTGCATCCGGGAACCTATGTCCCGGATCCGATGTTTCCGAATGCACCGCGGGGCTGGAGCCGCACGGAAGCGGAACAGACCGCGCGCGAACAGGGTTTGAACTTGGGTGAAGACCACTGGGAAGCGGTTCGCGCCCTGCAAGGGTATTACGCCAAGCGCAATGCGCCGGGCGGACAGCAGCTCAATGTGCGTGCATTGCACGACGCGTTGGGTGAGCGCTTTCACGCCAAGGGAGGGCTGAAGTACGTTTATGAACTTTTCCCGGGAGGTCCTCTGGCTCAAGGTTGCCCCATTGCCGGGCTGGAGCCGCCGCCGGGTGCGGCCGACAAGGGGTTCGGCAGCGTAATCTAAGTACCCGCGCATCACCGAGGCATGCCCGCGGCGCGCAGTCTGTGCGTTCAGGCGCCTGCGGCGGTGCGTTCCAAGCGCCGGTGGGCGAGGATGACCACGCCCAGCCATGCGGAGGCGATCAGGTAACCCGCGACCATGTCGCTGGGCCAATGGGCACCCAGGCGAAGGCGCCCGACACTGATGATCGCCACCCATAGCGCGGCGAGCGCAAACGCGAACAGGCGTTCGCCGATGCGACCCGTGGACCGCGCCCAGAGATAGGCGAGAAAGCCGTAGACGAAAGTCGACATGGCGGCGTGTCCGGACGGAAACGAGTGAAAGCCGGGTGACGCCACGCCGCCGGCGATGAAATCCGGCCGGTTCCGGGCCCACCACATCCAGCCGAATATCACGAGCGGGCGTTGCAGGATATAACCGATCAGTAAACTGACTCCCGCCAGCGCGTGTCCACGTGCAATCGCGATCACCAATGCGACCAGGATCAGGGGTGCGATATAAAGCAGGTTGCCCGGGGATTCGTACATAATCGCGTCGGCGAAGGCCATGGGCGCATGGGCAACCAGCGCCTGTAGCGCCTGTTTGTCCCACGCCTGCAGCCCCTGATCCAACATCGCCTGCCCCAGGCGGGTGAGCAAGTACGTTAATAGTGTGCAGGCGGCGAAGCCGACCATCAGGATTGTTCCCCACGCCAGCCAATCGCGGCCGGACAGGGGCGCGATCTGTCGCCGGAACTTTTGCCACAGAGTTCGGATGCCGGTTGCCAACAGCCAGCCCGGCCGGCGGCTGCGGTTCGTTGAGGGTTTGTTCATTTCCTCACTATGGTGAAGGGTGCGCGCGACGCAACAGGCGGCTGCCAACCCGTTGACCCAGCGTCCGCTTGGCGGTTACAAGAAGATTCTTTCGGGAGAGGCGGTATATGGCGCAAAACAGCAGTGAAAACCAGGCCGGGAGCAGCCTGCCGGAGAAGATTTGGCCAACGGGTCAGAAACTGGAAACCTATATCCGCGATCCGACGATATTGATCACCGACTTCAGCGATATCGGTTCCTACCACCCGGGCCTGATCCGTCGCATCCTGGAGTTGGAACACGATCCGGTGCTGTCCAAGAAACCGATCTTCGGCGGCCGCAAGGTGAACGACATTCCGAAATGGAACTGTCCGGAAGCCGATTTCATTCATGCCCGGGCGCTTGCGTTCTATCGCAAGATCACCAATCAGCCGAACCCCGTGGTCGATCAATGCTGGGCAAGCATTTCGCGTTCGTGCGATTATCTCGGCCCTCACAGCCATCTGCGGGCCGTGGGCAGCATCGTCTACGCGGTACAGCTGGGTGAGCAGGACGCGGACCACCCGCTGCTAGGCAAGCTGACGTTCTCGGATCCTCGCTTCGCCAGCTTTTGTCCGGATCAGGAAGGCTGTATGACACGCGAATTCACGCCCCACATGGCGGAGGGCTGCATGATCCTGTTTCCGGCGCAGTTGGTGCATTACGTACATCCGTATTTCGGCACCACGCCGCGCATCACCATGTCTTGGAACATTCGCTGAGCGGCTTGCCCCGAAGGACGCCCACGCGCGGGCAACCTTCGGGCTGCCTCGTTCAGGCCGCGGTCAGCATCTCTTCGATCTTGGCGGTGAAGGCCGGGATGTCATCGGGATTGCGGCTGGTGATGATGCGCCCGTCCACCACTACTGCTTCATCACTCCATTTGCCGCCGGCGTTGCGGATATCGGTCTGCAGGGTCGGCCAGCTGGTGAGACGGCGATCGTTGGCCAGACCCGCATTGATCAGCATCCAAGGGCCGTGGCAAATCGCCGCGATGGGCTTGTCGGCGTCCGCGAAACCGCGCACGAACGCGACCGCATCTTCGCTCAAGCGCAAAAGGTCCGGATTCGCGACACCGCCCGGCAACACGAGCATGTCATAGTCTGCGGGTTCGGCGTCCTTGACGTTCACTTCCACCGAAAACGTCTGGTCGGGCGTCAGATGGTTGAAGCCCTGAATCTTGTCGCCGGCCTTCTTTGGCGAAACCAGGTGTACGGTGGCGCCGTGTTCTTCCAGGAAAGCCCGCGGTTTGGTGTATTCCACCTCTTCCACACCGTCGGTCAACAGCATTGCGATCTTCTTGCCGGAAAGCGATTTCGTGGCCATCGTAATCTCCTTTTGGTCTGTCCAGCCAATCCCAGCTTGGCGAGTGCCAAAAGTGTAGGAGTCCGATCGGGATGCGCCACCGCGATACGCAGTGCCGTGAAGCCAACGTATTACGCCCTGTTTCTACGAACGGGCGAAAACAATGCAAATAAGTAGGGAAGTCGGCGACGTAATATGATGTAGACACTTTGGTATCGCCGTCCGGGCGGTTTAAACTGCGTGTAAGTGGCGACATTCGCCGGCAGTCTCCAAGGAACCGTACATGACTCAAACCACGCCGCGCCAGGTCGTGCAAGCCTATTTCGAGGCGCTTGCAGCGCGGAATTTCGATCGTGTGTTGAGTTTTCTTGCCGAGCGCGGCTTTACTTATCGCAGCCCGCTGTCCAATTTTGACGGCGCCGCATTGTTCGTGGACGACATCAGCCGCATCGGCTCCATCCTCGAGGGCATCGAGCAGCGGAAGACGTTTTGCGACGGCAACGATGTGTGCACCATTCTCGATTTCAAAACGCGTATGGACCGGTTGCAGGTCACCCAGGTGGTCCACTGGGCAAAGGTCGAAGGCGGGCGCATCGTGTCCATCGAAACCTTCTTCGATGCACGGGAATACGCGAAACTGTTTGAAATCGACTGATCGATCATTCGATTTCGTCCTCCGCAGTCACTCACGAAGGAATTCAAATGGACGAGGCACTTTTGGGGCAGTGCCGCACTCGCGCGGTTCAATTGTTGCGCGCCAACCTGACCCCGCACGGATTGCGTGCCGCCAGCCTCACCGAAGCCGCCCGGGAGCGCCGTTACAGTTCGATCTTTGCCCGCGACGCCGGCATCTCGGTGTTGGGCATGGCGCTACAGGACGATCCCGAACTGCTTCAAGGCGCGCATGCCAGTCTTGAGACCCTGGCGCTGCACCAGGCCGCCAACGGCCAGATCCCCAAATACGTCAACCCTGAAGCCGCCGATTCCGATTTCTGGTACGTCGGCTGTATCGACGCCACGTTGTGGTGGCTGATCGCAGTGCGTCAAATGCAGCGGCTTGGCCACACGCTGGGCGCACGGGTGGACGTCGCGGTCGACCGCGCCATTCATTGGCTGCAATGCCAAGAACATCCGCGGCTGCACCTGGTGCAGCAGAACGAGGCCAGCGACTGGGCCGACATCATGCCCCGGTCTGGATTCGTCCTGTATTCCAATGCGCTCTGGTATTACGTGAAGCGGCTGTATGATCTGCAGGGCCAGCCCGAAACCGCATACCACTTCAATCATTTGTTTTATCCGTTTACCGACCATGTTCCGGAATACCGGCGTCTGCGGTTGCTGCAGGATTACATTCGCGAGGGTACCGGCAACCGCGATCTGTACCTGAGTTTCGTCAACTTCTCCGTTTGGGGCGACGAGGGCGACGTATTCGGCAACTTGCTGGCGCTGTTGGCCGGGTTGTCCGAACCGCAACATAGCGAGCGCATTCTCGATACCTTGTCGCGGCATCTGGCCGAAGACCCCTATCCGGCGCGCGTGGTGTGCGACCCCATCAGCCGTGACAATCCCCTCTGGCGCACGTACATGGACCGCCACGGCCAGAACCAGGCGTACCAATATCACAACGGCGGCATTTGGCCGTTCGTAGGCGGTTTTTGGACGCTTGCGCTTGCTGCCGGCGGTCGCCGCGAACAGGCCGTCGAGGCGCTGCAAGGTCTGGCGCGGGTCAATCAACTGGGCGATTGGCGCTTCAGCGAGTGGCTGCACGGGCGCAACTATGCTTTGTGCGGCATGGCCGGACAGTCCTGGAACGCGGCCATGTTCCTGCTCGCCGACGCCGCCGTGCGCCGGCAGCAAGGGTTTTACTAAATCGCTGTGGCGAAGGCGAGAACGGACCGGGACCGGGCATGTCCGTGCGGCAGCGGGCTTCATTACGACGCCTGTTGCGGTCTCTACCTTGACGGGAACCTGTACGCTCGCGACTGCCTGACTTTGATGCGTTCCCGTTACACCGCGTTCGCCACCGGCCGTATTGATTATCTGTTGGCCACTTGGCATGGCGATACACGCCCCGAGCGTCTGGCCCTGGAGCGATCGCAATCGGGCAAGTGGTTGGGTCTCAAGATTATCGCGGCGACGGAAGATCCACCCATGGTGGAGTTCGTGGCGCGCTGCCGGGTCGGGGGCAGAGCACAACGCTTGCACGAGCGCAGCCGGTTCGTGTACCAGGACGGAAGATGGCTTTATTACGACGGCATTCAGGAACCGGACCGGTAACTTCGCCCGGTTAAGAACCTTTTAAGAAATGCTTAGCGTTTATTTATGAAATCGCCCACTTGCGAGCGGCTATGCTTCCCTGCGGTTGATCGACATGCGCTGCGGCGCTTTTCCTGCGGGGAGTGAACAGACATGAATACTAAGAGCGTGATCATCGCTTGGGCGGGCTTAGTCGCTGTTTTCGGCGGTTTGACCGCTGCCGCGGCTACGCCGGCGGATGAACAAATCGAACGGGGCCGTTACATCGTTTCCACCAGCGGCTGTAACGACTGCCATACGCCCGGTTACCCGGAAGGTGGAGGCGCGGTGCCGAAAAGCGATTGGCTGACGGGTTCCGTGGTCGGCTTCGCTGGGCCCTGGGGAACCACGTACCCGGCCAATTTGCGTCTCAAGGTGCAGGAAATGAGTGAACAACAGTGGCTAGTGTATGCACGCGCGCCGCGGCGGCCGCCGATGCCGTGGTTCAGCCTGCGAGACATGAGCGACAACGATCTCAAGGCCATGTACGCATTCATTCGCAGTCTGGGTCCGCAGGGCACCCCCGCCCCTTCGTACGCACCGCCGGGGCAAGCGGTGACCACGCCGTATTTCGACTTCGTGCCCAGAAACCTGCCGCCGACCCAGGCACGACGATAACGCAGCAGCGCATCGATCTCTGGACGGTGCGCGCCGGCGCCAGCGCTACGAGATACTGGCTCAGCGGAATCGCTGGCAATGCCGATGTCAGTGCTCGCGCAAGGCGACCGGGCGCTCGACCCGCAGGCGAAACCGGCCGCGGCCGGTTTTCTCGATACCGAGAAAGTCGCAGCGCTCGGCGAGGCGCTTTTGCAGCAGCAACAGTCGGGCTTCCAGGTTGTCACCGACCTCGGGCAGTCCGATGCTGGGGTCGAGGCGTAATTCACGATTACTGAAGTCGGTGCGCTGCCGCCGGGTGAATTCCAATAGTAGGCGCCAGCAGATGGCTCCTGCGACGCCTTTGATCAGGTAGTCCTGCTCGATGAATACGCTGTTGTCGGCGGCGTAGCGTTGAATCGTAACCGGCGCTCCCTGGACGCGCTTCGGGGCGATAGCGGGTTCGGCCAACGTCGGTGGCGCTGCAATCGCCTGTTGGCCGACGCGGATCGCCAACGCCAGATGCGCGGCCAGGGTGGTGAGTGCGTCTTCATGTTGATAATCGAAACGCGATTCCTCGGTGCTCTCAACGTACAGCACGCCGAGCAGCTCGCCCCCTTGGACCACGGGCACTGCAAGCTGGCTGTGGGGCGGGTCGAGGCCGGGAAACGGAATTTCGGACTCCAGTTCGGGCGCCTGGCCGCTGCCGCCGGATTCGACGCTGGCCCGTACCGCGCGGCTGTAGTTGTAGTCGCTGGTCATGTAGCTGATGCGGATCGGGGTACGTTCGCGCGCAGCGACCCCGATGATGCCCGCCCCGATAGGAATCTCGGAACCGACCCCGGACGAGGCGTAGCCGAGGCTGGCAACGGTGTACACGCGTTCGTCTACGGCATCGTACATCATGACCATCGCGTATTCGATACCGAAGGCGCTTTGCAGGCACTGGAGCAAAGTGTCGATCCAGTGTTCCAGATCGTGGCAGTGGCCGAGCTGCTCGGTGCAGTCGCGCAACGCCGCAAGCATGGTGTTGGATGGAACCTGTTTTCTCTCCGCCGGATCGTCCGCGCCCTGCACACCGAGCACACGGTATACATCCGCGCCCAGCAGGCGGAATATCTTGCTCATGCCCGTATGGGATGCGATTCCAGCCAGACGCGCCTTCATGCGTTCGAACAGCGGACCTTCCGTTTCGGTGCGTAGATATTCCAAGGTCAGTCGATATTGTCTGCCGTCGTCGGGATTGATCACCTGCACCATGGCACTCGGATCGGCGAGGATGTTCTCCCGCGTCTTGTTGAAAAACTGGAATGACAATGCCACGTGCTCGTTGTCCAGAAAATGGACCTGGGACAGATACGCGACGTTCGGCATGCCATCGGCGGCCAGGGTGGCGATCACGGCGGGAATCGCCCCTTCGAAACAGCTGCGCAATCCATCCAGCCGCACGTTCATGGTTTCAACGGTCTCCCGGCATTGGCGCCTGGGGTCTGTTCGAATGCCGCCGACGGCGTAAAGCACACGCGCAGCAACGTCTGCTCTGCTGCGGCCAGCAGGCTGGCAATGAAGGGCGTGTCGTAACCGAGTTGGCGCAGTTCCGCCCCGAGACTTTCCAGGTAAGCCGCGACTTCGCGGCGATCTTCGGTGCAGCACGGTTCGACTCGTCCGTCCGTACCTTTGAGTTGCAGGGTCCGATGACTGGTCGGGCGGCTGAAGACTGCCGCCACGGCGCCATTGGCCGCAATGCCTTCGAGCACCGCCGCGGCTTGTTCGCGCGGCACGAACAGCACCACTTGGCGCTGGTCGGCGGACAGCACACAGCCGTAAGCGCGGCTTACAGCGGGGCACCCGCCCGGGCCTCGGGCGGCGATATTGATCGAAACCGAGCGTTGCAGAAACGCAGCGGTTTCGGCGTCGAGCAGCCGTGCATTTGTAAATGTGGGGTTCATCGCGCGATCATACCGTGGTCGCGGTTGCTTCGGTAGCATCCGCCGCCTGCTGAGCCGACCCTGGAGCCGCCGTGTTGTATGTATCGTCAGAGATTCGAATTCCGGATGCCGAACTGGAATTTCGATTTGTCCTGTCGTCTGGGCCGGGCGGCCAAAACGTCAATAAAGTAGCCACCGCGGTGCAGTTGCGATTCGATGCCGCGCATTCGCCGTCGCTTCCCGAGGCGGTCCGCGCCCGGCTCATCGAGGTTGCCGGCAATCGCATGACCAAGGACGGAGAGTTGCTGATCAGCGCGCAGCGCTTTCGCAGTCAGGAACGCAATCGTGAGGACGCGCGCGGACGCTTGTTGGCGCTGCTGCGACAAGCCGCCCGTCCGCCCAAGACGCGCCGTAAGACCAAACCCTCAAAGGCTGCTCGGGAGCGGCGCATGCAGGCCAAGCGTCGCCAAGGCGAGAAAAAACAAGGCCGCGGCCCGGTGCAGGCGGATTGAGCAAGTTAGAAAGACGCTTTGGCGGCGCTACACTGGTAATGGTTTGGGAGTTCAACCAGGAGGGTTAGCCGATGGGTACGCGCGCAATGGTACTGTTCGTGGCGATATTTTCTGCCGCCAGCGCGTTCGCGGCGCCGGGCGAGCGGGGCGGCGCTTATGGTGGAGACACCACCGGAAAGGCGGGCGATGTCAGGTTCAAGAACGCGGACGGCAACGGCGATGGAGTGGTCAGCGAACAGGAGGCGCGGCTGGTTGGTATTGAAAAATTCAAGGCCGTCGATCGCAATCACGACGGCGTCTTGGATCGGGCCGAATTCGCCGCCATGGAATCCGCCGGCGATGGCGCGGGCGGCAGCCACGACGCGGCGCAACCCGATCCGGCGCAACCCGACCCGAAGAACGCCAGACCGCAACAATGAACGCCAGACCGCAACAATGAACAACGGCCAAGCGCACTGGCGTGCGCCTTGCCTACCAGTTGGGCACTGTCGTGGCGGCGCGCTTCGACTCGGCGAATATCCAGGCTACGCCGGCGCCAAACATAAACGAATGGTCGGTCGTCACCAGCGGGCTGTCGGCAAAGCTGGCGCCGCCTAGATAGTCGTAGCGCGCGAAAGCGCCGATCCAATAACGATCCACGCGACGGCTGACACCCAGTGTGATGCGACTGCCGCTGTAACCAGCCTCGGCGTCATAGGCCGGCCGGCCGCTGCCGGCGTATGCGGTGTCCACCTGATAAAAATAATCGTGGTAGGGCTGGGTGGCGAACATCGGACCTGCGGAGACGGTGGTTTTCCAGCGACTGCGATGTTCGTATTCGATATAAGGTGCGCACATCCAGCCCGCGGAGCGCAGCTTGGCATGGTCGACGACTACGACTTTGCGTAGCGGTAACGATAGGGTCCACGTGTCGCGTCCGGACGGGTTTTGACTCAGCAGGAATTGCAGTTGCGGCCCGAATTCCACGGTTGGATCCAGGTCCGGCATGCCCCGCCGCGGACTGTCGGGGTCATTGTCAGAAGGCGGGCTGGCGGCGAGACTCAGGTCCAGGCGCGCACGGCCGTCACCCAGTATCCGCAGGCGGCCGCCGTCGCGATCCCAACGCAACCGGTCGCCGCGGTATTGAAAGTAGGGTAGCGGGAGCAGGTATCCTTGGCGCTGCTCCGACCCCCGATAGGCGGGAACGGACAGCGCGTATGCGCCAATGCCGAGTTCCCATAAGGGCGACGGCTCGTCGGCGCCGGCGCCAGTACAGGTGAGGACGATGCCCAAGAGCAGGACCGGGGACGATTTCATGCACAGTCCGTTTTGCCGCCAATGTGAAGTTCGGGCAGTGTACCAAATCGATCGCCAGCGATGGCTTGCGCCACGCGACGGCGCGCGGATGATCTATACCCATGATGTCGGAGCCAGCAGTCGCAGAGATGAGGCAATGGACAGCAGCCGAAACGGTTTCATAGCGTTTCATCGCTCCTTAACCGAATGTGTGCTCAATAAAAACGATCTAGACTGAACGTTCTTTCCTATGCACCTAGCCGACATCACCATGTTCTATGCCCCCGCCAGCGGCGGGGTCCGGACCTACCTGGGCGCCAAACGCGCCTGGTTGCGGCGCCAGCCCCGCGTACAGCACAGCTTGCTGGTGCCTGGCGATCAGCGGGCCTGCGACCAGGGAATCTGCGTCCTGCCGGCGCCTTCGATTCCATTCAGCCAGGGCTATCGCTTTCCGCTCCGTGAAGGCCCGTGGGTGGAAATGCTGCGGGAGTTGAACCCCAACGTGATCGAAGCGGGCGATCCTTACCGGCTTGGTTGGACCGCGGTGGCTGCGGGCCGGGCCATGGACGTGCCCGTGATCGGTTTTTATCACTCCGATCTGCCGCGGCTGGTGGGTGCGCGCGCCGGGCGTTGGACCGACCCGCTGTTGGATGCCTATGTGCGGCGCTTGTACCGGCGCTTCGATCGGGTCCTGGCCCCATCCCGGGTAATGGCCGATAAATTGGAACGGCTCGGCGTCGAGCGGGTCCAGGTTCAGCCGCTGGGTGTCGACACCGAGCAGTTTCATCCCCGTCTTGCCGATCCACAGGCCCGCGGGCGCCTGGGTGTCCCGGATAACGCCCGTTTATTGATTTTTGCCGGGCGCGGCTCGCGGGAAAAACATGTGCCCCTGTTGCTGCGCACCATGCAGATGCTCGGCCCCAACTATCATCTCCTCCTGGTCGGATCGCACATGCCGGCCCGTGCGCCCGCCAACGTCACGGTGTTGGATCATTTCATCGAACAAACGGAACTGGCCCGGCTCATGGCCAGCAGCGACGCCATGCTACACGCCGGCGATCAGGAAACCTTCGGACTGGTGATCCTGGAAGCCATGGCCAGCGGTCTGCCGGTAGTCGGCGTGCGCGCCGGTGCCGTGGCGGAACTGGTCGTGCCGGGAACCGGCTTGCTGGCAGTGCCTCGGTCCGCGGATTCCATGGCGCAGTCGGTGCGCGCACTGTTCGCCGACGGATTTCCGGAAATGGGTCGCCTGGCGCGCCGGCACGTGGAAAACCATTACGCGTGGGAGCGCGTGTTGCCGTCCCTGCTCGGTCATTATCGCGACTTGTGCGGCGATGTGCCGCTGCAGGCGGCGGTCAATGCTTGAACGCACGCACTCGCTGAGTATTGTGCTCCACGACGTCGCACCGTCGACGTGGCCGTTATACCGGGATTTCGTGCAGCGCGTCGACGCACTCGGTAGTGTCCCGTTGACGCTCTTGGTGGTGCCCGACTTTCACCATCGCGATCATTTGGCCCGCCACCCGGAATTTGTCGCGGCCATGGACCGACGCTTGGCGCGCGGCGACGAACTGGTGATGCACGGTTATTATCACGCCGACGATGGTCCGCCCCCGCGCACTCCCCGAGAGTATTTCATGCGCCGTATCTACACCCACGAGGGCGAGATGTATCGCCTGCCTGAAGCCGAAGTGCGTGCGCGCCTCGACCGGGGCGTGGCGCTGTTCCAAGGTTTCGGATGGCCGCTGAGAGGCTTCGTGGCCCCCGCGTGGCTGCTCGGTCCCGACGCGCGGCGGGTGCTGCAGGAGTACCCGTTCCGTTATACCTCTGACCCCACCGCGTTGCTGCGGCTGCCGGATTTCGCCGCACTCGCGGCGCCCTCGCTGGTATGGAGCGCCCGCAGCGCCTGGCGCCGCAAAGCGTCGCGGCTCTGGAACCAACGCCGTATCCGGACCCAGCGCGACGCGCCGTTGCTGCGCCTGGGTCTGCATCCCGTGGATATGGCCTATGCATCGTCGCGCCGGTTCTGGTTCGACACGCTGCTGTCGCTGCTGCCAACCCGCAGGCCCATCACCAAGTCCGACTGGCTGGAGCAGATGGCGTGAGTTTGCGCTATGGGGTCCTGGCGTTGCTGGGACTGGGGATCGGCGTCGGCTTGCCGCTCTTCCTCGGCGGTACCAAAGCGCTGGTGCTATTGCGCGATTACCCCCTCGATCAATTGTCGTTGCTGCTGGGCATGGTTTTCATCGGCTGGAATCTCAACGCCGGGCGGGTGCGACTGCTGGCGGGGGGCATGGGCACGCGGCTCGCCCAAGGCCGGGCGCTGGCCACCGTTCTGGCGTCGGAGTTTGCGATCTGTGCGACGCCCGGTGGGGCGGGCGGTCCGGTGACCTATGCCTTCCTGTTGTCACGGCGCGGTATGACGGCCAGCCAGAGCGTCGCGTTGTACGCTGCCGACCAGCTCATGGATTTATTGTTCTTTCTTACCGCGTTGATTGGTTTGAGCCTGTACTGGTTGTTTGCGCCCCAGGACTTGCGCGTGGTCTGGCAGTTGGTGATGCTCGCGGTGTTGGTGCTTGGCGGACTGGCGGTGGTACTGACGGTGATGCGGTTTTACCGCAAGGCTCTGCTGTTGGCGGGCCGGTTGCTGCGTCGTCTGCGGGTGTCATCGCGCACACGGCGCCAATTGGCGCGCCGGGCAATCGAATTTCGACATTCCTTGGCGTTGATCCGCAGCTATTCGCGCCTGCGCTTATTCAGTGTTTATCTGCTCTGTGCCGGGCACTGGCTGTTGCGCTATAGCGTTCTGTTTCTGGTGGTGCGCGCCTTGGGCGGCGATCTGAGCTGGCCCTATGCCTTCCTGGTGCAAATGCTCTCGCTGGGTGCGGGGCAAGCAGCACTGTTGCCCGGTGGCAGCGGCGGCGCGGAGGCCAGCAGCACCCTACTGCTGGCGCCGCAGTTGGGCGCGGCGGTGGCCGCGGCCGCGATTCTGGTGTGGCGGTTCGTGACCTTCTATTGGTACCTGATCGCCGGTGCTCCGGTGTTCGCGGTACTGGCGGGGCGACCGCTGTGGCGTCGGCTCACGACCCGCAGCACGGCGACCGTCCCACCGTCGGCACAGCCCTGACCGGCCAACCGCCGCAGCCCTCAGGCGCCGATCATGTCGGCTTTCTTACGCACCAGGCGGTTATCGCGAAAGTCCGCGAACGCTTGTTCGACCTCGTCCTGGCTGTTCATGACGAACGGGCCATATTGCACGATGGGTTCGTGCAGCGGCCGCCCCGCCACCAGGATGAACTCGGCGCCCTCGGCTCCGGCATCGATCGAAACTTCATCGCCGTCTCCAAGCACTGCCAGGTTGTGCTGCGCCAAGCTCGTATTTCCGATCTGCGCGCTGCCTTCGAAGACGTACACAAACGCAGTGTGACCGGCCGGAACCGGATAGTTGAAGCGGCCTTCGGCGGCGACCGTGACGTGTAAGTATCGGGCGTCGGTGTTGGGATCGTCGATAGGCCCGCGGTTGCCGGCGTACTCGCCGCTGAGCAAGCGCACCTGGACTTCGCCTTGGTCCACCACGGGAATCGCTTCCGGCGAGAATTCCTGATAGGCGGGGTCGCTCATCTTCTCCTTGGCCGGGAGGTTGATCCAAAGCTGAAAGCCGCGCATCAAGCCCGCGGTCTGCTGCGGCATCTCGGAGTGAATCACGCCGCTGGCCGCCTTCATCCACTGCACGCCTCCCGCTCGCAGATCGCCTCGGTTGCCCATGCTGTCGCGATGCAGCATGTGGCCGTCCAACATGTACGTCACCGTAATGAAGCCGCGGTGCGGGTGGTCCGGAAACCCGGCGATGTAATCGTTCGGGTCGTCGCTGGAAAAATGATCCAGCATCAGGAACGGGTCTAGATTGCGCCGCGCCTGCGTGCCGATGGTGCGATGTACGGTCACCCCTGCGCCCTCGCTCACTGCCTGGGCGCGGATGACCTGGGAAACGTTGCGTGCGTTCATGACTACGATCCTCGTGGGAAAGGACGACTCAAGCGGCGTCCCGCTGCAAATCCAGCGCTTCGATGGCGGCTCGGGCGCGTTCCATGGCGGCGTCGCTGTCGGTTGCGACACGTTCCGCGGCAATGATTTCCACCTCACGGATACCGAGAAAGCCCAGCACGTGGCGCATGTAACTGGAGGCAAAATCCATTTCGCTGCCCAACCCGACGCCACCGGAAGCAAACACCAGATAGGCTTTGCGTCCGCCCAGCAGACCTTCGGGGCCGTTGTCAGTGTAGCGGAAGGTACGTTTCACCCGCGCCACCAGATCGATCCAGGCTTTCAGAGCGGCAGGAATGCCGAAGTTGAATACCGGCACGCCGATCACCAGGACATCCGCCGCGTACAACTCATCGACCAGTTCGTCGGACAAAGCAAGGCGCGCCTTTTGAGCTTGATCCCGCACGTCTTCGCCGGTGTAGTTGGCGCCGATCCACGCTTCATCGACGAATTCCATACCTTGGGAAACATCGCGGCTCGTGACATCGATCGCGCCGTGCAGCTGCTGCAGGCGGTCGATGAGCGCGTTCTCCAGGAAGCGGGTGACGGATGCCTGCCGGGGGCTGGCATCGACGCGCAATACGCGGAGCGGTGACGGGTTCTTACGGCTCATGGCGCTACTCCTATGTCTGATTGGGCCCTGGCGACCATGACGGTAAGCTTGGCAGTTGACAGAGCGAGAATAAATAGACACTAATAGAAAATATTGTTCTAAAAACGAGAACAAAAAATGGACCGATGCGCGCTATTACAGAATTTCGTCCGGGTCGTTGACGCAGGCAGCATCACGGGTGCGGCCGCGCGTTGGGAAATCGCCAAATCCGCGGTTTCCCGACGCTTGGCGGACCTTGAAGAACATTTGGGCGTCCAGCTCTTGCGCCGCACGACGCGCAAGTTGAGCCTGACCGACACCGGTCGCGGTTTTTATGAGCGGGCCGTCCGTATCCTGGCCGATTTGGACGAGGCGGAGCGCGCGGTGTCCGAGGCCCACGGCGATTTACGCGGCCGCCTGCGGGTGGCGGCGCCCATGTCCTTCGGCCTGCTGCACCTGGGGCCGGCGATCGACGATTTCGCCTGCCGGCATCCGGAATTGGAATTCGATCTCGATTTCAACGACCGCCAGATCGACTTGCTGGCGGAAGGTGTCGATGTCGGTATCCGGATCGCCGAACTGCCCGATTCGACCCTGGTGGCGCGCCGGCTGGCACCGGTACGCACCCTGGTGTGCGCCAGTCCGGGTTACCTCGAACGATTCGGTTCACCTCAGGTACCTGGCGATCTGACGCGCCACCGCTGCCTGGTATACAGCAACGTCTCCGAGCCTGCGCGCTGGCGTTACACAGACGCGTCCGGCAACGAAGGCGATGTGAGGGTTGTGGAGTCCATGCGCTGCAACAACGGCGACCAACTGTGTGCATCGGCCGCGGCGGGATTGGGATTGGTCCAATCGCCGACGTTCATTGTCTACCGGGCATTGGCCCGCGGCGAGCTGGTGGCGGTGTTGCGCGACTATCGCTGGCGCGGCACGACTGCATACGCCGTGTATCCGCAGGCCCGGCATCTGTCGCAGCGGGTACGCGCGTTCGTGGATTTTCTTGCGCAGCGGTTTGCGGGCGATCCGTATTGGGACCGGGATCTGGGCCTTTCCTAGACGGCGGTGTGGGCGAACGAGCGCGCCGCCGGTCTTGCAGTAATGGACAGGACCGTTTCTGGACGCCTGTCCGGTGCGGCGTTACAGTCCGCGTGCAAGCAAACCTCGCGACTTGGTTTCCGGGTCGCGTTGAATCGATGCCGACTGCAACGGATAACAATATGGCCACACAGCACAACACGCAGAATATGGCACTGTTTTGCGATTTCGAAAACATCGCCCTCGGCGTGCGCGATGCCAAATACGCCGCTTTCGATATCCAGAAGGTCCTCGAGCGTTTACTGCTCAAAGGCAATATTGTCGTCAAGAAGGCCTATTGCGACTGGGAGCGCTACAAGGAATTCAAATCCGCCATGCACGAGGCGGCGTTCGAATTGATTGAGATTCCTCACGTGCGCCAGTCGGGCAAGAACTCCGCCGATATACGGATGGTGGTGGACGCGCTGGACCTCTGTTACACCAAGTCTCACGTCGATACTTTCGTGGTCATCAGCGGCGACTCCGATTTTTCGCCATTGGTGAGCAAGCTGAGGGAGAACAACAAGGTCGTCATCGGCGTCGGCGTGAAGAGCTCCACTTCTGACCTGCTGATCGCCAATTGCGACGAATTCATTTTCTACGACGACTTGGCGCGCGAATCGGAAAAGCAGCGCAAAGCAAAGCGCAAGGCCAAGACCAAGAAAGCGGCCCCCAAGAATGTGGCGCCGGCCGAAGATGAGAAAAAGCAGGAAGCGCTCGACATGGTGTTGGAAACGGTCGAAGACCTGATGGAAGAGCGGGGCGAAGAGGAAAAAGTGTGGGGCTCGATGGTCAAGCAGGCTCTGAAACGGCGCAAGCCCGGTTTCAACGAAACCTACCACGGTTTTCGCACTTTCAGTCAGCTGCTGGAAGAAGCGCAGACCCGAAAGCTGCTGCAATTGGAATACGACGAGAAGTCAGGCGGCTACATCATCAAGAGTTTCGTACACGAATAGACCAGGGGAAAGGGAGCGCGATCGGAGGGCCGCGAGGGTGAGCGACTGGTACGTGTATATGTTGCGCTGTGCGGACGGCAGTTTGTACACCGGCATCACGACCGACCCGGCGCGCCGCGAGCGCGAGCACAATAGCGGTTCCAGGCTCGGCGCCCGGTACACACGTGCGCGGCGTCCGGTGCAAATCGTCTACCAGGAGTGCGCGCAGTCACGGGCGCAGGCCGCGCGCCGGGAAAACGAAATCAAAGGCCTTACGCGACTCGCCAAGGAGGCCTTGATCGAGTAGGCGATCGGCGGGCGCGCAACGCGGTCCCGGTGGCGTTTTTCCTCCGGCCGCCCCCGTACGGAACCTGAGCCTGCGCCCGTTGTCTGAGGCGCTAGGAAAGCAGATCGGGTGCATCCATGAAAGCCTTGCGAAGCGCCGTCGCGGCCGTTTTATTTTGTTTGCCGCTGCTGGCGGCCGCCGAAGCGCTGCGCTTCGGTGACCCCGGGCAAACGCCGACCGTGATCGAACTGTTCACGTCCCAAGGCTGCAGCAGCTGTCCACCCGCGGAAGCGCGCTTGAATGCCTACGTCCGAGATTCGCAGTTGTGGAATCGATACATCCCGCTTGCGTTTCACGTCGACTACTGGGATTACCTCGGTTGGAAGGATCGCCTCGCTGATCCGGCTTATTCCGCGCGTCAGCGTGCTTATGCCGCGAGCGGGCGGCTGTCCACCGTGTACACACCCGCGTTCGTGGTCAACGGCAGGGAATGGCGCTCGCACCGGTTCGGTGACAAGCCGTCGGGCGCTGCGGTATCCGGTCTGTCGGTGATACTGGCGGCGGATGGGGGATTGGAGGTGCGCCCGGCTGCCCCGGCGCCACGGTCGCTGATGCTCAATGTGGCGCTATTGGGCATGGATTTGGAGTCCGACATCGATGCGGGCGAAAATCGTGGCCGCCATAGCCGCCACGACTTCGTGGTGCTGAAATGGTCCCGGGTGGCGGTGCACGCAACGCCGTGGCGGGCCGAATTGCCGTCGGTGCCTGACGGCGCAGCAAAGCAGTACGCGGTGGCGGTATGGCTCAACCGACCAGGTGATCCGGCACCGCTGTATGCCGCAGGCGCCTATCTGCCGGCGCAGTTCGGGTCGGGAAAAGCGGTCACGGAGCGGCGCTGACAAGTGCCCAGACTTGCAGGCGGCGAGCCGGTTGGCGCAAGGTGGCCGATAGTGCGGCTCGTTGCCAACGCGCCGAGGGATTTTCCATATTTTCGAAGGATACGATTGCGTCATGCCCTGTTGCTGCCCCCATTCCAATTCCGCCAGCAAAGTGTTTT
Source organism: uncultured Gammaproteobacteria bacterium (assembly GCA_963773585.1). GTDB lineage: Bacteria > Pseudomonadota > Gammaproteobacteria > JASBUN01 > JASBUN01 > CAVXJN01. The sequence continues at coordinate 363,852 of CAVZBR010000001.1, forward strand.
CTCTGTTCGCCCGTCGCTACCGCAAGCGTTTCCAGCGCCGGGGTTTCGAAGCATCCCAGGAACAATTGATGACCGGCCTGCGGCAGGCGGGCTACGTCGACGCCACCGTGCTGGAGATCGGCAGCGGCGTCGGGCATGTCCATCAAACCATGTTGGAGCGGGGTGCTTCGCGCGCGGTCGGAATCGATCTCGCGCCGCGCATGATCGAGGAGGCGCAAGGTTGGGCGCGGGAACGCGGGCTGGGGGACCGGGTGGACTATCTACAGGGCGATTTCATGGAAATGCACCAGCAGTTGCAGCCGGCAGAAGTCACCGTGCTCGACAAAGTCGTATGCTGTTATCCGGATGCCGATGGTCTGGTGCACCGTTCGCTGGCCAAGACCGGCCGCGTCTACGGCTTGACCTATCCTCGCGACCGCTGGTACGTGCGGTTCGGGGTTGCGGTCGGCGCGCTGCTGCTGCGCCTGGTGGGGTCGGATTTCCGCCCCTACGTGCATGACCCGTTGCAAATCGAGCGCTGGATCGAAGAAGCCGGTTTTCGCAAACAGTATGAGCGTCACACAGTGATCTGGTTGACCCAGGTCTACGTGCGTCCGTGATGGACTGAGGCGGATGGTCGCGGTTGCTTTGTATTGCGAGCGCACCGGTAGCGGTTTTTGGGCGGAGCCGCTAAACGCCTGGACCAATGCCGCGTTTGTGATCGTGGCCGCGCTGATCGTGCTGCGGCTGGTGCGTCAGGGCAACCCGCGGCGCTGGAGCGATGTTTGGTTGCTGGCGTTCCTGGCCGCCACCGTGGGCGTGGGCAGTTTTCTCTGGCACACGTTGCACGCGCCATGGTCCCAGTGGGCTGACATCATCCCGATTCTGTTGTTCATCAACGTATTCTTGCTGAGTTTCCTGATCCGCATCGCCGCCTTGGGGGCGGGCGCGGCGCTGCTATGGCTGCTGGTCTACAACGCATTCAATATCGGCTTGCAGTTGCTCCTGCCGCCGGGCTTTATGAACGGTTCGGTGTTTTATCTCCCAACCTGGATAGCGCTGTTGTTCATCTGCGTATTCACACTGGCGCGGGACCGCCGTCGCGGCCAGCTGTTGCTGATGGCGGCGTCGGCGTTCAGTGCCGCGCTCTTGCTGCGGACGCTGGATCGCAGCCTTTGCGCGTCGTTCCCCACCGGCACCCATTTCGGTTGGCATGTGCTCAACGGGTTGGTGTTGTACCTGGCGACCGCAGCCCTATTGCCCAGGCGGGCCAGCGCGGGCGTCGCCAGCGCGGGCCTCGATTGACGCGCCTGATTTGCGCTACGGCATGTGAATCTTGCCGCCGCCGATGCCACCCGACCCGCCCAGGCCACCTGGCCCGCCGCCACTTCCCACTTCGGGAATCACGATGGAGGAGGCGGCCTCGCGCCGCATTTCCTTGAGTTCTTCGATGGCCCGTTCCATGGCCTCGCGGGCCGCGCCGGGGTATTTGTCCAGCGCTTCGCGCAACGATTGCGCCGGAATCTCGAACGACAGCGGCAATGCGCCGACGGGCGTCATCAATTGTGCATCGCCCACATAGGACACGGCGCGCGCCGGGTCGTCGTCGCCCTCCGCCGTGATGGGCGTCAGGCGGCGCAGGGTACCGGCGCGGCGGTCGGTGAACAGTTCTTCCCGGTAGAGGTCGTCCGGGTCCAGTTTGATTTCAGGGAGACGTTCGTCGGTCATGTTCGGCCTCGTATCGATAGGTCTGTTTCCTTTAGATTAACAGATTGTTTTGCGGCCATGTCCCGCCGCGGTGTCGGCGATTGGCGGCGCGCGCCGGGGTGGTCTAGGGTGGCGCCATGTGCACTTTAGTCATTCTACGCCGACCGGACCACGCCTGGCCGTTACTGGTCGCCGGGAACCGGGACGAAATGAGCGACCGCGCATGGTCGGCGCCGGCCCGCCATTGGCCGGATCGACCGGAGGTGATCGCAGGCATCGACCATGTCGGCGGCGGTTCCTGGTTCGGGATCAACGATCACGGCCTGGTTGCGGTGGTCACCAATCGCGAGCGCGCCCTCGGACCGGCGCAGCAGAAGCGCAGTCGCGGCGAACTGGTGCTGGAGGCATTGGATCACGCGGAAGCGTCCGAAGCGGCATCGGCGCTGGCGGAATTGGATCCTGATGCTTACCGGGCCTTCAACTTGTTCGTAGGCGACGCCCTGACCAGCCATTGGCTATGCCACCGGGACGACGGCCTCGGCAAGGTCGTCTCGCAACCGGTGGCGGCGGGATTGCACATGTTGACGGCGCGGGATCTCGACGATGTTTCCGCTCCGCGTATCAGCGCCTACTTCCCGCGTTTCGCGCAGGCACCGGCGCCAGACCCACTCGCCGGCGATTGGCAAGCCTGGCAGGCGCTGTTGGGCAGCCGCCAGATTCCCAGCCCTGCGGGTGACCCGACCGCGGCCCCGAACTTTGCCCTGGGCAACGGATTCGGCACGGTTTGCAGTCAAATGGCCGCGATACCGCGCTATCCGAGTGCAGCAAGCAAACCGGTGTTTCTGTTCGCTGCCGGGGCGCCGGATACCGCGCCTTTCGAAGCGATTGACGTCTGACTGATGCCGGTCTTGCGTCTGCGTGGCGCTCCGCTAGAATTCGGAGCGTCAGGACTGACGCCGCCGACTCTCATCGAGCCCTCCGGGGCCAGCCCTTTTTCAAGGGTGCCGTTGGATCCATACCGTCTGATTCGTTCCCTTTGTCCGCACCCGACGTTTGATGCTTTAGCGCGTTTTGCCAGCGACACCGGCGGCTTTGGGAACGCAGGAGGGACGAGTCATGCTTAAGTTTGCAATCACCATCATCGCACTTTCGTTGCCGATGGCAGCGTTAGCCGCGGACAACGCAGCCACCAAGGATTCCCAGGCACGGTTCCGCAGTCTGGACAAGGATCACAACGGTTACATCAGTCACGACGAAGCGCGTAACCATCGCGTGTTCGGTTACTACCAGCGCGCCGATCGCAACTCCGATGGTGCCTTGGATCAATCGGAGTTCAGCGCCTTCGAGCAGGAAGTTCCCGGCACAGGACAGTCGCCGCAGAACTGAGGCGGGATCTGCTCGCAACACGCCCGTTCCGGGCTAAGCAGGGCCGGGCGCCTTAGCGCCCGCGCTTTTTTCCGAGCAGCGATCCCATCAAGCCGCGCACCAGTTGCCGACCGAGGCTGCTGCCGATGGAACGCATGGCACTGCTTGTCATCGCCTCCAGCATCGTCTGACGCTGACCGGCTCGGGCGGTTGGTTGCGGCGCCACTTGCTGAGCGGCGCTCGCGGCCCGGCTCTTGAGCACTTCATAGGCCGACTCCCGGTCCAATGAATTGTCATAGCGTCCCGCCAAAGGCGAGCGGTGCAAATGTTCGCTGCGCTCCGCGGCGCTCAACGGACCGATACGGGATTCCGGCGGTGCAATCAGTACGCGTTCGACCGGCGTCGGCGCGCCTTTCTCATCCAACACTGACACCAAGGCTTCGCCGACGCCGAGTTCGGTGATGACCTGTTCGGTATCCAGCGCCGGATTTTCGCGAAATGTTTGCGCCGCGGCGCGCACCGCTTTCCGGTCCCGGGGCGTAAACGCGCGCAGCGCGTGCTGCACACGATTGCCCAGTTGTCCCAGTACGCTGTCGGGTACGTCCAAAGGGTTTTGGGTGACGAAATAAATTCCCACACCTTTGGAACGAATCAAGCGCACGACTTGTTCGATGCGCTCGAGTAGTGCCGCGGGTGCTTGGTCGAACAACAAATGCGCCTCATCGAAAAAGAACACCAGTCGCGGCTTGTCGGGGTCCCCGATTTCCGGCAGGTCTTCGAACAGCTCGGCGATCAGCCACAGCAGAAAGATTGCATAGAGCTTCGGGTGCGACATCAAAGCCGTGGCATCGAGAATGCTGATGACGCCATTGCCGGAAAAATCCGTGCGCATCAGATCGCCGAGGTCCAACGCCGGTTCGCCGAGGAAGGCTGCGCCGCCTTCCGAGTCCAGGGACAACAGGCCACGCTGGATGGCGCCGACACTGGCATTGCTGATATTGCCGTACTCGCCGCTCATTGACTTGGTGTTGTCTCCTACCCAGCTCAGAAGCGCGCGTAGATCTTTGAGATCGAGCAACAGCAATCCCTGATCGTCGGCGATCCGGAATGCCGCCTGCAGCACGGCGGTCTGAGTAGCGTTGAGTTGCAGCAGGCTTGCGAACAGCAGCGGTCCGACATCGGAGACCGTGGTGCGCAGTGGGTGTCCCTGTTTCCCGTATAGATCCCAAAGCACCACGGGATAGGCCCGGGGCTGATAGCCGTCCATGGCCAACTGTTCGACGCGCGCATGGATGCGCTCACCGGCGGCGTTTGCCTGGGCCAGGCCCGAAAGGTCGCCTTTGACATCGGCCATGAATACCGGCACGCCGCTGCGCGAGAACGCCTCTGCCAGCACCTGCAAAGTGACTGTTTTGCCGGTGCCGGTGGCGCCCGCGATCAGGCCGTGGCGATTGGCCATCCGCAGGCGCAGTTCCACCTTGCCGCTTTCATTTCCGCCCAGTGGTAACCCCATATCGAACGACTCCCGGTTGGCGACGATTCCTTCAACGCGCACGCTTCCGGCAAGCCTAGTCCAAGCGCCCCCGAATCGACGGGCAAAAAAAAGCCCTCCGTCCCGGGGGGCGGAGGGCTTGGTCGGGCCTGGTCGTCAGACCTTGAACATGCTCGCCACTTCGTGCAGATGCTGGGCGACACCAGCGAGGTTGACACTGCTCTGTGCCGATTCCGCGGAACTGGCAGCGCTCTCCTGACCGATCTGGTTGAGCCGCGCAATATTGTTGCTGATCTCTTCGGCCACCGCGCTTTGCTCCTCGGTGGCACTGGCGATCTGGGTGTTCATGTCATTGATCTGCTGCACCAGAGTGCGGATCTCGTTCAGTGCCACGGCCACCGAATGTACCTGTTGGGCTCCCTGTTGCCCGGACTGCTGGGCGGTGTTCATCGCTTCGACGGCGCTGACCGAGCCGTTTTGCAGTTTCTCGATGATTTCGCGGATCTCTTCGGTGGACTGCTGGGTGCGACCTGCGAGCGTGCGCACTTCGTCAGCGACCACGGCGAATCCGCGGCCTTGTTCGCCGGCGCGGGCGGCTTCGATCGCCGCGTTCAAGGCCAGCAGGTTGGTCTGTTCCGCGATACCGCGGATGACTTCCAGAACGCTGCCGACCTGATCGGCGTCTTCGTTCAAGCGGTTGATGACAGTCGCGGTATCCTCAATGCGGGTGACCAGGGTATTGATGTCCTTGACCGCCTGCTCGGTGGTGGAATGACCGCTTCGGGCCGAATCGTTCGCTTTCTGCGCCGCCTCGGCGGCGTTGGCTGTATTGCGCGCGACCTCGTGCACCGTGGAGGCCATCTCGGTGATGGCGGCAGCGACCGCACTGGTCTCGTGTTGTTGATGCTCGATTCGGGATTCCGACTCCTGCATCATCACCGTCAATTCGCCTGCGGAACCGGAAAGGGTCTGGCTCGACTCGACCATGTCCTGCACCATGGCGCGCAACTTGCCCGTGAACTGATTGATGCCGGCGAGCAAAGCGGAGATCTCGTCTTGATTCGGCACCGGCAGTTGTACGGTGAGATCGCCTTCGCCACTGGCCAATTCGCGCATGAGACTGCTGCCATCGCGCAGCGGCTTGATGACCAGCTTGCGGAACAGCAGCATCAGCACGGCGATGACCAGAACCAGGGTCGCAAACGCTGCGCTCAGATTGACGAACAGCAATTCGGAACCGACCTGTTCGCGTTTGTGGGTGATATCCGCGGCGAGTTTATCGATTTCGGCTTGGTTGGACTTTTCAAACGCCTCGTAGTCTGTTTTGGAGATGCCCACCGCGACTTTGCCGATGGTCTTGTCCTTTGATACCACATCGTAAGTCTTCTCGATCGAATTCGAGCGATCGGGTTGGGAGTCGGATTGCACCAACGGTGTCTTGCCGCCGGCGCCCAGGAACAACACATAGGCGATGCCGTTGGACTTGGCGTTCTTCTGTTGATTGGCCAACGCATCCTGGTCGTCGAAGAGAATGGGACCGACTGCCGATTTGCTCAGAAACTCGCCGATCAGATCGGCGCGCGCCTGGAGGGAATTCATGCGTTCCCGCTGCGCCACGATTTGCTCTTCGTGCAGGCGCTGCAAGGTGTCCGCCTGCTGTTCTTCCAGCTTGGCGCCGCTGCGGGAGTGGATCACCAACATGCCCACGCCCTGCGCGGCGAGCATGATCGCCAGCAATGGAATCATGAATTTGTATGCCAATCCCAGGTTCTTCATGTTTCTATCCTTCGTAGTTCGCTTGTGGTCCAGCTTCGTGCGCCCCTGCCCGATCAGATTCGCCTGTAGCGTTCGCGATCGGCCCGCCCCATACGCATCCCTGCGGTCAGACCACGCGCCTTGTGTCGCATCAGCGGATCACTTGGCCGCGAGCTTGCGGCTGCAATATTTGAGCGCTGCCTTGTGCATGGCATCCGGGCTGCTGTACAGACCTTCGTCGACGGCGCGAATCAACATCGGATAGATGTTCGCTTCGTCGCTCGCGCCCCTCATCGCTTTTTTGGTCGACTCATAAGCCGCTTCGTTTTTTGCTGCTTTGGCGGCATAAAGGTCGGATGCGCGGTTGGCGGCGGTTTCGCAGTCAATGGCGTGGGCCGCGCCGGCTGCAACTACCATTGCAATGCCGCACGCGAGGTTGGTCAGTGCAGTGCGAGTCTTCATCGCAAGTTCCCCCTCATCAGGTGCCGATTGGTATCGGGCCACTGCCGCCGGACGACGTCCGGCCACCGAACAGCGGCGTTCTGCCCGACATATCGGCAATTTCCATATTGACTTGAGCGAAACCATGGGGTAGAGCCGCAGCGAGCGGGAACCCAACCATGAGTATTTTCTTATATGCAGCAATGCTGTTTCGATCTGCTTGCCAGACGACAGTGCGTGCAGCACTATCGAACGCGGTCCGGCAGCGGAGATCACCCATGGAGTTCTATGCCATCGCGCGTGCCGCCGCGCCGGCGTCGCTCTTGCAGCGCTACGTAACGGTCGGAAATCTTGCGCGTCTGTGCCCATCCATCGACAGGGTGCTGGCCGATGAAGGCGAACGCGGCGAGATCTATTGCGCCTGGGGTCAGTTCCGGATCACCCGTGAGGTGCTGCGTCACGGCGTGCGGTTTTCCCTGCCAAGCTGCGAGAGCGCACTGCAGTGGAGCATTACCGCGGCACGTCAGGAGACGGGTTGCGTGTTGGTCCATCTGGTTCTGAACCGCCGCGAGCTCGAGCCGGAATTCATCGAGGTATTGGAGCGGTTCGTGGACGACTGGCGTCTCGGGTTGGAGACGGAGCTGACCCAGCTGCGGGCCGCTTCCGCGCCGAAGCCGGGTCCGGCATGTATGCCCTGGTACGGATGATCGATCGACATACTTTGCGCTAGCGACGTCCGCCGCTACGGCGTAAAGGCGATCCCACGCCGCCCACCTGCGTTTGAGCAATGCTTCTGGTATCCGGTCTTGGCAATCGAGACGATACCGAGCAATGCCGGCGCGCCAAGTTCGCGCGCTACGCGCAGTTCGGCCGAGATCCACCAGTAACCTCTCCCCGGGGACCTGGAGCCGGGCGCGCATAGCAGGATGTCTAAGCCGGGACATTGCGGTGACCCATTCCGGTTTAATGGTCTTGCCTCCGCGAACCTCCCACCAGACCAACAATAAACCCATTGAATCCAAGCGCATCGACCCACTACGTGCCGCGTCACTAATTTCCCTGAGGCAACCACCTTTACACGCTCGCGCAATCCATATTCGCACAGCTTGTTCACCAGTAACGGAAAGCTCTCGCGCAAGGGCAAGCCCATATCAGCGACCAGCGGCATAGGGGCGGCGCCGGTGCCGCGGTCGGCACCATCTACGGTGGCGAAATCCGGGACGGATTCGACGCCGTGCTGGGACCTGATTGCGAGAAAGGCATCCAGTCAGCCGTATGCCACAGCGCGATGGAAGTGTCTTCTACATAGATACTTGCGACCAGCGTCCGAAACGGCCCACGGGCTCTTTGTCGCCCGCAGATAGGTAAAAATACCTGGTCGAATAGAACACGTGCCAGTCCGAGATCCAATCTCCAGCTCTCCAAATCACGTGTTAACGCGTATTTACGGTTTTATGCAGCAAGAATAGCGTTAAGGGCGAAATCAATTTGACGTTAGTCAGGCGTGTATTCAGAACGCGTTATGTCAGAGACCCGTTAGGGCGACTCGAAGCGCTATTCAACATTTGTACGGCTGGAGGTGATCGACATGAAGAAGTTTCTAGTCAACGCGCGGTACTGGTTCGCGCCAATCCTGATCCTTGCATCGATGGTCGGCGTATTGGTAGGCGGCATGTTTTCGTGGTATGGGGTGCTGTTACTTGGCGTCGGTATCGTGATCGACACATTGCTCCGTTTTCAGACACCCGGGGCCGGTTACGACGATAACGGCGAAACCATGGGTATACCGTGGCTGCAGAATAGCGTCATGTACTCGATGCTCGGTGTATTTGTGCTGCTGCAGGTGTCTCTGGCCTGGCGCATTTACCAATATGTCAACGGCGTGCCGATCAGCCAAGGGTTTGACCACATGCTGTTCGGCATCCTGCCTTATCAGAACGGAATTTCAGGACTGAACCTGATCGGTGCCACTATATCGACCGGGATCTTCGCCGGTATCGGCATCATCTATGGTCATGAACTGGCTCATACCAAAGGCGTTACTTTTGTCATCTCCCGGTGGATGATGGCGCTAAGCGGAAAAGCGCATTTCAGCTACGCGCACGTATACAACCACCATCTTGAGCTTGGCCATGAGGACGATCCGGCAACGTCGCCTCGTGGTCGCAGCCTCTGGCAGCACTACCCGCTGGCGGGCATCGGCCAATCGCGTTTCCTGTACCGCATGGAAAAGCAACGCCTCGAACGTCGCGGAAAGCCTTTCCTGACTTGGGAAAACCGCTGGCTGCGCGGATATGCCATGAGTTTGCCGACGCTGTTTTTGTTCTGGTATGCCGGAGCGTGGGTCGGAATCGGATGTCTTGCCATCGTCTGGTTTATCTCCAACTTCGAACTCGAAGCGCTCAACTACATGGAGCACTACGGTTTGATCCGGGAAAAAGGTCAGCCCATCGACTACCGGCATTCCTGGGACAATTCCACGGCGTTTACAAGCTGGTTCTTCATCGAAATCGGTCGTCAGGCGGATCATCACGACCGTGGCGAAACCCACTTTTGGGAATTGGACGAAGTAGGTGCGCCCAACGTCGGTTGGGGCTACTTCACACTGTTCGCCGTGGCGCTGATGCCGCCGCTTTACCACGCCTACTACAAGAAGGAACTGGCGAGATGGGACGAACAATTTGCATCGGAAGGTGAGCGCCAGATCGCGGAACGCATCAATCGTCAGGTCGGTTACGCGTAAACGATCTTGTGTCGTGTGAGTGTACGCAAAGAGGGCGCCCCCTCGGGGAGGGGGCGGCGTTACCCGGATAGTCAAAGTCTACCCAAAGGAAGCATAAAACAATGAACGAACAGACTCTTTACGAAAGGCTTGGTGGTTCGAAAGGCATTGCCGCAATAACGGAAGATATATGGTCGAATCATACCCAGAATCCGCTGGTCAGTAACCGATACGTGAATTCAGATCCGGAGAATGTCAAGCGATTGGTGCGTGAGATGTTTTGTGCGGGTACCGGCGGTACAGAGACATATACCGGCAAAGACATGCTGAGCGCACATACCGGAATGAATATCAACGATCAGGAGTTCAACGCAGTAATCGACGATGTTTTAAAAGCGTTGAAATTGAACGATATCGGCAAGCGGGAAAGCGATGAGGTCCTGGCCATCCTGTGGTCGATGAAAGGCGAAATCGTTGGAGTTTGAGAGTATTTGAGTCATCAGCCGATCTAGTGAAGGAGAAAAGGCTATGAAAGTCACTTGGGATGAGAAGGTCTGTATCCATGCCGGGAAGTGTGTGGAAGGAAGTCCGGAAGTATTCAAAATTGAAAACGGAAAATTCGCGATCCATTTGGACGCCGGTGACGAGAATCAAGTTCGCTCCACGGTAGCGGCCTGTCCATCTGGTGCGTTGCAGATCCAAGAGCACTGAACAGCGCAATGTTCGGAACGTATTAAAGAACGGGTGCAAGCCGGTTTTCGAGCGAAAACAAGCCGGCGATGTAACCAGCGAGATCTTGATCGAGGAGAACAGCATGTTAGGCGATCGCTTGCAGAACAAAATGAAACTATACGGCAACCCGGCATGCCTGAATACAGCGAAGTGCTTGTTCACGGCTGCTGAAAAGGGCGTTGATATTGAGTCCCATTACGTGGGGCCAGACGGTCAGGGGGACGCAGCAGAAGCCGCGGTACTTTCGCCGCACGGATCTCTTCCGGTACTCAGAGACGTGGACTTCGTTGTCTATGGTACCAATGCAATCATGTCGTATCTCGATGACAAAGGCTTCGGTCCTTCGCTGATTCCTCGGAACGCGACGGTGCGTACCGTCATGTATCAGTGGATTCACATCGCGTCTGAGTTGGCACAACCCGACGTCGCAGCCCTTATCAGTGGTGGCGGCAATACCGATCTCGTTTCACATTGGTTCAGCGCGCTCAATGCGCACCTCGAGTCTAAGACCAAGGACGTCGCGCTGCGCGGAGACTATATCTGCGGCGCTTTCAGCCTCGCCGACATTCATTGGGCTGCCCTTGCGCAAGGTTGCGTACTTGCCGGCGCCGTCGACATCTTGAACTCGCAAGCGCAGGTGAAGAATTGGTGGCGTTTGATCAAAGAACATCCGAGTACGAGCAAAGAGAAAATCACGGCCTATGACATATTGCCAACTGCTAATGACATAAAGGGAAATAATCTTAGAGGCATACAGATAAACGCCTGAAGTGTGCAATCGGCCCAGGCCGACCGACAGGAGTGATCGCCGGATGTTCGGAGTATTCAAAAAGACCAAGCAGGCCTGGGCCGCGGAGGTTACTCCTTCCGGCAAGTCGATCACGGTGAAGGCGGGACAAAATCTGCTGAAGGCCGCATTGGACGCCGGGCTGCGGTGGCCCCACGACTGCCGAGTCGGCAGCTGCGGAACGTGCCGTTGCAAACTGAAGCAGGGGAAGGTGAAAGAGCTGTCTGACTTCGCTTATGTCCTGTCCCAGGAAGACCTGCAGTCGGGGATGATCCTTGCTTGTCAGTCTGCTTTGCGCAGCGATGTTTCGGTGGAAGTCGAGTTGCTGGAAGAAACGGCGCAAACCGTCAGCGTCACCTCGCACAAAGCCGTCATAGAGAGGGTAAACCCATTGACCCACGATATTGTCGAGTTGGTGATCAAGGCCGCTGACCAGTTTCCCCGTACGGCTGTAGCCGGACAATACGCAGAACTGGAGATCGACGGTATCGCTGCGCCGAGGTCCTATTCGTTTGCCAAGGCCCCGGAGAACGAGTCCGATCACGAGATCACATTTTTCGTGCGTCGGGTTCCAGGCGGGGAGTGTACGGAGTGGTTGTTCAGCGAGGACCGGGCTGGAGAGCCCGTGACGGTCACCGGCCCCTACGGATCGTTCTGGTTGCGCCCTGGGAATTCACCGATCGTTTGCGTCGCAGGTGGCAGCGGCATGGCGCCCATCAAAGCGCTATTGGAAAGTGCGCTCAACAACGGCGCAAACAGGGACGTATTGTTTCTGTTCGGGGCGCGCACGCAAAAGGATTTGTACTGTCTGGACGTCATGGACAGGCTACGTCAGGGTTGGAAGGGGAACTTCGAATTTGTGCCAGTTCTTTCCGAAGAGCCGGAAGACTCCGATTGGACAGGCGCTACGGGCTTTGTCACACACTATTTGGAAAGCGCATATATCGAGACGGGCAAGGTGGACGTGAAGAAAAGTCAGGGTTATTTGTGCGGGCCGCCGGCAATGGTTGACGCGGGCCAAGCTCTTCTGAGTTCCGCCGGAATGGCGAAGGAAGATATCCACTTCGACAAGTTTCTGGACGCGGCGACGATGCCCGCAGGCAGGAAATAGAGTTTTCAGCAAGACGCGGCATTTGGAGTCTGAGGTCCCGGATGTATTCGGACTAGCAACGATTGTTTATTAGGAGATCAGAACATGGCGTCACTCAAGGCAATTTTTCTAATGATCGTATTTTCAGCGGCGGTCGCGTTCGGCATGAATGCGCTGGGACTTACGGAACACTTCCGCGAACCGGCCTATTCGTTGGCGGGCGCAGTTGTATTGCTCGTCGCGCTTATCGTGAACGTATGGCTCTATCTGAAAATTGCGGGGGAAACACCGTTTAAATGGTTCAAGGAAGACTAGCCGACAGAGGAGCAGAGACATGGGGCTGTTTTCGCGAAAGAAGAAGTCTGGGCGCGGGATTCATCTGCGGGGGTTCCCCGGCGATTTGGATACATGCAAGTGCTTGTATCTGGCAGCCGAAAAGGGCATTCAAATGGACGTGGAGCTGGTGGACGTGACCGACCGGGAACACGAAAATGCGGCGTTCCGCGCCTTGTCCCCCTTCGGGAAAGTTCCCTGCCTGGGTGAAGGCGGTTTAGTGATCTCCGGCGCCGCCGCCATCCTGCCCTATCTCGACATCAAGGGTAGTGGTCCATCGCTAACCCCAAAAAAAGCCGCCCGCCTCGGAGACCAAAATTATTGGATTGAAGTCGGGCAATACCGCGTGCTACCGCACGTTCACAATCTGGTCGACGAATACGTGCTGAAGCCAATGGTCTCATCGAGCCATACCCCTGATCCGGCGCAGATCGAACAGGCCGTGAACGCAGTAGAGCCTGTATTCGCGGTTGCAGACGAGTTCTTGGAAGGCAAAAACTATTTTGCGAGCGAATTTTCTTTTGCGGAAATTCACTGGGCGCCTTACCTGCACTTTTGGGTAATGACGGGCCAGGAGCAACGACTAGACGCGCATCCGAATCTCAAGCGTTGGTTCAGTCGCGTCCAAGCACGACAAAGTCATGGCCGAAATACCTATGCGGTGTTACCGAGTCTGAAGCAGATTCAGGGTAAGGAGCTCAGGTATGTGGCCTGACTTGAGCGGCCAACGGAAGACAGGCGCTTGCTTGGCGCCTGAAAATAGGGGAACTGACAATGAACGAATTATTTGCGTTTGGTCGGTCTGCAGACGATGGTGCAAAGGACGCCCGCTATGGTTCAGCAGGAGATTTGAAAAAGACACAGTACGTTCTGCAGCTTTTGGGATTTCCGGCGCACGCGGATACATTGAAATGCCTAATCACCGCAGTCGAAATGGGCATGGAGACGGACGTCGGCGTGCTGGACATTCTCGAGGGGCAGGACGAAAGCAATGAATACCTGGCAGTGTCCCCGCTGGGTCTCGTGCCAGTGTTAAAAGAGGCCGAGTATTGCGTGGCGGGCGAAGCGGGAATCATGAGCTACATCGAGGCGCGAGGCCTGGGGAAACGGTTGCCACCGAAAAATGCCGCGCTGCTGGCGGAACAGAATTATTGGTCCGATATTGCGTGCACGGAGGTGGGCCCGCACATCAAGGCACTGGTGAAAGAACATATCCTGGCGCCGATGGATGATTCCGTGTACATGGTCAAATCGGCGGACATCGAGGCTTCGAGGAAGGCGCTCGCGGCGCCACTGGATGCGTTGAACGCTCAATTGGCAAACAATACGTTCATTATCGGCAACTATTCCTTTGCGGATATTCATTGGACCGCTTACGTACATTTGCTGTACGAAGCTGGCGAGGGAGACCTTATAGACCAGCGTCCGAACGTCAAGGCATGGTTCGATCGGATCCGGACGCACAAGAGTTTCTCGGGGCAGAATATAGTTGCGTACGAGCTCTTGCCGAAGCTCGCGGATATCAAGAAAAAGAAACTTAATTCAATCGTAATAGACGATTATTGAGAAGTGTGCTGGCAGGGAGAAGCGTGATGTTCTGGCGATTGAGTCGATCGGACAGCGAACTGGAAAGGGCAATGTCGACATTGAACCCTTTTGTCTCAGACGCCTTGAGCGGGATAGACACACGGGAGCTTGAGCGGGGCGGCGCGCGAATGATGGCGGAGTGCTACGTGTACGGCGCCGTACGTTACCTGGCATCGTACGACGGCATGAGGGCCACCAATACTGGAATGTTGCTGGAACAAATGCTGGCAACACATTTCAGGGCGGATCACGAAGAAATCGGCCGCTGTCGGGCGCTATTTTCTGAAGTTGGAGCGAAAGACAGGGAGCAGGTATTCATGACAGAGGGAGCCAGCGCCATACGCCGTTGGCTGGTCAACGATGACCGGACGGTCGGAAGCCATCTAAAACAGTTGCTTGAGTCGGTGCACTGATAGGCGCGCGGAAAGCGGTTTTGAGCGCAGTTGTCGCTTCAGGATGACCAGAGTCGGATCGGCGGACAAACAGAGAGATCAAACGTAGGAGAGTATTAACATGTCTCAGAGTGGCGGAAACAATGCAATGGTGTTTGTAGGTGCGATAGCAGTTGGGGTCGCGATTATCGCGGTGACGCTGTATCTATCGGGTGCATTGAACGCGTTGTTTTAATCGGGTGAACATGATGCAAGAAGTCTAGGTGATCAGTTTACGGTAGATTTCACCGATGCGAAATGGAGCTTCTCGACCTGGTCTACTACGACAAAGTTATCGTGCCCGAACATATGGGGAAGGTAGTTCGGCGCATGGTCGTCGATCGTGATGCAAAACGGATGGATCCCCGCCTGGCGCGTCTACATGAGCGCCTTGCGCGTATAGGCACCTTGATAGCCGCTTTCGTCGTCAGACCGGCCGTCTGACAAGACGACCAATAAACGCTGTACGCGCTTCTCCAGCCAAGAGCTTCGCGCTGTGGTGGCGTATGGCGACTCCCATGCGCGTGAAGTGCTGCGGCATTGGATTCAGCGGTCACGGTTTGTTCTGTTAAGCGGCACCATCGCTCGCGATAGCATTGGCGCGCCTGATCCCATTCGTCATATGTAAACTCCGTGTCTGCTGAAGGCGCATCCGGCGTTGCAGGTGTAGGGAGTTCCTCGTCGCGGCTTCCGTGGGCCGCGGGCTCGGGTATCTCCTGAAAATCCGGAGAACGCATCGCTGTGTCGTGCTGGAGAAGTTTGTCTTGGTTTAATGCATTCAATACGACTGCGGGCTCCAGTGCGCCTTGATATTCGGCGGGAGGGGGATCGTTGTCCTCAGGATACACGCGTGCCAGCCAGCGCAGACTATCGCTGCTACGTCAAGTAGACGGACTGTTGCTGCCGCGCACCATGAGCGCGCAAAACCGCTGTCGGCACTGTTTCATGGCCCGTAACGTTATGCGAAATACAGGTTCAGCCAGTACGCGCCCCAACCGAGCAAACCCAGGCCGCTGGCGAACCGAACCCGGCGTGAAGCGGGCAAAATCTTTTCCATCAGTACGAATCCGGTGATCAGCGCCACCCAAAGCATATTCATGACACCGACGGCAAACAATATCAGCATCAGCGCCCAACAGCAGCCCACGCAATAAATGCCGTGCCGAATCCCCATTAAGAGGGCTCCACGGGCCCCGTCTCTCCATTCCGTCATTAGAAAGCCCAATGGACTGCGGCATTTCGTGAGGCAGGCGTCTTTCAGGGGCGTCCACTGGTAAAGCCCCGCCCCGATAAGGACCAAACCGCTCAACAGGTAACTGGCACTGTTCATCATAGGATTGAGCAAGCCCACTGTATGCAACGGCCACTGAGCGATGGCCGCCAAGACGCTAAATCCCGTCCACGCGATCAAATAACCGGCAACAAATATGAAAGTCGGTGTATATGGCTGTTCGCGACGGCGCAGACTTCGGCTTACGGTCGCGAACATCGTCACCATCGGTAGAGACGACGGCGTCATCATGGCGACCATCATGATCGACCACATCACCAAAAGCATGAAAAAGTCGGTGGGTGACCAAATTGAGGAAGCAGACGGAGGCATCCACATCTCAAGCTGTCCCATGTTGCCCATGGCCCCCGCCATGTGGAACATGTACCCCCAACCCGCCAGTGTGATGGCAGCCAAACCGCCGCCGACGATCAAATGGTCTCGAGCGCTGAGCCGTGTGTGCACCGCATCCGGAAATGGAATGGATTTTGACATAGCCCTCTCTCGTTGGCAGTAACGGTGCGCTCTATCAAAACATTCTGCACGTGGCGTTGCGCTAGGGAACGATGATGCGCCAGGCGCGCGGCACAGAAAACACGTAGTTTTGCGTATATATGAGGGAAATCCCAATGCCTAGTGTGAGAAGCGCGGATTGAGTTCCCGTTCGGGGGGTTCAATGCGTAGCGCGACACTTGATGATTAGTACCAGCGGGCCAGTTTGTAGTGAACGAGCATTGTCCTGGCGCGTTTGATGCTGTCATTTCACCACTCGAATACCAGAACGAGAGGACAAAGCGATGGTGAATGAATCGGATTGGAGCCTTAAGGGTGACTATTTTGAGTCGTGCAACTGCGACTTGGTATGTCCTTGTATTTTTTTACGCCCACCCACAGAGGGATTTTGCGAGGCATTCGTAGGGTGGCACGTGGAAAAGGGTCATATGGGCGATGTAAGCCTGGACGGTCTGAACGTAGCTGCTTGGCTGCACTCGCCGGGCGCGCTGACCGATGGCGGTTGGCGCCTAGCGTTGTACATAGATGAACGGGCTGACGAGGCACAGACTGCGGCGTTCACAAAGATATTCGGCGGGGAAGTGGGTGGACATCCCGCGGTTTTGGCGAGCTTGGTCGGCGAGCTGATGGGTGTTAAGAATGTGCCGATCGAATTCAAGAAAGAGAACGGCACACACGTCCTCGATATTCCGGGAATCGGCAAGAACGTGACTGAGGCGGTGGCGGGAGAAGATGGTGGAGCCGTCATGGTTTCCAACCATCCGCTGGCCGTTTCTCCGGGGAATCCGGTTCGGATTTCGGCTTCGACGCAGGCGCAATTCAAAGATTACGATGTGACTTGGACGCAACACGACAAAGTGGGTTTGTCGGCACCATTTTCCTATCACCCGTGAATTTGCGTGTTTTGGCATTGCGCCGCCAAGCGCACGGCTTACCCGTCAGGCGCTGAATCGGTACAACAGCCACCGAACGGACGGTGAGAGCGGCCGAGGATGCGGCGCGCAACGGGCTCGCCGCGCAGTGGCCGCCTCGAAAAGCGACGCGCCGTGCGGGCCGATGACGTAATTCTCTAGGCGCCGGAGCAAAAGTTCAGATATTGTTGGGCGTCCATGAGTCCAGCGAAATCGGCGGCGTCGTCCGGTTGTATTCGAAGCAGCCAACCCGCCTTATACGGGTCGCCATTGATAAGTTCAGGCCTATTCAGAAGTTCAGTATTGGTCGCGACTATCATGCCGCCCAACGGTAAAACCAATTCACTTACCACTTTGGCGGATTCGATAAGGCCGAACGTTTGACTCTTGGCGACAGTGTCACCGGGATCGGGAATTTCGACAAACAGAATGTCACCGAGACTCTCCTGGGCAAAATTCGTGATGGCGATCAGATAGGTGCCTTCCTTGTCTTTTCGACACCCCAGGTGAGATTGGTTGCACAGGTAGCCACCAGGGCATTGCATTGAATAGATCCTCACTTCGATAAAGGCGAATGGAGCAATTTCGCCGCCAATACGTATGGCCACGGAAATCCGATATGGGCGACGGGACTAAACGGTGGGGCGGCGGCCTGGAATAATGACCAGGCCGCCGCGTTCACGTTGATCAAAACGTCCAGCTCAGACCGGCGCCGAATTGCCAAGCGCTGGCTTCGACTTTTGTGCCGCCGATCTGTTCGCTTTCTTCCAAGGCGGTGGCAGCGTGAATGTCGATGCGAAAGTTGTTATTCACAGCATACCCAAGGCCTGCCGTGACTTGGTGCTTCCAGATAACCTCTGCATTGGTGGCTTGCAGATAGCGTACCAATGTCGGGTTGAGTTGCACGGTAGAGCCGCCAGCAACGAGGGAAGTGGCCTCACCGACACTTGAGCCGACGTTGCCTTTGATGGGGCTGTCGGCGTAGCTATAGCCTAACCGCCATTTGAATTTCCCTTGGGTGAGTTGCGCGCCCAGGCCAAAGACCGTCTGATTGTCATATATGTCCTGGTAGAAGTCGGCCTGTCCCCAGTTCTTCCAGGTGACATCGCCTTCGATCAGCAGATTGCCGCCCATTAGGGATGAGTTCGCGATGCCCAGCGCGAGTTCTTGCGGCTGCTCGACGGTAAGGTCATAGAAACCCGTGGCGGAATATTTGGTCGCGTTGTCGTATTTGATGGAAAGCGGGCTGCGGTAATAGGCGCCAAAGGTGGTTGGACCAAGTTCATAGGTCGTGCCGAGGGTGGCACGTATCCCGTATCCGTGCACGGAGGAGCCGTTTTCCAGCAGACCGAGCTGTAGGTAACCGCTTCCGAGAGTCACCATGCCGCCCACATTCCAGTGGTCGTTGAGTTTGTACGCGAGCCCTGCGTTGGCGCCGAAGAGGATCAGCTCCGCCGTTGGACTCAGGCTTCCCGGTACCGACCGGAAATCGGATCCGATACCCGATACGGGTGTCAAGCCGACGCCGAGCGTCAGGCCATTGCCGAGAGGTTGGATAATGCTGACGTTCGGCAGCAGGTAATCACTCGCGTCGGAGTCGGCGGACCACGCCGTACCGGTTGCACTTCCATCGTGGGTATCGGTGACCGCTGGGTGATAAAACGTGGCGCCGAACAGGAAATGCGTGCCGTAGTCATACTGACTCAGGGTGGCGGGGTTGCCGAATACTGCAGCGGAAGTGTCCTGCGGCCGTGCGATACCGACACCACCCATTCCGCCGGCGGCAGGCATCATGGTGAGGTTCAGGTCGGTCCCGTAGTTGGCCGCCTGGGCGCTCCCGGCTAATAGCGTCATCAAAGTTGCGTACAACACGCGCACTTTTGACCGTCCTGTGATGTGATGACTCAATGGATTGTTCATCTCTTATCCTATCTTGTTGCGGGGCCGAAAAGAGTGGCTCCCTGATCGTCCAGGTGGCGGCAAAAACCACCAGCCGACTGCGAGTGTCAGAGTTTTTCGCCGTTGAGCGTGACGTTTCCGGTGACGGTCACTGCGCGGCAGATGGTATCCAGCACCGGACAGTGCGATTCGACGGTCTCAGCGAGTTTGCGAATGGTTTCGGCATCTGCCGGGCTGTCGATGAAAGTCTCATAACGAACGTTGTCGTATCCGGCAGGAATATTTTCGTCCATAGCGAACAAACCACGCAGGTCCAGATATCCTTTGACAGCGACTTTTACGCTGGTGAGCTCGACTCCCATTACTGACGCGTAAGCGGAGTACATGATCTCCTGGCACGTGCCGAGGGCGGCAAGAACGAGCTCGACCGGGTTCATACCGGCGTCTTCGCCGCCCAGCTCCGGCGGCTCGTCGATTGTCAGGAGCGGGAATTCGCGCACTTTCGCCGTGCAACGCACCCCGCTTTGGAGTTCGGTTTCCGAGCGGAATACCAGCTTGGCCGCCTGGGGGTTGGCCTGGATTCGTCCCATTGTCTTGGTCAGGGCGGCTTTGACACGATCGTTCGCGGAAGTTTGTGTTGTGCTCTCTGGCGTAGCGCTCATTGGTGACTCCTCGACTCGGGCAAGTATTGGATTGATTTCCCCGTTCGGCCTTCAGTGCCGGGCTTGGGTATGCAGACAAGAGCAGGCTGCATGCCAGGCTGTGCAGCAGGGACGTTCGAGTTGCGTTGGCCGCAGTGTGTTCTGTTCAGGCTGAACCGTAACGGGATGATTGTCCGCTGTTTTTTCAGTCGAATAAGCGATTTTAACAAGCCAATATTCGGACAGGGCGCAGTTTTTCGATTCAAGAAGCGCGCCCGTAGATGTCACGTGGATAGCTCACGATGTGACAACGCAGTTGCAGGAGATGAACACTGGAGGGGGTAACCGGCGAAATCGTTTCTATGTCGAGCGATTACAACGTACCGCAGGTCAGAATAGGCGTTGATCGCCGACGTCGATATCCACGCGGAGCACCATGTGCGGGCACCTGGAAGCGACGGATCTTTCAAATCGTTGAGATGGGATGTATTCGAAACAGGCGCAATATTCCGGCGTTGGTACGGTTTGGTCCGCGGCGCACGTGCCTGCCGCGATACCGAAGAGCCTAAGACGGAGCGCTGTACTGTGATATTCGATCTGCGGTAGGGATTGTTGCGGTTATCTATGGACCGGCGATCGGTATCGCAGTGCATGATGTGCGCCGGCTCATTCGTAGCCCTCGATGCGCCGCTTTGTCCCCGTCTCCTCACGCGATCGAGCGACCTTCAATGGGTTCGGTGCGGATACCAGCACCGGTGCGATTCCCAGTTAAGATGGGAGGCCGGAAGCAGATCTATGCCACACGCGATCAACGTCCTGCTACTGAGTTTCGTACGCTATGGCCTCGGGGGGAACGCCCGTGCCGAGGTGCCCATGGTGCCGGTGCCCGGCAATCCACCGGCACCCGCTTTCAACCCACCGGGCGCTGACGGACAACGCCACGACCTGGCGGAATACGGGGGACGTTTGGTGCTGGTGAATTTCTGGGCCGACTGGTGTGTGCCCTGTCGTCGCGAAATGGCCTCGCTGCAGCGATTGTACGATCGGCTGCAGACCGAAGGACTGGCAGTCGTGGCAATCCATGCGGGCCCGGTCAGCGATCAGCGCGCCGAGGTCGTGCGAATCAACGAATTGAGTTTTCCATTGCTGGTGGATGACAAGCTGGCCGTGGGTGACTGGCAGGTAAGCCGCCTACCTACCAGCGTGTTGGTGGACGCGCACGGCCGCATGATCTACCGCACCGCGGCACCTCGCAACTGGAACAGCTCGCAAATGTTCAAGTTTGTGCGCAGCCGATTACTGCCAACGGATGCTCCTTTACAATAAGGGGTCCCGACGCTGGCCGGCGCATTTGCGCAACGCATATCCTTTCTCGTCTTCGTAGCCGATGCGCGCCGATTGCCACGTTCTGCTACCGTGGACATAGGTAGTTTTACGTATGTACCGCCGCGCGACGTGTGTGTCATACGCATAGGCCAGCTATAGTTAAAAATATCAGGGCCATGCCGCGCCCCGGGGCATGGAGTAAAACGCGTCCTGCGCGGCGGCACCATGGGGGGCTATCAGATGAATGGTTCGGAGCGAGAAGCGCGCTTATCCGATCAATTACCTCGAGACCTGGACAGCATTTTGCGACGCACGCACCAGGTGGCCACCGAGATAGTTGCGCCAGACAGCGAACAGGTCGACCGTGAAGCCCGTTGGCCCCGAGAAGGTTTGCAGGCGTTGCAGGCGGCCGGTCTGGCAGGGTTGGTGATACCCGAATCAGCGGGCGGTCTCGGCCAAGGCCTGTACGCACTCGCACAAGTCTGTGAAATCCTCGGGCAGGAATGCGCCTCGACCGCTATGTGTTTCGGCATGCACTGCGTCGGCGCGGCGGTTCTGGCGGCCAAAGCAACGCCGGATCAGCAACGTCGCTACCTTGAGCCCATTGTCCAGGGACGTCATTTAACCACGCTGTCGCTGAGCGAACCGGGAACCGGCACCCATTTTTATCTTCCCCAGACCGAACTCCGTTCGCTCGGACCCGATCGCTATCAAGTCACAGGTACCAAGGCCTTCGTGACCAATGGTGGATGTGCCGATTCCTATGTCGTCTCGGCGGTGGCGGCCGACGCCGGAGCGCCGCCAGGACAGTTCTCCTGTGTGGTGGTGCCGCAGGATGCCCCCGGTCTGAAATGGGGGGCGCCTTGGGACGGTATGGGTTTGCGCGGCAATTCCTCGCGGAGTCTGGAGCTGCAGGCGGTAGCGGTACCTCACCAGGACTTGCTGGGCGAAGAGGGCGATCAAATCTGGTATGTATTCAATGTCATTACACCTTATTTTCTAACTGCGATGGCCGGCAGCTATCTGGGTGTGGCCAGCGCTGCCATTAACCAGGCGCGTGAGTGGATGGTCCGTCGGCACTACACCAACAGCGGCTCATCACTGGCGCAACTCCCGGTGCTGCAGCATCAACTTGGTACGCTTTGGGGCGTTTTGGAAAGGACGCGGCGTCTGGTCTACTATGCCGCGCGCAGTTTTGATGCCGACGAGCCCGATGGTCTGGCCAGCCTGTTCACCGCAAAAGCGGAAATGGCTGATTGCGTCGTGCACGTGGTCAACGAAGCCATGACGCTTACTGGCGGCAGCGCGTACCGCAACAATTCTTTATTACACCGATTGATGCGCGATGCGCGCGCGGCCCATGTAATGTCGCCGACCACCGATCTGCTGCGCATTTGGACCGGCCGCGCATTACTCGGCCAGCCTATTCTGGGTGACTGAGAATGGGCGGGCACGTCACCCTGGTGCGTGTGGACAACACCGTCTCTGACGTATTGTTGCGTGAACTCGAACAGGAGTTGAGTTTTCAAGGTGCGCTGCGCGAGGACGAGATGTTGTCGGTCCTAGCCCGCAATACACTCGATACCGACGCCATTGTGCTTGGCACGCGGCTCGAAAGGCCGGTGCAGTTCGCGCAGCAGATCTATTCGCTGGGCAAGGATTTGCCGATACTGATTCTAAGCCCGCAAGAGCGATTCGAGCAGTTGCGCAAGGCGGTGCAGTTCTCGCCTTTTCTGGGTAGTGAGACCCGGCCGTGGCCGGCTTCCGATGTTGAGGAATTGGCGCTCGAGTTACGCGAGTGCGTGACCCGTACGCAGCAACGGCGTCGCTACCGGGGAGCCATGGCTGCCGTGCAGGCGCGGCTGAATGGCGCGCCGCCAACGCGCCCCCAGGTCAGCCATTATCTGGACAGCTTGTTGGATCGCGCTCCGATCGGCGTGCTCAACCTGGATCCGCACGGCCGAATCCTGACGCTCAACCGGCGTGCAGCGGCGATTCTGCAGCGCACCGGGCAGGCTATCGCTGGCACCAACTTTCTCAATTTATTCAATTCACCGGAACGAGAACGCATCGATACGATGCTACGTCAATGCGTTCCGCCGTCCCGCGAACGGGCGCCGATGGTAGTGGAGATTCCGGGCGTCGAAAGAACTTATGCCGACATGACCGCAGCCGCATTGGTTGACCCCACGGGTGAGTTGGTTACGACGGTAATTCTGCAGGACGTCACCGAGCACGTACGCGCCGAAGGCGAGCGCAAACGCGCCGAGCAGGATCTGTTGGCCAGCGAGCGTCGCTACCGCGAACTGCTGCTCACCATGAACGAGGCCGTGGCTGTGCTCGACGAGCGCTACGTTATAACCTATGTCAACCGTCGCTTTTGTGACATATTCGGCTACCGGCAAGACGAGATCCTGGGACGAGCGCTTATCGAGTTCGTGCACGAAGACGACCGCGATCTGGTCAGCTCTCACATGGGCACCGTCCGGTGGGGTCAGCCGGTACGTTTTGAAAACGCATGGATTACGAAGTCGGGCGCTACGATCCATACGCTCACCTCACCCAAGCTGATCTTCGACGAGAAAGGCAACCATCGCGCTTGCCTGGGCGTATTCACCGACATTACCGAGCGTCGCCAGGCAGAGGAGGCCGTTCGCCAGAGCGAGAAGCAACTGCGATTGATTACAGAGGCCATTCCCGAGCTGGTCGGTTACCTGGACACGGACGGCCGCTATCGGTTCTGCAATAAGGCCTTTGAAACGTGGTTCGGCTGCAGCCGCACGGAGATACAGGACCTGAAGGTCGAGGACGTCATTGGCGCCGAAGCCTATCGTACGATCAAGCCCTATCTCGATGAGGGATTCGGGGGCGAAACCGCGCACTTCGAGGGTACGATCCCTTATGCCCGGGGTGGTCCCCGCTATTGTCGCGCCAGCTACATACCCGATCACGGTCCGGACGGCCGTGTACGCGGGCTGTTCCTACTGGTCGCCGATATCAGCCAGCACAAAGAAGCAGAAGAGCGCCAGCGTCAGCGTTTAATTGATCTATGCCATGCTTCACGCCTGACCACCCTGGGCGAGCTGAGCTCCCAGCTAGCACACGAACTTGCCCAGCCGCTGGCATCCATCGCTACTCATGCCCACGCTTGCGCGCGGCTCATGGACCGGGGCGGCGATTTGACAAATATTCGCGACTCGTTGATCGACATAACCGACCAGGCACTTCGCGCCCGCGAAATCATGTCCCGTCTGCGTAAGCTCGCTCGCAAGGACTTCAGCCGTGGCAGATTGGACTTCAACGCACTGATCGATTCGGTACTGCACCTTACCGAGTCTCAAGCGCGAATGCAGAACGTTCACGTGGAGGTCGACCTGGGGCCCGATCTGCCGCCGCTGTTAGGTGATCAGATCCTGATCGAGCAGGCGCTGTTGAACCTGGTGCTCAATGCGATCGATGCGCTCGGTGGCGTATCGAGCGTGCAGCGCAGTCTCTCTGTCAGGACTTGCGAGCAGCCGGAAGGGGCGGTCCGCGTCGAAGTCTGCGACAACGGGCCGGGGCTCGACAAGGAGCTGGAGCACCGGATCTTTGAACCTTTCTTCAGCACCAAAAGCGAAGGTATGGGTATGGGCCTTGCTATCACGAAATCGATTGTCGACAACCATGGCGGCCGTATCGGTGCCGAGAACCTCAAGCCAGCGGGAACCCGCTTTTGGTTTTCTCTGCCGGCGGCCGACTGAGGAGGCGCGGTGATGATGGACGGTCCGGTTTATATTGTGGACGACGAGGAGACCATGCGTCGTGCACTGAGCGTATTGCTGTGTTCGGCGGACATTCGCTGCCGCGACTTCGATTCTGCCAAGGCATTTCTAGAGGCGCTGGACGAATTGGAACCCGGCTGCTTACTGCTCGATCTCTATATGGCTGGAATGACAGGTCTTGAACTGCAGGAAAAGCTTATAGAGCGCCAGTTCTCTATGCCAATTATCGTCATTACCGGTCACGGGGAGGTGGAAACTGCCGTACGAGCAATGAAACGCGGTGCGGTAGACTTCGTCCAAAAGCCATTCGATCCGGCTGAGTTGTTGGACCGGCTGCACCATAGCATGGTGGCATTTCACGCTCAGCGGGATGTGAACGAGGCGGCCGACAGAGCACTCGAGCGGGTCGCGATTTTGACGCCAAGAGAGCGCGAGATTGCCAATCAGTTTCTCGCGGGGAAACGTAACAAACAAGTCGCGCATGCCCTGTCCATTAGCGTTCGGACGGTGGAGTTGCATAGAGCCAGCATTATTCGAAAACTGGATGCTAAAAGCATTGCGGACGCCGTGCACACCATTACCTTGGCCGAGAGCGCGGCCGGCGATGCGGTCAACGGGAAAAGTACGCCACCTGGGAAGCGCTGAACATGCATTTGGCACGTACGTAGAACTACGTGGTCGCCCGATGCCCCAGCGCATCACGGGACTGACATACCGGATTCACTGCTCCGTCATGCTCCGAATCCTCCTGCTTTAGCTCGCTAGCCCCTGGTTGCCGTGGACCCCTGACTTTACCGAAGCACGCATATTTGCGTATTTACCTACCCACTAGCCAGGTCTAAGTTTATTCGTTACTCGTGGCTCGCAACGCGCCTGACCTTTGCGTAACCGCGTTGCATATATCCAACGCCGTTGAGAAGTCGCGTGTTGGTCGCGCCAATCTGCGGGGGACTAAGACGCGTCTTCATGGGGAAACGCCAGATGGTTTGTAAGAGGTCTTGCGTTATCTCCGTTTGCGCGGCCCAGTGACCGACGGCTATCCGAGAAATCCAAGGCGACCGGGCACTTGGAAGACGACGGGATTGATCACGTCGTCCACCATGGAAACTTATCGTGCTCACGATGGGCGCACTGACCAGTAATGACATGGGGGATCGTGCGTTGATGCATCAGCTGACAGTATCGGAACACGCTCGCTTGGTTTATTCCGCGCTGGAAAAGCCCGATGCGATCACGAATGATGTTTCTCCTGAGGTGGCCCGCTCCTGGCGTCGATGCCTAATCGACTATCAGCTTGACCCTGTTCGCCGAGCAGAGCCAGCGGTAGTCGAAAGGACCGATTTACGGCAGCGCCAGGAGCAGCTGGCGCCCTTGCTTGAATTCGCCAAATCCGAGATGACCAGCCTCTATCAACAGGTCGCTGGATCCGGATACGCCATTCTGCTCACCGACATGGACGGGGTGATCTTGAACTACGTCGGAGATCCACAGTTCACCGACGCGGCGATGCGCAGCGGGCTGCACAACGGCTCGGTCTGGAGTGAGGCCGCTCAAGGCACCAACGGCATGGGGACTTGCATCGCCATGAAGAAGCCGCTGGTCGTACATCAGCACGAGCACTTCCTCAGCCGCCACACCGGGTTGACATGTTCCGCGGCACCGATCCGGGACCCCAGTGGAGAAATGATGGCGGTGCTCGACGCCTCATCTGAATCGCGCCTGGCACAGCAACACACCATGGTATTGGTCAACATGGCGGCGCAAACGATTGAGAATCGCATGTTCTTGGCTGCCTTCCGGGAACATTTCTTGATCCGATTCCATTCGCGCCCGGAGTTTGTCAGTACACTGGGCGAAGGCGCTATCGCCCTCGACGAAATCGGCATCATCTGTGGCGCGAACCGCAGCGCGCTGTTTCAGCTCGGTATACGCTTGGACAACCTGATCGGCTGCCCGGTCGAGAAGGTATTCGACGGCTCAATGAACACCCTGATCAAGAGTGCTCGCAAGCATGCCTACCATCCGATGGCGATCCGCAGCGCTTGTGATGGGCGACGTTTTTACGGGGCTGTACAACCACCTATCGACATTCCTTGTAAGACGGGTTTAAGACGTTTGTGGCGAAACCCGATCCGTACGGACCGCGAGCCATATGGCGAATGCAGGCTCCAGCGTCTGGATCTTGGTGATCCTGCTATGGCGCGCAACGTCGATTGCGCGCGCAAACTGCTGAACCGCAATATACCGTTGCTGTTATATGGCGAGACCGGCACCGGAAAGGGGATATTCGCTAAGGCACTTCACGATGAAAGCGAACGTTCCTCAAAGCCATTTGTGGCAGTAAACTGCGCCGCGATTCCAGAGGCGCTGATCGAGAGCGAATTGTTCGGATATCGGCCAGGTGCATTCACTGGCGCAAACCGAAACGGCAGCCGGGGGAAAATTTTGCAGGCGGATGGCGGTACGTTGTTTTTGGATGAGATTGGGGATATGTCTTTGCATCTGCAAGCTCGATTATTGCGTGTTCTGGAGGAAAAGGAGGTAGTTCCGCTCGGTGGAGAGTCACCCGAAAAAGTGAACTTGGCCGTAATTAGCGCCACACATCGTGAGCTTACCACGTTGATTTCGGACGGCCGGTTTCGAGAAGACCTTTATTATCGCTTGCACGGCATGGCGCTGACGATGCCTCCGTTGCGAGAGCGGCAGGACCGAAGAGCACTAATGCATGCGATTGCGCAAAATGAAGCCGGTAACGAGGAAATAGAACTAAGCGAAGAGGCCCTGGATATCCTGGAAAGTCAGGCTTGGCCGGGAAACATCCGGCAATTGTGCAATACGCTGCGTACGGTCTTGGCTTTTTGCGATGGCGACGTGATCAAAGCGGATGATCTCCCGGATGACCTGTGTCATGGTCCATCCGGACGCAATGCCGCCGAGAATTCAACTGCGTCCCAAGGGCAATTACTCGATCCGCTCGCCGCGGCTGAGTGCCGCGCGCTGCTCAGAGAGCTCAACAAAACGCGTTGGAATGTGGCGCAGCTGGCTCGAAACCTCAATATCAGCCGCAATACGCTATATAGAAAAATGCGGCGTCATGGCATTTGTCCGCCGCGATGAGTACTGAGGGCATCTCGTTATCGATGAGCGTGGGCTGGAAATCGACAGATCTGGCGCGCCAGCACATCTAACTGTGTTCGATAGTGGGACGGGCGCCATTTTTGGCGACCGGAAATTCGGCTGCCGCAATGGCCCGGAAATCCTTCCCGTCCGCCGGGCAGTTCCACCCAGGTGGGCGTTCCCGCGGGCAAGAAAACGCCACGGACGCACGCCCGGTCACGTTACCTGCCGGTTTTCCCGGCCGACCGGCCGGAGGCGTCTTTGCAAAGGCCATCCAGAAAACAGAGTGACACTTTGTCCGCAATGCCCCAGGTTTGGCGCACCGGCAAAACCCTAGGGCGAGCCAAGGGCTGACGGGTCGTGCATTCACGCCCAGCAGTGCAATGGCACACTAGTTGCTCATCTGAAGCCACGGATGTCTGCGGCCGTGCAAGCAGGCGCGGAGGGCGGTCCAAAGGTGAAGGTGCTCGCCAGGATCTCTTGCCACTCAGCGGAGCTGTGCAGGCCGCTACGTAGGTGTTGATCTCATGCCGGGCGAGCCGCCGACAGGGTGGTTGGCCCTGGCGTGGAGAACGCGAAGTTGACTGGATGGAACCGCAACATCTAAAAATGGCCACGAATCTGAGTTGGGAATTGATTGTGCCGTGGAATCCGTCCGTTCATAACGGATCCGGTGGTGCAAGGCAGCGTCTTTGCCGCTTTTTTGCAGTTGCTGCGGAAGATAGGGCGTCGAAGCAGGTATCTGAACACATTTTCGAGTTCCGTCCATGGTGTCGCTAGGCGGCGGGTGCCGGTTGTTGCGTCGTACAAGCTTGACGGGAAACGACCTGGAGGTGCGTTCGTGCGAATCTTGGTGTTCGAGTATGAGACTGGCGGTGGGTTGCTCGGTAAACCATTGCATCCGGCTTTGGTTCAAGAGGGCGAACTCATGCTACACGCGCTGCTGCGCGACCTCGTTGAACTGCAAGAGATCGAAATCCTGAGCTTGCGCGACGGCCGACTTCCGCGTCTGGCGTTTCCGGCCAAGGTGCGCCAGTTGTATCACAGCCGCGAATTGGGGGCCCAGTTCAAGCGTGGTCTGGCGGAATGTGACGCCGTGTGGCCGGTGGCACCGGACAGCAACGGAACCCTTGAACGGCTGTCCATCGAGACGTTGGAACACCATCGGGTGCTGATTGGCAGCCGTCCCGATGCGATTGCCGTCGCGGCGAGCGTACTGCGTACCGCTCGAACGCTGGAGCGGCACGGGATACCGGTAGTGCCCGCCGTAAGTGGTGCCGACGTACTTGCCGGGGCGGCACTCCAAGATCCGCCATGGCTCGTCAAGCCCGACGCCGGGACCAGTTACACGGGCGCGCGCCTTGTGCGCGGTGAACGGGAACTACTCGAGTTCCTGCAACAATCCCGTAACGCTGAAGAGTTGGTGGTGCAGCCCTACGTGGTCGGTACCCATGCCAGTTTGTCGGTACTGGCGGGAAATGGGATGTGCCAACTGCTCGCTTGCAACGCGCAGCGTATGGTTGTGGTGAATGATGAATTTCGGCTCGCCCGTTGCGTGGTGAACGGCATACAGTCCGATCGTCTGCAGTTCGAGGAACTAGCGCGCGCCGTTTCTTCCGTACTGCCCGGCTTGTGGGGCTACTTCGGAATCGACCTCATGCTGACGGAGGCTGGTCCCCGGATATTGGGCGTAAGTGCGCGCCTGAATACCTGCTACGCAGGAATCACACACGCGTTGGATCTCAATGTCGCCGGAGTGGTGCTTGGATTGTTGAAGGACAATGCGCAGGCGCCACACATCACGCAGTCCGCCCAGACGGTTGCGCTGGACATGGAGGCTGTGGATTTCGCGTGACACCGGCGGGTGGTCGGCTGGCGTGCGCCAGCATGCCTCATGCGGTGAGCAGCGCTCTGGGAAGGATGCCAAGTGGATGCGCGGTCAACGTCGTGGCGATGACCGGAGAACTCGTGCGTCCGCTCGCCAGTCGAATGCGCGCCCATTCTGAATGCGGGTGAGTCTCAATCTTCGAACGTGCCGCTTCGTTGAGGCGACCACGCATTTCCGAGGCTCAGCGCTACGGTTGCAAGGACATTCACCGTGGTGGTTGGATGTCGTAGCGCTTCATCTTGCGGTAGAGCGTATTACGGCTTAGGTTGAGTGCGCGCGCGACCTTCGCCACGTTCCAGCGCATCGTCTCAAGTTCATGCAGGAGCGCCGCGCGCTCGGCTTTTGCAAGCGGATCGCATGTGTGGGGCAGGGACGCGCCTTCCCCCGCCGCTGGCAACGTGGCAATTCTGCCCCTGCGGAACTCGTCGGGCAGGTCATCAACCTCGATGATCGTACGTTCGGACAGGGCCACTAGGGTGCGCAGCGTGTTGCAAAGTTGGCGTATGTTCCCCGGCCACTCGTATTGGCAAAGTAGATCGAGCGCTTCGTCACTTAGCTGGACATTTGGGCCATCGCGTGTTTCTTGTCGAACGATTTCGTGTATCAGTGTCCGACAGTCGCGGCGTTCGCGCAAAGGGGGAATGGTGATCGCGACACCGTGCAACCGGTAATAAAGATCGTCTCTAAAGTGGCCCTCGGCACTCAGCTGGGTAAGATTTTGGTGCGTGGCACTGATTACCGCGATGTCCACCTTTTCAGGAGTCTCCCCGCCAAGCGGAACCACCTCCTTTTCTTCCAGGACACGCAGCAAGCGCGCCTGCAGATGCAGGGGCATGTCGCCAATCTCGTCCAGGAACAAAGTGCCGCCATCAGCTTGTAGTATCTTTCCACGGCTGCCGCGCCGGTTTGCGCCAGTGAAGGCGCCGGGACGGTAGCCGAAGAGTTCGCTTTCAATCAGCGTCTCGGGGATTGAGGCGCAATTGACCGCGACGAAAGGTTTCGTGGCGCGCTCGCCGGCATCGTGAAAGGCTTTAGCGAAAACCCCTTTTCCGGTTCCGGTCTCACCGTACAGCAGCAACGGAATATTGCGATTCAACAGCTTGTGCGCGCGATGAATATTGCGCGCCATGGTCGGGTCTCCGAGATCAAGACGACTCAGGCGGCTGTGATCTGGAGCCGTACTACCGTCGGAGTTCGGCGTCGGGCGCGGCCTAATGGAAACGATTTTTCGAGTAACCTCCTCGGCGTGGGCGGGTAGTTGCACTACGGCGAAGAATCGTCTGCCATCAACGGCTCCGTGCAACGGCATAGGATGAAAACAATGCTTGCGAGCACTCTTGATCAGGGTGTTCATTGAGCCGTCGAATACCTTCTCGACCGGGCAGCCGATCAGGTTGTCCAAGCGTATACCGAGCTGAAACAGCGCGCTGCGGTTCGCGCCACAGATGATGCCGGTTTCGTCGAGGGCGATAGCGCCTTCGCCCAGTGTACTGACAAACTCCGGGCGCGAATGGAATCGGATCAAGAAATGTTCCCGGAAGGCAGCCAAGAACATGCGATTCTCAATCGTTTGCGCCGCCATGTTGACCAATACTATGGTGTGTTGCTGTGCCAGGCGCGATTCGGATGAGGCGTCGAGCACCGCCATCATTTCTCCACTGGGGCCCCGGATCGGTGCCGCGGAACATGTCAACCCGGTGTGGCGGCTGAGGAAGTGCTCGTGCTGATGTACGACCAGCGGCTTCTTCATGGCGATGCAAGTCCCCATGCCGTTGGTGCCTTGAGCGGCCTCACTCCAGACCGAGCCGTTGTGCAGCCCGCTGCGCATCGCCGCGTCGGTGAACTGTGGATCTCCGACGTAGTTCAAGATCACCCCGTCCATGTCGGTGAGCAGAATGGCGTATCCGGATCCAGCGACCTGTTGATAGAGGCTGGTCATCTCGGATTTGGCGAATTCAAGCAAGGGCGCCAGCTGCTCCTGGCGCTGCCGTAAATCGGTCCTTTCGACTACCGCTGGCTCTGCTCGGCGAACAGGGTCAAGCTGATAGTCGATTAGGCATCGACGCCAGGAGCGGGCCACCTCAGGAGAAACATCATTCGTGATCGCATCGGGCTTTTCCACGACCGACTGAACCAGTCGGGCATGTTCGGACGCTGTCGAATCGCGCATCGAGAATTCCCCCCTTCCGAGAGTGGAACCGGCATTCTAGTTCTATAGCCACATGACCATACGTTCGGTGCGATGTCAAGCACCGCTGGTGACCTGATCGGCGGGAAATTTTCTCCGGAGATGTCCTCTGCCTTCAGTGAAAACTACGGAACGATGCCGGGAAAACGCTTCCAAGTACGTATCTTAAAGGCCAGTCTTGTACGCTCTGCCAGGCGCCCTTGTCTCCGCAGCTTGTCCCACGTGTTCTTGCGCTTTCAGCGGCGTTTGATTGACGCTGCTGTCCTTCACCGTTTTTTGCTGCAATGGGAGCGAGGCTCTGATATAAAATCTAGAATACGGCTTCTAGTAGGATGAACGCACATGGGCATGGCGAGCGCAAAACAACGCAGGCCGAACACGCAGGATTTGATCCTGAATGCGGCTTTGCATCTATTCACAGAGAGGGGTTACTTCAACACTTCGGTGCAGGATGTCGCGCGGGTCTCGGGCGCGAGCATCGGTTCCATTTATCACCACTTCAAAGACAAAGAAGATATCGCCCGCGCGCTGTATCAACATCACCTGGACTTCATGTCGGAAGCGATCGAAACGATCATCATTCGTCATGGCAGCGTGCAGGAGCGTTGTCGTGCAATTATGGCGATGTTATTCGAATTTACCGAGCGGCAACCGGCAGCGATGGCATTCATGCTCTATGCAAAGCACCGGGAGTTCCTGCCGGGCGCCCGGCCCGTGTGCTCATCGCGACCGTTCGAGCTCATGCGCAAGATCGTGGCCATGGGTATTGAAACCGGTGAGATTCGGGCGTTAGATCCGGTGATCGCTTCATCTGCGATGTTCGGGGGTGCGCTGCGCCTCATCGCCGCGCGACTGGACGATGTTATCGATTGGCCGCTCGACGAACGCATCGACGAGGTGTGGTCATGCGCATGGCGAGGAATAGAAGCCTGATCCGCGAAAATGGCGCTATTCGGCCTATCTCTCCCGATTCAGTTGTTAACGATGATTTTCTTGAGTTCGCGCCTGAAGTCCGCATCGTCCCAATCGCGTCCGCCATTGATTCTGTGTGTAATCCGGCCATTTTCGTCGATCAGAAACGTAGTAGGTAACCCGAGGACCTTCCAGCGTTCAATGGCGTTTGAATCCTGATCGAGCAATACGGGGAACTTGATGTCGAAGTTCTCCAGAAACGGGGCTACGGTGTCCCAGTTTTCCCCGACGTTGACGGCGAGGATCTCGAGTCCATCATTGTGCAACGCGTGGTAGGTATGCTGCATGGACGGTAGTTCTTTTCTGCACGGCGGGCACCATGTTGCCCAGAAATTGACTGCTACGACCTTGCCTTTGTAGTCGGATAAACGTTGCTGCTTGCCATCCAGGTCCTGCAGTACGAGCTCGGGTGCGTCGACGTTCGGTACGGCGGGTTGAATCGTCTGCGGTGCACTGATCGACTTTGTCAGCGGCAGAGCGGCAAGTACTGCGGCGAGGCCGAGTACCGTCAAGCGTCGTCCAAGCATGGGATTCTCCTTATTTTATGAGCGTTCGATCGCGCGCGCATTGCAGATTACGCGCCATTGCCGTGTGCTGTTTACCGCCCTCGCGCCAGTGAATCACCAGATCGAATTTTGACGTTGGCGGCACTTCGGCGGCGATCATGCCCTGGAACCAGTCTCCAGGAGCGTGATGCTGTACCGTGGGAAACTGCGACCATCGAAACGCGATGCGCGCGGTTTTCGAGACGCCGGAGGTTTTCCAACGGTCCAGCCATTGCTCGGTGAGCGTCAGCGGCCGTGTCGTACCATTTGCGCGGACTTTCCAGTCTTTCAGATCGATCGAAAGCTCATGGTCTTGGCTACCATTTTTGACAATAGTCTGAAAGACGCAGGCAGTTGCGTAGCGGTCAGCCGTTTCTGCAGAGAAACCGCGGGCTAGATAAAAGGATCGGGTCTGGTCCGGGACCCGTTGAATGAACTCAAAGGTGACCCCGCTGGGGGCTTCGAGTGTCCAGTGATAGCTGCCGACGGCATCTTGCTGTTGGCTGCGGGTTTGCACCATGGGCGTATTGGCGTGCACCTCCGATATGACAAACATCTGAAATGCACACCATAGCGCCACCAGGGTCTTCACGGGCACACGAAATCGCTCGGCATGCCGGACGTTTCGTGACTGAAGCATAAACATGCGCGACGTTCCGTTTGTTTCTTGGCTTTCGATTCTAGCGTACCGGGATCAGCGCATAGCCACGGTTTTGGTAACCCATGAGCGATATCCAGCTGTTTCCAACAACCTTTACGCCAGGATGTATCGTGTCGGGTTGGACGTGCAACATCTTGGCGGCGACTCCGCACTGTTCGAGCGTGACATTGTTCATCTTGGACAGCTTGTCCAACACTTGTCCTATCTGGACTGAGACTTGCTTCTGCTCCGGGTTCAGTGCACTTCGATCCGTTGATATATACGGGGTCGCGGGGCCCCGGAATGCCAGCACGAATACCGGTTTGACGCCTTGCGACTGCACCGATTCCGCGGTTTCGGCTATCAAGTTGAGGTAAAACTTGAGTTTCTGCGGGTTTCCTGTGGTGATGTCAAAAACGGCGTGCGTTTCCGTCAGGCGGGTAAGTGCAGCGTGATCATCTGCGGGAGCGTTCGCTGCCGATATGGTATGTACGAAACTTAAGCACGCCAACGCTACCACCGTATGGACGTATCGGATGGGCGATCGAAACATGGTGGCACCTCCAGAGGCTTATATTATTTTTGTGTACTAAAGGTCGAGCAATATCCGTGCCTGACGGGCGCGTTGGGGCTCGAGTGCCACGGGTAAGGCCGATCGCCGGGCGCGTGCTGGAATTGCCGTTTTGGGTGTGCGTGTCAGCGGTCGCTAGGCGTTGCACGCATGTGTCGTTGTGTCCTATGAATGGCACATATCTCGCGTGACGCCGCGCCCGCAACAGTGGTGTCGGATGCTACTTGGACGGTTGCGCTATACGTCAGACGCGAAGCTGTAAGAGCGCTGGAACCGGCGCCAGCGCTATGGGTTCATCGATCGCGCAGCAAACGATTCGCACGAATGGTACCGGATGGCGAAAGAAGGGCCTTCCGGCACCAGGCCTGTCCCTATGCGACTCCTTGGGTGCAGGCATGGTCTGATTCGCAGCCCTCATCAGGCTGTATTTTCCCGGTCGTGTTCCACCGGCAGACTCTCTCGTTCCCACTCTGGATACCCATCGTGGAGGCGAGTGGCCTGACGGCCGTGGGCGCAAAGTGCGGCGACCGCATAATACTGGCTTCAGACTCTTCATCCCGGGCATCGGAGTAGAATTATGGACGGACCGACGGTCGGTAAGCTGGCAAAGCAGACCGGTGTGGCGGTCGAGACGCTACACTACTACGAGCGACGCGACCTGCTGCCCAGCGCAGCGCTTCGGGCTATCGCCTGTTCAAGCCGGACACGGCAGGACGCGGGTGGGGGTATTGCTCCATTCATCGCCGGTGCAAACTGCTGCATTGCTCTACACTGGCACGGCAAGGAGGAGTCACATGAAGGAGCGCAGACACGCCGAGCGCGTTGTTGCTTTTGTCATGGCGGGCGGCGAAGGTTCGCGCCTGCGGCCATTGACACTGGAGAGATGCAAACCCGCGGTGCCGTTTGGCGCGCGCTATCGCATCGTCGATTTTGTCCTCAGTAACCTGGTCAATTCGGGCATTCGCTCGATTTACTTGTTGGTGCAGTACAAACCCCAGTCTCTGATCGAGCACGTGCGCAAAGCGTGGGTGGTGTCGCCGTTGCTACCGGACCAATTCGTAACCGTGGTGCCGCCGCAAATGCACGAAGGCGCTTGGGCCTTTCAGGGTACTGCCGACGCGGTTTATCAAAGTCTGCGGCTGATTGAAATGCACCGCGCCGATATGGTGGTGGTGTTCGGCGCCGACCACGTGTACCGCATGGATGTGCGGCAAATGATTTGGCATCACCGTGAACACGGGGCCGATGTCACCGTGGCGGCGTTGCCCGTACCGTTACAGCAAGCCTCGGACTTCGGTGTGCTGGTCACGGATGACAACGGCCGTATCCGCGAATTCCAGGAAAAGCCGGACCAGCCCAAATCCATGCCTACCGACCCGACGCGGGCCTATGCGTCGATGGGCAATTATTTGTTCAACGCCGATGTTCTGGTGGAGGCCCTGCGCGAGGCGCAGGATAGCGGCGAAACCGATTTCGGCCACCATGTGTTGCCCCGACTGGCAGCGACACACGACGTATTCGCCTACGACTTCGCCACCAACGATGTTCCGGGCATCAAAGAATACGAAGAGCCCGCATACTGGCGCGACGTCGGCAGCGTTGACGCCTATTTCGATGCGCACGGGGACGTACTCGGAGAACAACCGCGTTTCGATGCTTTCAATCCTCAATGGCCTATTTTTTCCAGCAATTATCAAGGACCGACGGCAAAGATTCTGGGCGGCGAAATCGAAAACAGCTTGTTCGGTGCGGCATGCATCGTCGAACGGGGCGCGCGATTGCGCAATTGTATCGTGCGTCGGGAGGCGGTGATCAGGGCCGGCGCGGAACTCGAAGACTGCGTAGTCATGGATTACACCTGCGTCGGGGAGAATGCAAAGCTGCGCAACGCCATAGTCGATCGCCACAATCATATTCCTAATGGGGCCGTGATCGGCCATGATCGAGGCGACGACCAAAGCAGGTTCACGGTCACGCCCGGCGGCCGGGTGGTGGTGCCCCGCGGGCTTGAAACGTTCTTCGCCCGTGATTCCCGCGGGGCCGGGACCGGCTACAATGAGTAGCGCGAGAGGTCTGCAGTCGGAGCAATTGTTGATCCATCCGCGCATGGAAAGTCGAGGATGAAACGGTCCAAGCAAAATACACAGCCGGGCGGTCGCTTCATCGGCGGTATGAGCCGCTTGATGGTGTCGCTGATGTGGGGGATCTTATTGGTCGTGGTGATTGCGGTGGTGATCCTGGCAACGCGGTTCTACGCGTAACGTTTACAGCGATTCACCCCCGATGCGCGAACTGAAACTGAACGCCGGACCCAGCAAGGCGGCCACTGCAGCACATTCGATTCCGAACGGCAGATAGCCGGCATAACCCAGCAGCGGCATTTCGAATATCGTGTAGCGATGCACGTAGGGAATGCTGTAGATCCATTTGGCGCCGGCGTAGAAGTTCCACATCTCCCAGAACACGCCGCATTGCAGCGCTGCGAGCGCCGGCAGGTAGAGTTCCCGCCAGTCGCCGCGCGCCAGACCCTGCAAAATGGTCGGTTCTCCCGCGCTGCCTTGTAGTCCCAGCAGCAACAGCAATGGCGCAACCCACAGCAGGCTGTAGAGTTCGTTCGGCCATACTCCTACGACGGCCAACGCGCCGCTTGCGGCTACCAGCGCCGCGGCCGCCATGGCGCGGCCTGACGGCCGCCGCACGTGCAGCGTTGCGCCACTGGACCCGGGCAGTAGCAGCGCATACAACCATTCGCTGGTACTGACCACCGCCGGCAGTACCGTTGCGTAGGCGAGGCTGGCGTGGAGCACGTAGGCAGCGCCGCTGAG
This sequence comes from uncultured Gammaproteobacteria bacterium, assembly GCA_963773585.1. Taxonomy (GTDB): domain Bacteria; phylum Pseudomonadota; class Gammaproteobacteria; order JASBUN01; family JASBUN01; genus CAVXJN01. Next base: position 401,340 of record CAVZBR010000001.1, read on the forward strand.
ATCGGTGATTCCCACGTAATGCCAGTTTTCGACGAAGCGGTTGAGATATTCGAAATACCACCAGAACAGCGCGCTCAGCGGAAACAGTCCGAAAAAAAATCGCGGCCTCTGTACCAGCGGTGCGTGCCCGCCCAAAGCGTGGGTCATACCGTTGATGCTGATCACGTAGCCGAGCCATAGCGGCGGGAATATGAATTGCCGGATCGGAGCGAGCCACGGGATGTCGCTCCAGGCGATCGTCCAGCTGCCAAAAGTCAGCAACAACCCGAGCCAGCCCCACCACGGGAAGCGGCGTTGCGCCGCCGCTGGGTCGCGCCTGGCGAGTCCTTTGCCGAGCAGCGTGGTCGGGATTGCCAGCGCCACCGCTGCCAGCACGCTCAGAAAAGCGAACGCGGCCGGAGAAAACCCGGCGTGCCGCACCAGGCCGTGAACGGGTGGCATGTGTAGATAGGGCGCCGGCGATATCCCCGCGATCAGCAGGCCCAGTAAAGGCAGCGCGAGCAGGAGTACGCTCAACATCGCGAGTTTGGGCAGCAGCCGTGTCATCCGGCTCAGCATGGTTGCAACGGCTGGCTGTTCAAACGCCGGGCCATAGCGGCGTTGTACTAAAGTTTCCCATGGCGGATGTCGTCAACATGTTTAGGCGTCAAGAGGAGGGCTTTCGCATGCACTATGTGTATCCCGAACCAGACGACGTAGGCGTGGAAATCCCGCCGAATCTCATCGAGGCGCGCTTCCGATCAGGATTTCTGCACGCGCTGCAGGGCGGCCAGATCACGCGCGCCGAGCAGTTGCGGAAATCGTTTCGCTTCGGTTTCCGGGCCGGCAAATTGCTTTGCCGCGATCTGCGCCGGCGTCAAGGCGTGAGCAATTTTCCGATGCAAGGGCGCGTACGAATCCGCACGCCACGCTAAGGCGGGCGGTATCAGTCGTCCTCGGAGGACTCGTCGCGCAACACGGGTGCCGCGCTGAGCCGTTGCGCGGGTAGCGCCACATATTGCCGCGGCCCGACGCCGAGCGCAGCCTCACCGGTATTGATGGGGCGGCGTCCTCGCTTGGGGCGCATCAAAACGACTTCGCTGGGGCGGGTGATGTCGATGTCGTGTTGCGTCAGCAAGTTACGGTGACGCCGATACACTTCTTCACCCTCGCGCCGCAGAAGGGCCGGAACGTCTTTGCCGCGCAGCCAATTGTATGCACTGCGGCGATAGGGCTGCGGAATCTCCATGATGCGCTCGATGAGTCGGTGCAGTCCCTCGCTGGCACCCGTTTCGCGGCTTTCCCGACTGCACAACTGGATCAGCCAGCGGTAACTTCCGGTATCGTGTTCCGCTGTATAACGCTCCGCTTGTTCCAGCGTGTCGAAGCGCAATGCGGAAGTCAGGGGGCCGAGCGCCCCGCCCGGATTGACGAAGCCGCCGGCGGCGCGGTCGTCTCCCCGCGGCACCCGGTCGCGCGACTCCGCGCGCAGGATGTAGAATTCCTCGATATCGCTGCTCATAACTCTCAGTTGCACATAGTTTTTTTCAGGGATTTGGCTACGAAGACCAATTTTCCTATAATAACGAGTCCTTCCGTCGGCGCATTCCACCCCGCGCCTCGTAAATGTCCTCACCAGAATAAATGTTGATTGTTTTGCTCAGGTATATAAAATAGCTGAGCAATGAAGTCGGGTATAGCCCGCAAGCGCGTTCCGACGCGATCTGCATGGTTTTCCAGGTTGGCGACCCGCCGCCTGCACAGGTTGGAGTGATTTCATGAGTGCGACACCTGAAAATGTCGACAAACTGATCCGAGGCGGATACGAGCACGGGTTCGTGACCAATATCGAATCCGAGGTGGTGCCTCCCGGCCTCAACGAAGACGTGGTCCGTCTGATCTCGGAGAAGAAAAACGAGCCCGAGTGGATGCTTGAGTTACGCCTGAAGGCGTTCAAGCACTGGCTGACCATGGCCGAACCGGACTGGGCGAAGGTTCAGCATCCGCCGTTGGACTTCCAGTCCATCTCCTATTATGCGGCGCCGAAGAAAAAGAAACAGCTCAAGAGCCTGGACGAGGTGGATCCGGAATTGCTGGATACCTACAACAAGCTCGGCATCCCGCTGGAAGAGCAGAAAGCACTCGCCGGCGTGGCAGTCGATGCAGTGTTCGATAGCGTGTCCGTGGCGACCACGTTTCGGAAGCAGCTGGCGGAGGCGGGAGTCATATTCTGTTCCATTTCCGAGGCCGTGCACGACCACCCGGAGTTGGTGAAGCAGTACCTGGGTTCCGTGGTGCCGCACACCGATAATTTCTTTGCGTCGCTGAATGCGGCGGTGTTTTCCGACGGCACCTTCGTGTACATCCCCAAAGGGGTGCGCTGTCCGATGGAGCTGTCGACCTATTTCCGCATCAATGCCGCGAATACGGGGCAGTTCGAGCGCACCTTGATCGTCGCCGAGGAAGGCAGTTACGTGAGTTATCTGGAAGGCTGCACGGCGCCCATGCGCGATGAAAACCAGTTGCACGCCGCAGTCGTCGAACTGGTGGCCATGGACGATGCGCAGATCAAGTATTCCACCGTGCAGAACTGGTACCCGGGCGACGCCGAGGGCCGCGGCGGCATTTACAACTTCGTCACCAAACGCGGTGACTGCCGTGGCGCGCGTTCGCACATTTCCTGGACCCAGGTGGAGACCGGTTCCGCGATCACGTGGAAATATCCGAGCTGCATCCTGCGCGGCGACGATTCCGTGGGCGAGTTCTATTCCGTGGCGGTGACCAAGGGTCGGCAGCAAGCCGACACCGGTACCAAGATGATTCACATCGGCCGCAACACGCGCTCGACCATCGTCTCCAAAGGTATCTCCGCGCAACGCGGCACCAACGCTTATCGCGGTCTGGTGCGCATCGCCCAGCGGGCCGAGAACGCGCGCAACCACACGCAATGCGACTCGCTGTTGATCGGCGACCGGTGTGCGGCGCATACCTACCCGTATATCGAAGTCAAGAACCCGACCGCCAAAGTCGAGCATGAGGCGACCACGTCGAAAGTCGGCGACGACCAGCTGTTCTACTGTCGCCAGCGCGGCATGTCGGAAGAGGACGCCGTGTCCATGATCGTCAACGGTTTCTGTAAGGAAGTGTTCAAGGAACTGCCGATGGAGTTTGCGGTCGAGGCGCAGAAACTGCTTTCCGTCAGTCTCGAAGGTGCGGTGGGCTGATTGCCGAACATTGATGCTTGAGGAGTGAACCGAATGCTGTCCGTAAAAGGTTTGAAAGTAAACGTCGACGAAAAGCCGATTCTCAAGGGCCTGGATCTGCATGTGAAGCCGGGCGAAGTGCATGCCATCATGGGGCCCAACGGCTCCGGCAAGAGCACCCTGGCCCATGTATTGTCGGGCCGTGAGGGCTACCAGGTCACCGACGGAGAAGTTCTGTTCGAAGGCGAGAATCTGCTGGAGATGGAAACTGAGGAGCGGGCCCATCATGGCTTGTTCCTGGCCATGCAGTACCCGGTGGAGCTGCCCGGAGTCGGCAACATGACCTTCCTCAAGGCGTCCCTGAACGCCATCCGCAAAGCCAAGGGCGAACCGGAACTGGACGCGGTGACATTCATGAAACTGGTGCGGGAAAAGGCCAAGCTGGTGAACCTGGACGAGAAGCTGCTCAAGCGCTCCGTCAATGCCGGTTTTTCGGGCGGCGAGAAGAAGCGCAACGAGATTCTGCAGATGGCGTTGCTGGAGCCGAAACTGGCGATCCTGGACGAGACCGACTCCGGACTCGATATTGACGCTCTGCGCATTGTCGCTGACGGCGTCAACGCCCTGCGCAGTCCGGATCGTTCCATGATCGTGGTGACCCATTATCAGCGCCTGCTGGAATACATCGAGCCCGATTACGTGCATGTACTCGCCGGCGGTCGCATTGTGCGCTCCGGCGACAAGGAACTGGCCCATGAACTCGAGGCCAAGGGCTACAGCTGGCTCGTCGAGGAGGACGCGGCATGAGTTCAGCGGCCGGCAACTCGCCCGCTGCGGTCGAGCGCTACCAGGCGCTGATTCGCGATGCGCATGCCGGGCTTCCGGCCACCGATCAGGCGTGGCTGGAACAGAAGCGCAACAGCGCCAGCGAAGCGATGGCTCGCGGTGGATTCCCGAGCAAGAAGTCCGAGGCTTGGCGCTATACCGGGCTCGACTCGTTGCTGCAGACTGATTTCAACGTCAATCTGGAGCCGTTCACGGCGTTGATCCCGTCCGACCTCGACGACGTCACCATTGAGGGACTGGACGCCTATCGCCTGGTGTTCGCAAACGGCCGCTTGGTCGAGGCCTTGTCGCAGTTGGAAGGTTTGCCGGAGGGCGTACGTGTGCAGAGCCTGCGCGCGCTACTGGAGTCGGAACCGGAGCAGGCGGCGCAATGGCTGCACTCGGCTGCGAGCGACGAAGGCCATGTGTTCAACAATCTCAATACTGCGTTGATCAACGACGGTCTGGTGGTCATCATTCCGCGCGACATGCAGCTCGACAAGCCGATCGAAGCGCTGTTTCTCAGTGAAGGGCTCGAGGACGCCATCGTCGCTCAGCCGCGCAATCTCGTCGTCCTGGAAGAGGGTGCGCGGGCGACTCTGATTGAGCGGCAGGCGAGTTTCGGCCAGTCCATGTATTTCAACAACAGTGTCAGCGAGTTGTTGCTGGCGCCGCGGGCCGAGCTTACGCACTATCGGCTTCAGGAAGAAAGCACTGGCGCTTTCCACCTGAGCAGTTTGTTTCTGCGCCAGCAGGCCGGCAGCGTCTACCGTTCGACCAGCATCGCATTGGGCGGCGCGTGGTCGCGGACCGACTTCAATGTCGACTTCCAAGGCGAAGGCGCTAATTGCGAACTGGACGGACTGTATCTTGCCGGAGACCGGCAGCTGGTGGACTTCCATCTGAATGTCATGCACCACGTTCCCGGCTGCACCAGCCGCGAAAATTTCCGCGGAATTTTGCACGGCAAGGGACGGGCGGTATTCGACGGACGCATACTCGTCTCACAGGACGCGCAAAAGACCGATGCGCAACTGTCCAACAACAATCTGCTGTTGACGAGAAGTGCGGAAGTGGACACCAAGCCGCAACTGGAGATTTACGCGGACGACGTCAAGTGCAGCCATGGCACCACCGTCGGACAGCTCGACCCGCAGCATCTGTTCTATCTGCGTTCGCGCGGCATCGAGGCGGGCGAGGCGCGCAAAATACTGTGCCTGGGTTTCGCCCGGGAGATTTTCGACAGCTGCGACATCGAAGGCGTCCGCGAACGCGCTGAACGTCGTTTGCACGATGCACTTGAACATGTGGCGGTCGATATCTGAGTGGCACGGATCATGAGCAGCAGCAAACCGGTCAATTTTCAACCCGATCTCAACCGCCCCGATGCGGCCGCGGAAGGCGGCACGCTGAAGGAACGGGTAATCGCGGCGTTGAAAACGGTTTACGATCCGGAATTGCCGGTGAACATCTACGACTTGGGTTTGATCTACGAAACCGATGTCGATAATGAAACCGGCCGGGTCGAGATCAAAATGACCCTGACCGCTCCGGCCTGTCCGGTGGCCGGCACCATGCCCGGCATGGTGGCGCAGACGGTACGCAAAGTGGAAGGTGTGGCTGATGCCGACGTGGAACTGGTATGGGACCCGCCCTGGACCCAGGACCGGATGTCCGACGAAGCGCGGTTCATGCTGGATATGTTTTGATTGCAGGAGGTTTTGGATGGCCATTCAGTTGACGGAAAACGCAGCCAACCACATTCAGCGCATGCTGGCAAAGCGCGGCAGCGGTATCGGGCTGCGCCTGGGCACGAAGAAAAGCGGCTGCAGCGGATTTGCCTATCTCGTGGATTATGCCGACGAGGTGGGTGAACAGGATGTGGTGTTCGAAGAGCACGGCGTCAAGGTGGTGGTCGACCGCGACAGCTTGCCGCGCCTCGACGGCATGGAACTCGATTACGTCAAGAGCAATATTCTCAACGAGGGTTTCGAATTTCGTAATCCCAACGTCAAGGATTCCTGCGGCTGCGGCGAGTCTTTCAGCGTGTAGTCAGCGCACTGCCTCAGGCTGCTGGAGAAGAACGGATGCGAGAGTTGGACGAAATCGTCGAAACCTTCGACCTGCTGGGCGACTGGGACGCACGGTACCAGTATCTGGTGGAGTTGGGTGAACAAATGGAGCCCATGCCGGATGAGGAGAAATCCGAACGCAACCGGGTAAAGGGCTGTATGAGCCAGGTGTGGGTGCAGGCGTTCGTCGATTCCGCCGACCGCACCAAGCTGCGCTACCATGGCGATTGCGATACTGCGGTGATCAAGGGTGTGCTTGCACTGTTGATCAAGATGGCATCGGGCAAGAGCATGCGGGACGTGGAAGCGCTCGACGTCGACGAGGTATTCGAGCGGCTCAATCTCGATGAGCATTTGTCGCCCAATCGACACGTTGGCGTATACGCGATCGTAGAACTGATGAAATCCCAGGCCCGGGAATTAGCGCGAAAACAATCCCAAGTCGCGTGAATCGTCAGGGCATCGCCCGTTTCTGGCTGGTAGTCTCTTCTTGACGAAGTCGTTCGAAGGCTGCCTGCACGGGGCCGCTGCCGTATTTGCGTTCCAGGCGCCTGATTGTGAAGTGGCCGCGGGCCACGTCCTGAAAGTGATCCAGGAACAAGACGTTCAACGCGGCGCCGGTTACGGCTCCGGCGACGGGCACTAGTTGCGCCGCTGCCTTATTTGAAACCACTACGCCATAGCGCGCGGCCACGCTGCGCAGAAAATTGCTGGCTGCTGGTACGCCGAACCCGCCTCCGGATTTGATCACGTTGGTCAACTGCATGCTCAACGCCAGGCGCAGGCCGTAGTAACCGGATTCGGTGGCATCGTCATCGTGGGTGCGGCCGCCGAGGGCGAACACTTCCACGCACGCCATTCGCGCCTCCAGGCTGTCGAGATTCTCGCCCTGACAGCGGGCGACGTCGGCAATGGAGCGCAACATCAACCCTGTGGTGATCGGCAACTCAGCTGCCAGACCCATGGCGCCGAAGAACCCGCCCAGGGCGCCGCTACCGCCGGCAAGCAGCTTGTGTAAGCGGTCCTTGGGTTCGCCTTCGTAGGAAGGCGGCAGGGAACGGATGGCGGTTTCGGTGATGCGTCGCAGGCTGGATTCCGTCGCGCTCTGCACCACCTTTCTCCATTTTTCCGGCAGCATCCCCACGGCTTGTTCCATCGGAACTCCGATCAGGCTGCTCAGTTTTGCCGCGAAGGAAGGGTTTTCGAGATAGCGATACGCCCAGCGCAAATCGGCCAGGTCCCGGTCGTCCCAAGGTTTGGCGGCTGATTCCATGGCATTCCTGTGGGTGAGCACGTCGTCCCAGCTTAGAACAAGGTCGGCGGGCTGTCAGACCGGAAACATTTCCTCGTTGCCGAGCAGTTCCCGAATCAGGCGGTCGCGGTCCAGGTTGCGGCCGGTGTGGGCCGTGACCGACAGCGCGTCGCGATAGGCATTGCCCAGGCAGGTGGAGGCGCCCGGCGACGGGGTGAGATTGAAGATGACGCCGGTGCCCGGGTTGATCGAGGCTTCGCCCAATTGCAGACGGGCGTTTTCCCGGTCGATGACCTGGGGCCGCAGACCGCCGTAACCCTTGGCGAATTCCAGCTCCTGCAGGGTCAGTGACGGAATGATTTTGCGCACGTCCTTGAGGAACAATCGCCGCCGCACCAGCGGTACTTCGAACAGAATATTGCGCACGATGTAATTGCGGATATCCCGATCCTTCAACAGATCCCAGAACACCCGTGCGACGCCCATGTCCGGCTTCAACACCTTGAAAAACTCACCGTAAGTGCCCGGGCGGTAGCGTTCCATCTTCGGCAACAGCAATGCCGTGGGACCGATCCGGGTGCGGTCCGGAATCGTCAGATCGGGGTCGGCATGCAGCGCCGCGAACGGCAGCTTCGGATTCTGCACCGTATACACTTTGCCATTGATGCGTTTAGGCACGAAATAGAAGCTGCCGGCCATCGGCAGAATGGAATACTGCAGGCCGTAGCCCATACGATGGGCGTAGAGCAGGCTGTGGGGTCCGGCGGAAATTACCAGCGAGCGTGCCTGCACCGAGCCGCGGTCAGTGGTGAGCAGAAATTCCCCGTCCCGCTCGACGATGGACTGCACTTTGGTGCCCAGGTGCAGATCGGTATGCTTGTTTTCGGCTTCGGCGTTGCGGACGAACGAACTCGATAACTTGCCGTAGTCCACGGCGCACACTTCGGTGGTCGTGCCGCTGGCGATAATGGGTTCCGGCCGCAGGCGTCCGTCCACCAGCGCCACTGCCGGTTCGAGTTCGGCGATGTGCTGCGCATTCCAAAGTTCCATGTAGGGGAACGCGTCTGCGAATTCGCCGTGCCGCCGGCGCATGGTTTCCACTTCCTGCTCGCCGACACCCAGCACCATTTTCGGATACACGCGCATCGCTTCGCGGGCGTCGGGCATCAGTTCGCCGTAGCGCAATATCATGCCGGCAATCTGTTTGACTCTAATGGCCTTCTCGAGCGTGTAATTGGTCTCGATATCGCCGCAGTGCAACGTCTGGCTGTTCGCGCGCGCGCTTGAATTCAGCGGCGCAATGCTGTCGTATTTTTCGAACAACGCCACCGACGCCACGTCGCTGTAGCGCGCCAAAGTAAAAAACAACGCGCAACCGGAAATGCCGCCGCCAATGATTGCTACTTCGTAGCGTCGGGGGCTCATGAAGGGATCAAATGGAATGGCTGCCGAGCGAGGAACATGTGGCTCGCGAGGTTACCGGAACCGCACAGATGATGCCATAGCCACGCCGCAGCGCGGTGCCACGGCGCGCGTCCGATTAGCTGAATTTCCATGACTCGCTGGGCGTTGGATGCGGCACTGCCCGCGTCAATTGCGCCAGCCCCGTTCGTTGAGAAATTCTTTCAGGATGCGGGCGGTATGGGACTTCGACTTCGACGCCGCAACCTGCTCCGGCGGACCCTGCGCAACGATACGTCCGCCACCGTCGCCGCCCTCCGGTCCCAGATCGATCAGCCAGTCGGCTTCCGCCAGGACATCGAGGTTGTGTTCGATCACCACTACCGAGTGCCCGGCGTCCACCAGCCGGTGCAGCACCCGTATCAGCTTTTCCACATCGGCCATGTGCAGGCCCACGGTCGGTTCGTCCAGCACATACAACGTTTGCCGTCCGCTGCGCGGTTGCGCGTCGCCGGCGGCACGGGCATCGTCCACCGGACGCGCTTTGGCAAGTTCGGTGACCAGCTTGATGCGTTGCGCTTCACCGCCGGACAAGGTCGGGCTCGGTTGGCCGAGGGTCAGATAGCCAAGGCCCACGTCCTGCAACAAGCGCAGTGAATGATGAATCGCCGGATGGGCCTGGAAAAAGGTCACCGCGTCGTCCACGTCCATGGCCAGCACTTCGGCAACGTTCTGGTCCTTATAGGTCACCGTCATGGTTTCGGCATTGAAACGCGCGCCGCCGCACACTTCGCAGGGCACCTTCACATCCGGCAGGAAACTCATTTCGATTTTCTTGAAGCCCTGACCTTCGCAGCCTTCACAGCGACCGCCGGAAGTGTTGAACGAGAAACGGCCGGGGCCGTAGGCGCGGATGCGCGCTTCCGGGGTCGCCGCGAACAACTTGCGCACCCGGTCCCAGATGCCGATGTAGGTGGCCGGGCAGGAGCGCGGCGTTTTGCCGATCGGCGTCTGGTCCACTTCCAGCACCCGATCAATATGTTCCGCACCCAGTAATTCACGACAACCGTGGAGTGCCGCGCGTTTTCGCCGCCTGCGCGCCACCTGTTGCTGCACGTTGTCGCGCAGCACGTCGCGCACCAGGGAACTTTTGCCGCTGCCGGACACGCCGCTGACGCATACCAGTCGCTGCAGTGGAAACTTGGCGTTGACGTTTTTCAGGTTGTGGAGGCTGGCGCCCACCACCGAGAGCGTGTCCACTGCGGCGGGTGCGGACTTCGCGCGCAACGAGGTCGGCCGCCGCGGCAGCATTGGATGCTGCAGGGGCTTGGCGAGGGCGCGGCCGGTGACCGAGTCGCGCGCCTGCATCAATTGGTGCACCGTGCCTTCCGCGACCACCCGACCGCCCTGTACGCCGGCGCCGGGTCCCAGGTCGACCACATGCTGGGCGCTGCGAATGGTGTCTTCGTCGTGTTCCACCACCACCACCGTATTGCCCTTGTCCTCCAGCTTGCGCAGGGTATCGAGCAGCATCCGGTTGTCCCGCGGATGCAGGCCAATGGTGGGTTCGTCGAGGATGTAACACACGCCGCGCAAGTTGGAACCCAATTGCGATGCGAGCCGGATGCGTTGGGCTTCGCCGCCGGACAAGGTCGGTGCGGCGCGGTCCAGGCCCAGATACCCCAAGCCGACTTCATTCAAAAAACGCAACCGCGCCCGCAATTCCGCCAGCAAATCCCGGGCGATGTCGGCGTCCCGGCCGCGCAGACGCAGTTTGTCGAAATGTTTTTCCGCGGCAGCCACCGGCAGAGCTGCGTATTCGGCAATGGAGCGGTCATGAAAGCGCACCGCAAGAGCTTCCGGCCGCAGGCGCCGGCCTTCGCACTCGGGACAGACATGCTCGGCGCCTTCGTACCAGTCGTTCCACCAGATTTCCTCGCCGGTCTGCTCCTCGTCGAAATCCTGCAGTTCCATGCCGGTGCCGAAACACGACGGGCACCAGCCGTGCTTGGAGTTGTAGGAAAACATGCGCGGGTCCAGCTCGTCGAAGCTGGTGCCGCAACTGGGGCAGGCGCGCTCGGTGGAGAAGATGGTTTCCTTGTGTTTGCCTTTGCCCGTGGTCGCCACCTGCACTCGGCCATTGCCGTATTCGAGCGCCTTGCGCAGCGCGTCGCGCAGCACTGTTTCATTGCGGCTTTGCACGCGCACTTCGCCCAAGGGCAGATCGATATTGTGTTCGGCGAAACGATCCAGCCTGGGCCACGGTTCGGTGGGCAGCAGTTCGCCGTCCACACGAAGCTGTTGGAAACCCTTGGCCGCAGCCCATTTCGCCAGATCGGTGTAATACCCTTTGCGCGCCACTACCAGGGGTGCATACAACTGCACGGTGCGCTCGCGGAAGTTGCGCTGCAGTTGGGCGACGATCGCTTCCAGGGTCTGGGGCTCGATGGGTACGTCGCATTCAGGACAGTACTGGGTGCCGAGCTTGACGAACAGCAAGCGCAGGAAGTGATAGATCTCGGTCATGGTGGCGACGGTGCTCTTGCGTCCGCCGCGGCTGGTGCGCTGCTCGATGGCGACCGTTGGCGGAATGCCGTACACGGCGTCCACATCGGGCCGCGCCGACGGCTGCACGAACTGGCGCGCGTAGGCGTTCAACGACTCCAGATACCGGCGCTGACCTTCGTTGAACAGGATGTCGAAGGCCACGGTGCTTTTGCCGGAACCGGAAACACCGGTGATCACCGTGAACTTGTCGCGGGGAATGCGGATGTCGACATTGCGCAGGTTGTGTTCGCGGGCGTGACGAATCTCGATCGCATCGTGGGCTTTCACTTTCTCGCGTGCGGCCGGTGCCGGCAGCAGTGCCTGCTGGCGCAGCGCGGCATTGTTGGCGGCGTAGTCGCGCAATGCTTTGCCGGTATGGCTCCCGCTATCGGCGGCGACCTGGGCCGGGGCGCCCGTGCACAAAATACGCCCGCCGCCGTCGCCGCCCTCGGGCCCCAGATCGATGATCCAGTCGCTGGCGGCGATGACGTCGAGGTTATGTTCGATCACTACCAGCGAGTGGCCTTCGGTCAACAATGCGCGGAAGGCGCGCAGCAAGGTCGCGATATCGTCGAAGTGCAATCCGGTGGTGGGCTCGTCGAACAGGAACAGGCGTGGACCGGACAGCGCGTTCTTACCGCTGCTCTTGGCTTTGGCGAGAAACCCGGCCAGCTTCAGACGCTGCGCTTCGCCACCGGAAAGGGTCGGTACGGGTTGTCCCAGGCGCAGATAGCGCAGTCCCACCGCGGCCAAAGGCTCCAGGGCCGTCAGCACATCGCTTTGGCCGGCGAAGAAGTCGACGGCCTCCGACACCGTCATCGCCAGCACGTCGGCGATGGACTTGCCCGGCAGCAGTTTCACTTCCAGCACTTCCGGGCGATAGCGCTTACCGTCGCAGTCCGGACAGCGGATGTAGACATCGGACAGGAATTGCATTTCCACGTGTTCGAAACCGGACCCGTTGCAGGTCGGGCAGCGGCCGGTGCCGGAATTGAAGCTGAACGTGCCTGGCGTGTAGCCCCGTTCCTTCGCCAGCGGCTCGGCGGCGAACAGTTTGCGGATGCCGTCGAAGGCGCCGACATAGCTGGCGGGATTGGAGCGCGCCGTCTTGCCGATGGGCGATTGATCCACCAGCACCACGTCGTCGATGTATTGATCGCCGAAGATCGCATCGTGCTCGCCCGGTTGTTCCACCGGCTTGCCTTTGCGTTTGCGCAAGGCGTTGTAGAGTACGTCCTGGATCAGAGTGGATTTGCCCGAGCCGGACACGCCGGTGATTGCCACCAGGCGTTGCAGCGGAATCGCGGCATCGACGCTCTGCAGGTTATGTTCCCGCGCGCCCTTGATTTCCAGCCAACGGCTGTCGGCGTCGGGCGGATTGGGCTGCGCGTCTTCGGCCACTGTCACATCGCCGCGCAGATAACGTGCGGTCAGCGAGCGCTTGTGGCCCAGCAGTTTCTGCGGCGTGCCGAAGAACATCTTTTTGCCACCCCGTTCGCCCGGACCCGGACCGATGTCGAGAATGCGGTCGGCGGCCAGCATCACCTGGGGATCGTGCTCCACCACCAGCAGAGAGTTGCCGGCATCGCGCAGCTTGTGCATGACGCCGATCACCCGGTGCATGTCGCGCGGGTGCAGGCCGATGGACGGCTCGTCCAGCACGAACAAGGTATTCACCAGCGAAGTGCCGAGCGCCGTGGTGAGATTGATGCGCTGTACTTCACCGCCGGACAGGGTGCGCGACTGGCGGTCCAGGGTCAGGTAACCAAGGCCGACATCGGTGAGGTAACGCAGGCGGCTGCGAATCTCGCCCAGCAACAGGTCGGTGGCCTGGTCCAACGGTTGGGGCAAGTGCAGTTGATCGAACAATGCGCGGCAGCGATCCAGCGGCAGCAGCATCACATCGTGGATGGTCAGCCCGGGCAGGGCAGTGAAGGTCGCCTGATCCAGCTGCATGCGCGGCGGTCGGAAACGCTGCGTTTCGGGCAGGGCCTGCAAGGCATCGTTGCGGCTGCCCAGGCGCCACCACAAGGCTTCGTCCTTGAGCCGTGCGCCTTCGCAGTCGGGACAACGGTCGTAGGAGCGGTACTTGGATAGCAGCACGCGGATGTGCATCTTGTAGCTCTTGGATTCGAGCCAGTCGAAGAAGCGGCGCACGCCATACCAGACTTTTTCGTCCCAACCGCCGTCGCCTTCGATCACCCAGCGCCGTTGGCTTTCGTTCAGCTTGCGCCATGGCACGTCGGTGGGGATGCCGCGCTTGCGCGCATAGCGCATCAGATCGCCTTGCGACTCGATGTAGCTGTCGGTCTGGAACGGCTTCACCGCGCCTTCGGCCAGAGTCTTGCTCGGATCCGGGATCACCAGGTCGTAGTCGATGCCCATGACCCGGCCGAAGCCGCGGCAGGTGTCGCACGCGCCCATCGGAGAATTGAACGAGAACAGATTGGGCAGCGGTTCGCGGTATTCGATGTCGCATTCGGCGCAGTGCAGATGCGAAGAGAAACGCCATTGGCGTTTCGGCGCGCGTTGGTCATCGAGTTCGATGACACGCACGTGGCCGTCGCCGGTCTTCAGGGCGATCTCCAACGCTTCAGTGATGCGCGGGCGATTGTCATCGCTGAGGCGCAGCCGGTCCTGCACCACTTCCAGGGTGCCTTCGTGCTCGCTGTGAATGCGGGTGTAGCCTTGCTTTTCCAGCAACCTGCGTACTTCTTCGCTGCTGAAGTTGTGGGGCACCGACACCGGAAACACGATCAACGCCCGCGCGCCGGATTCGGCACGCTGCAACAGCGTCTGCAAGATGCTCTGCGCATCGTCCCGACGCACCGGCTCGCCGCAGCCGCGACAGTGCAGGGCGGCGGCGCGAGCGAACAGCAGTTTCAGATGATCGTTGAGCTCGGTCATGGTGCCGACCGTGGAGCGCGAGGTGCGCACGGGATTGGTCTGATCGATGGCGATGGCGGGCGGGATGCCGTCGATGCGATCCACCTGGGGCTTGTCCATTCGATCCAGGAACTGGCGCGCATAGGGCGAGAACGTTTCGACGTAGCGGCGCTGGCCCTCGGCATAGACTGTGTCGAACGCCAGGGACGACTTGCCGGAACCGGACACGCCGGTCACGACGATCAGTTCGTACAGCGGTAATTTCAGGGACAGGTCCTGCAGATTGTTCTGCCGGGCGCCCTCCACCAATATGCGGTCGTTGGCCATAGGAACCGTACGCGACCCGGTCGGGTCGCGATCAAAGAGATTGGCTACAGGAAGCCGGCATTTTACCCTAAGCCGCCCTTTGGTTTCTGCCGCGGGCGCGGTATGGATATCATGGGCGGTGGCGCCGGCCCGGGGATATTCCCGCGGGCGCGGTATGGTCGAAGCCAACGAGAGGATTTGTATGCGCTATCGTATTGATCAGGCGGCCCAACAGGCTGCTGGTACCAGCACCGAGTCGTTCGTTGTCGGATCGGTCTTTCTGGGTCTGATCATCGGCGTCATACTGGTGTTGGTAGGTATGCGTGGCCGACAATACTGGATCGCTGTTTGGGGCGGTTCACTGGTGGTCGCCAGCGTTTTGTACCTGGGGGCCGCCGCATTGGGACTTACTGGCTGACGAGCGAGGTGCGCTATGGTCGATCAACTCGCGTGTTGGAAATGCGGCAATACGCTGGCGTTCCTGTCCTTGGCGCTGCGCGACGAATGTCCCGCCTGCGCCGCCGAACTGCACGTATGCCGCATGTGCCGGTTCTACGATCCCCGAGTCTCGCAGGCGTGCACCGAGCCGGTTGCCGAACCGGTGCTGGACAAGGAGCGGGCGAACTTTTGCGGCTACTTTGAACCGACCCCGAATGCCTTCAGGCCGGAGGACCAAGCGGCATTGCGCGCCCGGCGGGAACTCGAGGCGTTGTTCGGTCCTGCATCCGGCGGAGACTCGAGCCTGGCCAACACTTCGGACAGCGCCCGGGAGGCACTCGACAGCTTGTTCGGCGCCCCCGGTTCCAAGCCGTGATGGAATCGACCATCGTGCCAGTGCTCAGACAAGCAGCCGCCGCCGCACCATGACCACGGCTAAGTAGTAGCTGACGACCGCGTACGCCGCGAGTACTCCGACGTGCAGCAAAGGTTGCGTCAACGGCAGTCCCGCAAGCAACGGGCGGCACAGTGCTACGGCGTGGGTGAGGGGCAGCACCTGCACCACACCTTGAACCACGGCCGGAAGGGTTGAGATGGGATAGAACACGCCCGAAAGCAGCAGCATGGGTGTGATCACCAGGACGAAGTAGTAGTTGAAGAAATCATAGTTCGAAGCCACCGCGCTCATGATCATCGCCGGTCCGGCGAAACAAAGCCCGGTGAGAAACACCGCCGGCAATACCCACAACGCCTGCCAGCCATGTACCACCCCCAGGATGCTGGCGACGATATAAATCGCAATACCGCTGAACAGGCTCTTGGTGGCGCACCAGACCATTTCGCCGGCGAGAATGTCATCCACTTCGATTGGAGTTGCGAGCAGCGCCTCATAGGTGCGCTGGGGCACCATGCGCGTGAACACGGAGTACATGCCCTCGAAGGTCGCCGTGGTCATGGCCGAGGAAGCGATGATGCCGGAGGCGAGGAATGTCAGGTAGGGCATCTCCCCCATGGTGCGAATGAAGAAGCCGAGCCCGTAGCCGAGTCCCAGCAGGTACAGAGTCGGCTCGCCGAAGTTCATGACGATCGCCGGGCCCAGCAATTTGCGCCACACGCGCACATTGCGATGCCAGACGGCGAAAGCGCCGCGCCTGGCCCGCGGTAAGCGCCACCGGTTCAATCCCGCAACTCCCGCCCGGTGAGACGCAGGAAGACGTCTTCCAGGCCCGCCGGCCGATGGGTGAACGTCAGCCCGGACGAGGCGCGCAGCCGTTCCAACAAGGGCGTGGAATGTTGGGTGTAGCAATACACGCTGGTGCCCATGCGTTCCACCCGGCAGCCGGAATCCGGTCCGGGCAAGTCCGGAACCGCATTGCCGTGCAGACGGATCTCGATCACTTCCGGTTCCACATGCCGCGCGATCAATTGCGCGGGCGAACCCTGATCGAGAATGCGACCGTGATCCATGATCACCAGCTGGTCGCACAAGCGCTCGGCTTCTTCCATGTAATGGGTGGTCAGCAGCAGCGTTGTGCCGCGCTCACGCAATTCTTCCAGGCGCGCCCAGATCACATGTCGCGCCTGCGGGTCGAGGCCGGTGGTCGGTTCGTCGAGCACCACCAGTTCCGGTTCGTTGATCAGTGCGCGGGCAATGGTCAGGCGCCGTTTCATGCCACCCGACAGGGACTCGGTCTTGGCGTTGCGGCGGTCGCGCAATGCGGCGAATTCCAGCAACTCCTCAATGCGTTTTTCGACCTGGGCGCGCGGCAGGCCGAAATAGCTGGCGTAGACCCGCAGGTTTTCGGACACGGAAAAATCCGGGTCAAGATTGTCTCCCTGAGGCACGACGCCGACTCGCATCCGCACCTCCCTGGCGCGTGCCGGCACACTCAAGCCGAAAACGGTCAGCGTGCCTGCGCTCATGGGCGTCAGCCCCAGCAACATACGTAAGGTGGTGGTCTTGCCGGCGCCGTTGGGGCCGAGGAACCCGAAACATTTGCCGGCGGCGATGTCGAGGTCGATGCCGTCGACCGCCACCTGGGATTGGTAGCGTTTTACCAGACCGCGCCCGACGACGACGGCGCTTTCCCCGGTGCGGCTTTCGTCCTGGGTCAGGTATGGCGTCACCGCCGGCCCTCAAACACGGGAAATGAATTCGCCGGTGAGGGTGTTGACCTTGACCTGCTCCCCGGCTGCCAGGTATTCAGGCACCTGCACCACCAGACCGGTGTTGAGCGTGGCCGGCTTGTTGCGGGCGGAAGCGGTTGCGCCTTTCATGGCCGGCGACGTGTCGACGACTTCCAGGATCACGGTAGCGGGCAGTTCGATGCCAAGCACGACGCCATCGGCGATCAAGGCGTAAATGTTTTCGAGGCCGTCGACCAGGTAAGGACGTTCGTCGGCCACGGCGTCGTCAGCGAGACTGTACTGCTCGTAGGTCTCGGCATCCATAAACGTACAGCCGTCGGTATCCTGAAACAGATATTGCACCGGCCGGCGTTCGAACTCCACCGACTGCAGCATGTCGTCGCCCTTGAAGCTGCGCTCGAATTTCTGCTTGCTGGCGACATCCTGGCCGCGGGCCTTGTACAAGGTATTGCCACTGCGGGAGGAAGCGGTTTGCACTTGCACTTCTTTGATGTAGATGCTGCGGCCGTCGAGCTGGATTACGTGGCCTTTTTTCAATTCACTGGCTTTCATGGGATGGTTGCCGCTGGGCGTTGGGGAACAGGGTCGCTATTGTAGCGGCTGGGGCAAACGGCGGCCACGAACCATGATCGGTGAACGAAAAAAAGCCCGGCCGAAGGCCGGGCTCTGCGGTCAACACCGGCCGATTAGAGCGACATCAATCGCTGCCGGCTTTGGCAGGTTTGTCGCTCGGCGCGGAACTCGAGTGCGACATACTCGACTTCTTGGTGTGGCGCCCAACCTCGAAAGCGCTGAATTCGGACTTGGTGATCGTGCCGTCGCTGTCGGCGTCCGCGGCGCTCCAGTCTTTCTTCAGAGTCTTGTTGGCTTTGGCTTCGTCCTTGCTGATCTTGCCGTCGTGGTTCTTATCCAATTTGTTGAACTGTTTGTCGTACTTCGTGCTGCTGTCCATGCTGTCTGCGGCGACCGATGCAGTCGCAAACACACTGGCCGCGATCAAAACCATCAAACGCTTGTTCATTACTGTTTCCTCCGCGGAGAAAAAATGGTCACGGGCCGGAGCCCTGAAGCTTCTGTCCGCCGACTTTGCGACGGTGGCGACAGTGTAGTCTTTCGCCGTCCGTGGACTAGTGGCGCGCACGCGATTCTACGTCGTCTTTTGACGTCATCGTTTTCAACGTCGTAAAAGGATCAAAAGCCGAATGCGCGGGACCCGTAGCGGGTCCCGCGAACCGTATCGAGACTTGCAGTTTCTACTTTTCGCCGGAAGCGTCGCCGCCGCTAGCCGGCGCAGCGGCGCCCGGGTTTTCAGCTTCGAATGCGCTGAACTCGGATTGGTCGATACTGCCGTCGGCATTGGCGTCGGCCTTGCTCCAGTTGGCCTTCAATTCGCCCTGTGCTTCCTCTTTGCTGATCTTGCCGTCACCGTTGCTGTCCAGGCTGCTGAACTGGTCGCCGCTGTTTCCCATAGCCGAGCCCGAACCGGTATCCTTCGACATGCCGGCCGCGCCGGCGCTGGCGGCGAACGCCGTGGCGGCAAGAAATACGAAGATTCGCTTGTCCATAGCTACAACTCCTCACGTGGAGAATGATGTTGGCCCCAGCGCGCCGAAACGCGTCGTGGCGGCCCTCTTGCCCGCCGTAGGAATGTCGGCGGTGGAGGAAGTGTAGGGGAGCCGTGATAGCCTGCAAGGACGCCTAAGTTGCCTCCCGGCTTGGCCCGGTTTAGCGTGACGGGAGTGTTACTGCTGATGCATTCGGCCCATGCAATGAACATATTTTCAACGCCCCAAAACGGTGATGATCGGACACGACCTTGCGGATGATTGCGATGACAGAATGGTGCAGTGCAATCGGCGGCGAGCCATGTTGATTGCGGGCATGGTGTTGTTTTTCGCGACGCACATGTTGCCCTGGTTGCCGCCGTTGCGGGCCGCAATGATCCGGGGCCTGGGGGAGCGCGCCTATCAAGGCGCGTTTGCGCTGCTATCGCTGGCGGGATTCGTGATGATGATCGCCGGTTTCGGCCGCGCGCCTTTCGTACCGGTGTACGCGCCACCGCCTTGGGGCGCGCATCTGGCGTTGGCGCTGATGTTGCCGGCATCGGTTTTATTGGCCGCGGCCTATGCTCCGGGCAACGTACGCCGTTTCACGCGCCACCCGATGCTGTGGGGTGTCACGTTGTGGGCGCTGGCGCATCTGCTCGCCAACGGCGATCGCGCCGCGCTGTTGTTGTTCGGCGGCTTTGGGGTCTACGCCTTGCTGGACATGTTGTCGGCGAATTTACGCGGCACTCAGAAATCCACAGCGCACGTCCCATGGTCGCGGGACGCATTCAACGTGATCATCGGTCTCGTGGTCTATGGCGGTCTGCTGCGTTTGCATCCGATTTTGTTCGGCGTGTCGCCATTGCATTGAACGTGGATACGCTTCCGCCGGAAACCGAGTCTCCGCTGCTGCAGGTGCGCGACCTGCAGCGTGCGTTTCGAGAGGGCGACCGTACGCGCAGCGTCCTGCGCGGTGTCGACCTGCAAGTGCAGCGTGGCCGGATCGTCGCCCTGTTGGGACGCAGCGGCTCTGGTAAATCCACGCTCCTCAATCTGCTCAGCGGCATCGATTACCCCGACGAAGGTTCGATTCATATCGACGGTATCGAGATCAGCGCATTATCGGAGCGCGAGCGCACTTTGTTCCGGCGCCGTCACATCGGGTTCATCTATCAGTTCTTCAATCTGATCCCGACCCTGAGCGTGGTCGAGAACGTGCGCCTGCCGCTGGAACTCATCGGCCGACGCCGGGACTCGGCAGCCGAAGCACTGCGGTTGCTGGCCGAAGTGGCGTTGGCCGATCGCGCCGACGCGTTTCCGGACCGCCTGTCCGGCGGCGAACAACAACGGGTCGCCATTGCCCGGGCACTGGTGCATGAACCGGTCCTGGTGCTCGCGGACGAACCCACCGGTAACTTGGATGCCGAAAGCGGTCGCCGGGTGCTGGCGCTGCTGCAACGTCTGGTTCGGGAGCGCGGCCAGACGTTGATCGTGGTCACCCATTCCAGGGAAGTGGCGGCGATCGCCGACCAAGTGCTGGTGTTGCAGGACGGCCGTCCTGCAGGCATGGAGGAACAGCAGGGATGGTGAGTCTCGCCCAGCGCGCCGGTTGGCGATTCCTGTGGCGCCATCCCTGGCAGGTGGCGCTGGCGGTGCTGGGGGTGGCGCTCGGGGTAGCGGTGGTGGTGGCCGTGGATCTGGCCAATACCAGCGCCGCACGCGCCTTCGACCTTTCCATGTCCGAACTGTATGGTCACGCGAGCGATCAAATCCTGGGCGGACCGGCGGGCGTCGACGAGCAGCTTTATGTGCGTTTGCAGCGCCGGGCCGGCGCACCGCCTGCCGCGCCCGTGGTGGAAGCCTATGGAACATTGGACCAACAGCCGGTGCATCTGCTGGGCGTCGATCCGTTTGCCGAGCGCCGTTTTCGCGATCTGCTGGCGGACACCGCCGCCGCTGATCGCGGCGCGCAGGCCGCACGCCTTTTGACCGAGGCCAATGCCGTGCTGTTGGCGGCGCCGACCGCACAGCGTCTCGGTCTGCGCACCGGCGACGACGCCGGTCTGATGATCGGCGGTCGTCAGCGACAAGTACATATCGTCGGCCTGCTCCATGCTGGCAGCGGCGGCGCGGCCGCTGTGGAAGGGCTGGTGGTGGCCGACATCGCCACGGCCCAGGAATTGGCGGGCATGGTCGGGCGCCTGAGCCGTATCGATTTGATTTTGACCCCGGCACAGCGCATGCAGCTGGCGAAAGACCTGCCTGCGGACGTGCAACTGCTGAGCGCGGCAGGACGCAGCCGTACCACCGAGCAGATGACCGATGCATTCACCACCAACCTCACCGCCATGAGCTTGCTGGCGATGGTGGTGGCCATGTTCCTGATCTACAACAGCGTCACTTTCATGGTGCTGCAGCGGCGTCGGCTGCTGGGTACGTTACGGGCTCTGGGCGTCACCGGTGCCGAGGCGTTCCGGCTGGTGCTGATCGAAGCGCTGGCGCTCGGCATTGTCGGCACCTTGTTCGGTCTGGTGGCCGGCACGTTGCTGGGCGAAGCGCTGTTGCAGCTGGTGACCCGTACCATCAATGACCACTATTTCGTGCTCACCGTGACCGAGTATCTGCTGACACCGGCGCCGTTGTGGAAGGGCGCACTGCTGGGCCTGGGCGCGACCTTGCTGGCGGCGACTGCGCCGGCGTTGGAAGCGGCCAACACCTCACCCCATGCCGCCTTGCAACGCTCGCAACTGGAGGCGCGCAGTCATTGGCTGGCGCCCCGGCTGGCATTTCTTGGCTTGCTGCTGGCGGGCGCCGGACTGGCGCTGTTGTGGGCGAGTGAACGCAGTCTGCTGGCGGGATTCGGCGCCTTGTTTCTGTTGCTGGTCGGCATTGCCGCGGCAACGCCCTATGCGGTGTATTGGATGGTGCGTGTGACCGCGCCGCTGGCGTCGCACCTTGGCATCGAAGCGCGTTTGCTGTTGCAGGGAATCGCCGCGTCCCTGAGCCGGACCGGTGTGGCCATCGCCGCATTGACCCTGGCGGTCGCCACGACCGTCGGCGTCGGCGTCATGGTGGAAAGTTTTCGCGACAGCGTCGCCCGCTGGCTGGAGACAAGCCTGCAGGCGGACATCTACGTCTCGGTGAACACTTTACGCGCCGGCCACAGTCGCGGCGATCTGCCGCCGCCATTGATCGACGAACTGGCGGCACTACCGGGCGTGTCCGGAATTTCGCGGGGCAGGAGCGTAACCCTGACCACGTCCGAGGGCCTGACGGACGTGTTTGCCCTTGGACTGAGCGATCATCTGACGCCCCGTTATCCGCTGGTGCAGGGGGAACCCGACGCGGTCTGGCAGCGCTTTCGCAGCGGTGACGCCGTACTGGTGTCGGAGCCGTTGGCCTGGCGGCGCAAACTGCATGCAGGCGATACCGTCAGCTTGCCGACCGAGCGCGGACCGCAGTCATTTGCGATCGCGGCAGTGTATTACGACTATGGTTCCGAACAAGGCGAAGTGCTGATGTCGCGGCAATTGTACTTGCGCTATTTCGACGATCCCGGCGTCGGCGGCATCGGCTTGTATCTGGCACCGAAGGCGTCGTTAGAGGACATGCTGACACAAGTGCGCGCCCGAGTGGCCCAGTGGGCGCCGAAGCAGGCCATCGTGATTCGCTCCAACGCCCAGCTGCGGGCTTTGTCTCTCGATATTTTCGACCGTACCTTCGTCATCACCAACGTGTTGCGCACCCTTGCCGTGCTGGTTGCATTCGTCGGCATTCTCAGCGCGCTGATGGCGCTGCAATTGGAGCGGGCGAAGGAAATGGCGGTGCTGCGCGCCACCGGCTTCACCCCCGGTCAGGTGTTGACCATGGTGACCGCGCAGACCGGGTGCATGGGGTTGGCGGCGGGTGTCCTGGCGGTGCCGACGGGACTGGTGCTGGCGGCATTGCTGACACACGTCATCAATCGCCGCGCCTTCGGCTGGTCCATGGACATGGCGATCGAACCGCACCTGTTGTTGCAGGGTGTGGGGCTGGCGCTGCTGGCGGCGTTGCTGGCCGGCCTCTGGCCCGGCTGGCGCATGGCGCGCACTTCGCCGGCGGCCGCGTTGCGCGAAGAATGAACCGCTACCTCGTTGCGCTCTCGGTGTCGTTGGCGGTCTTGCTCGGCGCCTGCGATCAGCCGCAGTCCGCACCACAGGCGAAGGCGCTGCGACTCGGTGACGTATTGGGCGAAACGTCGGCAACAGGCTTCGCTCGCGCAGAGCGGGTACGCACATTCGAGTTTCCCGCCGATCACGGACCGCATCCGCGCTTTCGCAGCGAGTGGTGGTATTTCACCGGCAATCTGCAAACCGCCGATGGCCGGCACTTCGGTTATCAATGGACTTTGTTTCGCTTCGCATTGGCGCCGCAACGGCCGCAACGCGCTTCCAATTGGGCAACCAACCAAATGTACATGGCGCACTTCACCATTACCGACGCGCAGGCGCAGCGGTTTCAGTGGTCCGAAAAAGTCGAGCGCGGCGCATTGGGACTGGCCGGCGCCGAAGGGCAGCCGTTGCGCTTGTGGATCGACGACTGGAAACTGGATTCCGCGGGCGGGTACTGGAAACTACATGCCCAAGGCGATGACGGCAGCCGCCTCGATCTGTCGCTGACGCCAGTCAAACCCATCGTTCTGCAGGGCGATGCGGGCCTGAGCCGCAAAAGCGATGCTCCGGGCAACGCATCGTATTACTACTCCATTCCGCGGTTGCGCAGCAAAGGCGAATTGACCATCGGCGGCCAGCGCTATGCGGTGCAGGGCGATTCGTGGATGGATCGGGAATGGAGTACCAGCGCCCTCGGTCCGCAACAAAGCGGTTGGGACTGGTTCTCGCTGCATCTGGACGACGGTTACGATCTCATGTTCTATCGATTGCGGCGCGAGGACGGCACCGTCGACGCGCATAGCAACGGCACGCTGATCGATGCCCAGGGCGACGTGGTGCACCTGAATCGCGAACAGGTGCGGACCGAAGTGCTCAGCCACTGGCGTAGTTCGGATGGCGTCGATTATCCTGCGCGATGGCGCATTAAAATTCCAAGCGCACAACTCGACGTGCAGGTGCAGCCGACCGTTGCAGATCAGGAGTTGCACGGTTCCGTGCGCTATTGGGAAGGCGCAGTAGAAGTACAGGGCAGGCATCGCGGACAAAGCGTGCAAGGCCGCGGCTATATGGAGTTGGCCGGTTACGACAAAGACTGACGGATCGGTCTATTGGCCGCCGTGTCGGGCATAGCCCGACCGATGTAACCAGAGACGTGTGGGCCGCTTCGCCAACCGGCGACCAGCAACCGTTTGCACGCGTTGACCCAACGTGGATGAATGGTGGCTCTTCGCTCGGACGTCTCCATAGGTCGGCCTGTTGGCCGACTTTGCCAGCCGATCGCCGGCCTCAGCGCAGTGGACATACTTCGCGCCCCGCCTGCTCCGCCTGCACGGTGCGAATATCGGCATTGCGGCGCAGCCGTTCGACCACGCCCGTATACGCCGCCGGCGTGACCGACTCGGCGAACTTGATCACCACGACACCGTTCTTATGCACGCGATACGACGCGCGTTGGGTCAGATCCTCTTCAAACAGAATCGACGCTACCTGGTTGTCCGCGGCGCTCTGCAATTGCCGTTCCCGTTCCGTCAGTGTGTTTTCCGGCGTACACGCGCCCGCAAACAACAATGCGCAGATGCTCAATGTCGACATGGTTCGCAACACAATGTGTTTCTTCATCACCTTGCTGGCCCCCTGCTTGATCGGCGAATGCCGGAGCCACCTGCGACCGCTGCTTTCGCACCCGCAGCCACGGATGCAAGTTTCAACTGCGCTGCGGTTACAACCGATAGCCGCGCTCGATATCCTCGTTCAACAACACACCGTATACGCGCACCACCCCCGGTACAGTATGGCGCGTCACGTACAATGCTTCCGCCCCCGTCTCCTGCATGACCTGACGCGCCTCCTGCAGATTCGCCTGCATATCGATGGGCGCAGCCTGCAGCCGCGCGCCGGGAAGTTCACGTAGATCGAAAGACGCGTCGTCGGGATTTTCCTTCAATGCGCGCACCAGATCCACCGCGGCCAGAAGCACGTCCGGCTGGTCCGGATCGCGCACCAGCAGCCATTTTTGATTGTCTGCCAGGCTCTGCTCGGCCCGCGCCCGCTCGACTTGGCCCGACAAGGTGGCGACTCCGCGTTCCATGACCCCGGCGACGCCGACCCGGCGCAGACTTTGGGCGAGCGCGTCATTGCGGTAGTCGATGCCGCGGATGTGCATGCCCGTGCGGAATATTGACTCGCGCCGAAACAACATGCCGTAGGCGATGGTCGCCGTGATCACAGCCAGCATGCCCGGCAGCAGCACCTGCGGATGGCCGGTGAGTTCGAGCATGGCGACCAGCCCCGTCAGCGGTGCCTGCAAGGTTCCAGCCATCATCGCGCCCATGCCGATCAAGGCATACATGCCGACTGCGCCCGGCGGCGCGAGGCCGGCCGCGGCCGCCGACGCCCCCAGCAAGGCCCCGGTAGCTGCGCCCAACACCAGGCTCGGACCGATTACGCCGCCGGGAATGCCCAGCCCCAAGGCGGCGCTGCTGGCGATGAACTTGAGTGCAAGCAGGGTGAGCAGGAACACGATTTCCAGATGCCCGTCGAGGGCACGGGTGATAGCCTGGTCGCCAATGCCGAGCACTGCAGGTTGCAGCAGGCCGCAGATGCCGACGATCAGGCCCGCCAGACTCAGGCCCAGCCATACCGGTATGCGCATCCCGGCGCGCGCCAGCAGTTCCATGACCCGTCCAAATCCCGCGCCCAACGCGCCCACCGCGATGCCCAGCACAACGATGTACGGCAATTGCAGCAACGAACCCAGTTGCAGCAGCGGGACTTGAAAGGCCAGGTTCTCGCCGAACACCAACCGCGTGAGGAAAGTTGCGCTCACCGAAGCCAGGATCACCGGCGCGAATCCGGCGACGGTGTATTCCATCATCAACACTTCCATGGCGAACACGGTGCCTGCCAACGGGATGTTGAACGACGCGGCAATTCCGGCTGCGGCGCCGCACGCAAGCATGACCCGCAAACTGTTGTTGGGTAGTTGCAGCGCCTGGGCGGGTAGGTTGCTGCTGGCGGCGCCCAGATGCGCACTCGGACCTTCACGGCCGATGGATTGGCCGCTGACGATGGCCGCGACGCCACCGAGAAACTGCGCCAGTGCATTGCGCCACGGCAAGTGGCCCTGGTGATAGGCCAAGCGCTCCATGATGTGCAAGACGCCGACCCGGCGTTGGCCGTCGGAAAGAAACTGAAACCCTACACCCAACAGCACGCCGCCGCCCAAAGGCAGCAGCAGCCGCCACAGCGCGGGCATCTGTTCGTAGTGTTCGACGCCGAAGCCGGCGCCCGGCACCCAAGCAATCCGGATCCACTGCACCGTGAGCCGAAAGGCGATGATGGTCAGGCCCGCGAGCACGCCGCTGATCACGCCCAGCAGCGCCAGTTGCGGCAGGGCGTCCGGGCGCGAGACCCGAAGCCGGAAATTGTCCAGGGCGCGCACCCAGGCGATGCGCCAGCGATGGCCGAAAGATCGTTGCATGGCGTCAGATAGCGATGCGTACATGCGGAATGATTGGCCCATAGTACGGCGCGCGGCGACAGTAATCGACCGTCGGCGCTTGCGCGCGCCAGCCCGGACGCCGAGCCACGACCGCGCGATACCAAGTGATAGCAATCGATCGATCGGGCGGGCTATTTGCCCGCCGTCGCGATGATTCGGCCTCCACGCAGGGGTTCACCTGAGGGGCACATAGGGCGGACTGTTTGCCCGCCGCAGTATGAAACCGTGTCGGCGCGCAAAACGCCCCCTATGATGCGCTGGGAAGGTCAGCCGTAGGGCGGTCTGCCGGCCGCCGTGCACCGCAGCCGCGCCCTGCATACAGTGATGCCGCGAGCCGTCTCATCCCAGTCTCAACCGAGATGCCCGGTTTCCAACACCGGTGTGATCCAATAGCGGACCGGTGCGCGCGGGAACGCTCGGCGCAATTGCGCGCACACATCTCGGGCGTCTTCCACCGACAATTGCACCTGTACCGATAATCGCTGTTGCCGGCCGGTGACCTGCTCGGCGGTATCCAACTGCGTATGCGACAGGCCGTGGCAGCTCACCGGTTGGCTGGTAAACACCAGTTCGGCGTGGTAATCGAGCAGCCAATCGGTGAGCGCGTCTTCGATCTCCCGCAACACGATCAGCGTCAGTACGCATTCATTCATGTTGGCCACCTTCGCGGTTGGTTCCCGCTTCGCCGAAACGTCGATAGAGTACCGGCAGCAGTACCAGGGTCAGCAGAGTAGAGGTCACCAGCCCGCCGATCACCACCACTGCCAGCGGCCGCTGGATCTCGGAACCTGGTCCACTGGCGAACAGCAAGGGCACCAGGCCAAAGGCGGCGATGCTGGCGGTCATCATCACCGGCCGCAGGCGGCGCTTCGCGCCTTCGACGACGACTTCCGCCAATGGCATCCCAAACGCCCGCAGCTGATTGAAGTAGGTCAACATGACCACGCCATTGAGCACCGCGATGCCGAGCAGCGCAATGAAGCCCACCGACGCCGGCACGGACAGGTATTCGCCGGAAATCCACAACGCGAACACTCCGCCGATCATTGCGAAGGGAATGTTCAGCAGCACCAAGACCGCCTGCGTCACCGACCGGAAAGTGGTGAACAGCAGCAGAAAGATCAGTCCAATCGACACGGGTACGACAATGGACAGTCGTTTTGCGGCGCGCTGCTGGTTTTCGAACTCGCCGCTCCATTCCAGGTAGTAGCCCGCTGGGAGCTTGAGTTGTTCGGCAGCCTTGCGCTGGGCTTCTTCGACGAAACCGACCAAATCCCGGCCGCCGACATTGGCTGCGACCACTGCCATGCGCTGGGCGAGTTCACGCTCTACTTTTACCTCTTCTTCCACACGCTGCAATTTCGCGACCGCGCGCACGGGCAGCAGGCCGCCGTTGTCCAGCGGGATGCGCAAGGATGCGAATTCGCTGGGGGAACGTCGTAGCACGTCGGAGCCACGAATCAGCAAGGGCGTCCGCCGAATGCCTTCGTAGACGGTGCCGCCAGCAGTGCCCTCGAGCTGGGCGCGCAGCATTTCTTCCAGTGTGTCCACCGACAGGCCAACTCGACCTGCGGCGAGGCGGTCGATATCGACCTTGAGATACTGCACCCCTTCATTCCGCGTATAGATGACTTCCTGGGCGCCGTCGATGGACTCCAGCAACGTCGCGAGCTCCGTCGCCTGTGCGTTGAGGGCGTTCAAATCCGTGCCGATGATTTTCACAGCGACGTCGCCGCGAACGCCGGTAAGCATTTCCGAAACGCGCATCTGAATCGGTTGCGTGAACGCGAAATTTACGCCGGCAAAACCTTGCATGACCTTGCGCAATGAAGTCAGTAGCTCTTCCTTGCTTTTTGCCTGCCACTGGTCCCGCGGTTTGAGGCGCAGAAACATATCGGTCTCGTTCAGGCCCATGGGATCCATGCCGAGTTCGTCCGACCCGGTGCGCGCGACAATATCCTCGACGTCCGGCACCGCAGCTTTCAGCGCGGCGGCGATGCGTTGGTCGATTGCCAGGGATTCCTCGAGGCTGATCGAGGGCAGCTTTTCGGTCTGGATCACCACCGTGCCTTCATCCATGGTCGGCATAAAAGTTTTGCCGATCTGGGTGAACACGACGCCGGTGGCGACCAGTGCCACTACGGCTATCACGATCACCGTGCGCCCGTGGGCAAGACTCCAGCTCAGGGCCGGTTCGTAGACCCGGCGTATGGCCCGCACGGTGATCGGCTCTTTGTGGCTCACCTTGCCGATCAGGATGCTGGACAGTACCGGGATCGCCGTCAAAGACAACAGCAACGATCCAGCCAGCGCGAACACGATGGTCAGCGCCACCGGGATGAACAACTTTCCTTCCAGCCCCTGCAGGGTCAGCAGCGGCAGGAACACGATGATGATGATCAGGATGCCCGAGGTGACCGGCACCGCCACCTCCCGTACGGCCCGCTGGATGATATGCAGGCGCGGCAGGCGGCTGCCGCCGGCGGCCTCCAGCTGGGCGACGACGTTCTCCACCACCACCACCGCGGCGTCCACCAGCATGCCGATGGCGATGGCCAGCCCGCCGAGGCTCATCAGATTGGCGGACAGCCCGAACTGGCGCATCAGGATGAAGGTGATCAACGCCGAGAACGGCAGAATCAGTGCGACGGTCAGCGCCGCGCGCAGATTGCCGAGCAGCAGCACCAGCAGTATCAGCACCAGGACGATGGCCTCTTCCAGTGCGCTGCGGACCGTGTCCACTGCGTTGCGCACCAAGTCGCTGCGATCGTACAGCACCCGCGCATGGACGCCTGTTGGAAACCCTTTCTCCAGCTCGGCGAGCTTGGTTTTGACGTTCTCCACCACCGAACGCGCATTCGCGCCCCGCAGGCCCAAGACCAGCCCTTCGACTACTTCGCCGCGACCGGCGCCGGTGACGGCGCCGTAACGGGTGAGGGCGCCGATGCGTACCTCGGCCACATCGCCGATGCGAACCGAAACGTCGCTCCTTGCCTGAATCACGATGTCGCGCACATCGTCCAGATTTTTGATGCTGCCTTCCGAGCGCACAAGGAGCGCTTCTTCGTTTTCCACCAGTCGACCGGCGCCGTCGTTGCGGTTGTTTTCCATGAGCGCGCGTTTGAGTGCCGAAAGGGTCACGCCACGGGCGTTCATGCGTGCGTTGTCGGGCACGATTTCGAAGGTCCGCACCATGCCGCCGAGGGCATTGACGTCGGCCACGCCGGACACCGTCCGCAATGCCGGCCGGATGGTCCAATCGAGCAGTGTGCGCCGTTCCGCGAGGGACAGATCGCCGCCCTCGATGGTGAACATGAACATTTCACCCAGCGGCGTGGTCAGCGGCGCCATGCCGCCGCTGATGCCGGCAGGCAGTTCACCCCAGATTCCCGACAGTCGTTCTGATACCTGCTGTCGTGCCCAATAGATATCGGTGCCTTCCTCGAAGTCCACGGTCACGACCGTGACTGCGTACTTGGCCACCGAGCGCAGCATGGTCTGCTTCGGAATGCCGAGCATTTCCACTTCGATGGGCGCGGTGATGCGCTGCTCTACTTCCCGTGGCGTCATGCCGGGGGCTTTGACGATTACCTTGACCTGGGGGGCGGACACGTCTGGAAAGGCGTCAATGGGCAAGTTGACCCAGGCGAAGCCGCCGCCGACGGCGAGCAGCACCAGCAGCAGGAGCACGAATACCCGCTGGGTTAGGGCGAACTGAATCAGGCGGTCGAGCATTATTCGCCCCCCATCCCAAGCCAGGCGGCTTTGATGGCGGCGAGACCGCTGACGGCGATTTGGAGATCGGTATTCAACGCCCCTGACACGACCGCGTAGCCTGCATCCTGACCAATCAGTTCCACCGGGACCGGAACGAATCCGTTGGGCTCGTGCACGAACACAAAAGTGCGTTCGCCGCTACGGATCACGGCGCTCTGGGCGACCTTGAAATGCGAGGTTTCACTGGCAAGACGCAGACTCACCTGTAGAAACTGACCGGGGCGCAGACAACCGTTGGCCGCCTCGACGCTGGCGCGGACCAGCACGGTCTGGCTCTCGCGCTCGACATTCTTGCCGATCACGCTCACGCGGGCACGGGCATCGGGACAGGGTGCTATCTGCACTTCGGTTCCCGGGGCGACGCCTGCCAGTCGGTCCGCCGGTACCCGGATCTCGAGCCAGAGCGGATCGATCTGGCCGATGCGGTACAACGGTTCGGCCGGGTTGAGCCGCTGACCGACAACCACCCGCTGTTCCAGGACTACGCCGGCAATGGGCGCCGTCACCTGTAAGGTGCTGCTGAGTTTTCGACTGCGCTGCAGTTCCTTGATCGCGCCGGGGTTTAGTCCCGCCAAGCTCAACGCTTGATGCCGCTGGTCCAGTCCTGCGGCGGCCTCTTCGTAGCGGCTGCGGGTTTCGAGGTAACGGCGCTCGGCGATGATGCCTTCATCGAACAGACGTCGGTCGCGCTGCAGTTGTGTTTGCGCCAAATGGGTTTGGGTCACCGCTTGCAGGAAGTCTCGCTGCAACGCGACAAGCTCCGGACTGTCCATGGACGCCAGTACCTGCCCGGCGGTCACCTGATCGCCGACGGCTGCGCGCAGTTCCGTCACCAGACCGCTTTGTGGGGCGCTTACGACCCGTTCCTGCTGGGGCGGGATCACCACTTGGCTGGGGAGACGGTCCGTGATCAGGGCTTGAGCCGGTTCCACCGGACCGAGGGAAATGCCCAGGCGGTCCATTTGCTCCTGACTGATGGCGATCTCGTGGGAGGCGAATGCAAACGAGCTCAGCAGCATCCCTAATCCGATACTCAGTCCCTTCATGGCAGTTCTCCGACGACTTGGTTGTAACGTGCGATGGCGGTTTGCAGGCGCAGTTGCAGTTCCCGTTCGGCGCGTTCGGCGGCAAAGGCCAGGGTTTGAATGCGCAAGCGGCTGACGAGGTCACTTTCGCCGAGGGAAAAGGACAGCTGCGCAAGGCGCAGGTTTTCCTGTGCCACCTTCGCCTTTTCGTGCGCCGTCACCAGACGCTGCTCGAGCACTTCGAGTTCGTGTTGCGCTTCGTGAAAATCGATTTGCAGGCGGCGCTGTGCGGTCAGCAGATCTGCCTGTGCCTGGGCGACTTCGACTTGCGAAGCGCGGATACGCGGCGCGCTCTGCACTTTGGTGGCCAGAGGCCAGCGTAGCGAGACGCCGACGCTGTTGATCGGATCGGCGCCCAGTCCGGCCTTTTCCTGGCGGGCGCCGAACAGCAGTTGAGGTGGCTCCGCACGCTCGCGTCGGGCCACCGTCACTTGCGCGTGGGTGCGTTCGAGTTCCGCGCGCCGATAGACCAGCAGGGGATGATCGCCGGGGATGCCGTCCAGCGCACTTTTGGATTCCGCTTTGCGACGGGGCAGGCGGCGCAA
Source organism: uncultured Gammaproteobacteria bacterium (assembly GCA_963773585.1). Lineage (GTDB taxonomy): Bacteria > Pseudomonadota > Gammaproteobacteria > JASBUN01 > JASBUN01 > CAVXJN01. The sequence continues at coordinate 433,004 of CAVZBR010000001.1, forward strand.
ACCTGTGAGCGCTTCATAACGTTGCAGGGCGTGGGCGACTTCAGCCTCCGCATTCAAATAAACGTCGCGCTTGTTGAATGTTTCGTCCTGCGCCAGCAACAGATCGGTTTTCGCCAGTTCTCCCAGGGAAACACGCTTGCGCACATCCTGTTCCAGCGCCCGGGCGGTCTGCCATTCGTGCTCGGCTTGGGCGAGGTTGTTGCGGGCCATGAACACAGACCACACCGCGTCGCGAACCTTCCCAGCGATTTCCAGGCGTAGGGCGTCGGCCGCGGCATCGGCGACGCCGCCGCTGCGTTCGCCGAGCTGTTGGCGCGCATTGCGCTGACCCGGACGCCACAACGGCAGCTCGATTCCCGCTTCCCATTCCCGCAGGCCCACGTCGGAACCCACTTGGTCGGTTTGGTAGCGCGCCGCCAGTGCCGGATTGCCGGCGATCGGGCTGCGGGCCTGGCGCGACAGCGCTGACGCATATTCGCGACGGCTCGCGGCCAAGGGTTGTTCGGGATAGCGCTCGTAGGCCTGCTCGACGACCTCGGACAGGGAGGGGGGCGGCCCACGATGGCTGCCATCGAGTGGCCTCGTTTGCGGCACTTGCGGCCCGGGGGCGGCCGCAGCCGCGGTCAGAGGCCAGCATGTGACCGCAACGAGCAAGACGGTGGCATAGGGAATCGGGTTCATCGCTCCAGCCCAACAGGTTCAAAGATGCGAATTATGTAAGGCGAACATTAATCAAACCTGAAAGCGCATGCGTTGATATAGGTCAGCACGCGGAACCCTTGCTGCTTTATCGAACGGCGCGGCTCAAAGTGGCCGCTGGTATTGTCTATAGGGCGATGAGATGGTCTCCTCCCCTCCATACCGCGTCGTGATGCGCCAAGATGAAGGTGGTTCGGTCCGCCGAAGCCCCGTAGGGGCTGTGCCCGCCGACGTCCCCCACGGGTTCGGCCCCCGCAGGCTGGCGGCGTTAATCATTTTCGTACGCAGTTCTTGCAGCCGTCGTCTCGCAGGACAAGCTATGCCATGGCTATGCTCGGGAACGGGACTGTCAATAAAACTGTTCGACATCTTCGAGACTTCGGAACTGCTGCATCCACCGCTGAAGTCCATAGGGCGGTCTGTGTCCGCCGACGCCCCACACGTGTTCGGCACCGCAAACCGCCTTCCGCCGCCGTTCATCATTTGCGTACGGAGTTCTTGCAGCCGTCGTCTCGCAGACCAAGCTGAGCTTTGCCAGCCACGGAGACACGACCTTCGATGAATCTGTTCGACATCGTTCAGACCTCCGAACTGCTTGCTGCCACGGCCGCCCGGTCGCGCAAGATTGCCGCGCTGGTTGATCTACTGGTGCGACTGTCCGACGACGAACGGGCGCTGGGCGTGCGCTATCTTGGCGGCAGACTGCCCCAGGGCCGTATCGGCCTGGGACCGGCCCTGCTGCGTGAAATGGCGACGGTGCCGGCAGCGGGCGCCCCCAGTCTCGACCTGCACGACATCGATCGGACGTTGGACGAATTCGCGGCCCTGTCCGGTAGCGGCTCCGCCGCCCGGCGCCGGCAACACCTCGCCGGGCTATACGCCCGCGCCACTTCGGACGAGCAACACTTTCTTACGCGATTGCTGCTGGGGGAATTGCGCCAGGGCGCAGCCGAGGGTTTACTGGTCGAAGCACTGGCGCAGGCGGCGAACCAACCGCTGGCCGCCGTGCGCCGGGCGCTGATGGTCAGCGGCGACATGGGTGCGGTGGCGGCCGCCGTTTTGGGCGAAGGCGCCGCCGGCCTGGCGCGCTTTGCGCTCACGCTCATGCAACCGCTGCAGCCCATGCTGGCGCAAACCGCGCAAGATGCCGAGGCCGCACTGGAACAACTGGGCCGCGCGGCATTGGAGTACAAGCTCGACGGCGCGCGCGTGCAACTCCACAAGCTCGGCAGTGAGGTGCGCGTGTTCACTCGAGGACTCAACGACGTCACCGGGGCCGTACCCGAACTCGTAGCGGCAGCGCGGTCGTGGCCGGCGCATTCACTGATCCTCGACGGTGAAGCGATCGCCTTGCGTGCAGACGGTCGACCGCAGCCGTTCCAGATCACCATGCGCCGTTTCGGGCGCAAACGCGACGCCGAAGACTTGCGCAACGTCTTGCCGCTGCAAGCCTGGTACTTTGACTGTTTGCACTGGGACGGTGAAAACTGGCTCGACCGAGGCACCGAAGAACGCTTCGCCGCACTGACAGACGCACTGCCCGCCGACGCGCTGATTCCACGGCTGGTGACGGACTCCGTCGAGCAGGCCCGCGATTTCTACACCGCGGCGCTCGCCGCAGGCCACGAAGGGATCATGGCCAAAGCGCTCGATGCGCTCTACGAAGCCGGCAACCGCGGCAGCGGCTGGCTCAAGATCAAGCAGGTGCACACGCTAGACCTGGTCGTGCTCGCGGCGGAGTGGGGTAGCGGCCGGCGCAAAGGCTGGTTATCGAACCTGCACCTGGGCGCGCGCGACCCCCGCGACAACACCTTCGTCATGCTGGGCAAGACGTTCAAAGGTCTCACCGATCAACTGCTCGAATGGCAGACCCGCGAGCTGCTGGCCCGGGAGATCGGCCGTGAACAGCACGTGGTCCACGTGCGGCCCGAACAGGTAGTGGAAATCGCCTTCAACGATATCCAGATCAGCCCGCAATACCCCGGCGGCCTCGCGCTGCGCTTTGCGCGGGTGAAACGCTATCGACAGGACAAGCGCGCCAGCGAAGCCGACACCATCGACATGGTGCGGACGCTGTATGAGCAACGAACTGCCGGCGGTTGACGCGACGACTGGCAGAGAACGATTAAATTCCTCCCGCAGTGTTTGTGCACCGGTTCAGGTGACCTGCCTACTTAACCGATTCTTTTCCAGCACGTTTTTCCCAATTCAGCGTGCCTCATAATTCCATTAACGCGGCAATCCGCCGCTTCAATTTGTTATACGGCGAAATCGCGGTATATTTCCCATCAATAACAAACAAGCAAGGTCACGAAGATGACTGAGCCAATTGGGGATTCCCGTCAATTGTCGATCTCAGCGCCGTTTTTTTATGGCGATTGAGACGTTCACTAATCGTTAGGCCCTCAAAACGCGCAACCGCTCACCCAGACGCAAATTCAGAGTTCGTTCTCACAGCCTACGTAGCAACTTGGAGAGTTTATGTCGTGGCTAGTTCTAGTTCTCGCCGGCCTCTTTGAAATTGGGTGGGCGATTGGCCTGAAGTACACGGAGGGTTTCACCCGTGTATGGCCCACCATAGGAACCGTACTCGCGATGGTCATCAGCCTTGGTCTCTTAGGCATCGCCATGAAGTCCTTGCCTGTCGGCACTGCCTATGCCGTCTGGGTCGGAGTAGGGGCGGTTGGCACCGCGATCCTCGGCATTGTTTTTCTTGGCGAGCCTGCCAATGCAGGGCGCCTCGTGAGCTTGGGTCTCATAGTCGCCGGCATCGTTGGGCTCAAGCTAGCATCGCCAGCCTAACCACTCCATCGAGCGGACGTCCTAGCAAGCTTCGCTTGCTTCCGGCCGCCGCTCATGTCGAACGTTATGCGCCCATTGACATACCATAATAGGTATATACACTATTTAGAATATGCGGGAGATCTACGAGCATAGAAAGGTCGCGAAGCAGCTGGAGACGCTCCCTATCGAAGTCCTCAAAAGGTATGAAAAGTGGAAGGATATCGTATCCATTAGCGGCCCACAGGGGCTTAGGGCCATTGCAGGATTCAAGGATGAAGCGCTGAAAGGCGAGTGGCAAGGGTACCGATCTTCCCGCCTCAATGTTCAATATCGTGTCATTTACCGAGTCGAGCGTGAGCAAGTCCTGGTGCAAGTTGTGAACTTGACGCCGCACGATTATCGGAGGAAGTGAAATGAAAGATTATCGAAAGGCAAGAAAGACAGTAGATGTATCGGTAGGAGAATCCGTGCGCATCCTCCGACAGTTACAGGAATTGAGTCAAAGCGATCTGGCGAGATTGACGGGTATCCCTCAGTCCACAATATCGGCTATTGAAAATGATCGAGTCAGTCTAGGGGTGGAGCGGGCCAAGGTTCTCGCGAGGGCCCTGAAATGTCATCCGGCGGTTCTTGTATTTCCTGGCTGGGATATTCAGCGGGAGTCGGCTGCATAGCAAGCCCATCAAGCCGACGCTCTCTTCGCTGCGCTTCGTTCGCGCGGCTTATGGGCATCGCTATGCCATAGAAATTAAAGCCTATGCTAACCACTATACTGTTCATATTCGCCGGCTGTTTTGTTCTTGAACGCGCCATCCCAGGGTGGAAACTTCCTCGAGTGCGCACTTGGCCCGTTAGGGTATTACTGGTGAACACCGTCCAACTGGGTGTCATCTTACTAGCAGGAATTTCTTGGGAACGATGGCTATCTTCCTGGTCCGTTTTCGCGCTATCCAACCACGTCAGCCCAGCTACAGGCGGAATCATTGCTTACCTTATCGCAACCTTCGTCTTCTATTGGTGGCATCGATGGCGGCATGAGTTCGACTTTCTTTGGGTGAATTTCCACCAGATTCACCGCAGCCCCCAAAGATTGGGGGTCATAACATCATTCTATAAGCACCCCGGCGAAATGATCGTTAATTCGCTCGTCGGAAGTCTTTTGGTATACACATTCTCAGGGCTCTCCATCGAAGCAGGCGGCATTTACACTGCTTGCACAGCCATAGGCGAGTTCTTCTATCACACAAACGTCAAGACTCCTCGTTGGATAGGATATGTTTTTCAGCGTCCGGAAATGCATCGGATACACCATCAATACAATCGACACCGAAACAACTATGGCGACGTAGTCTGGTGGGACATGTTGTTCGGTACATATGAAAGTCCCAAGGAATGGAATTCGTATTGCGGAGTCGATGAAGAAAAGGAACAACAACTGTTGAAGATGCTGAAGTACCGTGATGTTCATAAACAAGCATAACAAAGCGATCAACAGGAACGCTCGACCGCGTCGCACCTGCGCTACCGCTCGGGCACGCCGCCTTCAAGGGCCGATTATCGCAACGTTAGGTCTTTGAAGGGCAGTCTGGGCAGGGGTTTGGGATGCACGAGAAGCATGAAATTGAAAAGAAGTTGAAGATAGAGGCGGACCGCGTCAGTGAAACTCTGGGCGGGACCTCCGTAGTCATCGTTGTCGGAGGTTCCGATGAGCACGACATTCCGCGCACCATGACAGCTTCAAGTATGAAAGGAATAGGCGTTCGGTTGCGTGATCTCCTGGGAATCTTGCAAACGTCAATACAGATCGAGAGCTGGAAACACTTCAAGAATTGGTAGGGAGTTCCAGATATGCGGTCGGGCCGCAGCAGCATCAGACCTCACTACGCGTTCGAGGCCGACGCGCCTCGTCGGCGCGCGGCTCAACGCGAACGTTGGGCATCACCAGGGGCTGATTCAGTGATACAACGCTCTTCAGCGCTGTTCGTGTTATGTATGGCAACCTTGATTTCCGCGTGCGCCTCAAATCCGTCTGTTTCTTCACTTACGTCGGAGGAACATCAGCGAGTCGCTGAGATGGTAGTCCTCCAAGCAGGTGCAATATCGAGAGAAAGCTACAAAATACTTGGGAGTGTGGAGGGGTTAGCCTGTAAGCGTAATTTTTATGCTAACGGGTCGCCGAATATAGACGAGGCGAAGCAGGGTGTCCGTATACGGGCCGCGCAATTGGAAGCGGATGCAGTAACGAATATGGTCTTGCGAAGACAAGCGGGAAGTGGACTGGGCGCGCAACTGCTGGCAGACAGTAGTTTGCGTAGGAGATGCAATTTCCGTCACCGATAAATCACTGCTCCTTCGCATTCGCGGTAGGCGAACGGAATAGATTAATGAGCTGTAACCGTACAGCGCCGCCCAACAAGGCACCAGCCTATCGCTTAACCGCTGCGCGGCTTTGCGTCGGCTGAGTTTTATCGTTATGCCCATCAAGGAAAGTAATTTCATGATCCTCGTCACTGGTTTTGGCTATCAGGAATCAACGAATGCATCCGGTGTCCTGGTCAAGTCACTCACGGATGAACTCACGGAAGCGCTTATGCCTTTTAGGAGTGCGCTGGCTTTTGAGGTCATCACTTGCGACGAGACATCAAGAGAAACCGAGCATCAGACACTGGAGTCGCAACTAAGCAATTTGTTGGATCGCTATAAACCAGACCTGTGCATCCACACGGGTCAGGCGCCACCGTACAACAAGATCACCATTGAAAAAATTGCCACAAACTCCTTTAGGCGGGAGATCATCGATCCGAAACGGCCTGTCGCGTACTGGTCTACCCTGCCGGGTACGGATGATTTGAGATCGGTACTGGAACAAGAAGGTATTCCTGCTTGTTACTCCTTCTTTTGCGGGCAACACACGTGCAATCACATCCTGTTTTCAAGCCTGTATTTCTCGGAGCTAAATAGGGGATCTCACAAGGCAGGCTTTATTCATATTCCAGTGCTGCCGGAACAAGTGATGAAGGAGTGGCGCGACTCGCCGTACATGCCGTTAGAAATGTCGAGAAATGCGCTCTCGCTTGTCATTGAACATGTGGCGAAGGCGTATGGGCATAACCAGTCGCTCAACCTGACTCGTGGCGCTGACGCGCCACTCGCAGGTTAGCTCTGCCTTATGCATCATTGGGAAACGACAATGCCACCAGACCATTCATTCAAGCCTTATCTTGATCCAACACAGGAAGCGGGTCGCGAGTTCTTCAGCCGCAACATTCAGGGACCGGTGGTGATGCTCAATTTGATGCGGTTCCGGAAGATCGCGGATTACTCGGACGTTCCGCATTTGTCTCCAAGCTCCCCGATCAGCGGTGAAGCCGCGTACAGGCTGTACATGGATCACACGCTACCTTTCCTCACGAAGTCGGGTGGGGAGGTCCTGTTTTATGGAAGCGGTGGCAAGTATCTGATCGGGCCGAACGACGAACGGTGGGACGCTGCAATGTTGGTGCGTCAGGCCAGTTTGGCAGCGTTCTTGGCGTTCGCCTCTGATCAGGGCTATCTCCTGGGCGTGGGGCACCGCACGGCGGCGTTGGAAGACTCCCGACTGCTGCCGTTGATAGAGTCCAGCGGGCCGCCTACGGCGACCGCTGAATTTCAACGTTAGGGCTACAAAAATATGAAGACATTCAGCAAAGTTCTACTTTTATTGTTCATCGTATCCGGGTGGTGGAATTATCGAAAATAACAAATCCTTATGGACTGGCCCGGGTGAGTGTCTGGTATATAACAGAAATGCTTATTGCGCCAGAGAACCTCATGGAAAATGCTTCATCCGTGATGCCTCTGTTAGGTGTCAAGGAGGCTGGGTTAGAGAGAAACCTGAAAAGGTCATGCGTTGTGAAAGAGCTAAGAAGCTGTGATCTGATTCGCATGTGTCGCTAGAGCAAAAGGCGTTTTTTGATGAGGCTGCTGGCAAAAAAATCAGCAACCGGTACAGCCCGAAGCTGAGGAGCGTCTAAAATTGCTGGAGTGGTAAATGGCGGAACGGAGGCGTTAACGTTTGTACAAGTCAGCTCTAGTCCCTGCCGTGGTCATCAGCTTTGGCACGTTCACGAAGGCGATACTGATTTCGCTTCGTTTCATTCGCTCGGCCTACATCCAACTTTACGCAGCTCCTCCGAGAAGTAGATTGTGCTCGTCCCGGGTCGGAGTTCGTGCCGCACTGATACCAGGCTTGCCGTGCCTCGCGCCGTCCCGATAGACCGATCTGAGGCGTGGAGCCGCATTCGTAAAGGGTTCCTGGAATTTCTCTGGGTACCAACCGCCGTCATGCTGGTCTGCGTCGTCTTGGCGCTCATCACGATCTGGCTCGACGGTAGCGGGCCGGGTTGGGCACAGACGGCTCACCACATAGTCGAGGCGCATATTTTCCGCGAGGCCCAGTCGACCAACTCCTTTCTCAGCATGCTGACCACGGGGTTGATCACTATGACCTCGATTACCTTTTCCATGCTGCTCCTCGCCTTGCAGCAGTCTGCCTCCCTCATTGCGCCACAGGTGGTCTACTCGTTCCTCATGCGCCGGCGGAATCAGACGCTGATGGGTTTCTTCCTGGGCGCGACGATTTTCGTCCTCCTGGTACATGCCAGCACGCATGAGGGGTTCAATCCGGTGCTCGGCGCCGCGCTGTCTCTGCTGCTGGCGGCCGCTGCCCTTTACGCGCTCCTGATCCTCGTCTTCACCGCGGTCAACCAGATGCGACCCCAGACGGTCATCGGGGATGTGCGTACGCTGACGCTCGAAGCCCGTCGGCACCAGCGAGAGCTCCTGATGGCAAGCTACCGATCGCCGCGCTATTTCGGAGGGACCGAGGTGAGCGTCCGCACCGAGCGCCACGGCTATGTGCGCGACGTGGACGTGGGAGCGCTCAGGAAGGCGCTGGGTTCGGGCCGGGGGAAGGTGGAGGTCGAGATCTGCATTGAAGTGGGCAACTTCGTGGCGTATGGGGACGAACTCGCGCGCGCCCGCGCAGAACGGCCCGACGAGGCGAGGCGACTCGCCAATGCCGCTCGAGGATCCATAGCCCTCGACTACCAGCGCTCCGTGAGGCGTGACCCCGCCTTCGGTGTCGAGCAGCTCCACATGATCGGATGGTCGTCTGCCTCTTCGGCTTACCAAAACCCCGGCATCTCGATGGCCGTCGTGAGGAACCTGCGCGATATCCTCGCCCGATGGGCCGCATCCTACGCCGAGGTGGAAGGGAGCGAGGGGACGCTCCCTCTCGTATATCCGGATGGTCTGGTGAAGCGAGTGCTCGAGTCGCTGGAGGCCCTCGCAGTCGTCTCTACGGAGTCTTTGCAGCAGGAGACATTCGTGGAGGTGTTACAAGCCTACCGGCTCATCTTCCCGCGGCTCCCGGAGCAATTGCAGGCGCGGGGGTGCGCGTCCGTGTGCTGTCTGGTCACGGCGCTCGGGGACCTTGTGTTGACGCCCCAGTTGGAGAACGCCTTGGAGCGGTTCGCGCGCACCCTCCTGGAGTTGGGCCATGCCGACACGGCCAACGTCCTCATGAGAGCCAAGCGAGAGATGGCGTCGAGGTCCGGCGCACTCGGGGCGCGCTCTACACGTGCACAGCAGGCATCGTCCGCTCCTTCGGAGCACTAAGGCACCCCGGAGCCCTGGACTTTGGAGTTCGCGCGGCTGATGAATCTTTGCCGGGCGGCGATGAAATGCTGGTGATCGAGCCTGTGTCAGTACAAACCAGAACTGAACAAGTAGGGACCGATCTATTTTTGCGATTACCGTTCATGGACCTCGCCGAAGCTGCAGCAACGTCGGAACTCGGCAGCGTTGGCGGAATACGGAGCGCGTTGTGAGGATCGGCGGACACCAACGGCCGGAAGGCGTCCCGGTACTCCGCGACCGTCAGCCGCGCAGTGAAGGCCTACGGACCGGGCGGCATGGTCGATTCTGGCCTGCCTGCGCTATATCGAATTGAATCCGGCGCGGGGGCATCGTCGGCCCGCGCGACGTCGAAAGGTTAGCTGTCCGCGGCATTCGTGTTGATCAGCGCCGCTCCACGCTGGCGCTATGGCAAGTCGTCGAAAACCGCTGGTGAGGAGAGGGCGTAGCGGAAAAAATCAGGGGCATCAACCGAAGTGGAATGTCAGTTATTTTTACGTTCCGGATCTCCCCGGGGGATGTTGCGGCGGCTAAGCGCTTATCATATATATGGTTATTGCTCCTGGCATGACGCGTGCTTGAGAAGCGGGCAGAAAAACGCTAACTACGCCATCGAAAAGAATCTAATGGGGGGCTGTTTCAAATGAGTAGAGTGAAGGCATTGCTTTGGTGCACGGTCATGCTGGCGATCACGGCCGGCCAGGCGCACGCCAGCATCATATTCTCTTTCACGGAGTCCGGCGGCGTCGTCTCGATGCAGTCTTCCGGCGTATTGGACACCGCGAACCTGGTCAGCGTGCCGTCGTCAGGTTGGGGAGGCGTTGGCGTTGAAACCAATGCCCCGCCGGAATCCGACATCATGGGCGACACGACGATGGGCGGTATCGACACCGCGTTTGGTTTCCATCCCGGAACCGACCTGAGCGCCTGGGTCGGCGACATGTTCACCAACTCCAATTTCAGTTGGGCGTCGTCGGGAACCACACAGTTCACGACCTACTACTTCTCGCCCAGCCGGACTCCTGGCATCGGCATCGCCGTAGAAGATCTGGTGGGTAACCTGTGGACCCCGGATGTATCCTGGACGAAGGCGGGCACCGTCGCGACGTTGGGACTGACTGCAGGCACTTACGCGATTGCCGACAGCGTCACGGGGGAGTCCATTACCATCCAAATCGGCCAGCGGGCCGTCCCGGAACCTTCCATCCTCGCGCTCCTCGCTCCCGCCCTGCTCGGGCTCGGATTCGCGCGCAGGAAGCGCTGATCGCATCGTTCGTCAATGAAGCCCGCCTCGCGCGGGCTTTTTTTGTCTTGGTTTCCGCTGCGAGGATCTGTTCGCAAAGGGTACCGGGACCTAGTCTTGCAAACCCGCATTGCAGAAGACGGCATGGATTTATTTTTCGGACTCGTCCCGCGGATCGAAGCAAAAATAGGACGTGTACCGAAGCAAAAACGGGGGCGAACCGGAAAACGCGAAGCAGAAACCGGGACGGAATTCTTTTGGCGACTTGTTCCCGCGTATCGGTCAGGTTGAGCGCGACAATTTCGAAACCCTTCGCATTCGATCGGTTTGAAGCTTCTGAGAACGAGATCGATGTAATCGCCGCCTTGCCGCGGTCCCTTTTCTTTCGAATTCGGCGAACCGCCAGGTGGTCGCTTAATGCCGCAAGCGTAGGGCAGCCGGTCGGTCCTTCTCGACTTACGACTTACGATTGGCGACTGGTGACTGCGCGGCTTGTGTCGGGCACTGAGCCGATAGTTCAGAACAACACCCACGCTGACAGAAACAGCGTATCGTTGTCTTTCGCATCCCGCCCGGCAAAGGTTCCCGACTGGTCGTAGTCGGAGGATGCCCCGTCGAACTTCATGTAGTGCGTGTATTGCAGCGCGAATCGAAGCTTTTCAATGGGTAGATAGCTCAACTCGAAGATATAGCCACTGGTGTCGGGTGTCGCGCTGGTATTGTCCGCGTATAACAGCGCGTCATCGCTGCCGGTCGTGGAGAAATATGCTGCGCTGCCGCCGATCTTGTTGTTGTAGTAGTACCCCGCCTTTATGCGCCGCGTGTTGAGCGTGTCGGAAGAATTGCTGACGGTGCTCGACAATGCGCCGGGGTGCCAGTCAATGGATTCGTGGATCCACGTCGCCTCGGCGGAAACGACATTCTTTCCACGCGTGTATTGATATTGCGCATCGAGTGCGCGATCGCGGTAGCGGTCCGTCGGACTACTGGAATCGGTCGTGTCGGAATACGCATCCACTTCCATCCCGTAGGCGCCGACCTCCCACGAGCTCTGTCCGGTATCGCCATGCAGCGCCAAACGCCAGTACGGGTTGAGCCCTTGCACCGGGTAGCGGTTGTCGGTGGTATCGCTTCCCGCACGCAACACGGAGAATACACCGTCCGCCGTTTGATAGCCGCTCAGCTCCGCGTACAAGAAGTTGTTCCAATCGACGTATGCGCCGATTCCCGCGACGCTTTGCGCGAGGGTGCCGTCGATCATGGTGCTCGACCCATACCCCTGGAATGCACCGCCGGGCCCGGCGGTCGGATACCCCCACGCCGGCGTGGTATTGAAAACGTCCTGTACTGTGGGATTGTTGTTGAGGGAAACGCCGTAGATCAGACTCTCGCCGCCTACTGCGGTTTGACGGGCGTAGCGCAGATCGACGTTGTCCAACTGCGAATGATGCTCGACCCCGTCGTACGTCCACTGCGCGAACGCGCCGGCATTGTTGAGAATCTTTCCACCCGTGAACAGACTCGCCTGCTGCAGCTGCCACCGTTTATCGTCCGGAAAGTCCGTGCCGGGATCGGCTGAGCCGTCATGGTTGTTCAGGCGGGTCCAGCCGCCCTGAAGCATCCCTGCGAGTGGAATGGTCTGCCGCGTGCCCATGGTGTATCCCAATAATTTGAACTGGCGCCCCAGCCGCGTGAGCTCGGGAAACTGCCCACCTGTATGGCAGGAGGCGCAGCTGAAGCCCGTCTGCCGCGCATAAAGAGGAACGGCGGATGCCGCCAAGGGCGCGAGCGACAGAAAAAGTGCGAGTAGGGAGGTCAGGGAGCGGGCGTGCAGAGCGAAAGACGTATGGCGCATTGCGAATCCCCTTCATTGCGATGAATGACTTCGGGCGCGGGGCGGCTGGTCGGGTAGGATTTGCGAGGACTCGCGCAACTCTGCCCCCACCGGATGAATGAATAATAGCCAAATCTCACGAGTTGTGAATTCGAGTTCTCGTATCGCGGCGACACGCCCGCGTCCGCGGAAAAGCAAACGGGTACGAATTTGGGACGGGGGCCAGACGACGGGGCGGACCAGGACCCAGAAAACGGGACGAAGTTATCTGGGCGCGCGTTTCCGCGGACCGCCCACTTTGAGCGCGCTTATTCTGGATAAACCTGGTACTCGATCGGTTCGAAGCTGTAGATGTTCGACTGTTCTGCCGAGCAGGCGGTCGGCAGAAAACGGGACGGATTGATTTTTGGTACGCGCTTCCGCGGGCCGGACAGCTTGAGCGCGCTTATTCCGGATACACCTGGTACTCGATCGGTTTGAAGCTGTAGTTGTTCGACTGCTCCGCCGAGCAGGCGGTCAAGCCGACGATTAAATCCATCTGGGCAACGAAATCGACGTAGTCGCCTGCCTTGCTGCGCGGCGGTTTGACCGAGATTTCGCCGGAGGTGCCGTTTACTTCGACGTTCATGAATACATTGAACGTGATCGGGATCTGATCCGGCGTGATGCCGAAAGGCGCCAATGCTTCCGACAGGTTTCCGTGGCAACCGCGGTGGGGATCGTCATGACCATAGATGATCCGGAAGGTATCGGCGGAACAGGGGGTGAGCAGGAAGTCGTGGCGTTTGACCCGATCCTCGCCAATGACGAACATGGGTGCGCTGCGGTTGGAGTAGAGAGTGTCTCCGGTGCTCAGGAACAATTTCGATGCATAGTCGAGAGTGCGCCCGGAGGACAGATATTCCTGCGAGTCTGCGCGATTGAACGCCATCAGGTCGGAGACTTGTTCGCCTTTGGGGTCGATCACGCGCAGACGTTGACCTTTGCGAAGCTCGAAGGCGACACCGGAACGAGGCGGGATTTCAGTGCGCATGGAACGGACACTTCCATTCGTCACCGACGGCGCGGCCACTGTACTGCCGTGCTTCCGAACCGGTCCCGAACTTCTTCAGCATTGGATTCTCGCTTCCTTCGATTTTTTGGTCCCGCTCGACGATTGTATTGCGGATCGGGTCGTATCGTCCGTCGCTGCGCAAGCGTTCGAACTGGTCGTGCAGGTTGAATACCAGGGCGGGCCGGTAGAAGCGACGCGCGGTTCTGCTGGCGCCAGGGTGTAAGCCTACGACATAGTATCCGCGTTCGCCAACACTGAAGCTGAAGTTCGGGGATTCCGGGTCGCAACTGACTTCCGGATCCCATCGATGGCGCCGCACGTCGATGTCGTGCACACGCTGGAGATAGTTCCACAGAGCCCGCTCGAAGGATTGCTCCGTTGAAGCCCGGGGCTCGCGAAACAGTACCGCCAGACTTTGGAACAAAGGCGATTTACGGCTATAGCGTTCGCTGAACGCTTGTATTGCCGAGACCGTGCTTGGGCGCGGACCATGGCGCATGTCGTCTTCCACCAGCAGCGTAATCTGAGCACGGTTGAGCGCGGACTTGGCGCCCACGCAGGGAAACGAGTCCGACTCGATAAAGGCCTTGAACTGATGGATCAGGTCCTGGTCCAGGACCCGGTCGTCGTGCAGCGAGGAAGGCTCGTTCATAACAGTGTCCTTTTCTGTCTTGGTCGCCGCCTGCTTGTGCCCCAATTCTCTGATCCTGAGAGAATCCTCCCGGGCAGGCTCTGCCTCACCTTAGTAAACCCGATCGGCGTATCTACGGTACAAATTTCATTATTAAATTCTCCTAGGTGAATGGCTTATTTTCAGTCGAGGGCGTTGGTCCCAGCGAACTGGCACCGCCGCGAACGGTACTGGGAGAGCATGCGCTTGCGCGTGGGCCCGTGGACCTTTTCAACCTTCGCGAGCGGTAGATCATTACCCCACTAGGGGCAATTGCCGGTCGTAACAGTGACAGCACCCATACTCGGTCCGCGGGCCGTACGCTGCTCCTTTGCCGGGGCGATACTCGAAGGCGAAATTGCATCGATCGCGCCGTACGCACAACAGCAACGCCCCGAGTGTCGATCGCCCGCAGTGGATAGGAACATGCAATGAAGGGCCGGTGAGAAATGTGTACCATTCACGCTCGCCGCACCTTTTTGGAACGCAGCCGCAACATCGGGTTTGCCAGGGTGTCGGGTCGTGGCGATGATCTGGCGTGGAGATGCGCGGGTCCGCCGTTCCTCTGCATGCTGCCGGTGGCCTCCGGGGAGGCTGTTATGCTATCAATAGTCTCGTACTAGTGGCGGGGGCCCGTCGCCCGGCACGAGTGCGATAGACTTTCGTAGCAAGGAGTTGGTCTATGCCGGATACCAAGATTCTACTGCCCGAGGAATCCATTCCGACCCACTGGTATAACGTTGTGGCCGACATGCCGAACCCGCCGTCACCACCGCTGGGCACAGACGGCAATCCGATCGGCCCCGATGCCCTGACGGCGATCTTTCCCGACGCACTGATCGCGCAGGAGGTCAGTGCCGAGCGTTGGATCGCGATTCCCGAAGAGGTGCGGGAGATCTATCGCATGTGGCGGCCATCGCCGCTGTTTCGTGCTCATCGTCTGGAACGCGCCCTCGATACGCCCGCGCGGATCTATTACAAGTACGAAGGCGTCAGTCCGGCCGGATCCCACAAGCCCAATACGGCGCTAGCGCAGGCCTACTACAACCGAGAAGCGGGGGTTCGGCGCCTGACCACCGAAACCGGAGCCGGCCAATGGGGTTCGTCGTTGGCGCTCGTGGCGCAGATGTTCGGCATCGATGTGCGTGTGTACATGGTGAAGGTCAGTTACGAGCAAAAGCCGTTTCGGCGCTCCATGATGCAGACCTGGGGCGCGGAAGTGCTGGCCAGCCCCACGAACCTCACGGAGTCGGGCCGCAAGATCCTGGCCGAGGACCCGGACTGCCCGGGTTCGCTGGGTATCGCCATTTCCGAAGCGGTCGAGGAAGCAGCCTCGCGCAAGGACACCAATTACACCCTCGGGTCGGTGCTCAACCACGTGCTGCTGCACCAGACGGTCATCGGTCAGGAAGCGAAGAAACAGCTGGAGCTCGTGGGCGAGTATCCCGATGTGGTGCTGGCCCCATGCGGAGGAGGGTCCAATTTCGGGGGCATTGCGTTTCCGTTCTTCGCCGACAAGGCTGCCGGCAAAGCGGTTCGGCTCGTGGCTATGGAGCCTGCTTCCTGCCCCACGCTGACGCGCGGCTTGTACGCCTACGACTTCGGCGACACCGCCGGCCTGACGCCCTTGATGCGCATGTACACCTTGGGACACGATTTCGTTCCACCCAGCATCCACGCCGGCGGCCTGCGTTATCACGGCGATTCACCGCTGGTCAGTCAGCTGTATCACGAGGGCCTGATCGAGGCGCGAGCGGTGCCGCAGGTGGCGACGTTCGAGGCCGGGGTTCTGTTCGCGCGCAGCGAAGGCATCATTGCCGCACCGGAGTCTTGTCATGCCATCCGCGGCGCAGTGGACGAAGCACTGGCTTGCAAAGACAGGGGCGAAGCCAAGACGATCCTGTTCAATCTCTCGGGCCACGGTCACTTCGACATGGCGGCCTACGACCGGTACTTCAACGGCGAGTTGGAAGACCAGGAGTTCTCCGAAGAAGCGGCTGCGCGAGCTCTGCAGAGATTGCCCCAGGTAGGTTGACCGGTGCGACCCTCGAAGCAGCAAGTCGAGCCTGGAAAATCGAGGCGAAGTGGCAGGATGCATACCGTTCTCGCGCTCGTTTGTCACCGACTTTAGTTCCTTGTGAATTCACCTTGCATGGCTCAGGCGCGAGGTCAGCCCATGTTCGACGCACGCACCGGCAATGCACTATCGACTCATTCCCCTGAGGCCGCGGGCTTATACCAGCAAGCGATCGACTTGATACTGGGCTCGGAATCGCGTGCCGCCGAAACGCTCGACACGGCGCTTGAATTGGATAACGACTTCGCGATGGCAGCAGCTGCGCGCTATTACGTGGCGCAAGACGTTGGAGAACCTGGCGCCCAATACTACAAAGAACGCGCGGAACAAGCGGCACCCAACGCATCTGACTGGGAGCGTCAGCACATTGATGTGCTGATTGGATTGCTTGACGAGCCGGCTGCCTGCTTGGCAAAGGCAAAGGCCTACATCGAATCAACACCCGGCGATCTGTTGGTGATATCCCAGCTCGCCGGGTATCTGTTTTTCTACGGCGGGCCGGGTAAGCTCAAGACTGTTCTGGATGTTTTCGAGTCCGTTGAACGTGCGCTGGATCATGATTGGGCGTTTCTCGCGCGGCTGGGATTCGCGGCCAGTGAAGCCGGGCAACGCAAACGTGGACGTGAACTCATAGAGCGGGCGTTGGAAATCCGGCCCCAGGCACTTTATTCCATCCACGGTCTGGCTCATGTGCTCCACGACGAAGGAGCAGCAGTGGAGTCGGCGAAGTTGCTGCAAGACTGGCTCGCGACGCATGAATCCGGCGCCCGTGAGGGGCAAATGTATGGTCACGTTCAATGGCACCTTGCGCTGGCGGAATGGCAAACAGGCGATCGCGAAGCCGGGATGCGACGCTACCTGGATTTTTGTGCGCCCGAGACCACAACCTGCGGTCCCATCCTTACGCTTGCCGATTGCGGTGGCTTTTTGCTGCGCGATTACCTGCACAGCGGTCAAACGAGCGCTTTGGGACACGACGTGCGCGACCATATTGAGCATGTCTGGGGAATGATCGGCCATCCTTTCATCGCGCTGCATGTGGCGGGCCTGTTCGCCGCTGCGGGAGACCGGGCCGGACTTGGAAGGTGCGAAGAAGCGATTTCGGGTTCACTCCCAGGTGAGAATCGGGGTATATCACTGGCGCTGGTATCGGCACTCAGAGGCTTTGTCGACGGCAACTATCCAGACTCAGCGCAGAAACTTGCGGCGATATCAACGCAGGCGCGGGTCGGAATAGGCGGCAGCAATGTGGAGCGAGAACTGGTCGATTTGATTGAAGCCAGTTGCAAAGCGCGGCATTGAACGCGTCACCGCCGACCGAAATCGACATCGTCGCGCGGTTGGTCCGCATACCGCGACGGGCGCCATCCAGGCAAGGCAGAGACTGACATGAACAGATTACTGGTGCTGTCGGTAATGGTGTGGTCGGTTACCGGGTGCACGCCGATGAAGTCGGTCCTGGTCATGGCACGTTCGACCGATGATTTTGTGCCGCTGCACGCATTCCCTTCGGTCCGCTACGAGCCCGGCATGGAGAGGCTTGCGGGAGATATCGCGGCCGAGGTGCCGTCCGCCGTAGCCCTGAGGGCTGGGATCGATTCGTGAAGCAAGCCGGCGGCTGACGCTCTCGCGGGCGAAACCCAACGGCCCCTTGCGCGCGGGACGGTGTATCGGTCATTCGTGCGCTCGGCGGCGAGTCGCGTTGGCTTGCAGAATGAGCTGGTGAGCTGCCCGCCGGGCCATGTGGCGGGGTGCCGTCGGCACGCGAGGTGCTTTTGAACAATTCAAAGCCCTTCATGGGGAAAGCCAGGCTCGAAGCATTCAGCGACGGCGTGCTGGCGATCATCATCACCATCATGGTGCTGGAAATGAAAGTGCCCCACGTCCCCGCCGTGGACGCGCTGTGGCCGTTGATCCCGGTTTTCCTGAGTTACGTGTTGAGTTTCGTCTATCTGGGAATTTACTGGAACAATCACCATCACATGCTGCACACCACGCGCCACGTGTCCGGCCCCATTCTGTGGGCGAACCTGCACTTGATGTTCTGGTTGTCGTTGTTTCCGTTCGTGACGGGCTGGATGGGCGAAAACCATTTCGCCGCGGCTCCGACCGCGCTGTACGGCGCGGTGTTGCTGATGGCCGCGATCGCGTATTGGATTTTGCAGCGCCTGATCATCGCGAGCCAAGGCGAGGATTCGTTGCTCGCCAAAGCCGTTGGCAACGATATCAAGGGGAAATTGTCGCCGTTGCTTTACGCTGCGGCAATTCCAGCAGCATTCTTCCAAGAATGGGTCGCAGGATTGCTGTATGTATTGGTCGCGCTGATGTGGCTGGTGCCGGATCGGCGCATCGAGCGCGCGCTCGATGAGCCCTCCGACCGCTGACATACCGTTGGTGGTCGGCAGACGCCGGCGCATCCATGCCGATGTGGGCGGCGCCCGCTGCCGTGTCTCGTTGAACGTTTTCCTACCGGGGGCTTCAGGCCGGCCCGGACGCCGAACCTGCGCGCGCCATGGAGAGTGAACGCACGTTGACTCCGCGCGAGGCGCGTCGTTACTACGATCGCTTCGGTGCCAAGCAAGACAGTCAAGGGTTCTACGAGGACCCCGCGCTTGCGATCTTGGCCGCGCAAGCCGACTTCGAGCACGCCGGACGCGTATTCGAATTCGGGTGCGGAACTGGCAAGTTTGCCGCGCGTTTGCTGAGCGAACGATTGCCGCCGGACGCTCGATATCATGGTTGTGACATCAGTCCTGTAATGGTCGCACTCGCCACGCAACGCCTGCGGCCCTACGCCGAGCGGGCGCAGGTTACGCAAACCGATGGCGGGATGAACTTTCCGATCGCGGACGCGTCCTGCGACCGCGTGGTTTGCAACTATGTACTCGATTTGCTGTCCGTAGACGACAGCCGCGCCCTGTTCGCCGAGGCCCGGCGCGTGCTGGTGCCGGGCGGAATGCTGTGCCTGGTGAGTCTTACCACGGGCATTACGCCTCTGTCGCGGGCGCTCACGTTTGCCTGGGGATGTGTGTTTCGCTTGCGGCCGTCGCTGGTGGGGGGATGTCGTCCCGTTCAGCTGCATATGTATGCGGGGCAGGAACACTGGCGGCAGGAGTACTGCGACGCCGTAGTGGCCTTCGGGATCCCGTCCGAGGTACTGTTGTTGCGGCGGATTGACGAATAGCTGCGCTGCGGTTTGGCGAAATACGCGTGCCGTTGCATTGCCTTTGGTGAGGTCGATTTAGACGCAGAGCGCAAAGCCGCTTGGGCGTGAAACGGCGGCTACGCACATCGGATCGACGATGCGGTCCTACTGTGATCATGCCACTGTGACCGTATCGCAATGACACGCGGTGTGTAGTTTCGGCTTGGCTGCGGGCGATGCAAACCACCGCGGATTCGCGTAGACCCGGGAAGCGTTCATGAACAAAATGGCGAAAGCCCCTTGAGCGAGAGGGCGCGGAGGAAACCAATTGGATGCCTATTTCGAACGTCGGACCGCGTTTGCGAAGCTCCACGGGTCTGGCTGCTTCGTCATGCCCAATCCCTGGGACATCGGCACGGCTCGGTTTCTCGCCCACCTGGGTTTTCCGGCCTTGGCGACCACCAGCGCCGGGTTCCAGTTCTCACAGGGGCAGGCGGACACGGTGTGGGGTTCGCCCCGGGACGTGATGCTTGCCCATATCGCGGAAATCGTCGCCGCGACACCCTTGCCGGTGAACGCGGATTTCCAAGCCGGGTACGCCCATGCACCGGAGGGCGTGGCGGACAACGTCAGACGCTGTGTCGCCACCGGTGTCGCCGGTCTTTCCATCGAAGATGCGACCGGCGAACCGGGCGGTCTATACGAACTGCCCCTGGCCGTGGAACGCATTCGGGCCGCGCGCCAGGCCATCGATAGTACAGGCGCCCAGGTGCTGTTGACCGCCCGTGCCGAAAGCTACCTGGTCGGCCATCCGCAGCCCCTCGGTGACGTCCTCCAGCGACTGACCGCGTATGCGGACGCCGGCGCGGACGTGTTGTTCGCCCCAGGACCCCGAACCCGGGAGGAATTGAGCGCCATCGTCCGCGCCGTGGCGCCGAAACCGGTGAACGCGATCGTTGCAGGCGACATTGGCCTGACCGTGACCGACCTGGCGCAGTTGGGCGTACGGCGCATCAGCGTCGGCTCGGCGCTGGCGCGTACCGCCTGGGGTGGCTTTATCGAGGCTGCGACCATGATCGCGGAACAGGGCAGCTTTGCGGGGCTCGCGTCCGCGGTTCCCTTCTCGGTATTGAATGGCGTGTTCGGCGTGCGGAACGACGACGAACCAAAAACGAATGCAGATGATGCCGGTGAGGAATAAAGCACCGGCAACGCGCTGATGGGGATGCGTCGAATTCGGTTGTGGTCGTGGCGCCGATTGAGCAGCGTTGTGGCTGCTATCGATGATCTGAATGACGTTAGGCCATGAACGTTATCGATGTGCCGTCCATCCGCCGCCGTTGTCACGAGGCACGTGCCGTGAGCGCTTGCGATCGCGAACGTGGCAGAGGGCTGGCTTCTTGACCACGAATCCAACTGGCACGGTTTTCGTTGCCGGCGCCAGTGGCGTGGTGGGCATCCGTCTGTGCGGCTTGCTGGTTGCCGACGGTTGGTCGGTGATCGGCATGACCCGCTCGGAGGCAGGCGCGGCGCGCCTCGCCGCAATCGGTGTCGAACCTGCGGTGGTCGATGTCTACGACCTGGAGCGCCTGCGCCAAGCTGTGTGCCGGGCCCGGCCAGCAGCGGTGGTTCATCAGCTGACAGACCTGCCCGACGCGCTCGATCCGGCGCAGATGGCGGAGGCTCGGATTCGAAATGCGCGTATCCGCGATCTTGGCACGCGTAATCTCGTTGATGCCACGGTGGCCGCGGGTGCGCGGCGCATGGTCGCGCAGAGCATCGCATTCGCCTATGCGCCGGGGCCCATGCCCTACCGCGAGGACGCCCCCTTGCATATTGACGACCCGGCGCTTGGCCCCACCGCTCGCGCGGTGCACAGCCTGGAACAGCAGCTAATGGCGGCGCCTCTCGACGGCCTGGTGCTGCGCTACGGCAAATTGTATGGGCCCGGCACCGGGTTCGATTCGCCGGCGAGTGGCGGTCCGGTGCACGTGGATGCGGCCGCCGACGCGGCGCGCAAGGCGCTGGTTCAGGGGCCGCCCGGTATCTACAACATCGCTGAGGACGACGGCACGGTATCCAGCGAATCGGCGGTGACGTTGCTCGGCTGGAGATCGACGTTTCGAATCGGCGCAGCCTTCGGCTGAGCGGTCTTGCCGATGGAGCGGGCGCCGCCGCGCCTGCCGCAGCTTTGCGGGCTGCCGGTCGGCGCGGGATTTTCGGGGGCCTGGGTCCCTGGGTCCGGGGCAAACCTTTGCAACGGCAATTCTGTGGCGGTGCCGCGGACGCACTAAACTGAGCATCGAGTCCATGACGGACCGCCCGCATTCCAGCGGCCGGTGGATGGGCTCGGGCGGCGCGATGCAGGAACTTCCAAGGTGGAATACTCCCAAGGTCCCAGGCACTGGCGTGCCCGCGAGAACAGGAAGCCATGTCCTGCAAACCTTGGGCGTGGTCATCGTCGCCATCGCTGCGCTGTATTTCGGCCAGGACATCCTGATTCCGCTGGCGCTCGCCGGGCTTTTGAGCTTCGCCTTGGCGCCACTCGTGACTCGCATACGGCGCCTGGGCGTGCCACGGGCGCCGGCGGTGCTCTCGGTCACCGTGCTCGCTTTCATCGTGATCGGCGCCATCGGCGCGCTGGTGGGTAGCCAGCTCGTCAACCTCGCCCAAAACCTGCCTACCTACGAACAAAACATCCGCGCCAAAGTCATTTCGCTGCGTGCCGCCTCAGAAAACGGCAGTCCGGTGGAGCGCATTCAAGAGATGGCCCACGACCTGGGCGCCGACATTGCGGCCGGTAGCGACGCCAAGCAAGCCGCCAAATCCGGCAAGCCCCCGGCACCCGTGGTGCGCGTTGAACAGCCGGAGCCTTCGCCCTGGCAAGTGTTCACCACCGTGGCGACGCCGTTGCTCGGGCCGCTCGGTACTGCCGGTATCGTAGTCGTACTGGTGATCTTCATGCTTCTGGAGCGCGAGGATTTGCGCGACCGCATGATCCGCTTGTTCGGCCGCAACTTGTCGATCACCACCGAAGCGATGGACGATGCGGCGGGGCGTGTCAGCCGCTACCTGCTCATGCAGCTGTTCGTCAACGCCACTTATGGCATACCGATCGGCGTCGGCTTGTACTTCATCGGCGTGCCGAATGCGGTCCTGTGGGGCGTGTTGGCGACCTTGCTGCGTTTCATTCCCTATGTCGGACCGTTCGTTGCCGCCCTGTTTCCGGTGACATTGGCGCTGGCGGTGGACTCGGGCTGGAACATGTTGTTGTGGACTCTGGCGCTGTTCGTGGTGATCGAGCTGATCAGCAACAACTTGATCGAGCCGCGTTTGTACGGTGCCAGCACGGGCATGTCGGCGCTCGCGGTGATCGTGGCGGCAATCTTCTGGACCGTGCTCTGGGGACCGGTCGGTCTGTTCCTATCGACGCCGCTGACCGTATGTCTGGCGGTGATCGGTCGCTACGTGCCGCAACTGCACTTTCTCGACGTGGTCCTGGGCAGCGCGCCTGCACTCACCCCGGCGGAGCGGTTTTATCAGCGCATGCTGGCCGGCGATCCGGACGAAGGCATCGAGATTGCCGAGCACTATCTCGAACAGCATACCCTCGCGGCCTTCTACGACGAGATCGTGCGCCCGGCCCTGACCTTGTCCGCTCAGGATCGACAAAGCAAGGCCCAGGCGCTGGAACGACGCGCTATCGTCATCGAAAGTTTCCTGCATGTGATTTCCGACCTTGCCGATCCCGACGATCGTGCGGAAGTGAACGATGAAATCGACGACGGCAAAGCGCCGGAACCCGGCCGTGCGGATGGGGAAGACGAACCGTTGCGGGTGCTATGCGTCGCCGGGCGTAACGGCGTCGACCTGGCAGCCTCGGCCATCGTCGCGCAGCTGTTCGAACAGCGTGGGGTCGGCGCACAGGTGCTGAGCGCGCAACAGCTGAGCAGCCAACCCATGCGAGGGGGCGAAGCACCCGAGTGGCTGCTGATCTCCCATTTCGGCAACCCGGTATCGGGCCAAGCGCGCGCCACCATGCGTCGTCTGCGCAAAGCATATCCGAGCGCCAAGCTGGCAGTTGGTCTGTGGGCAGGACAACCGTTGGACGGGATCACCGAATCGCCTGCGGGCCGCTTCGTCGACGTGGTTTTCAACACGACTTTTGCCGAAGCCACGGACGCAATCGCGCTCGAGTTGTTCGGCGACGGCGACGACCGTCTCGGCGCTCCAGCCGCTCCGTCCGCGGCCCTCGCTTGAGTTGATCCGAAGCGCAATCTTCGCCCAGGTGGATCCCAGACAGATCCCAACGTGGCGCCCGGGAGCGCCATTCCCTCCTACTGACCGTGGCCATTGCCGAAAAACGGTGATAGCGTAAACCAACCGAGAATGGGTAGCTGTAGCGTGCGGTCATTCCTTGCGGAGCTGGCCGCACCACCGCCTGATCCTCGAGTCCTCCGCGACAACCGGTTCCGATCATGCGCCTGAAGGGATGGCTGTTCACACTGGCAATCGTGCTCGCCGGCGGCGTCCTCGCCTGGGCGATTCACGCAAGGCTGCAGGACTCCGGCGCAGCGAAGCCGCCGCGAGCCGAGCGAACTCGCCCGGTGCCGGTCGAAGTGGCGCAAATCGAGCGCGCCCCCATCGAGTTGCGGCGCTCGTTCACAGGTAATCTCAATGCGCACGCCGAGTTCGTGGTGGCGCCGAAAGTAAGCGGCCGCATCGATCAGTTGAACGTCGATCTCGCGGATACCGTAAAGCGCGGCCAGGTGGTGGCACGGCTCGACAACGCCGAATACGTGCAGGCGGTCAAACAGGCTCAGGCTAACTTGGTGGTGGCCCAGGCCAATCTTGCCGAGGCCGAAAGCTTGCTGCAGATCGCCGAGCGCGAGCTGCAGCGGATCGAAAAGCTGCGTGCCCGGGGCGTGACTTCGGAATCCCAGCGCGATGTCGCCAAGGCCGACCAGCTTGCCAAGGAAGCCCACGTGCAAGTCACCAGGGCGCAGGTCGAGCGCGCACAGGCGGATCTCGAACTGGCGCGCATCCGTCTCGGTTATACCGCGGTGACCGCGGACTGGCGCGGCGGCGACGGCAAACGCACAGTGGCGGCGCGGTTGGTGGACGAAGGTGAGACCGTGTCTGCGAACACGCCTTTGCTGCGGATAGTGGAACTGGACCCGGTGACCGCGGTGTTCTTCGTCACCGAGCGCGACTACGGGCTGTTGCAGCCGGGGCAGGAGGCGGAACTGCACACCGACGCGTTTCCCGGGGAAGCGTTCCATGGGCGTATTGTGCGCATCGCTCCGGTATTCCGCGAGAGCGCGCGTCAGGCGCAGGTGGAAATGCGGGTCGACAATCCGCAGGTGCGACTCAAGCCCGGCATGTTCGTGCGCGCCACGGTGACACTGCGACGGGTACCGGAGGCGGTCATCGTGCCCGAACAGGCGCTGGTGACTCGGGAAGGTAAAAACGGCGTGTTCATGCTCGCCGACAACGGCCGTTCGGTATCCTGGCGCGAAGTACAGGTCGGCATCCGCGATGGGGATCGGGTTCAGCTCACCGGCGAAGAACTGCAGGGCCGGGTGGTGGTGCTCGGGCAGCAACTGCTCGATGATGGCGCCGCAGTGCTGTTGCCGCAGCAACGGGAGCAGGATCGCCCGTGAATCTTGCCCGCGCCAGCGTCGCCCGGCCGGTACTGACCTCCATGGCGACGCTCATCGTAGTGGTGCTGGGCGCCGTGTCGCTCAGCCGATTGCAGATCGATCTGCTGCCGAGCATCGATCTGCCCACTATTACCGTCCGCACCGAGTACGAAGGCGCCGACCCGGTGGTGATGGAACGGCGTGTTACCCAGATCGTCGAGGAAATCGTCGCCACCGTTCCCGGGGTGCAGGAAATGACTTCGGAGTCGTACGAGGGCAATAGCCGAGTGCGCGTCAGTTTCGCCTGGGGCACGGACGTGGACGCCGCGGCGCTCGACGTCCAAGCGACCTTGGAAGACGAAATCAGCGAGCTGCCCGAAGATATCGTCGGGCCGCGGGTCAGCAAGTTCGACGTCGACAGCTTTCCGGTGGTCATTCTGGGCATTTCCAGCCGTCTCGATCCGGTGGAACTCACCCAGCTGGTCGAAAACCAGATGCGTTATCGGTTCTCGCGCATTCCCGGCGTGGCGCAGGTCGATCCCTGGGGTTCCTTCACCCGGGAAGTGCGGGTGGAGTTGGACCCGGGCAAGATCAACGCCCTGGGATTGCCCCTGGACGATGTCCTGGATTCGATCCGCAACGCGAACCTGGACCTTCCGGCCGGCAGAATCGAAGCAGGCCACTACGAAGTCACTCTGCGGGCGCCGGCGGAATTTACCGACCTCGATCAGATCCGCCATACGGTGATCGCCCGCCGCGAAGGCGCGGCGGTCACCATCGGCCAGGTGGCGCAGGTCAAGGACACCTACGAGAAGCTCGATCGCATCATTCGCGTCAACGGCGAACGTGGTTTGCGCCTGGCGATTCGCAAACAG
Organism: uncultured Gammaproteobacteria bacterium; assembly: GCA_963773585.1. GTDB lineage: Bacteria > Pseudomonadota > Gammaproteobacteria > JASBUN01 > JASBUN01 > CAVXJN01. The sequence goes on from CAVZBR010000001.1 coordinate 458,703, forward strand.
GCCGGCGCCAATACCGTGGACGTGGCGCGTCGGGTGCTCGAAGAAGTGGACGCCATCAATCGTGCGTTCCCGCAAGTGCGCATCGTGCCGGTGATCGATCAGGGCAACTTCATCGAGCGCTCGATCGCCAACGTCGCCAATTCGGTTCTGTACGGCGGCGCGCTGGCGGTACTGGTGTTGCTGTTCTTTCTGCGCGATGTACGCAGCACGCTGGTCATATCGCTCGCGATTCCGATTTCGCTGTTCGCCACTTTCGCGCTGTTGTACTTCGGTGGATTCACGCTGAACCTGATGACCCTCGGCGGTCTTGCCCTGGGTGTGGGCATGATGGTCGACAGTTCTGTCGTGGTGCTGGAGAACATCTTCCGCCAGCGCAAGGAGCAAGGCCAGGCACCGCGGGCGGCGGCCGAGCGCGGTACCGCGGACGTGGCCTCGGCGGTGGTGGCGGGCACCGTCACCACACTGGTGATCTTCCTGCCGCTGGTTTTCGTGCGCGGCGTGTCGGGGGTCCTGTTCAAGGAACTGGCTTACGTCATCATGTTTTCACTGTTCTGCGCCCTGTTGGTGTCCCTCAGTCTGGTGCCGATGCTCGCGTCGCGTCTGCTCGGGAAGGAAAAGCCGGCAGGCGGCGGCTGGGGCGCGCGACTGGCGGCTCGGGCCGGGTCCGCGTTGGAAGGCTTGGAGAATGGCTATGGCGACCTGTTGCGCGCCGCATTGCGCAGGCGCTGGATTACCATCCTCGGCTCGGCAGTCGCGCTCGCCGCCAGTCTGTTGCTGATCCCTTTCATCGGCACTGAGTTCCTGCCGCCAAGCGATGAGGGCGAGGTGCGGGTAACGGGTGAAATGGAAGTGGGGACTCGGCTGGATTTGATCGACCGGCAGACGCGCCTGCTGGAGCAACGGGTGTATCGGGCGGTACCGGAAACGGTGTCGTCGGTCGTCAGTGTGGTCAGCTCCGGCACCCGCGGCAGTGCGACCGCCAAGGGCGAGATTCGACTTTCCCTCGGCGCCGCGGCGGCGCGCCCGCGCTCCAACAGCGAGATCGCCCGGGATTTGCGTCGTCTGCTGGAACAGGACGGAATCCCGGGCATGAAAGTCAGGGTGCGGGCACCCCAGGGTCAGTTCCTGTTGGAACGCCTGTTGGCCAGCGAAGAGGCGATCACCGTTGAGGTGCGCGGGTTTGAGCTGGACACGCTGGACGCGTTGGCGCGACGTGTCGCCAACCGCATCGGCGATGTCGGCGGTGTCACGGACGTGGTGCTCAGCCGCGAAGCGGGCATTCCACAGCAGGAAATCCATATAAACCGAGCCAAGGCGGCCGACCTGGGTCTGAGCGCGCGCGACATTGCGGAAGTGATCGAGACTGCCGTTGCCGGATCCAAGGCCGGCGAATATCGCGTCGCCGGCGATTCTTATCGGATCCTGGTGCAGTTGGAGAACGCGGAACGACGCTCGTTGGACGAAATCCTCGACCTCACGGTGCGTACGCCGACCGGCGATCTGGTGGCCCTGCGCAATGTGGTGGATACCGCCAGCGGCCGTGGCCCGGTCAACATCGAGCGCAAGGACCAGCAACGCCTGGTCACGGTGACCGCAAACGTGTCTCGCCGGGACTTGGGGTCGGTCGCCGCCGATGTGCAGGCGCGGCTGGATGAAATTCCGCGCCCGCTCGGTTACGACCTCCAGATCGCCGGCAACTACGAAGAGCAGCAGACGGCGTTTCGCGAACTCGCCGTCTCGCTGGGGCTCGCGCTGCTGTTGGTCTACATGGTGCTGGCGTCCCAGTACGAATCGCTGCGCGATCCCCTGGTGGTCATGTTGTCCGTACCCCTGGCGGCAATCGGCGTGTTGCTGACCTTGTTTCTCACCCAGACGACGTTCAATCTGCAGTCGGCGATCGGTTGCATCATGCTTGGCGGCATCGTGGTCAACAATGCCATTTTGCTGGTCGACCAAGCGGGGCGGTTGCGTCGCGCGGGCATGGTTACCCACGATGCACTTGCCGAAGCCGGCAGGCGCCGGTTGCGCCCGGTGCTGATGACGACCTTGACCACGGTACTGGCGTTGTTGCCATTGGCGCTGGGTATCGGTGAAGGCGCCGACGCGCAGGCCCCGCTTGCGCGCGCGGTACTCGGAGGCCTCACCGCGTCCACGCTGATTACCCTGGTGTTGGTTCCGGTGGCCTATTCAGTGTTTCACGGACGTGGGGCAACCCCGCGCGCAACACACAGCGACGCCACGGCCTAGTCAGCGGTTCTGTTGCCATTCCCGCACCGCGAGTGCGGCGGGCAGCATCGCGCAATCGACTATCCTTTTCGGCATTGCGCTACAGACTTGGCTCGTAGTGGAGCGCGCCGTATCCTCGGGCACGCAAACAGGAGGTTGGCTTTGGAGGCTCAGTATTCCGAGTACCCCGCGATGTTCAAAAACCATCCGTTTGGTTTCGTTCTGGCGGTGGTGCTGATTCCGGTTGTGTTGGGAATCGTTATTCTGATCGTGTGGTATCTGAAATGCCGGTCGGTCAAACTCGAATTTGCGGGCAGCAACCTGATTCTGGAGACCGGTCTGTTGAGTAAAGACCGCACCGAACTCAACGTCCACAGCATCCGGACATTCAACGTACATCAATCCTTCTTCAACCGTCTGTTCGATGTGGGCACGATTTCCGTGTATACCGCCGGCGACGAACCGGAAATCGAAGTCGCGGGCCTACCGCGGCCGCACGAATTGCGGGAGATGATCAAAGGCGTAGCCGATTGAGTGCGGGTGCGTCCCATGGCTTCCCGACTGTATTTTGTATGCCAAAACATCGATACTGACTGCGCTAAGTCCGTAAGGGCAGCAGTACCGCAATCGTTGCATCCCCTCGACCCATGAATTTGAACTCGATCCACAAATCGCCTTGTATCCGTAGATGTTGTCTCGATGACGACGACATCTGCCTGGGTTGTTTCCGAAGCATGGACGAGATCATGGAATGGAATACCGCCAGCGACCAACGCAAGCGGACCATTCTGGAGCTTGCCGAACAACGCAGTGTCGAAAAGAAGACTGACCGTGGCTGGTGAGTCTGCCGGACCGGGCATAGCGGTTTTGGAATGCCGCAGCGTCAGTAGCGTTGCTGGCGCGTATCGGTTGGCACTTCGTTCGCCTTCTCGTGGCTTTCGTTGCCCGAGTCGGCTGTGGATTACCAGTCGTATTCCCGAGCATCCGAGAGGTCGTCGTGAAGAAACTGAAAGATGAAAAGGAACTGGTGCGAAAGGCGATTGACGAAGGCGTCAAATACGGTGAGTCGCGCGGGGTTGTGGAGTTCGAAGCGACCGATTCGACAAACGCTAAAATCGAATACATCTATCGCCTGCTGGTCCACGACAAGCTGATCCAGCCCATTCCGGAAGACCAGGTATCACAGCAGACCATGCGCCATAAGCTGGCGATCTGGGCCTCCAAGCTCTGATTCACAAGCGGTCGTAGAGCCTGCGGCGGCGAACGCTCCGCCGCAGGCTCTACGCAGGTATGCCATCAGTTGGGCTGCTGACTCGCTCGACCCGTTGAGCGACTCTGCGGCGTTGAGCGACTCTGCGGCTTCGAGCCGCTGCGCTGACCCCGCCCGTTCGCCGGACCGCCGCCGCCCCGTTTGCCCTGGGACTTCTTGTCCGCATGTGCGGACTTGCCGTGGTTGTGGGCCGGCCGCCGGCCGGGGCCTGCATTGCCCTTGGCCGAGCGCTGCTGCCGCTGCTTGAATACCGGTTCGGGTTTGATGCTCGGGTCGGGTTCGAACCCCGCGATCACCTGTTTCGGAATCTCAGTCTTCACCAGGCGTTCGATGTCGCGCAGGAAGTCGCGCTCATCGACACACACCAGGGAAATCGCCTGCCCGGAGTTGCCTGCACGTCCGGTACGCCCGATGCGGTGGACGTAGTCGGTGGGGACATTCGGCAGTTCGAAGTTGACCACGTGAGGCAGTTGGTCGATATCGAGGCCGCGGGCGGCGATGTCGGTCGCAACCAGCACGCGCACGGTGCCGTCCTTGAACTCCGCCAACGCGCGGGTGCGCGCGCCCTGAGTCTTATTGCCGTGAATCGCGGCAGTGGTCAGGCCGTCGCGGTTCAACTGTTCGGCCAGCCGGTTGGCGCCGTGCTTGGTGCGCGTGAACACCAGCACCTGGCGCCAGTTGCCGGAGCCGATCAGATAGGAAAGCAGTTCCCGCTTGCGCTCCCGGTCCACCGGATGCACCAACTGGGACACCGTTTCGATCGCCGTGTTGTGGCGCGCGACTTCGATGTGCACCGGATCGTGCAGCAGGCCTTTGGCCAGTTCCCGGATTTCCGCGGAGAACGTCGCTGAGAACAACAGATTCTGACGCCCGTCCCGGCCGATTGCCGGCAACAGCGCAATAATCTTGCGGATGTCGCGGATAAAACCCATGTCCAACATGCGGTCGGCTTCGTCCAGCACCAGGATTTCCAGCTGCGACAAGTCGACCGTCTTCTGCCCCACGTGGTCGAGCAGTCGGCCGGGCGTGGCCACCAGGATATCGACGCCGCGGCGAAGTTTGGCGATTTGCGGATTGATGTTCACACCACCGAAAACCGCGGCGGATTTCAACGGCAGATGTCTGCCGTAGGTTTCAACACTTTCCTGCACCTGGGCGGCGAGCTCGCGCGTTGGTGTCAGGATCAGTGCGCGGACTCCGCGTTGCGACGCCGCCGGCGCACGGGCGCTCAGACGGTGCAACAGCGGCAGGGTGAATCCGGCGGTCTTGCCGGTTCCCGTCTGTGCGCCGGCCAGCACGTCACGGCCTTGCAAAATCACCGGGATCGCCTGGCGCTGCACCGAGGTCGGGTCGGTGTAGCCTTCTTCGGACACAGCACGAAGTAATTCGGCCGAAAGGCCGAGTTCGGAAAATGACATCTTGGTAATACTCCTGGAATGGCCTACCCGGCAGTGCGGGTACGGTCTAGGCGCGATTCACTTGAGTGAATGGGATCGAGGCAAGCCGGAAAGGTGACCGCGAACTTCGGCGTAGACCGAAGTACGCCGTTATTCGCGCATTCTACCATGGGGGCGTGAACAATACCGTTATTTTTGCAAATCTGCTGCGCAGCCGGTGTCGAAACGGGACCGGCCTGAACGACTATACGGTGATGGATTCCCTTGGGAGACATGACATGGCCGGGATTCAAAGGATTACCCCCTGCTTGTGGTTCGACCATCAGGCGGAGCAGGCAGCGGAGTTCTACACGTCGATTTTCGACGATTCCAAAATCGTGCAAACGTCCTACTACGGCGACGCCGGCACCGAAGTACACGGCATGGCGCCGGGGAGCGTCATGGTGGTGGTCTTTGAACTCGACGGTCAGGGATTCACTGCACTCAACGGCGGGCCCGTTTTCAAATTCAACGAAGCGGTTTCGTTTCAAGTGCACTGCGAGACCCAGGGCGAAGTCGATTACTTCTGGGAACACTTGTCCGAAGGCGGCGACCCGAACGCGCAGCAGTGCGGTTGGCTGAAAGACCGCTACGGCGTTTCGTGGCAGGTGGTGCCGCAGATCTTGCCGCAATTGATATCCGATGCCGATCCGCGCAAGGCCAACCGGGTCATGGAAGCCATTTTGAAAATGAAGAAACTCGACATCGCTGAACTTGCGCGTGCCCATGCCGACTGATCCGCGAATGCCGCTGACATTGCCGGGTTCACCCGCCGCGGATGGCGCCATTGCGCCTGTCGTCGATGTGAGCGTCGGACGCCTGCGGCCGACGAGGTGTTGGGCAAAGCATAGGGAGCAAATGGTCTAACTGGCATCCGCGCGTAACGGATACGGATGCGCGTGCGGGTCGGAGCCCTTGTAGGTTACTCGGTCGCGTCCCAAGGCCTTGGACTGGTAGAGAAAGTGGTCGGCGGTGGAGATCAAGGCGTCAAGATTGGGATGATGCGCCTCGCGTTGGGCGACACCGAAGCTGGCGGTGACCTGAATATCGAGGCCCGCGTGGTGGAGCTGGATGGTGGACACATCGCGCCGCAATCGTTCCGCCAGCGCCGCCGCTTCTTGGACGTCGGTCTCCGGCAGCAACAGAATGAATTCTTCGCCGCCCCAGCGGGCGATCACGTCATGTTCCCGCACGGACTTTGAAAGCAGTGCCGCCGTTGTGGTCAGCACTTCGTCTCCATAGGCGTGTCCGAATGCATCATTGATATTCTTGAATCGGTCGATGTCCAAGAGAATGACCGAAAGTTCGTGGTCAAGGCGGCGGGTGCTGTTCCAGAGCGCAGCGGTCTTGTCGTAAAACGCCCGGCGATTATTGATGCCGGTCAAGGGATCTAGGGTGGCGAGCTGTTCTGCGCGCAGGCGCTGCTTCTGGCCCACGCGGAACTGGTAGGTCAGTGCCAGGGCGAGCAGCGTGGCGTCCAGCAACATCCCGATGTCCACCGCCCGAAACGTCCACGTGTTGAAAGGAATAAAGCCCCAGGTCGACAGCGCCGTGGACACTGCGCCGAGCATTGCCGCAACCGCTGCCAGAAGAAAGTAGCGCGCCGGTGTCTGCCCCGAACGCACCGTGATTACGCCCAGGGCGAGCATCATGGTCGCGAATAGAAACACGAAGCTGAACGCAGTCAGCAACGCCAGGCGTTGCTGACCGAGCACGATGGCCAATGCCAGGACGGCGCCGAAAACCCAAAGAAAGGACAGAACCGCCTTGTGGGTGCGGCGAAACCGCACCCGCGTGTCGAGAAACCTGGTGGCGAATATCAGGCCGCTTGCACCATACAAATACATGAAGATGGGGTTCGACCACTGTGCCCATCGGGGACTGTCGGGCCAAAACCATGCGAACCCGTGTCCCGTGTACGACAGGTTCATGAGCAGGAACATACCGAGGTACAACGAATACAGAATGTAACGCGGGTGACGCAGCCCCGCGTACAGCATGGCATTGTAGGCGAGCAGGGCGAGCAGAAACCCGTACAGAAAGCCGTAGCTGTAATTCTGGAACGTTTCCCGTTCCTGCGCCTGCTGCGGAGAGAGCAGGTACATGGGTACGACCATCGGATCGGCGGTTGCAACGCGTACAAACACATCGCTCACCCCGGGCGCAAAGTCGTGATCGAAGTCGAAGGCGCGGCTGTGTACGGGGCGCGCGCCGAACGCCTGGCGATCGCCGACCTTGTAGGACGCGACGGTGGCGCCGCCGTGGCGGAAATAAACCTCGACCCGGTCGAGCCAAGGAATTTCGATCGCCAACCGCCGGGTCACGGGCTCGGCAGTGGGATTCGATACCGTGAAATGGATCCACACCGGCTGGGGTCCGATGCCGAACGTCAGTGCCGGATTGAGCCCGGGCGAAAACGACCCGGCTCGATATGAGGCGAGCGCTTGCGCCAGCGTCAGCGGTTCGTCCGATTCCTGAAGGTAATCGGTGGCGCGGCCGATCGCGTTATCGTGGGCAACCGTCACCGAAAGCGGCGACGCTGCGCCGGCAGGCGCGCTGAGTAGCAGCGCCAATAGCGCAAACAACGCGGCAAGGAAATGGGTTCGGCGCGGCTTCATCAGCCCGAGATGTCCCGGGCATCCGTGCAACCGGAACACAGGTTATGCGCTGCCGTGATCAGTCTCAGCATTGGTATGTCCATGAGCGTGCGGGCCCGAGCGGCGCTCAATGATACTGCAATTCGTCCGGATTTTTCGCTTATCTCGATCCGGTCCTCCGGCCGCGCGGCCATGGCAGACACACGTGCGCGCGGCGGCGCGGCCCGGGCGGCGATTTCTCGGCTTCGCCGGGCGGTTCGGTCACGCAGGCAGAGACGGGCAAGGGCACGGCTGCTGGTCGGCGGGAGCGGGGCGGGTGCGGCGCCGCTGCCCGGCAAAAAGGTGGTAGCCATCATAGGTATGACCGGCTCCGCGTTAAGGCCTGTGAATGACCGGATTCCAAATGGGCTACATCGGCGGATGGGCGGTGCCGGCGAGCGCAGCCTGCGGCGCGAACGCGGATTTGCTTCTCACTATCGGCCATGCGGAAGCGATGCCCCGCTCCCGCGACTGGTTCACACGCCGACGTGAGGAAACGCCATGCAATGCGCCGCTCGTCTGCTCACGGCATTTTCAAGCACCGCAACGTGGAACCGGCGCCATGGGGTGCCGGAGCCGGTCGTCGGTCATCACCTCCGCGGCCGACAACCGTCCCGGCAATGCTTAGGAGCGTGCCGCACGCACGGTGGGATAGTCCGTGTAACCGTGCTCATCGCCGCCGTAGAAGGTCGATTCGTCCCAGTCGTTCAAAGGCTCGCCGTCACGCAGCCGCGCGGCGAGGTCGGGATTGGCAATGTAGGGCCGACCGAACGACACCAGATCGCATTGCCCCGCCTGGATTCGTTTGCGGGCTTCGTCGCCGTTGTAGCGGCCATTGCCGATGTAGGCACGACGGAAGTTGGTCTGAATCGCCTCGATCACCGATTCCGGACGGCCGGAGGCGTGATTGCCTTGGAACGAATCCTCCACCACTTCTATGAACGCGATGCCCTTTTCGTTCAGGCGCGCGGCCAGCGCGGCGTAGGTTTGCACCGGGTCCTCGTCGGCCATATCGTTGAAACTGCCGGTCGGGCTGACACGGATGCCGGTGCGCTCGGTGCCCCAGACATCGACTACGGCATCCACCACCATCAGCGGGAAGCGCATGCGGTTTTCCAGAGATCCGCCGTACTCATCGGTGCGTCGGTTGGTTTTGCTGCGCAGGAACTGGTCGAGCAGATAGCCGTTCGCGGCGTGGATTTCGACGCCGTCGAAACCGGCCTGCTTGGCGTTTTCGGCGCCTTGGCGGAATTGTTCCACCACCCCGGGAATCTCGTCGCTTTCAAGCGCACGGGGCTCGAGAATATCCACCATGCCGGACTCAGCGCTGATAAAGGTCTGCGCGCCTTCGGGCCGAATCGGCGAGGGTGCGACGGGTGTTTCGCCGTCGGGCTGCAGTTCCGGCCGTGAGATCCGCCCGACATGCCAAAGCTGCAGGAAGATGCGGCCGCCGGCTTCGTGCACCGCCGCGGTGACTTTGCGCCAACCTTCGATCTGGCGCGCTGAGTGAATGCCGGGCGTGAACGCGTAGCCTTTGCCCTGGGGCGAGACCTGGGTGGCCTCGGCGATGATCAGGCCCGCCCCCGCCCGCTGCGCATAGTACTCGGCGTTCATGTCGGTGGGTACGTCGCCGGGTTGCTGCGCCCGGGAACGGGTCAGGGGGGACATCACGATGCGGTTCGGCAGGGTCAGATCCCCTAGTGTGAATGGTGCGAAGAGAACGTCCGGATGTTCTGACATGGTTGCTCCTGGTTGGCGCGTGTTTTCAGTCCGCACCAGCGTAGCCGGCTGGCGCGCCGATGCCTTATCGATTTCGTTTCGAGTTGCGAACCAGAATCCCGCGTCGTCGCCTGTAATTGGCCCTGCTGCCAGCACGGAATAAGCCGCCCGTGGCATACATGAACGGCGGCGGGTTCGTATCGGCCTGCGCGGTCATTTATCATCTGGGAATGTCCACCAACTGCTGCAACGACAAAGCCTGCGAGCTCGATGTCCTGCGCACGCGCCAAAGCGCGACGTTGAAATGGGTGCTGGCGCTCAATGCCGTGATGTTCGTGGTCGAGCTGAGCGCCGGCCTGTTGTCCGGCTCGGTGTCGCTGGTGGCCGATTCCCTGGACATGCTCGGCGATGCACTGGTGTACGTTTTCAGTCTGTACGTGATTGCCCGCGGCGCGCGTATGAAAGCGATGGCGGCGATGTTCAAGGGCGGCATCATGGCGGCGTTCGGGCTGTTTGTGCTCGGCCAGGCGGTTTACAAAATTGCATTCCCGCAGCTGCCCATATTCGAAACCATTGGCGCCGTCGGCTTGCTGGCATTGGCGGTAAATGCGCTCTGCCTCGGGCTGCTGTGGCGGCATCGCAGCGACGACATCAATATGCGCTCGGTATGGTTGTGCTCGCGCAATGACATCATCGCCAACGTCTCGGTGCTGGTGGCGGCCGCAGGCGTTTGGTTTACCCGCTCCGGGTGGCCCGACATTGTAGTGGGTCTCGCGCTTGCCGCGCTGTTTCTGCGCTCGTCGCTGTCCGTGTTGCGCGAGGCCACCGCAGAGCTGCGGGCGGCGACCGCGTGAGCGGATCGGCAATCCGTCCGATATAGGGCGGCGGTGCCCGCCAACAAACCTTCGCGATCCACACCGACCGATCCGATCGGCGCGCATAACGCCCGCTGTCCGGCGTGAGATTGCGGGGTCGGTGAGCACTCAACCGGACCCCGCGCGGGGGTATGTGTGACCGAACCACGCTCTGGCTGAATCTCGGCCCCGAATCCCGCTACCATGCAGGCTTGTCCGGCAACGAAGCGGTTTTGCCACGCTGTGTTCACACCCGCTACTCAATCCTGGTTCGACGCCAACTTCACTGCGCCCACCGACGTGCAGCGTCGCGGCTGGGAGACCATTGGGCGCGGCGCTCATGCATTGCTGGTGGCTCCCACCGGCAGCGGCAAGACCCTGGCGGCGTTTCTGCACGCCATCGATCGCTTGGCGCAGTTGCGCGAGGACGCGGAGCCGGGAGTGCGCGTGTTGTACATCTCGCCGCTGAAGGCGCTGGTGTACGACGTCGATCGCAACTTGCGCGCACCGCTGATGGGCGTGCAGCGCAGCGCCGAGCGGTTGGGATTGAACTTGCATCTTCCGCGGGTGGACGTGCGCACCGGCGACACGCCGCAAAAAGTGCGCAGCCAACAATCGAAGGACCCGGCGGAGATTCTGGTGACCACGCCGGAATCGTTGTTCCTGTTGCTGGGCTCCAAGGCGCGGGACAACTTCAAAACCGTGCATACGGTGATCGTCGACGAAGTGCATGCGCTGGCACCCAACAAGCGCGGGGCCCATTTAGCACTTTCATTGGAAAGACTGGTGGAGTTGACCGAAGTCGAACCGCAGCGCATCGGTTTGTCGGCCACGGTACGGCCGCTTGACGAAGTGGGGCGATTTCTCGGCGGCGATCGGGACGTGGAGATCGTCGATGCCAGCACGCCCCCGGCATTGGATTTGCAAGTGGTGGTGCCGGTGCCCGACATGGAACGGGTGCGCGTGCAGCCTGAACCGAAACGGGGCGGCTCTATTCTCGGCGAGCTGTATGCGCGCGAAGTGGGTACACCACCGCTGCAACGCGGCATCTGGCCGGCGATGTACCCGAAACTACTGGAAGCGATCCGCACCAATCGATCCACCATCATTTTCGTCAACAGCCGCGGTCTGTGCGAGCGCCTGGCGCAACATCTCAACGAACTCGCGGACGAGCCATTGGTGCGCGCCCATCACGGCAGCGTCTCCCACGAAAAGCGCGCCGAGATCGAAGACGCGTTGAAGGCCGGCCGCTTGCGCGGCATCGTCGCCACCAGTTCATTGGAACTGGGCATCGACATGGGCGCGGTGGACGCGGTCATTCTGGTGGAATCTCCCGGCTCTGTGGCCCGCGGTCTGCAGCGCGTAGGTCGCGCCGGTCATCATGTAGGTGCGGTCAGTGTCGGCCGGATTTACCCCAAGTTCCGCGGCGATCTGTTGGAATGCGCCGTGGTTGCGGCGCGCATGCAAAGCGGCGAACTGGAAGCCTTGCATATTCCGCGTAGTCCCCTCGACGTACTGGCGCAGCAGATCGTCGCCCTGTGTGCGGACACACCGCGCAGGGTCGACGACATCGCCGCCCTGGTGCGTCGTGCCTATCCCTACCGGCAATTGAGCGATGCCGTATTCACTTCCGTGCTGGATATGCTTTCCGGACATTACCCGTCCTCGGAGTTCGCGGATCTGCGGCCGTTGCTTGCCTGGGATCGCAGTGCCGACGTGCTGAGCGCCCGTCGCGGCGCTGCCATCGTATCGCGGCTCAATGCCGGGACCATTCCCGATCGCGGCAACTATGGCGTGTTTCTCGGCGCCGGCGGTCCGCGCGTCGGGGAGCTGGACGAAGAAATGGTGTTCGAGTCCAAACCCGGCGACAACATCATGCTCGGCGCCAGCACCTGGCGCATCGAGGAGATCACCCGGGATCAGGTGCTGGTGACGCCGGCGCCGGGCGAACCTGGGCGCCTGCCGTTCTGGCGCGGCGACGGTCCCGGACGGCCGCTCGAACTTTGTCGCGCACTCGGTGCTCTGGTGCGGGAACTCGGCGCGCTGAGCGACGAGCGCGCGCTGGACTGGCTGCAAACCCAATCGCCCCTGGACGAATTCGCCGCACGCAACTTGCTCGCGTACATACGGGAACAAAAGGAACATACCGGAACGCTTCCCACCGACCGCAGTATCACCGTCGAACGGTTCCGCGACGAGCTGGGGGATTGGCGCATTTGTATCTTGTCACCGTTCGGCGCGCGCCTGCACGGTCCCTGGGCCATGGCGATCCAACAGCACTTGTCCGCCGACAGTGGTTTCGAAGTGCAGGTGATGTACACCGACGACGGGATCGTGCTGCGTTTCGCCGACGCCGACGAATTGCCGTCGCTCGATCGCCTGTTACCGAACGCGGATGAACTGGAGGAACTGGTCACCGAACAACTGGGGCGCAGCGCGCTGTTCGCCGGTTTGTTTCGCGAAAATGCCGCCCGTGCACTGTTGCTGCCGCGACAGCGGCCTGACAAACGCAGTCCATTGTGGGCGCAACGCTTGAAAGCGCAATCGCTGCTCGCCGCCGTGCAGCGTTATCCGTCGTTCCCCATCGTTCTGGAAACCTATCGGCAGGCACTTTCGGATGTTTTCGACGTCGCCGGCTTGACGCAGTTGCTACGCGATATCCAAGCGCGGCGCGTGCACGTGGTGGAAACCGAAACCCGTTCGGCATCGCCCTTCGCCCGTTCGCTGGTGTTCGCTTACGTGGCCGCCTATCTATACGAACAGGATTCGCCCCTGGCCGAACGTAAAGCCCAGGCTTTGACATTGGATCGCGGCTTGCTGGCGGAACTGCTGGGCCAGGCGGAACTGCGCGAACTGCTCGACGCCGACGTGATCGACGAAGTGGCGCACGAACTGCAGCACTTGAGCGAAGGGCGCCAAGCGCGGGATGCGGACGAATTGCACGATTTGTTGCGCCGCCTGGGTGATCTGGACGAAGACGAAATCGCGCAGCGGGTTACCGCGCCGGCTGAGGAATGGTTGCAGGATCTGCAACGCCAGCGCCGCGCGGTACAGGTTTCGATTGCCGATGACAAGCGCTGGATCGCCGCCGAGGATGCAGGTTTGTATCGCGACGCCTTGGGCGCGGCACCGCCATCGGGTCTGCCGGACGTATTCCTGCAGTCGGTTGCGCAACCGTTGCAACAATTGCTGCGTCGTTATGCGCGCAGCCACGGGCCGTTCGTCACCGCCGAACCTGGGCTTCGCTACGGGCTGCGCAAGGCCCAATTGGAGCCGGTGCTGCGGCTGCTGGAAAACGAAGGTGTGTTGCTGCGCGGTGAGATCCGACCCGGCGGCGCGCAGCTGGATTGGTGCGACAGCGATGTGCTGCGCCAACTCAAGCGCCGCACCTTGGCCCGCTTGCGGCGCGAAGTGGCGCCCGTGGACGGCGCAGTGCTGGGCTGCTTCTTGCCCCAATGGCAGGCGCTGTACAGTGCGCGCAGCGGCAACGAACGCTTGTTGGAAGTGGTGGCGCAACTGCAGGGCCTGCCGCTGCCATGGTCGAGCGTGATCGAAACCATCCTGCCGGCGCGGGTCGCGGGTTTTCAGTCCGACATGCTGGATTTGCTGTCGGCCAGCGGCGCCGTGGTCTGGATCGGGGGCGGACCGCTGGGCGCCCGCGACGGCCGCGTCGCATTGTATTTGCGCGAACGCGCGCCGTTGCTGCTATCGCCACAGGAATACCACGCGCCGACACCGATCCACGCGACGTTGTTGCGGCACTTGGCCGAGCGGGGCGCATCGTTTCTCACCGAACTGCAGGATCGGGTGCGCCAGGAACATCCAGACGAGGACCGGGCGGCTTTCGAAGCGGCCTTGTGGGACCTGGTCTGGGCGGGACAGATCACCAACGACACCTTCGCGCCGTTGCGCAGTCTCGGCCGCAAGCCCACCCGTGGCCGGCGCAATGCCACCCCGGGCCTGGCGGGCGGTCGCTGGTCCCTGGTGGCGCCGTTGTTGAATGCCCATGCGAGCGCAACCGAACGTGCCGTCGCGCGGGCCAACATGCTGCTGGAACGCTACGGCGTGGTCAGCCGCGAAGCGGCTCAGGCGGATGAACTCACGGGCGGATTCGGCAGCGTCTATGGCGTGCTCAAAGCCATGGAAGAGCAGGGTAAGGTGCGGCGCGGTTATTTCATCGAAGGTTTGGCGGCGGCGCAGTTCGCCTACGCCGGGGCCGTGGAGCGGCTGCGCGGCGCACGGCCGGACGCGGAAAAGCAAGAAGTGGATGAAACCGATTTGACACTTCTCGCGGCGGTGGACCCGGCCAACCCCTACGGAACCCTGCTGCCCTGGCCGGAAACCGGCGCCGCCGACGACAAGCAGCGCCCGCGCCGCGTCTCCGGTGCCTGGGTGGTGCTGGTCCAGGGAAAGCCGGTGTTGTATATCGGGCCCCGCGCCCGCCAGTTGCTCACCTTTCCCGATCAAGTGATTGCCGATCGCGGCGATTGGGAGTTGGCGTTCTCCGCCATGGCCAAGCTGCCGTCCGCCGCGCGGCGCGGCTACATGATGGTGGAAAGGATCGATGGTCTGCCGGTGAGCCAATCCCCGCATTTCCAACGCATGCTCCAATGCGGCTTCCAGCGTGACTACCGCGGTCTTGCGGTAGGGCGCAACTGAGTCTTTTCCATGCCCGAGGGCGACACTATTCACAAGCTGGCCGCGGCGCTGCGCCCGGAGCTCGAAGGTCAGCGGGTGGACGCATTGGTGCTGCGGGGCGCGCAGCCCGTGCTTGCCCCGCCGCAGCGCATCTCCGCCGTGGAAGCGCGCGGCAAACATCTGTTGATCCGCTTCGACGACGGTCGGGTGTTGCGCAGTCACCTGGGCATGCACGGCGACTGGCATCGCTATGGCAAAGGCGAACCTTGGCGCAAGCCGCAACGTCAGGCGAGCATCCGCCTGGAAACCGGGCAGGCGGTGTATGTGTGTTTCAACGCACGGGAATGGCAGTGGCTGCGCACGGGCAGTATCGAAGAGCGCACTTTGGAAGCGCGGCTGCGTCACGATCTGTTGGCCGGTTCCTTCGACGTCGATGCCGCCATCGAACGGGCCCGCCAGTTGCTGGAACCGGAAACACCCCTGGTCGACGTGCTGTTGGACCAACGGGTCGCTGCCGGTATCGGCAACGTCTACAAGTCGGAGCTGTTGTTTCTGGAGCGGCACGATCCGCTCCAGTGCTTGCAGCACACCGATGACGATGCATTGCGACGAATGTTGCTGCGGGGCCGGCAACTGTTGCAGGCCAACATCAGCGGCGGTCCGCGCACCACCCGCGACAACACGAACGGCGGTGGCCGCTTATGGGTCTACGGCCGAAGCGGCAAAGCTTGTTACGAATGCGGCACGAAGATTCGGAGCTCCAAACGCGGCAAGCATCAGCGTGCGACCTTCTGGTGTCCGAATTGTCAAAGCAGTGAGAAGAACGACTGAGCGGGCGGCGCATGCAGTTCGCGGCCCAGCTGGGCTGCGCTATTGCCTGGAATGCAGGCCGACGAGGTTGCCTTCCGTATCGACGATATGGGCGATATATCCGTAGGGACCGATGGCGCGTTTCGGGGTTTCGACTTTTCCGCCTGCATTCGCTGCGCGTTCGGCTTCCAGCGCGCAATCGGCGCAACTGAAGTAGACCAAGACGCTGTTGTTGCCGGATGGAAAGCCTGGTATTCGAACCAGTGCGCCGGTGGCGCCGGCGCCGTTCTGCTGCATCGGAAACGCGAACATTTCCAGATCCGTTGCTTCGAGCTTGCTGAGCTCGATGTCGAGGACCGACTCGTAGAATGCCTTGGCACGCGCCATGTCCTGAACATAAATCTCGAACCAAGTGACGGGATTGTCCATGTTGGTTGCCTGTAGTGATGTCTACTCGCGATAGAGTATAGATAGTCGCGGCGGGCGAGAAAGACGAAGGGCCGGAACGCGCGGTCGCACCGGCAGGCGGTTCACATTTCGACTTGAATACCCAACTCCACGGAGCGCCCCGTCGGCAGCTGATAATAGACCACTGCCCGCAACGAATTGCGGGACATGAAAGTGAACAGCCAGCGTTGCCAGCGTGGCATCGGCTGGTGTCGATCCGAAAGCTGCAGTGTTACCCGGTCCGCGTAGTACACCGTCGTCTCGGCGTCCATGCCGGGAATCAGTTCCATGTCCTGGCACAGCCGGATCGCCACTGGCACGTTGGGGCTTTGCATGAATCCGTAATGAACCAGCATGCGGTAAAACCCGTCTTCCAGCGGCGTGACTTCGAGGCGCGCGCTGGCCGGAACGCGAGGAATGTCCTCGGTGACCACCGTGAGCAGAATGACACGCTCATGTAGTACCTGGTTGAGTTTGAGATGGTGCAATAGTCCACCGGAGACATTCTCGCCGGGGCTGGTGAGAAACACCGCGGTGCCGCCAACGCGCGCGGGCTGATGATGCTGGAGACTGGTGATGAGCTGCCGCGCCGGCATCGAGCGCTCCGCGGTGATGCCTTGCAACAAGGTTCGGCCGCGGCTCCAGGTGATCATCGCCACCAGTACGACCACACCCACCAGCAACGGCAGCCAACCGCCGTCGTTGATCTTGAACAGGTTGGCGCTGAAGAACGTGACGTCGATCACCAGAAACACCGACGCCACGGCAATGGCGAACGGAGCGGGCCAGTGCCAGCGATTGCGCATCAGGAAGAAAATCAGGACGGTCGTGATGACCATGGTCGCGCTGACTGCGATTCCGTAGGCGGCGGCCAGCGCACTCGAAGAACGGAAACCAAACACCAAAGCGATGGTGGCGAACATCAACGCCCAATTCACGCTGGGAATATAGATCTGGCCGATTTCCTCGGAAGAGGTCTGCACGATTTCCACGCGCGGGCTCTGTCCCATCTGCACGGCCTGGCGCGTCAACGAAAAAGTACCGGAAATCACCGCTTGCGAGGCGATGACCGTGACGATCGTAGCCATGCCCACCATCGGATACACGCCCCACGCCGGCACCAGATTGAAAAACGGATGATGCGCATCGGACGGGTGGGCGAGGATCCAGGCGCCCTGGCCGAAGTAATTCAGTAGGAGTGCGGGAAGCACGAGTGTGAACCAGGCGACCCGGATCGGCCGCCGACCGAAGTGGCCCATATCCGCATACAGCGCCTCGCCGCCGGTAACCGCCAGGAAAACGCCACCGAGCACGGCGTATGCGACGCTGCCCTCCTGAGCAAGGAAGCGCAGGGCGTACATCGGATTGACCGCCGTGAGTACTTGCGGATTGCCGGCGATCCCGGTGATACCCAAGGTCGCCAGCAGTGCGAACCACAGCACCATGATCGGCCCGAACAGGGCGCCGATACGGGCACTGCCGTGTTCCTGCAGGACGAACAGGCCGATCAGGATCACCACCGTGATCGGGATCACCAGCTGGCCGAGTCCGGGAGCCGCGACCTTAAGACCTTCCACGGCCGAAAGCACCGAGATCGCCGGCGTGATGATCGCATCGCCATAGAGCAGTGCCGCGCCGAACAGGCCGAGCAGGATCAGCAACGTCGCACGCCGCGAGCCGCGCCGGCCCCAGGGGTCGAGGAGTGCCAGCAGTGCCAGTACACCGCCTTCGCCGCGGTTGTCGGCGCGCATCACCAGGACCAGATACTTGACCGAAATCACCAGCACCAGGGCCCAGAAGATCAGCGACAGCACACCCAGGACCGTACTTGGGCCGGTCACCAGGGTGGCGTCGCCGAACAGGCTTTCGCGGAGCGCGTACAGCGGGCTGGTGCCGATATCGCCGTAGACAATCCCGAGTGCCGCGACCGCCGCTGCCGGTAGCCGTGCATGGGTTTCGGCGTTCTCGACTTCGGTCGCAGCGGTGTTCACGGCGCGCTATGTCCGGACACGACGGAGGGCGCGGCGGATGACGCGACGACGCGCGTTGGGCAAGGAATGACGAGCGCAGCAACTACTGCGAGAAAGAGCCGGTTCAAGCTGCAGCCTGTGACGTCGACGTTGTGCCAGTGCTGCGCGCGGCAGCGGCATCGGGTGTTTCGCATTCTAAGGCATCGCCGACCCATTACAACCGTTTCCCACGCGCGCGGTGCTAGGTCCCGAGCGCAACGAATTCGCCGCTGAAGCGGCCAGCCGCGCGGCCCTGATATTCGAGCACCGAATCGACTGTGATGCGGGCCTTGCCCTTGCGGCGCAATAGCTTCGTGAATCGTGTCCAGTCGGTCTGCGGGTCGTAGGTGGCGCGCGCCGTGAAGTCGCCCGCAATCGGCAGGTCGTAGGCCATGGTGTTGCGCTGGATCACGAGGCGGCTGGCGAACCCATCGCTTTGCAAGCGAGTCTGCAACAACGACCAGGCCGCCAGGGTCGCCAGGGCCGAGGCGCTGCCGCCGAAGACGGTATCGCGATGATTGATGTTCGGCGCCAGCGGTGCGCGCAGAATGACCTCCAGTGGGTCGGCGGCAGCGATCGAAACGCCCATGGCCTTCGAGATGGGGATATGTTCGTGCAGATAGCGTTCGAGTTCGTTCGGCAGCATGGTGTTCCTCCCAAAGCGAAAAAATCAGCGATTTCATGTCTCCGGCGCCTGGGTGCGGCTCCGGCACTATGCTTTGGCGCTTCCACAACCGCAGCCGGGCTTTGCCGGGTTTGTCAGCGCCGTTTCATATGCGTATTTTGGGGGCGTGGATGAAGTTTACAGCACGCAGGTCAAATGCCATGAGTGATCTAAGAGATATCTCCCAAAGCCGTTCTTTCGGCTTCAAGCGCTTCGGCGATAAGCAGAACTCGGAATTCTTCGAGACCTACCTCGTCCGGTTGCTCGAAGAGCGCGATCGGGTCGGCGTCACGGATCTGATCGGCGAAGTCGATGCGATGATGTTGACCGTCGATCCGGGTCAGTCCATCGACTATATCGCCGAGCTGGCGTTGATGACGCCGTACCACTACCTGGTGACCTTGGAGAGCGAATCCCACTGGACCCATGTTCTGCGCATCGATATGAATTCGCCGGACTTGCTGGTGCGGGAAGTGAAGGATCCGAACATCCGCGGCATCTTTCGCAGCTTGAACGAGGTCTATCCGATCGGCGCCAAAAAGCCCAACTGCCGCTACATGGGCGAAATCTTCCGGGTCGAAAATCTCCACGATGTGGTGCGCTTGCAAAGCGAACGGGAGTTCCGGTTCTTCAATCAGAACGAAGTCCGAAAGCTGGAGCTGCCGGGCAACATCGCAATCTCCAAGCCGTCGCCTTATACCCACAACATCATCGGCTACCTTGAGCGCACACCGGATCAGCCCAGAGTGTATGCGCTGGGATTGAGTCGCATACGCGAGGACGTGCAAGCGGTTTACGTTTCGGCCAAGCGGCTCCAGGAGCAGTTGGGCATCGACAGTCTGGTGCAGCCCATCGATCATTTGGCGACACGCGTGTACAGCCAGAATCGTGAAGTGGCGATACTCGAGTTTCTATCGGCGACCAGCTATTACTATTGGGGTTCGTACGATATCAAAGACCAGAACTCGTCCACCAACGTCACCAAGAATGTGCACGTAGCGGACGAAAGCCGCAGCCCGGCGAAAGTATTCACCGCCAACAACACACCCTATTTCGTCAATCATCTGGAGAAACTTCCGTCGCCGACGGAGAGTTTCGTTCGCAACTACGGCCCGCGCTTGCATCACATCGCCTTTTCCGTGAAAGACGGCAAAACCCAAGGCGTGACCAATATCGATTACGTCGTCGACTCCATACGCCGAAACGGCAAGGAATTTCTGCTGCAAGTGATCGGTTCGGAAGAAGAGGGGTTGAAGCAGATTTTCTCCAGCGCTTCGGAGCATTCCTCATTGATTATCGAGTACGTGCAACGCTTCGGCGATTTCCAGGGCTTCTTCACCCGGGACAATGTCGCCGAACTCACCCGGGCCGCGGGTGCCGAAGAAGAGCTGATCGAGCTGGAGAAGGAAGCCGAAGGCGCCCATTCCATTCAGCTTTGATGTCCCGCGGTTCGGTTCCGGGCCATGACGGCAGACTCGGAACTGTCTATTGCGCGCCCGGCACCGCCATCGGGCATTGCCGGTCCGCCAGGCGCGAGTCGCAAACCGCGACTTTGCGGAAATAATGCATCCATTCGGTGACCTGCTCGCGGGTGGGATCGAGGCGAAACGCTTTCTGCACCACTTAGAAACTGTCGTTGCCTTTGATGGCTTTGAACCAGGTATTCTCCGGCTTCCCGGTCGAAGGGTTGCGTGGACAAAGCTGCAGCCAGACCGAAAACGGATAACCGTTTTCCACGCCTTCCCGGACGGGCGCGAACGAGCCGCCCGGGCATGCCGCAATCCATTGCTTTGCCATCAGCGCTCTGAATTGTGCAGGAGTCGCCGACGTCAGGCCCAGAAAGACCTGCGTCGTCACCATCTCCGTCCAGTTCTCGACCGATTCTTCCACGGGCACCATCTCGGTCATGACCATTTTCCCCTGCTTGGTCTGGAAATCGATCTTGTAGCCGTCTGGAATATTGACCAGGAAATTCTCGTCTACCAATTCGGCGCGACCGAGGACTGGAAATAAGGCGAGTACGCACAGCGTCAAGCACAGCGGTTTCATGAGTATCTCGATTCAAGTCCAATATACAGCGCCTTCCCGTAGCCGTTCAGTGTTGAATCTTACCGCCCGTCTTGGGTTCGATAGAGTCGCCGGTCAGATTCGCCTTGAGTTCAGCCAATGTCTCGTCTTGAATCGTCTGCATTTTGGGCAGTAATACGCGCATGCGCTGCTGCAAGGCTTGCATCGTCAGCTGCATGACCAGCGGCATCTTTGCGATTACCGCCTGACCGGCTTTGGACTTGTAGAAAGCAAGCATACCGTCCACTTCATCCTGAGAGAGCGACTGCCGATAGATATCGATGAACATCGGTTCGAGCACTTTCCACTGCATTTCTTCGTGCAGCAGCGCCATCGTTCTCGATCTCATTTTGTCCAGCGTCCGTTGCGCCTCCGGCGTAACGGGCTTGCCGGCCAGGGCTTGCTGCATCGACGACTGCATTATCGCGTCCAGCTGTGCCATGGAGTTGTCCAGGAGCTTGCGGGAGCTGGTGATTTGCAAAAGTTCCCGCAGCGATTCGTCCGATGGCGCAGCGGCCAGCGCGTTCCCGGCAAACGCGAGTGCAATTATCAGAAAGGCTGTTTTCACAGGATGCTCCCCCAACGTGAAGTCCTACCGTCATAGTGTGCGCGGTCTGACTGATCCGGGCCAAATCATGCTGTGTAGTGTGGTTATTGCGCAAGCCCGTGGCCATCAGAAGGGCTGACACGTCGGACGCCCATGATACGCGGCGACGAAACCCGCGTAGCCTACGAATGCGCATACGCCACCCTCCCGGATCCCTGTGGCGCAAAAGCGGTGGTGCGATTGACGGGCGTTGCGGCGAGCGCGCGATGTTGCAGCCATTCCTCGTCCTGCAAAGGCCCGGCGGTGGGCGGGCGACGAGCCTGCGGCCGGTCAAGACGTGCGCCATCCGCCATCAGCGCGTCGATCGCTGCAATCCGAGCAGGCGCAACCGAATACCGCGTTTTTTTACCTCACCGCGGGCGGCTTCATCTTACTTCGACGATCCTGTATGATTAGCGCGCCTTGCGGGGGCGATCCACGCGTTCGCTCGCGGTCGCAATGCAAGGCGCGATTCTGGCAGGAGTCCTTTGTCACCATGAGTACACCTCAGCAGGGTACGATCCTGGTTGCCATAGACGGTTCGCGAAACTCGATGCTCGCGGCAGGCGTGGGCGCGCGCATGGCGAAATTGCTGGGCGCCCATCTCGGGCTGATCCACGTGCTCGACGAGCCGACGCTGAGTTTCTGGTCAGGGGTGGAAACGCGGATGAAAGATGAAATCCGAAGCCTCGCAGAGACCACGCTCGGCGATATTACGGATCGAATTCGTAAAATCTGCGACGTGGTGCCGGAGTTCTACATCGTCGAAGGCATTCCCGAAGAGGAGATCCTGCGCACGGTGAAGCAGGATCAGGACATCATGATGCTGGTGGCGGGCAGCCATGGTGTCGCTACCGAAAAGCACTCGCACCTGCATCTGCGCCGCGCAATCGGCCATCTCTCGGCGCGCTTGTCCGAGGTGCTGCCGATTCCCGTGTTACTGGTTCCGCCCGATGTGCCGGAAAGCCATATTTGTAGCGCCATGGCGGAATTCCGCGAGTCGCAGCAACGCCCCGAACAATAAGACGCGGCCACGCCGCGCGCTGTAGAGAACACCATCCCATGGAACTATTTCTTCCAATCGCCCACATGGACGTCAACCTCGTCATGATCGTGCTTTTCGGCGGCGTGGTGGGTTTCCTGTCCGGCCTCGTGGGTGTTGGAGGAGGCTTTCTGATCACGCCGTTGTTGATTTTCATCGGCGTGCCGCCCCTGGTGGCCGTGGCGACCGGCGCGGCGCAGATCGTCGGCACATCGGCGGCAGGCAGCTACGCCCATTGGCGCCTGGGCAATATCGACTTCAGAATGGGCATCGTATTGCTGCTCGGCAGTTGGACCGGCGGCGCAGTAGGCGTGTACGTGGCCAAGAGTCTTCAGCAGGGCGGTCAGTTCGGCAACATCGTCACCTTTCTGTATGTCGTCCTGTTGGGCATCGTTGGCACTTCCATGCTCATCGAGTCTCTGTTGGCGGTGCGCGGGGCGCGGCGCCCGGCCAAGCCCAAGAAGAAGTCGGGCGGCCTGGGCGCGACGCTTGCAACCGCGGGCGAGCGCTTGCCTTGGCAAATGGATTTCCCGGTTTCGCATTTGCGCATTTCCGCTCTGGTGCCGTTGCTGCTGGGCGTTGCCGTCGGCGTGCTCACCTCATTGATGGGTGTCGGCGGCGGTTTCGTCATGGTTCCAGTCATGATCTACATGCTGAAGATGCCGACCAAAGTGGTGGTCGGAACCTCCCTGTTCCAACTGCTGTTCACTACCGCGGTGGTCGCATCCCTGCAGGCCGGAGTGAATCATGCGGTCGATCCGTTCCTGGCATTGGCGCTGATTCTCGGTTCCGCATTCGGCACGCAGTGGGGCACGCGCTTGAGCGTCAAGCTTCCCGGCGAGCGGTTGCGCCTGGTGCTGGCGCTTGTGGTGGTGGCGGTCACCATCAAGATGCTGGTCGGCATTCTGATTCGGCCCGAAGACATCTACAGCATGTCGGTGGTGATGGGATGAACCGTCTCTTTCGCATGCTCGCCGCCCTTGCGTGCGCGGTGGCGCTCAGTCAGCCGGCCGCGGCGCAAGACGAACTGGTCACCGAGCTGGCGCAGCACCACGTGGACATCACCGCCCAGTTCACCGGCCAGGATGTGCTGATTTTCGGGGCAGTCAGCCATCCAGGCGACGTTGTCATCAAGGTATCGTCACCGGTCGAAAAAGTGGCGATCTCCCGCAAGGCGCAGTACGGACCGTTTTGGTTGACCAGCGGCAAATACACGGTCGACGGCGCACCGGGGTTGGTTTATTTGCTTTCCACCCGGCCGATCGAGCAAATGATGAAGCCGGCGGAACGCGCGCGCTACGGCCTGTCTCTCGCCGGCAGCCTCGACCGGGCGAAGCCGGCGGGCGCGTTGCCGGCCGCGGAAGATTGGCAATCGTCGTATCTGAAGCTGAAACAGCAGGACGGCTACTATCTGGAGCAAGCCGACGCCGTGCACATGGTGAGCGACAAGTTGTTTTCCGCCAGCATGGCGTTGCCCGCCAAACTTCCGCTTGGCGAATATACGCTGACGATCTACTCGGTCCGCGACGGCAAAGTCGTGGCGCAGGAAAGCCGTTCGCTCGACGTTCGCGAAGTTCGAATCGAACGGTGGGTCTCGGACGTTGCGTTCAGCCATTCCTGGCTGTTCGGTATCGCGTTCACGCTGCTTGCCATGATGATCGGCCTCGTACTTGGCATCATCCTGCGCAAAGGTGGCGACGACTGATCCGGTGCCAGCCCATCGGAACGCGCCTGCACGCGGTCGTCCCCAAGCCTTGCTTGCATTCCTGGCGGTCCGTGCGTCGAACGGGAAATCGAACTGACATGGCAGTCGCCCCTTGCTCGCGCTCCGGCGCGATCCTCTGCGGCGCCCACCCCGAATCTGACGCCCGCAGCCCGCCGCCGGACCCGCGATCTACGCCGCGGTGCGCTTCGCTTCCACCGCAAACGGACTGAGTCCAAGCCAGGCCTGCATCTTGCTTGCGATGTCGCCGTTGCCGGTCAGCGTGATCTTGCCGCTTTCCTTGGCGACCGTCGTCAGGCCCATCCAAATGGCCGTCATGGTGCGCAGATCGGTGGAGACGTACAGATCCACTTCGAACCCCGGATCGTGCCAGCAAAGATCCACCTCGCCGCCGGTTTCAACGACCAGCCACCACGCCTGCTTCGCTTGAGGCAGTTCGCGGTACATAAACTGTATCACCGTGCGTCCCAGAGGTAGCGGCAATGGATTCAGATTGCGCCGCATGTCCCACATCAGCAGTGAAGGGTCCAGGTTCTTGAGTGTCAGCCGGGCTTCGATCCACTTCTGCCCCCAGAAGCCCATCGCTTCGACGACAGCACGCAGTTCGCGGCCGGCTTCAGTCATTTGGTATTCGAAGACGCCCTTTTCCGACGGAATTTCTGTGCGCGCGACGATGCCGGCCAGTTCGAGTTCCTTGAGTCGTTGCGACAAAAGCGTAGGCGACATTCTCGGCGCGCCGCGGCGCAAATCATTGAAACGTGTCGAGCCGGCGACCAGCTCCCGTAACAGCACCATGGTCCAACGCGTGCACAGCAATTCGGAAGCCATGGCGACCGGGCAGAACTGCTTGTATCCAGGGTGGCTCATACATGCGTCCTTTCTATGACCGAGCCGCGAGTGTAGGCGCGCCGCGACTGCGCGACTAGTACAGAGACTGTACTGGCTGATACAGATTCGGGACTAGTTGATTGGCGGGCGCCGCGCGCATGCTCGGCTCGCAGCATCGGATCAGCCGTTGCTCATCACACGACACAGGAGCTAGGACCATGACAGCGTACGTGATCGCCAACATAAAGGTAACCGATGGGAAGTGGATTCCGGAATACGCGGCGTCGGTGCACGAGTTTGTACACAAGCACGGGGGTAAATACCTATCCCGCAGCGCCAATGTCAAGACGCTTGAAGGCGATCCGCGGGACACCACGCTGATTGCGCTGATGTCGTTTCCCAGCGCCAGCCACGCGGAAGCGTGGATGTCCGATCCACAATACGCGCCTTATGTTGCGACGCGTCAACAGGGCAGCGACAGTCAGTTTCAGTTGATAGACGATACGGACGTCGCTGGAACGATTCCCTATCTCCAGAAAGGCTGACGGCTCGTATTGTAGTAAGCTTGGCTCAAGCGCTGACGCCATTGTGCCCCCCGGGCCACGTCCGCCACCGGCGGACGTGCGCCCTTTGGCGGAACAAGGTCGACCTGTGCACCGGACGGCTAGAGGGATGAGGCGGGAAAGGTGTTGCAGGCATCCATATCGCCGCGATCGAGTCCCACTTTGAACCACCGGACTCTTTGTGCGGAGCTGCCGTGGGTGAAGGAATCGGGACTGACGTAACCCTGGCTGGTTTTCTGCAACCGGTCATCGCCAATGGCGCTGGCAGCCGCGAGGCCTTCCTCTACGTCCCCGCTTTCCAGCAATTGCCGGCTGCGTTGGGCATGGTACGCCCACACCCCGGCAAGGCAATCCGCTTGCAGTTCCCGGCGTACCGAAAGTTGGTTGCGCCCGGTTTCATTGAGATTGCTTCCCGCCTGCTCCAACTTCTGGGTGATGCCGAGCAGAGTCTGTACATGGTGTCCGGCTTCATGGGCAATTACGTAGGCCTGGGCGAAGTCGCCCGGCGCCTGGAAGCGCTGCTTGAGTTCGTCATAGAAACTCAGATCGATGTATACCTTCTGATCGCCGGCGCAGTAGAACGGGCCCATGGCGGCCTGTCCCAATCCGCATGCGGATCGTACCGTACCGCGGTATAGCACCAGATGCGGCGCTTGATAGCTAGCGCCGCGCTGTCGGAACAGGTCGCGCCAAGTGTCTTCGGTGTCCGCCAGCACGACCGAAACGAACTCGACCCGCTCCTGTTCCTGGGCGCTCTGGGCGACGGGCGCAACGGTCTGCGAGTCGGGTTGCCCGGTCAGCCCGCCGCTGCCGGTCAGGACTCCCAGATTGCCGCTGAAAAAGAGGTATGCGCCCAGGGCCAGCACGGCAATCACCGTGCCTTTGAATCCCAGCAGGCGGAACAGGCTCGGCAGCAATCGCAGCATCCCGCCGCCGCCGGAGCCGCCCGCGGAAGGGCCGCGCATGCCGCGCCGGTCCTCGATGTTGTTACTTTGCCGGTTTCCACGCCAACGCATAGAGGTCTCTCCCAACCTTTTTCAATCGGTACTTGCTGGATCGCCGGCGTGCTGCGGCTCCCTCAGTGTAGGCTGCGCCGTACCTACGGCGTGGAGGATTGATCCATTCCCGCCGCCTGCCATTGATCCAGCGCGATGGCAGTCCAGTCCCAATCGCCGCGCGCGTTGGCCAGGGACCGCAGAAAACGGTCTTCCAGGACCGCGGCGAAGGGCATCGGCGTTTCGCTCTGACGCGCCGCTTCGCGTACCAGGCGCAGATCCTTGGCTCCCAAGCTCATGGCGAACCCCGCGGGCCGATATCGGGCCTCAACGATGGCGCCGCCGTAATTCTGATAAATCGGGCAACTGAACAGGGTTTGCGAAAATAGCTCGTGCAGAGCCGCCGGTGCTACCCCGTGCTTGGCGCCGAAGCTGAAGGCTTCCGACATGGACTCGATCGCAGCGGCGATCAGGAAATTGCCCGCCAATTTGACGACACTGGCAGCGGCCGGTTCGGTGCCGAAATCGAATACTTTCTGGCCCATGACATCGAGTAACGGCGCGACCCGAGCCTTGGCTGCCGCCGGGCCTGCCAGACTCAACCACAGCTTACCCGCCGCGGCGGCATCGGGACGGCCGAACACGGGGCAGGCCAGATAGTCCACCCCGAGGGCGGCGTGGCGCGCCGTCAGCCGGGTCGTGCCCGCCGCGCTCAATGTACTCATGGACAAGTGCACGCCGCCGTTGCCGAGGCGCTGCAACAGGGCATCGTCCACCAGCGCGTGCACCGCATCGTCGTCTGCGAGCATGGTGATGAGCACGCCGCCGGGTTGCACCGCCTGTTGCGCGTCGTGCGCCTGCTCGGCGCCCAACGCCACGATCGGCGCCGCCTTGTCGGCGCTGCGGTTGAACACCGTCAGACCATGGCCGGCCTTGACGAGGCGCGCAGCCATACCGGCCCCCATGCGACCTAAGCCGATGAATGCGATATCTTTCATGGGTTCCTCCTGTTGGGCCGTGAGCAGGCAGAGACACAATCATAGGTCAGCGATGCGGCCTGTCGCGGACGGCAGCAATAGAAGTCTCGGGCACTCGCAAAGTGGCGGTGACCGCCACCGGGGGCAGCGGTGCGCCCTTCCTTTCGGGGAACAGTCGATCATGCGTATCGCACACGGACTATGCTCTGGCACACCGGTGTGTGCCGGACTCTGTCAGATTTGTGCGCAATCACGTGCGCTTTGAGAAAGGGGGAGTAGAGATGGGAATTCTGGCTTGGATCGTAATGGGATTGATCGTCGGCGTGATCGCCAAACTCATCATGCCGGGCAAGGATCCCGGCGGCTTCATCGTGACGATCTTGTTGGGGATTGTCGGTGCGTTTGTCGGCGGTTTTATCGGGACCGCGCTCGGACTGGGAAGTGTGAACGGGTTCAACCTCGGCAGCTTTCTGCTGGCCATCGGCGGCGCGGTACTACTGCTGATTCTATATCGAGTGTTGAAGCGCTGATCCACCGGGTGGCGCCGCCCTTGCGATCGCGTCAGGCCGCAGAATGGGCCCGGGTTGCTAAAACACTTGCACAGACGCGAATTCGATCTTCGCGTTCTCTTTCAGAATCACAAATTGTAACCTGGCGTTCTGTACTTCCGGATTCGTGCACGACTTGACGTATGCCCATCCGGCCCGGAGCCGGTTTGCACTTTCGTAAAATGAACGACTTCGGCGCCCGAAGATAGCGCGCCGCACGTTGGGAGCGCGGGAGCGGAGTCGGGTCTGTAGGGCTCGGCATTCGCACTACGCACCATGGTTGCGATGGTGATTTTGCTTGTGACGGACAGCTTCACAATGGTTGCCGCCGAACTTCGAAACACTGCGTAGTCCGCAAACACCCCTGTGCGTGTCGTTGCTCGATGCGGGTCCAATACCGGGGTTTGTCCGGACGAACGCCTTCAGCAAAACGGTTATCGCCACTGCAATCCCCTCGGCGTCCTACGGCCAGTTACGTAGGTGGGGTTAGCGACGCGTAACCCGACACCTCAATGGCCGGCCGCAAGACCTGTCTTCGAATTGTTTTCGAATATTGATGTAGGTCGGGTTAGCGAAGCGTAACCCGACAACCCAATCTGGACAGGGCGACCTGGTAAAGATGCATTCACACGCATGGCGGTAAGCGGTCGTCCACACGAAGCATTCGGCCAGGTGCTTTTAGGGCGCACCCGAATGACCGCCGCCGTGGGTCAAAACGGTGGCGGATTTATTTTGCATTGGGCGGCGAAAACAGATCTGGGAGGGTTCTCCCATCGGTACCGTCTCAACGATGTCACCGGGCCGCGCTACCGATAGCAGTGTAGATCAACAATAGATATGACGATGCGAGCATTTGCAATTCGACGACACCCTGGCGCGAACGCGTTGCGAATATTGGATTGCAAGACCTGACCCCCGGTGCGTGACCCCGGTTCGCAGGCGCAAACGGCGCCGGGGCGTTGTGCCCGTTATGCCGCGTGGCATCGCCGCACTTCAGGAAGGCGGCGTTTTGTGCAACCGCTCGCCGCGCAGGTAGGCAAGCCAGTACACGCCGCTGACCAGCAATGTACCGCCCACCAGATTGCCGGCGGTTACGGCGAGGACGTTCCGAGCCGCGCCGATGATCGATACCGTGCCATGGACATCCAAGGCGATTCCAAAAGGTAGAAAGAACCAATTGGCGATGGAATGTTCGAAGCCGATGGCGACGAATGCGGTAATGGGGAATAGGATTGCCAAGATCTTATCCGTCACACTGCGCGCACCGATTGCAAGCCAAACCGCGAGACATACGAGCGCGTTGCAGAGAATTCCGCGAAAGAATGCCGCGCCAATCGAAAGGACTGTTTTGGCATGTGCAATGTGTACTACGGTGTCTCCTACGGCGCCGCCGTTCAGACTGGCAACGTCGCTCCACACCACCAGCAACACTGTACCTAGGCACCCGACCACGTTGCCTGCATAAGCAAGAATCCAATTGCGCAGGACCTCGCGAAAGCCGATCAGGCCGCCGGCCCATGCCATGGCAATCAGATTGTTGCCGGTGAACAGTTCCGCGCCCGCTACCACGACCAGAATCAGCCCGAGGCTGAAACTGATCCCCCCGAGCAACCGCGTGACGCCGAACCCGAGACCGGACTGGGTCACGACCACCGCATAAAAGAGCGCACCAAGGGAAATGAAGGCGCCTGCCAGTACGGCAAGAACAAACAGCGTCAATCCATCCATGTGCGCTTTGGCCACCCCGATGCGTTCGACACGCCGGGCAATTTCTATGGGCGGGTACGCGTCACTCAGAGAGGTCTCTTGGTCCATCGCAGCTCCGCTCGATTGGGAGTTAGGCGCAAAATCTGCAGTTCGCCCGCGGTGGGATGCCTATCGGGGACTGCGCAGCCAACTAGGCTATCAGCTTAGGAGTAAGTTCGAATCGCGGTCAATGCCGGATCGACCCGATATCCGGCTGTCGTCGAACCCAGGCCGATTGTGCCGAGAGAGGGAATAACGCGAGCCGATCCGTATACGCAGTAACCAATCAAAAGTGTACGCGTACGCCGTGGCTGCGGAGTGTGCCGTTCCCCATCCGATTTTCGCGAGGAAGGCCGAGCAGGGGCATTTTGACGTGGATACTGACGGGATTGATCGTGCCGTCGTCACGAAAGTGATCATGCCGGGCAAAGATCCCGCCGGCTTTATCGTCACGATACTGATCGGAATCGCCGGCGCATTCGTCGGCGGATTCATCGGCTCCGCGTTGGGACTCGGGACGATCACCGGGTTCAACCTAGACAGTCTTTTGCTGAAGATCGGTGCCGCAATCCTACTGTTGATCATTTATCGGGCGATCAAACAATGATGATGTAACGCAGTGTGTCAGGCGCTTGGAAGCGTTCAAGCGCCTTTCACTCAGATCGGGGCATCGGAAAGCAACCGAGACCCAGAATTCTCCTTGTTGTGCATTTATTGATCCCTCGGTTCCACGCGACCTCACATGGCCTTCACGGAGGTGACCACGATCTTCGAGCGTTCCCGCAGCAGTACGAACTGCAGTCTCAGGTTCTTCAGTTCCGGGTTGGTGCATGACTTGACGTAGATCCATCCCGGGCCCGTACCCGTTTCGTCCTTGGTGACACGCATGACATCGCCCCCCGGCGCGAGCGCCCCGCATTGTTTGAGGGCGGGACTGGTGTCGTTGCGGTAGTGCGCTTCTATGGTGTGGCGCCCCATGGTTGCGACGGTCACGTCGCTGGTAACGGCCAGCATCCCATCGATATTGCCGGCCCGCGCGTAGGCGAAGAAATGGTTCAGCACGTCATCGTATTGCTTCGGCGCTTCCTGTGCCGTTTTGTTTATTTCGGTCGGGCCCGGGGCGCAACCGGCGACCAGAAGTACCAACAGCGCCATACCCCAAAAAGGTCGAATCACAATATTCTCCAGTTGTTTCCATCCAGTGTAGAAGCGTTCGTCCTGCCGTCCTGCGCGGGAATCGACGCCGGACGCGCATCGACTTTTTGTCATTCGGCGGATTTCAGCGCTGTCCCGTTACCAGCTCCCAGAACTCGGCGCGATCGTTGGTGCGCGGAAACGGGTCGGGAGGAACCTCTTTATCCAGAAATGCGCACAGTGGTTCCCAGCCCTGTTTGACTTCGTACACCAGCAGTTGCTCGGCCGGAATGGTACTTTTCACCGCCTCGTTATGGACCACAAACGCCGCCATCAGATCTTCACGTTCGAGCCCCGGCGGGAAGCCCGTTTTTTCGATGACCTGGGTCGCCATGCGGAGCCAGTCCCGCATTTCGGGCGGCGCCCGGTCGAGTTCCCCGACCAGCTTGTAGACGGTGGCGCCGAAGCTGTCCGCCCAGCTCTCCGGACTGCGATGGGTCAGGATGAACTTTGCACGCGGGTGGCGTTGCAGCAACTCCCGAAAAAAACCTGCGCTCGGCCAATCCACGGCGCCGCTATCACCGCGATAGATCGCGGGCCAGTCGGGCCGCCCGTTCAGGGCCTCCCACTAGAGCGGCACCTGAACCGCCATATTGTGAAGCACCTCCTCCATGTGGTGACACGGGCCGAGGCCAAGCTGATTGATGGCAAGTTTCAGCGAGTAGGTTCCCGTCCGCCCGACGCCCGCGCCGATCACCGGCAGGGTCATTGCATTTCTCCTCTGGGTTGCACCGACCTGAAACATGAGGGCGTCAAGTCACGCCCGAGCGAATGTCCACTGTGTGGAGGACAAGGCACGAAACCGTGCCCGTTCCCATACGCCCCTGGAATGTGTCCAGGGGTGCGAATCCCGCTAACTCTAGCCGAATCCAGCGCGCACTTCCGGATGAGGGAATGCAAGGCATCCGGTCTTACGATGCGACCGATGGCTCGGCCGAGGCGCCTTGGGAAGTTTGGATTGCATAGCACGGCCCCGAGATATTTCTTCTAACATTGATCGGGTGAAGTTGACCGGCCGTCGGTGCGGCAGTGGGCGCGAGATCGTGCAACGGCGGCCATCGAGTCCGTCGGGCTATGAGGCGCACCATGTGCGCTGCAGCATCAGCTGATTTGATATCACCGGGAGTTGGGGCGGTGCGGCCGCTTCGCCCGTTGGATTGCGGTTCGACGCGAACCGGATATATTGCAGTAATGCTTCCGGAAGCAACCAATGGCGTGTGTTGCGATTGTCTCCGATCTTCGCCTTGTCCTTGATCTGCACGCTGCGACGTGATTTCAGGCACTAGGGAACTCAAAAGGCTGCGGGCGTTCCATCTCTGCGTAGGGAGGATGCGAACATGCAGTTCGATATCCAAACCGACCGGGTATTGTCATTTAAGCGCTTCTCACTCATTTGCATGGTGGTTTCGGCGACGCAAGTCTGTTTTGCGCTACCGATTGATGCAGTGAATGCACTGCACGATCCCATGATCCACGGGGCGACGCCGCTCCTGACCAACCACGAGTTCTGGGATGACGACACGCCCGCGGTGGTGACCGGTCAAGTGATTGCGCTTACGGGAGACGATCCGATTACCGCCTTTACCGTGCGCACCCAAGTGACCAACAACACTCCCCGGGATTGGGCCAGTTATGTGTTCAGCTTCGAATACGCGCAGCATGACGATCGCCACTGGGACAAGGAAGGATATTCACCGATCGAAGAGCCCCAGTCCCAGCCCGTGCTGACGCCCATCGCCCCTGGAGAGTTCTTGAAGTCGCCTACGGTGTACACGGTCTTCGATGTTCCGTCGCTCAAGGCAAAGCTTCCTGATATTCCTGGGCAATTGCGCCCGGCACTCAAAAGCGGTGCGACCGACACATTCACCCAGACCTTCAGCCTGGACCAGGCCCCCGGCACAGCCAAGGCGGGTACCTTTCGCGGCGAAGCCCTGTACGAATATCTGAAGGCGGCAAAGACCAGCGGCCTGGACATCCACTGGGCGCGCGAGTCGTCGCGCGGAAGCAGCAATTATCCGGATGTATTGGCTCTGGGTTTCGCAAGCCAGGATCAATTCCAGTACGTGACCAAATTCGACGACCCCAATCCGGGGAGCCTCCCGGCCCATAACTCGGGACCACCTAAATTGCGCAGCAACGTCAGCGTGTTTCCGGTGATGTCGAAGCAGGAGCGACGGCGCGCGGTCGCCGCGACCGAGTCTCCGGGACCACAGGCGGTATTCAATCCTTTGACGCGGCAGTTGACCTTCACTCCGGGCGCGATCAACGAATTGTCTTTGATTGCCGACCCGGCGGACGCGCGTTACGCCGGTGACGTGCTGTATGGCGCACAGATCATTGCCGACCCGTTGCAATTGCAGCTCGGATTGGACGGGCGCAGCTATTATTTCGGTGGCGCCGGTGTGCGGATCGAAAAGGACGGCGTGGTGTATCTGACGGGAACTTTGGGCGACAGTTTCGGTTTTCTGGCTGCAGACATCACAGAACAAGGCGGATTCTTGCAGAACTTCGGTATGCTCCACGATGTAACGTTTCCGCAGGGAACGCTGACGTCACCGTTTCTGCAGGATTTGGCCCAGGATTTGACCGATCTCGACGCGTTCCCGCTGGACTTTGCGGTTCGGACTTTGAACGGTCTGCCGTTGACGGCGTTCATCAGCGCCGGCCTTGACAGCGGAACGACTGCATCCACGGACGTTCAATTGCTAATCGTGCCCAATGGCACTGCGCGCCCTGTACCGGAGCCAGGCATTTTGGCGCTGAACGCTCTGGGCGCGATCTTTCTGGTGAGGCGCAGAACAGCCAATCCAATCCTGGGATGGCAGACGTTCAGGCTGTTTAAGGGAGCAGTTCCTGTAATACGATAAATGGTACGCGGAGTCGTCTCGCGAATACTGGATTGAATCAGCTGACGCCAGCTTTTCTGTTCAATAGGTCGGAGCAATCCGGCAGGCCGCTGACGTTCTAAATCGTCTCGTTGCTCAGATGTCACCGACAGCATTGGGTTTCCAGTTGCGCCTCATCATTTTCGTCGAAGGGGAGGCGGAAAATGGGGTTCGTAGCCGATTCACCAGCGAGTAGCCGCGCGCCGACATCGCTACAGCAGGCTCCGTAACCGTGCAGCCAGCCAGGGCGAAAGCAAGGTGAACGCGAGGACAAAGGGCCATATGTTGCCTCCTTTAAACGAGTACGCCTGTAGCAATTGTGCCCAATCATTATGTTGTACGAAACGACCGAAACTGAACTCGAAAAGGAGCGTAAGAAGAAGCCAAAACAAACCTATCAGCCAATACTGCCACGGGGCGAGCGGGCCATACCAGGGCGTTGCCAGATAAGCGATCAAGACAATGCACGCCGACAGTACGATGCCGCTGGCGATCAGACCGGCGAACGTGCCAACGGCAGGGATGAGCACTTTCTCGCGCAGCGAGCCATTGGAGATGGCAAGGGCGACTATGGCAATCCACATTACGAGCGCCTTTAGCAAAACGGTTATCGGCACTGCTATCCCCTTGGCGTCCTACGGCCAGTTTCGGTTATCGGTTACGTAGGTCGGGTTAGCGCAGCGTAACCCGACACCTCAATGGCCGGCTTTGCAACCGCATCCGCTATTCACATCGAGCTGACGGCCACCCTCCACGCCGCAAAGCAGTCGGATCATGTTCGTCTTCGATTATCGGTTACGTAGGTCGGGTTAGCGCAGCGTAACCCGACAACGCAATGGTCGGCTTTGCAACCGCATCCGTTATCCACATCGACCTGACCACCACTCTCCACGCCGCGCAGCAGTCGGATCACGTCCGTCTCTGGTTATCGGTTACGTAGGTCGGGTTAGCGCAGCGTAACCCGACAACCCATTCTAAGCTTCTCGGGAAATATTGATCGTATCCGATTGCTTCCCATTTATCGGCGATGTCTTGTGACTGACCAAATGGCATATCCGGCAAACGAAAAAATCCACGAAACAGCGCATGCCGTTGTGCTGACACCCAACCACATTGCCCAGAAAAAGGACCAAGGAACCATTGATGGGCCGGATAGGCTCGCCGCGATACCGACGATGCCAACCGCGAGCAGGATAGGGCAGAGTAAACCATACATCGCAAAACGAAGAAAAAACGGCCAAGCTGTACATCCACGTGATATCAGCCGACCAATAATAAGGCGATGGACGATAAGCGAAGCCACGAACGGGATCCCATAGATGACGAGTACCGCAGCCACGTTATTTACGGGTAACGTGCGACGCCGGTGCGTGGCTTGGGTCGCGCTGCAAACGAGGAACCGACCCTGCATGCCTATCCTTATTCCAGGTCGCCTGACTCGTGAATGTTAGATTGCAAGACCTGACCCCGGGAGCCTCGCATGTCGTAGCCCTTGAACGTGTACGCCTTTAGCAATTGAGTCCAATCCTTATGTCGTACGAAACGGCCGAAACTGAACTCAAAAAGCAGAGTAAGGAACAGCCAGACCAAACCTATTCGCCAATACTGAGGCGAGGCCAGCGGGCCATACCAGGGCGCTGCCAGATAAGCGACCAAGGCAATGCACGCGGAGAGAACGATGCCGCTGGCGATCCGACCGGCGACCGTGCCAACGGCAGGGATGAGCGCCTTCTCGCGCAGCGCGCCGTTGAGAACGGCAAGGAAAAGTATGGCAGTCCACAGGACGAGCGCCTTCAGCAAAACGGCGATTGGCACTAATATCCCCCTGGCGCGTAACAGTGCGGCTCAGACGCACATTTAAGCGTCGCCTGGAGCCGCTGGTTATGCAGCCGATACATCGAGCTTCTTTACGTCCCGGAGATTCAAATTTTTCCGGGCATGCCAAAGATCGTACTGGTCTTGCATAGCCAACCAGCTTTCTGGCGATCGCCCTAACGCCTTGGACAGGCGTAATGCCATTTCCGGCGACACATTACTCTGGCCATTAAGTAGGCGATTGAGTGTGGAAGGAGAGACCCCTAAACTTTCCGCAACCTTACGAACGCTGAGCTCGTAAGGCGCAATATATATCTCTCTAATGAATTCACCTGGATGTGGCGGATTATGCATACCCATCAGTGATAATCCTCGTAATCAATAACGTAAGCATTGCCATCCCGAAACTCGAAAGTTATCCGCCAATTGCCATTAACAGAAATTGACCAAAGTCCCTTACTCTTTCCTTTGAGTGGATGGAGCCGAAATCCTGGGATATCCATATCTTCAATTCCAACCGCAGTATCCAATGCGACCAACTGCATTCGGAGTCGCTTCCTATGAGATGCCTGAACGCCTGCTGCGTTGCCACTCTCATAAAAACGGCGCAGTCCTTTGTGCCTGAAAGATTTAATCATATTCTGACTATAGCATGTTGCGCATCACGCAACAAACGGCGCGGCGCTGACGGTTTTGCGCAGGGTGTCGGGCGCTTGAAAGGGCCGGATTGAAAAGCGGTGAAAGGGCGGACGGATTACAGTCCATCCGCCTTTTTTCCAGACGCGACATCACCAAGACCTGTATGGAGTTTTCGAGAACTCCACATCGAGATCGCCAAAGAGCGATGGCGGAAAACCGAACGCCTTCTCAAGGAACATTTCTACCGCACGCTTTGATAGATTCTTGTTGGAGGTTGGCCCGATAACTATCTTTTTAATGAGCTCCCTAGGCGCGGGTAATTCAATATACGGGATTATCGAAAAACGCCCCTCTCTAAACTTGTGGTCTCCGTCCGGGACGTGCTCAGAGAACACAACAATTCTCTTTTCCTTTTCTTCTGAGAAGGATGGATGCTTGAAGTGGGACGCGAGCAGCATTACTTCGTCCGCGAATTCATCTATAGTTTTTAGCCTTTGCTTATCTGTCTCTAGTGCCAGATATTCGCCCCAGTATGCATTCAATAGCTTTTTTAGCTTCTTTTCTTTTCTATCTTTTTCATAAACACATTCGACTAAATGCACACTCGCTAATGCTGCCTGGATTTGCTCAAATAGCCTATCAATATCAAACACTACGCAATAACCATTGTTCTGCGGGCAATAGCCTCGCCATTGGCTGAGAAGATCAGTCTCCTGCGATAGTGAAAATGTAAAAATGGATTCGGTAATGTAGTCGTAGAGAGTCTTGAGCTTTTTGTTGACGCGATCGATGAATGCCTTGTAAACATCATAATCCCGATGGTCTGGCGTCATCTTCGACCTCTTAACTATCTCCTCAATAAGATTCAACGCATCTTGAAACTCGTGTTCGTCGTTGAGAAAGCGTATGTTCGTCGCCCAAATCGTCTCTGTGCTAAGGATACCCATCAGCCCGGCTTGGGACGTGTAGTGACCAAAAAGCTTGTTAGCCATTTTCCAATTCAACATAACGATCAGTGAACGTCTCAATCGCCATATAAAAACGGCGCTGAGATTGAATTTCGCGGGAATCCCCCTAACGGCTCAGTCATCTGTGTGACCTTGCTTCGTTATTGTTGACCGCAAATATACTGCGGTTGCGCCATATAGTGAAATAGCGCGGCGAATTGCCATGTATCGGAATATCGTGGCAAAACCTTGTGCGCGATTAATGCCGTGTAACCAACACGTTGTTGCAGGGTCTCGGAAGCACTCGATGCGATTATACGGCGTACGCTGATCAATACTTCAGCCGGGTTTGTAGTGGAGCTACTACAGCGCCTGCGTTGTCCGGGCATCTCGTCGGCGCGTGCGGTGGGTTTCACCGTTTCGAATACCGCAATCCCAGGTTCAATACCTTTTGGATTAGTTGTTCGTAATTCAACCCAGCGCGTTCGGCGGAGTAGGCGACATCTTCGTTTTCGGCGATGGCGGCGTTGGGGTTGGCTTCAAGGACATAGAGTTTGCCCTGGCTTGAAAGCCGCAGGTCCAGTCGCGCGTAGCTGGAGAGATCGAGGATGCGATAGATGCGTTTGGCCAGGCGCCCGATGTATTCGGCCATGCCTGCGGGCAGGTTGCGGGCGAACTGGTAATCGAGGCCGCGGGCTTCGCGGTATTTCTCATCCCACTTCACTTTGTAGGTGGCGATGCGCTGGGCATCGACATCGTCGCTGGAGAAGATCAGTTCGCGAATGGGCAGCACCTGCAGGCGCTCGTTACCAAGCACCGTGACGTACAGCTCGCGGCCGTCGATGTATTCCTCGGCGATGGCGTCGCCGCCGGTCATTTCCTGCACTTGGATTACCCGTTCGGTGAGTTCTTCCGCATTGCTGCAAAACGAGGTCTGGGCGATGCCGATCGAGCCTTGTTCCAGCAATGATTTCACCACCATCGGGTAGGGCAGGTTGCGGATTTCCCGTTCACGGATGGTGCGGCCCCAGCGAAATACCCGGAATCGCGGCACTTTGATGCGGTGGTAGGCCATGAGCTTTTTCGACAACGCCTTGTCCCGGGACAGTACCAACCCGCGCGGGTTGCAGCCGGTATACGGCATCTTGATCATGTCGAGATAGCCCACGACGTAGAAGTCGTTGGCGACGTTTTCGCCGAACGCTTCCAGCAGGTTGAAGGCGATGTGGGGTTTCCATTCCTGAATGGTGCGCCGGATGGGGGTCAGTTCGTCGTTTACAGCGACCAGGCGCACCTCATGCCCCAGAGCCTGCAGCGCCGCGCGCACGTCGTACTCGGTGCGGTACTTGTTCATGCGCGGGTCTTCTTCGTCATGCAAGTCGTTTGGCGGCACCAGATAAGAGTGCACCAGCATCATGACGCGCAGTTTTTTCATAGCGAGATGTGGAATCCGCCGCTGTGGAGTTTGTTCATGACGACCACGGTCAGAAAGGCAACGATTTCGGTTTTGAGTTCTTGTTCTGGCTGCGAAACACGTAGATTGAGCTGATCGCAGCGTTTGATGATGGCTTTGAGTACTTCGTTGATACGATATTTATGCTCCGCAGTCCAGCGTTCGACGATTTTCAACACTTCGACGCGCACTCGGCGCATGAGCTTGGAGGCTTTTTCGTTGCGGGCGTGTTCCGGACTCGTGGAGAACAGGTTGTGCAGGTCGCGATCGAAGAATTCCGGGCTGTCCGAGCCGTAGCGCGCGGCCTTGTCGTCGTAGTACTCGCGCAGGGTCAAGCGCATTTTTTCGACTGGATACACTTCGCGGCGGTTGCGCAGCCGCGGTCGCTGTCCGTGCAGTTCCTCGACCATGCCGTCGACATATTCGAGTTTTTTCAGGGCCGGCCAATATCGATAGCGCCGGCGCCAGTCGAATCGTGGCCGTAACCAGACGGCGAACGTCTCGGCCCAGTCCTCGTGAGGATGGGCCTGGGCGTACCACAGTGGCAGATTGAGCACGAAGCGTTTGCTGTATGGATGAGGCAGATAGGTGTCGGGATATGGTGTACTCGGCCTGCCGAACTGTTGCTTCCAATCCCGGCGCTGTTGCAGTTGGTAGGCGTTGAGCAGCGCATGGCCGGTTTCGTGGCGCAGCAACTTCATGCACCAGGCGCGGGTGCCGCCTTCCACTTCCAGCAGGAACTGCTGCTCCAGTTTCCGCAGACGCGGATGGGCGAGAAAGAAGGGAATCGCCACGCCCGGCACACCGTCGGGACAGTACCAGTCGTCGGACAACCAGAAATGGGGGCGGAACTCGATGTCGCGCTGGGCAAGTTCGTCGTAGAGCTGGGCGATGCGCGGTTGCAGCGGCGAACCCTTGATCTTCAGGCCGAGGTCGCAGATGCGGGTATCGAGCAGTCGTTCGTCGGGCCAGCGGGCCCAGCCGCGCACCGTTGCTGCCGGGCCAGTACGTGTAGCGGGTCGGGCTGCCATGGCGTACAGCATAGGGGAGAGGCGCAACGGGGAGCAACCGGCCACGCGGCGCGCGCGCCAGTGCCGTCGGATTGCGGTTGACCGCGCGCTCCGGCTCGCGCACCCTTCGGGATCAACTTATACCGATCGGAGTGCGGGTCATGGGCGAGCAGGGCAAGGAGCGCGAATCCCACGTCAAGACAGAACCGAAATTCTGCCGCTGTCGCGTCTGCCACGAACACTTTTATGGCGAGACCATTGCGGCTGCACGGCAGGCTTGTCTGGATCACGCC
This sequence comes from uncultured Gammaproteobacteria bacterium, assembly GCA_963773585.1. Lineage (GTDB taxonomy): Bacteria > Pseudomonadota > Gammaproteobacteria > JASBUN01 > JASBUN01 > CAVXJN01. The sequence goes on from CAVZBR010000001.1 coordinate 498,723, forward strand.
TTCGAAGCCCATCCCGATTGGGGTACCAGCGCCTGCTATTGTCCGGATTGAGGTGCACTTTCATCAGCAGGAGAACATCATGGCCGACGCACCGGAACCGTTGCACGAAAGACTCAATGCCGAGACCGCCAAGCTGCGCTGGCCGGAGCTCGAACCGCATTTCGAGCGCGGTGCGGTGATTGTCGTCGACCCGGCCCTGGACCTGGTTCACGTGGCGCAGTGCGTGGCCGCCGATGACAAGGCTGCGGTAGGCAATTGGCTCGAGCGCGGGCAGTTGCGCCGCGCCGAGCCGGAACACGCAAGCAACTGGCGGCAGCGGGACCCGCTGCTGTGGGCCGTGGTGACGGCACCCTGGGTGCTGGTGCAGGAGGCTCGATGAGCGAATTTCGTACGGCCGATCTTTGCGATGCGCACCCGGTCGAAGTGCTGGAACCGCTGTTCCGGGATTTCGGCGGCGCCGTGCGCTTTTCCGGGCCGGTGGCGACTGTGCGGGTTTACGAGGACAACGTGCTAGTGCGTGAAGTGCTGGAAAATCCGGGTGCAGGCCGGGTGTTGGTGGTGGACGGCGGCGGCTCCCTGGCCTGCGCTTTGCTGGGCGACCGCTTGGCGCAACTCGCCTGTGACAACGGCTGGAGCGGTGTAGTGGTGAACGGCTGCGTACGCGATACGGCGCAACTGGCCGGCATTCCCATCGGCATCCGTGCGCTGGCGGCCCATCCGCGCAAGAGCGGCAAGCAGGGCGAAGGCGAGCAAAACATGATCCTGCGGATGGCGGGTACCGGGATTTCGCCGGGTCAATATCTGTATGCGGACGAAGACGGCTTGATCATAACGCCGCAGCCCCTGGTCTGAACTTCACGGGGTGCGCGACACCAAACTCCCGATGTGATCGAGCGCGCGCTCGAGGTTCGCGTCCAATGTGATTGCACCGGCCCGCTCGAGCCGTTCGCGATGGGTGGACGAGAATGAGCCGCCGACGCACACCGGTATTTCCATATCGGAGATGAAATCCGGCAGCAGCTTGTTCAGGAGGACCGGACCCGGTTCCAGCGACGCCGACAGTATGATCGCCTGGGCGCGCACGCGCTTGGCTGCGAATGCCAGATCGGAAAACGGCGTGTCCGGCCCCAGGACGGTTGCGCGGTACCCGCGTTCCCAGGCGGCGAGCACGAACAGCAGCAAGCCGAAATCATGGTGTTCTCCGGGCATGCAGGCGGCCAGCAGCTTCGGTCCGTAGAGCGATTGCGTGCGGTGGTGGAAGCGCGCACCGAGTTTGTTGCGCAGGAAGAACGTAAAGAAATGTTCCTCCGCGACAGCCCCCGGCTGGGCGCGCCACCGTGCCCCCAGGTCGCGCATCAGCGGAAATACGGCGTGCTCCAGCACGCATCGCACCGGATAGCTGCCAAGTGCCTCGTTGTAGATCCGTTGCAGTGCATCGTAATCGAACTCACTGATGGCGGTTTTCATTCGCAGCCGCAGGGTGTCCCAGGCGTCGGTAGGGCGTGCTTCATTTCGGGTCGAGTGACTACCGCCGGCGAGGGCTGCGGCCGCGTGATCGACCGGAACGCCTGCGTCCAGCAATGCGATGATACGACGCACACATTCCACGTCCGCCTCGCTGTAGACACGGCGGCCGTTGGCATCGCGTCCGGGGCGCAGCAAGCCGTGGCGCAGTTCCCAGTTGCGCAATGTGGCGCTATCGACGCCGCACAGCGCGGCAACCGTGCTGATGGGATAGACCGCTATGTACTTGAGGGCTGGGTTCATAGCCCCGCCTTTGTGGAAATGACTGAGCATTCATTTCAAGTATAAGCGCGGGCGCCGCATCGCCAACGAGGCTCGAGGTGAAATCTTGTAAATTCGGCCGCCGCCATATCCGCTACGGCGAGCGCGGTTGGTCGCGGGGATCGTCGGGTTCGATGTGTGGTATTCGGCGGCGTGCGCGCCGCGCTCAGGCGTCAGCCCTCGGCCTCGACGGCGTAGTACCGTGCGGGCTCAGGCTTTGCTGATGGCTTCCAGATCTTTTCGCACCTCGATGCTGTGGCTCGATGCATCCACTCTCCGGTAGATGCGTGCGATACGGCCGTCCGGTGCGATCAGGAATGTTTGTCGGCGGGCGAACCGCAGCGGGCCGAATTTGAACAGTGCGCCATAGGCGCGACTCAATGCTCCGGCCGCATCGGACAACAGTGGAAAGCCCAGCGCGTAACGCACGGCAAATGCGCGATGGTCGGCGGACGAGTCCAGGCTCACGCCGAGAACGTCGGCGCCGCGCTCACGCAGGGCCTGCTGTTCGTCGCGGAAGTTGCAAGCCTCGCGCGTGCATACCGGCGTGGCGTCCTTTGGATAGAAATACAACACCAGCCAGCGTCCGCGGTATTGCTCCAGGCGCTGCATCTTGCCGTCCTGATCGGGGAGTGCGAATTTGGGTGCCGGATCGCCGGGTCGCAGCGTTGCGCGCCCAAGCAGAACGCTGCGCAACGTGCTCAACACGCCGCTCATCCGCCTCTCCTCTGACGATCCATTTCGATGGTCAACAATCTGCGGATCGCACGTAGTTGTTCGTTGTCCGGATCGAGCCGCTCGCCGCGTTCGGTGTATTGTTCCACGCGATCGTATTCGCCCCGCTCCAGGGATCGGCGCGACAGCCAGACATAACGTTGCACGATTTCCTGGAGCCCGCGCTTGGCCGCTTCGTTGCCGGGATCGATACGCAATACCTGCTGATACAAACTATAGGCGCTCTGCTCGACTGGAATCGTCAATTGATAATCTTCCAACGCCGCGTTCGCCTGGCGCAGTAGCGTTTGGACCTGGGGCGCTGCGTCGCCGCCCGCGGTTTGCGCCGCCGGTTCGGCGGCGACGCTGGGATCCGCTGCTGGTGCGGATGCTGCTGGTGACGTTTGTGCCGTCGGGGTAGTTGCCGTGGGTGCTGCGGGCGCGGGTGCTGTGGACGCGGGTGCTGTGGACGCGGGGGCGGGCGTAGTGGGTGACGCGGGCGGCTGCTCTGCGGCCGACGCGGCTGCAGGCCGGGCGGGCGGCTTCGTGTCGGTTGCCGTCGAATTGGTCGGTGCCGCCGCGGCGCTCGGCGCGGGAGACGCCGGTGAAGGCGTTTTCGGGTCCGCAGCCGTCGCAGCCGAGGGGTTTGCTGGCGCGCTTGCGCGGCCTTCGACGCTGGTGCCCGACCCGGTCGTCGGCGGAGACGCTGTGGTCGCCGAAGCCGACGGCGTTGCCGCCTCTTGATTCTGCAGACCGAGTACCGCGGCGTCGGGTGCTTCCGAATTGTCGGGTTTTGCAGTGGTCTGCGGGGACGGGGCGATCGCCTGCTCGGCCGAGTGCGCCGCGGCCGGCGGTTGTCGCGCCGGAGCCGGGGCTGTTGCCGGGGCCGGAGTCGGAGTCGCCGCGGGGAGCTGGCTGCCGGATTCGTTGCGGGCGCTTGTCCTCGGCCTCTCCGGCGGCGGCGTGTCGTTGATCGGGATCGGCAAGAAATTGCGAAACAGCACAAGCAAGCCGATTGCGAACAGGAGCATGACCACGACCCGGCCGCCGCGCCGGCGCCGTGGAGGTTGTTCGACGTATGGGGAGGCCGGTTCGGACGCAGCGGCGGTCGGCTCGTAGCGTCTCGGTCCAGGCATGTGCAACTCGAGATCGTCGTCGCCCGCCGACAATCGTGACTGCTTGGGCGGCTGCGGCTCGAACGGCTCTGTCGCCCCGCGTGCGGTGAACGGTTGGGACGGCACGTCCGGTTCCGGCTCCACCGGCCGGAGGTCAGGGCCGTCGAGGTCGAAATCGACGGCATCGGCGCTGATGTCCATCTTTTCAATGTCCGTCGCCGGACGGCTGGAGATGGGCTCGGCCAAATCCTCGGGTTGTTCTGGCGTCGTGACGGTGTTGTCCGCGGTCGCGGCCGCGGCACCGAACACGGAGTCGTCATCGTCGACATGCAGGCGCTCTTCGCGCAACTCCTCGACCACCAGCCGCACGTCCTCGCCGTCCAGTGTCGGCCTGTCGTGTACGCTTCCGAACAACAGCAGCCGGCTGCACATGGTATTGATGCGTCGCGGCAGGCCTTCGCTGAAGTGGTGAATCAGGCGCACGGCTTCGTCGCTGAACTGGGGATTGCCGCGCCATCCGCTGCGCAACAAGCGGTGGCGGATGTAGGCGTGGGTCTGCTCGAGGTTCAGCGGTTCGAGGTTGCATGCGGCGATCAACCGCTGCTTGAGCTCGCCCCAGCCGGCGGCGTGCAGCACACCGCGCAATTGTTCCTGGCCGACCAGGAAGACCTGCAGCAACGCGGTATCGCCTTCGTACAAGTTGGTGAGGCGGTACAACTCCTGCAGCGTGTCGGGCGCCAAACCCTGCGCCTCGTCGACCAGCAGCACGGCCGGATGGCCGCCGCGGCCGTGTCGCACCAGGAACTCCTCGAGGCGCTTGAGGATGCTCACTTTGTCGGCGCCCTCGACCTGCAACCCGAACGCATGCGCGACCATGGGAACCAAGTCGGCGGCATCGAACCGGGTGCTGACCAGCACTGCATTGGCAATGCGTTTTTTATCCAGTTCCGCCAGCAGGCTGCGAATCAGCGTGGTCTTGCCGCTGCCGGGACGCCCCGTGATCACCAGGAATCCTTCCCCCTGGCGCAGCGCATACTGCATGTATGCCCAGGCTTTGCCGTAGCTCTGGTGGGTGAAGGAGAAGTCCGGGTCGGGGGTCAACCGAAACGGATCGGATTGCAGCTGATAATGTTGCGCGTACATGTACTGATTCCAGACATCCTTGATGTGGGTGGCGCTGCCAGATCCAGGCAGCTTCTCCTCGGCGGGTTCACAAGTATAAAGGGATGGGGAGTCAGGCAAAAGACATGTTTCCCGGGTGCCAGTCTATAATGGGGACACGACTCCAAAACCACCGAAAATGTACCGTCCGCCATGCTCGAACTGAACCCCGAAATCGTCTGTCTGATCATCGCCCGCGCCCGGGAATTTCATGCCAAGGAGCAGGTTGTGCTTCCGGAAGAGCCGTTCAATCCCGGTGATGACTGGGCCCTGCAGATCCTGGCCGATCATCTGGATGATCTTACCTATCGCGAGGTGATCGACGCCATTCAGGACTTGGAGCCGGATCAGCAGGCCGACCTGGTGGCGCTGATGTGGCTGGGGCGCGGCGATTTCGAAGTCGACGAATGGAATGCGGCGGTGGCGCAAGCCCTGGAGCAGAGCAACGACCGCGCTGCGGAGTATCTCCTGGCGACGCCGCTGGTCGCGGATTTCCTCGAGGAAGGCTTGGACCTGTTGGGCTACTCCTGCGACGAGTGACGGTTAGCGATCGCCGACTTTGCCGCCTGGCAGCGATCGTATGAATTGCAGGTACGGAGCGGTGTCCCATTGGCGACCGCCCAGTGCCTGGTAGCGAATCTCTCCTTGCGGGTCCACCAGGTAGGTCGCCGGCAATCCGCGCGGCTGCCAGGCTTCCGTGACTTGGCCGTCGCGGTCCAACAGGGTGGTCAGGTCCGGTGCCACCGCCGCCAGAAAAGTAAATACCGTGTCTTCGTCCTCGGCGGTGTTCACCAGCACCAGTTCAATGTCATGCCGATCGAGTTCTTGCGCCAGGCGCTGAATGGCCGGCATTTCCCGACGGCACGGTCCGCACCAGCTCGCCCAGAAATGCACGAATGTCCAGTGGCCGGAAGCCGCGGTGAGCGTGTAGTCGTTGCCGTCCATGTCGCTCAGTTGTAGTGCCGGGGCCTTGCGGCCGTCGATGGCGATGACGCCGGGAGGCAGGGCCTGTGCCGCGACCACGCCCGTCAGGCAGCACAGGAATAATGCGATTACCGCTCTCATTTTACCGGGTCCTCGGCGCAACGCAGGTTGTCGAAGTTCACCTCGATGGTGTCACCGCCTTCCGTACCACGCACCGCGAACCGGGCCGTCAGACTGATCGGCTTGTCGGTGCGCGGCAATACAATATTGCCGCCTTCGGATTCGTTGGGCCGAAAGTCCAGGGTTTCCGGGAGCAGCGTCCACCGGAACGTGGATTGCGCGGCCAGCGGCATCTCCAGCTCCTGCCACTTTTGTTTCCAGTAGGCTCGATCCATCGGCCGCAACGTTTCGCCGCCTGCGGAGAAGCGCCAGCGCGATTGATCCAGCCAAATCACGTGGTCGCTGCGATTGCGGATGCCAAAGGTGATGAAACATTGCTGGCGCAGCAGCGCGACCATTTGCGGCGGAAATTTGCGGCCGATGTAAAACGCGGCGATCTGCTGCGGCGTACGGGGATTCGCGTGCACCCGGAGTGCGCCGTTGTCGAATTGTCGGACGTTGTCCGCGGCGCCCGCCGCCCAGGACGACGCCATAAAGCCGCAGATAGCCAGAGTCAAAATCGTGGTTATACGCATCGCGCCATCATAACCGGGTTCCCGCCTTGCGGCAGCCTTCCCGGAACTTTCGCGCGTGCACGCAGTCAACTGCAACCTAGGCTCTGGGTTGGCGCGCCCGCCATGACTGCTCGAATCCCAGGGTATCGGGACGCCACAGCGACAGGAGGTCACCATGAAAGCACGTTCCATTCATTCCCTGGTATTCGGTGTTTGCGCCACGGCATTGGCGTTGTCATCGACATTGGCACTGGCACCTGCGCACGGCGCCGAGCTCATCGTCGGCGCCCGACCCGCGCCGCCCGAAGGCGCCGGTCCGGGCGAGCTGGTTACCTGGCAGCCCGGCAGCGATGAAACCGATCGCGTGCCGTTCGGAGAAGCCGGCACGCCGGCGGGCAACAGCTTTTACGCCGCGTTCGATCCGTTGAATCAACGGGTGTACGTGCCGACGGCGGCGGGTCGCACCGACATATTCGACGCTTCGGATCTGAACCCGGTGGGATCCATGACCAGCATCCGCGGCGGCCGCGTTGCGGGCGTGTCTCCGGACGGCAGCGTGCTGCTCGTGGTTTCCGGGAAGCAGACGGCGGGCTACTCCACCAGTAGCCGCAAGCAGTTGTTCACGGTCCCGGCCGGCGGCAACGCCGTGGCTTTCGATGAGCAAGGCAAGTACGCCTACGTTGGCGGCAATCGGGACGATTCAATCAAGCGCATCGACATCGCGCAGGGCGAGGTCAACGGCGAATTCCCCGTTGCGCGCAGCGGCGATCTGATTCGCGTGCACGACAAGCTGTATTCCGCCGACATGAAAACCGGTGTCATGAGCGTGGTGGATTTGCACAGCGGCAGAGTCACCGAAATCAAGACCCAGGAAGTAGATCCCCAATTCGATTACGAGCACATCGGCGCCGCCCAGGAAGGGCTCATGCAGTTGGCCGTCGATCCCGATCGTCACCGGGTGTACGCTGCAGGCTTTTCCGGGCATATCCTGGTATTTGATAGCGACGCCGCGCGCTATCTGGGCGAAATCGAGGTCGACGTCCGGCCCGAGGGTGGTCCGGACAAGCTCAGCGGTCTGGCCTTGTTCGACGGCGGTGACAAAGCGCTGGTCACGGTCGAGAACCTCGACACCGCTGTGGTGGTGGATCTGGCGTCGAAGAAAATCACCCGCACGTTGAACGATGCCGGCAGCAACCGCTGGGTGGTGTTGGGCAATCGCCGCTGAACCGACGGTAAGGCGCCGGCGACGTCAGGCGTCGGGATGGAATGTTCCCGGCATATCGACGTAGCCCGGTTGTTGCTGGATTCTGCCGATCCAGACACGCACGGCCGGATATTCCTCCAGTGAAACGGCGCCTTCAGGCGCCAGCGCCACGTACGGATAGCAAGCGATGTCGGCGATGGTGAGGTGGTCGCAGGCGAGCCAAGGCTGGTGCTGCAAGTGCGACTCCATCACCGCCAGTCCGGCGCGCCCCAGTTGCTGGCACTCCTCGAGATTGAAGGGCCGTCCGAGCAGGCGCACGGCCCGCGCCCGGGCCAATCCGAAAAGCAGCTCATTTTCGGATACCGCCAGCCACTGCAGAACACGGGTCAGGGTGACGGTATCCAGTGGCATCCAGCGATCACCTCCGTATTCCCGTGCCAGGTAGGTGAGGATGGCTTGCGAGTCCCACACGATCATGTCGCCGTCTTCCAATACGGGGATCTGCGCACGGGGATTCAAGCGCAGAAAATCCGGCTTGCGGGTGCCGTCGCCCCGGGAGTCCACCGGCACCGATTCGTAAGCCAAGCCGAGAAACGAAAGCAGCATTCGTATCTTATGGCAGTTGCCGGATTGCGGCGCATCGTACAACTTCATGTAACACCTCCTGGCAGCAGTGGCGGGCGATCCGGTCAGCTTTTCTGATGGCCGCTGACGAAGGCGTGCAGGGGCTTGGTTTCCTCGAACGTACGTTTCTGGTCAGCGCTCGCCTCGTGCTGGTATTGGGCTTTCCACTGATCGAATGGCATGCCGTAAACCACTTCGCGGGCTTCATCGTAGTCCATGTCGACGCCGCGTTCCTTAGCCGCATTCATATACCATTTCGACAGGCAGTTGCGGCAGAAGCCGGCTAGGTTCATCAAGTCGATGTTCTGGACGTCGGTGCGGCGCTGCAAATGTTCGATCAGGCCGCGGAAAGCCGCCGCCTCGAGTTCGGTCCGGGTCTGTTTATCCATGATCGCTCCTGAAAGTCCAAAGGCCGGGTGGCCGGACAGCACAAGATAGCATCGGCGCCGGCGATTTTTCATCCTGCCGGTGGGCGCAGAGCGCCAGTGGCGCTAGAATGGGTCCATCGGGCCGACGTCGGTCCGGCAGCAGGCTGGTGAAAACCATGAGTATCGAAGAGGAAGAACCGGGCATATTCGACGGCGCCGCCCAACAGACGGTGGAGCTGGGCAACCAACTCGCGGATGCGGACCCGGATGCGGACTTGTGGGACGTGGCGTCCGGCGTGTTGGCTGGGGCCGTACAGTATTGGTTGTATACGCGCCAACCCTGCGGCGACGCGTTGTGCGAAGACTGCGAAGACGTCAGTACCGCAGAACAACGCATGCGCCTGCTGTTGGCGGAGGTGCGCGAATTCGCGGAAGAAAGCGATTACTACCATACGCCCAACGACGCCAACGTGGGCACTGCATGAGCGTTCGCGACGTTTTCGTCGACACCGATAGCAAAGTCGTCGAAGAACGTTGCGGCGTGGTCTATGCCCCGCGCAAGACGCGCGACCGGTTTCCGGAGAACTGCGTCGAGCTGTTCGACTCCGAGCAGGATGCACTTGCGGCCGCTGATCCCGAGGCGAAGCGTTTCGCCGCACGGGTGCTCGGTCCATCCCGGTCTTCCGAGGGGCTGCGCTTGTACTATCTGGTGCGTTGGCTCAATTGAGCGATGACCCGTTGCCGCGGATTATCGCATCGTGCGCGGGCACGGAGTTCGGCTGGAGGGCACAGGATATGAAATGCGTGCGGTTCAAGATCATGACCCTCGCCTTGGCGGTTGCGGTGCTGGCCCCCGCAGCGGCGCTGGCTGCAAACGCGAAACGTGGCCAACTGTTGTACGAAAACCATTGCACGGTCTGTCATACGAGCGTTGCCCATGTTCGCGAGCAACGTATCGCCCATTCGGTAGACGATATCCGTAAGCAGGTGTTGCGCTGGTCCGGCCAACTCAACCTGGAATGGCGCGCCGAAGAGGTTGCGGACGTTGTTGAATACCTCAACAGCAACTATTACCACTTCGAGCCGCAATGACGTATCGCCGCCGCGTTCTGTTCTCTGGGGCATTGTTCGGTCTGACCCTGTGTATGGCAACGAACAACTGCAGCGCCGTCGAATTAAAGCCCGATAAGCTGAAGCATTTCTTCGCTTCGATGGCACTTGGCGCCGCAGGCGCCGGATGGGCACGCCAACGCGGAGTCGGCACTTGCCGCGCGGCCGGCATCGGCATCCGTTTCAGTTTGCTGTTCGGCGTCGGCAAGGAAGTCTACGATCTGCGTGTCAAGCGCACCGGCTTCGGCTGGGGCGATCTGTTTTGGGACGCCATCGGCGCGACTGCCGGTAGCATGTTGATCAGCGGTTGCCGCTAGCCGGCCTGGGCCGGCGCTGTGGCTGCTGTTCGCGCGCCCGACTCTGTAACGAACCCTGTCCGCCGGATTTTCGGGAATTGTCGTGAACCACCCACTGCTGCTATGCAGCGACCTCGACCGCACGATTTTACCCAACGGTAAAGAACCGGAATCGCCACTGGCGCGTGTGCTGCTGCGTGCACTGGCTGCCCATCCGCGGGTGAACCTTGCGTATGTCAGTGGGCGGCATGAGCGATTGCTTCGCAGCGCCATCGACGGCTACCACATACCCGTGCCGAGCTACGCAATCGGCGATGTCGGTACCACGATTTATCGGATCGATGCCGGCCGCTGGCATCGTTGGCGGGAATGGGAGCAGGCCATCGCGCCGGATTGGAACGGCGCCAGCCGCGAGGATCTGGCGGCATTGTTTGACGACCTGGATCCATTGACACTGCAGGAAGAAGACAAGCAAAACGTTTTCAAACTCAGCTATTACGCGCCGGAGAATATTGGCCGTGTCGATCTGCTGTCGGAGATGAAATCGCGCCTGCACCGCCTGGGCGTGCGCGCAAGCCTCATATGGAGCGTGGACGAAGCCGCGGGCACCGGCCTGTTGGATGTTTTGCCGGCGAGCGCCACCAAGTTGCACGCGGTACGCTTTCTGATGAGCCATTGTGGCGCTTGCGAACAACACACCGTGTTCGCAGGAGACAGCGGGAACGACTTACCGGTATTGACCAGCGGTCTGCAATCGGTGCTGGTTCGCAATGCGCATTCCGAGGTACGCGAAGAGGCGGTGCGCATCACCAGCAAAGCAGGATTGCGCGAGCGGCTGTACCTGGCCGTGGGTGGATTCCTGGGAATGAACGGTAACTACGCGGCGGGTGTGCTCGAAGGCGTGGCACACTTCGTTCCGGCGGTGGCGGATTGGCTGGGCAGTCGGGGTGCGGCCCAATGAACCTGCTACACCCGAAGTCCGCGCCTGGCTTTAATACCAGTCTCCGGTTCCGTTGAGATGCGCAACGACGGTTTCCATGCCGTCGACACCGCGATCCAGCATCACGTCCAGCGGTGTGCGTTCATTGAAAAACGCGTTGGGTGTGGTGACCCAGAAATTGCCGACTTCGGTGTTGTGCGGATACATACTTTCCACCGCGTTTTGGATCGACAGGATGTAGTGAGCACGCAGCAGCATGGCATCGTTTTCCGGAAATGCGGTCCCGGTTCGAAGCTGATTGAGCTTGCGTGCCTTGGTGCCTTCAGGTAGCCCCAGCAGCACGCATTGCGCGTCGGGCGACACGTTCCAGCCATGGAGTACTCCCATGACCGTCTGCGCCAGTTGCACGCGTCGTTGCTGGTCCATGTCTATGATCGTAGCCATAGCGATTGCCTGTTCGTTGTGATGTGCTGCCGAGTATTGCGCGCAAAATCTGCCCGGAAGCAGGAAAGCATAACACAGCCCCCCGCGACCTGATCTCACTCTAGTCGGTGTACAACGCACGGCCATCGGACACCGCGCGTGTACATGCCCAGGGGTTTTGTTTCGAGCTGTTTCAGGCGCGTTCCGATCGGGTTCTCTGTGCGCCGCGACTCAAACTGCGCAACTCCGCTGGACGGCAGCCACATACCGATGCAATGATGCTGGAAGACTGCCGATCCGCAACTGCACGCAAGGGGATGCCGGACTGAAACTCGCGACCAAAGCACCGATTGTTGTGCTGAAAGCAGGGACCAAGCTCCCCGCGTTGGATGCGATCGAGGGCGATTTCGATGCCTGGATCGGGAAGGGCATGGCTGCGCCCGCAGCGCGCTACCGCGTGGTTTCCCCGCAAATGGAATCATCATTGCCGTCGTTGCGAGACACTGCTGCCATCGTGGTCACGGGATCGGCTGCGATGGTCACGGATCACAGCGAATGGATTGAAACCGCCGCTGCCTGGTTGCGCGATGCTGTCGCGCAGGACGTGCCTGTGCTCGGTATTTGTTTCGGTCATCAATTGCTCGCGTATGCACTGGGTGGCAATGTCGATTACAACCCAAACGGAATCGAAGTCGGAACCATTGACGTACGGTTGCAGTCAGCGGCGCGTAACGATAATCTCTTCGCCGAACTGCCGCAGGTGTTGCATGTGCATGCAAGCCATCAGCAGTCGGTATTGAAGCTGCCGCCCGCCGCCCTTTTGTTGGCGTCAAGCGACATGGATCCGCATCACGCGTTTCGCGTTGGAGAATGTGCTTGGGGTCTGCAGTTTCATCCGGAGTTCGATGCCGTGATTACCCGCGCGTACGTTGCGCACTATCGCGAGCCAGAGCCCGGTAAAAAAAGATCGGGGACGTCACCGTCCACAAACAGTTGTTACGACACCCCGTTCGGAGACAGGGTCTTGCGCCGGTTTGCGCAAGTGGTCGCCGAACGCGGCCGGGTGGATGCCCGCTGGATGCGTGCTGAACTCCCGGGCCCCGCAATTTTTTGACGCGCGGGAGCGCCCGAGGTGCTGACGGATTCGTTGCAAAAATTCCGCTGGCGGACGCATAAGTTGCTGAATGTAAAACAAATGCGTGAGAAGTAAGTCGGCACTGACAGTGTTGGTACGATGCTTGCTGAACTGACGCTACAGCTTACACACATCCAGCTCGAGGCAGCGTAGCCCTATGAAAACGAGAACCTGGCTGATTTGTACCGTCGGTTTGTTGACGGGATGGAGTCAAACTTTTGCCGCTGACTTCGACACTAGCATCGCCATGCAGTCCCGCGGCGCAGCAACTTATTACGTTCCCGGCGAAATCCAGGGTGTCGGGCCGGTCGATCTGATGGTCGACACCGGTTCCGGATACACCACCATCAATGAAGAAACCCTGGCGATGCTCAAACAGGACGGACGCGCCAAATACGTCAAGGATCTTGTTGGAATTCTCGCCAACGGCTCGCGCATGGTGGTCAAGGTTTATCGTATCAGTGCCTTGAACATCGGCGGCGAATGCTGGCTGAAAGACGTGGAAGCCGCGGTGTTTCCGGGCCGCACGCGCCACATCCTGGGCCTGAGTGCATTGAGCAAGGCAGCGCCGTTCATTTTCTCCACCAATCCGCCGAAGCTGGTGCTCAGCAACTGCATGGCGGCGCCGGGTCGGAGCAAGGGCGAAACCACCGCGGATGCAGATGATGCTGCGCCGAAGAAAGATGCCGCGCTCCTGGCGGCCGCCCAAGCGGCCAACACGGACCGGGAGCCGATGACGCACTAGGGACCGCGCTGCCGCACTGGGTTTCGGTCAGCGTCCGCCGGGCGCTGACGCGGCTTCGTCAGTTTCGAATACGCTGAATTCGCTTTGATCGATCTTTCCGTCTGAATTCAGGTCGGCCTTCTTCCACGCGTTCAGCAGACGGCGATTCTCTCGGGCTTCCACTTCGCTGATGAAGCCGTCTCCATTGGTATCAATCGTTTTGAACCGCTGCAGTTCATCCACCCGTTGACGCTGTTCGGCCTGCATATCCGCCGCCGAATTGGCATCCGCCCGCAGGTCGGGCTTCGGCCCCGCCCATGCGGTTATCATCCAAATGCTCAGACCGATTACGGTTGCGAGTCTTTTTCCCATACCAGAACTCCCGGGCCTTTGGCGGGCCGCGCCTGTCTTTAGGAATGGTGTGGCAGTCTAGTTTAGCGGGAATACCGCACAACGCTGGCAACGACCGCTTCGCTATACTCCAACCATGGCTCAACCTTGCCATGACGATTTGGAAACACCGCAGCGGCCGGCGGTTTCGGCTGCCGCGCTAGCGGACGAAGCGGCTGTGGTCGATGGCCTGCTCGATCAAGCCGCTTTTGATCCGCCCGCCCGCCAGCGCATTCAGCGCTGCGCCACCGAACTCATTTCCGCAGTACGGGACGCCAGCCACCATCGGCGCGGGATCGAAGCCTTTCTGCGCGAATACGATCTGTCTTCGGAAGAGGGCGTCGTCCTGATGTGCCTGGCTGAAGCATTACTGCGGATCCCGGATACGGCGACTGCGGACCGACTCATCAGCGACCGTCTTTCGGTGGGCGATTGGGAACGTCATCTGGGCCGCAGCGATTCCTGGTTCGTAAATGCCGCCACCTGGGGTCTGCTGTTGACCGGGCGCATCGTGCACGTCGATCCGACGGCGCTGGACAACGAACGCGGCCTCTTGCGACGGCTCGGGTCACCGGGTGAGCCCTTGGTGCGGGCCGCGCTGCGCGAAGCGCTGCGGATTCTGGGCCAGCAGTTCGTAATGGCGGCGGACATCGATGAGGCCATCAAGCGTGCCCGCGCGGAGCGTTCCACAGCGGCGCGGTATTCTTTCGATATGCTCGGTGAAGCGGCGCTGACGGCCGACGATGCGACGCAGTTCTTCGAACTCTACGACGGCGCTGTGCAACGCATCGGCGAAGAGTCGCAACACCCCGCGGATGCGGCCGGCACCGCAAGCATTTCCATCAAGCTCTCGGCGCTGCACCCGCGCTTCGAATACGCGCAGCGAGACCGGGTCATGGCGGAGCTGGTGCCGCGGTTGCGGCTGCTGGTCGACCGGGCGCGCGAATGCGGCGTCGCGGTTACCGTAGACGCGGAGGAGGCGGATCGCCTGGATCTGACTCTGGACGTATTTGCTGCCGTATTCTGCGATCCGGTGGCCGCCGGCTGGCATGGTTTCGGGTTGGCGGTTCAGGCCTATCAAAAGCGCGCCTTGGCCGTGCTCGATTGGTTGTCCGCGCTGGCGCGCAGCGCCGCAACGCGCATGCCGCTGCGGTTGGTCAAGGGCGCCTATTGGGACACCGAGATCAAGCGCGCCCAGGAGCGCGGTTTGTCCGATTACCCCGTGTTTACGCGCAAACTGGCCACGGATGTGTCATATCTCGCATGCGCGCGCAAGCTTCTGCAGGGGGCGGACGCCTTTTACCCGCAGTTCGCTACCCACAACGCATATTCCGTCGCCGCCATACTCGAGCTGGCGGGGGATACCGCAAACTTCGAGTTCCAGAGCCTGCATGGGATGGGGGAGCGACTATATGCTGCGCTGTCACGCTTGCGGCCAGGCATGCGCCACCGGGTTTATGCGCCCGTGGGAGAACATGCACAGTTATTGCCCTATCTGGTACGTCGTCTGCTCGAAAACGGGGCAAATACTTCGTTCGTCACCCGCATTGAAGACCAAGCCGTCGCGGTGGAAACGCTGGTGCGCGATCCGGTCGAACAACTGCGGGTCGACAAACAGCGCCGCCACCGCCGCCTCCCGTTGCCGGTGGATTTGTTTCGGCCTTTGCGCCGCAACTCCGCTGGCATCGACTTGAGCGACCCCGAGCGCGTGGCGGGCCTCAACGCCGAACTGGAGCAGGCTGCGCAGCGCGAATATCGGGCTGCGCCGCTGATCGACGGTTGCGCGTCCGCCGGCGAGACGAGATCGGTATGGTCGCCCGCGGACGCACGTCTGCAGGTCGGTGAAATGTTCGAGGCCCAGGCGGATGACGTGCAATCCGCGTTCGCAGTCGCGCGCGCGGGGTTTGGCCCATGGAGTGGGTGCGCGGCTACCGAGCGCGCGGGGATATTGGAACGCGCCGCGGATGGTCTCGAAGCGAACCGCGCCGAACTGATCCATCTGCTCGGGCGCGAGGGCGGTCGCTGTATACCGGATGCATTGGCGGAAGTACGCGAAGCCGCCGATTTTTGCCGCTACTACGCCGCGCTGGCGATGGCCGACATGCCGCCCCGGACTCTGCCCGCTCCGGCCGGTGAACGCAACCAGTTGGCGTTGCACGGTCGCGGCGTTTTTGCCTGTATCAGCCCGTGGAACTTTCCGGTGGCGATATTCACCGGCCAGATCGCGGCTGCGCTCGTGGCTGGCAACAGCGTGGTTGCGAAGCCCGCTCGGCAAACCGCGTTGTGCGCCATGCGCGTGGTGCAAATCCTGCACCGGGCCGGCGTACCGGTAGAGGCGTTGCAATTTCTGCCTGGCGACAGCGCTGTGCTCGGTACGCCCATATTGCAGCATCCGGATCTCGCCGGGGTGGCATTCACGGGATCGACCGCGACGGGGCGTACGCTCAATCGGGCACTGACACTACGCGACGGTCCCATATTGCCGTTGATTGCGGAAACGGGCGGCCAGAACGCCATGATCGTCGATAGCTCGGCGCTACCGGAGCAAGTGGTGCGTGATGTCTTGCAGTCGGCTTTCAACAGTGCCGGCCAACGATGTTCCGCGCTGCGCGTGTTGTTCGTGCAGCAGGATGCCGCGGCGCGGATGTTGAAAATGTTATGCGGCGCGGTACGCGAACTTCGTCTGGGCGATCCACTGGAGCTGTCCACCGACGTGGGACCGGTGATCGATGCGCGCGCGCGGCAGAACTTGCTTGCACACCGCGCGCAGTTGCGGGACGCGGTGTTGTGCGAGGCACAGACGACCAAGGATTGCAGTCACGGCCATTTCGTCGCGCCGGCCGTGTTCGAGATCGATCGCATGGAGGTTCTACAAAGCGAAGTGTTCGGTCCAATGCTGCACGTCGTGCGCTATCGCGCCCGCGACTTGGACCAAGTGGTGGACGCGATCAACAACAGTGGCTTCGGCCTGACGCTGGGGATTCATTCGCGCATCGAACGCACGGCGCGACAGATCATCGACCGCGCCAGAGTCGGTAACATCTACCTCAATCGGAACATGGTAGGCGCTGTGGTCGGCGCCCAACCGTTCGGCGGCGAGGGGCTTTCCGGTACCGGACCGAAGGCGGGTGGCCCGCATTATCTGCAGCGATTCGCCGTGGAACGGGTCGTATCGGTCAATACCGCCGCCATCGGCGGCAACGCCGCGCTGCTGAGCATGGAGGACGGCAACTGATACCGCGCCCAAACACGCCGGGGCCGAGCGCCGTCGCCCGTTGTTGTCCGAGCAACTAGTATTCGGGAGTCGGTAATAGCGGTCCGGAGCGCATTGTGGGTCCGGATCTGCAATACGGAGGCACAGAGGTGGAACCCGTCCAATTGGAAAAGTTGAGTGCACCGGAACTGGCCCGTCTGTTCCGGGACTGCGATCCCTGGAATCCTTTGCGTCACCAGGTTCGAACCGAGATGGAGATCCGCTACCGTCGCTGGTCACGGGTAATGGACATCGCGTGGTTTGCCACCGGCGCGTGTCTGTTGCTGGTGTTGATCGTGTTCTTGGTGTCGTGAGTCTGCGCGCGGCGTTGGTGCTCGGGACGTTCCTGGGGTGCGCAATGCAAGCTGCCGCTGCGCCCGACCACGATGTCGTGCAGGTCCGGCGAATGAGCCTGGACCTGGCGCGGGACATCGCCGATGCCGCGTTGGCATCCTGCCGCGCCAAAGGCTATCAAGTGAGTGTCGTGGTGGTGGATCGCGACGGTTTGGTAATGGTAACTCTGCGCGATGTATTCGCCAGCCGCTTCAATATTGAGATCGCCGAGCGCAAGGCCAATGCGAGTGTGTTGTCGGGAATCGATTCGGCGTACTTTCGCCATAACCGCAGCGACATTCGCGCGGAAATGAATCAGGTGGGTGGAGTGCTGATGCTGAAAGGCGGCGTGGCCATTCGCGCGGCCGGTTCGTTTCTGGGTGCAGTGGGCGTCAGCGGTGCGCCGGGAGGCGATCAAGACGGTCTGTGCGCCCGTGCCGGGGTCGATGCCGTGCAGGAACGCTTGCAGTTCGTCGAATGACCGAGCATTGGCGCGGGCTCTCACGCGATTGCGATACGCATCCGATCGAACTGTAAGGTCAGGCATTTGTCGCGGAAGAAATCGTGCGCCAGTAGACCGCCGATCCGAAAGCCATACTGGCGTTCGAGTGGAAAGCGCGGCAACAAAACGGAATTGACGTGTTCGCGCCGGCACCCGCCGGCTTCCAGTTCAGGTAATACGAACGGTATTCCCGCCGCACCGCCGCCGCCGTGCGCGGCAACCGGATCGACCTCGGGGAGCGCCAGCCTGGCTGCTTGCACCGTGGACGCGGGCGCGGCGAACGCGGCGCCGCTCATTCCGGTGTCGACGAACACCAGTGTCGGAAGGGTGCTGTTGACCCGCGCCTCGGTGAGCAGTTGCCGCCCCGGCGTCAAGTACATCGGCGCGCCGGCCGGGTCGCCGGCGTTCGGCTCAGGAGTGCGCAGTCGCATCTGCCGGCTTCGATAGTCCAGCGCCACCTCGAGATGGCCGAATACGCCGAGGCCGAGGATGCCGTCGATCTCCAACTGCGGGAAATAGGGCGCAACCGATGCCCGCAGTGCAGCCACGTGCACCGGCAGATCGTGTACGTGTATGCCGTTCAACTCCAGGTCCGGCAAGCGCCCGTGCTGCAAGTCGGCGCTGCGGCCGCCAGCGAATGCCGCCGATTCGGGTTCACTCAGCGTCAACCCCAGGGATCGTGCCACGGCCTGCTCCAGGACCAATTCGCTGGCGCCGGTATCGATCACCAGATGCAGCACGCGATTGCCGCATTGAACCCCGACGACCGGCAATGGCTCGCTCGCAATCCAGCTCAGTTTCGCCTGGCGCGCGCCGCTCAGGCGCCATGGCACGCGGTCTTCGAACCCGGCGAGCATGTCGGCAAGCGCCGTTCTGCCGACCTGCCGGTATAACGTTGCCGCGGTTTGGAATCGGCCAAGCCGATAATGCCCTTCGGCTGCCAAAGCCAGCGCGCCCGGCAGCTTCGGTTGTGCCTCCAGGATGGGTTGCAGTCGTCGCAACGCCTCCCGAGGCCGGTTGTCCAGCAGGTCCAGTCGCACCAGGTTGAGTTGTAGCGCAGGATTGGCGCAGGTTTGCTGTTCCAATTGCGCGTATTCGGCACGCGCCTGCCGGAAACGTCCGGACATGAATAACTCGTCGGCCAGTTTGCGGACAGCGCTTGCGTCTTCAGGCGGGCAAGGTGTCATGGCGCTACTGTAACGGAAGGCAGGTCGTGTCGTCTGCTTTCCATAGGATCCGCGGCGCGCTATGTTGATGGTGCGCGCGGGCTTCGCAGGGGCTTCCGATATTGCTTCGTCTTGTGCTGATAGCGTTTTTTGCGCTGGCATTTGCCGGCCCGGCGGCGGCTGAAGAGGCCAGCGTCCGTCCCGGTATCAATCGAAATTACGAACACCCGGATTTCGCTCGCTGGGTCGCGACTTTCGAGCACCCGGGACGCGAAGTCTATGACCGCCGGGACGATATCGTCGCCGCCAGCGGCGTTCGCGCCGGCATGGCGGTCGCCGATATTGGTGCCGGATCCGGCTTGTTCACACGCTTGTTTGCGCGGGCCGTGGGCAGTGACGGCAAGGTCTACGCCGTGGACATCTCGCCGGTATTCGTACACGACGGCGTGGCGCGGGCCAAGGCGGAAGGACTCTCCAATGTCGAAGGGGTGGTGAATGATGCCCACGAATCCGGCTTGCCGGCGTCTTCGGTCGATCTGGTGTTTATTTGCGATACCTACCACCACTTCGAATATCCCCAGGACATGCTGCGCTCCATTCACCGCGCGCTGCGTGCGACGGGTACGCTGATGGTGGTCGATTTTCGCCGCCAGCCCGGCGAGAGTTCGGACTGGATCCTGGCGCACGTTCGCGCCGGTCGCGAGGCGGTGATCCGGGAGATCGAGGCGGCCGGTTTCCGCCTGCTGGAGGACAGTCCCCTGTTGCATACCAATTATTTGCTGCGGTTTGCGCCGCAGCCGGAGCACGCGGACTGAATTTTTCCGCCAACCTGCCGACTATCAGGGTAATTGGATCTGCCTTGGTAGACGAAACGTGGGAATAGGACTTTACCTGCGACCTGCATTGCGTTGTCTGGCGCTGCTGGTGCTCGTACTTTCGGCACAAGTTCAGGCCGACACGGTCGTGTCTGCACAATATCACTATGCCACCGCCCCGGTGCCCGCTTGGGTGACGCCGGCCGTGTTGCCGGCTGCGGCGACGGCGGCCCGGAACCAAGGCGCTGCCATCGGCTATCTGCTGGTGGAAAAACAGGTCAGGGTGGAAGGCGAGGGCGAAACCGTGTTCCGGCGCATTGCGCTCACACCGTTGCGCCAGGACGGTTTGGCGGATTCCGCGCAGCACGAAATCACGTTCAATCCCGAGTATGAGAAGCTGACCATTCACCGCATCGTGATTCACCGCGGCGGGCGCGAACTGGACAAGCGCGACGGCGGCTACGTGCGCCTGCTGCAACGCGAGCCGGAAATGGATCAGCGCCTTTATGTGGGTACGGTCAGCGCTGTAATCGTGCTCGACGACGTTCGCATCGGCGACGTAATCGAGTATTCCTATTCCATCCAGGGCCGCAACCCGGTGTTCGGCAAGCGCTATTTCTCATCCCATACCCTGTCCTGGGGCGTGCCGGTGGAGCGGGTCGTGCGGCGAATCCTGGTACCGGCTTCCCACCAGCCGCAGGTGCGCACCTACAACGGCGCACCCCAACCGCGCATAAAAGTACGTCACGGCGAGCGGGAATATTGGTGGCAATTGGACCATGTCGCGCCGTTCGTCGACGAAGGTCAGAGCCCGCGTTGGTATCTGCCCCAGCAATGGGTGCAACTCAGCGAATATCCCGACTGGCACGCTGTGCAGCAATGGGCCAAGGACCTATATATGTGGCACGGCAAGCTGGCGCCGCAACTGCAGGATATGGTGCGTCAATGGCGGGGTCTCGGCGACCGGCGCGAAGCGGTGCGGCGGGCGCTTGCGTTCGTGCAGCGCGACATCCGTTATTTCGGTGTCGAGATGGGCCAGAGTTCCCATCGTCCGGGAGATCCCAACACGGTGTATGCGCGCCGCTTCGGAGACTGCAAGGACAAGGCGCAGTTGTTGATCGCGTTGTTGCGCGCTCTAGACGTGCAGGCGGAGCCGGCGCTGGTGTCTTCGCAGTTCAATCGAGCGGTCGCCGACTGGCTGCCGAGCCCGGGGTTGTTCGACCACGTCATCGTACTGGCGACCATCGACGGCCACCGGTATTGGCTGGACGGTACGCGCAACTTTCAGGATGGCAGCCTCGAAACCTTGAGTACACCGGATTACGGCGTCGCTTTGGCGGTCGGCACCAATTCACCGCCGTTGCGGGAGATGCACAGCGATGCACCGCAGCGGGCTTCGGTGGATGTCGAAGAACGCTTCATGGTTTCGGCTTACGACCGGCCGGTGGAGTTCGAGGTGCAATCGGTTTACCGGGGTGCCGAGGCCGAATACCAGCGCCAACGGCTGTCGCGCGACACGGTCGAAGGGCTGTCACGCCAGTATCTGAACTATTACGCGCGCCGGTATCCCGGAATTGAACTCGAGGCACAACCGCAGGTGCGCGCCGACCCCGCGCACAGCGAGCTGCGCGTGGTCGAGCGTTATCGTATCCCTGACTTCTGGGATCGCGAAGAAGGCAAACTCTATTTCCGCTTGTGCGGCGGCACGATTCAGCCTTATACGGCTTTGCCGGACACCGTGCGTCGGCATACGCCGCTGGCGTTGCAGTATCCGATCCACGTTCGCCACTCAAGCGTCTTGCATTTCCCGGACCTGGATCGGTTCAATGTCGGCAAAGATCCGGTGCTCACCGTGGAGGACAATGCGATCCGTTACCGCCAGGAAGCGGCTTACCGCAAGCGGGATCTGCGCGTGGTGCATGACTACATCTCCAAGACCGACGCGGTTCCCACCGCGCGGGTATCGCGCCATCTCGACAATTTGCGGCGCATCAACGACAGTCTGTGCTACTCGGGTTGGGTGGCGGCGCCCGGTAAGCAAGTTCGTTCCACCTCGCACAAGCAGGCGTCGAATCCTTTTTCCGTGCTCGAGCAGGCGATCAACGGCGTTAGCCGCTGACGCTGCGCCCGAACGGCGTATCTGTGACAATTCAGCCATGCCACTTACAACCCTTTTCACCATCGGCCACGGCGATCGCCCGCTGACGCTGTTTCTGGCGGTCTTGAGCGAAGTCCACGTGGATACCCTCGTGGACGTGCGCGCTTGGCCGCGTTCACAGCGCCATCCGCATTTCGATAGCGACCGCCTGCGCGACGCCTTGGAACAAAACGGCATGAGTTACCATTGGGCGGGACGTCAACTTGGTGGCAAGCGCGACCCGAGGGCGAGCTCCCGCCACACCGGGCTCGCCGATGAAGGCTTGCGCGGCTACGCCGACCATATGGAAACCGACCCGTTCCAGCGTGCGGCAACCCAGTTGATGCGTTCGGCGGGTCAGGCACGGGTCGCCGTCATGTGCGCCGAGCGCGCGCCTGAGCATTGTCACCGCGCCTTGCTGTCCGACTATCTGACCCTGAAGGGTTTGCAGGTGGTGCACCTGTTGGAACTCGGCGAACGATGCGATCACTTGTTGAGCGCTACGCTGCGCCGGGAAACCGATCAGCCGGTTTACGACCGCAATTGCTGCGGCAGCTTGGATTTGAAATAGCGCCCGGCCGAGTCCCAATCGGCCGAGCACCTGCCCGGCAACTCCCAATCGGCTGACTCCCAATCTGCGTAAACGCGCTGACGCCCACCTTTGATGCGGGCGGCGGCGCTGCCCCCCTGTACCTATTGCCGGCGGCGGTCCAAAATTGGACCCACGCCCCATCATGGGGTACGCAGGAGGCTTCCATGCTCGGATTCCGCAAACGCGCCGAAATGCCCCATCCCGACGAGGCATTGCCTGGTCGCGATCAAGCGCTTGAAGTACCGGAGCTGCATTTCGTAAACGGTAACCGGCTGCAGCCGCCGTTCCCGGAGGGCATGCAGTTGGCGATGTTCGGCTTGGGTTGTTTCTGGGGGGCGGAGCGGGTGTTCTGGGAGCAAGCCGGGGTCTACAGCACGACGGTGGGTTACAGTGGCGGGTACACGCCGAACCCCACTTATCGTGAAGTCTGTAGTGGCCTTACGGGGCACAACGAGGTGGTGCGGGTGGTGTACGATCCGCAAACAGTGGAATACCAGGAGCTGTTGCGCCTGTTCTGGGAATCCCACGATCCCACCCAGGGCATGCGCCAGGGCAACGATGTGGGTACTCAGTATCGCTCCGGTATCTATGTCTACGACCGGGCACAGCGCGCTGCCGCGGAAGCCTCGCGCGATGCCTATCAGGCGGCGCTGGCGGCGGCCGGGCGCGGTACCCCCATCACCTCCGAGATCATCGACGCGCCGAATTTTTACTACGCCGAGGACTATCATCAACAGTACCTGGCCAAGAATCCTGGCGGATACTGTGGTCTCGGCGGAACGGGCGTGCGCCTTTGATGCACCCAACTGAATAGCAAATGCGCGGCTGAGTCGCGCGGGCGGAAGCGAAATGGGAATAACCGAAACCATTGCCCTGTCCATGGGTGCGGCGTGGGCAAGCGGCATCAACCTGTATGCGACCCTGTTGGTGCTCGGGTACATGGGCGCTACCGGTTACGTGGATCTGCCGCCGGACCTGCAGATTCTCACCGATCCGTTGGTCATGATCGCGGCCGGGTTCATGTACGCGGTGGAGTTCTTCGCCGACAAGACACCCGGCGTCGATACCGGATGGGACGCCATTCACACCTTCATACGGATCCCGGCCGGCGCTTTGCTTGCGGCCGGCGCAGTAGCCCATGTCGGCCCTGCGGCGCAGTTGGCGGCCGCCATCGTCGGTGGAACCCTTGCCGCGGGAACCCATGCCACCAAGGCCGGCAGCAGAGTGTTGATCAACACTTCGCCGGAGCCGTTCAGCAACTGGCTGGCGTCGGTGGGCGAGGACGTCGCTGTGGTGGTCGGCCTGTGGACGGCGCTGCAGCATCCTTGGCTGTTCCTGGCGCTGCTGGTCGCATTTGTCATTTTCGCCATTTGGCTTTTGCCGCGCTTGTGGCGTGCCATCAAGTGGGTGTTCGCGCGACTGCGGGCGCTATTCGGCGGTGCGCGACCGCCGCCGCTTAAAACCTCATGGCCAACCGGGGACGAAGGCGCGCCATTGCTCGATGCCGATGGTTCGCAGCAGCCGCCGGGCGCCAGCCGGAATCCTTGAATGGGCGCCCCGCCGACGAGCGCGGCTTTGGCCGACGAGTTGGTGGAGTTCCGACGCCGATTCGAAACGCTGGTACTCGCCACCGTCGGTGAGGAAGCCATGCCCCACGCCAGCTACGCGCCTTTCGTGCGCGATGCGAAGACGGGTGATCTCTATGTTTTCGTCAGCGCCCTCGCGCGCCATACCGCGCATTTGGCGCGTGGAAGCGCCGAGGTGTTGCTGCTCGAAGATCAAGACTCGGGAGCGAACCCTTTTGCCCGCCGTCGACTGACTTATCAATGCGATGCCGAACGGGTTGAGCCCGGCCCGGAATGGGAGCGGATGTTGACGGAGTTCAGCCGCAGGTTCGGCAACATCGTCGCCACGTTGCGGCAACTGCCGGATTTTCAATTGTTTCGTCTCCGACCCCGCGAGGGAATCTACGTGAAAGGTTTCGGTCAAGCCTACCGGCTGTCGGGGCCCGACCTGGCGCAAGCCACTCCGATCGGGCCGCAGGCCGGCAAAGATGCGGATCCAGCCCTTTGACGCTGCGGGAAGCTCACTTTCTGCTATGACTTGAAGAGAGCGGGCAGCTTCCAAGGACCCGGTCGGAACAGGAGTATGTAATGAACCACGAAACCGAGATCACACGCTTGGAGACGCTGCTGGCGCGTTATCGTTCCATGACGGCTGCGTTGCAGGACGAAGTGGGACGTGCCGACGCGAAACTGCGCGAAGATCTGCATCGGGAGTTGGGCGAGATCCATCATCGTCAACGGCATGCGGAGGAACACTTGGCGCAGGCGCGTTTGCAGCAGGCCGAATCCTGGGTCGAGGAGGATTTCGGCACCGGGCTGTTCGCCATTTTCGACGACCTCGGCCGCCGTATCGACAGCTTGTTCGGACGCATGGCTTGACTACTTGGTGTCGCGATCATCTCAGCGGTAATGCTCGCCGCGGTAAAGGTCTGCGCAATGCCGACAGCGCGTGCGGGTGATGTCCGAGCTTCCCAGAATTGAAATCGAGTATTGCCGTCAGTGCGGGTTCGCACTGCGGGCCGGTTGGATGGCGCAGGAACTGTTGCGTGCGTTCGAAGACGAATTGCGCGAGGTGGCGTTGGTGCCGGGCAGCGGCGGGCATTTCATCGTGCGTCTGGATCGGCAGTGCTTGTTTTCGCGGCGCGAATCCGGGCGTTTTCCCGAAGCAAAGGAAATCAAGTTGATGATTCGCGACCGCATCGGCTCGACCAAACGTTTCGGTCACCGAGAACGCAGTTCGTTGCCGGGCGACCAGGAATAACAACCATCTTCAATCGCATTCTTGTGCGGCCTGCCAGGCCGGGTGCGCTGCGATCTTTTGCAGCGCGAGGTGCAAAAGTGATTTGCCCGGTTCGGTACGGTGCCAGGTGGAAGCGCCGGAGGGGTGTGGCAACGGCACTGCATCCATGGTGACGCCGTGGACAGTGACGGTATGCTGTTTGCCGACCACGGCATCCAAGCGCGGCGCCGGCATGAGTTGAGCGATGGCAAGTTTCCCGGCTGGAATCACCAACCGCGGTTGCAGCAGCTTCAACTCACGCTGCAGCCAACCGCGGCAGTTGTCGATTTCATCTTGACGCGGTACCCGATCGCCGCCGGTAGGGTTCTTGCCCGGAAAGCAGCGGCATACCGCGGCCACGTACACGCGCTGACGGAACGTTTGTTCATTCATGCCAATACCGGCGAACCATTTGAACAGGGTTTTCCCCGCCGTCCAGGCGAATGGCCGCGCTTCGACGATTTCCTTTGGTCCCGGTGCTTGACCGATCAGCATCACCCGCGACGCGACCGGTTCACCGGTGACCGGCGGACCCTGCATATCGGGGCAGCGACGGCAGGCGCGTACCTGGCTTTGATGTCGGCGGATGGTCTGCTGGCTTACGGTCTTCATCGCGATATTATGCGCGTATTGGCAAGCGCGCGGCAAAGCAGCACCGGTTCGGACTTGCCTTGGGCAGAAGTGAAACAGCCGCCAAGACTGCAAACATGATTCCCATCCGCGATGACAACCCCGCACGCATTACGCCCTGGGTCACCTGGTCGGTGATCGGTCTGTGCACGCTGGTCTACCTCTGGCAGATGGGGCATGGACCGCGCGAGCAGCAGGCATTGGTCTACGGCCTTGGTCTGGTTCCCGGCGTACTGGTCGGCGATCTCGCGCTGCCGCCTGACTTGTACCGGGTTCCCGCTGTGCTGACGCTGTTCACGTCTATGTTCCTGCATGGCGGTCTGCTGCACTTGTTGGGAAACATGTTGTATCTGTGGATCTTCGGCAACAACATTGAAGACGCCATGGGCCACGTGCGCTATGGACTGTTTTATCTGCTTTGCGGACTGGCCGCGGCGTTGGCGCAGGCGCTGCCGAATCCTGACTCGCAAATCCCCATGATCGGTGCGTCAGGGGCCATTTCCGGCGTGCTGGGCGCGTATCTGGTGTTGTTTCCCCACGCACGCGTGCTGGTGGCGATCCCGTTCGGTTTCTACTTGCATACTGTTTACCTGCCCGCCGTGCTGGTGCTCGGGTTCTGGTTTGCGCTGCAGCTTTTCAGTTCCGCGGGTACCCATCCGGCCGAGGGCGGCGTCGCGTTCTTCGCCCATGTCGGCGGCTTCCTCACCGGCATGGTGCTGATCCCCGTGTTTCGGTATCGCCACGTGCGTTTATGGCAGGGCCGGCGGACGTGATTGCGCGCCCTATCGCGTCCGACCCATGAACGGCCCGGAATCGATGATCAATGCGTTCGTGACGCTGTTCATCGTCGTCGATCCCATCGGCGTTGCCGGCATATTCGCGGTTCTCACCCGCCGCACCGATACCGACAGCCAACGGCGTACGGCGGTGCGCGGTGTGTTCTTGTCGGCGCTGATTCTGTTCACCTTCTTTTTTATCGGCGCACAGCTACTGAGAACTTTGGGGATCGGCATGCCGGCGTTTCGCATCGCCGGAGGAGTGCTGCTGTTTTTGCTCGCCATCGACATGGTGTTCGCGCGGCAATCGGGGTTGCGTTCCACTACGCGCCGGGAGCAGGAGGAAGCCGAGCATCGACCGGACATTTCGGTATTTCCGTTGGCGTTTCCCCTGATCGCGGGACCTGGCGCGTTGACCACGGTGCTGTTGATGACCGGCGGCGAACACGGCGCGTGGACCTTCGCCGCGATGTTCGCGGTCCTGGCGCTGGTGCTGGCGCTCACCTTGCTGGCGTTGTTGATGGCGCCGCGCATTCTCCGCGTCCTGGGAGAAACCGGAGCAAATGTGATCAGCCGCTTGCTGGGTTTGGTGTTGTCGGCGCTGGCCGTGCAGTACGTCCTCGACGGCATCGGCGCGGCATTCTCGGTGTCTGCCGGGTAAGGGCAATGTTGCGTCCGGCCCTTCGGAGCTTGACACAACCTACCAGTGCTGGTGCAACCGTCAGCGACGGTAATACCAGCGTAGGATGTGTGAAGCGCGCAGCACGGACGCATCGTTCTCGTTCCAGCACAACCGTCAGCGACGGTAATACCAGCGTAGGATGCGTCAAGCGCGCAGCGCAGATGCACCGTGCTCGTTCCGGCACAACGGCCAGCGACGGTAATACCAGCGTAGGATGCGTCAAGCGCGCAGCGCAGATGCACCGTGCTCGTTCCGGCACAACGGCCAGCGACGGTAATACCAGCGTAGGATGCGTCAAGCGCGCAGCGCAGATGCACCGTGCTCGTTCCGGCACAACGGCCAGCGACGGTAATACCAGCGTAGGATGCGTCAAGCGCGCAGCGCGGACGCATCGTTCTCGTTCCGGCACAACCGCCAGCGACGGCAATACCGGCGTAGGATGTGTCAAGCGCGCAGCGCGGACGCATCGTGCTCGTTCCGGCACAGCCGCCAGCGACGGTAATACCGGCGTAGGATGTGTCAAGCGCGCAGCGCAGACGCATCGTGCTCGTTCCGGCACAACGGCCAGCGACGGTAATACCAGCGTAGGATGCGTCAAGCGCGCAGCGCGGACGCATCGTTCTCGTTCCGGCACAACCGCCAGCGACGGCAATACCGGCGTAGGATGTGTCAAGCGCGCAGCGCGGACGCATCGTGCTCGTTCCGGCACCCACGCGCCAATCGCGCGAACGTACGCACGCTTCAGTGAATCGCCACCCGGTTCCTGCCCCCGTCCTTGGATCGGTAAAGCGCGCGGTCGGCACGGTGCATGGCCGGCTCGATGGTCTCATCGCTGTCGTGCCATGCTGCCACGCCGATGCTGATGGTGACCGCCAAATCCGGTCCCGGGAGGGTGGTTTCCATGGCTTCGCGCAGTCGTTCGGCCATTTGCCGGGCCGCGTCCTCGTCCAATTCCGGCGCCAGCACCGCGAACTCGTCGCCACCCAGACGGCCGAACGCATCGGGCTTGCGTAGCGTGCGTCGTAGGATACGCGCGAGTCGGGTCAGGATTTGATCGCCCGCGGAATGCCCCAGCGAGTCATTGATGCGCTTGAAGTTGTCGATATCGATTAGCATTACCGCCAGCGGCCGGCCATAGCGGCGGCTGCGGTTGACTTCCTTGGCCGCCAATTCGAGAAAGTGGCGTCGGTTCCAGGCCCCGGTCAGGGAGTCGGTGGTAGCCAGTTGCCGGAGTTCGGCTTCCAGGCGCTCGCGCCGGTCCACTTCCTGCTCCAAGGCGTGGCGCAGACGGCGTTCCTCGATGAGTTCCCAGAACTGATGCCGCAGCAGGCGGTGGCTGCGGTGCGCGTAGATCAGGCCGAGCAGGTTGATCACTGCAAGCAAAGTACCCACTTGCAGCAACAGGCTCACATCCGCGCCCAGGCGTTGATAGGCAATGATGAAATAGCCGCCACTGGCATACAGGCCGGCCGTAGCCATCAACGGGAGCCGGTTGGGGATCAGTAGATACAACGCCAGCACCACCAGCAGTTCGGTCAGCGCCGACGCCAGGACGTCGTTGTAGTAGAGTGCGACGACTACCCAATGTACGGGAATGATCAGCAGCTCGAAGGCGAACACGGCGCGAGCCAGGGCATCCGGCGCGCGAAACCGGCTGATCAGCAAAGCTGTGGCAACCGCGCCCACGGTTACCAGCAAGCGCAACAGCACCAGAACTGATAGCGATGCCTCCGGGCCGACGCGGGCGAAATCGCTGGGCAGGTACAACGCGAAAAGAACCCCGGCCGCGATCAGCGCCCAACGGGTTTGACGCACGGTCTCCGGATGGGCCCAGTCCCGGTACGCCCGTTCCACAGCGTCGTCGGAAAGGAATCCGAAGACATTAACGGCGGGACGTGCGACGGATTCCGACACTGACATTGGGCGTAAACCTGTTTATTTGTACACGCAGTATACTGAGCCTAACGTAGACTTGAAAGCCGGCGTTATCGGCTTCTCCGGTGCAGGGTGAGCATGGCACAACCATATTGCATTGTGGTGCACGGCGGCGCGGGCGTGTATCGCGACGAGGGCATTGCTTCGCGTGCCGAGGGATGCGAGCGGGCGGCTCGGGCCGGTTGGCAGGTGTTGCAACGTGGCGGCGGGGCGCTGGACGCAGTCGAGGTCGCGGTGGCAATCCTGGAAGACGATCCGTTGTTCAACGCCGGCACCGGGGCGCCGCTCAACAGCGCTGGCGAGGTGGAGTTGGACGCGTCGATCATGGATGGCGCCACGTTGCGTGCCGGTGCCGTGGGGGCCGTGCAGGGGGTGTGCAATCCGATTCGCCTGGCCCGCCATGTGCTGGACGATGGCCGGCACATATTGTTGGTGGGTGCTGGTGCCGGCGCGTTTGCGGTGGAACGCGGGCTGGAGATTTGCGACCCCGGGCAGATGATCACCGAGGCGCAGCGCAGCCGCTGGCAGGAACGCTACGGCACCGTCGGCGCGGTCGCGCTAGACTTGCGCGGTCGACTGGCCGCCGCCACATCCACCGGCGGTTTGTTCGGCAAATTGCCCGGACGGGTCGGGGATTCGGCGCTGATCGGTTGTGGGACTTATGCCGACGAGCATAGCGCGGTGTCTTGCACGGGCGCAGGCGAGGCAATCATGCGCGTCCAAATGGCGCGTAGCGCGGGAGACCTGATGCGCGCCGGTCTCGATCCCGGCACCGCCTGTCGCGAAAGCCTTGCCATGCTGGTGGCGCGCACGGATGGCGAAGCGGGTTTGATTGCACTCGATTGCAACGGCCGGATAGGGTACAGCTGGAATAGCCGGCACATGCCGGTGTGCCTTGTGGATGCGGGAGGTGAAGCTTTCTTCACCGGCTGAGCGGGCCGTTATTTCGATTTAGGCCCAGGTCCGAACGGCATTGGAAATGGCGTGACGTTGGCGCCTGCTTCGTTCGCATCCAAGATTCGATTCGGCCCCTCCTTTTTCACTTCGTCAATCCGGATCAGTGCCTGCAGCGGCACGTAAGTGCGCTTGACTCCGCTGGATTCCGCCTTGAGTTTTTCTTCCGAAGGATCCACCTAAACGGCACTGCGTTCGCCAAAGATCAAGTCGCTCATTTCGACGAACGCTTAGAGCACGCCTTGGGTGACATTGCGCGCATACAACTCATAGACTTTGCCATGGTGTGAAATAGTACTCGATAGACTCGATTGCTTTGCAAGGTGCTCGCCCCGGCGCGATGTCCGTCGATGGCCACTGATCTGAAAACTGCGATCCGTGTGCCAAGGGATCGGCCGACGTCCTGAAGCGCAGTATATCAGCCCGTTGCGCTTCAGTCCGAAACCCGCACGCTGGTATTCGCGGCCGAGTCGTCGAGACGTTCCCAACCGCGAGCCACGGCGATATTCGCCAGGACCCGGTCCGGATGTACGACCACCGCCCGCGCCACCCGTTCCAGCAGTGGCAGGTCGTGTATGGAATCGGCGTAAGCCGTGCAATCCTGCAGCGCAATGTGCTCCTGGCGGCAAATCCATTCTGCGGCGTCCAGCTTCTCGCCAGCCAGCGGGTGGCGAAGCGGCGGCCGCCAATGGAACCGCTCACCGCGACTGGCACATTCAGTTGCGCACCATCTGTCCACGCCCAGGGCTGCCGCCAGGGGCGCGGCGAGGAAATCGGGCGCGCCGGTAAGCAGAGCAACCTGTTCGCCCGCGCGCTGATGACCGCGCAGACGTTCAAGTACGCTGGGTCTCAGTTGCGGCAGCAACTTTTTCTGCACGAAGCACGCGGCCAGGCATTCGACTTGCCCACGCCGCAGATTGTTCAAATAGGCTTTGTTCTTGCGCCCGACATGACGTCCGAGCTGGCGCCAATAAGCGGCATAGAAGCCCAGCGCGGAGAGGATCTGGACCGGCCCGAGTTTCGCGTGCAACGCAAGGTAGGTAATGAATCGGGCTTCCGAACTCGGGGCCGGCAGCAAGGTGCCGTCCAGATCCATGAGTACTGCGCCCACGTCAGTCAGTTCCGCCGAGGGTGCGGGGTTTACGCACTACAATGTGCGCAAGATAGAATTCCACCAGCACCGGTGCGCCGCGCAAGACGCATAAGCCCACCGCGGCGTAGACCAGGAGCGCTGCGACCGTTTCGATCGGTCCGGCCCATTGATGCCAGATTGTCGGCCACAACTTCGGCACAGGTTGGAAGGCGAGAATCCAGGCGAAGGCGATTGCTTTCACCGTGCCGTAGAATCCACGCATGAAACGGCCGGCAACCAGGTAGCGACCCAATGGCGAGCGCATCATGCCGAACGCGCTCTGCCCTTGGGTCGCCGCGTGACTGCGTATGGTGTCGACCATCAGTCCGCGGGTAATGAATACAATCGCGACCCACACGGGCACCAGATCCAGATCCGCAAGTACGACCCAAAGTACGTTCTCCACCACGCGATCGACGATGATGTCGTAAACCGATCCGAAGACCGATGTCTCGCCGCGTTTTCGCGCCACGTAACCGTCGACGCCGTCAAGGGCGATGATCAGGATCAGCAGCAAGGGATTGAGGAGTTGCGCCTGGGGCGGCGCGAAATAGGCCATCGCGACCAAAACGAACAGCAGCAGAAAACGCCCCGACGTGATCAGGTTGGCCATCGAGCTACCTTTATTTCTCGGCCCAGCGGGAAATGCATGGAACATACCGGCGCGCGCCGTCGTACCAAGCGGAACATAACCATCGTCATGCCGGAAAAGACTAGGCCAGCGCCTGCCGCAATGCCAGCACTTCCCGCGTGCTTGACGAGCGCGCTGGCCTCACCTAAGAGACAGGGTATGCCGCAGCTGCTTGCGGACCGCGGCTGCCAGGCTGAAGGAGGTAAATCCATGCACACGGTGCACATCTACATTACCGAAGGTCCGGACGTGTCGGACCTTGAGCAATTGCGTTTGGAATTGATGTCCGATCCCTACGTCGCCAATGTGCAATGCTCGCCCCATGAATTACTGGTCGAATACGAAGAGCATTTCCTCGGTCCCGCCCAGTTTACCAGCGTGTTGCGCCGCCACGGATTGCACGGCGACGTTACCGCCTGCTGACCAACGCGGGGCTTGCGGGTCTTCAGCCCATTCGGCGGGCAAACTCCTTGCCTTCGGCGTGCCAACGCGCCAGCACCGGGTGCAGCTCGTGCAGAGCGCCGATTTCGGCGTCCGGCGCGGCGCCGTCGTGACTCCACGTGGCCCTCGCCCGGTTCATCCAAACGCAGCGCATCCCTGCGGCGCGGGCGCCTTCCATGTCCTGTTCCGGGCTGTCGCCGACGTGGACTGCGCCCGAGACCGGTACCCCCGCCCGTTCACAGGCGGCAACGAACATGGCCGGATCCGGCTTGGCGGCGCCCACCGCCACCGGCGACAAGGCGAAATGAAAAACATCCGATAAGCCGACTCGTTCAATGTCGGCATTGCCGTTTGTCAGCGCGCCCAAGACATAGCGTCGACGCAGCGCGCGTAAGGCGGGACGCACATCGTCGTACAGTTGCACTTGATTTCGTGCTGCAAGAAACACCTCCAGCGCCTTGTCCACCACATCGTCTTCGCGATAGCCGGCCTCGCGTGCATGCCAGGCGATCGACGCCCGCCTCAGGGCGCTGAAATCGTAAGCCAGGCGAGAGTCTTCGCTGCGCATGGCCAGGCGTTTTTCGCGCATCTGCATTGCGGTATAGCGGTCCGTGATGCGCGGAAAATGCGCCGCCAACCACTCGAAAACCGCCTGTTCGGCACGAAAGATGACCGGTTCGCAGGCCCACAGGGTGTCGTCGAGATCGATTGTGATGAGTCTGATCATCGGGTCAGGGTCAGGCGCGAGATGGTTCGCAGTATACAGCCCGCGCGGTGCAACGGCGATGCTAGGATGTTTGAAGCTCACAATTCCTGGAGTGGATGGGACTGATAACGCGCCGTTGTGCTCGTGCGCCGCGATTCCCGAGAATGTTCGAACCGAAGAAGGCGGCGAAGATGCGCGCGCCTGCCCGGATCCTCTCAATCAGGCGTGCAGACGAATAGTCGTGGCGCGAACCGGGAGCAGTGATGGATGTCACCGATGAATCAGGGCACCAAAAGTTCGCGGCGTAAGCCTGCTGTGCTTTCGGCCGGGGCGGTCGTCGTGCGCCGGCAGCGGGACGTGGATGGTTTCCGTTTTCTGCTGTTGCGAGCGTATCGCTACTGGGACTTTCCGAAAGGCAGGCTCGAGGAAGGCGAACAACCGCTGGATGCGGCGCGACGTGAAGTCGAAGAAGAAACCACGTTACGGGCGCTCCAGTTCCCATGGGGGTATGAGTTCCGTGAGACACCGCCCTACGGGCGGGGTAAAGTGGCGCGCTATTATCTGGCCGAGGCCGGTCGCGGCACGGTGTCGCTGCCTGTGAATCCCATTCTCGGTCATCCTGAGCATCACGAGTTCCGATGGCTCGAATATCGAGCTGCGCGCTTGTTGCTCAACGCCCGTCTGCAACCGATCCTCGATTGGGCTTGCGCGCGCATTGGTTGCGAAGAGTCTTGATCCATTCTGAATGTCCGCAGACCATGGTCCGTTCCCCAAATCGGCTACGGACATGATCGTGATTGCGCTCGCGTATCCGCGACTGCAACCCCATTAGACTGGAAGTTGCATGAGCGGCACGGCGAACCGTCGGGTTCTAATGACTCGCACAGGCAGTAACGTTGCCCCACGGGAGACGCTGGCTTCGCCTATAGCCAACCGCTGCAGGTGATCAGCGGTTCGGTGACGGTCGACGCGCCCACAGAACGCGATCTGCACCGTGACCTGGTGCGTGAAGTCAACCGGGTCGGCGTGCAACCGAGCGGTGCGGAGCGGGACCTCCAATTTGCCTACGGCTACGGAATTGGCAGCGGTACTCGGATAGGCGCCAGTTTGGCCTATCGAATCGAACCCGGGCACATTCGCGAAGCCGATCCGGAACTGGCCGCGATGCTCCAGGTGGGACGCCGTTTTTGAGTATGGCGCCTTTGAGTTGGCGTCGGGGCGCGATCAGTGAATTTCGAAGGAAATGATTTCGCCGTTGCGGAAATCGAGCCACAGCATCTGCTCGTCGGCCAGGCCGAGGAAGTGCGCGTAGAAGACCCGCAGGGTTTCCTCATGGGCGACGACCAGCACCGTGCCAAATGACTGCTGACCAAGCCAACGGATGAAGGACTCGACCCGCTGCTTGTGGTCCACCATGGATTCGCCTCCCGCCGGCCGGACGTGCAAGGGATCCTTGGCGATGGCGCGCTGATACTGCCGTACCGGTTGGCCGTCGAAGCCGGAGCGAATATCGTTGATCTGGGAATCGGTTACGATATCGACACCGTGGTGATGGTTGACGATCTCCGCGGTCTCCCGGGTACGCGGCAATTCCGAGACGATGATTTTCTCCAACGGCACTTTTTCCAGTCCCTCGGCGGCCTCTTTCGCCTGCCGGCGCCCGGCCGGAGTCAAATGGACATTTTCAGCGGGGTTATCATTGCAGAGGCGCTTGATGTTGTAGTTGGTCTGGCCGTGGCGCATGCAATAAACCATCATTTCAATATCCTCAAGCTGCCGGATGCCCACGTCGCGGGGTGGCAAGTCTACCTTCTGCGGCATCCGCATTTCCACCGCTGCCCGCAGGCGTTTCTGCACCACGGACGCGGTGCCGAGGCAGGCCTCAATAGCACAAGATTTCCATGCAGCGCAATAGGCCGGAGGGTCTTTTATACACAGCAGACCGACGTATTGCCCGGTCTATGGATAGCCCGGGGCTATTACCCCATCAGTATTCGCCGATATACTGCAAGTCATTGAATGAAAATGCCTTGTGCCGACGTCTACAAATTGCGCAATTTAACAAAATTGTAATGGGCAGGAAGAGTTGCCTAATTCCGGCACAGTTCGTCCACAGAGATATCCACAGATGCTGTGGATAACTTCAGAGCCACGGGGACGCGGCCTAGGGGGTCCGTTGCGCGAACCGCGCAAGCGCGGTGTGCGCCATCTGGTGGCCCACTGCAATCAGCTCCCCGGCGCGGTGAAATTCGTGAAAGGCGCACACGTTGCGGGGGATTTCGACTATGGCATCGGGGCTGTAGGCGGCGAGCCGTTGCCGGGCGATCGTCGATTGCATGGTATCCATCGCGCGGCTGATGACGTCGAACAGACTGTGCTCGTCAGACTCCGCCACGCCCGTGTCCCCTCCGGCGTCCTCCAGGAATCGACCGATCGCGGCGCGATAACGGCGCTGGGTTCCTTGCGCAGGTTGCGTCGGCGGCAACGTCTCGGCCGTGAATTCCGACTTGGCGTTGACGTTGATCACAACGGTCAGATCCGTAGTGTCGTTGAGTGTGGGCGCGATCGGTACCGGATTGATCAGGCCGCCGTCCACCAACAACCGACCGCCTGCGCGCACCGGGGCGAAAATCGTCGGTATGGCAATGGATGCATGGATGGCATCGAACAATGAGCCATGACGCAACCAGACCTCGCGGCCGGCGTCGAGGTCGGTTGCCACCGCGGTAAATGCCACCGGTAATGATTCGATTTTGTGGTCGCCGATCAGCTCGCGCAGTATTTTGATGATCCGGTCACCCTTGAACAAGCTGTTGCGGCTCCAGGAGAGGTCGAGCATACGGACAACATCCCTGCGCTGCAGCGCGCTCACCCAATCGGTGTAGGCGTCCAAGCCCCCGGCCGCATAGACACCGCCGATCAATGCGCCCATCGACGCTCCCGCGACACTGCGAATCCGGAAACCTTGCGCTTCGAGCCAACGGATCACGCCGATATGGGCGAGGCCGCGCGCGCCGCCGCTACTAAGCACCAAAGATACGGTTTTGATAGTCATGGTCCGGCCACGGAACCGCTTACACCTGCAACCTCGATCATTGCGTACTCCCCTTGTTTCCGACTGCAAATCCGGCACTGTCGGTGTCGGGCATTTGTTCTATAATGCGCTACTTTGCGCCGCTCAAGCGGCGATATTACCTCTTGTTCAGCGCTGAACGGACCGATTTCGATCTGGCGCCGATCGCGTTGGGTTCGCGTATACCGCGTCAAGCGTCGGCATGCATGGCGCGTATCGCCGAGCTGATCGCGGTCCGCACCGCGGGATTCGATGCTCTCCAGGGCATGACGCGAAGAGGGCGATGTCGCCACCCGAGTTGCGTGGCAACGGCATCCGGCGCGACGCGTCGATGGCAGCCACGTTTCGCGGCGGCGCGCTCGTCAGGATCAACAGGCCAGCGCATGTCTTCGTATCGTCTTGCACACCAGCGGCTTTCCCGGTTCGCGCGAAACACTGAACATGGGTTTCTGAAGGACCGGCGAATCGGGCTGGAAAAGGAAAGTCTGCGCGTCAATGTCGAGGGCTCGATGGCCCAGACCGGCCATCCGAGCGCGCTCGGTTCGGCACTGACCCACCCCTACATCACGACCGATTATTCGGAAGCGCTGATCGAGCTGATCACGCCGCCGTTCACGGATATGCGCGAGGCGCTGCAGTTTTTATGCGAGACCCAGCAATTCGTGTACAGCAAACTGCGGGACGAATTGTTGTGGGCTACCAGCATGCCGTGCGTGGTGCGCGGCGAAACCAGCATTCCGGTCGCGCGCTACGGCCGTTCCAATCCGGGCCTCATGAAGACCGTCTACAGGCGCGGGCTGGGCTACCGGTATGGACGCACCATGCAGGTGATCGCAGGCGTACATTTCAACTATTCGTTTCCCGATGGCTTTTGGCGGCTGCTGCAGGACTTCGAAGGTGACCGGCGCCCGTTTCAAACTTTCGTATCCGACAGCTATATGGGTCTGATCCGCAATCTCCAGCGGTTCGGCTGGTTGGTGCCTTATCTGTTCGGCGCGTCGCCGGCAGTGTGCAAGTCGTTCCTGAGCGAACCCAACGGCGCCATGGAGCACTTCGACGCCAATACCTTCTATCAACCCTATGCCACCTCCTTACGGATGGGCGACATCGGGTATCAGAACAACCAAGAGAATAAGGTTGGCATCAAGGCTTGCTATGACAACCTGGATGCCTATATCGACAGTCTGAGCTGTGCGATCTCCACGCCTTGCGCCGAGTACGCCAAGATCGGGGTGAAGGTGGACGGCGAATATCGTCAGTTGAACGCCAACCTGCTGCAGATCGAGAACGAATATTACAGCACGATCCGTCCAAAGCAGTTGCTGCGCGGCAATGAGAAGCCCACCCTCGCTTTGAAGCGTCGTGGCGTGCGTTATGTGGAATTGCGCTCCTTGGATGTCAGTGCCTTCGATCCGCTCGGCATCCATGAACAGCAGATCTATTTCCTCGAAGCATTTCTGTTGTTTTGCTTGCTGCACGAAAGTCCGAAGCTCAACGAACGCGAACGGATCGAAATCGACGAAAACGAACTCGGCGCCGCGCACCGCGGCCGCGACCCGGAGTTGATGCTTTCCCGCAACGGGGTCGAGATCAGTCTCAAGGATTGGGGGCTCGAGCTGTGCGAGCAGCTGATCGACATCTGCGCACTGCTGGACGCCGACAAGATGGGCTCGCCCTATAGCGATGCCTTGCGCCGGCAACAGGAGGCACTTCGTGACCCGGACCGTACGCCGTCGGCACGAATGCTTGCTGAAATGCGGGCCAATCAGGAGAGCTTTTTTCAGTTCGCGATGCGCATGTCCCGCCAGCATTACGACTATTTCAAGGCGCGCAACATGACCGATCAGCGGCGCCGATTTTTCGAGGAGGAGGCCGACCGCTCGCTCGAGCGCCAGCACGACCTCGAAGCCAACACGGATTTATCGTTCGATGAATACCTCGAGCGCTATTTCGCCCAGCAATAACCTGGCTCGCAGAGCGGACGTGTAACCGGCGGGGATTTTCAGAAATGTGACGTGTCTCGCCGTCCCGGTGCCCGGCTTTTGGTGCAATGAACACCAAGTCAAGACCAGCTCTTTGAGGAGGGCGGCCGAATGCCGGGTTACCTGTACATCGTCAGCGTCATGTCCGCAGGTTTGTTGTCGGTGCTGCTACTTGCATTGCGCACGGAAGCCACCCGCTGCCGGGCGGTGGAAGACGCCCTGGCCAAACTGCCGGGGATCCGCCCGGAACGGCGCCTGCCAGCAGGCCGGCGGGCCTTGGCCATAGACGATCGCCATCAGGCACTCTGCGTCATTTGTGCCGAAACCCAGACGGTGCGCTTGCACGTGGTCCCTTTCGCGGACCTGTGTGCATCCGAATTGTTGGTCGACGGCAGGTCCGTCAGCCGCGTCGAGCGGGGTTCCGCGGCCGAATCTGTGGGCCGTAGCCGCCCCCGGACCGAATCGACGGGAGAGGTACGGCTGCGGATCGAAGTCCGCGACCACCACGCGCCGGTACACGAATTGACCATCGCCGATATGCGCCTGGCGAAATACTGGCATTCTCAATTGCGGGCCATGATCGCGGCCACCGAGCCGGTGGAGCGCATCGTGGGTGCCACTGCGCCGCGGCGCGTCCAATCCCCAGTAAGCGCAGGCGGCGAGCGCCGCGCCTCGTTACCCCCCGGCATCGCGTCCAAAGCGCGCCAGTCGCAGCCCCAATCGCAGCCCCGGGCCGACGCTGCCCCGGTCTCCGCCCCTGCGCCGCGCTCCGGCCCGGAGCAGGCGCCTGCAGCCGTTTCTCGAAGCGGCGGCGAGCGTCGTTCGCAGTCGGCATCTCGGGGGCGGAATTCCGAACCTCTGGCTTCGCCCCAGTTACGCGCCGCCTTGCGGCGGTATCTGAGCAATGCGTTACAGGATCAGGACCGATTGGTGATCAGCGAACGCAAGCTGCGCGACGCCTGTGCGCCGAAGTTGGCGCTGATCCGCTTTCACGAACAGATGAACGGGCTCCGGCGCGCCAAGGCGCTGGTCGATTACCGGTTATCCTATAGCCGTAAGACCGAGTCCTGGCGGATTTCCCGCGCCGAGGACCGGAGCGCGGCCGCGGCCTGACTTCTTGCCGCGAGCCGCGCTCAGATTTTCTGCAGGCTGCCGCGCCAATTGGGGTTGGGCCGGCCCCGGCCGAGCTTCACGAAGCTGCTCATATCCATTTCCCGCCAACCGCTGCCGCCCGGATGGGGGCGATGTTCGAATCCCCACCAGGTGCCCGCTGCATCCTGCGCGACCCAATGGATTTCCGCCGGGATAAACGGCCCGGAGCCGCTGCGGGCGCTTTGTACCAGTCCTCGGACCTGTTCGAAGCTCAATGTATTGTCGCGCAGGGCGCCGGATCGACGCGGCGTTGGCGTCGGGTCCGACGCGAACGGAGCCGGTTTGGCTCTGGGAGCGGGCGCGGCCCTGGCGCCGGTGGCCTGAAACTGCATCTGCTGGCGGCCTATCCGGATCAGGTCGCCGTCGTGCAGATCCTGGCGGCCGATTCGCTGATCGTTGACAAAGCTGCCGTTGGTACTGCCGAGATCCTGCAGGTACGGGTCGTCGTACACCCAGACGATCTGCGCGTGGTGGCCGCTGACGGTAGGGTCGTCCAAGCGGATATCGTTGTCCACCCGGCGACCGATGGTGGTCGTGCCGCGCGCAATGGCGTGTTCTAACGTGCCGGCGGGCCCGAGTTCTATCACGATTCGTGGGGACCGGTTCGATTCCATCGCAGGCCCGTGATTGGCGAATAAAAACATGGCGATTGTTGGCATCCTATGCGCGCGCTGTCAACTGCGCCGGGCGGCGGGGGCGATATTGCAGCCCGCAGCGGCGCCCGCGCCGTTATAATGGGCGCGGTTGCGATAGGAGAAATTCGTGAAGATGGTGCAACAACTCGGCGGTTTGCGTACGGGGCTGGTGGTTCTGTCGTTGTTGTTCTTGGTGATGCGGCCCATCTCGGGCGGCGAGCCGGTGCTGGCCGGCTGGCCGATGGTGACCACGCTGCTGATTCCGGCGCTGGCGCCGCTGGTGTTTCTCGGTTTGCTGATGGATATGTTCATGACCTGGGTCATGAGCATCGATACGGAGTCCAACGAACGTCTGCGCGCCCGCAACGTTTTGTGGGTGGACCTGGTGCTGGCAGCGGCTTTCGCGCTCGCTTGGGTGCCGTACTACTTGTCGCTCGGCAACTGAAGGTACAAAAAAAAGGCGGGCACAGCGCCCGCCTCTGGCCTTGATCCGCGGCCGCCGATCAGCCGCCGAAGTTCTTGGCAGCGAAATCCCAATTGACGACCTTCCAGAACGCTTCGATGTATTTCGGACGCGCGTTGCGATAGTCGATGTAGTAGGCGTGCTCCCACACATCGCAGGTGAGCAGCGGCGTCATGCCGTCGGTCATGGGATTGGCGGCATTGCTGGTGTTGACGATCTCCACTGAACCGTCCGATTTTTTCACCAGCCAGGTCCAGCCGGAGCCAAAGTTATTGGCGCCCATCTCGCCGAATTTCTCTTTGAATTTATCGTAGGAGCCGAACGCTTGTTTGATAGCGTCGCCCAGGGCGCCGCTGGGTTCGCCGCCACCATCGGATGCCATGCAATTCCAGTAAAAGGTGTGATTCCAGACCTGGGCTGCGTTATTGAACACGCCGCCCGCGGGTGCTTTCTTGACGATCTCATCGAGTTCCATGTTTTCGAACTCGGTGCCGGGGATCAGTCCGTTCAACTTGGTCACGTAGGTTGCGTGATGCTTGTCGTGATGGAATTCCAGCGTCTCGGCGGAAATATGCGGTTCCAGGGCGTTCTTTGGATACGGAAGCTCGGGAAGCTTGTGTTCCATGGCAGTGCTCTCCTTGGGTTGAGTGATCGGAGTCGGTCCAGAAGCCGCGTCGCAGCGACACCACGGCTCCGTTAGAAGAATGTCTATATTCTAACATTATAAAAGTGGTGTGCGAGACCGCGCAATGTGCCCACACTGTAGTAGGCGCGACCGCGCTTGCAGCGCCTACTATCAACTGACGTACAAGCAACCGGAGGATGTATGCCGGAGACGATTCTGATCACTGGCGCCAATCGTGGCCTCGGTTTGGAAATGACGCGCCAATACGCGTACTTAGGGTGGGAGGTTGTCGCCTGCTGCCGAGATCCGGAAGGTGCCGTCGAACTGGCTCAGCTGGCGGATAGCAGCGACTTGGTTCAAGTCCGCGAGCTCGACGTCACGCGGATGGATCACATCGAGCGTCTGAGTGCTGCGCTGGTTGGGAAGCCATTGGAGATTCTGCTCAACAATGCCGGCAGTTATGGCCAATCCAATGCCAGTTTCGGCAACACCGATCCGCAACGTTGGCTCGACGCGTTCGCCGTCAATACGATCGGGCCGATGAAAATGGCCGAAGCGCTGTTGGACAATGTGCTCGCCGGCCAGCGCAAAGTGATCGCGTCCATGAGCAGCAAGATGGGCAGTATCGAAGACAACGGCTCTGGCGGCAGTTACGTCTACCGTTCGGCCAAAGCGGCGCTCAATATGACCATGCGCAGCGCCGCCATCGATCTGCGCTCGCGGGGCGCAATCGTCGTGTTGTTGCACCCGGGTTGGGTGTTGACCGATATGGGCGGCCCGAATGCGGAAATCACCGTTGAAGAATCGGTGCGCCACATTCGCCGTATTCTTGACGGTCTGACGCTGGCCGATACCGGCGGTTTCTTCGATATCGACGGTAGTTGCATTCCGTGGTAGCGGGCCAGGTTGTCGCTCAAGCAGCTGAGTTGTTACAGTGCCGGGGGAGATGACACGAACTAAGCGGATTTGAAGAACAGGTCCATTCCTCCCCGCAGTGGTCCCGCCGAAGGAAGGTCAATGGCTAACAAAACCAACACCACGCTCATGGGCCTGCGGATCAACCCCACGGTCTTTTTTGTTTCTGCTGCATTGATTCTGCTGGTGGTTGCCTACGGCGCGTTGTTTACCGAAAACGCAGCCAAAGTATTCGCATTGGTGCAAGGATTTATCGTCGCTCGACTCGGTTGGTTGTACATCGCTTCGGTGGCGTTTTATCTGGTGTTCGTGATCTGGCTGTTTTTCAGCCGTTACGGTCGAGTCAAACTCGGTCCGGACGATTCAGAGCCCGACTACAGTTACGCTTCCTGGTTCGCGATGTTGTTTTCGGCCGGCATGGGTATCGGGCTAATGTTCTACAGCGTGGCGGAGCCGATCCTGCATTACGCTTCTCCGCCGGTAGGTCCTGGAGGCACGGTTGCCGCAGCCCGCGAAGCCATGAAGCTCACGTTTTTCCACTGGGGGTTCCACGCCTGGGCGATTTATATTGTCGTCGGCTTGTCCCTGGCTTACTTTTCCTTCCGCCATGAACTGCCGCTCACCATACGGTCCGCTTTTTACCCCATACTCGGCGAACGCATTTACGGCCCGATCGGCAATCTGGTCGATATCTTTGCCGTTCTCGGGACGATGTTCG
Source organism: uncultured Gammaproteobacteria bacterium (assembly GCA_963773585.1). Taxonomy (GTDB): domain Bacteria; phylum Pseudomonadota; class Gammaproteobacteria; order JASBUN01; family JASBUN01; genus CAVXJN01. The sequence continues at coordinate 541,402 of CAVZBR010000001.1, forward strand.
GGGTCGCCACGTCGTTGGGACTTGGCGTGATGCAAATCAACGCCGGCTTGAATCACGTCGCCGGGGTCCCGGTCGCGCTCTGGGTTCAGCTGGTCCTGATCGTGGTCATTACATTAATGGCGACTACTTCCGTGGTGCTCGGTCTGGATACCGGTATCCGGCGGCTCAGCGAGCTCAATCTCGGCTTGGCCATTTTGCTGTTCCTGTTCGTATTGGTGCTGGGCCCGACCGTTTTTCTGCTGGACTCGTTTGTGCAGAACGTGGGTTCCTACCTCGGCAGTCTGGTAAGTCGCACGTTTCAGATGTACGCCTTTCAGGAGTCCGATTGGCAGGCCAAGTGGACCTTATTCTACTGGGGTTGGTGGATCGCCTGGTCGCCCTTCGTGGGCATGTTCATCGCCCGTATCTCGCGCGGCCGCACGATCCGCGAATTCATCGCCGGGGTTTTGTTGGTCCCAGCGGGTGTGAGCTTTGCTTGGCTGAGCGTTTTCGGCGACACGGCGTTGTACTTCGAAATGTTCAAAGGCGATGCGACCATCGCCACCGCGGTGCAGAACAATCTGCCCGTGGCGCTGTTCGTGATGCTGGAGCACCTGCCCTGGGCGGCCATTACGTCCGTGATTGCGACCCTCCTGGTGGTGACGTTTTTCGTGACGTCCTCGGATTCCGGTTCCCTGGTGATCGACATTCTGACCGCCGGCGGCGACCCGGATCCCCCCGTACCCCAGCGGATCTTCTGGGCGTTGACGGAAGGCGCGGTAGCCGCCGTGCTGCTGGTCGCGGGAGGATTGACGGCGCTGCAGACCGCGGCCATCACGACCGGTCTGCCGTTCGCGTTGGTACTGTTGTTCATCTGCTATAACTTGGTGAAAGGGTTGCGTCAGGAACGGATTGTCAGGGTGCCGCGGCTGGACTGGCAGCCTGAGGCGCACCCTGACAAGGTTCCCAGTCACGGCTGGCGCGGCACATTGGAGGATCTTTTGCATGAGCACCGAAAACGTGCCCGCATTGCCCAGCGCAGCCGCGCGGACGTTTGCGACTTTTTGCAGAATACGGTTGCTCCGGCGCTCACGGCTGTTTCCGAAGAACTGCAAAAGCACGACCGGGTCGTGCAAGCGGAGTTGGAGCCGGACGCAGTCTCGCTCACCGTGTTCCACAAGGGGGTCGAAGAGTTCTACTACTCAGTGCGGGCGCGGACCTACAAACGGCCCGTGTTCGCCTTCCCGGAGTGGACGCCGAAGGCGTCCGACGATCCCGCCTATCATCACGCGGAGGTTTATCTGCGCAGCGGATCGTTGCGCTACGACGTGATGGGCTACGACCGGGACGAAATCATCGAACATTTCATGCAAGAGTACAGCGACCGTCTGCGCTGGTGGGAGCCGAGCCAGGAACGCGGGGCGTAAAACGGCAAGTGGAGAATCGTATTATGATCGATCGTGACAAGGATTCGTTCCTCGGCGGCGGGGATGCGCATGGCAATAACGTCACCACGCTTATGGCGGACGGCGAATTGCGCACCACATCGCTGATGCAGCCGGGCCTGCACCGATTGAACGCAGACGGACCCGAAACCGTTGAGATCATCCGCGGACGTTGCCGGGTGAAGCTGGCTGACACCCAGGAGTGGAATGAATATGGTGCCGGCGACAAGTTCCATGTGCCCGCTGCATCGCAGTACGAAATCGAGGTGAGCGAAGCGCTTGATTACATATGTCGTACGCCGCATTTGTCGGGCGAGTAAGCGTCTCGGCTACGGGTGCGCGGCTCAAGTTGCACCCAGCGGTGACATCAGATCCATGCGGTCGTTACGAGGGTTGTTGACGTTGCGCGAAACGGCGTATGCGATCATATGGGTGCCGTGGTGCGGCTGCAGCAGAGCGAGTGCCGCATTCGGTTCGTTCAACTGCGTATCGAGCCAGGCGTCGTAGTGTTGCTCGGGAAGAATCACCGGCATTCGACCATGAATCGCACTGACGATTTGATTGGCATCGGTGGTAATGATGGCGCACGAGTCAATGCGCTCGCCAGTGGCGCGGTCCTGCCAATGTTCCCACAGCCCTGCGAAAGCAAAGATCGCGCGCCCCTCGAAGCCGATCCAGTACGGCTGTTTTTGAGATTCTTCCTGTCGCCACTCGTAAAAACCGTCGGCAGGAATCAGGCATCGGCGTTGACGCAATGCGCTGCGAAACGCGGGTTTTTCGGCCACCGTGTCCGCACGGGCGTTGATCAGGCGGTTGCCTATCCTGGCATCCTTGGCCCAACTCGGCACCAGTCCCCAACGTACCATGTCCATTCGGCGACCGATCCCCGGCATGGTGCGCACGACCGGCACTTGGTTGGTCGGGGCGATATTGAAGCGCGGCGTCAGCTCGGGAACCGTGTCGAGTCCGAAATAAGCCGCCAGTTCGTTGGCATCCGCCGTCAAAGTGTATCGACCGCACATGACGCCATTATAGGGACAAAGAAGGGACTTGCGTACGAGCCGCGCTGATGCTGGTTCGTTTCGCCGGAGCAGGCGCCGACGTCCTGTTAGTTAAGGAGGGTGACATGAGCGTGGGTGAATACTGTAACCGCGACGTGATCGTGATGGGCGCGGATGAGTCGGTTCTCGATGCGGCCCGACTGATGCGCGAACACCACGTGGGCGATGTGCTGATCGTCGAGGAACGCGAGGGTGAGCGCATGCCGCTCGGCATCCTGACCGATCGTGACTTGGCGATCGAAGTGGTAGCCGCGGGCGGCGACGCCGAGCGGCTGCGGGTAGCCGACGTCATGAGCGGGGATTTGCTGACCGCCAAGGAAGAAGACGACACCATGGCGACGCTGCAGCGCATGCGCAACGGCGGCGTGCGGCGCATGCCGGTCGTGAATCGAACCGGCGGGCTGATCGGAATCATCACTGTGGACGATTTCATCAATGTGTTCGCCGAGCAAATGGAAGACCTGGTGCGCCTAGTGAGCCGAGAACAGCTCCGCGAGCGCAAGGTCCGCGACCGACCGTGATCAGCGCATCCCGAACTTTCAATATTCGGGCGGCATTGGCGGCACTTCGGGCGGCTGCCCCGGCGGCATTTCCGGCGGCGGGTCGGCGGGAGATTCGTCCGGCTGATCCGGTGGTACGTCGGGCGGCACCGGGCTTGGGGGTTGCTCGGGGGGCTGATCCGGCGGCACCTCAGGCGGTGGCGATGGTGTCTCGGGATCCCCAGCACGGACGGGGATTTGCATTGCGTTCAAGTTGCCGTAGGCCATTATTGCCTTCCGTTGTGGTGTCCCGGCCGCTACCGGGCTCATTACGCAGCTTAGAAGCCGTGGCACGTTTGTGCCAGGCTGCCACGCGCCGATCTGGCACTATGCTGAAAATATGATGCCGGGGCCGGGAAAGTCCGACGCACGTTCAATGACGGTCCGCTGCCAGCGTCGAAGCGCGTCGCTGGCATTGATCGCAGACCGCACGTTAAAGAGTGAACCTGAGGCCGCTGTCTGCGCACACGGCCAAGCCATCTTGAGGAGAACATGATGCAATTACCACTGCAGATCACGTTTCGAAACATGAATCCGTCCGAGGCTGTCGAGACCAAGATTCGAGAACGTGCGGACAAGCTGGATCGGTTTGCGGATCACGTCATGAGCTGCAGGGTAATCGTGGAAGCGCCCCATAAACATCACCACAAGGGCGCCCTATACCAGGTGTTGATCGATATCACCGTGCCCGGAAAGGAATTGGTCGTGAGTCGCGCGCCCCACGACAATCACGCCCACGAAGATGTGTATGTCGCCGTGCGCGATGCATTCGACGCCGCGCGGCGACAACTCGAGGATTACACCCGTGTGATCCGGGGAAAGACGAAACTCCACGAACCGCCGCCGCAAGGGCGGATCCGCAATATGATGTTCGATCAGAACTTCGGCGTGATAGAGACCATCGACGGCCGGGAGGTATACTTCCACCGCAACAGCCTGTTGAACGGCGATTTCGAAAAACTTGATATCGGCACACAGGTTCGGTTCAGCGAAGAACTTGGCGAAAAAGGTCCCCAGGCGAGCAGCGTCCACGTGGTCAGTAAATAGAACGAGCGCCTGGGACGGCGACGAACAATGCGGATTCCAATATGAAGGCGATCTGGCTGATTTTGTTCACGTCGATCATGGCAGCGCCGGCGTATGCGGACCGGCACGAGTTGCTGCAGCAATTTCAGCACGTGCGACAGAACACGGTCCGGAACCCGTTTGACGAGCCGCTTTACATTCGTTCACACGATTCCGATCAACGCCTGGGCGCGGACATCTATGCGGTATTGCCGCAACCGTTTCACGAGGTGCGCGATGCGTTGGGCCATCCGGATCAGTGGTGTCGATTCCTGGCGCTGAACCAGAATGTCAAAGCTTGCACGTGGCGCCACGGGCAAGCGGGTGCGCAATTGTCATTGTTCGTCGGCCGTAAATTCTATCAGCCTCCCCAGGACGCTTATCACGTCGACGGGAAGTTCAGGATCGCCAGTAACCGGCGAAATTATCTGCGCGTTACCGTCCAAGCAGCGGACGGACCTCTGGGCACGCAGGACTACCGTATTTCAGTGCAGGCGGCGCCGGTGGAACAGGGTACGCTGGTGGAATTGAGCTGGGGCTACGAGGACAGTTGGCGCAGCCGCATGGCGACATCGGCGTATCTGGCTACGCTCGGCAAGGACAAGATCGGTTTTTCGATCGTCGGCAAAGCCGACTCGGGCAAGCCCGAGTTTGTTCAAGGTGTGCGCGGCATGATCGAACGCAACGCCATGCGGTACTACCTCGCGCTTAGAGCCTATTTGCAGACGGATGACCTCCCGGCTCAGCGCCAGCCCGAGGCCAGCATGGGCACCTGGTATCGCATGGTTGAACGCTACGGGCGTCAGTTGCACGAACTCAGTCGCGATGATTACTTCGCCAACAAGCGCCGGGAGCTTCGCAACCAACGCGATATGCAGCAAAAGATCGGCGCAAATGCACAAGCCAGCGCAGGGTTCTCGAAATGAAACGAGGCGCTGGGCATCACTGGCACGCTGCGCGGAACAAAGTTTGTGCGCCCATCTTCGACACTATTTGACATGTGCGACGTAACGACGCTCACCGAGCGTTTGCAGCTGTAGGCGAGCACCTGACGCGGACAGCGCAGTTTCATTTCCTTTGATCTTCAGCGAGCAACCGACGCGCCCAAGCACGTCCAGTGGCAGCGGCACTCGATCACGGTAAGTGTAAGTGTTGGCCTGGATGTCACCGCCCGCGAGCACGCACGGAGCTTCCGGCAATTCATGTTCGATTTCCGCAGCCTCGATTACCAGTACCCCGGCTTGGCGCCATTGGGTCTGTTCGGCTGAACCGGAAATAGAAACAAAGCTGAAGAACTCGCTTAAATGAATGCGTAATGTGTTCCCTTCCAGTTCGATCAGCTCCACTTGTGCCTCGGGCAGGGATAATTCAGTTCGAGTAGCCATGTCGTTTTACTCCGCAGGGCTTTGGGATCGCGCCTGATGATGAAGCGAAGCGCTAATGTCGGATTCGACGGTCACACCGGTGATCCTAGGCGGTACCTGTTTGAATAGCGGCAGTTCGATCCACTGTTGCACGGTGAAGATGTCGGCCTTTCCCCGTCGCCAGGCATCCAATACCCACGCCGGGTTGGATCCGGGCGCATCGAGAATATGGTCCTGGTCCGTGACCTTCGGGTCGAACACGACGACCGCGTGATGTTCATGCCGGGTCTTGTCGTTGATGACGATACCGTTGGCGTGCCAGCCGACGCGTTCGACGGTATCGAGCACGCCAGCGTAGACCAATTCCTGCCACTGATAGCATAAGCCGTGCTCCTCTCCCGGGCTCATGTTCACCAGCACATTGCCCGTCCACCCGCTGCGCCAGTGCACATCAGGGTCTGCGTGCGCCTGCTGCACGGCATGTTCGAAGGCGCGGTGGATCTCGACCAGTTCCGGGTGGCCGTATCGGGCAGGACGCATTGGCGGTGCGGCGGCGCATCCATAGATCAACGCGACAATGGCAAGGCATAGGATTCGCAGGTATTGGATCGTCGGTTCCAATTGGCTTCTTCGCAAGTGGGCTGGCGTGATGGTGTAAATCTTATCACGCCACGTAAAAACGAAGGCGGGCGTTGCATCCAGTTGGGCAAGCACATACTGTAACGGTATCACCCGGGAGATGCGGATGCGGTTGCGCCTCGTATTGTTGCTGTCAATCTATTCGATGCTGATGGCATGCTCGGGCCCTTTCACTCGTATTCAAGCGCCGTCCATTTCGATTTCAAGTCTCAGCCTGCTGGATGCGCAGCTCTTGGAGCAACGCTACAGGTTGCAGCTCCGTATCCAGAACCCAAACCCTTACTCGCTGCCCATCGCGGGGCTGCAGTATCGCCTGTACCTGAACGGCCTCGAATTCGCCCGTGGCGTCAGCAGCCAAGCGGTCACGGTGCCGGCATACGAGGAGCGTGTGCTGAACGTCGATATGATCAGCACTATCGGCACGCTGATCGAACAGCTCAGACAGTGGCCCGATGTCCAGCATGGCGAGCTGCGCTATCGGCTTGCGGGAGAGGCGAAATTGAGTACTCGTCTGGTGCCGATTGGTTTCGAATACCACGGCACAATCCCGCTCAATACACGGCTCACGCCATGACGAGCGCGGTCGCGGCGGCAGGATAGGAGGGGAGGAGTACATGAATCTGGAAAAGGTGGTGTTCGCATTTTTCATCGTCCTGGCATTGACGCTGAATTTTGGATTTTTCGTCGGCGATATCGACAATCCCAATCACCACGACGTCTATGAGCTGTACGCGGCCTTGCTGGTGAGTCTGATCGCCACAGTCATGAAGTTCGGCGACCGCACCCACGTCGGCGCGGTGTTGCTCGCCACCAGTCTTGTCGCCGATCTGCAACTGATGGCCGCCGCCGTGCTGTGGGGATTCGTCGTACACGTTTCCGAATCCGGCCTGACGCCTTCCGCCATGGCCAGTATCGTTGCGCTATCGGGCGGCGCGCTGCTCGCCAATATCACGTCCGTCGCGATTCTGGTGGTCGAGACCGTGATGCTGCGCCGGTGATGCCGGAGCCCTGGTCCCGGCTGCCGGGCAGCGATCGCACACGCTGAAGGAGGAACGGCCAATGCACGGTATCATTTTCGTGCTCTTGCGGCGGGTAAGGGTGCCGCTCATCATCTTGTTGTGCGCGTACGCAGTGTCGGTGCTCGGCCTCGTGTTGGTTCCCGGAATCGATGTCAACGGCGAACCATGGCGGATGAGTTTTTTCCACGCCTTCTATTTTGTCAGCTTCATGGGTTCGACCATCGGTCTCGGCGAGGTTCCCTATCCGTTTTCCGACGCGCAACGCCTGTGGACCATGTTTGCCATCTACGCCACGGTAATCGCTTGGCTGTATGCAATCGGCAGTTTGCTGGCGACTTTTCAGGATCAGGCCTTCTGGCGCCTGGTCCGGCACACCATGTTCGTGCGCGCCGTGCGCCGTATCGCCGAACCGTTTTACATCGTCTGCGGTTACGGCGATACCGGCAGCCTGCTGATACAAGCCCTTTCGGAACGCCACATCCGGGTGGTGGCCCTGGACATCGATCAAGCGCGAATCGATGCGCTTGACGTGGCCGGCTTTCCGATGCCGGTGCCGGCACTCTGCGCAGATGCCAGCGACCTGGAAGCCTTGCGCGCTGCGGGTTTGTTGGAACCGGGTTGTCTGGGCGTGCTGGCGCTCACCGACAGCGATCAGGTGAATCTCGGCATCGCCATCAGCGCGAAGCTGCTGGTGCCGGCGGTCGAGGTCATAAGCCGGGCTGAATTTGCCGAGACTGCGGCGAATCTCGAGTCGTTCGGCACCGATCACGTGATCAACGCCGATGCCGAATTCGGCGACGGGCTGGCCCTGGCCATTCACTCTCCCAGTTTGTACTTGCTGAACGAGTGGATGACCAGCACCGGCCATGGCAGCGCAGAGCGCCCCCTAAGCCCGCCGCGTGGAACCTGGATTCTGTGCGGCTTCGGTCGCTTCGGTAAGGCGGTTCGGCGAGCGCTGTCATTCGAAGGAGTCGACGTAGTCGTAGTGGAAAGCAATCCCGAGGCGGCCGGCGCACCGGAAGGGACGGTACGAGGACGCGGCACTGAGGCGTCAACGCTCAGAGAAGCGGGCATCGAGCAGGCGGCGGGCATCATTGCCGGTACCGAAAACGACGCCGACAATTTGTCCATTGTGGTTACGGCCCGGGAAATCAAAGAAAACCTGTTCGCGGTGGCACGCCAGAACCTTGGTCGCAATGGCGCGCTGTTCGAGTCCGCGTGGTTGAACATGGTAATGCAGCCGGGGCGCATCATCGCACGCCGCATCCTGGCCTATATCACGACGCCGTTATTGGCCGATTTTTTGCGCCATGCTCGCGCCCAGGACGATGACTGGGCGAACGTGCTGGTGAGCCGAATTGCTGGAATTACCGACGAGGATGCGCCCGACAGCTGGCATATGGTCATGGATAGCGTCCAGGCACCGGCGGTGGCGGCAGCGCTGGCGGCCGGCGAGGCGGTGAAATTGGGCGATTTACTCACCGATCCGCGGCAGCAGGCCGATACGCTGCCGGCCATTGTGCTGCTGCTCGATCGGGCGGGTGAGCAGACCTTGCTGCCGGCTCCGGACACCCGCCTGGCGGTGGACGACCGGATATTGATGTGCGGCAGCAGCCGGGCCGAGCGTCATATGGACTGGATCATGCGCAGTCACAACGCGCTCGATTACGTGCGCTACGGCATCGACCGGCCGAGCGGATACCTCTGGCGCTGGGTCGCGGCCCGCCTGCGTCCCGCTGGGGCCGGTCCCGGGCGTGGCCCCTGATCGGCGGGAGTCGCGGTGCCCGGGGCCGTGCGCGGCCCTACGTCGAATTCCGATATCGGGATATTCGGTCCCAGGCGCCCGAGCGCCAGGGCAAATTCATGCCGCTGGGATGGAATATGCAGGCGCGTGGCTCTCGAACGGTTCAAGTGAACGCCGGCGCCGGGTTAGAATAGCCCGCTGCACTCGCAACGACATTTCCCATGACCCAGACCGTATCGATCTACTTCAATGGCGCCGAAGTGCTGCAGTACGATCGCAGCAAACCGGTTCCGATCCTGCAGCAGAATTATTTGAGCCGCATGGACCGCAAAATGGACCAAGGCATCGACTTACACGGGGAGTGGATCGCGACGCCGCAGTCGATGCAGCGGGCGCAGTTCGTCGCCCAGTCCATGGCCCAGGCGCTCCAGCAAGGCGCTGAGGAAAAGGCCGCGGCCATGCTGACCTATCTGGCCGAACGCCTGCCCGATCTGCGCTCCGTGCGCATCGATTTGCAGGGCGATCAGCTCACTGCGGAACTAGTCGTCAAAGATTGAAAAAAACCCTAAAGTTGGCGCCCCTGCTGCCGCTATAACAATCTACAGCGGAGGGGCACCATGACCAGAATCACGATCAGCGGTGAGGGAACTCCGCCAAGTGAGCGCCAGCTCAAGCCCGGGACAGTTACTATCGGGCGTAAAGCCGACAACGATGTTTGCCTGAGTGACGCGACGGTCAGCGGGCATCATGCAAAGATCGTCAGCTATTTTCAATCCTCTTATATCGAAGACCTTGGTAGCACCAACGGTACCTTTGTAAACGGCCGCCGGGTGCGTATGCATACATTGCATGCGGGCGACGTCGTCGTCATCGGCAAATTCGAACTGTGCTTCGAAGCGGCAGTCCCCTTGCCCGTGCCGCCCCAGGCGCCGGCAGCCGAAGCGACCATCGTCATGGCGCGCGAGGTCCCTTTGACCCGCGGCACCGGCGGTTCAACGCGGCAGCCCGGGGCGGGGCCGGCGCGCGGGTCGAAGGCCCCGGCTGTTCAGCCCGACTTCGTGGCGAGTTCGTTGTCTCCGCTGGCTGGGGTGTCAAAGCCGATCGGCGCAGAGGCCGTCGGCGAAAGCGCCACATCGCAGGCGAGCGGCGGGTACTTCAAGATCATGGCGGGCGAGCGTGCCGGACAACGCATCAACGTCCCGGACAAAGGATTGGAGTTGTTGCCCGGCGTGCAGGTACAACGCCAGCAGGAGCATTATGTGGTGCGACGCACACCCGGGGCACGGCAACAGGTGGTGCGCCTGAATAGTCGGGACCTCGGGACCGGGACCGTCGTCCTCAGGGACATGGACATGCTGCAATTGGGCAGCGCGTGGATGGCCTACTTCAGCGGCTGATTCAGTCCGCGCCCGGGAAATGGGGTGCGTAGCGCTCGATCCACTCCATCGCCGCCTCCCGGTCGTTGAGCTGGCGGCCCTCGCCGGCTTCCACTTCCCGTCGGTACTGTTCGATATGGCAGATCTGCTCCATCATGCGTGCCCGATAGGCGTCTTCCGGATCCAGAAACGAGACGCCGACCTCGTAACCGCCGGCAGTCGCCGCTTCGCACCAGACCACTTCTCCCTCGGCTTCGAAAGTCGGCTGCAACAGCGGTATGCGGATCCGCAGACGCTGGCCGGGACGCGCTGGCTGGCGTGCCTGAAATGAAATGCCGCCATCGCACACGTCCCGCAGGGTGGGGCTCACCCGCGCCTGGATGCCAGCCTCGACTTCGATCGGTATGTCGAACGGGTGACGAATGAATCTGCGTTTGGCGTGGGACATGGGCGTAGTTTAGTCAATCGGCGCCAGCGGAGCAGCGGCAACGGCTGCGGTATAATCCTCCGTTGGAGTGCAGCGACCGATCGGAGCGCCAATGGATATCATCACCATCGAACACAATCCCTCGCCCATGAAGCTGGAAGCGATGTACGTGGACAGCTGGCCGATCTGGCGCAAAGAACCGTCTACCTTCGACTGGACCTACGACACCAAGGAAATGGCTTATATTCTCGAGGGCGAAGCAGTTGTCACGCCCGCCGGTGGCGAGCCGGTAACCATCAAGGCGCGTGATTTGGTCAATTTCCCCAAGGGCATGTCCTGCACCTGGGTGGTCACCAAGGCCATGCGCAAACATTACCTGCTCGACTGATGTCGGCTTCGGAGCAGATCGTTGGCCGATTGATTGCGCTGGCGAAACGGTTGCGCCGGGAAAGCGCCGCGTTTCTCGAACGGCCGGAGGACTCACAAAGCTGGTACAACCGCGGCTATGGCGGCGGAATCTTTTCCGCAATGCGGGAACTGGGCTACGGCGATGTGCTGGACGAGGAATGCGCCGAGGATGAAGCGCAATCACTGGCGCCGCATCGGATCATGGCCTGGGGCCAAGCCTACACCCATGGTTTTGAAAAAGGCGCCGAAGACACCCGCGACGCGTTGTCGCAGGACAAGCCGGATTGACTCTACGCGCCGCGAATGGCGCGCTCGATGCGCGCCAATGCCTGCTCCCATGGCTCGCCGCTGTTCTGGCCCCGGGCCATGCGTTCCATCAGCTCGTAGGCGAGCTGGCGGGTGTCGGCGTCCATTTCCCGCAGCTTGGTCAGTTTGAACATGCAGCCGGCCTTCTCTACTGCCAAGGTACTGATCAAGGCGTATAACAACAGCGCCTGCTGCGACTCTGGAGCAGCCTCGATCGCGGCTACCGTCTGTTCCAAAGCATTGTCCAACGGGAGCATCACTCGTCTGTGACGCAGCCCTGGGAAGCGTCTTTTACGGTTTTGATGTATTTGAACAGCGTGCCACGACTCGCCTTGTACGGCGGCATCTGCCATTGCGTGCGGCGTTGCTGCAGTTCGGCATCGCTCAGGTCCACCGTAAGCTCCCGGCTGGATGCGTCGATGAGGATGCGGTCGCCGTCCTGGATCAAACCGATCGGTCCGCCTTCCTGCGCTTCGGGCACGATGTGGCCGATGATGAAACCGTGGGAGCCGCCGGAAAAACGGCCGTCGGTGAGCAGCGCGACGTCGCTGCCGAGGCCCGCACCCATGATCGCCGAAGTCGGAGTCAGCATCTCGGGCATGCCGGGTCCGCCCTTGGGGCCTTCGTAGCGGATCACCACCACGTCGCCCTTTTGGATCTTGCCGTCCTCCAGACCCTTGAGCATATCCTCCTCACAGTCAAACACGCGCGCCGGACCTTCGAAGCGCTCGCCTTCCTTGCCGGTGATCTTGGCCACTGAACCGCCGGGCGCCAGATTGCCTTTGAGGATCTGCAAATGGCCGGTTTTCTTGATCGGCTTTTCCAATGGCATGAACACCTGCTGGTCCGCGGCCAGGCCGGGCAGGTCGGCCAAATTCTCGGCCACGGTCTTGCCGGTGACGGTAAGGCAATCGCCCTCCAGTAGGCCCTTTTCCAGCAGAAATTTCATTACTGCGGGGGTGCCGCCGGCGTTGTGCAGGTCTTCCATGACGTATTTGCCGGAAGGTTTCAGGTCGGCCAGGAGCGGCACCCGGTCCGAGACCGCCTGGAAATCGTCCAGTCCCATTTCCACGTCCACCGCACGGGCCATGGCAATCAGGTGCAGCACGGCATTGGTGGAGCCGCCCAACGCCATGACGATCACCATGGCATTCTCGAATGCGGCCCGGGTCATGATGTCGCGAGGTTTGATGTCCTGTTCCAGCAGATGGCGGATGGCTTGCCCCGCACGCAGACACTCCTCCAGCTTGCCGGGGTCCACCGCCGGCGTGGACGACGAGTAGGGCAGTGACATGCCCATCGCCTCGATGGCCGAAGCCATGGTGTTGGCGGTATACATGCCGCCGCAGGCGCCGGGTCCGGGGCAGGCATTTTGGACGATGTCCTGCCGTTGCTCCTCATCGATGTGCTGGCCGAGGAATTGACCGTAGCTCTGGAACGCCGAAATGATGTCGATGACCTGGTGATCCTTGCTGGTGTAGCCGGGCTTGATGGTGCCGCCGTAGACCATCAGCGAGGGCCGATTGATGCGGCCCATGGCGATCAGCACACCCGGCATATTCTTGTCGCAGCCGGGGATCGAGATGTTGGCGTCGTACCACTGGGCGTTCATGACCGTTTCCACCGAATCGGCGATCAGGTCGCGGGATTGCAGGGAATAGCTCATGCCGGCGGTGCCCATGGAAATACCGTCGGAGACGCCGACGGTGTTGAAGCGCATGCCGGCGAGTCCCGCCGCTTCTACGCCTTCTTTGATCTTGGCGGCGAGGTCGTTGAGATGCATGTTGCAGGTATTGCCTTCCCACCAGACGCTGGAAATGCCCACTTCCGCCTTGTCCATGTCCTCCGCGGACAGGCCGGTACCGTAGAGCATGGCCTGGGACGCGCCTTGGGATTTGGGCTGCGTGATGCGGGAACTGTAACGATTGAGCTTGTTGGTCATGGCTACTCCGGCGAAATCCTGGGCGAAACGCCCAGTTTACCGGTTCTTGGCCGGGCACTGAATAGCGGCGGCCATTTGGCGGCCGCGCGGGAGACCAGGGGATCAGTTACTGCGCTGGAACGGAACGTAGTGCCCGTCGGAGAAGTCGGTGAAATACTCCGCCAACTGCGGGTGATTGACGGGCTCGGCGCTGTCGTCTATTTCCAGGTTGCGCTCGGCGACGTAGGTCTGCTGATTGGAACCGTCGACCAACACCCGGTACCAGGGCTCGTCCTTGGGCGGCCGCGAACGGGCCACGGTGTCGTACCATTCGTCGGACTGCATGAACACAGGGTCCACGTCCACCACCACGCCGCGATAGTCGAACAGCTTATGGCGGACCAGTTGGCCTACGTGTGCGATGGCGTGCCTGTGCATGACCGTATTCCTCTGCATTTCGGGCCGCGCAGGCCCACGACTTTATACAACCCGACTGTACGCCGCTGTGCTGTCGCCACAACTGCGCATTTGCTAAGGTAGCGCTCCAGCAACGGTTGGCAACCATGCCAGAGCGCCCCGTGACGCAGTGTTCAATTTACAAAAGTAGTGCCAAGGCGGACGCCTATCTATACGTGGAACGGGAAGACGATTTTTCCCGGGTGCCGACGGCGTTATTGTCCAAACTCGGGCGCCTGGAATGGGTGATGAATCTACAATTGCATCCCGAACGGCCGCTGGCCCGCGCGGACGCCGGCCAAGTGCTGGCGCAGCTGCGCGTCGAAGGCTATTTCCTGCAGATGCCGCCGATTCACGCACAGCTTTGAACGGCACAATCAATTCGGTCGTACCGCGACCATTTCATCAAAACATAGCGAGGACATCATGGCGTCGGAAGTTGAAGAACTCAGTGTCGATTACAGCGAAGACGGCGTGCAACTCGTCAAACAACTCGACAAGGTTGTGCTGACCAAAGGAGCGTGGGCGACGGTGCTGTTTCGCTACCAGGACTGGGATCGGCAGAAGGACGACTACGGCCCAGAAAAATACACGATCCGTCGTTATCAGAAACGCAACGGTGCGTATCAGCAGAAATCGAAATTCAATATCTCCAGCGCCGACCAAGCGCGCAAGATCATTGAAGCCCTGCAAGGTTGGATCAAAGACTGAGGGACATGCGTTTCGCGCACGGTCTCTTGCACCGCTTTGGCGCGCACAAATTGCGATTGCGAACCGCTGCGGATACCTTGATCCGATCCGCAGTCCTGTCATGGCAGCCTCAAAAACCGCTGGCTATACTCACGGAGCCCGTGGTCGATTCTCGAGAGCGCTGAGTCGCAGTTCGCTTCCTAACGGCTCGTTCTCAAATCGACTGTGTTCGAGATTTCTGTTTGAGGTTCTTGCTGATGACAACTGGCACCGTGAAGTGGTTCAATGAATCGAAAGGCTATGGCTTCATCGCTCCCCAGGACGGCGGCGACGATGTGTTCGTACATTATTCGGCTATCGAAGGCAGCGGTTTCCGGACCCTGGCCGAAGGGCAGACGGTAAACTTCGAAGTCGAGCGCGGCCCGAAGGGACTGCAGGCCGCCAACGTAACGCCGCAGACATAATCGCACCAGTAAGCTCGCCGGTTACCGAGCTGCAGTCGGGTTCGGCGACGTGACGTGGAAGTGGCAATGGCGCTGATCAGGCGGCGCTGGAGTCTCGGGCTTCGCGGTCGGGCAGATCGCCAAGCGCCAGATCTTTAAGCGTTTGTCCGCCAATTGCTTCCCGTTGCTGGCGCTCCAGGCGTTCCAGCACGCGTTCGACCGCTGGGTTGCTTGCGTGGTGCCGTTGGTCCAACTGTGCAGAGCCGCCGCTGCGGCGCACTGCTTCGAGCAGTTCGCTGAGCGCTACAGTTTCCATTGGTCTGGCTGGCAAATAGCGGGTTGGGCTGTCCAGCGCGCGCGCCAGCAGGCCGGCGTCGGCGAGCAGTTCGGTCATCTCCTCGACCACATCCAGCGGTATCCCCAGGTGCTGTGCCATGCGTTCGACATCCCATTGCGGCGATGCTTCATAAAAGCGTTTGCCGATCAGCGCCATGATGTTGAGCGCCAATTTTTCCCGGTTGCGGTTGCTGAGCTTGAACGGTTCGTGTTCCAGGCGCAGGTACTCGGGGTGTTGATGGTAAAAGGCGATGCTGGCGCCGATGAGTAGGATCAACCAACTTAGATACAGCCAGATCATGAACACGATCAAGGTGGCGAACGCCGAATAGATCGCGGTGTACTTGACCGAATTGACCACAAAGGATGCGAACAGCCAACCTGCCGACTCCCAAAGCACTCCCGCGATCATGGCGCCCACCAGGGCCGACCACCAGCGCACCTTGGTGTTGGGCACGAACAGATATACGAAGGTGAAGGCCCCGATGATCAGCAGATAAGGGATCAAACGGCCCGCGGCCTGGATCACGCTACCCAGGGGTTGGATCGAGGTGATCTGCTGGAACAGGCCGCTGCTGGCGACGGATGCGGTCAACCCTATTGCGGAAAACACCAGTACCGGCCCGATCAGGATTACGCTCAAATAATCGGAGAACCGCTGGGTAAACGGGCGGTGCTGATGCACGTGCCACGTGAAGTTGAAGGACCTTTCGACTTTCTGCACCAGCGAAATAACGGTGTAGATCAGAAACGCCAAGCCCACCGAGCCAAGCAGACCGGCTTTGATGTTTTCCACAAACTCGATGATCCGGGTCGTGATTTCGATGCCTTTGTCGCCTAGCGGCGCGAGCAGATTCAGCAACAAAGGCTCAACCTGGTTGTGTACACCGAATGCCTTGAGCACGGAAAAACTGACGGCCAGCAGCGGTACCAGCGACAATAAAGTCGTGTACACGAGACTCATGGCCCGCAGCGTGAGTTGACCCTCGGCGATGTCGCGGCCCACCGCGTAAGCCAGCCGTAACGACAACACCAGCCGACGCCGCGGTCTCGGCAGTTCCGTGATATCGATGTTCCAAAGGCGACGTTGCAATGCCGCGTGGAGTTCAGAGGGCGTTAGCATATTGATGAAGGGCCTGCAGCACGGCTCGATTATGCACCGCGTGCGGCGCACTGTCAGCCGGGAACTACGCACCGCCGGCAGCCCGTAGGTCGGGGTAGCGTAACCCGACGATCACCCGCGCCGCAGCCGCAAAGCCCAGATCAACCGTAGGTCGGGTTAGCGCAGCGTAACCCGCCAATCTTCCGTTCGGCTCCGCCGATGTCGGGTTCGCTCTCCGGGCTTAACCCGACCTACGAATCTGCGCCGCCACCGGTATATTTCCGCCACCCATAGGTCGGCTTAGCGCAGCGTAACCCGACAACGTTGCGTTCGGCTGGAGCAATGTCGGGTTCGCCCTGCGGGCTTAACCCGACCTACGAATCTGCGCCGCCACCGGTATATTTCCGCCACCCATAGGTCGGGTTAGCGCAGCGTAACCCGACAACGTTGCGTTCGGGTGCAGCAATGTCGGATACGCCCTCCGGACGTAACCCGACAACAACGCTCGGTGCGGTCGGGGAATCAACGGTTCCTGAGCAAATCCAACAGTTCGCTGCGGGTGCGCGCATTCTCCCGCAGGCTGCCGCGCATGGCGCTGGTGACGGTGGAGCTGTTCTGTTTCTGGACGCCGCGCATCATCATGCAAAAATGACTGGCTTCCATGATCACCGCCACACCGTGGGGTTCGAGGATCTGCATCAACGCGTCCGCGATCTGATTGGTGAGCCGTTCCTGGACTTGCAAGCGGCGGGCGAAGACGTCCACGATGCGGGCCACCTTGCTGAGTCCTATGATTTTTTCGTTCGGCAGATACGCTACGTGCGCTTTGCCGAAGAAGGGCAGGACATGGTGCTCGCACATGGAGTAGAACTCGATGTCCTTGACCAGCACCAGTTCCTGGCAGGATTCTTCGAAGATCGCGCCACGGACTACCTGCTCGACGGACATCTGATAGCCGCTGGTGAGAAAATCCAGTGCTTTGGCTACCCGTAGGGGAGTGCGCCGCAGTCCTTCCCGTTCGGGATCTTCGCCGAGTTTGAGCAGTACGTTGCGGATCAGGGATTCGAATTCCGGGTCGTAGACTTCGTCCGGCTCGGCGTCGATGTTGTCGGCGTAGTGTCCGGGGTCGCTGCGTTTCTCTTTTTGGCTCATGGCTCCGCTCGTTTGGCGCAAACTTCAAAGTATAACCGTGGAACGTTTACCATGGCTGATACTCGGATGTATTCACATATGTAAAACTGGGTTATGCTTGGACGATGGTCGGCGGGAATGCCCGCCTCGGAGCACGCCTCCGCTTGTCGTGAAACTAGCGCAGGATCCTATTTGTGGCGACTGTTCGATCTGCGTCCCATCGTCGCCGACGCGGTGACGTTCATGTACCCGACGGCCGTCGAAGTTCGGAGCTGTTCAGCGACCACTGGTATGAACCGCGGTGGGCGGACCAGCGACTCCAGTTCATCACCCGCTATGTCTTCTCTTTCATCGGCCTCGTCTATTTCAACTTCGTCTTCGACTATACCTCACCGTGGCTCAGTCTACGGTCCGTGAGCGGCGGCCTCCTGTTCTATATGTGCTGGGTGACGTTCTGGTTCGTGCGGGCGCGGCGCGTGCCGTTCTCTCCGCGTCGCGTGCGAATTACCATGTGGGGCGACGTACTTGCCGTATCGATGACGGTGCTGACCGATCCATTCGTCGCCCCCATTTCGAGCCTGGTGTACATGCTGATCGTATTGGGGAACGGAATGCGTTACGGCATGCGCTATTTTGCCGAGGCCTTGCTGGCGACGTTTGCTGCGGCTTTGGTGGTGCTCACGTTGCGTTATTCCGCCAACATCCATTTGATGCACCCGGGGGTGTTGTTCCTGAACCTGTTCGCGGCACTGGTGCTGGTCTACGCCTACATCCTCATGAGTCGCGTCGACGCCAGCAGGCGCATGCTGGAGCGCAGCAGTCGCCTCGACGCGCTTACCGGCCTGATCAACCGCAGAGCGCTGTTCGCCGCCGCGGAAAAGCTCTTGCAGCCAGTCGACGGCGCGCCGAGACAATTGGTGGTGATGTTTGCCGATCTGGATAAATTCAAGGCCATCAACGATACCCGGGGACATGGCGAGGGCGATCGGGTGTTGTGTGAGGTGGCCCGTATCCTGCGCACCAGCGTGCGTGATTCAGATGTGGTGGCCCGCTATGGGGGCGACGAGTTCGTCATGATCCTGGTGGATAGCGACCTGGAGCAGGCCAATGCCGTGGCGGAACGGATTCGCGAGCGCATCGAGGATTGGGCCAGCGCCAACGACTTGCCTTTGAGCGCCTCGATCGGCCTGGGCGAACCGCCGGGCGACGGCACAGATCTGGGTACATTGCTCGCGAGCGTCGACCGTGCGTTGTACACCAAGAAAGCGAGCAACGGGCACGGCGATCTGAGTCACGCCGTGCCCTGATTTTCCCGCGTCTGTTTGGATTGCTCAAGCGCGTTTCAGTCGCGCGTCCACCTCCCGTTCCGCTTCGAGCCAATCGTTGATCGGGTCGCCGCGTTCGAATCCTCGTTGCTCCGCGCGAAGGTATGCCACTTCCGCAATCAGCCGCCAACGTTCTTCGGCGGCGACCCGCGCCGTGGCGGTCGACGGATCGGCGGCTTGCGAGGGCTTGACTCGGTCGGCCTTCGCCCTCGGAGACTTGCTCTTCGCCGCGGTCTTTTTCGGCTGTGTCGTACTGGCCGGCGACGGCGCTTTGCCGCGCTTGCGCTTGGGTGGAACGGACTGCCCTGGGGTGGGAACGTCGCTCATGGAAAAAACCTCCGTGTAATCGAACTAGCTGGGATGAATGCATTCATCATGCGGGTCCGCGCAATGCCCGCAAGTATGCAGTATACGTGTCGTGGGCGTGTTTCAGCGCGCGATAAATGGTAAATGGATCGGGAAGTTCTCCAAGGCCGTGGACATTGACCTGCCATACGGCCATTTCCAGAGTGGTGAGGGGCATGGGTATGACGATCAAGCGCCGGACGGTCTCCCATCCGGTGTCGGACGGATGACTGAGAAATTCGCGCAACCGCTTGCGGTCCCATGGACGGACCATGGCGAAAAGATCGCCGTAGACCTGGGGTTCGCTCATGGCAGTCCTCCATCCACTCCGTGTCGGGTCGTAGCAAGCAGATTTTAGACCACACGTCGCCGAGCACCCGCGGCCGGGAAACAAGATGTTACGTTAAAGGGATTAGCGGCAACGGCGCCGAAACAGGGCGCATGCCTTGGGACTTGCACACGCGCGGTGCAGGTGGGGCGAATGTTCAGGCGTTGAGGTCGGGAATGAGTCTGCTTTCCAGACGCTCGATGAGGTCTTTGAGATAGAGCTTGCGCTTCTTCAGCCGCCGCAACTGCAGTTGGTCGATATAAGCCGCCGATTCCAAGCTCGTGATTGCGCTGTCGAGATCCCGGTGCTCGATTCGTAGCGCCGCCAGCCGTTGGCGCATGGCTTCGATTTCGTGCGGTTGCATGGCTTCAGAATGACGCCGCCGGGAAAAGAACACAAGCTGCACGGTATCCGCCGGTGGTTAGGGGTCACGGCGGGGAACTGATATACTTCGGCACGTTTTTCAGCCTTTTCCCGCGGGCCGTTCGCCGAGATCCTAAACCATGCTCCGCACCACCGAACTATTTTCGCGCCGCAAATTCTGGGCCCATCGTTTCGGCCCCGCGCCGGAACTGCCCACATCGAGGGCGGAGATGGACGCGCTCGGGTGGGACTCCTGCGACATTATCCTGGTGACCGGAGACGCCTACGTCGATCATCCCAGCTTCGGCATGGCCGTGATCGGTCGCGTGCTCGAGGCGCAGGGTTTTCGGGTCGGGATCATCGCGCAGCCGGATTGGCGATCTGCCCAGGATTTTCGGGCGCTCGGCGCACCGAACCTGTTTTTCGGCGTCACCGCCGGCAACATGGATTCCATGGTCAACCGCTACACTGCGGACCGCAAACGCAGATCGGATGACGCCTATACGCCGGGCGGTGCGGGCGGTCGTCGCCCCGACCGATCCGTGGTTGTATACAGCCAGCGTTGTCGTGAAGCCTTCAAAACCGTGCCGGTGATCATCGGCGGCATCGAAGCCAGTTTACGCCGTATCGCCCACTACGATTATTGGGCCGACAAAGTGCGCCGCTCGGTGCTGCTCGACGCCAAGGCGGATTTACTGGTGTACGGCAACGGCGAACGCCAGGTAGTCGAAATTGCGCACCGACTTGCCGCCGGCGAAACCGTCGCGGA
Source organism: uncultured Gammaproteobacteria bacterium (assembly GCA_963773585.1). Taxonomy (GTDB): domain Bacteria; phylum Pseudomonadota; class Gammaproteobacteria; order JASBUN01; family JASBUN01; genus CAVXJN01. Next base: position 561,983 of record CAVZBR010000001.1, read on the forward strand.
CCTGCACGATCTGCGCGGGACCGCGTTGGTGCGGTCGCTGCCCGAAAGCTGGGAGGAGGTGGATTCCAGCGACATCGACCTGCCCGGACCGGTGTCTTCCCACCCCGATCCCTATGCGGCCGGCGCGCCCGAGGGGGACTGTACCCCGGCCTCCGACGCAGCCGCGGAGGCGGCCGGCGGTACCGCCGTGCGCTTTCAGCGTCGGGTGCCGAAGCGGGATCCCGCCCGCACTGTGATCCGCATGCCGAGCTTTGAGGCCGTGTGCGATGATCCGGTGCTTTATGCCCATGCCTCCCGTGTGCTGCATCTGGAGACCAATCCCGGAAACGCCCGGGCGCTGGCGCAGCGCCACGGCGATCGTGACGTGTGGATCAATCCGCCGCCGATACCGCTCAGCACCAAGGAACTGGACGCGGTGTTCGAGCTGCCCTACACGCGTCGCCCCCATAGCAGCTACGCCGACGCGCGCATTCCTGCGTACGAGATGATCCGTTTTTCGGTGAACATCATGCGGGGTTGCTTCGGCGGTTGCACCTTCTGTTCCATAACCGAACACGAGGGACGTGTCATTCAAAGCCGGTCGGAAGATTCCGTGATTCGCGAAATCGAAACTATCCGCGACTCGGTGCCGGGGTTTACCGGGGTCATCTCCGACGTCGGCGGACCCACTGCGAATATGTACCGGCTGGCTTGCAAAGATCCCAAAATTGAACGCGCATGCCGACGACCTTCCTGCGTGTATCCCGATATCTGCAACAATCTCGATACCGACCATTCTGCGCTGATCGGCCTGTACCGGCGGGCGCGGGCGCTTCCCGGCGTGAAAAAGATCCTGGTCGCCTCCGGCCTGCGATACGACCTGGCAATCCGTTCGCCGGAGTACGTCAAGGAACTGGTGACCCATCACGTCGGCGGCTACCTGAAAATCGCGCCGGAACACACCGAACAAGGTCCGTTGACGAAAATGATGAAGCCCGGCATGGGCGCCTACGACCGCTTCAAGGAGCTGTTCGAAAAATTCTCCCGCGAAGCCGGGAAGCAGCAGTATCTGATCCCGTACTTCATCGCCGCCCACCCCGGGACCCGGGATGAGGACATGCTGAATCTGGCACTCTGGTTGAAGCGCAACGGCTTTCGCGCCGACCAGGTGCAGACGTTCCTGCCTTCGCCCATGGCGACCGCGACGGCGATGTACCATTCCGGCACCAATCCTTTGCGCCGGGTGCGGCGTAACGGGGAATCGGTGGCCGTGCCGCGCGGCTTGCGGGTGCGGCGACTGCACAAGGCGTTCCTGCGCTACCACGATCCCGATAACTGGCCGCTGCTGCGCGATGCGCTCAAACGCATGGGTCGCGCAGATCTCATCGGCAACGGCAAACGACATTTGGTGCCACGCTTCCAGCCTGCGGGTACGGCACGCCGCGGGCGGCAAAAGCCGGCGCCCGGCAAGGCGTTTCTCACGCAACATACGGGCTTGCCGCCGGCTGCTGACGGCAAGCGTTTGAGCGGCGAGAAGAAAACAAGTTCAGGGGCGAAGGTCAACGGCGGCGGCCGACGCCGACGCGCCACATGACCGCTAAGGTCAGGTTGCAGCCGAGCGGCAAGGAGTTTTTCGTCGAGCCTGGCGAGACCGTGCTTGAAGCGGCGCTGCGATCGGGCATATCGATCAATTACAACTGCAGCAACGGCACTTGTGGCGACTGCCGCGCGAAGCTGGTTGCGGGTAGCTTGAGCGAGGAACTGTCCCACGACTACGTGATCAAGCAGTCCGAACGCGACCGTGGCGTCGTGTTGCTGTGTTGTGCGAAAACCAAAGAAGATTTGCTGATCGAAGCCTATGAAGCCGGTAGTCCCGCGGATATTGCGCCGGAAACCGTAACCACGACAGTGTACAAGATCGAGCAGCCGGTCGCGGATGTCACGGTACTGCATCTGCGTACGCCGAGAAGCCGGACGCTGCGCTTCCTGGCCGGTCAACACGCCACGTTGCGCATCGATGGTCTCGCGCCGCGCAACAAGTCCATCGCCAGCTGTCCCTGCAATGGCATGTTCCTGCAATTTCATGTCCGCAACGTCCCAGGCGATCCTTTCTCGCAATACGTATTCGGCGACCTCAAGACCCGAGACAAAGTTGAAATAGAAGGGCCATTCGGTCATTTCACGCTCGACGAGGAATCCCGCCGACCGATCATCTATCTCGCCTACGAAACCGGTTTCGCATCCATCAAGAGTCTGATCGAACACGCCATCGCGCTGGAAAAGCCGCAACACATGCACCTGTACTGGGTGGCCCGCGACGAAGCCGACCACTACTTGGCCAACTATTGCCGTTCCTGGCAGGACGCGCTGGACGACTTTGTGTTTACGCCGCTGATGGCGCAATACGAGCACACGGGCAAAGCCGGTATGGCGCAGCAGTCGCGGGATGAAATCGCCCACTTGCCCGCCGCGGAACGGGCGATGGCGCTCGCCAGCGCGCGTGTCATCGCGGACTACCCGGAGTTGGACGCGTTTGACGTGTACGCAAGCGGCCCCCGGTCCATCCTCGCTGCGGCGAAGACCACCCTGACCGACTACGGGCTGCCCGAAGAACGATTGTTCGTGGATCACATCGAGCGTTACTGAGGTCCCTGCTTGCCGACAGCGATTGGAATACCCATGCGAATCGGAACACCCTTATCTCCGTCCGCCACGCGCGTGATGTTGCTCGGCTGCGGCGAACTGGGAAAGGAAGTCATCATTTCCTTGCAACGCTTCGGTGTCGAAGTCATCGGTGTCGACCGTTACGCCGGCGCCCCCGGCCACCAGGTTGCGCATCGGGCGCACGTCATCGACATGACAAATGGCGATGAGCTGCGGGCGCTGATCGAGCGCGAGAAGCCTCACATCGTGGTGCCGGAAATCGAGGCGATCGCCACCGATGTCCTGGCAGAGGTTGCTGAGCAAGGCATTGCCGAAGTCGTACCGACTGCGCGTGCGGTGCAACTGACGATGAACCGCGAAGGCATACGCCGCTTGGCGGCCGAGGAACTGGAACTGCCGACATCGCGTTACGGTTTCGCCGACAGTGTCGAGCAGTTGCGCATGGCGATCGACGGTGGCGTCGGCTATCCGTGTATCGTCAAACCGGTAATGTCTTCTTCGGGCAAGGGTCAGTCCACCGTCCGCGAACCGGCCGATATCGACAAGGCGTGGCGCTATGCCATGAGCGGCGGCCGCGTTAACCGCGGCCGCGTGATCGCGGAGGAAATGGTGGAGTTCGATTATGAGATCACCCAGCTCACCGTGCGCGCGTTGGGCGCTGACGGCCAAGTCGAAACTCATTTCTGCGAGCCCATCGGTCATGTGCAGGAGCGTGGCGACTACGTCGAGAGCTGGCAGCCGCAAGCCATGAGTCCGACAGCGCTCAAGCGCGCCCGGGAGGTAGCGGGTGCAATCACCGCCAATCTCGGTGGCCGCGGGATTTTCGGCGTCGAACTTTTTGTCCGCGGCGACCGGGTATGGTTCAGCGAAGTCAGTCCGCGGCCCCACGACACCGGTCTCGTGACGCTCTGCAGCCAGGTGCAAAGTGAGTTCGAACTGCATGCGCGCGCTGTGCTGGGCTTGCCGGTGGACGTCGGCCTGCGCGAGCCGGGCGCCAGCGCCGTCATCTACGGCGGCGTCGACGGCCGCGGCATCGTCTATGAAGGCGTGGACGAAGCGCTGCGCGTGCCGGGCAGCGATTTGCGCCTGTTCGGCAAACCCGAGGCCTTTGTACACCGGCGCATGGGTGTGGCGCTGGCCACTGGCGTGGATGTCGCTGCGGCGCGGGCGCGCGCCAAGCAGTGCGCCGGGCGGGTGCGACCGCTGCCGGCGGAATAGGCTCGGACCCGGACTACCAGGGCCGTCCCATGCGCTGTTTCATATCGGGCGTGATATCGCCAATCTGCAGCGGATACTCGCCGCGGCGTCGATCGTCGAGATAGCGTCGCAAGGTCTCGCGCACGACCGGGAACGCCAATTCCTGCCACGGTATATCCGCTTCGCTGAAAAGTTCCACCTCCAGGCTCTCGCTGCCGGGGCCGAAGCGCTCGTTGAGCAGCCGGGCGCGAAACATGAGGTAGACTTGGCTGATGTGAGGAATGTTGAACAAAGCGTACAGGCTGCAGATTTCGACCTGGGCATTGGCTTCTTCCAGGGTTTCGCGCGCTGCGCCTTCAGCGGTGGTCTCGCCGTTTTCCATGAAGCCGGCCGGCAAAGTCCAGAGTCCGTAACGAGGCTCGATGGCGCGGCGGCACAGAAGAATCCGATCGGCCCATTCGGGGATGCAACCGGCAACGATCTTCGGATTCTGGTAGTGAATCGTGCCGCAGCGGTCGCAGACGTGACGCGGTAGGTTGTCGCCTTCGGGCACCCGCACGGTCACTGGGCCCGCACACTGACTGCAATATTTCATTTTCCAAGCCCGCCGTCGAAGGACGGCTGTGGTTTTATCTTCGCCGGGATCAATCGACCGCGTGGGGGCGGATTGGGCAGACCTTGCGGGATGTGCCGCGATAGTGGGCTGCCAACCAATCCCGCACGGCATCCTCGGCCATCGGTCGGCTCATATGATACCCCTGGGCCTCGTCGCAGCGCAGTATCTGCAACAAGTCCCAGGTTTCCCGGTCTTCGACGCCTTCGGCAACCACGCGCAAACCAAGGTTATGGGCTAGATCGATGGTGGAACGAACGATCACCGCATCGTTGTCGTCTTGGCACATGTGGCTGACGAAGGACTTATCGATTTTGAGTTTGTCCACCGGCAGTTGCTTGAGATATGCCAGGGAAGAGAAGCCGGTGCCGAAATCATCAATGGCGATGGCGATGCCCTTGGCGTCGATTTCATTCAATATCCGCAGGCCGTTTTCCGGATCCGCCATCATCGCACTTTCGGTCAGCTCCAGAGTCAGGAACTGCGCCGGCAAATCATGGCGTTCGAGGTAGATCGACAGGTGCTCCAACAAGCGGGCGTCCTGAAGATTGTGGGCGGACAAATTCACCGCCATACCCAGATCCGGGTATTCGTGACGCCATGCCGCGCAGGTTTTGATGGCGTGCTCCAAGACCCAGCGCGTCAGCGGTTGTATCAGCCCGGTCTGTTCGGCAAGCGGAATGATTTCGTCGGGCGCGATCTTGCCGTACTTGGGATGGCGCCAGCGCAACAGCGCCTCGAAACCGGTGATCAGGGTGCTGCCAATATCGAGCACTGGTTGGTAGTGCAGTTCCAGCGTCCCCTCGTCGATGGCCTCGCGCAAGTCCGTCATCAACGCCAAGCGACCGACACTGTGTTGATCCTGACTCGGATCGTAGACGGTCTGGCGCAGCTTGTTGCGCTTTGCGACGTACATGGCCACGTCAGCGCGCTGGATCAAGGTTTGGGCGGCGGTCCCGTGCTGGGGGAAGACCGCGATGCCGAGGCTGGCGCCGACATAGAGATGATGGCCCTCGATCCGGAATACGTCTTCGAGTATGTCGAGCGTCTTGTTCGCGATCCACCGTGCCTGCTCGACGTCGGTACCGGTCAGCACCAGCGCGAATTCATCGCCCCCGAGACGCGCCACGGTGTCGCTCTCGCGAACAGTGTCCAGCAATCGTCGTGCCACTTCCTGCAGCAGGCGATCGCCGACCTGATGTCCCAGGGTATCGTTGATTTCCTTGAACCGGTCCAGATCCATTATCAGCAGCGCGAGGTTGCAGTATTCGCGCTGCGCTGTCGTGATTGCGTGTTGCAGACGATCGAGCAACAGTGTGCGGTTCGGCAGCAGGGTGAGTGAATCGTGCAGCGCCTGATGCTCCAGCGCCATCTGCCGGCTGTGCACCTGCTGGCGCATTTCGGTGAACGCTTCCACCAGATTGCGCGTTTCCTCGGAATTTGCCGCCGGCAGGGCGCGCGGTGCGCCGTGGCCGCTGGCTTCTGCTTTCAATGCTTCGGCAACGGTCGCGATCGGTTTGAGAATCCAGCGCTCCAGGGCAAAAAAGCCGACGGCGATGAACAGCAGGGCGATCATGGTCAATGACCAGAGCAGACGTGACTGGGCTTGCGCCACTTCGTTGAGTGCCTTGACGTCGGTCGCGGCCGACAGCTCGATGGCCGTGTCAAAGCTCAACAATATATTCCATGTCTTGTCGAGGAGCGGATCGATTTGCTCGTGGACGATATTGGCGTCGGCGCGCCAGGCATTGGTGTGATGAATCCTTTTCACCTCCGCGAACGCCTGTTTCCAGATCAGGGTCGCGGCGCGCATATCTTTCAACGATTGCGTTGTAACAAAGCCCAGCCGACCCGCAGCTTCCTCCCGGCTCAGTAACGTGAACTGGCGTTCGATTTCGTCCAGCTGCAGATCGATGTCATGTTCCTGGCTGGGCAGCGAGTCGGTGTCGAACGACCCCAGGCGGTTGGCCAGATACATGCGGAAGGTGGCGATCATTTGTGCCCACATGTGCCGGGTCTGGATCAGCGCGGTGTATATATCGCCCTGGTACGCGTCTTTGTTGCTGAGTACTTCATCCATTGCCAATGACGCGGCGGTGTAGAAGAGCCGGTTCTGTTCGAGCATGGGATCGCGGGCGAGCGCCAACGCTGGATATTGCCGGGTGGCATGCAGCCGGGTTTCGATCAATGCACCAGCAGCCTTGTCCAGCCGCCGCAGGGATTTGCTCAATTCCACCAACGCCGGGCTCTGTTCGTGCTCGAGTACCCAGGCCGCCTGGCTGAGTGCAGCGGTATAGGTCAGGGCCTGGCCCAGATATTCGTGCGCGCGATTGCCGTGCGGGGTCAGCGAGGGCTCGAGCAGAAAACTTTCCAGAGATTGTCTGGCGCGCCAGACCGAATCGCGGATGTAGCGGGTAAGCTGCAAAACCTGCTTGCGGGACTCGATGTTGGCGGAGGTTTGATTGCGGGCGCCGCTGACGTTTTCATTGGCCAGGAACGCGCCTGCCAATACCAGCAGGCTCAGCAACATCGCGACTGCTGCGTAGCGCGTACGCAGGCTATTGTGTATTCCCCAGCTCAAGTCGACCGGGCTCCCAGAAGTTTTTAGACCGAATCTCGAACCATATCGGCCCCAAATTCAATAACTAAAGAATAGCGCGTGGCAAAGCGCGGGAGGGGTGGCGACATAAAAGAGACAGGTGATTTGCAAGCGGGCGGAGGCTGGCGGGCGCCGGCCGCCGGGTCTCCGGCGGCGTCTCGGACGTACTAGGAGCCTGTCCGAGTAATCTGCGCGTCGCGAGGGGCGTAGGGCTTCGAGGCCAAATTTTCGATCGTTCGAGGAACATCGTGGGCACTCTGTGACGAGCAGGATCGGAACTTTGGCCCGAACGAACACCGTCGCAGTAGCGTCATGATGAGTCGGACAGGCTCCTAGCGCTGGAAACGTTCGAGCACCAGGCAGGCGTTGGCACCGCCGAATCCGAAGCTGTTGGAGAGAATGCGCTGCATGCTGACGTCCTCCCGCAAACTCCGTACCACGGGTACGCCTTCAGCCTCCGCATCCAGATTATCGATATTGGCCGAGGCGCTGATGAACCCGTCGCGCATCATGAGCAGACTGTAGACAGCCTCCTGCACGCCGGCGGCGCCCAATGAGTGGCCGGAAAGGGATTTGGTCGACGAGATCGGCGGAATGGCGTCACCGAACACTTGCTTGATGGCCTCCAATTCGCGGCCATCGCCCACGGGCGTTCCGGTGCCATGGGCATTGATGTAATCGATGGGCCCGGAAACGCCTTCCAGCGCCATGCGCATACATCGCACCGCACCCTCGCCCGAGGGTTGCACCATGTCGTAGCCGTCGGATGTCGCGCCGTAGCCGACGATTTCGGCGAGTATGTTGGCGCCCCTGGCCAGCGCATGTTCCAGTTCCTCGACCACCACCATGCCACCGCCGCCGGCGATGACGAAGCCGTCCCGGTCACGGTCGTAAGGTCGGCAGGCGCGTTCCGGTTCGTCATTGTGATTGGAAGCCAAAGCCCCCATGGCGTCGAACAAGACGCTCATGGTCCAATGCAGTTCTTCGCCACCACCGGCGAACACCAAATCTTGTTTGCCCAGCTGAATCTGCTCCATTGCGGTGCCGATGCAGTGCGCGCTGGTGGCGCAGGCGGAGGACAGGGAATAGCAGGTGCCTTTGATCCGATAAGCGGTTCCGACGCAGGCCGACGTGGTGCTGCCCATGGTGCGGGTCACCATGTACGGGCCGACCCGGCGTACGCCTTTGGCGCGCAAAGCATCCGTGGCCGCGAGCATGTTGGCCGTGGACGAACCGCCTGAGCCGGTGATCAGGCCAATGCGCGGGTCGGAAATTTGTGCGGCGTCGAGGCCGGCGTTGGCGAGTGCTTCTTCCATCGCCAGGTAGGTATAGGCCGCGGCGTCGCCCATGAATCGCAGCAGCTTGCGGTCGATACGCTCGGCGGGGTCGATGGGCGGCGCCCCTGCCACTTGGCTGCGGAATCCCAGTTCGCGATATTCGGGAATGAAGCGGATGCCCGAACGCCCTTCACGCAGAGAGTCGCGGATCTGCTCCAGGTTCGCGCCCAGACTTGAAACGGCGCCCATGCCGGTGATGACTACACGTTTCATGCTTGTGCATCCTCCAGCCCCCCGGTATCGGCGAATAGCCCCACCCGCAGATCCTTTGCCGTGTAGATCTCAACGCCGTCCACTGACAGGGACGCATCGGCAATGCCCATGATCAGTCGGCGCATGATCAGGCGTTTCAGATTGATGTGATACGTGATGAGGCGATTGTCCGGCGTCACTTGTCCCGTGAACCGCACATCGCCGCATCCCAATGCGCGACCGCGGCCCGGTGCGCCCATCCACCCCAGGAAGAATCCGACCAGTTGCCACAAGGCATCGAGACCCAGGCAACCGGGCATCACCGGGTCGCCCTCGAAGTGGCAGGCGAAGAACCAGAGATCCGGGTTGATATCCAGTTCGGCGATGATCTCGCCTTTGCCGAAGGCGCCGCCTTCCTCGCTGATATGGGTGATGCGGTCGAACATCAGCATCGGCGGTAACGGCAATTGTGCATTGCCCGGGCCGAAGAGCTGACCGTGGCCGCACTCGAGTAACTTTTCGTAGGAAAAACTGCTTTGTTTTGACATCAACTGAAGGGGTGTGGTTTGCGAGCTTGCCGATTATATAGAGGAACCGGGCGCGGATACAGGCCCAACATTGAAACCCTGTTGACAGGGTCGGGGCAAGGACGACAATGCGGAGCATGACCGGGCGCGACGCAAGTAAGCAATTGGTGGAGGAATTACCCCACTATTCGATCCGCAAGAGCAAGCGCGCCCGCTATCTTCAGCTCAAGGTTTCCCACCTTGCGGAAGTGGAATTGGTGGTTCCGGTCCACTGTGATCGATATGCCGCGGAAGCGTTCGTGCGCCAGCATTCGGATTGGCTGAGGCAGACCTTGGCTCAGGTGCGCGCGCAACGGGCGCAAACACCGGAGCTGGACGCCGTTCTTCCGCAAATCGTCGAGTTGCCCGCCATTGGTGAGAGCTGGCGGGTCGAGTACGGTGCCGCCGCACGGCGTTTCAGCGAACGTTTTCACGCGGGCAATCGCGTATTGATTCGCCAGCAGACCCAGGCGCAGATGCAAACCGCGCTTTGCGATTGGCTCAATTCACGCGCTCGGCGGCGGTTGCTGCCCTGGTTGCGGGAAATCAGCCTCGAGTTGCGCTTGCCATACCGTAGCGCGTCGATTCGTGCGCAAAAAACCCGTTGGGGGAGTTGCTCTGCGCAGCGCAACATCAACTTGAACCGCAACCTGCTGTTCGTCGACCCGGCCGCGGCACGGTATCTGCTCGTGCACGAACTCTGCCACACGGTGTTTTTGAACCACTCGCGTCGCTACTGGGCGTTGGTGGAGCGCCACTGCCCCGAATATCGACTTTGCGAACAAACCTTGCGCGATGCCGCCCGCTGCATTCCCGCCTGGGCTTTTCCCTGACTGCCGCGCCATGGGCTTCGGGTTGCTCATCATCGGTGACGAACTGCTCAGCGGCAAACGTCAGGACCGCCACCTCGCCGCCAGTATCGGGTTGTTGGGCGCTCGGGGCTTGAGCCTGGACTGGGCACATATACATGGCGACGACGCCCAGCGTCTGGAAACCGAGTTGCTTGCGACCCTGGCGAGCGACGATGTGGTGTTCAGTTTCGGCGGCATCGGCGCCACGCCCGATGATCGTACCCGCGAGTGCGTCGCGCGGGCCGCAGGTGTCGGTCTGGCGCGCCACCCGCAGGCGGTGGCGGAGATCGAAGCGCGGTTCGGTGCCCAGGCGTATCCGAATCGTATCCGCATGGCGGAGTTTCCTGAAGGCAGTCGCATCATCCCCAACCCTCACAACCGCATTCCCGGCTTCAGCTGGGGTGAGCACCATTTTCTGCCGGGGTTCCCGCGCATGGCGTGGCCGATGATGGAATGGGTGCTGGAGCGCTATTACCGGGACCGGTTCGGCGCGGAACCGATCGTCGAGCGCGCGTTGCAGGTCTGGGATGTTCCGGAATCCGAACTGTTGCCGATATTGGAATCGGTCACCGCCCGGTTTCCAAAGGTGCGCCTGTCGAGTCTGCCCACCCTCGATGCCGCGCGAGCGCAGATCGAGCTCGGGGTGCGAGGTGATCGGACCGCAGTCCAGCAAGCCTGGCCGGCCCTGCAGGAAGCGCTGTCTGCGGCCGGTTATTCCTGGCAAGCGCTGCCGGCGGGGTAAGGATTTCGCACTCAGGAAGCCAAGCCGACGGTTTCGACCCGGGCGCCGACCACGATGATGAAGCCCTGCTGGCGATCGTTGCCAATCTGGCTGTACTCGAAGCGGTAAGTTCGTCGCAGCGCCAAATGCCCGTAGCCGTCGCGCGCCACGCCGAGTCGTTGCAGCGCTACGGTATCGTCGAGAAATTGCAGTTCCTGGCGGCGGCAGGCTTCGGCGGCGGCTTGCGAGGCGTGCTCCCGTGCCCTCAAGCTGGAAAACCAATACCAGGCGATTGCGCCAGCTACGGCGACCAGCGCCAGTTCGGTCATGGAGCTGCGGCCAAATCAGCAAGGCTTTCAGCGGCAATTTCGCGCACTTCCGACTCGGTATCATCAAGTCGCGCGCGCAAGTAGGGAATCGCTTCGCGGCTGCCCGATAGTGCCAGATAATGGCAGGCGTCGCTTCGTACCCGATGATCGGCGTGGCCGCTCAGTTGTCCGAACGCCGGTACCAGTTCCTGCAGCCGGGCGCTGCCGGCCATGGACTCGAACAGCGCGCCCAGGCCGATGCGCACATGCAGTTCCGTGTCGGGGTCGGCGACCAGCGGCAACAAGGCCGACAGCCAGTGCGGGTGCCGCGCCAGGAGCGCTTCCAGCTCGGCCAGGGCGCCGGCTTTGAGGCGCCAACCGACATACTCACGGATGCCTTCATCGGTGCCGGACAGCGCGGCCCAGCGGGTCAGTTCCTGGGGACTTTGCAATCCCTGCAGGACGAATTCGCCGATCCTTATCCACGGAACCGAGCGTGCGCCGAGGGCCGTGGCACGTTCGGGGCGCGTTGCGATATTGACGACTTCCAGGCTGCCGAGACGACCGTCCTTCACCAAGCGCGCGAGGCCGTCCAACACCGTGGGGCAGTGGGGACAGTCCGGTGCGAGCAGCAGCAGCGCGTCGGGCGCAGCGGAATTCATGGCATCACCGTCGCGGCGTGTGTCGGATGCCCATTATGCCGCTCCCGGTTCAGGACGAACAGCTTACTTCGATTTCGTGCGCCCATTCCGGCGGCGGTCCGGCATAGTGTTCGTATCCAGGGTGCTCGTCGAACGGCGTCTGCAACAGGCTCAGCAGCGTTTCGGTTTCGCTGAAATCGCCGCGCTCTGCATGCTCGATCGCGATCTGTGCCATATAGTTGCGCAGCACGAATTTCGGATTCGTGCGCAGCATGGCGGCGCGGCGCGCGCGATCATCGCTGTGCTCACGCAGCAGGCGCTGCCGATAGCGCTGTGCCCACGGTTCGAAAGCCGCCGGATCCTGGAACAGGTCCGCGACTGCGGTCGATTGCGCGGATGCCGAAGCTTCGAATTCGCACAAGCGGCGAAAGAACAGGGTGTAGTCGATGCGCTGCGCGGCCAGCATTTGCAGCAGATCCGCGATCAGAGCGCGATCGCCGTCTTGCTCGGTGCGCAAGCCGAGTTTGGCGCCCATGCGCTGCGCAAATTCCCGCAGCAACGCGGGTTCATAGTCCTGCAGCAGAGTTCGAGCCTGTTCGGCGGCCCCTTCGGGATCCGCGTCGTCCAACAGCGGCAACATTGCCTGCGCTAGACAGCTCAAATTGAACAGGCCGATGCCCGGCTGCTGGTCGAATGCGTAGCGACCCTGATGGTCGGAATGATTGCAGATATACCCGGGCTCGTAAGCGTCGAGAAAGCCGAACGGGCCATAGTCCAACGTGAAACCCAGAATGGCCATGTTGTCGCTGTTCATGACGCCGTGGGCAAATCCCACCGCTTGCCACCGGGCGATCAGGCGTGCGGTGCGCTCGATGATTTCCGAGAGCAGCGCGGCATATGGATCCCGCTCGTCGCGCAAGGCCGGAAAATGCAGGTCGATCACGTAGTCTGCCAGCAGTTGCAGATCGTCGAAGCGGTTCTGATAGTAAAAATATTCGAAGCTGCCGAAGCGCACGTGGCTGGGCGCCATGCGGACCAGCATGGCGCCTGTTTCGATGCGTTCACGATAGACTTCGTCGTCGCTGGCGATGACGCACAGTGCGCGGCTGCTGGGTATGTCGAGACTGTGCATGGCTTCGCTGCACAGATATTCGCGAATGGTGGAACGGAGCACGGCGCGCCCGTCGCCGCTGCGCGAATAAAGGGTGGGCCCGGCGCCTTTGAGATGCAGGTCCCACCGCAGACCGTCTTCGCCAAGCACTTCGCCGAGGAGAATCGCGCGGCCGTCGCCGAGACGCGGGACATAATGGCCGAATTGGTGCCCGGAATAGCACATGGCTACCGGGTCCGATCCGGACAGCGTCGCCGCGCCCGTCAGCGCGGCGACGAACGCCGGGTTCGTCGCTTCCGCAGGGTCGAGATCCAATAGGCGCGCCGCCTGTGGATTGAAGGCAGTAACTTGTGCGCGGGTGAACGGGGTCGGCGCCTGGCGGCTGTGGAACGGCTCCGGGAGGCGTGCATAGGAGTTGTCGAAGCGCAATTGTTGCAATGATTTCATGTCCACCATGATCGGGCCGCGAACCCCGCGCATCAACCCGGATGTAGTGGGGATTCCCCGGATCGGCGTCCCGCCCGTTCATGGAGCGTGTTGATAGCGGTTATACTCGTGGTCATCGTTGACAGCTTTCGGGACGGATGATGGTCGAGCGCATGGTGAAACCCCTCACGCCCCAGGCGGCGTGGCAGAAACTGCAGGACGACCCGCGAGCGGTGTTGATCGACGTGCGCTCGAACATGGAATTTCTGTTCGTGGGTCATCCCGCGGGTGCGATTCACGTCCCCTGGATCGACGAGCCGGACTGGGTGATCAACCCCCATTTCGTGACCGAAGTGCGCAAGGTGCTGCTCGGCGGCGTGAGCTGCGACGAAGACGCCGGCTGCGCGCCGGTGATTTTGATCTGCCGGAGCGGCAAACGCTCCCATGCCGCCGGAGAGCTTTTGCTCAAGGAAGGTTTCACCGAGGTTTACAATATTGTCGAGGGTTTCGAGGGGGAACTCGACGACCACCACCACCGCAGCAGCAACGGCGGGTGGCGCTACCACGGACTGCCGTGGGAGCAATGTTGAGCTCGCTCCCGCCAAGCCACGAAATTCCTTCAGATTCATCAATTTTGCCCGCGGTCCCCTAAAGACTGCTACCAACCGGCCGATTCATAGTCCGAGTGCGAGTGCGAGCGGTGCCGAGAAGCTACTGCCCAGTCGCGCTCACTGCCTTGCAGGGCTGTTCTGTCAGGGCTTGAAGCTGAACCAGGTCGTGCAGATGGCCGGGACCGTCGAACCCATGCGCATCCTTTACCGATTGACTGCTATTTTGCGCCTCGGCGTGCGCCAGAAGATGGTGCTCGTATTGCTCGGCGTCCTGTCCCTGTCGCTCACGTTTACCGGTTGGCTGACGTTGCGCGAGCAAAAGCAAGATGTCCTCCATGAAACCATGCAGCGGGGAGAGGACCTGTCGCGCTTCGTTTCCCAGGCGCTCGCGTTCAGCGTGGTCGGTTACGACTATCACGCTGTGCAGATGCTGCTCGACGAAATCGTCCAATCCCAGGATATCGCCTACGCGCGGGTGGTGAGCGATCAGGGCAATCTGATGGCCGAATCCGGCCACGGCGGTGTGAGCAGCAGTGACGGCGCTACCTTTCAGCGCGACATCGTGTTTGACGGTCAAAAGGTCGGCGCATTGAGCCTCGGCTTGGACAACACCCGCATCATCAATCAGATGGAGCAGCGGCGGGATGCGCTGATCAAACGCGAGGCATTCATTATCCTGCTGATCGCGCTCGGTGAGTTCTTGGCGCTGTCGTATTTGATTGTGCGCCCCGTAACGCTCATTGCCAGTTCGCTTGGCAACGGCGTGGCCGACGATGGCACTATTTCTCGGGATATTCCCCTGACCGGCGATGATGAGTTCGGCAATCTCGCCACGCAGTTCAATCGCATGCGGGCACAGCTGAACGTGGTCAATCAACGCCTGCAGTCCAAGATCGATCTCGCCGATACGCAGTTGCGCGAATCCAACCGTCAATTGCTGCGCCAATCCAGCGAACTGCGGCGGGTGAACGAAGAGCTGACCAAATTGTCGATTACGGACCCCCTCACGGGCTTATACAACCGTCGGCATTTCGAAGGCATCATGGAGGCCGAGCTCGCAATGATCTCCCGCCAAGCCGAACCTTGTTCCGTGCTGCTGATCGATATCGATCATTTCAAGCGGGTCAACGACACCTACGGCCACAAGAGCGGCGATGCCGTGTTGCAGCGGGTTTCGAGCCTTCTGGAGTCGTCGCTGCGCAAGTCGGACGTGGTATGCCGCATCGGCGGTGAAGAGTTCGTGGCCTTGTGCCGGCACGCCGGTGCCGATGAAGCGGCGAAGATCGGCGAGCATCTGCGCAAACGGGTCGAAGAAACGCCGATCGAAGTCAACGGAGAGCAGGTGGCCGTGACCGTCAGCATCGGCATCACCAGTGTCGCCGCCAGCGCGGATGTACCCAGCGCCGAGGAATGTTTCCGTCAAGCCGACGCGGCTCTGTACGCCAGCAAGTCCGACGGCCGCAATCGCGTCACCGAATTTTCCCAACTTGATTTCGCCGCTCATTCCCGCCAAGCCTGATAGAGAGGAAGCCATGAAGTTACTGCCCAAGCTGCTGTGTGCGCTGTTTGCCCTGGGATTGATTCCCGCCTGGGGAGCGGCCGGCGCAAATTACACTGAGATTCGCTTCGGCTCCGTGGCCATGGATATTCCACCGGTCATGCACAGGAGATTGACGCCGCTGACCGAGTACTTGAGTGCGGAACTGGGACGACCGGTTCGGCTGCAGCTGTCGCCGGACATGCCCGCCGCCATCGACGCGCTCGCAAGCCAAAAGGTGGAAGTCGCCTATCTGACCCCGGTCGCCTATCTCCGCGCCCATGCCGAGGGCGGCGCGCAACTGGTCGCCAAGACCGTCACCAACGGCCGGGCCTCTTTTCAGCTCATGATCGTCGTGCGCGAGGACAGCCCGATCAAATCGGTTGCCGAACTGAAGGGGTCGCGGTTTGCATTCGGCGACCCTGCGGCACTACTGCAGCGCGCGGTGGTGGTCGGTGCCGGCATGCCACTCGATGACTTGCGCGAATACCGTTTTCTCGGTCATTACGACAATATCGTTCGCGGTGTCATGAGTGGCGATTTCGATGCGGGTATTCTCAAGGATACGATGGCGTTCAGATGGCAGGGTAAAGGCATCCGCATCTTGTACAGCTCACCCCATCTGCCGCCCTACAATATTGCCGCCAGCCGTGATGTCGATCCGAAACTCCTTGCACAGCTGCGTGCTGCATTCTTGAAACTGGATGCCTCCGAGCCGGAACATGGCGATGTCATTCGCGCGTTGGACAAAAAGTACGACGGCTTCGCGCCAGTGGAAGACAGCGAGTACGACGTGGTACGGCAGTTGACTGCGCCATTCGACGCCACCAAGTAAGCCATTGCCGGTCAACTGCGATCGTTGGAGGAGGATTGGGGACAGTGGCGGTCGGGCGTGGGTGCGGGCGCGGATTGGAGCTTGCCCGCTGCGGAGCGGGAATGACTGCGATAGTCGTCGATCAATCCCAGCAGCCGCGCCTCATTGCCCGTGCTCGGTTCGTTGACATAGGCGGCCACGCGGCGATACATCTGCCACAGCCACCATTCGCTGGTGTAGGGTTCGTCCATTCGTGCTCCGAACGTGGTTGTAGACGCCTGCCATTGCAGCAGATCTCCGTGACAGTGCCATGACAAGGGTTTTCGACGGCGCTAAACCCCAACAGTGACAGGGACTTGAGTTGAGGGGTGCGGCGATCGGCGTGGTACAATTCCAATCCGCTTCGCGAACCCCGCGGGGCGCGCTCGGCAACGGAGACACCATGCAGGACATGAATTTCGACGATCAGGTCGCAGCGACTCGGGTGATTATCAATATCCTCGACACCTGGGGCCTGCGCGACTCCGACCAGGTCGCCGTCCTGGGCCTGCCGGAGGGCACGCCGAGTCGGGCCGTGCGTCGTTACCGGCAGGATACCCCGCTGCCGCCGGACCCCAATGTCAAGGAGCGGGTGGAGCATCTGGTCGGTATCGCGGAAGCCCTGCGCACCACCTTTCCCCGCAACGCCAATATGGGGCCGCAGTGGATGAACGAGCCCCATCGCCGTTTCAACCAGCGCACACCCGTGGCCACCATTGTCGAAGACGGTCTGGGCGGATTGATCGCGGTGCGCGCTCACCTCGATTGCACGTTTGCCTGGGAGAAGTCCGAATAACCATAGTGTTCCAGCCCCGGTGGTCGCTGGGACGATTGTTTACATTGTTTTGCTACGGGCACGTTCGTCGCGGCCGCTACTCTTCGGCCCGCGCACTTGGTGCATGGCGCTCGAGGTTACGGAAATTGAAAAAGGAGTTTTCCAGGTGGGCCCGCATGGGATACATGTTGGCGCTGATGGGGTTGGCCGCGCCGGCAACGGCCGGGTCCCAGACCGTCAAAGTCGGGGTGTTTTCCAATAAGCCGATCGTATTTGAAGCGCCGACCGGGGAATGGGCGGGCTTGGCTATCGACGTGCTGCAGGCAACGGCGCGCGACGAAGGCTGGCGTCTGCAATACGAAGGCGGTTCGTGGCGTGAGTTGCTGACGCAGTTGGAAAAGGGCCAGCTCGACCTGCTGGTCGGCGTCGCGTATGCGCCGGAGCGTGCGCAGCGCATGCAATTCACCAATCAGACCCTGGTCAGCAACTGGGGTATCGTCTATCGCGCTCCCGGCGTCGAAGTTGCATCCCTGCTTGATTTACGCGGCCGCCGGGTTGCCCTGATGAGCGGCAGTATCCATTCCCTCGCGTTCGAAAAGTTGATGGCGCAATTTCAACTGGAATTCGAACCCGTGTTCGTGCCCAGCTATTCGGAAGTGCTCGGCGCTTTGCAGGCCGGTAGCGCCGATGCCGGGGTCATCAATCGTATTTTCAGCGTCCAAAACGGCGACGGTTACCGGGCTTTCCCCACGGCGGTGATCTTCAATCCGGTGGAAGTGCGGTTTGCGGCACCTAAAGGCGCGCCCTCACCGATCATAAGCGCCTTGGATCGTAAGCTCGCGGCATTGAAATCCAATCCGGACTCTCTATATCGCCAGTCGTTGGAGCGCTGGCTGACCGGGCGCCGGAACAGCAAAATGCCGGAGTGGGTTTTGTGGGCCGGCGCCATAGCGCTGGGTGTGGTGCTGTTGATGTTGAGCATGAATTTGCTGTTGCGGCGCCAGGTGAAAGTCAGGACGCGCGAACTGGTCGAAAACACCCGTCGCTTACGCGGCGAAGTCGAACAGCGGCATGAGGCCCAGGAGCGACTCAATCGGCTGGCCTACTACGACAGCCTCACGGGGCTCGCGAATCGGGTACTGTTCCGCGACCGCTTTCAACAGGCATTGGCACAGGCGCAACGGGACCATCGCCGCATGGCGGTGATGCTGTTGGATCTGGACCGATTCAAGGACGTCAACGACAGTCTCGGTCACCCGATGGGCGATCGCCTGATCCGCGTGATGGCCGAACGCTTCCGCAGCGTAGTCCGCGATAGCGATAGCATCGCCCGGCTGGGCGGCGATGAATTCATCATCCTGTTGACCGAAGTGGATACACCGGAAGGGTTGGCGCCGATCGCGGAGCGCTTGTTGAATTACGGTGCCCAGGCGACGCCGATCGGCGGTACCGACGTATATGTTTCGGCCAGCATCGGCATTGCCGTTTATCCGGACGATGCCAGCGATATCGACGACCTGGTGAAGCATGCCGATACCGCCATGTACCAAGCCAAGCATACCGGCGGCCACGGTTATAAATTTTACTCGCCCGAAATGACAGCACGGGCGGCGCAGCGGGTGGCGCTGGAAGGAAGGTTGCGGCATGCGTTGGAACGGCGTGAATTCACGCTTGCCTACCAGCCCATCGTCGATTTGCGTAGCGGCAATTTCGTCGCACTTGAAGCCTTGCTGCGCTGGCAATGCCCAAGTGGCGAAAACGTCGGTCCCGCCGAGTTCATTCCGGTGGCGGAGGAAACCGGCTTGATCGTGCCGATCGGGGACTGGGTGTTGGAGCAGGCCTGCATGCAACTCCGCCGCTGGCACGATGCGGGCTTCGAGGGCTTGCGGGTCGCGGTCAATGTATCTTCGCGTCAAATCGGGCGCGGTCGACTCGTGGACGCCGTGGTGCAGGCGCTGCGAACTGCCGAACTGCGGGCGCAGTACCTTGAGTTGGAGCTGACGGAGCGCGTGTTCGTGGACAACACCGAACTTGTGCACACGACATTGAAGCGATTGCGAGAACTGGGCGTGCGGATTTCCATCGACGATTTCGGCACCGGCTATTCCTCTTTGGGTTATTTGAAACGGTTGCCTATCGATACCCTCAAAATCGACCGTACTTTCGTGGACGGTGTGCCCACTGACGGCGACGATGCCGAATTGACCACGGCGATCGTAGCCATGGCGCACGGCTTGAGCTGCAGCGTGGTGGCGGAAGGCGTCGAAACCCGGGACCAGCTCGACTTTCTACGGCGTCAGGGCTGCGACGAAGCGCAAGGTTATCTGTTCGCCAAACCCATGCTTGCCGCGCAATGTAGTGACTGGCTTCGCAGCCACGCTGGCAGCCCTATGTTTGCGCCTTCCTCAATGGTATTCCATTCGCAGTTTCCGCGCTCGGGTCGCTGAGCCGCGGTTTGGGTCCGGACCGCCGCACTTTCACCGTTGTCGGAACCGTGCCATGCTTTTCCCATGACTGTGAACGCAACGGAGTCGGCAAGTCCCATCCGAATCGGGGTCAGTGCGTGCCTGTTGGGCGAACAAGTGCGTTACGACGGCGGCCACAAGCACAACGGCTACATCACTCAGACCTTGGCACAACATTTCGAGTTCGTGCCATTCTGCCCGGAAGTGGCAATCGGACTGGGCGTCCCGCGTCCGCCGATTCGGCTCGAGCGGCGCGGCGATCGGGTTTGCGCGGTGGGCGTGCGCGATGAGACTTTGGACGTCAGCGCGCCGCTGCTGGCGTATGGACGCCGCATTGCCGATGAGCACCCCGCACTGTCCGGTTACATTTTCAAGAAGGGATCTCCGAGCTGCGGTCTCGAGCGAGTCAAAGTCTATGGCGCGTCGGCAATGCCGCACAGCAATGGCCGCGGGCTCTACGCGGAGGCGTTGACACAGCGATTGCCGCTCATGCCCGTCGAAGAGGAAGGTCGTCTTATGGACCCGGTGCTGCGGGAAAATTTCATCGAGCGGGTATTCATCTATTTCCGCTGGCAAACCCTGGTGGCGCACGGCGTGACCCCGGCGGGGCTGGTGGATTTCCATACCCGGCACAAATTCAGCATTCTGGCCCATGACGAGCAGCGCTATCGGGAACTGGGGCGGCTGGTCGCGCAGGCGGGTGACCTCGATTTAGACGAACTTTGCGATCATTATGCGCAGACCTTGATGGCCGCGCTCGGTCAGCGGGCGACCCGCCGACGCCACACGAATGTGCTGATGCACGTCATGGGTTATCTCAAGCGCCACCTCGACGGCGCTGATAAAGTCGAACTGTCGGAATTGATCGATGCCTATCGTACGGGACTGGTGCCGCTGATCGTGCCGATCACCCTGCTAAAGCATCATCTGCGCCGTCACCCCGACCCCTACATCGACAGCCAGGTGTATCTGAATCCCCATCCGCAGGAATTGATGCTGCGCAATAGTTTGTAAGCGGCCCGCTGCGTGCGCGCTCAAACCGATTTCGGGACGGCTAGTTGCGCTGATCGTGGACGCCGGTCAAGGGCACGAACGCAACCGCCAGAATGGTTCGTTCAGTGATTTCTCCGTTCTGGTCTTTCTCGAGCAGCAATAGATTCTGACTGGAGTAGGGCGTACCGATGGGAATCACCATGCGCCCGCCCGGCTTCAATTGTTCCGGTAGCGCTTCGGGCACCTCTGGGCTGGCGGCGGTCACGATGATGCCGTCATACGGTGCATGCTCGGGCCAGCCGTAATAACCGTCGCCAACGCGAGTTCGTACGTTCCGGTATCCCAGTTCCTGCAATCGCTTGGCTGCAATTTCCCCCAGCGGTTGCACGATTTCGATGCTGTAGACTTCCGCCGCCAGGGTAGCGAGCACTGCGGTCTGATAGCCGCACCCGGTTCCGATCTCCAGCACCCGGTGCTGCGGTTGCAGTGCCAATAAATCGCTCATCAGCGCGACGATATAAGGTTGGGAAATGGTTTGCCCATGGCCGATCGGCAGCGGACGATTGTCGTACGCATTTGCGCGCAACTCCGCCGGTACGAAGCGGTGGCGAGGTACACTGCGCATCGCGTCCATGACTTTGGCGGAAAACGTTTTGCTGCCGGTAAAGCGGACGGTGGCGCGCGCTTCAGCCTTGATTTCATGCAACATCCGTTCTACGGCTGGATCCGGGTTTCGCGTGTCTTTCACCTCGCGTACCTCTGGGGTTGCCGGTGGCGCCAATGAGTGTTGCTGCGCACACCCGAGTGGCCATTATAGTAGGCGTAACGGACAGGCAACCGAGGATCGGGGGGGATAATGGTGGCGAGCGCCTATGTGGGTACCAGCGGCTGGAACTACCCGGAATGGCGGGATCGCTTTTATCGCGACGTGCCGCGCAAGGACTGGTTGCGTGTCAATGCGTCCCATTTCCCGGCGGTGGAAATCAACGCGACCTTCTATGGCAGCCAACGTCCGGAAACTTTCCGCAAATGGCGTCAACAGGTGCCCGACGATTTCCGTTTTACCATGAAGGGCAACCGCTATCTCACCCACAACAAGCGCCTGTTGGACCCGCTGGAGCCGATCCGCCGCGAGCGCGAGAGCAGTCGTGGCCTCGGCGCCAGCCTGGGAGCGGTGGTTTGGCAATTGCCGGGCAATTTCCGCCGTGACGACGAACGTCTGGAGAATTTTCTCAAAGCGCTCCGACACTGGCGGCGGGTGCGGCACGTCATCGAGTTCCGGCACTGTAGTTGGTTCGATGACACGGTGTGTAACTGTTTGCAGCGCTACCGGGTGGCGACGTGCATGTCTGACGCCGCGGACTGGCCGATCTGGGATGCAGTGAGCACCGACCTGGTATACGTGCGTCTGCACGGCCACACCCGCACCTATGCCTCCCGCTATGCGAAGCGCTCGTTGCGCACATGGGCGCAGCGGGCGCGGCAATGGCTGCGGGAGAACCGTGACGTGCACTTTTACTTCGACAATACTGCCGAAGGGCACGCGCCGGCCGACGCGACGTCGTTGCTGCAGATGCTGGAAGAACGTTAATTCGCGGTGACTGCGTACGTGTCTTCGACGGCCAAGTTGGCGAGGAACTGCTGGGTACTGGCCGCCCAGGAGTGTTTGAGCGCATAGCGCCTGGCAGGACCGCCGTCCAGTTTCAGTGCGCGCAGTACCGCACTGCGCAAGTCCCGATCCAGGGCGCCGGTGACACCGTCCTGAACCACGTCTACCGGACCGGTGACCGGGTAGGCAGCGACCGGTACGCCGCAGGACATGGCTTCCAGCAGGACCAGTCCGAAAGTATCGGTCCGGCTCGGAAAAACGAACACATCCGCGGCAGCCAGGAACTTGGCGAGCTCTTCGCCGTATTTGAAGCCGGTAAAGTGCACCTCGGGGTAGCGTTGCTGCAACGTCGAACGGTCGGGTCCGTCCCCGATCACATACTTGCTGCCGGGCAAGTCCAGGTTCAGGAAGGCTTCGACGTTCTTTTCCACCGCGACTCTTCCCAAGTACAAGGCGATGGGCCGCGGACCGTCGAGGAAGAATTTGTTTCCGGGACGGAACAGCTCGGTATCCACGCCGCGCGACCAGATTGCCAGGTGTTCGAAGCCCCGTAGTTCAAGTTCACGTCGCAGGGACGGCGTGGCGACCATGGTGCGTTCGGCGGCGCCGTGGAACCAACGCAGGTAAGCGTATGACCAGGAAAGCGGAATCGGCACGCGCATGCGTACATATTGCGGGAACTGGGTGTGATATGAAGTCGTGAACGCAATCCGACTGCGCACACAGTAGGCGCGAGCGGCGAGCCCGAGAGGTCCTTCGGTGGCGATATGCACGGCCTGAGGATCGAATTCGCGCAACAGGGTCCGCAAGCGGCGTCCGGCCATGAGCGCCAAACGGATATCCGGATAGGTCGGCAGCGGCACGGTGCGGAAGCCTTGGGGCGTCACCAGCAGCAGTTCGTGGCCCAGCGACTGCAGGTTGCGGGCGGTCTGGTCCAGGCTGCGCACCACGCCATTGGTTTGTGGATACCAGGCATCCGTGGCGAGCGCGATTCTCATGCCGCGAGGTTGCCGGAACCGGGCTGCACTGCTCCGCAGGCGCTGGATTTCACCGTTTGCTTGCGATCGGCCCAGTGCAGCAGGTGCAGTTGGCCGCGAAAGTCTTCCGCCAGCGCCGTGCAGCTCTCCACCCAGTCGCCGTCGTTGCAGTACAGGATTCCGTCGTGGCGGCGCATTTCGCCGCGGTGTATGTGGCCGCAGACCACGCCGTCCATGCCCTGGCGTCTGGCTTCGTGGGTCACGGCGTCTTCGAACGCCCGCATATGGCGCGCGGCTTTCGACAACCGGGTTTTCAAGTACGCGGCAAGGGACCAATAGGGAAAACCCAGGCGACGGCGGGCGCGATTGACCCAGCGGTTCGTCCACAGCAGCACATCGTAGGCGTAAGTACCGAAGATCTTTGCCAAGCGGCTGCACT
This sequence comes from uncultured Gammaproteobacteria bacterium, assembly GCA_963773585.1. Taxonomy (GTDB): domain Bacteria; phylum Pseudomonadota; class Gammaproteobacteria; order JASBUN01; family JASBUN01; genus CAVXJN01. The sequence goes on from CAVZBR010000001.1 coordinate 585,447, forward strand.
GGATGATGGCGTCGAACTGGTCACCGTGGATGATCAACAAGCGTTTGCCATCTGCGGTCGTATGCAGGTGCTGACGGCGAACGATTACGTTGCCGAAGGTGGACCCGTGGTAATCGCGCACCGGGTCGTCGTGGTTACCCGGGACATACACGACCTGGGTACCCTGTTTCGCCTTGCCGAGGATGGTGCGGATCACGTCGTTGTGCGCTTGCGGCCAGTGTAGACCCGCCCGATCGATGGACCAGAAGTCGATGATGTCGCCCACGAGATAGAGAAATTCCGATTCCGTGGACTTGAGAAAGTCGAGTACGAATTCGGCTTTGCAGGCCTTCGAACCCAGATGCAGATCCGAGATCCAGATTGCGCGGTATCGCAGCGGACGCATGGGATGGATCGGGCTCATGGCGCGACTCCCCTGGAAAGTTCGCGGTCATGGTTGCCGATGCCTGTTACAACCAGCGGACACGGCCATTACAATTGCGTGAATCGAAACGTCGAACACGATCAAAGGAGCAAATCTCAAAATGGCTGCAGAAGCGGATTTCCGGCAACAGATGATTTCCAACGTTCAGGGTGCGCTGTTACTCGACACTGCGTACATGGGTCTGTCGACCGGAGCCCTGCAGGCACTGGCCGAGACAGGCTGCGCGACCGCGGAGCAGTTGGCGGCTGCGACAGGGCGCGATCTCGGCTACCTGACACGGTGGTGCGATGTGGCGTTCGGCTTCGAATTGGTCGACGAAGCCGAGCCCGGCTGCTTTGCCCTCAGTGACCTTGGTCGTCAGTTTCTGCCCGACGTAGCGGGTACTCTCATGCCGTTCGCGGTGCAAGCGATTCTGTCGGCGCATATGGCAGAGCGCGCATCGGGCCTGGCCCGTGGGGGCGAACGTCCCGGCGAGCGGGTACTGGGCGAACGCGACACCTTATTGCCGTGGTTCGGCCCGATGTTGGAAGCCAACTTCGTGCCGCTGTTGGAACGGGAGATTCTGCCCGGGGTGGAGGAATTCGCGGAGATGGACAGCCGTGCCGGATTGGCGGTGGATCTGGGTTGCGGCAACGGCTGGTACCTGCGCCACATGCTGCGGCGGTTTCCCAGCCTGCGCGGTATCGGCCTCGATGCGATGGCCGAGAACGTCGAGCAAGCACGCGCGGGCGCGCACGCCGATGGCTTGGACGAGCGTTTGCAATTTCGGCAAGGCGATCTACACCATTTCACCGTCGATGAACCGGTCGATCTGATTGCCATGAACCGTGCATTGCACCACGTGTGGGAAAGCGGCACGGAGGTGTTCGATATCTTGTACCGGTGCCTGCGCCCGGGCGGCATCGCCGTGATATGGGAGCCGCGGTGGCCGGCGCAGCGCGCGCAACTGCGCGATCCGGCTTATCGGACCATGGCGTTTCAGAATCTTGCCGAGCATGTGCAGGGCAATCATTTCCTGCAGCCAGAGGAGATCCAGGCGCAGTTCGAACAGCGGGCGATGCAGACCAGGCTTTATACCTTTGCCGGCGGACGGGAGTCCGTCGTGGTGGCGCGGCGTTGAAATGCCGCTGAGTGAGGAGGGGGAGCCGGGCCGCACAGCGGCCCGGCTCGGCGCCGATTATTCGTCGCCGCCGCCCTTGTCTTCCTCAAAACCCACGGGACGCAGGGACGCCATCTGTTCGACACACCAATTCTGGTACTTCTGGCGGTCTTCCCCTTTACGGCCGGCCTGGTCGGACCAGGCGGTGCACTGGGCCTGATAGAACGCCCCGACGCGGGGGTCCTTCTCGTCCATGGTGCCTTGGGGCCAATTAGGTAAGGATGCGCTAGCAATAGCCGGAATGGCGGCCAGCGCGGAGATGGTCAGGATGCGCTTGATCATGTTTTGGTCCTCCTTAAGAACCGTTGCGCGAGACGTGGCGCCAGCCACGGCGCCTATTTAGCGCCAGCGGCGCGGGATTTAAAGCGAATTAATTGATTCGTTCCCATCAGCAAAACCAATGGACATGACTGCACTACGGTTGCGTCGCGCATCGCGATGCGCTGCAATGGGACAGGCGCCAAAATCAACGAAAAAACGTCAGGAAATGCAGATGGAAACTCCCCTGTTCGGCACTCATACCCGCATCGGCGCGCGCGCGCTTTTCCTCGGCCAAAGGCTGGATTTGCGCGCTCTGGAACAGACCGAGCGGTTGGCTACGGCGCCGCTCTTGGTGGCCTCCGGCAGCAGCGGCGCGGCGGTGTTGTTTCGCTATGGCGTGGTTGTGTTTTTCGGCATGGATGCCATCGAGGAAGTGGCGTTTCTTGACGACCTCAAACGCTTGGTGGTCGAGCCTTTTCCAGAACCCGAATACGAGGTCATTACGATCGTCGCCGACCCCGGTCATGCGGAGCGGGTTGAACAGACACAACTGTTCTTGCACAAGTTCACCATCGAGCGTTTGCAATTGGTGGCAGACGTGTTGGCAAAAAGCGTGGTACTCGCGTATTACGAGTCCAGTCTCGCGCAAAGCTTCGATCGCATCGAGCCGCTCGCCGCCGATCTGCAACGCGGGGGCAAGGGCCGCCACCAGGGGCGCGAATTGTTGCGCCATATCGGCAATACTTTATTGATCCACAGCAAGACAGTCGGTCGCGTGGAAGTTCTGGAAAAGCCGGAAGTGCTGTGGGAACACCCGGAACTCGAGCGACTGTATATGCGGCTGGAAGACGAGTATGAGTTGCGCGAGCGTCACATCGCCCTGGAACGAAAGCTCGAGCTTATTGCGCGAACGGCGGAAACGCTGCTCAGTCTGTTGCAGTCCAAGCGCAGCCTGAGGGTGGAATGGTATATCGTCATTTTGATCGTCGCCGAAATCCTGCTGACCTTGTACGAGCTGTTCTTCCGCTAGGCGCGGCGGATGCGAATCTTCATCAGTCCGTAATCTCGCTGTCACAACGCTTTCGCGATCGCGCGACACAGTGGCCATGTCTTCCGGAATCGAGCGGGAAGCATGGCTGCAGACAAGAGCGCTTCGATCTTTGCCCACATGGACGCGGTCGAATTGTCCCTGTGCCTGCGCTGCAACCGAGTGTGTCAGCGGCGGCTGATCGAGTTGTTGTTCGTGGCCGTGAGCCGGCTCGGCAACGGCGTCCTCTGGTATGCATTGATCGCGGTTCTGCCGCTGTACTACGGACCCGCCGCCATACCGGCGAGCCTGCGCATGATTGCGGTGGGTGCACTCGGCGTGGGTATCTACAAGGCGCTCAAATCGAAGCTGATCCGGCAACGCCCATATATTCGTCACGCCGTCATCCGTCAGGCGACCGCTTCCCTCGACTTGTACAGTTTTCCCTCAGGTCATACTTTGCATGCGGTGTCGTTTACAACCGTTGCGGTATTCCAGTTTGCCGAGTTGGCCTGGCTGTTGGTGCCGTTCACACTCCTGGTGGCGATGTCTCGGGTAGTGCTGGGCCTGCATTATCCGAGCGACGTGCTGGCAGGCGGAGCGCTGGGACTGGCGTTGGCGTCAATTGCGTGCGTCTGGTAGACGGACCCATTGCCGTGCGTCCCGATGCAGTCGATGCGTTGCGCGCTGCGGTCCCGCCGATGCGCGTTCTGATGATTTCCGACGTTTACTTTCCGCGGGTCAACGGCGTGTCGACCTCCATCGCCACCTTTCGCGCATCGTTGGCGGGCATGGGTCACCAGGTGGATCTGCTGGCGCCCGATTACGGCCACGCGCGCCGCGACGAGGACAGTATTGTGCGCATACCGGCCCGGCGCGTGCTTTTGGATCCGGAAGACCGCATGATGCGTTACGGTGCTTTGTGGAACGCCGCGTGCAAGTGCGAGGGCCGTTACGATCTGATCCATGTCCAGACGCCGTTTCTGGCGCATTACGTCGGCACTCGTCTGGCCCGGCGCTGGGGCGTGCCCTTGGTGGCGAGTTATCACACCTTCTTCGAAGAATACTTGTACAACTATGTACCGTTTCTGCCGAAGGCGGCGATGCGGGCTTTGGCACGCAGCTTCTCGCGCGCGCAATGCAACGCAGTGGATGCGGTGGTGGTACCGTCTACAGCAATGCTCAAGGCGCTGCGCGATTATGGCGTGCGCACGCCGGCAATGGTCTTGCCCACGGGAATCGAGTTGGACGCATTTCGCTACGGCGACGGTGGCGCGTTCCGGTTGCGCCATGGCATCGACCCGGCGCGCCCGGTGATGCTGTTCGTGGGTCGGGTCGCCCACGAAAAAAATATCGGTTTTCTGATCGACGTGGTGGCGCGACTGCGCCTGATGGTGCCCGAGGTCTTGTTGGTGATCACCGGCGAAGGACCGGCGTTGGCGGCGTTACGGCGGCGGGTGGGCAACGCGCGGCTCGAAAGCCATGTGCGCTTCATCGGCTATCTTTCCCGCCAGCAGGCGCTACAAGACTGCTATCGAGCCAGCGACGTGTTCACGTTTGCGTCCCGCACCGAAACCCAGGGCCTGGTGTTGTTGGAAGCCATGGCATGCGGCGTGCCGGTGGTCGCCACCGCGATAATGGGCACGCTGGACGTACTCGACGGCGCCAACGGTGCGATCATTGCGCCGGAAGAGCCCGAGGCATTCGCCGAGCGCGTGGCGTTACTGCTACGCGATGCGAGGTTGCGCAAGCGCATGGCAACAGCAGCGAAACGGGTCGCGGAGGGTTGGGCGGCGAATGCCATGGCCGCGCGCTTGGCGGCGTTGTATGCGCAACTACTGCCCGACCGCCAGACGGGTTTGGGCTGAACACGCATCCTGACCGCGCCTACGGAGCGGTTCGCCGCCGACGTGCCGTCCTGGCCTGGTCCGGGTGAGGCCGTTATCATGCCCGCTTTCCGTCACCCATTGTTGATCACCGCCATGTCCAGCGTTCCCGCGAATGCGCGTTGCGTTTCCGATCCGGTCTCCTGGTATCGCCTGATCCTGTATCCTGGCGATGCAGCCCTGCCGCCGGTTGCATCCGCAAATCTGGCCGCAGTACTTGCCGATACCGGCCTGGCCGGCGAATCGTTCCATCACCGCGGGTTGAATTATTTTTTGCCCGGCGAGCGGTTTTTGGACCTGATCGTGTTCCTCGGCTGCTCCCCGGTCATCGAGCTGCAACGCCAGGACGACGAGCACGGGGAACCGCAGATGGACCGGTTTTGCCACATTCATGTGGCCGCGCCGCTGCCGGCTCCGAGGCTGCACGTGGGCGATGTCGGGAGCACACCACGCTGCCCCAGCTGCCGGGCCCCGATCGCGCAATGGCAACAAGCGCTGAGCGCGTGGCAGGAAGAGCCCATGCGCGCTTCGTGGCATTGTCCGGCCTGCGGCGCAAGCGCCGCGGCCGCGCAGATTCAGTGGCGCCAGGCAGCGGCCGTGTTGCGCTGCGGGGTGGAGTTGGGCGGCATCCATCCTTTCGAGGCCATCCCGGCCGACGAGTTGCTCTCGGCACTGGAGCGTGCGACCTCCCAGCCCTGGCGCTATTACTACGTCCGGCCGCAGTCCTGACAGTGCTACCCTGGTAGTTCAGACCGCGGTCGCGCGGCCGCGTATCGCCAGCCAACCCTTGAGGAGTTCCATGACTTCCGCAACCCGATTGCGGCCAGATGAATTGCTGCGCCGTTGCGATCCCGGGCAATTCGATTTCGCCACGACCGCCGATTTGGAGCCTTTGACCGAAACGGTCGGTCAGCCGCGGGCCACGGAGGCCATGCAGCTCGCCGCCGGGATGGGCGGCGACGGTTACAACCTGTTCGCGCTGGGACCTGCCGGCGGCGGCAAACTCTCCGCGGTTCGCTCTTATCTGCAGACCCGTGCAGCCGCGCAACAGCCGCCTGACGATTGGTGCTATGTCTTCAACTTCGCGGTTCCCGAGCAGCCACAGGCTATACGCTTACCTCATGGGCTCGGCACCCGCCTGCGCGCGGACATGGAGGCGCTGCTCGCGAACTTGCGTAGCGCGTTGCCGGCGGTTTTCGACGGCGCGGATTACGCGCGGCGCGTGCGGCAGTTGCAGAACGACTTCGGGCAGCGCCGCGAGCAAGCCTTTGCGAAATTGGCGCAGGATGCTGAGCGCAGCGGTGTGCAATTCCTGCGGACACTGGCGGATTTCGGACTTGCGCCCCGGAGGGACGGCGAAGCTGTCGATCGAACCCCGTTCGAAGCGTCGGCAGAGCGAGAGCAGACAAACCAAGAGCAGCGCGGCACCGCACATGCCGTCGTCCAGTTGCAAGCGCGTTTGGACGACTTGATCGCGCAACTGCCGGCCTGGCAGCGCGAGACTCAGGCGCAGATCGAAGCTTTGCAGCGCCGCTTGGCGCAGCTCGCGGCGCAGAAATTCGTCTATCAACTGCGTCGATCATATGCGGGGCTTGAGCCGGTTGTGACGTTTCTCGACCGGGTGCAAGCGGACGTAATCGAGCACGTAGCGAATTTCCTGGTGGACGGCGCACCGGGGTCGTCTGCGTTCTGGCGGCGCTATCAGGTCAAAGTGTTGGTCGACCATGGCGCCAGCCAAGGGGCACCGGTGGTGTACGAGCATGCGCCGCGGCTTACCAATCTGGTGGGCAGCATCGGGCAGCGTTCGGAAATGGGCGTTCTGTCAGCCGATTTCACTTTGATCAGAAGCGGTGCGCTGCACCGGGCCAACGGCGGCTATCTGCTGCTGGACGCGCACAAGCTGCTGGTGGAGCCAGATTCCTGGGAGGCGCTGAAACGTGCGCTGCAGGCGCGGGAAGTGCGAATCGAAGGCCCGCAGTCGACCGGCAGCGCGGCCATAACCGCTGCCCTCGAACCCGAACCCATACCGCTGAATGTGAAAGTAGTGCTGCTGGGCGAGCGGGCGCTGTACTACGCTTTGTGGGACTGCGATCCGGACTTCGAGGGTTTATTCAAGGTCGCGGCCGACTTCGAGGACGACACGCAATGGAGCTCGGAGGGTCTGCGGCTCTATGCTCGGTGGATCGGCGATATCGCACGGCGACACGGATTGCGGGCGTTGGATCGTGATGCCGTGGCCCGTGTCGTGGAACATGCCGCGCGCTTGTGCGAAGACACCGAACGAATCACAGTGCATTTGCAGGCGATCTCCAATCTGCTGCGTGAGGCGGATTATTGGGCGCGAACGCGCGCCGCGGCGCATGTGCAACGGATCGACGTGCAAAAGGCGATCGACGTGCAGATCCGACGCATGGATCGGGTGCGTGAACGCAGTTACGAAGAGGTCCAGCGTGGCATCGTATCGATCGATACCGAAGGCAGCCGCATAGGACAGGTGAACGGCATTTCCGTAATTGAACTTGGCGGCTTTGCTTTCGGACAGCCGTCCAGGATCAGCGCCACAGCCGGTCTCGGCGAAGGCGATATTGTCGACATCGAACGTGAAACGGAATTGGGCGGGGCGCTTCATTCCAAGGGTGTGCTGATTCTTTCCGCGTATCTGGCCAGCCGCTACTGCGCCGACAAGCCGCTGTCGCTTGCCGCCAGCTTGGTGTTCGAACAGTCGTATGCTTCGATCGAAGGCGACAGTGCCTCTGCCGCGGAGTTGTGCGCGCTGTTGTCGGCGCTGGCGCAGGCGCCGCTGCGCCAGGATCTGGGGGTGACCGGTGCCGTGAACCAGTGCGGCGAAGTACAGGCCATCGGCGGCGTCAACGAGAAGATCGAGGGTTTTTACGACATCTGCGCAGCGCGCAATCTGAATGACAGGCAAGGCGTACTCATACCGCGCGCAAACGTGGTGCATCTGATGTTGCGTGAAGACATCGTACAGGCGGTTGCGGATGGACGCTTTACCGTGTACGCAGTAGACCACGTGGATCAGGCCATGGAATTGTTGACCGGGGTCGTTGCGGGACAGGCCGACGATCAGGGCGGTTTTCCCGACGACAGTATCAACCGCCGGGTCAGCGATCGACTGGCCGATTTGGCCGATATCCGCCACGAATTCTCAAAACCGGCATCGGAAGGCGCAGAGGACGGTGCTGAGCCCGACGAATCAGGACTGTAGATTCAAGCGGGCGGCTGTACTGCATTGCACCGCTGTCAAAACTTGGCGCGCCGTTGGCGGCGCTGCACTGAGCTCGATCAATTCCGCAGTTCGCCCAAATCGATGACCGTGCCATGGGTGGGTGCGAGCACCGGGGCTCCCGTTCGTCGGGTCAATTCGCTCTGCAGCGCATCCATTGCATCGGGCTCGCCATGGACCAGCGCCAGTTTGGGCTGATTGCGAAAGTGTCCGTACCAAGCCAGCAAACCGGCCCGATCGGCATGGGCCGAGAACCCGCCGATCGTATGAACCTGTGCCGCGACCCGCATGCGTTCGCCCCAAAGGGAAATCTCGCTGGCGCGGTCCACCAGGGCGCGCCCGAGGGTACCGCGGGCCTGGAAGCCGACGAATATCAGGTGGCAGTTGCTGCGCCAGATATTGTGCTTCAAATGGTGGCGGATTCTGCCGCCGGTGCACATGCCGCTGCCGGCGATGATCAATGCGCCCGAGTTGATGCGGTTGATTGCCATGGACTGTTTGCTGGTCTGGCTCATGTGCAGGTTGGGCAGCCGGAAGGGGTTGCCCTGGCTTTGTTGTACCAGACGGGCGTCGGCATCGTACAGACTTGTGTGCCGGGTGTAGACTTCCGTCGCAGCGATGGCCATCGGACTGTCGAGAAAGACCTCCCAGCGGGCCAGGTCCCACTGCTCAAAGTTGCGCAAAAAGGTGTATAGCAACTCCTGCGTGCGGCCGACGGCAAATGACGGAATCAGGATGTTGCCGTTGGAACCTGACGCCCGCGTCAGCACCTCACCGAGTTCTTGCCAAGTGGATTCCCAGCTGCGGTGCAGCCGATTGCCGTAGGTGCTCTCCATCAGCACCAGGTCGGCTTCTTCGATTGCACTCGGCTCGCGGAGTATGGGTGCGCCGCGATGACCGAGGTCGCCGGAGAACACCAGCTTGCGTTCCATGCCTTGATCGTGCAACCAGACCTCGGCGATCGCCGAACCGAGAATGTGCCCGGCATCGCGCAAGCGCAAACGCACGCCGGGCACGACGTCGTGCTCGGTGTCATAATCGAGGGCGCGGATGCGCCGTACCGTTTTAACGGCGTCCTGCTGATCGTAGAGCGGTTGCACCGGCTCCAGACCCTTGCGTTGGCGTTTGCGGTTGTCCCACTCCGCATCCTTTTCATTCAGGTACGCGGCATCGCGAAGCATGATGCGGCACAGGTCGCGGGTGGCCCGGTGGGTGTAGATCGGACCCTTGAAACCCGCTTTCACCAACAGGGGCAGGCGACCGCTATGGTCCAGGTGGGCGTGGGTGAGGATCACCGCATCGATGCGGGCGGCGTCGAACGGAAATGGCTCGCGATTGCGTTCTTCTTCCCGCGCGCCGCCTTGTATCAGGCCGCAGTCCACCAGCACGCGATGGCGGCCGATGCGGATGAGATAGCACGACCCCGTGACCTCGCGGGCTGCACCGAGAAATTCCAGCTCCATGGGCGATTCCTTGTGACTAATGTGCTTCGGAAGCGTAGACCCGCGCCAGAATCGCCATCGCTTCATTCAACGCCTGCACGCGCTCGGTATCGCCGCCGCGGTCCGGATGGTGTCGCATGATCAATTGCCGGTATTGCCTGCGTATGGTGTCGTAGTCCACCGGCTCACTCAGTCCGAGGGTGTGCAGCGCTTCCAGCCGGTGCTCGTCCGCATACAGTCGCGACCAGAACCGCCCGAGCATGGATTCGATCTCCTCGCGCCCGGTGTTATCGAGCTGACCGAGATCCAGGTAATAGGCGCGCAACGGATCGGGATGATCCAATTGGTTGCGTTCCGGGGCGTGGAACGGACCCATCTGGATACGCAACGGTTCGATGTGCAAGTGGGCTTGCCGCTCTGCCAGCAGGCGCTCGCGCAGCCGATAGAGTGCATGAAACAACAGGAAATGGGCGCGGAACAGACTAACGCTGTCCTGAAAGACGCCGTCATCGAACAGTGGCCGCTGGCCGACCTGGAGTGCGCCGAGCAGTTCATATTCGCTCAAACCCTGGGGATGCGCCTGCAGGATTTCCTGCAGGCGCAACTCCAACGCGCTCAGCAAGCCCGCATCGATCACTGGGCTCCCGGCTTGGCCTCCGACGGGTTCTCCTGAGGCGGTTCCGGCGCGGAGTCCTGCTGTTTGTCGGCGGACTCACCCGCGGGCTGGGCGTCCTGTTGCCCGGGCTCCGCGGCGTTCTGATCGTTTTTGATCCCCAATAATTCGATTTCGAAAATCAACGTCTCATTCGGGCCGATGGCATCGCCTGCGCCGTGCTCGCCGTAAGCCAGTTTCGGCGGCACGAAGATTTTCCATTTTGCGCCCACTTTCATCATCTGCAGCGCTTCCTGCCAGCCGGGGATGACGCCGTTCACCGGCAGCGTCACCGGCTCACCGCGGGAATAGGAACTGTCGAATTCCTTGCCATTGAGCAAGGTCCCGCGATATTGCACTTCCACGGTATCTTCGGCTTTCGGTTTTTCGCCGGTGCCGGGACGCAGAATTTGGTACTGCAGGCCGCTCTCGGTTTCCTTCACGCCTTCCTTGTTGCGATTGGCTTCCAGGAACGCTTTGCCTTCCGCTGCGGCGGCCTGCATGCGATCTTCCGCCTTTTTCGCCTGGGCTTGTTGATAACCTTGCAGGGCGGTCTGCATCTGTTCGGGTTCCAGCTTCGCTTTTTCGCCGGTCAGGCCTTCGCGCACACCCTGGGCGAGGGTGGCGGCATCGACATCCTCCAACCGGTCTTTGAGGCTGCTGCCGATCTGGTAGCCGATGGTATAGCTGTAGCGGGCCTGGTCGGTGTCCAGCTTCGTGCCGGCCGCTGGCGTGGACGGTGCGGCGGTACTTGTCTGCTGAGGCTCGGCGGGCGCCTGCTCCGAATGCTCGTCGCCGCAAGCGGCCAAGGACAGGCCGGCAGCGGCAAGACAAGCGATTCCGATACGAAAAATGTACGACATCAACGGACTCCTGTTGGGCTTGGAACCATAGTGGCCGGCCGTGGCCGGGGCAACATCGTCCCATACATCCGCAGTCGATCCAAGCGCATCGGGGGACCGGCAGCCGATATAATGACGCCGAACGACTACAATCAGTGAGGTGGCAGTTATGGATCGTGGGCCGGACCAGCGGGAAATGCAGGTGCTATGCAAATTGGTGCGGGAGTGCGCCGATCGGCAGCTTCGCACGGTGACGGATACGGTGGGCTACGAGAAGGCTGACGGCAGTGTAGTCACGGAATTGGACCGAGCGCTGCAGGAGGATCTGCAGGCCGTGCTACACGACCATCAGCGGGATTATCCATTCCTGGGCGAGGAGATGTCCGCTGACGAACAGCGACGCCTGTTGGCTACGGCGCAGGGGCCGCTGTGGGTATTGGATCCGTTGGACGGAACCACCAACTTTGCCGCCGGCCTGCCATTTTATTCGGTAGCACTGGCGCTGGTGGAGGCCGGCAACGCGGTCGCCGGGGTGGTCTACGATCCGGTACGCCGCGAATGCTTTTCCGCTTCCCTTGGCGGTGGCGCCTATTGCAACGACCTGCCGTTGACGCCGCGTGCCGGCGCCGTAAATTTGCGCGAGGCACTGGCCTGCGTGGACTTCAAGCGCCTGCCCAAACCCTTGGCCCAACGCTTGGCATCGCAACCGCCGTACCGATCGCAGCGAAACCTGGGTTCCTGTGCGCTGGAATGGTGCTGGCTCGCGGCCGGCCGCTTCGATCTCTATCTCCATGGCGGCATGAAGCTTTGGGATCATGCCGCAGGGCACCTGATTCTCAGCGAAACCGGCGGCCGCGCGTACACTCTGCAGGGAGCCGAGATCCGCTGCGACAGCACCGAACCGCGCTCCGTGGTCAGCGCCCGGGATCCGCAATTGCAAGCGCTTTGGCAGCAGTGGCTGGCGGAATGAAGTCTGATTGCGCTAGAGCAGGGTGCGGACGCGCATCGACAAATCCACCGCGCGAACGTGTTTGGTGATCGCGCCGACGGAAATGAAATCCACGCCCGTGGCGGCTATGTCGGCGATGTTGTCCAGGGTGACGTTGCCCGAGGCTTCCAGTTGCGCACCGCCGGCATTGCGGGCGACGGCCGCGCGCAGGCCGTCAAAGTCGAAATTGTCCAGCAGCAGGATATCGGCACCGGCATCGATCGCTTCGTCCACCTGCGACAGTGTCTCCACTTCCACTTCCACCGGCACGCCTGCGGCGGTGGCGCGCGCTTGCGCCACCGCCGCGGCAATAGAGCCGGCGGCGACGATGTGGTTCTCTTTGATCAGGATGCCGTCGTACAGACCCATGCGGTGATTGTGACCGCCAGCCGCACGCACCGCGTATTTCTGCGCCTCGCGCAGGCCGGGAATGGTCTTGCGCGTGTCCAGCAAGCGGGTACCGGCGCCAGACAGCGCATCGGTGTAACGGCGCACCGCGGTGGCGGTACCGGAGAGGGTCTGGAGAAAATTGAGCGCTGCCCGTTCCCCGGTGAGCAGCGCCCGCGCCGGACCGCGCAGGGTGCACAAGGTCTGTTCGGCGTGAACGGCGTCGCCGTCGGCCACGGACCATTGGACGACGACGCCGGGGTCCAACTCTGCGAACACCGAATCGAACCAGGCGCAGCCGCAAACGACGGCGTCTTCACGGCAGATGACGCTCGCCTCGGCGCTGGCTTGCCCCGGTACCAATGCGGCGGTGAGATCGCCGTTGCCGATGTCTTCGGCCAGTGCGGCGCGGACATTGGCCCGAATCACTTCGCTTGCAGGTAGTGGAATGCGCATGGTGGGCCTGCGTTTATTTCGGTGAGCGCCCCGGTCGGCGCGTAAAATAATCGTTGCGTATGCGTTTGACCAGCCCCGCCAACAGCACCAAACCCAGCAGATTGGGCGCCGCCATCAGAATGTTGGTGATGTCGGCGAGATTCCAGACCAGCTGCAGTGGCACCGTCGCACCGACGATCACCAGGACCACGTAGACCACCCGGTAAGGCAGAACCGCGCCTTCGCCGAAAAGAAAATGGGCGCAGCGATCGCCGTAATACGACCAGGCGATCATGGTGGAGAATGCGAACAACGTCAGGCCGACGCCTACCAGCGCGGAACCGCTGCGCTGGAGGGTCTGACTGAAGGCGTGGGCCGTCAACGCTGCGCCGTTCAGGTCGGCGGGTCGAGCGTCACCCCAGGCGCCGCTGACCACAATCACCAGTCCGGTCATGGTGCAAATCATCAAGGTGTCGATGAACGGTTCCATCATCGCCACAAGTCCTTCGCGCGCCGGTTCGTTGGTGCGCGCCGCGGCATGGGCCATGGGAGAGGACCCCAGCCCTGCTTCATTGGAAAACAAGCCTCGGGCCACACCCCAGCGCATCGCTTCGCCGACCGCTGCGCCACCTACCGCCCAGGGATTCAGCGCATAATTGAAAATGGTGCCGAAAGCGGCGGGGATTTCGCTCAGATGATTGCCAAGTACGATCAGCGCCGCGGTTACATACATGATCGCCATGAACGGCACCAGCGTGCCGGCAACCCTTGCGATACGCTTGACGCCGCCGATGATCACCAGCCCCACCAGCATCGCCATGATCACGCCCACGATCCACGCGTATTGCGAATCGAACAGCATGCGCGCCTGTTGCTCCGTGGTGCCGGCCTGTTGGAGCAGCGGGGCGAATACATAACCGAGACCGTCCACGACGGAATTGGCTTGCACCATGTTACCGATGCCGAACGACGCGATCATGGCGAAGGATGCGAACAGAACCGCGGTTCGTTTCATCTTCAGGCCGTGCAGCAGGGTGTACATCGGGCCGCCCGCCACCTTGCCGTCGGGGTCCACTTCCCGAAACTTGAGCGACAGGCTGCATTCGGCGAACTTGGTTGCCATACCGACAAACGCCGTCACCCACATCCAGAACAGCGCGCCGGGTCCACCCAAGGCGATGGCAGTGGCGACACCGGCGATATTGCCGGTACCGACCGTTGCCGAAAGCGCGGTCGCCAACGCCTGGAAATGTGATACTTCGCCGACGTCCTTGTGACTGCTGTACTTGCCGGAGATCAGCGCCAGGGAATGGCGAAATCCGAAGATCTGTACCAAACGCAAGCGGATAGTGAGATACAACCCGGTGCCGACCAGAAGCGCCAGGGTGAGATAATTGTTCCACAGCAAACCGGACAGATCGCCGCTCCATTGCGTCAGGGTCGCGATCCAATTGTCATGCGCTTCCACGAGCGTCTTCCTTATAGGTTGTTATTCGAGAATCTGTCTCAGGGTCAAACGGTCGCCCCGTTGGCTGAATTCCAGGTTCGCCAATGCGCTCATGCCCAGCAGCACTTCATCGCCGCCCATGTACGGATTGATGTTTGCGCGCACGTCGTGCAGCGTAATCGGGCCGAGTGAAAGGGTTGCGATCCGCGTGCCGCGCACGGTGATGTTACCGTTCGCAGTACTCACGCCGTAGGCTGGTCCGGGCTCGAGGTTCATAGTCCGGGCCAGTTCGTCCGGTATCGAAATCTGCGTCGATCCCGTGTCGAGCAGAAAGGTCGCTGGCGTGCCATTGATGGCGCCCGTAGCCACGTAGTGGCCGAAGCGATTGCGTTGCAGCACCACTTCGCGGGACCCGGAGTTCACCCGCACCTGCAGTTCCTGGTTGGGGTTACGGTCCCGTTCCTGCCAATAGGAGAAGAACAAGGTCAGCAGTGCCAGACCCAATATCCAGGCGCCGATGATCATGAATTTGGCACTACGCCCGATGTAGTCTTGCGATCGATCGCCAGTCATTTCGGAATCATACCGTTGCCCACGCTTTGGATTTCATCCCTTGAGCAGACGCGTTTCGGCGCGCTCCAAGTCCGGCGGCGTGCCGTACAGCACCAATACGTCGCCGGTGCTCAGGGTAAGATCGGGGGTCGGGCGCGCACTGCGAACGCCTTCGTGGCGCACAGCGGTAATCGTGACCGTGCCATCGTCGAGAGAAAGTTCTCCGATGCTGCGTCCGACTGCGGCGGCGCCTTTGGGCAGAGTAACCGCATGCAAGCGTTCCCTTTGACTGCTGGAAGCTTCGATCGGAACGGCTTCTTCGCCGGGGAAAAAGCCGCGCAACAGCCGATAGCGATCGGATCTCACGTCGCGCACCCGCCGGACAATGGTGGACACCGGAACGTTGAGCAGGTACAGCAGGTGGGAAGCCAGCATCAGGCTGCCCTCCAGAATCTCCGGCACGACTTCGGTGGCGCCAAGTTGCTGCAGACTTTCCAGTGCGGAATCGTCCCGGGCGCGGACCAGGATCGGCAACTCCGGGTAGGATTCGCGAACTCTCGCCAGGATTTTCATGGAAGCGGGCGCGTCGTCGAAACTCAGCACCAGCGCCCGCGCTCTGGCGATGCCCGCCGCTTGCAGCATTTCCGGATGGGTGGAATCCCCGTAGAACACCGTCTCGCCGGCGGCGCGGGCTTCCTGTACCCGATACGGATCCAGATCCAGGGCGACGTACGGGAAGCCTTCGTGCTCAAGAAAATGACCGATGTTCTGACCGATGCGTCCATAGCCGCAGATGATGACGTGGTCGCGCAGGCTCCGTACGTCGCGCGCGATGTCCGCTTCCAGACGTTCGCGGTTGCGGACATAGCTTTTGGTGAACAGATATTTGGCCACGTGGCCGTTGAAACGGATCATGAGCGGCGCCAGTGCCATGCTGAGCAGCGTCGCGCCGAGCACGACCTGTCCGGTACGGTTGTCGATCAGCGCCGCGCCCATGGCCAGGGACAGCAGCGCAAATCCGAACTCGCCGCCTTGGGCAAGAACCAGTCCGGTGCGCAGCGCGACTCCGGCTTCGTCGCCAAATGCCCGGCACAAAGCGGTAATCAACATGGCCTTCACCACCACGAAGCCCGATAGTGTCAGCAGCACCCAGGGCCACAGATCCAGCAGCGAACGCAGATTGAGCAGCATGCCGATGGTGATGAAGAACAGTCCCAACAGGACGTCGCGGAACGGCCGGATATCGGCTTCCACCTGATGCCGGAATTCGGTTTCCCCCAGCATCGCCCCGGCGATGAAACCGCCGAGCGCCAGCGACAGACCTGCCAGGTGTGTGGCCCAAGCCGCAGTCAGACTGACCAGCAGCACGGTCAGCACGAACAGTTCTGCGGAACGGGCGGCGGCGATTTCGCGAAACAGCGGCCGCAGCAGCCAGCGACCCACTGCCAACATGGCGATGAAGGCCAGTATGCCTTTGAGCAGGGCCAGCAGCAGCGGTGCGAATGACCATTCGCCACTGCCTGCGGCAAGGAAGGGAATCAGAATCAGAAACGGAATCACCGCCAGATCCTGAAACAGCAACATGCCGACTGCATTGTGGCCGTGGCGGGAATTGATCTCCAGTTGCTCGGTGAGTTGCTTGATGGCGATGGCCGTGGACGAAAGGGCGAGCACGCCGCCGACGATCAACGCACCTTGCCAGGGCACGCCCAGTGCCCATGCCAGGACACCGGCAAGAAGGGTGCTGACGAGTACCTGCGCCCCGCCAAGGCCCAGCACCGTACTTCTCATCGCCACCAGCTGAGGGATCGAGAATTCCAGGCCGATGGTGAATAACAAGAAAACGACGCCGAACTCGGCCAGGAAGCGGGTGTCCTGCGTGTCCGGAATCCAGTGCAGGCCGTATGGGCCCACCAGCATGCCGACGAACAGGTAGCCGAGTATCGGCGGCAGGTGAAAGCGCCGAAACAAGGCTACTGCGATCACCGCCACGGCAAGCAGCACCAGGATTTCGTGGAAGACGGATTCGTTCATGTATGCACAACGCGCGCGGCAGTGCAGTGAGCATACCAGGGCGTCGTGGCGGACGACACCGAGTGCGCCGGAACCGACACTAGATCGCGAGCAGTTCCGGGGGCTGTTCCGGATCGAGAATCAGGATCGTGTGTTCGGGTACGCTATGCCAGTAGGCTTCGTCGGTCAGTCGCTCCGACGCCACCAACTGCCCGCCCGGAAAAGCTTCGTCGTCAGTGGTGAAGTACAGCGACGGGCAGGTATCGTTGATCGCGTGGCGCGAGGCATAGATTTGTTCGCCGTCGGTGATCAGGAGGTTGAGCATGGCGCTGCCGTTCCCGATCCAGTCGCTGAGCAGCTCGAACATCTCGGCGACAGCGGTTTCGATCGCCGTACCACCGCCGCTGAGCTGATGGCGCAGCAATGCCCAAAGGAATTCTGAGTCGGTGTCGCCGCGGATGTCGGACTGGATCCGCGGGTCCAGGTAGGCATGCAGCCGCGGCCGGACGCGGACGCGGAAGTCGCGGATGAAACCGTTGTGCATGAACATCAGGTTGTCGGTCGTAAACGGTTGTGTGTTGGCGAAGCCAATTCCGAGGCCAGGCGTCGCGCTGCGCACATTGCCAAACCAGAGGCCGCTGCGCAGGCTGCGCGCCAGATGGCGCAGGTTCGGGTCGGACCAGATGGGCATGGGACAGATGTAGACCGCCGGCGCATCGTCCTGCGGATACCAGCCAAGCCCGAAGCCGTCGGCATTCAAGTTGGTGTAGTGCAGTTCGCGGGGTTGCCGCGCCTGCACCAGTAGGTTGTGCGGCGGATCTGTCAGGAATTCGGCCAGCGCGAGTTCGGGGCCCAGATAGGCAGCCATGCGACACATGGGTATGGTCCTGTTGAGTGCACCGATTCCAGTATACCCGATGCGGTCTTAGGGCCTGTTAACGTCATGCACACCGGCGGATATGTTCACGATGGTCGTTGGGTCCGCGCTACGCGCTTGATCCAACCTACCGGTTTTGTCCGATCCGCGGTGTTTATCTGACGGAGGCCAGTATCAACAGGTCCTAGTTTGCATCGCCCCGGGCGGCCGAGACAAGCGCGCGCGAGTATGCAATCCTTTCGCCTGTTCGTGGGGCTACCACACGGAGTGATTCTCATGGAGCTGATTCTAGTGCGTCATGCGGACGCGGAACCGGCCAGCGGTTATGCCGACGACGCGCTTCGTCCGTTGACCAAGAAGGGCAGCAAAGCGCAGGAGAAGGTGGCGATGGCGTTGTACAAACTCGGCTGTCGTCCCGACCGGGTGTTTTCCAGTCCGCGTTTGCGCGCACTGGAGACCGCCGAAATCACAGCCCAAATTCTCGGTGTGCCCGAGCCGATCGAACTCGAGGTTCTGGACGGAGGCTACGATGCAACCGATCTGCTGGCCGGTCTCAGCAAGCACGGCGCGGGCAAAATCGTCATGTGCGTCGGACACGAACCCGACATGAGTACCTGGGCGGCAAGTCTGCTCGCCGGCGGCACGATGCGGATCCGGTTCAGGAAGAGCGCAGTCATGGGTATGACATTCAACGGCGATCCAGCCCCGGCCATGGCCGAACTGGCGTACTTTTATCGGCCCAACGACCTGCAGACGCTGCTCTGAATTTCGAGCCCTTTCGTCAGCCACTCCGTCAGCCACTCAGGGCTACGCTCTTGATCTGCGCGAACACACGCAAGCCCGGGCAGATGCCGAGTCGCTCCCCGGACAGCGCGGTAATGCGTGCCAGCAGCACCGTGCCGCCGACCTGTACGCTGACCGTGATCTGCCCGCCGCCGCGGCTCTCCCGATCCAGCACGGTAGCTTCGAAGATATTGAGAATGCTGCTGTCTTCCGCACGGGTCAGCGTCAAGCTGACGTCGCGGGCATGAATCAGCACCCGTACCGCCTGCCCGGCCGTGAGACCGGCGTGGGGCACTCGCAAGCGACCGCCGTCGAAATTCAGGTCTGTGATCTGATGGCGCTCGTCAAAAGTGCTCACGGTGGCGGGCACAACCGCTGCCGCTTCACTGGTGTGGGAAAATGGCAGGTCGAGCCGTCCCAAAAGCTCGTTCAAAGGCCCTTGCGCCTGGACCCGTCCCCCGTCGAGCAGGATCAGATGATCGGCCAATCGCAGCACTTCGTCGGGCGAATGGCTGACGTAGAGCATCGGAATGTCCAGTGCGCTATGGAGGCCGTCCAGGTAGGGCAGGATCTCGTTTTTGTGCTGCAGATCGAGGGAGGCGAGTGGTTCGTCCAGCAGCATCAGCCGCGGTCGGGTCAGCAGTGCGCGGCCGATCGCGACCCGCTGTTGTTCGCCGCCGGAAAGCTGGTGGGGATAGTGCTTGAGCAAGCTATCCAGCGCGAGGAGGTCGATGATCGCGCGGCGATGATTGCCGTCGATGCCGCCAGCGCGCTTTTGGCCGTAGTCCAGATTGTCTGCAACCTTCAGATGCGGGAACAGTCTGCCGTCCTGGAATACGAAACCGAACGGCCGACGGTGCGCTGGTATGAAGATGTTCGCACTGTCGTCCTGCCAGACTTTCTCGTTCAGCCTCAAATAACCACGGGCCTGTTGTTCCAGACCGGCGATGCAGCGCAGCAGGGTGGTCTTGCCGCTGCCTGAGCGGCCGAACACAGCCGTCACGCCCCGTGGCGGGATACGCAATTCGGTATCGAGTACGAACGACTGCAACGGCAACTGAAAGCGCGCTTCGAGCATCAGCGCGAGCCGGTCAGGCGCCAGTGCCGGTTGACACGGTATACCGAGAACAGCACCACGAAAGAAAACACCAGCAGGCCGGCGGCAAGCAGATGGGCCTGGGTGTATTCCAGCGTCTCCACGTGGTCATAGATGGCGATGGACAACACTTGCGTGCGGCCCGGGATATTGCCGCCGATCATCAACACCACGCCGAATTCGCCGACGGTATGCGCGAATCCCAGGGTCGCGGCGGTGACGAAGCCGCCGCGGGATAACGGCGCGACTATGGAGACGAATGCATCCAGTGGCGATGCGCGCAAACTCGCGGCCGCTTCCAGCCAGCGTTCGCCGACGGCTTCGAAGGCGTTCTGCAGCGGCTGCACCACGAATGGCAGTGAATAGAGTACGGAACCGATCACCAAACCGGGAAAAGTGAACGCCAGACCGGAACCGGTCATGGCGTGCCAGGGCGAGCCGATGATGCCGTCGGGACCGAGACCGATCAGCAGGTAGAAGCCGAGCACCGTGGGCGGTAGCACCAGGGGCAGCGCGACGAGTGCTTCGATCGCGGTTTTCGCCCGTGAACGGGTGCGGGATAGCCACCACGCGAGGGGCGTGCCCAACGCGAGCAGGACGATGGTAGTCACGGTAGCCAGCTTGAGCGTCAGCCACAGCGGTGCTAGTTCAAGGTGCTGCAAGACCAAGGCCTATCCAAGAAATGAATATGGATTGTACGTTGGAATCCTGCGCGCCAACGCGCGTCCAGACAAGACCCGGCGTGCGGGCAGACATTTGTGTAGGTGCGGGTTCCTAGGCTTCGCTGCGCGACGGTTCAGGATCGGCGGTCTTGCCGGCGCTGTGATCGCGGGCGATCAGCACGTAGAACGCCGGCAACACGAACAGCGTGAACAGCGTGCCGATACCGAGGCCGGTGGCGATGGTCAAGCCGATATCGAAGCGGCTTACAGCGCCTGGTCCCGAAGCGGTAAGCAGCGGAACCATGGCGACGATCAATGCCACCGAGGTCATGAGAATCGGCCGCAAACGCAGCGCCGCCGCCTGTTCCACGGCGTCGCGTTTGGACAAGCCTTCACGGATCTGTAGCTGATTGGCGAATTCGACGATCAGGATGCCGTTCTTCGCCACCACGCCAATCAGGGTGATCAATCCAACCTGGGTATAGATGTTGACGGAGGCCGCGCCCAGGGTGATGAATGCCATGGCGCCTGCGATCGATAGCGGCACCGAAACCAGGATGATCGCCGGGTCGCGCCAGCTTTCGAACTGCGCCGCCAACACCAGGTAAATCACGATCAACGACAGGAAGAAGGTAACCACCAAAGCGCTGCCCTGCTGTGCGTATTGGCGCGAGTCTCCCATGTAGTCAAATGAGAAACCTTTCGGAAACAATTCCGCCGCCTGGGTTTCGAGATAGTTCAACGCATCTCCCATAGCGACGCCGGGCAGCGGCACGCCTTCGACCGTCAGGGCATTGAGCTGCTGGAATTGAGGGCGGTCGGAAGGCTCGACCGTGTTGACCAGGGACATCACCGATGACAGCGGCACCAGCTTGCCGTTGCCGGCTTTGATGTAATAATGATTGAGCATGTCCGCATCGAGCCGGAATTGCCGTGCTACCTGCGGGATCACCTTGTAGCTGCGTCCCTCCATGCTGAAGCGGTTGACGTAACCGCCGCCGAGCATATTGCCGAGGTTGCGGCCGATGTCGGCCATGGTGATCCCCAGATCGCCGGCACGGTTGCGATCGACTTTGACCTTGATCACGGGGCGGTCGATGGTCACGGATTTTTTCAGAAACATGAAATTGCCGCTGCCCATGGCACGGCCAATGAGCTGATCCGCCACGTCGGCCATTTCTTCGTAACTTCGATCGCTGGTCATGACGAACTGGACCGGCAGCCCGCCGCTGGAGCCGGGAAGACTCGGTCTCGGGAAAACTGCAATCTGGAACCCCGCGACGTTATCGAGCTTATTTTGCAGTTCCGGTTGGAGCGCCATTTGCGAGCGGTCGCGTTCGCTGACCGACTTCAGTTTGAACCCGCCAAACACAGTGTCCGGAGTGCGACCCAATATATAGAAACTGTCGTTGTATTCGGGAAAAGTTTCGAACAGCGACTGAATCTCTCGTGCGTACGCTTCGTGGTAGTCCAAGGTTGCCGTACGGGGGCCGGTCGCCTGAAAAAAGATAATGCTTTGATCTTCGGTTGGCGCCAGCTCCTTTTGACTGGAGATAAACATGAAGTAGATGGATGCCAGCACCACTACAGCGAACACTACGCTCACCGAAATCGTTTTCAACGAGGCGTGCAACGCCCGCTGGTATCGGTTAGAGAGCCAATCGAATGCCGCCTCGACGCGCTGTTCAAACTTGCCTTCGCTGCCGTGGGGCTTGAGTACCTTGGACGACAGCATGGGAGAGAAGGTGAGTGCGACAACGCCCGAGATCAGCACCGCCGCAGTCAGGCTGAATGCAAACTCGGTGAACAGTGTACCCACCAGTCCGCCCATGAAGCCGATGGGCGCGTACACGGCCAGCAGCGTAGTGGTCATGGCGATGATGGGCACCGCCAATTCCCGCGCACCATGGATGGCGGCATCGAATTTGGTTTCGCCCCGTTCGATATGACGGTGCACGTTTTCGACCACGATGATGGCGTCGTCCACGACCAGGCCGATCGCCAGTACCAGGGACAGCAGGGTGAGCAGATTCAGCGAATAGCCGAGCAGCAGCATGATGAATGCGGCCCCGATGAGCGACAACGGCACCGCGATGGCCGGTACTGCGGCGGCGCGGAAGGAGCCCAAGGTCAGATACACCACCAGCAGTACGATCACAACCGCTTCGGCGATGGTGGCATAGACTTCGTTGATGGAATCCTCGATGAATTTGCTGGCATCGTATGGAATCTTTACGTCGATGCCTGCTGGCAGAGCGGCGCGAATCTTGGGAATTTCTTCGTTCACCAGTTGCGCGACGGTGAGCGGATTGGCGCCCGGAGCTGGCTCGATGCCGAGAAACACAGCTGGAACGCCTTTGTACCAGGCGGTGGAATTGTAGTCTTCGGCGCCCAATTCGGTCTTTGCGATGTCGCCCAGTCGCACCAACGTGCCATTGCTGGATCGTATAACCAGTTTGCTGAAATCCGCGGGGTCCCCGACATCCGTGTTGGCTGTCAAATCGACGGATACGTATTTGCCCTTGGTGGAGCCGATACCTGCCAGGTAATTGTTCGCGCGCAGCACATCGGTGACGTCCTGAGCAGTAACCCCCAAAGCCGACATGCGGTCCGGATCGAGCCATACGCGGAGAGCGAACTGCTGGCCAAAAAGGCGCGCTTTCGCGACGCCCGGCAATGCCTGGATCTTTGGTTGCACCACGCGCAGCACGTAGTCGGTGATTTGTGGGCGCGGCGTCTCGTTACTGAAAAAGGCGATGTACATGAGCGCCGTCGAATCGCCGGTGGTGGAATCGATCACCGGGTCCTCGGCGTCAGCCGGTAGCACATTGCGCTGACTGGCGACCTTGGCTTGGATTTCGGACACCGCAGCATTCGGGTCGTAGTTCAGCTTCATATGCGCCTCGATCTTCGAGGTGCCCTGGGAGCTGGTGGCGAACAGGTAATCGATGCCGTCGGCCTCGGCCATCGCTTGCTGCAGTGGGGTGGTTACGAAACCTTTGACCAGGCTGGAACTGGCGCCAGGATAACTGGTGGTCACCGTGACCACGGTGTTCTTCAATTCCGGATACTGTCGGACTTCCAACGACAGCAGCGAGCGCACTCCGATAATCAGGATCAACAAGCTGATGACGGTGGCCAGAACCGGCCGCCGAATGAAGATATCGGTGAATTTCATGGCGAGCTGACCTTCGTGTCGTCCAGTTTCACCGAGTTGTCGATCTTGACCGATTGCCCGTCGCGCAATTTCACCAAGCCGGCACGCACGACGCGATCGCCCGCCTTCAGGCCTTTAGTGACCTGAACCCGGCCCTCGCGCACATCGCCGGTTTGGACCTGTTGGCGTTTGACCACCAGCTTCTTTTCATCACCTTGTTGCTGGTCATCGCCTTCCTGTATGCGGTAGACGAAATCGCCATAGGTGTTGTAGCTGATGGCGGTGCGCGGGACGGTCAGCACCTCTACGGGCGTCGGTTTGGTGGTGGATATTTCCGCGAACATGCCCGGCCGCAAGCGCCCATCCGGATTATCCAGGGTCGCGCGAACCTGGATCGTGCGCGTGCCTTCGGTAATGCCCGGATCGATGGCAGTCACCTTGCCGGTGAAGTCCTGACCTGGGTATGCGGGCGTGTGTACAGTCACCTTCTGACCGGTACTGAGTTCCTGAAACCTTGCTTCCGGCAGCGAGTAATCCACGTAGATCGGATCGAGCATCAACAGGCGCACGATCTTGGCCCCCGGCTGTAGGTATTCGCCAATGTCCACCTGGCGGATGCCCAGCAGTCCGGCAAACGGCGCGCGGATGGTTTTTTTGTCGATGATGGCTTGCTGTTCGGCTACATGGGCTTGGGCGGCTTCTTGTTTGGCCTGTGCTTCGTCGTAGTTGGATTTGGACACCGCCTTGCTGGAGAGCAGATTGGAGGCGCGTTTGAACTGGATCTGGGCCAGACGGAGATCCGCTTTCAGCCCGGCAAGGGTCGCGCGATCCACTTCGTCGTCGAGTTTTACCAGCACAGCCCCTTGTTCGACCCGCGAACTCGACTCGAATCGAATATCGCTGACCGTGCCCATGGCTTCGCTGCTGATATCGACGCCTTGCACGGCCGCGAGGCTGCCGACCGCCTCGAGTGAAGGGTGCCACGTCTCCCGCTGGACCTCCGCCGAAGCGACCGTAGCCGGCGGACGTGGCTTCGACATCTGTGCCATCATCCCCTGAATTTGTAGGTACTTCCAACCGAAGATGCCGCCAAAAATCAGGACCAAAAATATGATAACGGCGATGAGGCGCTTGATCATCGGAGCTTTCCTGAATTGTTCATTATTGGATGGCGCGGGCCGCCACGTCCGCGCGGCAGTCGCCAGCGCGAGCGCCTAAGCATGGCACAAGACTGTTTCGGCGTCGAACATCTCGACACCGAAATATATGCTAGGCTGCGGGCATGACCGAGATCCGCGATCGCATCGACCGGGCCGTGGATGATTGGCGCCGTGAACGACCAGACCTGGACTGGTCGGGCGCCGCGATCACCATGCGTCTGGTGTTGCTGGGCAAATACGTTGAACAGCACGCCGCAGCCGGCTTCGCGCCGTTTGGGCTGCAGCCTTGGGAATTTGACGTGCTTGCAACGCTGCGTCGGCAGGGCGCCCCGTTTGTGCTATCCGCCGGCGATCTCGCCCGCAGCGTATTACTCACCTGTTCCGGCATGACCCATCGACTGGATCGGCTGCAGGAACGTGGCTTGGTGGAGCGGACCCCGGCAGCCGAGGATCGGCGCCGAGTCATGGTGCAACTGACTCCAGAAGGACTGGAACTGGTAGAGCAGGCCGTTGCCCAACGCAGTTGCGAGGCCTGTGGCCTGGTGGATGCGCTGAGTGCCACGCAACAGGAGCAAATTATCGATCTGTTGCGGCGTCTGGTCGCGCGCCTCGATCAACTTCCCGATCCCAACACGCTGCACGACGGTGCGCCCCCGGACACCGGCAAAGCGCAGCGCTAGGAGCCTGTCCGATTAATCATGACGCTACTGCGCCAGTATTCTTTCGGGCCAAATTTCCGATCCTTCTCGTCACAGAGCGCCTACGACGTTCCTCGAAAGAGCGAAGATTTGACCGAAACCCCACGCGCCTCGCGACGCGCAGCGTACTCGGACTGGCTCCTAGCGAGCGACCACGCCGTAGCCTTGCCCCGCGATCATTTCTCTGGCGCCGTTGGACTGTAGAAACTGCAGAAATCGTCGAGCGGCTTTTTCCGCACCTGCTGTGCGCAGCAACACGGCTTGTTGCTCGATGGCTTGGTAATCCGATTCCGGAACGATCCATAAACTGCCACTGGGCCCGCCGTTGGATTGTGGCACCTGTGCCAGCGCTACAAAGGCTGCGTCGACGTTACCGGTGACCGCGAACTGCATGGTCTGACCGACGTTTTCGCCGCGCACCAGCCGCGCCTGCCAGCCACGCCACAGTCCCATGGCGTTCAAGGTCTGCTGCGCGGCGCGTCCGTAGGGCGCGGTTTTGGGATTGGCGATGGCCAGGCGCCGGATCTTGCCGTCGCGCAATGCATCGCCGTTTGAATCGATCTTGCCGGGCTCGCGGCTCCAAAGCACCAGCTTGCCCAGGGCGTAGGTGAAGCGGCTGCCTCGGATTGCGAAACCTTGCTGCTCCAAAAGTTCGGGGCGCTTGACGTCGGCGGCGAGAAAGATCTCGAACGGGGCGCCCTGGTGGATCTGAGCGTAGAGCTTGCCGGTGGAACCGGTACTGATGAGGACACGATCCCCGGTTTGATGTTCGAAGCGTCGAGCCAGGGATTTCAGGGTCGATTGGAAGTTGGCCGCTACCGCGACATGGATATCGTCGGCGTGCGCCGGGCTCAAGATCGATACGATGGATGCGATCAGCGCGCAAGCTCGGCCCAGCATGGCGTCTCCCTGATCCGGGCCATCAAGAATTCAGGCCATCAAGAATTCAAGCAATGCCTTCTGGGCATGGAGCCTGTTTTCCGCTTCATCCCAGACCACACTCTGCGGTCCATCGATGACCTCCGCGGTCACTTCTTCGCCGCGGTGGGCTGGCAGACAGTGCATGAACAGGGCGTCGGGCCCGGCCTGCGACATGATATCGTGATCGACCCGGAAGTCGCGGAAAGCGTCGGCGCGGGTGTCGGTCTCGCCTTCCTGGCCCATGCTGGTCCAGACATCGGTCACCACCAGATCCGCGCCGCGGGCGGCGTCCTGGGGCGTGGTCGCCACCTGCACCCGGTCCCCGGCAGCGGCGAGGATTTCCGGATTGGGTGCAAACCCCCCGGGGCAGGCGATATTGAGATGGAAATCGAACTGGCGTGCGGCATTGATGTAGGAATGGCACATGTTGTTGCCATCGCCGATCCAGCACACGGTCTTGCCCTGGATATCGCCGCGGTGCTCGAGGAACGTTTGCATGTCCGCCAGCAGCTGACACGGATGGTAGAGATCGGTCAAGGCATTGATCACCGGCACCGAGGAATATCGGGCGAAACGTTCGATCTTCTCGTGTTCGTACGTGCGGATCATGACCGCGTCGACCATCCGCGACAGCACCCGGGCGCTGTCCTCGACCGGTTCGCCGCGGCCCAGTTGAGTATCGCGGGGTGACAGGAAGATCGCCTGTCCGCCGAACTGGATCATCGCGGTTTCAAAGGATACCCGCGTCCGAGTCGAAGATTTTTCGAACACCATGGCCAGGGTGCGGTTCTTGAGCGGCTCGTGGAGATGACCGACTTTCTGCATCGCCTTGAGTTCCACTGCCCGACGCAGAAGGCGGTGCAATTCCACCGCGGTCATGTCCATCAAGGTCAGGAAATGACGAATGCGCATGGGCGAGGAATGCAAGTTCATGCCGCGACGAACTCCCGGATCAAGGCGCAGACCGTGTCTACGATTTGCTCCGCCTCGGCGTCGCTGGTGATCAGTGCCGGCAACAGGCGGATGCTCTTGTCTGCGGTAACGTTGATCAACAGACCTTTATCCAGAGCCCTGCGCACCAGTTCGCCGGCGGGGCGGTCCAATTCGAGGCCGAACATGAGGCCTTTGGTGCGAATCTGGACCACGCCCTCGAGGGCACTCAGTTGCCCGCGAAAGCCGTCGGCCATGCGCGTGCCCAAAATTTCGGCGCGCTGTTCGAGTCGATCTCGTTCGAGAATGTCCACCACGCTCAGTCCGGCGCGACATGCCAGCGGATTACCGCCGAAGGTCGAGCCGTGGTTGCCCGGCTGAAACACTCCGGCTGCCGGACCGCGGGCCAGGCAAGCCCCGATGGGCACACCGTTGCCCAAGGCTTTGGCCAGGGTCATGACGTCGGGCAGGATGCCGTTGTGCTGGAAGCCGAACCAGCGGCCGGTGCGACACATGCCGGTCTGGATTTCGTCCAGCATCATCAACCAACCGTGGCGATCACAGAGGGCGCGCACGCCGTTCAGATATTGGTCGTCCGGTACCACGATGCCGCCTTCGCCGAGCACCGGCTCCACCAGGATGGCGACGATATTGTCGTGGGCATCGGCGAGTTCTTCCAGCGCACCCAGATCGTCGTATGGCGCACGCAGAAAACCCGGCACCAGCGGCTCGAAACCGGCTTGAATTTTGCGATTGCCGGTGGCGGCCAGGGTCGCCATGGTGCGGCCGTGGAAGCTGCCGTCCAACACGACTACCTGCGGATCACAGATCTCGTTTCGGTTGGCATACAGACGCGCCAACTTCAGCGCCGCCTCGTTGGCTTCGGCGCCGGAGTTGCTGAAAAACACCTGCTCCATGCCTGACAGCGCCACCAGGCGGTCCGCCAGCGACTGTTGGTGGGCGATGCCGTAGATGTTCGAGGTATGGATCAGCGTACGCGCCTGTTCGCATACAGCGTCAGCCACTTCGGGGTGGGCATGGCCCAGGCCGCACACGGCGATACCGCACAGCGCGTCCAGGTAGCGGTTACCGTCTTCGTCCCAAAGCCAGACACCTTCGCCACGGGCGAAGCGTATTGGCAATCTGGCGTAGGTATTCATCAAGTGTTCGGACATTCGATTACCGCAAGCCAAAAACAAACGGCAGCCCCTGCCGAGACTGCCGGAAACAATCGAGTCTAGCGAGGGTGCCGTGGATTTTCAACAACATGGATAGCACTTAAACGAAGCCGGTGCATCGGCGCTTCAAATCTGTAGGGACACGCCGTGACCGCGAGCCGTCATCCCGAGCAGCACGGGATCGAGAGCACGGTATTGTGCGCGGCGCCATTAGGGTCACCGGTTTCGCTGCGGCGATCTGCGCGTCGGTTGCGTGTACCGTGCGCCACACCTTCTTCTGGCTCGGCCAAGTCAGACCCAGACATTGAACAGCATGATGGTATCGCGTCATGCGCCCGTGCCCCACCGCCCAACCCTGCTGAAACGTGAACGCGGCGGTGAATCCGCCGAGACTTTCCGCGCCGCCGGCCTTGCCCAACCGCATCGGCGTGTTTGCGCCTGACAACCAGGTCAGCAACCCGGCCAGCGAAAAAGCCAAACACGCGGCGCGACGCATGGGCCGATCGCTGCCGGCACTGGCCCACCGTTATCGATCATGCCTTTGCCCTTGTGCCGCACTTGCAAGAAGTTGAACCAAGTACAGAAGGCCGATCCATAACACGCCTGCATTGACGTGGCACCACAAAATCCCATCGGATAGGATGCCGCTGCGCATCGCGAAGGCGATGATCAATGATCAACGCCAGAACGGATGACGCCAGAACTGAGCAACGCCAGGACGATGTCCGCAGTGACGGTTCCCCACGCAGGCTTCAAGAGGTTCATAGCGTCTCCCTAAGGTTGCGGTTGTCCGCAGCCGGCCTCTGATTCACACACAAAAACAGCCGTTTAGGAGCGGTGCGGCGCCAAAGCGTTACCGTGAGGACACGGAAAAAAGCTTGTCTGCTAACATCGCCGCCATGGATCCGATCCAGCTCAGCATTTTCTCCAGCCGCGTCAACGCCATCTGCGACGAAATGGGTGCAGTGCTGCGGCGAACTTCGTTCTCTCCGAATATCAAGGATCGGCTGGATTTCTCCTGCGCGGTTTTCGATGCCGACGGGGAATTGTGCGCGCAAGCTGCCCACATTCCAGTGCACCTGGGCAGCATGGCGTACGCCATGGCGGATATCGTCGCCCAGGTTACCTGGCGGCGTGGCGATATGGTGATCGTCAACGATCCGTTCCTGGGAGGCACGCATCTCCCCGACGTCACCTTGATAGCGCCGGTATTCGTCGACCAGCGTTTGTGCGGCTTCGTCGCCAACCGCGCCCATCATGCCGACATCGGTTCCACGACGCCCGGTTCGATGCCGATCTCGCGCACACTCGACGAAGAAGGGATGGTGATTCCGCCATCCTACCTGCTGCGTGGCGGTGCGGTGGATGAGGATTTGTTGCGGAGCTTGACTGCGAAAACCGCCAATGAGCAGAACGCCCGGGGCGATTTTGCCGCACAGATCAGCGCCAATCGCACCGGTGTCCAGCGGCTGACGGCATTGGTGCAGCGGCTTGGTCCGGATTCGTATGGGCATGCACTGGCAGCGCTCAATGAGTACGCAGAAGCGCTTGCCCGTGAAGCCTTGCGGCAGATTCCGGATGGGCAGTATCGCTTTACGGACTACATGGACGACGACGGGCAGGGCAACGAGGACATTGTCATCGCTGTGCGGGCTGAGGTTAGCCAGGGCAACGTGATATTGGATTTCAAGGGCACCGCAGCGCAGGTGCCCGGCAACATCAATTGCCCGCTGTCGGTGGCAGCGGCTGCGGTGTATTACGTATTTCGTTGTTTGATGCCGCCGCAGACGCCGGCGGCGGCCGGCAGCTTCCGACCCATTCGTCTACGTGTGCCGCCCGGCAGTTTGTTGCACGCCCGTCGGCCGGCCGCGGTTGCGGCCGGCAACGTGGAAACCAGTACGCGCGTGGTCGACGTCGTGTGCGGTGCCCTAGCGCAGGCATTGCCGGACAAGATCCCGGCTGCGAGCCACGGCAGCATGAACAATCTCGCGCTCGGCGCGCGCCGCAAAACCGGAAGTTGGGATTATTATGAAACCATCGGCGGCGGTATGGGCGCCGGACGTGACGGCGGCGGGCTAAGCGCCGTGCAGACTCACATGACCAATACGCTGAACACGCCCATCGAAGTGCTGGAAATGTTGTACCCGTTGCGAATTCGGCGCTACCAGGTGCGGCGCGGATCGGGAGGCACAGGATGTCGCCCCGGCGGCGACGGCATCGTGCGCGAATTCGAGTTTCTGGCGCCCGCGCAAGCGACCATCCTCAGCGAACGCCGCCGTCATGCGCCATGGGGTGTTGCCGGTGGCGGCGCCGGTCAGATGGGGGCCAACTGGCTCAACGATGCGCCGCTACCGGGCAAGGTCAGCGCTCAAATACAATGCGGCGATCGCCTGCGGATCGAGACTGCCGGTGGCGGAGGCTGGGGCGTAAACACCGCCACCGAAGTCGTTCCAACGTCAAACTAACTCGTACTACACTGGCCATTGACTAGGAGCAGGAATGATCCAGGTTCGCACCATCGCTTGGTTGCTGGTGGCGGCCATTGTCTCGACCGGGTGTGTGTCCCTGGTGGGAACCGGTGTCGCCGGCGGTTGGCCGAGAACGGATTCCCGCAGCGCCGAGGATCAGCAAATGGACGTGCGCATCACCAATCGAATCAATGCCGCCTACGTGAGCGATCCGCAAATTCCGGCGATGGAAATACGCGTGAACTCGCAACGCGGTATCGTCACGTTGCAGGGCACCGTGCCCAGCGATACGGTGCGCGGCCGCGCTTTGCGCGTGGCCGAGTCGACTCGCGAGGTACGCCGCGTTGTCGATCGTCTGCGCGTTGCCCGCTGACGTGTTGGCGAGCGTCCGACAACCTCCACTGGACCGATAAGAAGCTATGTGCGGAATCTGCGGCGAGTTGCGCTTCGACGCGACCCAACCCGAACTCGACGATATCGCCCGAATGATGGACGTGCTCGCGACCCGCGGGCCGGATCATGAAGGCAGTTACTCCGACGGCCCGGTTGCGCTGGGCCATCGCCGGTTGTCGATCATCGATTTGTCGCCCCGCTCCAACCAGCCCATGGTGGATACCGAACTGGGACTGGTGCTGGTGTTCAACGGTACGATCTACAACTATCCAACGCTGCGGGCGGAGCTGGTACAGAAGGGTTATCACTTCTTCAGCGACGGTGATTCGGAAGTCATTTTGAAGGCGTACGCCGAGTGGGGAGCGCGCTGCGTCGATCGTCTGCACGGCATGTTCGCGATTGCGATCTGGAATGTACGCGAGCGCTGCTTGTTTCTCGCCCGCGACCGCCTTGGAATCAAACCCCTTTACTACAGCCTCGACGATCAGCGCTTCGCGTTCGCCTCCAACCCGCAGGCGTTGCTTGCGGCCGGTGGTGTTGATACCAGCATCGATGCCGTTGCGCTGCATCATCAATTCACCTTGCATGGGGTCGTGCCAGCGCCGCGCACCGTTCTCAACGGCGTGCGCAAACTTGCTCCCGGCACGACGCTGACCTTGGATGCCGAAGGCAGCGTGAGTCAGGACCATTACTGGCATTTGCGTGCCTGCCGTCCGCAGCAGCAGCGCTCGGAATGGGAGTGGTACGAAGCGATCCATGAGGCGCTGCGCCGCTCAGTACAACGGCGCAAGACCATCGCCGACGTGCCGGTCGGGGTGTTGTTGTCGGGCGGTCTGGATTCCAGTCTGCTGGTGGCGTTGCTGGCCGAGGCGGGCGTCGACGACTTGATGACTTTCTCGGTCGGCTTCGAGGATATGCCGGAAGAGAAGGGATCCGAGTTCGAATACTCCGATCAGGTGGTAGCCCGTTACGGTACCCGACATCACAAGTTCCGTATTGCGAACGAAGGCGTACTGGGGCGGTTGCCGGAAGCGGTACGGCAAATGGCCGAGCCCATGTTCGGCCAGGACGCCGTGGCGTTCTACTTGCTCGCCGAGCAGGTTTCGCAACATGTGAAAGTGGTGCAAAGCGGTCAAGGCGCGGATGAAGTGTTTGCCGGCTACTTCTGGTATGGACGTATGAACGAAGCGCGGGGCTCGGATCTGGAGCGCTTCCGTTCGCAGTATTTCGACCGCGATCATGACGAATATCTGGAAATGGTCGATCCCGCGCTCCATGGTCCCGACCACACCGCCGGTATGATCGAGTCACTGCTGGGTTTGCCCGATGCCGATGAGTTCCTGGACCGTGTATTACGCGCCGATGTGACGACTTTGGTCGTGGATGACCCGGTAAAGCGGGTGGACAATATGACAATGGCTTGGGGACTGGAGGCGCGCGTGCCGTTCCTGGATCACGAGCTTGTGGAATTGGCGGCGCAAATGCCCCCGGAATTGAAACTCAAACAAGGCGGGAAGGGACCGCTCAAGACCATTGCCCGGGGTCTGATTCCGGACGCGGTCATCGACCGTCCGAAGGGCTATTTCCCGGTCCCTGCGCTCAAGTACGTGCGCGGCGATTTTCTCGAGTTCATGCGCGATATCTTGAGTTCGCCGGCATGCCGCGATCGCGGACTGTATCAACGTGCTTATGTGGACAAGTTGCTGGCGGATCCGGAGAGTCACTTCACCCGGATCCAGGGCAGCAAGCTGTGGCACTTGGCGTTGCTCGAGTATTGGCTGCAATTGAACGTCGACGGCAAAGCTTGAATGCGCCGCGCGTGCCCCGATATCCCCGGTCTCCGGCCACAACTCGGTGCAGACTTGTACCGCCCTTGGCTCTACGATTATACTTAACCAAATCGCTCAGGTATTCACTGAGTACCCGAAAATCGTGACCACGTCGCGCATAGGGCGGGGTCTTTCATAAATTGGCTTACTAGAGGTGGTGAAAATGGACGTAATGGAACGCATCAAGCAGCAAGTGGAGAACAATCCCATCGTGCTGTACATGAAGGGAACGCCACAGATGCCCCAGTGTGGTTTCTCAAGCCGCGCCGCCCAGGCGTTGCAGTCCTGCGGTGTGGAGTTCGCCTACGTCAACGTGTTGGCAGATCCGGAAGTTTTCGAGAATTTGCCGCGCTTCGCCAACTGGCCGACCTTTCCGCAGCTCTACGTCGACGGCGAGCTGGTCGGCGGTTGCGATATCACGTTGGAACTGCACCAGAAGGGCGAGCTGCAGAAAATGACCCAGGAAGCGACTGCCAAACAGGCTTCCTGACTCAGTCGAGGCGGCAGCATCCGGACCCGCGTCCTGTGAAGGGCGCGGGTTTTTGCGTTGCGTGTTTCAGGACCCGGTACGGCGTGGCGCACGGCCGAACGGTTGTTGCATTTCGTTCCAGCGGTTGACGATGCTACAGAACAACTGTGCCGTGCGTTCGGCGTCGTACAGCGCGGAATGTGCCTCGTCGCTGTCCCAATCGAGCCCGGCGGCTTGTGCCGCGCGCGCCAGCACCGTCTGACCATAAGCCAGCCCCGCCAACGACACGGTATCGAACGTACTGAATGGATGGAACGGGTTGCGCTTGATGTCGTTGCGTTCCACCGCGGCATTGATGAAGCCGAGATCGAAAAACGCATTGTGGCCCACCAGGATCGCGCGCTTGCAGCCCTGCTGCTTGATCGCTTGGCGAATGGGACGAAATAAACGTTGCAACGCATCCCGCTCGGGCGCGGCGTTGCGGAACGGATGGTGCGGGTCGATGCCGGTGAAAGCCAGAGCCTCGGGGTTGAGATGCGCGCCAGGGAATGGCGCGATGTGCTCATGGAACGTTTCTGCAACGTGGACGAAGCCTTCATCGTCCATCTTGATGATGATGACGGCCATTTCCAGCAGCGCGTCGGTGCGGGAATTGAATCCCCCGGTTTCGAGGTCGACCACTACCGGTAAAAAACCTCGGAAGCGGCTTGCCATCACACACTTGGATTCCTCGCCATTCATCGCTCACAGGATACCGAATGCCCAGCGGAAAAGCGAAGCGCCGTGCCGTGCGGGGGCGCTGCGCACGACAGCGCAAGGCACGTTATCCTACAGCGGTCGCGGGTTTTTGGGTTCAGTGCGAAACGCAATGCAATGGAGTCGACATGAGAATGCAGGTTAGACGCTTGGCGGTGACGGGATTGCTGGTCAGTACGTTGGGGCTGATCTGCGCATTCATGGCGTCGGCTGCGTCCGCAGCTTCCGCGGCGCAGCCGCAGGATCCGTACACGGTCCTGCAGCCGGACACGCACGCTCACGGTCTGCTTTGGAAAATCGATCGCCCGGGAGTCCGACCGAGCTACGTTTTCGGCACCATGCACGTCGAAGACCCGCGGGTTACCCATTTGGCGACCCCGGTGGCATCGGCGTTTGAATCCGCGAAGCGCATCTGTACTGAAGCCAAACTCGACTATGGCGCGCTTGCCGCGGAAATGCAGGCAATGTTCTTCAGCGACGGCCGCACGCTTCGGGGGGTGGCCGGAGAACCGCTGTATCAACGCGCGGTTTCTGCGGCGCGCCAACACGGTCTGGCGGATGCGATGGTGATGTACATGAAGCCGTTGACGCTCGCCTATATGTTGAGTATGCCACCGCAGCAGACCGGCGAGTTTCTGGACATGATTCTCTACACCCGGGCAGTACGGGAGGACAAGATTACCTGTGGTCTGGAAGAGGCCGAGGAACATGCGGCGGTACTGGGCAGTCTGCCGATGGCCGACCAATTGTCGATCCTGCGCACGACCCTGGATCAGCTGCCGGAGATCGGCAAAATGTACGAACCGCTGCTCAACGCCTACCTGCAGCGCGACCTCGGCAAGCTGATCGACCTCGCGCGCTCCTATCCGTGGAGCGGCGGCGCGGATCGCAATGCCCGCTTTCTCGATGAACTCGTGATCAAGCGCAATCGACGGATGGTCGCGCGGATGCAACCGTATCTGAACGAGGGCGATACGTTCGTCGCCGTAGGTGCGCTGCATTTGCCGGGTAAAGTGGGAATTTTGCAGTTGCTCGAACGCGAGGGCTGGCGCGTCACGCCCGTGTGGTAGAACCTCGATATCGATCCGATATCGATCCGATATCGATCCGGCGCGACCCCGCCCGGGTTGGGAACCTGATGCGCCCGACGGCGAGCAGACGCGAAGGGGTGGTGCTACTGCGCCGGTACGAGTTGCCAACGCACGCGTTCGCCGGCGCGCAAAGGTACAACCGTCTCTCCGCCCAACGGATAATCTTCAGGCACTTGCCACTCCTGGCGCACCAGCGTGATGCGACCGCGGTTGCGCGGTAGCCCATAGAAATCCGCGCCGTGGAAGCTGGCGAAGCCTTCCAGTTTGTCCAGTGCCCCGGCTTCGTCAAATGCTTCGGCGTAGAGTTCGATCGCTGCGTGAGCCGAGTAGATGCCCGCGCAACCACAGTGCGATTCCTTGCTGCTGCGGGAGTGGGGGGCGCTGTCGGTGCCGAGAAAGAATTTCGGGTTGCCGGTGGATACCGCTGCCAGCAACGTTTCGCGGTGGATTTCGCGTTTCAGTACCGGCAGGCAGTAATGGTGCGGTCGGATACCGCCGCGAAACAGTTCGTTGCGATTCATGAGCAGGTGCTGCGGCGTCACGGTGGCCGCTACGCCCGCGTGCGCCTGGGTCACGAATGCGACCGCCTCTTTGGTCGTGATGTGTTCCAGCACCACTCGCAGCGTCGGCAACGATTCCACCTGCGGCAGCAATTGGCGTTCTATGAACACCCGCTCGCGATCGAATACATCAACACCCGGGTCCGTGACTTCGCCATGCACCAATAGCGGCAGACCGACTTCCGCCATGGCTTCCAGTACCGGCCGCACCGATTGCAGGTCGTGCACACCGGCATCGGAATGCGTGGTGGCGCCGGCCGGATACAGTTTGATTCCGTGGACGATGCCCGACTCCTTGGCGCGGTGAATTTCTTCCGCAGCGGTGTGCGGCGTCAGGTACAGCGTCATCAATGGCTCGAAAGCCGAACCGGTAGGAAGGGCGTCCATGATCCGCTGCCGATACAGGCGCGCAGCCGCTACCGTTGCAACCGGCGGTTTGAGATTCGGCATGATGATGGCGCGCGCGAAACGCTGAGCGGTGTGGGGGAGTACGTCGGCGAGTATTGCATTGTCGCGCACATGCAGGTGCCAGTCGTCCGGTTGGGTGATGCTGATTTTGTCAGGATCGTTCATGGAGTCGATCAGGGTCTGATTTGACTGGCGCCAGTATATGTCTTTTTTTCATGCGTGCGTCAGTGTCGCGAAGCTTTGCGTTTCCCGTGTCTGCAAGCAAGCGCCTGATTGCGAGCGATAAAGACCGTGGATCACTTCCCATTCGCGCGCCCTTTTCTTGACCTCAAAGCCCAAAACAAAGATCATATCGCGCTTATTCTTTGCGGGCAGTCCCGAGGGTCCGGGCTGTCCGAGCGGCTATACCCCAACCTTCAAATGCAAGGATCCTCTATGACCTCCGAGAATAGAGCTGAGCTCAGCGTAGAGGCAAAGAAACGCCTGCTGCGCGAAATGCTGTTCGCGCGGCGTTTCGAGGAACGCTGTTATGAAGCCTATGTCGAGCGCAAGATCGGCGGCTTTCTGCACCTTTATCCAGGGGAAGAGGCTTGCGCCCATGGCGTGATCGAGGCGGCCCGTCCCGGCAAGGACTATGTAATCACCAGTTACCGGGATCACGTTCATGCGATCAAAAGCGGAGTGGATCCCAAGGCGGTGATGGCCGAGCTGTTTGCAAAGGAAACCGGGTGCTGCAAAGGCTTGGGCGGTTCCATGCACATTTTCGGTGTCGAACAGCGGTTCATGGGCGGTTACGCGCTGGTCGGCGGCCCGTTTCCGCTGGCTGCCGGTATTGCCAAGGGTTTGCAGATGAAGAAGTCCGACGACATCTGCATTTGCTTTCTCGGTGATGCGGCGAACAATCAGGGCACCTTCCACGAATCGTTGAACATGGCGGCGCTGTGGAACCTGCCGGTGCTGTACGTGTGCGAAAACAATCTGTATGGAATCGGGACCCGCATCGATCGTTCGACGGCGGTAATCGATCAATACAAGCGCGTGGCGGGTTACCACATTCCTTCCAAGCAGATAGACGGTCAGGACATCGAACTGGTCTACGCCGCGGCGCGCGAAGCCGTCGATCATGTGCGTGGCGGCAACGGGCCGTATTTTCTCGAACTGATGACGTATCGCTATCGCGGCCATTCCATGTCCGATTCCAATGCATATCGCGCCAAGGAAGAAGAGCGCATGTGGTCCAAACGCGATCCGATCATCATGCTGCGCGACCGGTTGATCGAGGCCAACGAGTTCAGCGACGAAGATTTCAAAGCCATGGACAGCGAGATACTCGACGAAATCGAACACGAGATCGTCAAGTTCGCCGAGGATTCGCCAGAGCCGTCCCTCGAACTGCTCGACAAGTACGTTCTCGCCGAGAACGATCCCTGGGTGCACGGGAGGGCGCGCTGATGTCCGAAATCATGTTTTGGGAAGCGGTGCGCCGGGCGCACGACGAAGAACTCGCCAACGATCCGCTGGTGATCTGCATGGGCGAGGATATCGGCGTGGTGGGCGGTACCTACAAAGCCACGCAAGGCTTATATGACAAATACGGGCCCGAACGCGTTATCGATACGCCGATTTCCGAGAACGGCTATACGGGACTGGGGATCGGCGCATCGTTCATCGGTGTGCGGCCGATCATCGAAATTATGTCGGTCAATTTCGCTTGGTTGGCACTGGATCAGATCGCCAACACGGCGGCGAAAGTGCGGTACATGTCCGGTGGCCAACTCACCGCGCCGGTCGTCATTCGCTCACCGGGCGGTACTGCTCATCAACTCGGGGCGCAGCATTCGGCCCGCATGGAGAAGGTGTTCATGGGGATCGCCGGGTTGCGCGTGGTGACGCCATCCAATCCCCGCCAGGCCTACGGACTGCTCAAGTCCGCTGTGCGTTGCGACGACCCGGTGTACATCAACGAGCACGAACTGATGTACAACATGAAAGGCGAAGTGCCGGACGAAGAATTCTTCCATCCGTTGGAAGGTTCGGAAGTGGCGCGCAAAGGCCGCGACGTAACACTGTTCGGATACAACATCTCCGTGCATTGGTGTCTGCAGGCGGCGGAGATACTGGCAAACCAGTACGATATCGACGCCGAGGTGGTGGACTTGTACGCACTGTCGCCGTTGGATCGTGCGGGGATCGCGGAATCCGTGCGCAAGACCCATCGCGCCGTGGTGGTCGAAGAAGCCGAAGCGCAAGTCGGGGTGGGCGCCGAAATCATGGCCATCCTCAATGAAGAGTGCTTCTTCGAACTGGACGCCGCACCGGTACGTGTATCGGCCAAGAACGTGCCCATTCCCTACAACCATACGTTGGAAAAGGCGGCGATTCCGAAGGCCAACGACGTCGTGCGCGCAGTCGCGCAGATGTTGGGGCGTTGAGGCCGGTTGATGGGTCCGCGCTGCGCGCTTGACCCATCCCACGCCTAGTTCGACGCCGTAGGCGGCGTCAAAGTCGAAAGCAGGACGCAGCGCGCAACGGGCGGTGCCGTCACGGTTGCCAACAATCAGGATTGGAACATGTCTGAACCCTACGCCATCAAGATGCCGCAGCTTTCCGACACCATGACCGAAGGTGTCATCGTCAGCTGGGAGACCAAGCTCGGCGACAAGATCGAGCGCGGCACCATCGTTGCCACGGTGGAGACCGACAAGGCGATCATGGACGTGGAAGTGTTCCGAGAAGGCTTTTTGTCCGGCCCGATAGTAGAAGTGGGCGCGACCGTAGCGGTCGGCGACGCCATCGCCTACCTGGTGGTGGACGAAAGCGACATTCAAAAGGAAGATGCGGCGCCGCCCGAGCACGCTGCAGAAGCGGAAACCAAGGCAGCGCCGGAATCGCCTGCCGGCGGTGAGCCCGAAGGTGTCATCCACAGCATCAAAATGCCGCAGCTTTCCGACACCATGACCGAAGGCGTAGTGGTGTCCTGGGAAAAAGAGCTGGGCGACAAGATCGAGCGCGGCACCATCGTCGCCACGGTGGAGACCGACAAGGCGATCATGGATGTCGAAGTGTTCCGCGAAGGGTATCTATCCGGTCCGCGGGCGGAAGTGGACAGCGTGGTCGCGGTGGGTGGCACCATGGCCTACCTGGTGGAAAGCCCTGAGCAAGTAATCCGCGAAACCTTCAGCTTGACGGGCGGTGGGGCCAGCCATGCGGACCCTGCTCCCGCGACCGAGACCGCGAAGCCGGCGGCCGCCACTGCGACCGCACCGGTGGCAACGGATCCCAGCGTCGCACCGGCTCCGCGACCGGATAACAAATACGCCACGCCCTATGCTCGGCAGCTGGCGGCGCAGTTGCGCGTCAATCTGAACAACGTCAAAGGCAGCGGCCCTAGCGGTGAAATCACCGCCGAGGATGTGCGCCGGACCCGCCCGGTGGAGCGCCCGACCGAAATTGCAGAGCAGGTCCCGGCGCATGTGATGCCGGAGATCCAGGTGCCCGGCAAAGGTCGGCCGATGACGGCCATGGAAAAGGCGGTCAGCCACTCCATGACCGCGTCGCTGACTATGCCGACCTTCCATGCCACCGTGCACGCCAAACCCAATGCGCTGATCAAGGCAGCCAAGGCCAAGGGCGTGTCGGTGACGGTGGCCATCGCCAAGGCTTGCGCCGAAGCCATTGCCAAGCATCCGAGCATCAATTGGGCGTACCAGCCGGTGGACAAACTGGTGGAACGCTGCAACGTGGATATCGGCATGGCAGTCTCGGCCGATGGTGGCGGCTTGGTGGTGCCGGTGCTGCGCGGCTGTGATTCGGCCGATCTCGACGAACTCAATCGGGCCTGGAAAGGACTGCTGGAGCGGGCCCGCAGACGGCGCCTGTCGCCCGAGGAATACGCCAATCCGACTTTCATGGTGTCGAACATGGGCATGCTGGGCGTGTCCTATTTCGACGCTATTCCCACACCCGGTACGGCCGCCATTTTGGCGATCGCCGCGGCCGGCGCCGAAGGCATGCCCCTCACCGTTACCGCCGACCACCGGGTAGTCAATGGTGCCGAGGCGGTGTTGTTCCTCAACACCCTCAAAGGTCTGATCGAACAGCCCGATGAGTGGATTGGACCCACCGGCCCGGCGATCCCGGAAGGCGACTGGGACTACGATGTACTGGTGGTCGGCGGCGGTCCCGGCGGCGAAGACTGTGCCCGCGACCTGGCCGGCCACGGTCTGAAAGTGGCGATGGTCAACGATGCGCCGTTCCCGGGTGGTGAATGCCTGTGGCGCGGTTGCATACCTTCCAAGGCCTGGCGCGCGGCGGCGGATCGGATTCGCGATCGCGCCCATGATGCGCACCTGGGCGTCGAAGGTACGACCAAGGCCAAACTCAATTGGGCGCTGCTGGAGAAGACCCGCCGCAACGTGCTGGAAACGCGCGGCGACATGGCGCTCAAGACCGACAAGGGCGTCAAGATCAAGGTCATTCAAGGTTTCGCCTGGTTCGAAAGCGAACACCGCGTGTTTGTCGATACTTCGGCAAACAGCGACGACCCACATCTGCGCCAACGCGACGGTGACGGTTCCCAAGGCGAACACATCAGCTTCGGCTGCGCCGTGATCGCCACCGGCGCGCCCCCTTTCGTGCCGCCTATCGACGGCGCCAAGGAAGGACTCGCCAGCGGCGCTGTGCTGACGTCTGATACCGTCTGGCAATTGCAGCAGCCTCCTAAGCGCCTCGGTGTCATCGGTGGCGGCGCCATTGGCATGGAAATGGCGCAGATCTTCCAGGACTTCGGCACCAAGGTCACGCTGCTCGAAGGCCGCGACCGGATCCTGTTCGAAGTCGAAGCGGAAATCGCCAAACAAGTCACGGCGGTGCTCAACGAAGATCCGAACCTGAGCATTCACACCTCGGTGAAGGTGAAGAAGATCTCCGGCAAGCCAGGCGCGGTGAAAGTCACCTGGGAAGACAGCGACGGCAAGGCCCGCAATTTCACCTGCGATTATCTGCTCATGGCCACCGGCAAGCGGCCGCTGCTCGGGCCGCTGCATCTGGAGGATGCCAACGTCAAAGTGGACAACGGCGTCATCAAAGTCGACGCACGCTGCCGCACCAGTGCGCCGCACATTTTCGCCGTCGGTGACGTCATCGGCGGTTTGATGCTCGCCCATACGGCGGGCCAGCAGGGGCGGGTGGCAGCCGCCACCATCCTGGGCGAAGACCTGAAGTACGACCAGGCCAAAGACTCCGGCGTCATATTCACACGCCCGGAAGCCGCTTTCGTCGGGTTATCGGTGGAGCAGGCGAAACAGGCCGGCATCGACGCGGTGGAAGTGAAAGTGCCCATGAATATCGACGCCAAAGCCATGATCACCGATGAACAGCACGGCATGATCAAGATTGTCGCCGACAAGACCAGCCGCCGGATCGTCGGCGTACACCTGCTGGCCGATCACGCCGATACCTTGATCGGCGAAGCTGTGATGATGGTATCCGGAGAAATGACCCTGGACCAGGTGGCCCATGCCATTCATCCCCATCCGACCCAGACCGAGTTGTTCGGCGAACTGGCGCGGCGGCTGTTGTCGCGGCTGCGGCGATCTGCCAAGGCCAAGGCGAAGTCCTGATCCGGCGCGCTGGTGAAATTGCGGTCGGACTTGAGCCGGCCGCAGGCCGGTCTCGCCCGCCTGCGTGCTTTGCGACCGTTGTTATTCGGGAAACCTACCCCGCCAAGCCGCCGACTTAGCCAACTGGACGATTGCGGCGAAACGCCCGACTCTCGATCGAACCGGATTATATTCAATCGGTTGAACGGAATTTAGGCGATTCCGCGGATGCGCCGGATTAAAGATCGGCAGGCGCATTCCGCTATAGCGAAAGAGTCCGTCACGCTGGCATTTTTCGACCATGGGTCCCACATTGCACGCCCTCGCCATCACCCTGGCGCTGTTTGCGCCAGCGATCGCCGGTAATATGCAACGCCATTTCGAATCCCCGATCACCGAATCGGTTTGGCGTACTGCGGGCGACCCGCTGGCGTGTCGTCTGGTGCATGAGATCCCCGACTACGGCAAAGCGGTATTCACCCGCCGAGCGGGCGGTGCCCTGGACTTCCATCTCCATCTCAACCAACCCCCTGGTTCCTCGGGCAACGCCAGCATCCGTGTGCTGCCCCCGCCTTGGAAACATGACGCTGTGGCCCGGGATCTGGGATCCGTGCCGTTCTCCGATCGAAGCGCGCCATTCAAGCTGGAAGGCTCGCGGGCCGGCGTGCTGTTGGCATCGCTGGAAGCGGGAATGGAACCGACAATCTCCTACGATGCCGAAAACATCGCCACCGACACGATCACCGTATCGATATCCGCGGTGAACTTCCTCGCTTCTCTGGATGATTTTCACCATTGTGCGGCGCAGTTGATCCCGCATACCTTCGAAGAATTGCGCGGTTCGCGGCTGCTGTTCGGCCCGGGCAGTGTGGCGCTGGATGCCCAAGCCCAGGGTCGCTTGGATCAGATCGCGAGCTGGATGACGCTCGACCGCGGCGTTGCCGGCGCCATGATCGAAGGCTATACCGACACCGCCGGACATCGACGGGAGAATTACCTGCTCTCGCAGCAGCGTGCCCTTGCGGTCCGCGATTACCTCGCCGCAAAAGGGGTCGACAAGAAGCGCATGAAAGTACGTTTCTACGGTGAGGAGCGACCGCTGCAAGGCGAGGACGGCAAGCCGGCGGGACGCGAGAACCGTCGGGTGGAAGTGCGCCTGTATCGCTGAGCTCAGCGCTTGGTCGAATCCGCCTTCGGCTGGTTTCCTTCGTAAGCAACCCCATAGCAGCGTGGCCGTCAGCGCCACGAGTTCGCTATAATCCCCGCCTTTCCGGCAATCGATGCCGAATTCAAACTCCGCCGACCGCCGCCCGATGCGGCACGGCGACTCAGGCTTGCGGAGCGCACTATGCCCAAATCCGATGTCAAAAAGGTCGTTTTGGCCTATTCCGGCGGTCTCGACACCTCGGTGATCCTGAAATGGCTCGAAGACACCTACGGCTGTGAAGTGGTCACGTTTACCGCCGATATCGGCCAGGGCGAGGAAGTGGAGCCCGCGCGCGCCAAGGCCAAGCAGATGGGCGTCAAAGAGATCTATATCGAAGATCTCACCGAAGAGTACGCCCGGGACTTCGTTTTCCCTATGTTTCGCGCGAATACGATCTATGAAGGCGAATATCTGTTGGGTACATCCATCGCCCGGCCGTTGATCGCCAAGCGCCTGGTGGAGATTGCCAACGAAACCGGCGCCGATGCGATTTCACACGGCGCCACCGGCAAGGGCAACGATCAGGTGCGCTTCGAACTCGGCGCCTACGCATTGAAACCGGACGTACGCGTGATTGCACCCTGGCGCGAATGGGACCTGAATTCCCGTGAAAAGCTGCTCTCCTATGCCGAGGAGAATCAGATTCCGGTCGAGTTCAAGAAGGGCAAGAAGTCTCCCTATTCCATGGACGCAAATCTGCTGCACATTTCCTACGAAGGCGGCGTGCTGGAAGATCCGTGGGCGGAACCTGAAGCGGACATGTGGCGCTGGAGCGTGGCTCCGGAGCAGGCGCCCGACACCGCCACCACCATCGAACTGACCTATGCTCGCGGTGATATCGTCGCCATCGACGGGGAAACGCTATCCCCTGCAGAGGTCATGAAGAAACTCAATCAGATCGGCGGCGACAACGGCATCGGCCGTGCCGACATCGTCGAAAATCGCTATGTCGGGATGAAATCCCGCGGCTGCTATGAAACCCCCGCCGGCACCATCATGCTCAAAGCCCATCGCGCCATCGAGTCGATAACGCTGGAC
The DNA here is from genome assembly GCA_963773585.1 of uncultured Gammaproteobacteria bacterium. GTDB lineage: Bacteria > Pseudomonadota > Gammaproteobacteria > JASBUN01 > JASBUN01 > CAVXJN01. The sequence goes on from CAVZBR010000001.1 coordinate 629,487, forward strand.
CGGGAAGTCGCGCACCTGAAAGACGAGCTCATGCCGCGCTACGCCAGTCTGATCTACAACGGTTACTGGTGGAGTCCGGAGCGGCGCATGCTGCAGGAAATGATCGATGCCTCACAGGCAAGCGTGAATGGCGTCGTGCGCCTGAAGCTGTACAAAGGCAATGTCATCGTCGCGGGGCGCAAGTCCGAGAGCGATTCGTTGTTCGATGAAAGCATTGCCACTTTCGAGGAAGACAAAGGCGCCTACAATCAGGCGGACGCGGAAGGCTTCATCAAACTCAACGCGCTGCGGATGCGGATCGCCGCCCGCAAGCGCCAGGGCTAATCCGCCGGAGACATTCGTTCCGGCGAAATCGGAGGACCACGACCATGCGCATTTTACATACCATGCTGCGCGTCGGCGACTTGCAGCGCTCCATCGACTTCTACACCAACGTTCTCGGCATGCGTCTGCTGCGCCAAAAGGACTACCCTGAAGGAAAATTCACTCTGGCGTTCGTCGGCTACGGCGAGGAGAAAGACCAGGCCGTACTGGAGCTGACCTACAACTGGGATACCGATGTATATGATCTCGGCGACGGCTACGGTCATGTGGCGCTGGAAGTGGACGATGTTCACCGGGCCGCCGAGCGCATTCGAGAAAAAGGCGGCAAGATTCTGCGCGAGCCAGGCCCGATGAACGCGGGTTCGACCATTATCGCCTTCGTCGAAGATCCAGATGGATATCCCATCGAATTGATCGGTGCCCGCGGCTAGTCGCACAGCGAGCGATTCTCGCTTGGCGCTTTAAATCTCTCTTAAGCCGACTAGGCTTCACCCCATGGCCGCGGGCGCAAACACAGTGGTTTGTGCGCCCGGATTGATGGCCCTAATTAAACTCAATTTTCGTCGCACGTTCAGCGCAGCGTGGCTAGCCGCGATCGGTGTATCGCGAGCGAGACCCCGCCGGCGTTTGCGTCTGCCGATGGTTTCGGAAGCCAAGCGTCTGGCTTCGGCTTTGCCTCATCAAGCGCGGCTGCCAAGGCGTGAGACCGATATGGCTGCTCGCTGTGAGCAACGCTGAGCCGTGGCAGGCACATCGGTCGTGGCGCTCGGGCCCGACCGGGGCGTTGAACCATTTCGGCAACGGACCGCTCCATTGCAACCCATCCGGAAATGCCAATGATGAAAGGAATCGTCATCGCGGTCGCTGGCTTCACCGTGTTCGCCACCGTGATGCCTTTGATTCCCAAAAGCGATTGGTGGGTGCGGGCATTTGACTTTCCGCGCCTGCAAATCGCCAGCCTAGGACTCGTTTCCCTGGCGCTGTATCCGTTAGTGTTCGAGGCAGACGTTGTGGACGCGGTCGTCCTGACACTTACGAGTATCGCGACCGGCTGGCAGCTGTGGCGGATGCTGCCTTATACCCCGATTTTCAAAAAGCAGGTTCACTCAGCGCGCAATGCGTCCCAACGCGACGCCATTGGCGTGGTGGTGGCCAATGTTCTTACGCCAAACCGGGGGGCGAACAAACTCCTGGCCGAGATACGCACGGCGGATCCGGACATCATATTGGCGGTGGAGACCGACCAGTGGTGGCAGGATCATTTGGCTCCGCTGGAGCGGGATTATCGGTTTGGTCTGAAGTGTCCGCTGGATAACCTTTACGGCATGCATTTGTACTCGCGACTGCCGCTCAAAAATCCCGAAATTCGATATTTAGTGCAACACGACATTCCGTCGATGCACGCCCAGGTCGTGATGCGCAATGGCCATGTGGTCGAGTTGCATTGCCTGCACCCAACGCCGCCGAGTCCGACCGAGAACGACACGTCCGAGGAACGTGATGCGGAGCTGCTTGTGGTGGGGCGCGATCTGCGGAAGGGAAATCGTTCCGTGATCGTCGCCGGCGACTTGAACGACGTCGCGTGGTCCGACACCACCAACCTGTTTCAGAAGATCAGTGGGTTGTTGGACCCGCGCATTGGCCGCGGCCGGATGAGCACGTTTCACGCAAAATACTGGTTTGTTCGTTGGCCGCTCGATCACCTGTTTCATTCCGATGACTTCACGTTGATGTCGATGCGGCGTTTGGGCAAATTCGGCTCCGATCACTTTCCGATTCATGTCGTGTTGCACCACGAGCCGCCCGCTGAAAGCGAACAACAGGGTCCCGACGCCGATCAAGAAGACGAAGAAATGGCGGAAGAAAAGATTGAGCGTGGGAACGCGCAGCCGCTTTAGTGAGCGATGTGGAGTCAATCGGTTCCAGCGAATCTACGCAGCGTCAGCGCGTGTCGACGATTGCGGGAAGGTAGTACGCGTTGCGCGCCAACACGCACTGTATCCACGGCACTTTCTGCATTTCGATCTCCTAGTCCGATCCGCTATAGTGGTGCATCAGTCGACGCATTGTTGCGCTCGGCGTCGTGACACGATCCGGCAGGTGACTAGATGAACACGAACGCGATACGCATTCACGAATACGGCGACCCTTCGGTACTGCGCTGGGAATCGGTTGATCTGTCGCCCCCCGCGCCGAACGAGGCGCAGGTCCGGCACACGGCAGTCGGGTTAAACTTTATAGATGTCTATCATCGCACCGGACTTTACCCCGTTGGCGCATTTCCCAGCGGCATCGGGCTGGAAGGTGCGGGCGTGGTGGAAGCGGTCGGCAGCGAGGTTTCGGAAGTCAAAGCGGGAGACCGCGTCGCCTACGCCGGCGGACCGCTCGGAGCCTACGCCGAGCGCCGAAACTTGCCCGCGGAGCGTCTACTGGTGCTGCCGGAGGCGATTAGCGACCAACAAGCTGCGGCGATGATGTTGCAGGGTATGACGGCGGAGTATCTGCTGCGCCGCGCATATCCAGTGCAGGCGGGCGATACAATCCTGATTCACGCGGCCGCTGGGGGAGTCGGTTCCATTGTCTGCCAGTGGGCCCGCCATCTGGGGGCGACGGTGATCGGCACAGTTGGCAACGACGCCAAAGCCGAGGCGGCGCGCGCCAACGGTTGCGACCATCCGATTGTATACAGCCGCGAAAACTTTGTTGAGCGGGTAAGAGAAATCACCGGAGACAAGGGGGTCGCGGTGGTATACGACTCCGTTGGTCGGGATACGTTCATGGCTTCGCTGGATTGCCTTCGCAAGCGCGGCATGATGGTGAGTTTCGGCCAGTCGTCCGGCGCTGTGCCAGCGTTCGATATTGGTATTCTAGCCAAAAAGGGCGCTTTGTTCCTGACGCGACCCAACCTGGTCAGCTATACCGGCACACGCGACGAGCTGCAGGAGAGCGCCGCAGCCCTGTTCGATGTGGTGGGACGCGGGATTGTGCGGATCGGCGTCAATCAGACCTTTGGACTGGCCGACGCGGCGGACGCCCATCGTGCACTCGAAGCCAGGAAAACCACTGGTTCCACCGTATTGCTCGTGTAATGCAAAGGGTCAGGCTGCGGGACCGCCCCGGGCTTTGAGCAGATCACGTATTTCGGCCAACAGCACTTCCTGCGGCGTTGGCTCGGGAGGTGGTGCCGGCGTCGCGGTTTGTTCGGCTTTCTTCTCCATCAATCGATTCATGTTCTTCACAACCACGAACAAGACGAAGGCGACAATCAAGAACGCGACCAGCGCATTGATGAACAACCCGTAACCCACGACTGCTGCGCCTGCTTGACGGGCAGCCTCGATGGAAGTGAACGCTTGACCGGTGGAATTGCGCAAGACGATGAACAAGTTGCTGAAGTCAGGGGTGCGGAAAATGCCCGCGATGATCGGATTGATGATGTCGCTGACCAGAGACTGGATCACTGTGCTGAATGCAGCGCCGATCACGATACCGACAGCCATGTCCACCATGTTGCCCTTTAGGGCGAACTTTTTGAACTCTTCCAACATCGCCTGCTCCTTGTCCAAGGTGCTGGGCGCACCGATGCCTGTCTGGCGCTCCCCGCATGAGGTTGTGTGCTAGAGGGGAGATTGTCAAGATTTTGGTCCTTCGGCCCGACAGCGCGAGCCTCGCCATGACGGTTCCAGACGGTGCAGTACAAACTCGAAGCCCGCCGTGGCATGTGCTCACGGGTGAGGCGACGCTGGCGCAGCTGCACACATCTCGCGATGGCTTGTCGCAATCCGAAGCCGAATCCCGGCTCACGCACTTTGGACCAAACCACTTGGCAACCGCAGTGGGGCGCAGTCCGGTCGCGCGATTCGCGCTGCAATTTCATAACATCTTGATTTACGTCTTGCTCGGGTCCGCGGCAGTGACGGCTGCATTGGCCCACTGGGTTGACGCCGGCGTGATTCTCGGTGTGGTGTTGATCAACGCCGTGGTCGGCTTCGTTCAGGAGGGAAAAGCGGAGCAGGCACTTAGTGCGTTGCAGCAGTTACTCCCCCAATATGCTACGGCGCGCCGCAATGGGCGCTGGCACTCGTTGCTGTCGACGGAACTCGTGCCTGGAGATGTGGTGAGGCTTCAGCCGGGGGACAAGGTGCCGGCGGATATTCGACTTTTGTCAACGCGCGAGTTGCGGATCGACGAGTCCATGCTCACCGGCGAATCCACAGTGATCGAGAAAGGCGCCGGCCCGGTGGACGAAAGCGCTGTCGTCGCCGATCGGGTGTGCATGGCCTATTCCGGGACCATGGTGACCGATGGCCTCGCCGAGGGTGTCGTGGTGGCGACGGCGCAGGAAACCGAGATTGGCCGCATCAGTTCCATGATGCGCGGTGTGTCGGTCCTGCAGACGCCGCTATTACGCAAGATGGGGCGGTTTTCGCGATGGTTGAGTCTCATCATCGTGATCTGCGCAGCCGCGACTTTCGCCTTTGGTATGGTCTTCAGAGGGTATTCGGCGGCGGATATGTTCGTGGCGGTGGTGGGTTTGGCAGTAGCGGCGATTCCAGAGGGGCTGCCGGCGATAGTGACCATCACCCTCGCCATCGGCGTCCGGCGTATGGCGCGGCGCAATGCGGTGATCCGGCGACTGCCCGCTGTCGAGACGCTGGGTGCGGTCACGGTGATTTGCTCCGACAAGACCGGTACGCTGACTCGCAATGAAATGACGGTGCGCACTGTCGCCGTGTCCGATGGATCAATCAGTATTCTCGGTGAAGGTTACGCGCCCGAGGGTGACTTCATGTTGGGAAGCGCCGTCGCGGATCCGAATCAGCTCGACGATGTGGTAGATCTGGCGCACGCGGCGCTGTTGTGCAATGACGCGGACCTGCGGCTCGTAGACGGCCAGTGGCAGTTGAGCGGCGATCCTACCGAAGGGGCGCTGATTGCTTTGGCGCTCAAAGCGGGGCTCGACGCGGACCGCGTGCGCACGGCGTATCCGCGCGTGGATGTGATTCCCTTCCAGTCCCAACACCGGTTTATGGCTACCTTGAATCGCGCTGGCGGCGAAGACTTCGTGTTTGTGAAAGGAGCACCGGAGCGCGTGTTGGATATGTGCTCTCATCAGCGCCGGGTTGGGCGGGATGCTCCTTTGCAGCGCGCCTATTGGGACGCGCAGATGCAGCGCATGGCGAAGAGTGGCCAGCGCTTGCTCGCGCTTGCGACGAAGCAGTGCGCGAGTTCCGTCCGTGGCCTGGAAACCGCGGATATTGAAAGCGGCCTTTCTTTGCTGGGGATCGTCGGCATGATCGATCCGCCTCGAGCTGACGCCGTGCAAGCGATCCGGAACTGCCGCGAGGCTGGAATCAAAGTGAAAATGATTACCGGCGATCATGTGATCACTGCCATCGCGGTCGGCTCTGCGATGGAAATGCACGGCAAGGCCATTGACAGCGCCGACCTGGATGGACTCAGCGAGCTCGACATGCAGCGCGTGGCGGCCGACACGGAAATTTTTGCGCGTGCGACCCCGGAACACAAATTGAGGCTGGTGACCGCGCTGCAGGCTGACGGCGAAGTGGTCGCCATGACCGGCGACGGCGTCAATGACGCGCCGGCGTTGAAGCGCGCCGATGTCGGTATTGCGATGGGAGGGAAAGGAACCGAAGTCGCGAAGGAAGCGGCAGAAGTGGTGCTGATCGACGACAACTTCGTGTCCATTGCGGATGCCGTGGTCGAAGGCCGGACGGTTTTCGACAATCTGAAAAAATCGATTTTGTTCATATTGCCGACCAGCGGCGGCGAAGCGCTGACCATCCTGGCGGCGATCGCAATCGGGCGTGAATTGCCCATTACGCCGGTACAGATACTGTGGGTCAATATGGTGACCGCGGTGACGTTGGCCCTGGCCCTGGCGTTCGAACCCGCGGAAGACAATCTGATGCGCAGGCCTCCGCGACGGCCAACTGAACCATTGTTGTCGCCGTTTCTGGTTTGGCGCACCGTATTCGTATCGCTGCTACTCGTTAGCGGTACGTTCGGGCTCTATCTGTGGTACCGGGAGCACGGCGCGGATCCGGGGTTGGCGCGCACGGTGGCGGTCAATACATTAGTATTTTTTGAAATATTTTATCTGTTCAATTGCCGCCGATTCTCGGGATCGGGAATGTCCCGGCGAGCGCTGGTAGGCAACCCATACTTACTCTACGCTGTATGCCTGTTGTTCGGCATCCAATTGCTGTTTACTTACGCGCCGCCGCTGCAGCGCGTATTTGCGACGGCCGCGATCGGGGTTGCCGATTGGATGCGCATTGTGGCCGTCGCGTTCGCGGTGTTTGTGCTCGTTGAACTGGAGAAATCCCTGATGAGACGCGTAACGAGGCGTGCGCGGCAGGCGGTGGATTCATCAAAGTGATGCCGTTCTGCAGGGCCGTGGACGGAGGTTGTTGATGACTGGCAACGGTAACGGTGAGCGCGGTATTTTCATACGGGATGTCGCATTCGCGATCGTGTTGCTCGGCAGCGTTGCGGCCTGCTTTGCCGACGTCCCGCCCGAGCAGCGAGCGGAAGTCGCCCATCTGCTCTCCTTCGTACGGTACTCGGATTGCGATATGATTCGAAATGGAACAACGCACAACGGCGTCGAAGGTTATCGTCATATACTGGATAAATACGATTATTTTCGGGACCGTATTCATTCCACCGAAGACTTTATCGATCTTGCAGCGTCCAAAAGCCTGTTGAGCGGTAAGCGGTACCAGGTGGATTGCCCCGCGCACAAACCGCAGTACGCCTCGGTTTGGTTGCGCGACGAGTTGTCCCATTATCGTGCGTGCATGGCGCATGGCGGGGGTTGCGATCGAAACGAGGATCGCGTGCATAGTCGTCGTTGACACAGGCGACATCGAGCACGTTCGCATGAGCAAAGAACCGACTCGCGGTTTGGCCGGGCTTCTACGCGACTGGGCCTCGCGTGTAAAACGACAAACGTTTGCGCTCTATTTGGCGAGTCGGGATCCGCGCGTCCCGGCGCTCGCCAAGATCCTGATCGCAGTGGCGGTCGCCTACGCTGTGAGCCCACTCGATCTCATACCGGACTTCATCCCGGTGCTGGGATATTTGGATGACGTATTGTTGCTGCCCCTGCTTATCGCCTTCGCCGTGCGCTCGATACCCGAACCGGTGTGGCGGGATTGTTGCGAACGAGCCGAACAGGCGGCGGACCGGCGTATTCCCGGTTACCGTGGCGGGATGTGGGTGACCGCGACGGCGTGGCTGGCCATGTTGGTCGCCGCGGTCTGGGGCCTTGGGTCAGCGTTTGTTTAAGGGTCGCACCAGGCCGCGGATTCCGGTCGACCGGTACCGGCTGGATCGGAAATGGACGATCACTTCGCTTGCCGGGTTCGCGGAAGCCGACTAACGTATTGGTGGGCGGGCTAAATGCCTAACAAAGGTAGGGCATTAGAGTCCCGCCGAATAACCAGAGCCGAGGAGGAACGATGGCTAGAACGAGTGTTGAATCGCGCAATGGCGTGGTGTTCTTGAGAGGTTTTTTGATGCGGCCGCAGGAGGTCGGTTCCATCATCCCGAGTTCTCCGTTTCTGGAGCGGCGTCTGGTGCAGCTGGCCGACGTCGCTGCCGCGAAACGCGTGGTTGAGCTGGGCTCCGGAACCGGCGGCACCACGCGTGCCCTGCTGCGCGCCATGGCGCCCGACGCAGAGCTGATCAGCATGGAGCTCAATCCACTGTTCCTGCCGGTACTGGAGCGAATCGGGGATCCGCGCATGCGAATTCGACAAAACAACGCTGCCGAACTTCCCGAGGTGCTGGCCAGCTTGAACTGGGACACCGTCGACCTGGTGGTTTCCGGAATTCCTTTTTCCACCATGCCGCGGCAGGTAGGGACCGGCATATTGGAAGGGGTTTTCGAGTCGCTCGCAATAGCAGGGAAGTTCGTCGCCTATCAGATGCGGAGCAGGGTGGAAGAGCTTGCCCGCCCCATTTTCGGCCCCGCAGAAGTGGAATTGGAGATTCTCAATATTCCGCCCATGCGTCTGTATCGCTGGGACAAGCCCGCGCCGGTCGCCGCCGCCAAGGCGGCATCCTGATAATTGTGCGGAATTTAGTAGCTGCATTTGGAGTGTGCTTGCAGTGCCGATTTCGTGGCCTACCTTGTAACTTAGGTGGGCGGTGTGCACTAAGTAGCTGAAACAAATTTGGAAGTGCAGCGCATCTGCTCACATGGGGATCATTATTTATTGGCGCTCCGGCCGCGGACGGCACAAGCGAACCGGCCTGGGGCAATTTAAGGAGGAAGAGAAATGCTAGGATGGGCGATAACGTTCTTGATTATTGGGTTGGTGGCCGGCGTGCTCGGGTTCACCGGCGTAGCAGGTGTAGCAGTGGAAATCGCGTGGATCCTGTTCGTCGTGGGTTTGATCCTGTTCGTGGTCTTCTTGTTCCTGGGACGCCGTCGTCCACCCGTGTAGCGATTTCACCGCGCCCATGATGGGCGATGCATGACGCTAAAAATCCCGAGCCGGCGGCGCCGGCTCGGGATTTCTCGTTTTGGTCAGCGGATTTCAGTTTTATAGCTGAAACTATCGGCGCGACCTTTGGTCGTTCGAACCTCGATGATTTGGTCGTTGGTGGTGTAGGTCACCCGTTTCAGCACCACCACCGGCGTGCCGACCTCGATCTCGAGCTTGCCGGCGGTTTGCTCGTCGGCCGCTTCCGCGGTGAGGGTTTCCTCAGCCCGCAGAACGGGTACCCCGAACTTTTCCACCACCACGGCATAAAACAGGTCTGGAATATGGACCTGTTCGTCTTCCAAGCCCGGCACCACGTCCGCACGCCAGTGACTGTACTCGACCAGCACCGGCTTGCTGTTGCTGTCGCTGTAACCGATTCGTTCGATATACAAAAGCTGTGTCTTCGCCGGTACCTTCAACTTGGCGCGAATCTCTTTGCTACCCAGGGTCAGGCGTCGGGCAGTTGTTTCTTTATGTACGCGCTGGTCCTTACCTTCGGCATCGCCGTACGTGAAAAACCGGAATAAGCTGTTGTTGAAGTCGATGCGGGATACGTACGTGCCTTTGCCTTGGTGACGAAACAGCAATCGTTGCCATACCAGGTTGTCGATCGCCTTTTTGGCCGTGCCTTGGCTGACCCGCAACTGCCTTGCCAGTTGCGACTCCGAGGGAATCAAATCGCCGGGCACCAGGGCGCCGGTTTGGATCTGATCACGCAAATAGTCTTCGACCACTTGGTAGAGGGGTTTGACTTGCGGATGGTCGGCGGATGTGCGCGCCATTACGAGTTCTCCATTTGCAATGTACCAAGGTTGGCTATGGGTACGCCGCGGGTCCCACCGCACTATGCGCAGCGATTCATGTCGCCTTGTCGTCTGCGCGGCGTCCATTCTTGACAAGCTTAACACCGACTGCTAGCTCTTATGCATCACAGATAACTCATCTATATAAGCTAGCCCTACTATTAAAAACAACAAGAATGCTCAGCGCACTGGTTCCGCAGGCGCGATGACTGGAGGAGTAGACGGTGGAGTTCCTCGAGTACCTGCCGCAGGTGTTCAGCGGCTGGAATTTTTTGGTGCTGGTGCTCGGCACCATCGGCGGCTTGATACTGGGCGCAACCCCCGGCCTCAGTCCCACCATGGCCGTCGCCCTGTTGATTCCGTTTACCTTCCAGATGGGGCCGGTTGCGAGCCTGATCCTGCTGGGATCGGTATATACCGCCACCGTTGCGGGCGGGGCGGTCAGCGCCATCCTGGTCAATATTCCCGGTGCCCCGGCCAATATCGCCACGATTCTCGACGGCCACCCCATGGCGCAAAAAGGCCGTGCAACGGAAGCGTTGCACTATTGCTTCATCAGTTCGCTGATCGGCGGTCTGCTCGGCGTGGTGGTGTTGATTTTTTTCACCCCCGTCCTCGCCGATTTCGCGCTCAGTTTCGGCCCGTCGGAATTATTCTGGATCGCGTTGCTCGGGGTGACGGTGATTGGCTCCTTGGGTTCGAAGTCGGTCATCAAAGGACTTTTCGCCGGCGCGTTCGGTTTGTGGCTCTCCACCATTGGCTACGATCCTGTGCTGGGCGTGGAGCGCTTCGTTTTTACGTCAGACCTCGCTGGCGGCATCAATATTATCGCGGCCCTGATCGGATTGTTTGCGATTCCGCAGGTGCTGAGCATGCTCGAAACCGCTCACACCGGACGGCGTACCACTATGTATGACATGGAGGAGCGCAGCGTCTGGTCTTCGTTCCTTGAGAACCTGCGCCGCGTGCGCGCGCTGATCATCGGCTCCGTGTGCGGGATCATCGTCGGGTTGATTCCCGGCGCCGGCGGCCAGATCGCCGGTCTGATCGCCTATGACCAAAACAAGAAATTCAGTCGCGATCCGGACAAGTTCGGCCAGGGCGAACCCGACGGGGTGATCAGCGCCGAATCCGCCAACAACGCCATGGTCGGACCGTCGCTGGTGCCGTTGCTGACGCTGGGAGTTCCGGGCAGTCCAACGGCTGCTGTGTTGCTCGGCGGGCTGTTGATACAGGGCCTGTTTCCGGGTCCCGACCTGTTCACGCTGCATGCCAAAGTGACCTGGACGTTCATCGATTCGCTGCTGGTCGGGCAAGTCGTGATGGCCATTGCCGGGCTCTCCATCAGCCGATATAGCCGCTTCGTTACCCGGATTCCCAACCATTTCATGGCGGCTGCCGTGACCGTGCTTGCGGTATTCGGGACTTACAGCGTGCAGAACAGTTTTTCCGACGTCCTGGTCATGATGGTGCTGGGCGCCGGCATGTACTTTGCGACCAAATTCGGATTCAGTGCCTCACCCGTCGTACTTGGCATCATTCTCGGGCCCATCGCCGAAACCAACTACATGCAAGGCAAGCTCATTGCCCAGAGCGGCGACGGCCTGGTGCCCTATTTCTTCACTGGTACCGCCAATATCGTACTGATCGCGCTGTGCGTCGGCTCGATCGTGTACAGCTTCGTAAGCGAGCTGCGCAGCATTCGCCGCCGGCGCCAATCGGACAGGCACACATGGCAAAACGCCTGACACCGATACTTTGCACCCTGCTGGGTGTGTTTCTGTTTTGGGCTGCCACCGGCGCAGACAATCCTCAGGCTTACCTGTTTCCGAAACTGCTCGCTGTGATCATGGTGGTGCTGGGCATTGTCATGGCCGTGGTGGAGTGGGGTGCGTCGGCTGGAAGAGCTGCGGCCGCGAGTATCCCATGGGGCAAGTTATGGCCGGTACTGTTGATTTTCGTGCTGTACATGGTCGCCGCGCAGCCGCTGGGTTTTTATTTGGCGTCGTGGTTGGCGTTCGCTGCAATCGGCACCGTCTATTCACCCGCCGAATCCAGTTTCGCCAGTGCCAAGCGCTGTGTGCCGATCTCGTTCGCGTTTTTACTGGTGCTGTACGGTGTTTTTGTCATGTTGTTGCAGGTGCAGATGCCGAAGGGGGTGATGTTGTAGCGAAAGACGTCGAACGGCGGAGTCCGAACACGGCCGGAGCCCAACAGCGGATGTGGGTGCCGCAAGGTGGAAGGAACTTTGAAATTCCAGAGGAGGAGTCAACTAATGACCTCAATTAAAAAAATATTGAACCTGTCGTTATGGCTAGGCATTGCACTCGCGTTGATACCCGGGCTGGCAGCTGCCGAATATCCGGACAAGCCGGTGACAGTGGTCGTTGCCTATTCGCCCGGCGGCGCGACCGACTTTCAGGCCCGCATCGTCACGATGATGTCCGCTAAGGACGACTACCTCGGTCAGCCGATGGTGATCGTCAACAAGCCGGGCGCCGGCGGACAAGTGGGTTGGAACTGGTTCGCGGATCAGGCTGGCGACGACGGCTACGACCTGGCCGCGTACAACGTTCCTCATTTCATCGCCCAGTCGATCATGTTCGACACCAAATACAGCATCAAGAATCTAGAGCCGATCGCCAATTGGGGTGCAGACCCGGCGGTGCTGATTGTCGGCAAGGACAGCCCGTTCAATTCGGTAAAGGACCTGATCGACTATGCAAAGAAGAATCCCGGCAAGGTGACGGTTTCCGGCGCTGGGTTGTACGTCGGTCATCACATCGCCACGCTGCAATTGGAAAAGGCCGCGGGAATCAAGTTGACCTATGTCCCGACCAAAGGCGGCGTGCCGGCGCTACAGTATGTGATGGGCGGTAAGGTGAAGGCCGGCTTCAATAATCTTTCTGATGCCTATCGCAGTCGCGACCGTTTGAAGATCCTGGCCGTGGCCGACATGGAGCGCAACAAGGAGTTTCTGCCTGATGTGCCGACGTTCAAGGAGCAGGGTATCGATGTGGACGACTCGAGCGTCAATTTCCGCGGTCTGATGGTGCCCAAGGGCACACCAAAGGCTGTGATCGATAAGCTTGCAGAGCGTGTGCCGAAGATGTTCGAGGACAAGAAGGTGCAGTCGAAAATGGAAGCGGGTGGCTCGCCCATGCGAATCATGGACCGCGACCAGGTGGAAAAAATGTGGCAGCGTCGCCAGGAGTACCTTACGGATCTACTGGCAGAGCTGAAGAAAAAGTGAGGTTACCGGCGGCGCCCGCGGCCCGAGCGGGCCCGCCGGCTTGCGTGGGCTGCGGGCGCTGTGGTACATAGCTAACTTATGTATATAAGTTATATGAGCGGCGGGAATGGAGTGCGCCTCGATGGATAAAGCAAGTCAGCGCAGATCGACGGATGCGCCGGATGTGGGCTCCCAGGTGGGCGCCTTGGTGGCGCGTGCCCGTGCTGCGCAGCAAACCTACGCCGGCTATCACCAGGATCAGGTGGACGAGGTGGTGACCGCGGTCGCCTGGTCCATCATCGAGCCGTCCAACAATCGCGCCCTGGCCACTTTGGCAGTGCGCGAAACGGGACTGGGCAACGTCGAAGACAAGGTCGTCAAGAACCGTCGCAAGACATTGGGCTTGCTGCGTGATTTGAGCCGCGCCCGAACCGTCGGTGTGGTTGCGGAATATCCTGAACGCGGCATTGTGGAGATTGCCCGGCCGGTCGGCGTGGTGGGGGCAATCGTCCCTTCCACCAATCCGGTGGCGACGCCTGTCAACAAGACATTGAACGCCTTGAAAGGCGCCAACGCCATCATTCTCGCGCCTTCGCCCAAGGGGCAGGTGGTTTGCGAGGAGTTGGTCAAGCTGCTGCGCGGTGAATTGCGCCGCGTCGGCGCTCCTGAGGACTTGGTGCAACATCTGCCCGCGCCTGTCAGCAAGGCGCTCACCCAGGAACTGATGGCGCAGGTCGATCTGATCGTCGCAACCGGATCGCAGAGCAATGTACGCGCCGCATACCGCAGTGGGACCCCCGCAATCGGAGTCGGTGCCGGCAATGTGCCCGTGATCGTCGACGTATCGGCGGACCTGGCGACGGCGGCGCAGAAAATTGCTGCATCGAAGACGTTCGACAACGCCACCAGCTGTTCGTCGGAGAACAGCCTGATCGTGCTCGACGCCGTGTACGACCGCCTGATGGCGGAGTTGCACGCCCAAGGGGGCGTGTTGCTGGATGGGGAGGAAAAGCAGCGTCTGCAGCGATCAATGTGGATCGAAGGGCACCTGAATCGGGAGATCGTGGCGCAGCCCGCTGCGGCCATTGCCTCCATCGCAGGTCTGGTGCGCAAAGAATTCAATTCAGCGCGTTTGTTGCTGGTGGCGGAAAATGGAATCGGGCCCGAGTACCCGTTCTCGGACGAAAAGCTGTCGCCGGTATTGACGGTATATCGGGTTGCCGATTTCGATGCCGCTGTAGTCGCTGCGCGCCGCATTCTGGAGTTCAAAGGCGCCGGTCATTCGGTCGGCCTCTACTCAACCGATGAAGCCCAGCCGATGCGCTTGGGGCTCGAACTGCCAGTCTGCCGAGTCATCGTCAATCAGGCGCATTGCTTCGCCACCGGAGGCAGTTTCGATAACGGGCTGCCATTTTCGCTTTCCATGGGATGTGGAACCTGGGGCGGCAATAGCATTTCCGACAATCTCAACTATCGCCATTTTTTGAATACCACGCGCATCGCCAGAACCATACCCGCGGACGAACCGACGGAGTCCGAACTGTTCGCAAACCATTGGGCAAAATACGGCCTGGGTCCGCAATAGAGCATGGACCGTGTCGGAAGCGGTGTGGCTGAGGCAAAAAGCATGGATACCATTCGTTCGTTGATCGATACGTGGGCCGAATCGGACCCGGATGCGATTTACCTGATCATTCCAGAAACCGGTCAGGAACTGCGCGTGCGCGAACTGCGCGAGTCGCTCCAGGACATCGGACTCCGGCTGCATGCGCTTGGCGTTGCCCCTGGCGAAAAAATTTCCGTCCTGCTCGATAACGGACTCTGGAGCACAGCGCTGTTTCTTGGCGCCATGTACAGCGGGCGCGTTGTGGTACCGCTCAACGCTCTGTCCGGTCCGGACGCACTGGCTTACGTATTGGACCATTCGGACACTAAAGTTTTGTTCGTGTCGCAACAATACCGCGAAAAATTTGGCGCCCTGATCGACTCAGCCGCACAACGACTCACCGTGATCGATACCGATACTGACAGCGGGCCGGTCTGGCCGCCGATGGATGGGCTACCCGACGCCTCTGTCTTGCCGACTCCGGACCCCGACGATGTGGGGGTTTTGATTTACACCTCGGGTACCACGGGGCGCCCCAAAGGCGTGTTGATGTCGCATAGAAACGCCATCGCCGGTGGCCGCAATTGCGCTCAGGCCCATGGCTTGACGGCGGCGGATCGGGCGCTCTGTGTATTGCCTATCTATCACATCAATGGCGAGATGGTGACCGTGATGGGCCCGCTCGTCAGCCAAGGCAGTGTGGTGATGCCGCGTCGCTACAGTTCTTCTCAGTTCTGGCAGTTGATCGATCGCTACCGATGTACGTGGTTCAGCGTCGTGCCCACTATCATTTCCTATCTCTTGGAACGGGCGGAACAGGACGGCGGTCGGCCCAGCAAGGAAACGCTGGCGCGATTGCGGTTCGGCAGGTCCGCGTCGGCGCCCCTGTCGCCGTCCGTTCACCGCGCATTCGAGGAATGCTTCGGTATTTCGATGGTCGAGACCATGGGGTTGACGGAAACGGCAGCGCAAATCCTCTCCAATCCGTTACCACCGGTGCCGCCGCGTTACGGTTCGCCGGGTATTCCGTTCGGAAATGAAGTCAAGATTGTCGACGAAGCGGGTAACGATGCGGCGGATGGTCAGGTCGGCGAACTGCTGGTACGTGGCGCCAACGTCACCAAGGGCTATTATAAGAATCCGGAGGCGACAGCCCAGGCCCTCGATCGGGATGGCTGGCTTCATTCCGGGGATCTCGCCTATCGCGATGCAGACGGCTATTTTTTCATCAGCGGTCGCATCAAAGAGCTGATCATCAAAGGCGGTGAAAACATCGCACCGCGCGAAATCGACGACGTACTGTATCAGCACGAAGCTGTGCTCGAGGCGGCGGCGTTCCCTTTGGATGATCCCCACTACGGGCAAGAGGTCATGGCGTGCGTGGCGTTGAAGCCGGGCATGATCTGCTCTTCTGAAGAGCTTGAAGCGTTCTGTCGCGAACGCCTGGGGCCCTACAAAGCACCGAAGAAGATCATGCAGGTGGAATCATTGCCAAAGGGCCCTTCAGGCAAGATTCAACGATTGAAACTCGCCGCTCAGTTTTCCACCGAATCCGCTGCAGCCAAGGCCAGAAAAGCGAGCGGTTCCAATTCTTAATGTAAGGAGGTTGCAAGATGGCGCGCATGACTCCGAGCGAAGCGTTTGTCGAGACCCTCGTGGCGCAGGGTGTCACGGACGTATTCGGCATTGTCGGTTCGGCCTACATGGACGCACTGGATTTGTTCCCTGCGGCCGGGATCCGGTTCATCCCGGTCGTGCACGAACAAGGTGCTGCGCACATGGCCGATGGCTATTCCCGCGTCAGCGGCCGCCAGGGTGTATGCATCGGCCAAAACGGTCCGGGTATCACGAATTTCGTTACCGCGATTGCCGCCGCCTACTGGGCGCACTCGCCCGTGGTGATGATCACGCCCGAGACCGGCACCATGGGCGTGGGGCTCGGCGGATTCCAGGAAGCCGAGCAACTGTCGATATTCGAATCCATTACCAAATATCAGGCCCACGTAAACAACCCGGCGCGCATGGCGGAACTGACCGCGCGCGCTTTCGATCGGGCTTTACTTGAACATGGTCCGACGCAACTCAACATTCCTCGGGATTACTTTTACGGCGAAATCGACGCCACGATTCCGAAACCGATTCGGATCGATGCGCCGAGTGGCGGCCACCGCAGCCTGCGACAGGCGGCGGATCTGCTGGCCGAAGCCAAGTTTCCGGTCATCATGGCGGGCGGCGGCGTCGTTACCGCGGACGGGGTAGGTGAAACCCGTGCACTGGCCGAGCGGCTCGGCGCACCGGTCGTGACCAGCTATCTGCACAACGACGCGTTCCCTTGCGATCATCCGCTTTGGTGCGGAGCGCTCGGATACCAGGGCTCCAAGGCGGGCATGAGTTTGATTTCGCAAGCCGACGTCGTGCTGGCCCTGGGTACACGCCTGGGTCCTTTCGGCACACTGCCCCAGTTCGGAGTCGACTACTGGCCGAAGAAAGCGAAGATCATCCAGGTGGATATCGACGCGCGCATGCTCGGGCTGGTCAAGGAAATCGCGGTGGGGATCAACGGCGATGCCAAGGCGGTGGCGGTCGACCTGTTGCAGCGTTTGGCCGACAAAAACCTGGTGGCCGACGACAACAGCGAAAAGCGACGGGAAGAGATCACCCGCCAGCAAAAGACTTGGGAAACCGAATTGGATCAATGGACCCAGGAGAAGGACGACTGGAGCGTCGAAGTCGGAGACGAAGCCAATTTTCTGCATCCGCGGCAAGTGCTGCGGGAACTGGAAAATGCCATGCCCGAGAGCGCCATGGTCTCCACCGACATCGGCAATATCTGTTCGGTGTCCAACAGCTACTTGCGCTTCAAGCGACCCAAAAGCATGTTCGCGGCTATGAGTTTCGGAAACTGCGGCTACGCGTATCCGACGATCATCGGTGCAAAGGTCGCGGCTCCGGACCGGCCCGCCGTTGCATACGTCGGCGACGGCGCATGGGCCATGAGCATGTTGGAGACATTGACCGGCGTCCGAGAGCGAATCCCGACCACGGCTGTGGTGTTCCACAATCGTCAATGGGGCGCGGAAAAGAAGAATCAAGTGGACTACTACGGACGTCGCTTCGTCGGCAGCAATCTCGACAACCCGAGCTTTGCGAAAATAGCCGAATCCATGGGCGCGCAAGGGATCACGGTGGATCAAATCGGCGACGTGGGAGATGCATTTCGAAAAGCGTGTAAGGATCAGGAGGACGGCAAGTCCACCGTGCTCGAGATCATGTGTACCCGCGAACTTGGCGAACCGTTCCGTCGCGACGCGCTTAAAGCGCCGGTGCGGTTTTTGGAAAAATACAAAGAGTTCGTCTGAATACGGGCGCACGATGGATCCGCACCAAGAGTCGACTCCATCCGCCGTTTTCCGCAAAGTATTGGTGGCGGTGGACGGTTCGGCGCACGCAGAGCGGGCGCTGGAAGCCGCGTCCGAATTGGCACGGCGGTGCGGCTCTGAATTGGTGTTGTTTCACGCAATCGAGTTGAGTCCGATGCGGGCTGACCTTGCAGGACGCGTTGACGAAGCGGCGCGGACCATGTATCGACGGGTCGGTGAAGAACTAGCCGACCAGATACTTTCGCAAGCCGAACGGACGGCCAAGGAGCATAAGGTCGAGCGAGTAACACGGCTCGCCGGGTTCGGAGATGCGGCCAAGGCGATTGACGACGCGGCTCGGCGCGAAGGCGTGGATCTCATCGTAGTCGGGACTCGGGGTCTGACAGGATTGCACGGCCTGGCATTGGGAAGCGTCGCGCACAAGATCACCAGCATGGCCTCTTGTCCGGTCATGGTGGTGCGCTAAGTTGTCATCGACACTTTGGACGCTGCTGTGACGCCGGGCATTCTGGTCATCAATGCCGGTTCTTCCAGCGTCAAGTTTGCCGCTTTCGCACTGCGTCAGCAGACGCTCGTTGCGACTGCGCTATTGCGCGGGCAGATCTCAGGCATCGGCCGCGAGCCCGCATTTCAAGCGTCTCTGGCCGACGGCACGAAACAGCAACAAGCGCTCGACGCGTCTGCGGTCGCAAATCATCGCGCAGCGATCGATTATGTTCTTGCATGGATCGAGGCCCAGGATCTTGGCCTTGAATGGACCGGCGTCGGGCATCGCATCGTCCACGGCGGCAGTCGCGCTCACGCCGCCAGGCTCGATGCGGCACTGATCGCTGAACTCGAAGGCCTCTCGCCGTTGGCGCCTCATCACCAGCCGCACAATCTTGCGGCGATTCGCGCCGTCGCCGACATCGCCGCGTCCCTGCCGCAGGTCGCATGTTTCGATACCGCCTTCCATACGACACAGCCTGAAGTGGCGCGGATGCTGCCGTTGCCTGCGGAATACCGCGAACGTGGCCTTATGCGCTATGGCTTTCACGGCTTGTCCTACGAATACGTAGTCTCCGCATTGCCGGAAATCGCGGGCGCTCCCTTACCTTCTCGATTGGTGGTAGCCCACTTGGGTAACGGCGCCAGTCTCTGCGCGATCCACGACGGTCGTTCCGTTGCCACCAGCATGGGCTTTTCGACTTTGGATGGGCTTTTGATGGGAACGCGCTGTGGCAGCATCGACCCGGGCGCAATCCTGCATCTTGTCGATCAATGCGGTCTGGATATTTCCGCACTCACGGACCTACTTTACAACCGCTCCGGCCTGCTGGGGGTGTCCGGGATCAGTGCGGACATGCGTGCGTTGTTGGACAGCGATGATCCGCGCGCCGAGCGCGCCGTGGATTTGTTCTGTTACCGGCTGGTTCGAGGCATCGGATCCATGGCCGCCGCCTTGGGCGGCTTGGACGCGCTGGTATTCACCGGCGGGATCGGTGAGCATGCGGCCTCCGTGCGCGCGCGCGTATGCGGCGCCAGTGGGTGGTTGGGAATCGAACTCGATCAGGAGGCGAACGCGCAGGCTGCTCCGCGGCTGTCTCAACCCCGCAGTCGCGTCGCCGCCTGGAAGGTAGCGGCGAACGAAGAACTGACCATCGCGCGCCACGTACAAGATGTGTTGGGCGCGAGTTCCTGACCCGTCGGAAGGCAACGAAACTCAGGCTTTCTGAGTCGGGATCCCAAACTCGGGCGACGAGTGCAGTGCCAACGTGCGTTCGAGCCGATCTCGTTTCAGGCCCCCGTGAGTGGCGCGCGGCGACCTTCTGTGTCCTGACTTCGAATTCGTACCGGGCTATCATCCGGACTGGTTCGCGAGCCCGAATGTCGAATACCGTACCGAGTCATGGCATCCGCCAACTCGGTTCCGCGCTCACAATCGTCGAACTGATCTCCATGGACACGCGGGGGAGCCGCCGTGGTCGAATTCGAAGATGTCGATGACGCATATCGTCGCATACGCACGCAGGTTCACCGTACTCCGGTTCTGAGGTCCCGCTATTTCGACCGGCTGTTGGATGCGGAGTTGTTTTTCAAATGCGAAAACTTTCAGCGTAGCGGCGCATTCAAGTTTCGCGGCGCTTGCAATGCTGTGCTGGCACTCGACGCCGATGCAGCCGCGCGTGGCGTGGTGACCCACTCTTCCGGGAATCATGGGGCGGCGCTTGCCCTGGCGGCCCAGCTCAACGGAATTCCCGCCCACATCGTGCTACCCGGCAATGCGGTCGGTGTAAAACGCCAGACCGTGCTGGACTATGGCGCACAGGTAATCGAGTGCGGGTCGAGTCTTGCCGACCGTCAGGCCACCGCGACCGCCGTGGTGAAGAGAACCGGTGGTTCGCTGGTGCACCCATTCGACGACGCACGCGTGATTGCGGGACAGGGCACCGTGGGAATGGAAATTCTCGAACAGGTGCAGGACTTGGAGTTGTTGATCGCCCCCGTCGGCGGCGGGGGTTTGTTGAGCGGTATTTCGGTCGCGGTGGCAGGCCGTGCGCCACGGGTAGCTTTGATGGGAGCCGAACCCGTGCAAGCGGACGACGCCAAGCGTTCCCTGGAACAGGGAGTCCGCGTTGGCGCGAACGATCCGCAAACGATCGCGGACGGGTTGCGGGCGGATGTGGGCGCGCTTACCTTTCCGATCCTGCAGCGCTACGTGGAGCGTATCGTTTCGGCGAGCGAGGCAGGGATCGCTGCGGCCATGCGCTTGGTGTGGGAGCGCATGAAGATCGTCATCGAGCCTTCGGCTGCGGTCCCTTTGGCGGCATTGTTGGAACATCCGCATATCGCCCGCGGAAAGCGGGTTGCAGTTGTATTCAGCGGCGGGAACGTCGATTTGGCGCAATTGCCTTGGGCGTGCGGGCGCATGCCCGGGGCGTGAGGGTGACGGCTGCGCGATGTTGGCGCGCCGTATCGAGCATTCCGCGCTGACCGTCGTTTCGGATCAGGGCATCGGCGGCAGGGCGCCCAACACGGCTTCCTGCGCGCGAAGATTCCGCAATAATTCGTGTCCGGCTTGGACGATGGATTCCGGGGTCGGGTGTTTCATCGAACCCGCGATCGTCAGCAACAGCTCCCTGCCTGTGAGGTGCGGACTTTCCCGCATGTGCGACAGCAGTTGTGCCGTGGCCGCACTGATTTCGTGAAAATGAATTTCGTCACGCCTGTTGCGCAGTACCAAAAGATGGGTGACTTCAGCGCTTGGCTGTAGCGGTCTGAATGTCGGGCTGATGCGATGGACAGGAAAACGGTACGCCAGGGTCCAGGCCAGCGGCGACAGTACCGGAATGCCATTGAGCAAATCGCCGTCCGCATCGAGGTCCGGCATGTTCACCGTGTCCCCGGCGTTCTGCAGCGCAAGTTCCACCCATTCGTAATGGGCCAGTTCGAGCAGAAACGAAGGATCGGCGCTGCACGGGTGGTGTTCGTGTTCCAAATAGCGCAGAAATTCCTCGGCGATGCGCGAAAAATATGGCGTTTCGCAATCGTGTACGGCGAAGAAGCAGCGTACCAGATGGCGCCAGTCGGCATCTTCATAAAGGCTTCTTAGTACCGGGAAACCAGATGACAGGAACCCTTCGATATTGTTGAAGAACAATTCACGGTAGACGGCCATGCGCTGGGGATCGACTTCCGCCGGTGCGCCGTTGCGCAGGGGGTCGCGGATATGCGCGGCAAACGCCTGCTGCGTGCGCATGAATCCAGGCAGTTCAGCCATGTCGGCTTCCTGCGCGTCTGCCGTGTTGGTGACTGCGCTGAAGGTTGCGGATAGTGTCGATTTCGTCAAGGAGTTGTGGCAGCGGCGGCAAGTTCGAGTCGCGTTCCAGCAGGGTGGGTGTGACGCCGCAATGTCGATAAGCCTGTTGCAGTAATGTCCACACCGGGGGCACGACTTCGGCGCCATGGGTGTCGACCAACAAATCATCGGCGTACTGATCGTGACCGGCGACGTGGATGTAGCTGACTCTTTTTGCTGGCACGGCCGCCAGGAACGCGCACGGATCGTAACCGTGATTGACGCTATTGACATATATATTGTTGACGTCGAGCAGCAGTTCGCAGTCTGCTTCTCGCAGCACCGCATTGGTGAAATCGATTTCCGACATTTCTTGTCCGGGCGCGGCATAGTAAGAGACGTTTTCGACCGCGATGCGCTCGCCCAGCGTGTCCTGCACCTGCCGGATACGGCCAGCGACATAGCCGACGGCTTCCTCGGTGAACGGTATCGGCATCAAATCGTACAGATGTCCCGCATCGCTGCAATAGGATAGGTGCTCACTGTATTTTCGGATGCCGTGCTGATGCAGAAATTGCTTTATGTCGTCGAGCAAAGCAGTATCCAGTGGCGCCGGGCTTCCGAGCGACAAGGATAAGCCGTGACAGACGAACGGATAACGCTCGGTATAAGCGCGCAGTTTGCGTGCCAACGCCCCGCCCACGCCGATCCAGTTCTCGGGCGCGACTTCCATGAAGTCGACGCGGCCCTCGGCAAGGTCTGCCAGCGGGCCCAATAGGGCCCGCCGCAAACCGAGTCCTGCGCCTGCAACGCAATGTGCCGCGTCGTTCATACAGGCCAATCCGGAGCTATTTGTTGCCCCCGCACTTGCCTTCCGGCGTTTTCTTGCCGTCGGAGTCCATGGCGCCGTGGCCGTCCTCCGTACTGCCGCTGCCCATGGCTGCGCCGGCTTGCTTATCGTCGTCCATATCCTTGCCCGACTGTGCTTTGTCCGTGCTGGTCTTGCTGGCGCCGCAGGTGCCTTCCTTGCCCTTGGCATCGGCCACCTGATAGCCGTGGCTGAGCTCGATCATGCCGAAGGGATTGTCAGCTGCGTTGGCGACGGCGCCGCCCATCATCGAGGTGGCGAACGCAGCGCCTACGGCGATGGCCAACGGCGAATAGGAATTCTTTTTGGACATGGTGACTAGCCTCCAATGATTTGATTGAAATGACAGCGGTTGATTGGCTTGCTTCGGAACGCAGCGTCCCTGTAAAGGGACGCCGCCGATCCGTACGCATTAGGACAGTGGCATTGGGGAAAAGTTCGTCGGCGATGAGCGGAATGCAAATTAAAGTCTCTAGCGCAAACGCTGCAAACACTCAACGTATTCCCGCGCATCGACCGGCATGCCGTTCGCCGCCGAATCCGCCAGCAATTTCCCAACGCATTCAACTATTTGATGCTCCGCAGCGTGCGCATCACCGGTATTTGCGAGCACCCGCTGATAGGTTGGACGCAATTCGAAAGGACGATTGGCAGCCAATTGTTCGCGCAAGGCGATATGCAATCCCATATGTAGAAAGCCGTTGGGCTGACCCGTCGTGTTCGAACCTGCGCCGGTCGGTTCGGAGTCTGGATATTCCAACAGATGGTGATATTCGGGGTGAACAGCGGCTACGTCACTGATGATCGTCTCCAGCGGTGACAAGGGCTCACCGGCGCGGTACTTGCGCCACGTCTGGCAAAAGAATACCCGAATCTGATTGCGGTCGGCGGTAAACAATTCGCAGCACTCCGGTATCTGCTTCGAACGCTATTTGCTTCGAAGTCTATCTAGATCACGATCGGCCGGCGGTCAATCAGAGGTCTTGTGCTTGTACTCACACAGGTCCTCGATCACGCAGGCGCCGCAACGGGGCTTACGCGCCACACATATATAACGGCCGTGCAGGATCAGCCAATGGTGAGCGTCTTTCTTGTACGTTTCGGGAACGAACTTTTCCAACTTGGTTTCGACTTCCCGTACGTTACGGCCCGGCGCGATGCCGGTCCGATTGGAGACCCGGAAGATATGCGTGTCGACGGCGATTGTCGAGTGCCCGAAGGCCGTATTCAAGACCACGTTGGCGGTCTTGCGTCCTACTCCGGGCAGCGCTTCCAATTGCGCACGCTCGGTCGGCACCTGTCCGTCGTGGCGCTCAAGCAAAAGCTCGCAGGCTCTGATCACGTTTTTAGCTTTGGTGTGGAACAGGCCGATGGTTTTGATGTGCTCCTTCAGACCTGCTTCGCCGAGGTCGAGCATTGCCGAGGGTGATTTGACGTTGCGGAACAATTTCTTCGTGGCTTTGTTGACGCCGACATCGGTAGCCTGGGCGGAAAGCATTACCGCGATCAGTAGTTGGAAAGGATTGCCGAATTCGAGCTCCGTGGTAGGCGTAGGGTTCTCTTTCTGCAAGCGACGAAAGATTTCGGCGCGCTTTTGCGGATTCATCTTGTTCCCTGGAAATGGGGGCGGTTCAGCTCGCTTGCGGCGCCGGCACGGCGACGCTGACACTCTGCACTGCGCGTCTTTGCGCCCGACGATCGATCAGGTTCTTGAATGCGATCAGAAAACCCAGTCCGAGGAAAGCGCCTGGCGGCAATATTGCCAGCAGGAAGCCGTCATAGTTTGGGATCACGTTGATGACGAGATGATGGGCGGCCTCGCCGAACATCAAGTTGGCCTTGGAGAAAAGAGTGCCGTTTCCCACAAGTTCGCGCATGCCACCCAATACCACCAATACACCGGTGAAACCGAGCCCCATGGTCAAACCATCGAGAAAGGAGCGCGGCATGCTGTTTTTGGAGGCGAACGCTTCGGCGCGGCCGAGGATGGAGCAATTGGTGACGATGAGGGGAATGAAAATGCCGAGCACATTGTACAGTTCGTGCAGATAAGCGTTCATAGCCAGCTCGACCGCCGTTACAAACGATGCAATGACCAGGACGAACACCGGCACTCGGATTTCGCTGCGCACGACATTGCGAATCGCAGATACCGTTACGTTGGATGCAATCAGCACGGCTGTGGTGGCCAGTCCCATGCCAAGGCCGTTGATCAGGGTGGCGGTCACAGCCAGCAGAGGACACAAGCCCAGTAACTGCACCAGCCCAGGGTTGTTATGCCACAAGCCGTCTTTTGCGATATTGGCGTACGTTTCGGCCATTGCGCGATCCTATTTCTTGGTGGCGCCCGGGCCGCCGGCGGCAGGTACCTTCAAAGGCAATTCCTGGGCCGGGGCCTTGAACAATTGTTCGCGGTGTTCACGAAAGTATATCAAAGCCGAATGCACCGCTTTTACCACCGCCCGTGGGGTAATGGTGGCGCCGGTAAACTGATCGAATTCGCCGCCGTCTTTCTTCACCGCCCAGCCGCCTTTGCCGGGATCGCCGAGGGATTTTCCGGAGAACGTGGTGATCCAGTCCGATTTCTGGATTTCGATTGCGTCGCCCAACCCCGGGGTTTCATTCTGCGAAACCACCCGCACGCCGGCAATCCGCCCATCGTAGTAGATGCCTACCAGCAGCTTGATGGCGCCGTTGTAGCCGTCCGGCGCGATCGGCGACAAAACCGCCGCCACCGGTTTGCCGTTTTTGCGTGCACGATAAACGGTGACCGGGTCCGGCGTACCCAGCAGCTGCGGTCCGCGCAGCTCGACAGTATCGGCAAAAATATCGTTGTCGTACTCGTTGGGGTCGATGATGGCATGCAGACTGTCCAGCAGCGCTTGGCGTTCGTTTTCGGCGATCTGTTCGACAGTGCGGTCGTAAGTGAAAGCGACCAGTGCTGTACCGACAATGGCGAACAAAGCCAATAGCGCTGTCGACGTGACAATCTGCTTCATGGTGCGAACTACTCTTTGCCCGCGCCAAACACACGAGGTTGGGTGTAATAGTCGATGGTGGGAACGGCCATGTTCATCAGCAGCACGGCGAATGCGACTCCGTCGGGATAGCCTCCCCAGGTTCGGATGATATAGGTCAGTACGCCAATTCCCGCGCCGTAGATCAGCCGTCCCTGATCTGTCGTGCTGGCCGTCACCGGGTCGGTGGCGATGAAAAACGCCCCGAGCATAGTGCCTCCCGCGAACAGATGGAATATCGGTGAAGGATATCCGTCGCGGTCGAACAGATAGAAGCTCAAGGCACAGACCAGCAGGCCGGCAAGCATACCCACGGGGATGTGCCATCGGATCACGCCCATGTACAGCATCCACACGCCACCAGCGAGAAACGCCAGGCTGATCCACTCCCAGGCCGCAGCGCCGAAAGCTCCAAACGCGGCGCTGCGCTCGCGGATTTCAGAGATGGTATGACGTTGACCAAGCTCGGTCTTGACGGCGTCGAGGGGTGTGGCGGCCGTTACTGCGTCCACGTTTGCGGATTCAGGCAGGCGGCCGCTGAACTGATAGGAGACCGTCTGCGCAAAATCCAGATGCTGCTGGGCGTGAGGCGTCACCCATTGAGTCATGGGCAGCGGAAACGAGATCAGCGCGACCACGTAGCCGATCATGGCGGGGTTGAACGGATTGTAACCGAGTCCTCCATAGAGATGCTTGGCGATGATCACCGCGAAGCCCGTAGCAACCACTGTCAACCACCACGGGGCCAGCGCTGGGAGCGCCAGCGCCAGTAGCGCTGCCGTTACGAGGGCGCTGCCATCGGACAGGAACAAGCTCATCTTGCGCCGACGCAGCCACAGCATGGCCGCTTCGCTCAGCAGCGCGGTAGCGCTGGCGAGCAACAAGTTGATCAGTACCCCCCACCCGAACAGCATGATGCAGAGCAGAGCGCCCGGCACCAATGCATACAGTACGCGGCGCATCACCAGCGAAACGCTGGTGCCTGGCTGCAGATGCGGCGAACTTGCGCGGGGAAATAACATGGTCGGCTGTCTGGGGTCCGGCTGAGCGGATCATTCTGCGGTTATTGTTCGTTATTGTCGACTTTTGTGGTGTCCACTGCAGACAGGGAATCGCCGCGGCGAGGGGCGTCGACATCGGACGTTTTTGCGAGCGGTTCTTCGTCGCGGTTGTCGGCTTTTCGATTTGCGTCCGCGCTTTGTGCCTGCTTGGCCTTGGCGCGCTGCAACGCCGCTTCGATGGCCGCCTTTTTGGGATCGTGACTGGCCGCTCCGGCTTCTGTGGACTTGAGCGCATCCTTTTTCTTGCGCATGCGCTGCTCTTTTTCACGTTTCTCCTGTTCGACGCGTTCCAGGCGCAGTTCATGTCGTACGCGCGCCAGATCAGCTTTGCGCTTATCCCGCTCCTGAGCCCAAATCTCGGTCTTGGCGAAACGGAAGTATTGCACCAACGGGATGTGACTGGGGCAGACATACGCGCAGCAGCCACATTCGATGCAATCAAACAGGTGATAATCCTGGGTTCTGTCGAATTCCCGCGCGCGGCTGTACCAATAAAGTTGTTGGGGCAGCAACTGCGCCGGACAGGCGTCGGCGCATGCCGAGCAGCGAATACACGGCAGCGCCGGTTGTGGTTCGGGCGCTTCGGCATGGCCTGCCACGAGAATGCAATTGCTGGTCTTGATGACCGGCACGGTGTCGGTGTCGAGGGCGAATCCCATCATTGGTCCGCCCATGATGAGGCGCTTGCGATCTTCGGTGTAACCGCCGCAATGCTCGATCACGTCGCGGAACGGCGTGCCGATCAGCACCTCCAGATTCTGCGGTTCCTTCACTCCTGCACCGGTCACGGTGACGATCCGAGAAATCAACGGTTCCGCGCACTCCAGGGCGCGGTGCACCGACGCTGCGGTTGCGACATTGTGGCAGACGATTCCCACATCCAAAGGCAGCCCCTGGCTGGGGACTTCACGCCCGGTGAGAACCTGGATGAGCTGTTTTTCGCCGCCGGCCGGATATCGCGTGCGCACTTGAATCACACGGATGCTGGGATCGATCTTTGCAACCGCATCGCGCAGCGCTGTGAACGCCTCGGGTTTGTTGTCCTCGATGCCGATCACGCAGTTCGCCGCCTGCAGCGCGTGGCGCATGATCTGCAGGCCGCGGACGATTTCATCGGGCCGCTCGCGCATCAGCATATCGTCGCAGCTGATGTAAGGTTCGCACTCGGCGCCGTTCAAAATCAATAACTCGACTTTGTGGTGGATACCCGGGTTGAGCTTGATGAACGAGGGAAAACCCGCTCCACCCAGTCCTACCACACCGGCCTCTCGGATCCGGTTGCGCAATGCGCTCGGGTTCAAAGTCGTGTAGTCGGATCCCGGTTGCGGGCGCGCCAGCCAACGGTCCTGTCCGTCGGTTTCCAATACGATGCAGCGGGCGGCCAGCCCGGATGGATGGGGAACCGGGTGATCGGCGATTTCGAGGATGGTTCCGGAGGTCGGTGCGTGGACTGCGGCGCTCACGTAGCCGTCGGCATACGCCAGCACCTGTCCCTTCAGGACCTGCTCGCCGGGCTCGACGCAGGGATCTGCGGGAGTGCCGATATGCTGCTGTAACGGCAGTATCAGGCGCGGTGCAATCGGCGCGCGACCGATGGGGCGCGCGACTGACTCGCCCTTATGGCTGTCCAGACGCAGGCCGCCGGGAAACGAATACAATTGTGTCGGATCAATCTTCATTGCGGGCGCGCGGTTGGTGCTGATTGTAGCGGTGGCGAGTCCGGATCATGCACCGGAACTCGCGCTTTCGGTGTGGCGTGTTGACCCGGCGGCGGACTCTTCAGGATACGGCCACTTCCATTCGCCGATATCCTCTTTTACCGGCACCATATAGATACATTCCACGGGACATGGGGCCACGCACAATTTGCAGCCGGTGCATTCATCTTCGATCACCGTGTGCATGTGCTTCGCGGCGCCCAGGATCGCGTCCACCGGGCAAGCTTGAATGCACAACGTACAGCCGATGCAAATGTGCTCATCGATTACGGCGACCAGCTTCTGTTCCTGTGACTCGCCGTGTTCCGGGTCCAGGGGCTTGGGATCGCGACCCAGCAGGTCGGCCAGCGCGAGGATGGTGTTATCGCCGCCGGGCGGACAGCAGTTGATGTCCGCCGCGCCGCCGGCGATTGCCTCGGCATATGGACGGCATCCAGCGTAACCGCACTGACCGCACTGGGTCTGGGGCAGCAACGCGTCGATTCTATCGACGACGGGGTCGCTTTCGACGCGGAAACGCACGGCCGCATATCCGAGCAGAATCCCGAATAGTGCGGCGAGGCCCGCGATTGCAAGTATTGCCGTCAACATGGTTCGTGTCGCTTAGGACGCCTCCGTGCAACAAGTGCAGCTCAGCGCGTCGATGTCAGCCTTTCACAAGGCCCGAGAAGCCCATGAACGCCAGCGACATCAGGCCGGCGGTAATGAGAGCGATGGCGTTGCCTCTGAACACTTGCGGGACATCGGCAACCGCGATCCGTTCGCGCATGGCGGCGAACAGGATCAGTACTACCGAGAAGCCTACCGCAGCACCGAAACCGTAAATCGCCGATTCCAGGAACCCGTGCTTCTGCTGCGTGTTGAGCAGCGCTACGCCAAGCACGGCGCAATTGGTGGTGATCAGCGGCAGAAATATGCCCAGCAGCTGGTACAGCAACGGACTGGTCTTGTGCACCACCATTTCGGTGAACTGCACCACCGCAGCGATGACCAGAATAAAGCTGATCGTGCGCAGGTACTCGAGGCCCAAGGGCACCAAGAGATATTGATCCACCAGATAGCTGCTGATCGACGACAATGTCAGGACGAAAGTCGTCGCCAGCGACATTCCAATGGCGGTTTCCTGCTTGCGTGAGACGCCCATGAAGGGGCACAGGCCGAGGAACTTCACCAGCACGAAGTTGTTGACCAGGACCGTGCTGACCAGGATCAGGGCGTATTCGCTCATATCGGCACGCGTTTGCTCGGTTTCAATTCTCAGTTCGAATCATAACATTCCCGCGCCACGGCAAGCGTGAATCCGCCCTTTGGACGTGCCGCACGCAATCTTTTCGGCGTCGCTATTTAACCCGCATTCCGGGCTGGGCTCCGTGGTCGGGCTGCAGCACGAACACCTCGCCGTCAGCGGCACCGGCCGCCAGCACCATTCCCTCCGAGACCCCGAAACGCATTTTCCGAGGCGCCAGATTCGCAACCATCACCGTGAGGCGGCCTTCGAGTTGCGCAGGCTCATACGCGCTTTTGATGCCCGCGAATACCGTGCGGGTTTCACTGCCGATATCGAGCGTCAGCTTGAGCAGCTTGTCAGCGCCTTCGACATGTTCGGCGCTGACGATTCGGGCCACCCGCAGATCGATTTTTCCGAAATCGTCGATTCCGATGGTATCTGCGATCGGTGGAATTACGCGTTCGTTCTGTTGGCGCTCGCCGTGCCGGGCCTGGGACTGCGCCGCTTCGCCGCTTCGTTCGGTTTCGAGCCGGTTCTTCTCAATCATGGCTTCGATCTGCGCAGCTTCAACGCGTTTGGCCAGGTGTTTATAGGTCTCGATGCGGTGAGCGCCCAAGCGCTTGCTGCTGTCTTCCCAGACCAGAGGCGGAATGCGCAGGAATTGCTCCACCCGTTCAGCAAGGACCGGCATGATCGGCTTCAGATACAACGTCAGCAGGCGGAAGACGTTGAGATTGCTGCTGCACAATTGGTGGAGGCGGCGCTCGGCCCCGTCCTGTTTGGCCACTTCCCAGGGTCTTGTCCCGTTGATGTATTCGTTTGCCGCGTCGGCCAGCTCCATGATCGTGCGCACCGCTTCGCTGAAGCGGCGTTGTTCGTAGAGTTCCGCCAGCGGTTTCGCTTGTGCTTGCAGGCGTTGCACCAACGCTTCACCTTCCGGGTCCAGTTCGGCGCACAGCTGTCCGTCGAAGCGCTTACTGATGAAACCCGCCGAACGTGAGGCGATGTTGATGTACTTACCCACCAGGTTGCTGTTGATCCGCGCCATGAAGTCTTCCAGATTCAGGTCCAGATCTTCGACCCGCTCGTTGAGCTTGGCGGCGAAGTAGTAGCGCAGATACTCCGGATCTAGAAACTCCAGGTAGGTGCGCGCGGTGATGAAGGTGCCGCGGGATTTGGACATCTTCTGGCTGTTGACGGTCAGGAAGCCATGGACGTTGATGCGGTCCGGGGTCCGGAAACCGGCGAAATGCAGCACCGCCGGCCAGAACAAGGCGTGAAAATACAAAATGTCCTTGCCGATGAAGTGGTACAACTCCGGTTGGGCACCGTCTTTCCACCAACTGTCGAAATCCAATCCGGAACGGTCGGCCAAATTCTTGAAGCTGGCCATGTAGCCGATCGGCGCATCGAGCCAGACGTACAGGTATTTGCCCGGCGCGTCCGGTATCTCGAAGCCGAAATAGGGCGCATCGCGGGAAATGTCCCAGTCCTTCAGGCCGGCCGCGAACCACTCATCCATCTTATTCAGCGCTTCGGGCTGCAGCGGGCTCGCCTGATCGCGGCCCCCACTTTGCATCCATTGGCGCAGGAAGTCGCCGCACTGGCTGAGCTTGAAGAAATAGTGTTCCGATTCCCGCCGTACCGGCGTGGCGCCGGACACGGCCGAAAACGGATTGAGCAAGTCGGTCGGGGTGTAGGTCGTGCCGCACACTTCGCAGCCGTCGCCGTACTGATCCGTGGCGTGGCATTTCGGACATTCGCCCTTGATGAACCGATCCGGCAGGAACATGTTCTTTTGCGGGTCATAGAATTGCTCGATCACCCGCGATTCGATCAGCCCGGCGTCGCGCAAGCGGATATAGACCTGTTGCGCCAAGTCGCGGTTCTCGGTGGAGTTGGTGGAGTAATAATTGTCAAAATCCACATGAAACGCCGCGAAATCTGCTGCGTGCTCGGCGTGCACGCGTTCGATGAGTTGTTCCGGGGTGATGCCTTCCAGTTCGGCGCGCAGCATGATGGGCGTGCCATGGGTGTCGTCGGCGCAGACGTAGTGGCATTCATGGCCGCGCATTTTCTGGAATCGGACCCAGATATCGGTCTGCACATATTCCACCATGTGGCCCAGGTGAATACTGCCGTTGGCGTACGGCAGGGCACTGGTGACGAGAATACGGCGGCGCGCGGAGGTGCTCATGGGCGAGAGGATTCCAGTTTGAATTCTTTGATCGACAACGGCTTGGCGCAGTGACGGGAGCTAAGGCAGCCAAATCGGTGAAAGGCTGAACATCTTAGTGTTTATCGCATGTTTATGAAATACTACGCGCCCCGGAAGTTTCGTGTATAATACCTGATCGATTTACTATGGTTTAGGCCGGCTTGTGTCGCAGCAACGCGGGCTCATGAGGAGGTTGTCTGTATGACCAACGTTACCCAAGCGCAGGTGGAAGAGGCCCTCAAAGGCTATATCGATCCCCACCTCGACAAGGATCTAGTGTCCACCAAGTGCGTCAAGGACATCAAAGTCGACGGCGGCAAGGTGAGCGTGAAGGTGGTGCTGGGCTATCCGGCCAAGGGTTTCAAGGAAAAGCTTGGCGAAGCGCTCAAGCAAAAGATTACCGCCATCGACGGGGTCGATTCCGCAGACGTCGATGTGAGCTGGAAAATCGATTCCCACGTCGTGCAGAAGAACATCAAGA
Source organism: uncultured Gammaproteobacteria bacterium (assembly GCA_963773585.1). Lineage (GTDB taxonomy): Bacteria > Pseudomonadota > Gammaproteobacteria > JASBUN01 > JASBUN01 > CAVXJN01. Next base: position 661,720 of record CAVZBR010000001.1, read on the forward strand.
CCATCGAAGGCGTGAAAAACATCATCGCCATCGCTTCGGGCAAGGGCGGTGTCGGCAAGTCCACCACCGCGGTCAATCTGGCATTGGCCCTGGCCGCCGAGGGCGCCCGCGTAGGCATCCTGGACGCCGACATCTACGGGCCGAGCCAGCCGCGTATGCTGGGCGTATCGGGCAAGCCGGAATCCGCCGACGGCAAGAGTCTGGAACCCATGGTCAGCTACGATTTGCAGGCCATGTCGATCGGCTTCCTGATCGACGAAGACACGCCCATGATCTGGCGCGGCCCGATGGTCACCCAGGCGTTGGAGCAATTGCTCAAGGACACCAACTGGACCAACCTCGACTATCTGATCGTCGATATGCCGCCCGGCACCGGCGACACGCAGTTGACCCTGGCGCAGAAAGTGCCGGTGTCCGGCGCCGTAATCGTCACCACGCCCCAGGACATCGCCCTGCTGGACGCCAAGAAGGGTCTGAAGATGTTCGAGAAGGTGGAGGTGCCGGTATTGGGCATCGTCGAGAACATGTCGATCCACATTTGCAGCAGCTGCGGCCACGAAGAGCACATCTTCGGTGAAGGCGGCGGCCAGCGCATGTCGGAGGAATACGACGTCGACTTTCTCGGCGCACTGCCGCTGGATATCCACATCCGGGAAGAGACCGACAACGGCAAGCCCAGCGTGGTCGCCGATCCCGATAGCCGGATCACGGAAATCTATCGCGAGATCGCCCGCCGCACGGCGGCCAAGCTGTCGCTGCAGAGCAAGAACCACGCTGCCAAATTTCCGCAGATCGTCATTCAGAACAACTGATCTGCAGAGCCAACCCAGCATCGCGAACGGGCGGGATGTTCTCCGCCCGTTCGTGCATAATAACCACCGATTTTCGATGGTCTGACCTGCCGGGTCGCCCGCATTGGCACTACGGTTCACTGACGAGTCACAAATGAGGTTGGGGCATGCGCTTGTGTGATCGCGATATCGAGCGGCTCATGGACGAGGGAAGGATTCGCATCGAGCCCCGACCGGGCAGCGACCGTATCAGCGGCGTCAGCGTCGATCTTCGACTCGGCAACCGGTTCCGGGTGTTCAACGATCACGCCGCGCCCTACATCGATCTCAGCGGCCCGCGCGCCGAAGTGGATCTGGCCATCGACCGGATCATGGGTCAGGAACTGCAACTGGCCGAGGGCGACGCTTTTTTCTTGCATCCCGGCGAACTGGCACTGTCGGTGACGCTGGAGTCCATCGGCCTGCCCGACGATGTGGTCGGCTGGCTCGACGGGCGTTCGAGTCTGGCGCGCCTGGGGTTGATGGTGCACGTCACCGCCCACCGTATCGATCCAGGCTGGGAAGGTCAGATCGTGCTGGAATGCTACAACAGCGGCAAACTGCCTCTGGCGCTGCGCCCGGGCATGACCATCGGTGCCATTAATTTCGAAACCATGTCCGGGCCGGCGGCACGTCCATACAACAAGCGCGCTGATGCCAAATACCGTGATCAGCACGGCGCCGTGGCAAGTCGCATCGGCAAAGATCCCCGCTAGCAACGTTCGCCGCGGCTTTGATGTACCGCGGAACCCCGCTCCCTGTCCTCGGTCAAACCTGGTGTAACCGCCCGGAACGGCTTTGCGCGCCGGCGCCGCGCGTGGCTGAGACCCACTTCGCTCCCGGGCGCAGCGCAAAGGAGGAATCGCGATGCGGGATTATGGCAAAGGTTTACTTGCAGGACTGATCGCCACCATCGCTTTGTCGTTGTTGATGGTGTTCAAAAGCGCCCTCGGCTTGGCGCCCCATCTCAATGTCATCCAGATGCTGAGCGGCATGCTCGGCGCCCCGAATAACCAGGCCGTCGGTTGGAGCGCACATTTCTTCATCGGCACCGTGGCGTGGGGCGCGCTATTCGCATGGTTCGCACCAACTCTACCAGGCGCGTATTGGTGGCGCGGCGCGATGTTTGCTACCGGGGCATGGCTGCTGATGATGGTTGTGCTGATGCCGATGGCAGGCGCGGGTTTGTTCGCACTGCGAATCGGTGCAACGGCACCGGTGGTCACTTTGCTTCTGCACTGGGTGTTCGGAATCGTTCTCGGGCTCACCTATGGCGCAACCGCACATGGCGCCCAAGGGCGCTACGCCGCGCAAAGGTAAGTGTCGATAGCCGCACGTCTCGGCGCGATTTTCAGCGTCGATCGAGCGGAACGTAGTCGCGCGGCGGAGAACCCACGTACAACTGACGTGGTCGTCCAATGCGGTAATCCGGGTCGTCCATCATTTCCTGCCATTGGGTGATCCAGCCGACCGTGCGTGCCATGGCAAACACCACCGTGAACATGTTCAACGGGATTCCCAGTGCTTTGAGTATCAATCCGGAATAGAAGTCGACATTCGGGTACAGCTTGCGATCGCGAAAATAGTCGTCCTCCAGTGCGATGCGCTCCAGTTCGAGCGCGATCTCGAATAACGGTTGGTCGCGTTGCTCGGCTTCCAGTTCTCCCAACAGTTCGTGGCAGGCGCCGCGAATGATTTTGGCGCGAGGATCGTAGTTTTTGTAAATGCGATGACCGAATCCCATGAGGCGGAACGGGTCGTTCTTGTCCTTCGCGCGGGCGATGAGCCCGGGAACATGTTCGACCGATTCGATGGATTGCAGCATGTGGATGACCGCCTCGTTGGCGCCGCCATGGGCCGGCCCCCACAGCGAACTGATGCCGCCGGCAATGGACGCAAACGGATTGGCGCCGGAACTGGATGCCAGACGCACGGTTGAGGCGCTGGCGTTTTGTTCGTGATCGGCGTGCAGGATGAGGATCAATTCGAGGGCGCGGGCGGCGACCGGGCTTACGTCGTAGGTTTCGGTGGGCACGGCGAACATCATGCGCAGAAAATTTTCCGCGTAGCCCAAGGCGTTGTCCGGATACATGAACGGCTGGCCGATCGAATACTTGTAACATTGAGCTGCGATGGTGGGCATTTTCGCCACCAGCCGGTGCGCAGACATTTCGCGATGCACAGGATCGGTGACGTCAAGTGAGTCGTGGTAAAACGCCGACAAGGCAGCAATCACGCTGGCGAGCATCGCCATTGGATGGGCGTCGTGATGAAAGCCGTTGTAGAAGTGGCGCAAGCCTTCATGCACCATGCTGTGGCGCTTGATGATTTCCTTGTAATGATCGAGTTCCTGGGCGCTGGGTAATTCGCCGTATTGCAGCAAATAACACACTTCCAGGTAGCTGCTGTGCATTGCCAACTGTTCGATGGGGTAGCCGCGATACAGCAGGATTCCTTGGTCACCATCGATAAAGGTGATCGCACTTTGACAGCTACCGGTGGACATGTAACCGGGGTCGTAAGTCAACAGCCCCAGCTCCCGAGTCAGGCGCGAGATGTCGACCGCGTCGGGGCCGTGCGAACCGCTGAGCAGAGGCAACTCGATTTTGCGACCGGTGCCGTTATGGATGAGCGTAACGGTGTCCTGGCGCTTCTGACTGCGGATATCGACTACGGCGTGCTGCATCATGGCTTGTCTCCCTGGGAAGTTTCTTCACGGCCTGCATGAATACCCCGAATATAGCACCCGAAGACCAACCCAGGACCCGACGCGGATATGCGCGCCGCCCGACCCACGCCCCCGCCCGACGCGCGGGCTGCACCCGCGCGCGGACTTTGCAAATCAGTTTGCCGCGGCGGTAGCGGGCGCTTTCCCCGAAGCTGAACTTGAAAATTGATCCTCTTCAGTGGAACCGCTCAATGCGCCCAATTTTGAGCGGCCGCCCGTGATGGCGTTGTTTACCGCATCGAAATAGCCGGTGCCGACTTCGCGCTGATGCCGGGTCGCCGTGTAGCCGTCGGCTTCGGCGCCGAATTCTTCCTGCTGCAGTTCCACGTACGCCGACATCTGGCGTTGCTGATAGCCCTTCGCCAATTTGAACATGCTGTAATTCAACGCATGGAAACCGGCTAGAGTGATGAACTGGAACCGGTAGCCCATCGCCGCCAGCTCCTTTTGAAAGTGGGCGATCTCCTGGTCGCCGAGATTCTTCTGCCAATTGAATGATGGCGAACAGTTGTACGCCAACAATTGATCCGGGTACTCGCCGCGAATCGCCTCCGCGAAGCGACGCGCGAATGCCAGATCCGGTTTACCGGTTTCGCACCACACCAAATCGGCATAAGGCGCGTAGGCCAGTCCGCGGGAGATGGCCTGGTCGATGCCGTTGCGCACCTGGAAAAAGCCTTCCGACGTGCGTTCTCCGGTCAAGAACCGGCGGTCGTATTCGTCGACGTCTGAAGTCAGTAAGCTCGCCGCTTCCGCATCGGTGCGCGCGACCAACAGGGTGGGTACACCCATGATGTCCGCCGCCAGCCGCGCGGCATTGAGCTTTTGAATAGCTTCCTGGGTTGGCACCAGTACTTTTCCGCCCATGTGGCCGCATTTCTTCGCCGAAGCCAGTTGGTCTTCGAAGTGGACCCCGGCGGCGCCGGCTTCGATCATCGCTTTCATCAGTTCGAATGCGTTCAGAACGCCGCCGAAGCCCGCTTCCGCATCGGCGACGATCGGCGCGAACCAGTCGATGTCGCCTTTGCCTTCCATTTGCTGGATCTGATCGGCGCGCATCAGCGTGTTGTTGATTCGACGTACCACCGCAGGCACCGAGTTGGCGGGATAGAGCGATTGATCCGGATACATCTCGCCAGCAATATTGGCATCGCCTGCAACCTGCCAGCCCGACAGATAAATAGCCTTGAGGCCAGCGCGGACCTGTTGCATCGCCTGATTGCCGGTGAGGGCGCCGAGGGCGTTGATGAAAGGCTCCTCCTGAAGCAGACGCCAGAGCTTGTCGGCGCCGTCCCGGGCCAGGGTGTATTCGATCATCTTGCTGCCGCGCAAGCGCACCACTTCGGCGGCTTCATAGCCGCGTCGTACGCCGCGCCAGCGGCTTTCGGTTTGCCAGGTTCGGTTCAGTTCCTGCGCCTGCTGCTGCAGCGCCTGCTGTTGGCTGGTCATCGTGTTCCTCCGTAAAGTTGCGCGGGTTTACGCCGCCGATTGCGGCCGGATTGTCCATTGCAGGCTATGGAACACGGTACTATTTGACTAGGTTGATTCATCAATATGCACTATTGTTTGTAGCAATGATCGCCCCCGGAGCCACGATGGCGCGCTCGGAAACCGCAGGTCGTCACAATCGCTTACGCCAATTGCGCGCATTCTGTCAGGCGGCGCAGACCGGCAGCATCTCCAAGGCGGCGGAACGTTTGTTCCTGAGCCAGCCATCGGTGTCGTTGCTGATCAAAAGTCTGGAGCAGGATCTGCAGACCATGCTGTTCGAACGGCGCGGCCCGCGGATCGAATTGACCCCGGCGGGCCAGATCCTGCTCGAAACCGCTGCGCCTCTGGTGGAGGGAATGGATCACCTGCCTGAATTGTTCGCGTCCCGTCTCGGTGACGTGAACGGCGGCAGCCTGGATATCGCCGCCGGCGAGTCGACAATTTTGTATCTGCTGCCGGAATTCCTGCAGCGTTTTACCGCCGAGTATCACCAGGTACGAGTGCACTTGCATAACGTCACCGGCCGCGACGGGCTCAAGATGTTACGCGGCGGCGAAGTGGATTTCGCGGTGGGTTCGATGATCGACGTGCCGGACGACATCGTCTATGCGCCCATCTTCAGTTACGAACCGATGTTGATCACGTCTCTCGATCATCCTTTGGCAAAGCGCAAAAGCGTCACCCTGGAAGACATCAGTCCGTGCGGACTCATATTACCGCCTCGCCACCTCAGCACATGGCACATTGTCGATCTGGTTTTTCATCAGCATGGCGTGAGCTACGACGTGGTATTGGAGGCCGGCGGTTGGGAAGTGATCAAAAAGTTCGTTGCGATGGGCCTGGGGGTGTCGATCGTGACCAGCATTTGCCTGACCGGCAATGAAGCACTTGCGGCGATCCCGTTAAGTCGTTATTTCCCCAAGCGCAGTTATGGCGTCGTCATGCGTCGCGGCCAGTTCGTTTCGCCCCAGGCACGCTGTTTCCTCGAGATCATGGATCAGAAGTTTTTCACGCGCCCCGAGCTGAACTCGAAGCGTCACAACCGTTCCAGCGGCCGCAGCAGGCCCGATTCCGGCGCTACCGATTTCACCGGTCACGACAAATCACTGCCGTGACTCGAGATCCGCATACGCGGATTACAAGCGCTCGATCCGATCGAGTTCCATATAGAACTGGCTGCCGTCTTCTTCGATATGCTCCAGGCGGACCACCAGATAGTGCAGCGCCGGCGCGCACCAGAAATAGGTTTCCCGTTCGTTGTCCTGGCGACGAAGCCGCTGCAGTTTCACGGTTTCGAATTCTCCCGCTTTGGTTTGCACATGCTCGGTTCCTAAACGTCGGAATCGGTACCGTTTGAGCTTACCGCCGTCCGCGACGTCGTAAAGCAGCGGCCCGTCGCCCCGTTGCAGATCGAGCATGACGGCCAATTGCACGGAGAACTTGTCCTGAGTGCCGTTGGGGACGTCCATGGTCCAGGTATGGCCCTTGGCCGTGTTGGCGACTTCGCCATGCTGCCAGTCGAACACCAGACCGACGTTGCGGTCCTTGTTGCTGCGCTTGTGACTATATTGGTATTCCAGTGGTCTGATGCCGCCGTTGTGTGGCTGCCAAACGCTGCGTTCCGTGACTTCGTCATGGCGGAACAGGGCGAGTAGCCCCACCGGCTCGGTGACACTGCTGTAGACGAACTTCGAGCCGCTGCGCTGTAGACGCACAGTCGATTCGGCGATCCGCAGCGAGCCTTTATAAGCGCTGTAGTGGGCTTGGAATTCCGGTAGCGCTGCGGGCGGCGAAGCGGCCACGGCCTGGGCGGCCCCGATCGAGTGCGTCGCACAAAGGGCCAGCACCGCCAATGTCCAATTCCTCAATTGCACGCGCCGACTTCCCCGGCGTCCGCGCGTAATTGATAGGGCGTGGAGAGGACACGGCCGTCGAGTTCGGGCTTGCCGTCGCACAGGCGCAACCGGCCCTGCACAAACCACCCGATCACCAACGGATACAGCCGGTGTTCCTGCGCCAGCACGCGGCTCGCCAGATCGTGCGGTGTGTCGCCCGGGTTGACCGCGACACGTACCTGGGCGATCACCGGTCCGCCGTCGAGTTCGGAGGTGACGAAATGAACGCTGGCGCCATGTTCGGGAACGCCCGCCCGCAGCGCCCGCGCATGGGTATGGAGGCCGCGGAACTGCGGCAGCAGCGATGGGTGGATGTTGACCATGCGCCCCCGATAGTGGTCGACCAGCGGTGCTCCGAGAATGCGCATGAACCCGGCTAGTACCACGAGGTCGGGATGATGGGCATCGATCTCGGCACGAAGCGCAGCGTCGAATGCGTCGCGGTCCGCATAATTGCGGTGTTCGATCGCTATGGCGTGCAGGCCGGCACGCGTAGCGCGCTGCAAGCCGAATGCATCTGCGCGATTGCTGATCACCGCCGCGATCTGCGCCTGGCTCCCATCCTGGGCGAGGCGGTCGATGATGGCCTGCAGGTTGCTGCCGCTCCCGGAGATCAGTACTACGATGCGCGGCCGGGCGCCGGTTTTTTGCTGCGCGCTTGACATGGCGTGCCGTCAGCGGATTTCGACCCGCGGCTCCCCGTGCTCGCTGCGTTCGATCGCGCCGATGATCATCGCATCTTCACCCGCCTGCCGTAATTCGGTCAGGGCGCGTTCGGCGTCATCGGCGCCCACACACACCACCATGCCGATCCCGCAGTTGAACGTACGGTACATTTCCGGGTCGCTGATTTGGCCCTGTTCCTGCAGCCAGTCGAAGATGCCTGGCCGCTGCCAGCGCTTGTGATCGATCACGGCGACTGTGTCCGCGCCCATGACCCGGGGCAGGTTTTCGGGTAGCCCGCCGCCGGTGATGTGGGCAATTGCATGTACGTCCACTGCCCGCAGCAGCGCCAGGATGGATTTAACGTAGATTCGCGTGGGTGCGAGCAGGGTCTGCCCCAGCGTGGACTCGCCAAAGGGCGTATCGAGTTCCGCACCGCTGACGTCCACGACCTTGCGCACCAGCGAGTAGCCGTTGGAATGGGGTCCAGAGGAGGCGAGCCCGATCAGGACGTCGCCCGTCGCCACTTTGGTGCCGTCGATGATGCGACTTTTTTCCACCACGCCGACACAGAACCCCGCCAGATCGTAATCGCCACCGTCGTACATCCCCGGCATCTCCGCGGTCTCGCCGCCCACCAGGGCGGCGCCGGCCAGCTCGCAGCCGCGGCCGATGCCCGCGATCACTTGCGCGGCCACCTCCACGTCCAATTTGCCGGTGGCGTAGTAGTCGAGGAAGAACAACGGTTCGGCACCCTGGACGATCAGATCGTTGACGCACATCGCCACCAGGTCGATGCCGATGGTATCGTGCTGCCGCAACTGCATGGCGAGTTTGAGTTTGGTGCCGACGCCGTCGGTGCCTGAGACCAGTACCGGTTCCCGGTAGCGATCCAGCGGCAACTCGAACAACGCCCCGAATCCTCCGAGACCACCCAGGACTTCTGGACGGCGGGTGCGGCGCGCGATGGGTCCGATGCGTTCCACCAGGCGGTTGCCCGCGTCGATGTCGACGCCAGCGTCGCTGTAGCGCAAACCTGCGCCAGTTGGGGATGATATGGAATCCGAGGACTTGCTCACAGGATGCTCCTGGCGTGGTGGACGGTTTCGAGGGTATGGTACTGTACTGCCTGATTGAAAAGGGCCTGTTCGCCGGGGCGGCGCGCGAGCGGACCCGGTGGGGCCGGCGAACGGAGAAACCCGCGGCGGCATGGAAAAACAGGGCACCGCTTACGACATGCTTTCATTCCTTCGGCTGCCATTCTGCAGTATTGCCTTCGCTGCGTTGTATTCGCCGACCAGCGCTCGTTGCGACGAGCCTTTGAAGCGGCAAGGCTGCTGTGTGTCGGTGCGCCAACAATAACGAGACCTGGTCCGCAAGCTTCGGTATTTTACACGCCTCCGCCCCGCCGCGCGCAGCCGTGGCGGGAAATCCGGTGGCGCGAGCGCGTGCAAACTGCGGCGCGGGTAGTCGCCGGGTGGACGAAGGCCGATTCGCCCCGGTAGGGCGCCACTATGCGTGAAAGTGACTCATGATTCGATATCTGCTCATTTTGGGGTTATTGCTCACGGCCATTGCGCCGCCGGCTGGTGCAGCTTCCCAGGTTGGCGGCCTGTACGAAGTCCGGGTACCGGTGTCCGATCAGACCGCGGCGGAACGCGACCGCGCCCTGACGGCAGCCTTGCGCGAAGTGGTCGTGCGCGCGGCTGGGTCGCGCGAGGCGGCGAGCGACCAGAACCTGCCCAGCGGCGCCGGCGCCGTGGATCGCATCGTGCAACAGTACGGCTATCTCACCACCCCGGACGGCCTGCAACTGCACGTGCGGTTCGATCCGGCGGCGGTCGAGCAGATGCTGCGCCAGCGTGGTCTATCGGTCTGGGGCAGCGAACGGCCGACCACGCTGGTGTGGCTGGCAATTCAAGACGGCGCTGACCGGCGGCTGATCAGCGCCGACGACACGGCGCCGGCAGGGCAGGCGTTGCGTCACGCGGCCCGTGCGCGGGCGGTGCCGGTGATGTTGCCGCTGCAGGATCTGGAGGATCAGTCCAAGGTGCGGTTCGCCGACATCTGGGGAGGATTTTTCGATGACGTGCTGTCCGCCTCTGCACGCTATCAGGCCGACGCCGTTTTGATCGGTCGCCTGCAGCGCCAGAGTGGCGGTTGGAGCAGCCGCTGGAATCTGTACGATCGCGGCCAGACGCGGCAGTGGAATGCCAGCGGCGAAGATCTCGCCGCAGCGGCAGCGGCCGGGGTCGACGGCTTGGCCGATACCCTGGCGGCTCGCTATGCCGAGCGGCCGGATGCGACCGGCGCCCTGGATCAGGTTGGAGTGCGCATCGATGATGTCCGCACGCTGGACGATTATGCCGGTCTATCGACGTTTTTGCGTTCGCGGGAACTGGTCAGCACGACGCGGCTGGTGTCCGTTACCGGCGACCAGGCATATTTCGAACTGTCGGTGCGCGGTTCCGCGGAACGCCTGCAGCGCACGCTCGCCTTGTGGGGCCGCCTGGCAGCCGTGGCGCCGGCGGCCAACGATCCCGGCGCGCCGATCGATAGTAGCGCCTCCCCGAGTAGCGCCTCCCCGAGTGGCGCCTCCCTGGCCGAACTGCATTTTCGACTTGTGCCGTGAAGCGTCAGGACATTCCTAATCTGATCAGCGCGCTGCGCATCTTGTTGATCGTGCCGGTGGTAATCCTGCTGGCTCAACGCCAATTCGCCGCCGCGTTGCTGCTGTTCACCGTGGCCGGCGCCTCCGACGCTATCGACGGCCAGCTGGCGCGCCGTTACGGCTGGATCACCCCACTGGGTGGGTGGCTCGATCCGCTCGCCGACAAGGCCATGATGGTGTCGTGTTTTGTGGTCCTGACCTGGCTCGGGCTGGTACCGCTGTGGTTGTTGGCGGCAGTCGTGGTCCGGGACATCATTATCGTCTTCGGTGGATTGGCGTACTACTACCGGGTCGAGAAGGTGCATGCCAAGCCGAGTTGGATCAGCAAGCTCAACACGCTGTTGCAGATCATGCTGGTGATGGCGGTGATGTTCGATCAAGGCGCGGTGCCACTGCCGGAGTTCGGCCTGCGGCTGCTGATTGCGGCGGTGGCGAGCACTGTCGTTTTGAGTGGCGCAGGGTATATCTGGACCTGGGGGATGCGCGCCTTGCGCGTGCGTTCGGCTAGCCGAGGATGAGCGACTCGCAAAAATGGTTGTTACTGGCGCTGCTGTTGCTGAGCGCCGCACTGGTGTACCTGCTGGCACCGGTGTTCGCGCCGTTCCTGGTGGCCGCGCTCATCGCCTATCTCGGGGATCCGCTGGTGGATCGACTCGAGACGGCCGGGCTGTCACGGACCTGGTCGGTGGTTGTGGTGTTCACCGGGCTGTTCGCGGTGTTGGCGCTTGTAGTGTTGTTGTTGGTGCCCTTGATCGAGTCACAGATCGCCCATCTGATCGCTCGGCTGCCGGCGTATCTGGACTGGATTCAGCATCACGCGCTGCCGTGGGTGCAACACACCTTCGGCGTCGAAGTCGGCGATCTCAATTTACAGTCAATACATGACGCGCTGCGGGAACATTGGCAAAAGGCCGGCGGTATTGCGGCGCAAGTCATCAAAGCCGTTTCCACTTCCGGCGCAGCGCTGGTTGCCTGGGTGGCAAATCTCCTGTTGATTCCAGTGGTGAGTTTCTACCTGATGCGGGATTGGGACGTGCTGGTCGCGCGTATAGGGGAACTGCTGCCGCTCTCCATGCAGGGCAAGGCGGTGCAGATCGCACGGGAGTCGGACCGCACTTTGAGTGCATTTCTACGCGGTCAGTTCCTGGTGATGCTGGCCTTGGGCGTAGTGTATTCCGTGGGCCTGTGGCTGGTGGGACTCGATCTGGCGCTGCTGATCGGTATGCTCGCAGGCTTGGTGAGCTTTGTGCCCTACCTCGGATTCATCCTCGGCGTGTTAGCGGCGGGGACCGCAGTGCTGGTTCAGACGCACGAGTGGGTGGACCTGTTGCCGGTGTTGGCCGTGTTCGGCGTGGCGCAGGTGCTGGAAAGTGCGTTGTTCACGCCCTGGCTGGTAGGTGACCGCATCGGCCTGCACCCGGTCGCCGTGATTTTCGCTGTGCTCGCCGGCGGCCAGTTGTTCGGCTTCGTCGGGGTGTTGTTGGCGCTACCGGTTGCGGCGGTGATCGCGGTGCTGTTGCGGCACGGACACGCTCATTATCTGCGTAGCGATCTCTACGAAGGTTCGAAACCGGAATAAACCGGTGCGAGGGATTCATGGGCGCGCAGTTGCCGCTTGGGCTGGAATTGCCGGAACATGCCCGGTTCGAAAATTTCAATGCGGGCCCTAATGCCGGCGCCCTGGCGGCGGCGCTGGCCTGTGCCAGCGGTCGTGAACCATCCTTGCTGTTCCTCTGGGGAGCGGCGGGTACCGGCCGAAGCCACCTGCTGCAGGCGGCCTGCCACCATGCGGCGATCCACGACAATGCGGTTGCTTATGTGCCGCTGGCGGAATCGGCCGCACTGTCGGTGGAAATGGTCGGGGGCATGGAGGAAAGCGACCTGGTGTGCATCGATGACATCGATCTCGTTGCCGGCCAGCCGTCTTGGGAAAGGGCGTTGTTCGGCGTGGTCAACGGCGTCCTGGAAAATGGCGCCAAGTTGCTGGTCAGCGCGGTTGCCCCGCCTGCGGAATGCGGTCTGCAGCTTGCCGATCTGGTGTCCCGCTTGTCGCTGAGTGCGGTGTTTCGCCTCGTTGCCCTCGACGACGAGCAGAAGCTGTCGGTGCTTCGCGTCCACGCCAATGCCAAGGGACTGGAATTGAGCGATGACGCCGGGCGTTATCTGCTGCGCCACTATCGCCGCGACTTGCCCGCCTTGTTTGCCTTGCTGGAACGCCTCGACCGCGAGTCACTGGCGGCGCAACGCCGCCTGACCGTGCCGTTCATGCGTGAAGTGCTCGGCCGCGGCGAATCAAACCGCTGATTTGCCGACCCGGCGTCTGCTTCTTACGTAGGCGATGGCACCGGTGAACCACAGGGTACTGAGCACGACTTCGATGAATGCGAACTCCCGTTCTCCGGGCCATGTCCAGCCTTCGCCGATGCCATGTACGAAATACAACATGGAAACGAAAATCGACCACTTGTAGGTATAGGTCTTACCGCGCATGAGGCCTTTGAATGGGAACACCAGCGGCGCGAGCAGAAACAGGACGAAATACGCCGGCAACTGGGGCGATGGCGCGAACCACAGATACCAAGCCGGCAGCAGCGCCCAAAGACCGAAATAGCCGAGCAGTGTCAGGCCTTGCGCCAGGGTAGCGCTTCTCATCGCAATTGCCGTCCTTCACGTTGGCCGTCGGCAAGAATGGCGGCCGCGACGGCCAGCCGTCGGCCTTGCGCCTGACAAAGCTGCTTTTCATCGGCCGTGAGCGGTAGCGCGCTGTCGGTTCCGGCGTGGTGGGTGGCGCCATAGGGTGTGCCGCCGCTGCGGGTGGACAACAGTTCCGTCTGGCTGTACGGAATACCCAGCACCAGCATGCCGTGGTGCAGCAGGGGCAGCATCATCGACACCAGAGTGGTTTCCTGGCCGCCATGCAGACTCGAACTGGACGTGAATACCGTGGCTGGCTTGCCGCTGAGTTCCGCGCTGAGCCACAGGCTGCTGGTGCCGTCGAGAAAATATTTCAGCGGCGCCGCCATGTTCCCGAACCGGGTCGGACTGCCCAGCGCGAGCCCCCCACAGTCGCGCAAATCTTCGATGGTGGCATAGGGAGGACCGGCATCCGGAATGTCGTCCTCGACTGCCTCGCACACTGCTGAGACCGGCGGCACCGTGCGCAGGCGCGCAGACACGCCCTCCACTTGTTCCACGCCGCGGGCCAGCAGGCGCGCCATTTCGGCGGTCGCGCCAAAGCGGCTGTAATACAGCACCAGCACCTCCGTCATGGCAGGATCTCCAGCACCTGCTCGGGTGGCCTGCCCAAGGCGGCTTTGTCCCCGACCACGACGATGGGGCGCTCGATCAATTTCGGCGTGCCTACCATTGCGGCGATGAGCTGGTCGTCGCCGAGGCCTGGGTCGTCCAGACCAAGGGCCTGGTATTCCGGTTCCTGGGTGCGCATCAACTCCCGCGGGCGCATACCGAGGCGGCGCAGGAGATCTCGCAACTCCGAGGGGGTCGGCGGTTGGTCCAGGTACAGTGTCACCACCGGTTCCAGATTGCGTTCCTGGAGCAATTGCAGGGTTTGGCGTGATTTCGAGCAGCGGGGATTGTGAAAGATCCGAACCTCAACGGGCTGTTCGGCCATGCGGGCATTCTCCTTCCAAAGTAGTTCCGGCTTGACGCAAAAAATCGGTCTGATTAGTCTGGCGTAATCGATTATGGGAACGGGGACCGAGCGTGGGCGTAATCGGGCTGACGGTTTCACGCTAGATGATGGTGAAACATATCAGATTTACGGCATTCTTGCGGCTGCTGGCGCTGGCGCTTGTATTCTTGAGCGCCTGCTCTGTGGCACCGGTACAGGAAATGAGCGATGCCCGCCAAGCGATTCAGGCGGCAAAGGATGCCGGTGCTCCGCAACGCTCGCCGTCGGAGTTCGAACTCGCGCAGCAGATGCTCGAACGTGCGCAGAAGGCTTTGGAGTTGGGCGAGTACCAGCGCGCACGTTCAGATGCGTTGTCCGCCAAGCGCCAGGCGCTGACCGCGCGAGAGAAAGCCATCGAGCACCCGGCGCAATGACGCCGCAAATACCGAATCGTTCACAATTCGAAGGGACTTAGCTATAAATCCTTGACAGTATCGCAAGTGGGGTGTTAGCTTGCATAACACTTACGAGCGTAACGTAAGGCACTAATTCATAAGACAAACCGGTAGCTTTGGAGTCAACAACAATGAACACGCTCTCTCGCCTGACCACTCTGGGGATCATCGTATTGTCCATGGGCATGGTTGTCGGCTGCGCACAACAGCAGCAGAAGCCGGAAGCCGAGCCTACCGCCGCAAAACAGGCGGGACCCGACGCGCAAGCGGCCGAGAGGGCCATTGCCGACGCCAAGGACGCAATCGCCAAAGCCAAACAAAACCATTGGATCTGGCGCGATACCGAGAAATTCCTGAAGGAAGCGGAAAAGGACTACAAGGCCGGCAAATACGACGACGCCATCAAGAAAGCGAACAAGGCGAAGGATCAGGCCAACCTGGCGGTAGAACAGTATCAGAAAGAGCAGCAGATGGATCGCGGTCTGCGCTTCCAGAAGTCTTCCTCCAGCAATTCCGGCAGCTACAAGGTGGTACGTGGCGATAGCTTGTGGAAAATCTCCGGCAAGCCGGAAATCTACTCCGACCCCTATCAGTGGCCGCTGATTTATAAAACGAATGCCGATAAAATCAAGGACGCGGACCTGATTTTCCCTGGCCAGCAGTTCGCGATTGACACATCGCCGTCTTCGGCCGACGTCGACGCTGCGATTCGCCACGCGAAGACCCGCGGCGCTTGGACCATTGGCCAGATGGAAGACTCGGATCGCGCCTATCTGGGACGCTGATTACAAAACCCAGCCCGGTCGGTCGGCAAAGGGGCCCTGGGGGCCCTTTTTGCTTTGGTGCATCGACAATGTGACTCGCGCCCGTAGACGGGCGCTCGGGTCCGCTTTCTGTGCACGTCAGCCTCACAATCCGACACACCATGCAACACATCGAGAAGTTGTTTGAATCCTTCCTTTGGCGCAGTCGCCTAGTGGTCATCGCCGCAGTAGTGGCAAGTTTGTTCACCGGCTTGGCGATGTTTTATGTTGCCACCGTCGACGCCTACTACATGATCGTCCACCTGGTCGATTATGCCTCGCCGGCCTTGGTCGACCAGGCGCGGGAACAACTGCGGGCCAACACCGTCACGCACGTGGTCGAAATTGTAGACGGCTATCTGTTGGCTACGGTGATGCTGATTTTTGCGCTGGGCTTGTACGAGTTGTTCATCAGCAAGATCGATCAAGCGGCGGGCGCGGAAACCTCCTCCAAAGTGCTGGTCATCGAAAGTCTCGACGATTTGAAAGCGCGCCTGGGCAAAGTCGTGCTGATGATCCTGATCGTCAAGTTCTTTGAATACGCAGTGGAGGTGCGATTCGGTACCGCCCTGGAGCTGCTTTATCTTGCCGCGGGCATCGCGCTGATCGGTCTGGCATTGTATCTGTCCCACGCCGATCACGGTCGGGCAGTCGTATCTCACAACGATTGAAGATTCTGACATGAATGCAGTTACGCAAGTCGATTTGCTGCGGCACGGCGAACCTCAGGGCGGCAGCCGATATCGCGGTCAGAAGGACGATCCTTTGACCGAGCGCGGCTGGCAACAGATGCGCGATGCAGTCGGGGATCATGTTTCCTGGGACGCGATCGTCAGTTCACCATTACGACGTTGTCAGGCTTTCGCGCAGTGGCTGGCTGATGCGCGCGGGATTCCGCTGTTTTTCGAGGAACGCTTCAAGGAGGTCGGTTTTGGATCGTGGGAAGGCATGACCAAGGACGAAATCGAAGCGCAGGCGCCCGGGACGGTAGCTGCCTTCTACCGCGACCCAGTCCATGAGCGCCCGGCCGGAGCCGAGCCGTTGGATGAGTTTCGTGACCGGGTACTGGCGGCTTGGGTCTCGCTGTTGTCCACGCATGCCGGTCGACGGGTGTTGCTCGTCACCCACGCCGGTGTCATGCGTATGGTGATCGGCGATGTGTTGGCCGCACCTTTGGAGCGCGTCTATCGTATCCACGTACCGTATGCCGGCGTCAGTCGAGTTGCCGTTTACGGTAGGGGAGTGGAAGCCAGGACGCAGTTGTTGTTCCACGCCGGCAGCTTGCATGCCCCTGACCATTCCGCCGCGGAACGCGCAAGCAAAATGGGCGGTGAAACCGGTTGAGCGGTGCGGACCGAAGCCGTCAATGCCGAATCGAGCGTTCCGAATGCGCGGGTCGCGGCCACGTGTCACTCGGCAAGAGAACGATCCAGCAGGTAATCCTCCAGATCATCTACATCCACTTCGCTGACCGCCAGGTTCCGAACCGAGATGCCCGCGGCGTGCACCGTTTCCGGGTCGCCGCTCTGTAGCGGGTGCCAGGCCGGTAAGACCGCACCTTCGGATATCAGGCGATAGGCACAAGTTGCGGGCAACCAGGACAAGTTTTCCACGTTCGCAGGAGACAGTACTTCGCAATCCGATACGCGTGCAGTGCGTCGAGCGTAATCGGTGCATCGGCAAGTATGCAGATTCAGCAATCGGCAGGCGACACGGGTGTAGTGTACTTCGCCGGTGTCCAGATCTTCGAGTTTGTGCAGACAGCAACGGCCACAGCCGTCACAGAGACTTTCCCACTCCGCGCGGCTCATTTCCCCAAGTGTTTTGCGTTTCCAAAATGGTTGCGGCATGGTGTGCTCAGCCACCCTCGGTAGGGAGTCTGCAGTGCATGCCGTAGAATAGCACGCCATGTTGCGATCTCTCTGGGCACTCGTATGTTGCGTGCTGAGCTGCAGCGCTGCCGCAGCCGGGCAAATCGCAGTGCGCGACGATGCCGGCTACCGCGTAGCGTTGCAGCGCCCCGCGCAGCGGATCGTCAGTCTGGCGCCGGGCCTGACCGAACTGGTTTTCAGTATTGGCGCCGGCAATCGCCTGGTCGGCGTCGACCGCTTCAGTGATTACCCTCCCGCCGCCCGGGAATTGCCTCGGGTCGGAAGTGCCACGCGCGTAGACCTTGAACGTCTCCTGGCCGAGCGCCCTGACCTGGTGTTGCTGTGGCAAAGTGGATCCTCGCCGCGGTTGGTTGCCCGCTTGCGCGCCACAGGTATCGCGGTCTACGTCAGCGAACCGAAGCGTTTGGACGATATCGCGCTGACCTTGGAGCGTCTGGGAAGCTTGACCGGCTACGAGCAGGCGGCGCAGGTTGCGGCGGCCGAGTTTCGGCGGCGGCAAGCAAAGCTCGGCAGAGAATTCGGACGTCGCCAGCCATTGTCGGTATTTTATCAGGTATGGGGGGACCCGTTGATCACGGTCAACGGCATGCAATTCATCAGTGAGGTCATTTCCCTTTGTGGAGGGATGAACGTATTCGCCAGTTTGGCAAACAGCGCGCCACGTGTGAGTGTGGAATCGGTGCTCGCCCGCGACCCACAGGTTATGGTCGCCGGACGGACTGCTGGCGACGATGCGCCGTTGGCCCGCTGGCGCGTCTGGCCCCAGCTGCGCGCCGTGCGCGATCGACACATGTTCTACGTGCCGGCGGATCTGTTGCAAAGACCGAGCACGCGCTTGCTCGACGGTGCCCGTCTGCTGTGTGAACAGATGCAAGGGATCGATGCCTCAAAAGCGACGGCGCACCGTTAGGCTCAGGTTGCGTTCAGGCAGCGGGTAGGCAGCAAAGCGACCGGGGGTGGTGGTGCTCACTACGCCGGTGTCGTAGGCTCGTTTATCGAACACGTTGTTGACCCGGGCTTCAAACCGCCACTCCTTGTGCTGCTTGGATACCAGTACATCGACCATGGCGAAGTCTGGAATACGGTCGGCGGTGTTGGTCTGGTCGTTGTCAAAGCGCTGTTCGCCGACGTAGTGTCCCTGTGCCGACAGCAGTAGGTTGCTGCGCGGTTGCCATTGCACCCCCAGCGTGGCGCTGTGCCGGGGCACCAGCGGAACATCATTGCCGGCATTGGTGCCTTCGCGAAACTGAGCGCGCGCGTAGGTGTAGTTGGCGGTCAGCTTCCATTGTGCGTTGAATGCATGCTGTCCCTGAAGTTCGATTCCGTAGCGTCGGGTAGGGTCCAGATTGATGTTCGTGAACGTGCCCGGATCGAAGTGGATTTCATTTTTCAGCCGCATGTAATACACGCCCGCGCTGAATTGCTCGGGGCCATTGCGGTATTCGGCGCCGATGTCCAGGTGATTGCCGATTTGCGGCTCCAATGGCGAGAATTCCAACGCAAAGGTCCGCGGATCGGTTTCGAAGATCTCATCGATGGTGCCGAAACGCACGCTGCGCTCGAGCTTGGCGTAGCTCGACCAAGTTGAGGTCAATTCACGGCGCAGTCCCAGCTCCAACAACGGTTCGGTATCGGTACGTTTGAGCGGCACCGCCTCATTGCCGCCGAACGGTTGTCCCGGTGCCGCCGGGTCGTAGCGGTCCTCGGAGTCCAAGGTGACACGCTGGATACGCGCGCCGGCCGTGACGTGCGTGCGTTCGTCCAGCGCAGCCAACTCATGCACATACACTGCTAGTCGGCGCTGCCGTACATCCAGGTGATGGATCGGCGCGGTCTGGGGAGTCTGGCCGCGATCCGAAACGTATTGCGAATAATAGAAGTCGAGTCCTGCGATCAGCGCATGCTGACCTTCGGCACCGTGGGGTATTGTCAGTCGCGGTGTCAGCGACCAAGTATCCAGGGTCGAGTCCACGTAGCGTGCAAACGTGCCCGGCGGATAGAATGGTGCGTAGCCGTCGTAATCGTCGAAGAAGGCCTCCTGCTGTTTGCGGCGCACGCCGCCGTCGATGACCAGTTCGGCGTCGTTGGACAAATAGCGACTGACTCCGGCGGTCACGTAAGCGCCACGTTGTTTGCCCCAGTCATTGGGATTGGCGGTGCCGCGTCGATCGGTTTCCAGCTCGTTCAGGCCGATGCTCGGGTCCACCAGCCGTTCGCCGGGCAGTCCAAGGGACTGGGAGTCGAGACCAAAACGCAGGAATCGCTCGTCGTGGTCGCCGAGCCAGCGCAGATCCCCTTGCACATTGCGCTGCAGTAGCTGGTTGTTGTGGCGGTAGCCGTCGGACTGCAGAAAGCTGGTGTGCAAGCGGCCGGTAAACAGTCCCGAACCGCCGGTCACGCGCGCTTGCGCGCCGCGGGTGGCGTAGCTGCCGGCGTTGGCAGCCAGTTCTCCGGAAATCTTGGTACCGGCTGCCCGTTTGGTGACAATGTTGATGGTGCCGCCTGCGGTGCCGTCGCCGTAGAGCACCGCACCGCCGCTGCGGATGATTTCGATTCGCGCGATATCGTCCAGGGGAACGGCTGTGAAATCGATGGCGGCATTATCGATGTCGTTCAGTCGTCGGCCATCCACCAGGATCAGGGTATTCTGTTTTGCGGTAATGCCGAAGCCGCGCAGATCAACGGTCGCCCGTGCGCCTCGATTGCCGTACAGGCTGCGTGCTTGCACGCCTGCTTCCAGCGAGAGCAGTTCCGCCAAGTTGGTGGCCGGACTGCGAGCGATGTCGTCGGCGTCAATGACCGTGACGCTCGCAGGCACTTGCTGGCGATGGCTATCGAGACGCGTGGCGGTGACGATCAGCGTTGGTTCGGTAATGGTTTCGGCGCTCACGGGCGCTGCGCCTGCGGCGAATGCCGCGGCGGCGACCAAAGACTTGTATTGCATGATTCCCCCAGCGATTACTGGCGCACACCCGCACATGGATAGGAGGTGCCGCTGGGGGGAAGGGCAGGGAGAAGCAATTATGCTGGCCCGGCTGCACCGCCCGCCGCGGTACCCACTCGCGGGACCGCGGCGTTGCGCGCACGGACCCTGGGCTTCAGGCCGGTCTCCGGGCTCACGAGGGGCGGTGCCTGAGGCGGCGCCTTCCCGCACCTGCGGTGCAGTGGCATATGCCGTCTCTTAACTCGTTTACCGTTGCGGGGGCAGCGCCGGGTTTGTCCGCGAACGCCTCGTGGCAAAAGCACGAGAGGTTCACAGGGACGCACCGGCTTCCCGTTTCACTTCGCCTTCCGACGGATGGCGAAGCACCTGAAGCGGACGTCAATCTACGGGCAAGCGTAATGCCCTGTCAAGCGCATGGCTGAATCAGGGATCAATGCAACCTTGGGGCTCGGGTAGTCCGGCAATTCGCGAGCCCTGACGCGAAGGGCCGCCCGGATACAGCTCGTAAAGAAACGATTCGTTGATGCGCTCATCGCCGTCCTGATCCTGCATGTGCTTGACCAGCAGCTTCACCATGGGCGTGATGCCGTATTGAAAATAGAATCCGCGCAGGAAGCGAATGACTTCCCAATGTTCCGGCGTGAGCTCGATACCTTCACGTTCGGCCAGATACTTGCCAAGGGATTCGCTCCATACGGATGCGTCCACCAGATTGCCGCTGGCATGGGTCCGATAGACTTGGCCATCGAATTCGAACGTTTGCAGTCCTGGACCGCTGTCGTTGCGCAAACCGTCATTCGGCGCCTGCTGCTCCAGTTCCTGGTCCAGCAGAGGTTCGGGGATCCCGGCGATACGCGTGCCCTGGATCTGGACGTCGCCCGGGAATAACTGATCGAGATAGGCATCGGTCGCCTTCTCCGGACCGAGGCGATCGGCGATCGCTTTTTTGAGCAGTTTGCGTACCGGGGAAACGTTGTATTCCTGATAGAACAGGCGCATCACGCTGAGAACCTCCCAGTGCTCGGCAGTCAGCGCGATCCCCTCGCGCAGCGCCAGCGAGTCGGCGATGTCTTCATTCCATTGCCCGAGATCTGCCAAGCGCCCGTCTCGAGTCAGATGATAGTCGAGCGCCTTCGCGTACATTACGGTCATTGATGGTCCCTCCCGTGTGCGCGGTACGTAGCCGCGTTTTGTCCTAGGCAATGCCGTAGCGCGGCCAAGTATACCGGTAGCCGGCGGCGTTGTCCGAAGCCCGCCGCCGGCCTATTTTCAATTGGTCGGCCATAACATCCGGCTCTTTACCATGGCGTCACTGTGCTAAAGCACCTTGCATATGGGCAGATGGCGGTCGCACACTAGCAGAACAGTCAACCTGTTGATTTTATTAACCTGGATATTTATATGCCCATACTGAAGCTTGGCTTGGCAGTGGTATTACTGGCGCTGGCGCAGCTTGTCGCTGCCGCGGCAGCGCCACGGAACCCGGACCAGTATTTCTTCGATCAAACCCTGGGCGATCTCACCAGCGAGCTGGCGGCAGCCCGAGAGCAGGGTAAGCAAGGCATCGTGATTTTCTTTGAACAGGATGAATGCCCGTTCTGCCATCGCATGAAGCAGACGGTGCTGAACCAGCCCGAGGTGCAGGAATATTACAAGAAGCACTTTCTGGTATTTCCGATGGACATTGAGAGCACCGCGGAAGTCACTGATCCGAAGGGCAAGATCACCAATCAGAAGGAATTCTTTGCGGATGTCACCCACAACCGGGGCGCCACGCCGGTGTTTGCGTTCTTCGATCTCGACGGCAATCTCACCGTGCGGTACACAGGCGCGACGACGGGGGTGGACGAGTTCATGTGGCTGGGCGAATACGCCAGCAACGGCGTCTATAAGCAGGAGCCATTCACGCGCTACAAGCGGGAAAAACGCAAGGAGTCGCGCAGCAATTGATGGTGCGGGTCAGCCGTTGAGGCGTTCGCGGGCAAGCCAGACGCGCAATTTCTCCTCCTCCTGCTCCAATTCGAACTGATTGATCAACCCTCGACGCAGTGCGTGGGACACTGCTCGTGCGCGCATATTCAGGACCTCTCCCAATTCCGCGGCGGTCTGTTGTTCCTGATCGATGCCGAGCTTGGCATACAGCGACTTGAGGCGGCTTTGCACGCCGCGCCGCGACAGATAACGGCGACGTGCGATGACGTTGTCGGTGAGTCCCAAGGCGATGTCGAGCAATACCTCGAACTCCAGGTCGGTGATTCCGCTGCCGGGTTTGTTGGCGCGCGCCTGGACCGGCCTGACTTTCTGATCCACCCAGCACTGACAATCCTTGAACACCGCTTCCACGGCCCGTTGCAGTACCTCGCCGGGATTGCTCTTCAAAACGTATCCATACACGGTCTCCGGCGGAATGATATCAGTCAGTGCGCGGACGTATATTTCATCCTTGTGCTGGGACCAGAACACGATGCGGGCCGCGGGGCGATCGCGCCATAGCGCCCGCGCAAACTGGATACCGTCCATTTCCGGCATTTGCAAATCGCTGATCACCCACGGCTGTTCGACATTGCACGCCGCCTCGAGGGCCTCGCGGCCATTGATGGTATAGATGAGGTCGAAGTCTGCCAGGCTGGCGCCGAGAAATTCGCGGTCTCGCGGATTGTCCTCGGCGATCAGGATGGGATGGCGTTCAGTCACGTGGGCCTCCTTTGGTTTCGAGCCTGAGCTCGAAACGTGTGCCGGTCGTGAAGCGCGACGGACCCCAACGGAACGTGGCACCGATTGCTTTGGCACGTTCCTCGATATTGGTAATCCCGTGGCCGCCGTTATGGCGCGCTTGCTCGTAATCGAAACCTGTACCGTTGTCCTCGACGATCAGCGTCATACCCTGGGGGGCACGGCGTAAGTCGATCTCGTACCGGGTCGCATGGGCGTGGCGCGCGACGTTGTTGACCAGGTTCAGTACGATGCGGTACACCGACAAACGCTCGAATTCGCTCATCGCCGCGTCGGAATCCGAATCCACGTGCAGAAAATATTCGGCCATGCCGTCGCCACTGTACCGTTTGTCCAGATGGGAACGCAGCGCCTTTTCCAGCCCCAGGAGATCCAGCGTCTGCGGATGCAGATCGTCGATGATGCGGCGCATGCTGTTTGCAATCTCTTCGAGCTCGTCCTGAAGTGCTTGGACGTGTTGGGATCTTTGTTCCGAATCCGACTCGCCGCGCAACTGCGACAGGTTGCGCGAGAGATTGGTAATGTCCGAGAGTGTCTGATCGTGAATATCCATGGCGATGCGCTTGCGTTCGTCTTCCGCCCCCTGCAGCACTTTTTCGCTCGCCACGACGTTGAGCAACCGCTGGGTCATGGTGGACATGCATGCGGCCAGTTCGTCGACTTCATCGCGGACATGTTCAGGAGCCGGCGGGGACACCAGATTACCGGCGCAGATCCTCTTGGCGTCGCGCGCCAAGGCACCCAACCGGCCCTTGGTACGTTGGATGGTCCACACCGATAGCGCGATGCCGGTGAATACCGCGATGGCGAGCACATATAGGGAGACGCTCACCAGCTGCGATGTGATGTCATTCACGTTGTCGTAATAGTCCGTATAGGCAGTGCGCTTCTGAACGTAGAACTTTCGATAGATCTGTTCCAGCTCGGGCAGCAGTTCCTGCATGCTGTTGCGTATGGCCACCGGGTCCAGATCATCGCGATAACGCACATCGTGGATCTGCCGATCCATTTGCGCCCGCACGTCGGGCGCAAGTTTGCCGGCGAGTTCCGGGTAGCGGAAATTGTCCGAAAGCGTGCGGGATTGCTCCAGATAGCTGAAGTGCAGATCGTCGTCGACGTTGCCGCCGCGGGCGCTCATCTGCCCCGCGATATCGTACATCCGTTGGCCGGCGGTGATAGCGCCCTGGGCGTGAGAGCAAACGTTGACCCATTCTCTAACTGCTTCGTTCTGTTGCTTGATGTCGAACAGCTTCGCCATGGTGAAGCCGATCAACGCCATGATCAGGAAAATGGTCGCGGCGGGCGCCAGCAGTATCTGTGACCTGAGGGGCAGGCTCCTCAAGGACGTACTCCTCGTTGTGGGCGGACGATCGCGGCGGTCGGGGCCCCCGCCGTCGGTGGCGAAGACCGGTTGGCGGTGTTTTCAGTGAAACGGGGCGGCCGAAAGGTCGGCGCAGCCAGATAGCATACGGCGCTGTGCGCGCTTGCCTATGTGCATAAGCACACTGCACAGTACCGAGCCGCGCGTCCGCCGGCTGTGGCTCCTCCCCTGGCACTTCGTTCGCTATACCGACATAGTATCTCGCACGTCACTGGCGGCATGGCCCCCAGCGCTGATAACATCATAACTCGACATGGCGCTATCGACCCGACTCTCCCTGGCAATGCTCTTGGTTCTGGGCTGCACGAATCTTCGTGCCGAGCTGCCAGAGGCCGCGCCGTTGCCGGAACCGCTGACATTGGAGCAAGCCCTTTCGTTCGCGGACGCTGAGCATCCCCAGGTGCTGGAAGCGCAGTCTGAGGTGGAACGGGCGCGGGCGGTTCGCGACAGTGTCGACGCCAGTGACAACTGGAATGCCGATCTGGAGGGTCGATTGCAATGGGTCGATCCTTCGCCCAGGGTGGAGGACCAAGGGCACAATGACAGCAAAATCGGTCTGGTGCTCAGCAAGCGCCTCTATGACTTTGGCCGCACCAGTTCGGCATTGGCCGCGGCCGACTCCGCGTTGCACGGCAGCGAACTTTTGTACACCGATGCGCAGGCAAAGCGCCGCATCGCCATCATGCAAGCTTTTTTCGACGTGATACTTGCCGACCTGGCGTATGCCCGCGACAACGAGGCAATGGCCACGGCCTACGTTTCATACGACCGCCAGCGCGATCGCAAGGCTCAGGGCAAGATCTCCGATATTCAAGTGTTGGAAGCACAATCGGCCTATCAGCAGGCGCGAAGCAAACGTTATGCCAGTGACGTGAGCCGTCGCAGTGCGCGTGCTCGCTTGGCAGCGCTACTGAACCGCCCGGGGGCTCTGCCGGCCACGCTGGTGCAACCCGATCTGCCGAACCTGGAGCGTAAGCTTCCGGAGGTCGAACGTCTGCAAGAGTTGGCATTGGCGCACAATCCTGAACTGGAGGCATTGCGCGCCCAGGTCGAGGCGTCCCGCGAACGCCTGCAGGCAGCAAGGGCCGATAAGTACCCCACCATAACCGGCGAAGTCGAAGCGGCGGATTATGCCCGCGAACTGGGCTCCAGCGACCGACTACGCGCCGGGATCAAGTTCAAAATGCCGCTTTATACCGGCGGCGCCGTGCGCGCCGAAATCGGCCGCCAGATGGCGGAAATGAAGCGCGCGGCGGCCCGTCGGGCGCAACGGGAACTGGACGTTCGGCAAGCAGTGCTCGAAGTCTGGCAGGAAATCTACGTGCTGGGCGCGCGCCGGGATGCGGCGCGCGTGGAAACCGATTATCGCGATCTGTATCTGGATCGAAGCCGCGCGCTCTACGAGCTGGACGTGCGTACCGATCTGGGCGATTCGATGGTGCAATTTTCTGCCGCCCGGTATCAGACCGCACAGGTTGATTTCCAGCTTGCGCTTGCCTTTGCGCGGCTCGAAGCGCTGCTCGGGCAGCCAATACCGGAGCCCCGGGCCGGGGCTGCCGCCGCCGATGCTCCCGCACAATGAACCGGTGACTGTGATGAACAAGCTGAGACTCTTACTTGCAACCCTGTTGGCCTTGTACATCGGCTCGGGTACAGCCGCTGAACTGCAAGGCCATTTGGATTGGGCCCGGCGCGTGGAGTTGAGTACCCCGGTTTCCGGCACCGTGGATCAGGTGCTGGTGGACGTAGGCGCCAAAGTGCGTAAAGGTCAGCCCTTGGTGCGGCTCGACCAACGTTCGTTCAAGGCCCGCGTGTCCAAGGACCAGGCGGAGCTTGCCAGTGCCAAGGATGTACTCGAGGAAGCCAAACGTGAGTTGGACCGGGATCAGGAGCTGTACGAGCGCCAGGTCATGTCCACCCACGAACTGCAACTTTCCAAGATTGCGCTAACGGAGGCTGAGGCCAACTTCCAGCGCGCTCGTTCGCAATTGGAATTGGCAAAGTTGGACTTGGAATACAGCACTATTGAAGCGCCGTACCCAGCGATCGTACTGCAGCGTCGCGTGCAACCCGGCCAGACGGTGGTCAGCCGCCTGCAAACGACTCCACTTCTTGTTCTGGCCAGTTCCGAGGAAATGCTGGTGCGGGCGGACGTCAGTCCGGATGAGCTGGCGCAGCTCAGACCGGGCAGTACCGTGGACATCCGGGTCGGCGGGCGATCCTACAAGGGCAAGATCGGCAATCTCGGGCTCGAGCCCAAGAGCACGGACCAGGGCCCCCGCTACCCAGTTGAAGTCGCCATACCGATCCAGAAGGAAGGCGAGCTGCGCGCCGGCCAATCGGCAACCATAGAGCTACCCTGAGCGGCGTCGTCCGCCACTGTAGCTGGCGATCGTCGATCGAACGGAGCACCTCTGTGAACTCCAGTCAATCCGACAAGCTGTGTCTACGTTGCCGGGTAAGTGGTCTGGTGCAGGGCGTGTTCTATCGCGCGTCGACCCGAAACCGGGCGCGCGAGTTGGGATTGAGCGGTTTCGCCCGTAACCTCGATGACGGCAGCGTCGAAGTGCTGGCCTGCGGCGATCGCGCCGCTGTGAACGCATTGCGCGACTGGCTCTGGGAAGGTTCGCGCGGGGCGCAAGTGGAATCGGTGGAGTGTCAGGAGTCGCCGTTTCAAGACCAGAGCGGGTTCAGCACCAAATAGGACAGCTCCTGGAGCGCGAACCGCTCGCGGCTTATTGGCGGGCTTATTGCCGGTACCAACGGGTCGACAATGCTTTGAAAACCCGATCGGGATACCAGCGTTTACCGACACTGCCGTTGTAACGCGCCAGCGCCCGCTGCAGGTTGCCGTGTTCCCGGTCCAGATAGTATTTGAGGATCGTGCAGCCGAAGCGCAGGTTGGTCTGCACGTGGAACAGGTTGTCGCCAGGCTGACCGATCTCATCCACCCAGAACGGCATGACCTGCATCAGGCCCCGGGCACCGGCGTAGGAAATCGCGTAACGGTTGAAATTGCTTTCGACGTCGATGACGGCCAGTACCAGTTCCGGCGGCAGTTCGGCGCGGCTTGCTTCCACGTGGACCAGTTTCAGCAGCTCGATTCGGCTGCGCCCATCCGGAATCTTTTGCGCCAGGCGACGGGCCATGTCCGTCAGCCAGACCTCTCCCTGGAACCGATCCTTGAATGCTTTCGAATCCAGCACCGCGTGCTTGAGGTAGACGCGCATCGCTTCGTCGGGGCGCTCCTGGGTGCCCGCGACGGCGGTCAGCGCCACCGCCACCAACGCGACAGCGGCGGCCAATCGCTGCCAGATGGTTGGACGGGTGTGGGTACTTGGGCGGCTCATACCGCCTATATCGTCAACGGATGGCCCCGGCTTTATGGCGCAGAAACTCAATAATTCCCCCTGCCGCGACGTGGGTTGCTTCGCTGTCCCGGCGTCCTTTGTATTCGATCTTGTCTTCGTCCAGGGCCCGCTCGCCCAGCACCAGGCGGTGCGGAACGCCGATCAGTTCCATGTCCGCGAACATGACGCCGGGGCGCACATTGCGATCATCCAGCAGCACCTCGAAGCCCGCCTCCGTCAGCCGGGTATATAAATCCTCGACTGCGGCACGAAGCCGTTCGGACTTGTGCATGTTCATCGGCAGCAGAGCGACCTGGAACGGCGCCAAGGGTTCGGGCCAGACGATGCCGCGTTCGTCGTGGTTTTGCTCGATGGCCGCAGCCACTACCCGCGACACGCCGATTCCGTAGCAGCCCATGGTCATGACCTGGGCCTGGCCGTTCTCGTCCAGCACCGCCGCGTCGAGCGCGGCGCTGTATTTCGTGCCGAGTTGGAAAATGTGGCCGACTTCGATGCCGCGGGCGATGCTCAGCTGTCCCTGACCATCGGGACTGGGATCGCCATCGACCACGTTGCGCAAGTCCGCCGTCTGGGGCTGCGGCAGATCCCGCCCCCAGTTGACGCCGGTCAGGTGCCGACCTTCCTGGTTGGCGCCACACACGAAGTCGCCCAGCTGCGCGGCGGCGTGATCGACGATCACCTGCAGCGGCAGTCCGACCGGGCCCAATGAGCCTGGCCCGCATCCCACCGCAACCCGGATCTCGTCGGCTGTGGCGAAGCACAAAGGCGCAGCGACCGTTGCCGACTTCTCCGCCTTGACGGCATTGAGTTCGTGGTCGCCGCGCACGACCAACGCCACCAGGCCGCTGTCTGTGCCCTTTACCAGCAGCGTTTTGATGCACCGCGATGGCTTGACCTTCAGGAAGTCGGCCAGCTCGGGGATGGTGTGCTGATTGGGCGTGTCCACTGTTCGCATCGACTCGCCGGGCTCGGGGCGGGGCTCGGTCGGCGCCAAGGCCTCCGCGAGTTCCACATTGGCGGCATAGTCGCTGTCGGAAGAAAACGCGATGGCGTCTTCACCAGAAGCTGCGAGCACATGAAACTCGTGGGAGACGTTGCCACCGATGCTGCCGGTGTCGGCGTGCACGGCGCGAAAATGCAGTTGCAAGCGCTCGAAGATCCGCGTGTAGGTGCGGTACATGAGCTGGTAGGTCTGGTCCAGGGAAGACTGATCGAGGTGAAACGAGTAGGCGTCTTTCATCAGAAACTCACGCGCTCGCATGACGCCGAAGCGCGGACGGATCTCGTCGCGGAACTTGATCTGTATCTGATAGTACGTTACCGGCAGTTGCCGGTAGCTCTTGAGTTCGTTGCGCGCGAGATCGGTGATGACTTCCTCGTGGGTGGGACCGAAACAGAATTCACGTTCGTGGCGATCGCGCAAACGCAGCAGCTCCGGTCCGTACTGCTCCCAACGCCCGGATTCCTGCCACAGCTCCGCCGGCTGCACGGCCGGCATCAGCAGTTCCAGGGCGCCGGAGCGGTTCATTTCCTCGCGAATAATGGCTTCCGCCTTGCGAAGTACCCGCAATCCCAGTGGCAGCCAGGTGTAAATGCCGGTGGCGAGTTTACGGATCATGCCTGCACGCAGCATCAGCTGATGGCTGACGACTTCTGCATCCGAGGGCGTCTCCTTGAGGGTGGCGAGCGGAAACTGACTAATGCGCATGGCGTACTTTCATGTGAGGGCTCGTGGGGAGAGGGTGGCGCGTGCCGCGGCGAACCGATCAATGCTGCTCTGATTTGGCGCCATCCGGCGTCGGCAATACGTTGGCGCCGTGCAGGTATTGCTGTTCCTGGTATTTCACGCCATTGGGGGGCGGCGCATCGGTCACGTGCCAGACGCCCTTGTCGTCCTGCCACTTGTAGACCGTGGTGCTGGAGCTGGCGCTGCCGGTCAGGTCGCGCACCCGGTCGAACAATTCCGGTTTGAAATAAAACAATATCGCCGCGCCCAGCACGATGACAATCAGCCAGAACAAAATGGTTTTCATGCGATGGGGTCCCTCGGCGGATGACTGGTCGAATCTGGCTATTATCGGGAATTCAGCGGCTGGACGCCATGCGTCCGCGTGGGTCGCGAAACTAGAATGTGGCGCCGTTCCAACCCCACATGTGCCGAGCAGCGTCGGCAAACTCGATGTAGATCCGATCGGCCGGAATTCCCAGCTGTTCGTTCACCAGCCCGCACAACGCCGCGGAGATCGCTTCGGTGGCGGCGCCAGGCAAACCGATGCTTTTCAGCTCCAAATAGGCCACGGGCGCGTCGCTGCCGGCAAACAACATGTGCGGACTGGGCCGCCAATCGACCATGACGTAGCGTTCCGGCTTGCCGAGTTGCTCGGCCACCAACGTGGATGCGTGTCGCAGCAGGCTGTCGCGCTGTGCAGCGGTCGGCGTCTGATTGGTTGCGATACTGAGGTAAGGCACGGTCGCCTCCGGTAAAGATTGAAACTTAACTCAAACCGGTGGCGATCGTCGACAGTCTGCGACCGGGAGTTGACAGCTTGGCCACGCTGCGGAGATGGCGGGAGTGCCAACTGCCCGGGTCGATCCTATTGCTGCGTGCTGCAATTGTCCTGAATACGCTTTTCCAGGTCGATGGTTTCCTTGGCCTGTTCTTCGGGACTCATGATCCGGGTGGCGCCGTTTTCCTCGATCTTGACCCGGGCGTGGGTGCGGAGCGTTTCCAGGTTCTTGCGCATCCCTTCGCAAGCGATCTTGTGCTGTTCTGTTGCTTGCTCTTGGGTGCGATCCTGTTCCGCGCGGCGGGCGCGGATTTGGTCGCTGAGTTTGCTGGCCTCAGGGCTCTCGGCGCCGGATTTCGGTTGCGGAGAAGCCGCCCCCGGCGCCGGTACCGGGGCCGCCGCCGGGGGCGGTACGGACATCTCCTTGGCGCTACCGTTCTCTGGGGGTTGTTGGCTGTAGTGGGTTACGCCGTCGGTATCCACCCACTTGTATACCTGGGCTTGGCTGAGGCTGGCGCCAAGCCCAAACAAGAGCGCGATGATGAGGCTAGCGGTCTTATGCATTAGTTGTGCTCCGCGACATGGGATGATCCCCCGATGATTCCGTAGTTATTATCGGCAGGGCGAAGCCAAACACAAGGTGCGGTGTGCCGGAAACCACGCGCCGACCACCGAGTTGTGCGCTTGGCCGCAATTCGACCGCATGGCAGCCTTTTCCTTGACGTTTGCGTCCGTAATCAGTAACTTTCCAAAATTACGCTGAGCATGCGTGGCGCCCGTTATGCGGGCGTTTTTTGTCGTTGCACCGCGCGATCGGTGCTGCCCAGGACCTGGGCGGGCGCTCATCGCCGGCGCAACTCGTCGTCCTTGGGAGACCCCGATTGTGGAATTGACCGGTGCCGAGATCTTCGTCCGTTGTTTGAAGGATGAGGGCGTCGAATATGTTTTCGGATATCCGGGCGGAGCCGTATTGCACATCTACGATGCGCTGTACCGCCAGGACGACGTCAAGCATATCCTCGTGCGCCACGAGCAGGCAGCTACCCACGCAGGCGACGGCTATGCCCGCGCCACCGGCAAGCCGGGTGTGGTCCTGGTCACCTCCGGCCCCGGCGCCACCAACGCTGTTACCGGGATCGCCACCGCCTATATGGATTCGATCCCGCTGGTGGTGTTCACCGGCCAAGTGCCGACCAGCCTGATCGGCAACGACGCTTTCCAGGAAGTCGATTCGGTCGGTATCACGCGCCCCTGCGTCAAGCACAACTTCCTCGTCAAGGACGTCAATGATCTCGCCACTACGGTGAAAAAGGCGTTCTACGTCGCGACCACCGGTCGTCCGGGTCCGGTGGTGGTGGACATTCCCAAAGACGTCACCGCCAACCGAGCCGAGTACAGTTATCCGAAGAAAGTGTCGATGCGCTCATACAATCCGGTCGTCAAGGGACACGGTGGCCAGATCAAAAAAGCGCTGGAATTGATCCTCAGTGCCAAGCGGCCGATGCTCTACACCGGCGGTGGCGTCATTCTCGACAACGCTTCCCAGCACCTGATCGATTTCACCCGCGAACTGGGATTCCCGATTACCAACACTTTGATGGGGCTCGGCGCCTACCCGGCTACCGACCACCAGTTCGTTGGCATGCTGGGCATGCATGGTACTTACGAAGCCAACTTGGCGATGCACAACTGTGATGTGCTGATCGCGATCGGGGCGCGCTTCGATGACCGGGTGACCGGCAACATCGCCAAATTCTGTCCGACGGCGAAGATCGTGCACGTGGACATCGATCCGGCGTCGATTTCGAAAAACGTCAAAGTGGACGTGCCCATCGTCGGCTCGGTTGGCGCGGTGCTCAAGGAATTGTCCAAGGCCTTGAAGAGTACAGAACAGCGCCCGGACCCCGAGGCTCTGCGCGAATGGTGGAAGCAGATCGATGAATGGCGCAGCATGGACTGCCTCAAATACGATCGCAATAGCGCTGTGATCAAGCCCCAGTACGTGGTGGAAAAGCTGTATGAGGTGACCGGCGGCGAGGCGTATGTGACCTCCGACGTCGGACAACATCAAATGTGGGCGGCGCAGTTCTACAAGTTTGATCAACCCCGCCGGTGGATCAACTCCGGGGGGCTGGGCACCATGGGTTTCGGGCTTCCGGCAGCGATGGGAGTCCAGTTCGCATTCCCCGATGCCACCGTCGCCTGCGTGACCGGCGAAGGCAGTATCCAGATGAATATCCAGGAGCTCTCGACCCTGCGCCAATACGCGCTGCCGGTAAAGATCATCAATTTGAACAACCGTTACTTGGGCATGGTGCGGCAGTGGCAGGAGTTTTTCTATCAGGGCCGTTACGCCATGTCGTACATGGAATCCCTGCCGGACTTCGTCAAGCTGGCGGAAGCCTACGGTGCGGCGGGTTTCCTGATCGATAAGCCAGGCGACGTGGAAGGTGCTCTCAAGGAGGCGATGAAAATTCGTGATCGTGCGGTATTCCTGGATTTCATTACCGACCAGAACGAGAACGTGTATCCGATGATCCCGTCCGGAGCGGGACAAAACGAGATGATCCTGGTGTGAACATGCGGCATATCATTTCCATTTTGCTGGAGAACGAATCCGGCGCATTGTCGCGGGTAGCGGGCCTGTTTTCGGCACGGGGCTACAACATTGAATCGCTTACGGTGGCGCCGACCGACGAGGCTTCTATTTCGCGCATGACCTTGGTTACCAGTGGCACCGACGAGATCATCGAGCAGATTACCAAGCAACTCAACAAATTGATCGACGTGATCAAACTGGTCGACATGACAGAAGGCGTGCACATCGAACGCGAAATGATGTTGATTAAATTGCGCGTTGCGGGCGGAGAAGCCCGCGAAGAAATAAAGCGCCTGAGCGACATCTTCCGCGGCAGTGTGATCGACGTCACCGAGGATGCATACACCATTGAACTTACCGGCACCGGCGAGAAGCTGGATGCTTTCATTCACGCGGTCGGCAGTGTGCCGATCCTGGAAGTGGTGCGTTCGGGCGCCATCGGCATTGCCCGTGGCGACAAAGCATTGCGTATTTAACCCGTTTCGTTCGAAACCTCAGCACAAGGTCGGTTGTTAACATGAACATCTACTACGACAAAGACGCGGATCTCTCGATCATTCAGGGCATGAAGGTGGCCATCGTGGGCTACGGATCGCAAGGGCATGCCCATGCCAACAACTTGAAGGACTCCGGAGTGGACGTGACCGTGGCGCTGCGTCCCGGTTCGAGTTCTGCGGCCAAAGCGAAAAATGCGGGCTTGGCGGTCGATGATATCGAGGCCGCAGTGAAGGGCGCCGATCTGGTTATGATTCTGGCGCCCGACGAACATCAGGCGCGGTTGTATCGCGAGCAGGTGGAACCGAACCTCAAGCAGGGCGCGGTATTGGCGTTCGCCCATGGGTTCAACATCCATTTCGAGCAAGTGGTTCCCCGGGAAGATCTGGACGTGATCATGGTGGCGCCCAAAGGACCTGGCCATCTGGTGCGTTCCACCTACACGCAGGGCGGCGGCGTTCCCAGTCTGATTGCCATCTACCAGGATGCTTCCGGGCGCGCGAAGGACATTGCGCTCTCTTACGCATCGGCCAATGGCGGTGGTCGCGCGGGCGTGATCGAAACCAGTTTCCGCGAGGAAACCGAGACTGATCTTTTTGGGGAGCAGGCTGTACTGTGCGGCGGTGCGACGGCTTTGGTGCAGGCAGGATTCGAGACACTGGTCGAAGCCGGCTACGCGCCGGAGATGGCATACTTTGAATGCCTGCACGAATTGAAATTGATCGTCGATCTCATGTACGAAGGCGGCATCGCCGACATGCGCTACTCCATTTCCAACACCGCAGAGTACGGCGATGTCACCCGCGGTCCGCGCATCATCACGGAACAGACCAAAGACGAGATGCGCCAGATCTTGAAGGAAATCCAAACCGGCGAGTTCGCCAAGGAATTTATTCTGGAAAATCAGGCTGGCGCGGCGAAGCTGAAAGCATTGCGCCGGGTTGCAAGAGAGCATCCCATTGAGATCGTAGGCGGCAAGCTGCGCGACATGATGCCTTGGATCAAAGCCAACAAAATGGTCGACAAGAGCAAGAACTAAGTCGATTGTTCGCTGCCAAACCGCGCGCCCGCCCATCCAACCGGATTCGGCGGGCGCGTCGTTTTTGTCTAGTCTCTCCTCAAGTTTCGCCCCCCGCGCCCGCAGCTCGGTATTTATAAGCACATGATTTTAAAGGAAGGTCGCATTTTCATTTTGGTTTTTGCCGCCATTGCGCTGCTGCTGCTGGCTATAGCGGCCGTATGGGCGGCGATTCCATTTGCGATCCTCGCGTTGATCAGCGGCTATTTGTACCGCAATCCGGACCGGGAAGTACCCGCTGCGCCCCTGGGAGTGGTCAGCCCCGCGGACGGCACCGTGGAGTTTGCCGGCGACAGCCGGGATCCGTTTCTGGATCGGGATGCGGTCCGTATCATGGTGCGCATGGGCGCATTAGATGCCTATCCGATCCGAAGCCCAGTGGAAGGTAAGGTTGTGCAGCGCTGGCACCGGGCCCCCGGCGCGGACCGCGAGGGCGACGACGGTGAGTTCAATTACGCGGTGTGGATCCAGACTGACGAATCTGAGGATGTTGTTTTGGTCATGACCCGGCATTCATCCTGGCGTGCGCCGCGCTGCCATGTCCATTCAGGTGAGCGTGTCGGGCAGGGCCAGCGTTGCGGTATGATCCGCTTCGGTTCCCGGGTACAGATTTTTCTGCCCGCCGGTTCCAGAGTCGGCATTCACGCCGGCGACCGCGTCCGAGCCGGATCCGACTTGATCGGCACCCTGGTGCGCAAACCGTTACCGGCAGCGCGGATGGCCGCCGCGCATTGAACCTATCGCAATAGAGACCTGAGCCGCATAGTGGACCAACATAATATGGATGAAGAAGTCATAGAGGCCAGACGCCGCCGGCGCGCCGTTTATCTGTTGCCCAATTTGTTTACGACCGGCGGCTTGTTTGCCGGGTTTTATGCCATCGTCGCGGCGATGGGCGGTAAGTTCCATATCGCCGCGATCGCTGTGATCGTCGCCATGCTGCTGGACGGTATCGATGGCAGAGTAGCGCGCATGACGGGCACCCAAAGCGAGTTCGGCGCCCAATACGACAGCATGGCCGACCTGGTGTCCTTCGGGCTCGCGCCGTCGCTGGTGATGTACAAGTGGTCTTTGATCAGCATGGCCCAACTCGGCGGCCAGTGGGGCAAGATCGGTTGGCTGGCGGCGTTTTTCTATGCCGCGATGGCAGCGATGCGTTTAGCCCGTTTCAATGTCCAGATCGGCAAAGTGGACAAGCGCTATTTCTACGGGCTGGCGAGCCCCTCTGCGGCAACGTTGCTGGTTTCCTTCATCTGGTTGGCGGTGGATCTCGGCTGGTCGGGCAGTGCGTTGTGGGTGCCGGCGTTCGTGCTCACCATTTGTGCCGGCGCGCTGATGGTCAGCCCTGTGCTGTACCACAGCTTCAAAACAGTGAAGCGAAAAGACCGCATCCCTTATCTCGGAATCCTGGTGGTAGTCCTGGCGCTGATATTGATTGCGATCGATCCGCCTAAGGTGATTTTCGCAGTATTTTTCGCCTACGCGTTGTCAGGACCGGTCCAATGGTTGGTGCGGGTTCGACGAAAACGCATGCGCCACGCCCATCCAAGCGAGCACGAGCGGGAGGCTGCTTCGCCCACCCTTGGCAAGCCCGAGGAATAACGCTATAGTTTCCTGAAATCCGTACCTGCGAGTCCGATGAACGCAACGCTTTGCCAGTTCAATTCCCATGACCACCGCCAATCGGCGGCGGGCTCGGTCCTGTCCGTTTCCCTTCTTCTGCTCACGCTGCTGCGACTGCTGCCCTGACGGGCAGATACTCGGCATACCCTGGCGAGGGTAAATCACGCACCCGCAGTCCCCCTACGAGTACCGGCCCAGCCGGTTTGCGCAGCGTATGGCCTCAGGTAAACTGAGCCTGCGATCGGAGCATAAGGTCATGAGCGAAAAAGAGAAACTCATCATATTCGATACCACCATGCGTGACGGCGAGCAGAGCCCCGGCGCATCCATGACAAAAGAGGAAAAGGTGCGTATCGCCAAGACCCTCGACCGCATGCGGGTCGATGTCATCGAAGCCGGTTTTCCGGTCGCCAGCAAGGGCGATTTCGAAGCCGTACGTGCCGTTGCCAAGACCGTCCAGTACAGCACGGTGTGCGGTCTTGCACGGGCGTTGGACAAAGATATTGATCGCGCGGGAGAAGCGCTCAAGGATGCGCCGTCCGCGCGCATCCACACCTTCATCGCGACTTCGCCGATCCATATGAAGATGAAATTGCGCATGGAGCCGGACCAGGTCGTGGAACAGGCTGTGCGCGCGGTCAAGCGTGCCCGTCAGTTCACCGACGACGTCGAGTTTTCGGCCGAGGATGCCGGCAGATCGGAGCTGGATTTCCTGTGCCGGGTGATCGAAGCAGCAATCGACGCGGGCGCTCGGACCGTGAACATTCCCGATACCGTGGGCTACAACGTGCCGGAGCAATTCGGGCGTTTGATCGGCGACTTGATCGAGCGGGTGCCCAATTCCGATAAGGCGGTATTTTCGGTACATTGCCACAATGATTTGGGATTGGCGGTCGCCAATTCATTGTCGGCCGTGATGCACGGCGCCCGGCAGGTGGAATGCACCATCAACGGTCTCGGCGAACGTGCCGGCAACGCCGCGTTGGAAGAGGTGGTGATGGCAGTTCGCACGCGCCAGGACATATTTCCCTGCGACGTGGACATCGATACCACGCAGATCGTCTCGAGCTCGCGTCTGGTATCGAACATCACCGGCTTTCCCGTACAGCCCAACAAGGCAATCGTCGGTGTCAACGCGTTCGCCCATGAGTCGGGGATACACCAGGACGGGGTGCTCAAAAGCCGGGAAACCTACGAGATCATGCGCGCCGAGGACGTTGGTTGGAGCGCGAATCGCATGGTGCTCGGTAAGCATTCCGGGCGCAACGCATTCCGTACTCGCTTGAAAGAGATCGGTATCGAATTCGACTCCGAAGAAGCGCTCAACGATGTTTTCGCTCGCTTCAAGGATCTCGCCGACAAAAAGCACGAGATCTACGACGAGGATCTTCAAGCTCTGGTAACCGAAACGAGCCTCGAAGCGGAAAATGAACGCATCAAACTGGTGGCTTTGCGGGTGTGCAGCGAGACCGGGGAAATGCCCAATGCACAGATTACGCTGAGCATCGACGGCCAGGAACATGCGGCTGCAGGTGTCGGCGGCGGACCGGTGGACGCGGCTTTCAAGGGGATCGACAGTGTCGTGCACAGCGACACGGAATTGCTGCTCTATTCGGTGAACAATATCACCAGCGGTACCGATTCCCAGGGCGAGGTGACGGTGCGATTGTCCAAAGGCGGGCGGATCGTAAACGGTCAGGGGTCGGACACCGATATCGTGACCGCGTCGGTAAAAGCGTATCTGAATGCCTTGAACAAGGTCATGTATCCGGTGCAAAGAGCCCATCCCCAGGCCGCTGACGTATAGGAGACGTCTCGGGCGAGGTCAGAATGAACGAGGCACAACGACAAGCGTATCTCTCGGCAATGGATATCGAGGTATGGGAGCAGCGCTCGCCAGGCGGCCAGGTGCCGATGCAACCGCACCCGGCGCCCGCGCGCACGACAGGCGAGTGCCCGACGCCGATGCCTGCGCCTCCGGTCGGTCAGGCCGATTGGCAGACCCTGCGTAGCACGGTCAGCGCTTGTGAGGCTTGCGGTTTGCATCGTAGCCGTACCCAGACCGTGTTCGGAACGGGCGATGTGCGCGCTGACTTGATGCTGGTCGGTGAAGCGCCCGGCGCCGAAGAGGATCGCCAAGGCGAACCTTTCGTCGGTCGGGCTGGGCAATTGCTGAACGAAATGCTGCGGGCGATCGGGCTGGCGCGCGAGCAGGTTTACATCGCCAATATCCTCAAGTGCCGACCGCCCAACAACCGCGATCCGGAGTCTGCGGAAGTACAGCAATGCGGCGGCTATCTGCGCCGCCAGGTGGAACTGGTGGCGCCGAAGCTGATCCTCGCCCTGGGGAGAATCGCCGCTCAAAATCTTCTCCATACCCAGGTCAGCCTGGCGCGCCTGCGCGGTGAGCTTCACCACTTCGGAGCCGAGAACGTGCCCTTGCTGGTTACCTATCATCCCGCCTATCTGTTGCGTTCACCGCAGGACAAGGCGAAGGCTTGGCAGGACCTGTGCACCGCCCGTGGGTTGCTGGGGGGTCCGCAATGAGCGCCGTTTTCGACCGTTCGATGCCGGCCTTTCGCAGCATGTGTGAAGACGACCTCGACTCGGTGATGGAGATCGAGCATCTGGGCTACCGGCAGCCTTGGACCCGGGGGATTTTCCAAGATTGTCTGCGGGTGGGATATCTGTGCCAGGTGCTGGAGATCGAAGGCGCGATTCACGCCTATGGCGTGATGTCGAGTGGAGGCGGTGAAGCCCACGTGTTGAACCTGTGCGTGCACCGTCATTCCCAGCGGCAGGGCTTGGGGCGGATGATGTTGCGGCAACTGGTGGAGTCGGCGCGTCGCCTGCACGTCGAGGTGGTGCTGCTGGAAGTACGACCCTCGAATATAGCGGCCTTGACGCTCTATGAGCACGTCGGCTTTTGCGAGGTGGGCGTTCGTAAAAACTACTATCCGGCCAAAGGAGGCCGGGAGGACGCGTTGATGATGGCGTTGCCCCTGTGATCGGACGCGGCGCGATTGACCCGCACGGACCTGCACTTCGTATACAATAGCTGCCTCGCAGCAACCCTCTGACCGTTTTTCTATGTCCGTGTTACCCAAGGAAGTACAACGCCGACGAACATTCGCGATTATTTCGCATCCCGATGCGGGAAAGACCACACTGACCGAAAAGTTGCTGCTGTTCGGTGGCGCGATACAGCTTGCCGGCACAGTGAAAGGCCGCAAGGCGGCGCGTCATGCGACGTCCGATTGGATGGAGCTGGAAAAGCAGCGCGGCATCTCAGTGACCTCCTCGGTAATGCAATTCCCCTATCGGGACCGGTTGGTGAACCTGCTCGATACCCCCGGGCACGAAGATTTCTCGGAAGATACCTACCGTACACTCACCGCCGTGGACTCCGCGTTGATGGTCATCGACGCTGCCAAAGGCGTTGAGGAACGCACCATCAAACTGATGGAGGTCTGCCGGTTGCGAGCCACGCCGATCATCACCTTCATCAACAAACTCGACCGGGAAGGCCGCGAGCCGGTCGAGTTGCTCGACGAGGTCGAGGGCGTGCTGAAAATCCGCTGTGCTCCGGTCACCTGGCCGATCGGCATGGGTAAGGGCTTCAAGGGTGTGTATCATCTTTACAGCGACAACGTGCATTTGTTCAGTGCGACCCATGGTGGGCGGATCAAGTCCGGTGAGGTCATAGACGGCCTTGATAATCCGCGGCTGGATGAAATTCTTGGCAGTGTGGCTGGTGAACTGCGCGAGGAAATCGAACTCGTACGCGGTGCAAGCCACGAGTTCGATCAGAATGCGTATCTCAAGGGCGAACTGAGCCCTGTGTTGTTCGGTTCCGCGATCAACAACTTCGGCGTCAAGGAACTGCTGGATACTTTCGTCGAGACGGCGCCGCCGCCTCGTCCGCGGGAAACCATCGATCGTACGGTGAAACCGGCCGAGGACAAGTTCACCGGCTTCGTATTCAAGATCCAGGCAAACATGGACCCCCAGCACCGCGATCGCATTGCATTCCTGCGCGTTTGTTCCGGGCGTTACAGCAAAGGCATGAAAATGCGCCATGTGCGCATCGGCCGTGATGTAAAAGTCGCCAACGCCATCACCTTCATGGCAAGTGAACGCGAACATGTGGAAGAGGCGTGGGCGGGGGACATAATCGGCTTGCACAATCACGGCACCATACAAATTGGGGACACCTTCACCGAGGGCGAAGTATTGCAATTCACCGGGATTCCGAACTTTGCACCGGAGCTGTTCCGGCGCGTGGTTTTGCGCGATCCCCTTAGGTTGAAGGCGCTGCAGAAAGGATTGGTCGAACTTTCCGAGGAGGGCGCATCGCAGCTTTTCCGCCCTTTGCGCAACAATGATCTGATTGTCGGGGCTGTTGGCGTTCTGCAGTTCGACGTGGTGGCGTTTCGACTCAAGAACGAATACGGAGTCGACTGTACTTTCGAAGCCGTGAATGTCGCCACTGCACGCTGGGTCAGCAGCAAGGATCCACGCAAGTTGGATCAGTTTCGAACTAAGGCGCGGGACAATCTCGCGGTGGATGGCGGCGGTAATCTCACGTATCTGGCTCCGACGCGGGTGAATTTGGATTTGGCAATGGAACGCGCTCCGGAAATCGAATTTCACGCCACCCGCGAACACG
Organism: uncultured Gammaproteobacteria bacterium; assembly: GCA_963773585.1. GTDB lineage: Bacteria > Pseudomonadota > Gammaproteobacteria > JASBUN01 > JASBUN01 > CAVXJN01. The sequence continues at coordinate 702,179 of CAVZBR010000001.1, forward strand.
GCATGAGCTTGTAGCCATGATACGTACAGTCCTGCCGAAGCCACGATGATCGCCGCGCCGCAGGGCCGCCGTTCGCTTTGGGCCTGGGCCATGTACGACTGGGGCAACTCGGCGTTTGCGACCGCCGTCATGGCTGCGTTCTTTCCCGTGTTCTTCAAGCAATTCTGGAGCGCCGGTGTCCCGGTCACGGAGAGTACTTTCCGACTTGGGGCGGCAAACTCGGCGGCGAGCCTGGTCATTGTGGTGTTGGCGCCCATCCTGGGCGCGATCGCTGACCGGGCCAGCGCACGCAAACGATTCCTGCTGTATTTTGCCGTGCTTGGAGTCGCCACCACGGCGGGCCTTTATTTCGTCCATAAGGGGGACTGGCAGTGGGCGGTGGTTCTGTACGCAGCAGCGGCGATCGGTTTTGCCGGCGCCAACGTTTTTTACGATGCCCTGCTGCCTGACTTGGTGTCAGAGCAGCGCTTGGATTGGGCTTCGTCGCTGGGCTATGCGCTTGGTTACCTGGGCGGCGGACTGTTGTTCGCGGTATGTGTATGGCTCACGGTTCAGCCGCAACGCTTCGGCCTGCTTGACGCCGCCCACGGCGTGCGAGTGAGTTTTCTTCTGGTGGCCGGGTGGTGGCTGCTGTTTAGCGTGCCGCTGGCGCTCTGGGTCCGCGAACCGGCACGGCGGCCATCCGCGAAGGGGAGCGTTCGCGCCGGTTTTCATCAGCTGCGAAATACGTTTCATCACGTGCGCAAACTGCGCGTTGTGGCATTGTTTCTACTGGCCTACTGGCTTTATATCGATGGGGTCGACACGGTCGTCAGAATGGCAATCGATTACGGGCTGTCGTTGGGATTTCAGGTGCAGGACCTGATGCTCGCTTTGTTGCTTACCCAATTCGTCGGCTTTCCGTCCGCGCTGCTGTTTGGTTATCTCGCCGGTCGGATTGGCCCCAAGCGTGGCGTGCTGATTTGCATCGCGGCGTACGTATTGGTCATCGCCTGGGCCCATGGCATGACCAGCACCCGGGAATTCTATCTGCTCGCGGCGATCGTTGGTTTGGTGCAGGGCGGAATCCAGGCGCTTAGCCGCTCTTTGTATACGCGCCTCATACCGCGCGACAAATCCGGAGAGTTTTTTGGCTTTTATAACATGCTCGGCAAGTTCGCCGCGGTGCTGGGCCCGGTCCTCATGGGTCTGGTGGCACTCGAAAGCGGCGATTCCCGGCTCGCACTATTGTCCACCGTGATACTATTTGCCGTTGGCGCGGTGTTGCTGCTGCGCGTGGATGTTCAGCGTGGGCGTGATATGGCCCGCGGCTTGGAGGAACCGGGTGCAACCGGGCGCTGAGTCGCCAAACGCACCTTTTCGGCAGTCTTTTTTCCAGCTTGGGGCTTGCTACTGATGTCGGATTCGAACGAACAGCAAAAAGACCGCGGTGCACAGGTCGGGCTGCTGCATGTGGTCGCCAGCGTGATTGCGGCGATGTTCGGGGTGCGAGGTCGACACGCTCACGAACGGGATTTCACCAAAGGCCGGCCGGCCGCGTACATCATCGTCGGGTTGATCTTTACGGCGTTGTTCGTTGGCACCCTGGTGGGTGTCGTCATGCTGGTGCTGAGGTACAGCGGCGTCTGATATTAAGATGCCGTCAATTGCTGGCGTTGTTTCCCAGCTTCTTGGAATACTCGATCAGCGCAGCGCAGGCTTGGCGGAAGTCACCGCGGATGTCGATCAGCGTCTGTACGCCCAACAGCTCGAAATCCGCACGGCTCATGCGCTCCACCTGTAGGCAACTTTTGTAGAGTTTTACTGCGCCGATGCTGCCTGCATTGCCCTTCAGGGCGTGGCTGGCATCGCGAAAGTCCGCATAGTCTTCCCGCGACAGGGACTCCTGCATCTTTTCGAGCAACCCGTTACCGTCCCGGATAAATCCCTGGATGAGCTCGTGGAAGAAATCGCTGCCGCGGCCGAGGCTTTCAACCTCCTGGAGACTCGCGAGGTTGAGAACCGGTGCGCCGTCGAAGACTTCGTTTGTTGCCGGCCGTTCCCGTTGCCGTACTGGGTCGCGATCAGTGCGAAGCTCGGATGGATCGCCGCCGCTGTGGCGCTCGAGAATGCGCTCGATGATTTCCAGCAGTCTGGATGCTTCGATGGGTTTAGTGAGAAAGGTCTCGATGCCGGCTGATTCACACTCCAATTTTGCTTCCGTGGTGGCATTGGCAGTCAGCATCACGAACGGCAGGCTGTTGTTGGGGTAAATGAAGCGGTACAGCTTGGCGGTTTGCACGCCGTCCATGACAGGCATATGCATATCCAGCATGACCAGGTTGTAGTCGCCGCATTCCAATGCATCCAACGCTTCTTCGCCATTGTGTACCAGATCCACTTCATGGCCGGCCCGTTCCAGAACGCGGGCAATGAATTTCTGGCTGGTCGGATTGTCTTCCGCTACCAGTATCCGCGATCTGGCCGCGGTGCGGGCCCGATCGATGCGTGGGCGCAGCGGCACGATGCGTTCACCCCCGTGCCGCTCGACGACAGGTGCCGAATGCAAGGCATTGAAAAGCAGTTTTTGGTCCACGGGGGAGGAAAGCAGGCAAGAATACCCTGCCTCGAGCAGCGAGCCATGCTCCAAATCGTTGTCTTCCCTGGTAATGAGCACCAAAGCCGTGTCGGTACTACTGGTTACCTTGCGCAGCGCCCGGGCAAACTGTCTGGCGTCGATGTCGATCAGCAATTTGTCGACGATGATCACGTGGTAGGCGTGGCCGCGCCGCAGTTCGGATTCAGCTCGCACGAACGCGCCGCTGGCGCTGTCGTTGGTTTCGAATTGCACGCCCCATTCCCGAAGACGCCCCGTCACGACACCGATGTTCGGGCTTCGTGCATCGGAGATCAGCAGGACCCGCGTGTGCTGTAACGAAGTGGCCGAAAGACCCTCGGCAGGGCTGGGTCCGAACGGCAGTTCGAACCACACCGTGGACCGATCGGCCTCTTGGTTCTCGACACCGATCGTGCCGCCCATGAGTTTGACCAATTCGACTGCGACGACTGCCCGCAGCGCGGTGCCGTCGTAGGAGATTGTCGTCGCCTCCCGCTTGGTCCGGTCGGTCAGCCGGGCAAGGAGGCGGGCTGCCTCGCCGTTTCCATGTTGTTCGACCTCGAAACGAAGCATTGTGCCGCTGTCGTTTGCATACAAAGGTCGAACGCGCACATTCAGTTGTCCATAGCGGGCAAAGGCCAGCGCGTTGGTGATCAGGTTGGAGAGGACTTGGCGCAGCTGTGCGGGAGCCCCCGTGAGTTGATAGGGGGTCTGCGGATCGATCTGCAGACCGAGTCTCACGCTGCGCTTGTCCGCCTGGTCCCGTAACAGGCGGACGGCGCCATTGAGTACGTTATGCAAATCGAATTCCGTGGTGCGGAGGCCGAACTTTCCCCCTGCGATGGCGGCGTAGTCGACGATGTTGTGCAGCACGGCTATGGCCGAATTTGCCGATTCGCAGATGGTGTCAGCGAACTCGCGTTGCCCTCGACTCAGGGATGACTCCCGCAGCAAATCGGATGCGCCCAACAATTGATTGAGCGGCGGGCGCAGTTCGAGCCCTGCTTCGAGCAGGAACCGGGCCTGTTCTCTGGTTGCGCGTCCGCTGCGCCTGATCACGCCGTGCAGCCGCTTGAGCATGATTGCGACATACACAGGCAGGGCGGCCAGCCCGACCCAGAAGCCGACGGCCAGGGCCATGTGGCCGAGCCAGAAAGGCGAATTCATGACTACCAGCGGGTAACCGATCAAGCTGAGGGAAGTACTGACATATAGAAACGGTAGGCCGAAGCGAAAGCCGTTGCCGAATGCCGATACAAAGTAAAGCAGATACAGTGGCGCGCCCGCCTCGCCGCCGAGCTGCATACCCCCGGTGATGGCGACCGTGTCGAACAGGATCGTAAACATGCGCCGATGGATTGACTGCTGCGGCAGGAACATTCCGAAGGCGAGTAGAACCAGCGCACCGAGTATGGCCGCTGCGGCGGTGAGGGTGAGCGCCACGGATCGGGCATGGTCGGGGACGGAAAAAAGCAGATAGGCGCTCGCGGCACTGACCAGCAGTACGCGCAAGATGTCCTGCTCCCGCGCGCCGCCGAGCGTCGGACCAGCTTCCTCGTCCCCGGCCGGTATCGATGCTCCGTCGCGCTGGTTTTCGTCCGTGGTGCCGCGCATGATTATTGAGTTTGTTGAGCTGGCTCGTCCGATAGTTCTCGATAGATATCCATAACCCGGTTCAGACGCGCCAGAAATCGGTCCACGCACGCAGGATCGAAATGGCTTCCGCGTTGCTTGCGTAGATAGGCGACTGCATCTTGTACCGGCCAGGCGTGCTTGTACGGCCGCACTGAAGTCAATGCATCGAACACGTCCGCTACGGCGACGATGCGCGCGCACAGCGGAATCTCCTCGGCCCGCAGCCCGTAAGGGTAGCCGCTGCCGTCGAATTTTTCATGGTGGCCGACAGCGATCGTGGCGCCCATCTGTAGATATTTGGACGGGCTTTCCTTGAGAATGTCGTAACCGATCAGCGTATGCCGTTTCATGATGGCGAATTGTTCCGGCGTATGCTTGCCGGGCTTCAACAGTATTGCATCGGGGATGCCGATTTTTCCGATGTCGTGCATGGGCGCCGAAATGCCGATGGACTTACTTTCCTGCGCCGGTAGGCCCAGCTCCTCGGCGATCAATTGCGAATAGCGGGCCATGCGCAGCACGTGGTTGCCGGTTTCCTCGTCCCGGTATTCGCCGGCTTTCGCCAGGCGAATCAAGGTCTCCCGTTCCCGGGTGCGGACCGCGTCAGTGGCCTCCGAGACCCGGCTTTCGAGCCAACGGTTGCGATCTTTGATAATGTGCTGTTGGCGGCGCATGGTGAGCAGATTGCGGCACCTGGCGCGGCATTCCACTTGATCCACGGGTTTGGTCAGAAAGTCGGTTGCCCCAGCCTCGAGGGCCTGGTAACGGATTTCGCGATCCTCGATACAGGTAACCATGACCAGCGGTACGTCCAGGCAATGGGGAATCTGCCGGAACAGCCGGGTGAACGAAATCCCGTCAAGGTTGGGCATTTTGTAATCCGTGAGTACGAGATCTGGCGTGTTTAGTTCGATCCAGGCCAGCGCCTCGACCGGATCCGAAAACGAACGGACCTCCGCGGATTGTTCAATGGTGCCGATCAGTTTGTCCAGCAGCTTTCGACTGATAGCTTGGTCGTCGATGATCACGATACGTGTCATGGCATTTCCGATCTGCTGGTGCCTGCCGACCGGCAAAGTCGGGTGAAAGGCACTGTAAGTATTGGATATTGCTGCAACAAAGTAAACTTCGGCGGGGCGGTCCACAGATCGCCGGCGCAGTCCGCCTAACGCCAATATCGACCCGTTCGCGTGAATTCTGAAGGTTTCAGAGTCAAAGTCGCCGAATACGGGCCAACTGTTCCTGCAACTGAGCCAGAGACGTACGCATTCCCAGCACCTTGCCGCGTTCCTTTTCGACCACGGCTTGCGGTGCCTTGGAAACGAATTCGGGGTTTTCCAGCTTGCGCTCGCCGCGCTCGATCTCCCGTTGCAAACGTTCGATATCTTTCCCCAGGCGCTGGCTTTCCGCCTCTTTGTCGATTAGACCTGCCATAGGAATCAACACCTTGAGTTCGCCCACCAGTGCTGTTGCGGACTCCGGCGCAGACTCGCCGGCCGCCAGTACCTTGATCGATTCGGTACGACCGACTGCCTCCAGGTAGTGACGGTTGGCTTGCAGACGTCGGCGGTCGGCGTCGTCGGCATTGTCCAACAGTACCGGCAGCGGTTTGCGCGGCTCGATGTTCATGCCGCTGCGGATTTTGCGGATGCCGAGAACGAACCCCATGACCCATCGCATCTCCGCTTCGGCGTCGGTATCCAGTTGCTGTTCACCTTCAGGCGGATAGGCAGCGCGCATGACCGTATCGCCGCTACGGCCGGCCAGCGGGGCGACCCGCTGCCAGATTTCCTCGGTGATGAACGGCACGATTGGATGTGCCAGGCGCAGCACGGTTTCCAATGCGCGCACGAGCGTGCGACGGGTGCCTCTTTGTGCTTGCGGTGTGCTGTGTGGATCCGTCAGTATGGGTTTGGACAGTTCGAGGTACCAATCGCAGTATTCTTCCCAAACGAAGGCATACAAGGCCTGGGCGGCCAGATCCAATCGATAGTGTGCGATCGACTCATGAACCTGGTTGACCGTGCGCTGCAGGCGTGACTCGATCCAGCGGTCGGCCACCGACAGCTCGATTTCTCCTCCCTGCTGGCCGCAGTCGTGTTCTTCGGTATTCATGAGCACGTAGCGGGCGGCGTTCCAAAGCTTGTTGCAGAAGTTGCGGTAACCTTCGATACGGCCCAGATCGAAGTTGATGTCGCGGCCTGTCGTGGCCAGAGCCGCGAACGTGAAGCGCAAGGCGTCGGTGCCGAACGCAGGTATGCCGTCAGGAAAGTCGGTACGGGTCTGCTTCTCGATTTTCTTCGCCATCTGCGGCTGCATCAGACCGCTGGTGCGCTTGGCGATCAAAGCCTGGAGATCGATGCCGTCGATGAGGTCGATGGGGTCGAGTACGTTGCCCTTGGATTTGGACATTTTCTGGCCGTGGGCGTCTCGCACCAGGCCGTGGATGTACACCTCGCGGAACGGGACGTCATCCATGAACTTCAAGCCCATCATGATCATGCGGGCCACCCAGAAGAAAATGATGTCAAAGCCCGTGACCAGAACGCTGGTCGGATAGAAGCGTTCCAGGGCAGGCGTGGTCTGGGGCCAGCCGAGGGTCGAAAAGGGCCACAGCGCGGACGAGAACCACGTGTCGAGCACGTCTTCGTCCTGAACCAGTGAAATCGAATCAGCGAGTCCGTGCTTGGTGCGTACCTCTTGCTCGCTGCGACCGACATAAACGTCGCCTTTATCGTCGTACCAGGCCGGGATGCGATGGCCCCACCAGATCTGACGCGATATACACCAGTCTTCGATATTGCGCATCCACTCGAAGTAGGTATTCTTCCAGTTATCGGGGACGAATCGGATCCGGCCGTCCTCGACCGCCTGCACGGCAGGTTGTGCCAACGGCGCCACCTTTACGTACCACTGGTCGGTGAGGAACGGTTCGATTACTGCGCCCGAGCGGTCGCCGCGCGGCACCATGAGCTTGTGGTCGCCGGTTTTTTCCAGTAGCCCGAGCAAGTCCAACTTCTGGACTATTTGTTTGCGGGCCTCGTAGCGATCCATTCCGCTGAATTCGGCGGGGACCAGGGCGCCGTTGTCGTCGTCGCTGGCGACGATACTCGCGCTCGCGGAAAAGATGTTGATCAGACCGCCGTTGGGAAGTGATGCAATCGCAGATTCGTCACGATGCCGCAGCCAGACCTGGTAATCGTTGAAGTCGTGCGCGGGGGTGATCTTGACGCAGCCGCTGCCGAACTCGGGATCGACATAGTCGTCGGCAACCACGGGGATCCTGCGCTTGGTAAGGGGCAGTTCGATCAATTGCCCGACCAGGTGCCGGTAGCGTTCGTCATCGGGATGAACGGCGACTGCCGCGTCGCCGAGCATGGTTTCCGGGCGCGTGGTCGCGACCACCATATGCCCGCTGCCATTGGCGAGGGGATAGCGCATGTGCCACAGGAATCCCGGCTCTTCGTCAGATATGACTTCCAGGTCGGAGACTGCGGTGTGCAGCACCGGATCCCAGTTCACCAGCCGTTTGCCCCGGTAGATCAAGCCTTCCTCGTGCAGGCGCACGAATACTTCTTTCACCGCTTCCGATAATCCCTCATCCATGGTGAAACGTTCGCGGGACCAGTCCAGGGAGGCGCCCAGGCGCCGCAGTTGCCGGGTGATGGTGCCACCGGATTCGGATTTCCATTCCCACACCTGGTCGAGGAATGCTTCTCGCCCAAGGTCATGGCGCGTCTTGCCGGCGGCATTGAGTTGTCGCTCCACCACCATCTGAGTCGCGATCCCGGCATGGTCCGAGCCTGCCTGCCAGAGCGTCTCGTCACCGCGCATGCGATGGTAGCGGGTCAGGGCGTCCATGATCGTATATTGGAACGCGTGGCCCATGTGCAGACTGCCGGTCACATTGGGTGGCGGAATCATAATGCAGTAAGCCGGCTTCGCCGGGTTTTCCTGCGGCGCGAAGTAGCCGCGGTCCTCCCAGATCTGATACCAGCGTTGCTCGATGGATTGCGGGTCGTAGGTTTTTTCCATGGTGTGGACGTCGATCTCAAACGATGTGGCAATGGATGATTGCCGTGCGCGCTCTGGCGCTACGGCCCTTCAGCTCTGGTCCGTATCGGTGGAATCCGGAATCTGGCTGAGTTCGACGGCAAGTTCGCGTAATACCAGCGCCCGGGCTTTCTCGCGGTATGACGTCAAAGCCTGGGTGACTGCTTCATTAACGGCAATCGTCACAATTTTCTCGAATTCGCACTGCAGTTCCTGGTCGATATGTGCCGCCATGCGTTCCAGTGCCGCCGCCGCGAACGATTGGCCATCGTCGCCGACCATTACGTCCAGCGTTGGGATCGCGTGCGGCTCTTCTTCAACGCTTCGGTAATCGTCGGTCATGAGTTGCCGTCAAAGATTGTGTGTTTGCAGTTCATATCCGCGGTCCCGGTAGAAGCGGAAGCGTTCGCGGGCCATGGCACGCTGCTCGGGTGCGCCGGCGACCAGTTCCGCCACGCGCTCGAAACGGCTGAAAAACCCCGGCACTTCCGTCGCTAGATTCACCAGGACATCGGTATGGGACGCCGGCTCGGTGCCGTACCCGATCAGTACCGGCATCTGCTCCGGCGATTCGTCACCGTGACGGCCATGGGGGACGAAACTTCCGGGGCGAAAAGTCCACAGCAGACTGTCGAGTCGCTGCGCCTGCGCGTCCGACTCCGTATGTACGTACACCTGATGGCCGAGCTTGTAGATTTTTTCAGCCAGTCGGCACGCCAACAGTTCGGCGGCGGTGGCATCGGATTCGGACAGTACGTAGAAATCGACCCGGGTCATGTCAGTGTGCGATCGCCGGCCAACCGGATCAGGCGGCGTCTCGCAGCCGGTCGAGCAAAAACTGGATCAACAACGGTACCGGACGGCCGGTCGCGCCTTTATCCTTGCCCGACAACCAGGCGGTACCGGCGATGTCTAAATGCGCCCACCGCATTTTCTTGGTGTAACGGGACAGGAAGCAGGCAGCGGTGATCGTGCCGGCTTCGCGGCCGCCGATATTGGCCATGTCGGCGAAGTTACTGTCGAGCTGTGACTGGTACTCGTCCCACAGCGGCAGTTCCCAGGCTCGATCGCCGACTTCTTTGCCGGCGCTGAGCAGATCGTGGATCAATGGTTTGTTGTTGCCTAAGAGTCCGTGAGCATGGGCGCCCAAGGCGATTACGCAAGCGCCGGTCAAGGTCGCCATGTCGACGATTACCGCGGGTTCGAAGCGTTCGCTGTAGGTAAGTGCGTCACAAAGAATGAGGCGCCCCTCGGCGTCGGTATTCAGCACTTCGATGGTCTGCCCGGACATGCTGGTGACAATGTCCCCCGGCTTGTTGGCGGCCCCGTCGGGGAGATTTTCCGAACTCGGTACCACGCCGACGACATTGATCGGCAATTGCAGTTCGGCGCATGCGCGTATAGCGCCGAACACACCGGCTGCGCCGCACATATCGTATTTCATCTCATCCATGGCCTGCGCAGGCTTGATGGAAATACCGCCGGCATCGAACGTAAGGCCTTTGCCGACGTAGACCACCGGTTTCTGGTCCTTGGACCCGCCACGGTATTCCATGGTGATCAACTTGGCCGGTTGCCGGCTGCCTCGGGACACCGACAGCAGCGCGCCCATGCCGAGCTTCTCCATGTCGCTTTCTTCCAATACATTCACTTTCACGCGACGGAATTCCTTGCCCAGCGCCTTGGCTTGATCGGCAAGATAGGTCGGTGTACAAATGTTGCCCGGCAGGTTGCCCAGATCGCGCGCCAATTTCATGCCATTGGCGATGGCTTGGCCCTGGCTCAACGCGTGCTCGCATTCGGCCAGATCCCGCCGGCTCGGGACGCTGAAGGTGATTTTCCGCAATGGGCGGCGTTGCGTGTCCTTCTTGCTCTTGAGTTGGTCGAACCGATACAGTGCGGATTGCGCTTCGATGACGGCTTGGCGGACTTTCCAGATACTATCGCGGCTTTTGATCGGTACGTCGGTGAGATAGCACACCGCTTCCATGGCGCCGCCATCGTTCAACAGGCGAACCGTGGTGGCAATGGAATTGCGGAATTGGCGATCATCAAACTCGCGTTCCTTTCCGCACCCCACCAGCAGCACACGATCGCAGAGCGTATTGGGTACGTTATACAACATCAGTGTCTGGCCGGCCTTTCCTTCCATGTCGCCGCGTCGCACCAGCGAGGACAGCATCCCGTCGGCAGCACGGTCGAGTTCTTCGGCTGCGGCCGACAGTTTCCGCGGCTCGAACACGCCTACGACCACGCAGGCGCTGCGTTGTTTTTCGGGATTACCGCTTTTGACGTTGTATTCCATACAATATGCTCCGGAGCGTTGCCTGATCGCCACCGTTGTTGACGGTGAACCGGGATTGCGGCGACCACTAAACTTGAAATTTGGCCAAGTTTACCCGAACACATGCTGATTTTCAGTCCAAAACGCAATTTTCACAGAGTCGCCGCGTGTTCACGCTGATCGATCGCTACGTCGCGCGCGAAGTGTTGCAAACTCTGTTTGGCGTGCTCGTGGTCCTGTTGTTGATCTTTCTGAGCAACCGGCTGGTGCGCTACTTGGCGGACGCCGCGGCGGGCCAATTGCCAGGCGATGTGATTTTCACGCTGGTGGCCCTCAAGGCGGCGAAATATCTCATTCTTTTAGTGCCACTGGGGTTGTATCTGTCGGTACTGTTGGTGCTCGGGCGCCTTTACCGGGACTCGGAAATGGCGGCCATGTCGGCATGTGGCGTCGGCGAGCCGCGCTTGTACCGGGCAATCCTGATGTTGGCATTGCCGCTGGCGGCGGTGCAGGGATGGATGGCGCTGCAAGTGGTGCCGTGGACCGACGCCGAAGAAGTACGCCTGATCGACGCTGCCCAACGCGACATGGAAGTCAACGCCGTGCGTGCCGGGCGATTCCAGGAAGGCATGGGCGGTACGCGTATCCTGTATGCCCAGGAGGTGACGGATGAACCGCGTATGCACAACGTGTTTATTCACGTACAGCGGGCGGACGGACGCAGCGTCATGCTCACCGCGGCCGAAGGTCACTTGGAGACGAAACCAGGTGGCCGCTACTTGGTCCTGACGGACGGCTATCGGTATGAGGGCAAGCCGGGAGATGCGGATTTTCGGATTGTGAAGTTTCAACATCACGGCGTTTTGTTGAGACGCAGCGAAGTGGTTGCCGAATCCGGCAAACTCGGTACGCGACCGACCTCCGAACTGTGGCGTTCAAAGGATCCGGCCGAGGCGGCCGAGCTGCAATGGCGGTTGTCGATGCCTTTGGGCGCGCTGGTGCTGGCCTTGCTGGCGCTGCCGATCGGTCGCGTAAGTCCGCGCAGCGGCCGCTTCGGCCGCTTGTTCGTCGCGATTCTGCTGTACGTCAGTTATGTCAACTTGCTGGCGTTTGCGCAGTCCTGGACCGAGCGCGGCGCCATTCCCGCTGCGTTGGGGCTCTGGTGGGTGCATGGTTTGTTTTTGCTGTTGACAGCCGTGCTGTTGGTTCGTCAACTCGGCGCGCGCTGGGTATTTGCCGGGCCGCGTAAGCGGGGAGACCCGGCGTGATCACCATACTGGACCGCTACCTCGGCGGCACGGTGATCCGAGGCGCCTTGCTGGCGCTTCTGGTATTGGCCTCACTGTCGGCGTTCTTCACCTTGCTCGGCGAGCTCGGTGACCTGCACAAGGACTACGATCTCGCCAAGGCTTCTCTATATGTCCTGCTGACCCTGCCGCGACGGGTGTACGAAATGTTTCCGACCGCGGTTCTGCTGGGTGGACTGATGAGTCTCGGCGGTTTGGCTGCCAACAGCGAGCTTATGGTCATGCGGGCGGCCGGTGTTTCTGTCACACGCATTACCCTGGCGGTGCTTCAGGCGGGTCTCGTGCTGGCGCTCATTGCCGGGGTGCTTGGCGAAGTCGTCGCGCCCCCGGGGGAAAAATATGCCCAGTCGATGCGCAGCGCGGCGCAGACCGGCTATATCACTTTGCGCAGCGACAACGGTTTCTGGGCGCGCGACGGAAATAATTTTGTGCAGATTCGCCGGGTTCTGCCCGGCGCCGAGTTGCGAGATATCACCATCTATGAGCTCGATGATCAGTTGCGGTTGAAAAGTTTGATACATGCGCAGTCGGCTTCTTACGTCAACGGCGAATGGCAGTTGGAACGCGTGGAGCAAAGCCGGGTCGATCCTAAAGGCGTGACTACGCGGGCGCTGGACAGTGCCGGCTGGCGGTCATTGCTGAAGCCCGATCTCCTGGAAGTGCTGTCGGTCAAGCCCGAAGATCTTGCTGCGGCTGCGCTGGCGCGCTACGTCCGTTACCTGGACGAGAACAACTTGAGCAGCGATCGTTACCGGTTGGCGTTTTGGGTCAAGATCGTGACGCCGTTTTCGACGTTGGTGATGTTGTTGATCGCGATTCCGTTCGTATTCGGGTCGCTACGTTCTGCGCACGCCGGCACCCGGATTCTGGTGGGCGTGCTGCTTGGGATGGGATTTTATCTGCTCAACCAGGCGCTCAATCATGTCGGATTGGTCTACGGACTGCCACCGTTGCTTAGCGCGCTTGTGCCGACGTTGATTTTCGCAGCGGGCGGTTTATATGCGGTGTCGCGTATTCATTGAATCATCCGGTGCGAATCACCCGCGTGCGCGCGATGCGATCATAAAGCGCCCGTCGGTCCCGGTCCCAAAGTGTCCATAGCAGCCCGATGCCTAATGTCGCCATTGCCACCGCCAGACGCACCAATGCCTGCCACCATCGAATCGTAGTCCCGTCCAGGCGCTCGACCCGGATGCGCCAGGTCTGCATGCCCAACGTCTGTCCGCCATGGGTCCAGAACCAGCCGTAGAATGCGGAGATGATTGCCAGTAAGTAGACCCGGTATCCCCAGCCGTGGTTGTCAAGTTGGCCTTTGGTGACCGCCAATGCGAGTGCTGTCGCCAACAGCAAAATCGCGATCAGCAACATGCCATCGTAAAACAAAGCGCCGACGCGGCGCGGTAGGCCGACCGGCTCGTGGGTTGCCGAAATCTTTGCGACATTCATTTTATCAAACAGCACTCAATGGATCGCTGAAACATTTGCCGTTATCGTAATGTGTTGTTGTCACTTCCGCCGCGCATGTGATAAACACTGTGCTATAAAAAGCAACATAAACAAGAACGAAAGCCAAGTGAGGAGACATGGCCATTCTAGCAGAGCTGGCTGCACTTCCGGGAGTGACCGCGGTGGGCGAATATTCCTACCGCGGAGATCGATTTACATACAAAGGCAACCTCGATGAAGAACAGGCGCGCATGGCCTCGATCATGTGTCGCGCGACGACCATGAGCGTGCACATGCAGACGGAGATACTGCATGCGTTCTGCGATGATTGCGGCATCGTGCCGGGCAGAGGGTGGGTTGTACGCGGCCCGAAATTCAGCGTCTGCGTGTATGCCAACGTATTCTGTTTCCTCGATAACGCCGCGGCATCGCTCAACGAAGTCATACATGCACTGCGTGAGAAATTGGCGGACGCTTCGGACGACCTGGTTTAGGCAACCTGCGAACCTTGACCGTACCAAGCGGAATTTCAGCAAGTAGGAGATGAAGGACGATGGCCGATCTTGATAATTTAATGGCATTGCCCGGAGCGATTGCCGCGTTCAATTTTTCCGATCGCGGCGAACTGTTGTCGAGCAAAGTGTCGGACGGCGGAGATTTGAATGACACGGTACTGGATCTGCTCAGTCACGTGTGCGTCGCCAATATTTCCATCGCTACGATGCAAGCGCGGGGGTGGGAAAGCATGACCGGCAGCGAAGGATTTTACCCGATCGGTGGCTTCACCATGGTCGGCCTGGACTGGTCCGCTGTCACCTATGGCAATCGCGGTGTGGTGCTTGCCAACGATCGTGCCGACTACCAGGCAGCGTACGACGCGCTGGCGCGGTAGGGGGCTCCATGATCAAACGCTTGATGGCACTGGATGGTGTCGCCGCGATTTGCCAGTTTCGCGACGACGGGGCCTTCGTCGAAGGCTATGGCGTCATGCCGGCTCAGCATTTGGAGGCGCTTGCCAAGTTCGCCCACGACTACAAGCGCATCGTTCAAGGTAACGCCGACCAGTTGTCGATGTTTACGCAGTTGCGAGGGTGGACCCCTCCCGGCGGTTGGATCGTGCGCAGCGACGAAATGTCGGTGTGCAGCGTCGGCAATTTGGTATGCCTGCTGCAGAACGACAGTGCGTCACTTTCGGAGGTGATGCGCGCCTTGCAGGAAGCGTCCCACTGGTGACCGGCATAGGGCGAAAGTCATATTTTTGCCGGTATGCAGGCGCAGAAATGCTTGACCCCGGAACATCCACACAGTAAAAAATGCCCCTGGGGTGATTGCTGGCTCTTGTTGCCGCGATCAATAAAAAAATAAGAGGGCTTTGTCATGATCGGGGGAACCTTGGCTCGGGGAGCCGTTTGTGCGTGTTTTATTTTGGGGGCCATCGCCGCAGGGCCCGTTCAGGCCACACCAATCTCATTGTCGACCGCCTCCGGATCATTCGGCGGCGAATTTCTGCAAGGCGCCGGGTCGCCCAACGTCGGCATAATTCTGTTGCACGGCCGGGGGTTGACGCCCGATTCGGCGGTAACGCGGCAGCTGCGCAATAGCCTGAACAACGCCGGCTACAGCACACTGGCGATCGAAAATCCCGTTCCAGCGGACTCGAATGGCAATGGCAGCAACACCGATTTCAGCGATTATGCGGCCGACGTCAGCGCAGGCGGCGCGAATTATGTATTTCCGGAAACCTATGCGCGCGTCCGTGCAGCATCTTCCTACATGCAATCCCTTGGCGTCGATCAGATCGTGCTTTCCGGCTTCAGTCTCGGTTCGCGCCTTGCCGCCGCTGTTGTCGCTCGCGGTCAACATGCTGGGGATGTGCCTATTGTGGGTCTGCTAAATGTCGGCATGTACGGCAATAGCATCGATCCGTTGAACGTTGTCGACACCTTGGACGAAATCACAATTCCGGTATTGGACATCTACGGCGACGGGGACACTAACGCGGTCACCACGGCGGCGGCGCGAGTGGCAGCTTACGGCGGAGCGCCGACGGATTATCTGCAGATCGCGCTCGACTGCCCGGCGATCTCGCTTACTTATTCGGTAAACGATTGCCACAAGTTGCGCGGCAACAATCTCAAGGGCGCGGACGATCGACCGTTGGAAACGACTGCGCGCAATTGGATGCAATCCGTTGCGCCTCTGGCCAGTGCCAGCGTGCCGGAACCCGGAACCGGCCTGCTCCTGGCGCTCGGGTTCGGCGCCATGGGTTGGCATCGCCGCCGTCGTCGCAATACACGCTGATTCCCTCCCGCAGAGAATGCAATCCGCGCGAAGCGCGCGGATTGCATTTCAGGGTGCGATACGTTGTGCCGTGACCCGGACGCCATCCTCGATGCGTTCGTCAGGGTGGGCTATCACCAGGTCGCCCTCACGCAATCCAGCCAGAATTTGTGCGTTGAGGCCGTTGCGGCGCCCGACGTCAACCGTGCGTTGCGCGGCTCTGCCATTGGCGATGACGAAGACCGCCCATTGATGCCGATCGCGAAATAGCGCGCTGGTTGGCACCTGAAGCACGTCTTCGTCGTGCCAGAGTATGAATGCGGCTTCAACCCGATACCCGTCTCCCAGCTTTTGCCATTCATCGTGCGGTGAAGTGAGATCGGCGATTACCGTTACCCGCTGCTCTTCAACACCCAGGGCCGAAATTTTCGTAAATCCCACGGGCTCTACCACGCGAACGACGCCCCGCAATGCAGGCTCTCCGCCCCAGCGCAAAAAACGAACCGGCGTCCCAGCCTTGATGCGTACAGCGTCTTCGGATAGCACATCGATTTCGACTTCCAGGGCCCTCGGGTCACCCACCTCGACCAATTGGTCGCCAATCTGCACCGGACCTTCGCTTTCTCGATAGAGCTTCAGCACTTTGCCACTGACCGGTGAAGTCAGCTGCACGGTTTCGGCGGCGTCTGCTGATCCTGCGGCGGAAAATTGCAGCGCGGTGCGCGCTGCCTGCAGTTGGAACTTGGCTACGTCGACTGCGAATTGGCTCGAACGAAGGTTGGCATTCGCTTGGCGCAATTGGGTTTCGGCACGATCCAGTTCTTCTTGGGAAACACGCCCACCCTCGTGTAGTTTTGTCTTTCGCTCATAGTCGAGCTGGGCGTATTGGGCTTGCGCACTGGCAGCGGCAACCGCTTGTTGGGCTCGGCTCAGCGCTGCTTGTGCCGCGGAGATGCCAGCCTCGGCTTGCGCCTTGGCGCGCGGATCGAGCACGGCTGGGCGCAGCGGCTCCAGACGAGCGATCACCGCGTTGCGGGATACGGAATCGCCCACGTGTAGTTCCGAGCGGCGCAGATAACCGGCTACAGGCGCCGAGATCACGAACCGGTCTTTGACCCGCGTACGGCCTTCTTCCTCGATGGTGACTTCGAATGCTGCTCGCAAAGCCTTCGTCGCGCTGACGGCTATTGGGCGGGGCCACAGGCCCCACGCCAATGCCGCGACGGCCGTGACTGCCACCAGTGCGGTGCCTGCGCTTCTTCGCCAGCGAGCTGCCATGTCACTCCCGAGTCTTGAGAACGCCGATCAAATCCAGACGTGCCAGTTTTCGCCAAATCAAGATACCGGATAGTACCGTCGACGCCAGTACCACGAGGGCGGCGAACGCATAGGTGCCGCTTTGCAATACCAGTGGTATGCGGTAGAGATCGGAGCGGAACTCGAATGCGATATACGCGCAGAGCGCGTGGCCGATCAAGAAGCCGATCGGAATCGCAGCCAGGGTCAACAGTGCCAGTTCTCCGAGCAGAATGTAGGCGATCTCCCCACGCCGGAAACCCAGCACACGCAGGCTGGCCAGCTCGCGATCCCGTTCTGACAACGCGATGCGCGCGCTATTGTAGACCACGCCGAAGGCGATCACGCTGCCGAGCATCGCCGTAACGAAGGTAAATACCAGAATATTTTCTTCCATCGCCTGGTCGAAGTTGTGAATCGCCGCGCTGCGCAGAGTGGTCCCTGCTATGCGTGGAATTTGTTCTAATTCTCGATACACCTGCTTCCGGTAGCGCGGTTCAACGGCCAGCTGTGCGCCACTGATCGCGGGGCCTTCCCGCAGCAATCGGTTGAGCGTGCGCAGCGGCATATATGCGTTCACACCCAGATATTGCTTTTCCAGCGCCGCCACCGGAATTTCGAGTGTAGGTCGGGCGCCCTCCAGTATTTCCACCAGCACGGTATCGCCGGGTTCCAGGTGCAGCAGTTGGGCCAGGTAATCAGTCAACACCATGCCGTGCTCGGACAGCGCCACGGGAGCCAGATTCGCGTCGAGAAGCTCCGAAAGACGTGCGTCGGGATCGCGCCCCTCGAGCGTGGTGCGGAAGCTGTATTGAGCATGGCGCAATCGAACCGGCACGGCGCGAAAGCCTTCGGCATGACGCACACCTTCCAGCCTGGAGAGCGAATATAGCGCGCGCTGGGAAGTGGGATCGGTGAATGCGACGGTCAAGTCCTGATGCTGACTCATGCTGTACTGCACATCCACCATGTATCGAACCGCGTCCTTCTGGAAGTTGGAGACAACCACGATCGCGCATGCACTGGCGATTCCCGCCACGGTCAACAGCGCACGTGCCGGTCGGCGCTCCAGGTGGCGGACGATCATGCGGCTCGGCTGCGAAAGACCACTTTGCAGTCCCAGACGCTCGATTAAGGTTCTGCGATAGACGGCGGGTGACTCGGACCGCATTCCCTGCGCCGGCGGCAGGCGCGCGGCGCGGATTACCGCGACGGCAGTCGCGCTCAATCCGGATATGACGCTGATTGCCGCCGCCGACATCCATATCCAGAGCGGTATCCGATAGTACAACTCCGGAAATCGATAGAACTCCATGTACACGCCGCTCAATCCGTGCCCCAGCCAGGCACCAAGTGCAATTCCAGAGGCCAAGCCGATCGCGACGATGCCAAGTACTTGTTTGACGAAGTGCAGCATGATCGCGCCATTGCCATAGCCGAAGGCTTTCAGAACCGCGATCTGTTCCCGCTGCGTGCTGATCAGGCGTCCGATCACAACGTTGAACAAGAATGCGGCGACGCCCATGAAAATCGCTGGAAACACGATCGCCATGATTCGCAAACCGTGCAGTTCCTGAGTCAGGAACCGGTGGGAGATCTGGTCGCTGCGGCCGATCGCACCGGATCCGCCATATGCAGCGAGCAGCGAGTCGAGACGTGTGATCACGTCGTTCTCGTCGGTGCGGGGCGCCAAGTTCAGCGCAACGTCATTGAAGGCGCCATCCATGTCGTAGGCGGCGGCGAGCTGGCTACGGCTCAACCACAAAATGCCATAGCGCTGGTAGTCTGGGAAGGCGCCGCCGGGAGGAAACTGATACAGATATTCCGGCGACATCGCAATCCCGACGATGCGCAGGCTTTTGCGTTTACCGTTGATGATGGCGCCAAGCCGGTCCCCGGGTTGCAAATGGTGGGCCTCGGCGAAGGTATCGCTCACCAGCGCTTCGTCGGCGTACTGCGCTTGTATCATCCTGCCTTGGCGCAGGTGCAGGGCATTGAGCATCGGTTGACCCATGTCGGGCACCGACACCAGTCTGCCGACCACCGGTTCCGTGAAGCCGGGCACCTCGAGACTGGCGCTTGCGATCACGCGGGTCTGGACCTTGTCGACACCGGGTATTTCGCTGATGCGCGTGCGCAGACTTTCCGGCGCCCGTTTCAGACCGGCGAAAATCTGCGCGAAGCGGTAATCCCGATAATAGATCCGTTGGCTGATCACCAACGAGCCATAGGTGGAAAGCGACATGACGTAGGTGGCGACACCCGCGCACAGTACCATTGCGATCGCCAGCACCATTGCCCGCAGCCGCCAGAGGTCGCGCAATGCTTTTCGATCCAGCGCCGCCATGCCCGCTACCAGGTCAGGTCCCGCGCCGGCCGTCGATCCGGATTGCGGCGATCCTCGACGATCATGCCGTCGGCCATGCGCACCACGCGGTCCGCCATTTGCGCAATAGCGGCGTTGTGGGTTATCAGCACGGCGCTGGTTCCCAGACTGCGATTGACCCGTTCGATCGCTTCCAGCACCAGCACCCCGGTGGCGGAGTCGAGCGCGCCGGTGGGCTCATCGCACAACAGCACGGCGGGATTTTTCGCGATTGCCCTGGCGATTGCCACTCTTTGTTGTTCGCCACCGGATAGTTGCGCCGGGAAATGATCCATGCGCGCGCCGAGTTCAACGCGCGCAAGGGCATCTTCCGGCCGCATTGGATTGCGTGCAATTTCGGTGACCGCGGCGACATTTTCGCGCGCCGTCAAACTGGGAATCAGGTTGTAGAATTGAAACACAAAGCCCACGTGAAAGCGCCGAAACTCCGTGAGCTGCTTATCGTCGGCGCCGCTCAATTCCCGGCCTCGATAGCGCACCGAACCGGATGTGGCACGATCCAATCCCCCCAGGATGTTGAGCAATGTTGATTTCCCGCTACCGGAGGGCCCCAACAACACCACCAGCTCGCCGTTGTACAGGTCCAGGTCGACGCCCCGTAAGGCCTGTACGCGAACTTCGCCCATGGCGTATGTCTTGGTGACCGCACGCATTTCAAACACCGGCTCGTTGTGATTCGTGGACGGGTCCAAGGTCTGCACGCTATGCCGGCCCCCGTGATGACTGGCCCGATCTTGAGGCTTTGCTCCGCGATCGGCATTGATCGAGCGCAGCCTTGTTGTAGATGAGTGCTGATGTCGCGGGCGACAGGGGGAGTGTGATGGAGATCACAATACGTCGGCCGCGGCCTGGGTATAAATCAACCATCGAGGCCGGTGGTTGGATCGCAAGCCTCGAAACCACGCAGGTCGGATCGCCATCGCTTGGCTAGGAGCGTGAACATGGATATGCGGCGTGAAACAGTCGAACGCACAATCGCCGAGATGCAGCGTCAGGCTGCGCGATTGGCCAGTTCGGAAGAGCGGATCGATCAGTGCGAGCAAGCCCTTTTGGCAACCGCCATTCTGTTGCATCGTAATATGCTCGCGGATGCGCCCCCGAACCAACCTGCTGTCTGAAGCGCCAATTTCCATCTGTCCTTCAAGCCGGCGCCTGCGATTCCGGTCCTGAGCGCCGTCCCTCGCCATCCTGTTCGGGTCCCCGAGAGCTTTCATCCGCGTCACTCGCCTGTACCAAGGCGACGATCGTCCACCCAGCACCTGGTTTGGGACTGTCTTCGGCCGTGAACGGTCTTAGCCGACCCCGAGCGTCGATGGCGAACAGCGGGATGGCTTTTTTCTGATATTGGCGGTTGTAGTCATCGAAGCCGAAATCGTCAGTCAACTGCGTGTCGTGTATCTCGGCGCCCTGGGACACCAGGCTGGCGAGTTTGGAATAGGTGATATCATCGCCAAACGCGAGCCGTCCGCAACGTGGCGTACCGATTCGTTCCTCTTCCTTGTCCTTTTCTGCAGTTGCAGGCAGCGCAAAAACGCTTTCGTTGCCCAGTTCACTGCGATAGCGCACACACGCCAGCGCATTGAGTTCTTTTTGCGGCGATAGCGCCAGTACCCGGCCAATTCCGACCAGGTCCAGATTGCGGTCTGCATGTTCCGAGACCGCGTTGCCGTAATAGGTTGCCAAGCCCGCCATGCGGGCGGCGCGAATGTTGTCCCAATAGGTATCGGCCAACAGCGTACGGAAACCTTTTTCGCACAGTGCGATCGCGATGGCGCGCGCCACCGGGTTGGCGCCGATGATCAGGAAACCCTTTGGTTCCGGTTCGGCGACTTTGAGCAATCGGGCGATGGGTCGCGCTGTTGCGCTTTGGAGTACCACGGTGCCGATGATTACCAGGAATGTCAGCGGCACAAGCTGCGGAGCTTGTTCGTAACCCTGAGTTTCCAGCCGGATGGCGAATAGTGCGGCGATGGCGGCGGCGACGATGCCCCGGGGTGCGATCCAGCCGAGCAGGGCTCGCTCGCGCCAGGACAGCGAAGAGCCCCAGGTGGAGATCAGGACCTTGAGAGGGCGGGCGATGAATTGCATCGCCAGCAAGACCCCGGCGGCGGCCCAGCCCAGTTCCCGCACGTCCGCCAGATTCAGTCGCGCGGCCAGAATGATGAACAGGCCCGATATCAACAGCACGCTCAGACTTTCCTTGAAGTCCAGGATGTTGTCGACCGAGACATTGCGCATGTTGGCCAGCCAGACGCCCATCACGGTGACCGTGAGTAGGCCTGACTCCGGTTGTATGGAATCGGAGACAGCGAAGGCGACGAACACCAGGGACAACGTGCCGACGTTGTGCAGGTATTCCGGTAGCCAGTGGCGCCGCAATATGGTGCCGAGCAAATATCCGCAGCCCACGCCCACGATGATGCCGATGGATAGGATTTGGGCGAACGTGAGCAAGGTGTGCCCGAACGCGCCTCCGCGTTGACCGGAGGCGATGAATTCGAATACCAGTACCGCCAGCAGCGCCCCGATGGGGTCGATGACGATGCCTTCCCAGCGCAAGATGTTGGAGATGCGCGCGGTGGGACGCACGGTGCGCAGCATGGGTACGATCACGGTAGGTCCGGTGACGACTGTTACGGCTCCGAACAAAAAGGACAATTCCCACGGCAGATGCAGCAACAGATGGGTGGCGACCGATGTCACCGCCCATGTGGCCGCCAGGCCGGTCGTTACCATGCGCCGGACGACCCGTTCCAAGCCCTTGATTTCATGAACACGAAGCGTCAGAGCGCCTTCGAATAGAATTACCGCGACGGCGAGCGATACGAATGGGAACAGCAAATGGCCGAACAGCGCTTCCGGATTCAGCCAACCGGTCAACGGCCCGGCTACAATGCCGGCGATCAGCAAGAACAGAATCGCCGGCAATTTCACCCACCAAGCAAACCACTGGCAGGCAATGGCGAGGAATCCGATCCCAGCTAGCGAAATGATCAGGCTTGTTTGCATGGAACTGCTTTGCGCGGTGCAACGCGACCGATGGTAGCGGCTTCGATGCAGCGCGTCACGTGGCACCATTTTAGAGCTGGATGCAGGAAACCGACGGAATTGATTGAAAAAACGCCGGTTGCAACTAAAGTGGCGTGGCTGGTCATCAAAAAAATTCGTTTTACGCCGCCGGTTAGAGAAATATGGAACTCTTTTGGGCAGTTCGACGTGTAAACTGCTGAACCTTTCCAGGTCACCGTCCTGTCACGCACCTGCGTTACTGTAAAGCGGTGGCCACGGTTCAGTAGCGTACGTCTTGAGCCAGATTGGCAGAACTCTTTGACAGTCGGCAATTTCGCTGCTTAAGTTACTATCCCCGCACGGGGTCACCAGAGGGAGGGTAAGACAAATGGCTTGGTCGCCTGAGTATGCGTCCGCCGGTAGCGCGTTCACCGCAGACGGCAACAGGACCCTCGGCGAAGCGGCGCGGGCATTCGTACACGCAATGATACGCGCCGACGCAGCCGCTCTGGATCTTGTCAGTCGCGGTGCGGCAACCGGGTTTCCGTCCCGTTATCTAATCAATACCTTAGGTGGGAACTACGCCAATCGGAGCGTTTCCGATCTGAGCTTTCAAGTGTTCGAAGAGGAGAATCGAGTCCACGTTCGCAGCCAGGACGGCAGGTTGGATGAGGATCTCAAGTTCAAGCAAGTGCGCGATCGGTTCTTCTTCCTCTATTACAACCGTTGATGCAGTCACTTTCGATTCGAGCGCCGGCCTCACTTCCGGCCCGGTGCTCAGTCTTGTCTCACGCCCGCCGCCGTTCCTGTTGTCCGCGTCGCTGCCCGCGTCGTCGATCCTGCTCTACGTTGCGGCCTTCGCTGTCGGTCAGCGGAAAACGGACGATACTCTCAGGGCTCCGACGGTCAGCTCGCCGGCGATCGACGCCCGAGCGCAGACGAAAGGTTTTGCCCGCCGCTCCGTTCAGTCCGCTTTGTTCGAATTCCAGTTCTGCGTCCGAGACGTTACGCCGCGCGGCCGATAGAAATACGGCCATCGCCAGGACGATAAACGCCAGTCCCAGCGCCGCCAATATCAGCAAAACCGTATTCATGTATTACCTTTTTCAATAATCAAATGGTTTGAGTCGCTGATTAAAAGTCCGAGCAATATCAGTGCCACTAGCATTTATACATTGCTTTCATGAGCTTGCAAACAGCTGCGCGAAAATAGCGCAGGCCCATGTAAAAAATGTCGACGCCGGTCACAGGCCGAATGTGATCTGATAGACCGTACCCGGGCGGCTCGCGGCTGTGTGCTCGCTTGGGCATCTCTGCCGGCGCATAATTCCCCAACCACAGTAATGCTGGGTGCAGCCGGCTTTCTCTCGCTACGTGTACATTCGCCATGGCCTATTTCATCAAGCGTTATCACCCTCCCGGCACGGCGCCGGGCACGTTGGAACGTCCCGCGCACGAACGCCAGCTTCCGGTGACGTTGTCGCTGCTGGATTATGGCAGTGACAATCTCGACGAACGGCATTTGCTAAATGTCCAGGATTGCCGGGAGTTTGCGCATCGCGATTCCAATACCTGGATCCACGTTCAAGGACACCCGGAAGCCGAGACTCTGCGCCAGTTGGGCGCGATCTTCGGGCTGCACCCCCTGGCGCTCGAAGACATCGCCAACACCGGTCAGCGGCCGAAATTCGAAACCTACGGCAAGCACGTATTTGCAGTCCTGAGCCTCGCGCGATTCGACCCGGCAACTCGCACGGCCAGCACGGAGCAGGTCAGCCTGTTCATGGGCGAGCGTTTCCTGATCAGCTTTCATCAGGGCGCGCAGGATCCGTTCGAGCCGGTGCGTAAGCGGCTCCGGGAGCAAGGCGGTAAAATCCGCGGCCGGACCATCGATCATCTGCTATACGCGTTGGTGGATTTGGTGATTGATGAGAGCTTTCCGCCTTTGGAGCAATTGGGCGACGATGTCGAAAGGCTCGAAGACGATTTGCTGGAAAATCCGGATCGCGACACCCTTTATCGACTTCAGCGTCTGAAGCGTAATTTGTTGCAGCTGCGGCGCATGCTCTGGCCGCAACGGGAAGTGGTCAACGCGCTGATTCGCGACGACAGCGCCTTGATCAGCGACGAAAGCAAGATCTATTTCCGCGATTGTTACGACCATACCATCCAGATCATGGACCTGCTGGAAACGTATCGCGACATGACAACGTCGATGCTGGATATTTATCTGTCCAGTGTCAGCAATCGGCTCAATGACATCATGCGCGTGCTGACCATGATCGCGACGATTTTTATACCGCTGACGTTCGTTGTCGGCGTGTATGGAATGAACTTCCGGAACGACGCAAGTCCGTGGGCGATGCCGGAATTGCATTGGTACTATGGCTACCCGCTGGTGTGGCTGCTCATGATCGTGTTGGTCGTTGCCATGTTGATGTACTTCAAACGCAAAGGTTGGTTCTAGCCGCGCAGGGTAGACGCAGCGTCGGAATGCTCCCTTTTCTGCATCCGCTTGGTTTCCCGACTCGTTTGTGATCGGCGGCGCAGTTCAATCGCCGGCAATTTCTTTGGACGAAGTACACTTCCGCCATTGCTCGAGATCGGTCATGACCAATTCTTCGATGTGCTGCCAGTTCTCGGCGCGTGGGCCGGCCAAGTGGCGATTGGTGGAATTGAGTACCACAATGGTGCGGTGTCCGTCGGCACGCAACGATTCGATGTTGGCAGGATTGTCTTCGAGATAAAGGTTTGCGCCGACAGCCGCCTTGTCGCGCATGAAGCACAGATCCCAGTAGGGAATGCCGTGTTGTTCCAGCCATTCCACGGTTTGTTGGACCGCCTCGCGATGAAACCATGGGATATACAGGCGATGGGTAATGATGCGGATGCGGATGTCACGGGTCGCAAGGCGCCTCAGAACCGCGGGCGCACCGTCAATGGTCGGCAGTGTCCGGAAAAGATCGCGTTCCTTGACGGCAAAACGATGCAGCGCTTCATAGCCGCCGCAAGAAGACAGATTCCATTCGCCGAATCCGTAGCTCAGCTCTTGCGTCAAGCTTGATTCCGGCACGCCGAGCCATTCCGCGGCAATCGGTCTCAATCCGCGGATGAAGTCCGCCACCACGCCGTCAAGGTCGACGCCCAAAACGAATTGCTGTTCAGTTGCCATCGCTTCCTCGATATGAACGCCGCTGCGCACATTGTTCGTTTCAGCGCGCGACTGCCGAAACGCGGCCGATATCAAAGGCGCGGCCTACAGGATCGGGGCCGCGGCCCGGGCCATTGGCCAGGCAGTGTATAGGATCCGGCGGCGCTGCCCCAGCGCCAGGGCAGGTTATGCAAGGGACGGGATCTGAGCTACCCTCTTCAACAGCCATATTGATCGTGTTCGGGTGACCCATGTATCGCGACAAAGCATTATTTTGCGCTCGTAAAGCAGCACTCATCGGCGTTTGTACAGTGCTGACGTCGTTCAATGTCGCGGCTGCGGCGGCGCCCGATTTCGAGCATACCCGGTACCGATTGGTGCTGAACGGATTGTCCTTCCATTACGACACCAAAACGCCGCGCCAGAAACTGCGCGAGACCAATGGCGGCCTCGGTTTGGAAGCTCGCTGGCCGGCTGGAATGTTCGCCGTCGCATCCAGCTATATCGACAGCTACGATGGCGACGCCTGGTTGGCCGGTGTGGGCAAGCGCTGGCCATGGTGGCACAGTGCCAACGGCGGGGTCTATGTGGCAGCAGGCCTTGTGGCCGGCGTTACCTACCGGCGATTGCAGTTTGGAAATAGCGACCGCGACCTGACAGGTGGCGTATTGCCGCTGTTGACCGTCGGTGCGGGACCTTTCGAGGCCAACGTCTCGGTACTGCCGAAGATTCCCGATTTGATCGATGATCCGGCTGTGGCATTGAACTTTTCCGTACAACTCAATTGAGATCGACCAGGTGGTCGATTCATACGCAAAAGCAAAGCAACGTGAAAGGACCCCATGAATCGCAAACATTTTCACCTCGGCTTGGTCATAGGTTTAGCCGTGCTGGCGCTGCAGATCGGCGCGTGCACCAACGTCAAGGAAATGATCGGCAAAGTCGAAAGCAGCGGTACCATTCGTGCCAGCGAATTGAATGGCGTCGCAGTTCTGCCTTTTGATGGCCCGCACGGCGCGGTAATGGCCGATCGAGTGAGCTACGAATTGTTGGATCGTGGCGCAGCCGTGGTGACGCGTAAAAAGATCGATTCGGTACTCAAGGCGCACGACCTGTCGCAGCAAGCTTTCGATCCGATGCGCGACCGCGCGAAACTGGCGGAACTGGCCAAGGCCATGGGCGCCGAGGTGCTGGTTACCGGTTCGGTCGCGTTGTTGGACGAGGGCGAGACCCTGGTCGATCAGGCCCGCGGCGTACCCGGTTTCAAGGTGAAACGTGCCGCACTGCAATTCACCCGCTTTCCAGATGGAGTCGCATTGGCCGAGGCGCGTTACGGTTCCGAGCGTGAGATGCCGGTGCTGGCGGCAACCTACCATGACGTCGCGCGCCAGTTGGTTCAAGCGGTGGTCGCACCCTGACGGCTGGGTGACCAACGAGTTCTGAGGGATCCCGGTGCAAACCGACGAGGCCTATTGCAGGGTGGCCCGAAGCGTTTTCGGCGCACGGTCCCCGGCATCGCCCGAGGCTCGGCGCACGGTCACGGTGATTTGGTCGCCCGGCATTTTTTCCCACATGGCGGTTCGAACATCGGCCAGATCCGCAACCGGTTCGCCATCGATGGCGAGTAAGCGGTCTCCGTCCCGGGCTCCCGCCCGGGCAGCGGCGCTGCTTTTGCCCACATCGCGTAGGCGGACGCCGCCGCCACGCATGACTTCTATGGTCACCCCAAGCATCCCGGCGGGCGGCAGCTGCCGCGGCTGCGGCAGCAACAAGAAGTCTGCAGCGTCGGGGCTCAATTGCGCCTGCCATTGGCTGAGTACGATGGCTGATGTCGCGCCTGTCTCCCGTTGCACACGCGCGGGAATGCCGTCCCCGTAGGCAAGATGGCCGCTACCGGTCAAAATCACCATCCGGCGTCCGGGGTGCGCGCGAAGGTATTCTGCGGCCCGCTGTGCCATACCTTCGTCCCAGAGCAGCTGAACACTGTAAAAGCGCGCGAAGTCTCCGCTTTCGGATTGCGGGTGAGCGGCATACATTTCCCGTAGTCGCGCTTCATAGCGCACGTTGGATCGATCCAAAGTGTCCGGCAGCCATTGTCGGAGCTCTGGTGACAGAGCGTTCAAGCCTCGTTCACCCACGGCGCGGGTGACCTCGGTGGGAAGGTTCAAGGCGATGACCGGGATCCGATGCGCTCGGGCATAGCGCAGGATTGGAGCGTAGAGACGGAAGTCATACTTCCAGCGATTGAAGTATTCGCTTTGCCGCAGCAGTTCCTGCTCGTCGATATCGCCGGCAATGTATTGGTCGACAATATTCTGGAACGGTTGCTGGAACCACTCGACACCTATCGCCAGCGGTCCGCCGCGCGCGGCCAGCGCCCGGATGATGTGCAGTTGGATCAGATGGTGGTCGTAGCGGGTATGGATTTCGCCCACGTACACGACGCGTTTTTCAGCCAACTGTCCGATGATACTGTCGACTGAGCGAGTGTCGTCGAGATTCAGCGCCGGGGTGTCGCCGATCGCAGCTGCCGTCTCCGCGTCTGTCGGGGCAGCAGTCGAGATCCGACTGAAGCCGAGCAACACGGCGAAGACCAGTCGTGCGCAGGTTGGATTCGGCAGCTTCATGACCTCAAGGTTAGTCGATGGCGGGCAGCGGAATCGAGACTGACAGGGGAGTGCAACGATATGGATTTGATGCGGATTGCTTTGCTCGCCGCGCTTTGCGCATTGGCAAACGTTGCCACCGCGCAAGCCGTTTACCATGATCTGACGATGGAGCTCGATTCCGCTGCGGGCACACTGTCGGTGCAGGACCGTGTGACACTGCCTGCCGGCAGCGCCCCGCAGTTCACGCTCGATGCCGGCTTGCAGGCGCGGGTTGCGGAATATGAGGTGCGCGAAACCGCCGGCAGCGATCCGGCAAGCGGCGTGCGGACCTATCGCGTGGCATTGCCCGATGGGGTGCGAAGCTTCACTTTGTCCTATCGTGGCCGGCTGTCCCAGGGCCGGGAAGCCAACGTGTCGGCCGACAACGTCGTTTTGGGACCGGAATCCGCGTGGTACGCCGATTTCGCCGGGATGCCAGTGCGTTTCTCGCTCCATGTGCGGCTTCCCGAGCGCTGGCACTGTGTCAGCCAGGGGCGGGCCGGCGATCGGCCGAGCCCAGGCGAGGAGACGTGGACCGCCGATACGCCGCAACAGGGCATTTATCTGATCGCCGCGGCTTTCGTGCGCTACGAGGGGGATACCCCCTGGGGCCGCAGCGAAGTGTTTCTGCGGACTGCGGACGATGCCATGGCGCAGCGCTATCTCGACGCCACGGCGCGCTATGTCGCCATGTACAGCGACTTGATCGGTGCCTATCCGTATTCGAAATTTGCGCTGGTCGAGAATGCGCAACAGACCGGCTACGGTATGCCGTCGTTTACGTTGCTCGGGTCACGGGTAATACGCTTGCCGTTTATCGTGCATACCTCTTATCCCCATGAGATTTTGCATAATTGGTGGGGCAATGGCGTCTGGGTGGCTTATGACGGCGGTAATTGGGCGGAAGCGTTGACCACCTATTTGTCCGATTATCTGCTTGCCGAGCAGGACGGTCACGGCGCGGCGCAGCGTCGCGCTGCGTTGCAGAAATACGCGGATTTCGTGGCCACCAACAACGATTTTCCGCTGCGGCGATTCCGCGCCAGGCACGGTGAAGCCAGTCAGGCCATCGGGTACAGCAAAGGCATGATGTTCTTCCATATGTTGCGGCGCCGGCTTGGCGATGCGCAATTCGTCGCCGCATTGCGGGACTTCTATCGGCAGTATCGGTTTCAGCCGGCCGGCTTCGACGATCTGGAAACCGTATTCGAGCGCACCAGCAACGAGAAACTGGGTGCATTCTTCGGGCAGTGGCTGCAACGCAGCGGCGCTCCGGCGTTGACGCTGGGAAAGGTCGCAGTCCAGCGCCGCGACGCCGGCTATGAACTGCGCCTGACATTGCGACAGCGCCAATCAGGCGCCGTATATGACTTGCAGATCCCGGTGGCAGTGCAAGTGGAAGGGCGCCAGGTGGCGCAGTTGCGCACGGTTTCCATGGATCGTCGCGAGCAAACATTCGAGCTGCGCTTCAATGACAGACCGCTGCAAATGGCGGTAGATCCAGCGTTCGACGTATTCCGGCGGCTGGACCGAGGTGAATTGCCGCCGTCCCTGGGGCGTCTACTCGGCGCGGCACGGGCAGTATTCGTGATCCCCAGCGCAGCACCGGCGCAGATGCGCGCGGCTTACCGTCGCCTGGCGCAGACCTGGGCGGGGCCCCAGGACCGCATCGTCGACGACGATCGAGTCGGCGCAGTGGACGGCGCTGACGCGATCTGGGTGCTGGGACATGGAAACCGGCTGCGGTCGCGGGTGCTTGCGAGCGCGGGCAATTTGCCGTTGCAGGTGGATGGCGACACTGTGCGCATCGACGGGCGGATGCTTAACCCTGACGATCGCAGCATCGTTTTGGCTACGCCGGCGGCGGGTCCGGCGACCTTCGGTTGGATCGATGCCACTTCAGCGGATGCGGTCGCGGCGTTGGCCCGCAAGCTGCCGCACTACAGCCGTTTCGGCTACCTGGCCTTTGCCGGACCGGACACAGCCAATGTCAGCAAGGGCGAATGGCCGGTAACCGATTCGCCCTTGCAGCGGAGGCTTGTGACCGGGGACGCCGCTGCGCTGAAATTGCCTGAGCGCCCGCCGCTGATGTCCACGGTGGATTTTTCCTCGCAAGCGCCGCACTGACATTCCAGCAAATCGTTGGCTCGCGCCCATGGTGCGACTGGCGGCGCGTTCGCCGTTTACTAGGCTGGGCTTAATCTTTGGTAACGGTAACCGGAGCGGCAAATGAACAGGCAGAGTTGGAGCGGCGATGCGTTCCGCAGAAGTCGATTTTTCTGGGTTGGCGGGCCGGGCGTGAGCCAGGCGGGTTGGTATGTGGAGTGCCGCGAAGGTGTGCGCGGTCCGTACTCGTCCCGGGATCATGCGCGGCGCGAATTGGCGGCAATGGTGCGCCCGCGGATTGTGAGCGGGAAGCGCACAGGCCATGCCGCGAATCAATGGATGTAGAAGAATTCCATCTGAAACCCGGCGACTTCGATAATATCGTGTTCCTGTAACTGGCGCGCGTCCTGATCCAGCGGCTTGCCGTTCACCAACGGCACGTCGCTGGCGCGCTTTCCCTTTCTGCTTTTCACCGTGATGATCACGTAGCCCATGTTGCTGCGGGTGATCATGGCCATCTTGATGCCTTTGTAGCCCAAGGTGTTGAACGGCTTGCGCAGCTCGAGCACTTTTTTCGCCAGGGGGCCGTTCAAGATGCGCATCCCTGCCAGCGGCATCCCTTTGACGTCCGCGCCGAAGTCGCCGTCGGCGGCAATGACCTGGGTTTCCGCCACCTCGGCCCGCAGAAACATGGTCGGTTCATAGGCCGCCTTTTCCTCGAGGAAGTAGGTCAACTGATGGGTGCCCACCTGAATCACGTCACCGTGGTTCAGCAGCAGCTTGCGTACCTTGCGGCCGTTGACCAGAGTCCCGTTGGTGCTGCCCAGATCCTCGACGTAGGTATTGCCGACCAGGGTGGTTACCAGCGCGTGACGGCCACTGACCGTCATATCGTTGATTTGGACATCATTGCCATGCTTGCGCCCGAAACTGATGCTGTTTGCGGCCACCGGAACCTCGCGCACGATCGCGCCGTCCAACGTCATAATCAATTTTGCCGCCATCGGCTCCCCCGTTTACGCCGCCGCGGGATCGTGGGTCTGCCCGCGTAAAAAAGCCATACGAAATACGTATCTTATACCGCGCCGCGACCGTCTTGTCACGGTCGCCAAGCTGACGCCGGTTGCTCAGCCGGGGTCCGGACTGCCATGCTCGCGGAATTGTTCGAAATGCGATTTTTGCCGGGCCAATCGGAACGCATCGATCCCGTTGATCAGCTTATTGTCCAGCAGTCGCCGCAGCGCCGTATCGAGGCTCTGCATTCCCTGCATGGCGCCGCTCTGGATCACGTTCTCCAGCTGATCCGGCGTGCCTTCCCTGATAATATTCGCCACCGCTGCGTTATTGATCAGGATTTCCACGGCGGCCACCCGGGACTTGCCGTCCGCGGTGCGCAGCAGTTGTTGCGAAACGATCCCGCACAGGGACGTGGACAGCGCCGAGCGGATGTACGGCGCTTCTCCGGGCGGGAATGCGTTGATGATTCGATCGACGGTACTCACCGCGTTGTTGGTGTGCAGGGTGCCCAGCACCAGGATGCCCATTTCCGCCGCGGTAACGGCCAGATGAATGGTTTCGAGATCGCGCATTTCGCCCACCAGAATGACATCCGGGTCCTCGCGTAGTGCCGAACGCAGGGCATCCGCGAAGCTTTCCGTATGTGCGCCCACTTCGCGCTGACTCACAAGGCATCCCTGGTTGAGGTGGACGTACTCGATCGGGTCCTCGATGGTCAGAATATGGCCCTTGCGCTCCCGGTTGATTCGATCGATGAGCGCGGCCAGGGTGGTCGTCTTACCGGAACCGGTGGGGCCCGTTACCAACAGCAGCCCTTTGCGTTGGCGTGCCAGGTTGGCCAGTACCGCCGGCAACCCGAGTTGTTCGAGCGTGCGCACGTCGCCCTGGATGACGCGGAAAACGGCGCCGATGCCATCGATATGGTGGAATACGTTGACGCGGAACCGGGCCAAGTCCGGCACCATATAGGCGAAATCGATATTGCCGTCGGCTTCGAGCAGTTCCCGGGCCCGCGGCGGCATGATTTCATACAGCAGATCCTTGGTGTCTTCGGCGCTCAGCGTGCGGAAGCGAACCGGGTAGATATCACCGTACAAGCGCATGCGCGGCGGATTGCCGGAAACCAGGTGCAGGTCCGAGCCCCCTTGCTTGACTACCAGTTCCAGGAAAGTGTCGATTCGGCTCATGATGCGCGCACGGTCAGGACTCAGCCGACCGTGAGGTCCACCGGCGGCAACAGCTCGGGGTTGGTGACGAAGCGCTGAAATTGTTTCTTGTCCGTGGAATGCAGATAGGCGTCATCCGGGTCCAGTTCGCGTTTGCGCAACGCCTCCAGCAAGGCCTGATCCATGAGCTGCATACCCGCTTGACGCCCCGTCTGGATTACCGATGGGATCTGATGCACTTTGCCGCTGTGGATCAGATTGGCGATTGCAGGCGTGTTGAACATGAGTTCAACCATGGCTTTGCGGCCTTTTCCGTCCGCGGTGCGCACCAGTTTCTGACTCAGGACCATTTGCAGATGTTGCCCGAGAAACACGGCGGCCTGGGATTTCTGTTCGGTCGGCATGGCATCGATGATGCGGTCCAGGGTCTTTGCAGCGGAGGAGGTGTGGAGTGTGCCGAGCACCAGGTGGCCCGTTTCCGCCGCCGTCATGGCCATGGAAATGGTTTCCGGATCCCGCAATTCCCCCACCAGGATGACGTCGGGATCCTCGCGCAGCGCGGCACGAAGGCCGTCGGCAAAACTCTTCACATGGGTGCCCACTTCCCGTTGCACGACCAGAGACAGGTTGCTCTTGTGCACGAATTCGATCGGATCTTCCAGGGTGATGATGTTGAGGCGGCGGAAATGGTTGAGCAGGTCGATCATCGATGCAAGGGTCGTGGATTTGCCTGTGCCCGTGGCCCCCGTGACCAGAATCAGTCCCTGGTGCGCCTGGTGCAGGCGGCTGGTCACCGCGCTTGGCAGCCCGAGTTGGTCCAAGCCGGGAATCGTCGCCGGCACGGCCCGCAGGGTCGCGCCCAGGCCACTCACTTTTCGGTAAACATTGACCCGAAAGCGGCCGATTTCGTCGTCCTGATAGGAAAAATCGAGGTCGTGACCCGCGGCCAGCATCCGCTCGAGCGCCGGCGTGAGAAGCTCCTTGATCAGCGACTCGAGTTCGTCGGCGGACAAGTTGCGGTAGCGAATGGGCGCCAATTCGCCCATCAGTCGCAGCATCGGCGGCATGCCGACGGCGAAATGGATGTCCGAGCAGCCCTGCTCGCGTCCGAGTTTCAGGAAGGCGTTGATGCGACTCAAACCTGCAGCTCCCGCCGGCACATCGCCAATTCTGCCGCCAGCTCGTCGAAATCCTGATAGCGGCGTTCGGGGTCTGCAGCCATGGCTTTGGCGATTACGCGCGCGAGCCGATCTGGAACATCGGGATTTCGTTCCTGCAGCGGCGTTGCGTTGCCCTCCACGTGTTGGAACAAAATCGCCATCGGATCGTCGCCGGTGTACGGCGGGCGGCCGGAAAACATTTCGTACATCATCACACCGAGACTGTAAACGTCGGTGCGGGAGTCGATGCCATGACCGCGCGCCTGTTCCGGCGCCATGTAAGTGGGCGTACCGACCAGCAGTCCCGTGCGCGTGAGACGCGCGTCGTTCTGGCTGGTGGCCGACGCCAGGCCGAAGTCCACCACTTTGACCAGGTCGCGGTCGTCGATCAGAATGTTGGCGGGCTTCAGATCGCGATGTACGACTCCTGCGTGCTGCGCGGCCGCCATACCGTTGGCTACGGCGGCCGCCACGGTCAGCCCGCGTCGCAAGTCCATCGCTTTCTTCGGTGCCATTTCGTCAGCCAGGGAATGGCTCGGAAAGTATTCCATGGAAATGGCATACGACTGTCCAACTGTGATCAGATCATAGATGCGGATCACGTTCGGATGGGTGATCTTGCGGGCGTAGCGCAGCTCCTGGGTGAAGCGGCGGATCACGTTGGCGTCGGAATAAACGTGGGGATGCAGGAATTTGAGAATGAACTGGTCGCTGACCACCGTGTCTTCGACCAGGACTACGACCCCGAAGCCGCCGCTTCCCACTTGGCGCACCACCCGGTAACGATCGGCGAGCAGATCGCCGTCCCGCAACGAGGGCGCGTCGATGTACAGTTCGCGCTTAGCGTCGCTCGAGGCAAGGTCGAGCATGGGCCCCGACGCTGCCTGGGTAATGCCGCTGTGGCTGGTGGCACCGCTGTCCAAGCGCATTGCGATGGTCGCCATGGTTTCGTCCGCGAGCTGCTGCATGCGCGGGTCCGAGGCATCGATGACCTGCGTCAGTGCTTCGCGCACGGTGTGGGCTTGTTTGGCGTCGGTCAGTTGTCCCAGCGCGCGTATTGCTTCCTTGCGCACGTCGGGGTCGGCGTTGTTCTTCAATTCCGTCAGCAATGGCGCTACCGCATGATGATCGCCCAGACTCGCGAGGGCACGAATCGCAACCCGCGCCGTGCGGGGATCGCCGGACAGCAGACGTTCCAGGTGTGGCACGGCGCGTTCCTTGCCCAAGGCCGCCAAGGCGTCGGCGGCCCGTTCACGTACCCACCAATCCTCGTCCTGGAGCGCTTCAACCAGGTAATCGAACGCCTTTTCGTGCCGAGAAGAATTCAGGATCTCCACAGCGGTGCGGCGCAGGAACTCGTCTTCATCGCGGATCAATTGCAGTACAGCGTCCAGTACCTTGGGACCGCCGATACTGCCCAGTGCATCCGCGGCCCGGACTTTCACCCACCAGTCCTTGTCCCGCAAAGCGTTGAGTAAATCCTTTACGGCGCGCTGATCGCCGACTTCGTTGAGGACTTCGACCGCGGCGCGGCGGATGTATTCGGATTCGTCCTGGAGGCTTTCGATCAAGTATTGCACGGTCTTGGCGTCGCGAATCTTGATCAGCGCCTCGATTGCTTTGGTTTGCACGGTCAAATCGGAATCCCGTAGGAGCGCGAAAACCGGTTTCGCAGACACCGGCAATTGCAACGCCATCAGCGACTCCAGTGCCGTCAGCCGGACCTGTTTCGCCGGGTCCTGCAACATCTCGAACAAGGCGTCGCGGCTGGCCTCGGTACTGAAACGGCCGAGTATCTTCGCCATTCGCGCTCGAATCCCCGGGTCGTCGCTTTTCGCCCTGAGCGCTACATCCGCAATGTCCTGCAGCGATACGGTCTGGTCCAGCAGCTGATACAGGAACGGGCGCAAATTCGCAGGCACCGTGTTCAGCAGTGCCAGGATGGGGCGCGGGTGCAGATGCTTGCGGTGCGCCAGCAAGATGCTGGTAAGCGCTTTTTTCGAAACGTCGGGATCGTCATACAACGGGATCAACGCCGCGGGGTTCAGGCGCTCCGCGTGGCTGAGTACACCGACGACGCTGTCCACGAGGCGCGGGTCGTCACTTCGCAGTGCGTTTACGAAATGCGACAGGCTGCGGTCGTCGACGAAACCGATCAACAGGTTTTCGATCGTCGGGCTGGGGGCGGAAACGGCCATTGCGTCCAATAGGCGGGGTACCACGGAAGGTCCCACTTGGCGAAGCTTCAGCAACGCCTGACGCGCCTCGGGCGAATTCGGGCTGGCCGCACCGAGGATCGCCGCGATCGCCTTGTTGGCTTTATAGCTGTCCAGTAGACCCATGGCGCGCTGCTCGACGATCCGATTATGGTGAGCGGATCACTCGACCCCTTCGGATCCGAGATCGGTGGCGTGGATGATGTATGCCTTATTGACCAAGCATACTCTCTCGTCTTCCAGCCACAGACGCACGAACCGCGTTTCAGGTAGATTGAGATAATCGATCAATCGCGAATGGTCGGGTGCCAGCGATTCGTTCACCCAGCCGGAGATCACCGAACCATCCATCAGATACAGTCGGCACTCGAACGGATGAACGTCCCCTATCGGGGTTCCCGCCGGCTCGTCGTATTCCGCCCGGACGATCGCGGAGCGCTGATAGAAGCGCAATTCGTCGGGATCGTGGCGCTGCACGATCAGAAACGGCGCCACTTCGTTCAGTAATTCCGCAGGATCCTGCTCACCGGCGTGGGTGCGGCTCTGGGTATGGACAAACAGGGAGCCGCGTACCTGGCCTTCCGGGTGCACCCACAGCACCACGGGCCGGGTTTTCTTAGGTACTTTGAGGAATTCGCTGCTCATAGGATGGCGCCCCTTGCCGTGAACCGTGCCCCAACGGCTCCTGCTGCCGCCGTCTGGACCTGTATATTTATCATAATTAGACTGCCCGCTTTATGGAAACCGAACCTCAAGCTTCGCCGCAACAGTTCGCTAACTTGATCTGAGCGATACAGAATTGGGCGCCACTGCACGCCGCCATCTGGCGTTTGCGGCACAATTCCTCGCTATACTTGTGAGAATCGAACCATTGAATGGATGCAGGGAATGACGGAGCAGGCAGACGGTCATGGCGAAGCCACGCACAAAGGCCGAGTTCGCGACCTGAACGAAGACAGTTATGTCGCCGACCCGCAGCTGGGCCTGTGGATCGTCGCCGACGGCA
Source organism: uncultured Gammaproteobacteria bacterium (assembly GCA_963773585.1). Taxonomy (GTDB): domain Bacteria; phylum Pseudomonadota; class Gammaproteobacteria; order JASBUN01; family JASBUN01; genus CAVXJN01. Next base: position 738,941 of record CAVZBR010000001.1, read on the forward strand.
TGGGCGGCCACGAAAGTGGGGAGGTCGCCAGCCGCATTGCCGCGGATTTCATCCACGAACAGCTCAGTCATGGCGCGGGACTCCAGGAGGCCGCGGCGCGTGCCCACGACGTGGTCACGCTGGCGGCGCAGGAGGGTCTGGGCCAGCCGGGAATGGGATCGACCCTGGTGGCGTTACAGCTTCGCGACGCCCGGTACGAGGTGGTCTGGGTGGGCGACAGTCGGGCTTATTTGTGGCAGGACGGTGGCTTGCGCCAATTGACCCGCGATCACTCGTTCGTACAAAAAATGCTCGACGAAGGACAGATCAGCAGCGCCGAAGCGGTCAATCATCCCTACCGCAACGTCATCACCCAGGCATTGGGTGTGGCAGACCTGGATCGGGTCGAGGTCGGGGCGGTGTCGGGGACACTATGTCAGGGCGAAGTAGTACTATTATGCAGCGACGGGCTGACCGGAGAAGTCTCTGAAGAAGAGATCGGCACCGTGCTGCATGGCGCGGACAATCTTCAGGTTGCGGCCCAAGCGCTGGTGGACTCGGCGCTTGAACACGGCGGGTCCGACAATATCACCGTCTTACTGGTGCCCGCTCCTGCCGATGCGCCGGCACAAGACCAGGGTGCGGCACAGGCACTGGCTGAGCCTACCTTGACCTTTGACCTTGAGGATCCGTCAGCGACAAATTCCAATCGCTGATTTTTTTCGTTCCCCGCACGGCAGTGAGTTTTAACCGGGATTGCCGTCCTGGCGGGTATTTTTCCGGACTCCAGCCGCGGGTCGACCAAAGAACCCGGCCGTGTCTGTGGTTGGGACTCCCGCTCCAGCGTCTTATGCTGTAGCAATGACGTACGCTCGAAATCGCTTTCGGTGCGCGCGTTCTTGTTATCGCCACGTATATAAATCATGGGTTTAACCAAAATCTGCGACCCCGGCACTTGGCGCGTCGCTTGCTGTTGGGTCGTATTGCTGCTGTTCGTCGTTCCGACGGCGTGGGCGGCGACCGCATTGCAAGTGCAGATCGAGGGCGTCAAAGACGAGACGCTCGAAAACGTGCGTCAGCTGCTCAGCGTTGAGCAACACAAAAATGACGCCGATCTCACCCCCGCGCGCATCCGGCGCTTGCATGGGCAGGCCGAAAAGGAGATCAAACAGGCCCTGGAGCCGTTCGGCTACTACCAGGTGCAGGTCAATGATCAGCTGCAACAGACCGAAAAGGGCTGGCTCGCGCGTTATGTCATCAAGCCCGGGCCGCAGGTACGCATCGGCAAGTTGGACTTGGCGATCGAGGGCGATGCCCACGACGACCCGGCGTTCAAGAAGTTACTGCAGGATTTTCCCATCCGCAAAGGGGCGCCGCTGCTCCATCAACAGTACGAAAAGGCCAAGACCGCATTGTTGACCCTGGCCGCGGAACGCGGTTACTTCGACGCCAATTTGTCCAAGCATAACGTCGAGGTCGACATGCAAGCCTATACGGCGCGGGTCGAACTCGAGCTCGCCAGCGGATCGCGCTACCACTTCGGCCCGGTCAAGTTCGAACCCACGGTGGTCGATGAGAAATTGCTCCGTCGCTTCGTTTCATTTCAGGAAGGCGAACCTTACCTGTCGCAAAAATTACTCGAGCTGCAGAGCGCGCTGATCGACAGCGATTACTTTGAACGCGTGGAAGTCAGCCCTCAGCCGGGCGAGAGTTCCGGGTTGGCGGTGCCGGTGCATGTGACGCTGAAAGCGCGCCCGCGCAGCCGTTACAGCTTCGGCGTGGGTTATGGCACCGATACCGGCCCGCGCGGCAGCGTGGGTTTCGACCGCCGCTATGTCAATCGAAAAGGGCACCGTTTCAAAAGTCAGCTGCAGATTTCCCAGATCCGCAGCCAGGTAGGGGCGCGCTATGAGGTACCCGTGGGCGACCCTCGAACCGACCAGGTCTTCTTCCGTACCCAATACACGGATGAGGACACCAAGACCAGCACCAGCAAATCGTTTGAACTAGGGACCGGACTCGAGCAGCAGCTAGGGCTATGGCGGCAGGTATTTTCGCTGACCTATCTCGACAGTGATTTCACGGTCGGCACGCAGCAAGGGCATACATCGTTGTTGATGCCCGGTGCCAGTTGGACGCGGTTGAAGACCAACGACCCACTATATACCCGCAACGGTTCCCGGGTGGGCCTGGATCTCCGCGGCGCTTACGAAGGGGTCTTGTCGGACACCTCATTCGTCCAGGCACGTGTACACGGTAAGTGGATTCGTTCCATCGGTGACGATCGCATCATTGCGCGGGCCGAGGCGGGTACTACATGGGTCCAGGATTTCGATCTTTTACCGCCTTCAGTGCGTTTCTTCGCCGGCGGTGACCAGAGCGTGCGCGGGTTCGCCTATCAAGCCCTTGGTCCTAAGGACAGCGCGGGAAACGTGATCGGCGGCCGCCACCTGCTGGTAGGCAGCATCGAGTACGAGCATCGGATCAAAGAGAAATGGGCGGCCGCAGTATTCTACGATGCCGGAAATGCCATCAATCACTTCGGCGACGAATTGGAACACAGCGTAGGTGTCGGCGTGCACTGGCGCTCGCCCGTCGGGTGGGTGCGGGTCGATCTAGCCAAGCCACTGAGTGAGCCGGGCGCCGGCATCCGCTTGCACCTGACCATCGGACCCGACTTATGAAGCGGGCATTGCGCGGGCTCGGATGGCTGTTCGCAGCATTGCTGTTGTTGCTGCTGGTCGCCATTGGCTACGTCGCCGGTACCCCTTCCGGGCTGCGTTGGGCGCTGGGCCAGGCCGAAAGCCGCATGGGTGATGCTCTGCAGATCGGCCAGGTCGACGGCTCCCTGTTGCGGGGCGTGCAATTGCAGGATCTGCGGTTTCACAGCGCCAATCTGACCTTGCAAATCGATCGATTCCAAGCCCGGTGGCAAGCGTTGTCCATGTTGCGCGGACTGCTCAAAGTGCAGTCGCTCCATGCCCAAGGCGTCCAGGTGCATACCGAGCCCGGCGATCAACAGCAAGCCAGTAAATTTCCGCCGCGATTCAGCACGCCGATCGGCGTTTCCTTGGCCAACGCCGTGATTGAAGATCTGAGTATCAGCCAGGCCGACCAGGACCCCCTCAAGCTCGAACGCATTGAGCTCGGCGCTACGTTTCAGGGTAATCGTTTGCGCCTCAGCCATCTCGCCGTGCAGGGTCCGACCGTGCAGCTGTCCGGCACGGGCGCGGCGCAACTCGGTGACGACTACACCGTGGACCTGTCCGTGAAATGGGGATTGCAGGCTGATGGAGAACATTGGCGCGGCGCGGGCACCATAAAAGGCGATCGCGCCGACCTGCGTATACACCATCAACTGGATGCTCCGCTGCAAGCGCAATTGCAGGCGCAACTGAAAGATGTGTTCGACAAGACCCGCTGGCAGGCGAAATTGGATATACGCCCGTTCGATGCCGATGCCTTGCTGCGCCAATTGCAGGCGCCGGCCGGGAATCAAGCGCCGCCAGCGGAGCCGCTCGGATTGGGTCAAGTGGAAATGCATGCGAACCTGCACGGCGACCGGATCAAGGCGGTGCTCGACCCGTTGCTGGTCCACTTGCCCGAGGGCGATCGGGATGTACGGCTCGAAGGGAGCGTCAACGAGTGGCTGGACGCCAGCCGTACCGCGGACTTGACGTTGCGGTGGCGCAATTTGCAGTGGCCGTTGCAGCAGAGCCCGCAGGTGGCCAGCGCCACGGGTAGCGCCCGCTTGCGCGGTGGAATGGACGATTTTCTGCTGCGCCTGGACGCTGCGCTGTCCGTGCCGGGCATGCCCAATGCTCCGGCAAAGCTGCAACTCGACGGCGCACTGCGAAATAACGGTCCGGACCTGCGCCTGGAGCAAGTCGCGGTACGCGAGGTCGGGGGCAGTGCCCGCATCCAGATACAGGGCCAGATCGATCAGTGGCGCAGTGCGTCTCCGCAGCTGGATGTCGCCGGAGCCTGGCAGCAATTGCAATGGCCGTTGCAAGGAACGCCACAGGCATCCAGTAACGAAGGCACTTTCAGTGTGCAGGGTGGGCTGGACGACTACCGTTTCCAAACCAAGCTTGAGCTGGCTGCACCGCAACTGCCGTCCAGCCACTGGCAGATCGACGGTGACGGCAAGCTCGGGCGGGTGCAGTTCCAGTCGATCGATGCCCAGCTTTTGGATGGTTCCATGACGGGGAGCGGCTCCGTTGCGTGGAAAGAGTCGTTGCAGTGGCAGTTTGCACTGCAGTTGCAGAACCTCAATCCCGGCACCATTGATCCGGCTTGGCCCGGGAAGCTCGGTGGCAGGGTGCAGGTCTCGGGGGCCGCGCCCCAGACCGGTCCTTCGCTGCAGTTGGCGCTGCAGCAAGTCCGGGGCACTTTGCGCCAGCGCAGTTTCGAAGCCGAGGCAAAAGTGGCGTTGGCTGAGCAGCGCTGGCGCGTCGAGCAGTTGCAGATCCGCTCCGGTGATGCGCGCCTCGATGTCCACGGCGACTACGGCGAACGGCTCGATCTGGCTTGGAATCTCGATGCCAATCAGCTGGCGGACCTGCTGCCGGGCGCCTCCGGTTCGCTGCATGCATCGGGCGCCGTGCAGGGCACCAGCCAAGCGCCGCGCATGGAGGCCAAGCTCAACGGCGAGGCGCTGCGATACCAGGACTACAGTACGGCGTCGGTCAAAGGCACGGTGGCTGCCGGAATCGGTCCGCAGCAACCGCTTCGAATCGACCTGCAGGCGACGCAACTCAGTGCCGCCGGACAGGATGCCGAACGCTTGACGCTCACCGGTTCCGGCACCACAGCGCAGCACCAATTGGAATTGCAGATCCAACAGGCGGATGGTGCGGTGAAGCTGGTGCTCGCCGGGGGTTTGCAACCGCAATCGGTCTGGCGCGGCGAGCTGCGCACGCTGCGGTTGTCGACCGACAGGCTGGGCACTTGGCAGCTGCAGCAGGCCGCAGCTTTGACCTTGGCGGCCGATCACGCCGCGCTCGGTCGCACCTGCCTCCAACGCCAAGAGGGTGGCGTCTGCGTGGCAGGGCAATGGCAGGGCGCCGGCCCCTGGTCCGGCAAGTTCGAACTGCAGCAGTTGCCACTGGCGGCGTTGGCGCAGTTGATGCCGCAGGACATTCACATCACCGGCACAGTCGACGGCAATGCCGAAGTAGCTTCCACCAACGGGTCGCTCTCGAAGGTGGACGGGCAGCTGCGCTTGAGTTCCGGCGCGGTGCGCTACAAGGCGGATGCCGAGCACGTGGTGGATGAATCCTTCGGCGGCGGTGTGCTGAACATCGGCCAGAAGGGTGAACAGTTGGTAGGAAATCTGCAGATCGATCTAGCCGGTAAGGATCGCGTGGCAGGCGAGATGCGAGTTGGCATGCCCGGCGGGGGGGGCTGGAGCGCGAGCCGGATCGATGGTCACCTGAGTCTGCAGATGGCTCGCTGGGACATCGTGGAAGTCTTCGTGCCCCAGGTCAGCGGCGTCGACGGCACCCTGCAAGGCCGGCTGACGCTTGCCGGTACAGTGGGCGAACCGCAAATTTCAGGCGAAGCCCGTTTGCGCGCCAATCAGGTCGAGTTGCCGCAGGCCGGCACAGTGCTAAAGGACGTGGATCTGCGGGTCGCGGACGCCGGTCGCGGTGCTTTGCAATTGCAAGGCAGTGCCCATTCCGGCGGCGGCGTCGTGCGCATCCAAGGCGATTTCAAAATGCCGAGTGCAGATCCCTGGCGCACGCAATTGCACATCAGCGGCGATCGTTTCCTGGTCGTGAACACCACCGAGGCCAAGGCCTATATTTCTCCGGATCTCGATATCAAAGCACAACCGAAGCGAATCGATGTCAGCGGCGAACTGACTGTGCCGGAAGCCAAACTCACGCCCAGCGATGGAGGCTCGGCAGTCAAGCCTTCCAGTGACGTCGAAGTCATCCGCAATGACAAAGAGCAAGTCAAGCAACAGAGCGGTTGGACGGTCTATGCCAAGGTTCGCTTGAACCTCGGCGAGAAGGTGCATTTCACTGGTTACGGGTTTGACGGCCGCATCACCGGCACGCTCGCGCTCGATGATGTGCCCAACAAAATTACGACCGCGACCGGTACCCTCGACATTCACGACGCCAGCTACACGGCGTACGGCAAGACATTGACGGTGGACAGCGGCAGTCTGAGCTACGCCGGTAATCCGGTCACGAATCCGGGATTGAACTTTACCGCCACGCGTACTATTCAGGAAATCAAGGTCGGCGTTCAGGTGAGCGGTACGGCGTCGAATCCGCGACTGGATCTGTTCTCCGATCCAACCATGAGCGATGGCGACATCCTGTCGTATCTGGTTACCGGTAAGCCGCTCAGCGGCGCGGGCCAGGGAGACAGCAAAGCTTTGATGGCGGCGGCAACGAGCGCCGGCCTGGCGAAAGGCGCCGCGTTGGCGGAAAAAATCGGCCACCAGCTCGGATTCCAGGATGTGAGCGTGGGCCAGGAAGGCGACTCCGACAAACCTTGGTTGACTGTGGGGCGCTACTTGTCGCCAAAGCTGTATGTCAGCTACGGCGTCGGACTGTTCGAACCGGGCAATGTGGTGCGCTTGCGCTATGAATTGACCAAACACTGGAAGGTACAGGGTGAAACCGGCTCGACCAGCGGCGCCGATATACTCTACACCATCGAACGTTGACCCGTGCTGTGCTCACTCACGGCCAGTAAGAACATCTTCGCCAGTCCGCGCGCGCACCTCCTCGTCATGGCGTTCCTGCGCGTGCTGTTGCTGGCGCGATGATGTGCCGCCGATCCAGCGATCCATCAGTCTTGCCGCAACCAGGTCACCGCTGACGTTGATGGCTGTCCGACTCATGTCGAGGATGCGATCGACGCCCATGATGAGCGCAATGCCGGACGCCGGTATGCCGACGGTGGTCAGGATCATGGCCAGGACCACGATCCCGACTCCCGGCGTGGCCGGCGCACCGACTGAAGCGCCAACGGCTGTTATGACAATCAAAAGCATGCCGCCGAGGCCAAGCTCGATGCCGAACACTTGGGCCAGGAAGATCGCCGCCACGCCTTGATAGAGTGCTGTGCCGTTCATGTTGATGGTGGCGCCCAAAGGGTCACGAACTGCGAAATGGACGGCCTGACGCCGAGCTTTTCCTCTGCCGTCCTGATCGAGAGCGGCATGACTGCGGCCGAACTGGAGGTTGAAAATGCCAACAACAGTACGTCTCCCACAGCCCGTAGAAATCTCTTCGGCGTCATGCCGGCGGCGAAATACATCAGTGTCAAATACAGCCCGAACAAGCTCAGCAACGCCAGCAACACGGTGGCGACGTACACTGCCATGCCGAGCAGTGCGTTCAGTCCGAGGCGAGCGGAGAGGGCAGCCAGCAGCCCGAATACGGCCACCGGTGCCAGCCACATCGCCCAGCGCACGACCGTCATGCATACTTCCTGCAGCGAGCCGAGCAAGTCCAACAGGGGCTTGGATTGCTTGGGCGCCATGATCACCAGCGCGATGCCGACGATGACGGCGAAGATCACCACTTCGAGCATGTTGCTTTCGGTCATGGACATGAGCGGGTTGGTGGGCACCAAGGTCACGATGCGCTCGGGAAAGTCATCGAGGGTTGGCGGCACGGTGCTGGCGGGCGCTGCTGCCGGCGCCGATTCCGACATATGCAACAGCTGCGGTTCGATGAACTGTCCGGGCCGGATCCACAATGCGAACGCAATACCGATCACGATCGCGATCGCCGTGGTCGCGACAAAATACAGGGCGACGCGTAAACCGACCCGACGAAGCTGATCAAGGTCTTCGCTTGCGGCCAGCCCGCGGATGATCGATGCAAATACCAGGGGTATCACGATCATCTGAATCAACGCCAGGAACAATCGGCCCGGCAACGCCAGCCAGTCGCTGAGCAGACCCGCCGTATGCGGTGCAACCCAACCCACCGAAGGCCCGATCAGGAAGCCCGTTGCGAGACCGGCGAACATGCCGATCAGGACCTGTAGCCACAGCCGGCCACGGACCAACGCTTGCAGCGTATTGGAAAGATATTTCAGGGAGCGGGGTCGAAGCTCGCTCAACGCCGCTGCATTCGGGTTGCTGTCGCTCATATTGGCGCCGTCGCTCGGGTTTGCCTTCTGGTCGGCCAATGGGCGCGCGTCACCGTAGCCGCAGCTCGGCGCGCGGTCGCCCCGTGCCAGTGGTCGCGTTCCGCGTGCAGGATTGCAAGCGCTCCTGGTCGATGCCGTAGCTTCCGGTCAAAACGCTCATCACCCCCGTAGTACGATTCTGCGGTAGGCTCGATGAGTCGTTCGCAGCCGCGCGGTCGTCTTCGGTCGTTAGGGCGCATATTTGCAAACGCACCGCAGGTCGCTGCTGCAGCAGCGCCGCCAGACGCCTCAGATAGGTGTCGGCCACCGAATTGAGTTCCGCCGAACCGGCGCGAAACAGGAGCGGTTCCAGGAGCAGTCCTTTGCCGTGCAGAACGCTATTGTCGGCTTCGGCGATACCGAATGGTTGCAGCGTATTCCGCACGGTACTCAGCGCGGCGTCACGCAGGCTGCTGCTGAGCGCTTGGTCGAAGGCCAGGCCGAGATCGAAATCCGCTGCCTCGAGGTCGCCGCGCAAGGGCATCTCGACCCGCTGTACCTGATCGCGGTCCCGTAGCAGTGTGAGTGCCACCGGCACTGGCATAGGCAGCTGCTCACGCACCGCGGGCGACGGTTCGCCCGACCGCCGCAATCGCGTTCCGCGCGCAACGAGTTGGTTGTCACTGCGTAGTGCGCCGTCGATTACATGAATGGTAGATTCGACGTCCAACTTTCCGGCTTTGAGCTCGATTCCTAGATGTTCCCTGCTGTAGGGACTCAGGGGCGCCAATGGCAGCCTGTAGATTTTGGTCTTCAGCGAAAGATTCAGGTGCTCGGCGAACGGACGCAGTTTGCCGACTGCGACGATGCGCGTGCCGTCGGCGATGGCACCCTCCAGTATCATCGGACTCAAGCGCAGTGGTTCGGCGCTGTCGAGTTCCGCCAGCGAGAAATGCTGTAGCTTTATGGTCCTCGCAAAGGCCGGCTTTACGCTCTGATCTTCGAATCGCAAGGTATTGTTGCCGTTTTCGATCGCGACGCGGTCGATTCGCCAATAGACATCGGAATCGGCGGTTTCGGCGCTCGCCGGCGCGGGCGCAGCCAAGCCCAGCCAGTGCCCGTCGGCTTGTTTACGTAGCAGAAGATGAACATCACTGAGTTCGAGGCGCTCGGCAGAGAAGCGCTGGCGAGCGGTGAGTGCGAGTTGTTCGAATAACGCCGACTCACCGCGTGCGAGTGGCTCGCGGGTATCAGGCGCCGGAGCGTCGATGCGATAATGCAACAGCTCGAGGGAATTTGCGGTGACGCGGTACGTGCCTTTCATGTCCAGGTCGCGCAACGATGCTTGCGTGGCGTCCAGCAACTCGATGTTCCGCTCTGGGCGTTGCACATGGAGATCGAACAGCTGTAGCTGCCCGGCCGCAGAAACGCCGCCCGGCACGTCGAGCGCGCCTTCGCTGAGTACGCCTTGCCAGTGGGCGCGTCGGGCCTGTACCGACAGATCCGTTCGTGTGCGTTGCAAGGCGACGGCCTGCATTTCCAGTGCGCCGTCGGCAGAAACGGTCGGCGGCCGCCGCAGATGCACGTTGGCGTTCAAGCGCCCGTGCCATTCCGTCGAGTCGGTCTGCACAGTCCCTCCAGGAGTGGTCAGCCGAAGTTGCGTCGATTTCCATTGTCCCTGCTGGTGGAAGCCGGCGCCGCCACCGGTCAGTTGCACTTCCCCTTCTCCGGCCCAGACGGATTCGCCGATCTGCAGTTTTGTGTCTGGGCCGGCAACGCGCAGATCATGCACGCGGACCGTGCCCTCATTGGCCAACTGCAGGTGGTTTTCGACATCGCGCAGTAGCCGCAAGCGCAGTCTGGCATCGGCAAAGCCCTGGAGCTCGCGCAGCGCCGGTGCTAACGGCGCGGTGCGAGCCAAGTCGAGATTGTCGAGCTCGATTTCTCCTTCGCCTTCGGGAACGTCGGCGGCCAGCTTGAAGGTGCCCCTCACCCGTAGCGGAGCGCCTGCGAGATCCCCCTCCAGCAAGACGCTGCTGCGGTCTTGTGCATTGCTCGACCAGGGCGAGAGCGTACCTTCGCGAACGCGCCATGGGATACGCGTCGCGCCGACGGGCAACAATAGTTCGACGTCGGAGAGTCGCAAATTGCGGATTTGGATCGGCCAGTCTCGATCGCCGCTGCGACCCAGCGACGCGATCGCGGTCCTGTCAAAACGCAGGTTGGCGTCATGCACCGTAACGGTGTCGAAACCCAGGCGATGGTGCCACAAGCTTTGCCAGAGAAATCGCACCCTAAGATCGCCAGCGCTCAGGGTGTCGCCATCGCCATACTCGACCAACAGCTGACGGATTTGGACCGTGCCCTTGATCGGATTGCTTTCCAACTCGCCGATGGTGACATTTTTGGCGTTGTGCGCATAAAACCACTGTTCGATCCCGTAGCGCAGGGCATATGGCATGCCCACCAGCGCTGCGGCTACCAGTAGCAAAAGGAAGATAAACGACCATAGCCACGCGCTGCGGAACATCGAGCGAGAGTCTATGGTCTGTGAAGACGCTGGCTCGCGCATGGATACTTAGCTTTTGGCAATGAACCGCGGATGAGTGGCATCCCCCGTCGGAGCACCGCGTGCGGTGCTCCGTCCCGTGCAGAACTCCGGCCGATATAGCAGCTCGCGAGCGATCGATCCCCTACCAATTGTAGCCGACGGTAAGCAGGTAAGTCAGATCCGTCTGCTCGGTGCCGGGGGGTGGACTGCGATCCCAATCCACGTTCACCTGTACTGATGTGTCGAGGTTGTCCATCAACGGGACGCGCAATCCCGTCTCGCTGCGTATGATCAGGTCTTCGGAATTCTCGAGGCTTTGAAGGCCTTCATGCTTATGGAAAAACTGCAGGCGGTTGTTGAAGAAATACTGGTCGTAGTTCAGCGCCCACCGTGCGGCGATGAATGATTCATCCGCGGCCGATATAAAATCCTGGTTGACGTAGGTCAGGCCTCCTTCAAGTGACAGATTCTTGCGCTTCGATTCGACAAACTGATGTCCCAGGCCGCCGCCGAGCACACTGCGCAAATTGAGGTCCTTGAAGCGATCACGGATGAAGGACGCGTTGGTATAGAGATAGCGTTTTTCGGTGAGAAAGTGATCGTATTTGCTGTAAACCGTGGTCCGGTCGGCGCTCTTGTTGCCGTCTTCGCTGCTGCGTTGCGCGGTGGCGCCGACGGTGTAACGATTCTCCTTGGTCCTCGCCACCATTTCGGTATCCAGATACAGATTCTTGGTTTCGCTGTTGCCGGACGTGGCATTCACACCGAGTTTGACGTGTCCGGTAAACTCTACGCCTTTGCCGCTTACCGCCGGTGACGGATTGATGTAGGCGATTTTGTCCAGGGCGATCGGCGCGGTCTCGATGATCTCACCGGCTTTCAATGTCACCTTTCCCGGCTCATCCGCGTTTCGAAAAGTGGCATTGAGGCTGGTATCGTCTTTGAGCATGACTTGCACCGGCTTGTCGGTCGTAATGCCGCTGACGTCGATCCAGTGGATTTTGATTTCACCGGCATACGGCGTTTTGAACACCAGATTTTGGTCTTCTTTGCGTACCACCTTGCCGGAAATGTGATCGCCATTGCGAAGCGTTACCGTGTCGGCAAGTACGGAGCAGGACATGGTGCCGGCCAGCATCGTAGCCAGCGCTCTTGATGTAACACTCGACATGAAATCCCTCAGAAATATGGGTTGGATATTGGCATCATAATGCCTAAGGGCTCTCAGGCCAAAAACACGGATTAAAATTGCGTTAACTCATGCGGCAAGCTTTGTTTTGCCCCGATCCGCCACTAACGGAGCTTATATGTTCACAAATGACGGACTGATCGCTGCCTATTTGTTGGACGGCCAGGGGGGCGCCGAGGCCTGCGACTGGCCGCAGATCAAGGCATGGCAACCTGAGCGGGGCGTGTTGTGGGTGCACCTGGACTACACCAGCGACAATGCCCGCCGTTGGGTGCGCGAACACAGTGGTCTCGACCCCTTGGTGGCAGACAATCTACTGCAGGAAGAAACCCGTCCGCGCAGCGTGCCGGTGGGCGATGGTCTCCTGGTGCTGCTGCGCGGAGTGAACCTCAATCCCAACGCGGAGCCTGAAGACATGGTGTCGATCCGCATCTGGGCGAACCGTCATCGGATCGTGACGGCGCGGCATCGGCATCTGTTGTCGGTTGAAGACCTGCGCGTGGCGCTCACAGCTGGCCGCGGGCCGCGCGGCGCAGGCGAGTTTCTGGTGCAGATCGCGGATCGGATGGTGGCGCGCATGGCCGATGTCATCGACGGTATCGACGAGCGCGTGGGCGAACTGGAAGACCAGATTCTGGTCTCGGAAAGTTATCGCCTGCGGCCGCTGCTGGCCGACGTGCGGCGCCAAATCATCAGCCTCCGCCGCTACCTGGCGCCGCAGCGCGAGGCCATGGCGCGCCTGATCCAGGAGCAGGCGGAATGGCTGCACGCGCAGGAGCGCATGCGGCTGCGGGAAGTGGGTGATCGGGTCACCCGATACGTCGAGGACTTGGACGCCGCGCGCGAGCGTGCCGCGGTAACCCAGGAGGAACTCAACAGCCGTTTGTCGGAACAAATGGATCGGCGTATGTACGTGCTCTCGATCGTTGCCGCCGTGTTCTTGCCGCTGGGATTCGTGACCGGCCTGCTGGGGATCAATGTCGGGGGTATCCCGGGGGCCGAATACCATTACGGTTTTTTTGCGGTGTGTTTCTTGCTCGGAGGATTGGCGGCGATGCAATTCTGGCTGTTGCGCCGCAAACGTTGGGTGTAGCGAAAGGGATTCGGTCAACGCCGCAGCCAGCGAATCCAACTGCTGCGGCCGCGGCGCAGGTTGCGCAAATAGCCTGTAAAGTCGAGCTGCAGCCTTTGTTCATAGCCGCGAGCGCGGGCGTCGAGTCGCTCCGGCTTGCAGCTCCCGGGATTCCGGCTGACTAGGGCAATCATGTTGCCTCGTTTCGGCACCGGCAGCTGGAAGGGGGTTTTTGCAAACGCCCGCGCCATTGCCGCCAGCGTGTCGCGATAGCCGGTGGCGCGTCCGCGCCACAGATTGATCGCCAATACTCCGTGCTCGTTAAGGGCGGTTTTGCATTGGTCTATGAAGGCTTGCTGGCCCATGCAGTGCGCTGCACCGGCGGCGTCGAAGGTATCCACCAACAATGTGTCGTACTGCCCGGCAATTGCGCGGAGGGCAACAAAATCCTCGGCGCAGGCAGTATGGACTTGCAGTCGCTCGGAGTCCGGCAGGGCGAAATAGCGCCGCGCGACGGCGATTACTTCGCTGCTGCGTTCCACGGCGTGGACCTCGCATTGCGGAAACCGATGCAACAAAAATTTGGCTATGGAGCCGCCGCCAAGACCGAGCATGAGCACCCGCCGGGGCACGTCGGGCAGCAGCAGCAAGAAACTCATCATGGCCCGCGTGTAGGGCAATTGCAGTTGCAGTGGGTCGTGCAGCCACATGCAGCTCTGTCGCGCGGGCGTCCCGAAATGCATCGCTCGGGTGGTGTCCGTCTCGACGACTTCGACGATGGTTTCTGAGGTCTCGCTGCGGTACACCAAGCGGCCGCGATAGTCGTCAGTCCGCGCCGTCGTGGTTTCATTCATTCTGCGCCTGCGGCGTTACCGGTGGCATGCGTTGGGTCAATGGCGTGGCTTTCCGCCCCATTCGCCTTTCGTAGATCGCGGTATACGCCAGGACATTGCGAAGATACTCGCGGGTTTCGTTGTACGGGACGGTTTCTACCCAGATATCCGCGGGTACAGTGTCGTGGGCGGGCAGCCAGGTCTCGACGCGGTACGGTCCCGCATTATAGGCGGCCGTGGCCAGGACGGGGTGATCGCCGAAGCGTTGCAGGATCATGCGCAGGTATTCGGTCCCGTAGCGGATGTTGACATCGGCTTTATACAAATCCGCTACCGCGCGCAGCCGATGGTTGACGGCGCGTGCAACGTGCCGTGCCGTGCTGGGCAACAACTGCATCAGCCCGACGGCGCCTCGATGGGAATGTGCGTCCGTATTGAACGCACTCTCGCGGCGGATCACAGCGTAAGTCCAGGCATCGTTGATACCCACCGCCTGCGAGCGCGTTTTCACCGTCTGCAAGTAGGGCAACGGAAAACGCAGGTCGAGGTCGTCCCAGTAGCCGGCGCGGCTGACGGTCAATATTGCCCGGTCATGCCAGCCCCAGTCGTGCGCCAAGGTCGCGGCCAACTCCAATTCACGGTCGTTGAAGTGCTGCATCGCCGCGTACCATTCGCGGCGAGCGTCCAGCTTGCGATCCAGTACCAACAGCTCGTGCGCGCGCTGCATCGCCGGGCGCGTCGCGAAGCGACGCAGATCGGTCTGCGAGAATTGCAGCGGTTTGTTATCGAGAGAGTAGGGGATCTGCATGCGATCGGCGGCAAGAAAGCCTTCGTAGCTCCGCGACTGGGCGATCTCCTTATACAAGCGGTCGGCTGCCGGTTCTTTGCCGCTCGCTTCCAGGGCGCGTGCTCGCCAATACTTCCATCGGTCCTCGATTTGCTCGGCCGGCGTGAGCTGATCGATCCAATGCAACACGGCGCTCCAATCCTGTTGCGCCAAGGCTGCGCGTACACGCCAATAGCGCACATACCGATCGCTGCTGTCGGCCGGAATTTTGGCGAACCAGTCCAGAGCCGCGGCGTCGCCGGCATAGGCGTACGACAGCGCAATCCTTCGCTGCAAGTGATGCCGTTGATCGGCGTCGAAGGCGAATCGTTGCACTAGCTGTGACCACAATGCCGCAGCTTTTTCCGGGTCCCGGCGCGCCAGTCGGGCCGTAACGTTGAAGGCGATTTCGCGCGTCCGTCCAGCGGCATCGTGCAAATCGGCATCGGCAATATTTTCCGGATTGCGGTACAGCTCGTACCATGTTTCCAGCAGCGGTCGTTGCGCCTGAGGGAGGTAGCGGCGCAGATAGCGGGCAAGGCCGACATTGCCTTCGGCCATCGCCAGGCTGATTCGCTGCCAGGCCAAGTCGGTGCTGATTCCGCCGCTGCCTGCCCATGCGTTCAGGGCATGGTCGCAACTGTCGGGAAGGGAAAACCCGTGCAACCACAGATCCTCGATTCCCTGCAATGCTTGTTTCCGGCGATGGAGTTCGAGCAACGCATGACGACGCTTGCAGTTGTCGTCGAGCGAATCGTTGGCCCGTGCATGATCGACGTACGCTTGCCACTTTCTGTTTTGATACAGGTAAGACAACCAGGCCTGCTTCAGCCGCGGGGCTAGGGGCGTGTTCGCATAATCGTGCAGGAAACTTTTGATTTCGGTGGAGGGGTTTGTGGCGAGCCGCTTGCGCAGATCGTCGTAAACCAAATAAGGGTAGAGCGGGTAGTTTCGAAGCGAGCGTAGCAAGGATTCATAGACCGCGCGGTCGCCGCGATCCAGTGCCTGTTCCGCGGCGACGAATTGGTAGCGCGCGCCGGCGAGATGGTCGTCGGCTTGGGCCGGCAACACCGGCAGCACCAACCACAAGGCGATCAGACGAGGGATCCACTTGCGGCAAAGTTCGAAGGACTCGAGGACCGCAGGCATATGAGAGTTCACATCCAATGATTGTTGGTGTATGCGCCAGTATGCGCACTTGGCGGAAGGGGTTCAACCGGCACTTTGTCCGGGTGTTTGCTTCCGTTATGATTGCCCGCTGCCGAGTCAATATCCAGGCCGACCATCGTTCATGGAATCGATCGCTCGAATCCCGCAAATGTTGCTTACCTCGTTGCATGACATGCCATGGCTCTGGGCATCGGGCGGCGTGCTGGCGCTCGTATTGCTAGCAGTCGTATTGCGCTACCGGCGAACTCGGCAAGCCCGCAGGTTGCGACGCGCGATACGGGCTTTGGGCACCAAGATGATGGCCGAAGTATTGGTGCCGGATTCGGTTGAAGGTCGCATCCACGCGGACTTTCTGGTGCTCAGCGGCACGCGCATCCTGGTCATCGACGTCAAGGACTACCGTGGCATGCTGTTCGGCGGCCAGAAAACGGACATCTGGACGCAGGTCGTCGACGGGCGTAGTTATAAGTTTGATAATCCGCTTTATCGCAATCGAGCCCGCGAAGCGGCGGTGCGCGCTTTGGTGCCTGAGGCGGATGTGCAGGGCGTGGTGGTGTTCACGGACGCCGGCCGATTTCCGAGGCAGCGTCCTGCAGGGGTGTTCATGTTGGCAGGATTGGCGGCGGAACTGGCGGCGAGCGATGTCCCGGTACCGCCCAATTTGCAGGCCAGTTGGGAGCGCCTCGAGCAACGCGTTACGCGGTCGGCCGAGTACTCGACCCGGCGCGCGCGAACTCGGATCGGAAGCGAGGCGTAGCCGGTCAGCCGAACTCCATCCGACCGCGTCGAAGGCGCTTGTATTTGCGCAGCATAATTATGGTTTTGCAGATGGTCGGAGGGTCGATCCGTGCGACACGCAAGCCGACCTTCACGGTTACAACGCCTTCTGCACTCGCGCCCTGGGAATTGACTTCAATGAAGGGGCGCTTTTGCTCCGATGCCGCGCCGCTGCGTTCATCGACCAGGCTCACGATGGTCGCCAGCCAGCGCACCGGCCGCTGTTCGAATATACCTTCGAACTCTACCGTCGCCTGGCAGGTATTCGATTGCGGGTGCAGCCGGTAACTGAAGTCTCGGCAGCGTTGTTGGCTAGGCGGGTCCGGCATGTGGTTCGCTATGCGCGGTCGGTTGCGGACCCACGCCCGGCAACAGTAATGTAGGAAGCGGTGAATGCACGCTTGCAGTATAAACGACGCTCCGGGCTCCGAGCAGCATGAATCAGTCCTACACTGAGCTGTGCTTCCGGCTCGACTTGTCCAGTCAGCAATATGTGGCGTACTACGCCGGGCAGGCGCGTTCGATTCAGGCGCTGAGCACGAATGGTCGGCGCGTGCGCTTTCCGGCCAGCATTTTACGTCCTTACGTGCGGCCGGACGGAGTGCACGGGCTGTTTGCGCTGCGAATCGATGCCAATCGAATATTGGACGTGCGGCGCCTCGATGCCTGATGGAGGCGCAGGCGCGGAGGAAACGGAATCGTGAAGGCACCCAATATCACGACTGCGATACCCAAGCGGCGTTATGTGATCGGTGAGTTCAACAGCGTGCTATTGGCGGAGATTGAATCAACCGACCCAAACCGCTATCAGTACGTGTTCGCGGCTGTGCGGGAAGGCGACAAAGCCCCGCTGATGTACGTGATCTGTGAGCGTGCATCGCGAGCGCAGCGCGACCAGGGCTCCCACAGGCTGCGGGTATTGACCGGTAACGCGGAGAAGGATTTGGGCGTCTCCGATCGCTGGCGTGACGAAGAGGCATTTGCCGACGAGGCGCTCGATATTGTACGCAAAACCCTGATGCTCACCGATGAGCCCGTCGCGCGAGTGATGTGACAATGATGCAGGCAATGCGGAGCCGGGAGCCGCGCCGGTTGAAAGCGTTCGCGGTAATTCTCGATTTGCTTCTGCTGTCCGCACTGTTGCTTCCGCTGTCCGGGCACGGCGCGGACGATATTCTGCAACCGGGTTTCGATGACAGTCCCTTGAAGAAACCGGTAAAGATCCCGGCGTGGTTCAAGGTGAGTTTTCTCGATGTGCGCGACGACGTCAAAGATGTCGCCGACGAAGGCAAGCGTGGCCTCATCATTTATTTCGGCCAAGAGTACTGCCCGTATTGCAAGGCACTGCTGGAACGGGATTTCGGCCAGGCAGACATCAAAACCTACACGCAGCGTCATTTCGACATCATTGCCATCGACACCCGCGGCAGTCGTTTGGTCACTGGCCTGGACGGCAAGGTGCTGCCGGAACGCGATTATGCAGCCAAATACGAAGCCCAGCTGACGCCGACTCTGGTGTTCTTCGATCCCGAGGGCAAACAGGTATTGCGCTTGGTTGGCTACCATCCGCCGTACGAGTTGAGAGCCGCTTTGGAGTTCGTAGCCGACGCCCATTACCGGCAAGAGAGTTTTCCACACTATCTCGCCCGCGGCGAACCGGCGCTGCACGGCGAGGGTGAACTCAACCACGAGTCTTTTTTTTCCCCACCTCCCTACGCTTTGGACCGTTCCGAAATTGCTGCCCAGCAGCCATTGCTGGTGGTTTTCGAGCAGCCGGAATGTCATGCCTGCGATGTATTGCACGCCGGGCCGTTCAACAACGACCAAACCCGCGAATTGCTGCGCAAGTTCGACGTGATACAACTCAACCGGCTCGCACCGACGCCGGTGATTACCCCAGGAGGGCAGCGCACTACGGCACAGAAATGGGCCAAAGCGCTGGGTCTCTACTACGCGCCGACCCTGGTCTTCTACGATCTGCGCGGCAAGGAGATCATTCGCGTGTCATCGGTGGTGCACTTCAACCGCCTGCGTGGCGTACTCCGCTATGTCCTCGAAAAGGGGTATCTGAAGTACAAAAACTATCAGGATTGGCGGGAACACAGCCCCTTGGGTGCCGCTGCTTCGTGAGACCGCTTGCAAACCCTCGGCAGTTACATCATATATAACGTGTGGGGTGCCGCGCTGGGACTAGGCGATGCGCCTCGGGTCCAAGCGGTTGCTCAACCATGGTGCGCGTGAAGGAAAAGGACGCCGGTCAGCTCGGCGTCAACCAATTCGATACCGAAGCCTGGCTGCGGGACATTTGCGCGGGGCGAGCTGAGACCGAGTGCGCGTTGATTCGGGAAGCGGCTCGGGTGGCCTCCGAAGCGCACCAAGGACAGACCCGCGCCTCCGGCGAACCTTACGTCCGGCACGTATATTCGGTCGCGGAAATCCTCGCAGACCTCGCCCTCGACCACGAAACCATTGCCGCTGCGTTGCTTCACGATGTCGTCGAAGACACCAACGTAACCCTGGAACAGTTGCAGAGTCTGTTCGGGGATTCGGTAACGCGGTTGGTGGACGGCGTGACCAAAATGGCGCTCATCCAACAATATCCCGAGCAGAGCACCGCTTCGCGCCGGGAGTGGTCGAACGCCGAAAGCTTGCGCAAGATGCTGCTGGCGATGGTCGACGACGTGCGGGTGGTGCTGATCAAGCTGGCCGATCGCCTGCACAACATGCGCACGCTTTCCCACCTGAGCGAGGAACGTCAGCGCCGCATTGCACGGGAGACGCTGGACATATTCGCGCCGCTGGCCAATCGGCTCGGCATCTGGCAATTGAAGTGGGAATTGGAGGACCTCGCGCTGCGTTACCTGGAGCCGGCGTCCTACAAGCGCATTGCGCTGTTATTGGACGAACGGCGCGTCGATCGTGCCCGTTATATCGAGCACGTGGTAGCGGTACTGCAGCAGGAACTTGCTGAGGCGGGTATCCGCGCCGAAGTTACCGGCCGACCCAAGCACATCTACAGCATCTGGAAAAAAATGCAGCGTAAGGGCGTCGACTTCGAAGACATTTTCGATGTTCGCGCAGTGCGCGTATTCGTCTACAGCCTTGCCGACTGCTACGGCGCTCTCGGCGTAGTACACACCTTGTGGCAGCATATTCCCAAGGAGTTCGACGATTACATTGCCACGCCTAAAGAAAACCAGTACCAGTCTCTGCACACCGCCGTGGTGGGGCCCGAAGGGCGCAACCTGGAGGTGCAGATCCGCACCCACGAGATGCATGCACATGCGGAACTCGGCGTCGCGGCCCATTGGCGCTACAAGGAAGGCGCGCGTTTCGATGCCGGTTTTGAGCAGAAGATCGCCTGGCTGCGCCAGATTCTGGAGTGGAAGGAAGAGGAGGCCAGTGCGGGCGAGTTTCTCGATCGTTTCAAAGGCGAAGTGTTCGAAGAACGGGTCTACGTGCTCACCCCCATGGGCAACGTCGTAGACCTGCCCGCCGGGGCGACGCCGTTGGATTTTGCCTACCACATCCACACGGATGTCGGTCATCGCTGCCGGGGTGCAAAAGTCAACGGCAGTATCGTGCCTTTGACCTATGAACTGAAAAGCGGCGAGCAGGTGGAGATTCTCACCACCCGCACCGGCACCCCCAGCCGCGACTGGCTCAATCCGCATCTGGGTTATCTGAAAAGTTCCCGAGCCCGCGCCAAGGCCCGTAGCTGGTTCAAACAGCAGGATCTGGACAAGAACACCGCAGCCGGCCGCACTACCCTGGAGCGCGAGTTGCACCGTTTGGGCGTGGTCGACTTGAATTTCGAACGCTTGGCGCGGCGTTTCCGCTTCGAACGTCTGGATGATTTCCTCGCCGCCATTGGCCGCGGCGAAATCACATCCAATCAGATCGCCGCCGAAGCCCAGGAACAAGCTCCGGCGCCGGCCAAGGACAAGGTGCGGCCCGCCCGGGTACGGCGTGAGGGACTGCCGGGCGACGTCAAGATCCAGGGCGTCGGCAATCTACTGACCCACATTGCCCGCTGCTGTAAGCCCGTGCCGCAGGATTCGATCCTGGGCTACATCACCCGTGGCCATGGCGTCACCATTCACCGCAGCGACTGTCCAAACATTCTGCGCATGCAAAATCACGCGCGTGAGCGGTTGATCGAGGTGTCGTGGGGCGGCACGCCGGAGTCGGTCTACACCGTTGATGTGCAGGTCGTCGCCTACGATCGGCAGGGGCTGCTGCGCGACGTGACCTCGATATTGTCGAACGAAAAGATCAATGTCATCGCGTTCAACACGGTCACTGACAAGGCCAATTTGGCGCATATGCGCTTGTCGATGGAGATCAGCGATCTGCGCCAACTGAGTCGGTTGCTCGACAAGATCGGACAGTTGCCCAACGTGATCGAGGCGCGCCGCAACGGTTGACCCGAAGACGTGGTGCCCTTGGCAGGATTCGAACCTGCGACCTACCGCTTAGGAGGCGATTGCTCTATCCAGCTGAGCTACAAGGGCCGGGTGATCGATTATCAAAGAAAAGCGGGCGCGGACGCCCGCGGCGGGGAATTTGGTGGAGCGGAGGAGGATCGAACTCCCGACCTTCGCATTGCGAACGCGACGCTCTCCCAGCTGAGCTACCGCCCCGTAAGTCTGCCGAATCCGTCAGCAGCGCTCTATTCTAACACCCCGATCCCGGGCGTCGCCATCCGCTGCCGCTAATCGCGCGGCTGTTTGCGGATCAATTCCCTTTGCAAGTCGGCGACCAGACGCGACAACGCCTTGCGCCGCTGCGGCTGCAGTTCCACGAACCGGCCGCCGATGCGTACACGCGCTTGATCCTGGGTGGCACTGCAGTGGCGCACTTCGAGTTTGCAGCCTACCTGGCGGCCGTCCGGCAGCCGCATTTGGCAGGGTACGATCTCGCCGGGGCGCAAGCTGACGGATTGGCTGAATTCGACGCCGATGCCACCCTCGGACAAATCGAGAATGCGGCCCCGCAGCGAACGACCTTCGCCGCGCTCGAAGATCGCGGCAATGGGGGCGGTCATGCTGACTTTGACCCGGAAGCTGGTGCGCCGTTGCACGTACAGCACTTCTTTGGGGAAAGGCAGTCGATAATAGGCAATGCCGGACGAGTCGCCGATTTCCTCCAGATCACTGCTGAAGCGGGTTTCGATACCTTGGACCGCGGCACTGGCGTTCAGGCGTCGTACCTCGATCAAACGTTCGTGGCCCCGGCGCGGATTGAGCTCATCCAGGATCAAGAAATCCTGTGCCAGGTCCAGGCGCAATATGGCGCTGTTGTAGCTACTGCGAAATCCCGGCAGGGTCACGCGCAGCAGCGCGCGCTGGTCCGCGATCCGGCGCAGCAGGCTGGCAATAATTTGCGGGTCGCGGATGGTGTCGCCTTGGGCCAACGGGATTTACCTCACTAACGAACGGCTCGCGGCCGGTCCTAACCAATACGCATTCGGGCGCGGTCAGCTCCTGATGGTGGTTGTCGGCAGCAGCAGGTAAATGGTTGAGCGAATATGGCACGCTGACGCAGCGCAGGGCGCCTTATCGAAGAAGGGGATTGGAGATTGATCCGTATTCGGTCGGGTGCTGGCCGGCGTTGCGACCGGTCGCCCGCATTGCGCGATAGCCTGATCAGGCCTTTGCCAATACGCGGCTGAATGCGGCGGCCTGGCTTTCACCGCTGGCACCATAGGTGACGGTTTGCGACGATTGTCCGTGGAGCGCCGCCAGTGCCTGGCGCAAATGTTGTCGGCTCAACTCCACCACTGCGCCGTTGCTCAGGTTGGCGTCGCGACATTGCCCGGTGATTTCCAGCAGACTCGCCCAGCGTTTGCGCAACCGGCCGCCGTGGTCGAAGCGGCTGATGAACGTTTCCAAACCGCCGCGGGATGCGGGGCAGCCACTGCTCTGCAACAACGCACAGCGCTGGTTGTGCAGGCTTTCCATGCGACTGACCAAGCCTTGCTTACGTTGCGCCGCCTGTTCCAGTGCGTCCGGATCCCGCCCCAGCGCTTGGGTCTCGTCCCGCAGCGTCTCGAACAGCGTTCGCGCCGTTTCGATCTCCTGGTCCATCAATTTCGCCAACTGCGGTCCCGGGTGCGTGCTCATGAGCGTTGCCGTTCTCAGTTGTTGGGTAGATAGGCTTCGAATTGCGTCAATTTGTGGGCCACCGCCCGGTTGTCGACGGTATAGGTCCCGTCATTGACGCTCTCACGCACCGAATCCACCCGTTTCGTGTCGACCACCGGAACGTCGCGGATCTCGCTTTCCAAGCGGGACAACTGGCGCCCGGTATCCGTCAGGTTGACCGAATCGACTCGCGCCGGGTTCTGGGAAGGCTCGGGTTGAGAATGATTGGTACTGTTGCTCGCCGACGAAACCTGTCCGGTTTCCGTCCCCTGGCTGCAGGGCCCGTTTAACCTATTGATTTCTATAGCCATTGAAAATGCTCCTCGGTAACTAATGTACCTTTCCGCACTCTGTAACGGCTATTCGCATTAGAACTTTAACGTATGGATGTGGAGTAGTTCACTCAAGTTTAACACCGCCGCCACGGGCTGTCCCGGCGGCACGCGGCTGGCGCTCAAATCCGAATTTTAACCACGCCCTCCGCCACGACTTCGCCTTCAACGACGCGATTGGAGCGGCTGTTGCGCACCTGGATCCGGTCCCCGGCCGCACCGTCGCTCAAGGCCGTGCCGGCCATCCGCACTTCGATGCCGCCGGCTTCGGCGTGCAGGGTAACCTGCTGCCCGCGTTTGACCAGTTTCGGGGCCTGCAGTTGATCGGGTTGCACGACTGCGCCGTTGACGTAGCTCCGCTTCAACACTTTTCCGGTCGCCGACTGCACCTGGGTCAGATAGCCATAGGCTAGTTTGGATAAGTCCTTGCGTTGCAGGCGCAGATCGGCCGGGCGGAGTTGGTCGCCGCGGTTGACGGCGCGGGCTGCAACCACCACGTCGCCGAATACCACTACTTGAGCGGTGACATATAACGTCCACGGTTTGCGGTCGTCGCAGCGGATGCCGACGCTGGTCGCTCCGACGCGCGGCCGACCACCGACGGCAAAGGCCTGCAGGGGGGCGTCGCATTGCCGCAGGCGCAAGCGCGGATCGAGCCTTCCGATCTCGATTCGCGCATCTTTCTGCTGCAACGGGTCGAGCCGCGCCGTCAGGAACTGCTTGGCGCGGGCGCGGATGCTATCCGTCGACTGTATCGCCGCACGTTCGCCGTGCGCCCCGAAGCTGCAGAACGCGGCTGCCAGAAGCGGAGCCGCCAACCACATGTTTTGGTAGATCAACAATTTAATACCCAACTCCCGATCCGGTTCCCCAGCGTCAGAGATCCGACATCTCGGTCACATTCGGGACTTTACCAGCAAGTCTCGTGCCGACGAGGGCGGCCTCAAGCTTCCGCGGGCTGCGGCCGATAAGCCACCAAAGCAACGATAAATCTGGAGATGAAGATGGCAGGGCTCTTGGACAGCGTCGACCAACGGACTCGACTGGCAGGGCACAATCGCCTGGAATTGCTTTTGTTTCGCGTCGGGGGTTCGCAATTATTCGGTATCAATGTGTTCAAGGTGCAGGAGGTCGTCCAGTGTCCGCCGCTCACGCGCCTCCCCAATGCCAACCCGGTGGTGCGCGGCGTCGCCCATATGCGCGGCAAGACCATTCCAGTTATCGATTTGGCCATGGCGATCGGTCGGGCGCCGGTCACGGATTTCAAGACCTGCTATGTCATCGTGACCGAGTACAACCGCCGCATCCAGGGTTTTCTGGTCGGGGCAGTGGATCGCATCGTCAACATGAATTGGGAAGAAATCCTGCCGCCGCCGAAAGGCTCCGCCATGCGCAGCTATCTCACGGCAGTCACTCGCGTGGATAACAAACTGGTCGAGATAATCGACGTGGAGAAAGTGCTGTCCGAGGTGATCGGCACCCAAGGCGACATTTCCGAAGATGTGCGTGCAGGCCTCGGCAACCGCGAAAACGTGCGTCGCATTCTGGTGGTCGACGATTCCAGCGTCGCGCGCAATCAGGTCAAGCGCACGTTGGAGCAATTGGGCTTTGAAAGCGTGTTGGCACGCAATGGTCGTGAAGCTTTGCGGATGCTCCAGGCTTGGGCCGACGAAGGCGCAATTTACGAGAACGTCTCGATGGTGATTTCCGACGTGGAAATGCCGGAGATGGATGGTTATACCCTGACCACCGAGTTGCGTAAGGATCCCCGCTTGAATCGCCTTTATGTGCTGCTGCACACGTCGCTCAGCGGTGTGTTCAACAATGCGATGGTGGAAAAGGTGGGCGCCAACAAGTTCATTGCCAAGTTCGATCCCGACGAGCTGGCGACCGGCGTCACCGCGGCGTTGGACGAGTTGAGCGGCGCGGCGGCGGTCGCTGTCTGATCACAACGCCAACACGAAATAACTCGCCTTCACCATGCTCCGACTTTTTCTTGCGGTCGCGCGCACGCGCGTGCTAAATGACTTTGCCGTGCAACGTACCGACGTGAATCGTTGGACGTGCGCGTGATATCCAGCCTCCAGCAACGGAACATGACTTTGTCCGCGACCGTGATCAGCCCGGAAGAGTATCGGGATTTCCGCAGTTTTCTTGAGAAAGCGTGCGGAATCGTCCTGGGCGAAAACAAGCAATATCTCGTGTCCAGCCGTCTCAGCCGCGTCATGCACGAGTTCGATCTGAAGTCGTTCGGTGAGTTGGTCGCCGCAATCAAGCGCGAAGCGCAAACGCCGTTGCGTAGTCGTATCGTCGAAGCGATGACCACCAATGAAACATCCTGGTTCCGCGACAACCATCCGTTTGCGACCTTGAAGGAGCGGATTTTTCCCGAACTCGGCAAGTTGCGGCGAAATCCGATTCGGGTCTGGTCTGCGGCCTGTTCTTCGGGGCAGGAACCCTATTCGATCAGTATGACCGTGCATGAATTTCAGATGTCCAATCCGGGGGTGATGAGCGGCGAGGTCGCGATCGTTGCCACGGATATTTCCCCGGCGATCGTGAATCAGGCGCGCTCCGGGCGCTACGACTCACTTTCCATGGCGCGCGGTCTATCCCTTGAGCGCAAACAGCGTTATTTCCGGCTCGAAGGCGATATGATGGAAATCATTCCCGCAGTTCGCAAGCGGGTGCAGTTCCGCGAGTTGAACTTGCTGCAAAGCTATGCCTTGCTGGGGCGCTTCGACGTTATCTTTTGCCGCAATGTGTTGATCTACTTTTCAGGCGATTCCAAACGCGACATCCTCGAGCGGCTGGGCCGTGCGCTCAACCCGGGCGGTTACCTGTTCCTGGGCGGCTCCGAATCCATCACCGGGCTTAGCGACGCATTCGAGATGGTGCGTCACGGCGGCGGCGTGGTGTATCGCCTGAAAGCGTAGGTTGGGTCAAGCGCAGCGGAGATGGGTCCGCTGCGCTTGACCCAACCTACGGGTTCGACACAGTCACGGGGTAGGCCGCCGCGACGATGGGTCCGCTTCGCTTGACCCATCCTACGGTTCGACGCAGATAGTGGCGTAGGTTGCGTCAAGGCCGCAGGCCGGACGCAACGTCGCTACGGTTCGACGCGTAACGGAGTAGGTTGCGTCACGGTCCGCAGCGACGGTGGGTCCGCTGTGCTTGACCCATCCTACGGGTTCGACGCAAGTAACGGCGTGGGTTGCGTCAAGGCCCGCAGGCGCCGATCGCGGGTATCGCGACTGCGCTTGACCCATCCTACGGTTCAACGCAGCCGCGACGATGGGTCCGCTTCGCTTGACCCGTCCTACGGTTCGACGCAGATAGTGGCGTAGGTTGCGTCAAGGCCGCAGGCCGGACGCAACGTCGCTACGGTTCGACGCGTAACGGAGTAGGTTGCGTCACGGTCCGCAGACGATGGGTCCGCTGCGCTTGACCCATCCTACGGGTTCGACGCAGGTCACGGGGTAGGTTGCGTCAAGGCCGCAGGCCGGACGCAACGTCGGTGCTGCGACCCGTTCTCGTTTGCCGCAATTGCCGCCAGGGCGGCAAGCGTTCGCCGATTCGAGAGCGGCAATGCCGCTGAAGAAGCCAGCCAACCAACTGAAAAAGCAGTAAAAACAATTTTGGCACGGCAGTTGCTTCATTCGCTCGCAAAGGCAATCAGCTTTGGAGCGCAAGATGGCAATTGATTTCGACAAGGTCCTGGGCAGTCACGAGCAAGCACTGTATCTGCAGTCGCGTCGCGCCGGTGTACTGGCTTCAAATCTGGCCAATGCCGATACCCCGAACTACAAGGCGCGGGACATCGACTTTCGCAGCGCCCTGCAGCAGGCCGGTCACAGCGTGCGTCTGGTCGCCACCAATCCCAATCACATTCAAGCCCGCGGCGCCAATCTTCCTGGCGGTGAATTACTGTATCGCGTTCCGAGCCAGCCCTCCCTCGACGGCAACACGGTCGACAACGATGCCGAACAAGCGGCGTTCGCGGAAAACGCGCTGCGCTATCAGGCGACGCTGAAATTTCTCAGCGGCCGCTTTCGCGGCATGATCAACGCAATGAAGGATCAATAAGCCATGGCACTGTTTTCCGTATTCAACATCGCTGGGTCGGGCATGAGCGCCCAATCAGTGCGCCTCAATACCGTTGCCAGCAATATGGCCAACGTCAACAGCATGAGCGGCGATCCCAAAGACGTGTACCGTGCGCGCGAACCGGTCTTCGCCGCCGTCCTCGGCCGGGTTCGCAATAGCGACGGATCAGATGTCGGCGTGCGCACGCTCGGTATCGTCGAGAAAACCGGCGAGCCCGAAAAAGTGCACGAACCCGGCAATCCGCTCGCCGATGCCGACGGGTACGTGTACCACTCCAACGTCAATCCCGTGGAAGAAATGGCCAACATGATGTCGGCGTCGCGCAGTTTCCAGAACAACGTCCAGGTGCTGAACACGACCAAGCAGTTGATGATGGCCACGATCAGGATGGGCGAATAAGCCCGAAGGTGAAAGTGATGACGACTCCAATCGATAGTTCGTATTTGAATGCAGGCTTGTCTGCTGCGCCGACCGCGAAAGCCAAGGATCAATTGGGACAGCAGGATTTCCTGAAGCTGATGACCACGCAGCTCGCCAATCAGGATCCGTTCAAACCCATGCAGAGCGGCGAGTTCATGACTCAGATCGCGCAGTTCAGTTCAGTGCAGGGTATTCAGGATTTGCAGAAGTCGTTCGACAGCTTCGCCAGCTCCATGGTTTCGAACCAGAGCCTGCAGAGTGCATCTCTGGTCGGCCGCAACGTGCTTGCGCCGACCCAGTACGGACTCCTGGACAGCAACGGCCTGTCCGGTGCGGTGGACGTGCCCGACAACGCGTCCAATGTCGTCGTCAGCATCCTAGACGGCGCCGGCCAGGTGGTCAAACACATGTCGCTGGGTGCCCAGGAGAAAGGTCTGAAAGATTATCGCTGGGACGGCACCGCGGACGACGGTTCCGCGCTGCAGCCCGGTCTTTACAAGGTGCAGGCTCAAGCCGTGATCGGGGGCGACAACGTCGATCTCGACCATTTCGCGCAAGCGCCTGTGGCAAGCGTGACCTTCGGCGGCGTCGGTCAGGAACCTCAGGTCAATCTCGCCGGCCTCGGGTCTTTAGCACTCTCGAGTTTGCGCGAGATTCGTTAAGAATCGTTTTAGGAGAACACAGCCATGCCATTTCGTATTGCACTGAGCGGTCTGAATGCAGCGTCATCGGAACTGCGGGTGATCGGCAACAACGTCGCCAATGCGAGCACCACCGGTTTCAAGAAGTCGCGTGCGGAATTCGCCGATATTTACGCCACCACGAACCTCGGCGTTACCGCCAATGCCATCGGTAGTGGCGTTAAGGTGTCATCCGTCAGCCAGCAGTTCAACCAGGGTAACGTCAGCTTTACCGACAATAATCTCGATCTGGCCATCAGCGGTTCGGGTTTCTTCCGCTTGAGCGACAACGGCGTCAACGTTTATAGCCGCGCCGGCGCCTTCGGCGTCGATCGCGACGGTTACATCGTCAACAGCCAGGCGCAGCGCCTGACCGGCTATGCCGCCGACGCAAGTGGCAATATCACCGGTGCGTTGGGCGATCTGCAATTGTCCACCGCCGACCTGCCGCCGAATCAGACCACGGGCGTCGAAGTGTCGGCGAATCTCGACTCGCGGGTCACGGGGATCGATTCCACTGCCGTGCCCTTCGACATGACCGATCCGAGCACCTATCACAACTCGACCACCTTCACTGCTTACGACAGCCTGGGCAATCCGCGCCTGACCACCATGTACTTCGTCAAGCAGCCCTCGGTTTCCGGCGGTGCGCCTGCGGGCAGCACCTCGGAGTGGAACATGTACATGTCGGTGGACGGTACTCAGGTCAATGCCACCGGCGGCAGCGCTGCGCGTACGGTCAACTTCGACGCTTCCGGCGCATTGACCAGCACCGCGAACGTTGCCAGCGGCACCATCGCGGCGTCGGGCGGCGCGTCGGCGTTCAGCATCGGCGTGGATCTGGGCGATACCGCGCAGTTTGGTAGCAACTTCTCGGTCAACAGTTTGAACCAGGACGGCTTCAGCACCGGCCGCTTGTCCGGTGTGGACATCGGCGAGACCGGTATCGTGACGGCCCGTTACACCAACGGTCAATCCTCGACCCTGGCGCAAGTGGCATTGGCGAACTTTTCCAATCCCCAGGGTCTGCGTCAGATCGGCGATACCGCGTGGGCCGAAACCTACGAATCCGGCGCTGCCTTGGTGGGCGGTCCCGGCACCGGTAGCTTGGGATTGGTGCAGTCAGGTGCGTTGGAAGGCTCCAACGTGGATCTGACCGAACAGTTGGTAGGCATGATCACCGCGCAGCGCAACTTCCAAGCCAATGCCCAGGTGATCACCACTGCCGACACCGTCACCCAGACCATCATCAACATCCGTTAACGGATAACGAGGCCGCATCATGGACCGCCTGCTTTATATCGCCATGTCCGGAGCCCGCCAGACCATGGGTTCCCAGGCCATGACCGCCAACAACCTTGCCAACATCAACACCACCGGCTTTCGCGCCGACCTGGCGGCGATGCGCGCATTGCCGGTGTATGGCCAAGGATTGCCGTCGCGGGTGTACGCCCAGGCACAAGGCACCGGCGTCGATCAAAGCGAAGGCGAGACCGTGACTACGGGCCGCGAACTGGATGTCGCCATTCGTGACCGCGGCTTCATTGCTGTGCAAGCGCCCGATGGCGGCGAAGGCTATACCCGTGCCGGCAATTTGAAAATCAATTCCGCCGGCTTGCTGACCACAGCCAACGGACTGCCGGTGCTTGGCAACGGCGGTCCAATCGCGATTCCGCCGGCGGAGAAAATCGACATCGGTGCCGATGGCACCATCTCCATCCTCCCGGTGGGACAGCAGGCCTCGACCCTGGCCGTGGTGGACCGCATCAAACTCGTCAATCCTGATCCGAAGCTGCTTGCCAAGGATGCCCAGGGCTTGTTGCGTACCAGCGACGGCAGCACACCGCCGGCGGACGCCCAGGTCACCGTGGTTTCGGGTGAGCTCGAGTCCAGCAACGTCAATGCGGTCGAGCAGATGGTCACCATGATCGACATGGCCAGGCAGTACGAAATGCAGATCAAAATGATGTCCACCGATCGGGACAACGCCGAAAAGGCGTCCGAAATTCTGCGCGTCGCCTAAGCGCGCACGCCGCGCACAACGCAACCGAATATCAGAACCAAAGGACAACGACCATGAACTCAGCCCTGTGGATTGCCAAGACCGGTGTCGACGCCCAACAACAGCGCATGGCGGTGATATCCAACAACCTGGCCAACGTCAACACTACTGGCTTCAAGCGCAGCCGCGCCGTGTTCGAGGACTTGCTGTATCAGAATGTCCGTCAAGTCGGCGCCCAATCGTCCCAGGACACGCGTCTGCCCTCCGGATTGGCGCTCGGCACCGGCGTGCGCACAGTAGCCACCGAGAAAATGTTCTCCCAGGGCAATGTGGTGCAGACCGACAATTCCCTCGACATGGCCATCCAGGGCCGCGGGTTCCTGCAGATTCTGAAGCCCGATGGCAATGTCGCTTACACCCGCGACGGTTCGTTCAAGGTCGACGACCAGGGGCAACTGGTGACCGCTAACGGCTATGCCTTGCAACCTTCGGTGACCATTCCGGCCAACGCCCAGTCCGTTACGGTCGGTTCCGACGGCACGGTGAGCGTCGCGGTGGCCGGCAGCGCGACGCCGACCCAGGTGGGCAACATCCAATTGGTGGATTTCATCAACCCCGCGGGTTTGATGCCCGAAGGCCAGAACCTGTTCCAGGAAACCGCCGCCAGCGGTTCGCCGCAAGCCGGTACTCCTGGGCTGAATGGCCTGGGCACACTGTCCCAGGGTTTCCTCGAGAGCTCTAACGTCAACGTGGTCGAGGAGCTGGTGAATATGATCGAAACCCAGCGCGCCTATGAAATGAACTCCAAGGCCATTTCCACCACCGACAACATGCTCCAGTACGCATCGCAGTCTCTGTAATGTTTTCAAGTCTCTGGCACGGTTCTGGCATAGCTACGGGGCAATAGTCAGATTTATGACGCGCGAGGTTCCACAGCTTATGAGCAACCGGGGTTTGTGCATGCTGCTGACCACAGCGCTGGCGCTGTTGGCGTTCACGCTGCTGTCCGGTTGTTCCACCTTGCCGGAAAAGGACAGCGCCGAGTATGCGCCGGTGATTCCCCGCACTTACGACAAGGAACGGGCCGCCAGCGGATCGATCTTTCAGGAAGGTTCGGCGCGTCTGCTGTTCGAGGACGTGAAGGCCCACAATGTCGGCGATTTGATCACCATCGTGCTGACCGAATCGACCAACGCATCGAAGTCCGCCACCACCAATACCAGCAAGGAGAGCAGCGTCGCCGCCGACGTGCCGACGGTGTTCGGTACCATGAACGGCAAAGGGATTTTCAATAACGAAATCGGCATGACCCGGGATTTCACCGGCAGTGGCGACAGCAGCCAGAGCAACAGCTTGACCGGTACGGTGACGGTCACGGTCGCCGAAGTCTATCCCAACGGGAATTTGCTGGTACGGGGACAAAAACAAGTATTGCTGAATCAGGGCGAGGAGTACGTGCGCGTGAGCGGCATCGTACGCTCGGTGGACATCAGTTCCGATAACACGGTGTTGTCCACACGCGTGGCGGATGCGCGCATCACCTACAGCGGCCGCGGGGCGGTCGCCGACTCCGGTGCCCAGGGCTGGTTGTCGCGCTTCTTCAACAGTCCTATCTGGCCTTTCTGAGGGGTTCGCCATGTCTGAAAGAGTCGAAGGCCGAGGTCTGTTACTGCTGAGCGCTTCTTTGATGAGCGCGGTGCTGATGTGCGCGTCGTTGTTCTACAGCACGTTGTCTTACGGCGAGCGGGTCAAGGACCTGGCGTCGGTGGCCGGCGTACGGGTCAATCAATTGGTGGGATACGGTTTAGTCGTCGGTTTGGACGGTTCCGGCGATCAGACTTCCCA
Source organism: uncultured Gammaproteobacteria bacterium (assembly GCA_963773585.1). GTDB lineage: Bacteria > Pseudomonadota > Gammaproteobacteria > JASBUN01 > JASBUN01 > CAVXJN01. The sequence continues at coordinate 770,973 of CAVZBR010000001.1, forward strand.
GACACCATTCACGGTGCAGAGCCTGAAGGCCATGTTGGCGCGCTACGGCATTGTGGTGCCTGACAATGTCAATCCGCAGTTGAAGAACGTCGCTGCGGTCGCCATTCACGCCGAATTGCCGCCCTTCGCCAAGCAGGGCCAGACCATCGATGTCACGGTTTCTTCGCTGGGTAATGCCAAGAGTCTGCGCGGCGGCAGCCTGTTGATGTCACCGCTCAAAGGCGCCGACGGGCGCATCTACGCTATCGCCCAGGGCAACCTGATCGTCGGCGGCTTCGGCGCTTCGGGTAATGACGGCTCCAAAGTCACCGTCAACATTCCCAGCGCCGGGCGTATTCCGAACGGCGCCACCGTGGAACGGGCGGTGGAAAATCCGTTCGACCGCGGTGATTACATTGTCCTCAATCTGAACGACTCCGATTTCACCACTGCCAACCGAGTCTCCACCGCGATCAATCGCACCGTGGGCGCCGGCACTGCACGACCCTTGGATGGGACATCGGTGCAAGTGAGCGCACCCCGCGATCCCGGCCAGCGCGTGGCATTCGTTTCCTTGCTCGAAAATATCGACGTCGAGCCCGGCGACGCGCCGGCCCGCATCGTGGTCAACTCGCGCACCGGCACTGTGGTGATCGGTAGCCACGTGCGCGTGCAACCAGCCGCAGTCAGCCATGGCAGTCTCACCGTCACCATCACCGAACGTCCTGTCGTCAGCCAGCCTGCGCCCTTGTCCGGCGGCCAAACCGCCGTAGTGCCGCAATCAGATGTCCAGGTCACCCAGGAAGCCAAGCGCATGTTCCTGTTCAATCCGGGTGTGGAACTCGATGAAATCGTACGCGCGGTGAATCGGGTCGGCGCAGCTCCCGGCGACTTGGTGGCGATTCTCGAAGCACTGAAAGAAGCCGGCGCGTTGCGCGCGGAATTAATCGTGATTTGAACGGCGTTGCGTCCGGTCCTGCGGACGTTGACGCAACCTACAGCGCGGCAATCAACCGAAGCCGCGTAGGCCGGGTCAAGCCACGTAGGCCGGGTCAAGCCACGTAGGCCGGGTCAAGCCACGTAGGTTGGGTCAAGCCACGTAGGTTGGGGTTGCAAGCCACGTAGGTTGGGTCAAGCCACGTAGGTTGGGTCAAGCGCGCAGCGCGGACCCAACACAGGTCAGCCCAACGACGGCAGATACGTTGGCTAAACACGTAGGTTGGGTCAAGCGCACAGCGCGGACCCAACACAATGAGCCAAGGCCCGGCAGAAAAGCCGGCCAAGCACGTAGGTTGGGTCAAGCGCACAGCGCGGACCCAACACAAATGAGCCAGAGGTTGGCAGGCAAGCCACCCAAGCACGTAGGTTGGGTCAAGCGCACAGCGCGGACCCAACACAAATGAGCCAGAGGTTGGCAGACAAGCCGGCAAACACACGTAGGTTGGGTCAAGCGCGCAGCGCGGACCCAACACACGCGAGCCAAAGGTTGCCAACACGTCGGCCAAAACCGACCGCGCGCAATGACAACGGGAAACGATATGGCAAACGACGTACAAACTGCTGTCTACACCGACTTCAACGGTCTGGCCGCGTTGCGGCGTGACGCGAAACAGGATCCGAAAGGCAGTCTGCAAGCGGTAGCCAAGCAATTCGAGGCCATCTTCATGCAAATGGTGCTCAAAAGCATGCGCGACGCGAGCATGGGCGACGGCTTGTTCGACAGCGAACAAAGCGGCATGTACCGCGACATGTTCGATAGCCAGATTTCGCTGAGCCTGGCGGAGAAGGGTGGCCTGGGTATTGCTGACGCCATGGTGCGGCAACTAGGCCGCAACCTGCCCGACGCCGGCAAGGCCGATGCATCCGCAAAAGAGAATGTCACCGGCCGCCTGGCGGCGACCTTGCTGCGTACGACTGACGCGGCCGCCGAGCCCCTGTTGGGTGCCGACAGCACGCAGCCGCTGGTGGCGCTGGCAGACCCGAAGGCCGGTGCGGCAAGCGCAAGCGGCACCGACGCAAAGCCTTGGTTCGATCAGCCGCTGCAGTTCGTGCAAGCCATCTGGGACCATGCCAAAACCGCCGCGGCCGCGCTGGGGATCGCCCCGGAGGTATTGGTTGCCCAGGCGGCGCTGGAGACCGGCTGGGGACAACATATTCTGTCGCGTGACGACGGCGGTAGCTCCAACAATCTGTTCGGGATCAAAGCCGACAACAGCTGGAACGGCGACAAGGTGGCGGCACAGACCTTGGAGTTTCGCGACGGCGTCATGGCTCAGGAACGCGCGGCGTTCCGCGCCTATCCATCGCTGGGCGACAGCTTCAGCGACTATGTGCGGTTTCTGAAGACCAACCCGCGTTACCAGAGTGCCGTGGGCGCCGGCGACACCCAGGGCTTTGTCAACGGATTGCAGCGGGCGGGCTATGCGACGGACCCCGGTTATGCCAGCAAAATTAGGAATATCGTCGACGGCGATACGCTTCGGGACGCACTCGGAGCGCTCAACTTATGACGCCGTCAGCCGTTAACAGGTTGAGCGGCGCTATTGCGTCCGACGCTGTCGGAGCAGGGGAGGTGAGCCATGGCTGACTTGCTCGGAACGGCGGTCTCGGGTCTGCTCGCCTATCAGCGCGCGCTCAATACCACCAGTCACAACATCACCAACGTCAATACGCCTGGCTACAGCCGCCAGCGCGTGGAACTCAGTGCCGCCTCGCCGCAGTATCTGGGCGGCAATTACGTCGGCAGCGGTGTCGATGTGCAAAGCGTGCGCCGCGTGTATGACGAGTTCCTCGGATCACAGGTGCGCGGCACGACTTCGCTTTCGAGCCAGAGCAATGCCACCTACGATCTCGCGGTGCAGATCGACAATATGCTGGCCGATCCGGACACCGGCATCACCCCGGCAATGCAGAATTTCTTCAACGCCGTGCAGGACCTGGCTTCGGACCCGACCTCGACCGCGGCGCGCCAAGTTGTGCTGAGCGAAGGCCAGTCCATGACGTCGCGCTTCAATGACTTGTTCAGTCGCCTCGACGATTTGCGTAGCGGCGTCAACACGCGCATCGACGGCCAGGTGCGCGATATCAATTCCCTGGCGCAGTCGATCGCCGACGTCAATAGCGACATCATCAATTCGCCGAAGGGGCCAAACGGTCAAGTGTCGGGCGATCTGCTCGACCGCCGTGACCAGTTGCTCAACGACTTGGCGGAAAAGGTATCGCTTTCGACTGTTCAGCAGGACGACGGTTCGGTGAATGTCTTCATCGGCAACGGCCAAAGCCTGGTGGTCGGCAGCTCGGCGCAGAAATTGGCGACCGTCAATGATCCCTACGATCCCAGCCGTAAACAGGTTGCATATATCGACTCAAGCGGCAACAGCACCAACATTACTTCGCAACTCAACGGTGGCGAACTGGGTGGTACGCTGGACTTTCGTGACAACATCCTCGACACGGCGATGAACGATCTGGGCCGAGTGGCCATCGCGCTCGGTACCACATTCAATGATCAGCACAAGCTGGGCCAGGATCTCAACGGGAACATCGGCGGCGATTTCTTCAAAACCGCAACGCCGCAAGTATTGACCAACAGCAACAATACCGGCAGTGGGGCGGTGTCGGCGACAATCACCGATATCAGCAAGCTCACCACCAGCAATTACCAACTTTCGCGCAGCGGCAGTAACTATACGCTCACCCGTCTCACCGACGGCAGCACTACCGATATCGGCGCGGCCGGGTTCCCCGGTAGTGCAGTGACTGTGGACGGTCTTCAGTTCAGCGTCGCGGGCACCATGAACGATGGCGATCGTTTCCTGGTGCGCCCGACCCGCACCGGCGCACAAAGCATCGATATGGCGATCAGTCACACCAACGATGTCGCCGCCGCGGCACCGATTGCGACCAGCGCCGCCGGCGCCAACACAGGCACCGGCTCGATCAGCGCGGGAAGCGTGAATGCGCCCGCGCCGGTCAATGCGAACCTCAAGGATACGGTCACCATTACATTCAACAGTCCCGCGACCACATTCGATGTGTACGACGTGACCACCGGCAGCACGTTGGCGAGCGGTGTGAGTTATACATCCGGTGCCGACATCACCTACAACGGTTGGACCATGCAGCTCAAAGGCAATCCGGCTGCCGGTGATGTGTTCACCGTGGCGGCCAACACCGGCGGCGACGGTGACAATCGCAACGCGGTGTTGCTTGCCGGAGTACCGGACCGGGGCGCGCTCGACAGTGGGCGCACGACCCTGGTGGACGCTTACGGCGGCATGGTTGGAGATGTAGGCTCTCGCACCCGTCAGGCGGAGCTTGCCGGCAAGGCGCAGTCGCAGTTGCTGGACCAGGCGGTAGCGGCACGCGAGGCGGTATCGGGCGTCAACCTGGACGAGGAGGCCGCCAATCTGGTGCGTTTCCAGCAGGCCTACCAAGCGTCGGCCCAGGCCATTAGCGTTGCCAACACATTGTTCCAATCCGTGCTCGCTGCGGTGGGGAGGTAAGTCATGCGCGTGTCCACCAATCTCGTGCAACAGCAGGCCATCAACGCCATCATCGAACAGCAGAGTCGCACCGCGCGCACACAAATGCAGCTGTCCACGGGCCGTCGCATTCAATCGCCATCGGATGATCCGGCCGCGGCCGCAAGTGTGCTCGATCTGGCCAAAGTCATCGATACCACGACGCAATACCAACGCAACGCAGATGCCGCCGAGAGCCGTCTGCAAGTGGAGGAAGGCACTTTGGGCAGCATGGTCGATTTGCTCCAGCGAGCACGGGAACTCATGGTGCAGGCCGCCAACGGCTCGCAAAGCGCAGAAAGCCGCAAGGCGACCGCAACGGAAGTGCGCCAAGTGCTCGACACCATGGTGAGCTTGGCCAATACCAAAGACGCCAACGGCGAGTATTTGTTCTCCGGTTTCAAGACCGGCACCCAGCCGATCACCGATGACGGCGCCGGGACCTACGCCTACAACGGTGATCAGGGACAGCGCACTTTGCAGGTCGGACCTACCCGCCATGTGGCGGTGGGCGATGCCGGCGACGGCGTATTCATGAACATTCCGGGCACCGCCGACGATGTGTTCAAGACGCTCTACGACATGGCCGGCGAACTCGATAGCAACACGCCGAACGCGGCGCGCCTGAACGATATCGATGCCGCCATGAACAATATTGTCAATGCGCAATCGCGCATCGGCTCGCGGCTCAACGCGATCGACACCCAGCGCGGCGTCAACGATTCCGCGATACTGCAGTTCGAACAGACCCGCTCGTCCCTGCAAGACCTGGACTACGCCAAGGCGATCAGCGATCTGAATCTGCAGATGACCGGCCTGCAGGCAGCGCAGCAAAGTTACGTGAAAGTGCAGGGCTTGTCGTTATTCACTTTCTTATAAGCTGTCGTACAGCCGATCTGGCATGTCCATTGTGGCCAATCGATAGGATGATTGTCCGGCGGCAAGCGGAAGGCACCCTTGCGGCGTATCCACCAGCTGTGCGAGCGGGGAGCAAACCATGTGCCGGGAAAAGTCGCGAGTTCGGCGAGCTCGACATCTCAATTTAGATACGATCTCGGGATACTCGCGCGGCCGGGACACACGTATCGGATTCCAACCCTGTCCGTAGCCGTGCCGATTTCGGGGTCGCCGCAGGAGAACAAAAATGGAAGACACAATGTCCTGTCCAATTCCCAGCCATCAGCAGACCGAGCACTGCGTCGCGGCCATGCTGCATACACATGAACCGAACAACAGCACTCCTGCTGGTTTGGCGGCAGAAGTGCCGTGCTTGTACGCCCGCATTGCACACCGCATCATTCGCTTGCGGTGTCAATCCCACGCCGATTGGGATTTTTTTCGTGGTGAGATTGAGGCGAACCTGGACGCCATTTTGTGCGATGTAGATTCCGGCTGGTTGCTTTCGATCTGCGATGCGTTTGCAGACTATGGGGACCCGATCGAGCGGCGCAACGCGCTATGCGTGTCGATTTTGTTCAATTGGGGAATACTGGCTCCGACCCAGCGTTTCGCACATGTAAGCCTCGATGGTCACGCGGCGGACCCACAGGCATTGGCCGCATTGCAGAAACCGCTGCCCCTCTGCGACGGCATGATCGGGATGATGAACGTACACGGCGTTGATCTGCTGCCCAACCTTTTCGGTAGACTCACGCGAGCAGTGCGCGAAACGCCTATTGTCCACCGGATAATGAAAACGCTGTACGAGCGGATTAAAGGTGACCCGCGTTCTACCTTGGCGAAATTGGCTCGGAACCACCCGCTCAACCTTTTCACCGATATCGAAACCGCCATGGTATCGACAAGTGCGTGCGACGCCGACGCGCCGCGCGGGGCACCGGCATCGGCGAATGAATTGACTTCGAATCAGGAACAGTCTCCGCGGCTTGATGATCGTATCGCCCGCATCGAGTCTGCGATCGAGGAGTTGTCGAAAGGATTCAAGGCCCTCACAACAAGAAGCTTTGTCGAAAAATCGCGGTCGGATGAGGTTCGCGATCGCGATTTGTTGGAACGGTTCGGCCGCCAAAGCCCGATTGCGCCAGCGGCTGGCAGCATTGTCACGGAGAACATGGCTGCGGCCGCGGACCCGCGCGCCGTTGCGCCGCAGGGTTCCGCGGACGATCTGGTCACACAGGGCGAGCAGCTCTACGCCAGCGGGGATTTGGCGCAAGCGGCGCAGCGATTTTTGCAGGCGGTGCAGGTGACGCCGAACCAAATCGATGCGTGGAACAACCTTGCGGTACTGCTTGCCGAGCAAGGTGAGGTCGATACCGCAATACAATGTTTGAACGCCGCGTTGGCCATCGATCCCGATTGCGCAGCAGCACATGGAAATCTGGCGATTCTATCGCGACCACCGCGGGCCCCAAACGGCACCGTGCACGCTCGCCTCGAAACTGATGAGTTGGGGACCGGCGATGCAGACAAACAAAGCCAAATTTGCGACTGGCGCGAACAAGGCGAGAGATCTTTTGAAGCCGGCGATCTCGACACGGCGTTTGCGTGTTTCGAGCGTGCGTTGCAAGCGCAGCCGCGCGATCCGGAATGTCTGAACGACATGGGTGTGTGCCTCTGGGCAAAGGGAGATTCGGCGCAGGCGATGCTGTATTTCGCCAGGGGAATGGAATACGCGCCGCATGATCGCAATCTGGTGTTGAACGCCGGACATGTGCTTGCTGAAGGCGCACGGACGAACGACGCGCTGGCACTTTATCGAAGCTTTCTCGAGGATTTCGCCGGGGACGATGAAGTCGAGCGCCGCGTTGCGCAATTGATAAAGGTCGCGCCGCCGCCTGAGCTTGCGGCTACCTCAGCCGGAGAAGAATATTACGCCCGTGGCGATATTGCCGGTGCGCGGCGCGCCTTTGAGCAGGCGTTGGAACATTCCCCTGACCACGTGGATGCACTCAATAATCTAGGGGTGCTGTTTTGGCATTGCAGCGAGCACGGCCGGGCGCTCGAATATTTGCGCCGCGCGTTGGAATGCAGTCCGACCCATCCCGATACCTTGCGAAATTTGGCTGTTGTTCTGCAGGCATTGGGAGAACACGAAACCGCCGGCCTGTTAGTCGACGCCCGCCACGCGGCGGGCGCCTGAGCAGCGCGAACGACTGACCGGGAGGGTTGCGGCGTTTACTCGCCGGGATCTCGAGCTACGCCCCCTCCCGGCTCCTTATTCGATGAGCTAGGTGCGACGTCGAGCTTTTGACTCTCATATTCCCGGACAATATAGGAAAACACAGGAATAGCAAGGAGTTGTAGCGGATCTCAGTTGGTGCGTTTCTTGCTTAAGAGTAAGTAACGAGGAACTGGAGCGCCAAGCCAGCGCCGGCACTCCGCTATGTGAGGAATCGCAATGAAGATATTCGTGCTTGGTGGTGATGGCTTCTGTGGCTGGCCGACCTGTTTGCATTTATCCAACCTCGGCCATGAAATTTTTCTGATCGACAACTTATCGCGGCGGAAGATCGATATCGATCTCGAAGTGGACTCGCTTACTCCGATCGCGCCCCTTGGATCGCGACTCAGTGCTTGGCGGGAGGTCACTGGCAAGTCGATCCGCTCCGTGAAAATCAACGTCGCCGAACAATACCATCGTCTCCTGGACTTGATTCGCGCTGAACGGCCGGACGCAATCGTGCATTTTGCCGAGCAACGCTCCGCACCTTACTCCATGAAGGGACCGCGGGAGAAGACCTATACCGTCGATAACAATTTGAACGCGACGCACAACACTCTTTGCGCAATCGTTGAGTCTGGTGTGGACGTCCATATGGTTCACTTGGGGACCATGGGGGTATACGGATATGGCACCAGCGGTATGCGCATTCCGGAAGGCTATCTCAAAGTAAATATTTCGGCAGACGATGGCGCGACCATCGAGAAGGAGATCCTTTACCCCACGAGCCCTGGCAGCGTGTACCACATGACCAAAACCCAGGACCAACTGTTTTTCGAGTTTTATAATCGCAACGACAATTTGCGGATAACGGATCTGCACCAGGGGATCGTCTGGGGGACCAATACACCGGAGTGCAAGCTCGATACTCGTTTGATTAACCGGTTCGACTACGACGGTGATTACGGTACGGTATTGAATCGGTTCTTGATGCAAGCTGCTATCAATCATCCGTTGACTGTACACGGCACCGGCGGTCAGACGCGCGCGTTCATCCATATTTCCGATACCGTGAGATGTATTCAGCTGGCGCTGGAGAATCCGCCGAAACGCTCTGAGAAAGTGAAAATCCTCAATCAAATGACCGAAACCCATCGGGTGCGCGGGCTCGCGCAACTGGTGTCGCAATTGACGGGCTGCGACGTCAATTACTTGAAAAATCCACGGAACGAAGCCGACGAGAACGAGCTGCTTGTTGAGAACAAATGCTTTCTCGACCTGGGCCTCAAACCTACCACGCTGCAAGAAGGATTGCTGCTCGAAGTACACGAAATCGCGAAGAAGTTTTCCTCGCGCTGCGATACATCAAAGATCCTTTGCAAATCCTACTGGACGGCGGCCAACGCGCCGGAGCCTGTACGCTCGGCGGCAGGCGGCTGCAAGCAAGCGATCAAGGCTTAGCGGCATCTTCCTGTGTAAGCACAATGGCGAGCGCTTTAGGCCCTGGAGGCAATAGCGCCTGTGACGAATCGCCACCGTGTTCTCGGACGGCGGTGAACTGCAACCCATCAACATCATGCTAAGGAAACACCGATGACCATTGCCGAAACGCAGGCCACAGATGCCACCGACAGTGGCCGATTTCGGCCTTTAGCCGAAGACCAGCGCGTTTCAGCCGCAGTCTCTAGGCGGGTCTGCATCGCCACGGATGATATCGTTGGACCGGTGCGCAACGGTGGCATCGGTACGGCATACAGCAGTCTTGCCCAGGTGTTGGCGGCGGCTGGTTGTGAGGTAACCATTTTGTATACGGCCGGTCAGGTATGTGAAAGCGAGTCGCTGGAGCACTGGATCGAACACTACGCGCGCATCGGCGTGCGCTTGGTACCGCTGCCGGCATTGCAAACCGAGGTGGGAGGCAGTCGGGCGTTGGCGCTAAGTTACAGTATTTACGACTGGCTCAAGGCTCGAGATTTCGACATCGTGCATTTCCCGGATTGGCAAGGGCGAGCCTTTTACACCTGCCTTGCCAAACGCCAAGGACTGGCGCTGCCCAACACCCTTCTTTGTCTCGGCACGCACGGGCCGCGCTCTTGGAATCGCATCGGCAATGGCCTGTTTCCGAAATCAGACGAACAGCTGGAAATCGAGTTCATGGAGCGCCAGTCCGTTGAAATGGCGGATGTTGTAGTCAGCCCCAGTAAATTCATGCTCGATTGGATGCGCACGCAAGGCTGGCACCTACCGGAGCGCGCGTATGTCCATCAAAATATTTTACTCCGCGGTTCGGATAACGGATTAGGCGCCGAGTCAGCGCCGCATGCTTTGAACGAGGTAGTTTTTTTTGGCCGTTTGGAAAAACGCAAGGGGCTGGAACTGTTTTGCGGGGCGCTGGATCGGCTCGCGACCACCAACAGCTCTGTTTCTCACAACCTGATCATCACCTTCCTTGGCAAATCCGGCGAAATTTACGACCGATCGGGCGCGGAATATGTGCGCCAGTGTGCGGCGCAATGGCCTTGGAGGGTGCAAATGGTTTCGGAGCTGGATCACCGTCAAGCCATCGAATATTTGCGGCAACCAGGGCGCTTGGCCGTTATCGCCTCGCTGACCGACAACTCTCCCTACACCGTGCTGGAATGCTTGGGCGAACGCATTCCGTTCATCGCCAGTAATGTAGGCGGGATTGCGGAGCTGATCGCGATGCAAGATCAGCAACGCGTGTGCTTTCAGCCGTCGGAAAGTGCGCTGGCCGATAAATTGCTCTGGGTTGCCGGGCATGCAATGGCCGTGGCGAGCGCCGCGGAATCCCTGGAAGCGACGCGCGAGGCCTGGGTAGACTGGCACCGGAGCGTGCAACTGGATGTTTGGGCGCACAAGCCAGGTCCGGAACCTGCAACGGAGCCTTTGGTCAGCGTTTGCTTGCTGCATTTCAACCGTCCGAACTACCTGCGCTATGCACTCGAATCGCTGCATCGGCAAGACTACCGCAATTTCGAAGTGGTTTTGGTCGACGATGGTAGTACCGATCCTGACGCGTTGCATTTCCTCGATGCACTCGAACCGGACTTTCAAGCGCGTGGGTGGACGATTCTGCGGGAGGAAAATCGCTTCCGTGGTGCGGCGCGGAATGCCGCGGCGCGGGCTGCGCGTGGCGAATACTTGTTGTTTATGGATGACGACAATTGCGCGAAACCGAATGAGATTTCGACCTTTGTAAGAGCTGCGCTGAATACGGATACCGATATTTGTACCTGCTTCATGGAGATGTTTTCCGGTGACGACGCGCCTCGACCCGATGCCGGTCCAGGGCGCAAATGGTTGTTTCTGGGCGGCTGCGCGGCACTCGGCCTGATTCGGAATTGCTTTGGTGATACCAACGCTCTCATCAAAGCCAGCGCGTATCAACAATTGCAAGGGTTTGGCGAAGAATACGGCATGGGGCATGAGGATTGGGAGCTATTCGGGCGGGCGGTGTTGAACGGCTTTCGACTTCAAGTGGTCCCGGAAGCGCTGTTCTGGTATCGCCATTCCGATGTCGGGCGCGAACGCCGCGATCGCAATGCCTATAAATTCCATATGAACAGTTTGACGCCGTACCTGTCAGCGGTCCCGGACGCAGTCAAGGACCTCCTATTGCTCGCCCATGGCCAGAACGCGCATCGCGCGGCACCACCGGATCCGCGTGCCTCTGCAGACGCGATCAGCGTCAAAGCGCTCATCAAAGCGGCGTGCGTGCTGGGTCTGCGTGGCGATGTTGAGGCATCCATGGACCTGTTCAAAGAAGCGATGAATGCCGCGCAACTATCCGGCCAGGACAATTTGGTTATCGAAGTCTTGTTGAACACCAGCAAGTTGCTGGCCGATACGGGCAGATGGACCCCAGCACTCCAACTGGCGAACGATGCGTTGGAAACGGCCGCGAACGCTGCCCATGCGGGCGCGGTATTGCAGGCGCGCGAGCTCAAGGCCTATATCATCCAAGCATCTTTAGCCGGACTGACTGCGGCGCGTCCGCCGGTTTCCGCCGCTGGATTCGACCCGCTCGACGCCAACGTCGAAGTCAACGAGGAGGTTTAAGACGAATGGCGCAGAGCAAGCGCAACGTTGTCATTGTGTTGGGAATGCACCGCTCCGGCACATCCCTTGCAGCTAACGTATTGCACTCGCTTGGCGTGTGCTTCGGCGACGATTTGCTGCAAGCCCGACCTGATAACCCGCTTGGCTTGTGGGAGCACCGGCAAATCATGCGGGCCAGCATCGAGATCAACCGCCTGCTCAATCGAGCACCGATAACGCCTGCCGGCGTACTGGCTTACCCGGTGCAGTGGCAGCGAGACAGCCGGATTTCCGCCGCGCGAGCATCTTTGAAGCAAATTGTCGCCGCCGAGATTGGAAAATCGCCCGGTGTGTGGGGGTTCAAAGACCCCCACGCGATGCGGATGGTCGCCCTGTGGCAAGAACTGTTTGTTGAACTAGGCATCGACCCGGTTTGGATGTTGTCTATTCGAAATCCGGCCTCGGTCGCGGCTTCGTTGACCCGCAGGGACGGGATCGACCCGGCGCAAGCCGAACTGTTGTGGCTCATGCATTATACGGACGCCATTCGGGATGTGGGCGATGACATCGCCTGTGTGATCGAATACGAACGGTGGTTTTCCGATCCCCATACCCAATTGGAAATGGTCAACTCGGTTCTCGAGCGCCATGGTCTTGACCGGCCAACAACGACCCAGATGCAGGATGCGCTCGAAGCCATTCATCCGGAATTGTGGAATCAGCGCCGCGAACACTGTGCGGTTGGCGGCACTTCGCTCGTCTCGCAGGCCTATGCGGCGTTGCACGAGGCGGCGGTTGGTGGCGACACTTCACGCCTTGCTAACGCGTGCGCTGAGTGGCGGTCGGCGATGAATGTATTTGCGCCCTGGTCCCAACTGGCGGCCGATGCAACGGCACTCAATCTCGAAACGCTTCGTGTGGCGACAAAGCTGTCGCCGGACACCCACGGCGCCACGGCGGAAAACGAAGAGGTTACGGAATTGCTGCGGGGTGTCGTTTCGCGGTTATTTCCCGCGGCTGGTGATCGGGGGCGCCTGTATAACGAAGCGGGACTGTACGGGTTAGCCTGCGATGCGTACCAGGCGGTGGTGGAAAAGCGCCCCGATCAACCCTGGGCGTGGCACAGTTTGGCAACCGCATGCTTGCGTGCAGAACGCTACGACGAAGCCGTTCGTGCCATTAAGCAGGCAATTGTATTGTCGCCGCGGGAAGCCGCTCACCATGGCTTGCTGGCCAAGTTGTTGATGAATCGCGGGGATTACGGCGAGGCGGCGGCCGCCTTCATGGAAGCTGCGCAACTGCCTTCTGGTGGCGCGGCACACTTTTGGCATCAAGCAGGCAGTGCATTTTTTCAAGCCGGCGATTTGGGCAGTGCGAGACATGCTTTGGATCAGTGCGTATCGATCGAGCCGCGGCGTGCCGAGATTCGTGCGACCCGGGGGCGCGTTTTTAAACATTTGGGTTTGTTGGATGCCTCGGCGCAGGAGTATGTGGTTGCTTGCGAGTTGGATCCCGGAAACAAGCGGTACGAACAGCGGCTGCGCGACGTACGCCGGCTACAGGCATGACGGCTCAGTACGGCAATGAAATTGGCTGGCGAAGTGATCGACCAAGACGGTGCGCAACGGGCAGGTAGGAAGTTAATATGATGCGCATCGCCGTTTTCTCCAATGAGAATCCAGAAACCGCATGTGCACGTTTGCGGTTGCGCTCGCCGGCGGAAGCCGCAGGGCTGGAATTGCGCTGGGCGTCGCAACGTAACGGGTCGAGCGTTCGCGTGGACCTCGATGCCATCGATTGGGCCGATTTGATCGTGGTGCAGCGATTTTTCCCGGGAGCCGCCACCTGTCCGGTATTGGAACAAATACTTGCGAGCGGCAAACCGACGATCTATGAAATCGACGATCTTTTGACCGATATACCGCCGGGCAGCCCATATGCCGGCGAATCGGAAAAACTGCGCCCATATGCGCTCGACTGGATGGCCAAAGTCGATGCCGTGACGGTGTCAACCGAGGCGTTGGCGGCCCAGTACGCGCCCCACGCCCGCCGGGTCGTGGTATTGCCGAATTTGTTGGATCCAAATATGTGGGGCGGAAACCGCAGCGGGTCGGACCGGCTCTTGATCGGCTATTGCGGCACTGATTCCCACACTGCGGAATTGGCGGCGATCGAGCCTGCGTTGCTGAATGTGGCTCGGCGCTACGGCGACCGAATCGGTTTCCGGTTCATGGGGTGCGCCACGCCGGCGCTGCAGGCGCTGCACAACGCCGAGGTACTCCCGTTCGCGCTCGCCTATGAGGTCTACGCGAAAACGCTTCTCCGCTTGGGATTGGATATCGCGCTTGCTCCCTTATTCGACAATGTATTCAATCGCTGCAAAAGCGCGGTCAAATGGCTCGAGTATTCGGCTTGTGGCAGCGCCGGCGTGTATTCTGACGTTGGACCCTACCGCCAAACCGTCCGCCACGGAATAACTGGTTTGCTTGTTAATCAGAAACCCCGAGACTGGGAGCGAGCGATTGTCGAATTGATCGAGGATTCCGCGCTGCGTCGCGAACTCGCGGAAAATGCGCGCCGAGAAGTACTCAATCATCGGCTCACGGTTCGCGCGTCCAATCGCCTGAAAGACGCATACCAACAGATTGTAGAAAACGCGAAGGGCCTACCCCCTGTGCAGAGGATCGCCGACGGGAAGGAAACGGCACCAAAAGGACGAGGTTGCGTCCAAGTTGTCACTGTGGCCTCCGAGGACGACGCTGAGATCGCCGCTACCGTCGATACACTTTCCGCCCAGGATTATTCGCCGTGGCGATACGCCGTTCTGGCCCCGCGGCCATCTCCGAACCCTCTGTTCGCACAACTGCCGGTGCTAAGTTGGCACCAGTACAACCGCCTGCCGGGCGAGTGTTTCTCGCAGGATCTTCTGAGCGAGGCGTGCGATTGGTTCCTGTTGTGTGAACCCGGCACGGTATTGGATGCCAAGGCGTTGAGTACTCTCATGGACGCAGCGGCATCGAATCCCGATTGGCGTTTGCTTTATGCCGACGGTGCGGCGATTGTGGATGGCGCTGCGCAGGCGAGTTACTTGAAGCCGGATTTCAATCTTGAGTTACTACGTTCCCAGCCGTTTATGGGCGGCATGGCGCTCGTGCACCGTGCACTCTTCGGGAAGACGCAATTACAATCGACAGTCGTTCCGCTTCTGATTCAGGAATTAGCGTTCGTCGTTTGGGAGGAGTTTGGTGAACGCGCGCTGGGCCATGTGCCGCGAATCCTCAGTGCGCATCCTAGCGATTGGGGTTCCTTGGCTGCGGACCCGCATATTCGCGATAAAGGCTGCCGCACAGTTGCGGCGCACTTGCACCGAATCGGCGTTGACGCGAACGTCGAACCTGGGGCCTTAAGTGGAACCTTGCGTGTGCGATATCGCCACCATGAAACGCCTTTGGTTAGCGTGATCATACCGACTAAAGATAAACCCGAGTACATACGTCCGTGTGTGACGAGTTTATTGGCGCAGACCCGCTATCCCAACTTCGAGATCTTAGTCGTCGACAACGGAACCTCGGATCCGGAAGCACTGGACTTCCTGGCAAGTGTTTCTCAAGACCCGCGGATACAGATTATTCCTTATCCCCACACGTACAATTTTTCCGCGATCAACAACGCGGCGGCGGAATTGGCGCGGGGCGAATATTTGCTGTTGCTCAACAACGATACCGAAATACTACACGGCGAGTGGCTCGACGAACTTATGGCCTATGGGCAGCAGGCCGACGTCGGCGCTGTGGGCGCACGCCTGATATTCAGCGATCGAACGCTGCAACACGCGGGAGTAATCCTCGGCATGGGGGCGAACGGCGTCGCCGAGCATCCTTTTATGGGGCTGCCCATGGATGCGCCGGGCTACATGAATCGTGCGCAACTCGCACAGGATCTGTCGGCAGTCACCGCCGCGTGCTTGCTGGTGCGCAAGTCGCTGTATGCCGAAGTCGGGGGCCTGGATCAAGAGCGGCTGGCCGTTCTGTATAACGACATCGACTTGTGTCTGAAATTGCGCAAGTTGGGCTACCGGATCATTTGGGCGCCTTCCGCGACCGTGCTCCATCACGGGTCGGTTTCACTCAAGGCCAAGGAGTACCGAAACCCGGTCCAGTTCGCGCGGGCCGAACGGGAAGTCGCCACGATGCTCGATCGTTGGTTACCTCAGCTGTCTCGCGATCCCGCATACAATCCTAGTCTCTGTTTGCTGCGCAGCGACTATTCCGTGGACCGCGAAACCCATGTGGACTGGGATATCGCGTCGGACCAAATGCGGATAATGGCGATGGGGTTCGGGTCGGACGGTTCTTGGGAGCACCGGGCTCGAATTCCTTTGCATGGCCTACGTCGTGCCGGCCGGGCGCAGGCGGTCGAATTACCGAAATTCAAAGACCGGGTCCGAGTGCCAAGCGTTGCCGAATTGGCGCGTGAAAATCCGGACGTGCTGTTGATGCATAATTGTATCCACGACGTGCATCTGGAGGCGCTGCCTCGGTACCGACGATTCACCGATACCTTCCTGGTGTTCGGTCAGGACGATTTGATGTTTCAGCTGCCACCGAGCAATCCGTTCCACGATCAGGTCTATAAAGACATCAAAAAGCGCTTGCGCCAAGCGATCGGACTTTGCGACCGCCTGGTGGTCAGCACCGAACCGTTGGCAGACGCCTACCGGGACATGGCGTCGGACATCGTGGTGCAGCCGAATTATTTGTCTGCCGACATCTGGGGTCGTCTTGAATCCCGCCGCCGGCGCGGCGCCAAACCACGGGTAGGTTGGGCCGGTGCCCAGCAACACGTCGGCGACCTCGCGCTGATCGTCGATGTGGTGAAGCGCACCGCGAAGGAGGTCGACTGGGTGTTTTTCGGCTTGTGCTTCGAACAGCTACTGCCGTACGTTGCCGAGGTCGTCAACCCTGTTGTATTCGCCGACTATCCGCGAACTTTGGCAAGCCTTGACCTCGACCTCGCCATCGCGCCGCTCGAGCACAACCGCTTCAACGAGTGCAAGAGCAATCTTAAGGTGCTGGAATACGGTGTCTTGGGGATACCGGTGGTTTGCACCGACATCGAACCATACCGAAGTGCGCCAGTAGCACGGGTGCAGAACCGCACCGCGGATTGGCTGGAAGCCATTCGCGCCCGGATTGATGGCCTCGATAGCGCTGCCGCGGAGGGAGATCGGTTGCGGCAATGGGTGCACGAGCATTGGTTGCTGGAGTCGCGTCTCGATACTTGGCTCGATGCCCTGTCCCCTGAGACCCGCACCGATGCGCTCATTGAGGCCAGCGCGTCATGAGCGCGCACGTGCGGTCGTCTCCGGGTACCGAAATCGCCGAACGCGAGCGGGACTACCGCGCCCGTCTGGATCGCGAGCCACAGCACGTGGATTCATTGGAACAGCTCGGCGAGTTGCTGCAGGCGCAAGGTCGAACCCGGGAAGCGGTCGATTGCTTTCGTCGGGCATTGGAACAGCTGCCCACCGAGCCCAGACTCTACAACCGGTTCGCGACAGCCTTGCAGGCTTGCGGCGATGCTGCGGGTGCCGTGGAGGTCTATCGAATGGCGTTGGCGCTCGGTGCTGGTGCCACCGTGCACAACAATCTCGCCGTGGCATTGAAACAACTCGACAAGCTGGAACAAGCGCAATCTCATTTGCAGCGGGCGCTCCAACTGGAGCCCGACTACACCGATGCGCTGGTCAATATGGGTAACGTGCTTACATTGGCAGGCGATCCTGCCGCCGCCATCGACTATTTCCGACAGGCGTTGGAGCACGAGCCGGGACGCGCGGCAACGTATAGCAATGTCGGCAACGCGTTGCAGGCTCTTGGGCGTTTCAAAGATGCCGCGGAAATCTATGAACTCGCACTGGCTTTGGAGTCGGAGTTGCCGCAGGCCCGATGGAACCGCGCGCTGCTGTGGTTGCAGCAGGGCGACTATGCTCGAGGGTGGCCTGAATATCATTGGGGTACGTCCACGGGCGACCGGCCGCGGCGCGAATTGCAATGCCCGCGCTGGATCGGGCAGTGCGTGCAAGGCAAGCGGATCGTGATCTACGCCGAGCAAGGGCTCGGAGATACGATACAGTTCGCACGTTTCTTGCCAAAGCTGCGCACTGAGGGTGCGTTCGTGATTCTGGAGTGCCCGAAGTCCTTGCTGCAGCTCATGCGAGACAGCGGGCTGGCGGATCAAGTCGTGGCGGCGGACGAGCCTTTGCCCGAAGCGGATTTGTTCGCTTCGTTGCTGGACCTGCCGGCCCTGTTCGCAACGACCCTGGACACGCTCCCTGCACGGTCCGGATATTTGGTCCCGGACGCGGACCGGAGTGCGCGTTGGCAGGAATATCTCCGCGGCTTTGCCGGACTGCGGGTTGGGTTGTGCTGGGCCGGGGGGCCAGCCTACCGCGCCAACCAGCGGCGTTCTTGCGCTTTGGCACAGATGGCTCCGTTGGCAACTGTGGAGGGAGTTTGTTTCTTCAATCTGCAGCGCGGGGAGGCGGCTAAACAGGCGCTGCAGCCGCCTCCGGGTCTGCGCTTGGAGGCGTTGGATACCGAGTGGGATCAGTTCGCCGATATGGCGGCCGCGATAGCCAACCTAGACTTGGTGATCACAGTGGATACGTCGGTGGCGCACCTGGCCGGGGCACTGGGCGTTCCGACTTGGGTGTTGCTGCCGGACGTGGCGGACTGGCGGTGGCTGCTGCATCGGGATGACAGTCCTTGGTATCCGGCCGTGCGGTTGTTTCGACAGGCCCGCGCACGTGATTGGCCGGAAGTGCTGAACCGGGTGGCCGAAGCTCTTGCTCCCTTGGTCGCCGAACACTCGAGCTGCGGCGGGGTCGACGCTGGAGGTATCGAAGACGGTGATGCGCCGGCGGCGAACGCGTGTCATGCGGACACTTTGACTGAGGCCCTGCAGTTGCACGACGCCGGCGATCTCGACGCCGCTGCGCGCATGTACGAGCAGGTGCTCGCGTACGACAGTGACAACGCAGATGCGTTGCGATTGCTCGGGACGATATTCCAAGCGCGCGGTGACCTGGAGCGAGCCGCAGAATACATTGAGCGCGCGCTCAAAGTAGTGTCGGACTCGGCATTGATCTATACCAGTCTCGGCGACGTCTATCAGAAGCAGCATGCGCCCGGGCTGGCGCTGCAGTGCTTTCACGCCGCCCTGCAGCTCGACCCCGAATTCATCGATGCCTGGTTCGGGATCGGCGTTGCGCATCAACTCCAAGGACAGGAGGACAACGCGATCGGCGCCTATCGTCAGGTGCTGGCGCTGCGTCCCGATCACCAGCGCGCGCATTTCAATTTGGCGCTCGCATTGCGGGCGGCGGGGCAACGAATAGAGTCTGAGGCGATGTTGCGAAGTTTGTTGGAGCTCGCTCCGGATCATGTCGATGCCAATGTTCAGCTTGGGCAACTGCTGCTCGAGACCGATCAACTGGACCAAGCGACGGCATATTTCGAGCGCGCGCTGGCCGCCGACGACGCCTGTTTCGACGCGCACCATTTGTTGGGCAATGTGCGCAAGGACCAAGGCCGCTTCAGCCAGGCGATCGCGTGCTATCAAAGGGCGCTGGAGTTGCGTCCCGATGCCATGGGTGTGCACAACAATCTCGGCAATACTTTTCGTGCCGCCGGACGTCCCGAAGATGCCGAAGGATGCTATTTGCGTGCCGTGCAACTGTGTCCCGATGCGCCGGAAGCCTACAACAATCTTGGCACTCTTTATAAGGACAGCGGTCAGCTGAGCAAAGCACAGGAATGGTTTGAAAAGACGTTGGCCGTGGCGCCGGATTTCAGTTTCGCCCTGGGCAACCTCGCCAAGGTCTATCAGGAAAGCTGTGCCTGGGACCGCTACGAGCCGGTATTGCAACAACTGGTCGCTGCAACCGATGAACTGCTGGCCGCCGAAAAGCGCGTACCGATGCAGCCCTTTTTTGCGTTGTCGTTGCCGGTCAGTGCCGAGTATCAGCGGCGCGTTGCGCGCAATTACGCACGGACCGTGGTATCGCGTGGTCTGATTGACGAGCAGTTGCCACCAGGCCCGAAAGTGGACGCGAGCGGTCGGCTGCGCATTGGATACGTGTCCTCTGACTTTCACAATCACGCCACGGCGCAGCTGATGCTGAGTCTGTTCGGACTGCATGACCGCGCCGACTTTGAGATCTATGCCTATTCCCTGGGAAAGGACGATGGCAGCGAATATCGCCAGCGCATAGCCGCGGACTGCGATCACTTCATCGACGTCTACGGTTGGCATTACACAGAAATCGCCCGGCGTGTTGCCGCCGATGGAATTCATATCCTGGTGGACCTCAAGGGCTACACGATGGATATCAAGCCGGAGATTTTCGCGCTGCGACCGGCGCCGATCCAAGTGAATTACCTGGGTTTTCCCGGCACCATGGGCGCATCGTTCATGGACTATATCGTTACCGACCGCGTCGTCACGCCGTCGGACCAGCAGCAGTACTTCGACGAGGCCTTCGCATATCTGCCGCACTCCTACCAGGTCAACGATCACCAGCAGGGCATTGCCGAGCATGTCCCCACCCGCCACGAGTGCGGCTTGCCGGAGCACGGTTTCGTGTACTGCTGTTTCAACAACAACTACAAAATCGAACCGGAGGTATTCGGCAGTTGGATGCGCATCCTGCAGCAAGTTCCGGACAGTGTGTTGTGGCTGTTGCGCGCGTCGCCCGAATCCGAAGCGAACTTGCGGCGTGCAGCACAGCAGCGCGGCGTCGAGCCGGATCGCCTCGTGTTCGCGGAACGCCGGCCCAAGGCGGAACACCTGGCTCGGCACCGTCTGGCGGACCTGTTCCTGGATACTTTCTATTACAACGCTCATACCACCGCCAGTGATGCCCTGTGGGCCGGCTTGCCGGTGCTGACCTGCGCGGGGTCCACGTTCGCCTCGCGCGTCGCAGCCAGCTTATTGTGCGCAGTGGGGCTCGAGGAGTTGATTGTTCACGATCGCGGCGCTTACGAACGGCGCGCCGTGGAATTGGCTGCGGACCCGCAGTCGTTAAATGCGATGCATGCCCGCTTGCAGGATGAACCGGCGCACAAGCCGTTGTTCGATACCGCGCGCTTCGCCCACAATCTCGAATCCGCCTACCGTGAAATGTGGCGACGTCATTCCGGTGGGGAGAAACCATCGATGATTACTGTGGAAGAATCGGTAACCGCGACGGCGTAATCCTCGCCGCCGGCGTTGCCCCAGGAAGCTTACAACGAACTTCCGATCGGCTGTGGCAGCAAGTACGTGAAGGCGATCCACTTTAACGAACGTCCGCATCGGAACAACCTGGTGACGCTTGACATTAACCGTGATCACCGGCCGGACGTGGTTTGGGACCTGAACCCACTGCCCTTGCCATTCGCCGACAACAGCTTCGATGAAATCCATGCGTATGAAGTGTTGGAGCACACCGGTGTGCAAGGCGACTATCGATTCTTCTTTGCACAGTTTTCGGACTTTTGGCGCATTCTCAAACC
The DNA here is from genome assembly GCA_963773585.1 of uncultured Gammaproteobacteria bacterium. GTDB lineage: Bacteria > Pseudomonadota > Gammaproteobacteria > JASBUN01 > JASBUN01 > CAVXJN01. The sequence goes on from CAVZBR010000001.1 coordinate 792,212, forward strand.
CGGCGGGGTACTGATTGGGACGGTGCCTCTGCCCACTTCGCCGTGGGCATAGAGGGATCCGTCCCACACACGGGTGATACCCAAAGAGAACTTCCTGTTTCTCGAGCAGCCGCAATACACGGCGCAAGTTGGACGCACCCCACCCTCCGACTTCCGCTACCTGTATCAAGCGGACTTCGAACGTGTACATATTTCGGAACAGGACCACAATCGGGCGTTCGTGTTGCAGGCGATCAAGCCTTCTCGAATTTGCGTTTGATCCAGCCTGGTTTAACCCCTGAACACGGATGCGCTCGAACCCAGCGGATCGCACGATACGTTGAAGTTCGCCGTTGTTGGGTTCACCCTGTGAGCTTAACCCAACCTACGAATATGTCGCGGCGCCAGCTGGAACCCCGTCACCGGTAGGTCGGGTTAGCGCAAGCGTAACCCGACAATGGTGCTCGCGCGGCAGCGGCCCGTTCTGGTCGGTTGGCGCAGCCTAAGCCGATAATGATCCTCAGCCGAATAATGCGCAGGCAATTATAAGCCGGGCTATTTGCCCGCTGCGAATGTGAAGAAACGCTTACGGCGCTCACAATGCGCCTTGTGACGGGTGCTTCGCGTTGGACGGGAACGTTCGCACGCCCACGTTTAATCCCGAACGAGTGTGCGGTCGAACGCGGCGAATCGCACGATACGTTGAGGTTCGCCGTTGTTGGGTTCGCCCTGCGGGCTTAACCCAACCTACGAATATGTCGCGGCGCCAGGTGAACCTCCGGCACCCGTAGGTCGGGTTAGCGCAAGCGTAACCCGACAACAATGATCGCGCTGGAGCGGCCGGTTTTGGCCGGCTGGCGCAACGTATTCCGCCAAAGAGGCTCCCGCCCCTACCGTGACTGCGGAAGCGACCGAATAACAGCGCCGGGTGAAACTCCGCACCCGTAGGTCGGGTTAGCGCAAGCGTAACCCGACAGTAGTGCTTGCACGGCAGCGGCCCGTTTTGGTCGGTTGGCACAGCGTAATCCGCCAAAGAGACTCCCGCCCCCTACAGGGACTCCGGAACCGACCGATAATCAGTGTGCTACGCGCACGACTCGCGCCGCATCGGCGGCCCCCACGAAGTTCACAGTGCCCCTAAAGTTTCTCCGGCTCACGCCGTTAAGCTGGTCGGAGGCGGTAAATGCTGCATTTGGTCGGCATATCCGCTAGGCATAAATCCAACGACGGAGCTTGCGCAGACGCGCGCCTGTCGATAGGAGATCTAGATCATGGCACTCGTAATCAATAGCAATGTTGCGTCTATGAACGCACAGCGTAACCTTTCCCGTACCCAGGGCGACCTGCAGACCTCACTGCAGCGCCTGTCTTCCGGTATCCGCGTCAACAGCGCCAAAGACGACGCTGCTGGCCTCTACCAGATCGCAGTGCAGACTGCGGACATCCGCGGTGTACAGCAGGCAGCCCGCAACGCTTCCGACGGTATCTCCTTTGCGCAGACCGCCGAAGGCGGCATGGGCGAAATCGAAAACAACCTGCAGCGTATCCGTGAACTGGCGGTGCAGTCTTCCAACGGCGCGACCTCCAACGAAGCCCGCAGCGGTATTCAGAAGGAAGTGGACCAGTTGACCCAGGAAGTCTCCCGTATCGTCGCGACCTCGGACTTCAACGGCACCAAGCTGTTGGACGGTTCGACCAGTTCTCTGAGCTTCCAGGTCGGCCAGGACGGCGTGGCCAACAACCAAGTTTCGGTATCCCTGTCGAGCTTGACCGGCATCAGCGGCTACAGCTCCGACGTGACCGCGACCGGCACGATCGACGTCAGCACCTCCGGCAGCGCGTCCGCTGCAATCGCCAACATCGAATCGGCGATCACCACGGTTGCTTCGTCACGTTCCACCATGGGTGCGGTGCAGAACCGGTTCGACGCCGTGATTTCGAACCTCAACAACTACGCAGAAAACCTGACCGCTGCCCGCAGCCGAATTCAGGACACGGACTTCGCCGCTGAAACGGCCAAGCTGACCCGTGCCCAGATTCTGCAGCAGGCAGGTGTGGCCATGGTTTCCCAGGCGAACTCACTGCCGCAGGCGGCTCTCGCTCTGCTGCAGTAAGCGATCCGGGATCGGTAGGCGGGCCCGAGGCGTACTGCCTCGGGCCTCTCCTGCGAGTTGAACGGGGGTAACGGTGATGTCCTCTACCACAATTTCCATTCCCAGTAGCGCGATACCGCGAACGCCGGATAAGCGGGCGGTCGATCAGCTCGCCCAAGCGTCGGCGGAAAGCAAACCGGCTGGCGTGATTACGGACGGCAATGTTTTGCCGCAAGCCGAGCAGGGGGCTGCCGCCAATCAACAGCGGTTGCACGACGCGATCAGCGAGTTGAAAGGCTTCGTGCAGAATATCCAGCGCAATCTGGAATTCAGCGTCGACGACGCCAGCGGCCGTACAGTAATCAAAGTCATTGATTCGGAGAGTAAAGAAGTCATCCGGGAAATTCCGCCGGAAGAGGTCGTGCATCTGGCTCGTAACCTCGAATACTCCAGAGACGGCGCGATCCTGAAAGCCAAGGCGTAGCTGGCACCAAACTTGCTTTTACCAGTGGCGTCACATGAGGAGGCCACATGATCAGTTCACCGGGTATCGGCTCAGGACTCGATGTCAATTCCATCGTCAGTCAGCTGATGGCCGTCGAGCGTCAGCCGGTCGACCGCCTGACGGCACAGAAGTCCACGTACCAATCGCAGCTGAGCGCCTACGGGCAGCTCAAGAGCGCGCTTTCGAGTTTCCGCGATTCCATGGCCAAACTGGATTCGCCGTCCGACTTTCGCCTCTTCACCGCGACCTCCGCCAACGAGGACTATTTCACCGCGTCCGCGGACAGTGCCGCGGCGGCCGGCGCCTACAATGTCGAAGTCGTGCGTACCGCCGAGCGCCACCGTATGGCTGCCGGCGACGCCAACACTTATGCGACCACGGACACGGATATCGGTGCCAGCGGCACCATGTCCATCACGGTCGGCAGCGAGCCGGCATTTGCCGTCGATCTTGCCGGCCTGTCGTTGGCAGGTGTGCGCGATGCGATCAATAGCGCTAGCGACAACCCTGGTGTGACCGCCAGCATTATCAACGACGACGTCGGCAATCGATTGGTCTTGACCGCCAACGATACGGGGAGCAGTAACGCGCTCGCCGTCTCCTACAGCGGTGCGGACCCGTTCGCGCTGCAAACCCTGAATTCGGATCGTGACAGTTCGGGCGGTTTTACCTCATCCGACCTGGACGCGGTGATGGTTTTGGAAGGCCAGTTCACGGTCACCCGTTCATCCAACACGGTCAGCGATGCAATCGACGGCGTAACCCTCAACCTCAAGGCGGCCGGGACCACGGATCTTACGGTTGCCCGTGACAACGGTGGGATCGTCAAACAGGCCCAGGCATTCGTCGATGCATACAACAATCTCAAGAGCACCATCGATTCCCTCGGCGGCGGAACCCTGGAAGCCGAGAACACATTGCTCAGCATCGAGCGCCAGTTGCGTTCGGTTTTCAATACTGCGCCTACGGGACTGAGCAGCCAGTATAGCTATTTGTCGGAGACCGGGGTTTCGTTTCAGAAGGACGGTACCCTGTCGTTGAACAGCGATACGCTGAAGACAGCGTTGAACAACGATTTCAACGGCGTCGCGGAATTATTTGGCAACGACGATCAAGGGTACGCCTACCGCGTCCGCGCCCTGGCAGACTCGATGCTGCAAACCGATGGATTGATCAGCGCGCGCCAGGACGGCATCAACGACAGCATCAGTTCGATCACATCGCGCATCGATTCGATGAACCGTCGACTTGATATCACCGAAACCCGCTACCGACAGCAGTTCACTGCGCTCGACGGGTTGGTATCGGAAATGACCAAGACCAGTAATTTCTTGTCGCAACAATTGGCATCGTTGCCGGGTGCGACATATGGCGGATGAAGCAATGCAAATTCGCAATAAAAAAACTTCTACGAAGGTTCAGTCCGTGATTGAACAACCGATAGCTTGGACAGAACCACAGCCCACAACAATCGTCTTTATATGAGGTACGCCAAATGAGTTACGGCAACGTCCAGGGGGCATTGAATCAGTATCGCAAAGTCGGTGTGCATGCCGGTATTGCGGATGCAAGTCCTCACCGCCTGATCCAGATGCTGCTGGAAGGGGCGTTGGACAAGATTCACGTCGCCAAGGGCCACATGGGGCGCGGCGAAACTGCGGCTAAAGGTAAGCACATCAGCTGGGCCATTTCCATCATCGACGGTTTGCGTTCCAGCCTCGACTTGAAAGCTGGCGGCGAGCTTGCCGAGAATTTGGATGCCTTGTACGAATATATGAACCGTCGACTGCTCGAAGCCAACTTGCACAACGACGAGGCAGTGTTGGAAGAGGTCAGCAGTTTGCTTCTGGAAATCAAACAGGGTTGGGATGCCATCCCGGAAGAACTGCGTCACCGTAAGCCGAGCGCCGCAGTGCAAGCCGGCGGCGTCTGACAGTTCCACATGGCCGCAACCCTCATCATCCCGGACACGTCCGAAGCACGCGCACCGTTCAGCGAGCTGGTGGCGATGAGCGAACGCATGCTGCGCGAAGCACGCGCCGGGCGTTGGGATGAAGTCGTGGCTTTGCAGAACGAACGCCAGCATCGGTTCGAGTCGTTCTTTGCAGTGCCGGTGAGCAAATCGGACGCCGAGCAGATCGCCACCGGCATCCGTCAAATACTCGAGTTCGATCGCCAGGTCATGGACCTGGGCCGTCAGAGCATGGATGAACTGGCCGGCGCAATGAACGATTTGCGCGCCGGCCGTCGTGCACAACAGGCCTACGGCGCGGCAGGCGCTTGAGACAGTCTGCCAGCGTTTCCTGTTGCGTCCGGCCCTATGGGCCTTGACGCAACCTACCCACGACGTAGTCAAGCGCGTAGGTTGGGTCAAGCGCGCAGCGCGGACCCAACGTCGTAGCGACCCGCCCTCGTGGTGCGCACGATCACGAGGGCGCGTCCGGCTCCGCGGGCCTCGACGCGTCCTACACAGGCCACGTAGGTTGAACGTTACCTGTTGCGTCCGGTCCTGCGGGCCTTGACGCAACCTACCCACCCCGTAGCCGCGTGCCCGTAGCCGTGTAGGTCGACATAGCCGCGTAGGTTGGGTCAAGCGCGCAGCGCGGACCCAACGTCGTTGGGCCCGGCCTCGCGGTGCGCACGGTCACGAGGTTGCGTCCGACCCTACGGGCTTGACACAATCTACACACGGACGTAGCCATGTAGGTTGGGTCAAGCGCGCTGCGCGGACCCAACGCCGTTGTTGAGCGCCGAGCGCACGCTCCCAGGGAGGCGATTGCCTTGAGCGAATCTGACCCGTTTGACGAAGGCCTGGTGTATCGGTCGGAATTGCCGCTGGCGTGGCGTCGGATCGCCGATCCGGCGGAACTCGATGCCGATGCCTTGAACGCCGGCAATGAACAGACACTGCGCCTACTGGCAGCGGTGGAGGAATTCTTTCCCGAAGTCGCCGACGAACACGGCCAGAGCCACGAATTTGCGCGTCTGGAGCTCAAGCTCAATCTTTTGCTCGAGCTGGTCACCCAGCTTCTGGCGGCGCAACGCAGCCTGCCGCCTGCTTCGCCTTTGCGGCTCAATGCCCACGCAGTCGAATGGGGCCACGTCGGCGCCGATCCGCCGACCACGGGCGATCAGCTGCTGCTTGAAGTCTATCTGAGCCCCGAAGTGCCGCGGCCCGTGCGTTTGCCGGCCCGGGTGGTTCAAGTCCAGGCGGCCGCCGGCGAGGCCAATGTCACTGCGGCGCTGCAACATTTGAGTGAGGTGATGGTGGAACTACTGGAAAAGTTCATTTTCCGCCGCCACCGCCGCAGCATCGCCCATTCCCGCCCGAAATCCCGCCCCAGCTCGGACTGACGATTTTTTGACATGCGCTGCGCGCGGTGCTTAACTTAAGGCCCAGCAAAAACAATAACTAGTGTCAGATTGCGGCAAGTGGCGACGACCACACCGCCAGGGCAGGGTAACCTTATGAGTGATGCATCTGAAGCGGCCACCGAAGGAGAGGGTAAGGTCCTGGTGATCGATGGCAATGCCGCGCGGCGCGAAGAGCTCGCCACGGTATTGCAGTTCATCGATCACCCCGCGCAGGCGATGGACCCTGCCGCTGATTGGAGTCAAAGCCTCGAGCGCGAGCACCCGGTGTTGGCCGTGTTGCTCGGCGATTGCGATCCGGCCGCCGTGACCCGGGAATTGCAAAAGCATGATCCGGATGCGCCGGTGTTGCTCCTCAAACGCGAAAACGAGGAGTTGGCGGAAGGCGATTGGAACCGGCATGTGCTGGGCCATATTGAAATGCCGTTCCGCTACGCGAACCTGAACAATGCGCTGCACAAAGCGGCGCTGTACCGCGACAGTCGCGTAAACTCGGGCAAGCGTCGGCCGGTGGAACTGTTCCGCAGCCTGGTCGGCAGCAGCCGCCGTATCAAACAGGTGCGGCAGATGATCGAGCAGGTGGCGCGCTCCGACGCCACTGTCCTGGTGCTGGGTGAATCCGGCACCGGCAAGGAAGTGGTGGCACGCAATATCCACTATTATTCCTCTCGCCGCGACGCGCCGTTCGTACCCATCAACTGTGGCGCAATCCCCCCGGAACTGCTCGAGAGTGAGCTGTTCGGCCACGAGAAGGGCGCCTTCACCGGCGCCATCAGTGCCCGCCAGGGGCGCTTCGAAATGGCAGAGGGCGGCACCCTGTTTCTGGACGAAATCGGCGACATGCCCCTGCCGATGCAGGTGAAGCTGTTGCGGGTGTTGCAGGAACGGACCTTCGAGCGGGTCGGCAGCAACAAGAGCATCACCACCGACGTGCGCATCGTTGCCGCCACCCATCGCAATCTGGAAGAACTGATCAAGGACGGCGGTTTCCGCGAAGACCTTTATTACCGGCTCAACGTGTTCCCCATCGAAATGCCGCCGTTGCGCCAACGGGTGGAAGATATCCCATTGCTGATCAACGAACTGATCGCCCGCATCGAACATGAAAAGCGCGGATCGGTACGTTTGTCGCCGGCAGCGGTAATGGCCTTGTGTCAGTACCAGTGGCTCGGCAATGTACGCGAGCTGGCCAATCTCATCGAGCGCCTGGCCATTCTGTTCCCGTTCGGCGTGGTCGACGTCAAGGACCTTCCGGAAAAATACCGCCCCGACGATTACACCGAGTCCCAGGCCTACACCGAGCTGCTGCCCGATCCGGTGATCACGCAGTCGGCCGATCCGGGCGATGTACGTTTGCCGCGGGACGGCATCAACCTCAAGGAACATCTCAGTAACCTGGAGATCAGTCTGATTCGACAGGCACTGAGCGAGGCAGACGGCGTCGTGGCCCACGCTGCCAAGCTGTTGGACATGCGCCGTACGACCCTGGTGGAAAAACTCCGCAAGTACGGTCTACACCGTGGTCTGGACGCGACGAGTAATTGACGTCGCGTTGGCAGCCGATTTTTAACCTATTGTTTTAGCTGTATATCCCACCTTCGGCATGGAATTTGCTCCGGCTGGAGCGACGGCGCCTAGCGCCCGAGTTTCGTCAGCCGACCGGAGTCGCCATGTCTGTAGACCAGCCCGCCCGCAGCCAGGAATTGGAAGATGCGTTTGCGCTGTTCAATCGTATGTCCAAACAGCTGGAGGCCTCCTATCAGGTGCTGGAGAATCGGGTCGCGCACCTGAGCGAGGAACTCGCTTCGGCTCGCACCGAGCGGCTGCAGCAGCTGGCCGAAAAGGAACGTCTCGCCAATCGCCTGCAGCGGTTACTGGAACTGCTTCCGGGCGGCGTCGTGGTGATGGACGGCGACGGCGTGGTGGCCGACTGCAATCCAGCCGCGGCCAGTCTGCTGGGTGAACCGCTGCGCGGCGTCCGCTGGTTCGACCTCGTCGCCCGCGCATTCGCGCCCACGTCCGAGGGCGGCAGCGAAGTCACTTTGCAGAACGGTCGTCGGGTCAGCCTGTCGGTGCGCAGCCTCGACCCGGACCCGGGCCAGATCGTGCTGCTCATGGACGTCACCGAACAGCACGCCCTGGGCGAAATGCTCAATCGCCACAAACGACTCTCCGCCATGGGCGAAATGGTCGCCAGTCTCGCCCATCAGGTCCGCACCCCATTGGCCTCGGCGCTGCTGTATGCATCCCAATTGTCGAGTCCGGTGTTGGAAGCATCCGCCCGCGAGCGCTTTACCGACCGCGTGGTGGGGCGCTTGCGCCACCTCGAGCGCATGGTCAACGACATGCTGCAGTTCGCCCGCGGCGGCTCGTTCGATAAAGAGGATTTCGCAGTCCAGGAACTGATCGACGATCTACTCAAGACGCTGGAACCACAACTGGAGGCGGTGTCCGGTCGCATGGACGTTCACAATCGCGCGCCCGGCGCGTGCATGCGCGGCAACCGCGAAGCGCTGCAAAGCGCGGTGCTCAATCTCGCCACCAACGCGCTGCAGGCCTGTGCCGATCAGCCGTATCTGCGACTGGAGATTCGCCGCGACGGAGCGTCGGTGGTGGAACTGGTGTTGGCCGACAACGGCCCCGGCATTCCCGAAGAAGTGCGCGAAAAGGTTTTTACGCCGTTTTTCACCACGCGTCCGGACGGTACCGGTCTCGGTTTACCGGTGGTGCGCGCCATCGTCCTGGCTCACGAGGGCGATTTGTGGATGCGTTCGGAGCAGGGCGCGGGCACTACGTTCGGACTTCGAATTCCTGCCGGCGGTGAACGGGCGTTGCACAGTGGCGACAGCCCGGTGCAGGTCCAAGCCGCCGCAGCCAGATAGCCTGAGGGGACTCATGATGCAAGGTTCTGTATTAGTAGTTGAGGACGATCTTTCCTTGCAGGAAGCACTATGCGACACGCTGCAGCTGGCCGGTTTCCCGGTGGTGGCGGCATCGGACGGCAATGCCGCCATCGACGTGCTGGCCCAACACGGCGGCCAGGTGCGCATGGTGGTCAGCGACGTGCAAATGAAACCCATGGATGGCCATCACCTATTGAAGAAAATCAAATCGGCTCACCCGGAGTTGCCGGTGGTACTGATGACCGCTTACGGGACCATTCAAAAAGCGGTGGAAGCAATGCGAGAAGGCGCTGCCGACTATCTGGTCAAACCATTCGATGCTGAAGTGCTGGTGAACATGGTCAGCCGTTTCATGCACGAGCCGGCAGCCGTGTCCAACGATGACGTGGTCGCCGAGGATGTGCAGACGCTGGAACTATTGGCCCTGGCTGGCCGGGTGGCGAAAAGCGACGCTACGGTCATGATCAGCGGCGAAAGCGGCACCGGCAAGGAAGTGTTCGCCCGCTACATCCATCGCCAGTCGGAACGCCGCGACGGTCCGTTTGTCGCCATCAACTGTGCCGCGATTCCCGAGAACATGCTCGAAGCAGTGTTGTTCGGTTACGAGAAGGGCGCGTTCACCGGTGCCTATCAGGCCAACGCCGGCAAGTTCGAACAAGCCAACGGCGGCACGCTGCTGTTGGACGAAATATCGGAAATGGATCTGGGCCTGCAGGCCAAGCTGTTGCGGGTGTTGCAGGAACGCGAAGTGGAACGCCTCGGCGGCCGCAAAGTGATCGCCCTGGACGTGCGGGTGCTCGCGACCACCAACCGCAGCCTGCGCGAGGAAGTTGCGGCCGGCCGTTTCCGGGAGGATCTGTTCTATCGCTTGAGTGTTTTCCCGCTGCACCTGGCGCCGTTGCGTGAACGCACGCGTGACATCCTGCCGCTGGCCGAGCGCCTGATCGGGCGTCATTGGCCGCCCGGCACGCCGTTGCCGCAGTTGTCCGAAGGCGCCCGCCAGCGCCTGCTGGTCCATCGTTGGCCCGGGAACGTGCGCGAACTGGACAATGTCATTCAGCGGGCCCTGATTCTCAAGGGCGGCGAGCGAATCGAGGCCGATCACATATGCGTAGTGGCCGACGAGCAACCCCAGGCCGCGCCGCGTGCGACACCGGTCACGATCAGCGCCCCGTCCACCGTGGAGCAATCGGCCGCTGGCCCGACATGGGATGACGGAGCCGGCGATGGTGGATTGGGCGGGGGCCTGCGGGACCGCGAATACAGTCTGATCATCGATGCCCTGCGGGCGGTGAAAGGTAGCCGCAAGGCCGCGGCCGAACGGCTCGGCATCAGCCCGCGCACCCTGCGGTACAAGCTGGCGCGGATGCGCGAAGACGGCATTGAAGTTCCGGCCTGACTTGTGAGCTGAACTCTGGCCTGGATTCTGCATACCGATGGCGAAATTCCACCGATGCGCCAAAAGCACTGAGCGGAGAACGAGATGAGCAATATCGACGTATCACAAGTGTTGGCCCAGATGCGGGTAATGGCGGCCCGCGCCCAGGGCGCGCCGGACGCGCAAGCAGTTGGCGGTGCCGACAAGCCGGATTTTTCCCAGTTGCTCAAGCAGTCAGTGAACGCAGTCAACGAAACCCAGCAGCAAGCCGGAAAATTGACGGAGAAATTTCAGGCGGGCGATCCGAATACCGATCTGGCCCAAGTGATGGTCGCGTTGGAAAAGGCCAGCGTGTCCTTCGAAGCCATGAAGCAGGTTCGCAACAAACTGGTGGATGCCTACCAGGAAATCATGCGCATGCAGGTGTAATCGCAGCTGCGATTCCCGCGCACCGACAATAACAAAGGCGACACGCGAACATGGCAATGATCAAGGCACAAACCGCGCAAGGATTTTCCCAACTGCCGGCGCTGCGCCAGCTCGGCCTGATGATCGGATTGGCGGCCAGCGTCGCCATCGGCGTCGCGGTGGTGTTGTGGTCGCAAACTCCGAATTACAGCTTGCTGTATGCCAACCTGTCGGAATCCGATACCAGCGCCGTGATGCAGGCTCTGCAGCAGGCAGACATCCCCTACAAGATCGACGAAAAGTCCGGCGCCTTGCTGGTGCCGGCGAAGAACGTACACGAAGCACGTTTGAAATTGGCAGGCTCCGGACTGCCCAAGGGCAACGCGGTGGGTCTGGAACTGTTGCAGAAGGATCAGGAACTCGGCACCAGCCAGTTCGTGGAGCAGGCCCGTTATCAGCACGCCCTGGAGATCGAGCTGGCCCGTTCCATTTCCAGTTTGCGCAATGTCGCCAGCGCCCGCGTGCACCTGGCGATTCCCAAGCGCAGCGTATTCGTGCGCGAGCAGCAGCATCCGACGGCGTCGGTGGTGTTGGACCTCTATTCCGGCCGCCAGTTGGAAGAGGGTCAGATCGCCGCCGTCGTACACCTGGTCGCGTCCAGCATTCCCGATCTCGACCCGGACAAGGTCACGGTGGTGGATCAGTCCGGTCGTCTGCTCACCCAGAGTGTGACTGACAAGCAACTGGCGTTGACTTCCAATCAGTTCGACTACACCCGGCGCTTGGAGGATTCCTACATCAAGCGCATCGAAGCATTGCTGTCGCCGATCGTCGGTGCCGGCCGCGTGCGCGCCCAAGTGGTAGCCGATGTGGATTTCACCCGAGTTGAAAAAACCCGCGAAAGTTACAACCCCGATCTGCCGGCGCTGCGCAGCGAAGAAGTGGTGGAGGAAAGCAATCGCTCCGGAGCTCCATCGGGCGTACCCGGGGCGCTGAGCAACCAGCCGCCGGAGGCCGGCACCACCAACCCGGCGCAGGCTGCCCCGGGCAAAGGCAATGGGCAGAATACGGATGCGCAGGCCAGCGGATCACCCGAATCCACTGAATCCTCCGGTAGCTCGAGTCGCCGCAGCACCCGCAATTACGAATTGGACAAAACCATCAGTCACACCCGCACCGGCGGTGGCCGCGTTCAGCGTCTTTCGGTGGCGGTGGTGCTCGACGATCGCCAAGTGGTGCAGGACGATGGCAGCGTCGTGCGCACGCCTCTGACCGATAAGGAGATTGAGCAGATCACCGCGCTGGTCAAGGATGCAGTCGGCTTCGACGTCACCCGCGGCGACACCGTCAACGTCATCAATCAGGCATTCCAGCAGGCGCCGGCAGTCGAGCCGCTGCCGGAGCCCAAAATTTGGGAGCAGCCCTGGGTAATGGACCTCGGCAAACAAGTGCTCGGCGGTCTGGGTGTACTGCTGCTGGTGTTCGGCGTGCTGCGTCCAGTGCTCAAGAGCTTGGCGGAAAAAGGCGCCAAGGCGCCGGTGCGCATGATGGCGGTCGAAGGCGGCGCCGAAGTGGGGGAAGACCAGCTCAGCCTGAGCGGCGGCGCGCAGCCACCGCGGTTGCCGTCCGGGGGGCAATATGAACAGCAGTTGACCATGGCCAAAGGCATGGCGAACCAGGACCCCGGCCGGGTCGCGCAAGTGGTGAAGAACTGGGTGGCGAGCGATGGCTGAAGCACGTCTGTCCGGCGCCGAACGCGCCGCCATATTGCTGATGACCCTGGGAGAGAAGGACGCCTCCGACGTGCTGCGACTCATGGGCCCCAAGGAAGTGCAGAAGGTGGGCACGGTGATGGCCACCTTGAAGAACATCTCCAAGCAGACCGTCGGTCAGGTGCTCGACGAGTTCGTCACCACCGTCGAGGAGCAGACCAACCTCGGCATCGGCAACGAAGACTACATCCGCAACGTCTTGGTATCGGCGCTCGGAGAAGACAAAGCGGGTGGGCTGATCGACCGCATCCTCATGGGTCACAGTTCCAAAGGACTGGAGGCTTTGAAGTGGATGGATCCGCGCGCCGTGGCGGAAATCGTTCGTCTGGAGCATCCGCAGATCATCGCCATCGTGCTCGCCTATCTCGACAGCGATCATGCTGCCGAGGTGATCAATTTCCTGCCCGAGCGCACCCGGCCCGATATTCTGATGCGCATCGCGTCCCTGGACGGCATCCAGCCTCAGGCGTTGCAGGAACTGGACGAAATCATGGAGCGTCAGTTTCAAGGCAACACCAGCGTCAAGTCGTCCTCGGTGGGCGGGCTGAAGTCGGCGGCCGATATCCTGAATTACATGGAATCGAGCAACGAGTCGAGCATCATGGAAAACATCAAGGAAATGGATGCCCAGCTGGGCGATAAGATCCAGGATCTGATGTTCGTGTTCGACAACCTCGCCGATGTGGACGATCGCGGCATCCAGGCATTGCTGCGCGAAGTTTCTTCGGAAAGTCTGATCATGGCCCTCAAAGGCTCCGACGAAAGCATCAAGGAAAAGATTTTCGCCAACATGTCCAAGCGTGCGTCGGAGATGCTGCGCGACGATCTCGAAGCGAAAGGTCCCGTGCGGGTCAGCGAAGTGGAGACCGCGCAAAAGGAAATCCTGGCCATTGCCCGGCGCATGGCGGACGCCGGCGACATCGTTCTGGGCGGCAAGGGCACCGAACAATTCGTATAACCACTGGCCGGGCCGGGATCGCAATCCCGGCAGTCGCAGCACGCTTGACCGCGCGCTCAAATTCAGCAACAGGCGAAGTGCATGGGCTCCAAAATCATTTCCGGCAAGTCCGTCTCCGAAGCGCGCTCCTGGCAGCCGCCGCGCATGGATGCCGGCGGGCAACAGGGCGCCGTCGCCCAGCACAACAATCTGCTCACCGCGGCGCAGATCGAGCAAGTCCAGCAACAGGCTTACGAAGAAGCCTATGCGTTGGGGCTGGAGGAGGGGCGCACGGCCGGTCGCGAACAGGTGAAAAGCAAGGCAATGGAGTTCGACCGCTTGCTGCAAGCGCTGCACAAGCCGTTCGAGGAATTGGACGAACAGGTCGAGCAGGAGTTGGTCACGTTGTCCATTTCCCTGGTGCGCCAGCTGGTGCGGCGGGAACTGCGCGCCGATCCGGGCCAAGTAATCGCAGTGGTGCGTGAAGCCATGGCCCTGTTGCCGGTGGCGTCGCGCAATATCCGCGTACATCTGCATCCGGAAGACGCCGCTTTGGTCCGCGAAGCCCTTTCGGTTTCCGACGATGAGCGCAGTTGGGTCATTGTCGAAGATCCCGTCCTCAGTCGCGGCGGTTGCAAGGTGAATACCGACTATTCGCAAGTGGACGCCAGCCTCGAAACCCGCATGGTCCAATTCTTCGCGCAGGTGTTCGGCGGGGAACGCGAATCCGACCGTAAACGCGGCGATCCTGAAGCGTGAGTGCACTGCCGAATCCCTGCCGCGGACCGCTCTGGCGCGCCAAACTGGCAGGCTATCGCGAGCACGCGGGCCAACCGGCGCGTCTGGTCGTGGAAGGACGCCTCACCCGTATGGTCGGTTTGACCCTGGAAGCCATCGGCAGCCAGGCGGCGATCGGTGCCCGCTGCATGGTGGTGGGGCCGGACGACTACGAGATCGAAGCCGAGGTCGTAGGCTTTTCCGGCGACCGGTTGTTCCTGATGCCCATCGGTGATCTGCAGGGTTTGACGCCCAACGCCCGCGTGATCCCCACAGACCGGGTCGCCAAAGCGCCCGTGGGCGAGGCAATGCTCGGCCGGGTCGTCGACGGTGCCGGCAATCCCCTGGATGGCAAGGGACCATTGCGCACTCGCACCTTCGCACCTTTGACCGGACGTTCCATCAATCCGCTGTCGCGCAGCCCGATTCGCGAACCGCTGGACGTGGGTGTGCGCGCCATCAACTCATTGTTGACCGTGGGGCGCGGTCAGCGCATGGGCCTGTTTGCCGGCAGCGGCGTCGGCAAGAGTGTGCTGCTCGGTATGATGACGCGCTATACCAATGCCGACGTGATCGTGGTGGGTCTGATCGGCGAGCGCGGCCGCGAAGTGAAGGAATTCGTTGACAACATTCTCGGTCAGGAAGGCTTGGCCCGCTCCGTGGTAGTGGCTACGCCGGCGGACCACACACCACTGATGCGTATGCACGGCGCCATGCTCGCGACTTCGGTCGCCGAGTATTTCCGTGACCAGGGCAAACAAGTTCTGCTGTTGATGGATTCCCTGACCCGCTTCGCCCAGGCGCAGCGCGAGATTGCCCTTGCGATCGGCGAGCCGCCTGCCACCAAGGGTTATCCGCCGTCGGTGTTTGCGAAGATTCCGCAGTTGGTGGAGCGGGCCGGCAACGGCGACCACGGCGGCGGTTCAATTACTGCGTTCTACACCGTGCTCGCGGAAGGCGATGACCAGAACGACCCGATCGCCGATGCGGCGCGCGCGATTCTCGACGGCCACATCGTGCTGTCGCGCAAAATCGCCGAAGCCGGACATTACCCGGCAATCGATATCGAAGCGTCGATTTCCCGCGCCATGACCGAAATCGTCTCCCGCGAGCATCGCCAAAGCGCGCAACAATTCAAGAAACTGTACTCGTCTTACGAACAGAATCGTGATTTGATCAGCGTCGGTGCCTACCAGCAAGGCTCAGATCCGCGTATCGACGCGGCCATTCACATGAATCCGCGCCTGATGGAGTTTCTGCAACAAGACATGCACGAGCCGGTGGAGCTGGACCGCAGCCGCATGGAACTCGAGGCGTTGATCGGCTGAGGTTTGCCGGTTGCCTGATTTGAACATCCAATTCGAGTGATACGATGACCCGCTCAAAGCGTCTTAACCCAGTAGTCAAAGTTGCGGAACATCGCGAGAAAGACGCCGCACGTTTGCTCGGCCAGAGCCAACAACGTCTGGAACAGCAACAGACTCGACTGCGGGAGTTGATCGGTTACCGCGAGGAATATCACCTCAAGTACCAACAGACCTGCGCCCGCGGCTTGGATGTCAAGCAACTGCAGGAATACCGCTTGTTTCTGGCCCGGCTCAACGACGCCATCGCCCAGCAGCAGAAAACCGTGATGCAGGCGCAGCGGGACGTGGAACGTTGCCGGTCCGGCTGGATGCGCACCCGGACCCGTAGCCAAGCGCTGGACAAAGTGCGCGAACGTTACCAGAACGTCGAACGCCAGGAAGCCGAGCGGCGGGAACAGGCCGATCTCGACGAACGCAGCACCCAGAGCGCCAATCGCGAGCCCAAGAACCGCGATTGACAGACGTCGGAGTTAAACGCCCGTTTAAACCACCGTAGGATGCGTCAAGCGCGGCGCGGACGCATCGTTCCGTCACGCTACGAATGACGCCAAGACGTTGCGTCCGGCCTCTGGCCTTGACGCAACCTACGGGTAGCGGCCGCATTCGTTCGACACCTGTTTAGATCACCGTAGGATGCGTCAAGCGCGCAGCGCGGACGCATCGTTCCGTCACGCTACGAATGACGCCAAGACGTTGCGTCCGGCCTCCGGCGTTTTGTCTGCGGCACGCCCGTTGCGTCCGGCCCTCGGCCTTGACGCAACCTACGGGCAGCAGCCCCATTCGTTCAACACCTGTTTAGATCACCGTAGGATGCGTCAAGCGCGCAGCGCAGACGCATCGTTCCGTCACGCTGCAAATGACGCCAACACGTTGCGTCCGGCCTCCGGCGTTTTGTCTGCGGCACGACGCCAAGACGTTGCGTCCGGCCTCCGGCCTTGACGCAACCTACGGGTAGCGGCCGCATTCGTTCGACACCTGTTTAGATCACCGTAGGATGCGTCAAGCGCGCAGCGCAGACGCATCGTTCCGTCACGCTGACGAATGACGCCAAGACGTTGCGTCCGGCCTCGGCCTTGACGCAACCTACGGCAGCAGCCCATTCGTTCACACCGGTTTAGATCACCGTAGGATGTGTCAAGCGCGCAGCGCGGACGCATCGTTCCGTCACGCTACGAATGACGCCAAGACGTTGCGTCCGGCCTCTCGGCCTTGACGCAACCTACGGGTAGCGGCCGCATTCGTTCGACACCTGTTTAGATCACCGTAGGATGCGTCAAGCGCGCAGCGCGGACGCATCGTTCCGTCACGCTACGAATGACGCCAACACGTTGCGTCCGGCCTCTGGCCTTGACGCAACCTACGGGCAGCAGCCCCATTCGTTCACCACCCGGTTTCGATCACCGTAGGATGTGTCAAGCGCGCAGCGCGGACGCACCGTTCCGTCACGCTACGAATGACGCCAAGACGTTGCGTCCGGCCCTCGGCCTTGACGCAACCTACGGGTAGCCAAGAGGTTGCATCCGGCCCTGGCGCGACCCCCGGGCCGCCGACCCATGGCACGCTCCTTGCTCCTGTCCCGTTGACCGCATCTCAAAAACAACGGGATTCTACCCATGAACGTGACTTCTTCGATGTTTCCAAGTACCGCCGGCGCTGGTGCGGACGCACCTCCAGGCGCCCAGGGCGCGTCTGGAGCCGGCTCGGAAAGCGTTTCAGGACAAGCAGTTGGAAACACGAATCCATTTGCGCTGCTGCTCGGCGGACAGCTGCGCACCGCGGCCGAACTGGGTTCCCGAAAAGACCTCGCAATTACCCTGGCGGACGGCAAGATGCCGACTCAACCGGCGCAATTGTTGCCGCAGAACGGCAAGGCTTTGCCGGACGCGGAAGCTGGCAAGGCGACGGACCAGGCGAATGCCGATAGCGATGCGACGGAGAAGAGCGGTTCGTTGCCGGTCGCGCCGCTGGATCTGAACGCAATACTGAAGCTGCCCCAGGGCGATGCCGCAGACCCCGATCAGCAGTCGAGCCAGGACGCCAACGCCGACTGGACTTTGAACCTGTTGCAACTGGCGATGGCAGAAACCGGTAGCGGCAGCCTCCATAGGCTGCCGGTCGACGCCGACAAGCAGTCCGGCGACGACCAAGCCATCCTACGGATGTTGCAGGGCGCGGGACTGCGCGCCGACGTCGACCGCGCCGGAGTACTGTTGCAACATGCGGGCGCCAACCCGCCTCAGCACACGGCGGACGGCGGCGATCAGACGGGCGGCAGCCAGACTGCAGCATTGACCGCCGACCCCGGCTTCAAGGCTGCGGTGGACGCGCAATCCAAAGTCGCGCCGGCGGTGCAGTCCACACTGCAACAGCCGGTGGGTAAACAGGGCTGGGACCAGGAACTCGGCAGCCGCATGGTTTGGATGAGCAAACAGGACCTGCAAAGCGCGCAGCTGCGATTGAACCCGGCCCATCTGGGACCGCTGGAAGTGCGCTTGTCGGTGCAGCAGGACCAGACCGCGAACGTCACATTTCTGTCGAACCACGCACCGGTCCGGGATGCGGTGGAAGCCGCGATCCCGCGGTTGCGCGAAATGTTGGCCGATAGCGGTGTCAATCTCGGCGGTGTCGATGTGTCCGCCCATTCCCACGGCCAGGCGCGGGACCAACAGTCCTTTGCAAACAATTGGCTGAGTCAGGCCGACGGCAATCTGGATGGGACTGGAGCCGAGGACGTGGTGCGCAGCATCGCACTGGGAATGGTGGATTATTTCGCCTAGCGCAAGCGGGTTTGAATCCAGCAGCCCCGAAGCGCGCAAACGCATTCGGGGCTGTTCGCTTTCGCGGCAGCCTCGATACGAGCAGCGAGCTAGACGCGATCCCCATCGTCGCGCTCGGAATGGTGGATTATTGCGCCTAGCGCAACGTGTTTGAATCCAGACAGCCCCGAAGCGCGCAAACGCGTTCGGGGCTGTGCGCGTTTGCGCGTTTCGGTCGCGCATCGAGCTGAACGCGATACCGATGGATCGCTGCCCGTAACTCACACTGGCCGGTGCCGAATTCTTGGCAGCAATTGCCGCGCTCACCGCCGCCGCGCGAGTCAATCTCCCGGCGCCTCTGGTAAACCATTTGTAACTATCTGCGCCGATTGGATAAATATCCTCTCCTGCCGGTGGCATGTGTCTTGCTACCCCCTTGTGCCGAGTGCAAGGCCCGAATGGCGTGAGGAATATAAATGGCGCAGAAAGACGAAGACCTGGACCTGGACGTAGAAACCGACAAGCCGAAAAAGAGCGGCAAGTTGGGCAAGATCCTCTTGTTCGGCGGCATCGGCGTACTGATCGTTGCCATGGCGGTGACGATTACGGTGTTGCTGATGCGTGGGGGCCACGAGGAGGAGGCGGCACAACCTGCGGCGGAAAAGTCGGCGCCGGAAGCGAAAGTCGCGAAGGCCAAGCCCAGCGCGGGCAAGACGCCACTGTATCTGGACGTCGATCCACCGTTCGTGGTGAATCTCAACGACGACAGCGGCGTGCGGTTCTTGCAAGTGGCCGTTTCGGTCATGGCATACAACCAGGAAGCGCTGGACAAGGTGCAGGCCAACATGCCGCTGGTGCGCCACAATTTGATGCTGCTGTTCAGCAGCCAGAAGTTTTCCGATATCAAGACCCGCGACGGTAAGGTGGCGTTGCAGGAAAAAGCGTTGGCGACGGTTCGCAGCGCTCTGAAGGAAGTCACCGGCGCACCGTTGGTGGACGCCCTCTATCTGCCCAGCATCGTCGGTCAATAGCCGCCATGTCCGTCAATGACCTGCTGTCACAGGACGAAATCGACGCGCTGCTGCACGGCGTAGGCAGCGGCGATGTCGATACGGAATCCGATGGCGGACTCCCCAGCGGCGAAGCCCAGCATTACGACTTCACCAGCCAGGACCGCATCGTGCGGGGGCGCATGCCCACGCTGGAAATGATCAACGAACGCTTCGCTCGGCATTTCCGTATCAGTCTGTTCAACATGCTGCGCCGGTCTGCGGAGATTTCCGTGGGCGGTGTGCAAATGTTGAAGTTCGGCGAATACGTGCACAGTTTGTTCGTACCCACCAGCCTGAATCTGGTTAAGGTCAAGCCCTTGCGGGGCACAGCCCTGTTCGTGGTCGATCCTAAACTGGTGTTCCTGGTGGTGGACAACTTCTTCGGCGGTGACGGGCGTTTCCATACGAAAATCGAAGGCCGCGAGTTCACGCCCACCGAAGTCCGCGTAATCCAGATGGTGTTGCAACTTGCGTTCCGCGATTTGCGCGAAGCGTGGTCGCCAGTCATGCAGGTGGAATTCGATTACATCAACTCCGAAGTCAATCCGCAGTTCGCCAATATCGTCAGCCCCACGGAAGTCATCGTGGTATCCACGTTCCACGTCGAACTCGAAGGCGGCGGCGGCGATCTGCATGTGACCATGCCCTATTCGATGTTGGAACCCATTCGCGAGCAACTCGACACCGGGCTGCAGAGCGACCGCGACGAGGTAGATGACCGCTGGAGCCTGTCTTTACAGGAAGAAATGAAACTTGCCGAGGTGGAGATCAGCAGCACCCTGGTGGAGACCGATCTCAGTTTGCGACAGGTACTCGAACTCGAAGCAGGCGACATCATCCCCATCGATTTGCCGGACAAAGTGATGGTACGAGTGGAAGACATTCCGGCATTCCGGGCCCGGGTTGGCAGCCACCGGGGACAGACATCCATCCAGATTCTCAACAAGATTGCACATCAATTGCCCGCGACTGTACCGATCGCGCGGCGACAGAGCTAAGTGCTGGAGACGGCCATGAACGACACCACCGATTTGGAACCGAACGAAGCCGAAGATCAGGACGCGTTGGCCGACGAATGGGCTTCGGCACTGGCGGAACAGGGCGATGTGGATGACCTCGACGTCGATGCCGCGCTCGAAAGCGCAGCCGCCGAGCCGCCGGCCAAGGAAAAGCCCAAACAAACCTATCAACCGGCGCAGTTCGAAGATCTGCAGCACGAACCGAGTTCGTCCGGCGAGGACGTCAACCTGGATGTGATTCTCGATATCCCGGTGACGCTGTCCATGGAAATCGGCCGTACCAAGATTCCGATCCGCAATTTGCTGCAGCTCAACCAAGGCTCGGTGGTGGAGCTCGACCGGCTTGCCGGCGAACCCATGGATGTTCTGGTCAACGGCACCCTTGTGGCTCACGGCGAAGTAGTGGTGGTCAACGAGAAATTCGGCATTCGTCTTACCGACGTCATCAGCCCCGCCGAACGCGTCAAAAAACTCAAGTGAGAACGAAATTGATGTCCCGCATCCAGCGCTGCATCGTTTTGCTCGCGTGCATGCCCGGCGCCGTGTGGGCCGAGTCGCTCAAGGCACAATCGGCGGCCAACAATATCAGCCGCTCGCCGGTGAGTGCCGGCAATGTGCTGCAGATGGTGGCCGGCCTGGCGTTGGTGGTGATTTTGATCTTCGGGCTTGCGTGGGCGGTACGCCGCTTTGGCAACGTCAACGTCAATGCCCGTGGCGCGCTGCGGGTGGTGGGCGCATTGTCCATGGGCGCGCGTGAGCGTGTGGTGTTGATTCAGGCGGGTGAAAAACAGATTCTGCTGGGTGTCGCGCCGGGGCGGGTGCAGACGTTGCACGTGCTTGAAGAACCGATCCAGCCTCAAACGGCCCCGGCGGCTCCCATGGGCGGCTTTGCCGAACGCTTGCGCAGTGCCATGGGAGGCAAGCGGTCGTGAAGTGGTTGAAGCTGGTAGTTGCGTTTGCGCTCGCATGTGCGCCGCTGGGTATCGCCATGGCGCAACCGGGCCTCACCATCATCGACAGCGCACCGACTCCCGATGGCGGCCAAAGCTATTCGGTGACCATCCAGATTCTGGTGTTGATGACGGTGCTGACGCTGTTGCCGTCGGCATTGCTCATGATGACGTCGTTCACTCGTATCGTGATCGTACTTGGCATCCTGCGCCAGGCTCTGGGTACGCCGCAAACGCCCTCGACCCAGATCATTATCGGTATCAGTTTGTTTTTGAGTTTCTTCGTCATGGCGCCGGTGTTCGACCGCGCCAATTCCGACGCTTTGCAGCCTTATCTTCAGGAAAAGATCAGTGGCGAACAGGCTCTGGAGCGGGCCCAAAAGCCGTTTCGCGACTTCATGCTGCGTCAGACCCGCGAGAGCGACATCGCGTTGTTCGCGGGACTGGCCGGCAAGCAGGGTTTCGACGGCCCGGACTCGGTGCCGTTCTCGGTGCTGGCTCCGTCTTTCATCATCAGCGAATTGAAGACGGCATTTCAGATCGGCTTTTTGATTTTCGTGCCGTTCGTAGTGATCGACATGGTGGTCGCCAGCGTGTTGATGTCCATGGGCATGATGATGCTGTCGCCGATGCTGATCGCATTGCCGTTCAAGCTGATGCTGTTTGTGCTGGTGGACGGCTGGAGCATGATCATCAGCACGCTCGCCGCCAGCTTCTACGTTTCATAGCGCGCCGTCGCGGACGGCGGAGGTAGCCTGCATGACTCCGGAAATGGTCCTGACCGTCGGTCAGGAAGCGCTGAAAGTGACGGCACTGTTGGCCGGACCGATTTTGATCGCGGTATTGGTAACCGGCTTGTTGATCGGTATGTTCCAGGCTGTCACCCAGATCAACGAGATGACCTTGAGCTTCATTCCGAAGCTGATGGTATTGGCGTTGGTGTTGACTCTTGCCGGTTCGTGGATGCTGGACACCATCATCAGCTTTACGCAACGGATATTCGAAAATATCCCTGGGCTGATCGGCTGAGTTTTCACTGCCGTGGAGTTCACCACCGCGCAGATCGCGTCCTATCTCGGCGGCTTCCTATGGCCGTTCATGCGCATCAGCGCGATGCTCATGGTGGCGCCGATTTTCGGCGCCCGCAACGTCACTCCGGCCCGGCTTCGCATCGGCATGGCGGCGATATTCACCTGGGTCGTGTATCCGCTGCTCCCGGCGGCGCCTGCGGTGCAACCGCTGAGTGCGGCCGGCGTGCTGATCGTCGCTAACGAATTGACGCTCGGAATCGCGATGGGTTTCGTGCTGCAGATGGTATTCAGCGCTCTGGTACTCGGAGGACAGAGCATTTCCATGACCATGGGTCTGGGCTTCGCGACTTTCATTGATCCCAACGGTGTGCAGACGCCGGTGGTCAGTCAGTTCTACACCGTGCTCGGAACCTTGATCTTTTTGGCGTTGAACGGCCATCTGGTGGCGATTCGGGTACTGCTGGAAAGCTTTCAATCCATGCCCGTGGGTGGGCCGGGCTTGTCCCATGACAGCCTCATGCAACTGGTGTTGTGGGGCGCGCGCATGTTCGTCGGCGGGTTGTTGATTGCGCTGCCGGCGGTGGTGACCATCACTCTGATCAACATCGGCTTCGGAGTCATGACGCGCGCCGCGCCGCAACTGAATATTTTCTCGGTGTTGTTTCCGACCACCATGGCGGTCGGTTACGTCATTATTTTTCTCACTTTGCCCAGCCTGCTGCCGCGTTTCACTGATCTGGTGATGGACGGCTTCGATCTCACCCAGGCGCTATTGCTGCACGGGAGTTGAGCATGGCCGAGAATGAGAATGGGCAGGAGAAAACAGAGCAACCCACAGGCAAACGTCTCGCAGATGCGCGCGAGAAAGGGCAGGTTCCCCGATCCCGGGAACTGAACACCACCGTGATGCTGATGGCCGGCGCCTCCGCATTACTGGTCTTCGGCGGCAGTCTGGGCGAAGGTCTGGCGAAGATGATGACCGAGGGCCTGACGATACAGCGCAACCTGATTTTCGACGCCGAGGTGTTGCCCCATGTGCTCGGCCAAGATCTACTGAGCGCGTTGGTGCTGATCCTTCCGTTCATTGCCGTGACCTTGGCGGCGACCTTCGCGCCGCCGATGTTGATTGGCGGTTTTTCCGTCAGTGCTGAGGCAATGATGCCCCAGTTCGGTCGTTTGAATCCCATCGCGGGCGTGAAGAAACTGTTTTCCACCAACGGTCTGATGGAGTTGGCCAAGTCATTGGTCAAAGTCGTGTTGGTGGTGGGCACTTCCTACCTGGTGATCGGCCATGTGTTCGGCGATCTCATGGGCATCGGCAACCTGTCGGTGCAGGGCGCCATCGCTCGTTCGTTCCAGATCGTCGGTTGGTCGTTTTTTTCGATCAGTTGTTGTCTGATCCTGCTGGCGGCGGTGGACGTGCCTTACCAACTCTGGCATCACAAGCACCAATTGCGGATGACCAAAAAGGAAGTGGAAGAGGAAGCGAAAAACACGGAAGGCAATCCGGAAGTGAAAGGGCGCATTCGCCGCGTACAGCAGGAAGTGGCCATGCGCCGCATGATGGCGGAGGTGCCCGCCGCCGACGTGGTGGTCACCAACCCAACCCATTTCGCGGTCGCCCTCAAATATGACGATCAGAACATGGGCGCGCCGCGGGTGGTCGCCAAAGGCGCCGACCTTGTCGCCGGTCAGATCCGGACCATCGCCCGGGAGAACAACGTACCGTTGTTCGCAGCGCCGCCCCTCGCGCGCGCCTTGTTCTACAGCACGGAACTGGAACAGGAAATTCCCGCTGGGCTGTATCTGGCCGTGGCCCAGGTGCTGGCGTATGTCTACCAACTCAAAGTCTCGATCTACGGTTCCGACTCCCGCCCCGAACCACCTACCGATTTGGACGTACCCGAAGAATTCTTGCGCCGCGATCGCGGCACACGGCGCCCCAACGCACGGTGACGATTCTCGCCCTGCGGTGGCCAACCCCCGGCTCGCAGCCGAGGAAATGGCGGCGCGAATTCACTTCGGACGACCGGAAACCCAGCGATACCAGACGCTTATAGCGATTCTGCGACGCGGGAACGGTTTTTGCACCAGCTCCCTACGAGTCAAGACTCCGTCACCATTTTGACAGTAGGCATGCCGGGACCGCTATGGCACTGAATCTGAACCTGCAAACACTGCAACAGACGTTGCGCAGTGGCCTCGGCGCGCCGCTGTTGCTGTTGACCATGATGGCGATGATCGTGGTGCCCCTGCCGCCCCTCGCCCTGGACATGTTGTTCTCGTTCAATATTGCGCTGTCACTGGTGGTGCTGCTGGTGGCGGTCTACGTTCTGCGGCCCCTGGATTTCGCCATTTTCCCGTCCGTGCTGTTGATGACCACGCTGCTGCGATTAGCGCTGAACGTGGCTTCGACTCGCGTCGTGCTGCTGGAAGGCCATACCGGCACCGGTGCCGCGGGACAGGTGATCGAGTCTTTCGGTGAATTCGTCATCGGCGGCAACTATGCCGTTGGCTTGGTGGTATTCGCCATCCTAGTGATCATCAATTTCGTGGTGGTGACCAAGGGCGCCACCCGTGTCGCCGAGGTGTCGGCGCGCTTCACCTTGGACGCCATGCCCGGCAAGCAGATGGCCATCGACGCCGATCTCAACGCCGGACTCATTACCCAGGACCAGGCCCGCGAACGGCGCGACGAAATCCGCGAAGAAGCTGATTTCTATGGCTCCATGGACGGTTCGTCGAAGTTCGTGCGCGGCGACGCGGTCGCCGGCATTCTGATTTTGTTCATCAACATTCTCGGCGGTTTATCCATCGGCATGATGCAGCACGGCCTGACGTTGTCCCAGGCGCTGCACAACTACACCTTACTGACCATCGGTGACGGTCTGGTGGCACAGATTCCGGCGCTGGTGATTTCCACCGCCGCGGCCATCATCGTCACCCGCGTATCGTCCAGCCGCGAGGCCATGGGTGCGCAGGTGGTGCGGCAGATGTTCGGCACCCCGAAAGCACTCGCCATCACCTCCGGCATCCTCGGTCTCATGGGCATCATTCCGGGCATGCCGAACGTCGCATTTCTGGGGCTGGCCGCGTTGTGCGGCGGTGCTGCGTACTACGTGCAGCAGCGTGGCTTGCAGCCGCGGGAGCCGGAGCTGGACGAGGATGCCGAACAGCCCGCCGCCGAGCGCAACGACGATCTCACCTGGGACGACGTCAATACCGTCGACATGATCGGCCTGGAAGTCGGCTATCGCCTGATTCCCCTGGTGGACCGCAACCAGGGCGGCGAGTTGATGGCCAAGATCAAAGGCGTGCGCAAGAAGCTGTCTCAGGAACTTGGCTTCCTGGTGCAGCCGGTACACATCCGTGACAACCTCGACCTGGCACCCAGCGCCTACCGAATTTCACTGCTCGGCGTTCCCATGGGCGAGGCCGACGTGTTTCCGGATCGGGAACTGGCGATCAACCCCGGCAAGGTGTTCGGCACCATCCAAGGCATAGCCGCCAAGGACCCGGCCTTTGGCCTCGACGCACTTTGGATCGAACGTTCGCAGCGCGATCAGGCCCAGACCATGGGCTACACGGTGGTGGATCCCAGCACCGTGATCGCCACCCATCTCAGCCAGCTTTTGCAGACGCACGCCCACGAGCTGCTCGGCCATGAGGAAGTGCAGAAGCTGCTGGACGTGCTCGCCAAGTCCGCACCCAAGCTGGTGGAGGACCTGGTACCAAAGGCAGTGTCTCTCGGCCAGGCGTTGCGCGTGCTGCAGAACCTGCTGCAGGAACAGATTCCGATTCGCGACATGCGCACCATCGCCGAAGCCATGGCAGAGGTGGCGCCCCGCAGTCAAGATACCGACGTTCTCACCGCCGCTGTACGCGCCGCCCTTGGCCGCTCAATTGTTCAGCATATCAATGGCATGGCGCCTGAATTGCCGGTCATGACGCTGGATCCCGCACTGGAACAGATATTGCAACAGGCCGTGCAGTCCGCCTCCGATGGGGGTGCTGGCATCGAGCCGGGGCTGGCGGACCAGCTGCATTCCGCTCTTGCGGCGCAGAGTCGGCGCCAGGAAAGCGTAGGTCAGCCCGCGGTATTGCTGGTGCCGCCGTTGATGCGCACCTGGTTGGCGCGATTGATCCGCCACAGCATTCCGGGCCTGCACGTTCTGTCCTACGGCGAAGTGCCGGACAACAAGCAGATCAAGGTGGTGGCCACGGTAGGCCAGCAATTGCCGGCACAGGGTGCCGCCTAGACAGGCCCGCGGAAACAGCCGGCGGCATTTAAGCCGCAACTCCGACGGATTCAGAGACCGAGGTAAGACGCGCATGAAAATAAAGCGGTACTTCGCACCGGATATGCGACAAGCGATTCGCAAGGTGCGCGAAGAGCAGGGCCCCGATGCCGTGATCCTGTCCAACCGTCGGGTCAACGGTGGCATCGAGATCATCGCAGCGTTGGATTACGACGATTCCTTGTTCGGTGAGTTGGCGCCGGCGGCACCCGCGGAGCGGGCCGCTGTGGCTTCGACCATCGAAACACCCGAGCGGGAGCCGGCGAACCACCCGCAACCCAAGACCGCGAACACGGAAAAACAGGCGCCAGGGATGCCCAATGTGGAATGGGCCCAAGACCCGGCGCTGGTGGCGATGCAGCAGGAGATCCGGGTTTTGCGCGGCATGCTGGAAAACCAGCTTTCGCAGTTCGCCTGGGCGGACATGGCGCGTCGCAACCCGGCGCACGCCGGCGTTTTGCAGCGTTTCTCCGATATGGGTATGGGCAAGGAGCTGGCACAGGAGCTGGCCGGCGAAATCCCCGATTCCAAAGACGTCGACCAAGCCTGGCGCCATGGGCTTGGCTTGTTGTCCCACCGCGTACAGATCACCGATGACGATATCCTCGGGCGCGGCGGCGTAGTCAGTGTCGTCGGTCCCACCGGCGTTGGTAAGACCACCATGGTCGCCAAACTCGCGGCCCGCTATGCGCTGCGTCACGGCAAGCGGCACGTGGCATTGATCTCCACGGACAACTTCCGCATCGGCGCCTACGAACAACTGCACACCTACGGCCAATTGCTCGGCGTGCCGGTGTACTCGGCTGCCAGCAACGAAGAGCTCAACCGCTTGCTGACCGACCTTGCCGACAAGCACCTGGTGCTGATCGACACCGCGGGAATGAGTCAGCGCGACATGCGTTTGGCCGAACAGATGGAGGCACTGGCCAGCGAACGCCGTCATATCCGGACCTATCTGGTGCTGTCGGCAAACATTCAGTTGGCCACCCTGAACGAAGTGGTAAGCGCGTTCCGCAACGTACCGTTGGCCGGCTGTCTGATCACAAAGATCGACGAAGCCGCGAGCATGGGCGGTGTGTTGACCGCGGTCGTGCGCAACGACCTGCCGGTGGCCTACGTCGGCGACGGCCAGCGTGTGCCCGAAGACCTCCACCCTGCTCGCGCCCACGCGTTGGTCAGCCGCGCCGTGGCACTGATGCAACACGCTTGCGGACGCAACGCCGAACCGAACAGGAACATGGCCAATGCTCATGTCTGAGAACTACTACGACCAGGCGGCAGGACTACGGCGCATGGCAAAGCCCAAGCCTGTGCGCGTGATCGCCGTCGCCAGCGGCAAGGGCGGAGTCGGCAAGACCAACGTCAGCGTCAACCTGGCGCTCGCCATGACGGCGATGGGTCGCAAAGTGATGCTCATGGACGCCGATCTGGGCCTGGCCAACATCGACGTGCTGCTGGGCCTGAAGCCTTTATACAACTTGTCCCATGTCATTCGCGGCGAACGCACCCTCGAAGAGGTTTTGATCGAAGGCCCGGGCGGTGTGCGCATCGTGCCGGCGTCGTCCGGCGTCAAACTCATGGCCGAACTCAATCCCATGCAGCACGCCGGCCTGATCCGCGCCTTCAGTGAGTTGAGTTTCGACCTCGATGTATTGCTCGTGGATACCGCTGCCGGAATTTCCGACAGCGTTATCAGTTTTACCCGCGCCGCCCAGGAAGTGGTGGTCGTGGTCTGCGACGAACCTGCGTCGCTTACCGATGCTTACGCCTTGATGAAGGTCCTGAACCGGGATCACGGCGTACAGCGCTTCAATGTCCTTTCCAATATGAGTCACAGCGCTCAAGAGGGTAGGGAAATGTTCGCCAAGCTGGTCAACGTAACCGATCGTTATCTCGATGCAACGCTCAATTACCTGGGTACCGTGCCCTACGACGAGTACCTGCTCAAGGCGGTGCGTAAGCAGCGCCCGGTAATCGATGCATTCCCCCGCAGCCGTTCTGCGATGGCATTCAAGAATCTGGCGCAAAAGGCCGATAAGTGGCCCAGACCGGAAGCCGCCGCAGGGCATCTCGAGTTTTTCGTCGAACGATTGATCGGCTCCAGCTACGCCGAAGCGGAGTCACTTTCATGAACGGATACGCCATGTACGCAGCCCCCGCAGCCGCCGGTCGTCAGACGGCTCAGGACGAACTGGTTCACCAGCACGTATCGCTGGTCAAACGCATCGCCTACCACCTGGTCAGTCGTTTGCCGCCGAGTGTGCAGGTCGAAGACCTGATCCAGGCGGGCATGATCGGCTTGTTGGAGGCGGCTCGGAACTACAACCCTTCGCAAGGTGCGAGCTTCGAAACCTATGCCGGCATTCGGATTCGCGGCGCCATGCTGGACGAGATCCGGCGCTCGGATTGGACGCCACGGTCGGTACACCGCAAGGTGCGCATGGTCGCCGAGGCGGTGCGCGAGATCGAAAACGCCAAGGGCCGCGATGCCCGGGACAACGAAGTCGCCGAAGCGTTGGGGATGAACCTGGATGAATACCACGCCATCCTGCAGGACGCGGCAGGCTGTCGGGTGTTCAGTTACGACGACCCGGCGATTGTCGGCGAAGACTCCGAAGGCCCGTCTGGGGGATCGCACTCCGGCCCCCTGGAAATGCTGCAGAACGAGGACTTTCAGGACAACCTCTCGGAAGCGATTGCAGGGTTGCCGGAACGCGAACGGTTAGTGATGTCGTTGTACTACGACGAAGAGTTGAATCTACGGGAAATCGGCGAAGTGCTGGGTGTGAGCGAATCGCGCGTGTGTCAGATCCACGGCCAGGCGCTGATCCGGTTGCGCGCGCGCATGAGCGAGTGGGTGCCGGAAGCGGAGTGACGCGCTGTGCGTTACGGCACCAGAGACAGAGATTGGAAATACGGGCCGAGTGCTAGGAGGTTGTCTTGGACAAGAACATGAAGATCCTGATCGTGGATGATTTTTCCACGATGCGCCGAATCATCAAGAATCTGCTGCGGGATCTCGGTTACAACAACACGCAGGAAGCAGACGACGGCAAGACCGGCCTGCCCATGCTCCAGACGGGAAATTTCGATTTTCTGATCACGGACTGGAACATGCCCGGCATGACCGGCATCGATCTGCTCAAGGCGGTACGCGCGGACGAAAAGCTCGCCGGATTGCCCGTGCTGATGGTGACTGCGGAGGCCAAAAAGGACCAGATCGTGGAAGCCGCGCAAGCAGGGGTGAACGGCTACATCGTCAAGCCTTTTACTGCGCAGACGTTGAAAGAAAAGATCGACAAGATCTTCGAACGTCTGGCTGCCACCTCTTCGTGAAACGCAGAGCAAAAAAACCGGTAGGGGAGCGAGAATGATCGGAGAGGATACGCTGACGCAGGCCCGTCTGTTGGTGAAACAGATCGAGGACGGGCAGGACGTCGAAGCGAAACAGACATTGGAGGATCTCGCGAAAATGCGCGAGACCGATCTATTCCAGGAAATCGGAAAACTGACCCGAGAACTGCACGAGACGCTGAACAATTTCCGCTTGGATTCGCGCATCGCGGATCTCGCGGAACAGGATATTCCGGATGCGAAAGAACGGCTCAATTACGTGATTTCCATGACCGAGCAGGCCGCCAACAAGACGCTCACCGCGGTCGAGGATTCGCTGCCGGTCTCGGAAGGATTGCAAAAGCGTTCGGCCGAACTGCACGAACGGTGGGAGCGGTTCCGTCAGCGAGACATGTCGGCAGCGGAGTTCCGCGACCTGAGCCGCGAGATGGACGACTTTTTCCCCCAGGTTCGAGAAAGCGCGCAAACCCTGCAGAGCAATTTGTCTGATGTACTGATGGCGCAGGATTTTCAGGATTTGACCGGGCAGATCATTCGTCGGGTCATCAATCTGGTGCAGGACGTCGAACAGAGCCTGGTGGATCTGGTCCGGATTTCCGGTCGCGCGATGACCGCGAAGCAGACCAGCGCTGTCACCAAGAACATCAAGGCCGAGGGACCGATGGTGCCGGGCGTCGACGACGCCGAGCCCGAAGCTGTACTGCAGGGTCAGGACGACGTGGACGATCTGCTGTCGAGCTTGGGTTTCTAGGGGACACCGTATGAGTATCGATGTCGACGACGAGATTCTGCAAGACTTCCTGGTGGAAGCCGGGGAGATATTGGAGCAGCTTGGCGAGCAGCTCGTGCAATTGGAGCAGAGCCCCCAGGACAAGGATCTATTGAATGCCGTGTTCCGCGGTTTTCATACGG
Source organism: uncultured Gammaproteobacteria bacterium (assembly GCA_963773585.1). GTDB lineage: Bacteria > Pseudomonadota > Gammaproteobacteria > JASBUN01 > JASBUN01 > CAVXJN01. The sequence continues at coordinate 823,075 of CAVZBR010000001.1, forward strand.
TAAAAGGTGGCGCTGGATTTCTCAATCTCAACACCATGGTGGCCGTGTGTCACAGAGCCGAGGATGTATTCAACGTCCTGCGCCAGGGGGACCGTCAGATCGATTCGGCATTGATGGATGCGGTCCTGCAAGTGTTGGACATCGTCAACGATCAGTTTCGTGAGATTACCGCGGGCCAGGAACCGGTTGCGGCTCCGCAAGAGTTGCTCGAGTTGCTGGAGAGCTACGCCACGCCCGACAACGGCGAAGGCGCAGCGGTCGAGACGGCGCAGGTTGAAGCTCAACCCGAGCCCGAACCGCAATCGAGCGTTGCTGCCGCTCATGGGCCGGGCGCCGGTGGCGATGGCGATATTACCGATGACGAATTCGAAGCGTTGCTCGACGCCATGCACGGCGCCGGCAAGGCCCCGGTCGCGGCTGCGGACAAAGCCGCGCCGGCAGCGAACCCGGCCGCCGGCAACGGCGACGAAATCAGCGACGATGAATTCGATCAGTTGCTGGATGAATTGCACGGTGCCGGCAAAGCGCCGAAACCGGCCGCGCAAGCGCCTCAGACCAAGTCCGCTGACGAAATCACAGACGACGAGTTCGAGCGTCTGCTCGATGATCTGCACGGTGCCGGCAAGGCGCCGGTGGTCCCGGTAGAAGCGGCGCCGGCGCGGGCGGCCTCGGCCGCACCACGCGCGCAGCCCGCGGCGGTGGCGGCGGCAGTGAAAACCGAACCGGCCTCGGAACCCGCCAAGCAGGCCGCCGCCCGTCCAGCGGCAGAGACCTCCGTGCGCGTCGACACTAAACGCCTCGACGACATCATGAACATGGTCGGCGAGTTGGTGCTGGTGCGCAATCGCTTGTCGACACTGAAAGCGACCATGGAAAACCCCGCCATGTCGAAAGCGGTGGCGAACCTGGATCTGGTCACGTCCGATTTGCAGGCCGCGGTGATGAAAACCCGCATGCAGCCGATCAAAAAAGTATTCGGCCGCTTTCCGCGGGTGGTCCGCGACTTGGCCCGCAGCCTCAAGAAGGAAGTGGAACTCGAACTGGTCGGCGAAGATACGGACCTCGACAAGAATCTGGTCGAAGCACTTGCAGATCCGCTGGTTCACTTGGTGCGCAACGCGGTCGATCACGGCGTGGAGATGCCCGATGTCCGTGAAGCTGCGGGCAAGCGGCGCACCGGCAAAGTGGTCTTGGCGGCGGCCCAGGAGGGCGATCACATTCTGCTGACCATCACCGATGACGGCGCCGGCATGGACGCTGAGGTATTGCGGCGCAAAGCAGTCGAAAAGGGCGTGATGGACGAAGACAGCGCAGCCCGTCTGGATAATAAGGACTGTTACAATCTGATCTTCGCACCCGGCTTTTCGACCAAGTCGGAGATTTCCGATATATCCGGCCGCGGTGTCGGCATGGACGTGGTCAAAACCCGCATTTCGCAGCTCAACGGCACCATTGAGATCGATTCGGAAAAAGGCAAAGGCAGCCGTCTGAGCCTGAAGCTGCCGCTGACCCTGGCGATCCTGCCGACCCTGATGGTGCAAGTGGGCAAGCGTACTTTTGCATTGCCGCTTTCGTCGGTCAGCGAAATCTTCCATCTGGAAGAGGACCGCACCAACGTGGTGGACGGTCAGCTCTGCGTGCGCGTGCGAAAACGCGCCATGCCGCTGTTCTATTTGCACGAGTGGTTGCTGCGCAACCCGTCGGAACGGGTCGAAACCGAAACCGAGCAAGTGGTGGTGACCCAATACGGCAGCCAACGGGTCGGATTCGTCGTCAATCGCGTGCTGGGTCAAGAAGAAGTGGTGATCAAGCCGCTGGGTGCACTGCTACACGGTTTGCCGGGCTTTGCCGGCGCCACCATCACAGGTGACGGCCGGATCGCCTTGATTCTCGACGTACCAAGTTTGATGCGCGCACACGCGCGGCGGATCTGATTGCGCCGCGGCACAGACCGTCTTCAGGTGTGTCGCGCGTGGGATGTTGCAGAGGGATATTAGATGACAGTACGGGTGCTGGTGGTTGACGACTCGGGTTTCTTCCGACGTCGTGTGACCGACATGCTGGGCTCGGATCCACGGCTGGAAGTCGTGGGCGCGGCAGTCGACGGTCGTGATGCGGTGGCCAAAGTACGCGAGCTCAACCCTGACGTTGTCACCATGGACATCGAAATGCCGGTCATGGACGGCATCACCGCGGTGCGCAGAATCATGGCCGCGACGCCGAAGCCGGTGCTGATGTTCTCCTCGCTGACCCACGAAGGCGCGCAAGCCACGTTCGAGGCCCTCGAGGCGGGTGCGCTCGACTATCTGCCGAAAAACTTCGACGACATTTCCAAGAACCGCGACGAAGTGGCGCGTGTATTGCGCCAGCGTGTCTGGTCGCTCGGTATTCGCGGGCTGCCCAAGCAAGTGGGATTTGCACAGCCGGCAACTGCGCGCCAAGCCGTGACGGCAACCGGGGGCGCGGCTCCTGTGCGCGCACCGGTGCCGCGTCCGCCACTGCGGCGTGGCGATTTTCGCGTAGTCGCCATCGGCACATCCACCGGCGGACCGGTGGCGCTGCAGCAGGTATTGACCAAACTCCCAGCCAATTTCAAAGCGCCGATCGTGCTGGTCCAACACATGCCGGCGTCGTTCACCGCCGCCTTTGCGAAACGCTTGGATTCCATGTGCGCCATCAACGTCCGCGAAGCGGTCGATGGCGATCTGCTCAGCCCCGGTACGGCGTTGCTGGCACCGGGCGGCATGCAGATGCTGGTGGAAAGTCGCGGCGATCAGATGCGCGTGGCGATTCGCGACAGCGAACCCGGTCAAAATTACAAACCGTGCGTTGATCTCACCTTCAGTTCGCTTGCCCGCGCGGTGCCCGGCAAATGCCTGGCCGTGGTCCTGACCGGCATGGGCGCCGACGGCCGCGAAGGCGCGCGCGCCCTCAAGCAAGGCGGCAGCGCGGTTTGGGCCCAGGACGAGGCCAGCAGCGTAATCTACGGCATGCCCATGGCGATCGCCCAGGCCGGTCTTGCCGATCAGGTGTTACCGCTCGGGGAGGTGAGTACACGTCTCCTGGAGTGCGTGTGATCCATGGACATCCTTACCCTACTGGGCGTCGTGGTCGCGCTGGGCGCGATCATCGGTGGCAACCTGATGGAAGGGGGGCACACTGAGTCGTTGATGCAGTTGACGGCGTTCCTGATCGTGTTCGGGGGCACGGTCGGGGCATTGATGATCCAGTCCCAGCTCAGCATTTTCCTGCGGGCAATGAAATTGGTGTCGTGGCTGGTGATGCCGCCGAAGCTGGCCCCGGGGGAAGCGATCGAGAAAATCGTCAACTGGAGCAACATCGCGCGCAAGGAAGGGCTGCTGGGCCTGGAGACCATCACCGAGACCGAAGACGACCCGTTCGCCAGGAAGGGTCTGCAACTGCTGGTGGACGGCAGCGAGCCGGAGACCATCCGCACCATCCTCGAAGTGGAATTGTCGACCAAAGAGCACACCGACACGCAAGCGGCGAAAGTCTATGAAGCCATGGGCGGCTACTCGCCCACCATCGGTATTCTCGGCGCGGTGATGGGCTTGATCCATGTCATGAACAACTTGGCCGATCCCAGCAAACTCGGTTCCGGGATCGCAGTGGCGTTCGTTGCGACCATCTACGGCGTCGGGCTCGCCAATCTGTTTTTCCTGCCAATGGCCAACAAGCTCAAATCGGTGATTCACGACCAGACCCAATTCCGGGAAATGGTCATCGAAGGCATCATTTCGATCGCCGAGGGCGAGAACCCACGCAACATCGAATCCAAGTTGCAGGGTTATCTAAAGTGATGCCGCGGGGGTCCGCCCCGCATGGAACGGCACTTGCATAGTTTCACGGATATACAGCGAGGGGCTGATCCAGAGTCCGGTGCATGGCACGCAAGAAAAAACATGAAGAACACGAAAATCACGAGCGCTGGTTGGTGTCCTACGCCGACTTCATCACCTTGCTGTTCGCGTTTTTCGTGGTTATGTACGCCGTGTCGTCGGTGAATGAAGGCAAATATCGCGTGTTATCCGAGTCACTTTCCGCTGCATTCCGCTCGCCCACCAAGTCCATGATGCCGATTCAGATCGGCCACGCGGCCAAGTCGCCGTTGGTCGATAGTCTCGATTTTCGCCAGGTGCCGACCGTAGTGCAGTTGCCGAATATGCCGATTCCGCGCCGCGAGCCCGACACGCAGCCGGAACAATCGGACCGGAAGCAGTCGGACGACGCCAGTAATCCGTCACCAGAGCAGGCCCAGCAGGCACTGACGGAAATTTCCGATCAGATCGAAAAGGCCATGGGGGAAATGATCGACAAGGGGCTGATCAGTGTGCGCCGCAGCGCGCACTGGGTGGAAGTGGAAATCAACACCAGCATCCTGTTTCCCAGTGGCAGTGCGACTTTGTCGGGGGCGGCGCTGCCGGTGCTGCAAAAGCTGGCCGATATCTTGAACAAGTTCCCCAACGCCATTCATGTCGAGGGGTTCACCGACAACGTGCCGATCAACAATGTGATCTTTCCGTCGAACTGGGAACTGTCCGCGGGGCGCGCCGCCAGTGTGGTGCATTTGTTCACCGAAGCGGGCGTGGACCCAGAACGTCTGGTCGCGATCGGTTACGGTCAGTTTCGTCCCGCCGCCGACAATGCCACCGCCGCAGGTCGAGCGAAGAACCGGCGCGTGGTGTTGGTGATCCAGTCGACCGCGGATACCCGCGAAGTCGTGGCGGGACTGGCGAAGCTGAACGAAGGCCAGGAATCGCACTCGTCGACGCCGAGCGCGACCACCGGCGCTCATGCGACTCAGGCAGCGCCGGTGCAGCGTCCGACCAACCCGGGCGCGCTGCGGGTGCCCGGAAAATTCCCGGTGATCACACCGCCGATCCGCTTGCCGTTCGATCACGTGCTGCAAATGCCGTCCGGCGGAGCAGGAGTGTCACAATGAAGATCTGGAGTGTCGCCAATCAAAAGGGCGGTGTCGGCAAGACCACGACCACTGTCACCCTGGGCGGCTGGTGCGCCGCGCGCGGCGCCCCCACCCTCATGGTGGACCTCGACCCCCACGGCTCACTGACGGCCTATTTCGGGTACGACCCGGAGTCCCTCGAGCACAGCGTCTACAACTTGTTCCGGGCCGAAGGCCTGGAGTCGGACGCAGTCATGCGGCTGGCGCGTCCCACCAGTGAGGAAAACCTGTGGTTGTTGCCGGCCGCGACTGCATTGGCGACCTTGGATCGCCAACTCGGCGCCCGGGACGGCATGGGCCTTGTGATTGCGCGGGCGCTGCAGACAGTCGCGTCGCGCTTCGAACACGTGGTGATCGATTGCCCGCCCATGCTCGGTGTGCTGATGGTCAACGCGCTCGCTGCATGTGAACGGCTGATCATCCCGGTCCAGACCGAATTCCTGGCCATCAAGGGTCTGGAGCGCATGCTGCACACACTGGTGATGATCGAACGCGCCCGCGGCCTGAACGTGCCCTATACCATCGTCCCCACCATGTTCGATCGCCGCACCCGCGCTTCACTGGATAGCCTGCGTTCCATGCGCGAACGCTTCGCCGAATATCTGTGGCCGGCTGTGATCCCCGTGGACACCCGTTTTCGCGAAGCCAGCCGTGCCGGGCGGCCGTTGGGACAATATCTGGGTTCCTCGCGCGGTGCTCAGGCATATAAAACGCTACTAGGCGATCTGCTGGGCGAGGCCCGCCCGGCGCAGGCGGTGATGTCGTGAACAAGAAACAGACCTATCAACTCGAAGAGCAACAGGTGGCGCTGACCAGTTATCTGTCCGCGCTGCTGCAGGACGTACCGGACTACATCGAAGAACCGCAGCCGGAGGTCATCGAGACCCCGCCGCAGAAGCCGCCGGTGGTCGCCGAAGTGACCGAGACAGCCGAGATAGCGCCACCGCCGGTGACGATCGAAACGCCGCCGGTAGCGGTGCTGGCGCCAGCGCAATCCACGCTCGACGTTGCCGCGCAATCGGGCTTGCCCGCTTGGGCGCAGAAACGCTTCCAGTGTCTGGTATTCCAGGTCGCGGGCCTGTCGCTCGCGGTGCCGCTTACAAAACTGAACGGTGTCATCCCCTGGCAGGAAGGCGTGACCCCGATGCCGAACCGCTCGGCGTTGTTTCTGGGCTTGTTGCGTCACCAACAGCGCAACGTCAAGGTGGTGGATACCGCACTCATGGTATTGCCCGAAGGCCGACAACCGGCGACTTTGACGCCTGCCGCCGAACGGGTTGCGCACATCATCCTGCTCGACGAGGGGCGTTGGGGTTTGGCCTGCGATCAGATCGGCGAAGTACTCACCCTCGATCCCGACGACGTGCGCTGGCGCAGCGCCCAGGGCAAACGCCCGTGGCTCGCCGGCACCGTGCTCAAACATCTGTGCGCATTGCTCGATGCCGATGCCTTCGTGGAACTGTTGTTGCACGGCGAGCGGCAAACCTAATGGCATAGAAACTGCTTGATTGCGGAAAAGGGGTCAAGAAATGTCCGTATCTTGACGATAACCCGCCATAGGCAACGATCGAAAAACCGGCGCGGCAAAGAGGAACCGTTTCATGAGTAATCAAGCTGTGGACACCAGCAACGACCCGATCTTGCAGTGGGTGACGTTCCGGCTGGACAACGAGACCTATGGCATCAACGTCATGCAGGTGCAGGAAGTGTTGCGCGTGACGGAAATTGCGCCGGTGCCCGGATCTCCAGACTATGTGATGGGAATCATCAACTTGCGCGGCAATGTCGTGACCGTGCTCGATACCCGCCGGCGCTTCGGTCTGGGGCCTCAGGAAATGGACGATTCCACCCGCATCGTAGTCATCGAAGCGGAGGACAACGTAGTCGGCATTCTGGTGGACAGCGTCGCCGAAGTAGTGGAACTGAACCGCTCCGCGGTGGAGTCCTCCCCCAACGTCGGCAACGACGAGAGCGCCAAATATATCGAAGGCGTCGCCAATCATGACGGCGAACTGCTGATTCTGGTGGACATCAACAAGCTCCTCAGCGACGAAGAGTGGGCCGACATGTCGCAGTTCTGACGTGATCAGCGATGGCGGAGATCCCCGACGTCAATCCGCTACGCCCCGTCTGGCCGACCCGGCCCGATGAGCGCGGGCGTGGGCAACGGGAACGCGATGGAAATTCCGGCGAAGACAGGCCCGGAGCGGATGCGGAACAGCCGCCTCGCCACCGCAAGCCGGATGCCGATGACGATCACCAGATCGATGAATATGTGTAACTCGATTCCAGGTGCCAACCATGAACTTTGACGGTACATTGCTGATGCTTGCGAGCGCCGCACTCGCGGCGGCGAGCATGGCGGTGGCGCTGCTCGCATGGCGTTCAGTGCGCCGCTGGCGCGCACTCGCCGCACGCTATGAAGCCGGCCTCGCCGAGCTGCGCCAGGACGTGCGCGGTCTGTGCGCGGGAGCGGTGGGATTGGACGAACGCCTCGCCCGGATCGAGCAATCCGGTCGACGCCTCAAGGAACGGCAGGAACAGCTCGAGCTGCGCGACGGCGGCGAACGTCTCTACAGCCAGGCCATCCGCATGGTCCAAAAAGGCAGCAAAGCCGACGAGTTGGTCTCGGTATGCGGGCTGTCGCGCAACGAAGCCGAATTGATCATCATGATGCACAGCGTCGACAAAGCCGGCTGACCCGGTTTCCATTCCTGATCCCATCACCCGCCGTAGGTTGGGTCAAGCGCGCAGCGCGGACCCAACACCACGCCCCAAAACCGCGACACCGTAGGTTGGGTCAAGCGCGCAGCGCGGACCCAACATCACGCCCCAAAACCGCACCACCGTAGGTTGGGTCAAGCGCGCAGCGCGGACCCAACATCACGCCCCCAAACCGCACCACCGTAGGTTGGGTCAAGCGCGCAGCGCGGACCCAACATCACCGCCAAACCGCAACCCGCTTACCGAGACCGCACACCCGATCCGCGGCTCGCCCCCAAACACATCACACCCGTAGGTTGGGTCAAGCGCACAGCGCGGACCCAACGTCACAGCCTAAACCGCACCACCGTAGGTTGGGTCAAGCGCGCAGCGCGGACCCAACACCACGCCCCAAACCGCAACACCCACGTAGATTGGGTCAACCACTCAGCGCGGATCCAACGCCGCGCCTCAGGACTCATGTTGCAGATCGTCGGGCCCGCCCAACCGTGGTGCCTCACCGGCACCGGCTTCGCGGCGCTGCGGCACGCCGCATACCCGGCCCGACAGCAGGTACGCGAATGCAATCACCTCGGCGACGGCGCGATACAAGGCGTCAGGAATTTCCTCTCCCAACTCGATTTGCGACAAGACCACAGCGAGCTGTGGATTTTCATACAACGGTACATCGTGTTCGCGGGCCAGGTTGCGAATCGCTTCGGCGAGTTCGTATTCCCCTTTCGCGGTTACTCGGGGCGCATCGCGGCCGTCGTAGCGTAACGCCACAGCGATGTCGGGGCGCCTGGAATTGCGAGTACTCATGCTTGCTCGTCCACGAGGCCGCTGGTCCTGCCGGGCGGGGTTGATGGTGGCGGGGTCTGGCCCACTTGGCAGCTCATGGCGGCCACGTCCAGCCCCGCGACTTCCAACTGTGTGCGCAACTCGTCCAGGTGAAGTCGGAATAATTCCGACGTGCCTTCGCGTTCGGTCTGAAACGCGGTCGAAACCTGGCCATTACGCAGGCCGATCCGCGCTTGCACCGGTCCGAGACCGTCGAGGTCCAAAGCCACTTGCACGGTCCAGCCGCCGCCCTGCTGCCGCCGGGCGGTTCCGCTGCCGGTGTCGTTTTCCTGTTCGATGCGCAGGTGCAAAAGATCCAGCGTTGTTTGATCGCGCCGCACCGGTAGTTCCAGCAGCCATACCTGACGTTGATCGCCGTCGGTATGCTGCGAGGCGAGTTGATTGAGCTGTAACCGGGCGAGTGAAGATTCAACCTGCTGCAGCAATCCTTGCAGGAACTTGGCGGGCTCCAATAGGGCCGGAAACGGCGCGGCGCGGCCTTGAGGCTGGGGCTGGGATTCGCTCAGCGGTGGCAGCAGCGGCGCCACGACCCGCACGGTGGACGCAATGGCAGCGGCCGCCGGCGGGTTCGACGTCCCTGCGGCGATGGATGTCGGGGCGCCATTTTTCCCGGCGGCGGGCTGATTCGTCGGCGCGGCAACGGGCAGAGTGCGGACCTCTGGCGCGCGCGCCGCGGGAGCCGCACCCTGCTGCGGCGTCTTGGACGGGGCCGGCGGTGTCGATGTCCGCAGCGATTGTTCCGCGGCCTGGCGCAAGCGCAGCAGACCGGCTTTGAAGTCGTCGCCGATCGGTGCAGCCGGCGTCCGTCCCGAGGCCGCCTGGGCGAGTTTGGCTTCCAGCTGGGTACCGGCGTTCGCCGCGGCGCGGCGCAGGCCATCCGCGGTGCTCACCTGGGAGGTCGTGGCGAGGCGCTGAAACAGGGTCCGCGCGGCTTGCAGAACCAGCGGATGCAAAGGCGGTGCGTCTTGCGATTTCGCCAGTTGGACCAGGTTGGCGAGCAACGGCGTCAGCGGGCCCTGGCGTGGCAGCGCAGCCCTGAGTGCCGCCTGCACCGGGTCCGGGCTGCGCTCGGCGCCCAACGGCCGCAGCAATGGCGTGTCCCCCGTGCGGATGACTTCCAACAACATACGATCCCCGGACTGTACCGTGAAGGGTACTTGGGCGCGGTAGGTCTGGCCCCCGATCCGCAGATCGGCGCTGCCGCTGCGATCGGCATTGGTGGCGACTGCGCTCAGTACCTGCCCGACACGCCAGTTGCGCACTTCGGCGGGCGAGGCATCCGCCGGCAAGCTGCCGGCTCTCAAGTTCGGGTTGGGCGTAATTTCCATGTGCTGGCCTGGGAGCTTGCAATGACTATATCAGTCCGGCGCGGACTCAGGCATCGTGCCCGAGCGCCGATAATGACCATAGCGGCACGTTTCCTGCTTCATTGAAATTCATGACCGAACGTCAATTGCTCGACAGTCAGATCTGGTACACCCGCAAGGGCGGCACAGTCAGGGGACCATTCCCCACCGGCATGGTGCGCCGGTTCGTGCTGCTCGGCCGTCTGGACGAGGACAGCGAAGTAAGCGCGGACCGGGAAGCCTGGTTCCGTCTCGGCGATATCGAACGGCTGGTTCCCGAGGAACTGAAGCATCTCGAAACCCCTGAAGATGAGGAACGATTGCTGCGGGCGCGGTTGCGGGAAGACGAACGCCGACGCGACCGCCGCCACGACGACGAACAAGCCGGCCGCGAACGCCGCCGGGGCAACGACCGGCGCGGTCCCGAGCCGGAGATTTTGGTGGTACGACGCGCCGCCCGTGAGCGGGAGCACGAACACGCCGCAGGGCCGCCGCGAAGCAGTACGGCGCTCGCATGGTCGATCTTGGGCTTGGTGCTGGGCGGTTTGTTGATTGCCGGAATCTACGCCGGCCTTTCCGCACCCCGCGGCACGGGGCCGGTGCGCAATTGCGATGCCAGCGCCGCACCGGACGTCGACTGGGGCAACTGTAGCTTGGAAGGCGCGAAACTCGATGGCGCCGCATTGATGGGCGCACGGATCGACAACGCCGATCTTCATAGCGCCGCCCTCCGGGGCGCCGACCTCACGCGCAGTAATCTCGCCTACTCCAATCTCAGTACCGCCGACCTACGCTATGCGAATCTCAGTCACGCCATCTTGTTGGGAACGGGGTTGCGCAGCGCCGATCTGAGTAGTGCCATTCTGCGCCGGGCGGATTTATCCTATGCGGATTTGCGCGGCGCCCAAATTGCCGGCGCCGATTTGGAAGGCGCCCGGCTCGATAAAGCTATTTGGATCGACGGCCGGGTGTGCGCTGCCGGATCGTTGGGAGAGTGCCGTTGACGATGACCGTCGGCCCGTGCCGACGACGGGCGCGGATTGGTTTTGATCAGGGACGTTCGGCAACGGACACGGTGGTGTAGCGCCAGGCTTTTAGTTCTTCGTCCCAGAAATCCGCCGGCAATCCGGCCTTGCGTTTGAGCTCCCGCAGAAATTGGTCTGGGTCCGGCAACGCCTCCCACACCGACGGCAGAAAAGTGGCGCGCCGCTGCGCGGCTTCCAGGACCAGTCCGTCGACTCCCGCACGCAGTTGCGCAAGCAAGTCCGCCTCGGAGGAAAATGCCAGCGGCACGGCCGGTGTCAGAACCGAGATATCCAACAGCACAAGTTCGAACTCGTCTTCACGCAGCGGTCCGAAACGTGGATCTCGGAACGCCGCAGCGTGAGCATTGACGGCAACGTCTTCGATCAGCGGCCGCGCTGCCTCCAGGGAGCCGATACAGCCGCGCAGATCTCCGGCCAGATGCAGCGTCACGAAGCATGCGCCAGGCTCGAGCAAGGGCTCCGGCATCGCGTCGAGATCGGGCCGCAAGGCATCGCCCAGCTCCAGCCCTTGGCGAATCGACGTCCGCGCCGTCGCGAGGAGTACATCCCCGTGGGATACGAAGTCGCTATCGGTGTCCGCTTCAGTCGAAAACATAGGCTCCGTACCCGACGACCTGGTCCCGCGGTCCCGCGGTATCGCCTGAACTTCGCAGATCGACGGTGTGCGCGTGCAAACCGCGGGCCTTGGCGACATGCAGCAGGCCGTTCACCGGGTTTCGGCCGCAGGCATCGTCGTAGTCGATTACATCGTCGCGCAGCGCTTCGATGGCCGCCGTGGTTTTTCCGTCACGGGCGCGGGCTGTATCATAGTCGTGATAGTGGCTGAGGTCGGAACTGATCACGACCAGGGTTTCCGGCCCGCCCCATAGCCGCTCCAGCACTTCGGCGACGTCTTCGGCCGATGCATCACCGACCACCAGCGGTACCAGGGTGAATTCCGTCAACGCTATTTGCAGAAACGGCAACTGGACTTCAAGGCTGTGCTCCCGGCGGTGGGCTTCGTCCAACACCTGCACTTGCGGCAGGTCGGCGAGGGCGGTGAGTGCATCCTGATCCAATTCGATCGCACCCAACGGCGTCTCGAATGCCTGGGCGCTGCTGGCGGCCAAGCCGCGAAACGGCACCCGATGCGCGGGACCCAGCAATACAACGCGGCGGATACGGTCGCGTACAGCGCGTAGCCGTGCATAGGCGCTGGCGGCAATGGCGCCCGAATAGACGTAGCCCGCGTGCGGAGCAATCAAGGCTTTGGGCGCCGGACCTTCATAGGCCACCGTACCGAGATAGGTGTCGATTTCGCCGCGCAGTTCCCGCGGATCGTCGGGATAGAACATTCCAGCAACGGCGGGGCTGCGAGTGTGCAACATGATTCACCTGTAGTGATGTCAGCCTGAGTCTATAGATATGGCGCTGCAGGCGATTACTCAACCCTGATCGCGACGCAGTAATTCTGACCTTGCATGCCGGCTCGCACGCCCCAATTTAATATGCAATAAACCGAGATCGCCATGCTGCGATCGGGAACCGGAATATGTCCGAAGTGAAGACCGATACCGTGCCCACCCGCTACTGGCACCGTTTGGCGGACGGTAAGCTGCAGTGCGATGTCTGCCCGCGCGAGTGCAAATTGCATGAGGGGCAGCGGGGGCTGTGTTTCGTACGTGCTCGCCAAAACGACGAAATCGTGCTGACGACCTACGGCCGCTCCAGCGGATTTTGCGTCGATCCCATCGAAAAGAAACCATTGAACCACTTTCTTCCCGGGACGCCAGTGCTTTCGTTCGGTACGGCGGGATGCAATCTCGCCTGCAAGTTCTGCCAGAACTGGGATATGAGTAAGTCGCGGGAGTTCGATACCCTGGCCGACGAGGCCTCACCGGAAAAGATTGCGCGCATCGCTGAACAACTGGGTTGCCGCAGTGTCGCCTATACCTATAACGATCCCGCGATTTTCATGGAATATGCGATCGATGTCGCCAAAGCGTGCCGTGAGCGCGATATCCGATCCGTGGCGGTGACCGCGGGTTACATGTCGGCGCAACCGCGGGCTGAGTTTTTCCAATACATGGATGCGGCCAATGTCGACCTGAAAGCCTTCAGCGAAGAGTTTTACCGCAAGGTGACGGGCGGAAAATTGCAGCCGGTGCTGGATACGCTGCAGTACCTGAAGCATGAGACCGACGTCTGGTTCGAAGTCACGACACTGTTGATCCCCGGCTTGAACGATTCCGAGGACGAGTTGCAGCGGATGAGCGACTGGTTCGCCGAACACCTTGGTGCCGACGTGCCCTGGCATTTCAGCGCCTTTCATCCCGACTGGAAAATGCAGGACCGTCCATCGACCCCGGTCGCGACGTTGAGCCGTGCGCGTCAAATCGCCATGGACAGAGGCTTGCGCTACGTCTACACCGGCAACGTCCACGACAGTGACGGCGGCAGCACCTATTGCCATCACTGCGGCAACCGCATCATCGGCCGCGATTGGTATGTGCTTGACGAATGGGATCTCGATGAAGCGGGACGTTGCCGCGAATGCGGCACCTCCTGCGCCGGGCATTTCGAGGCGACGCCCGGACATTGGGGAGCCAGGCGTATGCCGGTGCAGCTCAAACGCTTTGCATAAGCTGGGCGCGCTCGAACAAACCGCGCCGAGCATCTTCGGCAGACCCTGCGAACATCACCTTTGAGGTTGCCGGGACGGCGCGCACTGCAGCTGTCGCTCTATTCGCTGAAGCTCATCACCAAACCCGCCAGCGGCGGCACCGTGATTTCGATCGAATACGGTCGTCCCATCCACGGCACCGGCTCGGCGACCACGGCTTCGCCGTTGCCGAGGTTACTGCCGCCGTAGTGCATTGAATCGGAGTTCAATATATCGCGGTAAGCACCCTCGGTAGGAACGCCGATTCGATACCGGGTGCGCGGGACCGGCGTGAAGTTGAGTATCACAACCACGAAGGATTCACCGGCGCGGCGCACGTAGCTGATGATGGATTGGTCCGCATCGTGACAGTCGATCCATTCAAAACCTTCAGGCTCGAAATCGTGACGGTGCAAGCACGGCAGTTGCCGATAAAGATGGTTCAGGTCCGCCACCAGCTTCTGCACGCCGCGATGATGCTCATACTGCAGCAGGTACCACGGCAAGGCGGCGTCATGGTTCCATTCTTCGCCTTGGCCGAATTCGCCGCCCATGAACAATAGTTTCTTGCCCGGGTAGGTATACATGTAGGTGTACAGCGCACGCAGATTGGCAAAACGCTGCCAGTCGTCGCCAGGCATTTTGTAGAGCATCGATCCCTTACCATGCACCATTTCGTCGTGGGAAAACGGCAACACGAAGTTTTCCGTGAACGCATACAGCAGCCCAAAAGTGAGCTGATCGTGATGAAAATGGCGGTGAACGGGATCTTTGGACATGTACACCAAGGTGTCGTGCATCCAGCCCATGTTCCATTTCATTGAGAAGCCGAGGCCGCCGACATACACCGGGCGGGTGACCTGCGGCCAGGACGTGGACTCCTCGGCGATGATGAATGTGCCGGGGAATTGGCTGTGAGTGACTTCGTTGAGCTGGCGCAGGAATTCGATGGCTTCCAGATTTTCGCGGCCGCCGTAGATATTGGGAATCCAATCTTCGGCGTCGCGTGAATAGTCCAGATAGAGCATGGAGGCCACGGCGTCGACCCGCAGTCCATCGAGGTGAAATTCCTGCATCCAATATACGGCGCTGGACACCAGAAAATTGCGTACTTCGTTGCGACCGTAATTGAAGATCAAGGTGCCCCACTCGCGGTGCTCACCGCGCCGGGGATCGCCATGCTCATATAGCGGACTGCCGTCGAACTGGGCCAGGCCATGGGCGTCCTTGGGGAAATGTCCGGGCGCCCAGTCGAGTAACACGCCGATGTCGTTGCGGTGGCACAGGTCGACGAAGTAGCGGAATTCGTCCGGCGTCCCGAAACGGCTGGTGGGAGCGAAGTAGCCGATGGTCTGATAGCCCCAGGACGCATCCAGCGGGTGTTCCGTGATCGGCAGTAGCTCGACGTGGGTGTAGCCGAGTTCGCGAACATAGGCGACCAGGCGATCGGCGAGCTCCCGGTAGTTGAGGAAATTGCCGTCGGCATCGCGCTGCCAGGAGCCCAGATGTACTTCGTAAACGGACATGGGCGCCCGCAACCAATCCAGCGCCGCGCGCCGCCCCAACCATTCCTGGTCCTGCCATTGATGAGGCTGGGAATCGTCCGGCACGACCGCGGCGGTGGCCGGGCGTCGTTCGAATTGGCGGCCATAAGGATCGGCTTTCAGATGAATATCGCCATGTTGGCGATTCCGGATTTCGAACTTGTACAGCGTGCCCGGTGGCAAGTCGGGCAGGAACAGTTCCCAGACGCCGGTGCCGCCGCGCACACGCATCGGGTTGAGGCGTCCGTCCCAATGATTGAACTCGCCGACCACGCTCACACGTTCGGCGTTCGGTGCCCAGACTGCGAACACGGTCCCGCCGATGCCGTCCACCTCGCGGGCGTGCGCGCCCAGAAAGCGGTAGGCGTGCCAGTGCCGGCCTTCGGCGAACAGATGCAAGTCGAAGTCCGATAGAACCGGACCAAAACTGTAGGGATCGTAATGTTGGTGCAGGCGTCCGCTGCTGTCCTGCCACGCGATTCGATAGTGCTGCGGCAAGTCGTCAGTGGCGCCGCGCCACTCGAATACGTCGCTGTCCGCCAGCCGTTGCATCGGCAAGGTGCCTTCCAGCATACTGGCTTCAGTGGCATCGGGCAGGAAAGCCCGCACCGCGCAGCTATTACCTTGCTGGTGTCTCCCGAGTACGGCGAACGGATCGTGGTGGCGCGCTTCTTGAAGCCGAATCACGGCGTCGCGTAGAGTCGGATGGATGTGCGCTGGTGTTCCGTGTAACTGCGCTGTCATGTTAAGCGGGGCTGCTATTCAGCACGATCACGTGGGCCGAATTCCAGCATAGCATATCCAAAATGAACGTATCCTTCGCTCGCGCGAGCAGGCGACATGGGTGCTATGTTGGTGTGAAGCGGCGAACGGGATTGATTGCACGCAATCGTTCTGCTTGCCACGCTGCGCCTCACGACATTTGCAAGAACATAAAAGGAGATATGTCAGCGTCATGACGGTTTATCAAGCGCCTCGGTTCGTTAGTCTGCTCACTCGCAATACGTTGGCGCTCATCCTTGCCGGCGGACGTGGTACGCGGTTGAAGGAATTGACCCGATGGCGGGTCAAGCCGGCGGTTCCCTTCGGCGGTAAATTCCGGATCATCGATTTTCCGTTATCCAACTGCATTAATTCGGGTATCCGCCGGGTCGGCGTGCTGACCCAATACAAAGCCCATTCGCTGATTCTTCATATCCAGCGTGGCTGGGGGTTTTTGCGCGGGGAGTTCGGGGAGTTCGTCGAGCTGCTGCCCGCCCAGCAGCGCTTGGACAAGGAGTCGTGGTACAGCGGCACCGCAGACGCCGTGTTTCAGAACCTGGACATCATCCGCGACCACAACCCCGATTACGTATTGGTGCTTGCCGGCGACCATATTTACAAGATGGACTACGGCGCCATGATCGCCCGGCACGTGGAAACCGAGGCGGATATGACCGTCGGTTGCATCGGTGTGCCACTCGATCGGGCGCGCAGTTTCGGCGTGATGAGTATCAACGAGGATGACCGGGTGATGCGCTTCGACGAAAAGCCCGATCAGCCGCAATCGATGCCGGGGGATGACAGCCGCGCGCTGGCGTCGATGGGCATCTACGTTTTCAACACCGAATTTCTCTACGAGCAGTTGATCGCCGATGCCGAGGCGCTATCGTCGAGCCACGATTTCGGTCGCGACATCATCCCGCGCGCCATCGAGAATTGCCGCGTCAACGCGTACGCATTCCGCGATCCCATCAGTGGCGGTGACGCCTATTGGCGCGATGTGGGCACAGTGGATGCGTTCTGGGAGGCGAATCTCGAACTCATCGGGGTGACCCCGGAGCTGAATTTGTACGACAAGGAATGGCCGATCTGGACCTACCAGGAGCAGGCGCCTCCAGCCAAGTTCGTGTTCGACGACGAATCACGACGCGGTATGGCGATGGATTCGATGGTGTCCGGCGGATGCGTAATTTCCGGCTCGACCGTGCGCCACTCGTTGTTATTCTCCAACGTCCGCGTGGAGTCGTTCAGCGTGGTCACGGATTCGGTGATCCTGCCCGAAGTCAATATCGGGCAACACTGTCAGATTCATCGCGCTGTAATCGACAAGGGTTGCCGCATCCCCGACGGTACCGCCATCGGCGTGAATCCGGAAGAGGACGCGCGGCGCTATCACCGCACGCCCGCCGGTATCGTATTGGTGACACCGGAAATGCTGGATCAGGAGCATTCCCATGCGGGGTGATGTGCCGTTGCGCGTGGTGCTCTGCTGGCACATGCATCAACCACAATATCTCGACCCGATCAGCGGCCGCTATCGACTTCCCTGGACCTATCTGCACGCTATCAAGGACTACGTCGACATGGCGGCCCATCTGGAGCGCGTCGAAGGCGCCAAGGCAGTGGTGAATTTCACTCCCACGCTGTTGGAGCAGTTGGATCATTACAGCTCCACGCTGCGGCGATTCGTGAGTCATGCCGAACCGTTGCCCGATCCGTTGCTGCAGGGACTTGCGGCTCAGGAACTGCCAGCAGAATCGAATCGGCGCCTCGGCTTGATGCGCGATTGCATGCGCGCCAACCAGACGCGTGTGATCGACCGCTTCGTACCGTACCGGCGCCTGGTGGAGCTGGCGGGCAAGGTCGACAAAGACCCCGACCTCGCACGCTATGTAACGGATGAGTTTCTGTTCGATCTGCTCACCTGGTATCACTTGGCCTGGATCGGCGAGACGGTGCGCCGCACCGACGCGCGCGTGCGCGAACTCATGGATAAATGCGCGGGCTACGACAGCCGCGACCGCCGAACGCTGGTCGCGGTAATCTCCGAACTGGTGAGCGGCATTGTTCCGCGCTATCGGCGGCTTGCGGAAGCCGGACGGGTCGAGTTGTCGGTGACGCCCTATGCCCACCCCATCGTGCCGCTGTTGCTGGACGCGGCCAGCGCGCGCGAAGCGGTGCCGGGTCTGGCGCTGCCTGCGACCGAATTGTACCCGGGCGGTGCGGAGCGTGCCCGTTGGCATATCAAAGAAGGCATCGACGTTTTCGAGACCCATTTCGGTTTCCGTCCACGCGGTTGCTGGCCGGGAGAGGGAGCGATAAGTGATGCCACCCTGCACTTGTTCGATGAAGCCGGATTTCAGTGGACCGCTTCCGGCGGCCAGGTGCTGCGCAACAGTCTCAGCGCGGCCGGCCGCAAAGCCGGGGCCTCCCACGCCTGCGAGCACCGGGTCTACCGCTTTGCCGGTCATCCACTTGCATGTTTTTTTCGCGACGACGGCTTGTCGGATCTGATCGGCTTCAGCTATTCGAACTGGCATGCCGAGGACGCGGTCGCGAACCTGGTGCATCACCTGGAAAACATCAGAGTCGCCTGCAAAGATCGCGAAGATGCGGTGGTGGCAATCATTCTCGACGGTGAGAACGCCTGGGAGCACTATCCGGAAAACGGCTACCACTTTCTGGACGAACTCTACCGGCGCTTGGCTCAGCACCGGCAACTGCAACTGTCGACGTTCAGCGATTGTCTGCAGGTCGCAGCAAAAGAACGGACACTCAACCACGTCGTGGCCGGCAGTTGGGTATATGGCACCCTGACCACCTGGATTGGCCATGCCGACAAGAACCGCGGCTGGGACATGCTTGCCGACGCCAAGCGCGCATTCGACGAAGCGACGGCCCGCGGCGGTTTGTCGGCCGAAATCCGCGATCAGGTCAGCCGCCAGCTTGCGATCTGCGAAGGTTCGGATTGGTTCTGGTGGTTTGGCGACGACAATCCTGCCGAGTCGGTGCGCGATTTCGACTGGCTGTACCGCGAGCATCTTACCCGGCTGTACCAGCTCCTGCAGCGGGAGCCGCCACAATACTTGCAGCACGCGTTCACGCACGGCGGTGGCCAGCCCGCCGCTGGCGGTGTGATGCGGCCTGCGCTACCCGCGGTGTCGTAGCATGAAAGCGCTCGGGAACCAACCGCTCGCCGCAGCCGCCCGTACTCGCACCGGGCTTTCCGTTCTGCGCGGCTGGCAAAGGAAGCAGTTATGAGCGATCCAAAAGCAGTTGCCGCCGAGTCGCCATTCAGTAGACGCCGGGCCGGCATCCTGTTGCATCCGACGTCATTGCCGTGCGATACGGTCGGCGGTGCGTTAGGCGAGGAAGGCCGTAATTTCGTCGATTTCTTGGCCTCCACGGGCGCTAGCGTTTGGCAGATGCTGCCACTCGGTCCGACCCATTCCGACGGTTCTCCCTATGCGTGTTTGTCGGTGTTCGCGGGCAGCTCCGTGTTACTGAGCGCCGCACAGTTGCAGGCCGAAGGCTGGCTCGATGAGCTCGGTGAACCGGATGCCGACACCGCCACTTGGCGGGAGGAGTTGTTGCAGCGCGCCGTGCAGGGCTTCGCGGAAAACGCCAATCAGGCGCAGAAGGCGGACTACCAGGCGTTTCGTGAACTCCAGCAATACTGGCTCGAAGACTATTGCCTGTATCAGGCGTTGCGTCGCAAGCATGGTGGCCGTTCCTGGCTTGATTGGCCTGCACCAGTACGCGATCGGGTGCCGGAAGCGCTCGAGAACGCGAAAGCGGAATTGGCCGAGGATCGGGAGCGCGTTTGCTTTGAGCAATTCGTGTTCGATCGCCAATGGCGGGCGCTCAAGTCGTACGCCAATCAGCGAGGCGTATTGCTGTTCGGCGACCTGCCCATATTCGTCGCGCACGATAGCGCGGAAGTCTGGGCGCGCCGCGAGTATTTCACGCTCGACACGCAGGGCCGTGCCGTCACGGTAGCAGGGGTGCCGCCGGATTATTTTTCAGCCACAGGGCAGCGCTGGGGCAATCCGCTCTACCGCTGGGACCGCATGCGCGAAAGCGGCTACGACTGGTGGTTGCGTCGAGTCGGACATCAACTCGACTTGTTCGACTTGGTGCGCATCGATCATTTCCGCGGGTTCCAGGCTTTTTGGGAAATACCTGCAGAGGCGGAAACCGCGGTGGACGGGCGCTGGGTCGAAGCCCCCGGCGGAGAGCTGTTCGAACATTTTCGTAGCCGCTTCGATCCGTTGCCACTGGTGGCCGAGGATCTGGGCCTGATCACGCCGGAGGTCGATTCCCTCCGTCATCGCTTCGGCCTGCCCGGAATGAAGATTTTGCAGTTTGCGTTCGACGGTGGCCCGGAAAATCCGTATCTGCCCCATAATCACGAACGCGACTACGTGGTCTACACCGGCACCCATGACAACAATACCACCGTCGGCTGGTTCGATTCGCTCAGCGACGAGCAGCAGGAACGGGTGCGCGAATATCTGGGTTACCCCCGGGAGCCCCAGCCGTGGCCGCTGATTCGCGCTGCACTCGCTTCGGTATCCGAGATGTGCGTGTTGCCGATGCAGGACCTTCTGGCGCTCGACAATCGCCATCGCATGAATGTACCGGGCGTCACCGAGGGCAACTGGGGATGGCGCTTCGAGTGGAGCATGGTCGACGAAGGACTCGCGCAGCGGTTGCGCGACATGCTGGCGACCTATGGTCGTTTGGACGAACCCGCGGCCTGAGTCCGGTTCAAAGCCACAGCATGCAGCCGGTTTCCAGGGCATGACTGAGCAACGGATGGTGCGGGTACATGCGCAATTTGTATTGCTGCAAACCGGGCAGGGGCGGGCGCAGATCCAATGCGAACTCGGTGTGCCCGCTGCCATCGGCCGCGCCTGGTGTCAGCAGATAGGTATCGTGTACTACGAATTCCCCGTCAGTAGTTTCGGTCCCGACCAGGCATTCCATGCGCACGTCACTGGGGCTTAGATCGTTGAGCAGCGCCTGGACGCGGATGGGAAGCAATTCCCCGGCGCGGATAGCCGGCCGATTTTCATCGGTCCGTTGAAGTTGCACTTTGTCCCAATGCGCGCGGATTTTCTGTTTCCACTTTGCCAGTTCGCGGGCCGGCGCCGCGTTGTCGGAACTCAGGCGCCTGGTTTGGCGCACTGCCGAGCCGTAGTAGCCGCGAACATAGTCCATTGCCATGCGTTGGGCGTTGAATCGCGGCAGCAACGTTTTCATGGATTGCTTCGACATTTTCACCCAGGGTTCCGAATAGCCGTGGCCTTCGCGGCGGAAATACAAGGGAATCACCTGGTGTTCGAGGATGTCGAGCAGTTCCCGTGACTCTTCCTGGTTGCGGAACGCAGCATCGTGCTGTGGACCGTGGGGCGTGATGGCCCAGCCGTTTTCGCCGTTATAGCCTTCGTCCCACCAGCCGTCCAAGACACTGAGATTGATCACACCATTGATGCCGGCCTTTTGTCCCGAAGTACCGCTTGCCTCGAGCGGGTATTCCGGATTGTTGAGCCAGACGTCAACGCCGGTAACCAGCTTGCGCGCCAGGGCCAGATCGAATCCTTCCAGCAAAATGATCTTGCCTTCGAATTCAGGTTTGCGTGAGAACTCGTATATGACCTGGATCAGGTGTTGGCCGGGCATGTCGTTGGGGTGCGCCTTGCCGGCGAAGATCAACAGCACGGGGCGTTTCGGATTGCCGAGCATACGCGCCAGGCGCTCGGGGTCGGAAAACAGCAGCGTTGCCCGCTTATAGGTGGCAAAGCGGCGCGCGAATCCGAGGATCAAGACGTCCGTGAGATCGGGGCCGAGCAATTTGCTGATGCGCTCGATCTGCGCATCGCTCGAAGCGTTACGACGATGCTGCAACGTGACCCGCTCACGCACGTCTTTCATCAGCTCGGACTTCAATGACTGGCGCAAACTCCAGAAGCTGTGGGAGGGAATATCTTCGATGCGTTCCCAATATTCTTCGTTCAATAGTTCGTTGCGCCACTCACCGCCGAAACGCATATCGAACATGCTGGACCACTCGCGGGCCAGGAATGTCGGGACGTGGATGCCGTTGGTGACGTAGCCGATGGGATTTTCCTGAGGCGGAATCTGCGGCCAGACGTAGCTTTCCATGCGCGAAGCGACGCCGCCGTGGATGCGGCTGACGCCGTTATGGAAGCGCGATCCGCGCAATGCCAGCGTCGTCATGTTGAAACCGGAGTGGTGATCGGCGCCGTTGCCCAGGCGCAGGAACCGTTCCTCGCCAATACCGAGTTCCCTGATGAACTCGCGGAAATTGTTGGTCATCAGGTCATATTCAAAAATGTCGTGACCCGCAGCCACCGGCGTATGTGTCGTGAATACAGTTCCGGCGGCCACCAGTTCCAGGGCGCTGTCGAAATCCATGCCCGATCCGACCAACTCGCGACAGCGTTCCAGGATCAGAAACGCGGCGTGGCCTTCGTTGATGTGCCAGGCATTCGGAGTCAGGCCGAGAGCGCGCAAAGCGCGCACGCCGCCGATACCAAGCACGATCTCTTGCTGAATGCGCGTGGTGCTGTCGCCGCCGTACAATTGGTAGGTGATGGAGCGATCGCGCTCGCTGTTCAGGGGCAGATCGCTGTCGAGAAGGTATAGCGTGATATGGCCGGCTTTGGCCTGCCATACCTTCAATGTCACCTTGCGCCCGTCGATCGATACCGTGACGTGGATTTCTTCGTTGTTTGAATCTCGCGCAGGTGAAATCACGAGATCATCGAAATTGGTCGGCGTGTAGTGTGCGATCTGGTTGCCGTGACCATCAATGGTCTGGGTGAAGTATCCTTGGCGATACAGGAGTCCCACGGCAACGAATGGCAGATACAGATCACTTGCCGCCTTGCAGTGATCGCCGGCAAGAATGCCGAGGCCGCCCGAATAAATGGGTAGGCTTTCATGGAAGCCGAATTCGGCGCAGAAGTAGGCCACCAGATCTTTCTCGGGGTCCAAATGCTCGTGCACAGTGCTCGGCATATGGTCCTGGTGATAGGTGTCGTATACCGACAATGCGCGGTGGTAGTCCTCGAGAAAAATGCGATCTTGCGCGGCCTCTTCGAGGCGTTCCTGGGATACACGCCGCAGGAAGACTTTGGGATTGTGGCCGCAGTGTTGCCACAGGATCGGATCGAGGCGGAAGAACAGTCCGCGCACCTGACGGTCCCAGCTGTAGAGCAGGTCGTTGGCGAGCTCGGTGAGGCGCGTCAATCGATCAGGAATATTGGACTGGACTTCGAGTGAGTAACAGGTGCCCGACATGGTTCGCTTCCGGGTTCGGTGTGATACGCGGGAAACATCGTGCCGCGGCCGTGATACTGATTATTGTGGTTGATTCACGGACAAGCTGCTACCGGAATCGGGCGCGTGACTGTCGTGCGAAGATGGTGCCGAGGGAGAGACTCGAACTCTCAAGGGGTCACCCCCAGCGGATTTTGAGTCCCTTCCAGAGGTGGGAGCACCAAGTAACACGCGGCCTCCAGCCCGGCCCAGCCCGCGGATTGGGGCACAATAGGTCACACTCGGGTCACAGCCTCCAGCACCCTTCACGGGACCCAGCGTAAAGGACTCCAGCTTCCGGACTGCATCGGACAGGGCCTGGTCGGCGTGGACAGCGTATATTTGCGTCGTCGAGATATTCTCATGCCCGAGGAACTGCTGGACCAGCCTCATATCGTTCGTGGCAGCCAGCATCCGAGTGCCGGCGGTGTGGCGCCAGCCATGCAGCACAAAGGCCCGGTTGCCGGCCTGGCACATGGCCTTCCTTGCCTGGTCCCATGCGGCACGCGCAGCATCGTAGCCAGGAATGTCCTCGAAGCACCTCACGGTATCCAGCCGGCGGCCCAGGACCGCCGCAGCGCGTGCGGTCAGCGGCACACCCCGTGGCCGGCTGTTCTTTGTCTCCCACAGGGTCAGCCAGCGGTGGTCCACATCCACCTCACCCGGCTCCAGCCGTAGGGCCTCGCCCACACGCAGCCCGGTGTCCGCCAGGACCTCCACCAGCTCACCGACTGCGGTGAATAGAGGCTCGTGCTTCCCATACAGGAAGGCCAGGGCCTGGGCCTCCTCCTCCAGGCTGTACACGTGATGGCGGGTGCCGCTGCTCTTGCCCAGCCGGGGGAAGGTCGGGACCCGGTCGAGCAGCACCCAGTCTCGCCACTCAAAGCAGGCTTTCTGCATGATCACCCGCAACTTCACCAGTTTGGCGTTGATGGTGCTGCGCTTGTTGCCTTCCGCCACCAGCTCATCCACCAGCTGGCGCAGGCGAGGCTCCTGGACGGACGCTAAGGCAGCGTTGGGGCCTAAACGTTGCTTAAGGGCCTCCAGTTGCAGCTGAGCAGTGCGCTCGTCCTTGGTGCCCTTGTAGTGCTCCCGGAAGCCACGGTCGAGTGCGTCCCCCACGGTTACAGCCTTTGAGCGGACCACAAGGCCCGCCCTGAGCTTGTCCCGTATGTCCCGCTCCATCTGCGCTGCCTCGGCGCGGTCGGTGGTGTTCGAGCTACAGCGTACCCGCTCATTGCCCACCTTCACGTCGATCCACAGGTAAGGCGAACCAGATCGTGTCCTGATCGCCATGCCTACCTCCCGCTATCGTGGCGCTGCTGCAGGCCTTCGCGTAGGCTCGCGTATGCGTCCATGTAGTGAATGCCAGGGTTGATCCGGCAGGCCAGCTCGACCCCCTTGTTGGCCTCTGAAGCGGTGGCTGTGGTAGCCCACTCGTGGGCCTGCAGGTGGTACAGCAGCCAGCCAGCAGTGAAGGCCTCGCGCCACTCCCGGTCCAGGGTCATCCACTTGGCACACGTGATGGAGCCCTCAGGGGCTGCCGGGTGCAGTGGCTCACCTATGGCGCCGAAGTCGATACCCCCAGCGTTTGCTGTGGTGGCCACGAGGGCCAGTGCTGCCAGTCCTGCCAATCCCGTTCTCATGCTCATGCTGACCTCCGGTTGGCCTTGCGCTGTGCCTTGGAAACCTCAGCGGCTACGTCCTGCAGGAAGCGTTCCCCCTTAGGCGTCACCCGCACGATCTTACGGCGACGCTCGAAGGGGTCCTCCTCAGCTGCCAGCAGGCCGGGGCCAGGCTTATCCCGGTACTGCCGGAAGCTCAGGTAATCAACGATGCGGGACGCAGCGGCTCGGCTGATCCCCGTCAACGTCTCCAGTTCCTTTATCGTGCTGCCCGTGTTCAGGACGGCATGCAGGAACAAGTGCAAGTGCTGTGTAGGCAGCTCGGGGTCTATCTTCTCCCGTGCTACCCTCAGGCCTGCCTCCAGGATCATCGCGGTCGTCATTGTGTCCGTCTTCTTCTCGTTCATCTGTTGCTCTCCCAAGCCGCTCCGGTTTTCTGCTTATTGTTATCTCGAAGGGGCCTAACACTATCTCTGTGACCCCCTGCTCTGTGTACCCTTCAAAGAACTTTGCCGTACTGCTTTGATGCCTACGCCCGTAGACTTCATACCCCTTGACGGTTAAAAACATTCCAGTGCCCCTGATCTAAGCCCCCACGGTTGCGCCTCTCTGGCGCTAGGGATTCGTGGGTGGCGCGTGTCTGTCCCTCACCTTGCGTGTCCTTTGCCTCTCGGCCTCTCCCTGGCCGACAGCCGAAGTCCCTATGTTTCACGACCGGGACTGTCTCCTAATCGAAGTGTCGAGTTTAAGTCTGCGCACTGGAGTAGCGGTCCTTGCCCAGAGCTACGGATTCAGACTCCAGCTCCACTTCACGTTCGATCTGATCGGGGTGCATTTATGCGCTCCTTGGTTGTGGTCAAGTGAGGGATCGTCTCACTTGTGAGTACTTCAGGTCAAACTTAAAGGGGGACCCTTCAGGTCTCCCCTTCAAGGGGTCTACTTAAAGTGGGTCCCATTTGCTCCCTCTGGTACGAAGGGTTAATAGGACACAATGGGGCACAATCTAGGGGTCAGGGTCTTCAGGTGATTTCGAGGTAGGTGACGTAAGTTGTGGTGCCGAGGGAGAGACTCGAACTCTCAAGGGGTCACCCCCAGCGGATTTTGAGTCCGCCGCGTCTACCAATTCCGCCACCCCGGCATACGGCCCGCGGTGCCGGCTTGAACTCGGCTCCGTCGACCAGGCGCCAAAGTATAAGGTTTTCCTGGCGGAGGGCAACCACCAACTGCGCCCGGCGCCGCGCGGACCGTGGCTCGTCCCTCGCGCTTGAAGCTGCTACCATCCGCATCGCCATGCAGCGTCAGCAGTTTTCCTATCAACTTCCCGCCGAATTGATCGCCCAGGAGCCCTTGTCTCGACGCGGCGACAGTCGCCTGTTGCACCTGGACGGGCTTAGTGGAGCGTGGCAAGACCTGCGCTTCGCCGATCTCGAAAGTCTGCTGTCACCCGCTGATCTGTTGGTGTTCAACGATACCCGAGTGATTCCCGCCCGTTTGTTCGGTCAAAAGCCAAGCGGTGGCCGGGTGGAATTGCTGGTGGAGCGGATATTGGATGCCCATCGTGTCATTGCCCACGTGCGCGCCAGCAAGACGCCGCGGGAGGGGGCGCGGATCCAGTTCGAGCACGGCATCGCGGCAGTGGTGGAGGCGCGCACTGAAGATTTGTTCCGGGTCCGGTTCGAAGGTGACGCGCCGGTGCTCGAGCTGCTCGAGCGCCACGGCCATGTCCCACTGCCGCCCTATATACACCGGGCCGACGCCGAAACCGACCGCCAGCGCTACCAGACCGTTTACGCGCGAGAACCCGGCGCGGTCGCCGCACCGACCGCGGGCTTGCATTTCGATCGCGCGGCGCTCGATCGTCTTACGGCACGTGGCATCGAGCAGACCTACGTGACGTTGCACGTTGGCGCCGGTACGTTCCAACCCATGCGCGCGGAACACGTACAGGATCACCGCATGCACAGCGAGCAAGTAGTGGTATCGCCGGCGGTGGTCGAGCGTATCGCCGCGGCGCGCGCCAGAGGCGGGCGCGTGGTTGCCGTCGGTACCACGGTCGTGCGCAGTCTGGAATCCGCGGCGCGCAGGGGGACGCTGCAAGCCTTCACCGGCGAAACCGACATCTTTATTTATCCGGGCTACAAATTCCGCGTAGTGGATGCTCTACTCACCAACTTTCATCTA
This sequence comes from uncultured Gammaproteobacteria bacterium, assembly GCA_963773585.1. Classification (GTDB taxonomy): domain Bacteria; phylum Pseudomonadota; class Gammaproteobacteria; order JASBUN01; family JASBUN01; genus CAVXJN01. Next base: position 850,115 of record CAVZBR010000001.1, read on the forward strand.
CCGGAATCGACATTGTTGATGCTGGTGTGCGCATTCGGCGGATACGACGCGGTGATGGGCGCTTATCGGCATGCGGTTGCCGAACGCTACCGATTTTTCAGCTATGGCGACGCCATGTTCGTAAACCGCGCCGAACTCGATGACGGGGCGCGTGGATGATGCGCTTCCAGGTTCTGGCTCACGACAACGCGGCCCGCCGCGGGATGCTGCATTTCGAGCGCGGCACGGTCGACACGCCCGCCTTCATGCCGGTGGGAACCTATGGAACAGTCAAAGCGATGACGCCCGAGGAACTGCGCGAGGTGGGTGCGCAGATCGTCCTGGGCAATACCTTTCATCTGATGCTGCGACCCGGTACCGATGTCATCGAGGCCCATGGCACACTGCATGATTTCATGCACTGGCAAGGGCCGATACTGACCGATTCCGGCGGTTTTCAAGTGTTCAGTCTCGGCGCCATGCGCAAACTCAGCGAACGCGGTGCCGAGTTTCGTTCACCGATCAATGGCGACCGGGTGTTTCTGGGTCCTGAAGAGTCAATGGCGGTACAGCGCGCGCTGGGTTCGGACATCGTGATGATTTTCGACGAATGCACCCCGTATCCGGCAACCGAAAGCGAAGCACGTCAGTCCATGGAGTTGTCGCTGCGCTGGGCGGCCCGCAGTCGCGCTGCGCACGAGGGCAATGTCAACGCGCTGTTCGGGATTGTCCAGGGCGGCATGTATCCAGCGCTGCGCGCCGAGTCCTTGGCTGGGCTGATGGACATCGACTTCGACGGTTATGCCATCGGCGGGCTTTCGGTGGGCGAACCCAAGGAAGAGCGCGCGTCGATCCTGGAAGATCTGGTAGCGCGCATGCCCGCCGACCGACCGCGGTACCTGATGGGCGTCGGTACGCCGGAAGACATCGTCGAGGCAGTGTGCCGCGGTGTAGACATGTTCGACTGCGTCATGCCCACGCGTAATGCCCGTAACGGCTTCCTGTTCGTGCGCAGCGGCCTGATCCGTATTCGCAACAGCCGTTTCAGCCATGATCCGCGGCCATTGGACGAACAATGCGGCTGTTATACTTGCCGCAACTATTCCAGGGCGTACTTGCGCCACCTGGACAAATGCAACGAAATTCTCGGCGCTCGACTCAACACCATCCACAATCTTTATTATTATCAGTCGCTGATGGCCGAACTGCGCGCAGCGATCGAAACCGGCGTGCTGGCGGAGTATGTGCGCGGGTTCTATGCCGCGCGCCAACAGCCGCCGGCACCCTGAACCGCATCCGGCCTATGCGCGCGACCTTGGTTCTGTGCAATAATACGGCGCCGACTGGTCACAGCCATTGTGGGCCCTTTGCCGGCCAAGCCTGTCTTCAACATCATGACCGGCGGGATGATGCCAGCGTGACACACGCCGTCTGTACCGGGCTTTGCGGCATTATTGCCGGCAATATGAGTGTGTTAATATTTGCCGGCCCGGAACTCGGACACCTGAAGGATACGTCATGAGCTTGCTTAGTTTTTTCATTTCCGACGCATTGGCAGCGAACGGTGCGGCGGCGTCGCAACAACCTGGAATACTGGGTTTCCTGCCGCTGATCGTCATTTTCGTCATCTTTTATTTCCTACTCATCCGGCCTCAAAGCAAGCGCGCCAAAGAGCATCGCAACATGGTTTCCAGCCTCTCCAAGGGCGACGAAGTGGTAACCAACGGCGGGCTGCTGGGTCGCATCGAGGAACTGGACGAGAATTTCGTCACTTTGGAGATTGCCGACAATGTGCGGGTGCGTGTGCAGCGCAATGCCGTGGGGTCGTTGATGCCCAAAGGCACGCTGAAATAGCACTGAGCAGAAGCCCCGCATGATCAACCGCTATCCGCTTTGGAAGTACGTCCTGATTTTGATCGTCATGTTGGTGGGCGTCCTGTACGCGCTACCCAATCTGTTCGGTAAGGATCCAGCGATCGTCGTAAGTCCCGTGCGCAACGAGACCGTGGACGCGACTGCCCGCGATACGGTGGCAAAACTGCTGCAGGACGCCAATGTCAATGTGCGCTCCATGCGGCTCGAAGACGGCAAACTGGAACTGCGTTTTGCCGATACCGACACGCAGCTGCGCGCCACCCGCTTGCTGTCCGATGCGCCGCAATTGCAGGGCCATTTCACCGTCGCCCAGGACCTGGCCCCGGCGACTCCGGCGTGGTTGCGGCTACTCAACGCCAAGCCGATGTACCTGGGCCTTGATCTGCAGGGCGGCATTCACTTTCAGATGGAAGTGGACATGCAAGCAGCGCTGGACAAGGAGCTGGAGCGCTACGCGGGCGAGATCAAATCACAATTGCGGGATAAAACCATCCGCCACCTCGGCGTTCGCCGTGACGGCGAGACGCTGAAAATCCGCTTTCGCGACAACGATGAACGGCAGAAAGCGCGCGATTTGGTGCAACGGCAATTTGCCGGTCTGATGCTGGTCGACAAGGAACAAGGCGGTAATCCATACCTGTTTGCGACCCTGACCGAGAAGCACAAGCGAGAGACTCAGGAATTCGCGCTCGAGCAGAATATCACCACGCTGCGCAATCGAGTCAACGAACTCGGCGTCGCCGAACCGCTGATTCAGCGCCAAGGCGACAAGCGCATCGTGGTCGAACTGCCGGGCGTGCAGGATCCTGCCCAGGCCAAAGACATCCTTGGGGCGACCGCCACCTTGGAATTCCGTCTGGTGGATGAACGCAACCAGAACGTCGGCAGTATCGCCGCCAGCGGACATGTGCCTCCGGGCACCGAGTTGTTCCATGAACGGGACGGCACCCCGATTTTGCTGAGTCGTCGCGTGATTCTGACCGGCGATTCGATTACCCATGCGGCTTCGACTTTCGACCAGCGCAGCGGCCCTGTGGTGACCATCAATCTCGACAATCAGGGCGGTCGTCGCTTCGGCGATTTCACCAAGGATCATATCGGCGAACGGCTTGCCGTGGTCTACATCGAGACCAAGGTGGAAACCAAGCTCAAAGATGGCAAGCGGGTGCGCGAGAAGAAAGTCGAACGCAACGTGATCAGCGCGCCGGTGATTCGTGATCGCCTGGGACAACGTTTTCAGATTGAAGGCCTCGAGAGCCCCGATGAGGCCCACAACCTGGCATTGCTGCTGCGTGCCGGCGCATTGGCAGCGCCCATCGAGATTGTTGAAGAACGTACCATCGGGCCCAGTCTCGGGCGCGACAATGTCGAGCAGGGATTCGAGTCCGTCGTTGTCGGTTTCGCGCTGGTGCTGTTGTTCATGGCGTTCTATTACCGTGTTTTCGGTCTGGTGGCCGATTTGGCGCTGGGCTTCAACATGGTGCTTCTGGTCGCGGTGTTGTCGCTTTTGCAGGCGACGCTGACACTGCCCGGAATTGCGGGCATTGTCCTGACCGTGGGCATGGCCGTGGACGCCAACGTTTTGATCTTCGAACGCATCCGAGAAGAATTGCGCAACGGCAATACGCCGCAGGCCAGCATTCACGCCGGTTACGAAAAGGCTTTTTCGACCATTGCCGACGCCAATGTGACGACCTTGATCGCTGCCGTGGTCCTGTACGGCATCGGCACGGGTCCGATCAAAGGCTTCGCGGTGACCTTGTCGCTCGGTATTCTGACTTCGATGTTCAGCGCCATCATGGGCACCCGCGCGGTAATCAATCTTTTGTACGGCGGCAAGCGCCTGCAGAAGCTGCCAATCTGAGTATCGGGACGCTTCAAAATGCGATTTTTCAAGAAGCAGACAGAGTTCGATTTCCTGGGTGTGCGCAAAGTCGCCATGGCCCTGTCTCTGATACTCGTGCTTGGTTCGATCGTATCCCTCGCAGTCCGCGGTTTGAACTTCGGTATCGACTTTACCGGGGGCACGCTGATCGAAGTCAACTACAGCGGCGACGTCCAACTCGACGACATACGCGCAGCGCTGCGTGGCGATGATTTCGGCGACGCGGTGGTGCAGTATTTCGGCACTTCCACAGATGTGCTGATTCGCATCGCGCCGAAGGAGGGCGTCACTCAGAGCGAGCTGAGCAATCGGGTGATGGACAACCTGCGCAGCGGGAGCAAGTCCCAAATTACGTTGCGTCGCGTGGAATTCGTCGGACCTCAAGTCGGTCAGGAATTGACCGAGCAGGGCGGACTGGCAATGCTCACGACGCTGTTCGGAATCCTGATTTACGTCACCCTGCGGTTCGAGTGGCGGCTCTCACTTGGCTCGGTGATCGCGCTGGCTCACGACACCATCATGACCCTCGGCGTATTCTCTGTGCTCTGGATTCCATTCGACCTGTCGGTCATGGCGGCGGTCTTGGCGGTGATCGGCTATTCCTTGAATGACACCATCGTGGTATTCGATCGAATCCGGGAAAATTTCCGCAGAATGCGCAAAGGTACGCCGGTTTCGATCATCAATGCTTCGATCAATCAAACCCTGTCACGCACACTGATGACTTCCGGTACGACCCTGCTGGTACTGTTCGCGCTTTATTTCCTGGGCGGAGAAGCCATTCACGGCTTTTCCCTGGCGTTGATTATCGGAATCGTATTCGGAACCTATTCTTCGATCTACGTCGCCAGCGCGCTGGCACTGGCACTCGGATTGAGCAAATCCGACCTTGCGCAGGTCAAGAAGGAAGGCGCCGAGGTCGAGGGTCGGCCGTAACCGCTTTTAGCTGTCAACGCGCTTTGCGCAATTCATCGAAGGGATCCTGCTCGTCCGGGCGGGGTTTGATCTTGTTGCAGATTGGCGCGTTGCGGCGCTTACAGCGATCGTCGTCCACCGTGTGCACCGTAACGAGGGACCAGACGCTGGCGATGGCCCATAGCAGCGCGCCCAATCCCACCGTATTCCAGCTCACCGTTTCCAGGTGCAATGGGCCGCCAAAAAACAGTCCATAGACCAGCCCGGTGATCCCGGCGATCCAGAAAACAGCAATCGGTGCTGCGCAGCAACCGGCGCAGCCGTAGCGGCATACTGCGTAAGGCGGCACGATAAAGCATAGGGCGGAACGCGTCATCGAAAGTCTCTCCGCAACTCGTCTTGCGACCAATCCAGAATAGAACAATTCCGGTTGACTCTTGTATACCACAGGCGATAGCGGGGTGAAACCAGGAACCGGCCGGCGGGCCCAGGAATGGAATGCGAACGCGGGGTTTGTCAGCCGGCCTTGCGGCGGCGGGACGTGAAGGCGACGACGCGCGACTCGCCGTGCGCAGGCGGACGGCTGGATTTGGTTGCGGGTTCGATTGCGATGATCTCGACCGCGTCGGCACCCGGCTGATAGCCTTTCATCAGCGCCAGCTCTTCCATGCCGCCGAGCACGTCTCGCATGATCATTTCCAATGCTTTTGGACCGAGAACGCGGGGCGTGCGTGATTCCGACATGGTTGCTTCCAAGCTGCTGGGCCGTGCGCCAACCGGCGCGCTTAGCAACTGTTTCGGAATTACGGGCTAAAACTTGAGGGCAACCAGGGCCAGCCGCTCACTTGGCCAACGCTTTTCCCCGGTGAGGCGCAATCGATTGCAGCAAAATGTGATGCAGTTTTGGTGTTGCGGCAACGACATTTCCACTTTCGAGATAATCTTCACCACCCCCGAAGTCGGTGATCAGGCCGCCGGCTTCGCGAATCATCAACGCGCCGGCTGCCATATCCCATTCTGAAAGACCGATTTCCCAGAAGCCATCCAGGCGCCCAGCGGCTACATACGCGAGGTCGAGAGATGCCGCACCGGCGCGCCGGATGCCGGCGGTATCAGCGAACAATGCCCGGAACATTTCCAGATAGGCATCGAGATGCTGTTGCTGACGAAACGGGAATCCCGTTCCCAGCAATGCGCCCTCCAGTGTTTTGCGGCTGGTGACGCGGATGCGCTTGTTGTTGAGCTGCGCGCCCGCGCCTTTGCTGGCAGTGAACAGCTCTTGGCGCATCGGATCGTAGATCACACCCTGATCCAGACGGCCGCGGTGTTTGAGCGCAATGGATACCGCAAACTGCGGAAAACCGTGCAGGAAATTGGTGGTGCCGTCGAGGGGATCGATCACCCACTGATATTCGTCGTCGCGCCCTTGCTCGCCGCTCTCTTCAGCGAGAATCCCATGGCTGGGAAAGGCTTTGCGCAATACCGCAATGATTTCCTGCTCGGCCAGATGGTCGACTTCGCTGACGAAATCATTGCGTTGCTTGCTGGTGATTGAAAGGGTGTCCAGCCGGCTGACGTAGCGCGTAATGACGTTGCCGGCGCTGCGGGCGGCGCGCACGGCAATGTTGAGCATGGGGTGCATGAAGCGGTTCCGGTGTAGCGTGTCGGCGAGCAGGTAAGGATAACAGAGAACCGACTGCGGGATAACCGTGACAGCTTGCCTCGGCGGGCGTGAAGTCGGTATGGTGCCGCGATGCAAACGGAGAACATCCGAACGGTGTTGGTGGAAACGACCCATCCCGGGAACATCGGCGCCGCCGCACGGGCGCTCAAGAACATGGGCTTGACGCGCTTGTCCCTGGTGCGTCCCGCGCATTTCCCCCACGCAGACGCAACCGCGCGCGCTTCAGGCGCCGATGACCTGCTCGCCCGGGCGGCGGTACACGACTCCCTCGAAGCGGCAGTTGCCGATTGTCACCTGGTCATCGGTGCCAGCGCCCGGCTGCGCAAACTGCGTTGGCCCCAACTTGACCCGCGCGAATGTGCAGCATTGGTCGCACGCGAGGCCTCCCGCGGCGACGTTGCACTCGTTTTCGGCCGTGAGCGAAGCGGATTGAGCAATGAGGAACTGGAGCGCTGTCACTACCTGGTACACATTCCCTGTAATCCCGAATTCAGTTCCCTCAATGTCGCGGCGGCGGTGCAGGTTCTGAGTTACGAACTCATGATGGCTAGCGGCCAGCAGTCGGCCGACGCTGCGGAGATCGCCGAGTCCGTCGATCCGCTGGACCGGCCGGCGGGCGCCGAGGATCTGTTGCGCTTTTATGAGCACCTGGAGCAAGTGCTGGTGGCGGTCGATTTTCTCGATCCGGCACACCCCAAGCACCTCATGCGCCGACTTAAGCGCTTGTTCAATCGCGCCCATCCGGATTTGCGCGAGGTCAACATCCTGCGCGGCATGTTGAGCGCGGTCCAACGTCAGTCTGAAGACAGCTCGCCACGACCCGACGATGCAGTATGATGTTGGATGTCTGCCTCTATAATGGCGGCTCAGAGCACTTCGAAGATGGACTGAAGTCCGTCTGCCACACGGCGAAAGAGAATCATGTTCGAACGTCTGCGGGAAGATATTAACTGCGTATTCGAGCGCGATCCGGCGGCGCGCAATCGCTTGGAAGTGTTGACCACTTATCCCGGTGTACACGCGGTGCTGTGGCATCGTATGAACCACAGGTTGTGGCAGCTCGGTCTGAAATGGCTGGCGCGCTGGCTATCGAGTATCGCGCGGTGGCTGACCGGAATCGAAATTCATCCGGCAGCTCAGATCGGCCGCCATTTTTTCATCGATCACGGCATGGGCGTGGTGATCGGGGAAACGACGGAAATCGGCAACGATTGCACGCTTTATCACGGCGTCACATTGGGTGGCACCAGTTGGCAGAAGGGCAAACGCCATCCGACCTTGGGTAACGACGTCGTGATCGGTGCCGGGGCGAAGATTCTTGGGCCCATCCGCATCGGCGACGGCGCGCGCATCGGTTCCAATGCGGTGGTGTTGCGGGACGTGCCGGCCGGGGCGACGGTGGTCGGTGTGCCGGGGCGGATCGTCTCGCCCACGACCGAGAAGACCGAACGGGACCGGGCCCGCGAGGCCATCGCCAAGAAAATGGGCTTTGATGCCTATGGGATGAGCAAGTCCACTCCGGACCCGGTTGCCCACGCCATCAATTGCATGCTCGATCATATCCACACGATGGACAAGCGTTTGGAGGATATGTGTGGAGCGATCAAGAGCCTGGGTGCGGAAGTGGGGGATCTGCAGCTGCCGGAGCTGGAGCCGTGCGAAATCAGCAGCGCGACTGAACGGATGGCTCAGGACGCCCGCTTGGACGACGCGCCTGCGGATCAGCCCGCCAAGCCCAACGATCATGAAGTTGACTAATGGGGAGCGGCGGGTATAATACTTGACCAATTTAGTCAGAAATGCATAACCTTGTTCATATTATGATGAAATGTGGGACGGATCAATGAGACTGACGACCAAAGGCAGATACGCGGTGACCGCCATGTTGGACTTGGCGATCCACTACGACAACGGTCCTATCTCGCTCGCCGACATCTCCGAGCGCCAAGGAATTTCGCTGTCGTATCTGGAGCAGCTGTTCACCAAGCTACGGCGTACCGGACTGGTGAAGAGCACCCGCGGCCCGGGTGGCGGTTACGCACTCAGCCGACAGGCCAGCGAAATTGCCGTGGCCGATGTGATTACCGCGGTGGATGAAAAGGTCGACACTACCCGTTGCGGCGGAATGAGCAATTGCCAGGACGATGAGCGCTGCCTTACCCACGAACTTTGGGTCGATTTAAGCGATCAGATCTATAACTTTTTGAGTTCGATCAGCCTGCGGCAACTGATGGACCGTAAGGGCGTCCGGGAAGTGGCCGACCGCCAGGACTTGAAGAGCACCGGTAGTCATTCCGTGAAGTTGGAACGAACCGCTAATGCCGGCAGCGCGCGGGTCTGAGAGCCCGTCCCTGTAGCGCGGCGGTCATTGTAGCCTACCTAGCCTGTGATCGCCGCTGCCGAGTCGAACTGAATGGACGAGACGCCGGGGCGGCGGTGTCCGGCAATCCGCGCATCAGCGGGCGCTCCCATCTTTACCGCAAGCAACGGCGACCAACGGGCCAGCCGTGAAATCGAGTCCAAAGCGCTGATCTCAATCGCCAGCCAAACGGATTGCTGGACCTGGTGAACTGCAAGGCCACAGTCCGCGACCGGACGGCATTCGCCTCCACCATGCACGTCAAACATCGAATCGGGTGAAATCTGCCGGGAGCGCAGCGAAGCTGGAGGCGCAGCGGCGGCCGTCGGCGTGAGCGCGCCGCGGAATCTGCTCGAAAATCTATTGATGTTCATGGGGCATTTTGAAGCTCTGAACCATGCGGCGGGCGCCTGATCGCGGCGCCCGAGATTACCTGGTCGATGGCGCTCGCAAGGGCCTGATTGCCTGCGTGCCTGGGTGGCGGTAGACTACCGCAAACCCGCGGCGTCACGCGGGTTTATGCTATGGAAAGTGTGCGGCCACCAAGGCTCGTAGTGGTTTGCGCTCCACCGTTTCGCGACGGGTTCCAATTCTGACAGGTGTACAACGGGAGTATCGGATGGCTATTGAACGAACCCTATCCATCATCAAGCCGGACGGCGTGGCGAAGAATGTCATTGGTGAAATCTACAGTCGCTTCGAGAAGGGTGGCTTGCGCATTGTCGCCGCCAAGATGGTGCAATTGAGTGAAGCGCGGGCGCAGCAATTCTACGCGGTTCACAAAGAACGTCCTTTCTACAATGATCTGGTTGCGTTCATGACCTCCGGTCCCGTGATGGTACAGGTACTCGAAGGCGACAACGCCATTGCGCGCAACCGTGAAATCATGGGCGCCACCAACCCGAAGGACGCTGAGCCCGGCACCGTTCGAGCCGATTTCGCCGAAACCGTCGACGAAAACGCGGTGCACGGATCGGACGCACCGGAGACTGCCAAGCAGGAAATCGCGTTTTTCTTTCAAGACGACGAGATTTGCCCGCGCACCCGGTAACCGAAATTGCAGACGCACCCGGACAAGATCAATTTACTTGGCCTCACCCGAAGCCAGATGGAACGCTTTTTCGCCGACCGCGGCGAAAAGGCGTTTCGCGCTCAGCAGGTCATGCGCTGGATCTACCATGAGGGTGTGACCGATTTCGACGACATGACCAATTTGAGCAAGGTCCTGCGAGCTAAGCTCGGAGAAGCCGCCGAGGTGCGGATGCCGGAATTAGTGCTCGACCAACCGTCCTCGGACGGTACCCGCAAATGGGTGCTGCGCATGGGCGATCACAATGCCATCGAGACGGTATTCATTCCGGAGGCGGATCGCGGCACGCTGTGCGTATCGAGCCAGGTCGGTTGTACTCTGAACTGCACCTTCTGCTCGACCGCGACCCAAGGATTCAATCGCAACCTCAGCGCAGCGGAAATTGTCGGCCAGGTGCTGTTCGCCGCATGTGCCTTGGGTATTCCGAAAAATCGGGGCGAACGCGTCATCACGAATGTGGTGATGATGGGGATGGGCGAGCCGTTGATGAATTTCGACAATGTCGTCCCCGCCATGGACGTGATGATGGAAGACCTGGGGTTCGGTATTTCCCGCAGACGCGTGACACTGAGTACGGCCGGCGTCGTGCCGCAAATCGATCGGCTGCGGGAGGTGAGCGGCGTGAGCCTGGCCGTATCCCTGCACGCGCCGAACGACGAATTGCGAGATCGACTGGTGCCGCTGAATAAGAAGTACCCGATCGCGGAACTGTTGGCGGCCTGCAAACGCTATGTGGACGGCCAAGCCCATCGGCGCATCACGTTCGAATACGTCATGCTCGACGGCGTCAACGATGGCATTGAACACGCAAAACAGTTGGCGCGGGTTCTGGCGGACGTGCCTTCTAAGATCAATCTGATTCCGTTCAATCCTTTCCCAGGTGCCCCCTGGCGGCGTTCAAGTGATCGCGCGATCAACAAATTTCGCGACGTACTGATGGAGGCGGGCATCATGACGGTGACGCGCAAGACCCGCGGAGACGATATTGCCGCCGCGTGCGGTCAGTTGGTCGGCGAAGTACAGGATCGCACCAGCCGGCAGGCCAAGCATCGCGTCAAAATCGAGCTGGATCGACCGGAGCTCGGCGTATGAGTTTCGCGCGCATATTGTGGTGTGCTTTGTTGCTGACGCCGTTGGTGGCTTGCACGCCGGACAATGCCCGAGAGGAAAGCATCAACAGCCCGGCACGATTGAATGTCGAACTGGGCAAGGCCTATATTCACGAAGGCGACTTCAAGCAGGCAATGGTCAAGCTGCAGCGAGCCATCGATGATGCGCCGAATTATCCCGAGGCACACGGCACGTTGGCAATCTTGAACTGGCGACTGGGCGAAAAAGACAAGGCCGAGCGCGAGTTCCGTGAAGCCATTCGGCTGGATCCAGACGATCCGCAGTTCCACAACAACTACGGCGTGTTTCTCTGCGAACAGGAACAGTACGACAAGGCCGAAGAACAGTTCATGGGTGCGCTGAAGAATCCGCTGTACGAAACACCGGAACATGCGTACACCAATGCCGGCCTTTGCGCGTTACGACACTCGGATACCGGCTTGGCGGAAAAGCATTTCCGCGCGGCATTGCGCAAAAATCCGAAATTCCCGGTAGCGCTGCTGAAAATGGGCGAAATCAGCTATCAGGGCGCACACTATATGCAGGCGCGTGCCTACCTGCAGCGCTATTCCGAGGTGGGAAAACCCACGGCTGAAAGTCTTTGGTTGGGGGTTCGGACTGAGCAAAAGCTCAACGACCGCGACGCGGCTTCCAGCTACGCCTTGCGGCTGCGGGCGAAGTTCCCGGATTCCGAACAGACCCGGTTGTTGCTGAAATCGGACCAGCATGGCCAGTGAAGCTGAAGTGGAACGCGCCGACAGCGGTATGGAGCCGCCTGGCGCGCGGTTGCGCGCCGGACGGGAAGCCGCCGGCCTCAAGCTGGCGGATGTGGCGTTGGAGTTGCGCCTGAGCGTTGACACGATTGACGCTCTGGAACACGGCGCCGCGGACAAGTTGCCGGCGCCGATCTTCGTGCGCGGTTACGTTCGCAATTACGCGGTGCTGGTCGGATTGCCGCCCCAGGAACTGGTAGAGGCGTACAACAGTTCCGTCGGTGGCGTCCAGAATCAAGGTCTGCGCGCCGGGCCGATGCAGCAGCAACTGGTCGGGGCGCGGCGGCGCAATTATCTTGTTTGGCTGTTGGTGCTGGTGGTTGCCGTCGCCGCTGGGTGGTGGTTTCAGCAGCGTACCGCTTCGCCTCCCGGCCGGACTTCGATCACGGGCCAGACGTCCGCTCAAAACACCGATCAAGCGCAAGCACCGCCTGCGGCGGCCAGTAGCGCCGGCGAGCCGAATCAAGGCGAAATTCCGCCAGCAGTGCAGCCGGGGCAGTCCATGCAACCTGGAAGCAGTGCGGCTGAAACGCCCGCCGCAATCGATGACAATATGCCGCCCCAGGCAGAGCCGGTGGTGCCGCCGCCGGATGATGTCGGACCGCCCGGCGAAGATACTGCGGCAGTGCCCACTCCCAGCGAACCAGCGTCGCCTACTGCGGCCGCGCCACCGCCGGCCGCGCCGCAATCGTCGGAGGCTGTCGCTGGCGATACGCTGACGCTGGCGTTTACGGACCGCTCCTGGGTCGAAGTGCGCGATGCTGCGGGGCAAAGGCTGCTGTATCGGCTGGCGAACGCGGGCGAAACACGTACGGTCCAGGGCAAACCGCCGTTCCGACTGGTACTGGGCAACGCACCGGCGGTACGGGTCGAACTCAACGGCAAGCCCGTGGACGTGGCGTCCCACACCAAGGGTCGTACCGCACGGTTCTCGGTCGCGCCCTGACGGGCCCCCACGGGGCCGCCGCGCTCCGAACTCGAGTGGAGCCGTTCATGCACAATGGGGTTGATATTGGACGCTGTGAATCCCCACCGATCAGGCCCGGAAAAGTCCAGGTCGGCGCTGCCGCCTGGTCAGCGGTTACAATTGCGCAGTCACCGAACCGCGCCACGCCAATCCACTGCGTACCCTCAGCACCGAGGTCGCCAGGCGCCTTGACGCCGATGTCGCGCTCGGCCACGGGGCCAGGGAAGACACCAAATGTTTGGGGTGAAGCTGTCAAGCCGGCGCGCGCCCTGGCGCCGTAACAAGTAAGGTTCACAAGTGTCGAAGAACATTCAGGCCATCCGGGGAATGCACGACCTGCTCCCGGACCAGAGTCCACTGTGGCAACACCTGGAGAATCAGGTTCGGTCCGTGTTACAGGGTTACGGCTATCGCGAAATCCGCATGCCGGTGGTGGAGAAAACCGAGCTGTTCAAGCGTTCCATCGGCGAGGTCACCGACATCGTCGAAAAAGAGATGTACACCTTCGAAGACCGCAACGGCGATAGTCTGACTTTGCGTCCCGAGGGTACTGCGAGTTGCGTACGCGCCGGCATCGAAAACGGGTTGCTGTTCAACCAACAGCAACGACTATGGTACATGGGGCCGATGTTTCGCCACGAGCGCCCCCAGAAAGGGCGCTATCGACAATTCCATCAAGTGGGCGTCGAAACCTTTGGCATGCCGGGCCCCGACATCGATGGCGAACTGATCCTGCTGAATGCGCGTATCTGGCGGGCACTGGGTCTGCACGACCTGCGGCTGGAATTGAATACCCTCGGCACAGCGCCGGAGCGCGCCGCATATCGTGACCGTCTGGTGGCGTACCTGAGCCAACATCATCAGCGGCTCGATGAGGACAGCAAGCGTCGCTTGAAATCGAATCCTCTGCGAATTCTCGACAGCAAGAATCCCGACATGGCCGACCTGCTCGCCGATGCGCCGCGACTGATGGAGGATCTGGGAGACGAGTCCAAGGCGCATTTTGAAATCTTGAAAGCGCTGCTCGATAGCGCTGGCATTGCGTACTCCGTCAATCCGCGTCTGGTACGGGGCCTGGATTATTACTGCCATACCGTATTCGAGTGGGTGACCGATCGCTTGGGTGCGCAAGGAACCGTTTGTGCCGGCGGGCGCTATGACGGACTCGTGGAGCAACTCGGTGGCAAGCCCACCCCTGCGGCCGGATTCGCGCTTGGCATCGAACGCCTCACCTCACTCATGGAAGACGGCAACACCAAGGTGCCTGCAACCTCGCCCCACGTGTACATCGCCATGTCCGGCATTGCCGCGGAGCGCTACGGGATGCTGTTGGCAGAGCGCTTGCGCGATCGACTGCCGGGACTTCGATTGCTGATGAATTGCGGCGGCGGCAGTTTCAAGGCGCAGATGAAGCGCGCCGACCGCAGCGGCGCGCAGTTGGCGCTGGTCATCGGCGACGATGAGATTGCAAACGGCAGTGTGGGTGTCAAATCGCTGCGGGCGAAGAGCGAACAACAAAGTTTTAACGAAGACGAGCTGATGTCCTACCTATACAATGAACTGACGACCGGTGCTGATGTTGCCGGCGCTGCGACCGGAGAGTAACGAAATGGTGGATATATACGCCAGCGACGACGAAAAAGGCGAACAACTCAAACAGTGGTGGAGAGCCAACGGCCGCTCGTTGATCGTCGGGCTCGTAATCGGGCTGGGGGCCGTATTCGGTTGGCAAGCGTGGCAGCGCTATCAGGCCCAGCAGGCCGAGCAGGCGTCTGCGCTCTATAGCCAAATGATGGCGGCACTGGGCGGTGACAACAGGGACGCCGGACTCGAATTGGGCAAGCGCATCATGACGCAATACAGCGGCTCCACCTACGCGCCCCTGAGCGCCCTGGCGGTGGCCAAGGTGCGCCTCGAAGCAGGAGAAAGTGCGGGTGCACGGGATAATTTGCGCTGGGCAATGGAAAATGCCGACGATCCCGCTTTGGCGCGACTTGCGCGACTGAGACTGGGACGTTTGTTATTGGCCGAACAAGATACCGACGGCGTTTTCAAACTGGCGGCAAAGGATTCCGGGGCCTACGGGGCCGCATTCGCGGAATTGCAGGGCGACGCCTATGCAGCCAAGGGTGATCTGGACAAGGCCCGCGACGCATACACCCGAGCCCTGGCGCAGTCGGTGCCGGGCAGCCCGCTGCAAGCGACGCTGCGCATGAAATTGAGCGACGCCGGCGGCGCGAATGGAAAAGGAGAGGGCGGATGAAGTTGAAGTATCTGCTGGTACTGCTGGCACTGCCCCTGGGGGGGTGCACGTGGATGACCAATTGGTTTGCCGGCAAGGACAATTCCGAACCTCCGACACCGCTCACCGAGGTTGCTGCCAAGATCGACGTGCAGCAAATGTGGAGCCATTCGGTCGGCCACGGCGGCGAGGAACGGCGCCTGGGGTTGCGACCGGCGGTGGCTGGAGACCTGGTGTATGCCGCAGGACGTGAAGGTGATGTGACCGCGGTCAACTTGAAGACCGGTAAGCAGGCATGGCGGACCAAGACCAAGGCCGCAGTTTCCGCAGGGCCGGGATACGGCGACGGATTGGTTTTCGTCGGCACCACCGATGCCCGCGTCCTGGCGTTGCGCGCCGACACCGGTGAAAAGGCGTGGGAAGCGGAGGTTTCCAGCGAGGTTCTGTCGCCGCCTCAATCCGAGTCCGGTGTGACCGTCGTACACACCATCGACGGCCGCGTCGCGGGACTATCCGCCAGCGACGGCAAGCGACTGTGGATCTACGATCGCAATGCACCGGTATTGACCCTGCGCGGGACCAGCATGCCGGCCTTGCAACAGGGGGTGGCGGTAACGGGATTCGACGGCGGCCAGATCGCCGCGCTGGCGCTATCCGACGGCCGACCGCTGTGGGAACGCAGTGTCGCCATTCCGAGCGGACGTTCGGAGTTGGAGCGGCTGGTCGACATCGATGCGGACCCGGTGATTTCCGACGGCGTGGTCTATGTCACCACCTATCAGGGCCGGATCGCGGCATTGGCGCTGAACACCGGGCAGCTGCTGTGGGCGCGGGAAATGTCGTCCTACGCCGGTCTGGACGTGGGCCCGACCCAGGTGTTTGTCACCGATGATACCGGTCAGGTTTGGGCGCTGGACCGGCGCACCGGCGCCACCTTCTGGAAGCAGGACAAGCTTCGCTACCGGCGTGTGAGCCGCCCGGCGGTGATCGGCGACTACGTCGTCGTCGGCGATTTCGAAGGCTATCTGCACTGGCTGTCCCAAGACGACGGACACATCGTTGCCCGCACCCGCGCGCAGGATTCGGGCATTTCCGCGCCGCCTTTGACGGTGGCCGGTGAGTTGCTGGTATTGACCAACGACGGTGAGTTGAGTGCCTGGCACGTGAACGGCGCGACCCGCCAATAACCATGCCGTAATCCCCAGGCTCGAGGCCGATTCTGCTACCATAGCCAGCTTTCGGAGAACCCGGGCCTGGAGCCCACAGCTGCATGTTGCCGGTTATCGCCCTTGTGGGTCGCCCTAACGTGGGCAAATCCACACTGTTCAATTTTCTCACCCGCACCCGCGATGCGCTCGTGGCGGATCTGCCCGGACTCACCCGCGACCGCAAGTACGGTCGGGGCGAAGTGGGGCCGATGCCCTACATCGTGGTCGATACGGGGGGACTGTCGGGGGCCGAAGAAGGCATCGATGAACTCATGGCGCAGCAGACCAGGCTCGCCATTTCCGAGTCCGATCTGGTGATGCTGATGGTCGACGGCCGTCAAGGCTTGACGCCGGTCGATACCGAAATCGGCCAGTTCCTGCGCCGGACCGGCAAACCGGTGCTGATCGTAGTGAACAAGAGCGAGGGACTGGACGCGGCAGTGGTTACCGGTGACTTCTTTTCTCTTGGTTTGGGCGAGCCGCTCGCGATCGCGGCCGCCCACGGCCGCGGCATCGACCGCTTGATGTACACCGCGCTCGCGGGCTTTGAGTCCGCGCACGAGCCCCCCGAATCGCTGGCGCAACAGGAAACCAAAGTCGCCATTGTCGGCCGTCCGAATGTCGGCAAATCCACGTTGGTCAACCGGCTGCTCGGCGAGGAGCGGGTCCTCGCCTTCGACATGCCCGGCACTACCCGTGACAGCGTGTTCATACCATTCGAGCATCACGCCAATCGTTATGTCTTGATCGATACGGCGGGTGTTCGCCGCCGGGCGCGGGTGTCCGAGGCGGTCGAGCGCTTTTCCATCATCAAAGCCATGCAGGCTATTGAAGCAGCGCATGTCGTGGTGCTGGTGCTCGATGCTCACCAAGGGATCTCAGAGCAGGATGCCACGCTACTCGGGCAGGTATTGGACAGCGGCAGAGCGTTGATTGTTGCGGTCAACAAGTGGGATGGATTGAGCGGCGATCAGCGCGAGCGGGTGCGTAGCGAGCTTCATCGGCGTCTTTCATTCGTGGATTTCGCTGAAATTCATTTCATTTCGGCCCGACACGGTACTGGCATCGGACATCTGTTCGAGGCCGTGGATCGTGCTTACGAATCCGCGACCCGGGACCTGTCGACTTCGGAACTGACACGAATACTCGAAGACGCCGTTGCGACCCATCAGCCGCCGCTGGTCCGCGGTCGACGCATCAAGTTGCGCTACGCCCACCAAGGCGGTCGAAATCCACCCGTCATTATCATCCACGGGAATCAGACCGAATCGGTGCCGGACAGTTACAAACGATTTCTGGTCAATCAGTATCGGTCCGCATTGCGGCTGCGGGGAACGCCGGTGAGAGTCGAGTTCAAATCCGGAGCGAACCCGTTCGCTGGACGCCGCAACGAACTCAGCGGCCGTCAGATCGCCCGTAAAAAGCGCTTGATCAAGCATGTGAAGAAATCGAGACGCAGCTGATTCGATGCAGTTTGCCCAGTGCGTTCGCGCGTGCGGTTGCAGCGCCTAGGCTGGATGCAATCGACCAGTCAATATAGGGCGGTTATGGAGAGCGTCGAACACCGGATTGCCGATTTGGTCCTGGAATTGGAGCGCGAAATGCGCGCATTGGGGCTGTGGGAGTCGCTGGCGCCGCCGTCCGCCGCGCTGCGCAGCGTACAGCCCTTCAGCGTCGATACGCTGGACTTCACTCAGTGGCTGCAATGGGTGTTCATCCCCAGAATCGCCGACCTGATCGCAGTGGGCGACTCATTACCGCGCAATTGCGAGATCGCGCCCCTGGCGGAAATGGTCTTCGATAATATAGACGCCGATACCACGCGACTGTTGGGACTGATTCGCCGTATCGATCGCGTCTTGACCGGCTGAAGTCGCGCCCGCCGCGCGGAACTTACAGTCGACCGTCGACCGCATTCGCTGGAAGAACGTATTTGACGTCATACAGCACGTGCTTCGGTTTGCCGAGCGCACGCATGCCTTCCACGCCGAGGGCCTGGAATTGACGATGGCCGACCGCGAGAATGACCGCGTCGTAGGCACCTTTTTGCGGGTCTGAAATTGGTTCGATGCCATACTCGTGCTGCGCTTCCTTCGCGTCTACCCACGGATCGTATACGTCGACTTCGGCGTGATAGTGCTTGAACTCGTCGATCAGATCGGTCACCCGGGTGTTGCGCAGGTCTGGACAGTTCTCTTTGAACGTCAAGCCCATGATCAGGATTCGAGCGCCCACCACGTGGATGCGTTTGCGGGTCATGAGTTTGACGACCTGATCTGCGACATAGGAGCCCATGCCGTCGTTGATTTGCCGACCGGCGAGAATCATTTCCGGGTGGTAGCCGACTTCCTGCGCTTTGTGGGTCAGATAGTACGGGTCGACACCGATACAGTGGCCACCCACCAGGCCCGGGCGAAATGGCAGGAAGTTCCATTTGGTGCCCGCGGCTTCCAGCACTTCCAAGGTATCGATGTCGAGGCGGTTGAACAGCATCGCAAGTTCGTTGATCAGCGCGATATTGACGTCGCGCTGGGTGTTTTCAATGACTTTCGCGGCTTCCGCGACGCGGATGCTGCTGGCTTTGTGGGTCCCGGCGGTGATGACCCGGCGGTATACCGAGTCCACATATTCGGCCACCTCGGGGGTCGACCCGGATGTCACTTTCAAAATGGTCGAGACCCGATGTTCCTTGTCTCCCGGGTTGATGCGCTCCGGGCTGTAGCCGGCGAAAAAGTCGACGTTGAAGCGGAGTCCGGACTCACGCTCGAGGATGGGCACGCATACTTCTTCGGTCGCCCCGGGATATACCGTCGACTCGTAGACGACCACGTCTCCCGCTTTCAGGACCCGGCCAACGGTTCGGCTGGCGGATTCAAGCGGTGTGAGGTCCGGCCGTTTGTGCCGATCGATGGGGGTGGGCACGGTGACGACATAGAAGTTGCATGATTCGATTTGCGTGGCTTGATCGGCATACTGCAGCTTTGTCGCAGCGGCAAGGATCTCCGGTTCCACTTCCAGGGTGTGGTCGATGCCTTGTTTGAGCTCGTCAATTCGGCGGCTGTCGATGTCGAAACCGACCGTATCGAAGTGTTTACCGAGTTCCACCGCCAGCGGCAGACCCACGTAGCCCAACCCGATGACGCCGATTTTGATATTGTCGATGCTCAACATCCCTTGTTCGCTCCCGTCTGGCTCGAATGCTGTCCGCGCCGAGCGGACAAATGAACACCGGATTATCCCCGTAGTCGGCGCGTTTTTGAATAGGTCAAGAGGCATATTTGGGGATGGCGAGCCGGCGCGAGTCCGTAACCACTCGGAGCTGCCACTAGAACACGTGGTCTGCTTGTTTCTATACTTATGGAATGTCGAAGATGAAGGTGGAAGTGTGAACAAGTCCTTGCGGGCGTTGCTGGAGCACCCCGATTTCGTGGAGGGGCAGCATTGGTCGCGACAGTGGTATTTGGCGCACCAGCCGATTGTCGAGGAGGGGACCAGCGGGTCGCAGGTCTACCTGTTGCTTGACGGCAAGGTGCGCGTGCTCGGGGACGTGGCATTGGACGAGGCCCGGCGCATCCGTCCGGGATTCTTCGAATTTGAATCCGGCGAGGTATTTGGTGAACTGGCGTTGTTCGACCATGGGCCCCGCTCGGCTTCGGTGGTGGCGGTCACGGATTGCGAATTGGCGGTCATAGACGGTGATCGGCTCCTGGCGTTTCTCGACCAGCATCGGGAATTGGGGTACGAAGTATTGCAGGAGTTGGTGAGCGCACTGGTCGTTCGGCTGCGAAAAACCAATCGTAAACTATTCTCTCTCATGGCATGGGGGCTCAAGGCCCGCGGTTTCGACGAGCATTTGTAAGAGAGCTTCGCAAGCGATTGATATAATAATCTTTTTAAGATCGGTCGGGTGAGTTGATCAATTCAGATCAAGCATTGATTTAGCGGTCGATATGTGAAGTGGTTCAACTTTCTTCACCGAAGGCCGCTATGCACAGATACATTTGTTAGCGCTACCAACCCGAGCGGGATCCGCAGCGCGGACGCTTTTGCGCGGACAGCGCAGACACCGTTCGCGCGTCGATTGATTGAACAAGCAAAAATAAGGGGCCGGCGCAGTCAATGATTCGCCTATTTCGACACTACATTCCGGAGTCCATGATACTCCTCGGACTGGGCGAAACGGTTTTGCTGGTGGCGTCCGTCTACCTGGGCGTGTATATCCGGTTTTACGACGGCGGCCTGCCGGTGGATGATCCATCGGTCGATGGGCTGTTTTGGAAAGGCATTTTGTTTGCCGCCATCGTTGCCCTCGCCATGACCACCATGGGCCTCTATTGGCGTCACCTGCGGGTGGACAGCTTGTGGCACATCGTGCTGCGTCTGTTGGGCGCGTTCGTGCTCACGGTGGTGATGCTCGCGCTGTTGTTTTACGTGCTGCCGGATCTGTTCATCGGCCGAGGCGCGCTCGCCATTTCGCTGTTGATTGCGCTGGGCTTTGTACTTGGCGCGCGCGCACTGCACTATCATTTCGCCGACATGGAGGCATTGAAGGCACGCGTATTGGTAGTCGGCGCCGGCCGCAAAGCGAGCCTCCTGGAAAGCCTTCGGCGCCGGGTGGATTGGCACGGCTTCAGATTGATCGGTTACATACACATTCGCGGTGAACGCGACTCGGTGGATCCCGCGAAAATACTGCAGTCTGAGACGCCTCTCGATCAATTGGTCGACGAATACCAGATTGACGAAATCGTGGTCGCGATCGATGACCGTCGAAAAAGCTTTCCAGTGGACGAAATTCTCGAGTGCAAAATGAAGGGTGTGCAAGTTGTCGACCTCATGACGTTTTTCGAGCGTCAGAGCGGCAAAATCCGCCTTGACACGCTGCATCCCAGCAGCTTGATTTTCGCCGATGGATTTTCGCAAGCGGTACTGCGCAAGAACAGCAAGCGCGTATTCGACATCGGCGCCAGCCTGTTCCTCTTGATGTTCGCATGGCCTTTCATGTTGATCACGGCACTTGCGATTCGTATCGAATCACCCGGCTCGGTACTGTATCGCCAGATACGTGTCGGGCGTTTCGGCATACCCTTTGAAGTATTGAAATTCCGCAGCATGAGAGCGGATGCCGAGCAGGACGGCAAGGCGCAATGGGCGCAGAAAGGCGACACCCGCGTCACCCGGGTGGGCGCTTTTATTCGTAAGTTTCGAATTGACGAGCTTCCTCAATTGCTTAATGTGCTGCGTGGGGATATGAGTTTCGTGGGGCCGCGACCAGAACGGCCGGAATTCGTTGAGCAATTGAAGCAGGAAATTCCGTTTTACGACCTGCGACACAAAGTTGCCCCCGGCATCACCGGCTGGGCGCAGATCTCCTATCCCTATGGTGCCTCCGTGCGGGATGCGATGGAAAAACTGCAATACGACCTTTATTACATCAAGAATTACAGTTTACTATTCGATTTCATGATCCTCTTTCAGACCGCCCACGCAGTGGTTTGGGGGAAGGGCGCACGCTAAGGGTTGACCGCCCGGCGCATGTCGAGGCACCAGCGGCAACGATCTGCCGAGCGGGCGGCGGGGGACTGGAATGCAAGCGGTTGACATCGGCCTGGTGAGCTATCTCGTCGCAGCGGGCGCATTTCTACTGCTTGCGTTGTTGCTGCTTACAAGTTGGCGGGGTCGCCTTGAAGGCGCGGCGCTGGTTGCCGCCGTGACCACCAGCATGGTCTGGGGCGTGGTGGCAGCACTCGGGCCACAGCTGCACGCGCCGGTGTCGCCAGTCGCCTATCACACGCTGGAAATCGTCCGCGACATCACCTGGTATGTGTTCCTGTTTCGCCTGCTGCGACCATTGAAGATTTCGGGGCGCGAACACACAAGTCTGCTGACGTTTGCTGAACCGGTGGCGCTGATCACCGCGGGGGTGGTCCTGCTGATCGACTTGTTGCCGGAATTGGTTACGAAGGTAATACCGTTGGCGTCGCCGCCGCAGGCCGCAATTACCGGCCATTTGATCCTGGCGCTGATCGGCATGGCGTTGGTGGAACAATTGTTTCGCAATACCCGCCCTTCCGGGCGCTGGTCGGTAAAGTATCTGTTCTTGGGCGTAGGGGCCATTTTCGCATACGATTTTTTTCTGTACTCCGACGCATTGCTGTTCAAGCAGATCGATTACGATCTATGGACGGCGCGGGGGTTCGTCAACGCGTTGGTTGTGCCGATGCTCGCGATTTCGGCGGCGCGCAATCCGGCCTGGTCCCTGGACGTGTTCATCTCCCGGCGGGTGGTGTTCCATACGGTCACTCTCGCCGGGGCGGGGATTTACCTGCTGGTCATGGCCGCGGCGGGCTATTACATACGCCAATATGGAGGCAGTTGGGGTGCCGCTGCACAGGCTACGTTTCTGGCATTCGCGCTGTTGTTGTTGGGTGTGCTGCTGTTTTCCGGCCAGATGCGAGCCAAACTCAAGGTATTTCTCAGCAAGCATTTTTTCAATTACAAATACGATTACCGGGAAGAATGGTTGAAGTTGTCGGGAAGTCTGCTGGCGGGAGACGACGAATTGAACCCGCGACAGCGGGCAATTCGATCACTGGCCGATATTGTCGAAAGTACCGGTGGCATGCTTTGGACCCAGACCGACGCCGGCCACTATACAGGCGCCGAGCATTGGAACATGAACGAAACAGCCCATGCGGTGATCAAGGAGAACGCGCCGGTAATTCGGTTTTTGCGTACTCGGCAGTGGGTCATCGACCTGGACGAATTCAGGGAGAATCCGGAGTTATACGAAGATTTGATTCTGCCAGACTGGCTCGAGGATTTGCCGAGGGCTTGGCTCGTGGTTCCACTGTTACGCGATGAGACGCTTATTGCTTTCGTGGTATTGGGAAGGCCGCGCGCGCTGCGTAATATCAATTGGGAAGACCGCGACTTGCTGAAAACGGTCGGCTTGCAGATTGCCAGCTATATCGCGTTGGTTGAAACCAGCGAAGCATTGATGAATGCCCGTCAATTCGAAGCCTTCAATCGACTTTCATCATATGTGGTGCACGATTTGAAGAATGTCAGCGCGCAGCTGTCGTTGGTGGTGAAGAATGCGAAGCGTCATCTCGACAATCCCGCTTTCGTAGCGGATGCGATCAGTACGGTCGAAAACGCGACTGCGAAGATGAACCGAATGCTGGCACAGTTGCGCAAGGGTGGTACAGTAGAGTCCGCTAAGTCGATCGTTGACTTGCAGCCGATCCTGCGCGATGCCGTCTCGACCTGTGCGGGCCAGGACCCTGTACCGTCGCTGGAATCCGAAGACGGTCAATTGCTTTTGGTGATAGACGCAGAAAAACTGACCAACGTTTTGTCGCATTTAATCCAAAACGCCCAAGAAGCCACTTCTCGCCAGGGGCGGGTACAGGTGAAGGCCGGCGTCGATCACGACGATGTACTGATCGAGGTCACGGACGATGGCTGCGGCATGGACGAAAAGTTCATTCGCGAACGCTTATTCCGGCCGTTCGAAACCACCAAAGGCAACGCTGGGATGGGGATCGGCGTCTATGAAAGCAGAGAATTCATCTGGTCGCAGGGCGGCGACCTGCTGGTCACCAGCGAACCCGGGCACGGAAGCAAATTCCAGGTCCGGTTGCCGCTCTACCGCGACGCGCCCGGACACGACGCGCAACGTGCTGCAGAGACTGCGATTTGATAGCCAATAAAACACTACTGGTAGTTGAGGACGATCCCGGACTGCAAAGCCAGCTGCGCTGGTCGTTTGAGCATTATGACGTGCTGATCGCGGGGGACAAGGAGTCGGCTATCAATGAACTGCGCCGGCATGAACCGGCGGTGGTGACCTTGGATCTCGGTTTGCCGCCGGATCCGGCAAATGCCAGCGAGGGTCTTGCCGCGCTGGAAGAAATACTGCGACTCGCGCCGCACACCAAGGTCATTGTCGTGACTGGCAATGAAGATCGCGAAAATGCCGTGCGTTCCATCGCGCTCGGAGCTTACGATTTCTACCAAAAACCCATTGAACCGGAAATTTTGGGGTTGATCATCGAGCGCGCTTACCGCGTGTATGAATTGGAAGACGAGAACCGCCGCCTCGCCGCAGCAAAAGGTGATTCGCCACTCGAGGGCATCATTGCCACCAGCCCGGAAATGCTCAAAGTATGCCGGACCGTGGAAAAAGTTGCCCCCACCGACGCGACGACGATCATCTTGGGGGAGAGTGGAACCGGCAAGGAACTGGTGGCGAGAGCGATTCATAATCTGAGTTCCCGCGCCCAGGGCAGTTTTGTCGCCATCAACTGTGCTGCGATCCCTGAAAACCTTCTGGAGAGTGAGCTTTTTGGTTATGAGAAGGGCGCTTTTACCGGCGCGGCCAAGCAGACCAAAGGTAAGATCGAATACGCAGACGGCGGCACGCTGTTTCTCGACGAAGTGGGCGATCTGCCGTTGGCGCTGCAGGCCAAATTGTTGCGGTTTTTACAGGAACGGGTGATCGAGCGCGTAGGGGGCAGAGCCGAGATCGCCGTGGATGTACGGGTTGTTTGCGCGACGCACCGTGACCTGACGCAATTGATTCAGGAAGGCACTTTCCGAGAGGATCTTTATTATCGGATCAGTGAAATCAAGCTCATTGTGCCTCCGCTCAGGGAGCGTCAAGGCGACGCTGTAGTGTTGGCGAGTACCTTTCTGAAACGTTATGCCGACAAGAACAGCCGTTCCGTGCGCAGCTTCAGCAAAGAGGCATTGGCCGCGATCGAGCACTATCAGTGGCCGGGCAATGTCCGAGAGATGGAAAATCGTGTGAAGCGTTCGGTGATCATGGCCGAGGGGACACAGGTTACGGCAGAAGACCTGGAACTGGCTGAGGCGCAGGACGACAGTATGCCGTTCAACCTCCGCCAGGTGCGGGAGCAGGCCGAACGGCTCGCGCTCTCGCGTGCATTGTCCGTCGCCGATGGGAATTTGTCGCGTGCAGCCGAATTGTTGGGGATCACGCGTCCGACGCTGTACACATTACTGGATAAATTCAATATGCGCTCTTGAACGTGAGCAGCATGTGGGCCGGCCCCGGTCTGGGCGCGGAACCTTCGCGCCTGGCCAGGCGTCACAATGCCAATCGTAGGTCATATTCGCTTTACGGTTAGGCATTCTTGCGGGAGGGAATCGATGGGAAAGCCAATCAAACGCACGACGTTGCCGAAAACGGCGCTACTGGCGGCCGCCGCTGCGGCTGCGCTGTGCGCGGCTGTGCCTTCGTTCGCCGCCCGAAACCATTTGCAAGCCGCACAGGCCGCGCTCCAGGACGACCAATTGCGCACTGCCGTGATCGAACTCAAGAACGCGCTCCAGGACGACCCGAAGGATGCGGAGGCACGCCTGCTACTGGGCAACACCTATTTGCGCGCTGGGGATGTGATGTCGGCTGAAAAGGAATTGCGGCGCGCGGGCGACCTGGGCGTCCCACGAGACAAGTGGTTGATTCCGTTGGCCCAGGCGCGGTTGTGGCAAAACAAAGCCGGCGAGGTGCTCAAGGATCTGCAGGCGGAAAAAGGGGATTCCGAGGCGCTTCAAGTCGAGATCCATGCAATGCGTGCCGATGCTGCATTGATCGACCGAAATTCCAAACTGGCTCACGAAGAATTCGAACTGGCACGCCAGCTGGACCCCAAAAGCGCAAAAGTGTTGTTGTTGGAGGCGCAATTCGCCCGCCAGGATGGAAATGAGGCGCGGGCTGCCGCCCTTGCAGACCAAGCGATCGCGGCCAACCCAAAATTTCTCGAAGCTTACCTTCTCAAAGGTCGCATGCTCCAGCATCAGGGCAAATTCCAGGAAGCGCTGGCGGCGTACGAAAAGGGTGTGCAACTTAATCCCCACCACATCAGTCTGCGTATTGCGCAAGCTGGCGCTCATCTGGGATTGCGAAAGTACGACGAGGCGGAACAGGATCTCAACGCCCTCGGACAGATCTCCAACCGATTGGTACTTGCCAGATACATGCGCGCATTGATTGCGCTGGGACGGGACCAGAATGAGGATGCTGAAAGCCGGCTCACGGAAATTCTTCGCAGCGCACCGGATTACGCCCCAGCCAATCTGCTTCTCGGAGTCCTGAACTACCGAAAGGGGCAGCTGGAAACTGCGGAAAGCTTTTTATCGAAATTCGTCTCGATGCAACCTTCAGACCTGCGCGCGGTAAAACTGCTGTCAGTCGTGCGACTCAAGCGGGGAGATCCAAAAGGCGCACTGCAGATGCTCGAGCCCCGTGTATCCACAGTCGGTGACGATCCGCAGTTCTTTGCATTGCTCGGCACTGCGTACATGAAGAACGGCGACTTTACAAAGGGAAACGAGTACTTGAATCGCGCCGCGGACCTGGCGCCCAATGAGGCTGCTATCAGGACCCAACTTGGTATCAGCCAACTGGGTAGCGGCGATACCGGACGCGCGGTCTCTGAGCTCGAGGCGGCCGTACAATTGGACCCCGATCTGATTCAGGCGGATCTGTTGTTGGTCATGGTGCACTTGCGCCAAGGGCAGTATGACGAAGCGCTGAAATCGGCACAGGCTATGGCCAAGCGCCACCCGGACAATCCGATGCCCTATAACGTAATCGGTGCCGCATATTTGAGTAAAGGTGACCGTAAACAGGCCCGCGAGTATTTTCTCAAGGCTTTGGAGATCGATCCAAAATTCAACGCCGCGCGCATCAATTTAGCTCGCTTGGAGGAGGTTGACGGCAACAACGATGCGGGGCGCAAGTGGCTTGAGCAAGCGCTGGAGCAGGATCCGGGCAACCTGCGAGTGCTGCTCATGCTTGCGCAATTGGCTGAGCGCAGCGGCGACGCGCAACTGGTGCGTAAGCGCCTGGAAGAGGCGCGCGATGCCAACCCGAAAGCGATCGAGCCACGGGTACTGCTGACCCGGCTGGAGCTGTCGAACAACGAGCCATTGAAGGCGCTGTCTACCGCGCGTCAATTGGCCAACGATCATCCGCGCAATCCACTGGCATTACGCGCGCTGGGCCAAGCACAACTCGCGGCAGGCGAAACTGCGAGCGCCGTGGTGACTTTCGAGCGGTTCGTCGAAGTGCAGCCGAAGTCCGCCCAGGCCTATTATCTGCTCGCCGCGGCTCGGGTGAAGGCGCAGGACGTCGCCGGCGCGAGCCGCGCGCTCGATACCGGCCTCGGCCTCGATCCCGATCACGTGCCAAGTTTGCTGTTGCGCGGTGAACTGCAGATCAAACGCGGCGCTACCGACGACGCGCTGAAATCAGCACGACACTTGCAAGAAAAGTTTCCCCAATCCACAGCTGGCTACCGACTCGAAGGGGACATCGAACTCCATCAGAAGGATTACAAGAAAGCGGAAAGTGCGTTCAAGGCTGCCTATGCGATCGGTCCGGCACGGGACCTGGCGCTCGTGCTGGTCAAGGTTCGTCAGCAATTGGGCGACGATCACGGCGTGGAAGCAATTCTCGAGGATTGGCTGAAGAAGAATCCTGGCGACGTCGATTCCCGGCTCTTGCTTGCCTCGGTCTTGCAAGCGAGCGGTCAGGCGAAAGCGTCCATCCGTGAATACGAAGCGAGCCTTAAGTCGCGCCCGGAAAGCGCGGTCGCATTGAACAACTTGGCGTGGCTATACGAGCAAGAAGGAGCCCGGCAACGTTCATTGCAATATGCGACTGAGGCCTATCGCATCAGCCCCGATCGGCCGGAGATTGCCGATACCTATGGTTGGATGCAAGTCCAATACGGCGATCCCGCTTCGGGCTTACGCGTTTTGGAATCAGCCTCGGCCAAGGCGCCCCACATTCCCGCTATCAAGTATCATCTAGCGTATGCGCGTTACAAAACCGGCGACGTCCAGCAAGCGCGAAAAGAGCTTGAACGGCTATTGCGAACGACGCCGAAATTTCCAGAAAGCGACGCCGCACACGCCTTATTGCAAAAACTGGGCGGGACTTGATGCTCCTCCGCATTGTATGGATCGGCGGTTCCTAGGGCGCTAACGAGCTACCGGAACGCATGCACCGGACGCGGCTGCACGTCGCTCTGCTGTGCACACTCGTGTCTGGTGTTTAGTAGTGCGAAATTTAATTCTGCGAGGTCAGTGTAAAAAATGCAGTCTGAGTGTCTTGTTGAGAAGCGAAATGTAGTCATGAAGCTCCGACAGTTGTCGGCCGCGGGCTTGCTGGCCGTAATACTCGCCGGCTGCGGACATGACTTCACCGATGCGCAGTATGTCGAGCGCGCAAAAGATGCAATGGACAAAGGCGACCTGCGCGCAGGTGTTATTGAGCTGAAAAACGCAATCGGAAAGAATTCCGAAAACGCCGAAGCGCGTTGGCTGCTCGGAAAGGCCTATCTGAAAGTTGGAAACGGCGCCGCCGCCGAAAAGGAGTTGGAGCGTGCGAAAGAGTTCGGGATTCCTGAAGACGTGCTGGCGCCCTCGCTTGCACAGGCGAAACTGCTGCAAGGTGAATATCAAGCCGTGCTGGCACTTGCGCATGAACGCAATGAGCTTTCCAAGGAAGAAAATGCCGCGCTGGTTTCAGTTCGGGGTGACGCCTATCTGGGTCTTGGCGACTATGGGCGCGCGAGTGAAGAGTACAAACGAGCTCTTACATTGGCGCCCCAATTTGGAGACGCTCTCATCGGGCAAGCCAATGTCGCGCTAGCACAAAACAGGTTGGAAGACGCCCGTGAACTAGTGCAAGGCGTATTGAAGACCAATTCGAAATCCGGTGAGGCCTGGAGCGTCCTTGGCGAAATCGAGCGGCGCGAAGAACATATCAAAGAGGCAATTGCCGCTTATACGAAGGCTATTCATAATCGTTCGAATAACGCTGGCGACCGCATCAACCGAGCGCTGTTGAATATTGCGCTTGAGCAATACGACGCGGCCAGTGACGATATCAAGATCTTGAAAAAAATCGGCATTCGGGATCCCGGCGTAAGTTTTGCAGAGGGGCTGTTGCACTACGCAAGAAACGAGTTCTCGTCCGCACAGACTTCATTTGAACAGGCATTGGCGACTGCGCCCAATTATGAACTTGCGCAGCTATATCTGGGCACCACGCATTTCGTGCTTGGACATCTTGAGCAAGCGCAGCAATACCTCAGCCAATACCTTGAACACGCGCAGGATTCAATCTCCGCACGGGAATTGTTGGCAGCGACTTACCTGCGATTGAAACAACCGGCTGCAGCTCTGAAGGCGCTTGCGCCCGTACTTGGCCCAGCGCAGTCGAATGCAAAGGTGTTGGCGTTGGCCGCTGAAGCCAGTATGCAGTCGAAGCAGTACAGCCAGGCTACCGCCTTTCTGGAGCGCGCTGCGTCGACCGATCCGGATGATGCCAATTTGCGGACGCAATTGGGAGCAAGCCGATTGCAGACAGGCGAGACCGATCGCGGCATCGCCGATCTCGAATCAGCGGTGAAACTCGATTCAGACAACTCGAAGGGCAGCGCACTGTTAGTGGTGAGCTACATGTCGAAGGGGGAACTGAATAAGGCAGCGGAGGCGGCGCAGGCCTGGCAAAAGAGTCAGCCTGACAACCCTGTGCCGTACAACATGGCGGGGTTCGCATATTTACAGCAGAAACAATATGCGAAGGCCCGCGAGTCTTTCGAGCAGGCGGTCCAAAAGAAACCGGATTTTTTCCCCGCCATCGTGAACATTGCCCGTGTCGATGTGCAGGAGAATCACATTTCAGATGCCAAAAAGCGCCTGGAAAGTATTCTTGAACAAAGCCAATATGTGCCGGCCATGCTGGCGCTGGCGAATCTCGCTGCGGCAAAGGGAGATGACGGAGAAGCTGTTTCATGGCTCACCCGCGCGAGCAATGTCGAGCCGTCGGCGATGCAGCCCCGGCGAGCGTTGGTTGCTCACTACCTCAGGCGCAAGGATACGGATGCCGCGCTTGATGCCGCGCGTAAAACGAAGTCCGACAATCCTCAGGCTCCATGGGCTTGGGATCTCTTGGCGAAGACCGAAATGGCGGCCGGGCACAGTGACGAAGCGCTTGACGTTTACCGCGAAATGGTCCGGCGCTCGCCGGCCTCAGCTTGGGCGCGCTACGAGCTCGGCTTGGCGCAGATTTCCGCCGGCGATGTTACGGGTGGTCGCGCATCGCTCGCCAAATCGTTGCAGCTACAACCGGGCTATCAGGAGCCGCAGCTTGCACTCATATTGACGGATCTGCGTGCGAAAGAATTCGATCAGGCGGCCCAGCGCGCGGAACGCATGCAGGCGCAGCATCCGAATATGCCCGCCGGGTATGTCGTGGAAGGTGATGTGCGAATGGCGCAGGGGCGGTTCCAGCAGGCATCGGCAAGCTACGAACAGGCATTCAAGCTTAAACCCAATAACCTGTTGGTAATGAAACTACATCTGGCTTTGACGCAGGCGGGCGATGCCGACGGCGCAGCCGACACCGTCAGAAGCTGGCTCGCGGATCACCCAGAGGATACCGGTACGCGTTTGTACCTGGCGGCTGTATACAAGGCGGCGGGAAAGCTCGATAAGGCGATCCAAGAGTACGAGACGGTGCTCGGACACGATGAGAAGAATATCGCAGCTCTCAATAATCTCGCGCTTTTGTATGACGCCAAAGGGGATGCGCGGGCTGCGGAGACGGCCGAGAAAGCCTATCGCGATCATCCGAACAACCCCCTGGTGATGGACACCTATGGCTGGATGCTGACCCGGAGTGGCGATCGCGAGCAGGGTCTGGAGTTGCTGCGCAAAGCTGCCGCGGGTGCTCCCGGGGCTGGCGAGATCGGCTATCATTTGGCGGTTGCGCTGTCTCAATCCGGACATAAAGACGAGGCCAGAGCGCTGCTGGAAAAAACATTGAAAGCTGCCAAAAACCCTTTCCCAGGTCAGACCCAAGCCGAGAAGCTGCTCGAAACACTTCGTTGAGGGGGGCGTTGATCGTCCGCTCCATTGGCGCTTGCCGAGCACTATCACGTGGCCGGCACGCTGGCGGCCAGCATCAGCGCCGGTTTCCCAGCCGGAAAAGCGCTGACTACGCACCTGCGCTGGATCCGCGCACGATGCGCTCCAGCGGATCGTGGGTAAGGATGCGTCGCCAAGTGCGTACCGGAGGCCCGTAGAAGGTTAGGGTCTCGGCACTTGCGCGGTCGAGCTTCGCCGCCGCGTTGCTCAGACGCATTACGTAGAGTTTCTGGATCACGATCTGTGCGTCATCTTGCGCCACTTTGGCGGTCTCACAGTCTCGGATCACTGGGCATGTCCGCGGCCGTACGGACGGGCTTGCGCGGCACAACGGAGAACCCCTTAAGGTAGAAATGCACAGTGCGGCGCTGCCACTGCGCTTGGGGGACGACGCTCAGCTGCCACCTCGACCAGACCCGTGCAGGCAGCGGAGATGGTCGGGCGCAATCCGCTCAGACCCGATCCTTCAGGTGCAGAAGAAAGCCACCCAGCCGGACTTGTCTTCCTTGTGGCACTCGACGACGCCAGCATATCTGGGCGTGACCGTGTTCGCCGACGCCGATGGCGGCCCCGCTCCCAGACGTTGCGTACGTTCATCGCGCAGCTGCGCTTGATCACCCGACCGCCCAGGCAGAAAGGGTAACGCGAGCTAAACCGGGGCGGTCGCGCACCCTTTTATGTGCGCGTAGGCGTTCTTGGTCAGCTCGCTGATCGCAGGAGCGTTGACCTTGGTGCCCCGTGATGCTTCGGGTATGTCGCCACGTGGCGTACCGACGTTCCTGGCAGCTGCATCTCCATCATCTCTTCGTCCACCGAATCCCCCGACGCCGGTAGCGCCCGATGGTCGACGTTTTGGAGGTCACACGTAAGCACTGTGGAGCATCCCAGCTGGCAACGTTGCAACCGGGGCCAGCGCAGCAATTGCCAGGCTGTAGCGGTCTACTCCATTTGGCCCTGCAATTGCTGAGCAGGTCTGCAGAAACTTCGGAAAGGTACGATCGCAGCCAAGTCCAGTTCAGCCAGCTGCCTGCTGGAGTTGCCAGACGGTGACGGGATTGCTACGCAACAAGTTTTGACGGCAAAGGTTTAGGCCAAAAAAAACCCCGGCCGTAAAGCCGGGGTCTCGTTCTACTGCCGATTTGATGACTTAGGACTTCTTGCGGGCCAAGCTCAGGCCGCCCATGACTGCCAGGCCGAGACCCAGCAGGGCAATCGGACCAGGCTCCGGCACGTTGAATTGTGCGGTGGTGTTGCTGCCGACCAACCAGCCGGTGTTGATGCCGGGGCCGCGCTGGTAAGCACTGGCGTTACCCACGACTGCGTGGAGATTGCCGTCCGCGCCCACGATACCGTTGGCTTGGATCGGCAGATTGCCCGGGTTAGTGAGAACGCTCAGACCGAACTGACCATTGGACACTTGCGGGTCCTGCGCGTCCAGGCCTGCCGCGGCTGCGATATCAAGCAGGGTTCTAACGGTCCAGAAATCGTCGGCTTCGCCGATACCCAACTGTGCGAGCAGAGTTTGACCCATTACGTTGGCAATGCCGGTGCTAGGTGCCACGGTCTGGTTGAACGACGGCTGCGCTGCGCTGGTGCGCTCATAGATGTTCGCGAATACGCCTGCGCCCAGGTTGCCGCTCGGTGCGAAGGTGATATCGGAAACACCGCCACCTAGATCCGTGATGCTCGACACTGTCAACTCGGCATAAGTCGTGAGCTGGTAAGGGGACGGCAGCGGGTCACTGATCATCGTCGCGTTCACCGTGTTCCAACGCAGAATCGTCTGGATGGTGTCGCCGACAGCGAAGTTGCCCGACGTTTTCACCGCGCCGGTGGAGTCAACAATCCGCTCGACGTCGGTATCTTCGATCTGGTTGACGCCCTGGATGAACTGTCCGTTGATCACTGCGGCCTTGCTCCCGAACGACGCCAGCGCCAGAATGGCAAACGACGCTGCTACTAGGGAGGTCTTAAACTTCGTGTGTTTCATGGCAATCTCCACTTGTTTAGTGTTGTGAAATCCGTTTTCCAAAACTGGTAACTTGCTGGCCTACGAGAAAGCACATCCCGTGCCAAATAGAAAAAAACCAGTAGATACAGCCGCATACATCGCCTCAGAAACGCCGAGCGGCAGGGCGCCGTAAAAGAATCTGACGCTCTCTGGGGGCGAAATTTGGGAATAGAGCGCCTGCTCGATGCGCCACTCCAAAAGCCGTAAAAATTCCCGACGACTCCCGCTCTGACCGGACGGCTGTGGCCCATTTCGAGACGCCAGTCGCAACCCGGGCGAGAGCTTGGTGCCATACGGGTTTACTTGTGATTACAATGAGTTCGATCAGCGTTTCGGGGGTTCGTTGTACAGGGCCGTTTTTCCCGGGGCGGAACGGGGGACTGGCAATGCGACCCTGGTGCGCGCTTCCTGCCTCAGAAACCGCGCCGCCGCGCGACGAGGAGCGTCATGCTTCCTATAGCAAAAATCATTTGGAATGAAGCCACCGCGGCTGGTCCGGCCACGCGCCGGCCGGAACCCATGGAAACCATGGAGGAATCCGAGCAAGTACAATCCTATGTCCAGGCGTACGCATGGGGTGGGCCGACATCGGCCCTTCAACTGCATCATTTGCGGGAGCTTTCTCTTCTCATTCGCCCTGGCGACACGGTTTTGGACCTGGCTTGCGGTCCCGGTCCGCTGCTGCTGGAGCTGGCGCCTCTATATCCCGATGTAAAATTTATCGGTGCAGATTTGTCCGGAACAATGCTGGGCTATTTGCGCGACGAGGCACGCGCCCGCGGATTGCACAACATTTCCATCTTGGAAGAGGACATCCGCGTTTTGCCGTCGCTGGCCAGCGGCGAAATCGACCTCGTAATCTCCACTTCTGCATTGCACCATCTACCCGATGAAGAGGGGTTGCAGCGGGTGTTTCAGCGCACGCGGTCGCTACTCAAGCCGGACGGCGGCTTCTATTTATTCGATTTCGGCCTCCTGAAGTCGCGGCATACACGCGAAATCTTCGTCGCCGAGGTGGCGAAGCTGGCACCGCCGATTACTGTCGAGGACTACGATAATTCCCTGCAGGCGGCGTTTCCGATCCCACTGGTGTATGAATTCGCGAGCAAGGAGCTTCCGCGTCCTTACCAAGCCGTGTCCAGTGCATTCGTGGATTTCTTTTATTTATTGCAGACACTGCCGCGGGCGCCGTGTTCAGCGCGCGCACGCGAACATATTGCGCGGATTTGGAAAGAGTTGTCGTTGCAGATGAAATTGGAGCACATGATGTTGCGCCGGTTGCGGAAGCGCAGACTGATGAAATGAAGAATCGTGCAACGGGGGCTGTTTCCGTTGCTTATGCACACGGTATCGTGCCGGCGACGCGGTACCGCAGATGGTTTGCGCCGACCGAGCTGCACTTGAATCCGGTCGTCGCAACGTGGGAGTGTACATGGCTGACGACAACGCAAAGCCCGCTAAGACCCGTGACGAAATCGCCGAGGCATATTCTTCGGAGCCGTGGTGGTATGACATTCGGGGTTTCATGATTCTGACGTTCGCCTACAACAGCACCCTGGGTACGCAGTTGCGCTTTTTCGGTACCAATTTCGGTAGCGATCACCTGGAACTGGCTTGCGGCACGGGAACGCTGCTGCAGATGGTGTTGCGTTGGCGCAAGCGTCGCAAGTTGCCGCGGGTTCACGTAGTCGGGGTGGATTACGCAGAGTCGATGCTGGCCGGAGCCAAACACCGTTTTGCGGGGAATCCCGATGTCGAACTTCGGCATGGGGACGCCGCCGAGTTGCCGTATCCGGACGGCACGTTCGATTCCGCGAACATTGCCAATTCCGTGCATTGTTTCCCGGATGTCGACGGGGCGCTGCGGGGTACTTTCAGAGTCCTCAAGCCCGGCGGGACGCTCGCGGCTAACGTGCTGCTTTATCCGCGCGGCCGCTGGCCGTTCAAAAGCATTGCCGATCGCATCAATCGCTGGGGCATGCGCAAAGGCATTCTGTATACACCCTATCACCGCGAAGCGATCCGGGCGCGCATTCTCGCCGCTGGTTTTGAGATTGCGTCGGAAAATACCTCGGGAAACTGCTACAACGTCTTGGCGCGAAAACCACTGACTGCTAGTTGAGGGACTGATACTTGCGCTGTGTGCTGCGGCGGTGTTGATAACCGGGTGCCATGTGGTTGCGGCTAGTCGCGCTTGGAGAGAATCGATCGGGCAATCATCAATGCCAACTTTTGCACCGGATTGCGATTGCCGAACGGCCTCCAGGTTCGCTTCAGCCGGTTGCGGTATGCATCGTAGTGCAATCCGCTGGGCGCGCTGACGACTTTGCCGCGGTTGAGTACCAGTTTGAGCACTTCGGCGGACGCGAATCCGGCGCACAAATCGCAGGCCATGGGGGTCGATGGCCCCGCGTGGCGGCCCAGGTCGACGGCTGTCGGATCCACCAGATATTTGCGCTGCAACATGGCAGGCGACAGGCCGACGAGGAAGCGAATCAGCTGCTCGCTTTCGGGTTGGCCGTCCAATTGAAAATATTCCTCAAAGCTCATCCCGCCGGGCACGAAGCTCAACAGTGCGGCTCCCATGCCGAGTGGTGCCGCAGTGACGGCCGGAATGCCTTTGCGGTGGCAGGCAGCGAAGACGCTGCGCCGGGCGTGAACGGCGAAAAAGTCCAAGCCGTCAACATACACGTCCACGCCCTCCAAGAATTCATCTAAGTTGTCGTCGGTAACCCCTTCGGGAAAAGTGCGAATCTCGACGCCGGGATTGATGTCGCGCGCCATACCTGCGAGCACATCCACCTTGGGCTGGCCGAGGTGGGAAACCGTCGCTCCCGCTTGGCGGTTGAAGTTCGCTACTTCGAAAATGTCGAAATCGGCAATGTGAAACGCGCCGATGCCAAGCCGTGTCAACGTCAAAAGGTGGCTCCCGCCGACGCCGCCACAGCCGGCAATCGCAATACGGCACGAACGCAGCACCGACTGTTCCTGTTGCGTTACCCAGCCGATATTGCGTGCAAAAGCCGCGTTGTAGTCTACGCTCGTTGTCATCCTGGAAATGTTTGTCAGCGTGTACGCAACTGCTGATTCTGCCGGACGCTCGGCTCCAAGTCGTGTTGGATGGTATCCAGCAAGGCGCTGATTTCCGGTTTCAAGCCGTGCAGCAGGTCGTCGCGCGTGATGTAAAATGGGGCGCGCGGACCATGATAGTCGGTGACTTGGCCGACTTGCGTGAAGCGTATACCATAACGGCTCAAATGACGCGCTAGCCGGGGCTCCATCATTGCGAATACGCCTTCAAGACCGGTGAGCATTCCGGTAGAGGCTGCGCACAAATACAACCCGACGGCGATGAAGGGGAACTGTCGCTGCTCAACCAGACTAAAACTCGCTGCCTCTGGAGCGCCTTCTGGAGTTCGATCCTCGTGCCGGCGTCGGCGGAATTCGCTGATCACCGCAAGCCGCGATATTTCGCCGATTGCGGCGCGATTGGCCAACAGCGGTTCCGCGACGGCGCGATCCAAGCTGTCGATACAGTGTTTCTCGAACGGCAACGGCGCCTCGGGGGACGTGCGATCCGGCAACACCAGGCGTACGCAGCCGGCAGCACGACTACTCGGTTGATGGATCAGCAGGCAGTGTACCGACTGCGCATCGTAGGCGTCTGTTTCCATGCCATCTGGATGTTCCTCGGGTCGCTCAAATCCAAACTCGCGGCAATAGACGTCGTATCGGATCCGAAACGCTTGTTCGCGCTGTTCCCGCGTATTCGCCAGCATCGGCATAAAGTATTCATGGAACGCGGAACTGACTGTAATTTGCGACGGAGTACTGGGTACATTCATAGCGCTACCTCGGGGTTTGCCGCGGCACTGGTTGCAGGCGACGACGGCCGTCCCGCCTTCGGCGCCAGCACCAATTCGGCCCTTGGCCAAATGCCGCTTTCTCCAGTCTTTAGCGGCGCTCATCGCAGTTGCTTGATTGGCCGTGAAATATTTCTGACATATCTGGTATTCGAGACTGTGAATTTGCGCACAGTCATGGAGGCTGGTGGGTGCTTGAATAGCGTCCACGGGTGAAGCAAAGCTAGACGCTGCATAGCGCAGCCAGAGGGTTCAAACCCAGCGGTTGCCGCAAGCGAGGACCAATGCTCAGCGATCATTATGAAGTAATCCTGGCAGATTCGGCCGAAGCGCGCCGGATCCACTATCGACTCCGCTACCAGGTGTATTGCCTTGAGCAGGCGTGGGAACCGGTAAGCCGATGCCCGGGCGGCGAAGAGAAGGATGAATTTGACGACCGTGCCGTTCATTTCATGGTTCGCAACCGGTTTACCGGCGATTGGATCGCCGCCCTTCGAGTCGTGCTTCCCGGAGAAGATCTCCTCCCGATTGAATCTCTAGGCGTTCTCAAAGATTCCGTCCGCGCGATGATACCGGCCGGCGGTGCCGCAGAAATCTCCCGCGTGTGTCGACCGAAAAGTGCGGCGGAACCCGCGCATCGCATGGACGCCCGTCTGAAGTCCGACCTCCTGGGTGGTGCCTCTGAGATCCTGCTTCGCTTGCTGCGTGCGGCCGCCCAGTATTGCTGTGACCGCGGCATCAATCACGTCTATATGCTATGCCGTCCGGCCATGGCGCGGATGATGAACCGTCTCGATATACCTATGAAGCGCGCGGGCATTCCATCGGAACACCGCGGTGTGCGCGTTCCCTATCTGGTGGATTTGTGCCAGGCGTTCGCACAGGCCGGTGCTGCTTCGCCGCTGTTGGCGAAGTTGTTGAGCGAGCCCCACGCGTATCGATCGTATTCCGATACGCAATCTCAGCCGCTGGTAGCTGCAGCCGCTGTTCGCCCTCGCGGACTGCGTGCGGCCCACAGTCGGGCTGCGTAGTCACGTTCTCTGCACATTCCAAGGACGTCACCTGTGTCCGGCACAGGGACGTCCGCATCTCCCATCCCAATCCCCTTCGCTGTGTTCGCCCGACGGCAGGTCGGTGCACAGTACCCTCACGAAGGTTCTAGATAAGCGTTGCGGCGCACTGTAGTATTTGACCCCGGTTCCCGCTCGCAAGGCTACGAAACGGCGACATGATGAAAATTCACTCGCGCATCGTTCTCATCGTCCTGCTCGCGGCTGCGAGCGCATTGCAGTCGGTCAGGGCGAGCGACGATACAGACGCCGGCAAGGCGTTGGCCCAAAAGGTATATGACCGCCCGGACGGCAATGACGCGGTCAGCAGCGGCGTGATGGCCCTGGTCGAGCCGGGCCACGAGCCCCGGGTGCGGCAGATGTACGTATTCCGCCGGGACGCCGGAGACGGCACAGTGGATTCACTGATCCGATTCACGTCCCCGCCCGACATTGAAAACACAGGCTTATTGACGCTGGATCGGGCAAATAACGAAACCGACCAATGGATTTATCTACCGGCCCTGGATCGCTCGCGGCGTATCGCCTCGTCGCGCAAGGGCGGGCAGTTCGTTGGTTCCGATTTGACCTACGAAGATTTGCGCGATCGCCCTGTTAGCAAGGACAAATACCGGTTGCTGGGCCAGGAAGAGATATTAGGAGTCAAGTGCGACGTCCTGGAGAGCGTGCCTGTGGATCCCGATAATTCGGTCTATGGCAAGCGCATCAGTTGGATCCATCCGCAGACTTTGATTCCGTTGCGGGTCGATTTCTACCCGAAAAGCGGGAACGAACCGATCAAACGCTCGGAAGTCCATCGCATCGAAAAGATCCAAGACTTTTGGACTGTAATGGACAGCACGATGACTGACCTGAAATCGGGCCACAAGACCCGTATGACCGTCGAAAAAATCATCTACGATCAGAATCTGCCGGCGGATGTTTTTTCGCGCCAGACCCTTGAAGACCCCGCTCGCGAAACCAAATTCAGACCCTGAAGGAGAACCCTGTGACAGGGACGGTCGGTATTTCCCGTGCACTTACCAATTCATTGCTGCTGATTGCGGTAGCCGGCGCACCGCTGATCGGATCGCAATCATTGGCAGCGGTAAAAGAGCCCGACGCGACCCGTTACGAATTCCTCGATCGCAACAAAGCTGAAGACAAAGCAGCGAAACTGCGTGCGCAGGGACAATCGGCACAGGTTGAAACGCACCAGCGCAATGTAATTTACCGGACGCTGCAGCTGCGGGTGTTTCAGGACTGGTCGGTGGCCAAACGTATCGAGGCGCGCTTGCGCGAAGCTGGTATTGACGCGCTGGTGATCAACGATCCGTACGAGCGCGGTTACGCTGTGAGCGCAGGTGCGTTTCTGACCGACGAAAATCTAGCGCAACAGGAACGCAAACTTCGCGAATTGGGCTATCGGCAGTTGGCAGTGGTACCCATGCGGGGCGCACTGACACGCTACGTGGTGTTGGCGGCTCCCCAGCCTGAAGTCACGCCGAAGGGTGCCGGTGCCGACGCCCGGTCCTGCGCCCGCGCCCGGGGAAGCGCCAACCCGGCAGGCGGAAAAGGCGCCCGAGGTGGTTGCGCCCTCGGGTGAACCGGAGGCAGCCCCGCAGGTACTGGTGTTCGGCGCGCCCACGGACCCACTCACCAGCTATGGAGGCGTCCGCGCGCGACCTGAAGCACAGCCCGGTTCATTCCATTTCGGTCTGGACGAGCTTCGGCTAGAAGGCGGTTGGTTGACCAAGGGCGATCAGCCGGTGGATGGAAGCCACTACGCCCACGCCAGCGCGAGCATGGATTGGCGGCCATCGTCGGCCTGGGAATTCCGCGCTGGCGCGCGACTCGACGGTTATCGCCAAACCGGCGATCCTCACTTCACCGACGGCGACGCCGATTACGACGAGACCTACATCCGCTACCGAGGCGATAAATTCCGGGTCACGGCCGGCGCGCAGAAGGTGATCTGGGGGCGCGTCGACGAAGTGCCGCCCAACGATCGACTGAGCGTTCAGGACGCGCGCAGGTTCTTGTTGGACAGCCTGCAGGACCGGCGGCTGGCCGTGCCGGCGCTCCGCTTGGAAACGTTCCATTCGGGATTCAAGACCGATCTGATGTGGGTGCCCGAATTTCGAGCCGCCGAGCTGCCTACTGTCGACAGCATCTGGTCTCCCGTGGACAAGCGCGATGGACGCTTGATCGGCATCGAGCAAAACCCCGTGCTCGCGGCATTGGTGAAGGGTGGCACGTTCGATGAGGACGAGCATGGATCCGGTGGCGCAGGCCTGCGGTTGAGTCGCGCCGGCGAAGGATTCGATTATGCAGTCACGGTCCAGAGAGCGCGTCAGTCGCTGCCGTATTATGAATTGGACCCGGCGGCCAGGGCTGCATTGATTGCGACCGCCAACCCCGCAGCGGCGCTGGCTGCTGCAAACGGGGCGACGTTCACGGCACGTCATCCATATACCTGGTCGTTCGGCGGTGATGTCGGTTTCGAGTCCCACGGCGCCACTTGGCGTTTTGAAACTGCGTATTTAACCGATGTGCCGGTGACCACCACCGACCTGCGTATGGAGACTGTAAAAGGAATCGACTGGGTGGCGGGTGTCGAGTTCTACCCCGGCGATGCAAATGCGCGCGTGAATCTGCAACTGGTCGGCCATCATTTGCTGGACGCGCCTGCCGTGTTGGATCGGGAAAACGTCTACAGTCTCAATGGCGCCATCGAAGACGTATTCGGTCATAGCAAATGGCGGGCGAAGATGCGATTTTCAGTGGGGCTCAATGAACACGACGTCTACGTGAATCCCGAAATTGCCTATCTCGCAATGGAACCGCATGAATTCTATATCGGCGCCCATTACTTCGCCGGTGACCAGCAAACTTTCGGCGGCTTCCATGAGAATCACGATCTCATCACGGTAGGCTGGCGCGCACACTTCTAATGGCCACGCGGACGCGTGCGTATTGGGTCATTGCGCTGCTGGTGTGTCTATTCATTGCGGCCGGTGCAACACTTTCGCGCTTGCGAGTGGACAACACGCCGAATGAATACGCTCCCGCTGATTCCGCAACGGTAAAGCTGGATGAAGACCTGCGCAGACAATTTCCAAGGGATTGGGGATTGGTGCTGCTGTTCCGGAGCGAGAATCCTTACAGCTCGCAATTCTTGTCGCGCTTGCATGCGTTGACGCAACGTCTTTCGCGCGATCCCCGCATCGAGCGTGTTTTAAGCCCGACTACTTTAGACCACATCAGCGGCACCGAAGACGGTTTTGCCGTGGAGCCCTTGGTCGATCCCGCCGAGCTTGATTCCGGGGACCCCGAACAGCGACGTAAGCGCGTACTCGGGGATCCGTTCGCCCCCGGACTGGTCGCTTCGCCCGATGGCCATGGCTTGGCGCTGATCGTCCGGACCAAGGAGCTGCACGACAGTCTCGAGCGACTGCGGCTTTACAATTCCGTGCTCGGCAGCATTCACGATTCGGGGCTAGACGGAAGTTTGATCGCCACGGCGGGGGAAGTCGCTCTCGATGTCGCCGAGCTGAAATCGGTATTGCGTGACAGTGCCGTATTCGTTCCCATCACGACCGCAGCGGGGCTCGTGCTGTTGTGGTTTCTGTTCCGGCGCCGCGTTGCGATCGTGCTGGCCCTGGTCGCGATTTCATTCAATGTCACAATCGCAATTGCGGCAATCGCAATCTGGGGTCGTCCGCTCACCTTGGTGACCGCTATGGCACCCCCACTTGTCGCGGCGCTCACGATCGCCGCATTGATTCACCTTTACAACGCTATTTACA
Organism: uncultured Gammaproteobacteria bacterium; assembly: GCA_963773585.1. GTDB lineage: Bacteria > Pseudomonadota > Gammaproteobacteria > JASBUN01 > JASBUN01 > CAVXJN01. Next base: position 891,904 of record CAVZBR010000001.1, read on the forward strand.
GCGCTTCCGCGCGCGGTTTGGTAGGCGCTTCCCGCATGGGCGCGGCGTTGACGGAACTTCGCCGGCCGGCTTGGTACACGTCGATCACCACGGCCGCCGGGCTGTTTTCGTTGGGACTGAGTCCAATACCACCCATCCAGACCTTCGGGTTTGCAAGCGGAATTGCGGCGCTCGTCATTTATCCGCTGACGATCTGGGCCTTGCCGGCGTTGCTGATCGTCTGGGATCGCAAACCGTGGCCGGGGCGGGGCAGGGTGGGCGCAAGTTTAGATTTCCTCGTCAGCCGCAGCGCGAAGCTCGCATTGCGTCGACCTGTCTGGGTGATTGGAATCGTGCTGGCGTTTCTGGCGGCCGGTGCGCCGCTTCTCATGAAAGTTCAAGCCGAGACCGACGTATACCGATTTTTCCGTGATTCGCATTGGCTCACCCGCTCTACCAACGCGGTCGAACGCGACCTTGCGGGCATCTGGATGTTAGAGATCGTTTTCGACGGCCCCGGCCGGGACGCGCTCAAAGATCCCGAGCGTCTGAAGGCGCTGAAAGACTTTCAAAATTGGCTCGACGATTTGCCCGATGTGGATCGAACCTATGGCATGACCGATATTGTTGAGCAAATGAACTGGGCGTTTCACGGAGAAGATCAGCAATTTCGCCGCTTACCGGACGATCGCCGCCTGCTCAGCCAATATCTATTCATTTATGACGGTCGCGACCTATACGAACTGGTCGACCGGGATTTCCAGCGCACGCGGATGACAGCCAATCTGAAGGTGCACGGCGCCACTGCCATTCAGGGTGTGATCCAGCAGATCGAAACGCACTTGAAAGATCATCCGGTTGCAGACCTGCATTGGCAGATTGGCGGCCGAGCCAAACTCTTCGCCGAGCAACAGGATCGATTGGTTACCGGCCAAATCCGCAGCCTGGGTCTGGCGCTGGTGCTGATGTTCGGCCTGATGCTGCTGTTGTGGCGTTCAGCGTCCGCCGCTATTTTGTGCATGATTCCGAATGTCTCGCCTATCATTTTGATATTTGTAGCAATGGGGGCGCTCGACATACGGCTCGATATGGCCACGGCGATGATCGCGTCGGTTGCGGTCGGCATTGCGGTGGACGACACCATCCACGTCTACGAAGGGTTCAGCCGGCAACGAGCACGCGGCGTGCGGGTATTCGCCGCGTTGATTCGAACTTATAATCGCGCCGGCCGCGCGGTAGCCGCGACTACCACCATCTTGTCGGCGCAGTTTCTGCTCCTGATGTTTTCCGCGTTTGTCCCCACGGAGCAGTTCGGTTTGCTCACCAGTATTGGCCTGCTTGCCGCGTTGATGTTCGATCTTCTGTTATTGCCGGCGCTGATCATCCTATTCTACGGGCGGCGACCCGCGCCGGTTCCGGGCGGTCGGTGAGGCTGTATGACTTACGTAATATAAATTAAATAAAAATATAGGGTTATGCCTTCTTTTTTTGATTTTAATCCCAAGGTTATGTGGTACATTTGGCCCCAAGATTCGGCATACATTCAGTTGTTGATTAGCCACTACTGAAGTGTGTACTACATTAATCGGACAAATACCGGAATCTCGGATTCAGGTTCGGGAAATTCGGCAGCCGCGACCCGAAGCTCGGCGCGGCAGTGGCAGTAACGGTCGGGGAGACCAAGACAAGATTCCAGATCAATGGCTGGTGGTCGACTTTTTTCAGGTTGCGCCGGGTAACTGCAGCGTTACCGGCGTGTCCGGTCCCAAGTGCTGTGCAATAAATCGTGCCTAGGGAGGGCATTTCCGTGCGACAAGCAATTTCTACCTGTTCATTTTGGATCCGTGTCCTCGCTGCGCTAGCAGTCGCTGCCACTTTGGCAGGTTGCGCGGCGAAGGGCGGTTCGACCGCCCTGGAAGGATCCGTCAGCGACGCGCAGACGCCCAATTACATCATTGGCCCTGGCGATTCGGTCAACGTCTTCGTATGGGGAAACTCCGAGCTTGTCCGCGTCGGTGCCGGTGCGGCCCGACGGCAAAATCACGACACCGTTGATCGAAGACGTCCAGGCTAGCGGAAAGACTCCTACCGAACTCGCCCGGGAGATGGAAACCCGCCTTGGCAAGTACATAAAGAATCCCGTCGTCACTGTGATCGTCACCAGCTTCGTCGGCAGGTTCAGCGAGCAGATCCGAGTCGTGGGCCAGGCTACGAGGCCGCAATCATTGCCCTATCGCGAAAACTTGAGTCTGTTGGACGTCATGATTTCGGTGGGCGGTCTCACGGATTTCGCAGCCGGAAATAGTGCGAGTCTTATTCGCACTGAAGATGGCAAACAGAAGCAATACCGATTGCGAATCGATGATCTGATCAATGACGGCGACATCAGCGCTAACGTAGCGCTGCGCCCCGGCGACATCGTGATTATTCCGGAAGCTTGGTTCTAGGTTCGGATTCGCTCGCGAGGAGCTAGTAAGACAATGAAAGAGTTAATGGACCAGCTCATGGCGTATATCCGCGGTATCTGGCGGTACCGTTGGTACGCGATGATGCTTGCGTGGGCGTTGGTGTTGGCAGGCTGGTTCGTGGTGGCGAAGCTACCCGATCAATACGAAGCCAGCGCGCGTATCTACGTGGATACCGATTCGATTCTGCGTCCCCTGATGAGAGGCCTTGCGGTACAGACCAATCTGAACCAGAGGGTTCAGATCATGACCCGCACGTTGCTGAGTCGTCCGAATCTCGAAAAGGTCACGCGCATGACCGACCTGGATATTACGGCGCGGACGCCGGATGATCTCGACCGGCTCGTACAGCGCCTCGGTTCGGAAATCCAGCTCAAGAGCGCAGGTCGGCGCACTGAGAACCTCTATGAAATTTCGTATCCGGACAGCGATCCTCAGCGCGCCAAACGCGTTGTCCAAGCCCTCTTGACAATATTCGTTGAGAGTACCTTGGGCCAAAGCCGACAGGATTCGAACTCCGCGCAAAAATTCCTGGATCAGCAGTTGCGCGAGTATGAAGCACGGCTGGTGGAATCGGAGGAGCGCCTCAAGGAATTCAAGCGTAAGCACGTTGGCATGATGCCGGGCGACGACAAGGACTATTTCGAGCGCTTGCAAGGCGCGGAAGCGGAGTTGGCCCAGGCCAAGCTGCAACTGCATGAAGAGCAGCGGCGGCGGGACGAAATCCAGAGTCAACTCAAAGGTGAGGAGCCCGTCTTCGGGTTCGGTCCCAACGGCGCGGGATCACCGCCCGCCACGGACCTCGACGGGCGCATCAGCAAACTCGAGCAGAACCTGGATGCGCTCAAGTTGCGCTATACCGACCAGCATCCGGACGTCATCTCGACGAAAGAGACGATCGCGGAACTCAAGGCGAAGCGCAAGGAAGAGCGGGAAATGCTGAGTAGTCAGCCGGGCGCCGCCTCGCCGCTGGATACGAACCCGGTCTATCAACAGATGAAAATTTCCCTTGCCGACGCTGATGGGCGGATCGCCTCACTCACGGTGCGCGTGCAAGAGTATGAAAAGCGTGTCGCCGCGCTGCGGGAAATGATCGATACGATCCCCGAAGTGGAAACGGAATTGAAGCGATTGAACCGCGACTATTCCGTCACCAAGCAAAATTACGAGGCTCTGCTGTCGCGGCGGAGAGTCGGCGCAGATGGCGGAAGACGTCGAACAGACCGGCGACAATGTGCAATTCCGGGTGGTGGATCCGCCGCATGTGCCGCCGAGTCCATCCGGGCCAAACCGATTATTGTTGAGCACGGGCGTACTGTTCGGAGGATTGGCGGCCGGAGTCGTCCTCGCACTCTTGTTGTCGCAGCTCTGGCCGGCTGTCTACGATCGGAAAGTGCTGCGCGATATCACCGGCTTCCCGGTTTTCGGTGCCGTTTCGCGAATTTGGACTCAGGATCTACTACGCAAGCGGCGCCTGGAAGTGACCGGTTTCGCGACGGCCGGCGTGACCTTGCTAGTGGTATATAGCTTGATCATGTGGCTGCACAGCTCGAATCAATTCCGCCATCTGCTGGACGTGGCGCGGAGGTGGGTATGACGAGTATCGAAAAAGCCGCCGAGATGCTCAATGAGCAAAAGGCCCAGCGCAAATCGAACGCGAAGGCAGACACTCATCCGGAACAAGCATGAGCATGCACCGGCGCAAGAGCGCGGAGCAGGACGAAGAAGGCGGCGGTCGGATTTGCCACCTGGACTTCGAGACACTCCGGGCAAAGGGGTATCTGACGCCGCATTCGGCGCAAAGCCAACTCGCCGAAGAAATGCGTCTGCTCAAGCGCCCGCTACTTCGCAACGCCTTCGGTAAAGGCGCGGCACCGGTGCGCTACGGAAACTTGATTTCCGTAACGAGTGCGTTGCCCGGTGAAGGCAAGACATTCACTACGTTGAATCTTGCTATGAGCATGGCGATGGAAATGGACACCACCGTGCTAATGGTGGACGCCGACGTGATAAAGCCATCTCTCACGCGATTGCTCGGTTTGGAAAATGAGCCGGGCCTGATCGACGTGTTGATTCATCCTGAACTTGATATGGGTTCTGTCATCGTGCCGACCGACCTGCCAAAGTTGCGTGTGATTCCCGCAGGCCGCCGCCACGCCCATTCGACGGAGCTGCTTGCCAGCGATCAAATGGAACATATCGCAGTCGAGTTGTCCGAGCGATACCCCGATAGGGTCGTGGTGTTCGATGCGCCGCCGTTGTTGGTAACCAGCCAGGCTGGGGTGCTGTCCCAATTGGCGGGCCAGATCATGATCGTGGTTGAAGCCGGCAAAACTCCGCAGAGTGCAATCAAGGACGCGGTTGCACATTTGGATAAAGACAAGGTAATCGGCATGGTGCTGAACAAGGGCCGGCGTGCTTTCGGAACCGAGTATTACTACGGGGGCTATTATGGGTCGTACGGGGAGTGAGTTGAGGATTTTGTCTCGCTCTTCGACCTGGGTCCTGCTGACAGTACTTTCCGCCTCGGCTACCGCGGCTCCGCCGAAGGACGACGCTACACGTCAGCGGTTGCGACTCGTTCCAACTGTCGAGGTCGCCGAGACATATAGTGACAATGTCAGCCTTGCGCCGAGCGGCCGGGAAGACTGGGACCTGATCACCGAGGTTACACCGGGCCTGTCGGTCCATGGTCAGTCCGCGCGGATCAAGGCTGACGCCGATTACCGTATTCAGAATCTGCTCTACCTGCATGAACCCAGTCGCAGCACCGTCAATCAACAATTCAAGGGGGCGGGGACAGCCGAACTGCTGCAAGATCATCTTTTCTTGGATTCCGACGCAGTAGTGACCCAGGTTGCGCTCGATCCTAGTCGTGACGCGTCTTACGACACCGTCAACAGCGTGCCGCGCGAAGACGTCTACAGCTTTCGGGCGGGACCACGCTATCAGCAGAATCTCGGTGGATATGCGAGATTCGATGCCAAGTATTTATATAGCATCGTTCATTACGGGGGTAGCAGCGTCGCGTCTGACACAGTGATCAATCTTGCGCAGGCGAACCTCGCCAGTGGCCGTCGGTTTACCCGATTGGGATGGAACCTTTCCTACTATGACGAACGTGTCAATAGAAGCAGCGAAAGTTCCATAGGGGATGCGAAGCACCAGGTTGCCGTAGCGGATGTGCGCTACGCATTGACCCAGCATTTCAGTCTGCTGGCACGGGCAGGCGACGAGACGCACGAATTTGATACGGCACAACAAGGTTACCAGAACGGAACCTATACCGCCGGCGGTTTTCAGTGGCGTCCAAACCGGCACACCAGCTTCGACGCTTTGTACGGCGACAGGTACAAGTCGGCGTCATTGGCGTGGACGCCTACGAGCCGAACTTCATTGAAGTTAGGATGGCGCGATACTGCGGTTGGCGCCAACGTAGGACAAGCTTGGAATGCCAGTGCCTCTCTGAATACGCGCCGCACTCGATGGGCTTTCTCCTACTTCGAGGAACCGGGAACTGTACAGCAACTGGTTTTCGATCGGCAGGTGTTCCTATATCTGGACCCGCTTACCGGCAAAGTTTATCCCGAACCCAGTGCCGATCGGGTGCCATTGACCTCTGTCGATTTGTTCTCACTAACGGATGAAATGTTCATTCGCAAACGTGGCGAATTGAGCTTTGGATTGCATACCGGCCGTACCACCGGGTCTGTCATCGTTTTCGACGAACAGCGCGAGTACACGGACACCGGCAATACAGAATCCAGTAAGGGAGTGCGTACCGCCGCCAAGTGGAAGTTCGCTCCGCGTACAAGCTGGCTCGGGAATGCGAATTGGTCCCGCGGTAGCCTGCGCCTTTCCTCGTCCGACTACGAGTTGTGGCGAGTCGAAACCGGGCTCCAGGAGAAAATCAACCTGAAAACTTTCGCACTGGTTACGGTAAGCCATACCGAGCGCACCTCCGGTGCAGGTAGCGGAGGGTATATCGAAAACCGGATTTCAGTCCGTCTCCACATGCAGTTTTAGCTATGTACGAAACATTCTATAAGTTGGAAGCAAAGCCGTTTCAGTTAAACCCGGACCCGCGATTCTTTTTCGGCAGCAGCGGTCATAAACGCGTGCTCGCATATTTGAGGTATGGAATCGCACAGGGCGAGGGATTCGTGGTCGTGACAGGCGAAGTGGGGGCCGGGAAGACGACCCTCATCCGCACTTTGTTGCAGGAACTCTCCAAGGATCGCAAACTCGTCATCGGTCAATTGGTCACGACGCAGCTTGATCCTGATCAACTGCTCGGCATGATCGCCGGAGCATTCGGGGTCGAACACGACGGCCTGAGTAAAGCGGCGCTTATCCGCAGACTGGAAGCCTTTCTAATCCGCCAGGCGCACACAGGCAAACGGGTTCTGCTGATCGTCGATGAGGCGCAAAACATTCCGCTCAAGTCCCTTGAAGAGATGCGGATGCTATCGAATCTGCAGGTCGGGACACGTTCTTTGTTGCAGAGCGTGTTGCTGGGGCAAGCGGAATTCCGTGATTTGCTGCGTTCGCAGGATTCCGAACAATTGCGCCAGCGCATTATCGCCTCCCATCATCTGGGTCCGCTCAATCTCGAGGAGACCCAGGGATATATCGAACACAGATTGAGCCATGTAGGGTGGAGCGGAGATCCAGAGTTTACGTCCGAAGCATATGCCGGCATCTATGACTTCACCGGCGGCGTGCCCCGACGGATCAACACATTGTGCGATCGCGTACTGCTCTATGGGTATCTGGAAGAACTGCATCAGATCGACGCAGATATAGTGCGGCGGGTTACTGAGGAACTGGATCAGGAATTTCCATATATTGAACCGTCCGAGGCCGCTGCGGCGCAGACCCGGATTGCCGGCGCTCCCGCCGATGATCTTGAAAAGCGAGTTGCCGCGCTGGAGGTGGCGTTGAGTAGAACGCGGGCGGTCCTCAAGGCTGCCTTTTCCGATGAAGCCGAGCCTCAGCTTGCGCTAGGCAAGGATCGAAAGCATGAGCGATAGGGGGGGCGACAGCACCGCCTGCAAAACGGCTATTTGTTCCGACGGCGCGGCAGCGCCGTTCTCGACTCTGCCCACCAGATCGATCCTTTGTGTCGTCGGGGCGCGGCCGAACTTCATGAAAATCGCTCCGATCATGGCGGCCTTGAGCAATTGCGCGCAACTTCCTGCGCCGGTGTTGGTACACACGGGCCAGCATTACGATAAGGACATGAAGGAATCGTTCTTCATTCAGCTTGGCATCCCGGAACCCGACGTGGACTTGGGCGTTGGCTCGGGCAGCCACGCGATCCAAACTGCCGAGATCATGAGGCGCTTCGAACCCGTCGTCGATGCCCTGAAACCGCTCGCTGTGCTGGTGGTCGGCGATGTGAATTCCACCATTGCGTGCGCGCTCGTGGCCGCAAAAAAGGAAATCCCTGTGGTTCACGTCGAGGCTGGACTGCGGAGTTTCGACCGTTCAATGCCTGAAGAAATCAATCGGGTTTTGACCGACCAGATTTCCGACCTTCTATTCACGACGGAACGCGATGCGTTGAAGAATCTGGAACGCGAAGGTGTTCCTGCCGAGCGGGTGCATTTCGTGGGTAATGTAATGATCGACACGCTTTTGGCGCAAAAATCACGTGCCGTGTCGCCTTCCGCCACTTTGGCGAAATACCTTGACCAGGACGCGGCGCAGTCCTGTGCGGACGGCTATGCGGTTTTGACTTTGCATCGGCCATCGAACGTCGACGATCCCGCTGTACTCGCACGATTGATGGAAACGATGCAAACAATTGCCGATCGACTGCCGCTGGTATTTGCCGTGCATCCACGTACCCGCAACGCGCTCAGCCAAGCGGGAATCCTGGATTCGGTCGGACAGCATCGGGCAATCCACTGTCTGCCGCCGTTGGGCTATCACGAGATGTTGGGATTGATGATGAATGCTTCGGTGGTTCTCACCGATTCTGGAGGGATGCAGGAGGAAACGACCGCCCTTGGTGTGCCCTGCATAACATTAAGGGAAAACACCGAACGGCCGATTACCGTTGCCGAGGGTACGAATGTAGTGGTCGGCACTGATTCACGGAAGATTCTGGATGTATTCAACCGAATTTTGAATGACGGCGGTAAAGCGGGGCGCATACCTGACGGATGGGACGGACAGGCTGCGATTCGGATACGTGACCGGCTAGTCGAAATGCTGTCGCCTCGACAGCATGGCGAAACGGCGTCCATTTGAGGCGGACGCACCAAATCGATTCAAGTATCGGTTTGCCCCCAGGGCGCGCTTCGCAGGACGTTCGAAACTGGCGTATAGACGCAGCCTCTAAATGACGGGGAGGGCGGTAGCGTGCCCGACCTAGTGCGATTTTATTCAGAGAAGTTATGAATCAGCAAGTTACCAATGCTTTGACGGTCGATGTCGAAGACTACTTTCAAGTCTCGGCGTTCGAGCCCCATATCAACCGAAGGGACTGGGACGCAGTTCCGTGCCGGATCGAAAGAAACATGGATCGCATACTCGACCTTTTCGGGGAGTCGGGTGTGCACGCAACATTCTTTACCCTCGGCTGGATTGCTGAACGTTATCCTCATTTGGTGCGTCGCCTCGTCACCGAGGGCCACGAGCTTGCCAGTCATGGTTACGAGCACGTGCGGGTCGTGAACCAAAATCAGGCGGATTTTCGCGCGGACGTAATCAAAACCAAAAATCTGTTGGAGGATATTGCAGGAGTGGAGGTTTGCGGCTATAGGGCGGCGAGCTACTCGATCGGCGAAAAAAATCTTTGGGCGTTGGATGTCCTGCACGAAGCTGGATATCGATACAGTTCGAGCATATACCCGATCAAACACGACCTTTATGGCATGCCCGATGCGCCGCGATTTGCCTTTCGTCCCAAGCCGGACGGAATTCTCGAAATTCCGGTGAGCACGGTCCGCTTGGGCGGGCGGAAGCTACCATGCGGCGGCGGCGGGTATTTTCGACTGTTCCCATACCCGCTGTCCCGATGGGCGATACGGCGCGTCAATATTCAGGATGGGCAATCCTGTCTTTTTTATTTTCATCCCTGGGAGATAGATCCCGAGCAACCCAGGCAGAGCGGTCTACCGATGAAAACGAGATTTCGCCATTATCTGAATCTAGGGCGTACGGAATCGCGCCTGCGCAGACTGTTACGGGATTTCCGCTGGGATCGTATGGACCGCGTCTTCCTCGAAGCAGCCAGGACCCATTGATGTCGGTCGCAGAGGCAGTATCGGCGCGTGCCGTACCCAGGGTCCATGAACTCGGAGTAGGCGATCGACAGCAGTGGAACGCATTCGTGGAAAACTGCGCATCCGCGACGTTTTTCCATTTGGCCGAATGGCAGCAGGTAATCGAGCAGGCATTCGGACATCAGACCCACTTTCTCTTCGTCACTGAAGGCGAAGAAATCACAGGTGTTCTACCGCTGGTGCACGTTCGCAGCAGGCTTTTCGGCAATTCCCTCAGCTCGACTCCTTTTTGCGTATACGGTGGAATCGCGGCGACGAGCGAGGCGTCTAGACGTGCGCTTGAGTTCGAAGCAGTTCGTTTGGCTGGGGAATTGAAGGTGGACTATTTGGAGTTCCGCAATGCGTCCACCACCCAGGAATGGCCCGAGAAATCACTCTACGTGACCTTCAGAAAAGCGATCTCGCCTGACGCCGACGAAAACATGAAGGCAATCCCGCGGAAGCAGCGTGCAATGGTGCGTAAAGGCATCAAAGCCGGGCTCATGAGCGAGATTGACGATACGGTAGACCGGTTTTTTCCGGCTTATGCCGAAAGTGTGCGCAATTTAGGTACTCCCGTGTTCGCGAGGCGCTATTTCGAAATACTGAAGTCCACATTCGCTGACCGCTGCGAAATCCTGACCGTCACGCATGAAAAAAAGGTCGTGTGCGCGGTTATGAACTTCTACTTTCGCGATGAGGTGCTCCCGTATTACGGTGGCGGAGGTGAAGGTGCGCGTGACCTCAAGGGCAACGACTTCATGTACTGGGAAGTCATGCGGCGCTCGGCCGAGCGGGGCCTGGGAATTTTCGATTACGGTCGCAGCAAAGTCGGAACCGGTTCATTTCACTTCAAGAAGAACTGGGGCTTCGAGCCGGTGCCGCTTCATTACCAATACCACTTGGTGACCGCGCGCAGTATTCCCGACGTCAACCCGATGAACCCAAAATATAAGCTTTTCATTGACGCTTGGAAGCGTTTGCCGCTCCCGATTGCCAATCGGATCGGTCCGATCTTGTCGCGAAACCTGGGTTGATCATTCTGTTGACTCCCGTACTGTTTCTGGCGCACCGGATTCCGTTCCCTCCGAACAAGGGTGACAAGATTCGGTCGTATCACCTCATGGAACAGCTTGCGCGCCACCACGAAGTACATCTTGGCGCTTTTGTTGACGATCCGTCGGATTGGCAACATCAAGCAGAATTGAAAAACTGGTGTGCGGAAACCTTCCTGCGCCCTCTAAAGCCGACGGTTCAACGGTTGTCCAGTTTACGAGGCCTCGCAACGCGGGTGCCACTGACTCTTCCCTATTATCGCGACCGGAAAATGGCCGAATGGGTGAAGCAGAAATGCACAAGCGCTGGAATTGACAGAGTGGTGATTTTTTCCGCGGCGATGGCGCAGTATGTGCTGGGTGTGCGGTCTCATTTTCAAAGGTGCATCGTCGATCTCGTGGACGTGGATTCGGAGAAATGGCGTGAATACGGTCCACGTCACCGCTGGCCGATGAATTGGATCTACGCTCGTGAAGCGACTCTGCTGTTGCGCTATGAACGAATGCTGGCGCAGCAATGTGATGCGACTGTTTTGGTCAGCTCGCAAGAAGCGCAATTGTTTCGGGAGCTTGCGCCCGAGTCCGCGGATCGCGTTTATTCCATCCATAATGGGGTGGATGCCGAATACTTCTCTCCGGGTCACGTCTTTCCTACTCCGTACGCGCCGGGTGCACAGATCCTGGTATTCACCGGCGCCATGGATTATTGGGCCAACGCTGACGCTGTAGTCTGGTTTGCTGAAGAGATTCTCCCGCATGTTCGCTCAGCAATGCCTCAAGTGCAGTTTTATATAGTGGGCGCACGCCCGAGTGAACGAGTCAAAAGGCTGGGTCGACTCGATGGAGTTACCGTAACCGGAGCGGTCGCGGATATCCGGCCTTATTTGGCCCACGCCCGAGCCGCTGTGGCCCCGTTGCGAATTGCCCGCGGAATTCAGAACAAGGTTTTGGAAGCTATGGCTATGGTCAAGCCGGTAATCGCAACAACCGCGGCAATGGACGGGATCGATGCCCCACCGCGGCTGCGAGCCTTGTTGGCTGACGAGCCGGCGCAATTCGTTGATCGGCTACAACAGGTATTGAAAGATGATGACTCAGGCGAATTCGGTCGACTCGGACGGGAACTGGTGCTCGAGCGCTATGCTTGGTCGGAGAGTTTCGCACGTTTTGACCAACTGCTTGGATCGCAGGCCGGCGCCGATCGGCGGGCCGCGCAGCCGCCGACGCGACTGGCATCGACAAGGGGTGCAGCACAGTGAATAAGGCGGCTCGTGCGATTGAGCTCAAAGGCCGAGCCGATGCCGCCCTCCCGCGGAATCCCCAGTCCGAGAACGATAGAGTAGACGACCGTGAAAAGGCGAGTGTATGGCGCTATCACCTATGGTTGTTCGCGCCGCTATTGCTGGCAACGTTACTTTTGTTCGGCGCCACCTTTTGGTCCATGGTAACCACTTGGTGGCGATCGGAGACCTTCGCGCACGGGTTTATCGTAGTTCCCATCAGTATTTACCTGATTTGGCGGAAGCGTGACGTTCTGCGGAACGACGTCCCGTCATCAAGTCCGAGCGCGCTGGTTCCTTTGCTTTTGCTCGCGATCGCTTGGTTGCTCGGTAATGCCGCAGATGTGTTGGGAGTCCAGCAGTTGGCGGCCACTGTGATGATCCCGATGCTGGTGGCACTGGTATTCGGATGGCACATCATGCGTCGGTTGATATTCCCGCTGACGTTTCTGTTGCTCGCGGTGCCGATCGGCGAATTCCTGGTTCCATATCTTGTCGACTTCACCGCTTCATTCACAGTACACGCGCTGCAGTTGACAGGCGTCCCGGTCTATTGGGAGGGGAATAGATTCAGCCTGCCAAGTGGCGACTGGTCGGTAATCAAGGCTTGCAGCGGCGTGCGTTACTTATATGCGACGCTAACGGTAGCTTTGTTATACGTTTATTTGAATTTCCGGAGCCGTTGGCGGCAGGCAGTTTTCCTCGCCCTCGCGGTTACGTTGGCAATCTTCGCAAATGGCGTCAGGGCATATGCGATTGTCATGATCGGCCACCTTAGCGAAATGCGCTTGGCGGTTGGAATCGATCATTTCATCTACGGGTGGGTGTTCTTCGCGCTGCTCATGGTGCTGTTGTTTTGGATTGGGACGTTACTTCGGGAACCGGATTCTGCGAATCAACGTGCCGAGCCTCCGGTTGATGCGCATGCTCCCGGCTCGCTGTCCCAGGCGATTTTCGCGACGGCGGCGGGCTTCGTTGTCATGTTGGCATTTCCTGCATGGGCCATGCACGTCGACTCGGCCGCACCACCAGCCGTGAATTCGGAACTGCGTGCGCCGAGTTCTTTCGCAGGGTGGTACAGATCGACCGGAAATCCCATTACGGATTGGAAGCCCATTTATGTTAACCCCACTGAGACCGTGTCCGCGGATTACGCTCAAGGGGCGGAAAAAGTTGGATTGTATGTCGCCTATTACGGTGCGCAGCACCAAGGCAGCGAGTTGATCAACTTCCAAAACGTATTGGCCAAAGAAAAAGCGGCCTGGCATGTGACCGCACAACGTAGCGCGAGTGTGAATTTGGCGGGCGATTCGCGCGAGGTCAAAGAAAGTCGCCTGCGGGCTGGAGAGGGCGACTTGCTGGTATGGCAATGGTATTGGGCAAATGGGCATCATCTCGACAGTCCCTATTGGGTCAAATTCCACGAGGCGATTGACAAGCTGACGGTGGGTAGACGGCGGGGTGCTGGAATTGTCGTATATACGTCGGTTGACGATACCGTCGCGGAGGCGCGGAAACGACTCGCGGCGTTCACCGTCAGCGCTATGCCGGCGTTGGATGCGTCGTTTGATGCGGTTAAATCAGCGTCCGCTGATCGCTGACGCCGGTCGTCATGGATCGTAGACCGCTGATTGCGCATGTGTTGTACCGCTTCGATGTTGGGGGTCTGGAGAACGGAGTTGTAAACCTGATCAACCGGCTTCCTGAGCATCGCTTCCGGCATGCCATAGTTGCGCTCAGCGAATATACCGACTTTCGTAAGCGTTTAACACGTGACATCCCGGTATATGCCCTGCATAAGCGCGAGGGCAAGGACCTTGGCTTGCATGCACGGCTGTACCGCCTTTTCCGACAGATCAGACCTGACATCGTCCACACGCGCAATCTGAATGCAGTCGAGGCGCAATTTCCAGCATGGCTGGCGGGCGTTCGAGGCCGCGTCCACGGTGAACACGGTTGGGACGTGCATGACTTGGAAGGCGCCAGTCGCAAATACAGACTGTGGCGCCGCGCATTCCGTCCGTTCGTCCAGCGATACATACCGCTTTCCCAGCACTTGGCGCAATATCTGACAGAGCAGATCGGGGTGCCGGAGCACGATATCTCCTGTATTTGCAACGGGGTCGATACAACGAAGTTCCGCCCGCCGGAACCGGGGCGCTCCATACCTTCACGGACGGATTTTGCCGGGGAAGCAGACGTGGTAATCGGTACGGTCGGACGATTCGAACAAGTGAAGGATCAGATGACGTTGGCGCGCGCCTTCGTCCTCCTGCTGGAACGTCGACCCGAGTGGCGGCGGACGTCGCGTCTGCTGATGGTGGGAGAAGGACGTTTGCGTTCACAAGTGCTCAATTTTCTCCGGCAACACGGTGTAGAAGACGTGACATGGTTGCCAGGACATCGGGACGACACAGCGGAAATGCTCCGTGCAATGGATATATTCGTGCTGCCATCGCTGGCGGAAGGTATTTCAAACACAATTTTGGAAGCGATGGCGAGCGGTAGGCCCGTGATTGCTACGGATGTCGGAGGCAACGGCGAACTGGTGGAGGATGGAGCTTCCGGCATGCTGGTGCCGCGCAACGATCCCGCGGCAATGGCGTCGGCATTGAGCCGCTACATTGATGACGCTCCTTTACGCAAGCGTCACGGTAGCCGCGGGCGTGTCCGAGCGGAAGCCCATTTTAGTCTCGACGGAATGATCGACGGGTATGAGCGCGTCTACGACAGTGTACTTACTCCTCGGCGACAGGCGGACCGCGTCGGCGCAGGGCACCGCTAGTGCGATATTGCTGGCCGATTTCGCACGCGTTTCGAAATATCAGGAAGCTGTAGGAGAGTCGTATCCGATGTGCGGAATTGCAGGAATCATCGATATTCAAAGCAGACGCGTTATTGATCGCAATCTCGTGTCACGCATGAACGATATCCAAGCACATCGCGGGCCCGACGAAGACGGGCTGTATTTCGAACCCGGCGTCGCGCTCGCCCACCGACGGCTTTCGATTATCGACTTGTCGGCCGGTCAGCAACCGCTGTTCAATGAAGACGAGTCGGTCGTGGTCGTTTATAACGGGGAAATCTATAACTTCCGGGAACTGGCAGAAGAATTGACGGAGTGCGGTCACCGGTTCCGCACACATTCCGATACGGAAGTGATCGTGCATGCGTGGGAAGAATGGGGTTCGCGCTGCGTCGAGCGGTTTCGCGGTATGTTTGCGTTCGCGATTTGGGACAGAAATCGGGAAACCGCATTTCTAGCTCGAGACCGTCTCGGAATCAAACCGCTTTACTATGCGATTCTTCCTGACGGCCATCTCGTATTCGGGTCTGAGCTCAAGGCATTGCGTATTCATCCTGATTTGCCGCGGCGCGTGGACCCTACCGCGGTCGAGGATTACTTTGCCTACGGCTATATACCAGAGCCAAAGACGATCTTCGAATCGGTGAGAAAGCTATCGCCCGGGTACACACTCGAGGTGAAGCGCGGATCGGACATTCCCGAGCCTAGGCAGTATTGGGATGTGCCGTTCGTCTCGATAGGCGCCATGTCAGAACAAGACGCGGGCAGGGAGCTGATCGAACGGCTCCGTGAGGCCGTTCGTATCCGACTGGTATCGGAAGTGCCCCTCGGTGCTTTCCTTTCCGGCGGAGTCGATTCCAGCGCGGTCGTGGCGATGATGGCGGGACTCAGCGATAAGCCAGTCAATACCTGTTCTATCGCATTCGGAGATCCAAAATTCAACGAAGCGGATCACGCGGCGAAAGTCGCGGAACGCTACGGCACCGATCATCAAGTGGAATCGGTCGATCCGAACAACTTCGATCTCGTGGATCGGTTGGCCGCTCTTTACGATGAACCCTATGCCGACAGTTCGGCCATGCCGACTTATCGTGTTTGTCAGCTTGCTCGCAAGCGGGTGACAGTCGCGCTTTCTGGTGACGGAGGCGATGAAAACCTGGCGGGGTATCGCCGCTACCGATGGCATCTCTACGAACAGCAAATGCGAGGCTGGTTTCCAGCGAGCGTGCGTAAACCGGTGTTCGGCCTGCTTGGCAAGATCTATCCCAAAGCGGATTGGGCTCCCAAGGTACTTCGGGCAAAGGCTACCTTCGAGGCATTGGCTCGAGACGCCGAGGAAGGTTATTTCCATAGCGTCTCGATCTTGGGAGACTCGTTGCGGGACCAACTTTTCAGCCGAAATTTCAAGAAGACACTCCACGGCTATCGAGCCGTAGAGGTGCTGCGCAATCATGCGCGTCGTGCGCCCAGCGATCATCCGTTGTCGAGAGTTCAGTACTTGGACATGAAGACCTATTTGGTAGGCGACATATTGACGAAAGTCGATCGGGCCAGCATGGCCCATTCACTGGAAGTGCGCGTTCCGATTCTGGACCATAAGTTGGTGGAATGGATGTCCGGGCTGTCACCGGATCTCAAACTCCGTGGCCGAGAGGGAAAATACATTCTTAAGAAGGCCCTGGAGCCGCACCTCCCAGGCGATATTCTTTACAGGCCGAAGATGGGGTTTGCTGTGCCACTCGCAAATTGGTTCCGCGGACCGCTGCGGCAGCGCGTTCGGGATGCAGTATTGGGCCCGGTATTGGCGGAAACGGGATACTTCGAACCTCGCTTTCTGAAAGAACTCGTTGATCAACATCAATCGGGACGGAGAGATAACAGTGCGGCACTTTGGTCGCTACTCATGTTCGAGTCGTTCTATCGCCAGCTGAAAGGGGACTCGGCGATCCGTTCCTCGCCGCCGCTCGCGCTTGCAGGAGTCTAACGCGTGCGTGTGTTGCATATCTTTGATCATTCGCTTCCGCTCCACAGCGGGTACAGTTTCCGCAGCAGAGCCATTATCCGCGGGCAGCGCAACTTGGGGTGGGAGACATACCACTTGACCAGCCCGAAGCATAACGAAGCCGCGAAATGCAATTTGCTGGAGGAGGAAGTCGACGGTTTGACGTTTTTCCGTACGCCGACGCCCAAAGGCTCGCTGGCGCGTCTACCTGTGTTGAACCAGGTCGCAGTCATTAATGCCACAGTCCGACGCTTGCAGGAGCTGATTCCCCAAGTCCGACCCGATGTGCTTCATGCGCATTCACCGGCATTGAACGGAGAAGCTGCGGTACGTGCGGGCCGCAAATTCGGTATTCCGGTGGTGTATGAAGTGCGTGCATTTTGGGAGGACGCGGCGGTTGATCACGGAACCAGTTCCGAGGGCGGGCTCAGGTACCGAATGACGCGGGCTCTCGAGACACGGGTGCTAAAACACGCCGACGCCGTGGTGACGATATGCGAAGGGTTACGAAACGAGATTGCAGGTCGTGGTATTCAAGCGTCCAAAATTACCGTAGTTCCCAATGCTGTGGACGCTGAGCAGTTCAAGTTTGCGGAGCTGGATGACCCTGCATTACGCGCGGAATTGAATTTGGCAGATAAGCATGTACTTGGATTTATCGGATCGTTCTACGCTTACGAAGGATTGGATCTATTGTTGAGGGCGATGTCTCATTTGCTGCGGAGGCTTCCGAAGATCCACTTGCTTCTGGTTGGCGGCGGTCCCCAGGAAAATGCACTCAAGGAGCTTTCACGCACTTTAGGACGTTGAACAGCGCAGTGACGTTCGTAGGAAGGGTTCCGCACACTGAGGTGCAGCGTTACTACGATTTGGTCGATGTCCTGGTGTATCCGCGAATGCATATGCGCTTGACGGACCTTGTTACCCCACTCAAGCCGCTTGAAGCGATGGCGCAAGGAAAATTGGTGGTTGCGTCGGATGTCGGCGGACATCGTGAGTTGATTCGAGACAAACTGACTGGATCGTTGTTCAAGGCCGGCGACGAACATGCACTTGCGAGCGCCGTGGTCGAACTGCTCGAGGATTCTTCCAGCTGGTCGGCACGTCGGGCCGCAGGACGCAAATTTGTCGAGTCAGAGCGTACGTGGGCGGCAAGTGTCGGACGGTACCGCCAAGTTGGTCCCTTCAAGGCCGATCTGGCCTGATGCTCAGGACACCAAAAAGGATTGCGCTAGTAGGTCCGCTGCCGCCTCCAAGCGGTGGTATGGCGAATCAAACCAAGCAGCTACAGCGGTTGCTCGCAAGTGAAGGCGTGCAAGTTACGGTTGTGCAGGTCAATGCGCCGTATTCACCACGATGGATTGGGCGTGTTCGAGGTTTACGTGCGTGCGCCAGGCTCGTTCCATATATCGTGTCTCTTTGGCGCGCGGCGCGGCGGGTAGAACTATTTCACATAATGGCCAACTCGGGTTGGTCTTGGCATTTATTCGCGGCGCCGGCGGTTTGGATAGCGAAGCTGCATGGCTGTCCCGTAATCGTCAATTACAGGGGCGGCGAAGCGGATCGTTTTTTTCAGCGTTCCTTCCGAATCGTAAAACCGACGCTGAACCGTGCCTCGGTTGTGGTTGTACCCTCGGCGTTCTTGCATGACGTATTCGAGCGGTGGGGAATCGGATCGGTGATCGTCCCCAACATTATCGATCTGTCCCGCTTCTATCCCGCCGAACCAATCGTGGTCCCCGGACGGGAGCGGGGTCCGCACGTGATCGTCACTAGAAATCTCGAGCCTATCTACGACATTGAAACTGCGCTGCGGGTCTTCGCGCTCGTGAAATCCAGGTGGACTGGCGCTCGGCTTACGGTGGCCGGATCTGGACCCGAGCTGAATTCGTTGAAATCGACAGCGCATGCGCTCGGAGTCGCCGACTCCGTCGAATTCGTCGGTAGGCTAGATAACGAGGATATCCCAAAACTGTATCGAAGCGCGGATATCATGCTTAACACCAGTCTGGTGGACAACATGCCGATATCGTTTCTCGAAGCGATGGCGAGTGGAGTTCCTATTGTCAGTACGGATGTCGGAGGAATTCCGTATTTGGTAAAGCATGGTGAGCAGGCGCTGCTCGCTCCGCCGCGTGATGTGTCTCGCTTGGCTGGTGCCATCGAACAACTTTGGGAGCAGGAAGAACAACGCGTTCGGATGGCGAAAGCGGGAATTGATCTCGCCAGGCAATTCGAATGGCGTAGTGTTCGAGAGCGGTTGTTTTCAGTATATGCCTCGGTCGTCTCGAATTGTGCCGCCGAAGTCGCGGAGCGCGGCGATGCCTAGCTTATACACGAGGTTCGTGTCGTCAGCTTTGTTTCCGCTTCATGAGCGCCTAAAACATCATCGTTCTGTCTCCGTACGGAGACAGATGGAGAAAATGCAGTGGTGGTCTGGCGCAAAGTTGGTTGAGTACAGGAACGGGCAACTCCGCGAGTTTATACAACGAGTTGCTGCGAGAGTGCCGTACTATTCGAACCTGTTCGCGGAGCTCGGCCTTGATCCGCGCGACGTGCGTTCGGTTGCCGATTTGGACGCGTTGCCGTTCCTTACGAAAACGAAGATACGGGAGAATTTCGACGCTTTGAAAGCGACTGACGCCGCGCCGGCGTCGGTTTGCAGTACCGGGGGCTCGACCGGTGAACCGCTCAAGTTTTTGCTTGGACGGGAAAGGGTCAGCCATGACGTCGCCGCCAAATGGAGAGCCACCCGTTGGTGGGGTGTTGATATCGGGGACGCCGAAGTTGTCGTGTGGGGGTCGCCGATCGAGCTCGGCGCTCAGGATCGACTTCGAGCCTTGCGTGATCGAGTGCTGCGTAGCGAACTGATCCCTGCATTCGACTTCACGGAAGCGAACCTCGAACGGTTCATACGCATATTGAAGCGTCGAAAACCGAAAATGGTGTTTGGATATCCGTCCGCGATTGCCCGCATTGGTCGCTATGCTATCGAACGCAATTATCAGCTCCGATCGTTGGGGGTGAAAGTCGCTTTCGTCACCGCTGAGCACTTGTATGCCGACCAGAAATCGGACATCGAGCAGGCATTCGGGTGCCGCGTCGCTAATGGATACGGCGGTCGTGACGCGGGCTTTATTGCGCACGAATGCCCGGAAGGCGGGCTCCATATTACGGCGGACGACATCGTGGTGGAAATTATCGATTCGTCCGGGAGCCTCGTTAAAGAAGGAACCCCGGGCGAAGTCGTGATTACGCATCTGCGCACAGGAGATTTTCCATTTATTCGCTACCGTACCGGCGACATCGCCTCGCTGACCGGGGCATCCTGTAGCTGCGGGCGTGGGCTGCCGCTACTCGGGTCCGTGCAAGGCCGAAGCACGGATTTCGTGGTGGCCCAAAACGGGAAAGTCATGCACGGGCTTGCGCTGATTTATGTCATGCGTGAATTGCACGGCATCAGCGCGTTTAAAATTATCCAGGAAGAAGTTGACCGCGTACGCGTGTTGGTGGTTCCGGCGGCCGGATATGACGCCGCGGTGGAAGAGGCAATCCGCCACGGCGTCAGAGATCGATTAGGAGCGGGCGTCGAAGTAAGCGTGGAGCTGGTCACGCAGATCCCGCCCGAGCGATCAGGCAAATACAGATACGTGGTGAGTAACGTGGCCAGCGCCCAGTCCAGGCCTCATGAGGCGGTAAATTGAAATCCCTGGCGCGCTGCCGGCACTTGCCGGCGGACTGCTAGTGGCTTTTGGCTTTCAGCTGGTCACGCAGCCCGGGCAGCGGATACCCCATGGCGTATGCCTTGTCGGCGTGCTTGCGGGCTTCGTCAATTTGGTTCAGCTCGACGAGCGCAAGCCCGAGGTTGTAATGAGCTTCCGCGAGGTTGTCGTTCAGCTCAAGCGCCTTGCGGTATTTTTCAACGGCCTCCTTGATGCGTCCGGTTCGATGCAGCTGAATGCCGTACAGCATCCAGGTCTGAGCGGAGCCGGGATAAAGTTGCACGGCATGTTCATAGTAATGATCGGCTTCTTTCGGGCTACCCATGCGCCTGGTGATTTCGGTCGCCAACGAAAGCGCCTGCGGATGATTCGGAAAATAGGCGAGTACGAATTCGACGTCGCCGAGCGCCCATTTCAGTTGTCCCCGGTGCTGCATTTTTTCGCGCGCGGGGGGCAAGTGGTAGCTTTCGACCATATGAAGCAGCTTTTCGCTGTGGTCGCTGCTGTAGTAGTTGTGCGGTGACACAGCAGCAACGCTTACGGCAGGGCCAATTAGGATCAGGAATATTATCGATCTATAAAACGTATACATACGGCTCACCATCGTTGAGATCGTCGGAGTTATAACAGGGTGCACAGAACCAATACTAGTAGCATTGACGGACATGTTCGAGAATCAGATGCGATTCGAACCACCGTCCGCGGCGCCGCCGCCACCGTATTACTTGTGAGTACGGACTATCCGCCGTTGGCGGGCACGAACACCCGCCGCCTCGAGTCCTTTGCGCGTTTCCTTCCCGAGCACGGTTGGACGCCGCTGGTCCTGACTCTGGCGACCCAGGATATGGCGCTGATCGAGTCTGCATGGGGTGGGGATGGGTCTGTGGAGACATTCCGGGTGCCGAGTCCGGGGCTGCAGGCGACGGTGCGCAGACTGCGGCGCAAAAAGCCACAAGGCACCAAGGATGATCTGGAAGCCGGGACAGCTGGCCGCCGGGAGAAGGCCGCTAGCGCACCAATGTGGAAAAGAGCCGGTGGGTTGCTCTGGAGTGCTGTGGTGCATGCGGAACGGGCCTGCTACGTGCCGGACCCGCGGCGTCTTTGGGCTGCGGCGGCCACCCGAGCTGCGGTGCGTCTAGCGCGAACTCGACGAATCGACGCCGTTGTCACCAGTTCGCCGCCGTTTTCGGCGCACTTCGTCGGGCTGGCGCTGCAGCGGCAATTCGGGATCCCATGGATCGCCGATTTTCGCGATCTATGGGTAGGGCGCCCTTTCCGCAATCTGCCGTACCGCTGGCAACATTTTTTCGACCGTCGGTATGAAGCAGCAGTGGTACGCAAATGCGATCGCTTGGTTCTCGCCTCCCCGGGCTGGGAGCCGATTCTGGCCAAGCGGTATGGTAGCTCGATAAGCGAAAAGGTGCGGGTGCTCACAAACGGTTTTGATAGAAGCCTGCTGGAAGAAAGCCAGCGCTGCCAGCACCCGACCCCAACCATGTCGGGAACGCTGACCATACTCTATACCGGTGCGATCCACGAAGGCGAAAGCCCGATGCCGGTAGCGCGTGCGCTCGTTGCTGTTGCTCGCAAGATCGGCGTTGAGCGCGTTCGCGCAAGGATACAAGTGAAGTTGATCGGGCCTGGCGCCGAAGATTGGGACCACCTGCGAACGCTTTTGACAGAAGAGGGTCTGGACGGAACGGTGCAATTCCTTGGCGTAATGTCACACAGGGAATGTCTCAAACAGCAACAGGAGGCCGACGTGCTGATGATTCTGTCGGCGCCTCCGCATGACGAAACGATTCGCGGAAAATCATTTGAATATATGGCCACGGGCAAACCGATTCTCGCACTTTTACCCGACAAGTCGGTGCAGGCCGATATATTGGAGCCGTCTGGCCTGGCGACCGTCGTGCGGCACGGCGACGTTGAAGGATGCGCCCAGGTGCTGGAGCGTTTCATTGTCGAGGGGCTTCCAGTGCTCGAGCCGAAATGGGATTACATCATGCGTTTCGAGCGTCGTGAATTGACCGGAACGTTCGCCGAGATTTTGAACGAATGCGCGGGCGCGTCCCGCTCGAACGAAAACCGCGGTACCGCCATGCAGGGCCTGGACGTATGAAGGCGAGCGCACTGGAAAACACAAGTGGTAATGTATCGATGGTAAGCAAAACCGATAGACCGTTATTAGGGTATTTTGGACACCACAAATGCGGAAGTACCTGGTTCCAGGTGATTTGCGGAGAAGTCTGCCGAGAACTGAAGCTCGAATACCGCATCGTCTACCGTGCCCAGCACGTAAATAACGACCTCAAAAGCTTTGTCGAGCGGAACGAACTCGATTTTGTCGCGTACAACAACGCCGACTACCGCCAAGTACAGATGCTTGGGCCGTTGAAGGGATTTCACGTCGTTCGAGACCCCAGGGATATTTGCGTTTCCGCATACTTTTCGCACAAACACAGCCACGAGGTCACAAAATGGCCGGCCATGCAAAAGCATCGTGCGCAGCTTCAGGACGTTTCCGAGGAAGAGGGGATTTTGCTGGAAATCGACTGGCTGACCGAGCATTTCGACGAAATGCGTTCGTGGCCGCGAGAGGTTGACGGCATGCTGCAGCTCAAAATGGAAGATCTTACGACGTCTCCTTATCAGGAGATGCTGAAGGTCTTCGAATTTTTGGACCTGGTGGATGAGCAGGACTTTACCGCACGTAAACGTGCGAATTACTTCCTTTCGAAGCTCGCGCGGAAACTGGAGCATGTTTGCAGTAACAAAGTTTCGATTCCCTACGCGCTGCGGCGCGTGCCCGCTGAGCGCTTTTTAGGCCTGCTTTGGGAGCACGATTTTTCCCGCAAGACGAAGGGGCGAAAATTGGGGGAGGAAGACGTGAAAAGTCATTATCGAAAAGGACAGGCGGGCGATTGGCGGAACCATTTCACGCCACGTCACGTGGAATATTTCAAGGAAAAGTGCAATGACCTCCTTTTGCACTATGGATATGAGCTGACTCCCGATTGGGCGTTGTGAACAGAATCTGGTCTCGCGCGGAGCAAATGGAGTCAGAAAAAAATAAACAGGATGTTAACCCCAGGGTAATGCTATGAGAAAAATTGGATTCGTATTGATGTTGCTCGTGAGTTTTGCTGCAACTGCCGGGGATTTCAATGCCACTTGCGGCGCGCCTGTGCGCAACGTCGATTCGGTGCAGATAATTTGGGAAGGGCGTGGCGCTAGCGATCCTCAGAATTACGGTCACGGATGGTTTTCTATGCGCGCGATCGATTCGGATCATGTGATGCCGTGGGGTGGCCACAGTCACAATGCCCGGGGAAACAATTCTGTGCGTATTTACGATGTTGCCGCGAATAGCTGGCGAATGGTCCACCCGGACGTTGGTCAGGAATATGACCGTAAAGCCAAGACCTGGTCGGGTGCTGCCAAAAAAGCGTTCTGTCCTGATGATCCAGAAGGATGCAAGATTGTGACGAATCGGGACAATCATATTCAATGGTTCATTCCCGATCGTCATGAAATGGTAGTAATCGGAAAACCGGCCGGCGATGTAATGTACGGCGGTGTCTATAATACAAAGTTGCAGAAGTGGACAGTGGCTTGGCGTAACTTTTCAGACGTCGGAAGCCAGGGATATTTGAAAGTTCCCGCCGATTTGAAGGAAAGCGACACCTGGTCGATGAATCCAGCGCATGCTTGGGTCGACCCCGATGGCCCCGGCGGCAGTCCCGGCTACGGAATCGCTTATGGGGGGAACATTTACGGTTCGCCGCGTAATTGGATGTGGGTGTTGAGTCCGTCGTCGGATCCAAAGTTCAAATTCGAGATGACACGACTTCGCGGCAATACCCCGGGAATATTTTCGCACAATCGAAATGGAGCGGTTGGAGCCGGGTCTTGCTTTTACATGTTCGGCGGACGTTCGAACAGCAAAGGCGGCAGTGATGCCGTTTGGCGGTATAGCGTCAAAACGAAAGAATGGAAGCAGATGGCGCCGATGCCCCGCCCCGGACAATGGAATGCGGCGGCTTATGACCCCGCTACCAATCGCGTAGTTGTAGTGTCCGGTGGCTCGCGGCGCTCAGTATATCTGTATGACTTGGAAAATGACGCTTGGGAGGACATCAGCGATCAGGTGCCGATGCCACCTGCATCACAGCCAACGATCGCCCATGCATATGGGCGATATTTGGTCATGGCAAGAGAGTGGCACGACGAAGATCCGCAAGCCAAAAAGGAAACCAACCGTATTTATCGCTTCATTGTTGCCGCTAAGACGTACAAGAAACCCAAGATCACGGCCATCTCCATGCCCGAGGGCGCGAAGGGCAACAGTTACAACAAAGCGCCGGCGCAATCGGCCAAGCACATGTCTTGGGCCTATGATCCAGTGAATCACCGATATTACAGCGCCGGCGGCGACTATGGCGGTAATCCGGGTATGCAATCGTACCGTCAGGAAATTTGGTCCTGGGAGCCGGAAACCAATAAATGGCGCAAAGAGCTCGGATACTGCGTACCGGACGGCCAAGTCAGTTGGATGCATCCTGACGTCATTGGATGGAATTTCGATCCGTCGCGCCAAGGATTCTGGTTTACGCCGGGTATGATGCCTTCTGGCGAAAAGTCGTGCGACAAGGGAACCTACTATCGCTGGCAGGTGCTTTTTTTTGACCCCAAGTCCGGAAAATTTACGCGTCCGCCGCAGCCGCCTCCGGAGGATTATCCTGGAAACACGGTCACCAGAAAACATCCGCTCGGGGGGGACCCGAATTATTTTTCAGCTTACCTGCCGGTTGAAGATGCGCTTTTTCGAATTGGCGCAAAGAAGGTAGCGATCTTCGATATAAAGTCTGGAAAGTGGAACGTAAGTACTCATAATGGCGGCGAATTCAGGGGTGGGCTGAATTTCCGGTTCACGAGGCCGCAGGTGGTCGGCCGTGATGTGTATGTGAACGATGCTAAACGTGGCCGGTTATTCAGGTTTAATCTCGACGACAAGCATCTGCACTTGGTGGATGAATCGGCGGCGAGTGGGTTTGCTTACGGTCGTGAATTGATTACGTTCCCGGGGTGGGTGCGGCCGGAACATCATGACCTCGAGATATATGATCTCGTCACCGGAACAACCGCCACGGCGCCGGTGCGTACTCCCGATGTTATGGAAGACGACTATGGCACTTCCTGGACTGTCAGTAAACAGCGCAAGGAAATGTTCGTGTTCGGGCAGCAGAAGAAATGGGGAACATGGTTCAGCAAATTTTACTTGATTGACCTCTCGTTTCTTCCTACTCCCGGATTGTATACCCCAAGAACGTCACAGCCGATATCGTCCCCGCCCGCAGGTGCGGCGGTCGATGCGGCGCCACAGCAGACCCATCAAGGTGCCGAACCCAGGCCGGCGGCACAGGTCAGTAAGGCGCAGCCTGTCCCTATGACAAAAAGGAAAGCAGAGGAAAGCGCACGGGTCGAATCGAGGGAAATTCAACCTACTGTGAAACCTAGCGCGGAAACGTCGATCAGGCCAAGCGCTCCAGCAACCGACGCTGACAAGTCATACCATCTGCCTCCGGCTGCGCAATATAGAGATGATTTTGAAGAGCAACTCAGAAACCGGTAAGCGTTTGGACGTTAAATCGAAGAAGCAATCAGCAGAAAAACTCTGCGATGCTGACTCCTCAGCGGGCTTTATCGATACTGTGTGGCACAAGTCACCACTCGCCAAGTATCCCCAATGACGCAAGCAATCCGTAGTTCCGTTTCCGCCACCGCAGCACACGATAGCGAGGCGCCTTCTCTGCGCGTGCTAGTGATTTGCGATCGCTATCCGTATCCCCTTTACAACGGCCAAAACCTGAGAATCTTTCATTATGTGCGTCATCTAAGTAAGCACCATCGTTTCGATCTTCTCTGTTACGGTGATGGAGACGCGCCTGAAGAAATCCGTGATATGTTCGGTTCGATCCGGGCTTTTCCTGCACCTAAATCAGAAAAGGGGTCGCTCGCGAGCCGGTTAGGCACCGCGTTCCGACCGTCCCAAATGATGTCGGAAAGTCCTGAGTTCCGCGCCCACTTGGCACAGCGGCTTGCCTGTGATGGGTACGATCTTGTTTGGATGTCGGGCTGGGATACTGTAATCAGTGTGCCGCGACCTTGCCCCGTCCCTTTGCTCGCCGATATCGTTGACGACGGAGTCCTGGAGCACTGGCGGGAATTCAAATCTCGACATGGCTTGAGGCGCCGATTACGGGCCGCCAAGCGACTTATCGACAACATTCTCATGGAACGATATTTTTTCGCACCGGCAGACGCGTGCTTGGTGGTGTCGGAACGCGACGCTGGCACGTTTTCGCGCGTCTGTCCGCGCACGCCGGTCCGCGTCATTCAAAACGGTGTGGACGAGGAAATATTCCGCCCGTTGGGAGGCGCTCAGGACTCGGCCACGGTCATATTCGAAGGTTCAATGGAATTTCCTCCAAACGTCGATGCTGCCCGGTATTTGGTCACGGAAATCTTGCCCATTGTGAAACGTCAAGTGCCGCAAGTGCGCGTCGTTTTAGTGGGCCGAGACCCGGCTCCCGAAGTAAAAGCACTTGCGTCAGAAAACGTGCAAGTGACCGGATTCGTAGATGACGTACGCCCGTACTTGGACTCGGCTACGATATTCGTATGTCCCATGAGAAAGGGCGCAGGCATCAAAAACAAGCTGCTACAAGCTTGGTCGATGGGGAAACCAGTGGTCGCGTCGGCCACCGCCACCGGCGGCCTTGAGGTCCGTGAAGGAGAAAATATTCTGGTGCGGAATGGCGCGGATGCCATCGCAGCCGCAATCGTCGAATTGCTGCGTGATCCGAAGCGCAGGAAAGCAATGGGCACGGCAGCGCGCGAAAGCGTGCTCGCGCATTATACCTGGGCGCGCAAGGCGACGGAGCTCGAGGCTCTGATGCGTTTCGTTTCCACCAGCAGATCTGAAGGTTAAGTCATGGGACTACGAGACATATTGCTGTTGGTGGTGCTGGCGGGTTTGATCCCACTGGCATTTTTCCGGCCGTGGACGGGCGTCCTCACCTGGGCGTGGCTCGGTCTCATGAACCCACATAAATTATCTTGGAATGTGCAGCAATATCCTGTGGCGATGGCGGTCGCGGTCGCCACGTTGACCGGCCTACTTTTCACACAGGACCGGAAATCCATACCTTGGACCCGGGAAATGATCCTTCTACTACTCCTTGCGGCGCATATGACCATTACCACGCTCTTCGCATGGTATCCGGAACTGGCATGGCTGCAATGGGATAAGGTCATGAAAATCCTTCTGTTTGCCGCTATCACACCCATGTTGATTTACGGTAGAACCCGGATCCGCCTGTTCGTGCTGGTCATTGTATTTTCGCTCGGTTTCTACGGCTTCAAGGGGGGGATATTTTCGATCGCGACCGGCGGCCAGTTCAAAGTCTGGGGTCCTGAAAACTCGTTCATTGGCGATAACAATTCCATTGGGCTCGCCATGACAATGATCCTGCCCTTGGTGCTGGAGGTGGCGCGTGAGGAGGCGAACAAATATTTGCGGTGGCTTTTGTACGCTACGTTTTGGCTAACAATTCCCGCCATTCTGTTCACTTATTCCCGCGGTGCATTCTTGGCTCTGGCGGTGGTACTGCTGGCGCTGTTCTGGCGTTACAAGGCGCGAATTTTCACGCTCGCTGCAGTGGTCCTGCTGGGCGGATTATTGCTGCAGAACTTCATCCCTTCCGCTTGGTTCAACCGGCAGGAAACCACCCTTGACTACACGGAAGACAACTCGGCGATGCAGCGTATCCAGGCTTGGAGTGTTTCGAAAAACATTGCGTTGGAAAATCCGGTTACGGGCGCTGGATTCAATTTCGAAAACGGAGCCGTGGACGGGGTATGGCTGAGTTACGCCGATTTCCTCGGCGACTGGAACAACAGCGCGCGGGCCGCGCACAGCATCTATTTCCAGGTCTTAGGTCAACATGGTTTCGTCGGTCTGTTCCTGTTTGTGGCGCTCCTGCTGGGCACATTCTTTCGCCTGCGATCTCTTGGTCGTATGGAATACGATGCGGATGCGGCCTGGATCGGCCGTTACGCGAAGGGCATGCAGTTTTCATTGATCGGATATATCATCGCCGGCGCCTTCCTGAGTCTCGCCTATTTTGACCTCTTCTATACCTATGTAGCGCTGTCCGCAATATTGACCCGGGAGTCGATTCGGGTGCGAGAGAGCGTGCAAGACGTGCGCGCGGAGTATTTGGCTCATGAAGGGCCGCACGCGCTGGATCGTAACTGAACTTCGTCGCTACCTGTGAATGCCGCCCGAAAAAAGCTGGCGAGGACCGCAACTATGGCTGTATGCCACGTGGAGTTTATATAAAGTTGGAAAATCTAGGCGGTAAAATTGCACGCGGCGCCACTTGGATGGTGGTCTTGCGCATGTTCGTACGCGGAATTGGCCTGGTCAGCACCATCATTTTGGCGCGGCTGCTGGTTCCGGCGGATTTTGGCGTAATCGCCCTCGCCATGTCCTTGTATGCCGTCATCGACATTCTCGGCGCGTTCAATTTCGAAACCGCTATTATTCAAACGCAGCGAACGGAACGGGCATATTACGATACCGGATGGACACTGAACGTTATCTACGGCGTTTTTGCGGCCGCCCTGCTGGTCGCATTGGCGAAGCCAGCCGCTTTGTTCTTCAACGAAACCCGCATTACCGACGTGATATATGTATTAGCGGCGATTGCTTTCATTACCCGAATCGAAAACATCGGCATCTTGGAATTTCGCAGAGAATTGCAAATGTCGAAACTGTTCTGGCTTCAAGTGACCCGGAAGCTGGCGAGTTTTTTAGCGACGGTTACGCTCGCGATCATCTACAAAAGCTATTGGGCGCTTGTGGCGGGGATGGTGGTTGGCGCGCTCGTGCGAGTCGTCTCGACGTTCGTGGTTCATCCGTATCGACCCCGCTTCTCGATTGAGAAGACCAGAGAGCTATTTGGATTCTCGAAGTGGGTGCTCGTGTCCAGCATCTTTACGTTCATAAATCGAAAAGCGGACGATCTAGCGGTAGGAAAATTTCTCGGAGTCGGTCCACTCGGAATTTATACGATCGCATACGAATTATCCAATCTCACGGCCACGGAACTCGTGGCCCCTATTACCCACGCACTGTTTCCGGGGTATTCAAAAGTAGCGTCTGAGCCAGTTGCGCTTAAATGGTACTACTTGCGCACGGTCTCCGTGATGGCACTGATCGCATTTCCGGTGGCGGGCGGCATTGCGTTAGTTGCAGACGATCTCGTAAAGGTTGTGCTGGGCGAAAAATGGATTGCAGCCGTTCCGGTAATTCACGTCCTCGCCGCCAACGGTGCAATCGCGGCTACGTTCGCTCCTAACGGCAGCGTTCAAATGGCGCTCGGACGGCCACGCGTGAATGCTACGTTTCAAGCGGTCCGAGCAGTGTTATTGGTGATGATGTTGCTATTGCTCGTACCTACTTATGGGTTGATGGCGGCCGCATGGGCGCAATTCGCTGTGACGTGGATCATTGTACCGGCCAGCACGTATGTCGTTGCCAAGGAGTTGCAGCTTTCCAAGCATGACATTCGCAGGGCCATCTGGCGGCCGGCATTGGCTTCTGCGTTTATGGGCATTGCAGTTGCTGTGAGCAATCGATTTTGGATAGGGCTTCCACCGTCGGTCGCGCTGCTCGGCCAAGCTATGATAGGCGCCGTAAGTTATGGATTCGTAGTGTACGTGCTTTGGCGCATGACCGGTTCGCCAAACGGCGCTGAAGGATATCTTTTGGATCGATTGCGAAGCATGAGCGGCCGGTTTGCGCACAGTTGAAGGCCTTGGCGTAGACGCTCATTGAGGGAGCGTAGGTGAAAATTGCATATGTGTTAGAGACGTTCCCCGCGATTTCAGAGACGTTTGTTTTGAACGAAATTGTGGAACTCGTAAATCGAGGCCATGACGTCGAGATCATATCTATCAACAGGCCTGATGCGCACCTCCTGCGGGCTGGCGCGAAGCTGGGAATACGTACGTCGTACTTGGAAGAAATTTCGACAATGCATGCAGCTCTCGCGTGCATCAAACATTTTGTTGTGCATCCGATTCGGACGTCCAAATTCTTTCGCCAAGTCCGCAGACTCCCGGCGCAGTACTCTTGGTTGGCGAGGCGCACCTGTTTCATTGCTGCGAAGCTGCGTATCCATCCCGACGTGGTGCATGCGCATTTTATCGGGCCCGGCGCGCGAATCGCACTTTTATTAGGCGTATTGCTAGATAGGCCATTCACGGTCACCGCCCATCGTTATGACATATTTGATCGGCCCTTACCCGATCTGCCGCTGCTGGTAGCAAGCGCAAAGCGCTGTGTCACCGTGTCGGCATTTAACAGAGATTATCTCGTCAACAAATTCGGCGTACCAGCGGCACATATTGCAGTGGTGCCATGCGGCGTCAATACACGAGTTTTCACGCCGGAAACTGGGCCGTACGGAACGGAGTCAAAGCGAGTTCGGGGGCGAATCCTCAGTATCGGGCGCCTTGCGCCGGAAAAAGGAATGGATATATTGATTGAAGCGGCTGAACGTTTGATGAGAAGCGGCGTGGACTTCAGCCTTCGGATTATTGGCGATGGCGCACTTAAAGACACTTTGACCAACCAAATCAAGGAGAAGGGACTAAACGGCAAGGTCGAGCTGTTGGGAGCGCAGTCCAGCGAGGTTGTGCTACAGGAACTGCGCCTTTCGGAGGTATTCGCGCTTGCAAGTACGTCCGAAAGTCTAGGGGTGGTTTATTTGGAGGCTATGGCGACCGAAACCCCCGTTGTCGGGTCGGACGTACTCGGAGTTCCGGAAGTAATTCGAGATGGGGAAACTGGCTATCTGGTTCCACCAAATTCAGTCGATCAGATGGCCGGGCGCATAAAAGCGCTTCTCCAAAACCCTGCGCATGGCAGAAAGATGGGGCAGCGTGGACGAGAATGGGTCACGAAGCGTTTTACGCTGGCATCTCAGGTCGACGGCGTACTGTCGGTGTGGTTGGGCGCTGCGGAGCGGGCCGATCGCGAGGCGGCGCTCGACGAACGTACCGCCGAGAAGGCGAACAGCGAAAACCGCAGGTAAGTGTTTAGGCCCTACGTCGGGATCACGTGCCTGAAACAGGAAGTTGTTGTAGATAAACCTACTTGCTGAAGCGGAGGTGTCTATGAATATTCTGGTACTTGGAGGCGACGGGTTCTGCGGTTGGCCGACGTCATTGCACTTATCGAACCTCGGGCATGATGTCATTATTGTCGATAACCTTTCCCGTAGGTGCATCGATATCGAGCTGGAAGCAGCATCGTTAACCCCGATTCAACCGATTGGCGCAAGACTTCGCGCCTGGAATGAAATTACCGGGAAAAGGATCGGCTTTGTCGATATTGATATATCAAAGCACTACCAACGCTTGTTGGATCTGATAGCGGAAAGAGAAATCGACGTGATTGTACATTTCGCGGAGCAGCGAGCCGCGCCTTATTCGATGAAGGGTCCGCGGCAAAAAATGTATACGGTCGACAACAATCTCAACGCGACGCACAACACACTTTGTGCAATCGTCGAGTCCGGGCGCGATGTTCATCTGATTCATCTAGGGACAATGGGAGTATACGGATATGGAACAGCCGGAATGAAAATTCCGGAGGGGTATCTGAACGTCAAGGTAGTAAGCGACGATGGCAGCGTGATCGACAAAGAGATCCTATATCCGCCGAGCCCGGGTAGTGTCTATCATATGACAAAGACGCAGGATCAGTTATTTTTTGCCTTTTACAATCATAACGACGGAGTTCGTGTGACCGACCTTCATCAAGGAATCGTTTGGGGAACGAATACTCCCGAAACGCTTTGCGACGATCGGTTGGTTAACAGGTTCGATTACGACGGCGATTATGGAACAGTGTTGAATCGATTCCTCATGCAAGCGGCAATAGGACACCCGTTGACGGTGCACGGAACCGGCGGCCAGACGAGGGCTTTTATTCATATCCGCGACACCGTGAAATGCATTCAGATAGCGATGGAGAATGCGCCGAATACTGGCGAGAAAGTACGTATCTACAACCAGATGACAGAAACCCATCGTGTTCGGGACCTGGCGGTTATAGTAGCGGATATGACCGGCGCGGAAATTCAGTACCTGGACAATCCGCGCAATGAAGCATCCGAAAACGATCTCCACGTCGATAACAACTGCTTCCTGAAGTTAGGATTGAAGCCGATTACGCTGGAGGGCGGGCTGCTCACAGAGGTGGTCGATATTGCGAGAAAATACCGCGACCGCTGTGATATGGAAAAAATTGTCTGTAATTCGTATTGGACGCGATCCATCAAAGAACGGTCGAATTTGGAAGCGCCTATCGACGTCGTTGCGCAAAATTCTCTTATTAAGCCATCGACGGAATCCGTCGAATCTCCGCAGTCATAGTCATGCTTACGCGTGTCTCGCTTCCACTTCAACAGCCTACATTCGAAGCTTCGGTTATCGTCTGCACGCGCGATCGTGCGCAACAGCTGCACGCCTTCCTCGAGTCTGTGGATGTGGAGCAGATGCGCGAACAGGGTTGTGAACTCGTGCTTGTGGATAATGGATCTGTTGATGATACGCCGGCGGTTTTAGGATCATTCGTGGAAGCGGTGGGATCCGGGGGTATTCAGTGGCTCACCGAACTACGGACGGGAAAGAGTTTTGCACTTAATGCGGGTCTGTCTGCAGCACGGGGCCGGATTCTTGCGTTCACAGACGATGATTGTTACCTCGGTGAAAACTATTTTAGATCACTGCGCCAGGCATTCCGGACCGGCGATTTCGCCTATTGTGGAGGGCAAATACGACTATACGACCCGCAGGATGCATTTTACGTATGTAACCACAATACCGAGCCATCGATGATACGGCCCTATGTATTTTTACCTGCCGGCCGAATTCAGGGTGCGAACATGGCCTTTCGTCGTGAAGTAGTCGAACGAATCGGAGGGTTCGACACCATGTTCGGGGCTGGCTTACGATTTCGCTGCGCCGATATTGATTTCGCCGGGCGAGCCGCGCAGGCCGGATTTAAAGGAGCTCACGTTCCGGAACTAATTGTTTTTCATCATCACGGACGGCGGCATGGCGACGACCTCGAGAGACTCAAGCGCCAAAATGATTATGCCCGGGGGGCCTACTATGCGAAATTCATTCTTGCAGGGCATTGGCGATATCTAACCCGCTGGTTCAAGCTCAGCCTAAGACGGGGGAAGCAAAGTCGCTTCACGGAAGTGCGGGGCGCGTGGGCTTACGTGTGGGCGCGCGCCTGGCGTGCGCCGAAAGCGCTCAAAGAAAGTGGCAGGGTCAATAGTTGATACCAAAGTCCGCATAGATTTTAAATAGGGCCGCCTCTTCGTCAAGTACCCGCTGGCGAGTATCTTCGTCGTAAAATGTTTGCCAATGCTCGTCTGGGCTTCGCCTCGTTCCTTCGGGTGGCTGTATTGGTTCAGAGGATCGAACGAACTCGAGTTCGTCCTCAGAGTACCCGTACCTGGCTAAAGCTTGGAACAAGTCTTCGTTCAAGTGCTCGTTGCGAAGGAACTCCATGCGCGGAAGATCGGAAAGGTATGCGCCACTGGCGACGTAATGGCTATTCCACCCACGCAACACGAGTTCGTGGCTGTGAAAGTGCATTATGGCGAATTGAAGCGTGTGTGGACCGATTTGGTCCGCGATCCCGTATTTTTCCACCAGCGGCCGGTTGCGATAGCTATGGTAATCGACAAATTCCGCAAATGTTAGATCGGGGAAATCTGGAAAAAGTCTTCGCAACTCTGGGAGCGGCGCGCAAGGGTGCGTTGCCCACCATGGGAAGCGATACATTGATACATATCGATCGAGCGGATTGCGAGCAATTGTGATTACAGGCAAGTGGCGATATTTGGCAGGTACCTGATCGAAACAGCCATGCTGATCCTTGATCGGGTGGTCACCCGCGACGATGGTATGCAGATTGGGGAAATGGTGTTCCTGGATGGGTCTTCGATTCGGACGAAGGAGTGCGCGCGCGGCTTTCGCAGCTATGGACCGTCTTGCAGATCGGCGCTCGTATATCTGTTTCAAGACAGAGCGAACGAAAGTGGATCCAGTCTTTGGAAAATTGAGCAAGATAAATTCTTCAGTAATAATCATGGGATACTGTCCGCTATGACGTTGGGTCATTCAAAGTCCGACATTAGATCTTCAACTCATCGTTCTTTCGAAATAGGACAGGTCTTTCCGTTTTCCGGGCACAAAGTAGCTACAGATGTCGCGGGGATGGATCGCGGTGCTGAATCTGCGCGGCGCCTGTGAATTTAATATGCTAAAGCAAATCATAAAGCAATTGCCGGGTATACGGGCAATCGTGCGCGAACGTGATTTATTGGCCGCGGAACTTGAAGAGCGAGGGCCGAAAAAGGTCCGCCGAGTAATAGGCAAAAAGAGCTATGTGATATCGGAAAAGATGTTTACAGAGGACCGGGAAGCCTGGCTCGATCCTGTTTATCGGGCAATGCTCGAAGACGCGCCCGGGCTGTTTGTGGATGTGGGGGTGAACGCGGGCCAAACGTTGATTAAGCTTCTGGGCATGAATTTTCGCGGACCTTATATCGGTTTTGAGCCGCAGATCGGGGCGGCGGCACAAGTGGAACAATTCATACATGAAAATGGATTGACGGACTTTACTATCCTTCCCGTAGCGCTATCTACCGAAGTATCAGCTTCTGAACTGCGAAGCAGAGGCAGGGGCGCAGCAGAATTGACATCCGAAGTCTCGAGCCTAGTACGGGGGTTCCGTCCTGAGGAGTTTTATACCGGTGGGCGCCGCGTATGCGCAATGCCGGGAGACCTGGTTCTGAGTGGTATGACCATAGCAATCTTGAAGGTGGACGTGGAGGGTGGCGAGCTCGAAGTAGTGAAAGGATTGACGGGGAGTCTTAAGGAATTTGCGCCGTTGATAGTCTTCGAAGTGCTGAATAGCGTGGTCCGGGTGACTGGTGAGGTCCTCCCGCCGGAGATGGCTGAGTTTCGGCAAGCCCGGGCGAGTGATTTGGAACGTGTTTTGCGAGGCTTGGGGTATTCAGTCTATCAAATCGCGGGCGCAAGAGGACTTGTCAAAGTGGACACAATTAGATTGTCTTCCGATCCAGACCGCACTATCACCGATTACTTCGCGGTAACCGTGACGCGTGAAAAAAGGTTCATGGAAACTTACGAGCGGCATGCAAAACAGCGCAACGAGTAGCGAGAGTACACGTTTGAGATACGTAATTGGAACCGGTTGGTGGTGCGCCGGGGCGGCCACAGAGCAGCGCAAGGTGATGGGGGATGATTCAATCCGTGGTTCAGCATTTCACGCGCTGTGGTACGAATCGATCTGCAGGTTTACGTCGCCGGAAAAAATCCTCATTGTAGATAGTGCGTCCCCTGTTCCGCCCCCCATTGATCCGAGTGATCCGCGGTTGGAGCTCGTCTCGCTGAACTTCAATGCGGGCCATGCAACTAATTTGAAAGGCAAATATTGTGGATGGATGCGATCTGTGTTGCTTGGCGCGCAATACGCGTTGATGTGCGATACGGACTACTTTGTTTATGTGGAGCAGGACGTGCTTTTATATGGCAAAGGGATTGTGGAGCATTGCGCGTCGAAGATGACGACGCCATTCATGTTCGGCGCTCCCGCGGATACGCCTCAGCCGTTGCAGCAATCGTTCTTTATCGTGAGACGCGACGGCCTTGCGCAGTTGTTAGAAGGCATACACAAAATCGCACAACGGGATAACGAGATCGCGCCCGAGGTAAAGTTTGCGATGGCCGCGACTAAGAGGTTTTGGCGACTAATGGGGTTTTTGGCGTGCCGCCAAGCAAGGTCTTGGCGCATCAATGCAGTTCGCAATTATATGATGGAACAATTCAGAGGGTTTGATTGGCTTCCGATAGGACATGGACGCTCGAAACCAATCGATTTCGGTCAACCCTACTTCTACTTTCAGCATGGCACTACTGAAGAAATCGAGCAATACCGGCAACATCTCCTGGCTGATGGTAATCCGCGTCGAACATCTCTTTAGCGAACTGGCCCGCACTTATCCGCTGGACTGCGAGCGGTATCTGCCAAATGAGCCGATGGATATTAGGCATGGCATGTCCCAACCGTGAGAACGACTTCCGGCGTAGAGCTTCCCGATATGCGTCTAATTTTCACTTCCGAAAAAGGTATCAAACAAATGCGTTTCCTACGGCACACGCGCCCACCGGTCGCAAACAGCGGTTCCGAACCGCAGGCTGCACAGCTGCGCACGGATCTGAAAGCGACCGTGGACCATGTCGCCGG
Organism: uncultured Gammaproteobacteria bacterium; assembly: GCA_963773585.1. Taxonomy (GTDB): domain Bacteria; phylum Pseudomonadota; class Gammaproteobacteria; order JASBUN01; family JASBUN01; genus CAVXJN01. The sequence goes on from CAVZBR010000001.1 coordinate 928,916, forward strand.
GCGACTCCTGTCGCGAGCGTCGCAGGTAGCACTTTTGGATTTTCCAGCCTACGCAAACGTTGGGGACAGCGCGATTTGGCTCGGCCAGATGTCGTTTTTGGGCCGTTGCGCGCGGCGCCCTCGATACATGAGTGATATCGCGACGCATTCCACGCGAGGTATGCAAAGACGAATCGGCGATGGAACCATTCTACTGAGCGGTGGCGGAAATTTCGGAGATTTATGGTCAAAGCATCAGGAATTTCGTGAACATATCGTTTCTTCATTTCCGCGCAATCCGATCATTCAGCTGCCGCAGTCGATGCATTTCAAGAACCCCGCGAACTTGCGAAAAGCTAGCGGCATATTTCGCCGACACAAGAACGTGACGATCTTAGTGCGGGACGAGCAAAGTCGCGAACTGGCGCTCCGGCACTTGGCAGAGGACGTCAGGATGTGCCCGGATATGGCGTTCGCCATCGATGATGATCTGGTCCGCGAGGAGCCGATCGAACCGATATTATGGCTCGGGCGTCAGGACATTGAGGCATCTGGCCGAGCACATCCATGTCCCCAGGATGTCCACGTGGCAGACTGGCCCTCGACAAATGAGTCTGGGTGGTTTCGTCTAGGAGAATACGTGCGTACGCAGCGCGCGCTGAGGCCGCGTCTTGAGCCGTTTTCGCGAGCTCCGTTGGGCTTCCTGTATGAACGTATAGCCCGTGCGCGTTTTCGGAGCGGGTGTAGCCTGTTGTCCCAGGGACGAGTGGTAATCACAGACAGACTCCACGGACACATACTGTGCTTGTTGTTGGGAATCGAGCACGTGCTGTTGGATAACAGCTATGGAAAGCTGAGCCGATTCTATAAATGCTGGACACAAGGTTCGCCGCTCGCACATTGGTGCGATTCGTCACAAGAAGCGTTGGAAACGGCACGTTGTTTGGCGGAGGGGCGCGATCTGCCCAGACCGCGGAGCGATGAAAGGGCTACGAAAGATGACTCGTCCGGCTGCTTGGTAGGCGGAAAAGTCCGATGATATTGACGTGGGGAGTTTTTCATTCCGCGGTCCGTAAGCCTTCGCTGGCACGTACGGCCTTCAGGGTGATGATGCTGTCGATGATCGGCTTTCTGTCGGTCGAGGCGTGCGCAAAAACAATCGTCGGCAACCCGTCTGATTATCTTTCGAAGCTACGCTCACTCGCTCCGGGTGACGTATTGTTCCTCGCCGCGGGAACTTACCGTCAGGATTTGCCCGTTCATAAACTAAACGGGTCACCCGATGCCTGGATCACCATAGAAGGACCGCAGACCGGCGCTCCGGCTGAATTCTTGGCCCGTCCTCGTACAAATACCATCAGCATCGGGAATTCGAGTTACGTCGTCATTCGCAACCTGAAACTAGAGGGCACCGGACAGGATGCGGATGCGGTGAAAGGCGAGATAAAGACCAGATGGGCGCACCATATCACGATCGAGAACCTGACCATCAACGGCTACAACGCTTCGCAACAGGACGTCGCGATTTCGACAAAGTGTCCGGCATGGAACTGGGTCATTCGCAACAATGTGATCAACGGTGCTGGGACCGGAATGTACCTGGGTGATTCAGATGGTTCTGCGCCGTTTATTGCCGGCGTGATCGAGAATAATCTGGTAACGGATACGCGCGGCTACAACATCGAAATCAAACATCAGGTGCGTCGCCCGGTCGGTTTGCCCGACCTGGGGCCCGGGCCGTTCGATACGATCATTCGGTACAACGTGTTCAGTAAGGAACATAACGGGTCCGTAGAGAACATGGCGCGGCCCAATGTGCTGGTCGGCCATTTTCCAAAGCACGGCCCTGGCGCGGAAGACCGTTATTTGATCTACGGAAATTTCTTTTACCAGAATCCTACAGAGCGTCTCTTCCAGGGCGAGGGTACTGTGGCGCTCTATGATAACTTGTTCATCAATGATGTCGGGGATGCGATTTCGATTCAGCCACATAAATGGATACCCAGACGTATACAAATCTTTCATAACACCGTTTTGGCGCGTGATGCCGGCATCCTTGTTACGGGCGCGCCGGCCACGGAGGTGCAGGAAGTGATTGGGAATGCCGTGTTCGCCGCGCAGCCTTTGCGTGGAGGTGACCATCGCGGCAATTTTGTGGCTGCACGATCCGCCGCAAAACGATCTTTGGTGAATCCGACGAGCCGCGATGCACTTGATTTGCATCCAGTCGACGACTCACTGAAGGGCATGCCGGAAGCCAATCAGCTCATGGAGATGTTTCAGGACGGGAGCTGTGACTTCGATGGCCGCTTGCGAGACGGTAGCTTTCGAGGTGCATACGCGGGGCGGGGCACGAGCGCGAGATGGCGCCCGGAGTTAACACGACAGCCACACGTGGAGCCGTGCGCAAAATGAGAATTTCAACTTTTTCGCCCAGCATAGCGACAACTGCGGTACCGAATGCATTCGGTGATGCCGGATCCGGATTCCTTTGAACGACAGTGGCGCGCGCGTTTTACAAACTTCGCAGCCAGTCACGAAGACGATGCGGGCATCGCGGGTTGGAGCCCCACTGGCCTCGAGGCACGCGTGCGCGCTTTCGCCCGTGTATGGGAGCGCGGACCGAAGGGGCGAGTTGTGGCTGGACGCGGGTTGCGGGGCGGGTACTTATGTCCGTTTTCTGCATGAGCGCGGCGTTCGTGCCGTCGGCCTGGACTATTCCCCGATCTCGGTCCAGAAAGCCAGGGAACGAGGCACGGGCGGATTGGCGTGGATGGTCGGCGATGCAACTGCTCTGCCGATCAAGCCAGCATGCTTCGAGGGCGCACTCTGTTTTGGGGTAACGCAGGCGCTGTCGTCCTCGGACGCACTGGTAAGGGAGCTTGCCAGGTCTGTTCGACCCGGAGGCGAGGTATGGGTCGATGGACTCAATAGCTGGTGCATTCCACACTGGCTTGAATCCCAGGTACGTCGCATGAAACGGAGACAGGCGCATGTACGATATGAATCTCCCTACCGGTTGAAGAACCTTATGAGCGCGGCTGGCATGACGGATGTGCGAATTCACTGGCTCCCAATCCTGCCGCGTCGTTTTCAGCGATTGCAATGGTTGCTGGAATCTTCTTCGGCAAGATGGATATTGCGGACGGGTTCCCGGTCGTGGGCGCCATGTTAAGTCACTCGATGATCGTTTCCGGCCGGGTTGCGCCCGCTGAATGAAGCGGCATGCCGCGAGTCATCAACGTTCATCCAAGTACACTGGCACCGAAATCGGGGCGAAGTTGGAGGTGAAGGTGAGGAAAGTTTTCGGCATTGGATGGGCCAAAACCGGCACGACCACGCTCGGGCGGTGCTTTGAAATCCTCGGCTATGATCACCAGTCACAGCGACTGGACCTTGTGGAGGACTTGGGCCGTCGTGACCTTTCCAGGATTATGGCGCTCGCCCAGAGCAAGGATACGTTCGAAGATTGGCCCTGGATTTTGCTGTTCCGCGAATTCGATGATCGTTTTCCCGGGAGTCGATTCGTACTGACACGGCGAGCTCCGGAACAATGGATTCGCAGTTATAAAAATATGTTGACCAACCAAGGGGGCGCCTCCGATGAGCTTAACGAGATTCGTCGTATCCTATACGGCTTGCCATTTCCCTCTGTGACTGAGGAGCAATTGCTCGAGAGATATCGGACCCATAACGCGGACGTTGAAGACTATTTCCGAAATCGGCCAGACGACTTGCTGGTCGTGGATTGGGAACACGGAAGCGGATGGAAAGAGCTGTGTGAGTTTCTGGACAAACCGATTCCCAATGAGCCGTTCCCGCATGCCAACAAAGGCGCGTATCAAAAAAAGGGAACTTTGAGCTCGATGTTCCGTCGTAGATGAAGGCGCGCATAACAGGGAGTCTTGGGAGCAGACGATGTCGATCGCCGAAGCATTAATTAGTCTACCGGTAGGAATCGGCTCGCGGATACTTTCGCCCGCAGGACCAAGGGCACGGCTGTCGATCCTGATTTATCATCGGGTACGGGATCAGCCTGATCCGTTTCGGCAGGGAGAAGTCGATCGGGATACGTTCGACTGGCATTTGAAGTTGTTGGCGCGCCATTTCCACGTGCTGCCACTTAGCGAGGCCATTCGGCGCCTCGCGGCTGGGGATCTCCCGCAACGAGCTGCGTGCATTACTTTCGATGATGGCTATGGCGACAACGAGTCCGTGGCCATGCCCTTGCTGAAAAAGTACGGATTGAGCGCGACGTTTTTCATCGCTACGGCATTTCTGAATGGCGGTAGAATGTGGAACGATTCGGTGATCGAATGGGCGCGTCGCGTGGAAGGCCCGGCTGTCGACTTATCGGATTTAGGACTCGGTACCGTACAGTTGGGCGGTACGGCCGAACGCTGGAAGTTGGCCGAGCGGATTATTCATAGCGTCAAATATCTGGATCCGCAGCGGCGTGCGGAAAAGGTTGAATCCTTGCTCGAGCGCGCTCGGGTGGAATTGCCTGAAGATCTGATGATGTCAAGCGAGCAGGTGCGCAGACTACATGATTCGGAGATGGAGATAGGAGCGCACACTCATAGCCACCCGATTCTTGCGCGACTAGATGACAAAGCCGCACGTAGCGAAATCGGTACGGGCAAAGAGTTGCTCGAAGAGATCATTGCAGACAACGTGAGGCTATTCGCCTATCCGAATGGCAAGCCGGGCACAGATTACACGGAAGCGCACCGTGATATGGTGGCGGCCATGGGTTTCGATGCTGCCGTTTCGACCCGCTGGGGCGCCGCGCGGGCGGGGACGGATTTGTTCCAGCTCCCGCGCTTTACGCCCTGGCATACAACGCCGAGTCGCTTTCACATGGCGCTCGTGCGCAATTACCTGACATGATCGCAGCAGTCCGCTTGCGGTCCGATGGCGATCCTTCAGTAGATAATCACGTATCCCGAGCCATTTCCCGCGGCGTCTACGGCCTGGACACGCGTCGGTCCGCTCGGGACACTTTGATACGTGTGGGCGTAAGTAGGGGCGCCGGATGCAGGGACAGTGACCAGGTCTTTCCACGTATTGCCACTGTCGTCTGAGCGCTGCAACTCATAGTGGTCTACATCTGTGGGATCGTCTGGGCTGGCACTCCATGTGGCAGTGAGGTCGCCAACTGTGGAAGGCACAAACGTCGTTGATCCTGCCAAGGGTGAAATTGGGGGTACCGTATCCGTCTGCACGGAATGTCGGAAACACCAGGTACGCAACGTGTCCGTCCACGCAGCGCCGTCCATTAAGCCCGCCGTAGTGCAAAAGCCGACTGCCGGATCGAACATCGCGGTGCCGTGTGTGCGCCGCGATGGATAATTGACCAACGGTGTGCCGGCCGGGAGTGGAAGTTCTTCCCAAGTCCAGTTGGAGATGTGCAGAATCCACACCCTCGCAGAACCTTTTGCGCCGCCGACCAAATATACGATGTTTTGTTCTGGGTCGTAGGCCATCTGACCTGTGAAGGTGGCGGGCGGCGGATTTACGTGCGCAATTGGCGTCCATACCCGGGTCGCCGGATCAAGCAACCACAAGTCGTTGGTCGCCGAGCGGCCACTGAATAGCAGAAATTTTTTCAGCGACGATATATAAAGGAATTGATTTTGAATTCCGCTTCGCGCCGGAGGTACGTTTTTGGTCTGTTCGGAATAAGTATGTGTGTTGAGATCAATGTACCGGACTACGTTGATCGGGGTTGAATAGATCGATCCACCGACAATGACGGTCAAATTATGGTCGGGTGATGTCGCTGTTCCAGCGTCCGAGATGAATGTGCGATTATCTATACCGGCGATATCGGCATTAGTAATGGGACTCCATGTCCGGCTCGCCATATGGAATGCATAGGCGCGCCAGCCTGTTTTCGCACTGTCGAACAAGAGGTATTCCTGGTCGACGGGATCCCAACTCCACGAATGCAAGTCACCGCCAATCGGCTGCGTTGCGGATTGATCGCCGGCGTACACCGTTTGCCAGCGATTCTGGGCGGGATCGTAACAGCGAACGTCGTTCTCCGCCTTCCAGGATGAATGACCGGAAAACAGGCAATACCTGCCATCGTAATCGTTTTTCTTCCAGTCGAGCCATCCTCTCGTGACGCTCAACCAGCCCCCCATGTAATGCCATTGATTTTGTTCGTCTGCTTGCGAGGCCAGCGGCATACATCCCGCCAAGCCGAGAACGGTGCAGATTGCTCGCTTCATTGTATTCTCCCCCCGAGATATTTGAGGCGATGCAGGCATGTACGACGCTAACAAATGACCACAGTTTAGTCCACGTAAAATTTAATTCAACGTAGCCGATGGTGCGATGCGATCGCGTAGACACGTCGCGCTCGTTGCGGCGCCGCAAACACCGCTAGCCGGACGTGGCGTGACGAAAGTGCGCAAGCCGATCAAAGGCCGCGGCTATCCAGCCATTGCTCCAGCATCATCAGAATCCAGATCATGGTGCCATAATAACCGGCGTGCTGTGCCATATGGGTTGTGGTGAGTTCGTCGATGAACTCAGGCCGGACGATGGCACGGTTTCGCAATTTGGCCAGACTATCGTGGGCCAACGAATGCAAGCCGTCGTGGGTCTGCATCCAGACCCCGAAGGGCAGACCAAAGCCATGCTTGGATTTGGTGATAACCTGGTGCGGGAGAAAATCCGCCAAGGCGCGCTTGAAAAAATCGCGAAGTCTGGTGCGCTTTACTTTCCAGTCCGGTGGTAGCGTCTGCGCGAATTCCATGAGACGGCGGTCCAGCAACGGAAACGTGACCCGCATGCCAGCGGCGTCGCATGCGCCTGTTACCTTGCGCAGGTCGTTGTCTGCGAGCGTAATGCGCATGTCCAGGGCCAACATGCGATTGATCATGTCGTTGGCGCTGGCATCGCGATAGATCTGGCGCACGAGTTCTATCGGTTGACCGGTGTCTACTGTATCGAGGAACTCCTCTGTGAAGACGTGGTGTGTGCCAAGTCGGTTCAATAAGTTGTATGACTCAATTCGATCCGGCATGCCAAGGTTGGCTTGCTGTACATAACTGCGCAGTTTGCGCGCAGGCATAATCGAAGGCAGTCGGTTCACAATGGGCTCTATGATGGATCTGCGCATTGCACCCGGCAGTTGATCGTATAGCGAAAACACCCACTGCTTAGCGTATCGTTCGTTGCCACCAAACAGTTCGTCGCCGCCGTCGCCGCCCAGCAAGGTATCGACCCCGTCGTCCGCCGCCAACCGCGCGCAATAGTATGCGGGTATCGCTGATGCGTTTCCAAAAGGCGTGTCGAACGTGCGCGCTATGAGCGGAACGGCTTCCACCACATCTTCGGGCGTAACGTAATATTCGTGGTGCTTGGTTTTGAAGTGACGCGACGCGGTTCTCGCATATTCCGACTCGTCGTAGCCCGGAGCGTCGAAGCCGATAGAATATGTCGGTACGCCCTCGCCGAGAATTTCCGTCATTACGCCTGCGACCGTGGAACTGTCCGTACCGCCGCTCAGAAATGCTCCGGCACGTCCACTACACAGCGCATCGCTTACACTTTCACGCAGCAATGTACGTAACGTGTTTTTGCGTTCCGAGAAATTCTCATAGGAAATCCGCGAATAATCAGGGCGCCAATATTCTTCTAAACGGGTAATGCCGTCGCTTAGATGCAGATAGTGTCCAGGCAGCAGCCGACGGAGGTTTTGATACGCGCCGCCCGGCCCCGGAACGACGTGAAAATGTACGTAGTTGAACAGCGATTGCGGGTCCAATCGCCGCTCGATTGCGGGATGAGCGGTCAGTGAGTCCGCAGTGGTCGCGAAAGCGATTCCGGCATGGATATGGGCATAGGAAAGCGTCTCCGTTCCTGTGCGGTCGATCGCCAACAACAGCGTGCCCCGGTTTTCATCGATGATCGACAACGCGAATTGGCCGTTGAGATGTTCGAGAAACAAAGGACCCGCTTCGCGGTAGGCCGTGGCGCAGCCGTGTCCGAAATTTTCTGAATTCACCCATTCACGCGCGGCGCGGGCGCCCCACACCGGGCAACCCTGAATAGCGACCAGCACGTCGCCGTAACGGCCGGTGATGCCCGCGAGGCCTGCACCACCGAGGCTACCTTGCTTGCCGTGTTGCTGGCTGTACGATCCAGGTTGCGCAGGGCCGAGTCGCTTGACCATATGATCCAGCGTTTCGTGATTCTGTGGTCCGTTCGGCTCCAAACTGAGCCAACCGCAAATTCCGCTCATTGCGTTTCCTTGTGGGAGGGTTTGATCGCTTGTGCTTTGCCGCGGAGCCATCGGGCGCACGGACGCACTCGGATGTCGAGAAGTGCGCGCCAGCGTCCGCGCCATGTAGAGGCGTAGATGACTACGCGGTTGAGAGGGTGGAATTCCTCCGCCCAGCGCATTTTATAGGTGTTGTCTCCTGGGCCCATCAAATAGCGCGTGTGGTCTGATTCGAACAGCTGCTCGAGCATTTTCCAGTTCAGATAGGTGCCCGGCGAAAGCCCTGAAGCTGAGTCGTCGAAGTCAGACCGCAGGGCGTGAATCGTTCCGTCGTAGACCAGTTGATACTCCATCGCCAATGCGCGGCCGTCTACCTCCAGCAGCCAAATCGAAAGCCAGCCTTGCGCCAACGCCAAGTCGCTCAAACGGCGGATGAAAGCGTTGGGGCCTGGAAAGTTGAGACTCAAGCCTACTTGCCGCTTCCAAGAACGCCCAGAGATTTCGGCAATTTCGTCGACCAGGCGTGCGACGTCATATTGCTGGCCGGAGTCGGGCCGGGAGAAATGCTGAAAACGGAATTCATGACCGCCTTTGCGCAGCTTGTTGGCGATCAGATTGTTTCCCTTTTTCAGCCTTCGGCTGCGCCTCCCATAATATTCGCTCCAGGAACCTGTGAGCCCGATGCCCGGATTATTGCCCTGATCCAAGACCGCGACTGGGTGCCCGATTTCGACGGCAAGGGACGAAATCTCCTTGGCTGTCGCGGGCGCCAGGTGCGAGAGCTCCAAGACATCCCAGTCCCGGCGTCGCTCCAATTCAGCCAATGTCCGGCGCAACACTTCGGTGCGCCTGGGAGGGTCGGCGATGATGTCACACATCTGCGTGTCGGGCACCGTAAGAAAAGAAAGCGCGGTGTGGCCCGGCGATCCGGGCCGGTGCAGGGAAACCATTGGCGCTATGCCTATCAGGCTATCGCCCTCGAATATCGCTATGATGTAGAGTTGTGAGTCGGAACGGGCCCATTGCCATGCTGCGTCGAACCACTCGTGCCGCAGAAACACGGAACTTTGCGGCATCAGCCCCGAAAGACGGTTCCACTGCTGGCGGCAGGCCTGAAACGCATGTTCGTCGTGCCAGACGACTGCACGCAGGCTTTCGCGATGTTGGGCGGCGCTCATAGGATCGGAGGGCGGAGGTTGCGTCGAGAGGTCAATGGTTTTCGCGGTCGATATAGGTCGGGCGGAGCCGTCGGTTCGCTGGATAATACCAAATTGTCTGCGCCCGGTGGGGGGTAACGACGTCGACGTCTAGATCCCTGCGACTCTAGTCCATCCGCAGTGCTTCGCAGCACGCGGAAAAATCGAAAATTCGGCCGGCGACTGAAGCGCGGATCTAGGGAGTGCTGCTGGCGTGCGGCCGGGGCAGGTGTTTGCGCGCGCATGTACTAGCCTTGCGTTCGACTCATAGCAAGGGAAAGCGCGCAGATGCATGCCGGTACAGTGGAACAAAACGACAATTCAACACACGAGGAACGCAGTATGGATTGGGATCCAACGAGCCATTATAAGGATGTCGAAATCGCCGAACGCTACGATCGGGAGCGCTTCAGTCGGCTGACGGGACGGATTTTCAACTCCTTGGAGCGCCGCTGCGTTTTGAAGGCGTTCTCCGGAGTCGATCGGTCCCAGCGCGTGCTCGATCTGCCTTGCGGTACAGGACGTATGGCGGAAATGTTACTGGAAAACGGTTACAAGGTGTTCGGAGTCGATATATCGCCCGCGATGCTGGAAGTGGCGCGCCGCAAATTGAGCCGTTTTGGAGGTCAATTCGAGACAATGACGGCCGATGTTCACAAACTGGCAAGCGAAACGCCGGGTGCCTATGACGTTGCGTTGTGTGCCCGTGTGCTGATGCACTTCCCGCTCGAAGAGCAGATCGCCTTCCTGCGCTCGATTGCACAGCTCTCCCGCGGAACCGTAGTCTTCACGCAGTCCTTGAGTACCCCGTACCAGCGCGCTCGGCGGTCGGCTCAAGCGCGCAATCGGAAATCCGCCCCCGGCCCATTACCCAATTACCGAGAACGAGTTGCGGGCGCTGCTCGCAGGAGCCGGTCTGCGCGAGGTGCGCCGCTATCGCCCGTTGGCCCCTGTTTCTGAGGCAATGATCGTGGTAAGCGAGCATTTGTGAAACGCGGTCCAATCTCCGCGGGCCCGAGCGGCGAGCAGCAAGCGCTGGCCGAGCTGGTTGAACGAGCGCTGCAACGGGTCGATTCTGCACCGGTCCAGTGTCAGGTGACGGGTCCTTTGCAAGTTCGGGACAACTCGCGCATCTTCCGCGCCCGATGTGGTCTGCAGCCCGGGTGGTTGGCGGTGAAGATGTGTGTTGATCAGCGCACCGGGTTGCCGGACGGCCAATCGGCCGCGCGCGAATTCGATACGCTGGAAAAGGTGTTCAGTGCTATGGCGGAGGGGCGCTACCGGGTGCCTCGGCCTTATGCCATGGACCAGGAGCACGGATTGCTGATAACGGAGTGGATCGAAGGAAGCTGCATGACGGAATCGTTTTGCACGCTGCGTTGTACACCCGCGCGCGCCCAGAATCTGGTTCGCACCGCGGCGGAATGGCTAAGGCAATTTCATGCTTCACACCCAGGCCCGTCGTCGACCCTCGATATCGATCACAAGCTCGGCGAGATTGACGCGCTGGAAGGCTACTCAGTTCGCGGATCGGGGTGAGGTGCGAGAGTGTCTCGCTGCACTTCGGATGCGAGCCGCCGAGGCTGGCGGCCCGCGGCTACCTACGAGCTGGCTGCACGGCGACTTCAAATCCGACAACCTATTGTGCCCGCCGAATGGAGCTGTCGGAATAGACGTACACGCTCGACACGAGAACGTGGTCTTGTATGACCTTGCGCCCTTCATCAATCATCTGCAATTGCTGAGCTTTCTGCCAATGCACCTGGCGTTGGGCTGGACGGCTTGCAACCATTGAAAATAGTTTTTTGGCCGCCTATTTCTCAGAGCGAACCGAGGTGAAACTGTCCGTGCTGTGGTTGCGCTTGTTTTTGCTGATTTCGGTTTGGGACATGATGACCGGCGGCACGTGAGCGGCGTGGTCCGAAGGCCGCGCTACGGGAATATTGCTTCCGCCGCAGCTCACAGAGATTGCGCACGCAACTGATGGCAGTCCTGACTGCCTGGGCAATCGCGCCTATGACTCGGCAAGAAAAAACACTTGGTCTCGTGGCACTCATAGTCTTTGTTGATTGCCTATGGGTCCTTGTATCCATTTCATTTCGTAAGTCTCGATCGTCCTATGGCAGAAGCGTTGCTACGCTTGGCTACGCACTGGGGCAGCGACGGCAGACTGACCGATTTGCTTGGAAATATTGCGCTGTTTGCGCCGCTCGGATTTGCCGGCGTGCTCGTGCTTCGCTCCGCAGTCGGGACAGTATTGATCTGTATTGTGTTCGCGATGATTTTGCAAATCGCGCAGTTATGGGTCCCAAGTCGAATTGCGGCCATGAACGACGTATTCTGGAACGGCGTTGGCGCGGCTGCGGGCGCGTTCGCCGCGGGTTCGCTGAGTACTCGATGGGTTCGAAGCCGTCTCGAGGGAGTCGAATTGCTGCCCGCAGGTTTGCTGCTGCTTTGGCTCGCCGCTGAGGCGCTCCCTTTGGTGCCCGGCTTGGGGTGGCAGGAATTCAAGGACAGCATCAAGCCGCTCTGGCAGGGCCCTGGTTGGAGGGCAGGTCAATTTTTTGCCGAGCTATCAATGGCGCTAGCCGCTTTGGAAATTCTCGGAAGAATATATTCCGGGCCGCGTCTGGTGCAGTTGGCGGTTGTCGGATTGGCGGGAGTCCTGGCGCTGAAGGTTGCGGTGATGGACCGGGTGCTGGACCTGAGCACGGTGTCGGCGTTTATGTGCGCCGGTCTCATATGGTTGAGGCTGCGACGAGGTGAAGCCCGCCGTCGGCAGGTTTGGCTCGTCAGCTTATTGCTGATCGGGTATACGCTGGAAGCGCTGCTTCCGCTTTATCCTGCCGCTACGCTGGGGACGTTTCACTGGGTACCGTTCGCAAGCATGTTGAACGGAAGTCTGTTGGACGGGGCGATCAACGGTGCCCGGTTACTATTTACGTTCGCAGCATTGCTGTGGCTGCTGCGGCTCGGCGGAAGTCGGACGATGCAGGCGGCCGTGCCTTTGGCGGTCTGGGTGCTGCTCCTGGAATTGGCGCAGTTGCTTCTCCAAGGACACACTTCGGACGTTACGCCAGTGCTACTGGTTTTCGCCGCCGCCTTGGGCGTTCGACTCTTTGCCAGCCACACGATCAGCGTGGCTCAGGATCGACCCAGCGCCGCTTCTGATTCAACGCCGGCGCGCCGTAAGGAAGTCGCGCCGGTAAGCCGAGAGGTCTCCACCCGTCAATTGCTGCTCGCGACGGTCGCCCTGGTGGTCGCAGTATCGGTCATGCTGCAAATTGCGGTTCGTCTTCCTGGCGTGCCTTACAACGTGCGGGAGCTGTTCCGTGGATCTTCGATGTTTCCCTGGAAAGTTCTCTTCGTCGTTGCTTTGTTATGGCTGGGCGCGGGACCCGCACTGGTGGCACAACGTTTCGGTTCCGCTAAGCATGCGTGGTTTAAGCTGCCGGCAATGTCGATGCTGGTAGGTGTGGCGAGTCTGGCTTTATTTGCGGCCAGCGTGAGCAACGAAAGCCTGGCTGATATCGCCGGTTCGAACAACCTCAATTGGTTCGTGATTCACCGGCAGATCTGGGGACACTGGGCTGCAGTCCTGTTTGCACGGATGGACTCGCCCGGAGTGGTGGGATTTTTCGAAAGAATCGTGCGCTACACTGCGTTATTCGGGCCGTTGTTCATGACCCTGGCACTGTTTGGGATGGCGCCGGTCGCGAACGGGCAGAAACATTCGGACGCGGAAATGGCTGCTGTTGGCGGTCGCCGCCATTCCTTGGTACTGGCTATGTAAAGGGATCGCATTCGACTGGTCTTCCACCGACAACCTGAACGAACTCATAGCGCGACGTGCGGCATGGGGCGCGGGCGGCGGATTGTATTTGTACGTTCTGCTGTTGCTGATTTGTGCCAATGCGGTGTTACTTGCCAAGACGTGCCACTGGCGTGTGGGGGCGCTCGCCGCAACGCTTGTGGCGGTGCCGGTTTCCTGGTGGCTGTTAAATCATGGGCTTGAGCCGAACGTAAGAAAATACAATAAGGTATTTTCAGGCGTGCAGTTCCTCTTGGGCCCGGATCGTTCCCACTTGCTGCCTGCAACCGCGCTGTTCCTGCGGTGGACAGTGGTTTACGTGGGCGGTGTTTTATTGCTCTCGGTGGGCTACCGGCTCGGCTCCGGAGCATCCAAGCGGTGGTCGGTGGCCGATCCGCGGTCGCCGCGGCCGGACGCGAGCGGCAAGCCTTCCGTCGGAAAGGCGGTGGATAAGGCTGCGTAAATGAATATTTGTTCTCAAACCAGGTCCCGACGATGCCGTTGCAACAGGCGAACGGACGTTGTTGCATCGCCTCTATAGCTGGCGGAGCGGCCGCGTTCAGCGCGTGTTCCAGTCTTCCTGACGTGCATCTGGTTGCTGTGCGTCTGGAACGCACCCGCGCTCGCTGAGGACCTGCCGGATGTGATCGATCGAGTGCGCCCGAGTATCGTCGGCATCGGCACACTGCAAACGTCCCGCGTTCCGGAAGTGGCGCTGTTCGGTACTGGTTTCGTCGTCGGTGATGGACGTCACATCATCACCAATGCTCACGTGGTTGAAAAGACTCTACAGGGCGACAGGTGGGAAGACTTGAGCGTGTTTATCGGGGTTGGGCCCAGGCCGCAGGTCCGTCGTGCCAGGAAAACCGCGGTGGATTCACGGCATGATCTCGCATTGCTCGAGATTGCGGGAGACCCATTACCGCCGCTTCAGCTGGGACCCATAGCATTGGCGCGCGAGGGTACGAAGCTGGCATTTACGGGATTCCCCATCGGCGCCGTGCTCGGGCTTTACCCTGTGACCCACCAGGCTATGGTGTCAGCGATTACTCCCATCGTTGCACCGAAAGACACCGGAGGGCAATTGACCGCTGAAGTGATCGCTCGCTTGCGGCATCCCTTCGACGTCTTGCAGCTCGACGCCACGGCGTACCCGGGTAATAGCGGCAGCCCGCTGTTCGAACAAAATTCCGGAAAAGTCGTGGGGGTAGTCAACATGGTATTTGTAAAAGAGACGCGCGAAGATATTCTCGCAAAACCAAGCGGTATTGCTTATGCCATCCCAGTTCGATACGTGCGAATTATTGCAGCAACAACATTAAAGGCGTGGGCGGCAAAATGAACGAGCCATGGGATACTTGAAGTCGCCGACAGCGTCCGCTGGCGCTGGCGGTTGGCTGATCACCATTCTGCTGGCGTCGTTTCTTATGGCCGTTTCTCGCGTGTCGGTGGCCGAGGACATCGACGCGATGCTAAAGCAGGCCGAACTATATCTGGAAGCCGGTAAACCGCGCGCTGCGGAGATCGAGGTCAAGAATGCACTCCAAGCAGATCCGGACAACGCTCGCGGCTTGTTGTTGTTGTCCAGAGCCTATGTGGAGCTGGAGCACGCCGAATCGGCCTTGCGCGAACTCGAGCGGGCGGATCTGATGGGAGCAGATCATGCGCAGGTGCTCGCATTGACGGCTCACGCGTATTTGCAGCAACAAAACTATAAAGGTGTGCTCGACCATGTGCACAACGACGAGAGCATGCCCAAGGCGGGGCAGGCGAACGTAATCGCCTTGCGCGGTATTGCGGAATTGAATCTGGGGCACGACGACAAAGCCGAGGAAGCATTTGCTACGGCGCTGAAACTGGACCCGAATTCCATTGAAGGCCACATCGGGTCGGCGCGGCTGGATCTGAAGAACAGGGAATTGGATTCCGCTCAAGGCCATGTCGAATTTGTGACAGCGCGCGATCCGAACAACGTCGACAATCTTCTGGTGGCCGGAGAGCTGGCCCGGGTGCGCAACCAATATGGCAAGCGTCAAATGCGTTCGAGCAGGTGCTGCAGCGCCGTCCGGAAAATACGCTAGCCCATCTGGGTCTGGCGGCAGTGCTGCTTGATCAAGACCATCTAAACGATGCCGAAAAACATATCAGCCTTGTACTGCACAACTGGCCGAATCATCCGATCGGCAATTACCTGCGAGGCGAACTCGCTTACCGCGCCGGCAAGCGCGACGAAGCAAAGGCCTCCTTGAAGGTCGCGCTGGCGGTAATGCCGGGCCATCTTCCCAGCCATATGTTGCTCGGCGGTATTGAATATGCGGACGGTAACTTCGCCGACGCTGCGGATCACCTGTCTCGGTACATAGCGGCCCGGCCCGACCAATTGGCAGCGCGCAAGCTGTTGATCTCGAGTTTCTTGAAGTTGGGCCAACCCGATAAGGCGCTCAAAGCCCTCGAACCGGCGTTGCACGATCACCCGTCCGACCCCCAGGTGCAGTCGCTGGCGGGGGAGACCTACATGCGCATGGGAGATGCAAACCGGGCCGCGGCACATTACGGCAAGGCAGTCGAACTGAATCCGAAGGCAGCCGAGGCGCGTCAGGAATTGTTCGTGAGCTTGTTGGTATCGGACGCGACCGAAGCTGCCGACAAGCAGTTGCGTGAATCCATTAAGCTCGGGGCCGATCCGGTGCAGGCTGCGATCATGCGCACGCAACTGCTGCTGACTAGGAAGTCGTACCAAGAAGCGCTGGACGAGGCGTTGCACCTGCAGGACCAGGCGCCTGACAATCCCGTCGGCTATAACCTGGCGGGCGTCGCCTATCTCGGGCTGAGCAACCGCGGCAAAGCCGAGGAACAGTTTCACAAGGCGTTGAAGAAAGCGCCCGATTTCGCTCTGGCGGCCATGAACCTCGCCGCGCTCGCAATACAAGCGTCG
>CAVZBR010000002.1:0-32593 GCA_963773585.1 uncultured Gammaproteobacteria bacterium
CCATACCAACCGCCTTCGGCCAGTCGCGCCAACTGCGATGCATACATAGCCTAGACACGTGGCCGGCTCGCCTGCTCCGCCTCCAAGCTTGCAGCAAAAGTTCCGGCAGGTTCCAGCGAGCGGCGAGCGTACGGGTGAGCTGCGAGGCTGAATCCAAGAACCACTATTGCGCTTCGTCCGCAGGCATGCGCTCAGCGCATGCAGCACACGAATGCGTTCCAGGTTTCCGGCACCGCCATGGAGGCTCATCAACAGTTCGCCACATCGTTAACATGGCCGCCAGAAATACCTTTCGGCATCATCGCCACGCCGATGCGCCCAAACGGTAGGCTTGCAGTCCGGCGTGATAGCTGCGACTCGCCAGTTGCAGGTAACGGCGCTGAGCGGTGTCGGCCTCGAGGGGATCGAGTCGATCGAGTGCCGATGGCAGCGCACGCAATTGGCTCATGCCCAGCATCATGGCCGCGTTATCCAATGTCGCAATGCGGCTACCCAAATTACGCGCGCGACCGGCATTCGCCCGACGCACAATCTCTAACGCCGCGCCCGGGTCACCCGGCACCCGTTCACACACCCGATCCATCGGTATGCCCGAGTCAGGATTCAGGTTCGACAGCGCTCGCGCCGTGGACACCAGCAACGGCAAATGGCACTCGGCCAAGCGGTCCGCCCACTGCCCGACCGAGTCGGACAAACGGTTGATTTCGTCCTGTGCTGGGGGCGATTCCATAAATCACACGCGGAGATTGACCGCCTATTACATCGGCTCACCACGGCCGCAACTTGAATTCGGTCGATTACACAGTTGAACCGGATTTGTTTTGATTTTAACACTCAAGCAGGCGCGGCTATTGCCGATAGGTTTCGTGTGCATCCGCAATGAACCGCTCAGAGTCCGCACTCCCATGTTCTTCATCATCGGTACTGTGATTGTCCTTGGCTCCGTGGCAGGCGGATACGTCCTGTCCCACGGGCACCTGGCCGCGCTGTGGCAACCTTTCGAACTGCTGATCATCGGTGGCGCCGCGTTCGGGGCCTTCGTGATTTCGAACCCGAGCCAGGTGGTGACCAAAGTATTCAAAAGCGTTCCAGCGCTTTTATCAGGCTCCAAGTTCACCAAGCCGCTCTACATGGACCTGTTGTCGTTGTTGCACGATGTCTTCGCCAAGGCGCGAAAGGAAGGCATGATGGCGATCGAAAGCGACATCGAGGAACCCGAAAAAAGCGAACTGTTCAATCGCTACCCGAAAATCGCCAACGACCATCATGTGATCAGTTTCATCACCGACTATCTACGCCTGATCGTGGGCGGGAACATGAATCCGTTCGAACTCGAGAATCTCATGGATGTGGAGATCGAAACCCACCATCACGAAGCCGAACAACCCTCGCAGGCCCTGACCAAAGTCGCCGACGGTCTTCCCGGGTTCGGCATTGTCGCAGCGGTACTGGGTATCGTCATCACCATGGGATTCATCAGCGATAGCGCTGAAGCGATCGGTGGTCACGTTGCTGCGGCATTGGTCGGTACTTTTCTTGGCATTTTGCTCGCCTACGGGTTCGTCGGTCCCATGGCCGTGGCGCTGGAACATCGTGTCGCCGAAGAAGCGAAGGTGTTCGAATGCATCAAGGTCGCGCTATTGGCTACGGTAAACGGGTATAGCCCGCAAATCGCTGTGGAATTCGGGCGCAAGGTTTTGTTCAGTTCCGTACGTCCCAGCTTTCAGGAACTGGAAGAGCATCTGCGAGGCCAGCGCAGCTAGTCCTGCACGCAGTTAAAAGGCACCCCGCCGATGCCATTGGACGACAAGAAACAACCGATCGTCATTAAGCGCATTAAAAAGAGTTCTCACGGACACCACGGGGGCTCTTGGAAAGTGGCGTTTGCGGACTTCGTAACCGCGATGATGGCGTTTTTTCTGGTCATGTGGATCGTCGGCGCCGCGACCACCGACCAGAAGGCGGCGATATCCCAATATTTCAAGAACCCCAGCTTGACCGAAGGTATGAGTCAGTCACCGACCGCTGGTCCCATGGGACCCGGTGGCGCCAGCACCAGCATGATCGATTTCGGTGGCAGCATGGACCTTACGCGGGGCGCGGGCGAAAAAATCCTGGAGAAAGACAAACAGGAACAACGTGCCAAGCAACGCAGCGAAACCGAGGCAACGGGCGAGGACGCAAAGGCGGCCGACCGTAAACGCCTCGAGTCCCTGCTGGCCGATCTCAAGGAAGCCATCGGCAAAAGTCAGGCACTGAAGCCGTTCAAGGACCAGCTGTTGCTCGACATCACACCCGAAGGCCTCCGGATCCAGATTGTCGACAAGGAGAACCGGCCCATGTTCGACTCGGGGAGCAGCGAGCTCAAATCCTACACGGTCGACATCCTGCACGAGATCGCCAAGTTCGTGAACCAGGTTCCCAACCATATCAGTATCGCCGGGCATACGGACATCACCCCCTACGTCAGTCGCAGGGATTACAGTAATTGGGAACTTTCGGCCGATCGCGCCAATGCTGCCCGGCGCAGTCTCATTGCAGGAGGAATGGCCGCGGGCAAGATGGGGCGCGTAGTCGGTTTGGCATCGTCCGTCCTGTTCGACAAGGACAATCCCCGGAACCCAATCAACCGCCGCATCAGTATCGTGGTCATGAATCAGGAAACAGACGATGCATTGCGAAAGGGCGAACAAACGGCGGCGCCCGGGGACCCCGCTGCACAACCGTCGGTCGTGGAACCCGAATCGCCGCCGCTCACCGGACCACGCGCCGGGACGCCTGAGATGGCACGGGCCGGATCCAGTGCAAGTGCACCGGCCGCAAGTGCCGACGACGATCCCACCGTGACCCGCGGGACCGTGCAGCTGCCGCCTGTCACGCCCGGGCTGCCCGCAATCAACTTAGCGCCGCGCTAAGCGTCCAGACCTGCGATCATTACCACGTATAACGCACGCGATAGCGGACAGTCGCTTCGCCTTTGGCAGGGACCTGTATCGGGAACCGAATGGTATCGGCATCCTGCTTGTCGAAGCTCTGGTTGGCATCAACGATCTGCCATTGACGCCAACGCGCAAGATGCTCGGCGACATCGACCGCCACCGGATGCGCTCTGTGATTGCGCAGGCGAATCTCGATTTCCTCTTCCAACACTCGCCTGTCCTGGTCGACCTTAAAGTCTTTCTGGCTCCGGTCCGCTACCACATCGAAATCGCGGCCAAGATCCAGTTGCACTGTCTCGCCAGCAGCGGTGTGAGCGATGCCGTCTTCACCGACGAACTCCCAATCGCCATCGCTGTCCGTTTTCCGCAACCGAATCCTACCCGCCGGAAGCGGCAGTCCGAGCCCGTTCTCGTCGGTGTTCCGGAACGCCAGCAACAGGCGTACTCCGGAATGCGCTCCCGCGCCATAGGCGGGATCGACGATCGGCTGGCGCAACATCGCCGCCGGCCGATCGACCGATCCGGTAAACACGCGCGTCTGTTTACACTTGATGGCAGCAGCCGGGGGAAACAAAGCCAGTTGCTCCACTGTTCGATCGATCAAGCTGACCGGCCGATCGAGCTGATAAAGGTGATAAGCCGAAAACGACTGCTCAGCAAATTCCTGGGCTGGCGCAGCCTTCATCATCGTGGTTCTCAGCGGCGCCCCAGCCGCGTTCGCGGCGCGGTGGACGTCACCCGCTACCAGCTTGAGTCCTACGTGCTCATACTGCCGCCCCGTGCGATTGAGGATGTTGGCAGTGGCGCGCAGCGCGCCCGTGCACGTTTGCCGCTCGGTCGAAAATGAGAATTCGTAATCGACCCACCAGGTGATGCCAGCGGTTTCATAACGTACGTTTAGTGGGAAGTCTCCGGCCGCGGCCGATTGCAGCGACCAAACGACCGCAGGCTTTGGCGAAATTTCGGAGGGAAGATCGGCCGCGCGGACATCGGCATAATCGCGGATTACACGCACCGCGCCATCTTCCTGCTGTAATGCAAGACCGTCGTCGGCAGCCAACAATCGGCCATTGATGGTCGGTCGATCGCTGCCCGGTGGCAGCGTCACTTCCACAACGTGTCCAATCGCATGCTGCAGCAGCTCTCTGGCACTGGTCACCCCCGACCGGAATCGTTGGCCGACCAATCCAGGCTTGCCGCTCGGCCCCAGGTCGAGCCGAATCGAACTTGGATCCACCAGCGCTGGTAGTTCATCGAAGCGAACCGTCGACAATCCCCGGGGCAATGAAAATCTGTGACGGGTGTTCACCAACGCGTAGCCGGGCAGATTTGTCCCGTCACCGCCAGCATCCCGTAACACGCCGACCGGTAGGGAACCGGGGCCCGCGGTACTGTAGATCGTCAATGTCGTGTCCGGTTGCGGTTGCGCCGCGGCGAAGCCACTTAGCAACGCGGCGGGCAACGCCGCCAACAACAGGATGGTCCGAGCCGTCATTCAATTGCCTCCTCAAGTACACCCGTTAGCTCTGGTATGATGCGGTCGAGTCCCGGGCCGGATTTCATATGGACCATAAACAATTGACATGGCAGGCGCCACCGCCGCGGCTCCGAATCGCGGACTCGGAAACCCATGTCTGGCTCGTGCCGGCGGAACGCACGGACCCTGCCGCGGCCGCCCTGCTTTCGGTCACGGAATTGGAGCGTGCTTCGCGGCTGCGCCGCGAGCGCTCGCGCATTCAATACACCGCGACCCAATGCATGCTGCGGCGTCTGCTCGGCGGATATCTGAACCTGTCACCGGATTCAGTCGAGCTGAAACGGACCAGCAACGGAAAGCCTTACGTCGATCCTCGCCATGGATCGACCCTCGGTTTCAACGTCTCTCATTCCGGAAGCTGGGCGCTGATCGCGTTCGCGCGCGGAAAAGAAATCGGGGTGGACCTCGAAGCCCATCGGCCCCTTGACGCTATGAACCTGGCGCAGCGTTTTTTTTGCGACAGCGAAGCGCTTCGCCTGGCGGATATAGACGAGGATGTGCGCAACAATCGGTTTTTCGATTTATGGACCGCCAAAGAGGCACTCGCCAAGGCCATGGGAACTGGGATTGCCGGCACGTTGAAGCGATTCGAGGTCGTCACCGAACCTGAGATGGGTTGGCGGGACGTGTCCGGCGGCGCTGAATCCTTGCGCTGGTCGCTTCACGCACTCCCGGCGCCGGCGAACCACAGCGCCGCCCTCGCCATTGAGCGGGGTTTGGGGCAGCTGAGGTTGTTTTCCGCTGAATAAGATTCTGCTGCCGAAAGGCGATCATCCGGCGACGACGGTGCCTCCATTGGGGTGCAACACTTGGCCCGTCATATAGGACGAATCCTTACTGGCAAGGAATACGTAGCTGGGCGCGACTTCGAATGGCTGACCGGCGCGCCCCAGCGGTTTACCCTCGCCGAAGCTTTCCACGCTGTCGGCTGCAAAGGTGGCGGGAATCAGCGGCGTCCAAATCGGACCCGGAGCCACGGCGTTGACGCGGATATTCTGCTCCGCCAACTCCATTGCCAGAGATCGTGTAAACGCCACGATGGCGCCTTTAGTCGATGAATAGTCGATCAATCCGGGCTTTCCTTCGTACGCCGTCACCGAGGTGGTATTGATGATCGCGGATCCGTCACCGAGATGTGGCAGCGCCGCGCGGGTCAAGTAGAACATCGCGAACACATTGGTTTGGAAGGTGCGCTGCAACTGTTCGTTGGTAATCTCGGAAAAATGGTCCCGAACGTGCTGTTCGCCCGCGTTGTTTACCAGAATGTCCAGTCGCCCGAGGCTTTCGACTACTTGCCGCACCAGGCTGTCACAATGGATCGGATCGCCGATATCCCCCGCGACGGTCAGACAGCGCCTTCCCTGGGCTTCCACCCGCTGTTTGGTATGCGCCGCATCTTCATGTTCATTCAAATAGGCGATCGCGATGTCGGCGCCTTCGACCGCGAATGCGATCGCCACCGCACGCCCGATGCCACTATCGCCGCCGGTGATCAGCGCAACCTTGCCGCGCAACTTCTCGGCGCCGCAGTATTCCGGATCTTCGGTAATGGGCTCCGGTTTCATCTCCGTTTCACGGCCGGGCTGCTGGTCCTGGTGCTGCGGCGGTCTCTCTTGCTGTTGCTTTTGCAGATCCATGGTGGCCTCCATGCGTGCGAAAGTGAAATCAGCTGGCTGATCTGGAGGATTAGTACAGCCTGGCACATGCCGCAAATGACTTCGTCCGGCGCGCAAGCTCAGGGGTTTGGAGGTGGGGCCTGGCGCTGCGCGCCGAGAATCTTGGTGACTTTTGGTAGTGCTTCGTCAAGGGAGCGCGAAAAATAGATTTTACCAGCCTTGGTTCGCACTCCCGCCTGACGCAGTTTCAATATCATGCGCGGGCGCAGGTTATTGATGACCAGAACGATGCCGTTTAATTCCAGATTTTTAAGCATGGATTCCATCGCAATAATGGCGCTCATATCGAGCATCGTCACCTTACTCATATCCAGAACGACCAGCCGAACTTCGGGATTGAAATTGGAGATACTTTTTACGGCTTTTTGGGCGGAGCCGAAAAAAAGCGGCCCATTGATGGCGTACACCGCCACTTCCTTCGGAAACCCTGGGTTCAGATCGGTTTCGTCGCCCACGTAGCCGACTTCCGTGAGACTGATGCTACGCCTTATAAACAGTATTGCAGCCAGTCCCATGCCCACGCCCACCGCCAGCGTCATATCAAACAACACCGTCAGCGCGAAGCAGGTAAGCAGAGTAATCACATCATTCCTGGGCGCGACTTTGAGGATGCGCAAAAAATGTCTGGCTTCGCTCATATTCCAGGCGACCATCATCAGCAGGGCTGCCATGGACGCCATGGGAATGTAGGACAATGCCGGCGCCAACACCAAGATCGAAACCAGAACAAACAGGCCGTGGACGATGGACGACAGCGGGGACGTCGCCCCCGCACGAACGTTGGCGGCGGTGCGCGCAATTGCAGCCGTGGCCGGAATACCGCCAAACAACGGCGCCACCAGGTTGCCGATCCCCTGGCCGATCAACTCGTCGTTGGGATCGTGCTTTTTGCCCGACATGCCGTCCGCGACCACGGCACATAGAAGTGATTCCAGGGCGCCCAGCACGGCGATACTGATCGCCGCGCCCATCAACGTGCGAACCAATAAAAATGAAATACCGATCGGCGCGCCATCGGGTCCCGGCTGTTCCCACGGCCAATGAAACGCCGGCAAAATAGGCGGAATCCCATTTCCCTCCAAGCCCTCGAATTGGTAGTGAAACCGAGAACCGATGGTCGCGACTGAATAATCGCCACCGGCGTGGGAAAATAGCCACCCGAGCAGCGAGCCGGCGAGCAGCGCGATCAGATGCCCGGGTATTCGCGAGCGCATGCGCGGCCACACCAGCAAAACGATGAACGTCAACGTGCCAATCAGCGCCTCGTGCCAATCCAGCGTCGACATGGCATGCAACAGCGTCGACACCTTGCCAAAATAATCACCGCTCAGCGATCCGATCTGCAGCCCAAGGAAATCCTTGATCTGCAAAGTCGCGATCACCACTCCGATGCCAGCCGTAAAACCCACAACCACCGGATACGGAACCACCTCGATCAACCGCCCGAGTCGAGCCACGCCCATCAATACGAGCACGAATCCCGCCATGAAACCGCTGACCAACAACCCACCCAAGCCGTAGCGCTGGGCAATCGGAAGCAATACGACCACAAACGCAGCCGTCGGCCCCGAGATATTGACCTTGGAACCACCGGTTAAAGCGATCACGATTCCGGCCACCATAGCGGTATACAAGCCATGCTGTGGCGCAACGCCGCTGGCGAGCGCCAATGCCATGGAAAGCGGCAGTGCGATGACCCCAACAGTCAAACCGGACAATACGTTGCGCTGCACGCTCGCTAAGCTGCGCTCGTTCTTGAGAGATTTTTGCAGAGCCGAAAACATGGATGTACCCCTACCCTGCGGCCTTCCGTACCGATCGTTGATTTCGGCACTGGCGCAACGAAGCGCCAGCGACCCGACGCCGGTTATACATGCTCCCAAAAATCTGGGGAATTGAAAATTACAGCGTAGCCCGCGCCGTTCCGGTACGCACACGACCGGGTTCAGGCAGTCACGAGGCCGGAAGCGACTCCTGACTTGTCTGGCGGAGAGGGTGGCCTACGGGCGAACCGCGCAGGCTCGCTCCTGCGTCTTCTCGCCGCTGCGCGCCTCGGCTCAAACCTCTCCAGCCTCCACACTACGCAAATCCGGCTCGGCTCGCACCAGCGATTGACTGATCCGCCGAATGATCCGCGGCTTCGAATCCAACAGCGATCTCAATGCAAAACTGCCCCTTTGCATTGAATTGTCGGACAGGGCGAGATTACTCGGGCTTCGCCCTCGCCCTTCGGGCCGCCGCCGCTGCGCGCCGGCATTGTCTCGCGTCTGCGGCGCTCGGCTCGAACCCGGCCGATTGAAAGGTCCGTGGGTTCGAACCCCACCCTGTGAACAACAACAACAAAAAGCGGCCGCAAAGGGCCCCTTTTTGTTGTTGCGTGGCGGAGAGGGTGGGATTACTCGGGCTTCGCCCTCGCCCTTCGGGCCGCCGCCGCTGCGCGCCGGCGTTGTTTCGCGTCTGCGGCGCTCGGCTCGAACCAGACCGATTGAAAGGTCCGTGGGTTCGAACCCCACCCTGTGAACGACAACAAAAAGGGGCCGCAAAGGGCCCCTTTTTGTTGTTGCGTGGCGGAGAGGGTGGGATTCGAACCCACGGACCCCAGAAGGGGTCACTTGATTTCGAGTCAAGCCCTTTCGGCCGCTCAGGCACCTCTCCGATTTAGCACTGGACGTGATCTGTCTGAATACGGGACCACGGTCGCGATTTTACATGACGGCCGATCGGATTGCTAAATCTTTGCCCAAGCGATCCGCTACAATGGCCATGCCGTTTGGAGCGGAGTAAAGCTTGCGCGCACTCATCGCTATATTGGTATTGATGGTCGGCGGGTGCAGCGACCAGCCCAAAACGCTGCTCGGACGCATCCAGCAGCGGGGGGAACTGATTGTTGCCACACGCAACAGTCCGACCACCTACTATATCGGGCCCGACGGCGCCGCGGGACTGGAATACGAACTGGCCAGCCGGTTTGCCAAGCAACTCGGCGTACGTTTGCGATTGGTGGTTCCCGATCGCTCCGGCGACGTTATGGAACTGGTCGCCCGCGGCGAAGCCGACATCGCTGCAGCCGGGCTGACCGTGACACCCGAGCGCCAGACGTTGGTACGTTTCGGGCCTACCTATCAGGAAATTACCCAGCAGCTGGTATACCGACGCGGGAGTCGGAAACCCACCGACATGGCCGACCTTCGGTCCGGACAACTGGAAGTGGCCGCCGGCAGCAGCCACGCAGAACGCTTGCGCGCGTTGTCGCAACAATACCCGACGTTGTCATGGAACGAAAATAAACAGACCGACAGCGAAGGGCTGCTCAACCTGGTGTCCCAACAACTCATCGATTACACGGTCGCAGACTCCAACGTGATCGCCTTGAACCAACGATTTTATCCTGAACTGAGCGTGGCTCTGGACCTTGGCGAACCACAGCCCCTGGCGTGGGCTTTTCCGCCGCAGAACGACGACAGTCTCTACCAAGCAGCCACCGAATTCTTTGCAAAAATCCGCAAGCGACACACCCTCGAACAACTTCTGGAACGCTACTACGGTCATGTCGCGGAATTCGATTATGTCGGCACCCGGCTTTATCTGCGGCACATCAAACAGCGCTTGCCGCGTTTTCGCCCGACCTTCGAACAGGCCGGCAAAGAGAATCGAATCGATTGGCGCCTGCTGGCCGCCATGGGATACCAGGAGTCACATTGGAACCCTAAAGCGCGCTCCCACACCGGCGTACGCGGCATTATGATGCTCACCTTGGATACCGCCTCTCAGGTGGATATAGACAACCGCTTAGACCCGGAGCAGAGCATCAACGGCGGCGCGCAATATTTCCAAAACGTAAAGCGCAAAATACCGAAACGCATACCTGAGCCCGATCGTACCTGGATGGCGCTTGCCGCCTACAACGTGGGATTCGGCCATCTGGAAGATGCGCGCAAGTTGACCGAAGTGCGCGACGCCGATCCGGACAAATGGGTGGATGTAAAGGCCACTTTACCGCTTTTGAGCCAGAAAAAATGGTACAAGCGCACCCGCTTTGGATATGCTCGCGGCCAGGAACCGGTCCGCTATGTCGAGAACATCCGCAGCTATTACGACCTGCTGGTTTGGAGCTTGAAGCGCGAAGATACTTACAGTCAGACGCAAAAGGCCCCCTCGGCGCCCAATATCACTTCGCCTGTACTTTGAACCCCCTCATCCCGTGCCACTTGCGGCGGCCGTCCTGCGCGAAATTCCTGTCTGCAACTTCATAAATCCGACACACGGATGTAACGGCGAAGTAACCGTTTGGCGCGACCCTGTTCGCACAGTCAATGTCTCCGCTCAGCCGCGGCGACGTTCGACGACCAACGGCAGGGCGCACATGGACACAAAGCTTACGCTGATCGTCGGTATGCCACGGTCGGGAACAACTTGGATCGGAAAAATATTCGATAGCCATCCCGACACTTTGTATCGACACGAGCCGGACAACTTCACCGACCTAAGGCGTCTGCCGCTCGTGACCTCCTGCCGCGGCGCCAAGACCGATGGCCTCTCAACGCTCGGCGCGCAGATTCTCGCGCGACGGGAAACCAAAGTGGTGGCTTCGCGTCCGGTGTTCCCCAAGCGCTATTACAAGCTGGGAGAGCGCGCGCTGCGCAACGTCGCCGCACACGGCGCCAAGGTACTCGCCCGGGTGAAAGGGGAATTCGCACTACCGGAGTGGCGCAACCTGCAGCGGCTCGACGCCCACCTCGTGTGGAAATCGATCGAGTCAACGGGCCGCGTCAACACGATTATGTCAGCGCTTCCGGGCGCGCAGTGCATCGTCCTGGTACGGCATCCGTGCGCCCAGATCGCGTCGACATTACGCGGAGAGCGCACCCGGCGTTTTGAATCCGCGGGCGACAGCAGCGACGATTACGGCGTATTCAAGCAATTATTGCGGGCTCCCGCAGCGCGCGACCGATGTCTCACTGAGCGTGACTTCCGGGCGATGTCTCCCGTGCAGCGCTTGACTTGGCGATGGGTATTGTTCAACGAAAAAGCGCTAGCAGACGCCGAAGCCAATGAGCGCTGCAAGGTGTTTTTTTACGAGCATTTTTGTATGGACCCGCGCGGCACGACGCGCGCAGCATTCGAGTTCTCGGAACTGCCTTGGTCTGCCCAGACTGAGCGATTCCTACGTACCAGCACCAGCAATGACAACTGCGGCTATTACAGTGTCGCAAAAGACCCGCTGAAGGCCGCAACCAAGTGGAAAGACGAGCTTGAACCGGCGCAGATAGACGAAATCATGTCTATTGTCGCTTGCTCAAGTCTTGCAAGATATTATCCGGATTGCGCGGTGGAAGGCGCAACCGGCCGCCCGCATTTCCCATCCGGCATCACTCAATTGCCGCTAAGCAATTCCTGCTCCATGGATAAGTAGACGGCGTAGGCGTTGCGCCGATTGGCTTCTTCGAACGCCGGCATGTCTTTCCATTCCGACCAGTCCACAGACTGGTAAGCCTCGTCGAACGGCAGCAACTGATCGACCGCGGCCCCCATTTTGTCGCGCATGAACGCCAGGTAACGCCGCGTCGCCGTCAGCGCCCGGTTGGGATTGTCGGCCGCCGGTCCGTGGCCCGGTATCAGGGCCTTGAGCTCGGCGGTTTCCATCTGCTGCAAGGCTTCCAACCAACGCTTGGTGTCGGCGTCGCCGATATAGGCGATGCGGCCTTCGAAAATGATGTCGCCCGAGAACAGCACCCGGTCGGTTTTGACGTACAAGGTCATATCGGCGTCGGAGTGCGCGGCGCCCACCATGTCGATCCGAAATTCCACCTCACCCATTCGAAACGTCTGGGAATTGGCGACGTAGCGATCCGGCGGCACGAGATGGGTGTCATCGTTGACCCAGGGATCCAGCGACAATCGCCGCTCATCCAGTCGTTCCTGCGCATAGGTGGATTGCAGGTACTTTTGCGCACCTTCCGGGGCAACGATTTCCGCGCCCAGGCGCTTGAACACCTGCAGCCCGTAGATATGGTCGGCATGATAATGGCTCACCACCACTTTGCGGATGGGCTGGTCGGTAATGGCGCGGATCTTATCCACCAGCAGCTCCGCCAGCGCCGGCGTGCCCAGGGCGTCGAACACCACCACGCCGTCGCCGGTGACCACCACACCGGCATTGGAGATGAACCCCTGGTTCTCGGTGGGGATGCCGGCCGCGCCCTGCACGTAATAGACGTGCGCCGATACAGGGGTGAGTTGCATGTCCACCGTGGCCGGCGGAAAGCGCTTCTGGAACGGCGCCCCGGCACTTGCCACCATTGGCGTCAGCAGCGCGCCGGCGCAAAACAGCAATAACAACCGCTTCATGATCTCCCCCATCTCAAATCCCCGCGGGCTGTGGCCCACCTACGCGCCTTTAGAGCGACGGGCGCGGAAAAAGTTCGTCAGCAGCTCACCGCAGGATTCTGTCAACACGCCTGCGGTCGCTATTACGCGGTGATTGTGCTGCGGCGCCTGCAACAGGTCGAATACCGACCCGGCGGCACCGGTCTTGGGATCGTACGCACCGAACACCAGGCGCTCGATACGAGCGTGGATCATGGCGCCCACGCACATGACGCAGGGCTCCAGGGTCACATAAAGCGTGGCACCGGGAAGCCGGTAATTGCCTGCGTGCCGCCCAGCGGCGCGTAGCGCGACGATCTCGGCGTGGGCGGTAGGATCATGGGCCGCGATGGGATGATTCCATCCCTCCGCCAGCAGCTCACCGTCGCGCACCAGTACGGCACCGACCGGGACTTCACCCTGCTCCGCCGCGCGCTGCGCCAGCTTGAGGGCGCAGCCCATCCAGTACTCGTCGCTGCTCATGAGTTCTAAGTCATCGCAAGAAGGACGAATAGCTATGCTGCACCGCGCTCATGCCGCTGCGTCACTCGACATTCCTGTGCAACGTCAATTCGCGACCGCAGCCGAGCGCGCGTGTTCGGCGGGCGAGACACCTCGATATCAGCCACACCGTTCCTGACGGGCGACAATGCGCCGTTGAAAGCTGAGGTCTCTGGTCCACTACGATCCGTATCCTGGCGCCGGATTGTAGAGCGAAAACAATGAGCGGCATGGAGAGATTACCGCCGCTGCGCGACGAAAGCAGCCTGTCCGGTCCCAATGGCGCGCTTTGTACAAGGACCTTTCTACGGACCCGAATGTACTGACGGGTCATTCCGCTCGACGAGACTCTAATGCCCCGAACAGTTACGCCGTTTCATCTGCAAGGGAGGTTTCATCGTGGGAATTGTCAAAGCGATAGCCAAAAAGGTCGATGTCCTCGCGGTATACGTCAGCTACAATTCGACGCGTTTCGTCAGAGTAGTATTCCGCGTAGCTCGCCTTCCTTGACGCGGTTCTATTGGCAACTCGGAGCGCCGATTCCGCATTGATTCTTCTGCTAACGTAAGAGAAGTCTTCCTCCAAATTCTCGAAGCGGCCCACGAAGTTCACCAGCAGCTTGCCGTCTGTCGAGCAAACGTACTTGTGTTGCGGCACGAAGTGTCGCCACGAGCTGACATTGTCGCGATTAACCCACTTCCTAACAAACGACCCAAAGTCTTGGAACTGGTCCAGCTTCTCGCGCGCCCATTTCCTGTCCGATTCGTTGAACCCTCCGCGCCTTAGGAAGAAAAACGCTGACACCAAGCGATCCCACGGGTTGCGGACAAAAGCAAACTTGAAGTATCTGTCGAATTCTGCCTTGCTGAATATCAGTTGGTACTTCTTTATGTTGGTGTGCCCTCCCGCAAGATTTCCGAATAGGCTCTTGCAGATGGAAACACCAGCACACTTTGGGATGTGCACGAACATGCAATGATGATCGTCGAATGGTTTCAACGAATAGCCGTCGTTGGTTTCGATCATTCGCATGCGCTGCAGCGCTTGAAACTCTCTGGACCCAAAATGCCTGAAAAGCAATCGCCTTGTGTCGTGGCTTAAAGACCAGAAAAGCGGAATTTCAACGATACTCATGTGACGAGCGTCCCTCCGTCGTTGCGGCGCAGTGGAAGACGTCTTGAATACAGCACGCCAAACCCAACCTGCGACAGTCTAGTTGCCTGCCGCGCCGTGTCACGACTTTAGGACGCCACATGGGCCACGCGCCTCCGAACGCCTGGCAGCGCCCCTATTTAGTCCCTTTCCGATCACGAGGAGGCTCCGAGCAAGCACTGAGGGAGGAATTCGACGAACCACCTCCTTCGCCGCCGGAAGTGATTCAGCACTCAGGCACGCCTCGACCGTGAATCGGCCGACCGGCCGTGGAGCACGGAGCGGAGTCCTCTAAGCAGCCTGTTTGCGGCTCGCTGGGCGATCCCCGCCCGCGAGCGCTTCGTGTGCCCTAGAACATGTTGGAATACTTCGAGCCGACCTTCTGACAAGGCGGCCATATCCTTCGCAAAATCGTCGTCGCATTCATCGCCGCGCAACTATGCCATGTATTGGTCGTAGGCGGTAAAGAGCAAATCGGTGGCAATCTCTCCCACACGCCCGTTCCGCGCCTTGCTCTCGGGAGTTGCCTTCTCGTCCCAAAAACTGATCGCTACACGCGAGCCGGCGCCGTGATGGTAAACCGTGTCTCCATACAACCTGCCCATCAGCCGATGGAAATTCCGGCGATTACTCCGGTGAAGGCAGCATCGGAAGATCGTTGGTCCGTGCGGTCTCAGTCAGCGAGGACAGCGTGTCGTGAACTTGCGCGTCCTCGTTCGGCGCGATGAAGTCTAGCCACGGCTAAACAGCGGCTTTCGACCGGTATCGCGATCCTTGGTTCTTTTCGCGGCAACCATTTTGACCCAGCCATCCAGCTCATTACGGACAAATCGTTCCGGTTCACTCCTACGCCCCCGGCGTTTTTTGCAAAGGTAAGTCGGGCTGGCTGCAGTTGCAATAGCCCGAAGGACATAATCGAGGCAGTCGCAAACACCGGGGCTCCCAGAGAGCGGCTCAATTTAGCCACCGACAAGCGAACTCGTCGCGACGATGATGAGCCGCGCACTACTCTGTCACATCAGTCCCGCTGATCGAAGCTTAGCGCGCAATGTCTGCTCCTCGTAGCCGTCGATCCGATGGCTATCGACCAGGATAAGAGGAACTCCGCGTCCGCCCAGGTCTTGGAACTTGTCACTGGCTTCCTGTGAAGCGGTCACGTCGTATTCGTAATAGCCCACATCATGGCGCGCGAAGAAGGCACGTGCCTGCGCGCAATAGGAGCATGTGGGCGTGGCAAACATGACCACCTGGGCGCCGTTCGGAGCTTCCACTCGTGTGGCCGTGGCCGAGCCGCTCCATTCGTAAGCCGCGAAAGCCAGCACAGCGATCACGGCCCCGAGGATCCAAAGGACGGGAGCAGCGGGCCTTCGATTGAGCTCCGTGCGCGCCGTCGACGCAGATGCAGTTGGTATCGGCGCTTCGACTTTTTCGTAGGCGACCCCGCAATTGGGGCACTGCCAGTTCGGCGCCTCGTCATGCGGCTGGCGTTCATGGCCGCACTTGGGGCACGTCCGGCCGTGGCAGGGTTCCTGCGATTCAAGAGGTTCAAGGGTGTACATTGGTCGGCGCCCGCTTTCCCGTCCTTCTATGGGGTTATCGGACCCTGCCGCTGGCCCTTTAGGCCCCATTTAGGACGGGCGCGCCGGCTCTGGGCGGCTTATACGGACGCGGAAACGGAGGAAGCCCAGCACACCCGGCCAATCCGCCGAGGGCGCCGCGGGAATCGGAACCGCCAAGAGAATGGAGAAGACGCATTGGCCAACAACAGGTCGTTGCGCTTGTCGAACTTGTCACTCCACGTGTCCGCAATCACAGAAAGATCCGCAACGCGTTTGTCGGTCACCGCAACCATACAGTCGAGGCGGCGTTTGACCGGTTGAACGGCGTTGAAAGACGACCGTGGCCGCTGACTGGCGGCCACAGCGCCGTGCGAGCTCAGCCAACGGCCTATTCGGACCGGGCTCCTTCACGCTCGGAGATTTCGCCGCGGGTAAATGGCTCCGCGCGTGAGCGCAGTTCGTCGTTGTTCGCCTCGTCGAGAGAAACAGAACTCTTCTCTGCTGCTCGGCCCGGAATAACCGGTGGTGACAAGTGAGCAAGCTTGTGTTTGCGGATCATTGACAGCCAGCGCCAGACGCAAACAAAAAAAAGCCCGCTACTCCGCGGGCCTGTGTTTGATCTGATGCCTATAGGTGCCAGTGAGTGCTGGACGTGAAATCATACCATTCGATTGTGAACGGGCACGAAGATTCCTGTATTTTCAATGCCGTTCTTTTTGGTGAAAGCGGCGACGCCGTGAAAAATACCATGTTCAATTAAACTCAAGCAGCAATAGGTTTAGCTTTCTCGATCCGTGCTCGCCGCTTTGGTGTGTTAAGCGCTTTCCACAGCTCGTTGCGCTGCTGCAGATTCAACCAAAAATCAGCAGTATTCCCAAATACGGTGGCCAGCATCAGTGCCGTGTCGGCCGTGATTGCACGGCGATTGGTACACAACTCATTAACGGTTTTTCGACTGACTCCCATCGCTTCAGCCAATTGTCCCTGAGTCAGCGCCATAGGTACGAGGAACTCCTCGGTAATCATTTCACCGACACTGACGGGTTGTCGTTTTGTAATATTCATGGCCTGCCTCACCGATAGTCGTGGTTATCGAGATAGATGTCCTGGACCTCACCACGTTCGCCTGACCAGGTAAACACCAGCCGCCATTGCTTGTTAACGCGGATCGAATGCTTCCCTGCCAGATTTCCTCTCAGCTTTTCAAAGTGATTGCTCGGAGGCGAACGCAAGTCGAGATCACAGGTCGCGTCATCGATTAACTGCAGCTTTCGGAACAGTCGGTCTTGGACTTCAGCAGGTATCTTCTTGCTGGTTTTATCTTTCAGATAAAACTCTCTTAGCCAGCGGTCCCGAAAACTTTGAATCAATGGCGATCTCCTTCCGTGGAGAGATACTGTAACGTACTTGGTTACTCTTGGCAACTAATGGGTTAGGATGCTGTCGAAGCAGGCTTAGCGAGAAATGTCGGGCCCATTCCACGACCACAATCTAGATAATCAGTGCTGCTACAGCAGGTTTCCGAATTGCTCCAGAGCACATACAATGCAAGCGCTCTGATTCCATGCCAGCATCAATTTTCCGCTCATGGTATGAATGTTGCTTGCCTTGCTATACCCAACAAATACCATGAAAAACGTCATTGGTGATGCGGGTTATATTATCGATTGGATTGGTTTAATTATTGACATTCAATGAGATGCTAATTTCAGTCATTCCCATTCGATCGTAGCTGGCGGCTTGCCGGAGATGTCATAGGCCACGCGCGAAATGCCGGCTACTTGATTGATGATCCGCCGCGAGATCTTGTCCAAAAGGTCGTAGGGTAAATGGGCCCAACGGGCGGTCATGAAATCGATGGTCTCCACCGCGCGCAGCGCAACCACGTAATCGTAGCGCCGCCCATCGCCCATCACGCCCACCGAACGTACCGGCAAAAATACCGCAAACGCCTGGCTCACTTTGTCGTACCACCCGGATGCGCGCAGGTCTTCGATAAAAATCGCGTCCGCTTTGCGCAGGATATCCGCGTATTCCTTCTTCACTTCCCCGAGGATGCGCACTCCGAGGCCCGGCCCCGGGAACGGATGACGCATGATCATATCGGACGGCAATCCCAGTTCCAGACCGATTTTGCGTACTTCGTCCTTGAACAATTCGCGCAACGGCTCGATGAGTTTCAGCTTCATGAACTCCGGCAGCCCGCCTACGTTGTGATGGGACTTGATGACGTGCGCTTTGCCGGTTTTCGATCCGGCCGACTCGATCACGTCGG
Organism: uncultured Gammaproteobacteria bacterium; assembly: GCA_963773585.1. Lineage (GTDB taxonomy): Bacteria > Pseudomonadota > Gammaproteobacteria > JASBUN01 > JASBUN01 > CAVXJN01. Next base: position 18,006 of record CAVZBR010000002.1, read on the forward strand.
GATAGATCGTCCCCTGGGCAAGCCAGTCCACGTCTTCGAGTTCGGCCGCCTGCTCTTCAAATACTTCGATGAACAGGTTGCCGATGATCTTGCGCTTCTTTTCCGGATCGTCGACTCCTTGCAGTGCGCTCAGAAATCGCTCTTCGGCATCCACTCGAATCACGCGCACGCCCATGTGTTCGGCGAAAGTCGCCATGACTTGATCGCCCTCGTGCAAACGCAGCAAGCCGTTGTCCACAAACACACACGTCAACTGGCTTCCGATTGCCTTGTGCAATAGTGCCGCGACCACCGACGAATCGACGCCGCCCGACAGGCCCAATACGACCTTGCCGTCGCCCACCAGTTCACGCACCTGTGCGATGCTGTCGTCGATGATGTTGCCCGGCGTCCACAGGCCACCGCAGCCGCAGATCTCATGTACGAAACGGGCAATGATGCGCGCGCCCTGTGTGGTGTGGGTCACTTCTGGATGGAACTGCAATCCGTAATAGCCACGCTCCTCGTTCGCCATACCCGCCAGGGGCGCGCCGTCGGTGGAGGCAATGATCTTGAACCCGGAGGGCAATTCCGCAACCCTGTCGCCGTGGCTCATCCAAACATCCAACAGCCCCCAACCATCCGCGTTGGTGTGGTCTTCGATTTCGCGCAAAAGCGTGGAATGGCCGCGTGCGCGCACTTGCGCATAACCGAACTCGCGATGGTCCGACACTTCGACCTTGCCGCCGAATTGGGTCGCCATGGCCTGCATGCCGTAACAGATTCCGAGCACCGGCACCTGTAAATCGAAAACCGCTTGCGGCGCGCGCGGTGTTTGCTCTGCGGTCACCGACTCGGGGCCCCCGGACAAAATGATGCCTTTGGGATTGAAATCGACGATTGCCTGGGGATCGCAGTCGCACGAGTATATTTCGCAATACACACGCGCTTCGCGGATGCGACGGGCGATCAATTGGGTATATTGAGACCCGAAATCCAGGATCAGAATTCGGTCTTGATGAATGTTGGCGCGGGAATCGGTCAATGCGGGAGGCCTCATACAACGACAGCCCCGACAACCGCCGCGCAGCAACGGTCGTCGGTGAGCTGCTTTGTGATCAGTCGGTGCGGTAGTTGGGTGCTTCTTTGGTAATGGTCACGTCGTGCACATGGGACTCACGCATACCCGCGGGGCTCACTTTAACGAACTGCGGCCGGGTGCGCATGTCCTGGATGCTCGCGCAGCCGACATAACCCATACTGGAGCGCAGTCCGCCCAACAGTTGGTGCACGATATTCAACAGCGGCCCTTTGTACGGCACCCGACCTTCGATGCCTTCCGGTACCAGCTTGTTGACGTTGCCGCCATTGTCGTCCTGAAAATATCGATCGCTTGATCCCTGCTGCATGGCACCCAAAGAGCCCATGCCGCGATAGGATTTGTAGGAACGCCCCTGGTAAAGCTCCACTTCGCCCGGAGCTTCTTCCGTGCCGGCGAAAAGGCTGCCGATCATGATGCTGTGTGCGCCGGCGGCAATCGCTTTTGCAATGTCCCCGGAAAACCGAATCCCACCATCCGCGATCAACGGCACGCCGGTATCTTTCAATGCTTCAGCGACATTGGAAACCGCCGTGATCTGGGGCACACCGACCCCGGCGACGATGCGCGTGGTGCATATCGAGCCTGGTCCGATGCCCACCTTGACGCCATCTGCCCCGGCTTCGACCAAGTCGCGCGCCGCTTCGGCGGTGGCGATATTGCCGCCGATCACCTGCACGTCGGGGAAATTATTCTTCACCCAGCGCACGCGATCGAGCACGCCCTGGGAATGACCGTGCGCCGTATCCACCACGATCACGTCGACTCCAGCCTCGATCAGCGCCGCGACGCGATCCGCGGTCTCCGCGCCGGTGCCCACCGCGGCGCCGACCCGGAGACTGCCCTGCTCGTCTTTGCTCGCGAGCGGAAAGTCCCGCGACTTCTGGATGTCTTTGACTGTAATCATGCCGCGCAACTGAAATTGCTCGTTGACCACCAGCACCTTTTCGATGCGGTGCTTGTGCAGCAATTCCAGCGCTTCGCGCTGCGCCGCCCCTTCGCGCACGGTCACCAGGCGTTGTTCCGGCGTCATGATATTCGAGACCGGATTATCGAGGCCGGTCTCGAAGCGCAGATCGCGGCTGGTGACGATTCCCACCAGTTTTTCGCCCTTCACCACCGGCACGCCGGAAATGTTGTAGGCGCGGGTCAGTTCGAGCACGTCGCGAATGCTCGTCTCCGGCGCCACTGTGATCGGGTTTTTGATGACGCCGCTTTCAAATTTCTTCACCGAGCGTACTTCCGTGGCTTGCTGCTCGATGGTCATGTTCTTGTGCACGATGCCGATGCCGCCTTCCTGCGCCATTGCAATCGCCAAGCGCGCTTCGGTAACGGTGTCCATGGCGGCAGACAACAACGGAATTCTCAAGCGAATGCCGCGGGTAAGCTGAGTGGTGAGGTCGGCGTCGCGCGGCAGCACGGTGGAATGCGCCGGCAGCAGCAGGACATCGTCGAAGGTGAGTGCTTCCTGGAGAATTCGCATGAGGGGTCCCGTTACGATAAGAGGCTGTATCGCAAAGCGATATATTAGCCAGTCATTATAGAATTTGACGGCTTCCGGGTAAACTGGGTAGCCTAATCCCCTACGTACTGAGCGACAATAACAAACGGCGTTTTGCGCCACTGCCGGTACAGCATCTGCCGCCTTTTAGCGCACGCAGTACTGACACCAGAATAACAACGAAATTACACCAATGGAGGAAGCAATGAAGAAATTTGCCTACGCATTGCCTTTGCTCGCGGTCTTTGCCGCTCCAACTGTCCTGGCCGCCAGCCAGCAGGAAGCCAGCGAAGCGATCCTGCACGCGGTGAAGTTGAACAACCAGGCCCATGCCGCCGGCTTCGAATGGCGGGACACCTACAAAAAGCTCCTCGGTCCGGCCAAGAAGGCATACCACAAGGGCGACTACGATAAAGCCGAGGAACTGGCCAGCAAGGCCGCCAGCCACGCCCAGCTCGGCATTCAGCAGGCGGCGGTAGCAGATCAAGCCAAACCGCGTTTCTAACTCAGCACAACACCATCACAAAGCCGGGCAACGCCCGGCTTTTTTGTGTGTGCATGCGCATCCGGGGTGGGTGACTGACCGACGCGCCCCGGCGTACGCAGAGACCGGTGATTGGTCACGCCTCCGGCTTTGGGTATCATGCTGTGCCGATTCCATGAACTCACGTCATTCCCTTTGAACCAAGACCCCCTCAGCCGCGACGTGTATAGCGTCTCCCGCTTGAATCGGGAAGCGCGCGCCGTGTTGGAAGGCAGTTTTCCGCTGCTGTGGGTGGAAGGCGAAATATCCAACTTGGCAAAGCCGAGCTCGGGCCATTTCTACTTCAGCTTGAAGGATTCGAATGCCCAGGTTCGCTGCGCAATGTTTCGCAGTAGAAACATGTATCTACGTTTCATTCCTGAGAATGGACAACAAGTACTAGCCCGCGCCCGGATCAGCCTTTACGAGGGCCGTGGCGAATTCCAGCTGATCGTCGATCATATGGAGGAAGCCGGTGATGGCTTGCTACGGCGGCGCTTCGAGGAACTGAAACAGAAACTTGCGAACGAGGGTTTATTCGATTCGGCGCGCAAGCGGCCCCTGCCCAAATTGCCGCGGCGAATCGGAGTCATCACCTCCCCCACCGGCGCCGCCGTCCGTGACGTGCTCAGCGTGTTGAAGCGACGCTTCCCGAGCATACCGGTATTGATTTATCCGGTGCCGGTGCAAGGCCGGGACGCAGCGCCGAGCATCGCCGCTGCCTTGCGTACGGCGTCCCTGGGCGCCGACTGCGACGTATTGATATTGGCCCGTGGCGGCGGGTCTCTGGAAGACCTGTGGGCCTTCAATGAGGACATCGTCGCGCGCGCCGTGGCAGCCTGTACGATTCCCGTGGTGGCGGGCATCGGCCACGAAATCGATTTCACCATCGCCGACTTCGTTGCCGATTTGCGCGCCCCGACGCCCTCGGCGGCCGCGGAGGCGGTTACGCCGGACATCGGCGATTGGCATGCGCGCTTCACCGCCTTGGCCGGACAATTACGGCAGTGCTGGGAGCGGAGATTGAGTCAGGGAAACCAGCGACTGGACTGGCTCACGGGCCGTCTGCGGTTGCAGCACCCGGGTGTGCGACTGCGACAACAGGCGCAGCGTCTGGATGAGCTGGAGAACCGCCTGCTGCGGGACTGGGGGCACAGGCTGCGTCACCAGCGCGCGTGTCTGGAGCAGCTGCAGGAAGCACTGAAGCGGCATTCTCCCGCCGTGCGCCTGGGGGCGACGCGGAGCAGGACTGACGAATTGCAGCGACGTTTACGTGCGGCGTTGGATCATGAATTGACGCGCCAGCAGCAACGCTTGGGCTCCCTGGGTCGGGCGCTGGATACCGTCAGCCCCCTCGCCACCCTGCAACGAGGTTATGCCATCGTTCGCACCGAAGACGGCCAGATCGTGCGCTCGGCGCGTCAAGTACCGATTGGGACACGGGTCGAGACAAGACTGGCGAAAGGTGTGTTAGTGTCCACGGTCGATGACACACGTGATGAGTAAGCTTATGAAACTTTGGGTACTTCTGCTCGCGGGGTCGATACTGAGCAGCGCCTCCGCATCCGCGCAACCACTGCCGCAGATCGAACCGGCACCGGGCGGCGTCGCCTTGGTGCCGCTCGGAGATGGAGCATCCGCCCCAGAGGTGCGCTATCACGGTCACCGGGTGATGGTGCTGCGTGAACAGGACCAATGGCTGGCGTTGGTCGGCATTCCGCTGAGCGCGAAACCGGGACGCGAGCGAATCGAAGTTCGGCTGCCGGAAAGTGGCCGGCAGACCCGGCTGTTCACCGTGCACGACAAACAATATCGGACGCAGCGCCTGACCATCAAAAACAAACGCATGGTCAATCCCAACGCCGATGATCTGGTGCGCATCCGCAAGGATCGCAAAGCGATCAACGCGGCGCTGGACCAATGGAGCGAGCCGCCCACCGTGCCGTTGCGCTTCGAACCGCCCGTACCTGGCCCGCGCAGCAGTTCTTTCGGTCTACGCCGCATTCTCAACGAACAGCCGCGCAATCCCCATAGCGGTATGGACATTGCGGCGGCCAAGGGCACGCCGATCGAGGCGCCGGCAGCGGGAACGGTGGTCGAACGGGGAAACTATTTCTTCACCGGGAATACGGTGTTCATCGACCATGGCAAGGGCTTGGTGACGATGTACTGCCATCTCGATACCGTACAGGTCAAACCGGGACAAAAGGTGTCCCGCGGCGACCTTCTGGGTACGGTTGGAATGACCGGGAGAGTGACTGGCCCCCATCTACACTGGGCGGTCAGTCTCAATCACACCATGGTCGATCCGGCGCTATTTGTCGACGAAACGCTTCGCCGTGAGAACGGTCCAGCTGCGGGCGGTGGGCAATAAGCGCGCCGAAGCGGCGCGCCCTCGCTCAGGAGTAGCGACTCTGCGCTAGTCCGCCAAGACCAGGAAATATTTCGGTGATTCATGCCCGTTAACTGGAATAACCCCGGAATAGGAGCGCACTTCGCCGGGGTCGAGCAGGTTGCGATCCGTTTGCGTAGCGGACGCGGACTTGTGCAAGGAAGTCATGCCGATCTGGATTCCGACCGAGTCGAACAACACGAGTTTCACCTGTGGGTTCACTACCGACAGTGAGTCGTTGTGTAGCACCATCCGAAATTCGTGCCTGACTGCCTCGCCGTTGCGCGTCAATGTGAAAATCACGTTACGGACATAGGATTGATTCAACGTGATGGCCTGATCGTATTGCAACGACTTCAAGCCCGGAATACGGCCGCGCACCAGGACGTCACGCTCTTGTGTCACTTGATTCAGTTGTGCCTGCAACTGGTCCAGTTGCCGCGCTTTACGATTGTTGTCGGTCACCAGTCGTGCGTTGTCCGCGGAGAGACTCGACAGGCCGATCGACATCACCATAATCACCAGACCGATTACGACAGCACCAGCAACGGCGACAGCCTTGATCAGGGCGCGGCTGGAGATGCTGGATCGACGATGGCGCGAGCGACGGCGCCGGCGGGCGGTCGGATGGGTCGCCACAGTGGACGATGATGGACTCACGGCGCCCACTGCTTCAGACTCCGATGCCGTCTCGCTATTGATTTTTGGGTCCACTGCGGCCTCCTGAATTTGCATACGCGCTCCCTATCAGCGGACTCGAATTGAACGCTGGCTTCGCTCCGAAAGCACATAGCATTTCCTGTGCCCGCTTCTAACTTTTCTTTATTTAACGGTTCGTTACGGAATACTTTAGAAATAGATTACAAAATATAGCGATTGGTTGTAAAAATATCCGGCACCGACGCGCATGCCGGCGCTCGCGAACTAGGCTTTCGTCCCATGACAATATTCGAGGGAATATCTCCCAGGTCCGTGATCCCGGCGCTGGCGTGGATGGCGCTGATATTCGGGCTATCTTCCATACCCGGGGTCGTGCATCCGGACGACGATCAAATCTACAGCTTGTTCGTCTGGCTGCCGCCGGATCTGCAAAATCTACTGCACGTGCCGGTGTTCGGGATGTTGGCCTGGTTATGGCAGCGCGCGTTTCGACAAAGTGCCGCACGTCCGGCACTTATGGACGCGCTGGCGGTGGTGCTGACGGTCGCATATGGGGTTTTGGACGAATGGCATCAGGCTTTCGTGCCGGGACGCTATGCCAGCTTCACTGACGTCTTGCTCGACGGGACGGGCGCTTTGCTGGGCGTGCTGGCTGGGCGCTGGCTGTTGACACGCTGGACCGGCCGCTACGCCGGCCAGCGCTGATTCGCCGGGATCAGCCGGCCCGTAGGCCGCGCCATCCCAATCCCAACGCGACCAGCGCCAGCAACGAAAGGACCGATGGTTCGGGTACGCTGTATTGGGCATCGTGGGAAAATGGCGCATTGGCGTAGATTTGATTCGATAAATCGCCTGGAGCAATTGAATCACCGTTGACGTCGGTCGTTTTCAGCTTACCGTCACCGACCACGGTGAAAAGATCCATGTGCACCCCGCCGACGCCGGCTTCCAAGCTGTTGACGGTTACGTTGAACAACTCGGTATATCCCGTCCCGCTTCCGGTTTGACCCGCTTGGGTATCGGGAATGGTGCCCGCCGAACCATCGAAATTGAATTCGTAGACGTAGAAATAGGTGTCGTAGATGCTGTGCGACGGCAGGTCGTCGGTGCTTTTTCCGGAGTCAGGATCCGGGGGGCTGCCGAAACCCTGCTGAACCAGCGCCAACGGGCCGGAATCCCCGATCACACTCAACGAAAACGGCGTAGTCGAAGTGGTGCTGGGAACCGCCGAAAACACCAAGTACGCGGTGCGATCCTGATTGTTGGTCCTGGACCTGGCAGGACCGGTGCTCTTTACAAACGCGTCACTTCCCGTCCCGCCAACCGCATTGGCATAGGCCGCCAGGGTGAACGCGCTATCCCCCGTGTACCAAGTGTCGTCGCCGCTGGCGAGGTAATTCCAACCGCTTGAGCTGCCAGGCCCCAACTGCAACGATGGCAAAGCCCAAACATTCGACATCAAAAGCGCCGAGAGCCCGATGACTTGGGCCACAGCCGCCTGGAATCTTTTCATTTGCTTCCCCGTGCGCGTGCGATGACGCGCGTCCCGATCATGTCTGAGCCTGATATCGGCTCTTGGTTTGTAGCCTAAACGACTACAAGAATCAGGCCAAAAACACTAATTCCTTACGGAACCTAACCTTATGGAAGATAAAGAATTGGCGCTGTAAGGAAAATTGACGCCGGGGCTATTGAACTGCGAAACGGTGGCTGCGCTTATTTAGCCTCCAGCCGGTGCAGGAGCGCCTCGGCCTGAGCTTTTTGGGGGAAATCGGGGTCGGTGAACAAAATCTGTTTTACGTGACGCCGGGCAGCATCGAAATCCCCCACCTGCTCCAGCGCTTGCGCCACATGGAAACGGATACCTGACTCCTGAGGGGCTTTCAAGAGTGCTTCCTGGAGCAACCCAAGTCCCGACTGCGGGTCTCCATGCTTGAACACGATCCATCCGTATGTATCGATGATGGCCGGGTTCTGGGGAGCCTGGGCATAGGCTTTCTCTGCCCACGCCAGTGCTTCCTTGGGATCACGATCGATATACGCCCAGGCGAGATTGTTCATCACATCCCCACGGCCGGGAGCGACCTTCAATACCAGCTCGTACTCACGAATCGCGTCGTCGAACACGCCGTCAACCTGATAGGACCTGGCCAACAGAACGCGCGTGTCGATGTCCTGCGGATGCTCGCTGAGCCATGCCTTCAAGCTCTGATACGCCTGCTGGTTCTCGCCACTCCGGCGTTGGGCGGTAAATCGCTTTTGGGCCAGGCGCGCGCTCGGCGTGCGCTGGTACGCTTGGCCGAAGGCCTCGGCGGCCGGACCGAACGCACTCGCCGCCATCTGCAGGTCGCCCTCCAGTTCAAACCCCGCCGAATGCTCCGGGTGAGCCTGCTGCACTTCCTTCGCAATCTCCAATGCCCGGTCTCGATTGCCGGCGCGGGCTTCAAGCGCGCCCAGCGCGATGCGCGCCTGCATATACCTCGGATCGAGTTGCAGTGCGGTTTCCAACTGTTTGCGTGCCCCTGCCACGTCGCCATAACTGGCCAATGCATCGGCGTACAACGCGTGCCCCTCGGCCACGTCGGGTTCGGCGTCCACCAAATGCTGGAAAGTACCCACCGCGCGTTTGATCAAGTTCGCGCCTTGCTCAGCGATTCCCAGTGCGCGCAGGACTGTGGGCTCGTTAGGATGCGATCGCACCATCTCCTGCGCGAGGTTCAGCGCGGCCTGGGTGTCTCCCTGTTTAAGGCGGTACTCGTAGAGCTGCATGCGCGGCGCCACGGCCCCCGGATTGGCTTCTCTGGCCTTCTCCAGCCACTGCACCATTTTTTCCTCATCCCCTTCACGCCGGGCGAGTTCCGCCAATCCCTGCAGCGCTCCGGTGTGATCTGGCCGATGCTCAAGTATTCCGTCGTAATAGGAACGGGCCGCATCCAGATTCGACGCTTGTATTGCGAGCGCGGCGAGGTTCATGGCCGCCAGAGCGAAATCGGGCGCTTTCTTCAACGCCTTGTGAAACTGTTCCTCGGCTTTGCCGCGGTTGCTCAGCCCGAGATAGGCGACGCCCGCCAGGTTATAGCCGACGGGATTGTCAGGCGCCTGGTCCTGCAGGTGCAACGCCTCGTCCAGCGCTTCTTGGTACGACTTCCTAGTCAGCAGCAGTTGCGTGCGCATGATCGCAGCCTGCACCGGATCGGCCCCGAGCTTAATGGATTCACGCAACTGCTTGTCGGCAGCTTCGGTCGCGTCCGATACCAACAAGCTCACGAACAATTCCTGACGCGCCTCGGCTGCCTTCGGATTCAGTTCGACCGCCTTACCGTAATGTGCGGCGGCCCGGTTTGCATCTCCCATGCGCATGTAGGTCTCCCCCGCCAGCGACTGCACCTGGGGGTCGGACGGGTGATCGTGCAACGCCGGTTCGAGGGCTTTGAGCGCCTTATCGGGTTGGCCCAACTTCAAGAAACTCGAGATCAACAGCTTGCGCGCTGCCAATTGGTCGGGCCGGGCCGCTATGTACCGAGACAGGTGATCCGCAGCGTCGGCGAAGTTGCCGTCCGCATATTCAATACCGCCGAGCAACATACGGCTGGGAAGATGGCCCGGCATTACCGCCAGCGCGACCTTCAAGGAGGCCTTTGCTTCGTCGCGCTTGCCGGCGCGGTAAGCGAGTTCGCCTCGCAGGTAATTGCCGATCGGATGATTCGGCCAGTTGTGCAGTACAAGGCTGATATGTTTTGCGGCATCGTTTAGATGGTCTTGATCAAGCAGCACTGCTGCCAGGCCCAGATGGGCCAGCGTATTCTCCGGACGGCGCTGCAGCACTTGCTCGAACGCTTTTGACGCCTGCACATACTGGTTGCGCACCCGGGCGAGCTCTCCGGCAACCAGAAGATTGTCGACATTGTTCGGATCGCGCGCCTTCACAAATTCGACATGTGCCTTCAGCGGAATCCAATTCCCTGTTCTTCAGATCCAGCCGCGCCGACCCGATGTGGCCTTCAATGGAATTCGGGTCCAGTTTCAGCGCCGTAGCAAATGCTTCCTCGGCTTTGTCGTCGTGCCCCAGATTCAATTCCGCAATACCGCGCAAGGCGATTACGTTCGCCTGCCCCGCCTTGGGCATGCTCTCGTCGTTGTGCACATGGTCGAGCACACCTTTATAGTTTTGTTGCTGCAAATACGCGTGAGCCGTCAATGCGAGCACCTGCGCATGATCTGCTCCCATCAGATCCGCCCGCTCGAGTTCGCGCAAGGCCGATTCGGCGTGCTCCAGCTCCACATAGGCTCTGGACAACAACAACAAGCCGCGAGCGTTGTCCGGATCTGCTTGGAGTGCGTTCTTGACCTCGATCTCCGCAGCGCGCGGTTTACCGGCTTCCAGATACAGTTCGGCCTGCTTTAGCATCGCGTCGATGTCCTCGGCCACCGACACGCGAGAAACGGCCATAAGAAACGACGCCAGCAGAATGGTGATCAGCCAACCGCCAGCGCCAGCGGACGCTATCGGCGACTTCAAGTATCCCCATGGCTCGTTCATTTTGCCGCCCACGCCTTTAATGTTGTTGCTGCAATAAATTTCGCACGTATCGAACTGGGATGGCATAAGCAATACCGCTTGGTTTTGCGAGAATATCTTCGCGCGTCTCTTTTACAAATACCATGTTGACTACCCCCACGACTTTTCCGGAATTTTGTTCGAACAGCGGACTGCCGCTATTACCCGGGTACGCCGTGGCGTCGAGCTGCAAGACGTCGAAGGGATGCCGCAAGCGAGCGATCACTTCAGCGGTCAGCTGCCCTCCTGTGTCTTTCGGTGCAACGATGGGAGTAATTGCTGACACCATAGCCTGGTGGGTCACAGGGTAAAGCCCGAGCACGGCGCCGATGGGGAATCCCGTAAAGGCCAGCTTCGTACCCTCGCGCGCCAATGCTATGGGTCCCAGCTGAAGCGGCGGTAATGGGTCTCCCGCAATCTCGAGCAACGCGAGATCATGCCGTGAATCGACCGCGGTTTTCCTGGCACGACGGACCTGCGGCCTGGGCCCAACCCCGATAAACACGCTCAAGTCTTCCCACCTGTCGCCCTGTAGAGTCTTTTCAACCACGTGAGCATTGGTGATGATGTGAAGTCCATCACCGACTACGAAACCAGTACCTAACAACGCCACTTCCGGAACGCGGGACGGTTGCAGTGTGCCGATGCCGACGATACTCGGGCGCACTCGGTCGATCGTGTCCGGCAAATCCTCAGCGAGCGCGGGCGCGTTCCAGACGCACAGCAGCCAGATGCAAGTCAGGAAACACTGGAACACGCGCTGAACGCGGCCGCTCCGCCAGGCTATAGAGGCGGCAACAACGTCCGTTCGCCTGTTGCAACGGCATCGTCGGGACCTGGTTTGAGGACAAATATTCATTTACGCAGCCTTATCCACCGCATTTCCGACGGAAGGCTTGCCGCTCGCGTCCGGCCGCGGCGACCGCGGATCGGCCACCAACCACCGCTTGGATGCTCCGGAGCCGAGCCGGTAGCCTACCGAGAGCAATAAAACACCGCCCACGTAAACCACTGTCCACCGCAGGAACAGCGCGGTTGCAGGCAGCAAGTGGGAACGATCCGGGCCCAAGAGGAACTGCACGCCTGAAAATACCTTATTGTATTTTCTTACGTTCGGCTCAAGCCCATGATTTAACAGCCACCAGGAAACCGGCGCCGCCACAAGCGTTGCGGCGAGCGCCCCCACACGCCAGTGGCGCGTCTTGGCAAGTAACACCGCATTGGCACAAATCAGCAACAGCAGCACGTACAAATACAATCCGCCGCCCGCGCCCCACGCCGCACGTCGCGCTATGAGTTCGTTCAGGTTGTCGGTGGAAGACCAGTCGAATGCGATCCCTTTACATAGCCAGTACCAAGGTATGGCGGCGACCGCCAACAGCAGCCATTTCCGCGTCCGAATGTTGCTCTGCCCGTTCGCGACCGGCGCTATCCCAAACAGTGCCAGGGTCATGAACAACGGTCCGAATAACGCAGTGTAGCGCACGATTCTTTCGAAAAATCCCACCACTCCGGGCGAGTCCATCCGTGCAAACAGGACTGCAGCCCAGTGTCCCCAGATCTGCCGGTGAATCACGAACCAATTGAGGTTGTTCGAACCGGCGATATCAGCCAGGCTTTCGTTGCTCACGCTGGCCGCAAATAAAGCCAGACTCGCCACACCTACCAGCATCGACATTGCCGGCAGCTTAAACCACGCATGCTTAGCGGAACCGAAACGTTGTGCCACCAGCGCGGGTCCGGCGCCCAGCCATAACAAAGCAACGACGAAGAGAACTTTCCAGGGGAAGATCGAAGAGCCACGGAACAGCTCCCGCACGTTGTAAGGCACGCCAGGAAGACGAACCGCGATTTGCAGCATGACCGATACTGCGATCACCAGGGCGACTATCGCGAGCAGCAATTTACGGGTGGAGACCTCTCGGCTTACCGGCGCGACTTCCTTACGGCGCGCCGGCGTTGAATCAGAAGCGGCGCTGGGTCGATCCTGAGCCACACTGATCGTGTGGCTGGCAAAGAGCCGAACCCCCAAGGCGGCGGCGAAAACCAGCAGCACCGGCGTCACGTCCGAGGTGTGTCCTTGAAGAAGCAACTGCGCCAATTCCAGGAGCAGCACCCAGACCGCCAAAGGCACAGCCGCCTGCATCGTCCGACTACCGCCGAGCCGCAACAGCCACACCAACGCTGCGAACGTGAATAGCAACCGAGCACCGTTGATCGCCCCATTCAAGAGACTCCCGTCCAGCATGCTTGCGAACGGTATCCAGTGAAATGTTCCGAGCGTAGCGGCAGGGTAAAGCGGAAGTAGCGCTTCCAGCGTATACCCGATCAGCAATAAGCTTACGAGCAGAACCTGCCGCCGACGGGCGTCAGCTCGTCTCAGCCTCAACCATACGAGACCGGCGCAAACAAATGCCGATACTGTGCTCAGGTCAAGCACCCGGTCCATCACCGCAACCTTCAGCGCCAAGACCGCCGCCAATCCGACAGCCGCCAACTGCACCAGACGCGATCCGGAATATATTCGTCCGAGGATTTCCAAGGCGGTAAGCGCCATTGATAGCTCGGCAGAAAATTGGCCCGCCCTCCAGTCAGGGCCCTGCCAGAGAGGCTTGATGCTGTCCTTGAATTCCTGCCATCCCAAGCCGGGCACTAAAGGGAGCGCCTCCGCGGCCAGCCAAAGCAGCAGCAAACCTGCAGGCAGCAATTCGACTCCATGGAGGCGGCTTCGCACCCATCGAATACTCAGAGAACCCGCGGCGAACACGCCCACAACCGCGCCAACGCCATTCCAGAACACGTCGCTCATGGCCGCAATTCGACTTGGGACCCATAACTGCGCGATTTGCAAAATCAACGCGAACACAATGCAGATCAATATTGTCCCGGTTGCGGAGCGAAGCGCGAGCACGCCGGCAAATCCAAGCGGCGCGAACAGCGCGACATTTCCAAGCAAATCGGTCAATCTGCCGTCGCTGCCCCAATGCGTGATCAGGCGCTGCAGCGCTTCTGACACAGGCCGGTCAGACTTACAAAATGAAATGGATACAAGGACCCATAGGCAATCAACAAAGAGATGAGCGCCACGAGGCCAAGCGTTTTTTGTTGCCGAGTCATAGGCGCGATTGCCCAGGTAGTCAGACTGCCATCAGTTGCGTCCGCAACCTCTGTGAGCTGCGGCGGAAGCAATATTCCCGTAACGCGGCCTTCGGACCACGCCCCTCACGTGCCGCGGTCATCATGTCCCATACCGAAACAAGCAAAAACAAGCGCAACCAGAGCACGGACAGTTTCGCCTCGGTTCGCTCAGAGAAATAGGCGGCCAAAAAAGTATTTTCGATGGCTGCAAGCCGTCCAGCCCAGCGCCAGGACCTTGGCAGAAAGCTTAGCAATTGCAGATGATTGATGAAGGGCGCAAGATCATACAACACCACGTTCTCGTGTCGAGCGTGTACGTCTATTCCGACAACTCCATGCGATGTGCACAATAGATTGTCGGATTTGAAATCCCCGTGCAGCCAGCTCGTAGGTAACCGCGAGCCACCCGCCTCGGCGGCTCGCAGCCGAAGTGCGGCAATAGACTCTCGGACCTCACTTCGATGCGCGAACTGAGTGTATTCCAGTGAGTCAATCTCGCCAAGTTTGTGATCGATATCGAGTGTCGATGACGGACCTGGGTGCGAAGCATGAAAATGCCTCAGCCATTCCGCCGCGGTACGAACCAGGTTCTGGGCGCTTGCGGGCGTACACCGGAGCGTGCATAACGATTCCGTCATGCATCTTCCCTCTATCCACTCCGTCACCAGCAATCCGTGTTCCTGGTCCACGGCGTGAGGCCAAGGCACTAGGTAGCGCCCCTTCGACATGGCACCGAAG
>CAVZBR010000003.1:0-266800 GCA_963773585.1 uncultured Gammaproteobacteria bacterium
CGAGCGCTTCATCTCCCGTCCGTCGAAGGACGCAGAGGATACATGATTTGGTGCATTCGCCGCGAGCATAGGCGGGGCACACCCCTACCCGAGGTCGGACGCAACGTGGGCGCCGACGGCGGATATCGCTATCGCAACGATGGGTCCGCTGCGCTTGACCCATCCTACGGGCGTTGTTCCCCCGGGGATGCGCTGCGCTTAACGGGTTATAACCGTGTACATAATGGACGTAGATTGCGTCAAGGCCGGAGGTCGGACGCAAGGTGGGCGCCGAGCGGCGGGTATCGCGGCGATGGGTCCGCTGCGCTTGACCCATCCTACGGGCTACAACCGTGCATATAATGGACGTAGGTTGCGTCAAGGCGGAGGTCGGACGCAACGTGGGCGCCGAGCGCGGGTATCGCGACGATGGGTCCGTTGCGCTTGACCCATCCTACGGGCTACAACCGTGGATATAATGGACGTAGGTTGCGTCAAGGCGGAGGTCGGACGCAAGGTGGGCGCCGAGCGGCGGGTATCGCGGCGATGGGTCCGCTGCGCTTGACCCATCCTACGGGCTACAACCGTGCATATAATGGACGTAGGTTGCGTCAAGGCCGGAGGTCGGACGCAACGTGGGCGCCGAGCGCGGGTATCGCGACGATGGGTCCGTTGCGCTTGACCCATCCTACGGGCGTTCCCCCCGGGATTGCGTTGCGTCGGGCACGACCGTTTATATAATGGACGTAGGTTGCGTCAAGACCGCAGGTCGGACGCAACGTGGGCGCCGAGCGCGGGTATCGCGGCGATGGGTCCGCTGCGCTTGACCCATCCTACGGGCGTTGTTCCCCCGGATTGCGTTGCGATGGTCGGGCAACGACCGTGTATATAATGGACGTAGGTTGCGTCAAGACCGCAGGTCGGACGCAACGTGGGCGCCGACGGCGGATATCGCGACGATGGGTCCGTTGCGCTTGACCCATCCTACGGGCGTTGTTCCCCCGGATTGCGTTGCGATGGTCGGGCAACGACCGTTTATATAATGGACGTAGGTTGCGTCAAGGCCGCAGGTCGGACGCAACGTGTGCGCCGACCAGGGGTATCGCAGCGATGGGTCCGCTGCGCTTGACCCATCCTACGGGCGTTGTTCCCCGGGAATGTGATGCGCTTCATTGGGGCTACAGCGTACGTCGTTGAGACTTATCCGCGGTGGATCAATCCCCGCAATAGCGGTCGCGGGCTTTCTTGGCGCGGATGAAGACCTCCAGCAACCGCTCGCCGTCGCGTGCCTGGATAGCGTCGCGTATGCCGCTGAGATCCGCCTGGTAACGCGCGATCATGTCCAGCACCGCGGTGCGGTTGGCGAGGCAGATGTCGCGCCACATGACCGGATCGCTGGAGGCGATGCGCGTGAAATCGCGAAAGCCGCCGGCGGCATATTGGAACACTTCCTCCCGTTCGCCGAGTGCGGAAAGCGTGTCGACCAAAGTGAACGCAAGTACATGGGGCAAATGACTGGTCGCGGCCAGCACTTCATCGTGGTGTTCGACGCTCATCTCCACCACGTCCGCGCCCACGCCCTGCCATAGCGCGCGAACCCTGCCGAGCTCGCCGCTGTCACATTCGGGGAGTGGCGTAAGAATCATCTTTCGCCCTTGAAACAGTTCCGCAAAGGAAGCCTCCACGCCGCTGCGCTCCGTACCCGCGATGGGATGGCCGGGGACGAACCCAGACGGCAACGCGCCGAACACGGCGCGCGCCGCGTCCACTACGCAGCCTTTCGCACTGCCGACGTCGGTCAATACGGCGTCTGACCGCAAGTGCGGGCGGATCGTTTCCAGCAATTCGCGCATCGCCCCGAGAGGCACCGCCAGGACCACCAGATCCGCGTTTTCAACGGCAGCGCCCGGATCGATCTCGTAGCGATCGATGACACCAAGCTCCACCGCTTTTTTCAGATTCGCTTCGCTGCGTCCGCAGCCCACCACTTCGCCGATCAATTCGGCCTGACGCGCAGCGCGGGCCAGCGAACCGCCGATCAGGCCAACGCCGATGATGCAGACTTTTTCGAAGATGCGCGCCATTCGTAATTCAGCTGCCGATCGCCTTGGCCAGGGCCGCGAGAAAGCGTTGATTTTCCTTTTCGGTACCCACGGTCACGCGCAGGAAATTCGGTAGTCCATAGCCGCCGACCGGCCGCACGATGACACCGTCGTACAACATCCGATCATAGACCTGAGCCCCCGGCCGACCGACGTCGACGCAGAGAAAGTTGCCTACCGACGGCAGCACGGACAAACCCAGGGCCGCCAAGCCGTCGCGCAATTGCGCCATTCCGGCGGTATTCATGCGCACGCTACGACGCAGATGGTCGCCATCCTGGAGCGCCGCCAATGCCGCCGCTTGTGCGGGCGTGTTGACGTTGAATGGGCTGCGCACCCGGTTCAAGAGATCGGCCACCTCTGGATGGGACAAGGCGTAACCCACCCGCAGACCGGCGAGACCGTACACTTTCGAAAACGTCCGGGTCACGACCAGATTGGGATATCGACCCAACCACTTGCTGGCATCGGGAAAATCCGCTTCCTGAACGTATTCGAAATAGGCCTCGTCAATTACGACGAGCGTCTGGCGCGGCAGTTCGCGGATAAACGCCTCGAGCTCCGCTGCGCCAATCCAGGTGCCTGTCGGATTATTGGGATTGGCGATAAATACGACGCGGGTCTGTTCGTTCACCGAGTCCGCGATCGCCTTCAGGTCGTGACCGTATGCCATTGGATGATCGGCTGGCAGTGCAGCGGCGATCCGTGCTTCGGCACCGACCGCCTGGGTCGCGATCGGATACACCGCGAACGCATGGCGCGAAAACACGGCGTTGCGGCCGGGGCCAAGAAATGCCCGCGCCACCATGTCCAGCACATCGTTGGAACCATTGCCCAAGGTGACCCAAGCCGGTTCGAGATCATGACGCTTTGCCAAGGCTGAGCGCAGATCGAACCCGGCGCCGTCCGGATAGCGCGCGACGTGCGGCACGGCCTCCATTGCCGCAGCCAGCGCCAATGGCGACGGTCCGAGCGGATTTTCGTTGGACGCGAGTTTGACCGCATCGCGAACGCCGTATTCGCGCTCCAGTTCGCTCAGTGGCTTGCCGGGTTCGTAGGGCCGCAGGCCGCGCACACCGTCGCAGGCGAGATCGGCTATGGAAACTGCATCGTTCATATTGTACTCGAGCTAGTGATTGAGCGCGGATCGGGCGTCGGAATCGGCACGGCGAGCTACAACACAGCCTGGGGATATGAACCCAGTACTTTGCACATGTTCGCCTGGCCCGATAGTGCTTCCAGCGCCTTTGCCACCGGTTCATCGTCGACATGGCCCTCCACATCGACAAAGAAGACGTATTCCCACATGCCACGCCGCGACGGGCGCGACTCGATGCGGGTCATGCTAATGCCGTGTTCGACGAAAGGCGTCAACAGGCGGTACAGCGCGCCGGCGCGGTTTTCTGCCGAAACCAGCAGCGAAGTCTTGTCTTTTCCGGAGCGCGGCACGGCTTGGTTGCCGATCACCAGGAAGCGAGTGGTGTTCTCCGGTTGATCCTCGATATTGTTCGCCAACACGGTCAAGCCATAGATCTCGGCAGCAGCGTCACCGGCGATCGCCGCCGCGCCCGCCTTGTTGGCGATCCGGCGCGCAGCTTCCGCGTTGCTGCTGACCGCAACACGTTCGGCGCCGGGCAAGTGTCGATCCAACCATTCCCGACATTGGCCGAGGGACTGCTGGTGCGAGTAAACCTGTCGTATATCCGCCATGGCGCTGCCGCCGGACAACAGCAAATGATGAATCCGCAACTGCACCTCGCCACAGATCCTGAGTTGCGACTGCATGAACATGTCCAGGGTATGCGTCACCACGCCTTCGCTGGAATTCTCCACCGGCACGACGCCGTATTGCGCCGCGCCCGAGGACACTTCGCGGAACACTTCGTCGATCGTGGCAAGGGGTAGCGTTGTTACCGAGTGCCCGAAATGCTTTCGCGCCGCAGCCTGGGTAAAGGTACCTTCAGGCCCGAGGAACGAAATCTTCAATGGCTGCTCGAGTGCCAGACACGCGGACATGATCTCGCGGAACAGACGCGCGACTTCTTCGGCACTCAGGGGGCCCTGATTACGGCTTTTGATTTCCTGCAGGATCCGGGCCTCGCGCTCGGGCCTGTAGAAATGATTGTCGTCGCCGGCAGCGCGTTTCACCTGCGCCACTTCCTGGGCACACCGCGCACGTTCGTTGAGCAGGTCCTGGATTTGGCGATCGAGGGCGTCGATCTGCTTGCGGATGCGTTCCAGCTTTTCGTGTTCGCTCATCTGTCGCCGCCGTCCGCTAGGTCCTGCGGCCCAGGGTACGCACTTTCAATACGCCTTTGATTTTCCGAATCTCGTCGACGCATTGTTCGGACACGTCGGTTTCCACGTCGACCACGGTATAGGCCAGATCGCCATTGGAACGATTCAGCATGTCGATGATATTCAGATCCGACTTCGCCAGGGTGGTCGATATCTGGCCGAGCATGTTCGGTACATTATTATTGACCACGGTCAGACGAAAACCACTGTTGCGCGGCATGATGACTTCGGGAAAGTTGACCGAGTTCACGACGTTGCCGTTTTCCAGGTAATCGCGCACCTGATCCGCCACCATGATGGCACAATTCTCTTCCGCCTCCCGGGTCGATGCGCCGATATGGGGCAACGTGATGGCGCGCGCATGATTCTTGAGGCGTAGATTCGGAAAGTCACAGATATAAGCGTAAACCTTGCCGCTGTCGAGGCCCGCGGCCACTGCCTCGTCGTCGACAATGCCATGGCGGGCGAAATTGAGCAGCACGACGCCGTCTTTCATGCGCGCCAGACGATCCGTGTTGATCAAATTCCGGGTGGCGTCGACAAGCGGCACGTGAAAGGTGACAAAGTCGGAACGGGACAGTAGATCGTCGACACTGGCAGCTTGTTCCACGTAGGAAGACATCTGCCAGGCCCGTTGCACAGTGATGTCCGGATCGTAGCCGATCACCTTCATTCCCTGTGCCAACGCCGCGTTCGCCACCTGGACACCGATGGCACCCAGCCCGATGACGCCCAAGGTCCGGCCCGGCAGTTCGAAACCCACGAACTGCTTTTTGCCGACTTCGACTTGACGATGGACTTCGGTGTCGTCTCCTTCGAGCGAGCGGGCGAAATCCCACGCCTGGCAGATATTGCGGCATGCCAGCAACATGCCGGCGATCACCAGTTCTTTTACCGCGTTGGCGTTGGCCCCCGGGGCATTGAAAACCGGGATGCCGATGTGGCTGAGCTTCGCCACTGGGATGTTGTTGACTCCGGCACCGGCACGTCCCACGGCGCGCAGCGACTCGGGGATCGGCATGTCGTGCATATTCGCGGACCGCAACAAGACGGCGTCCGGATGCTGAATCTCGGAGGCGACCTCATAACGATCCCGGGGCAAACGTTCCAGACCCGCAACCGAGATATTGTTCAATGTCAGAATTTTGTACATTCAGTAAACCTTGTTTGTGCAGGACATCGGCGGGATTGAACAGCTTCATCCGCTTGCGCGGCAGTGCCGCCGACAGGCGCAGACATTCAGCCGTGGCGCCGTTCGAATTCCCCCATGAACGCCACCAGCGCGTCGACACCGGCTTCGGGCATGGCGTTGTAAATACTCGCGCGCATGCCGCCGACCGATCGGTGACCTTTGAGCGTCGTCAACCCTTCGGCCGCGGCCTCCTTCAGGAACACGCCGTCCAGCTTGTCGTCTGCAAGCGTGAACGGCACGTTCATCCACGAGCGCGAAGCAGGTTCCACCGGATTGGCGTAGAACGACGAACCGTCGATGGCGGCGTATAGCTTATCCGCCTTGCGGCGGTTGATTTCGGCCATTGTCGGAAGACCGCCCAACCGTTTGAGCATTTGAAAAACCAGACCGGCCAAGTACCAGCCATAGGTCGGCGGCGTGTTGTACATGGAGTCGTTGTCGGCCTGGATCTTGTAATCGAACATGGCCGGCGTAATTGGCAATGCCTCGCCGATCAGATCCTCGCGAATGATGACCAGTGTCAGTCCCGCCGGTCCCACGTTTTTCTGGGCGCCTGCGTAGATCAGTCCGAATTTGTTCACCTCTATCGGCCGTGACAGGATGGTCGACGACATGTCGGCCACCAACGGCACCTTGCCGGTGTCCGGGACGTAGGGAAACTCGACCCCGCCGATGGTTTCGTTGGGGGTGTAGTGCACGTAAGCCGAATCCGCGCTGAGCGACAGTTCGGATTGCGCCGGCGCACGCGTGAAATTTTCCGCCTCGGTGGTAGCCGCAATGCGCACGTCGCAGTAGCGCTTCGCCTCGGCGATCGCCTTTTTCGACCACGCCCCGGTATTGATGTAGTCGGCCTGCTTGCGGCCGCGCAACACATTCAGCGGAACCATCGCGAACTGCGAACTGGCGCCGCCCTGCAGGAACAGCACCTTGTAATCCGAGGGAATGCCCATGAGTTCGCGCAGGTCCGTTTCCGCCTGCTCGGCAATCGACATGAATTCTTTTCCGCGATGACTCATTTCCATCACGGACATGCCGCTGCCGTGCCAATCCAAGATTTCTTCCTGCGCCTGCTTGAGCACTTCCTCCGGCAACATCGCCGGGCCGGCACTGAAGTTGTAAATCCGTGACATACGTCGTCTCCTGATACTCCGGGAATACATGCGAACACCGTGGGCACCACGTCATGGTGAGTCTCACGTTGGGTCCGGGCCTGCGGGCCTTGACCCAACCTACGGGCACCTTCGTAGGATGGGTCAAGGGCAACGCGCGGACCCATCGAATCTGCGGCCGTTGACGCAACGTACGGCCGGTGCTCCAGACCGGTGTTGCGTTGGGTCCAGGCCTGCAGCCCTTGACCCAACCTACGGGCACCTTCGTAGGATGGGTCGAGCGCAAAGCGCGGACCAATCGAAATCAACTATTCGCCGTCCGGTGCCGGCTCTTGCAGGGCTTCGTCGTCCTCTTCACCGTTGAGGCTCTCGACCCGTTCCACACCCACCAGCTTATCATCCCCGCTGACGCTGATGAGCCGCACGCCCTGGGTATTGCGTCCCATCTGCGAAACTTCATCAACGCGTGTACGAATCAGCGTGCCCATATTGCTGATCAGCATGATCTCATCATCATCACTGACCTGCAGGGCGCTGACCAGCGCGCCGTTGCGCTCACTGATCTGCATCGCGATCACACCCTGGCCGCCGCGGCCATGCAGCGGAAATTCGTCAGTATGGGTGCGCTTTCCATACCCGTTTTCCGTCGCCGTCAGCACCATCCTGGTACCCTCGCCAACAATGATCAGCGCAATCACCCGCTGGTCGGGACCGAGCTTGATGCCGCGCACGCCGCAGGCGGTCCGGCCCATCGGACGGACCGCGTCTTCAGGGAAGCGAATTGCTTTACCGGCATCGCTGAACAGCATTACGTCGCGGGAACCGTCGGTGATCGCAACATTGATGAGGTAGTCGTCTTCGCGCAAATCGACGGCGATAATGCCGTTGGCACGCGGTCGCGAAAAATGTGACAGCGGGGTCTTTTTCACCGTGCCACTGGCCGCGGCCATGAACACGAACTGGTCTTCCGGAAAGTCCTGCACGGGCAACACGGCGTTGATACGCTCGTCAGGCTCCAGGGGCAACAGGTTGACGATCGGCTTGCCCCTTGCAGTACGTCCCGCCTGGGGCAGCTCGTATACCTTCAGCCAATAGGCTTTGCCGCGGCTGGAAAAACACAAAATGGTGTCGTGGGTATTGGCCACGAACAACTTGTCGATGAAATCCTCTTCCCGCACGCTGGCTGCCGCCTTGCCGCGTCCACCGCGACGTTGCGCGGTATAGGACGATACCGGTTGGGACTTCGCGTAACCTGCATGTGACAGCGTCACCACCACGTCTTCGGGGCTGATCAGGTCTTCGAGTTTCAGATCCTGATGGGTGATCACGATCTCGGTGCGGCGCTTGTCGTTGAACTGTTCGCGCAAGTCGCTCAGTTCATCGCGAATAACCTGCATCAAACGACCGGGATTGGAAAGAATGTCCAACAGATCGTCGATTTTCTCCAACAGCTCCTTATACTCACTGACGATCTTGTCCTGCTCCAAACCGGTCAGTCGCTGCAGGCGCAATTCCAGAATCGCCTGCGCCTGGGATTCGGACAGACGATAGCCTTCCTCCGTCAGCCCCATGTCCGCCGGCACATTGTCCGGGCGCGAGAATTCAGCTCCGGCACGGGCCAGCATGTCCGACACCACGCCTGGTTCCCATACCCGGCCCATCAAGCCGGCCTTGGCTTCCGCCGGCCCCGGCGATTGGCGGATCAACTGAATCACGTCGTCGATGTTGGCAAGCGCAACGGCGAGACCTTCCAATACATGGGCCCGTTCGCGCGCCTTGCGCAGATCGAATACCGTGCGCCGCGTGACGACTTCGCGCCGATGGCGGATGAACGCCTGGAGGATTTCCTTGAGGTTGAGCAGCCGCGGCCGCCCGTCTTCCAGCGCCACCATGTTGATGCCGAACACGTTCTGCATCTGGGTGTGCTGGTAAAGATTGTTGATCACGACTTCGGCCACTTCGCCGCGACGCAGCTCGATCACCATGCGCATGCCGTCCTTGTCGGACTCGTCGCGCAGCTCGGAGATGCCCTCCAACTTCTTGTCCTTCACCAACTCGGCGATCTTTTCCAGTAGTCGCGCCTTGTTGACTTGGTACGGCAATTCGGTGACCACGATGCGTTCGCGGCCGCGGGACTCGTCGGTTTCCACATGGCTGCGCGCGCGCACGTAAATCCGCCCGCGACCGGTGTGATACGCCTCGCGGATACCGGTGGCACCGTTGATGATGCCCGCGGTCGGGAAATCCGGGCCCGGAAGAAATTCCATCAGCTGATCGATGTTCAGACTGTCGTCGTCGATCAAAGCGACGCAAGCATCGATCACTTCGCCGAGATTGTGAGGCGGAACGTTGGTGGCCATGCCGACGGCAATGCCGGCGGCGCCATTGACCAAAAGGTTCGGCACACGGGTCGGCAGTACCGAGGGCTCGCGTTCGGATTCGTCGTAGTTGAGAACGAAGTCGACGGTTTCCTTCTCCAGGTCCGCCAACAGTTCATGGGCGATCTTGGACATGCGCACTTCGGTGTAACGCATGGCGGCGGGCGCGTCGCCGTCCACGGAACCGAAGTTGCCCTGGCCGTCGACCAGCATGTAGCGCAGCGAAAACGGCTGCGCCATGCGCACGATGGTGTCGTAAACGGCGGTGTCGCCGTGTGGATGGTATTTACCGATTACATCGCCGACCACGCGTGCCGACTTCTTGTAGGGTTTATTCCAGTCGTTGCCAAGCACCTGCATGGCGTACAGGACTCGTCGGTGCACCGGTTTGAGTCCGTCCCGGACATCCGGCAGCGCCCTACCGATGATTACGCTCATGGCGTAGTCGAGGTAGGACTGTTTCATCTCGTCTTCGAGATTGACCGAAAGGACCTCTTTCGCGAATTCAGCCATCGGCGGGAATGCTTCCTTTGCGCCCCAGCCCAGGGGCATGTGTGATCGGAACACCGGCCGGGATAGGATCGGGCCGGCAGGGCAATGTCACCCGCCATGGTAACACAGACGTGTACCCTACTTCACGGCCCACAACGCGCGCGAGAAAGGCTCTCCGGGCGTCTGGCGCCAATTCGTATTGGGAAAACGGAGAATTTCGCGGTTGGACAAAAGCCGCTTCGGGTGCAATCAGGCCCGGCCGGCCATCAACGCCGCCATTTTCGCCGCATCGGGCTTTTCCACCACCCCCCGCTCGGTGACGATGGCGTCAATCAGTTGCGCCGGTGTCACGTCGAATACCGGATTCCAAGCTTCGGCGCCGGTTGCCGCGATCGATACACCGCCGCAAACCAGGACTTCCGCGGCGGCGCGGGTCTCGATAGGGATGTCGTCGCCGGAGGCCAGTTCCATATCAATGGTGGAACTGGGCGCCACCACCATGAACTTGAGGCCGTGATGCCGGGCTGCGACCGCGGCACCGTAGGTTCCGATTTTGTTGGCAACGTCGCCGTTGGCGGCGATTCGGTCGGCCCCCACCACCACCCAGGCGACCTGACCGCTGCGCATCAGCGACGCTGCGGCGCCATCCACCAGCAGGCTCACCGGGATGTGCTCTTGGACCAGTTCCCAGGCAGTGAGCCGCGCGCCCTGCAGCCAGGGCCGGGTTTCGTCGGCGAATACCCGTTCCACTTTGCCTTGCCCGAAGGCACAGCGGATAACGCCCAATGCAGTCCCGTAACCGCCCGTGGCGAGCGAACCGGTGTTGCAGTGGGTCAACACGCCGCAGCGCGTATCAATCAGCGCGGCGCCGAGTTCGCCCATGCGCCGGTTGGCTTCGATGTCTTCGGCGTGAATCGCTTGCGCCTCGGCAGTCAGCGCCGCCACGGGATCGGCTCCGTCCAGTGTATCGATTCGCGCCTGCATGCGGGCCAGGGCCCAAAACAGATTCACGGCCGTCGGTCGCGAATGGGCCAGGGCTGCCAGATCCGCCGCCATGGCTGCGCGCCAAGCCTCACCGCTCAGCCCCCGGTGCTGGCGTGCCGCCAATGCGATACCGTACGCGGCCGTGATCCCGATGGCCGGCGCGCCGCGCACCACCATGTCGCGGATGGCCCCGGCAGTCTCATGGGCGTTGCGAAGATCCAGGTAAACCGTTTCCGCCGGCAAGCGGCGTTGGTCGAGCAGGCGCAGAAAGTCGCCGTGCCATTGAATGGCCCACACGGCGCCGGCGGCTGGCTCTGGGTTGGATTGGCTTGGCGGCATGGCGGCATTGTACTGCACCGCGGCGGCGGCTGTCGCCGGTGGTGCGGTGTACACGGCGGCGCTTTTCCCTATAATTCCGGACACTTTTTCAAACCGCTATCACTATGCAGACCGTCGATACACTGATCCATGCCCGGTGGGTGATCCCAGTAGAACCCGACCAGGTCGTGCATGAACATCACGCCCTGGCGATCCATGACGGTCGCATCCAGGCTGTCTTGCCCAGTGCCGAGGCAGAGCAGCGCTACGCAGCCGACGTGGTCCACCGACTCGATGGCCACGCGCTGATTCCGGGGCTCATCAACACCCACACCCATGCGGCGATGACCCTGTTGCGGGGACTGGCCGATGATTTGCCGTTGATGGAATGGCTGCACCACCACATTTGGCCTGCCGAACAGCGCTGGGTGGGTGAAGAATTCGTTCACGACGGCACCCAGCTGGCAGTCGCGGAAATGCTGCGCGGCGGCACCACCTGCTTCAACGACATGTACTTTTTCCCGGACGTCACGGCGAGGACCTGCGCCGACGCCGGCATGCGCGCCAGCGTCGGCTTGATCGTGCTCGACTTTCCAAGTGCCTGGGCCGGCGATGCGGACGAATACCTGCGCAAAGGGATCGCGTTGCACGACGCCTATCGCGGCGATGCGCTGATTCGTACAGCTTTCGCGCCGCACGCGCCATACACCGTGTCGGACGCACCGCTTCTGCAGATTCAAACCTACGTCAATGAACTGGAGATCCCGGTGCACATGCATGTGCACGAGACCGCGGACGAAATCCGCCAGTCTGTCGAAGCCACGGGCGAACGGCCGATCGCGCGATTGGAGCGCCTGGGCTTGTTATCACCCTACCTGGTCGCCGTACACATGACGCAATTGGACGACGCGGAGATCGCGCTGATCGCCGAACGCGGTGTCCATGTGGTGCATTGCCCCGAATCGAATCTGAAACTGGCGAGCGGCTTCTGTCAGGTGCACCGGCTGCATCAGGCCGGTGTCGGAGTCGCCATCGGCACCGACGGCGCAGCCAGCAATAACGACCTGAACATGTTCAGCGAATTGCGCACCGGGGCGCTGCTGGCAAAAGCGGTAGCCGACGACGCCGCCGCGTTGCCTGCGCATCAGGCGCTGCGCATGGCGACCCTCAACGGCGCCCGGGCGCTGGGCATGGAAGAGCTGGCCGGCAGTTTGGAGCCGGGGAAAGCGGCCGACGTCATAGCCGTAAACCTGGACGGCATCGAGACCCAGCCCGTGTACCATCCGTTGTCCCAGCTCGTGTACGCCACGGGGCGTGACAAGGTGACCGACGTCTGGGTGAACGGCCGCCACTTGCTCAACAACCGGCGTCTCACCAATCTGGACGAAGGTGCGGTACTGAACAAAGCCCGGTACTGGCGCGAGCGCATCGCCGAAGCCTGACGGCGGCCGGCGGACTGGCCTCGGGCCATAGGCAACGCAACGGCGTTTTGCCATACTTCCGGTGTGTATTTTGCCGCGGCCCGCGGCTACCTCCACCGCCACCGGGAGCACGTTATATGAATGAATATCTGACTTTCCGCAAGATGATCACACCCGCCATTATCCAGGTTCTGTTCTGGCTCGGACTCATCACCGTCGTCATCAGCGCCATCGCCGCCATGTTCAACCCGCAGGGCGGCTTCTGGGCAGGACTGATGATTCTGGTATTCGGCAGCATCGGTTGGCGGGTCTATTGCGAGCTGATCATCGTGTTCTTCCAGATGAACCGCGCGCTGGGCGAAATTCGCGATCGCAACGTCAATCCCTGAGCAGCGGGTCCGCCTCCTTCGGGAGGCGGACCTATCCAGCCCTTCGGATTCCCGTTATCCTTAGTGCTATGTCCGTACATTCCACCCAAAACGTCGATCAGCACGAAGTCAGCAAGTTCGAACGCTTGGCTGCACGCTGGTGGGACCCCCAAAGCGAATTCAAGCCGCTGCACGATATTAATCCGCTGCGGCTCGAGTACATCGACAGCCGCACCGGTCTCGCCGGCAAGAAAGTGTTGGACGTCGGCTGCGGCGGCGGCATTCTGGCCGAAAGCATGGCCCAGCGGGGCGCGGACGTCACCGGTATCGATATGGGTGAAGCGCCGCTGGCGGTGGCCAGACTGCACCAACTGGAATCGGGCGTCGATGTCGATTATCGATGCATTACCGCCGAAGCGCTGGCCGAGCAAATGGCCCACGCCTTCGATGTGGTTACCTGTATGGAAATGCTTGAGCACGTGCCCTCGCCGGCTTCGGTCATCGCCGCCTGCGCACGCTTGGTCAAGCCCGGCGGACACGTATTTTTTTCCACCATCAACCGCAACCCGAAATCCTATTTGTTTGCGATCGTCGGGGCCGAGTACTTGTTGCGAATGTTGCCCAAGGGCACGCATGACTACGCCAAATTCATTCGTCCCTCGGAACTGGACGGGTGGGCACGGGCAGCGCAGCTCGATCTACGGCAGGTAACGGGTATGACCTACAACCCGCTCAGCCGCAGCTACCGCCTCGGTGACGACATCGACGTCAACTATCTCGCCTATTACGCCGCTCCCGCGCGCGACTGAAACTCAGCCCGCACACGGCCATGAGCCTGACCACCGTTCTGTTCGACCTTGATGGCACATTGCTCGACACGGCCCCAGACCTTGCGTTCGCATTGAATGAGGTGCGTCGCGAACAGGGCTTGGAGGCGCTGCCGTTCGAAACCATCCGCCCCGCCGTGTCCCACGGCAGCGTCGGTTTGTTGCAGACCGGCTTCGGAATCACGCCCGGCGACGCGCGGTTCGAAATATTGCGCCGGCGCCTGCTCGACATCTACCACACCCATCTGGCGGTCGAAACGCGTTTGTTTGACGGTATGCAATCGGTGCTTGAAACCATGGAAGCGCGCGGCATGCGCTGGGGCGTGGTGACCAACAAGCCGGGGTGGCTGACCGAGCCGTTGCTGGCGCGCCTGGGTCTGGCGCAGCGCGCGGCATGTGTGGTCAGCGGCGACACCACCAGTAAGCGCAAGCCGGACCCGGAGCCGATGCTGCACGCGTGCAAACTTGCCGCCTGCGAAGCCCGGAGCTGCGTTTACGTCGGCGATGCGCAACGGGACATCGAGGCCGGACGCAACGCCGGCATGAAAACACTGGTAGCGCTGTTCGGCTATATCGGCGCAAACGAACACCCCGAGCAATGGCAGGCCGACGCTTTGCTGCATGAGCCTGCCGACCTGTTGCAGTGGCTGGACCGCTACGCCGACCGGGGCACGTGAAATCCGATATCGCGCCTGCGCGCGATGCTCGGGATGAAGCCTGGCGTGTAGATCGCGCGCCCGATGCGCGTAGCTCAGGCGGGATCCATCCCCCCCGCTACTCAGTAAATCCGATCCCGCTGGAGAACGAGTCAGATCCTACGGCGCGCTGTGTGCGTCAAACGGTGGACCGCGCCGCGGGGAGTCGCTTCGAACGCGAACCGCCCAGCAGACTGACACCCGCGCAGCACGAGCGCCTTCGACCTTTGAGCCATGGTAGGATATCGGATCGACAACCCCGCGCAGAGAACCGCCATCGAACCTATAGTCACAACCACCATGCTGTTTGTACTCGGCGTCGGCGCACTACTAGCCGGCGCGGTCGGTTATTTGCTGGCCCATCTGCGCGCCCAGAGACAGATCTCATCCCTGCGCGAAGAGCGCTCCAGCCTGAATGCACAACTGGAAGCGGAACAACGGGCCACGGCTGAGCGCCTGGCGGCCATGGAGCAGGCCCGCGAACAACTTTCCGCCAGCTTCGCCAACCTGTCCAACCAGGCGCTGAAACACAATACCGAAGAATTCCTAAAGCTCGCCCAGGAAAACCTGAAGCAGTTTCATATTCAAGCCAAAGGCGAACTGAGCCAGAAGGAAAAATCCATCGAGCAACTGGTCAAGCCGATCCGAGAAGCGCTCGAAAAAACCGAACGTCAGATTCGTGAAATCGAAAAGGAGCGCAAACAGTCCTACGGCGAACTGCACCGCCACCTCGAAACCATGGCGCGGGCCCAGGAAAACCTCCAGGGTGAAACCCGCAACCTGGTGCAAGCGCTGCGTCGGCCGGAAGTCCGTGGACAATGGGGCGAGTTGACGCTGAAGCGCGTGGTCGAGCTCGCCGGCATGGTCGAACATTGCGACTTCTACGAGCAGGAGCACGTTGCGGCGGAAGGCGGCGCACTGCGCCCGGATATGATCGTGCGCATGCCCGACGGCCGCGAAATCGTAGTCGACGTCAAAACACCACTGGATGCCTATTTGAGCGCCGTGGAAGCCGCAGACGACGTCACCCGCAACCGCGAGCTGGATCGTCATGCGCGAAAACTGCGCGAGCGCGTATCCGAACTGTCCAAAAAAGCTTACTGGAGTCAGTTCCACAAAGCGCCGGATTTCGTGGTGCTGTTCATTCCGGGGGAACAATTCCTGTCGGCGGCACTGGAGCGTGACCGGGGACTGCTGGAGGAAGCGCTGCGGCAAAAGATTATTTTGGCAACGCCCACCAGCTTCGTCGCGCTGTTGCGCGCGGTAGCCTTCGGCTGGCGGCAACAGGCTTTGGCGGAAAACGCCGATCATATTCGCCAACTCGGCGAAGATCTGTACCAACGCCTCGCCACGTTCACTGAACATCTTGGGCGGGTCGGACGCAGCCTCGGCAGCAGTGTGGAACACTACAACAAAGCCGTCGGTTCGCTGGAACGCCAGGTGCTGCCGAGTGCCCGGAAGATGGACGAGTTGGGTATTCGGGCCCGGAAATCCCTGGAGGATCTCGAGCCGCTGGACAAAACCATCCGCAAGCTGGAAACGGAATGAACAGCGTTACCCAGGACCGTGCCGAGCGTCAGGCGCGACGGTTGGCCCGGCGCCACTACGAAAACTTCCCAGTCGCCTCGTTGCTCATGCCGCGCGCGTATCGCGCCCCGGTGGCGCTGATCTACGCTTTCGCACGACGCGCCGACGACCTTGCCGACGAAGGCGACATGCCTTCAGCGCAGCGCCTGCAAGCCTTGGAAGACATGCGCAAACAGCTGGACCTCGCCCGCTCCGGGGGCGCCGTTCGCGACGCCAACATTGCCGCGCTGGCACATGCAATGGACGAGTTCCGACTACCTTGGAAATGTCTGTATGACTTGCTGGCTGCATTCACACAGGATGTAACCGTCTCGAGATATCCCGACTTCGAAGCGCTGCGCGCCTACTGCACCTTTTCAGCCAATCCGGTCGGCCGGCTGCTGCTGCATTTGTACGGTGAGGCAACTGCACGAAACATTGCATACAGCGATTCGATATGCACCAGCTTGCAGTTGATCAACTTTCTGCAGGACGTGGATGACGACTACCGTTTGCGGGGCCGCATCTACGTCCCAGAGGACGACATGGCCCGTTTCGGCGTCGACGAAACGGATTTCCTCAAGCGCCGCAACGATCGGCGCGTACACGAATTGTTCCACTTTGAGCTGCAGCGTGCCGCCGCGTTGCTGCAGACCGGTTCACCCTTGGCTCGCGCTCTTCCCGGACGTTTCGGCCGCGAAATGCGCGCCGTGATCGCGGGCGGTCGGAGAATGTTGAAAAAGCTTCAGCGCCGCCGCGATCCGTTTCAGCGACCGCGCATGCACGCCGGCGATTGGATCGCGATAGCCTGGTCGGCCGTACGGCCTTAGTCGTCTTCCCGCGAGTACCGCATGAACTCCCCAGCCCCCCAGAATCCGCACGATTATTGCCAACAGCGGGCCGCCGCAAGCGGGTCGAGCTTTTACTACAGTTTTTTGTTTCTTCCGCAGCGCCAACGCCAGGCCATCACCGCGCTATATGCGTTTTGTCGCGAGGTCGACGATACCGTCGACGAATGCAGCGAACCGGCGGTTGCGCGCCAGAAATTGTCGTGGTGGCGCCAGGAAGTAAACCTGCTGTCCGGCGGCGCTCCCCAGCATCCAGTGACGCGTGCATTGCAGCAGGTTTCCGCCAACTTTGAACTACCCTGCGAGTACTTGCACGAAATCATAGACGGCATGGAAATGGATCTGGATCATGACCGCTACCGGTCGTTCAAAGATCTCAACCTGTACTGCCACCGGGTTGCGGGCGTGGTTGGGTCGCTGTCCGCAGAGATCTTCGGCTACGACGATCGACAGACGCTCCGCTTCGGTCACGCGTTGGGAATTGCATTTCAACTCACCAACATTCTGCGGGATGTGCGCGAAGATGCAGTTCGAGGACGCATCTATATTCCCATGGACGAAATGGAACGCTTCGAGGTTACTGCGACCGATTTGTTGCAGCCGCAAACCAACGAGCGCCTTCGCGCCCTGCTGGCCGCGCAATGGGAACGCGCCCGCGACGCGTACGATCAAGCGTTCGCACTGCTGCCGGAAGCCGATCGCTTTCGCCAACGATCGAGCCTGATAATGGCGAACATCTATCGCACCCTGCTTGACGAAATCCGTCGCGACGAATTTGCTTTGCTCGAACACCGCATAGAACTCACTCCTATGCGTAAATTGTGGCTGGCGTGGAGAACGGTGCGCAGTGAGCGGCGTCATGCACGACGCATGCGCAAGCGGCAGCAGACAGGCACGTGAAATCGCTGCCCGCAAAACTTGGTACCGTGGTGGTCGGCGGCGGTTGGGCGGGTCTGACCGCAGCGGTCGAATTGGTCCAGCGGGGCGTGCCGGTCACGCTGCTGGAATCCTCTCGCCAACTGGGCGGCCGTGCACGCTGTGTGCGCTTCGGCGATCTGCGGGTCGACAACGGCCAGCATCTGATGCTGGGCGCCTACCGCGGCATGCTCGCACTGATGGAACGGCTCGGCGTCGAAGAGGCGCCGATCTTCTTACGCCAGCGATTGCATTTACGGGTACGTTCGCGCAAGGGATTGGCGCTGGACCTGCAATTACATGACGGCAGTCTGCTGGCCCGTTTGCGCACCTTGCTCACCGCGCGCGGCCTGCGCTGGTCCGGTCGCTTGGGTGTGGCCCGGCTGTTGGCGATCGCCAACAACCCGGCGCGTCTTCCGGAGCCGGATATCGATGTGCAGACCCTGTTCGAACGCACGCGGCAATCGCGCCGCGCTGTGGATCTGCTATGGACACCGCTGTGCATCGGCGCCTTGAACACCGCACCGGGAGAAGCTTCGGCCCAGGTGTTTCTGCGAGTCCTGGCGGAAGTTTTCGCCAACCGCGCCGGTGCCTCGGATTTGTTGATTCCCCGCACCGATCTCGGCACCGCCATCCCGGAGCCGGCGCTCGATCTAATCGAATCCCGCGGCGGTCAAGTGCGCCTGGCGCAGCCGGTGCAACGCCTGCACGTTCGCGAAGGCCGCATCCATAGTCTCCAAGTCTCCGACCAGAATGTGGCAGTCGACCGGGTGGTGCTCGCCGTGTCGCCCACGGCGGCGCTGCGGCTGCTGCAACCGCACGCCGAAGCCGCCGGCGTAGTGCGGGCATTGCGCAGTTTCGAGCATGCGCCCATTTGCACCGTGTATTTGCAATACCCCGAAGACACGCGCTTGGAAACGGAAATGCTGGGGCTGCAGGACGGCATTGGCCAATGGGTGTTTGATCGGCGGGTGTGCGGACAACCGGGCTTGATGGCCGTCGTGGTCAGCAGCCATGGTCCGCACATGGCACTCGGCAACGATGATTTGCAAAATCAGGTCGCGGCGCAGCTGGCCAGTCTGTTTCCCGGGTGGGCGGCACCGCAGCGCATGCTTACGATCCGCGAGAAGCGCGCGACGTTTCTGTGCCGGCCCGGAATCGATCATGTCCGTCCCGGTGTCCACAGCGGTATTGAATCCTGTTGGCTCGCGGGCGACTTCACGGCCACCGGTCTGCCTGCCACCCTCGAAGGCGCCATCCGCAGCGGGTTAGAATGCGCACATGCAATACTCGATTCGCGGGCCCCGCACAGCAACGGACACCAAACATGACGACAATCACCGATTATCAAGCGCCAGCGGAACTATTGCGGGACCGGGTCATCCTGGTCACCGGCGCAGGCGATGGCATCGGCCGCGCCGCCGCCCTGAGTTTTGCCCGCTACGGCGCCACGGTCGTGCTTCTGGGGCGTACGATCGCAAAACTGGAGGCCGTATACGACCAGATCGAACAACAGCGGTTGCCGCAGGCGGCGATCTACCCGATGAATCTTGAGGGCGCCGCGGTCAAGGATTACGAGGAACTGGCGTTGCGCCTGGAACAGGAGTTCGGCCGGCTCGACGGTATTTTGCACAACGCCGCCCAATTGGGCGAACTGACGCCGATGCAGCAATACGTTCCAGAGATGTGGTACCGGGTTTTACAGGTGAACCTGACCGCGCCCTTCCTCATCACCCGCGCTTGTCTCGAGCTTTTGAGTCGTGCGCCCGACGCCTCGGTCGTGTTTGTATCCGATCGCGTTGGTCGACGCGGCCATGCCTATTGGGGCGCGTACGGTATATCGAAATTCGGCCTCGAAGGACTGATGCAGACGTGGGCCGAAGAAACCGAGCGGCATACGTCGATCCGCTTTAACAGCATCGACCCTGGCCCCACGCTCACACGCATGCGCCGGGCGGCTTATCCGGCGGAAGACCCGACGGATCTGACCTCGCCGGAAGAGATCATGGGACTGTTTCTGTACCTCATGGGCGGAGACAGCAAAGGCGTCACCGGCCAACAGTTCGAAGCCCAAGGGGCGCTGGCGCAGGAGTGAGCGCATACACCGGCGTTCACCGTCACTTCCATAGATCGACCTGCTCACCTTGTTTTTCGATCTCGGCACGGCGGCCCTGCAGGAAACGCTGAAAGTTCGGCTGGGTCTTATAGGCGCCGGAACTCACGTAGGCCATTGCACCCTGGATGTGGAAGGCTTTGAGGTAGGCTTCGGTGCGAAACACCTCCCGGCCGGCGGCATCAAATAACACCAGAGAAGGCGCATATTTCACGTTCAGGGTTTTTGCCCATTGACGCGCCGTAGTGCGGGTGCCGTCCGGAGCAACCAAAGGAGTGTCGCCCCATTGATCCAGCAGGACCACATCCAACTTCTTCAACTGCTCGTTGCTGCGGGGTCGCTGCAGAATATCCTGGTGTAGCTCGTCGCACGCACGGCAGCGTTTCTGCTCGAACATCACCAGCAGCGGTTTTTCCGAACCTCGCCCACGCGCCGTCAGATCGTAAGGCGGCTGAAGGAAACGAGGGTCATGATGCAATTCGGCGTCGGCCGGTTCGCGATTGAGCTTGGCGTAATAATCGGCAAAGCTCAGTTCGGTTTCCTTTTTGGTTGCTGCATAGTCGAGCGCTGCGTCGAATTTCGCTGGAAAATAATAACCGTTGACTCGCAGCGCCACGTCTCCCTGTTCATTCAAGAACAGCAACGTCGGCGTGAACATGACCCGCCGTTCCGCGGCAAACTCCTTCTCAGTGATGGTCTTGCCCTGCATGTTGGTGACTTCCCGACCGCCCCACATGTTGATCGCAATGACGTCGAAATGGCTGCGGGTCTTCTCTGCAATTTCACGCTGGCCGAAATTGTCACGTAGCAGCTTGGCGCAGTAGGGGCAGCCATCCTGATAGAAATAGAGCAGTACCCGCTTGTCGGCAGCGGACGCTTCGCGTACGTCCTCTCGAAGATCCAGAAACGACAACTTGAACCAATCCGGCTTTTCCTCGTAGCCGGGATTCACCATGCCTTCGCCCAACGCCTCGGCTTGGGTTGCGCCCTGGGCTATCGGCGCCAGCGCCAAACAAGCCGCTATCAACAGATACTTTTCCAAGATACCCATTTTTCAGTGCCTCCTCTCGCACGTCGTTTGCGAGTCTATCGTGAATTTGACGCGCTTAGGTCTACAGACCCCTGCAAAACCTTGCCGTTTGTGGGTCGCGTGTAGTCAATTCATTGACATCGCTAGACCCAGTTTCTACTACTCCGTTCTTAACCGACTGTTTATATGGCCGTTGTTGGAGAGGCGCGCTCTTGGCATGGTTTTCGCTTCTCCGTAGCCAGTCCAATCGACAAGCGGATTTCGTCATGGCAGCAACCAACGGTCTGATAGAACTTGCCAAGTCGGCGGCTACGAAGCACGCCGTTGCCCCACCCAGCCGCCCTGCGGTTTCCTGGGAAGCACGACGCGCGCTTCATCTGGCCCATAAACTTCAGACCACGCTGGACGTGGAAACGCTCATTGAACTATTCCACGAAGAAAGCGGCAAGGATGTGCCGCACGACGGCCTGGTCTACCGCAATGCCGAGTTGGATCTGGAGCTGAGCTCCGGCAAAAACGGCCGCCACAAGTGCCAGTACCGCCTCTTGATCGCCGGATACATTCTCGGAGAACTGGAATTCAGCCGCCGCCGCCGCTTTCTGGATGAAGAATTGCAGTTGCTGGAATATATGCTCAGCAGCCTGCTCTACCCGCTGCGTAATGCGTTGTTGTACCGACAGGCGCTGCAGACCGCGTTGCGCGATCCGTTGACCGGAGTGAACAATCGCGCCGCATTCGATGCCAGCTTGAAACGTGAAGTGGAGCTGGCGCGGCGCCACGGCACCGCGCTTGGAATGCTGGTGCTCGACATCGACCATTTCAAACAGGTCAACGACCGTTACGGCCACCTGGTCGGCGATTGTGTATTGCGAGACGTGGCGGGACATGCAGCAGCTTGCGTACGCAGCACCGACATGTTGTTCCGTTACGGCGGCGAAGAGTTCGTGATCTTGTTGAACAGCACCAGCGTCCAAGGTGCAAAACGTTTGGCGGAGCGCATTCGCGCGTCGATCGAAAAATTGCATTGCCGCTATGGCAACGCCACAATCCGCATCAGCGCCAGTCTTGGCGTTGCCTGCCTGCACGCCGAAGATACCGCCCAAGCACTATTCGAACGCGCTGATCAGGCGTTGCTGCAGGCGAAGCAAGCAGGGCGCAACCGAGTCGTATTTTCCTGCTGAATGAATTCAGCGGCGCGCGCGAGTGCTCTTGCGGCGTTGCCCCGGACGATTGCGGGCAGCAGGACGGCGCGCCGTCCGCGGAGGTTCTGCGTCGCGGATCCCGGTCAACTCCAACAATGCTTTGATCTGTTCTTCATCGGCGTCGGCCCAATGGCCGGCTCGCACGCTGCGCGGCAGTGAAATCGGTCCATAGCGAATCCGCGCCAGGCGACTCACCATGAGCCCCTGGGATTCCCAGAGGCGGCGCACCTCGCGGTTGCGCCCTTCCCGCAACACCACGTGGTACCAATGGTTGGCGCCTTCGCCGCCGGCCTCAAGCAAACGGTCAAAGTGAGCCGGGCCGTCTTCCAGTTCGACCCCCTCCGTCAAACGCGCGGCGGTGTCCGCATCCACGGTGCCAAGCACACGCACGGCGTATTCCCGCTCGATTTCACTCGACGGGTGCATCAGCCGATGCGCCAATTCACCATCGGTGGTCAGCAGGATCAAGCCCGAAGTATTGATATCGAGTCTGCCCACGGGTATCCAGCGGCCGTTGCGCAGGCTCGGTAAGCGCTCGAAGATGGTGGGTCGCCCTTCCGGGTCCGAGCGGGTGGTCACTTCACCTTCCGGTTTGTGATACAGCAACACGCGCCGGCGCGAAGGCGTGCGCTCGAAGGGCTTGATGAGATGCCCGTCAAGTTGTACCCGGTCGGTGTCGGCGATGCGATCACCCAACTGTGCCGCCGCACCGTTGACGCGGATGCGGCCCTGGCGGATCCACTCCTCGATCTCCCGCCGTGAGCCGAAGCCCCCGGCGGCCAGGACCTTTTGGATGCGCTCCGCCACTACTGGCACTCAGCCGTTTTCGCGCCGACGCTGCGACGCGGAATCGGCGTCGTCGGCGGATTCGGCCTGATCGGTATCGTCGTCGACGTTGGCTTGTGCCGGATCTGCGACGTCTTGATGGTCGACGACGGCCTGGGGCGTGCGATCTTCGTGGTCGCCGGAATCTTCATCGTGCTCGACATGTGCCGCGCCGTCATTGCGGTCGGGCTCGGGTTCATCGCCGTCGGCGGCGGATGCCGCGGGCACGGCTCCCTGCTCGACCGGCTGCTCCGTTTGCACTTCGGCAGCGGGTGCTTCTGTCCGATTCTGATCCGCAATGTGACGGTCGTGGTCCGCGGACGCCTGTGGCTGTCCTTCCGGTTCCGTCTCCGTCTCCGTCTCCGGCTCGGACGGCGATCCGGATTGATCCTCGGACTCCGGTTCGAAAGCGGCCGACGCCGGATGTTCCGGCTCCGGGTTCGACTCTCCCGGCGCACGCAAGTCCAGCTCGGCATTGATACTGTCGATGTCGCGCAATTCCGCCAAGGTCGGCAGCTCATCCAGGGATTTGAGGTCGAAGTAATCCAGAAACTGCTTCGTGGTGCCATACATGGCCGGTTTGCCCGGCACATCACGATGGCCAACGACTCGTATCCACTCCCGCTCCTGCAGGGTCTTCATGATGGAACTGGAAACGCTCACGCCACGGATATCTTCAATCTCGCCGCGGGTGATGGGTTGGCGATAAGCGACCAATGCCATGGTCTCCAACAATGCGCGGGAGTAGCGCGACGGGCGCTCCATCCAAAGGCGCGAAATCCAGGAGGAAAGCTCGCGTTTGACCTGTACCCGGAAGCCACTGGCAACCTCGCGCAACTCGAAGCTGCGTTCGGTGTAGTCCTGGGCCAATCCGTGCAACGCATTGCGCACGGCGTCGCGTTCCGGACGTTCGCTGTCGTCGAACAAGCCGAGCAGGTCGTCAATCGTCAACGGACGGCCCGCGGCAAGCAGCGCGCCTTCGAGGATCATTTTCAACTGTTGTTCGTTCATTGGTTTCTAGCTGTTATCCGACGGCCGGCGCCGCCGAGGACGCCGCTTTGACATGGATGGGTCCATAGGGTTCGGCTTGCACGAGTTCCAGCAGTGCTTCCTTGATCAACTCGAGAATGGCAAGCAATGTGACGACCAC
The DNA here is from genome assembly GCA_963773585.1 of uncultured Gammaproteobacteria bacterium. Taxonomy (GTDB): domain Bacteria; phylum Pseudomonadota; class Gammaproteobacteria; order JASBUN01; family JASBUN01; genus CAVXJN01. The sequence continues at coordinate 23,813 of CAVZBR010000003.1, forward strand.
TCCCATGCGTCCCTCGCTGACATCGAACAGGCGGGTGAAATCGGTGAAAGTATCGGCGCGCACTGCCGACAGCACCGCCGACATGCGCTCACGCACGGATAGCGCTTCCATCTGCACATGGTGGTGGGAAAACATCTCCGCCCGTTGCAGCACATCCTTGAACGCCAGCAGAAGCTCTTTCAACGAAACATCCGGCTCGATGTCGAGCACGTGGCGTTCGACCACTTCGGCGCTGACCGGGAACACATCGCGTTCCAGACGCGGCAACTGATCGATATTCTCCGCCGCCTGTTTGTAGCGTTCGTATTCCTGCAACCGTCGCACCAGTTCGGCGCGCGGATCGTCTTCCTCACCTTCCGCCTCCACCGGCCGCGGCAGCAACATGCGCGATTTGATCTCTGCCAACATCGCCGCCATCACCAGATATTCCGCCGCCAGTTCGAGCCGCATGTCCTGCATCAGATCGATGTATTCCATGTATTGGCGGGTGATTTCGGCGATCGGAATATCGAGGATATCGAGGTTCTGGCGCCGGATCAGATACAGCAGCAGATCCAGGGGGCCCTCGAATGCCTCGAGAAACACTTCCAGGGCATCGGGCGGGATATAGAGATCCTGGGGCAGCGCCGTAAAAGGTTCGCCATTGACGAATGCCAACGGCAATTCCGATTGCTGGGGCTGGCTGTGCTGGGACGTGCCCGGTGCAGTTTCGACTACCGTTTCCGTGACGTCGTCTTCCAGCGTTTGCGGATCTTGCTGCATGTCGACCTTACTCTTCATGTACGTCTCTCGACGTTGGGGCCGCTAGCGATAGGACAGTCCCATCGCGGCACGCACTTCCTCGAGGGTATCGCGCGCCACATCGCGCGCCGCCTCGCAGCCTTCCGAAATGATACCCCGGACCAGCTTGCGATCCTTCGCCAACTCCATCGCTCGCTCCTGGATTGGCGCAAGTTCCTTGCTCACCGCTTCGATGATCGGCTGTTTGCACTCCAGGCAACCGATGCCGGCGGTGGTACAGCCGGTGCGTACCCAGCGCTTGATCTCGTCGCCGGAGTATACTTGGTGCAGGCCCCACACCGGGCACTTTTCCGGAGTCCCGGGATCGGTACGCCGCACGCGTGCGGGATCAGTCGGCATGGTACGCAATTTTTTCTCGACGTTTTGCGGCTCTTCCCGCAATCCGATGGTATTGCCATAGGACTTGGACATTTTTTGCCCATCCAGCCCAGGCATCTTCGACGCCGGCGTGAGCAAAGCCTCGGGCTCCGGCAGAATGATGCGCCCGCCGCCTTCGAGATATCCATACAGGCGCTCTCGGTCGCCCTTGGTCAGGTTCTGCTGTCCTTCCAGCAACGCGCGGCCGACATTCAAGGCTTCGTGGTCGCCCTGTTCCTGGTAGCGCTTGCGGGCGTCGCGGTAAAGCTTGGCGTTTTTCTTGCCCATTTTTTTCAGCGCCAACTCGGCTTTATCTTCAAAACCCGCCTCGCGCCCATACAAATGGTTGAACCGACGGGCAACTTCGCGGGTGATTTCGATATGCGCAACCTGATCCTCGCCCACCGGCACTAGACCTGCCTTGTAGACCAGGATGTCCGCGCTCTGCAGCAAGGGGTAACCCAAAAATCCGTACGTGGCGAGATCGCGCTCCTTCAGTTTTTCCTGCTGGTCCTTGTAGCTCGGCACCCGCTCCAGCCAGCCCAGGGGCGTCATCATCGACAACAACAGATGCAGCTCTGCGTGTTCCGGTACCCGGGACTGAATGAACAACCGCGCCGAGCCCGGATTCACGCCGGCCGCCAACCAGTCGATCACCATTTCCCATACGCTTTCGGAAATGTCGCCGGTATCTTCGTAGTGAGTGGTCAGCGCATGCCAGTCAGCGACGAAGAAAAAGCAGTCGAATTCGTGCTGCAGTTTGATCCAGTTTTTCAACACCCCGTGGTAATGGCCGAGATGCAATGCGCCGGTCGGCCGCATGCCCGACAAGACGCGTTGTTGTGGCAAAATCGAACTCAAAATTTCCCCCGCATTACTGCAACAAACCAAGTGCGTGTAGCACGATCGTCAAGGACTGTTCTCCCATGCCCGCCGAATGGGTCAGCGTCAACAACATGTATTCGATCGGCGGCCAGATCAATACACCCAGGATTCGGGTGGCCAATAACACCAGCAGAATGAGAAAGCCGTAGGGCTCGATCCGGCCAAGATACCAGCCGGCCCGGCCCGGCAGGATCCCTGCCAGCACACGGCCGCCGTCGAGCGGGGGCAACGGCAGCAGATTCAGCACCATCAGTACGGCGTTGATGAAGATGCCCGCGACGCCGGCGCCTACCAGAAACATCGCCGGGGCGCCGATCTGGCTGGCGAACAGCATCCCGACCTTGAGTACCAGTGTCCACATCAGCGCCATCATCAGATTGGCGACGGGCCCGGCGGCGGCGACCAGGGCCATGTCCCGCTTTGGATGGCGCAGGTTTTCCCAGGTGACCGGTACCGGCTTGGCCCATCCGAATACGAACGGACTGAGCAACAGCATCACCAGGGGCACGACAATGGTGCCGATGGGATCGATGTGCTTGATTGGATTGAGGGTGAGTCGGCCCAGCATCATGGCCGTGGGGTCGCCCAGATAGCGGGCCACCCAGCCGTGGGATACTTCGTGGACGGTGATCGCAAACAAGACCGGCAACGACCAAACGGCAATTTTCTGGATCAAACTGAATTCATACATCGCGGAAGTATACCCGTAGCGGCACCCGGACCTGAAGCGCGATTGCGCTTCAGGCTTGCGACCAGAGTGCGAACAGCGCGCCGAGCCCCAGCAGCGTCACCAGCCAGAGAATCAGACTCAAGTGGCGGAAGCGGCGCGGGGCCGCCGACGGCCGCGGATCGAACAGCACCCACCAATCGCACTCCCCGGCGCGGACCGCAGCTTGCAGCACCGAAATCTGGTAGGTGACGATTCCGATCGCCAGCAGCACGACCACGATCAGCACGGTGTTCATGGCTAGTCCTCGAGCAGGCTGACGTCGCCGCGGCCACTGCGCACCACCTTTGGCACCCCGTCCACAAGATCGACCACGCTGGTCGGCTCGAGGCCGCAGTTGCCGCCGTCGATCACCAGGTCCACCTCGCTTTCCAGGCGTTCGCGCATCATTTCCGGATCTGTCATGGGGATGTCGTCATCGGGCAGCAGCAGCGTGGTACTCAGCAACGGCTCGCCGAGTTCCTCCAGCAGCGCCTGGGTAATGCGATGGTCCGGCACGCGAATGCCAATGGTCCGGCGTTTCGGGTGCCAGAGACGGCGCGGCACTTCGTGCGTGGCCTCGAGAATGAAGGTGTAGGGACCCGGCGTGAGGGTCTTCAAGAGCCGATAGGCGCTATTGTCGACCTTGGCGTACGTCGCGATTTCCGACAAATCGCGGCAGACCAGCGTGAAATTGTGGCGATGCTCCAGCCGGCGAATGCGGCGGATGCGCTCCACCGGCTCTTTTTCGCCGATGACACACCCCAGGGCGTAGCAGGAGTCGGTGGGATAGGCGATCACAGCCCCTTGCCGAAGCATCTGGACCGCGCGGCGCACCAGGCGCAATTGCGGATTATCCGGATGAATCTCGAAATATTGGCTCATGTGCGCGGCGGTTACCGGGCGATGGAACGAGCCGGGGCGCTCGCCCGCGGCCACGCCGGGCTCTCCCAGACCGGCCGGCACTCACTTGGAAGCGCCGGCAGACGGCCCAGTTCGATCCACGGGTTCTCAGGCCCGTGATAATCCGAGCCGCAGGACGCCCACAAATCGTGGCGCCGGACGTGCGCGGCAATCGTGGCACACTCGTCGGCGCTGTGACTGCCGGTGACGACTTCCATCGCGGTACCGCCGCATTCGAGAAATTCGCCGCTCAGCTTGCGCAGCTTGGTGGCGGTCAAGCGGTAGCGCGCCGGATGGGCAATCACGGCCAAGCCGCCGGCGCCGCGAATCCAGCCCACGGCGTCTTCCAGACTGGCCCATTGTCCCGGGACGTAGCCGGGTTTGTCGTTGACCAGAAAGCGCTTGAACACATCGCGCACCGAAGCGGCGCGGCCGATCTCCACCAGATAATGCGCGAAATGGGTACGACCGATAATGCTGCCTTTGGCATGGCGACTGGCGCCGGCGAGCGCATCGGGGACGTTGGCTTTTGCCAGACGACGCCCGATTTCTTCGGCGCGCCAGTTGCGAAATTCGCGCAGGCCCGCCAAACCGGCCTGCAAGGCGGGGTCGTCCGGATCGACGTGCAAGCCGACGATGTGCACCGTACGCCGCTCCCAGGTCACCGAGATCTCGACGCCAGGGACCAGGTGCAACCCCGCGCGCGCCGCGGCAGCTGCCGCTTCCTCCAAACCGGCGGTGGTATCGTGGTCGGTCAAAGCCAATACGTGCACCCCCTGGCTGCTGGCGCGCTGGACCAGGGCCGCCGGTGCCAGGGTGCCGTCGGAGGCGGTGGAGTGGCTATGCAGATCATGTTGGACAGTCATCCGGGCATTCTACTGTAGCCGGCGGTGGTTTGTCCTTTTGCCGCCCCACACGCTATATTGCGGAGTCTCGCGGTCGGCTTCGCAAACGCCGCCATGCAACCGGAAATATCTGTTAAATGAGTGGATTTCAAACCAAAGCTTCGGCGCTGGCGCCGGCATTGCTCAAAATCGTGGACGAAGTGGTGGATTTCCGGGCCCAGAATCCCGCCGCCCAGAGCGTACTCCCGAGTCAGGAAAAGCTGCGGCAGGACATGCACCAGTTTTGTATGCTGCTGCAACAGTTGGAGTCCGTGCGCGACAAAGATCCCGAAGTGATCAGCGATATGGGAGAATATGGCCTGTACCTGCTGCAGAAGTTGAGCGAAATCGTGACCCAGCTGGGCCTGATGCAGACCCGCCAGCGCCTGGACCGGCATGTGATCTCATTCGCGCTTTGGGTGGGCAGCAACGGCGGCGCGCTGCGCGAGTTGGAACCGATCGTCGACGCCTTTGCCGCCGAGGCCAACCGCAGTCGCAGTGGCCGCGAGTTGGAACGTTTGTGCGCCGCCATGTTGCACTGCCTGCATTGCGTCGATGACGCCGTGGTGGAGCGTCAGGAACGGGTGGCGACTGCGCCCTGGCGACTGCTCAACCTGAATGCCGGAATCATTGCCACGCGTACTCGCAATGCCGAACTGATTCGCACCGCATTTGAGACGCTGGTCCGCAATCTGCCGGAAGAAGCCCCGGACTTCTTCAGCGAGGGCATGGAGCAATTGGAAGCGGCGGATTATCCCGCGCCGGTGCGCGAGTTAGTCGAACAGTATTATCATCGGTTTACGAAAGCACGCACCCTGCACTGACAACGGTACGCGAATACTATGAAATTTCTGTTCGATTTTTTCCCGGTCCTGCTGTTCTTCATCGCCTACAAGGCGAGCGGCGGCAACATGTTTCTTGCCACCGGCGTGATCATGGCGGCGAGCGCATTACAGGTCGCCCTGTATTGGCTCAAATTCCGCCGCTTCCAAAACATGCATCTGGTGACGCTGGGGCTGGTGATTGTCTTCGGCGGCATGACTTTGGCGCTGCACGATGAGCAATTCATCAAGTGGAAGGTCAGCGTCGTCAACTGGTTGTTCGGCGTCGTCTTCCTGGGCAGTCAATTCATTGGCCGCAAGAACCTGGTCGAACACATGATGAGCGCTGCCGTCAGCGTACAAAAGTCGGTGTGGGCGCGCCTGAACATGAGCTGGGTGCTGTTTTTCCTGAGCATGGGATTCCTGAACTGGTATGTCATGGCCAACTACAGCGACGACGTCTGGGTTGATTTCAAGTTCTACGGCATGCTCGGCCTGACCTTCATATTCGTGGTCGGCCAGGCGTTTTATCTCGGACGTCACATCGAGCCGGAGAAGGAAACCGAGTCGTGATGTACGCCATCATCTCCGAGGACGCCGAAGGAACTTTGCAACAACGCCTGCAGGCGCGGCCCGCGCACCTGGAGCGGCTCAATTCGCTCAAAGACGCCGGACGACTGCTGCTGGCCGGGCCGCATCCCAGCATCGATTCCGAAGATCCTGGGCCTGCCGGCTTCAGCGGCAGTCTGGTGGTCGCTGAGTTTCCTTCACTGGAAGATGCGCGCGCCTGGGCCGATCAGGACCCCTACGTCAAAGCGGGCGTGTATCGCGCCGTCACCGTCAAACCTTTCAAGAAAGTATTGCCATGAGCCCCAGCGAACAACGCACCGCATCCATTCGTCAGCGCCTGGAACAAGCCGTCGCACCGACGTCTCTGGAGGTCATCGACGAGAGCCACAAACATGTCGGCCACGCCGGGGCCAAAGACGGTCGCGGGCATTTCGCGGTCAATGTGGTCGCCGATGCTTTTTCCGGCAAGAGCCTGATCCAACGCCACCGGATGGTTTACGAAGCCATGGGTGACCTCATGGAGACCGACATCCACGCGCTCAGCATCAACGCCCGTACGCCGGACGAGGCTGCTGCAAACAGATGAAGCGCGCAGTCTGGTGCGCTGCCATGGCCTGCGCGGTGGCAGTCAGCGGCTGCGATCGTCCCGACGATGCAAACTCCGACGGCCCGCAAGTCCGCGTACCCGGGCTCGAATCCCTGCCCGCCAATGCCGGCGACGTGATCGCCTCGGTCAACGGTCGGCCGTTGACCGGCGCGCTGCTCGAACTTTATTCGGTCTCCAGGAGCCAGCAACACCCGTTGGGCAAGCAGCCCAGGCCGCGGGAGCTCACCGACGAACTCATCAACCTCGAACTGCTGGCGGAAGAAGCAGAGCGCGTCGGGATCGACCGCAAACCCGACGTCGCCACCGAGCTGTATTTCCAGCGCGCCAACCTGCTGGCCAGCGCAATGATGGAACAACGCGCTCGCAACGCCGGTATCGGCGACGCAGCGGTGCAGCAGCGCTATCGGAAACGCTACCCGGACGGCAAAATCACCGAATATCGTACCCGCCAGATATTGGTCAACGACCGCGCGACCGCCGAGGCGATGATCCGCGATCTGCGCAGCGGCAATTCGTTTGCCGAACTGGCCAAGTCGCACTCCAAAGGACCGGCGGCCGACCAAGGCGGCGCGCTGGACTGGTTTCGACCGAGCGAAGTGCTTCCGGAATTCGCCGCCGCCGTTGCCAATCTGAAGACCGGAGAATTCACCAAGGTGCCCGTGCACACCACCTATGGTTGGCATGTCATCTTGCTGGAAGACAAACGTAGTGTAGCGGCTCCGTCGCTCGAGCAGGCGGCACCGGACATTGTGCGCGAATTGATCACCGAGCGGCTCGACGAGCACCTGGACGAACTTCGGGCGCAGGCCAAGGTCGAAATCAAACGGCCTTAGGACCGTCCGCTGCCCGCCGTATAGCAACGCGTGCAGTCCCGGTTCGTGCGCCAGCGATCACGTGCCCTCTGGATGAAGGCGAAACCGGGTTCAGTCGCGCAGCAGTTCCGCCAGATTCAACGGCTGGCTGAGCCAATTTCCCTGCCCATAGTCCACACCCAGGTCGCGCAGCTTCTCGTAGATATCCTTGCTTTCCACATATTCGGCGATGGTGGCGATATTCATGACGTGGCCGATGTGGTTGATGGACCCCACCATGGCATAGTCCACTGGATCGAAGCTGATGTCGCGGACAAAACTGCCGTCGATCTTGAGATAGTCCACTTCAAGATTCTTCAAATGTGCGAACGAGCTGAGGCCCGTTCCGAAATCGTCAAGGGCGAAGCCGCATCCCAAGTCGCGCAACGAGGCAATGAAACTGGTGGCATGGGCGAGATTCGAAACGGCGGCGGTTTCGGTGATCTCGAATACGATATGGCGTGCCAATTCCGGGAACTTGTCGAATTGCGCCTGCATGAACTCCAATGTTCGATCATCGCCCAACGATTGTCCCGAAAGATTGATTGCAAAACGCCGTTCGGGCAGCGCCGGATTCAGGTGGCGTCTGGCGATGTAATCGTCGATGAGCCCGAACGCATTGGAAACCACCCAGCGGTCCAGATCCGCCATGATGTTGTAGCGTTCCGCCGCGCGGATGTATTCCATCGGCAGCACAAGTTCTCCGGAATCATCGAGCATGCGCAACAGCACCTCGAAGCGCTGTCCGCTAGGCTCTCCGTCCCGAATCGGCACGACCTCCTGCGCGTAAAGCACGAACCGGCTTTGCGAATATGCCTGCGTGATCCGGTGGACCCACTGCATTTCACCTTGGCGGCGGATCAAGGCGACGTCATCGGCCTGATACATGTGAATCCGGCCGCCACCCTCCTCCTTCGCCACATAACAAGCCGAGTCTGCGAGGCTCAGCACTTCGGTCATGCTGTGTTGTTCACGGGTCAAGGGCACCATGCCGATGCTGACTCCGATTTCGAAAGTTTTCTCTGCCCATGAAAACCGGAATTTGCGCACCGTCTCGCGCAGTTCTTCGCCCCGCAACAGTGCATCGTCAGGTTCGCAGTCCCAGAACAGTATGCCGAATTCGTCTCCGCCCAGGCGCGCCAGGGTGTCGGTTTCCCGGACATGGGGCGCCAATAGCGCAGCCAGTTGCTTGAGCAGCGCATCCCCCGCCAGGTGGCCGCTGGTATCGTTGATTACCCGAAATTGATCGAGATCCATGTAACAAAGCACATGATGACGTCCAAGCTGGTGCACGCTATCGATTGCCTGCTGCACGCGCAGCCCGAATTCGCGCCGGTTGAGCAAGCCGGTGAGATCGTCGTGGGCCGCTCGGTAGGCAAGCAAATGCGACATTTCCCGGGCTTTGGCCACGTCTTGGAGCGTGACCACGACACCCAGCCCGGTTCCCCCTGAATCGCGCATGGGCGCGACCGCGCCGATTACCGGGTGGCGTCGCCCGCTCGCGCTCACCAGGCACAAATCACCCGGTAGGCGCAGCGCCTTGGTCACCTCGTCGCATCGCAGTACGGGGATGGCAACCGGTCGGCCGTCAGCTTCGTCCACCAAGCGCAAAACCACGTGAATTGGTTGCCCGATCACTTGTGACGCCGTCTTTTCCAGCAGGTGCTGCGCGCTCGGGTTCACGTAATCGACGCGGCCCTCGCAATCGACGGTCAGCACCGCGTCGGCCAGCGAACGCAATGCAGCTTCGGCGCGTTCACCTGAATCAGACATAGGCAAGGGCTCTCGATTCCAACAGCGCGAGCGGCCGCAGTCTTGGGCCGCGGCCGTCATTGAGAAAGATCATCCCTGAGATCAATTTTAGACTCCGATCAACTGGCTGAATTCATGCTCGTCAAGAATCGTAACACCGAGTTGTTGTGCTTTGTCCAATTTGGATCCGGGGTTTTCGCCAGCGACCACGAAATCGGTCTTGGCAGAGACGCTGCCAGATACTTTGGCGCCCAGACTTTGCAATCGCGATTTGGCTTCGTCGCGCGTCATCGCCGCGAGCGTTCCGGTGAGCACGAACGTCTTGCCACTGATAGCAGTCGCCGCGCGCTGAACGGCCACAGCCGGCCACTGGATACCGGCACTGCGCAACTTGTCGAGAACTTCGCGGTTGTGGGCTTGGTGAAAGAACGCGGCCACATGGCCGGCGACTACGGGCCCGACATCGGCGACATTCTGTAACGCTTCCTCGTCCGCCTGTTGCAGCCCGTCCAGATCACCGAAATGTACCGCCAAGGCCTGAGCGGTGGACTCACCCACTTCCCGGATTCCCAGGGCATACAGAAAGCGCGGCAGTGTGGTGTTTTTGCTGCGCTCCAACGCGTCGACGAAATTGCGCGCCGATTTTTCGCCCATTCGCTGCATCGCCATGAGCTTTTCGACGTCGAGGTCATACAAGTCCGCCGGTGTGTGCACCAGATCCTTGTCGACAAGTTGGTTCACGAGTTTTTCGCCCAGGCCGTCGATATCCATGGCGCGGCGCGAGGCAAAATGTATTACCGCCTGCTTCCGCTGCGCAGGACAGAACAAGCCGCCGCTGCAACGCGCCGCCGCTTCTCCTTCCATGCGTACCACGTCGGAACCGCAAATGGGGCAGTGCTTGGGATAGCGGGGTTTGCGCGCGCCTTTGGGACGCTTCGCCGCAACCACACTCACGACTTCGGGAATCACGTCACCGGCTCGCCGCACGATCACCGTATCGCCGACCCGCACATCCTTGCGGTCTATTTCGTCCTGATTATGGAGCGTGGCGTTGGTGACGGTGACACCGCCGACGAATACCGGATTCAATCTCGCAACCGGGGTGAGCGCGCCGGTGCGTCCCACTTGCCACTCCACACTCTGCAATACCGTGGTCTCTTCCTGGGCCGGGAATTTATACGCGATCGCCCAGCGCGGTGCGCGGGCGACAAAACCCAGCTCCTGTTGTTGCTCGAAACGGTCCACTTTGAACACTACACCGTCGATCTCATACCCCAACGCATCGCGCTTCGATTGCATCTCACCATAATAGTCGATGCACCCGTCGAGCCCGCCGACCCGCTGCACTTCCGACGACACGCGCAGACCCCACTGCCGCAATTGCCGCAACAGCTCGTACTGAGTGTCGGGCAGCGCAGCGCCGCGTACCACGCCGGCACCGTAACAGTAGATTTCCAACGGTCGCTGTGCCGAAATCCGCGGATCCAATTGCCGTAGGCTGCCTGCGGCGGCGTTACGGGGATTGACGAACGTGCGTTCACCGCGCTCGCTTTGGTCGGTATTCAGCCGTTCGAAACCCAGCTTCGACATGTACACTTCACCGCGCACTTCGAGCGCTTGCGGATAATCGCTGCCGCGCAGGCGCAGCGGCACACTGTCGATGGTGCGTACATTCTGGGTCACATCTTCGCCCGTGGTACCGTCACCGCGGGTCGCGGCCCGTACCAATACACCGTATTCATACAGCAGACTGACCGCCAGGCCGTCGAGCTTCGGTTCCGCCGTGTAGTCGATCTGCGCCACTTCGAGACGATCCCTGGCGCGGCGGTCGAAAGCCTCCATTTCTGCTGCATCGAACGCATTGGCCAGGGACAACATCGGCAATTCGTGTCGGACCTGAGCGAATTCCTTGAGCGGCTCGGCGCCCACCCGCTGGGTCGGCGAATCCGGTGTGATCAAGTCCGGGTGTTGTGCTTCGAGGTCCTGCAACTCACGCAGCAGGCGGTCGTATTCGGCGTCCGGAATTTCGGGCGCATCGAGGACGTAATACGAATAGTTATGATGGTGGAGTTGCGTGCGTAGCGCTTCGATGCGCCGCTGAATCTTGCTGGAGTCAGCCATTGCGGGAGTGCTGCTTGGTTATCGAACGCCGCTGCGGGTACGTTGCCGGCGCTCGTATTCGCTGATTTCATCGCGCAAGTGGGCGATGGTCTGTTGGCCCATCACGCTGCGGCTGGCATCGTGCAGCTCACCACCGAGGTTGCGTTTCAAGGTCTGGGCCGCGGCGATCATCGCATCAAACGCTTTTGTGCCTTCCATCGGCCCGGGAAGTTGCAGAAACAACACCAGTCCCGGGCTCTGCAACTGACCCTTTTGTTCGTCGTCGAACCAGCCGGGCTCTACCATGTTGGCGAGACTGAACACCGACTGTGGTTCACCGCCGAGCGCCTCATAGTGATGGAAAATCCGCATATCTCCGTATTCCAAGCCGGCGTCGCGCGCTGCATCGAAAATGTCCGGTCCGCGGAACGACAGCCCCGACCGTGCCACGACGTAGACCATTACAATTTTGGGTTCCGGCTTTGATCCCTGGGGCTTTGGTCCCTGGGACTTTGCTTCCGATGATGCCGAGCCACGCGGTTGCGCCCGGTTCGGCGGTCGTTCGGCTTTGATGGAAGGATTGTGTTCGGGCCTGGAATGCATTCCCGCCCGTTCTTCGATGGCGATACTGCGCCCGAGCTCCGCCAGTTCGGGGTCGGGCACCGACAAAGAACCGGAATCGGCTTCGGAGTCGATCTCGGGCAGTTCAGCACGCGCACGCCGCCGCCGCAGGCGCGCGCCGACACTGCGCCGACCAGCGAAATAGACGGCAACCAGGATCGCCACACCGACGATCAGCAGTACCCAGCGAAGTAGATCGAGTCCGTTCATATCCAATGCAGCTTGCAAGCCGGCCACGTCCACGAGCGTAACGGGATAACCTTAGACTGCGGCGAGACGCGCCGCTTCGTCCACGTCTACCGCCACCAGACGCGATACGCCGGGTTCGTGCATGGTTACACCAGTGAGTTGATTGCTCAATGCCATGGTAATCTTGTTATGGGTGATGAATACAAACTGCACGTGTTCGCTCATCTCCCGCACCATGTCGCAGAATCGTCCGACGTTGGCATCGTCCAACGGCGCATCCACCTCGTCGAGCATACAGAACGGCGCCGGATTGAGCTGGAAGATCGAAAACACCAGCGCTACCGCGGTCAGCGCCTTCTCTCCGCCAGAGAGTAGATGAATGGAGCTGTTGCGCTTGCCGGGTGGCCGGGCCATCACTGCGACTCCGGTATCGAGCAGGTCTTCACCGGTCAGTTCCAGATAGGCGTGACCGCCGCCGAATAGACGCGGAAACAGTGCCTGAAGTCCGGTATTGACCTTGTCGAAAGTCTCCTTGAACCGCGTGCGGGTCTCGCGGTCGATTTTGCGAATGGCGTTTTCCAGGGTTTCCAGTGCCTGCGTAACGTCATCGTATTGCGCGTCCAGGTATTTCTTTCGTTCCTGCTGTTCCGCAAACTCTTCAATGGCAGCCAGGTTGATCGGTCCCAGTCGCTGAATACGAGTCGCAACCTGTTCGACTTTCTGCGCCCACTCCGACTCTTCGGCCTGTTCCGGCAAGGCCTCTTCGAGGCTCTGACGCTCAAGGCCGGTTTCCCGCAACTGCTCTTCCAGCGTTTCCCGTCGAACGCGGATTTCCTGGAAACCGACCCGGGCCTGCTCCAGTTCGTTGCGCACTTCCCCGACCTGTTGTTCCGCCTCGGTGCGATTATGCTCGTGGCGGCGCAGATTCTCGTCGATGTTCTCGACGCGCCGACGCGCTTCGCCCAGTTCCGCCTCCACCTTGACCCGCCCGTCCAGCAGGCGCGCCAGTTCGCTTTCCTGTTCCTGTAACGGTTCTACGCCCGCTGCCAGCGATTCCTGTAGTTGCTCGTGGCGCTGCTGCAGGCCCGTCAACTGGCCCTGCATGCGCTCGCCATTCTGGCGCAGGGAATTCTGCTGGCTACGCATGGATTCGATCTGCAGTGCCAGCCCGTGGGCCTGATCGCGGTCGGAGCGGGCCCGGGCGCGGACCTGATCCAGGGCTTCGCGCAAGGTGTCCCGTTGCCCGGCCAGCAGCTCCCGCTCGCGGCCCGACTGCTCCATCCGCTCCAGCGCCGCGCCGAGCCGTTCGCGAGCCTCCTGCACTTCCCCATGGCTGCGCTGGATCTGGGCTTCGAGCTCCTCGAGTTCAGCACGAATGTTCTGATCCCGGTTCTGGATCTGCTCGAGCCGGGAGCGCCGGGCACTCACCTGGGCACGCAGTTCGGAGTGCCGCCGGTGCGCCTCGTTGACCTGCTGCTGCAACGCCTCGCGGCGCTGTTCGAGTTCGCGCAGATCCTCTTCGGTCGCATCGGTGCGCTCCTGCAACTCATGTACCGTGGCTTCGAGTTGTTGCAGGCGCGCCGTCAGGGACTTGATTTCCTGCTCCCGGGCCAAGACCCCGGAATTCTGGTCCGCGTCCCGGGCCACCCGCAGCCATGCCCGTCCCAGCCAGATGCCGTCGCGGGTAACCACGGATTCACGTGCGCTCAAGCGGCTGCGCAGCGCCAAGGCATCGTGCAGACCATCGACCGCGTAGACGCCGCCGAGCACAGAATCCAGCGCCCACGGCGCGCGTACCCGGCTCGCCAGCAAATCCGCGCCGGGCGGATCGCCGGCCGCACCGGCAGACGCCATATCAAACGCCGTCAATACACCCTGCTCCAGGGTGTCGAGGCTTTCCGACAGCGGATCCAACCCATTGACGCACACCGCTTCCAAATGGGATCCGAGCACGGTCTCGACCGCCTGTTCCCAACCCGACTCGACCTCCAGTTCCTGCGCCAAGCGTGGCGAGGCGCCCAGGCCCTGGCGGTCGAGCCATTGCGAAACGACGCCTTCGGACTGACCCAATGCCGCCTGCTGCAATGTTTCCAGCGAGGTCAGGCGGCCGCGTGAATCCTGCAACTCGCCCCGCTGCTGTTCCAGTTCCTGTTGCGAATGGCGAACCCGCTCGCGCCCCGAGCGAATTTCTTCGAGCACCGTCTGCAGTTCTTCCTGCGCGTGCTCCGCCCGGGCTGCCTGCTCCTGTTCCTGGGCACCGAGGTGTTCGATTTCGACGCTGAGCGCGCTGCTGTCCAGCCCTTGCTGTTCGTTGCGCAACTTCTCGCTACGCTGATCGAGCTGCAGAATCTGGCGGTCCAGATGTTCGATGCCGGTGCGTTCAACCTGGGCGGCTTCGGAACCGGCCGCGGCCCGCTCATTGAAGCTTTCCCATTCCCGCTGCCATTCCTGCATGCGCTCGTCGGCCTCGCTCAGCGCGGCTTGGGACGCTTCCTCCGCCGCTCTTGCCTGGGCAAGTGCCGGATCGGATTCGGTCAGCTGGCGTTCGAGTTGTTCGAGCTGCGCTTGGTCGTGCTGAATATGCTGTTGCAGCTCTTGCCAACCGCGCTCGGCCTGCTCCAGGTCCTGCTGCTGGCGCTGGCGCATCTCTTTGCCGTGCTGGATGGATTGTTCCAGCCGGGCGATTTCGCTGCCGACGCCGTAGTAGCGCCCCTGCACTTCGTTGAAGGCGTCGGTGGCTTCGATGTGGGATTCGCGGTCCGTCTCGAGCGAGGCTTCCACCGAACGCTGGCTGGCCACCGCCGCCTGCAGGGCGGTCTCCAACTCGCCGATGTGCCGTTCCTTCACGGAGCCTTCGCGGGCGAGATTGCGCAACCGCAGTGCCAGCAGTTCGCCCCTCACCTGGCGTTCCTCCTGCTTCAACTCCTTGTATTTTTCCGCAGTCCGCGCCTGGCGCTGCAGATGGTTAAGTTGTTTGTCAACTTCCTCCCGTAAGTCATTGAGACGTTCCAGATTATCACGAGTATGACGAATTCGATTTTCGGTTTCCCGGCGGCGTTCCTTGTACTTCGAAATGCCCGCCGCCTCTTCCAGGAAGACACGCAGATCCTCGGGCCTGGCTTCGATCAGGCGGGAAATCATCCCCTGCTCGATGATCGAATAACTGCGCGGTCCGAGACCCGTACCGAGGAAAATGTCGGTAATATCGCGCCGGCGACAGCGGGTGCCGTTGAGCCAATAGGACGATGTACCGTCCCGGGATACCTGACGTTTGATGGAGATCTCGTTGTAGGCGGCGTATTGACCGCCGACCGAGCCGTCGGCGTTGTCGAACACCAGTTCGACCGTGGCATGACCCACCGGCTTGCGCGAGGTAGAGCCGTTGAAGATGACATCGGCCATGGAATCACCACGCAGATGTTTGGCCGAACTTTCCCCCATCACCCAGCGCACGGCGTCGATGACATTGGATTTGCCACACCCATTGGGCCCGACAACGCCTACCAGCGTACTGGGAATCGGAATCGTGGTGGGATCGACAAAGGATTTGAAGCCTGCAAGCTTGATCTTCTTAAGGCGCATGAGTCCGGAAGTCTTGGTGGTGAAATGAGTGGGAACCTGTGCTCAGCGCCGCCCGGTCAAGCGCGCGGCGTGCTGGGTCTTGTTGTGTTGAATCGCCCGTTGCAGAGACTGGTTCCGGAGTTTGGCGGCCGAGCGACGCGCTTCATCGAGTCGCGGGCAACGCCTGAGCCAATCGGGTTAGTGTCGAATGAATCGCATTTGGTGTAAAGTAGTTTCCCGCCCATCGCGGCACGCCCCCGGCACCATTCCCGAGACCCGTTTTCCGAGCGTCCGCACACCGCGGCCTTTGCGGACGCGTCCAGGGACGCGCCGGCAGCCGCGACACCGGACCCCGGTGTTCGCACCGCAGTTACGATGTATTCCGAGAGAGACTGTCAGCAATGAGCACTAAGCCCACCACCGACCTGGAAACTTTCGACAACCCGCAACCGCAACGCGATTACACCATCCGCATCGAGATTCCGGAGTTCACTTGTCTGTGTCCGAAAACCGGGCAACCGGATTTCGCCACCATTCACCTTGAATACGTACCCGATGCGCGCTGCGTCGAACTCAAGGCGCTCAAGCTTTACATATGGTCGTTCCGGGATCAGGGCGCGTTCCACGAAGCGGTGACCAACCGCATTCTCGATGATTTGGCGGGTGCCTGCGATCCGCGGTTCATGCGGGTACGCGCGGAATTCAATGTTCGTGGGGGCATCTACACCACTGTCGTCGCCGAACACTGCAATCCCGATTGGCAAGCGCCGCCAGCGGTCATCCTTCCTTAATTCAGTTTCATAGATCATTGTTCTATTTAATTGATTAGATACAACAAACAGCCGGTTTACATCGGTGTCGACCTGGGAACGTCCGGCTGTCGCGCCACCGCCATAGATCAGCAGCGCCGGACTCGAGCCAGCGCCGCTTGCGGACTGGCTGAGCCGCTTCGCGACGGCGCGGGAAGCGAACAGGACCCGGCGCTGTGGTGGCAGGCTTTGAGCACCGTGCTGGCGAGCTTGGTGCCGCAATTGGCGGGCGCGCCGGTCCGGGCCATCGCCATCGACGGCACCTCCGCCACGGTACTGCTGTGCGATGCGGGCGGGGCGCCCCTGGGCCCTGCGCTGCTGTACGACGACGCACGCGCCACCGAGCAAGCTGAGACCATCGACACCGTAGCGCCGGCCCACAGTCCGGCCCGTGGCGCCGCCTCCGGGCTGGCAAAGGCGTTATATCTGGCGCGCCATCACCCGAAGGTGCAGCACGTGCTGCACCAGGCAGACTGGCTCGCCGGCCGGCTGCTGGAACGCTATGACCGCTGCGATGAGAACAACGCCCTCAAACTTGGCTACGACCCCCTGCTCCGCGCCTGGCCGCACTGGCTGGACGGACTGCCACTGCCCCGCCGGTGGCTGCCGCAACCGCTACCCCCGGGCACAGTGCTGGGAACCGTGGCCGCGGGTCCGGCCCAGCGGCTGGGGCTCAGCACCGATACCCTGGTGGTAGCCGGCACCACGGACAGCACCGCAGCCTTCCTCGCCACCGGCGCCCGGGATTTCGGCGATGCGGTGACCAGCCTGGGCTCGACGCTGGTGCTCAAGGTGCTGACTGCAGAACCGGTATTCGCACCCGAGCATGGCATTTACAGCCACCGCCTGGGGGACCGCTGGCTCGCAGGCGGTGCATCCAACAGCGGCGGGGCGGTATTACTCGAATACTTCACTCGTGGCGAGCTGGCGCGACTGACGCCGCTGCTCGACCCGGTGCATGCGACCGGGCTGGACTATTACCCATTGCGCCGGCCTGGAGAGCGCTTTCCGATTGCGGACGCGAACCTGCAGCCTCGGCTCACGCCCCGGCCGACCGCGCCGGAACGATTCCTCCAGGGGATGTTGGAAGGTATGGCGGCGATCGAGGCCGAGGGCTATGCGCTGCTGGCGCGAGTGGGCGCACCCTATCCGGCCTCGGTGCGCAGCGTCGGCGGCGGCGCCGCCAATGCCGCCTGGACTGCCATACGCGGCGCACGGTTGGGCGTGCCCATGCACGATCCCGAACACACCGAGGCTTGCTATGGCGCGGCGTTATTGGCGCGTGCCGGCGCCCTTGGTGAAGCCGTCTAGGATAACGCGGCCCCGGTTAGCCTAAATAGTCTTCCAGGCGGCGCACACCCTCGGCCAGTTTTTCCATCGAAGTGGTGTATGCAAAACGCACGTGGGTAGCCGCCTCGAAGGTACCGAAATCCGTCCCCGGTGTTATTGCGACGCCCGCCTCATCCAGCAGGCGGGCGCAGAACTCGACACTATCGTGGCTGAACCCGCTGCAGTCGGCGTAGATGTAGAACGCCCCCCGGGGTTCCACCGGAATGCCGAACCCCAGCGCCCGCAAGGCGGGTACCAGAAAATCCCGCCGACGGCCGAATTCCGCCCGCCGTTGTTCGAGAATGGCGGCGGTTTCGGGATGGAAGGCCGCCAACGCCGCATGCTGGGCCGGGGTCGGTGCCGCCAAAAACAGATTCTGCGCGAGGGTATCCAGGGATTCGACGTAGTCCTGCGGAGCCAGCACCCATCCCAAACGCCAACCCGTCATGCCGAAGTACTTTGAGAAGCTGTTGATGACGAAAGCCTGGTCAGTAAATTCGACGATGCTGGCGGCGTCCGCACCGTATACCAGCCCGTGGTAGATCTCATCGACCAACAGTGCGATCTGGTGCACTTGCGCCCACGCGCAGATTTCCTGCAATTGCTCACGGCTCAGCACGGTGCCGGTGGGATTGGATGGCGACGCCAGCATCAAGGCCCGAGTAGTGCCGTCGACGTGCGCGTCGAGCCGCTCCGCGAGTGGCTGAAACCCGCACGTGGCATCCACCGGGACCGCCTGGGGGATTCCGCCGAACAAGTGGACGAAATTGCGGTTGCAAGGATACCCGGGGTCGGGCAGCAGCACGCCATCCCCCGGATCGATCAGCGCCGCCAGCGCCAACTGCAGGGCGCCCGACGCCCCGGGGGTAATCACGATCCGCCGCGGGTCGACCGCCACGCCGTATCGACGCCCGTAATCGGCGGCAACGGCTTCGCGCAGGGCCGGCAATCCGACCGCCGCGGTGTATTGGGTCAGGCCCGCGGCCAACGCCGCACGTCCGGCACTCACCACGGGCTCCGAGGTCGCAAAGTCCGGCTCCCCCACCTCCATGTGGACAATGTCGCGCCCCTGGGCTTCCAGTTCGCGCGCTTTGGCCAACAGCTGCATGACCTGGAATGGCCGAATCTGCGCCATGCGCGCCGCCAGGCGCGCCCCACGAGCCCCGCTCATGATGCTTGGCGCGACCGCTTCGCTGCGCACCGGGCATGCACCCGTCGCGCCAGCGCCAAATCGAACCAGCGCGCATCGCCCGCATCGCCGGCCAGGACGCGAAACGGCGCTTCAGGCTCGCCGAAGTCGTCGAGCAACAGCGCGGCGCCGCTGAAGTCGTGGTCGCGGGTATAGTCGTTGATGACCGCCACGGTCTCGAGTTTAGCGCCCAGGGCCGCACAAAGACCGTTGTGGGAATCCTCGAAAGCGAGGCAATCCGCGGCGTCGAGCTGCATTTGCTCGAGGGCATAGCAAAAGATATCCGGCGCCGGCTTTTTCTCCGGCACGATATCGCCCGCAGCGATGACCTCGAACCAGGATGGGGCGTCGGGCGCCAGGGCGTTCTCCAGCAATGCGGTGACGTTTTCCGGCGTAGTCGTGGTGGCGATGGCAATCCGCACGCCCGCCGCGCGCGCCTCGCTCAACAGCCGGGCAACACCCGGCCGCATCGGAATTACGCCATCGGCGAGCATGGCCGTATAGTGAGCGGTCTTGGCCCGGTGCAGGCCGGCGATAAAATCGCCCAGATCCGCGGGGCGCTCGAAGTCCGGCCGATCGCGATCGAGGAAAAAGCGGATGCGCTCCTTGCCGCCGGTTACCTGGAGCAAATCACCGTACAACGACTCGGTCCAATTCCAGTCCAACCCGGCATCGGCAAATGCGCGATTGAATGCCACTCGGTGACCGTCGCGCTCGGTGTCGGCCAGGGTGCCGTCGACGTCGAAAATCAGGGCCTGTAGAGCTGACATAAGTAATCCTAATTTGTGCCTCGTGTGAGGCATAGGATACTGAACTGTGCCGGTGATCGCTGCGCTCTGTTTTCTTGCAGCAGCGGGATGATTCTGGTATAGAAGCCAATTTAATTTTGCCAGCGTGTCTACGCCAGGAGTAGGAGCAATGCCTGAGGCCAAGAAAAAGGCTGCCAAAAAGACTTCGACCAAAAAGAAGTCTGCCGCCAAAGCCGCGCCCAGCAAGTCGCGCGCTGCCAAGCCGGCGGCTGCACCGAAGAAGACCGCGAGCAAGAAGCCCGCATCTTCCGCCGCCAAGGCGCCCAAGAAGTCCACCGCCGCTGAAAGTGCGGCCGCTGCAGGAAGCACCGCGGAACATCTGCTGTTCAAGAGCTTCAAGCCCTACTCCCAGAAGAAGGGCGAGGAGTATATGAGCGAGGAAATGGAAAATCATTTCCGCCTATTGCTACGCGCCTGGAAGCGGGAGTTGATGGAGGAAGTCGACCGCACCGTACATCACATGCAGGACGAAGCAGCCAATTTTCCCGACCCGAACGATCGAGCGACCCAGGAATCGGAATTCAGCCTGGAACTGCGCGCCCGGGATCGCGAGCGCAAGTTGATCAAGAAGATCGACGAGGCAGTCAACCGCATCGATATCGGTGAATACGGTTACTGCAAGTCCTGCGGCATCGAAATCGGAATTCGCCGGCTCGAGGCTCGCCCCACTGCGGAACTTTGCATCGACTGCAAGACGCTGGACGAGATCCGCGAAAAGCAGATGGGCTGATCGGAACCGGCCATGCCCGCCAATGGTACGAGGCGGGCATGGTCCACCATTGCTTCACCCATTTGTTGCCACGCTGCGGCGGCGCGCGTAACTTCGCTACTCATCATGGACGTTATCGAAGCGATCAAGGCCCGCGCAAGCACGCGGGCATTCCTGAACCGAGCAGTCGACCGTACTACGGTGGATTCGATTCTGGACAGCGCGCGCTGGGCACCATCGGGAGTCAACACCCAACCCTGGCAGGTCATTACCGTCAGCGGCGCCACCAAGGAAGCCCTCGGCAAAGCGATCGTTTCCGCCCGGGCCAAGGGTGTGCCAGCCGAACCCGACTATCGCTACTACCCCGGCCGTTGGACAGAGCCCTACAAAACCCGCCGCTACGAGTGCGGCATGGCGTTGTATGGCGCTCTCGATATCCAGCGGGAGGACAAGCAGCGGCGGCGCGAAGTGTGGGACGCGAATTATCGCTTCTTCGATGCCCCGCTGGGCTTACTGTTCATGCTCGACCGGCATTTGGAAAAGGGTTCCTGGGTTGATATGGGCATGTTCGTTCAGAACGTCATGCTTACCGCGCTCGCTCATGGCCTGGCCACTTGTCCCCAGGCCTCGCTGGCGGAATATCCGGGACTCGTGCGCGAGCTGCTGGGACTGACCGACGAATTGGCGTTGGTGTGCGGTATGTCCCTGGGCTACCCCGACGCCGATGCACCCGTCAATGGCTACCGTACCACTCGCGAAGCCGTGGACAGCTTCCGCCGTTGGTACGACTGACCAGCACCCACGCGCGTTTACGCCGATGTCCGGTTCCGGCACCCCGCGTCTGAATGGTCCCGCGTATCGCGGCCGATTCGCGCCCTCGCCCACAGGTCCACTCCATTTCGGATCGCTGATTGCCGCATTGGCGAGTTTTCTTCAGGCCCGAAGTCAGGAGGGTACGTGGCTGGTGCGCATCGAAGATCTCGATCCGCCGCGTGAAGTCGCCGGCGCGAGCAGCGATATCCTGCACACCTTGGAGGCGCTCGGCTTCGAATGGGAAGGCGATGTGCTCTACCAAAGCCAACGCGACGAAGCATATCAAGCCGCACTGCAAAGTCTGCTCGATCGCGACCGGGCGTATCCGTGCGGCTGCAGCCGTCGTGAAATCGCCGCGCTGCAAGATGATCCAAAGGCAGCCGCGGAACTTTATTATCCCGGTACCTGCCGCCATGGGTTGGCGCCCGGACGACAAGCGCGCGCATGGCGGGTACTGACGGACGGCCGTCCCATCACCTTTGAGGACCGTCTGCAAGGTTTACAGCGCCAGCAGCTGGACCAGACCTGCGGCGATTTCGTGATTCGCCGGGCAGACGGATTGTTCGCCTACCAACTCGCCGTAGCGGTGGACGATGCCGCGCAACACATTCGCGAGGTGGTGCGCGGCTGCGATCTGCTGGATTCGACCCCACGTCAGATCCACCTGCAACGATTGCTGGGGTTGGCGACCCCCGATTACGTTCACGTTCCCGTGGCAATGGATCGGTACGGTGACAAACTCAGCAAGCAGACCGGCGCGGCCGCCATCGATCCGCGCCGAGGCGCGGCATATCTGACCGCCGCTCTGGAATTTCTCGGTCAGTCGCCGCCCGCGGACTTGAAGCGCGCGGTTCCCCGCGAAGTTCTTTCCTGGGCTCGCGCACATTGGCGCCTCGACGCAATTCCCCGGCAACGGGGGATAGTCGCCACCGGCGCCATATCCTGTTCCGAATAGGAACCGGCAAAATCGAACGGGCACGATCGGACAAACCACTCCGAACCGATCTCGTCTACAAAGCGAACATGCGCTTGGCTCGGACTTCCGAACTCGTTACAGCAGAATTCGGTTGTCGATGCACCGGGGATTGAGGCATCGTAGAGTGAAACCGGCGCCCGCAAACAGGCCCAATCCGAAGCGAGAGACCATGAGCGAAAGCAACCCGTATCTGGCTGCATTCCGAGGTAGTTTCGTCAACATGCTGCGTTGGCCACAACTCGATGAGCTGTGGCAAAACCTGCGCCGCGATGACAGTAAGAAATGGTACGCGTATGCCGTTGGAGAACTGCCACCCACCACTACGTTGTCGGACGCCGAACTCGCGCACTTCATCACCGAAATCGATACGCTGCTGCGGCGTGAGCACGATGAGGACTATTGCGGAATCGTTTACGTGGACGACCGCGACGATCCTGGGTTCATCAAGATCTACGATCCCCACAACCTCGGCAGCGTGTGCGGATCCAGCGGCGCGCCACCGCCGCTTCCGGGCTGGACACTGTCTACCCTGCCGCCGGCCGATCTGCAGGCTGCGTTTCCGCCTCCCGGCAATCGCCGGCGATGGTGGCGACGACTGTTCGCAAGCAACTGAATTCCGGCTTCCGCGAGCACGTCGTAACGGCTGTGCGCGACCGGTCAGGCGCCTGTGCGCGCGCCCGTTAAAGGGCACTGGCGGTGGTTGGCATCACCCCGCAAGCATTATACTGTACTCAAATGCGTCTCAATTCTTGCGCTATCGATGCGCTCGGTGGCGAGGTCGCCTTCATCATGCGCACCAGTACCTGTCGGTTGGCTCATCAACCGGCCAATTTCGCGAAGGACGGAATCGAATGTTGTTGATCAGATCGGCTTCAGCACAAAACCCCGCACAGAAAAATGAAATGACGCGATCCAAGCCCTGAGGGAGAACAGAAATGTCCGACACCAAGCTCTACCCCGTTCCGGAACAGCTCGCGGCCAAGGCGCATATCGACTCGGACCGGTACGCATCCATGTACCGTCGCTCTGTGGAAGACCCGGAAGGCTTCTGGGCCGAGCAGGCCGAGAACCTGCTGACTTGGTACAAACCATGGAACAAGGTCTTGGATTACAGCTTTGACGCGAAGGATCTGCACATCAAATGGTTCGAAGGCGGCAAGTTGAACGTCGCCTTCAATTGCATCGACCGGCACCTCGACGCGCGCGGCGATCAGGTTGCGCTGCTGTGGGAAGGCGACGACCCCAACGAAGATAAGAAGATCACCTACAACGAGCTGCACGAGCAGGTCAACAAGCTGGCCAATGTGCTCAAAACCCGAGGCGTGAAAAAAGGCGATCGGGTCTGCATCTATATGCCGATGATTCCCGAAGCCGCGTTCGCCATGCTTGCCTGCGCCCGCATCGGCGCCGTGCACTCGGTGGTTTTCGGCGGCTTTTCTCCAGAATCGTTGAAAGATCGGATCCTGGATTCGGACTGTCGTGTCGTGATTACCGCCGACGAAGGCGTGCGCGGCGGCCGCAACGTGGGTCTCAAGAACAACACCGATACGGCGTTGGAGGAATGCCCGAATGTACACACGGTACTGACCGTCAAGCGCACCGGCGGCGATATCGGATGGCACGACGACCGCGATGTCTGGTACCACGAAGCGGTGGCCAAAGCCTCGAGCGAGTGCGAACCGGAAGAGATGGACGCCGAGGACCCGCTGTTCATCCTTTACACGTCCGGCTCCACCGGCAAACCAAAAGGCGTACTGCACACCACAGGGGGTTATCTACTGTACGCGGCGGCGACACACAAATACGTATTCGATTACCACGACGGCGACATCTATTGGTGCACCGCCGATGTCGGCTGGGTCACGGGTCATACCTACATCGTCTACGGGCCACTCGCCAACGGCGCCATCAGCATGATGTTCGAAGGCGTTCCAACCTACCCAACGGCGTCCCGTCATTGGGAGGTGTGCGACAAACACCAGGTCAATATCTACTACACCGCCCCTACCGCCATCCGCGCGTTGATGCGCGAAGGCGACGAGCCGGTCAAGAAAACTTCGCGCAAAAGCCTGCGTATCCTCGGTACAGTGGGCGAACCGATCAATCCCGAGGCCTGGTCCTGGTACTACAACGTGGTCGGCGAGCAGCGCTGCCCGGTGGTCGATACCTGGTGGCAGACCGAAACCGGCGGCCACATGATCACACCGCTGCCCGGCGCCACCCAACTCAAGCCGGGCTCGGCCACCCAACCATTCTTCGGCGTGGTGCCGGCAATCGTCGACCAGGAAGGCCACGTGCTGGAAGGCGCCTGTGAGGGCAACCTGGTCATCACCCGGCCCTGGCCGGGACAGATGCGCACCGTCTACGGCGACCATCAACGATTCGTGGATACCTATTTCAAAACCTATCCGGGCTATTACTTCACCGGTGACGGCGCCAAACGGGACGAAGATGGCTACTACTGGATCACCGGCCGGGTGGATGACGTGCTCAACGTCTCCGGTCACCGCATGGGCACCGCGGAAGTGGAAAGCGCGCTGGTCTTGCACGAATCGGTCGCCGAAGCAGCCGTGGTCGGCTATCCCCACGACATCAAAGGCCAGGGCATTTACGCCTATGTCACGTTGGTGAAGAATGTCGAGCCGTCGGAACAACTGCGCTCGGATCTGGTCGCACTGGTACGCAAGGAAATCGGGCCCATCGCCTTACCCGACGTCATTCAATGGGCGCCAGGACTGCCGAAAACCCGTTCCGGCAAAATCATGCGACGCATCTTGCGCAAAATTGCCGCCAACGAGACCGATAGCCTGGGGGATATTTCGACCTTGGCGGACCCGGGCGTGGTGGAAGATCTGGTCAACAACCGCGCCAACAAATGAATCGCGGCATCGGTAATGGCGTAGGTCGGCACAGCGCCGTGAGCTCTGCTGGTGCAGCTGCGGTCGCGATGGTCGGTCCGGCCGCACATCCTGTGTTTCGGAGCAAGGCGCCGATCCGCGTCATCCGGCGCATGGGTGAGCGGCGATCGCAAATTTCGACGTTGACCAGACGTTGAGCCATCGCACCTTCAGTCGCGTTTCCGCAAAGGCGGCGGAGTATTCATGGTGTCCGAAAGTCTGACCCGCTCCCGCACTGCTCCCGAAAAAGCCCGCGACTGGCTGGACCGCATGACCGCCAACCCGGCAACCGAGTCTGTCCGCGTTGGCGACGCCTGGGGCTGCGTGCTGCGCAGCGATGTCGTCGCCGATGTCAATCTGCCACCCACGCACCTGGCCGCCATCAATGGATACGCGTTGCAGGCACGGGCGTCGGCAGGCGCTTCGGAATACAACCCGTTACCGCTGCGCTTGCGTTCCGGCGATGCTGCAGGCCCCGTGGGACCGGATGAAGCCATATCGATCACCAGCGGCGATCCGCTACCGGCCGGTACCGATACAGTAGTCGCCTGCGACGAAGCGGAAGCGCGAAACAGTGTGCTCGAACTTTATCACCCGCTTGCCGAAGGCCAGTTCGTGGTCCATGCGGGCGAAGAGCTGGCCGCGGGTCAGTGCGTGTTGGCGTCGGGACACCAGCTCCGGCCGGAGGATTTGAACTTGCTGTCGCAACTGGGTCTGTCGCGGCTGGATGTGGTGCGGCGACCGCAAGTGCGCTTGCTGATGGTGGCCGCTCCAGAGCGCGACACCAACAGCATCATGCTCGAAGCGCTGCTGAAGCGCGACGGCGCCGCTTCAATTTTCACGTGCCACGCTCCGGACCCCGCAGCCCTGCGGCAAGCATTGTCCGATACGGACTGCGATTTGATCCTGGTTTGCGGCGGCAGTGGCGATGGCGCTAATGATTTTTCCGCTGCCGCTCTTGAAGAGGCGGGCGAAGTCGAGCTCCACGGAATCGCCATGAGTCCCGGAGAAACCGCCGCCCTTGGCCGAATCGCAGATGTACCCGTGGTAATGCTTCCGGGCGCACCGCTCGCATGTTTATATACCTACGAGTGGCTCGCAGGCCGCGCGGTTCGACGGCTCGCCGGGCAGTCGGGCGAGTGGCCCTACGGCTTGCGGCGCGCACGGCTGGGTCGCAAGGTCGCCTCGAGCCTCGGGCGCCTGGAATTCTGCCGCGTACAGGTGCGCGGCGAGTGGGCGCACCCGTCGGCAGTTGCCGAGCAGCGACTACTGTCCAGCGCGGTGCGGGCCGACGGATTCGTACCTGTGCCCAGTGCCAGCGAAGGTTGGGCGCAGGGAACCGAGGTGATCGTTTGGATGCAGACGCCGTTCCCGAGTCAGGAGTGAATTGCATGCTCGATGCGAAAAAACTGAGTCAACAACGGGCCGCAGCGCGCCAAAGCCAATTCCTGGAGGTGCTTAGCCCCGATGAAGCGACCAGACGCTTCCGGGCGCATCTTACAATGGCGCCGCTGGGTAGCGAAAGCGTCTCACTCGCCAACGCGCTCGGACGGGTGGTTGCTGAGGACATACGCGCCGGCGTCGATGTACCCGGATTCGACCGCGCCAATGTCGACGGTTTCGCAGTACGCTCCGCCGATACAGTCGGCGCCAGCGAAGATGCACCGCGCGCATTGCGCCTCAACGACGATGTCATCACACCCGGCGTGCAGGCGCGTGATCCGGTGACGACGGGCAGCGCGACCGTGGTGGCGACCGGGGCGCTGATTCCACGCGGCGCTGACGCTGTGGTGATGGTGGAAGATACCGAGTTGTCGGAACATGAATCGGAGACATCCGTGCTGATCCGACGTGCCGTCGCCCCAGGTGCGTTCATCACCTTTGCCGGCACCGACATCGGCCAGGGTGAAACCGTATTGCGCGCGGGCCAACTGTTGACTTCGCGGGAAATCGGTGTACTCGCGGCGGTGGGCTGCGACAAGCTGTCGGTCTACCGCAAGCCTCGTGTCGCCGTGATATCCACCGGCAACGAAGTCGTCGCACCCGGCGAACCATTACCGGTCGGTTGCGTATACGACTCCAATGCCGCGATCGTCGCCGCGGCAGTCAACGAACTCGGTGGCGAAGCCGTCTGCCTCGGCGCAGTGGCGGATGACGCCACGGCGTTGCGCGAAGTACTCGATCGCGCCTTGCAATACGATATGGTCATCCTGTCGGGCGGCACTTCCAAAGGTGCGGGGGATTTGTCCTACCACGTGCTGGATCGGCTGCAAGAACCTGGGGTTTTGGTCCATGGCGTGGCGTTGAAACCCGGCAAGCCCCTTTGTCTGGCAATCAGCGGTACCACCCCCGTGATTATCCTGCCGGGATTTCCGACCTCGGCCATTTTTACGTTTCATCAATTCGTGGCCCCGGTGGTGCGCGCGTTCGCTGGGCTGCCGCAGGCCCAGCAACAAACGATCTCCGCCACGCTCCCGGTACGCATCGTATCCGATCGCGGACGCATGGAGTTCGTGATGATCGGGTTGGTACGCAGCGACGCCGGCTTTGCAGCCTACCCAATGGGCAAGAACTCCGGCGCCGTCACCGCTTTTTCACATGCTGACGGATTCATCCGGATCGATACAGAAACCGAACAGCTCGCCGCCGGCAGCACCGTCGAAGTACACCTGTTATCCGACCAGCTCGAGCCCGCCGATCTGGTTTCCATAGGAAGCCATTGTGTCGGCCTCGATCGCCTGCTGGGGCGCCTTCAGACCGACGGCGTGCAAACCAAATCATTGCATGTGGGGAGTACGGGCGGATTGGCTGCGGTTCGTCGTGGCGAATGCGATATCGCCGGAATTCACCTGCTCGATCCGCAGACCGGCGAATACAACCGGCCGTTTTTGGACCCGGACATGGAGTTGATCAAAGGCTACCGCCGCCTGCAGGGCATCGTCTACCGTGCCGACGACCAACGATTCGCGGACAAGAACTCACCCCACGACGCCGTACGGACGGCACTTGCCGACCCCGATTGCCTGATGGTCAACCGCAATGCCGGCAGCGGTACCCGCATCCTGATCGACGGGCTGCTCGAAGGCGCCCAACCGCCGGGTTACGCGGTACAACCCAAATCTCACAACGCCGTGGCCACCGCAGTCGCCCAAGGCAGGGCGGACTGGGGGGTCGCTATCGATACCGTGGCGCGCTTCTACGGACTCGGCTTCATACCGCTGCTGGAAGAGCACTATGACTTCGCGGTGCCGAAATCCAGGCTCGAGCGCCCGGCGGTACAGCGCTTCATCCAGTTGCTGCAGGAACCCAAGGCCCAGGCCGAGCTACGCGAACTCGGTTTCCAGATCGGCTGAACGACTCCGGCACGCCCACATAAAAAAGAAAGCTGGAAGGCAACGACCTTCCAGCTTCGAATACGATGGCGGCAGCCGTCGGAGCTCAACCGCCATTGTCTTTCACGAACCCCTTATTTGAACGTGATGAACAACGCAGACGTCCAGGCCATCGAGCCATCGGATTGGCGGCCGGACAAATACACCGGCCGAAATCCGTGGGGACCGTTTTGCGGCGCCACATCCAGCGTTCCCGAGACATCTCTCGGCATCTCCGCATCGCTCAAGCGTTCCAATGCAAGGAACATGTCCTGGCCGCCCAACTCCATGCGCAGGGCGCCGCCTTCGCTTGCCAACAGTTCCGTTCCGGAGACTTCCCACGAAAATGTCGGACAGTGAATGAACGGGTTGCCCTTCAACGGATCGCCGACTTTGACGTATCCATCGATGGTGCCTTCGATGCGTATGCGCGCGTTGGCCAGGTTGGAGACGTCCAACTCGATGCCGTCCGAATCGCCATAGGTGTCGGACTTGAATCCCACCGTGATTGGATCATGGCGCCAACAGGTTTCCTCCGCGTGCTCGAAACCCTGGCCGCGGAAACTGTGCACTACGCCATTGATGACGCTGATGCGTCCTTTCCACGCCGCCCAGCGGTAACGGTCTTTGATGCGGGCGCCTCCCCAACGTAAGCGAATACGACGTTCGGAGAAGCCGTATTCGCTGTGCAGGTCCCGGCGCCATAACACGCCCTCGTGATCGTAGGCCGCGATTTCGTCCCAACCCACATCGCCGAGAAAACGGTACGCGACTTCGGCACTGCCTTCGTGATCGAACTCATCGCCCTGCACGTGTTTGCCGCAGGACGACAGCGCCACGCTGCGCTCGCCGGTGGTGGCCCAGGTATGGCGCTCGCGCAACGCCTTGCCGATGGCCTTGCGACTCAGCTTGTCCGACAAAATGCCGGTGACGCCGCCCTTGACGCCGAACACGGCTGTGCCGGGAACACCGCCGCCGCAGCGCCCGCGGTGCTCATCGCCGTTGGCCGACGCGCCCAGCTTGTATCCCCGCGCCATGACGTCACGGTAAAGCCATGGAAACTGTCCCCACGCCGAGCCGATTTCAACCAAACGTTCCAAGGTCGGATGATGCCAATCCATGATACAGCGACGCCCGCCGACGTGGGGCATCAGCAAGTGTCCTTCGGGGTCGTGGATATAGGCTGCCCAGAGCTCTTCCAGCGGCCAGGCGCCCGGCTCGATCTGATCCCCGCTCATGTCCTCGTTCCACTCGAACGAGCGCACCAGATTGCCGTGACGGTCGAAAGGAAACTCGGGCTTTTTGCCGTGCAGGAATACGACGTTGTGATCACCGCCGGCGCAGGAGTTGCCGCACCACTCGGTGCCGGGATAGCAGACGAACTCGCCGGTCTTGTCCAACTCGTCGATCAATTCGACCGTCTTGTCCCAGCGCGCTTTGGTGATTTGGAAATCGTTTGCGGTATAGCCCAGCACATCAAGTCCGGCCACGTCCCGACCGTAGGTCAAGTTGTAAACGGAATTATTGGTGCCGACGGTGTCGTCGGAGTGGACGTGCAAGTCACCGTAGAACACGCGCGGGACCACGCTGGATTCCTCGATCGTGACATAGAACGTCTGCTCCACGGGGCGCGCCGCGTTGAGCAGTTTCGCCGTGATTACCAGCTCGCCCGGCTCTTTGGTGGGCAAATCCTTGAGCAGCGCGACTGCCCATCCTTGGGGCGATAACTTGACTTTTTTGTCGTAGACCCGCTCGCCGTTGCGATGCGCCTGCACTTGCACTTCTCCGCCGACGTCCCAGCAGGTATTGCCCCAACTGTCTTCGGCCCGAATACGCAACGGTACTTTTTCGCCGACTTGCGCCAGCCGCGAACCCACGATTACAAGTTCTGACGGCTCGCCAGCCACAACGTCGATCACCGCGTCGCCCGGAATATCCGCGAAGCGCGAAGTGCCAAGCGGATCGACGTAACAGCGGAAGCGAAAACCGTTCTCCACGAACGTCTGCACGCGCGTCCCCGGCCCGCCCGCCCGCTTGTCGCCAAGCCGGATGATGATATGGTCGCCGGGTTTGAGATAGCCGTCGACGGTATCGACAATTACCGCTTTCTGGTACGGACGCTCGTGACCCTTTTGGTCGAAACGCACCTTCAATGCCTGGACCGTGGCCGGGCTCTGCCCGGGCGCAAGAGGTCCAGCTTGGTACTCAGCCGAAACATAATTCGCTCCTGCAGGGTCCGTAGTCTGGAACAAGGCCCAGTCAGAGTAGAATTTGAACGTCGCTTTGATCCAGGCACCATCGGCGATACCGGACGCACCGACTTCGTAGTCCAGTACAATTTCCTCCCAGCTTCCCGCCACCAAGCGCGATACATTGCAGCTCACTTTGCCGAGAAAAGACATGCTCTTGGTCTTGCCGTACAAGCCTTCGGGCGCCGTATATTCACCGAGCTTCTTTTGGATCTGTGCTTCGGTGTAGGCTTTCGCCTTGTTTTTGGGCAGCTTGCTTTTATCCACACGTTTGTCCATCACGCACCTCTCATTAACCAATGCATTTCGAACCGGATAGGTTGGATCGGTGGGCTCGATCGGGACATCAGAACGGCCACGGCGCGCTTGCGTCCCATACGGGGAGCCCTAGGAACGAATACCACGGAGCCATGACGATCAAACCGTACGCGATCGCGATCAAGATGCACGCCCAGCCCGCCTTGGCATAATCCGTGGTGGAAAACGTTTCCGAACCGTACGCGATGACTGCTGCGGTAATCTGCGTCGGAAGCAGATAGGCATAGGTATCCGTATCACACACCAGCAGCGTGAACGCCACCGGGTGCAGACTCAGGCTTTTCGCCATCGCATAAGTGATCGGGGCCAGCATCGCCACCGCGGCGACGTTCGAGAGCATGCCGATACGGATGACATGGGTACCGATCATCAAAGCCAGCACGACGCCCCACCACGGCAGGCCAACCACCGAGTGGTGGATCAGATCCGACAGCCAACCTGCAAGACCGGATTTGGTCATCGCGGCGGTCATGGTGATGGCACCGCCCAGCAACAGGAACGTGCCCCAAATGGTTTTTTGTTGCACCTGGTTCCAGGAAAATGGAAACAGTCCAGGAATGAACAACAGCATCAAACCGATCAAGCCGATGACACCGAGCTGAAAGGTATGCAACTGATAAATCGGGCTGCCTTTCCCCATGACGAACAGCAGCGCGATGATGGCGAACACCAGTACCAACGTCCATTCGGCTCCACTCATGGGACCCAGTGACTTGTGCTGTTCATGTATCTTTTGGTGACCGCCCGCGATCACCACGCCACCCGTCTTGAAGTGATAGCGGACCCACGCTTGAGTCAGCACGAACATACCCAGATAGGGGAACTGCAATACCGCCCACTCCAGATAACTGATGGTGTAGCCGTCCTGGGCAAAAATATTCACCATGATCAGATTCGGCAGATGCGCCGTCATAATGAACACGCCGCAGATCATGGTGCCGTAAACCAAAGACTGGATGACGATGGCTTTCTTGGCTTCCTCCTCTTGCGGGCTGTCGCCCAGCAGATTGGTAATGCCCTTCACGACCGGAAGCAGCGTCGCGGCACGGGCATTGGCAGCGGGAATCAGAAAAGCCAGGATCACGTTGACGAAGAACATGCCCCAGATGACCCGCCCGACGCTCGACGCTTTGATCTTGTCCAGGATTGCCAAGGCGATGCGGCGATCCAATTTCAACAGCTGCATGATGGCGCCGACGATGAACGCGAACAGACACAGCCAGACGACGTGTTTCGTGAACCCGGCGAACACGGTGTTCATAGGAGGTGACGCCGCGCCATTCTTGCCGACGACCCAAGGGATCCCGTGGGTGAGGATCAACAAGGTCGGAATGGACAGCCCGGTGATGCCGACGGGCATGGCTTCCGATACCCACATGAGACTCGCCCAGACCACGACCGCCAGCACCGCCATGCCGTTTGCGGACAAACCTTCGGGACGCGGAAAGACCCATAGGATCAAGGCGAACATGATCCAAGCCGCGAAGAACCCGATCAGCACGCGGCTTGGATTCCGGCCGCTTTCCCGGATGTTTTCCGCCATCCGGTTCCCAATGCGGGACGAAAACCCGCCGTTCATGGATGCAGGAACAGTGACCATGCGCCGCCTCCTCCTCTACCTGTTATCGTTATCGGACATCGCGCGCTGGCTATGCCCGGGTTCCGCGAATCTGCCTAGGACACGGCACCCGCGGTTGAAAATAGATATACGACCGCCGCACCGCGATGTCTGTCGGCCAGCCGACATTTCCCATCGGCGCAGCTTCTCACCCGATACGCTATTCCCAATCCCGGTTTGAGCCGGTCTAACGGCTATCCTCTTGCATCCCATCATGGTTGGGTATATAGGCTATACACAGCCACCCATTGAAAACGAGCCGGTTCGTCTTTGAATGGGCGTTGGACCATCCCGTAGGCCCAAACCGATGGTGGACTATGGCCAGCATGATCGATAAACCGATCGACACAGACGACGGCACGTCTTTACCCGCTTCGTATTTCCTCCGCCGCCTTACCGCAGCCGACCGCTCGGCACTCTTGAATCTCGCAACCCGGCGCCACTACGAACGTGGCGAGTTCGTATTCGAATCCGGCTCGCCCGGTAACAATGTCTATATCCTCGAGGAAGGCCGCGCGAAAGTATTCAAACTCGCCGAGTCCGGGCGCGAGATGATCTTGTGGTTTTGCTTTCCCGGCGAAATCTTCGGCCTTGCGGAAATATCCGCCGGCGGCGGCAATCGGGAGGTATTCGCCCAGGTGTGCACCCCGGCTCTGATTCACTGCGTATCGCGCGATGCGTTCGTCGGACTTCTGGCGACCCACCCCGACACCGCCGCACGGGTAATGGACTTGCTGGCCTGCCGCATGCGGACCTTGGGCGAAATGTTGCTCAACCTGGCGAGCGATGACGTACGCACACGGCTGATCAAACTGCTCACCCGCTTATGTGCGCGCTACGGTCAGCACAACGGCGGGATCCACTATCTGGAAATTCCCCTGACCCACCAGGACATCGCCGATATGATCGGCACCAGTCGCCAGACCGTGACCAGTGAAATCAATCACTTGAAGCGGCTGGGACTGCTCGACACCACCGGCCATCGGGTCGTGATTCAGGACCAATTGCTCAAAGACCCGTCGCTGCCGCTCCACGAACAATCCGAACGGGCCCAGTCCGCACGCGACCGCGGTTATTCGGAGAACGACTGACGTGGCTCTGGAATCCGTGCTGGGCGGCCTGCTGCTGATTTCGGTGTACGTGCTGATCTACTTTCGTCTCATGGTGCGATTTCATCATGCCCGAGTGAACGCGAAGAAGGAACGCAGCTTCCTCGCCGTGCTCACTGTCCCGCCCTATCGCAATCTCGACGACAAAGGCAAAACGTACGCTCGCCGGTGGTGGCACACACTGTTGTTCATGACAGTGATCGTCGGCGCACTTGCGATGCGGGTAGACCTCAAACATGGTTCCCGTACCGCATTGATTGCGGCCCCGCCAAATATTCAATTGGAAACGCCGCCGGTCGCCGCGGCAAGCGGTGGGCGCACAGAATAGCGGGCGGCGAGCGTGATGGTCTC
Organism: uncultured Gammaproteobacteria bacterium; assembly: GCA_963773585.1. Taxonomy (GTDB): domain Bacteria; phylum Pseudomonadota; class Gammaproteobacteria; order JASBUN01; family JASBUN01; genus CAVXJN01. Next base: position 57,968 of record CAVZBR010000003.1, read on the forward strand.
CGAATGCTTTTTTAGCGACGAGAATTCTTGATGCGCGAGACAATCTTGAACTGGCCCCCGGAATGGGCGACTCCGCCAACCAAAGAATGGTGCTGGCAGGACGGGAGCCACAACCGCGTTCTGGATTTCCATGGCTCTCCGTCCCGTTCCGGCATAACGTTATTATCCGACGGCAATCACCATATGGCGCTTGCCGACAGCCTGCAGGCATTCGTGAGAGAACACCCCGCCGTTGGCGACGTGTTCTACGTGACGCTGCCACCGCCCCTATTGCTGCAAATAACGCAGACCGGAGGGGTTCGCCTTGCGCACCTTTCGCTCGACATTCACCCGCAAGTGTTTATCGGGCCGAAGGCGTTTATCGACAACGTGTCCGCGCTGACCCGCCTACATCCTCCGCGTGCCTTTGCTCGCAGCAAAGGGCAGGCCTTGCTGATTGGCCGCGGCAACCCGAAGGCGATCGAAACTGCAGCCGATCTGGGCCGCGACGACGTCCGCCTTTTCATTTCCAACCCGGCGCGTGAGGCCGCCAGTTTCGAGGTCTATGTGCAAGCGTTGGTGGACCTGTGTCCGGCCGGTGACCTCGATGCACCATCCATGCGTGAAAGGCTGGTCAGCGGCAGCCACAATATTGTGCACGGCCAGCACGTCCATCACCGCGAGGCGCCCGCCAGCGTCGCCAATGGACGCGCCGACGCGGCGATTGTGTATCGTCACCTGGCCCTGCGCTATTGCCGGGTATTTCCCGAACAGTTCGACATGATTGAACTCAACGATTTCCAATCCGGTGCCGCTGAGCACAAGCCCGTGGTGACAAAATATTTCGTCGCGGCAATCGAAGGCGATCCCTGGGGAACGAAACTCGCGCAGTTCATGTCCAGTGACACGGTCAGCAAAGCCTATCGTTATCACGGGCTCGAACCGCTCCTGCAGTGAGAACTCGCGACGACGAATGAGTTTCGGGTTCCGGGTTCTGATTTCCGGGTTCCGAGTTCCGAGTTCTGGTTTCCGGGTTCAGAGCTCAGGAGGATTACAGGCTTCCAGACTGGGATTGGCATGGCCGGATTGAATGTCCGAAAGAAAAATATCGACGAACTCCTGCTGAAAGCGCCGTAAATATTTTCCCCGGGCATAGGCGATCTTGGTCGTTTCCCACGGGAACAGGTGGCCCAGGTCCTTCATGCCCAGATCGTCGTCGCGCTCGGGTTGATAAGCCAACCGCGCAATGATGCCGATACCCAGGCCTTCGCGCACGTAGGTCTTGATAACGTCCATGTCCGCAGCGCTGAGCACAACTACGTATCGACGCCGAAATCGGGCCGGAATATCAACGGTGCTCCCGAGTTAAATTTGATCGAAGTTAGGTGGTGAAAGACCTCGTTCACGAGGATCGCGCCTATCGACCGAAACGTCATCTGTTTTTGTGCCTAGTTAAGAATTGTCATGCCGTGGCTTGCCAACTAGTCGCAATCACCGGTTGAAGATCGGTCTTCAGGTCTTCCGGCAATGTCAGCTGTCCACTCGAAGGCGGGGCGAACGAAGACATCGCAGAAACCAGCTGTTCCACCTGATTGGTGTACAGCGCATATCCGCTTTCGGTCTCGATTCGATCCAATCGATTCCCTGCTGTACCGTACCAGCCCTGCACCGTGACCTCGTCGTTGGTGCCGATCAGGGTCACGAGAAGGTTGTCACCACTTCGCTCAAACCAAAGCTGGTCGTGCTCGACATCGCCCTCGAAGCGAAGCGCATCATCGCTGTCACTGTATGCTCCGCTGCCGATGTCTAGAGAATTTTGGTTTAAGATCGTATCGGCATCGTCACCCCGGCGAAATGCGTATGTGTCGCTACCGGCTCCGCCATACAGCGTATCGAAACCGTTGCTTCCAACAATGCGCTCACCATTTGATGAGCCATAGATCGTGTCGTTTCCCCAGTCGCCATTAATTTCGTCGATGTTGGATAGGACGATATCGCGAAGATCGATTGTCTGATTCGCCCCTGTACCAAGCAAGGTATTGAATCCGCCCCTTCCATCGATCCGTTCTACACCATTTTGACTGGAGAAGTTCACAACAGAAATATTGTCATCTGCGTCTCCGCCCTGAATCGTGTCCAAGCCTTCTCCACCCCAAAATTCGTCGTGATCAACGTTTGACGTCCCTGTAACAAAAAAAACGTCATTTCCGCCCTCTCCATACATCACATCATTGCCACTCGCGCCGACGATTACGTCGTTTTTATTGGTTCCATGGATTGTGTCGTTTCCGCCACCACCATTGATCTCTTGAATATTGTGAATTTCAATGCCGCGAAGATCGAAAGTATTGTGAGATCCATTGCCGACGATGGCATTAAAACCGTCGCCCCCATCAATGATTTCGACGTTATTTGCGCTAGAAAAGCCGGGAAGCCTGAAGTTGTCGTCTCCTGAACCACCAATGAGTCGATCGATACCGGCGCCGCCGTAAACTCTGTCCGTAGAAATCGAAGAAGTTCCTTTAATGATGAAGACATCGTCTCCATCTTCTCCATACAGCGCATCATCTCCGTTGCCACCTATAACGATGTCGATTCCTTGAGTGCCATAAATCGTATCGTTTCCGCTACCTCCGTTGATCTGCTGCAAGTTGACTACCGCGATGCCGCGAAGATCGATAGTGTTGTTTGATCCATTACCTTTGAGGGTGTTTGTACCTGAACCACCGTCGATCATTTCGATACTGTTGCTTGAGGTCAAATTAGAAACGATGATGCTATCGTTCCCGGAACCACCCACAATGGAATCAAAGCCTTTCCCGCCGTAAAACACATCGTTCTGGAATGTCTGATTTCCAGTGACAACGAACACGTCGTCGCCGTCTTCGCCGTATAGAACGTCGACGCCCGCTTGCCCGTAAAGCCGATCGTCTCCCGCGCCCCCATAGAGGGTGTCATCTCCCCAGCCACCATAGATTTCATCATCGCCGCTATCACCGCGCAAGGTATCAGCAGACGAGGTTCCCTCGATGTACTGCCCAGGCTCGGATACGGTCGACGCGGCCACGTCGAGATCGAAGTCCGCATAGCTGACGGCGCCTGCAGCGTCCGCGACCGAGACGCGGACAGAGATCGTCCCGAAGGCGTCGGAGGCCGGGGTGCCCGCAAAGGTACGGCTGGTAGGATCAAAGATTAGCCATGACGGTAAAGACGTTCCATCCGCGAGCGCGGCGCTATAACTCAGCGCGTCTCCCGTGTCGGGGTCAGTGAACACACCTTGCGGAACTTGATAACTAAATGCTTCGAGCTCTTGCGCCGCCTGGGCGTCCAATCCTCCGCTCACCACCGGTGCGTCGTTCACGTTCGCTACCGTAATCGAGAATAAGTCGGAGGTCGAGGCGCCGTCGCTGTCTGTAGCAGTGACCGTGACATCCACGGTCCCCACATCTGCATTCGATGGCGTTCCCCTAAAAGCCCCGGCTGCAGGATCAAAAGAAAGCCAACCTGGCAGATCAACGCCATCGGACGTCGTTGCGGTGTACGTGAGGGTATCCCCACCATCCGCATCGCTGAACGTACCGGCCGGAATCTGGAATTCGAACAGTTGGTCCTCATCTGTGAGCAAATCCCCCATGGGCGCAGCCAGCGAAGGTATGGTATTGGTAGCCTCAACCGCGTCCACCGTAAGCGAGAACCCTAACTCGGCAGTTGCGCCAGAAAGGTCTGTAGCCACCAACCGGATCGGGTTCACGCCCGCGTCACCTGCCGCTGGCGTACCACTCAGTGTCTGCGTTTCAGGATCGAAACTCAGCCACGCGGGTAGTGGGTCGCCATTCTGCAACGTCGCCGTCAATGTCAGCACGTCCTCCGGGTCGGGGTCGTTGAAGGTCCCCGCCTGAACAGCTAGGCTGAACCTCTCCCCTTCTGCCAGCATCTGGTCCCCAATTGACCCGCTCGCCGTAGGCGCATCGTTGACGTTCAGCACCGTCAGCGTCAGGTCCTGATACGCGCTGGCACCGGCCGCATCGGTGGCGGTGATGCGAATCCCCACTGAGCCGACGTCGTTCTGCAGTGGTAGGCCGCTCAACGTGCCGGTCGCGTCGAAGTCGAGCCACGATGGCAGCGGCCCGCCACCGACAGTTTCGGCGCTAAGCGCTAGCGACTCGGCGTCGACGAAAGCGTCGGCGGGAATCTGGAAGTTGAAGAGCGCATCTTCGTCGGTGGAGATTTCGCTCGGGCAGCGGTGGAATCGACCGCCGGGGGCTGATTCAGGGGACTCGGCGTCGATGCGCGCCTCGAACGAGGCCCGATCCCAGACGGTACCGTCGGCGAACTCTACCCGTTCGAGCTGATTGAATCGGCATCGAACCAATGGTCAAACATCACGGCATCGACGCCGTTGATGTGGCGAAAGGCGAGCGCAGAGTCGGAACGCTCTCCACCAGGATGTCGCTAGGCGTGATGGAAGCGTCGAAGCGCAAGACGTCCATGGCAGTCTCGAGCTGTGTCCGATGCCCGGCGCCAGGGCTGCCGGATCCTGCAAGTGAACAGCTGAGTGTTTAGCGCCGGGTCGCCGAGCCCCAGTCCCGAATGTCGCGAAAATACAAGTAAGCATGATCGTGCAGCAGGTCGCGAACCAAGTCCTGGCCGTCACCGAGCCCGAACAGGAACAGGTCGCCGCCCGCTGTAGCCCCAGATTCGTCATTGCCTTCGCCGCCCTTCATAGACGTTGCCGTCGTCCCACAGATTGGTGACTGGACGTAAAAGTCGTAGGAATAGTCCGCTGACAATATCGTTGCCAAGCAGCAGGTCGTTGTCGTCGCTGCCGCGTAACGTGTCGTGCCCGGCACCACCAGTGAGCATGGACTGGAAACTGGAAAACGGGATCCCGCCGGGGCCAAAACCGATAGGCTCGGGCGACAGCTCCGCCTGCAGTGTGTCGGCGCCGGGACCGCCCCATAGGTAGCCACTGCCCGCCACGGTGTCGTCTCCGAAATGCGGATCTACTTGTGCGTTCAAGCCGGCCGCATCCAGCAGCGCCGAGAACGCCAGCTGGGTGCCGTCGTCGAACGCCACATAGTCGATGCCGAATCGGCGCGTTTTGGTCGGAGTGTGGCAAGCACCACATTGACGCCGTCGTTGGCATTCCACTGCAACCTAAGCGCGGCGTGCTGCGAAACGAGGCGGGTGCCCCAGGTCATCGAGGCATGTAGAGGCTCGACTGCAGGGCTTCGCGTTAACGAAGGTAACGCGCCCATACCGACGCCCGCGGGCAAGACCAACACGTCGGTGCCGCGTCCATAATCCCATGCCGTCATCGAAGACGGTATCCATACCTCCGCCGCGGATGACATAGGCGTCGGCACCCGTACCGCCCATCAACTCGTCGTCACCCTCACCGCCGATCAGGATGTCCTCGCCATCGCCGCCAAAAATCCGATCGTTTCCCGTATTACCGAATAGCAGGCTGCCGGGTAGCGACGTCTGCGGCCAGTCACCAATCCGGCACCGCCACCGAGTGCGGCAAGCCATATTCGTGCAGCTCATCGGCATCGCCAGGTCCTGCCGGGCGCGCATCGAGCCAGTCGTTGCCGGCACCGCCGTCGACCAGATTGAATGGATGAGCATCATGGCGACTGAAGCGTGAAACGATCGTCGCCTGAGCCCAGGGTCGACGTCGGCGATCTGCGCCTGGGCCTCGTGGTCCTGATATGTGTCACGGCACATCGCGTGTCTGGGTGGTCACCGTGGGTGTGCCGCTCTGATATACCATGTAGCCGATGATCTGTTGCCCGAACTGCCCGGTTAGCGGATCGTATTCTTCGCTGACTCCATAAATCGGCACCGTCACGCCATCGACCGCGTACCGCCGGAGCCACCGAAGAAATCTTGATCGAATGTCTCCGTGCGGCCCCAGTCCTCCGACACTTGCACGCCGCCGGTGCAGTAGACAATGGTGGTGATGGGCTCGACCACCGAGGTCGGTCGCCAGCAAGTTCATCGTTTACCGTCGGTGAAGAGCGCGAGAAGTCGCCCGCTGCGGTGTCGGTCTCGGTGTGAACGCGAGCGTATAGCGTAATGCGTGTTGCCAAGATGGAATTCGGTGTCTGCCACTGGCCGTCGCTGGTTTGCTTGAAAACCGTGCAGCCGCAACACTTGCCCATAGGATGAGCGAATATCAGTCAGAAACTGGGTCGTGCCGTCGACAATACTTGCCGCTAGGGGGTGCGACACTGGGCTTGGCACTGAATCGGGCGTGATGAGACGAGCACCGCCCTTACTGTCGGCGATGGACCAGATTTGATCGCGCTTGAAAGAACCGTTCAACCAGAGCACCGTCTCGGCCGTCTTGAATCCCGATCCACAAGTCGTCGCCGCGGCGCTGGAACCCGAGGTCACCGACCGTCGCGCCGGCCAGCAATCGCAGCACGCTGGTTTCGTCCGCAGCCTCTACGATACGATCCTCGCCAGTACCGGGACCGATGCGATATTCGTCGTCGCCCTCGCCACCGGCGAGCACGTCGTCCCCAGCCGCTCCAGCCAGGATATCGGCGCCCGCCTGTCCGCGCAGATCATCGCTGCCGCCACTACCGACCAGCACGTCGGCCGCAGCACCGCCCGACAGCACGCCGGACTGCGCCAGGCGAAAATCCAGCGGCGCTTGCATGGTCTGCGCCAGCAATTGTTCGCGTGTCAGGATGCGGCCATCGCCAAACTCGTAGCGATCCGGGCCAGCTGCGGGTCCACCATAAACCAGGAGGGCGTTATCCGCATCGACGGTAATTCGAAGAAACTTCCTGCCGTCCACGGACTGCACCACGTCCGTAACCAACCCGTCGGACGACAGACCTTCCAAGCGCACAATGTCCTCGGCAGCGGCATCGGCCAAAACATCGCGACCGGCGCCTGCTCGCCACAGGAAGGTATCCGCGCCTTCACCGCCGTTGAGCGTGTCCGATGCCTGATCGGTGCCGCCGTCCAGCAGATCGTTACCCTCTTCGCCCCACAGTTCGTCGGACCCGAGACCTCCACGAAGTGCGTCGTCGCCGCCGCTGCCAAACAGCCGATCTGCGTTCGCGCCACCGTCGAGAATATCGGCATCGGCGCCGCCAACCAACGTGTCCTCTCCGGACCCACCGAACAACGAATCGTTTCCGGCCCCACCTTGCAGTACGTCGCTACCTTCCCCTCCGGCAAGCCAGTCATCGCCCCCATCCCCCCGGAGTTGGTCGTTCCCGGCACCGCCGTCGAGCTGATCATTTTCGCCGGTCGCATCGTCGCCGCTGTCGCCCCGAAGCTGGTCGTCGCCATCGCCGCCGAACAACCGGTCTCGGCCGGAACCACCCATGAGCAGGTCGTTTCCAAGGCCGCCCTCAAGCAGGTCGTCGCCCTGCTGGCCCAGGAGTTGATCGTCTCCACTACCGCCCAGCAACGAATCCGCGCCCACCTCGCCAGCCAAGCGATCGTTGTCGACGCCACCGATCAGCATGTCGTCACCGTCGTTGCCGACCAGCGTGTCGTTGCCATCCCCGCCCGAAATCCAATTGGGTACAGTATCCGCCGATTCAATCGTGCGACACCCGAAGCTCAACACCGTCTCGGCTCCCGTCTCCACTTGACGATAGGTCAGCTGCGCGGGCGCGGTCAGCTCGTAGCTTACTTGCCACGAGTCGTTGAGTTCCGGGTGGGAGCGGACAGACGGCGCCGTGAACGCGGCCGACGGCGCTGCTCCGCTAACCAAGAAAGTTGTCTCGCCTGAAGCGTCCCAGTACAAGCTGGAATCAACGGCGACGGACAGCAGGGCGCCCAGATCCTGCCAAGCGATCTGGTCCCAACCTGCATCCCCCGAGGTGTCGAACAGCAGATACTGCCCCGCAATTACTGTATCGTCTCCCGCGCCGGCATCCACCCAGTTTTCACCGGTCCCCGGAAATAGGGCGTCGTCGCCGATGCCGCCGAGCAGCCGGTCGTTACCGCCATAAGCCAGCAACCAATCGTTGCCATCGCCGCCGTCGAGTACGTCATCGCCCTCCGCGGTGCCAACCCAATCGTGGCCTCCGGCACCGTAAGCCGTCACGGGGTCGTATTGGTGGGCCAGAAAATCCTCGGGGAACGTAAATTGTGACGCGAAATGCAGGGCGTCGTTCGACTCCGTGCCTTGCAACACTGTACCCGCCGCGGGCGCGGGCGCGGGACCCCCAAGCGTGATGCCGAGGCTTCCATTGCGAAAATCCTCTACTCGAATCGCCCCATCTATTATGAGCGTGCCACCGGTATCCAAATCGCCGTCAAAACCGTAGGCATGAAGCCCGTCGGCGCTCACCCAAAGGCCGTCCGCAATGCCTGCTCCACCTAAAAGGGACACGCCATCAAACTCGACGGTCCCGCGGCCGTCCGTGTCAAGGATGGTGTCATGGCCGTCGCCTGTCGTAACGATATAGGTATCGTAACCCGCGCCGCCGCTCAGGATATCCTCATCGCGCCCGCCAACGAGGGTATCGTCGCCTTCGCCGCCCAACAGCAAATCCGCCCCGGCACCCCCCGTCATCACGTCATTACCGACGCCACCGACCATGAAAGCATTGCCACCCTCGGCAGTCGCAGCGAGGCTTGAGCCTCCCGCTTGCATGAACCAGTCGGTAGCGTCAGGCAGCAGTGGCTCGACAGCACGAAGCTCGTCTGCCGTGAACTCCTCGGCAAGATAGTTCCGAAAATACAGCTGCCAGCCTTTGGTGTTCTGGAGCTCGGAAGCCACGTCGGCGCGTGCAAAGCGAATGCCGCCGGTGACATCGGTGAAAAGGGTCTTACCCGCCACGGCGGCTTCCGGGTTCTCGTAATACGTCTGCATGGCGAACGCAACGAGTGTATTGGTGAGGTTGGCGTTGGTGAGGGTCAAGCCTCCGTCCTGGGCCACCTTTTGCAGGTCGGACGTAAAGCGGTCGAGCATGCTGTCGCCGGCGGTCGCGGCTCCGCTGGACAGCGGGTCGCTGTTTACACCGATTTGATGACGAAGCAGGTGTTCGAGCAAGTTGCGCATCTGGTTTATCAATTTGTTTGGCATCTCGTAGAACAATTTGCCGTCGAACACCATCTTCACCAGTTCAGGCAGCTTGGCGGTGATCGCGCGAAAGGAATCGTTCAGCAGAAATGCGGAGAGCAACGCTTGGGAATGCAGGCTGCTGGCATCAACGCCGACACTATCGTGCGGGATCGCTGTCTGCACACCCATCGGGTAGAACCCGAAAACCTCCGGTCCCGCACCGTGTAAAAACTCGCCTTGTACATAATAGCTGGTGATATTACCGAGCCGGTCCAGTGAGGGATCGGTATCCGAAGCGTACGGATCAGGATTGTAATTGAGCAATGCTGGGACTAGTGCGCTCAGAGCAGCGTCGTCGTACCCATTTTCATTGAGATACGCGATCAGATCATCTCGGACCTCGCCGGAATTTGCTGCAGCAAAAGGCGCCTGATCGAAGGTGATCGCCTCCTCATTGAAAAATACGCTCATCAACGCTGCAAGCCCACCGCCAAGGCTGTGGCCCGTGAACCGGATCTCAGAGCTGGGATTGGCCTCCTTGATCTGAAGATAATACAGCGCAGCTTGCCGGAGTTGTTCGGAACTGTGGCCAAACGCCAGCGGGATGTTGGCTTCTGTCCAGTCCCCCGTGAAATCTCTGAAGTCCGTGCCCGCGAACGAGATGACAATTGTGCCCGTAGTCGCGTTTTGAAATACCGACGCCTCAAACCCTCCGCTAGTCGGATAGCTACTGTTTGGCACATGCGAGAATTCCATCCACTCAGGTGCAGTAGGAAACCAATTGATCTTGTCTCGGTTGGATTGATAGGCCAGACCGGCCAGTAGTGCGCAATCAATTTCGAATCGAACTGCCATGATAACTCTCCGTTGTAGTCACCTTATCGAACGTTCCATTTCTATTGAATTTTCAGTCCTTGTCCGCCGAACCTTCCTTTGATATCGGATAAGGCGCCTTGAACCCTCTCCTTTCCGGTGGACACAATTCCGAACTCGGTAGTAACTCGCGGTCTATGAGTTTCAGATATGGCTCCAAAACCCGGTTATATTCGTCGATTTCTTCGGCGGATATCGTAGTGCCTAGTTGACGTTCCGGATTGGAACGCCCCCCGACAACGACGTTCGAAACTTTAAACGCCGCTGGAAACGCGGCTAGCGCAATCTGGCGCCATTCCACGCCATCGTATTCAAACAACACATAGGGCGGATTCGGTCTCTTCCAGTAGTTGTATGAAAGACATCCCGCTGGAGTAGTCGCTATATAGGGGACACCATTCAGAATGTCGAACTTCAGTAGCATCAAGCTGTCGCCCTCCGGTGGTCTGCGAAAGTCTGATTTCCAGACGATCTTCTCACCGCTTTCGGGCATGGGGAAAACCCACTCTTCGTTGAGCACCGCGCGTTCTTGACTAGCGAACGTCGGAAAGCCTCCGTAATTCTGTGTGCGCTCCGCAATTACCCTCCTGCCGTCGTGCAGTAACACCTCTTCCTTCCAACTCGCATGTTTGGGCTTCAGCGCGCGCTCCGCGAGCTCATGGATCACTCCCGGCGAGCCGGCCACGGCGCATGTCCAAGCGCTGCCTGCCAACGCTAAAAAAGCGCCCATCGCCCAGCTTCGCTTGATCTTCCACTGTCTTGTCACGCCACAAGCTCCCGTTCATACCTAAAATCTATTTATACGGACGCGCCGCACTCGGTGCGCGCGGTCCCGCTGATCCCAAGCAATCGACCCAACGAGGATACTGCTGCCTCCAAGCTATTCGCCGGAGTCGCAGAAAATGCTGCGAGTATTCCGCTTAGCGTCGCCAACGAAGCCGTCGGGGCCAATTGGCCGAATAAATCATACACAGCTAGCGCGTCACTCAGGCGACCGATGCGAATGCGGAGAGCAACGCTTGGGAATGCAGGCTGCTGGTATCAACGCCGACACTATCGTGCGGGATCGCTGTCTGCACACCCATCGGGTAGAACCCGAAAACCTGCGGTCCCGCACCGTGTAAAAACTCGCCTTGTACATAGTAGCTGGTGATATTACCGAGCCGGTCCAGTGAGGGATCGGTATCGGAAGCATAAGGATCAGGATTGTAATTGAGCAACGCTGGGACTAGTGCGCTCAGCGCAGCGTCGTCGTACCCATTTTCATTGAGATACGCGATCAAATCATCTCGAACCTCGCCGGAATTTGCTGCGCCGAACGGCGCCTGATCGAACGTAATCGCCTCCTCGTCAAAAAATACGCTCATCAACGCTGCAAGCCCGCCGCCAAGGCTGTGGCCCGTGAACCGGATCTCAGAGCTGGGATTGGCCTCCTTGATCTGAAGATAATACAGCGCAGCTTGCCGGAGTTGTTCGGAACTGTGGCCAAAGGCCAGCGGGATGTTGGCCTCTGTCCAGTCACCCGTGAAATCCGTGAAATCCGTTCCCGAATAAGAAATGACAAGCTCGCTTCCGTTGATGAAAGTGACGGCCTCAAAGCCGCTGGGCAGCGTCACATGCGATAGGGGTGACCCTGACCAGCCTGGCGGCAGCGGAAAACGATTTATGTCTGCACGTATGGAGCGGTAAGCAACGCCCGCCATCAGTGCGTTCTCGATTTCAAATTGTGTTGCCATAAATGCGCTCCCTGCGTTTTAAGGTTCAAGCCCTACTTCGACATCCGGTCCATCATTCGCCGCCCGATCGAGTCACCGGGGCTGATCCAAGCCCCCTTGTAGTACACAAGCTCTTCGCAACTTACCCCCACTGCTCCTGGCTTCAATGGCTTGCGCTCTACGTGTTTTAAGTATGGCTCCAAAAACCGGTTAGCCTCCTCGATTGCTTTAGCGGATAACGTGGTGCCTGTTTGCCGTTCTGGATTGGACCGCCCCCCGACAACGACGTTCGAAACTTTAAACGCCGTTGGGAACGCGGCTAGCGCAATCTGGCGCCATTCCACGCCATCGTATTCGAACAACACGTAGGGCGGATTCGGTCTCTTCCAGTAGTTGTATGAAAGACATCCCGCTGGAGTAGTCGCTATATAGGGGACACCATTCAGAATGTCGAACTTCAGTAGCATCAAGCTGTCGCCCTCCGGTGGTCTGCGAAAGTCTGATTTCCAGACGATCTTCTCACCGCTTTCGGGCATGGGGAAAACCCACTCTTCGTTGAGCACCGCGCGTTCTTGACTAGCGAACGTCGGAAAGCCTCCGTAATTCTGTGTGCGCTCCGCAATTACCCTCCTGCCGTCGTGCAGTAACACCTCTTCCTTCCAACTCGCATGTTTGGGCTTCAGCGCGCGCTCCGCGAGCTCATGGATCACTCCCGGCGAGCCGGCCACGGCGCATGTCCAAGCGCTGCCTCCCAACGCTAAAAAAGCGCCCATCGCCCAGCTTCGCTTGATCTTCCACTGTCTTGTCACGCCACAAGCTCCCGTTCATACCTAAAATCTATTTATACGGACGCGCCGCACTCGGTGCGCGCGGTCCCGCTGATCCCAAGCAATCGACCCAACGAGGATACTGCTGCCTCCAAGCTATTCGCCGGAGTCGCAGAAAATGCTGCGAGTATTCCGCTTAGCGTCGCCAACGAAGCCGTCGGGGCCAATTGGCCGAATAAATCATACACAGCTAGCGCGTCACTCAGGCGACCGATGCGGTGGTTCTCAGGAGCAAGAGTACTTTCCTCGATAAACACGGGCGTGAAGCTACCAAGAACTGTTCCCAATCCAGCCAGGTCGCGCGGATCGAGAGCCGACAACTCCGTTCCACGAATTGCCAGGGTGTAATCTCCGGTGGCCAGCTGGTTTGCATCCAGGCGTTCGAAAAGGGTTGCGGAAAAACCGGAAAGAAGCGTGTTCGGCTGGTGGTCGACGACGCGCCACTGTGTGATGAACGCGTTCGCCTGGGCTCCCGAGAAATCCGAGGCGATGAGGGCCGCTTTGACATCGCTTGCGCTGAACGAACCATCCGGCTGCAGGGCCGTCGTGAAGTCTGCGTAAGTCGCTTCTGAGAGCGTGCTCATTACATAGGTCTCATTGATGTCCATGTTTTTCTCCCATGTCTTCGATCATTCCCTTGAAGCCATTGAATTCAACTCTCTCGTCCTTCCTCTGCCCTTCACACGACCCCGCCGCCAGCCAAAACTTGTAATCACGAATTCCGCGCGCCGCCGTTCCCCGTTCGACTCCCAAAATATCGGTATCAAAATCCACATAGCGCGCCAACACCTTCCCGGTCTCCGTGTCCACGATCCGATGTTCCCGTTCCCGGATGTGAAACGGGTGATGCCGGGTGGTGATTTCCCAGGCGAAACGCTGGTTCAACGGAATGTGGATCTTCTCCCCTTCATGAATCCACGGAGGATTGCGGATCGGTTCGAGCGTCTCGGCAATTCCCGGATTTTGCAGTTTCCACTGTTTGAGGGATTCGTAAACTGTCATGCCCCCCCTGAGTCACACAGTAGTAGCGATGTAGGGCATGGGTTGGGATTAGGTCCCAGAAAAGCGGTAGATACATGACGATGCCGGCAGCCCACCCCCGACGTCTCGGGCTGCGGCCATTCCGCCTCGCCGACCGCGCGGCGAACCGAATGATCGTCAGCGACAACCACAGATACAGGCCCAGAAACAGAACGTAGATCAAACCGATCATGCTACGCGCGCCTCCAACCGCGATCCCAGCTTTACGTTAGGGCAAACGATACGCGTTGGCGCTCTTAGGTCCATGGTTCTGGCTTAATCGGGCGCGCGCCTACCGCTCCTTTCCCGCCTCACTGATGGCCTTCAGGAACGGAGACAGCAGAAACTCGATGAGCCTTCTCTTCCCGGTCTTTACTTCCACGGACACTGCCATTCCGGGCGTTAGACTTACGTCATCCGTACCTACGTTAATTTTGTTTTGCGCCATCGTGACGCGCGTGGAGTAGACCAGTCCCGTTTTTTCATCGGCAATCGCGTCGGTGGAAATATCCGCCACTTTGCCTTTAACCACGCCGTACTTGGTGAATGGGAATGCCTCGATTTTGACTTCAGCGTCCTGTCCGGCCCTCACGAAGCCGATATCGCGATTTTGCAGAAATGCTTCGACTTGGAGTTCGTCATCTCCTGGCACGACGCGCATGAGCGCTTGTGCTGGCTGAACCACTCCTCCGACCGTGTGCACCGTAAGCTGTTGTACCTGGCCGCTGATCGGTGCGGTGATTCGTTGCAAGAGGCGTCGCTGGTCCGCCTTGACCAGTTCCTGGTTCGATGCCCGCAGCTTCCTGGATACCGTATCGAGTTCGATTAGCAGCTGTCGCTTGAATTCCGAGCGCAATATGGATTTTTGTTCCACGATCGCCTGAACGTTCGCGTCTATTTGTTCCAGGTGCTTCCGTTCCGACGCTAGGTCTCCGGCTTGCTCCAGCCGCACCTGTTCTAGCTCCAGATATTGCAGTTCCGATGCCATCTTCTTGAGTAGCAGCGTCTTCAGCGCGTCGGCGCGTTTCGTCACGATCGGTAAGGTCGCCTCCAGTTTGCGCACCCGTTCGGCGATACTGGCGCGTTCTGCTAGCGCCGCCCGCTTTTCACTTTCGAGCCGGGCCAGTTGACCCCGATATCCGAGATAGCGGCTCTCGAGCAAACGCTGTTGGGTTCTCAGAGAAGCAGGGTCTGTATTGGCGTCTCCTGACAGACGCGGCAAGGATTGACTGCTTTGATCGAGCATGCCGAGCAGCGCGTGAAGCCGGGACCGGTCCAATACACCGGATTCCAGTTCAGCATGTATCCGTTCCCGATCTGCGCTACTTGCTGTCCGGTCCAGCTCGATGAGCAGCTCTCCCCGTTGAACCCATTGGCCCTCGTGGACGTGAATTGCGCGTACCACGCCAAGTTCCGCCGACTGAATCACTTTGACCCGGGTGCTGGGAATGATTTTGCCGTGAGCCACGGCAACGATGTCGATTTCGCTGAAATAGGACCAAGCCAGCGCAATGGCGAAGAATGTGACGATGAGCCAGACCATCGCGCGACCCACGGGTGAAGGGGGCGTCTCCTGCACCTCCAGCGCTGCAGGCAGGAATTCACACACGGTTCGTTTTACCAAGGCGTTCACGCCCAAGGCACCCCGCGAATTTGAACGCCGTTGACTGTCATGCCGGCGACGCTTCGCCGGTTTGATGGCGGTAGAGCCGTGCGTACTGGCCTGCGCGTCCCACCAGTTGTTCGTGGGTACCGTCTTCGATGACCCGGCCTTTGTCCAAGACCAGAATGCGGTCCGCTCTGCGCACCGTCGACAGGCGGTGGGCGATTATGACGACGGTACGGCCCTTGGCGATGGCCTGCATATTGTTCTGAATGGCGCGCTCGGACTCGTAGTCCAAGGCGCTGGTGGCTTCGTCGAAAATCAAAATCTTCGGGTTGCTCAGCAATGCACGAGCGATCGCGATGCGTTGGCGCTGGCCGCCTGAAAGGTTCGATCCGTGTTCTCCAACCACCGTGTCGTACCCTTCGGACAACTCGAGGATGAACTCATGGGCACCGGCCACTTTGGCGGCCGCGAGCACAGCCTCCATGGGTATACCAGGATCGGAAAGCGCGATATTTTCCCGAACCGTATGGTTGAACAGTACATTTTCCTGGAGTACGACACCCACTTGGCGTCGCAACCACGCCGGCTCCACCAGTGCCAGGTCAACACCATCAACGAGAACCCGGCCTCTTTCCGGCACATACATGCGTTGGATCAGCTTCGCCAACGTGCTCTTCCCAGACCCGGAGCGGCCCACGACCCCGACCACCTGACCGGCAGGAATCACGAGACTGACGTCCGCCAAGACTTCCGGCCCGTCCGCACGGTAGCGAAATGACACATGATCAAAATGAATGGCGCCTTGCAGCTGCGGTAACGTCCCTCGATTGGGGTTGAAGCCGAGCTCCGTGCGGGTGTTGAGGATATCGCCGAGCCGTTGCACCGAAATACCGGCCTGTTGAAAATCCTGCCAGAGCTGCACTAACCGCAGGACCGGTTGGCTCACCCGACCGGCGAGCATATTGAAGGCCACAAGTTGGCCAACCGTCAGTTCGCCCTTGATTACCAGCCGCGCGCCAATCCAAAGAATCAGCACAGTCGTGACCTTGTTGATCAAGCCAGCTGACTGGCTGGCGATGTTCCCCAAATTCGTGGCCCGGAATGAGGCGGATACATAACCCGCAAGCTGCTCTTCCCAACGCCGCTGGATCTGTGGCTCAACTGCCATGGACTTCAGGGTTTCTACGCCGCTTACCGATTCCACCAGAAAGGCTTGGTTCTCGGCCCCGCGGTTGAACTTCTCGTGCAACCGACTCCTTAGGGCCGGGGTCACCAATACCGACAACAACAGATAACAAGGAATCGCGCCCAAAACGATGTAGGTTAACGTCGGGCTGTAGTAGTACATCACTCCAAGGAATACGGTCGTGAAAACCAGATCGATGACTAAAGTAAGCGCTGAGCCGGTGAGAAAGTTGCGCACGCTTTCAAGCTCTCGCACGCGCGCAACCGTGTCGCCGACCCGCCGGGACCCGAAATAGCCCAGCGGAAGCGCCATGACGTGACGGAACAGTTTCGTTCCGAGCAACACATCGATGCGGGTTGCCGTGTGCGAAAATAGATAGGCCCTGAGCGCTCCGAGTAAAACCTCGAACAGTGACACCACCAACAATCCGATCGCGAGTACGTTCAAGGTCGTGAGGCCTTCGTGCACCAGAACTTTATCGACCACAACTTGGAAGAACAACGGTGTAACCAAGGCGAACAATTGTATGAAGAAGGACGCGACCAATACTTCGCCGAGCAGTTTTTTATATTTCAGAATTTCCGGAATGAACCACCGGAAATTGAACGCGCGAAACGGTCCTCCAGCAGCGGCACGCCTGGTTACAAGAATCAATTCGCCCGACCAGGATTCCTGCAGCATGGCCACCGTAACCACCATCGGACGCTTTGCGAGGGGATCGTGCAGCAACACCTTGTCTTCCGCAAACTTGGCGATCACCCGATAGCGTCCGTCCCGCGTCTTGGCTATCGCAGGAAGCGGAATCGTGCGTATGCGGTCCAGATCACATTGCATTGCGCGAGCTTTCAGCCCCAGGAATTGAAAGGAACGAAGGATGGTGATCTCGTCGAAGTCTTCTGCACTCCTACCGAACTGGTGATGCAGCTGCTCGGGGTTGGCCGGGATCGAGTGATAGCGTGCCAGCAATACCACGCACCCTAGCCCTGAGTCGCGCGTTGGCTCACGCGCACTACCGTGTGGCATCCCCCAGCTCCCAGTCTCGTTATCGTTATCAGAGCGCGTACGTATTGCTTTTATTGCGCCGCCAAACAATTTACTGAATCATACGGGCGCTTGTCTGTAGTACAAACCGGTATATGCTTGTAAGATAATTCCTACAGAAATTTGGGCGCCCCGAACCGGTACTTTGCGCCGATGGAGTCAGCCAATACCGGGCACTGCGAAGCCCGAGCGAATGGTCAAGTCAGGAAGCTCCAGAACTGCCGTTTGCGTTCAGTCTGCCAGCCGAGTCATGAATAGCATCAACAAACGCGGACATCCTCTTTCTCGATCTCATCTCCGCCGCCGGACTCTTGCCGTTACATGAGTTCTTTCCAACCTGCCTGGTGGCTGCCCGGAGCGCATTTGCAGACTTTGTGGCCCAATCTGATGCGTCGAACTCCGCGGGTCGCGTTGCGTAGAGAGCGACTGGAACTGGACGACGGCGACTTCCTGGACTTGGATTGGACCGAGCGTCAAGCGGGGCCTTTGGTCCTGATTCTGCACGGTCTCGAAGGGTCGAGCAGCTCACCCTACGCCGCCGGCATGTTGAAGGCGGTGCACGAACGAGGCTGGCGCGGCGTTCTGCTGCACGCCCGCGGTTGTAGCGGCGAGCCAAACCGGTTGGCAAGGCGGTACCACGCCGGAGAAACCGGCGATCTGCAATACGTGGTGGAGCAACTGCGTGTTCGAGAAGTCAACACACCCCTTGCCGTAATCGGGTACTCCCTGGGCGGCAGTGTGCTATTGAATTGGCTGACCGAACCGCGCGCACCCAGACCAGTGACCGCGGCAGTGGCGGTTTCAGTGCCCTTCGATCTCGATGTCACCGCCGATCGACTTGAAACCGGTTGGTCGCGACTCTATCAACGCCACCTGCTAAGCCGTTTGTACGAAGCCGTACAGCAAAAGCATCGTGGTATGGATCATCCGTTGGCCGAGCGCGTGCAAGCCCGTCCGCGTAGTTTTCGCGCCTTTGACGACGCGTACACCGCGCCACTGCACGGATTCAAGGACGTCCGCGACTACTATCGGCGTGCTTCTTGCGGCCCGAAGCTGGCGCAGATCCGTACACCGGTTCTGATCGTGCACGCGCGCAACGATCCGTTCATGGAACCGACGGTAATCCCGTCGGCGCATTCGCTGCCGGACTGTGTTCGGTTGGAGGTCACGGCTTCAGGTGGCCACGTAGGCTTTGTCAGCGGTTCTCCCTGGCGACCACGGTACTGGCTGGAACAACGGATTCCGGATTTTCTGGAACAGATGTTCGAAGGCGCGTCGGACGGCTCGGTCAACGATCGCTTGGCGAGTGGCTGAGGTATTTTTCCAAAGCCTCGCTCACATTGCCCGCCAGCAGTTTCAGTGCTTCGCTCTGCGCCGCTACTGCGGCTTCGTATCCCGTACCCTTCACCGCTATCGAAAGATAGTCGCGCCGCGTCATCAACACCGCGCCGCTATCCGCCTTGCTCAGTGTCCACCGACCGGCCAACTTGACTTCATTGGCGTCCTGGCGCTCGAAACGCTCCAGGCTCATCGTCAGCCGATAGGTGGGTTTGAAACGTTGTTCGCGGTAGTTGATCACCACGAGGTCATGCACGCGCGCGCCGAGATCTTCCGCCAAAACCCGTTCGACCTGCTCGTTCAGCGGCGCCGCCCAACGATCGAACTCGGCCACGTGGATACGATTGTCCCCTTCGCGGCTCACGATCTGGGGACGGCGTAAATAATCAGGAAGGTCCACGGGTCCCACCGCCAATACCGGTAGCGTAGTGTTTTTGTCCGAGATCGACGTTGCGTCATTGGCGACGGAACTCAGCGTGTAGAGTTTGGAGTCCGGGCTGTTCATCGTTACACAACCGGACAGCATCATCATGATCACCGCGACTACCGCGCCTTTGTGCTGGCTGAAAGTCATTGTTCCTTACCTTTGCCCCGCAATAGCGCCTCTGGATGCTGCTCAAGATAATCCGCCAACAGACGTAGCGAGCGTGCTGCGTGGGAGAGCTCTTGCAGCATGTTTTCCAGGTCCTGCCTGGCGGGCGAATTGACTTGCAGCAATTGTTGTGCGGAATCCAGCGTCTTGCGCGCCTGGCCCAAGGTGTCTTTGATGGCCGGCGCGATCTCTTGATCCACGTTCTTGACCAAGGCTTCCGTGGACTTCAACGTCGCATTGAGACGCTCGATCGAACTTTGCAGATCCGTGCCGATCTGAGCGAATGGAACCTGAGAAAGATTTTTGGCGATTTTGCTCACGTCCTGGGTGAGTTGTTGCGTGCCGGAAGTTATGGTCGGCAGTTCCGGATATACCCCACTGCGGTCGATTTCTGCAGCCTCGGCATCCGGATGGAAATCGAGATCTACGTAAAGCTGGCCGGTGAGAAGATTGGCCATCTTCAGCTGTGCCCGCATGCCGCGTTCCACGAATTGCGCCATCAACTCTTGCTTGGACTTGCGTTCACCCTTACCAACCGTGTCGACTCGACTGTGGTTGATATCGATGACCACAGGAATACGCAACTCATTTCGGTCGGAGTCGTACACCAAGTCGATACTGACGACTTCGCCGATCTGGATACCGCGGAATTCCACTGGCGCGCCCTTGGACAGGCCCCGCACCGAATCGTGGAAATGCAATATCCAGCGGCTGCGTTTGCTGTAACCCTTTGCGAACGCAGTGTCGCGGTCGGAAAACAGCGGAAATTCCGAATTGGATTCGGCTCCCGGACTTGGCGGTGCGTCCTCCGGTTCGCCGAAACCGACCCCACCGACCATCAGGCTTACCACCGATTCCGTCTCGACTCGCATACCGCTGGCATCCAGGGTCACGTTCAAGCCGCTGGCGTTCCAAAAGCGCGTGTTCTTGTGGACAAACTCGGCATAGGGCGCTTGCACGAACACCTGTACATCAACATTCTGACCGTCCGGATCCAACTCGTAACCAACCACTTCACCCACTTTGATCTGCCTGTAATACACCGGCGATCCGATTTGGATCGAACCGAGCTCGTTCGCCTTCAAATGAAAGTGCTTGCCGGCAGAATCCGCAGTGACCACTGGCGGCGTCGCCAATCCCTCGAAATGTCGAGTCGATTTTCCATCTGCGACCGGATCCATGGCGATATACGCGCCCGAGAACAGGGTCCCCAGACCCGAGACTCCGGACGCTGTCACTCTGGCCCGCACTACCCAGAAGCGAGTCTTGTCGGTGAGGTATCGATCCATGTCGTTGCCGAGGCGTGCTTGCACCAACACTTTGGAGAGATCGTCTCCGAGGGTGATCTGCTCCACCTGGCCCACGGCCACGTCTTTGTATTTGATTTTAGTTTTGCCGGCTTCCAGACCCTCGGCGTTCTTGAACTCGATTACCACCGATGGCCCGCGTGAACTGATGTGATCGTACAGCAACCAGATCCCGACGATCGCCGCCACCACCGGAATGATCCACACGAGTGAGAACCGGGGAGCTTTGTTCGGTCTTTCGACGACTGCGGGTGGGATGTCGTATAAGTCGTCGTCGGTTGAATCAGCCATGTTCTGCTTCCATCCGATCCCAGATCAACCGCGTGTCGAATGTCATCGCGGCGAACATCGTGATCACAACCACGGCTGCAAAAAACAGCGCTGCCGACTCGGCTTCGATGTTGGCCAGGGCGCCGGCATGAACCAATGCAACCATGAGCGCCACCACAAAGACGTCCAGCATGGACCATGGCCCGATCAGCTCGATCATGCGAAATAGTCGGGTGCGATCTTTCGGCCGCCAACGGGATTTTCTCTTCACGGAAATCAACAAATAACAAAGGACCAACAGCTTGGTGAGGGGCACTACGATACTGGCCGCGAAAATGACCGCCGCGAGCAACAGATCGCCGGTATCGATGAAATACTTTACACCGCCGAGTATGGTATTACTCTCGGAATGCCCCAATTGCGTGGTGGTCAGCATCGGCAGGACATTGGCCGGCACATACAGAATAAACGCCGCAACGACCAGGGCCCAAGTTCGGCCGACGCTATTGCGAATGCGCACCCTCAGAACCGCGCCGCAACGTGGACAGTGCGCCCGTGCCGCCGGCGGCTTCGGAAGCCGCGACAGCTGACCACATCGCCGGCATTCGGCGAGCCCCGCTCGTGCGGCCGTCACTGCGGGGTTCATGCGCTCACCGGGGGAATCCTGGACCACACAGGCTCCGCATCGAATGTGGCATCGGTGGCCGCAAGTGTCAAAATCAGGCCGGTAAGCGCCCACAGGCCCGGCCCGAGTATAACCTCGGCAATGGCACCAAGCTTGGTGAGCGAAACCAGAACTCCAAGTAGGAAAATGCTGATCATATTCCAGGGTAGAGTAACGTCCATCACTCTCAATATTTGGCTCAAATGTGGCGGCCGACGGCCCAGTTTGAGTGCCAGGAGGACGTACAGCACGCCTGCAATTCGGACAGCTGGCGCAACCACGGCCGTAAACAACACTACTCCCGCCACCAACGGCCTGCTTTGCACATACAGCTCGTGCACGCTGCTCAACAGGGTGGCATGGATCACACTGCCCTGCACCACGACGCTTAGAATGGGAAAGGAATTTGCGATCACAAACAGGACGGCGCCGGTAAGCGCCCACGCGATCGTGTGATCGCTCCGGTCGCGCCGGTGGGCGTACAGCACGGCCGCGCATCGTTGGCAGTGGGCCACACCGTCCGGCGGCAGTGCAACGCGGCGATGCAACAGATCGCATTCTCGGCAGGCTACGAATTTCGGATCCATCACTACATTTCCGATCGGTTTCGGTGGTCGTCCACGGAATGGCGCCCCGAGTCAGTCCTGCAAGCGCTGGCCGCGGGCTCGGTTAACGGTTTCCATCGTCGGGTATCGCGCTCCTTGACCCGGTAACAAACCCCGGGAACGCGCCTCGGGCGTACTGCCCATGGCAAGTCGTGCAATGAGACAACAATTCGTACATCCGGAACGTCACCAGTTTCGCGTCATGTTGCTGAGCTGCAGCCTGCAGGGATTTCGCCGTAGCGTGAAATTGTCGATCCAGGCGCTGAAAATCCTGCGGTAGCGAGGTTTCCAGCTCTTGCCGTTGTTGCGCGCTCAATTCCTGCTCCAGGACGAAGCTGGAGGCAATTCGCTCCCCGAGCTCGCCGGCCGCATCCCAGCGTCCCATGGCGACCACCTCCACCAGGTCCTGCATGGCTCGGGTAATCTCACGCATTTCGGTGCGCAGCAGTTCACGCGTCTCAGGTGTGAGATTCAAGGATGCATCATCATCAGCCGCCGCAAACCTGCCAAACCCCAACATCGCGAGTCCAAACACGCCGAGAACGACACTCCGGTAGCACTTCATGATTGCCGCACCTTCAGCAAATCCAGCCCTCCGCGAACGGCTTTCAGACCGCTCCCACCGAGCTGCTGTTGCCGGTAAAGCTCGGATGTCGCACATCACGGTCAAAATCCTCCACGGCGGAAGCCGGACCAAGAAAATTGCCCTGGCCTTCGTCACACCCCTGCTCCCGCAGCATCTTGAGCTGCCCTGGGTTCTCCACGCCTTCCGCAATGACATGGATACCGAGGCTCTTCGCCATCGACAGGATCGCGATCGCGATTTGCGCTCCATCGTCGCCCGGAAGATCGCGAACGAAGCATTTATCGATCTTCAACCCGTGAATCGGGAGACTTCTCAGCGCGCTCAGTGACGAGTGGCCCGTGCCGAAGTCGTCGATGGTGATCGAAATTCCCATATCTCCGAAACTGCGCAACACCTTGGCCGCCCGATCCACGTCTGTCATTACGCTACTCTCGGTGACCTCAAGTTCCAACTCAGTCGCATCCATTTCGGTTTCAGCGAGAATATTGCGCACCCGGGACAATAGATCGTCCTGATTGAGCTGTATGGGAGAGACATTGACGCTGATCCGCAACGGCCGTTCCCCAGACCGGCGCCATTGCGCACTCTGTTCGCATGCCGTTCGGATCGCCCAGTCACCCACTTGCACGATCAAGCCACTTTCCTCCAGGATAGGCACAAATTGCGCGGGCGGTATCAGGCCGTGCCCGGGCCGGTCCCAACGAATCAACGCTTCGCAACCACAGATTTCGCCGGTTTTGAGATTGAATTTCGGCTGATAATGCAACACGAACTCGTCCCGCTCCACCGCCCGATGCAGCGCTTGCTCCAGTTCCTGCCGTTCGTTCAGATGGGCGTTCATTTCCGCGCGATAGAACTGATAAATGTTTTTGCCGCGCTCCTTCGCCACATACATTGCCATGTCGGCATTCTTCAACAGCTCTTCAGCGGTAGTGCCGTCCTCCGGGAAACAGCTGATACCGATGCTGCATGTAACGTAAACCTCCTCAGCTCCGATCATCACCGGTTGTGACATCTTGTGCAGGATTTTCTCGGCTACCATCGCTGCTTCAGCGGACGATGAAATCCGATCGATGATCGCGATGAATTCATCTCCGCCCAATCTGGCCGCGACATCATGATCGCGGATACAGCCGCGTAAGCGCTTGCCGATGGACTTCAAAAGGGCGTCACCCACATCGTGCCCCATTGTGTCGTTCACAAACTTGAATCGATCCAGATCCAGAAACAATACCGCCGAAATCATGCCCTCGGACTCATTTCGCCGGGACATGATCTCGCGCAGCCTGTCTTCGAGAAGGTGACGATTCGGGAGACCGGTAAGCGCGTCGAAATGCGCCATCTGCGCCAGCCGTTCTTCTGCTTCTTTATGCGCAGTCACATCCACCATGACGCCGCGCAGTTGGATCGGTCGGGCTTGGCCGTCGCGCACGACCCGGATCGTGTCGCGGATCCAGACGAAATGCCCTTCAGCATGCCGGGCCCGATAAATGGATTCCTGGCTTTCCAAACGCTCGAGCACTTTGCTGTAAACTTCCATCGCGCGGCGGCGATCATCCGGATGTATGAGGTTCGAAAGAAAATTCTTATCGTCGCGCCATTGTTCGACCCGGTGACCGAGGATACTTTCTGCCTGCTGGCTGACGAATGAAAATTGCTGCTCCAGAACGTCATATTCCCAAACGATTGCGTCGAGGCCCTGCACCAGATCGTAAAACCGCTTTGCCGAAGCTTGTGCGGACCGTCGCAACGCCTCCCGCTGCTGCTTGATTTCGTACGTCTTCTCGTAGAGATCGACGAACACCATCACCTTCGATCGCAGCACTTCGGGTACCACCGGCTTGACCATGTAATCCACGGCTCCCACTTCGTAGCCTTTGAACACATAGGTATCTTCTGCGCTCTTGCCGGTAAGAAACACAATCGGGGTCTGATAGGAACGACGTCTGCCTCTGATCAAAGCCGCGGTTTCGAATCCGTCGAGACCGGGCATCTTTACGTCAAGGATTATCAGTGCGAACTCATGCTCGAGCACTTTCCTCAAGGCTTCCTCGCCCGAAGTCACAGT
This sequence comes from uncultured Gammaproteobacteria bacterium, assembly GCA_963773585.1. Classification (GTDB taxonomy): domain Bacteria; phylum Pseudomonadota; class Gammaproteobacteria; order JASBUN01; family JASBUN01; genus CAVXJN01. The sequence continues at coordinate 82,688 of CAVZBR010000003.1, forward strand.
CATGATCCTGGGTCCGAGGTCTTCGAGAAGTGCCGACAGTGCCGCACCGCTGGCGGGATCGTCGTCCACAACCAAAATTCGAGTGTCGTTCAATCGCGCCATTGCACGATCCCTCAGAGTTCCGCGCGATGCAGCCAGACGCGAAGCAGTGCAAGCAACTGCGCCACGTCAATCGGCTTGGCCATGTAGTCGGACGCACCCGCTTCGATGCACTTCTCGCGGTCCCCTTTCATAGCCTTGGCCGTAATCGCTATCATCGGGAGACTTTCGAACTTCTCGAGCGAACGGATGGCGCGCATCGTGTCGTATCCGTCCATGTCCGGCATCATCACGTCCATCAATACGACGTCGATGCCGGAGTTTTGCTTCAGCGTGTCGATGGCGTCGTTTCCATTTTCGGCGTACGTCACTTCCATTTCCTGCTCTTCGAGTACGCACGTCAGGGAGAAGATATTGCGGATATCGTCGTCGACGATCAGCACTTTCTTGCCGGCCAGCAGCCGATCCGCATAACCGAGCTGACGGATCATGTCCTGCTTGTCGGGCAGCATGTTCGCCAATGGCACGTGCATGAGCAGCATCGTCTCGCTCACCAGTCGCGCCGGCGAACTGGCGTCCTTGGTGATGATCGATTCCGCGTACTCCCACAGCCCGCTTTGGTCGGCGTGGTTCAATTCCTTCGCGGTGTATACCACCATGGGCGTCTGATTGAGCTTCTTCTTGGAGCGAAGCGTCCTCAGCAACTCCACGCCGTCCATGTCCGGAAGCGTCAGGTCCACCACGACGCAATCGTAGCTCGCGGATTCAAGGGCATCGATCGCTTCCTGTGCGGTGCCAACTCCGTCGGCGACCATATCGGACGCTGTCAGAAGCGACGTCAGGTATTCGCGCTGAATATCCTGATCCTCGATTACCAGGATCCGGTTGGAGGTTTTCTCGTGGAGCTTGTTCAGACGTTTCAGAGCCCTGGTGATTTCCGCCTTATTGGCCTTGTTCGTCAAGCAACCTACCGCGCCATTCATAAGACCGCGCGGCACTTTGGTATCGCGCGCCACCATCTGCACCGGGATGTGGCGCTTGCTCAAGTCGTGTTTGAGCAGATCGAGGACGGCCCAGCCATCCATGTCGTTCAACGCCGTGTTGAGGAATATGCCCGACACCTCGTATTTCGCGGCCATTGCCAATGCGGCGGTGCCTGTCCATGCAATCAGTGTCTTGACGCCGGTCGAAGTGCCAATCTTCTGCACTTTTTCGCAAAACTCCCGGTCACTGTCGATCACGAGCAATACCGCATCGCCTTCTTGAATCGACGTACGATCGTCCACCGGAATGTCGTCGTGCTCGAGATGCTTTTGCACGAGCCCTGAGCGCGGCACGAAGTCCTCGCGCTCGATTTCGTCGGGGGTCGAAAACGGCGACCGAAGCCCGGTCTGGGTGCCGCCGGAAGCCAGGGGCAGATAGAGCGTAAAAGCACTTCCGGTGCCGGGCTCGCTGGACACTGTGAGTTCGCCGCCCAGGCGGCGGGCAATTTCCCGACTGATCGAGAGCCCAAGCCCGGTTCCGCCGTATTTTCTACTGGTGGTACCGTCCGCCTGTTGGAAGGCTTCGAATATGATTTTTTGCTTGTCGGCGCGGATCCCGATGCCGGTATCCACCACCGAGAATGCGACTACGGACTCTGCGCCGCCCAGCACTTCGTTGTCCGGCGACCAGCCTTCCGTAGCGAGCTCCATCTTGAAGCTCACCGAGCCCTTGTCGGTAAACTTGAACGCATTGGACAACAGGTTCTTGAAAATCTGCTGCAGTCGTTTCGCGTCGGTTTGAATCGTCGCCGGCAAGCGGTTGTCGATCTTGATGGAGAATTCGAGCTGCTTGTCGTGGGCCAGCTGCCGGAAGGTGCGTTCCACGTAGTCACGCATTTCGTTGAAGCGTTCATTGCCCATCTCCAGGGTAAAGGTGCCGGATTCGATCTTGGACAGATCCAAGATATCGTTGATCAACGCCAAAAGATCGGAACCAGCGGCGTGAATGGTTTTTGCGAACTCGACCTGCTTTGGAAGCAGATTGTTGGCCGGATTGTCCGACAGCAGGCGGGCCAGGATGAGCAGACTATTGAGCGGCGTGCGCAGTTCGTGGGACATGTTGGCCAGGAACTCGGATTTGTACTTCGACGCCAGGGCGAGCTGCTCGGCCTTTTCTTCCAATGCCACCTTCGCAAGCTCCACTTCCCGGTTCTTCAACTCCACCTGAGCTTTCTGTTCCGAGAGCAAGCGCGCCTTTTCCTCCAGCTCGCTGTTGGTGGTTTGCAGCTCTTCCTGCTGTGCTTTTAGCAATTCCTCGGATTTGCGCAGATTCTCCGCCTGCTGCTCGAGGCGATCGTTGGTGTTCTTGAGCTCCTGCTGCTGACTTTGCAGTTCGGCGGTCAACGATTGCGACTGGGTGAGCAGATCCTCGGTGCGCATATTCGCTTCGATGGTATTCAATACGATACCAATACTTTCCATCAGCTGATCCAGGAAGGACTGATGGGTTTCACTAAAGCCCCCGAACGACGCCAATTCGATTACGGCTTTGACTTCGCCTTCAAACAATACCGGCATCACAATGATGTTGCGGGGCGTACTCTCACCAAGACCCGAGGTGATTTTGATGTAATCCTTCGGCACCCTCTCCATGAATATGCGCTTCTTCTCGTACGCGCATTGGCCGATCAAGCCTTCGCCCAACTGGAACCGGGTCGGCACGTCACTGCGGCCCTTGTAGGCATAGGCGGCCTGTAGGTCGAGCGCCGTCTCCTTGTCGTGCACCCGGGTGATGTAGAACACGCCGTGCTGGGCATTGACCAGCGGCGCCAGTTCGGAAAGCACCAGCCTGGAAACGGTCAGCAGATCGCGCTGACCCTGGAGCATTTTGGTGAACTTGGCTACGTTGGTCTTCAGCCAGTCCTGCTCGGTATTCTTCAACGTGGTCTCGCGCAGGTTGCTGATCATTTCGTTGATGTTGTCTTTCAGGGACGCCACTTCTCCGGACGCCAGCACCGTGATCGACCGGGTCAAGTCGCCCTTGGTAACGGCGGTGGCCACCTCGGCGATGGCGCGCACCTGGGTGGTGAGATTTGCGGCGAGCTGGTTCACGTTGTCGGTCAGGTCGCGCCACAATCCGGCGGCGCCCGGCACCTTCGCCTGGCCGCCGAGCTTGCCTTCGATACCCACTTCGCGGGCCACGTTTGTGACCTGATCGGCAAATGTCGCCAGGGTGTCGATCATGCCGTTGATGGTGTCGGCCAGAGCGGCGATTTCGCCCTTTGCTTCCACAGCCAGCTTGCGTTTCAGATCGCCGTTGGCCACCGCAGTCACGACGTCTGCAATACGACGCACCTGATTGGTGAGGTTGGCCGCCATGGAGTTCACGTTGTCGGTGAGGTCCTTCCAGATACCGCCGACACCGAGTACGTTGGCCTGACCGCCGAGCTTGCCTTCGGTACCCACTTCGCGGGCCATACGGGTCACTTCGGAAGCGAAGGAACCGAGTTGGTCCACCATGGTATTGATGGTGTTCTTCAACTCCAGAATTTCACCCTTCACGTCCACGGTGATCTTCTTGGAAAGGTCGCCCCTTGCCACCGCCGTGGTCACATCGGCAATGTTACGCACCTGGCCGGTCAGGTTGCTGGCCATGGCGTTGACGTTGTCGGTCAAATCCTTCCAGGTACCGGCGACACCGCGCACCTGGGCCTGGCCGCCGAGCTTGCCTTCGGTGCCCACTTCGCGGGCGACGCGGGTTACCTCGGATGCGAAGGAGTTCAGCTGATCCACCATCGTGTTGATGGTGCTCTTCAATTCCAAAATCTCGCCTTTGACGTCCACCGTGATTTTTTTCGACAGATCGCCGCGGGCCACGGCGGTGGTCACTTCAGCGATGTTACGCACCTGGCCGGTCAAGTTGCCGGCCATCGAGTTCACGTTGTCGGTCAGATCTTCCCAGATGCCGTCGACCCCAGGCACGTTGGCTTGGCCGCCGAGCTTGCCTTCGGTACCCACTTCGCGCGCCACACGGGTTACTTCCGATGCAAACGAGTTGAGCTGATCCACCATGGTGTTGATGGTGTTCTTCAACTCCAAGATTTCGCCCTGCACGTCCACGGTGATCTTTTTCGACAAATCGCCGCGCGCCACGGCGGTGGTCACGTCGGCGATGTTGCGCACCTGGCCGGTCAGGTTGCGGGCCATGGCGTTCACGTTGTCGGTCAAATCCTTCCAGGTGCCGGCCACGCCCTTCACTTGCGCCTGGCCGCCGAGTTTGCCGTCGGTACCCACTTCGCGCGCCACACGTGACACTTCAGAAGCGAAGGAGCTGAGCTGATCCACCATGGTGTTGATGGTGTTCTTCAGTTCCAGGATTTCACCTTTCACGTCCACGGTGATTTTCTTGGACAAATCGCCGCGAGCCACGGCCGTCGTCACATCGGCGATATTGCGCACCTGGGAGGTCAGATTCGCCGCCATGGAGTTCACATTGTCGGTCAAGTCCTTCCAGGTACCGGCAACACCCTTCACCTGTGCCTGACCGCCGAGTTTGCCGTCCGTACCCACTTCGCGCGCCACGCGCGATACTTCCGAGGCGAACGATCCCAGCTGATCCACCATGGTGTTGATGGTGTTCTTCAACTCCAGGATTTCGCCTTTGACGTCCACCGTGATTTTCTTGGACAGATCGCCGCGGGCCACGGCCGTGGTCACATCGGCGATGTTGCGCACCTGAGAAGTCAGGTTCGCCGCCATGGAGTTCACGTTGTCGGTCAAGTCCTTCCAGGTCCCACCGACACCGGCCACATTTGCCTGGCCGCCGAGCTTGCCTTCGGTACCCACTTCGCGCGCCACGCGGGTCACTTCCGATGCAAACGAGTTGAGCTGGTCCACCATGGTGTTGATGGTGTTCTTCAGCTCCAGAATTTCGCCTTTGACGTTGACCGTGATTTTCTTGGAAAGATCGCCGCGGGCCACCGCCGTGGTGACGTCGGCGATGTTGCGCACTTGGGAGGTGAGATTGGCCGCCATCGAGTTCACGTTGTCGGTCAAATCCTTCCAGATGCCGCCCACGCCGCGCACGTCTGCCTGGCCGCCGAGCTTGCCTTCGGTGCCAACCTCGCGGGCCACGCGGGTCACTTCCGATGCGAACGAGCCGAGCTGGTCCACCATAGTGTTGATGGTGCTCTTGAGTTCGAGGATTTCGCCTTTTACGTCCACGGTGATTTTTTTCGATAAATCGCCACGGGCTACCGCGGTGGTCACCTCGGCGATGTTGCGCACCTGGTCGCGCAGGTTGGCGGCCATGAGGTTGACGCTGTCGGTGAGGTCCTTCCAGGTCCCGGCCACACCCTTCACCTTGGCCTGACCACCGAGCTTTCCTTCGGTACCCACTTCACGCGCGACTCGGATGGTCTCGGTGGTGAACGAATTGAGCTGATCGGCCATGGCGTTTACCACTTTACCGATGCGCAGGAATTCGCCCTGCAGCGGATAGCCGTCGATTTCCAACTGCATGCGCTGGCTCAGGTCGCCCTTGGCCACGGCGCCGATGACGCGAGACATTTCGCTGGTGGGCTTGACCATGTCACTGATCAAATGGTTGATGGAGTCGATGCCATCCGCCCAGGCGCCGGTCACGTTCCCCATTCGTGCCCGTTGCGAGATCATGCCCTGCTTGCCGACCACCAGACCGATGCGCGCCAACTCCGTGCCCATCATATCGTTGAGTTCGACCACATCGTTGAAGGCATCTGCCAGCTCCTGGCCCAAAGGTGATTCCGTGGCTGGCATTCGTACCGAAAAGTCCCCTCTTTTTAACGCCTTGAGTGCTCTCAACAGCTGCCGCGCTTCGATCGCGTCGAGCCCGCCCTGTTCTGAAAAGTGAGCCGTGGATGAGTTTCGCGCAGTCGCACTCAGGTCTTCGCGTTCCATAGTGGTTCTCGCTTTAGTTTCAAAGAGGTAGGACGGACATTAAATTTATTATGTGGTTTAGCGGGCAATCCCCTGCTCAGGGTAGTGCCAAATTGTCGTCTTGCCAGCCCGAAAGGCTCGCCGGACGAGCAAATTACCTGCCCCCTTCACAGATCGACGCGGGCGTGCTCCGCAGGCGTGTTTCAGACCCGGCCCGACTGCTGAAGCGGCATTCGTTGAGCGGATCGAACGACAAGACTATCAGCATGGCCATCGCGAACAAGCCCCAGGCGGCACGATCACGGTACCAAGATGTTTCCGGTGAAACGGGTCGCTGCTGAGGTCTGGTGCGGGGAATGACCGGCTCCGCAGCTGCAGTCCGGCCTCGGCCGTTGGCCGACACCCGGCGCCACTCGGCCGATACGGGAATTGAACAAGAAAAGCAGCTCGCGACGTGCGTCCGGGCCGGCAAGCGCGGTGGTGTTTGCCCCGCTAATTGCGCCCGCTCCCGATGCGGGCGAGATTCAGCTCCGCGCGTTCGGCGCCGAGCTAAGGATCTTTCGAACCGATATCCAGATTCTGCGCCGACTCGCGCCAGAGGCTGGCTGGTCGAAACGTGGCATTGTGGGACCCGCTCACCGGGGCGCCGCCGGCTTCCGGCACGGATGCACCCGCCATCGTCGTAGGACTGTACTCAGCCTGAGCAATGAATGCGTCTTTGCGAATCGCGTGGCAGCGAATCCACTCCAACATCATATCGTTGCTCAAACACCGGTCCGGACCCGTCTCCCGCTCGGCGATGATTTGCAGCAGAACCCCGCGTGTAATGTCGCCGCCATGTTGGCTGTCCACGACTTGCACTTCCTTTCCGTCTCGCACCAGGGTGCGGATATCGGAAAGCACGATGTAGCGACTGCGTTGGGTGTCGTAAAGTCGTCGATTGGGATATTTCTTGATTACGCGCAACTCGGCCATGTTATGCCCCCAAAATGGTCTGGGCGTGCGGACACGGCGCTTTCCTACAAGCCATGGAAGCCATGCCCCCACGAATGAACGTGCGGCACGACAGCGTGTTTCGCGGCGCGCTGGGCTGAATCCGTGGCCTATTCGGATAGACGCTCTACTGCCATTGCCACTCCCTGCCCCCCGCCGACACACAACGTGGCGAGGCCGCGCCGAACTTGCTGCCGCTGCATACCATATAGCAGACTCACAAGAATTCGCGCGCCCGAGGCACCGATGGGATGACCCAATGCGATCGCGCCGCCGTTGACATTGACCTTGGCCGGATCCAGGCCCAATTCCCGGCTCAAGAACAATGCTTGTGCCGCAAACGCTTCATTCGCTTCGATAAGATCCAAATCATCAACGGTCCACCCCGCTTTCTCCAGGCACCTCCGGGTGGCGGGTACTGGTCCTGTTCCCATCAATTTCGGATCTACGCCGGCGCTGGCGAATGCAACGATTCGGGCCAAGGGACGCAGTCCCCGAGCCTTGGCGTCAGCGGCGCTGGTTACCAGCACGGCCGCCGCGCCGTCGTTGATGCCGGAGGCATTGCCCGCCGTAACCGTACCGCCGCGTTGGAACGCGGGGCGCAACCTTGACAGCGATTCCGCCGTGACGTTCCCGCGGGGATGTTCGTCGCGGTCGAACCACTGTGATTCGCCACCGCCCCGGGCGATATCGACGGCGACGATTTCGTCCCGGAATACATCTGCTTTCTGGGCAGCTTCGGTGCGCTGCTGGGATTGGGCCGCGAACGCGTCCTGTGCGGCGCGGTCGACTCCGCACTCGGCCGCTATGTTTTCTGCGGTGCTGCCCATGTGGCAGTCGGACATCGCGCACCACAATCCGTCCGAGAGCACGCTATCGATCAGGTTCCAATGGCCCATGCGTAGGCCGTTGCGCGAACCCGGCAAGAGATGGGGCGCCAGACTCATATTTTCCTGACCGCCAGCGATCACCATGCGCGCATCTTCGCAGCGCACGGCCTGGGCTGCCAGATGCACGGCTTTCAGCCCTGAGCCGCACACCTTATTGACGGTCATTGCCGGGACACACACCGGCAGACCCGCGGACAGCGCCGCCTGACGAGCAGGATTTTGGCCCGCTCCCGCCGTCAGGACCTGCCCCATGATCACTTCGTCGATGTCTTCTGCTCGCGCGCCGGCGCGACGCAGCACCGCTTCAATCACGCGTGCTCCCAGCGCCGTGGCGGGGATACCCGCCAATGCACCACCGAACGCGCCGATTGCGGTGCGAGCCGCGCCGACGATCACGATCTCGGCGGTCACGTTTTATCGCCTCCTCGGGCTAGAGCCGGCATAGGGCACCTCGCTCATGATATCGGCGCACCACGCAGGCGCATATGAATCGCTCAGGCATAGAGCTGCGACGCATCGACATAAATCGAATATTCTCGAATATTGCCGTCACGCAATCGAAAGACGTTTGCGAACGGTACCCGCAACTCGGTTCCATTCAAACGGGTATAAAACACTTCTCCGCGGCAGATGCAGGTGCTCTGCCGGTCCACCTGCCAAATATCGTCGAGGCGATGACGCAATGCTGCAACCGAGGAAAAAAACCCTGCGATTACTTCCCGCGTCGACTCGCGGCCTCGGATCGGTTCAGAATTCCCGAAGCGGAATATGACCTCCGGGTCCAGAAACGATAAAAATTCCTCGACATCGCGGGCGTCGATGGTCTCGAACAGACGTCCGACCCAACTGCATTGATCGCTTTGCATTTACCACACCTTTCTCGCCCTGCGCGGCGCGCGCAACCGATCCCAGCGCCGCTTCAAGGTCGATCGCGCGATCGCCGAAACAGCCCGAAAACACCCCGCGGCCCGCTACTTTTCGATGTCGGAACGACGCCAAGCATCCAGATAACGCGCTTGATCCTTTGTGAGGCTATCGATCTCGATGCCCAGGGTCCGCAGTTTGATGTCCGCCACTTGTCGGTCCACGGTATCGGGTACCGGATAAACACCAGCGGCAAGCTGCGAGCGATGTTCCAACAAATGAACGGCAGCAACGAACTGCATCGCGAAGGTCTGATCCATGACTTCCACGGGATGACCCATCGCCGTCGGCGCGGCAAGATTCACCAATTCGGCCCCGGCTATGACGTTGATATGGCGACCGTCTGCGAGGCGGTATTCGACGATCCCAGGGCGCACCTCACGCTGCGACTGTGCCATCGCCGCCAGCGCGCCGATATTGACTTCGACCTGGAAATGACCGGCGTTGGCCACGACCACACCATCGCGCATGGATTCGAAATGTTCGCGGCGCAGAATGTCGCGATTGCCGGTGGCGGTTACGAGCAGATCGGCGTGCTGAACCGCTTGCGCCATGGGCAAAACATCGAACCCGTCCATGTGTGCCCGCAATGCCTTGCGCGGATCGATTTCCGTTATTGTCACGCGTGCGCCCCATCCTCGGGCCTTGTGCGCGACGCCTTCGCCGCAATAGCCGAAGCCGGCAACCACCAGCCGCTTGCCGGCAATCAATAGGTTCGTAGTCAGCGCAAGATTGGCCAAAGATGATTCGCCCGTGCCGTGGACATTGTCAAAGTAATGCTTCATCGGCGTGTCGTTCACGGCATAGGCGGGAAATGACAACGAACCCTCGCGCGCCATGGCGTGCAGGCGCTGAACGCCGGTAGCGGTCTGTTCGCACACGCCATACAGCGTGCTCAAGTGTTCCGGATGCCGGTGAATCATGCGCGCGGTCAACTCTGCGGCATCATCGAGGATGAAATTCGGTCGCCGCTCCAGCACCAGATCGTGATTGGCTTCGGACTCGTCCGCCTCGGCGGCACGCCGCGCGAAACCTTCGATGGCCGGCTGCTCATTCAACGCCGCAACCACATCGTCCTGGGTCGTTGCGGACACCGAAGCGGTAAACACGACTTCCGCGCCCGCAGCCGCCAGGGTTTCGATGAACACGCCGGTCTTGGCTTCTATGTGGGAACCCACCGCCACCGTCAAACCTGCAAACGGTCGCGTCGCGGAATATATCTGCCTGAGCTCGGCGTGGATCGGCATATGGTTGCGTGCCCAATCCAGTTTTCTGCGGCCGAGTTCGACATCAGCATCCGGCATGATCGAATTCCTGTTGAACTTCGTTTTGGTAGCGGGCGCCGATACTTTCAAACGAAAAAGGGCCTCGCGGCCCTTTTTCGGTCATACCCAGCTTCCGGGCGGCATTACTGGCCGATGGCTTTCATGCTCAAACGGATGCGGCCCTGCTTGTCCACTTCCAGTACCTTGACCTTGATCACATCGCCCTCCGAAAGCTTGTCGCTGACGTTTTGGACGCGTTCTTCGGATATCTGCGAAATGTGCACGAGACCGTCGCGGCCCGGCAGGATGGTCACGAATGCACCGAAGTCCATGAGCTTGGCCACTTTGCCTTCGTAGATTTTGCCCACTTCGACATCGGCGGTGATCAGTTCGATGCGCTTGCGCGCCTCGTCGCTGGCCGCCTTGTCCACCGATGCGACGCGAATGGTACCGTCGTCGTCGATATCGATGCTGGCGCCGGTTTCCTCGGTGATTCCGCGGATGGTGGCGCCGCCCTTGCCGATGACATCGCGGATCTTTTCCGGGTCGATGCGGAAGCTGATGATGCGCGGCGCGTACTCCGACATATCGGTACGCGAATGGTCGATCACCTTATTCATTTCCGCCAGGATGTGCAGGCGCGCCTGTTGCGCCTGCGCCAGCGCCGACTCCATGATCTCTTTGGTGATGCCTTCGATCTTGATGTCCATTTGCAGCGCGTTGACGCCGGTTTCAGTACCCGCGACCTTGAAGTCCATGTCGCCGAGGTGATCCTCGTCGCCCATGATGTCGGTCAGTACGGCGAACTGGTCACCGTCCTTGATCAAACCCATTGCGACGCCCGCAACCGGAGCCTTGATCGGCACGCCGGCGTCCATCAACGCCAGGCTCGTGCCGCACACCGAAGCCATGGAGCTGGAACCGTTGGACTCGGTGATTTCCGAGACGACGCGAATGACGTAGGGGAACTGATCCATGGTGGGCATCACCGCCTGCACGCCACGGCGGGCGAGTCGGCCGTGGCCGATCTCGCGCCGCTTGGGGCTACCCACCATACCGGTTTCGCCGACGCAGTAGGGCGGGAAGTTGTAATGCATCATGAACGGCTCTTTGCGCTCGCCTTCGATGGCATCGATGATTTGCGCATCGCGGCCCGTACCGAGCGTAGTGACCACCAATGCCTGGGTTTCGCCACGGGTGAACAGTGCCGATCCGTGGGTACGCGGCAGCACGCCGACCTTGATATACAGCGGCCGAACCGTACTGGTATCGCGGCCGTCGATGCGCTTCTCGCCGGCCAAAATGCGGCCGCGAACAATTTTCTTTTCCAGCTTCGAGAATGCGCCGCGCACGGCTTCCTCGGAATGTTCGCCGTCGTCTCCGGCCAACTTCTGGATCGTCGCGTTGCGCACTTCGGACACACGTTCCTGGCGAACCAGCTTTTCAGCAATGTTGTATGCCTGTTCGAGATCCGCCTTGGCGGCGCTCGCCACGGCCTCGCCCACATCTTCATTGGCAGCAGGCGCCTGCCAGTCCCACTTTTGCACACCCACGGCGTTGCACAGGTCGCGGATGGCAGCGATGACCTTTTTGCCTTCTTCATGGCCGAAGAGCACGGCGCCCAGCATCACGTCTTCGGGAAGCTGATCGGCTTCGGACTCGACCATCAGCACGGCGTCTTCCGTACCCGCGACCACCAGGTCGAGCTTGGACTCTTTGAGCTGACTGAAAGTGGGATTGAGCACGTATTGATTGTTGATGTACCCAATGCGCGCACCGCCGATCGGGCCATTGAAAGGCATGCCGGACAGCGCAAGGGCAGCAGAAGCACCGATCATCGAAGGAATATCGGGATCGATCTCGGGATTCAGGGAGACCACCGTAGCAACCACCTGGACCTCGTTGGTGAAGCCTTTGGGAAACAACGGCCGCAACGGGCGGTCGATCAAACGCGACGTCAGGGTTTCCTTTTCGCTCGGCCGTCCTTCGCGACGAAAGAAACCGCCGGGAATCTTGCCGGCCGCGTAGGTGCGTTCCTGATAGTTCACGGTCAGGGGAAAGAAATCGCGGCCTTGGACCGCCTCTTTCATACCCACCGCGGTCACCAGGACCACCGTCCCGGACATGTCCACCATCACGGCGCCGCTGGCCTGCCGGGCGATTTCGCCGGTTTCCAGTTTGACCGTGTGATCGCCGTACTGAAATTCTTTGGATGTCGGTGTCAGTGTCACTAGTTGATCCTTGCGCTTGCTTTATGGAATTCGGGAGGAGACTTCCTGCATCGAAAGCGGCGCGGGATCAACGGCGCAAACCGAGGCGGCTGATGAGCTCCTGATAGCGATTCAAATCGTTGCGCTTGACGTAATCCAACAGCTTCCGTCGACGATTGATCATGCGCAACAAGCCCTGACGGGAATGGTGATCATGCTTGTGGGCTGCGAAATGCTGGGTAAGGTCATTGATACGCGTCGTCAACAGAGCGACCTGCACTTCCGGCGAGCCGGTGTCGGCCGCGCCGCGCTGGTACTCCTTGACGACCTCATTCTTCTGCTCGGTACTGAGTGCCATGAAAAGCTCCTAATAGCTCCTAACTTACTGAAATGCTGGGCGCCATATTGTACCCATGGACCCGCGTGCAAACAAGATTCAATCCGCGTCCGGCGCGACCCCATTCGCACCGCCCGGGCACCGTTCCCACCGACAACCTCCGGGAAGTCAACCGGTTGCGGCCCGGGGAAGGTGAAACAGGCGCCGGGGTCCGACCTTGCCATCGTCCTGAATCTCCCCTACTCCCAGGAACTGCTCGTGCTGATCGTAAAGCCGCACCAAGCCGGAAGTGGGCGCCTTCGGTACCAACACCGCTTGTCCCTGGCGCAGATAAAACGCCGAATCGGCGCTCAACCGTATTTGCGGCCAATCGTATAGCGCGCTTTCCACGGCCAGCAATCGCTGATCCAGGGCGGCATAGCCGTCCTCGGACAGGTGCCGCAACTCCTCCAGGGAAATCATCGCATCGGCATCCCGATAAGGCCCGACCGCCAAACGACGTAATGACGCCACGTGGGCGCCGCAACCCAGCGCTTCCCCCAGATCTTCGGCCAGCGCGCGCACGTAGGTGCCTTTGGAACAAGCCACTTCCAGGTCGATTTCGTCATCACCCTGGCGCAGCACGGTGAGCTCATGAATCAGCACTGTGCGCGGTGCCCGTTCCACTTCCTGGCCTTGGCGCGCCAGTTTGTACAACCGTTCGCCCTGATGCTTGAGGGCCGAATACATGGGGGGTATTTGCTGAATCTCGCCCCGGAAACCGACCAACGCGCTTTCGAGCTGCCCAGGGTCCAGTTGCGGCACCGGCCTTTGCTGCAGTATTTCGCCCTCTGCGTCAGCGGTCGCCGTCTTGATCCCGAGTTTGCAGGTCATGCGATAGCGCTTGTCGGCGTCGAGCAGAAAACCCGAGATTTTCGTGGCCTCGCCCAGGCAAATCGGCAGCATCCCGGTAGCCAGCGGATCCAGGCTGCCGGTATGTCCCGCCTTTTGCGCGTTGAACAGACGCTTCACCTGCTGCAAGGCTTCGTTGGAACTCATCCCCGCCGGCTTGTCCAGCAGGAGCAAGCCGTTGACCGCTCTTCGGTTGTTGCGTTTGCGTGACATCTGAGTCCTTTGCGCACGAGGGCGGCGCGCCGGCCGCTGTAGTTCGGTCACTGATCTTCATCCTCGTGTTTTTTGCGATCATCGGCGAGGGCGGCATCGATCAGCGAACTGAGATGGGCCCCGCGCGTAACCGATTCGTCGAAATGGAAGTTCAACTGCGGCACAGTGCGGATCACCATGCGCCGGCCCAATTCGCCGCGCAGGAACCCGGCAGCGCGCTGCAGGGCGTCGATGGTTTGCTGGCGTTGGGAATCATCCATTACGGTCACGAACACTTTGGCGTGACCGAGGTCCTTGGAGACTTCGACGCTATTGACGGTAACCATGCCGACGCGTGGATCTTTGACCTCCGTGCGAATCAGATCCGCTAGTTCGCGCTGGATCTGTTCGCCTACACGGCGGGTACGGCTGAATTCCCTGGGCATCGTGCGGCTCGCTGCTGTCGCGGATAAGGCTGCGGTAGGATGGGCCAAGCGCGCAGCGTTTATGCCCGCCTGGGTACGGACCCATCGTATGGCTGTCATTGCAAATGGTCCGCGTCCAGCCCTGGGGCGCCGTGTCGAAAATTACGGCGGTACTCGGGCGACCGCGGAGGCGTTGGGTCCGGCCCGCCGGGCCTTGACCCAACCTACGCTGTTCTGGAGACGTTGGGTTCGGACTGTCGGGCCTCGACCCCGCATACGCTGATCAGAGCGTGCGTTTGACCTGGGTGCGTTCGTACACTTCGATCTGGTCGCCGACTTTGACGTCGTTGTAGTTGCGCACACCGATGCCGCATTCGAACCCCGAGCGCACCTCTGCTACGTCGTCCTTGAAACGGCGCAGAGACTCGAGCTCGCCTTCGTAGATTACGACGTTTTCGCGCAGCACGCGGATCGGATTGTTGCGCTTGACCACCCCGTCGACCACCATGCAACCGGCGATGGCGCCGATCTTGGGCGCCCGGAATACGTCGCGTACTTCGGCAAGACCGATGATCTCTTCTTTGAACTCGGGCGCCAGCATGCCGGTCAACGCGTTCTTGATTTCGTCGATGACTTCGTAGATGACGCTGTAATAATGAAGATCGACCCCTTCATCTTCGATCAGCCGCTTGGCAGCATTGTCGGCGCGGACGTTGAAGCCGATGATCACTGCGTCCGACGCTACTGCCAGATTGACATCGGACTCGGTAATGCCGCCGACGCCGCTGGCCACGATTTTGACCTGCACTTCCTCGGTGGAAAGTTTGGTCAGGGAATCGCCGAGGGCCTCCACGGAACCTTGCACATCCGCCTTGAGCACCACGTTGAGGGTGCTGGCTTTACCTTCCTGCATCTGCGAGAACATGTTCTCGAGCTTGGCCGCCTGCTGGCGGGCCAGCTTCACTTCGCGGAACTTGCCCTGACGGAAATTGGCCACTTCGCGCGCTTTGCGCTCATCGGCGACCACCAGCGCTTCGTCACCGGCGTCCGGCGTACCCGAGAGACCCAGCACTTCGACCGGAATGGACGGACCGGCCGCATCGATCGGTTGTCCGGTTTCATCGAGCATGGCGCGCACACGCCCGTACTCCTTGCCCGCAAGCAATATTTCGCCGCGGCGCAAGGTGCCCGACTGCACCAGCACGGTTGCCACTGGGCCACGACCCTTGTCGAGCCGTGATTCCACCACCACGCCTTTGGCCGGAGCATCCTTCGTGGCTTTCAATTCCAGCACTTCGGCCTGGAGCAGGATGGATTCCAGCAGGGTGTCGACGCCCTCGCCGGTCTTGGCGGAAACGTTGACGAACTGCGTATCGCCGCCCCAGTCGTCGGGCACCACTTCCTCGGCCACCAGTTCCTGCTTGACGCGATCCGGCTGGGAATCCGGTTTGTCGATCTTATTGACCGCAACCACCAGCGGCACGCCAGCCGCGCGAGCATGCTGGACCGCCTCTTTGGTCTGGGGCATGACGCCGTCATCTGCGGCTACCACCAGCACCACGATATCCGTGGACTGCGCGCCGCGGGCACGCATGGCCGTAAACGCTTCGTGTCCCGGCGTGTCGAGAAAGGTGATCGTGCCCCGTTCCAATTCGACGTGGTACGCGCCGATGTGCTGGGTAATGCCACCGGCTTCACCTGCCGCCACTTTGGTGCGGCGGATGTAGTCGAGCAGCGAAGTCTTGCCGTGGTCGACATGGCCCATGATGGTGACGACCGGCGGACGATGCACCTCTTCGGCGTCGGAGGCTTCCTGCAACAGTTCGTCTTCGACCGCGTTTTCCTTGATGAGCTTGACCTTGTGGCCCATTTCCTCGACCACCACCGAAGCGGTTTCCTGGTCCAGGACTTGATTGATGGTGACCATGCTGCCCATGGTCATCATGGTCTTGATGACTTCAGCGGCTTTGACCGACATCTTCTGCGCCAGCTCGCCGACCGTAATCGATTCGGGCACCAGCACTTCCCGCACAATGGGCGCCGTGGGACGTGCGAAACCATGTTCGGATTTGCCCTGAATGGACACCGACCGTTGCCGCGGCTTCTTTTTGCGCCGCCCGGTCTTGTCGCCGGCGACGTGCAACTCGTCGCGCCCGTATTTCGTTGCAGACTTGTCCTTGCCGCGCTTCTCTTTCTTTTCCGGCCGGCGCTCGGTCGTCTCCGCAGCAGCCGGAGCCGGTGCAGGCGCTTCCGCCGCGACGCGTACCGCTTCCTCTTCCGCTTTACGCAATTCTTCTGCGGCTTTGCGCTGTTCTTCCTCGGCGCGTGCCGCAGCTTCTTCCTCGGCTTTGCGCTCGTCTTCCTTCGCGCGCGCGGCTTCTTCCTCGGCGCGCTTGCGGTCTTCTTCAGCTTGGCGCGCGGCTTCTTCCTCGGCGCGCAGACGCTCTTCCTCAGCTTTGCGCTCAGCCTCTTCCTCTTCGATGGCGGTGCGCTTGACGTAGGTACGCTTGCGCCGGACCTCGACGCTGACGGTTTTGGCCTGCGAACCACGGCCGGCGGCTACGCGCAACTCGCTCTGCGTTTTGCGACGCAGGGTGATTTTCTTGGGCGTGGAAACGCTGACCTCCGCGCTCTTGCCGTGGCTTTCACGCAAGTACGTCAGGAGCTGCATCTTCTCTTCGTCGGTGATGGTGGATTCCGCGTCGTCCTTGCTCAGACCAGCGTCCCCCAGCTGGGACAAGAGCCGGTCGACCGGAATACCCACTACATCAGCGAATTGTTTTACCGTTACATCTGACATCTATTTACCTTCTTCAGATCGCTCGACCTGTTGCTCGTCAGCAAACCAGTGAGCCCGGGCCGCCATGATCAGCTTGGCGGCGCGATCTTCATCCATTCCTTCGATTTCCATCAATTCGTCGACTGACTGCTCGGCGAGATCGTCGCGGGAAAGGATTTTATGGTTGGCCAGCTTGTAAGCCACTTCTTCTTCCATGCCTTCGACTTCGAACAAATCGTCGCTGGGCTTGGAGTCACCCAATTTCTCCTCGTCGACGATCATCCGGGTCAACAGCACGTCGCGTGCCCGGCCGCGCAATTCTTCAACCACACCCTCGTCGAACTCTTCAATCTCGAGAAGTTCGTGGGTCGGCACGTAAGCGATTTCCTCGACACTGGAAAATCCTTCCTGGGCCAGGATCACCGCAATTTCCTCGTCCACGTCGAGCTGTTCCATGAACAGCTTCTGCAGCGCTTCCATCTCGGCCTCGGTCTTCTCTTCGGCCTGGGATTCCGACATGACGTTGAGTTCCCAGCCGGTGAGTTCGCTCGCCAGACGGACGTTCTGACCGCCGCGGCCGATCGCCTGGGACAACTGTTCATCGGAAACCGCCAGATCCATGGCATGGCGGTCCTCGTCGACCACGATGGAAGTCACTTCCGCAGGTGACATGGCGTTGATTACGAACTGGGCCGGATTTTCATTCCAAAGGATGATGTCCACCCGCTCGCCCGCCAATTCGTTGGAAACGGTCTGCACCCGGGAGCCGCGCATACCCACGCAGGCGCCGATGGGATCGATACGCGGGTCATGGGACTGAACCGCGATTTTTGCGCGCAGGCCGGGATCCCGGGATGCGCCCATTATCTCGATCAGGCCCTGTCCGACCTCGGGAACTTCAAGCTTGAACAATTCGATCAGAAGCGCAGGCGCGGTACGACTGACGAACAGCTGCGGTCCGCGAGGTTCGGCCCTGACGTCGTAAAGGTAGCCGCGCACCCGGTCACCGGAACGCAGTGCTTCGCGCGGAATCAAATCCTCGCGCAAAATCACGCCCTCGGCGTTTGCCCCAAGATCCAGATAAATATTGCCGCGTTCGATACGCTTGACGATTCCGGTGATCAGCTCGCCCTTGCGATCCTGGAACGCTTCCACCACCTGGGCGCGTTCGGCCTCGCGCACTTTCTGCACGATAACCTGCTTGGCGGTCTGCGCGGCGATCCGCCCGAACTCGACGTTTTCGATCTGCTCTTCGGCGAACCCGCCCACCTCGATGTCGGGCTCATCCTCGCGGGCGACGGTCCACGCCACCTGGCGCAGTGGAAACTCCAGCGCGGCGTCGTCTTCGATCACTTCCCAGCGGCGGAAAGTGGAATACTCACCCGACACGCGGTCGATGGCGACACGCACATCGATGTCGCCGCCGTGGCGTTTCTTGGCGGCAGATGCGAGCGCCGCTTCGATCGCCTCGAAGATGATGTCCTTGTCGACCCCTTTCTCATTGGAGACCGCGTCGACGACCAGCAATATCTCTTTGCTCATTTCCAGTGCCTCCAGCCGTGACCGGCCTCAATACTCCGGGACCAGCCGCGCCTGTTCGATATTGTCCAGGGGCAACCGAACCTCCTGTTCATCCACTTCGAGCACCACCGTGCGGCCGTCGATGCCACGCAGCGTGCCGGTAAACTTGCGTCGTCCATCCAGCGGCATCCCAAGACGGATACGCACCCGATTGCCGGCGAAGCGTTCAAAATGCTCAGCCTCGAACAATGGCCGATCCAGGCCGGGAGAGGACATCTCCAGCGTGTAATGACCCTGGATCGGTTCTTCCACGTCGAGTGCCGCGCTCACCTGCTCGCTGGCCCGCTGGCAATCGTCGACCGTAATGCCCTCCGGCCGGTCGATATAGATCCGCAACAGATCGCTACCGGGCTGGCGGTGGTATTCGATCCCGACCAGCTCGTAGCCCAGCGCCTCGACCGCGGGACCGACGATATTGCGCAGTTTTTCCGATACTTGCATCACCGCGCCCAACGCAAACAAAAAATGGGCCTACGGCCCATTCCCAAATTGCACGAGAATCATGGACATAAATTATAACCCGGCGCCGCGAATCCGCCAACCGGGAGTGCGGCCAGCGGCGTCCGATGGGCCTAACAAAAAGGCCCCTACCGGGGCCCTTTTGTTAGACGATTCGCATCCGGCACCAGACCGAACCGGATCCGTGCCGGACAAACCAGCGGGACCCGTATAGCGCCGCTCAGTATACGGCGCGATCCGGTACTTTACAAGGCGGGTTCCCGTCTCGGCGTGCCGCCTCCGACGGCAGCGGACGTCACCAGGGGGCGGGGATCAGGTGGCGGGTCAGAAAGTCCGCCAGACTGAGCCCGAACATCAACAGCAGCCATAGCAAGCCGACCACCGAGAACAGGCGAATGAGCGGCGAAGCGCCTTTGAGGTGCATGAAAAACAAAGCGCCCAGCAGCATCTGCACAAATGCCATTCCGAGGTTCGAAACCAGATTGAAGGGACCCATTGGCACATAGGCGCTGCCCAGAGAGAGGAAAATAAGGATCATCTGGGCGATCCAGACCAGGGTGAAGCTTATTACCGACGGTACAGTTCGCTCGCTCATGTGCGCGATACCAGATACAGCAGCGGGTACAGGAAAATCCAGATAGTGTCGACAAAATGCCAGTACAAGCCGGTCAGTTTCACCGGCGTGTAGTAACGCTCGTCGAAGTGTCCTCGCGCTGACAGCACGGTCATGACCGCCACGGTGATGACCCCCAGGGTGAGATGGATGGCGTGCAATCCGGTCATGAAAAAATACAGGATGAAAAAGTATTCCACTTCGCCGGGGTGCGCTCCCTCATGGTGGAAATTGAGCGCGGGGACCAGATGGTGGTGAAAGTCCTTGTAATATTCGTAGCCCTTGATGCCCAAGAACACGACACCGATGGTCGCGGTAAGCAACAGTAGTATCACCAAGGCACGCCGCCGGCCCAGTTCCGCGGCTCGCACTGCCAGTGCCATGGTAAATCCGCTGGTCAACAGCACCGCGGTATTGAGCGTACCGAGCACCACATCGGTTTCGCGGCTCGCTGCCGCGAACGCGTCCGGATACAGCACGCGCCCGATCATATAAGCCGCAAACAAGACACCGAAAAACAAGACTTCCGTGATCAGGAACACCCACATACCCAGGGTGGCTGCCTCCTGCTGCTGCTGCGGCTCCTGGAATTGCTCGGCGACAAATGCGGCGCGATCGTTCATGGTCAGTCTCGCGGGTCGTAGGCGTAGGCTTCTTCGGTGACCACAGGTATGGACTCGAAATTATGCGGCGGCGGCGGCGATGGAGTCGTCCATTCGAGTCCCTTGGCCTGCCATGGATTCGCACCCGCCAATTGTCCATGGCGCAAAGACCAGAACAGGTAGATCAACGGCAACAGATAGCCGATCGCCAGTACCGAAGCCCCGGCGGACGACAGAACGTTCAATACCTGGTACTGCTGTTCATAGGCATGATAGCGCCGCGGCATGCCTTCGAACCCGAGCAGATATTGCGGAAAGAAAGTGAGATTGAAGCCAATGAAAATAGTGATCGCCGCAAATCGCGCCAGCCGTTCCGAATACAAGCGACCGGTGATCTTCGGCCACCAGAAATGAATTCCAGCCAGGAACGCCATGACCGTGCCACCCACCATGATGTAGTGAAAATGGGCGACTACAAAATAGGTGTCCGTGAGGTGTACGTCCAACGCCAGCGCCGCCAAAAACAGCCCTGTAATACCGCCCAGCATGAACAGCCCTATGAATCCCAGCGCATACAACATGGGCGCTTCGAAGGTAATGGACCCGCCGTACAGGGTCGCAGTCCAGTTGAACACTTTGATCGCCGACGGGATCGCAACCAGGAAGCTGAGGATGGAAAACACCATGCCCGCATATACCGATTGACCGCTGACGAACATGTGGTGGCCCCAGACCATGAAACCGACGGCGGCGATACTGAGAATCGCGAATGCCATGGTTTTGTAGCCGAAGATCCGCTTGCGCGAGAAACAAGCGATGATTTCGCTCACCACCCCCATGGCCGGCAGTACCATGATGTACACCGCAGGATGTGAATAAAACCAGAACAGGTGCTGGAACAATAGTGGATCGCCGCCCAGTGATGGATCGAAGACGCCGATTTTCATCAGCCGTTCCAACGCCACCAGGGTAAGCGTCATCGCCAGCACCGGCGTCGCCAGCACCATGATGATCGAAGTGGCGTAGTTCGCCCACACGAACAGTGGCATGCGGAACCAGTACATGCCCGGAGCGCGCATCTTGTGAACGGTAACGATGAAGTTCAAACCGGTAAAAATGGATGAAAAGCCAACCACGAATACGCCGACCACGACCATGATGACGTGGGTGTTGGAAAACATGCTGCTGAAAGGCGTGTAGAACGTCCAACCGGTATCCACGCCTCCGAGTATCAAAGTCAGCACGGTAAATGCGCCACCGATACTGTAGAGATACCAACTGGCGAGATTCAGACGCGGGAAGGCGACGTCCTTGGCACCGATCATCATTGGCATCAGAAAATTGCCGAGCGTCGCCGGGATCGAAGGTATCAGGAAAAACCAGACCATAACCACGCCATGCAGCGTGAACAGCTTGTTGTAGGTGTCTGAAGTGACCAGGTCACCGGCCGGCGTCAGCAATTCAAGGCGAATCAAAGCGGCAGCCAGTCCGCCGATGAAGAAAAACAGCGTGATCGATGCCAGATACAACAGGCCAATTCGCTTGTGATCGTGCGTGAACAGCCATGAGCGCAGGCTGTGTTTGATGTTGAAATAGTTCGCAGGGCTCACCGACACGACCGCACTCATGGTTTGTTTCCTTCCTGATCGCCGATGGATTTGATATACGCGACAATCTGCATCAATTGTTCGTCATGGATTTGACCTTTGAACGACGGCATGACCGGCTGGTATCCGGCTACCACCTGCTTGGCGGGCTGCAACACCGAATCGCGGATGTACCGCTCGTCGACTACGACGGTACTACCGTCCTGCAGGTGCACTTCCCTGCCGTAGATACCTGCCAGTGGCGGCGCGTGTACGGCTGAGTTCGGCCCGTGACAGCCACTGCATCCGAATTCGCGAAAACGCTTTTCACCTTGCGCCGCCATGCCCTCACTTGCTGGACGCGCTTGCAGCCAGTCCTGATAATCCTTCGGTTCCATCACAACCACCTGCCCCGTCATCTTCGAATGATCCGTACCGCAATATTCAGCGCAGAAAAGATCGAAGGTGCCGTCGCGGGTCGCGTCGAACCAGGCCGTCGTATAGCGGCCCGGCAATACATCCTGTTTGACTCGGAATGCGGGCACGTAAAAGCTGTGGATCACATCCTGGGAAGTCATGATCAATTTCACCGGTTTGCCCCGCGGCACGTGCAATTGGTTGATTTCACGCTGGCCACCCGGATGCTGCACCTTCCACATCCATTGCTTGGCCACCACGTACATCGGTAACGAATCACGGGGAGGAGAATACAGATCGAAATACAGCTTGCCCGCCCATGCGCAAACACCCAGAAACAGCGCCAGTGGCACCAGCGTCCAGGTAAGTTCCCAGTTCATACGCCTGGTAATGTTCTTACGCTCGACATTTGAACCCCTCCGGTAGCGCACGGCGAAATACACTATGAAGATCGTTACCCCCGAAACCACCAGTACGCTCAACCCTAGAAGCACGTAAAACAGCAGATCGATCGAGGGTGCGATCGAGGACGCTTCGACCGGCGCGAGCGAAAAGCTCACAGCTGTACTCCCGCGTCCGTGGGCATCCTGCGTCGACGTTCGCGTCGCACCGAAAGCCAGATGAATATGCCAAGGGCAATGACCGCCGCGGCGCCGGCGAGCCGCAAAACATTCATGATCACGAATCCATATTTACCGGTCGTGGGATCGTACTGACAGCACAGCAAAAGGAGTTTGTCGGCAACGGAGCCGACCTTGTTTCCGGAGGCGTCCACCATCGACAGGCGAAGATCGGACGGTTGGAATTGCACGCCGAACATATAGCGCGAAACGACGCCCCCGGGTGTTGCGACCAACAGTCCGGCGGCATGGACATATTGCCGAACATTCTGATCGTAGTAGTACCGAAAGCCCGCCGCCTTTGCGACTGCTTGGATATCCGGCTGCGCACCCGTCAGGAAATGAGCGTGATCGCGCGCACCTGGAAACGGATAGCGGCCAAGTTCGGCCTGTTTCTTGTCGGCTGCATCGCGGGCACTTTCGGTCGGGTCGATGCCGACCACCACCAAGCTGAAATCCTTGCCGCCGCGGTAGCCGGTCTTGGCGAGGCCGTCGAATACGGCAGCGAGTACGGAATCGCAAAGATTGGGACAACGGTAGTAGGCAAACACAACCACCACTGGTCGATCGCCCTTGAAGTAGTCTCCGAATTGCACCGCCCTACCGTGCTCGTCGCGAAATGCCGTTTGTAGCGGCAAGTGCGAACCCAGGCGCTGATCGAAACCAACATCTTCCAGGCGGCGTTGTGTCGGAGTCGCGGACATTGCCGGCACGCAGACCCCGAGCATGAGTACGACCAGCGCGGCGATCCTCGTCATGAGCCACCGTCCTGGGCGCCGGCCCGCTGCACAGTCAACTCCATGGCGCGATCGATCGGAATGCGCACGGTTCCCGTCTTTCGGTCAACCCACGCGTAACCGGTCAATAGCGCCTGCTTGGACGCGCGATGCTTAAGGAGATCGGGCTGCGGATTCGGCTGCAAATGCGGCACCGGCGCGGCCACTGAAACCGGTGTGGCGCCACGGGTGGCACCATGGGTAGCCTGCCCATACCATCCCGTCAGCCAATAGGCGACTAAGCCGACGAACACCAGGCTCCCGAACACGATGACCGCGATCATCACCAACTTGCGCGCATCGAGATCGTTCGCCTGATAGCCGGGCGAGGCGTGAGTTTGCTCAAGCTTCGGCATGTGTCTCCCCTCCCCGGTGTGCGTTCCACCTGCGCTCGTCGCGATCCAGAAATATGAAGAACATAGCAAGCCACACCGCACCCAGCGCGAGGGGTGCGACCCAGTCCAACCAACTCAGCAAATTGTCATGCGGCCGCAAACACGGCATGACCAGCCAATAAACGTTCAAAGCACTACCGATCAAAACGGCGATCGCCAGGCTGCGCATGCGCGAGGCCTTGCGCTTCACGGCGCGAAACAGCAGCAAGCCAAATGGCAACGCGAACTGTAGTATCCACACAGTGATACCCAGCCCTTCCCAGAGGGGCACGGACCGCTGCCGATACCACTCCGTCTCATGGGGAAGGTCGGCGATCCAGATGGTCACGAAATCGCTGTAGGCCAGATATGCCCAAAGCAAGGTGAAAACCAGCATCAGATTGCCAAGGTCATGATAATCCTGCGGGCGCATCTGGATGGGCCGCGACTCGCCGCTCCGCCCAGAGCCCAGCACCACCACCGCGGTGGCTGCCAGCACCTGCACCGCAAGCACCTGTGCCCCGAACACCGTCGAGTACCAAACCGGCAGCAAAGACATCACCCAGTCAATCGCCGCAAGGGTGCCTGTCAACCCATAGAGCAACAGACCCGCTGCGCTGATTATGCGCACCCGCTGCCAAGCGCGTGGCGTGTCCTGAAGTTCGGCATCGTATAGCCGACTTCTGAAAAGCAACGCCAGTACAATCCACGTTGCGAAATACAGCGCCGCGCGCATTATGAAGAAACCAATATTGAGATAAGGCTCCTTGTGATTGAGCAGATGTTGCGGTGCGCCGAGCCCCACGGTCCAGGGATACAGTTGTTTGAGTCCAAACAACAACGGCACGAACAGCACCGCAAGCACCGGCAGGACGCCAGCTGCCGCCAGGGCCGGTCGCCGTACCACCTGACCCCAACGTCCGCCCGTCACCTGGGCGATCATCGCCAACACCAGCGGACCCAGGGACAGCCCCAGCAAAAACAGAAACGCATACAAATATGCTTCGAAAAACCGTTGCCGGTCGAAAATCGCCCCAGCCACCATTGCAACCGCAGCCAACGCACCGATGATCCACGCTGCGCGCCGCCCGGTTGATTGCTCCGCCCAGTTCACCGGCTTCGCTCCAGACGTGCTCTTTGCGCAGTCGGAATGTCCCCCAAAGAGGCATGCTGACTGAGTTGCAATGCGCGGATGTAGGCGATAATGGCCCACCGGTCCCGAGGGGGGACCCGCGCCGCGTAGGGATACATCACACCATAGCCATTGCTGATCACGTCGTAGAAGTGCTGATCCGGCATGGCCCGCAAACGTTTGCTGTGAAATGACGGCGGATGCGGAAAACCGCGGCTCGGCACCATGCCATCGCCGTCTCCGGCCAGACTGTGGCAGGGCGCGCAATAAATATTGTAGCGGTTGCGTCCGTGCTCCATGAACGTTTGCGTCAGCTTCGGCATGCGCTGTGGCGCATCGACGTCCTCAAACGCAACCACGCCTTGCGGCATGGTGCGGGCGGACATGCCATCGCTCCAGAGCTCGCTGGTCTCCAAGGTCTCGTATTTGGGCTGGTCATACATGTTTTGCACCCACTTCTCGCAGCCGCCGAGGCTTATGGAGGCAACCACCACTAGGCCGATCCAACCCGTTCGCCTCATCATGGCGCAACCTCGGCTACCTGCTGCGCCCCCAACTCCTGTAGCAGCGCCTTTGAACGGTCTGAGTCGAATTGCGTGTCCTGAGCACGGATGCAGACAAAAAACCCGTCACGACTGGCGTGTTCGAAGCGCGGCACGTTGAATACCGGGTGATAGAGCTTGGGCAGTCCGTCCGCAATCAACAGTGCCAGCGCCGCGCACACGGCGGCGCCGAAAATGGTGAACTCTATGCTGATGGGCAGAAACGCCGGCCAACTGTTGAGCGGCCGGCCGCCGATATTGAGCGGATAATTGACCACCGCGGCATAGTATTGGATGAAATAGGAGATCGACGCGCCCGCAATGCCGCCCAACAGGGTCCAAAAGGGCAACCAGTCGCGTTTGTGTCCGAGCAATTCCGCCAAACCCTCCACCGGAAAAGGACTGTACGCTTCCACTTGCGTGTATCCGCGGCTACGTAATTCATCCACCGCACCGCGCAACGCGTCGGGGGAATTGAATTCGGCCATCAGGCCATACATGGACGCGGAGCTTGTCATGATTGCGCCCCGCTGGGTGTAATCAATTTGCGCACTTCGTGCATCGAAACCACCGGCATCAACCGCAGGTAAACCAAGAACAGGAACACAAACACACCCAAAGAACCGATCAGCGTGCTCCAGTCCCAGATGGTCGGAACGAAGACGTGCCATTGCGAAGGGATGAACTCGCGATTGAGACTGATGATGGTGATGACGAAACGTTCCAACCACATGCCCACCAGGACGACCACACTGATGGCGAACAACGCTTTGAGATTCAAACGCACGCGCCGAAACCACAGCAGTTGTGGAATCACCACGTTGCATGCGATGGTGGACCAGTACACCGGTGCATACGGCCCCGTGGTGCGATTTATTTCGAGATAGATTTCATATTCGTTGCCGCTGTACCAAGCGATGAATGCCTCGGTGAGATAGCTGTAGGCGATGATCAGGCCGCAGGCAAGCATCGCCTTTGCCATGCTCTCCAAATGCCGCTGCGTAATGAGGTCTTTGAGGTCGTATCCGGCCCGCAGCGGAATGGAAATCACCAATACCAAGGCGAAGCCTGAATACAGCGCCCCGGCGACGAAGAACGGCGGGAAAATGGTCGAATGCCAGCCTGGCGTATCGCCGATCGAAAAGTCCAACGCCACCATACTGTGCACCGAAAACACCAGCGGTACCGCCAATCCAGCCAATAACTTCAAGAACAATT
Source organism: uncultured Gammaproteobacteria bacterium (assembly GCA_963773585.1). Classification (GTDB taxonomy): domain Bacteria; phylum Pseudomonadota; class Gammaproteobacteria; order JASBUN01; family JASBUN01; genus CAVXJN01. The sequence continues at coordinate 109,453 of CAVZBR010000003.1, forward strand.
CATGACGATGCCAGTGCAGTGCATCGCCGCGCCAGCCCAGGGCCAGCAGGCCGTAGAACCGCTGGCGTCCACGGGTCGCCGCCCGGTCGCGCACAGTGGCCAGATCCGGCAACATGCCGAAGTACCAAAGCAACAGCGAAACCGAGAGATAGACCGAAATGGCCGTGAAATCCCAGGTGAGTGAACTCCGCCAGTTCGGCCAGACATTCATGGTGTTGGGGTAAGCGGCCACCCAATACGCGAACCAGAATCGCCCCAGGTGAAAGACCGGGAACAACCCTGCGATGGCCACGGCGAACACGGTCATGGTTTCCGCGGCTCGATTGATTGCGGTCCGCCATTGCTGGCGGAGCAGCAACAGCGCTGCCGAAATGAACGTGCCCGCCATACCGATTCCGATCCACCAGACGTAATTTGTGATCGCGAAGCCCCAGGCGACGGGGATGTTGATTCCCCAGACTCCGACTCCGGCCACCGCCAGATAGCCGACCGAAACCAGAAATACCGCAACCAGCAACAACGATAACAACAATCCCCATACCCATCCTCGCGAAGCGCTGCGCTCCTGGAACACGCCGCATATTTCGTCAGTCACCGACGCGTACGTCAATTCGCCACGAGTGACTGGAAATTCCTTCGCGGTACCAGCGCGTTTTTGAGGATCGGCCATGCCTCAACTCCTTTTGCGAAGCGCTGGATTCGGGTTCCGCAACTTCGCCGTATAGCTGGTACGGGGCCGGGTGTTGAGTTCTTCGAGCATGGTGTAATCCAGGGGAGATTGCTTCTCTTTCTGCACCTCGCTTTGCGGGTCGTTGATATCGCCGAACGTAATAGCCGCCGCCGGACAAACCTGCTGGCACGCGGTCTTCACTTCATCGCCATGCAACGGCCGGTCCTCGCGCTGCGCCGCGATTCGCGCGCGCTCGATACGCTGAACACAATAAGTGCACTTTTCCATGACCCCTCGCATACGCACGGTGACTTCCGGATTGCGCTGGGCTTTGATACTCGGCTTATCCCGCTCGGCATACTGCAGGAAATTGAATCGGCGCACCTTGTAGGGGCAGTTGTTGGAGCAGAACCGTGTGCCGATACACCGGTTGTACACTTGGACGTTAAGGCCTTCGGCGTCGTGCATGGTGGCGCCGACCGGACACACGACTTCGCAGGGCGCGTGTTCGCATTGCATGCACGGGACCGGCTGGAAATAGGTTTCGGGCTCCTCGATCGGGCCTTTGAAGTACCGGTCTACGCGGATCCAATGCATTTCCCGGCTCATGCGTACCTGCTCTTTGCCGACTACGGGTATATTATTTTCAGCCTGACAGGCAATCGTGCACGCACCGCAACCAATGCAGGTGTTCAGATTCACCACCATACCCCAGGCGTGGCCTTCATACGCGTAGGGCGGATACAAGCTGGGCTTCGGGCCCGACTCAGATCGCTTGGCGAACTTCGGATTGCGCCGGTACTCGTCCAGGCTTGCTTCGCGGATCATGTGCCGGTCGTGGAGACGGTGATGAACCTGGGTGGTCGCCAGCGGATAGTGATCGTCGGTGACGAGCAATTCGAGACCATGGTCGAACCACGGCGCCGTGGAGCGCCGCAAGGTGTTGGCGTTCACACCGGCGCCGGCGGCTACTTCGCCGCCGCTTTGACGACCGTAACCTAGCGTCAACGTAACCGCACCATCGGCGTGACCCGGCGATATCCACGCCGGTGCACGCAACTCCTTACCGCTGTAGCGCAATACCAGCACCTGTTCGTTATCTACGCCCAGCGCCTTGGCGGTCGCGGGGCTGAGCTGGGCGGCGTTGTCCCAGGTGAGCTGGGTCATGGGCTTGGGCAGTTCCTGAAGCCAGGCATTATTGGCGTAGCGCCCGTCCCATACCGTCGGGTCGGGCGCGAATCCGATCTCCAGACTGTCATTGGGGCGCGCTTCGGCAGGCAGATCGTCAAAAATTGAACCACGGACTTGCGATGTTACTGCCGGTATTGCACTGTCCTTGACGAAGCCGGTACGCAACGCCTGCTTCCATCGGGAATCGAAGTCGTCGCCCCACTGGCCGCGCCAGTATCCACGCACCAGGTCATGGTCACCGGCACCGACATTGCCCATAGCAACGGCCAGCAGCTCCTGCGGCGTGCGCCCCCCGTACAAAGGCGCTACAAGCGGTTGTTGAATGCTGGCGGTGCCGTCCCGGTCGCGTGCATCGCCCCAGCTTTCCAGCTCGTGGGCGGCGGGTACGTGCCACGTGCACTGCTGTGCGGTTTCGTCTGCGTACAGGCCCAGATGCACCGACATCGGCACCCGCTTCAGGGCGGCGGCAAACTGCAGGTCCGAAGGCACGCCGTAGACCGGGTTTCCATCGACGATCAACAGCGTGTCGACGCGGCCACCGCGCATCGATTCGACCAGTTCACGCAGCGAATCCATCTGTTGGGCGGGCGGTATCACCGGTTTGTGGTAAATCACCGTTTTCCCGCTGGCGCCAATGTGCTCGTTGATCCAGTGCACCAGGGCATGTACCTGTGGAGGTTGCCGTCGTCCCGCGACCACCAATCCCGCACTGCCTTGATCTTGCAGGTCTTGCACCATGGCATCCACCCATTGCGGGTCGACGGGAACGCGACCCGGCGCCTTCAGGGGCGCGCCCAGGCGGTTGGCGATCGCCCGCGCCAGACTCTCCACGTCTCGCGCGCGCACGGCTTTGCGGTGGTCGGCCAAGGCGCCGGTCAAGGTCGGGAAACTTTCTATGGCATACAGGCGCAGCATGTGACCGCCCTGCTGCGCTGCGCGCCGGGATTCGGCGAATTGCCGCGCCAGGCGCGTCTGGTCGGGGCCGGGGCCGAGAATGTCGGCGTCCAGGCTGATGACGCACCGGGCCTTCTCCAGCCGCAGCCCGCTGTGCAACGGTTCGCCGAACGCGAGCTGCGCACCGCGGCCGACGTGGTCATCGCATATCGGTTCATATTGGTGCCAACGGGCCCGGGGAAATGCTTGCATCAGCGCTTCCAATTGCGCCTGCAGACTTGGAGAAGTCACGTTGCCGGTGAGCACCCGGAGGCCGGCGCCGCCGGCCGCGCTCAGTTTCGACAACCTGGCGCGCAGGGCAGCGGCGAGGTCATCCCAGCTTGCGCTTGCGCCGTTTCGCAATACCAGCGCCGACCTGTCCGGATCCCACAGCTGCAAAATCGCAGCCTGGGTAAATATGTCGGTGGCGCCGTCGCTGCCCGGATGGCGCGGGTTGCCTTCCAGTTTCACCGGCCGACCCATATAACTGGTCGCCACCACACCGCTGGCGAATCCGTTCAAAGTTACCGCCGAAGCGAAATGACGGGCTTCCCCCTCGACTCCTTGTACCGGGGCATGCACATAGGGTGCAATCTCTTCGTCAGCCGGGCCGCTGCAGCCGCTGACACCCGCCAGCGCCATCGATGCGCCCATCAGCTTCATGAAATCGCGTCGGGACCACGACATTTCCCCGCCTTGCAGCGGCGACGGGAACTCATCCTGGGCGCAGTCGCCCGGCGCGCCCTGGTCATGCTCCTCGATGCTCTTCCACCACGCATCGGTCGACGCCGACGACGGCTTTTGAACGGTGAATCGTTGTTTCGGCTCCCGGCTCATCCCTTCCTCAGCGGTGGCAAACGGAACAGTCGGTCAGGCGTGCAGTCGCAATATGATATTTGCGCATCAGTGCGCGGCCGAGCGCACGCCGGTCCCCTTTAGGCTGCCAATCCAGGTCGAAAACGCGATCCCTCGGCCGCAGGTGCGGCGCAGGATCGCGATGACAGCTCAAACACCATTGCATGGTGAGTGGCTTCACGCGTCGCGTCAGGGACATCTGGTCGACCCTGCCGTGGCAGGACACGCAACCGACGCCCTTCTGCACGTGGATGCTGTGGTTGAAATATACGAAGTCTGGCAAATCGTGAACGCGCTTCCAGTGAATGGGCTTGTTCCGGGCGAAGCTCTGGATCACCGGCTGCAACATCGGCTGGTCTGTAAACAGGCGCGAGTGACAGGTCATACAGGTTTCAGTGGGCGGCATACCCGCGAATGCCGAGTGTTCGACGGAGGTGTGACAATACCGGCAGTCCAGTCCGACGTCCGATACATGGTGTCTATGGCTGAATGGCACCGGCTGTTCGATCGGTTCCTCGATGGGTGGACTGAACGCTACCGCGATGCGCCACACGACTACCGCGCCGCCCGCGAACAGAACGACGGCAATCATCGCCACGCGCAACCCCAAGACCTGGGCACGGCTGAATACCTGCGCCATACCTGAGCGCTCCCCTTCCTCCGCAACTGCTATGGTTCACGCGTCGCTGCTAACGCGACGCGTAAGCGATCGTACTGAGTAAAGCCAGTTCGGCTTGTCGTGAATCCAAGCGGGTGTGCTGTACGACGACCGGCACGTCGGACGTGATCATGCTGGCATAGTCGGTATCCCGCGGAATCGGTTCCGGGTCCTGTAGTTCATTGAAGCGAAGATGCCTGGTCCGGCGGGCGGGCACGGTGACCTGATATGGGCCCACCGGTTCACGATCGGCGAAATACACCATGATCTGGATATGAGCGTCCTGGTCACCGCTGTTGAGCAGACACGCGGTCTCGTGGCTCGTCAACTGCGGCTCCGGTCCCGTACTCGAGCCCGGGATATAGCCTTCAGCGATTGCCCAGTGGGTGGAGCCGATTCCATGCATGCGCTTCTCCTTCGATTCGTTCTCAGTCGTTCTCAGTGCCGGGCGAGGCGACGCAACCAGGAGCGTGGCGCCCGCCGAGCGCGCCCGTTGTGCTTGCGACGCCACAGCCAGCCGCCCAGTGCCGCACCGCCGAGGGCACCGGCGAGTGCGACCCAGCGCCGGTTCTCACTCAACCATAGCTGCGTACTGTACTCGTGCGCACTGCTATCGAAGGAACCGTGGGCACCGTGATCGCCGCCGACCGGGGTCCAGAGATTGTCGGGGCGGTCGGAAGCAACCCGTTGCGGCGTTTGCTGAGACTTGAACCCGTTGCGCGCCAGATACCAATCGGCGATACCAGGCGCAATTCGATTCGCCCAAACCGCTTTCAAAGACGACATGCCCACGAAAAGATCCCGGCGGCGGTGATGTGCGGCCCAGTAGATCGCGCTCGCAGCCACCTCGGGTTGAAATATCGGAGGCACCGGTTTGGGATGATGACTGAGGTGTGTGCGGCCCCAATCGAACTGCGGTGTGTTCAACGCGGGCATGTGCACCATGGTCAGGTGGATGTTGCTGTTCTCGTGCATCAACTCACTGCGCAACGAAGTGGTAAATGCTCTCAGCGCGTGTTTGGCGCCGCAATACGCCGCCTGCAGGGGAATGGCGCGATAGGACAACGCCGAACTCACCTGGACGATGACCCCGCCGTTGCGCGCGCGCATGCGTTTCAGCGCCGCCATGGTGCCCCACACGGCACCGAGGTACGTCACTTCGGTCGCACGCTTGTATTCTTCCGGACGCACTTCCCATACCGGAGAAAACACGGTCGCCATCGCATTGTTAATCCAGATGTCGATCGGGCCCAGCGTGTTCTCGACTTCTGTTGCCGCTCGTTCGAGCTGATCAGGGTCGGAGACGTCGGTGGGGACGACCATGGCGTGGCCGCCCAGTGACTCGACTTCGGCTCTGGCGGCATCCAGGCCTTCCTGGCCCCGGGCGAGCAAGGCGATATGGGCGCCGCGGCGCGCGAATTCCCGCGCGGTGGCACGGCCCACGCCGGCGGATGCACCGGTAATGACAACCACTTCCTTTCGTCCTGTGCTCATACGTTCCTCCTGAACCGTTTTCATCTCGTGTGTTGGTCGTTCTCCAACGCCATGGCCAGCACTTCCGCCAGATGATGGGCCCGACGGTCTGTAGTTTGCGAAATCTGTTCGCGGCAACTGAACCCGTCGGTGATCAGCAGCGTAGTATCCGCCGCGGCTCGCACCGCCGGTAGAAGACCGCGTTCGCCGATATCGATCGACACCTGGTATTTGTGTTGCTCGAACCCGAACGAGCCCGCCATCCCGCAGCAGCCGTCGTCACGCCACTGATAGTCGAGACCCATACGATCAAGCAGACGGCGCTCAGAGTCGACGCCAAGAATCGACTTGTGATGGCAATGGGCGTGGACCACAGCTTGGCGCTGCAACTTGGGGGGCCGCCAACGCGCTTTTTGTTCCAGGAATTCACCCAGCGTGTGGCTCTGCTCCTGCAACCGATGGGCTAATTCGCTGTCCGGAAAAAGGTTACCCAGCTCGTCGCGGAACACGGATACGCAACTGGGTTCCAGGCCGACGATGGGAACGCCGTCGTCGATGGCGTCGCGCAGAGTGTCCATGACATTCTGCAAGTAACTTCGAGCCCGATCCAACATGCCAAAGTCGTACAGCGGTCGCCCGCAACACAAATGCTGTTGCGGGACCCGGACTTGATAACCAGCCGCTTCCAACACTTGGACGGCGGAGCGTGCAACTTGCGGATGGAAATAATTGTTGAAAGTGTCGGCCCATAGAATCACCTGTTTTGCGTTCTCCTGGGCCGGCGCCCGCTCCGCGAACCACTGTTTGAAGGTCTGCGGTGCGAACTTCGGAACCCGGCGCTGTTGCGGCATGCCGGCCAGCTTTTTCGACACGGTGCTCAATCCCGGAGTCTGGGTGAAGAAGTTCACCAGGCGGGGCATATGCGCCGCATAGCGCGACCACGTGTCGATCATACCGAAGGCATACGCTTGGCGAGGTCGTAGTCTGCCTTTGTAATAATGATGCAGGAACTCGGCCTTGTAGGTGGCCATGTCCACGTCCACCGGGCAATCGCCTTTGCAACCCTTGCACGCCAGACAGAGATCCAACGCTTCACGCACCGGTTCGCTGCGCCAGCCGTCGGTCAACACGTCGCCTCGCAACATTTCGAACAGCAAGTGCGCGCGTCCGCGGGTGGAGTGTTGCTCATCGCGCGTGACCCGATAACTCGGGCACATGGTGCCTCCCTCGTGCCGGCGGCACTTCCCGACGCCCACGCAGCGCAGCATGGCGCGACTGAAACTGTTTTCATCCTGGGGGAAGCGAAATACGGTCTCCAGCGTCGGCGAATCGTAATGGTTACCCAGGCGCAGGTTCTGATCGACGCCGTCGGCATCGATCACTTTGCCGGGGTTCATTTTCCAGTCCGGATCCCAGATGCGTTTGAACTCACGGAATGCTTCCATCAGTTCCTCGCCGTACATCCGCGGCAGCAATTCACCTCGCGCCTGGCCATCGCCATGTTCGCCGGAAAGCGAACCGTTATAGCGCACAACCATGTTGGCGGCTTCTTCGACGAAGCTGCGATAATTGCGGATGCCTTCCGCGGTATCGAGTTGGAAATCGATGCGGGTATGTATGCAACCCTGTCCGAAATGGCCATACAGGTCGCATTTGTAGCCGTATTTTTCGAACAACTTGCGCAGGTCGCGCAGATATTCGCCGACCCGCTCTGGCGGCACGGCGGAATCCTCCCATCCCGGCCAAGTCACCGGTTGATCCGGAATGTGCGCTGTAGCGCCCAGCGCCGACTCGCGCACTTCCCAGATCCGCTTTTGTTGGTCGTCTTCGGTAAACAGGTGCATGCTCGGAGAATTGTCGTCCTTGGCCAGCTCGTCCATGGTCTGCCGCGCCCGCTGTATTGCTCTTTCTTTGCTTTGATCGCCGAACTCCACCACCAGCCAACCTTCCCCTTCCGGAAGATACTTCAGGTCGTCGGTGTGCAGATTGACCTGTTGCATATCCCGCACCAGACCTTCGTCGATGCCTTCCAGGCCGATGGGACCGTGCTTCATGATTTCGGGAACATGGTCGCCCGCGCAATAAATATCCGGATAACCCAACGCCAGCACCACCCGCTCCGGGGGGCTCGGGATCAGTCGCACCGTGGCTTCCAACACCGTCACGCAGGTCGACTCGCTTCCGACCAGCGCGCGGGCGACGTGAAATCCCTGTTCCGGCAATAGATCATCCAGGTTGTAGCCGGAAACGCGCCGAGGGATGTCGGGATAGCGCTCCCGGATCTGATCGGCGTAGCGGTCGCGCAGGGAACGCAACCGCTCATAGATGGCGCCGACACGGCCGCCACCGTCGATGATTTGTTGCAGAAGCTGGTCGGAGGTTTCCGTCACCTCCAGGCGTGTGCCGTCGTAGAGCAGAATATCCAGGGCATGGATGTTGTCCGAAGTGCGCCCACCCATGACCGAGTGCACGCCACAGGAGTTGTTGCCAATCATCCCACCCAAGGTATTGTGATCGTGCGTGGAGGGATCCGGCGCAAAGGTCAGGTGGAATTCTTCAGCGGCGTTGCGCAAATCGTCCAGCACGACCCCGGGCTGTACCCTCGCGATCTGCCTTCCCGGATCGATCTCAATGATCTTGTTCATGTACTTGGACATGTCCATGATCACCGCAACGTTGCAGCATTGCCCCGCCAGGCTGGTGCCGCCGCCACGGGACAACACAGGCGCACCATACTCCCGCGCCGCCGCCACGGTGGCGATCACGTCCTCGGCATCACGGGGAACCACCACACCAATCGGAACCTGCCGATAGTTGGACGCATCCGTCGCATACAGGGCCCGAGAACCGTCATCGAAACGCACTTCACCACGCAAGGTGTCGCGTAATCTCTGCGCCAACGCGTCGACGTCCACCCCGCTGCTGGCGCCGAGGTCGGCCCGTTCCCGGCCGTAGCTTCTGCTCAATGGAATGGATTCAGATCGCATAGTGCTGCGCTTCCTTTCGCTTCAGTTCGAGTCCCAGACCAAACCGGTCTTCGTCGGGGCAGACGATGCCGCCTGATATTTCGGGTGCGCCCTCGAACAACATGTGTTCCAAACGCACGTGGTCGTGGAACCATTCGATGTGCCGCACCGGATGTGCTGCGCAGGCGAGGTGGACGTGAATGGACGGAGCCGTGTGGCAGGACAACGGCACCTGAAAACCGTCGCATAGTGCGGCAACTTCCATGAATCCGCTGATGCCGCTGCACCTGGTGGCATCTGCTTGCAACACGTCCACAGCCTGGGCTTGCAACATGCTCCGGAAATACGGTGTGTGATAGCCGTATTCGCCTGCACTGATCTGCACGTCTCCTGGCCCTGCATCCCGCAACAAGCGCAGCCCATCCAAATCATCGGATGAGACGGGCTCCTCGAACCAAGTCACTCCTTGCTCGCGCAGATATTCCATCTGCCCCAAGGCCTGTTTTCGGCGGTAGCCGCCGTTGGCGTCCACGAACAGCTCAACGTCGTCTCCGATTGCCGAGCGCGCCGCAGCGATGCGTTTTCGATCCTGTTCCGGATGACGGGCGATTTTCATCTTCACCCGTTTCAAGCCCTGCTCCGCCCAGTCTCCAAGCTGTTGCTGCAACTGATCGACAGAGTACGACGTAAAGCCGCCGCTCCCATAAGCCTCAGTATCCTGTCTGACAGCACCGAGTAATTTGTACAGCGGTCGTTGCAACACGCGCGCTTTGACGTCCCACAACGCGACGTCGACCGCCGCAATGGCCATGGAACAAATGCCCGGACGCCCCAGGTTGCGAATGCTGTCGATCATCGCCCACCAACTGGCGTGCACATCCATTACATCTCGTCCGCGAACCTGCGGCGCGAGTTTGTCTTGGATGAGCTGTGCGGTGCACTGATGCCCATAGGTGTAGCCGATTCCGACCCGGCCGCCGGCATGGGCTTCCACCAGCACCATGGTGGTCGAGTCCCATGCCAGCGTACCGTCGGATTCCGGCTCGTCAGTCGGCACCGTGAATGCCGACACGTCCAGTCTCTCGATTGCGGTCACAGTGCTCATTGCCTTCGCACGGTTCAGTCTTTGTGCGGGACCAACTGCTCGGCGAATTCTCGAACCGAGTGGGCGATTACGCCGCCTGCGTCGGCGTCGCCTTTGAGCATGGATTTGAGATAGGCCTTCGCCTGCTCAAAGCTGATATGCGGCGGCAGCGGCGGCACGTCCGGGTCGGTATACACTTCGAGCAATACCGGACGGTCGGCCTGCAATGCCCGGTCCCAGGCGCCGGCGATCTGGTCGGGCTCGTCCACCCGTATGCCCTTCAAGCCGATCATGTCCGCATATGCGGCGTACTGGAAATCGGGCATGTCCTGGGACGCCTCCCACTTGGGATCGCCCGCCATGACCCGCTGTTCCCAGGTAACCTGGTTGAGGTCGCGATTGTTGAGTACGGCGATGATCAGATTCGGGTTGTCCCACTCGCGCCAGTACTTGGCGATGGTGACCAATTCGCTGTTACCGTTCATCTGCATTGCGCCGTCGCCGACCAACGCGATCACGGGCCGATCGGGAAAGGCAAACTTTGCGGCGATGGCGTAGGGCACCCCCGGCCCCATGGTCGCCAGATTGCCTGAGAGCGAAGCCATCATGCCACGGCGGATTTTCAAGTCCCGAGCGTACCAGTTGGCTGCGGACCCGGAGTCGGACGCCAAAATGCAGTTATCGGGGAGCTTTTTGGACAATTCCCAAAACAACCGCTGCGGATTGATGGGGCTGGCGCCTTGATGGGCGCGTCCTTCCAATACCTGCCACCATTCGCTGACGTTCTTCTCGATTTTCTTGCGCCACTTGCCGTCTTTTTGATTCACACGCGGCAGCAACGCGCGCAGCGTTTCCGCACTGTCGCCCACCAGGGCCAACTCCATCGGATACCGGATATTCAACATGCGGCCGTCGAGATCAATCTGCACGCCTCGGGCCTGACCCTCCTCCGGCAGCCATTCCGAATAGGGGAAGCTGGAGCCGACCATCAGCAGCGTGTCGCACTCGTTCATCATGTCGTACGTCGGCTTGGTACCGAGCAGACCGATGGAGCCGGTCACGTAGGGCAGTTCGTCGGGTACCGCAGCTTTACCGAGCAGGGCTTTTGCCACGCCGGCACCAAGGCGTTCGGCCATTGCGATGACTTCGTCGGTGGCGTTAAGGGTACCGGCGCCGACCAACATGGCGACCCGCTCACCCTCGTTCAGAATTGCGGCGGCTTTGTCCAGGTCCTCCTCGGTGGGAATTACACGCGGGGAACTGTACCCCGTTCCTGAATGCAAGGTGCCGTGGGCGCGGGGCGGCTTGGGTACCGCTGGGGTTTCCTGGATGTCATTGGGTACGATGACGCAGGTGACCGTGCGCATCGCCTTTGCAATGCGCACTGCGCGATCGATGACATGACGCGCCTGAGCAGGGCTCACGATCATTTGCACGTACTCGTTGGCGACGTCTTTGAATAAGGAGATCAGGTCCACCTCCTGCTGGTAATGCCCGCCAAGCGCGTTGCGCGATTGTTGGCCGACGATCGCTACCACCGGTTGGTGGTCGAGCTTGGCATCGTACAGCCCGTTTAGAAGATGGATCGCACCGGGGCCGGAGGTCGCCAGACAGACGCCCACTTCGCCGGTGAATTTTGCGTGGGCACAGGCCATGAACGCTGCCATTTCCTCGTGCCGCGTTTGCACAAACGAAATTTCGTCTTCAATCTGCTCAAACGCGCCCATGATGCCGTTGATGCCGTCGCCGGGAAATCCATAGATTCGCCCGATACCCCACTCCTTCAGGCGCTTGAGAATAAAATCCGCTGTGGTATCACTCATGACCGAAGCCTCCGTTGCCTTGGCTAGTTGGAGCGCGAGCCAGAGACCCGCCGCTCAGTGACAGCGGCGCGGCGCCGCAACGCCAGAACCGCCGATATGTGCGAAAGATGAGTCAACCCCTGGGGGAAGTTGGCCAGCAACTGTTGCCGGTCGACGTCGTACTCTTCGGAGAACAGACCGACGTCATTCGCGGTGGCGGCCGCCCGGTCGAACACCTGCTGCGCTTCGTCGAAACGCTGCTGTCCTGCCAGGCACTCCACCAGCCAGAACGAGCAAGCGAGAAACGCGCCTTCCTCCCCAGGAAGCCCGTCCGGGGAATCGTACCGGCGCAGCAGGCCGTCGGCATCGAGCCCCGCGCGAATGGCATCCGTGGTTCGGATCATGCGTTGGTCGGTGTATTCAATGAATCCGACGGATGGCATTCTTAACAGAGCCGCGTCCAGGTAATTGCGCTCGAATGCTTGTATGAAAATGCCCCGCTCTCGATCGTAACCATCCTGCTCGATTGCCGCGCGCACCTGCTCGCGAGCTTCGGTCCACTGCTTCACCGGTGCGTCACGGTCGAGTTCCCGCGCCAGCCCGATACCTCGGTTCAGCGCGCTCCAGCACATCACTTTGGAATGCACGAAGTGCTGCGGCTCGCCGCGCATCTCCCAAATGCCGTGGTCCGGATCGCGCCAATGACTGCGAACCCGGTTCACCAGGTCCACCAGGAAACGCCAGTAATCGTCGCTGGGGGAATGTCCGTGACGATGCCAGATCCATGAGAGTTCCAGCATTTCGCCGAACACGTCGAGTTGCATTTGCTGCGAGGCTTGATTGCCGATGCGCACGGGCGTCGCGCCCCGGTAACCTTCGAGGTGTTTCAGATCGAATTCGTCCTGGCGTCTCGAACCGTCAATGCCATATAAGGTCTGAAACTGTTTCGCACTTCCCGCCGAGCTGCGTTCGATGAAACGGCGAAACCCGTACGCTTCCGCCTCGCCTCCCAGCTCAACCATCACATCCGCTGTGAACGCAGCATCGCGGATCCAGCTGAAGCGATAGTCCCAGGTGCGGGTGCCCTGCAGTCCTTCGGGCAGCGATGTGGTGGGCGCCGCGATGATCGCGCCTGTAGGGGCATAGTTGAGGGCCTTCAGTACCAAAGCAGATCGATGCACTCCCGGGGCACGATCGGAGTCATCGTCTTGGATCTTCGCGCTCCAGGCGCGCCACCACTTCACGGTGTCGTCCAAGTTGCGCTGCAATTCCTTCACCGAAGGCACCGATTCCGGTCCGTCGTCCAGCCGCTCCGGAGCAACGAATTCAATGCCCAGACAGCGGCGTTCGCCTGCATGGACGCGAATCGACGAACTCAGTGAGTACTGGTCTTCCTGGCGCAGTTCCATGTCGCCGCTGATGACCAATCCTTTGTTCCCACCCACGGCCGTAAATACGCAGTCATCGAGCTCTCGGATCCAGGGCTTAACGTCTCCAAAATCGAATCGCGGAAGAACCTGCACGCGCAGATCAGTACTGCCGTCAACTCCCTCGACGATACGTACCAAACGCGATTGTGAAGAATCATCACATAGCCGAGCTTCGTCCAGCGCCATGCAATCGTAGATGCGCGCCTGCCCGCTCTCGGTCCGGAAGGTCGTACATATCACCAGGCTGCCGTCCAAATACGCGCGATCGCCTTCGTATTCGCTGGCGAGTGGCATGATCGCGCAATTGCCCCCGCGCCGCCAGTCCAGCAACCTGCCGAAGCAAGGTTCGGAGTCGAACCGAGGCATGCAGCACCAGTCGATGGAACCGTACCGAGATACAAGCGCGGCGGCGTGACAATCCCCGATGAGCGCGTAGTCGTCTATCGGCGGTGCCTGCTGCGGTGTTCTCATGCACGTACTCCTTCCGGCCCTTCGCGGCCGCATACAGCAATTCGTCCTTACGAAATACGCGGCCTCCACCGCAGGCTCGGGGCAGGAGCACAGGGCCGAAACGATCAGTGGTGCCGAAGCGCCGTAATAAGCTCCTTTTTCGACATCTTCGAACGGCCCTCGATACCTACGTCCTGGGCCTTGCGGTAGAGGTCGTCGCGGTTCCAATCATCATATGAAGGGGACGAACCGCCCTTGCGGCCGGTGGCGCTACGCCCACCGCTGTTGGCGATGCGCGCTGCTTTCTCCTTGCTCATACCTTGCCGGCGGAGTGCTTCATACTGCGCATCGTCCTTAACGCTTGGACCGGGTTTCTTCGCCATGACAACCTCCTTGTCAAAGCAATTGGTTATGTCTGGTAGCTTAGTGAGCGGCTGAACCGTCGCAATCCAGCCACGGTTGCAATATTGTTTCAGATTGTGAGTCGAGGGCCGCGTTCAGGGGCCGCTTGATGGCGGTCAATGCCGATCGAGTGCCGCCCACATTGCGCGGGTCAGGCTTGCGGCGGAGTTTTGATACTCTTTCCATGGTTCGCTGGCGGCAATCTCCAGCAGGTTTGCTGGACTTCGGGCACTGAATGTTACCGCGTCGCGTCCGGACTCAAGTGCTTCCCAGGGTATCGGCACCGATACCGGCACCCCCGCTCGAGCCCGGGTGGAAAACGGCACAATCGCCGTCGCGCCCCTGCCGTTGCGCAAATAGTCGATGAAAATCTTGTCTTCGCGACCGGACTTGGTAAGGGTTGCAGAAAATTGCCGTGCGTCGAAGCGTACCAATTGCGCGGCCACCGCTTTCGAGAACGCCTTGACTTCGTCCCAGCCGTAGCGGCGCGCGATCGGGACCACGACGTGCAACCCCTTGCCGCCGGTCGTCTTTAGAAATCCCCGCAGGCCGAGCCCTTCGAGCAATGTGCGCAAGAGTTGCGCCGCGGGGATTACGGAATCCCACGGCACGCGTGGTCCAGGATCGAGGTCGAAGGTAATTTGGTCCGGCCGGTCGGGGCGATCGGACCTTGACCCCCACCCATGAATCTCCAGCGTACCGAGCTGTACCAGTGCATACAGTCCTTCCAAGGTACGTACTACGGGGTGTCGAATTGAACGGCCCCGGTGATCGATTTCGACGGTCTCGATCCCTTCCCCCGCCTCGTCTGCAATATGTTTCTGATAAAAGCATTCGCTCTGATATCCGTCGGGGCAACGCACCAACATCAGCGGTCGGTCTGCGATCCACGGCAGCATGAACGCGGCGACCCGGCGGTAGTAAGTGGCCAGGTCGGCCTTCGAAAATCCGGACTCGGGGTACAACACTTTATCCGCATTGGATAGCTTTGCATCGCTGCCGACATCTCCCGCGTTCGCCTCCGCGGCCGTACTGTCGCCGTCCCGCGCCGACGGTTGGGCCAGCTCCCGCTTCACCTGCAATGGAGCCTTGTCCTCGCGGAGCCCTTGAAAGGCGGGGTGACGCAACGATCCGCCCGCGGTCCAGTTGCTGAACCTCACCTGCACCACCAGCTCGGGGCGAACCCAGTGCACGCGCTCGCGCCCCTCGACGGGCGGGCGCCGGGCCAACGGACACTCCGGTGTTGTCAGGGCTTGGAGCCGGCTGTACAACGCAGCACTGTTGCGGCTGTTGAAGCCGGTTCCCACGCGACCGCTGTAAACGAGCTGATGTCGATCAAACACCGCCAGCAGCAATGCACCGAACGGTCGCCCGGACGACGTGGATTCCGTATACCCCACGACCACGAATTCCTGTTGCTGCTGGCATTTCGTTTTACACCACGATCGACTGCGCCCGCTGCGATAGGGCCCGTCACTGCGCTTCGATACAATACCCTCCAAGTCGATACGGCAGGCGTGCTCGAAAAATCGCTCGCCATCGCCTTGGACATGATCGCTGTAGCGCAACGCGTGTCCGTCCGGGCCGCCCGGCATCAATTCGCGCAGCTGGCGTTTGCGTTCGGTCAGGGGCACGTGCAGCAGTGATCGCCCGCGCAAATACAACAGATCGAACAGGAAATAGACCAGCTGACTGTCGTCGCCGTCGCCGAGGTGTTGTTGAAGTAGCGAAAAGCTGCTGCGGCCATCGCGGCTCAATGCCACCAATTCACCGTCCACCCAGACATTCTCGAATCCGGAAGTGCGCAGGGAGCGGCCGATCGTAGGTAATTTCGAGGTCCAATCGTTGCCGTTGCGTGTCAGCAGTCGCACATCGCCGGATTCGACCCGGCTGAGCAATCGATAACCGTCATGCTTGATCTCGTGTAGCCAGCGATCGCCGCCAGGCGGAGAATCGACAAGAGTCGCGAGCTGCGGGGCCATGCTTTCCGGCAACCCGGACTCGCTGCGAGCGCCGCGTGTCGGTTGTGCGCGGTTCGTTGCCATTGCTCAACGCGAAGCGCTCTTTTTGGCGGTACCGCGACCGCTGCTTTTTTTCTTGGCGGCGGACTTCTTTTTCGAGGTACGTTTGCCGCTCTTGGATTTGGCGGACGGTTGCTTGCCGTTCTTGCCCTGCTTTTCGACAGATCGCTTCAACAGCGCCATGAGATCTATAACATCGGCACTTTTCGGCCCTTCGGAGGCCGCCGGGGCGCTGGTGATCCCGCCTTTGCTGACCTTTTGCTCGATCATTTGCAACACGTCCTCGCGGTATTCGTCCTTGTACTGCTCGGGCGACCAGGTTTCGGTCATGTCCTGAACCAGACGCTCGGCCATCTCGAGTTCCTTTTTGGTCACACCGAGATCGTTCAGATCCCCTTTTGGAACCGAGAACTGCGACATATCCCGCAGCTCATATTGGAACCGCAACAGCTCGAGCACCAGGAGATCGTCCTGCGCAACCAAGGCAGCCAAGTGTTCCCGGCTGCGGAGCACGACTTTCGCAATGCCCACCTTTCCCGTCTTGCGCAGCGCCTCCCGCAGCAGTGCGTACACCTTTTCGCCTTTATTGATCGGTTCCAACACATACGGGCGGCTGTAATACATGAATGGAATTTCCGCACCCTCGACGAATCCCATGATGTCCACCGTCTGCGTTGCTTTTGCATTGGCCGCCTGCAGATCTTCCTCTTCTAGAACAATGTAGCTCCCCTTTTCGTACTCATAACCTTTGGTGACATCATCCCACGGAACCTCTTTCCCGGTGCTCTTGTTGAAGCGCTTGTAACCCACGGGGGCGCCGTCGCGACGGTCCACCATCGACAGGCTCAATTCGTTGCGCTGTTCCGCCGAATAGAGCGCGACCGGCACGTGCACCAGTCCGAAACTGATACTTCCTTTCCAGATTACCCGGGCCGCCATATCGCCATTCCTTGCGTTTTGGTCTCGTTACGCCGCTTGTCAGCCGCCGTCCGCGATGCTGGCTTCCATCCTGAGCCAGCATGCAACGCACAGCGGCGGTTCGAAAAATGCCACATGTAGTTCTCCGCACTCATCGCACGCCATCAGCACCGACACGACCGTCGCGCTGAATTGACACCCGTCCGTATAGCACTCGGAGCGAGCGCACTGGTCGCCGGTGCAGGGACATACGCCAATTGTCATTTGCGATCCTTGTTGCTGTTCATTTGCGTTCCAGTATAGCCAACCCCGGTTCCGCCGCAGGTCCGCGACGCGGCGCCAATACGCTAGATAAATTGGTATTTTGGCGTAACACCTTGAGGCCCGACGAAGGTGGCACAGCTGCAAATTGCGCCTAATCTGAGCCACGAAGACGCTACCAATACGGGCGATCAACGCCAAGGAGACAGAAATGAACTGGGATCAAATCGAAGGCAATTGGAAGCAAGTCAAGGGAAAGGCACGCGCAAAATGGGGCGACTTGACGGATGACGACGTTGATTCCGTGAACGGCCGACGCGAGCAGCTGGTCGGAAAGATTCAGGAGCGCTACGGTATGGAACGCGACAAGGCGGAGAAGGAAGTGGACGACTGGGTCGACAACATGTAGCGCCCATCCCCACAGGTGCGGCAGCGGCATCGACCCGCTGCCGTTTCTGGGCGTTCGTCTATGCGACGGCGAAGCTTGCTTGGGTCAGGCCCATGAAGTCCAGCTCCAGGCGGTCCCCTGAGTGAAGCGGACCGGCGCCGGAGGGTGTCCCGGTAAAAATGATGTCCCCGCGGCTCAAGGTGCAGATGTCGCTCAAACGGCTGACGACCTCTTCGATGGTGTAGACCATGTCCGCCGCGTTGCCGCTTTGGCGGCATTCTCCGTTCACATCCAGAACGAATTTGGCTTCATTCGGCTTTTGCACGCAGTGCCACTCAACAAATTCGGACAGCGGCGCAGCTCCGTCGAATCCCTTGCAGGTCATCCACGGCAACCCGCCAGCCTGCGCTTGCTGTTGAAGATCGAAAGCGGTCAGATCCAAGCCCACTCCATACCCTAGCAGGTGGCCGAGTGCATCGGCCTGGGGAATGTTCTTGCCCTCTTTGCCGATCAGCAATACCAGTTCGATTTCGAAGTGCACCTCGTTGGAAAATGTCGGCAAAACGATGGGGCCTGGCGCCGACAAAACCGCCGCGCTCGGCTTCATGCAAACCACCAGGGGCTTGCTGCGTTGCGCTGACTTCGCTTGCGGGTCGGCAATGTAATTCTTGCCGATCACAAACACGTTGTTTACGGGAAGTTCGGTACCTGACGGAATCAATCGTACATTTGGCATGAAGGATCCTTGTTATTTTTCTCAGGGTTTGGCCGAGTGTACGGCGCCCGCCGCTTCGAGTTTCTCGATTCGTTCCCGGTCGTACCCAAGTTCAGTCAAAATTTCGACTGTGTGTTGACCAAGTATCGGTGCCGCGCAGCGAACCGCTCCAGGGGTATCAGAGAACTTGACCGGTACGCCCATGGTAGAGACGGTCCCAAGGCGCGCGTGCTCCACGTCGACCACCATGCCTCGGGCGCGCACCTGGGGATCGTTCAACGCATCGCCCACCGACAGTACCGGACCTGCGGGGACGCCTGCGTTTTCCATGGCCTGCAGCCAGTGTCCGGTACTTTGCGTTTTGAACAATGGAGCCAGTTCCCGCGTCAGTTCGTCCAAATGGACGCGACGCGCGGCGTTGTCCTTGAATCTCGGGTCCTGCGCCAAAGGCGCCGCGGCAAGGACGTCGAGCATGCGCAGCCAATTCGCCTGATTTGCCGCACCGATGTTGACCCACCCGTCGGTGGTTTCGAACGATTGATAGGGCGCGCTCAACGGGTGTGCGCTTCCCATCGGCTGCGCCGACAGACCAGTTGCGAAAAATATCGCCGCAGGCCAATAAGTGTGGACCATGCTCGCTTCCAGCAAAGAAGTATCCACTCGTTGCCCACGCCCGGTCTTGAGTCGATGAATATAGGCGGCCAAGATTCCCATTGCCGCAAGAATACCGGCCGTGATATCGCCGACGGGCACGCCCACCTTCACCGGCGGGCGCTCCGGGCCCTCTCCGGTCACGCTCATCAGCCCGCTCATGCCCTGGGCGATCAGATCAAAGCCGGCACGCATCGCATAAGGGCCGGTGCGGCCGAACCCGGTGATCTGGCAATAGATCAGACCAGGATTCGATTCGGCCAATGTTTCATAGCCGAGCCCGAGACGCTCCATGGTTCCCGGACGGTAGTTTTCGATCACCACGTCGGCCGTCGCCAAAAGTTCTCGGAGTACAGCTTTGCCTTCCTCATTTTTCAAGTTGATGACCGCGCCACGCTTGTTCCGGTTGAGCATCATGAAAGCAGCCGATTCATCGTCCATTGTCGGCGGCGTCATACGTCGGCTGTCGTCCCCGTCTGGCGCCTTCTCCACCTTGACTACGTCCGCGCCCATGTCCGCCAACATCAGCCCGCAGACCGGGCCGGCCATAATGTGGGCCAACTCGATGACTTTGAGTCCCGCCAGCGCTCCATTGTTCGCGGACATGAGGCCTACTTCCCTTTGAACTGCGGCGACTGCTTGGCGAGAAAGGACTGATAGCCGATACGGAAGTCTTCGGTGCCGTAGCACGCATAGGCGGCTTCTTCGTCGGCAGCGTCCAAGGCGCGAGGCTGTTCCAATCGACGCATGAAATCCTTGTGCCAACGCGCGACCAGTGGCGCGCCGTCGGCTATGCGACGGGCAAGCCCATAGGCTTCCTGCTCGACGTGCGCATCTTCGACGACGCGATTCACGAGTCCTTTGGCCAGTGCTTCCCGGGCGTCGAAGACCCGTCCTTCCAGGAGAATCTCCAAGGTCGTAGCCTTGCCGACCAGGGAATACAGAATCTGCATTTCCCTGGGCCCCAGGGTGAGTCCGAGCTTGTTGATCGGAATACCAAAGCGACTCGACTGACCGCAGATGCGGATGTCGCACAGCCCTGCGATCTCCAGACCGCCACCGACGCAGATACCCTTTATCATCGCCACCATTGGATGCCGACAGCGGTACAGGGCGTCCAAAGCCCCGTGATGTACCGTCCCGTAGCTGCGTGCCTGTTCGACACTGGCCCGTTCATTTTCGAACTCGGATATGTCGTTTCCGGGCGCGAACGACTTATCTCCCGCTCCGCGCAGCACAACGCAGCGCAGTGTGTCGTCGGCCGACAGCGTCTCAATCGTCTCGCCCAGCAATTTCCACATGGGCTTGGTCAATGCGTTCAGTTTATGGGGCCGGTTGAGGATCACGGTCGCGATGTCGGCGTCGCGCTCCACCAGAATTTCGTCTGACATAATGAAGTTCCCGAAAAGTTCAGCCGTAGAAAAAGTGCACCAGTGACATGGGGATTGCCGGGATGTAGGTCACCAACAATAAGACGAAAAATAGCACGCAGATGAAGTACACATTGACCTTTGTCACTTCCCAGATATCGGCCTTGGCGATTGAACACGCGGTGGTCAGCACACTGGCGACGGGTGGTGTTTGCTGCCCCAGACCGAGATTGATGGTGACGATCAGCCCGAAGTGAACCGGATCGATGCCCACCGCCAATACCAACGGCAGCACTACCGGCACCACCAGGATGATCGCCGCCGCGGAGTGCAGGAACAGCCCCAGCATCAGGAACAGCACGTTGAGCAGTGCCAACACCAAATACTTGTTGTCCGTAAAGCCGGCCACTGCCGAGGCGAGCCGTTGCGGCGCCTGGATCTCGGTCAGATAGACACCGAGCAACGCCGACGCCGCTACCAACAGCATCACCACCGCGGTCTGCACGCCGCCTTCGATCAGCGCCGCTTTCAAGTGCGTCCAATCGAGTTCCCGATAGATCACCAAGCCGATGAACAGCGCTGCCACCACCGCCAGGGCGGCGCCTTCGGTTGCAGTAACGAGGCCGCCGAAAATGCCGACCAGAATGATGGTTGGCAGGACCAGCGCCCAGGAAGCCTCCTTGAGTGTGCGCCAGACGCGGCTCAACTGGAACGATTCCTCCACCGGGAAGTTGTAGCGTCGCGCGAACCAGTAGGCCACCGCCATCAACAACAAGCCGCCGAGCACGCCCGGAATGATGCCGGCGACGAATACCTTGACGACGGAGGTATCGGACATTGCCGCATACAGAATCATCGGAATCGAAGGCGGGATGATGACCGCCAGGGTCGCGGAGGACGACAAAACGGAGGCGGAAAATTCCTTGGAATAACCCTTCTTCTTCATTGCGGGAATGAGGATTGAACCCAGCGCCGCCACATCGGCGACTGCAGAACCCGAAATCTCAGCGAAAAAAAGCGACGTGCTGATTGCAACCATCGACAATCCGCCGCGGACGAATCCGATCAATGCGGATGCAAGGTTGATCAAACGGCGGGAAATGCCGGACGCGTTCATAATCGCGCCGGCCAGAATAAACAACGGTATGGCGATCAGCGGAAAGCTGGTCGCGCCGTTGAACATGGTAATCGGTAGGTTGTAGAGCGCATCGGCGCCGCCGCTCCAATACATGGCCGCCACCGCAACCGCGCCCAGCGCCACGGCAATCGGCACATTGATCAATACCAGTGCCAACACCGCGATAAACAGAATCAGACCGTTCATGGGCGCCCCACCTCCGCGGCAATTCCCTCGTGGGGTTCAGGCACACCGGTCCGTGCGGCACGGATGATGTCGGGCAAAACGAGCAATTCGGCGATGATGAACAGCACTGCACCGACGGGCATCACCGACTGGGTCAACTCCACCGGAATCGGAACGCTCACCAACGTGTCGCCGGCAAGCAAACCCAGAACGACCCAGCCGTACCACGCCAGCAATCCAAAAAATGTCAGCACACAAGACTCCGCGATCAATGCCAACGGTAGTCGTATTGCAGGCGGAAAGCGCTCGACCAGCCCGGGGAAACCGATATGCGCGCGCTTCAGCGCGGCAAGCGCAGCACCGTAATAGGTCAGCCATGCCAGGAGCACGGATGCGACCTCGTCATACCAGGTGAAAGGGTTGTTCGCTACTCGGTAAACGATTCCAAGAATCACAATGATCGCCAGCACCAGCAATAGCCCGACAACCACGATTTCCATCAGCGTCTCGAAGCCGCGACGCAATTTCGCAAAGCCCATGAAAGGTCTCCGAATCGATCGAACGCCCGCCGCCGCGACGGGCGCTCGACCCAAACTTCAATGCTATTTGGAAGCAGAACCCAGCTTCAGCGCGGTATCGATCATCTCCCCACCTGAAGGCACTTCCTTTGAAAACTCATCATAGATCGGCTTGCTGGCGTCGATGAACGCTTGCTTGTCGGCTTCGTTCACCTTGATGCCGGCCTCTTTCATCTTGCCGAGCAATTCGTCGTCCTTCTCCGCAGCGGTCTTGTAAACGAAAGATTGAAGATCGCTCGCGGTCTCCTCCAGTGTCTTACGGACGTCTGCCGGTAACTGTTTCCACTTCCGCGCCGACACCACCACATAGGCGGGCGTATACACGTGACCGGTCATGCTGAGGTATTTCTGTACTTCCTGGAACTTTTGCGAATAGATCTGGATCAGCGGATTTTCCTGCCCGTCCATCACACCGGTCTGCAGTGCAACGAAAACTTCCGACAGCGCCATCGGTGAGGGATTGGCGCCGTATGCTTCAAACATCTTCACGCGCCACTTGCCCTTCGGGGTACGCAGCTTGATCCCCTTGAGATCGTCGGGGGTCACGATCGGCCGCACATTGTTGGTAATCTGGCGGAAACCGTTCTCCCAAACGCCGATGATCTTGTAACCCTGCTTTTCCGCAAGCGGAGCTAATTTCGGGATCACGATTTCCTTGGAGATGCGTTTCATGTGGTCGCGGTCTTTGACCAGATAGGGCATTTCGAAAAGGCCGAATTCGGGCACCACGGACGACATCACCGTCGAGGGAAGCGCGAAATCAACCGTTCCGAGTTTTACCTTCTGCAACAACTCCTTGTCGCCGCCCAATTGGCTGGAACCGTAAACCACCACTTTTGCCTTGTCGCCGAGCTTTTCGTTTGCCCGCTTGGCAAACTCTTCCGCGGAGATCGCAAACAGCGAACCAGGTGCACCAACGTGGCCAAACTTGAGCTCCATGGTCTCCGCTTTGACAGACATCGAGGCAAAGACACTGGCACATGCGAACAGGGCCGATAACACGCCGACCTTCAATTTGTTTTCCATCTTTTGTCTCCTCTGTGTGATTTTCGAACGGGCGGGAATCCCCGGACCGAACTTTTCTCGTTGTGTTTTCCGCACGTCGTTCCGACTGTGGAATCAAGGCGCGCCCAGACTCGAGAGTCAAGGCGATTCCAACAGTGGTTCTCTACGCCCGCCGCGCCGCAGCCGCGCTGCCGGGGGCGCTTTTTTGCTCTGCCAGGTATTTCATTGCCGCTTCCACACCGCCCTTGGCGTGGGGAACGCCGGCAATGGACAGTCCCATCTCGACACCGGCAAGGGATCCACACAGCATCAGTTCGTTGAAATCGCCCAGATGACCGATGCGAAACACTTTGTTTTTGACTTTGCCGAGGCCGCTTCCCAGCGACATGTTGAATCTCTCCAGCACCACCTGGCGAAAAGCCGCTTCGTCGTGACCTTCAGGCATCAGCACCGCAGTCAACGAGTCGCTGTATTCGCTGGGATTCAAACACAACAATTCCAACTTCCACGCCCTTACCGCCTGCCGTGCCGCCTCGCCGAGTCGATGGTGGCGCGCAAACACGTTTGCGAGTCCTTCCTCCAACAGCATCGCGACCGCTTCTCGAAGGCCATAGAGAAGATTGGTCGCGGGCGTGTACGGAAAAAAACCGCTCTCATTGGCGCGCAACATGTCATCCCAGGTCCAATAAGATTTCGGCAGTTTGGCCGATTTCGACGCCGCCAACGCCTTTTTACTAACGCCATTGAAACTCAGCCCCGGAGGCAGCATCAGACCTTTCTGCGATCCCGCGACCGTGACGTCCACGCCCCACTCGTCCTGGCGATAATCAATGGAGGCCAGGGACGAAATGGTGTCTACCATAAGCAGTGCCGGATGACCCGCGCGGTCCATGGCTTTGCGAACCGCGGCAATATCGCTGGTCACGCCGGTGGAAGTTTCATTATGGACGGCCATGACAGCTTTGATGACATGCGCCTTGTCATCGCGCAGACGGCTTTCAACAGTCGCGGCATCCACCCCGTGGCGCCAATCGCCGTCGACGAACTCGACTTGAAGGCCCAGGCGCAGCGCAACTTCGCGCCAAAGCGAAGCGAACTGACCGGTTTCAAACATCAGCACCCGGTCCTCCGGCGACAGCGTGTTCACCAGCGCTGCTTCCCACGCGCCGGTGCCGCTGGCGGGAAAGATGATCACGGGATCTTCAGATTGAAATATGACTTTAAGGCCGTTCAGACAGTCCTTGCTCAGGGCCGCAAACTCCGGTCCCCGATGGTCGATCGTGGGTCTGTCCATGGCGCGTAGAACGCGGTCCGGCACATTCGTCGGCCCCGGAATCTGCAGAAAATGGCGGCCACTGGCTTCAGACATCAGGATGCTCCCCTGCGCGGCGGCACCGAAATTGAGCCGCGGAGTTCCGACCCTCTAGCAGTGCGGCGTGAATAGGCGATGGCTATTTTTTAGTACATAAATACAAAATTTGGAATATTGTATACAATATTATTTGCGCCGCGTGCCAGCATTTTTGGGATCTTTCCGTAGTTCAGCACTTCACCACATACTGATATCAAAGGAACCGTGATGAGCCAGCGCGATACGGACCTTGTGCATCGCCTGCGACGCGAGATCGAGGGTGAAGTACTTTTCGATCGCTTTAGCCGCGGCCGTTACAGCACCGACGCCTCGATTTATCAGATCTTCCCGGTCGGTGTCGTGGTGCCACACCGGCGCAACGACGCGCGCATCGCGATTCAGATCGCCATCGACGCCGGCGTCGCAGTACTGCCAAGAGGCGGCGGCACCTCCCAGTGCGGTCAGACGGTTGGCGAGGCGCTGGTCATCGACAACAGCAAATACCTCAATCGAGTGGTCAGTCTCGATACCGACAACCTGCGTGTGCTGGTCGAACCCGGCATCGTACTGGATGACCTGAACCGTTATTTGAGACCTCACGGATTGTTCTATCCCGTGGATGTGTCCACCGCCAGCCGTGCAACCATCGGCGGCATGACCGGCAACAATAGCTGCGGGTCGCGATCGATCCGTTACGGCAACATGGTGCACAACGTGCGTGCCGTGGACGCTTTGCTCAGCGACGGCGAGCGTATCCGGTTCGCCGACACGGCCTTGGGTTTCAACTCCGTCCGCCATCGGACGTTGATTGAAAATATGCGTGCGCTGCATACGCAACAGGGCGAGGAAATCGCGGCGCGCTTCCCAAAGCTTCTGCGTCGCGTGGGTGGTTACAATATCGACTCGATCTCCAGCACCGATTTCAATGCCGCCCAACTACTGGTCGGCTCCGAAGGCACGCTCGCCTACTTCGAAGAGATTGAACTCGATCTACAACGGCTACCGGCGCATAAGGTCCTGGGTGTATGCCATTTCCCGCGCTTCTACGATGCAATGGATTGTACCCAGCACATCGTCAAGCTGGACCCGGCGGCAGTGGAGCTGGTCGACAGAACCATGATTGATTTGGCGCGCGACATACCGGCGTTTCGCGCTACCGTAGACCGCTTCCTGGTGGGTGAACCCGATGCGTTGTTGCTGGTGGAATTCGCTGGCGAGGAGCATGAGGAACAACTGCGCCGCCTGCGGCAGCTCGGTACGCTGCTCGCCGATCACGGTTTTCCGGGTGCGGTGGTCGAAATCACCGATCCCGCGCAACAGCGCGATACCTGGGAAGTCCGCAAAGCCGGCCTGAACATCATGATGTCCATGAAGGGCGACGGCAAACCGGTTTCATTCATCGAAGACTGCGCAGTACCGCTCGAAGATCTGGCCGAGTATACGGACCGTCTCACCGCCGTATTCGAAAAGCACGGCACCCGTGGTACCTGGTACGCCCATGCCTCTGTCGGTTGTCTGCACGTGCGGCCGATCCTCAACATGAAGCAGGACGAGGGCGCGCAAAAAATGCGTGCAATTGCGGAAGAAGCGTTTTCCATGGTGCGCGAGTACAAAGGCTCGCATTCCGGCGAACATGGCGATGGTCTGGTGCGCTCGGAATGGCACGAACCGATGTTCGGCAGCCGAATCGTGCGGGCATTCGAGGCGGTCAAGCGGGAATTCGATCCCAGCGGGCTGATGAACCCGGGCAAGATCGTCAATTCGAGCAAAATGGATGACCGCAGCCTGTTCCGATTTCCACCGAGCTATCGCATAGAACCACTGGCGACGACATTGGACTGGAGTGCCTGGGGCGGATTCGGCGGCGCAGTGGAGATGTGCAACAACAACGGCGCCTGTCGCAAGTCGCAGGCTGGCGTCATGTGTCCATCGTACCGCGCCACCGGCGACGAACAACATCTGACCCGGGGCCGCGCCAACAGCCTGCGCCTGGCAATCAGCGGCCAGCTGGGCCCCGATGCACTCACTTCCGCCGACATGTTCGCCACCATGGACCTGTGCGTCGGCTGCAAGGGCTGCAAGCGCGAATGTCCCACCGGTGTCGACATGGCGCGAATGAAGACCGAGTTTCTGCATCACTATCATCTTAGTCACCGACGCAGACTGAAAGATCGACTGATCGCACATCTACCCCGCTACGCACCGATCGCAAGCCGCTTCGCCCCCCTGCTCAATAACGGCGCCCGGGTCGGCTGGTTGCGTCGGATGGCGGAAAAGCGCTTGGGTATCAGCGCGAAGCGTTCGTTGCCTTCATGGCATCGGCGCGGATTCGTCGGTGGCATTCGCCACACGCCCGGCGACAAGGGCGAAGTGGTGCTACTGGTCGATACTTTCAATAATTGGTTCGAACCGGAAAATGCCCATGCGGCTCTGGCGGTACTACGCGCCGCCGGACTCTCTGTCCACATTGCGGCTGGCGCTGAAGGCGACCCGCGACCGCTGTGTTGCGGACGCACCTACCTCGCGGCGGGAATGGTGGAGCGAGCACGCGCCGAAGCCAGGCGCACCATGGATGCCCTGCGCTCATTCGTGCAACGCGGCCTGCCGATCATAGGGCTCGAACCATCATGTTTGCTCACCTTGCGCGACGAATTCAGCGCGCTGTTACCTGGAGAAGACAGCGCCGAGCTGGCCAGCTGCGCGATGCTGCTGGAAGAGTTCCTGGCGCGCGAAATCGGCGAAGGGCGCATCGAACTGCCTTTATCGCCAAGCGCCGCCAAACGTGTCCTGGTGCACGGTCACTGCCACCAAAAAGCGTTCGGCACCATGGCGTCGCTGCACAGTGTGTTGGAGATGCTGCCGGAATTGGACTGGAACGTAGTCGAATCCGGCTGCTGCGGCATGGCTGGTGCGTTCGGCTACGAAGCTGCTCATTACGATATTTCCATGAAAATGGCAGAAGTCGACTTGCTGCCCGCGGTGCGAGCATCCGACCACGACACGATTTTGATCGCCAATGGCACCAGCTGCCGTCATCAGATCCGGGACGGCTCCGGTCGCCCGGCGATACATTTGGCGCGCCTTCTACAATCAGCACTGCGTGGATGATCGCAAATGACCGACGAACCGAATTTAGCGCAACCGAAACCCGAACAGAACGTCGATACGCCGCAAATTCGACGTGCGTCGCTGCATCAGGAAGTGGTACCACGCTTGCGTGACATGATATTCGAAGGCGAACTCGCCCCCGGCGAGCGGGTGCCGGAACGAATACTTTGCGAACGCTTTGCAATCTCTCGCACACCCCTGCGGGAAGCGCTGATGGTGTTGGCAGCCGAAGGGCTGATCGATCTGTCACCCCACCGTGGGGCTACGGTCTCGAAACTCAGTGCCGAATCCCTCGAGCATATTTTTCCGGTTATGGAGGCATTGGAAGGCGTTGCGGGTGAACTGGCTTGTCAGCACGTGACCGATCGGGAACTGGATGAAATTCGTGCCTTGCACGCGCGCATGGTCATCCACTATCAATGCGGCGAACGCTCTGAATATTTCCGATTGAATCAGCACATCCATCATAAGATCGTCGAAGCGGCGCGCAATCCCGTGCTATTGGAAGTATATACCGGGCTCAGCGGACGGATTCGCCGGGCGCGCTATTTGGCCAACCTCGACGGCGAACGCTGGCAGCAGGCCATCGCCGAACATGAAGAGATTCTCACCATTTTGGCCGCCCGCGACGGCAAACGGTTATCCCGACTGTTGGCGGACCATTTGCAGCACAAATACGACGTGCTCAAAACCGGATTGCTGAAAGAGCACCCGTGACCACGGGGCGGTAGCTACTTCATGGTCGGCATATGGAAGTCGGCCGCGGCGCGGATGCCCGTTGGCCAACGGGCGGTCACCGTTTTCAAGCGCGTATAAAACCGCAGGCC
Source organism: uncultured Gammaproteobacteria bacterium (assembly GCA_963773585.1). GTDB lineage: Bacteria > Pseudomonadota > Gammaproteobacteria > JASBUN01 > JASBUN01 > CAVXJN01. The sequence goes on from CAVZBR010000003.1 coordinate 137,863, forward strand.
GTCCGGGCCGTGCACGTGCAGCGGCCCGAACAGAGACTGCTTCCAGCCGCCGAAACTGTGAAACGCCATCGGCACCGGTATGGCGATATTGATACCGACCATGCCCACTTGAACCCGGCGTGCAAACTGACGCGCCGAATCTCCGTCTCGGGTGAATATCGCCGTGCCGTTTCCAAAAGCGTGTTCATCGATCAGGGAAAGGCCGGTTTCGAAATCCGGTACGCGGACCACGCATAGCACGGGACCGAAAATCTCTTCCTGGTAAATGCGCATTTGCGACGTGACGTGGTCGAACAAACAGCCTCCCAGAAAAAAGCCGCCCTCGTACCCGGGTACCTGGGGATCGCGTCCGTCGACCACCAGCTTCGCCCCTTCCTTCACCCCGACATCCACATACTCGTGGACCCGTTGGCAATGTTCGCGGGTGACCAACGGGCCCATCTCGGACGCAGGGTCGTCGCCCGGCCCAACCCGAAGAGCCGCCACCTTGGTCGCGAGGCGTGAGACCAATCGGTCCGCGACATCGCCGACAGCCACAGCCACCGAAATCGCCATACAGCGCTCGCCGGCCGAGCCATACGCGGCCCCTAGCAGGGCGGCTACTGTCTGGTCCAGATCGGCGTCTGGCATCACCAGCATGTGGTTCTTCGCGCCGCCCAACGCTTGCACACGTTTTCCGTGCTCGCATCCCGTGGCGTAGATATAGCGCGCAACTGGTGTGGAACCGACGAAACTCACTGCTTGCACGCGCGGATCCTCCAGCAGCGTGTCGACTGCTTCCTTGTCACCATTGACGACGTTGAATACGCCGTCGGGCAGACCTGCCTCCTTGAACAACTCCGCCAGCAACAGCGGGCAACCCGGATCCTTTTCCGACGGTTTGAGCACAAATGTGTTGCCGGCCGCGATGGCAACGGGAAACATCCACATCGGTACCATGGCAGGGAAGTTGAAAGGAGTAATGCCAGCGCACACTCCGAGGGGCTGTCGTATGGACCAACTGTCGACGCCACCGCCGACATCTTCCGACATTTCTCCCTTGAGAAGATGCGGGACGCCACAGGCAAACTCGACGACTTCAATGCCGCGAGTGAGTTCACCGCGTGCGTCTTCAGCAACCTTTCCATGCTCCGAGCTGATCAAGGACACCAACTCGTCGGCGTGCTGTTCCAGCAGGCTCTTGAATTTGAACAGCACGCGCGCCCGGCGCAGCGGTGTCGTGTTGGCCCAGGCGGGGAACGCGTTCGCCGCCGCCTCGATCGCAGCGCGCGTTTCGGTACTCGATGCAAGCGCTACGCGTGCCTGCAAATTGCCGGTCGCAGGGTCGAACACATCGCCCATCCTGCCCAATGCACCCGGCACTGCACGCCCGGCGATGAAGTGTCCGAGTTCCCGCAGGTTTTTCGCCGCATCGTCACCCATTTAGCCGCCCTCCGTCGCGCCCTGTCCCAAAGCGCGTTCTCGCATTGCCCGCAGTCTGCTGCAACCGCTCGCGCTCACTCGCCATCGGAAATGCCGCCGTTCTTCAATTCGGCACCTGGCCACAAGCGCGGCAAACTGCGCTCGTATTGGGGCACGACTTGCAGCTCCGCACCGAGCGTTTGCGCCGCGTGCCAGGGCCAGCGCGGATTGTCGAGCAGAGCGCGAGCCAACGCCACCATGTCGGCATCGCCGTCGGCAATGATACGTTCCGCTTGGAGCGGATCTACGATCATGCCCACGGCCTGCGTCGGCATGCCGGTTTCCCGTTTTACCTGCGCCGCGAACGGCAACTGGTAATCGGGCCCCACTGGAATGTCCAATCCGGGAACAATACCGCCGCTGGTAACACACACGTAATCCAGCCCGATGTCCTTCAATTCCCCGGTGAGTCGCACCGCCTCATCGGGGCCGATCCCCTCTTCGTGCCAGTCGGTACCTGTGATGCGCATCCCGACGATATGGGAACGTGGTATCTCGGCACGCACGGCTCGGGCAACCTGCAACGGAAAGCGCATCCGGTTTTGGAGCGAACCGCCGAACTCATCCTGCCGGTGATTGGAAACCGGAGAAAGAAATTGGTGTAGCAGATAACCGTGCGCGCCATGCAGCTCGATGATCTCGAAGCCGAGATCCATGGCACGTCGGGCCGCCAGGACGAAGGCTTCGAGCGTGCGCTCCAGATCCTCGGCGTCCATAGCTACAGGTGTGTGCCACCCCCGGCCCACGGGGAGTGCCGAAGGCGCAATCGTTGTCCAGGGATCCTCGGTCGCGGTCAACGCGCGGCCGCCTTCCCAGGGCCGCTGCGCGGACGCTTTGCGCCCGGCGTGCGCCAGCTGGATTCCGAACTTGGTATCATCATGGGCAATTCGGCGCGCTGCAGTCAGGACTCGCTGCAAGGCAGCGAAATTGGCGTCGGTATATAAGCCGAGATCGCTGTGGGTTATGCGTCCGCGGCGTTCAACTGCAGTCGCTTCTAGAATGACCAGACCAACCCGGGAAATGGCGAGCTGCATCAAGTGCTGCAAGTGCCAGTCGGTGGCGCAACCGTCGACTGCGCTGTACTGGCACATCGGCGAAGCGGCAACCCGGTTGGGAATTTCCTGCTGTGCAAGTCGGATCGGAGAAAATAGCTGGGACACGACTGCCCTCCTTCGGCGGATAGGTCGATTCTACACGCTGACGCGGCAATTGCTCCTGGCAGGGATCGGACTCATCAAAACAAAACCCCCCTAAACCATGGGCCTAGGAGGGTTCTGTAAACAAAGTGGTAGCGGGGGCAGGATTTGAACCTGCGACCTTCGGGTTATGAGCCCGACGAGCTGCCAGACTGCTCCACCCCGCAACTGCGAGGGCGCAGTGTACCGGCTCCGTAGGGGCTTTTCAAGTCGACTGCATGAGCAAAAAAAACGGGCGCCGAGGCGCCCGCGGCAAAACCAGCGGTCATTTTGTTCAGGGCTTGATGTATTCGTAGCCCTGCTGTTCCAGGTGCGCAATTTCAGCAACGCCGGACGGGACGATCTTGGCGTTCAGATTGATCTTGCTTTTGTCGATTTTCTTACCGCGGATGGTGTTGGCGCAGATGTCGAACTTCACGCCACGATTGGCAAGTTTCTGAATGGTGTCTTCGAAGCCGTTGCCTTTGTCATCTTTGGAGCCGTCCACCAGCGCGAAGGCGCCGCCCGAATGGGTTACGACGATGATATCCGCGTTCTCATCGCCTAGCGCATTGAGGTGGTTTTTCACATTGCGCAGAGCACCGTTGGCACTGTTGATATCGTTGATGTGATAAACGACTTTCTGCTGCATATAGCCGTTCTTCGCCGGCTTCAGATTCTGACCTTGGGACTGGCAACCCACCAAAGCCGCGCCCATCACTACAGCAGCCGCAATCGCGATGTACTTCTTGATCATGTTGAACTCCTCCTGGGACTTTTTTATAGGAACGCGAATAATCCGAAAGCAAGGATTATTCCAACGCTCGACGCAGGTATTATTATTTTGCTTTTCAACGTGTTACTCCACGCGCCCAGCGGGCCGCGAATGTAACTCCTCAGTAACAGTTGCAGATTGCAGCGTATTTTGCAACCCGCAACTGTAATTTTCAGTCGTCCTGCCGTTCGTAGCGGCGCAGCTTCCGCCACAGCGTGGTCTTGTCGATCCCGAGAATACGTGCGGCCTTCGTCTTTTTGCCGCCCGCCTGCTTCAAGACGTGATTGATGTACTCCTCCTCCAGCGCTTCCAGGGACACCAATTCGTCGCTGCGGAAACGCAGGCTTACGGGCTCGTCCGTAGCCGCGCCCTGTTGCTGCGCGTCCGGCCAGGTCAATACTGGACCGTCTGCGAGAATGACGCATCGCTCGACGGCATTGCGCAACTCGCGCACATTACCGTTCCAATTCGCGTCGTACAGTCGGCGCATCGCCTGCGTATCGAATCCCTGCACTCGGCGTTCGTAGCGCTCGCTGAACTCCGCAACGAAGCATTCCACCAATGCTGGAATGTCGTCGCGCCGCTCGGCCAGCGAAGGAACGCGCATATTGACCACATTGAGACGGTGATAGAAATCATGTCGAAACTGGCCCAGTCGGACCATTTCCTCCAGATCGCGGTTACTGGCCGCGATTACACGCAAGTCAATCGGAACGGGAATGGTGCTGCCGACCCGCGTAATACGTTGATCCTCTATTGCGCGCATCAGCTTCATCTGCATCGCATCTGAGATATTGCTGATTTCATCCAGGAATAACGTACCACCGCTGGCCTGCTCCATGAGCCCGCGCTTACGTTGGGTGGCGCCGGTGAAAGCGCCTTTCTCGTGTCCGAAAAGTTCACTCTCCAAAAGCGTCTCGGTCAAAGCGCCGCAGTCAATCACAACGAAAGGCGCTTCGGAACGCGGACTATAGTCGTGCAGTGCTCGCGCGACGAGTTCCTTTCCGGTTCCCGACGGCCCCGTGATGATAACGTTGCAGCTGACGTCCGACACTTTTTCCAGCGTATTGAACAGCGAACGCATTACTGGAGTATCGCCGATCATTCCGAAGCGATTGCCACCACCGCTGCGCAGTCGTTTCTTCAGTAGAACGTTTTCGCTCTGCAATCGAAGTGCCTGTAAGTTCCGATCGATGATCAGGCGCAGTTCCTCGAAATCGAATGGCTTCTTGATGAAATCCGTTGCTCCCAGCTTCATAGCTTCGACTGCATTTTCGACGGATGAATAGCCGGTCATGACCAAGACCGGCATATCGGAATCGATGTCGCGCAATGCGCAAAGCAGCTCGAATCCATTCATTTCCGGCATGCGCAAATCGGTTACCACAAGGTCCGCCCCTTGATCGCGAAACTCGTCCAAACAAGCCTTGCCCGATCGAAATGTTCTGCAAACGAAGCCGGCGCGATCGCAATTGCGCTGCATTACGGAACAGGTCACCGGGTCGTCATCGACGAAAAACAGTTTCACAGGATTAGCTGACACTACTCGCTCCGACCCGCTCGAGCGCCCGTTGCGCCGAGGCCGTTTGTTTGAGAGGCACCGAAACCTGCACACGCACCCCACCGTTGCTGCGATTCTGCAATACGATAGTACCGCCGTGCCTGCGGACGATGCCGTAGCTGACCGAAAGCCCCAGGCCGGTTCCGCTGCCTTCTTTCTTGGTCGTGAAAAACGGATTGAATACCTTATCCAGTGCAGATTCGTGAATACCGCTACCTTCGTCCAGCACCTCTACCTGCGCCTGATCCCCTACTGTGTGGGCGCGCACGGTAATCGTTGCATTGCGCGGTGAGGCCTGGATGGCGTTGAGGACCACGTTGACCAGTACCTGCTGCAATTGCCCGGCGTCGCCCTGGATCCACAAGGGTCGCGTGACGTCAAGCTCCAGTTTCAACGCAGAAGCTTCTGCACGGTGCCGAAACAGTGCGACGGTGGTTTCAATGAGCTCCGACAGATCGAAGCGTTCGAAACTGGGCGCGGTCTCCCGGGCGAAATTCAGGATCCCTTGCACGATCCGCGCACAGCGCCGTACTTCGCTCTGCAATGAGCGCAGATCGTCGCGCGCCTGAAGATCGTGCTGCGGAACCGAGTCCTCCAAAAGTCCCGCCAGAGAATTAATGTTCATCAGCGGATTGTTGATCTCGTGGCCAATCCCCGCCGCCATTTGGCCGATCGCCGCCAATCGTTCGGACTGACGGACAGCCCGCTCCGCCGTCTCTCGTTCGACCTTCGCGCGCTCGAGGCTTTCGGTGAGATAGTTGAACGCTTTTCCGGCGCTGCCGACGTCATCCTTTCGATGGCCCATGTAACGCGCGCGATGATCGCCGTCCGCGTATCGCCGAATGATGTTGGTCAAGTCCTGCACGGGACGTGACAAGCGAGCAGCCGCCCACCTCGCGATCACCAGGCTGACGACCAGCATCGTGACGATCAACCACGTAAGCCAGTTGCGTAATCCAGCGATTGGGGCGTGCACCGTCGTCCGATTGGTTTCGATCACCAGCAACCATTTGGTAGCGCGATCCGCGAACGGCGCGAACTTACGCCAATACAACCAGCGATCATTGCTGTTGTCGACTACGCCACGGATGCCACCGGATCTGATGGATTGCCAGGTCGAGCTGCCCAATTCCGAGGACAAACGATGATCGCTGCCCAGCTGATTGGCAAAGCGCCAGTCTGGATTTTCGTGATACAGATAGATCCCGTCGCGTTGTGCGTTCTCATCGTTCAACTCGACGATGTACGCCTTGCCTGGATACCCCCCCAACGCCGCTTGCACGGCATCGTCGACCCGCCGACCCCAAATATTCACCGTCAACATGCCTAAAGGGGTGTCCAGCTCATCCCGGATCGGCACCGAATAACGTACCATCGCGGGACAGAAGTCAGTTTCGCCGGCCACCTTGCCGCGCTCGAAATCCGATACTGCGACGCGCTTGTTGGAGTCCAGTGCCCATTGAAAAAACGGCTTATAGGCGATGTCTTCGACAAACTGCCGCCCCTGGCGGTCGCGCAATAACGCCGGAATCAGATGCCCCTCTTTCACCTTAACCAACGTCTTACCCTGCAGATCCGAAAAGCGCACGGCCTGGATGCTCGGAACGGTGGACTGATAATTGAGAAAGAAGGTCGCAAGTTCGTTGGACTTGGTCTCGAAGCGTTCGGATTTCGGGTCCTCAAGAGCGGCTGCGAATTGGCGCACGATCGGAACCCGTGCCAAACCCTCGACGATGGACTGCTGGGTACTCATCAGCGTATCCAGCTCTTGCGCCATCTTGCCGAGGGTCGCGTTGAGCTCGTCCGCTGTCCGGCGCTCGAGATCGGTTTCGATGCTTTCCACCACCTCGAACAAGAGAAACAGCAATGGCACCATCGCCATAAGACTGAGACCGAGGAACAGTTTCTGACGCAGCGCCATGGGCACAATGCTACCATAAGCTGCATTTTGCAGCGTTGTCAGACGTTGCGTACACGCGTAGCGTCGCCGCTATTTATTAGAATATTCCAATATTATGTCGTCGGGACGCGCAACTATTTTCGCTGTGCATACTGTGCGGCGCGAACATCGAAACGAGCCGCAACGCCAAGGTGCAGGTCGTCGCAAGCCGTACGCGCGCGACGGCACCTGCACTCGATAAGAAAAACTCGGTACCACCCGTTCCAGCAACCACGTCCACTCTCTATTAGACGCCGAGGGACAAGCAGTCATTCACCCAGCCACCGCAATTGCACGGCGATTGGGGGCGAGCGCCGGCCGCGATGCACGGAAGAAATGAACCCGTAGTTTCAGCTGAAGGCGAAGGTGCAGAGGGACATGAGCGCACCTGGAAACACCCCGAGAGCGAGAACAGCCAAGCCATTGGCGCTCAATATCACGCGGGTGTCTAGGCTGGAATCCAGGGGCGCCGTATCCTCGGCTTTGTCGAAATACATCAACTTGATGATGCGCAAATAATAGAACGCACCGATCACGGAAAACGCCACCGCAACGATCGCCACCCAGGTCAAACCGGCGCCGATTACGGCCTCGAGTACCCACAATTTGGCGTAGAAACCAACCGTCGGCGGAACCCCTGCGAGGGAAAACATCAGCACCAGCATCACGAAGGCGAACCATGGACTGCGGGCGCTCAGCCCTTTGAAGTCTTCCAATCGCTCGGCTTCGAATCCCGAACGGCTAATGAGGATCACGATGCCGAAGCTGCCGGTGGCCATCACCGCGTAGATGATGGTATAGAACATGGCTGCCGAGTAGCCGTCGGGCGTGCCTGCTAAAACGCCCAGCAACAGAAATCCGACGTGGGAAATAGTCGAATACGCAAGCATGCGCTTGATATTGGCTTGCGCGATCGCCACCACATTACCGATGCCCAACGAAAGCACCGACAGCATGATCAACATCGCCTGCCAGTCCGCACTCAACCCCGAAAGCGCATCGACGAACAATCGCATCGCCATTGCGAACGCGGCGATCTTGGGAATCGAGCCAACGTACATGGTAACCGCCGTAGGCGCACCTTCGTAGACGTCGGGCAGCCACATGTGAAACGGCACGGCGCCCAGTTTGAACGCGACCCCGATAAGCACGAACACCAGTCCGAAAGCGAGAACCATGTCATGGCCGCCGTTGACGGCCGTATACTCCGCCACCGTCGCCAGATTCAGACTGCCGGTCGCTCCGTACAACATCGACATGCCGTAGAGGAGCATTCCCGAGGCAATCGCGCCCAGAACGAAATATTTCATTGCTGCTTCGGAGGCATTTTTGGACTCGCGGTCGAATGCCACCATGGCGTACAACGCAAGCGACAGCAATTCCAGGCCGAGATACACAGTCAGGAAGTTGGCCGCGGATATCAGCACCATCATCCCGAGCACCCCGAACAGTCCCAGCACGAAGTACTCGCCTTTCAGCAAGCCGCGCGCGTGAAGATAATCGCGTGAATAAAGGAATACCATCGAACAGATGAGATAGGTGAATATCTTGAGCACGTCACCCATGGAGTCGCGTACGAATGTGTCCGTAAACGCCATGATGGACTCGTGAGGCATGGTCGCCCAAGTAATCAACAGTGCTCCAAGCAGGCTCAACTGCGCCAACACGTAGGATACCCAGCGTGTGTTATCCGACAGGAACAGATCGATCACCAGTACGGCACAAGTGCTGGCAAGCAGAAAAATCTCGGGCGCAGCGACGAGCAAGTCAGGTCTGAGCGTATCCATTTCTTCCCCGCGGCTATAGCTTGGAAATGGCGATATGTTGCAGCAAGTTCTCGACACTCGCATGCATGACATCGGTGAGCGGTGCCGGCCAAATACCAACGCCGAGCACGACTACGGCCAAAATCCCCAGAATCGCGAACTCCCGCGCGTTGATGTCGGTGAGCGCGGCCACTCCTTCGTTCGTAACCTGTCCGAATATCACGCGCTTTACCAGCCACAGCGTATACGCTGCGCCCAGGATCAGCGTCGTGGCGGCCAAAAACGAAAACCAGAAGTTGGCTCTGAAGCTTCCGAGGATCACCATGAATTCGCCAACAAACCCGCTGGTGCCCGGCAACCCGGAATTGGCCATCGCGAACAGCACCATGAACGCTGCGAATTTCGGCATGGTGTTCGCGACACCGCCGTAGTCGGCGATATTACGGCTGTGCAGACGGTCATACATCACGCCGACGCACAGAAACAGCGCCCCCGAGATGAAGCCGTGGGACACCATTTGCACAATACCGCCTTCGACGCCGAGCGCCGCGCCGTGCCAACTGCCCGTTTGACGAATGATGTAGAACGCAGTGAAAAAGCCCAACGTCACGAAACCCATGTGGGCAATGGACGAGTAGGCGATCAGCTTTTTCATGTCCTCCTGCACCAACGCTACAAAACCGATGTAAACCACTGCCACCAGCGACATCAGCACGATCAGCCATGCCAATTCGCCGCTGGCGTCAGGGGTAATGGGCAGACTGAAGCGCAGGAATCCGTAGCCACCGATCTTGAGCATGATCGCGGCAAGCACCACGGACCCACCCGTTGGAGCTTCCACGTGAGCGTCCGGCAGCCAGGTATGCACAGGCCACATGGGAACTTTGACAGCGAAGGCCAACAGGAACGCGAGGAATATCGCGATCTGCGCGCCCATATCCAGCGGCAAGCGGTGGAAGTCCAATATGGACAAGCTGCCCTGTCCGAACACGCCCGGCGTCTGCAGGTACATGTAGATCAAAGCCACCAGCATGAACACCGATCCAAGAAACGTATATAGAAAAAACTTGATGGTCGCGTACACGCGCCGCGGACCGCCCCAGATTCCGATAATCAGAAACATCGGGATCAGCATCGCTTCCCAGAACACATAAAACAGGGCCGCGTCCAACGCTGCGAACACGCCTACCATGATTCCTTCCATAATCAGGAAGGCGGCGTAATATTGCGCGCGTCGAACGGTAATCACCTGCCAGCCGGCCATGACCACCAGCACAGTCGTAAACGTCGTCAATAGGATCAACGGCATGGAGATGCCGTCGATACCGAGGAAATAGTTGGCGTGGAATGTCTCAATCCATGGCGCCAACTCCTGGAACTGCATTTGATACGTTGTCGTATCGAAATGTGTGAACAACGGAATACTGAGCGCGAACGTCAGCACGGCGACGGCCACGGAGAGTTGGCGCGCAAACCGGTCGCCCGTTATCAATACCGCAATGCCCCCGGCAATCGGTATCCAGATCAACAGGCTCAGGATTGGCCAATCTGCAGCCATCGACATTCCTTTCGGTCGCTCAGTAGCGGTACAGGAGCCAGCTCAAAAGCGCGAGCAAGCCGATAATCATGGTGAAGGCGTAGTGATACAGATAACCGGATTGGAAATGGCGGATCACACCTGAAAACCAGCCGACGCTGCGCGCAGTTCCATTGACGAGCACTCCATCGATCAGGCCTGCATCGCCCACGCGCCAGAGCACACGACCGAGGCCGCGACCGCCGCCGGCGAAAAATATCTCGTTGAAACGATCAAAGCCATACTTGTTCACCAGAATCCGGTACACGAACGAGAAGCGGTTCCGAACACTGTCGCCCAGATCGGGGCGTTTCAGCACGAACAGCCAGGCGGTGGCGACACCGAGCATCGCAACGATGAACGGGGGCTGCGTCAGAGCGTGGAGCATGAACGCCCAAGTACCATGATAATGCTGGCCCAACTCCGGCAGCACTTCGTGGTTGTGGGCGACGAAAATGGAATCGCCGAAATACCCGCCGAACAACATCGGCTGAATCGTGAACGCGCCGACCAACAATGACGGTATCGCCAACAGCACAAGCGGCACGGTGACTACCGCCGAGGTTTCATGCAGATGATCACGGGTATGGGAATCCATCCGCTCCGGACCGTGAAAGACCAGAAAAAACATTCGGAACGTATACAGTGCGGTGACGTAAACGCCAATCAGCACCGCAGCGTAGGCCAGGTTCGCTCCCGGCAAGGCGGACTGATGTGCGCTTTCGATGATCGCGTCTTTGGAGAAGAAGCCGGAGAAGCCAGGAAAGCCGATCAATGCCAGTGAGCCAATCAGCGAAGTCCAGTAGGTCACGGGCATGTAACGACGCAGCCCCCCCATACGGCGCATGTCTTGCTCATGGTGCATGGCGATGATGACCGAACCTGCGCCAAGGAACAGCAGTGCTTTGAAAAAAGCGTGGGTCATTAGGTGGAAAATGCTCGCGGCATAGGCCGACGCACCCAATGCCACCGTCATATATCCAAGTTGGGAAAGCGTCGAGTACGCCACCACGCGCTTGATATCGTGCTGAACCAAGCCCAAAAAGCCCATGAACAGCGCTGTAATAGCGCCAATGGTCATCACGAATACCAGCGCGGTTTCGGAAAGCTCAAACAGCGGCGACATCCGCGCGACCATGAAGATACCTGCTGTGACCATGGTTGCGGCATGAATCAACGCGGAGATCGGAGTCGGACCCTCCATCGAGTCCGGCAACCACACATGCAACGGAACTTGCGCAGATTTGCCCATGGCGCCGATGAACAACAAGATGCATACCACCGTGACCGCCGACCAAGGGGTTCCCGGGAAGATTTCGATCGTTTTGGTCGCCAGATTAGGGGCGGCATGAAACACGGCCCCGTAATCCAGGCTGCCGGTGAAATAGAGGATCGCGGCGATTCCCAGCAAAAAACCGAAATCGCCTACGCGGTTTACCAAAAACGCTTTTAGATTGGCGTAAATCGCGGACTCGCGCGTGTACCAGAACCCGATCAGCAAGTACGACACCAGCCCTACTGCTTCCCATCCGAAAAACAACTGCAGGAAATTATTCGCCATCACCAGCATCAGCATCGCGAACGTGAATAATGCGATATAGCTGAAAAACCGCTGATACCCGGGGTCGTCCCGCATGTATCCGACTGTGTAGATGTGCACCATCAACGAGACGAAGGTCACGACCACCAGCATCACAGCGGTCAGGCGATCAATCAAAAAACCGATTTCGAACCGGATGCCATCCGAGATCATCCACGTGTACACCGACCCGTTGAAAGGTTCACCTCCGGCGAAGACGAGTCGCCAAAACACGACCAGCGACAAAACCAGAGAAACGGCCACACCCAGAATCGTGACCCAATGAGCGCCCGCTCGGCCGATCTTTTTGCCGAACAGACCCGCAACGATGGCACCGAGCAGAGGCGCCAGTGGGATGGCCAGATACGTGGCTTGCATGGTTCGGTTCCGCTACCCTTTCATGGTCTTCAAATCTTCGACATTGATGGTCTGTCGATTGCGATACAGCACCACCAGAATCGCCAAACCAATCGCAGATTCCGCCGCCGCCACCGTAAGCACGAAGAACACGAAGACCTGACCGGAAATATCCTGGCGAAAATGCGAGAACGCGATGAAGTTCATGTTCACCGCCAGCAGCATCAGTTCGATGGACATCAACAAAATGATGACATTCTTCCGGTTGAGGAAGATGCCGGCGACACTAAGACAAAACAGGATCGCCCCCAGCACCAGATAGTCGGAAAGTGCGATCACCGTTGCCCCCAGGAACCGTTTGTTTTTCGACGGCCGCTCACCGCTCGGTCCGTTCTCTGGGTTGTGACGTCATTTTTATGATCCTCAGTCGGTCAGCCTTGCGTACCACCACCTGCTTTGCAGGATCCTGGTGCCGGGACCCCTCCCGACGCCGCATGGTCAGTGCAATCGCCGCCACGATCGCTACCAACAGGATGACCGCTGCTATTTCGAACGGCAGGAGATAATCGCTGTACAGAACACTGCCGATGGCTTTGGTATTACTGTAGCCTTCGGCCATTCTTTGCGGTGCCACCGCGGAGTCCGGGCCGAACGAATGACTCAGCACCAGGAACATTTCCGCCACGATCACGAACGCCACGGCTACACCAACCGGCAAATAGCGAATGAAGCCTTCCCGTAGCTGCGTGAGATTGATATCAAGCATCATGACGACAAACAGGAACAGCACCATCACCGCGCCCACATAAACCAGCACCAGCGTGATGGCTAGAAATTCCGCTTCCGCGAGAATCCAGATGCCGGCGCTCGAGAAAAACGCCAACACCAGAAACAGCGCCGAATGCACCGGGTTGCGCGCCGTAATTACTCGCGCGGCAGCGAATACAAGAATCACCGCGAATATATAAAATACGATCTTTTCGGCGCTCATACTTCGTCTCGAGTCCTATCGATATCCGGCATCCGCTGCGCGGTCCGCGGCAATCTGCTGCTCGTATCGGTCACCGATCGCGAGCAGCTTCTCCTTGGTCATGATCTGCTCGCCACGGTGTTCGAAGTGATACTCGTAGATACGCGTCTCGACGATAGAATCCACCGGGCAGGCCTCCTCGCAGAAGCCGCAGAAAATACATTTGAACAAATCGATGTCATAGCGCGTGGTGCGCCGGGTACCGTCGGCGCGCGCCTCGGAATCGATGGTGATTGCCAACGCCGGACAAACCGCCTCACAGAGTTTGCACGCAATGCACCGTTCTTCGCCGTTCGGATAACGGCGCAGCGCATGCAGACCGCGAAAGCGCGCCGACTGAGGTGCGTGTTCTTCCGGGTATTGGACAGTGATCTTGCGCGAAAACAGATACCGGCCCGTCAACTTCAAACCCAGAAGCAGTTCGAACAATAAGAGACTTTTCACCCAATGTTTCAGTGATTGCATGTCGTAATCCTCCCTAATCGAACCAGGGGGGTAGCTTGCCGACGACCGCGGCGGCCAACACTACCAGCCAGACGATGGTCACCGGTATAAAGACTTTCCAACCCAAGCGCATGATCTGGTCGTATCGGTAGCGAGGAAATGTCGCCCGAAACCACAAAAAGCAGAACATGAAAAAAGCGGTCTTCGCCAGCAACCAGACCAGCGGTGGAACCCACGACAACAGCGGCGCCAGCGGCGTGCCTTCCACCGGAGACAGCCATCCGCCCCAGAACATCAACGCAGCCAAAATCGAGATCATGATGATATTGGCGTATTCGGCGAGAAAGAATACGGCAAACGTCATCCCCGAGTACTCAACGTGGAATCCCGCGACGATCTCCGACTCCCCTTCCGCGACATCGAACGGCGCACGGTTGGTTTCCGCAACGCCGGAAATGAAGTAAACGACGAACAGCGGCAACAACGGCAGCCAGAACCAGTGCAGCAGACCGCCGGATTGGGCATGAACGATGTCGCCGAGATTCAAGCTTCGTCCTGCCATCAACACGCCTACCAGTGCGAAGCCCATGGCGATTTCATAGGCGACGATTTGTGCCGCGGAACGCATCGCGCCAAGAAACGAATACTTCGAATTCGACGCCCATCCGGCGACGATCACGCCGTAGACGCCTACCGAGGTGAGCGCCAGTATATAAAGGAGACTGGCGTCGATATTGGCCAGCACCATTTCATCAGTAAATGGAATCACCGCCCAAGCAGCCAACGCGGGGCCGATGGACAGCACCGGAGCGAGCACAAACAAGAAACGATTGGAGTTGGTGGGGACGATGATTTCCTTGAACAACAGCTTCAAGGCATCCGCGATGGGTTGCAACAAACCGCCCGGTCCGACGCGGTTCGGCCCCAGCCGCACCTGCATATAGCCAATCACCTTGCGCTCGGCGTAAGTCAGGTACGCCACGGCCACCATCAACGGCGTGAGGAGAATTCCGATCTTGACCAGGATGTAGAAAATATCAGCCATCGGATTCGGTTACTCCGCCGTCAACTCGATGTCGCCGAACATCGGTCCCAAACGAGTCGACGCGGCGGTCCCGCTTGGCAGCCAGACGCAGTCATCAGCGACCGTGTCATCGATAATCAATTCCACGCTGGTATAGGCATTTCCTTGCCGCAGCAAGACCCGATCGGCTCCGACCAGACCGAGGCGCTGTGCCACAGCCGTATTGACCCTAGCCTGTACGTCCCGTGCATCCCGGGTCCGCTGCAAACTGGGTGAATTACGGGTCAATGGGTCCTGGGCGTATGGATTCACGCCCGCGATTCTGATCAGACCCTGTTCCGCTGGCTTGGGCGCGGGCCAGGTGGTGATCACGGCCACGTTATCCGGTTTCGAGTCATCGGTTTGCTTTCGAAGTTCTTCCAATACCTGATCCGACGAAACATATTCAAATCCGTCGAGTTCCAGATAGTTTCCCAGCACCCTGATTACTTTCCAGCCGGGGCGGGCTTCACCGGGCGGGGGCACGGCGCCTGCCGTGCTTTGCCAACGCCCTTCTGCATTCACCAACGTACCGGAAGTTTCTCCGGCAGCCGCGATGGGTATCAAGACATGGGCGTACTCTCGGATCGGATCGTGCTCGAATGCGCTGAACGCGACCACGAACTCGGCGCTATCCAATGCCAGGCGCGCAGCCGATGGATCATAGCAGTCGTATTCCGGTTCGATGCCGTAAAGAAGCATGGCCTTGCGCGGTTGCGCAATCATTTCTGCCGAGTTCAGCCCAGGCTCGCTTTGGCTGGCCCCCGGGGTGCGGTGCGGAACCGCGCCCGCCAGCCACGCTCCCGCGGCGTTGGCGCCATCGCTCAGCAGACCGAGCGCCGAACCACTGGCTTGGGCGACTGCCCCGGCGAGCCGGCGCAGTTGCTCGAAGTTGGGATGCGCAATTGCCTGCGGCCCCAGCAAGAGACTGCTGCGCGCACCGTCGTGCAAAGCCTTCGCCATTTCTTGCAAAACCGCTTCCGCGGGAGCCGAATCCAACAGCGCATCCAGTGCGCGCGGAGTCGGCTTTCCGAGTTCGCGTAATGCACGCAAAATCCCCGCCAAAGCCTCGGCCATTTCATCGGGTCGGCAGATCGCGGCGCCCGCCACCGGGAAGTTGAACTCGAAGGCGCGACCATTGACCGCGAACACACGCGCGCCCCGAAGTGCCGCCTTGCGCAAACGGTGCGCTGCGATTGGTTGTTCCTTGCGCACATTCGAGCCAATCAGCAATACCGAATCAAGCCGCTCCAAGTCGTCGATCGATTGGCCGAGCCAGGGGAACACCGGCGCCTGATCCGAGCCGGAAAAATCCACCTGTCGCAACCTGTGATCGATATTGTGACTGCCGAGGCCCCGCAGCACGCGCTGCAACAGATACATTTCCTCGACGCTCGCGTTGGGCGATACCAAAGCGCCGAGTTGTTCCGGTCCGTGTCCCCTGACGACCTCTCGGATGCCAGTTGAGATCGCTTGCAACGCGGTATCCCAATCGCAGGGCACCCAGTTTTCGTGCTGCCGGATCATCGGGGTAAGCAAACGTCTGCCGCTCTTCAGTCCTTCGTAACTGAAACGATCCCGATCAGAAATCCAGCATTCGTTGATTGCTTCCATGTCCCTCGGCACCACGCGATTCACCGAATTGCGCAATGTGTGAAGATACGTATTGGAGCCAATGCAGTCGTGCGAGGCGACGCCGGCATGTTGCGTCAGCTCCCAAGCGCGCGCGGTCATTCGGGAGGGCTTGGCATTCAGCGCGCCAACCGGACAAAGGTCGATTACATTGCCGGACATTTCAGAATCGACCGTGCCTTCCACATAGGTTGTGATGCGCATGTTCTCGCCGCGCCCCGGCGCACCCAGCTCCATCACTCCGGCGATTTCCTGGCCGAACCGCACGCAACGCGTGCAATGTATGCAGCGGGTCATATCGGTGGAAATCAGCGGCCCGATATTCTTGTCGGCGACCACTCGTTTGCCTTCGTTGTAACGGGAAATGTCACGGCCGTAGCCCATCGCTACGTCCTGTAACTCACATTCCCCGCCTTGATCGCAGATCGGACAATCAAGCGGATGATTGATCAGCAAGAACTCCATTGTGCCCCGCTGCGCTTCCAACGCTTTCGGAGAACGAGTGAAAACCTTCATTCCTTCCATGACCGGGGTCGCACACGCAGGCAATGGCTTCGGCGCCTTCTCGACTTCGACCAGACACATGCGGCAGTTGGCCGCAATCGAAAGCTTGGAGTGGTAACAGAAACGCGGAATGCGGATACCGGCATCGTCGGCTACTTCGATCACCATGGCGCCCTTACGGGCCTGCAGGGCAACCCCATTGATCTCCACATTGACTTTTGAATCGTCGTTCATGCCGCCACGTATTCGCTAGTGATCTGTTGCCGGTCGAACCAGGCAATTGCCATGATCGATGTGATACTGAAATTCCGACCGGTAATGCTTGAGGAAACTTTGAACTGGCATCGCGGCCGCGTCCCCCAGAGCGCAGATCGTGCGGCCACCGATTTTGCCGGCTACGTCATCGAGCATGTCGAGATCCTGTTGGCATCCCGCGCCATTCTCGATTCGATGCACGACCCTCGCAAGCCAACCGGTGCCCTCGCGGCAAGGGGTGCACTGCCCGCAGGACTCCTGCATGTAGAAATGCGAAACATTCTCCAGAACCTTCACCATGCAGGTGGTGTCATCCATCACGATCACGGCGCCGGAACCGAGCATGGAACCTGCCTTGGAAATGGAGTCGTAATCCATATCGACGTCGAGCATGACCTCCCCCGGCAGGACCGGCACGGAAGAACCACCTGGAATGACCGCTTTGAGGTTACCGCCGCCCCGCATACCACCGGCCATCTCGAGCAATTCCGCAAACGGCGTGCCCAGCGGAATCTCGTAATTGCCCGGGCGCTCGACGTGGCCCGATACGCAGAAAATCTTCGATCCACCGTTGTTCGGTTTACCGATGTCAAGAAACCATTTACCGCCGTTTTTCAGAATCGCAGGCACCGAGGCGAGGGACTCGGTGTTATTGATGGTCGTCGGTTTGCCGTAGAGACCGTAATTGGCCGGGAACGGCGGCTTGAACCGCGGCTGGCCTTTCTTGCCTTCGAGCGATTCCAACAGTGCCGTTTCTTCGCCACAGATATAGGCGCCGGCACCCAGATGATTGTAGAGCTCGAAGTCGAAACCGGAGCCCAGCAGATCCTGACCAAGGTACCCCGCCGCACGGGCTTCCTCGATGGCCGCCTCAGTTCGTTCGTAGGGCTCCCAAAACTCGCCCCGGATGTAGTTGTACCCTACCGTCGCACCCATGGCGTACCCGGCGATGATCATACCTTCGACAAGGGCGTGGGGGTTGTAGCGCAAAATGTCGCGATCTTTGCACGTTCCGGGCTCCCCTTCGTCGGAATTGCAGACGATATACTTCTGGCCC
This sequence comes from uncultured Gammaproteobacteria bacterium, assembly GCA_963773585.1. Lineage (GTDB taxonomy): Bacteria > Pseudomonadota > Gammaproteobacteria > JASBUN01 > JASBUN01 > CAVXJN01. The sequence continues at coordinate 156,037 of CAVZBR010000003.1, forward strand.
GGCGCGTTGCGCGGCATGAAGCTCCACTTCACGCCCGTGGGAAAACCGGCGCCGCCACGACCACGCAACGCGGAAAGTTTCAGTTCTTCGATGATGGTTTCGGGCGCCGTCTTTTGCCGTAAGATACCCTCCAACACTTGGTAGCCGCCCGCAGCTCGATAGGCCTCCAGCGTCCACGGCCGCTCGTGGCTCAAGTTGTTGAAACAGATCTCGTTGCTCATAAGCTCGCCGTGCCCTAATCCAATTGGTCCAGGATCTGATCGATGCGCTCGGGCGTCAGGTTCTCATAGTATGTCTTGCCGATCATGCACATCGGCGCGCCGACACAGGCGCCCAGACATTCCACTTCCTTGATCGTGAACTTGCCGTCGGGCGTGATCTCGCCCAGTTCCACGCCAAGCTTTTGCTTAAGGTATTCGATGGTCTGCTCCGAACCGCTCAGCATGCAGGAAATGCTGTTGCAAACGCAGATCTTGTGACGGCCAACGGGCTTGAGCTCGTACATCGCGTAGAACGTCGCCACCTCGTACACCGCGATCTTCGGCATGTCGAGATAGTCGGCGACCGCTTGGATCAAGTCCCCGCTCAGCCAGCCTCCATTCTGGTCCTGCGCGATACGCAGTGCCGCCATTACCGCCGATTGCTTCTGTTCCTGCGGATATTTCGCGATCCAGCGGTCGATTTCGGCCCGCGACGCTTCCGTCAGCAACTGTTCAGAGACCGCCTCGGTTTGCAACTTCACCGGTCGACCTCCCCGAAAACAATGTCCTGCGTGCCGATTACCGCGACCACGTCCGCCAGCATGTGGCCGCGCACCATTTCATCCAGGGCTGACAGATGGGCGAAACCCGGCGCGCGGATCTTCACCCGGTACGGTTTGTTGGCTCCGTCGGAAATCAGATAGACGCCGAATTCGCCTTTCGGATGTTCGATCGCGGCGTACGCCTCCCCTGCCGGCACACAGAAACCTTCAGTGAACAGTTTGAAGTGATGGATCAACGCTTCCATGTCGTCCTTCATGTCTTCGCGTTTTGGCGGCGTGATCTTATGGTCCTCGAGCATCACCGGGCCAGGGTTGGCGCGCAGCCAGTCGATGCACTGCCGCACGATTCGATTCGACTGCCGCATCTCTTCCATCCGCACCAGATAGCGGTCGTAGCAGTCTCCCTCCTTGCCGATCGGGACGTCGAAATCCATTCGATCATAGACTTCGTAAGGCTGCTTCTTGCGCAGGTCCCATTCAACGCCGGAGCCGCGCAGCATGGGCCCGGAGAAACCCAACTGCAACGCCCGCTCCGGAGATACGACCCCGATACCAACCGTACGCTGTTTCCAGATACGGTTGTCGGTGAGCAACGTTTCATACTCGTCGACATAGGTGGGAAATCGTTCAGAGAAGTCTGCCAGGAAATCCAACATCGATCCGCTGCGCGCTTCGTTCAAGCGCTCGGCATCCTTACGGCTCCGCCAACGGCTTTCTTCATACTGCGGCATGGACTGCGGCAGGTCGCGATAAACACCGCCGGGACGATAATAGGTTGCGTGCATACGGGTGCCCGAAACCGCCTCGTAGCAGTCCATCAGATCTTCGCGCTCGCGAAATGCGTACAAAAATACGGTCATGGCGCCGACGTCGAGGGCGTGGGCGCCGAGCCACAGCAGGTGATTGAGAATGCGCGTTATCTCGTCGAACAGCACCCGGATGTACTGCGCCCGGATCGGCGCCTGGATGCCCAGCAATTTTTCGATGGCAAGCACGTAGCCGTGCTCATTGCACATCATGGACACGTAATCGAGCCGATCCATGTAACCGATGCTCTGGTTATAGGGTTTACTTTCCGCCAGCTTCTCCGTAGCCCGATGCAGCAGGCCGATGTGCGGATCGGCACGCATAATTACTTCGCCGTCCATCTCCAGCACCAGGCGTAATACGCCGTGGGCAGCGGGATGCTGCGGACCGAAGTTGAGGGTCAGATTTCGAAGCTCAGGCATCCGTAGGATTTCCTTCCGGTTCGCGCCCGTCATAACGATGATCGGAACGAATTACCCTCGGCACCAGCACCCGTGGCTCAATGCTCACCGGTTGGTAGATCACGCGCTGCTTTTCGGGATCGTAGCGCACCTCCACCTGTCCGATCAGCGGGAAATCCTTTCGGAAAGGATGACCGATGAAACCGTAATCCGTCAGGAGCCTGCGCAAATCGGGATGTCCGTTGAACATGATACCGAAGAGGTCGAACGCCTCACGTTCGTACCAATTGGCTGAACTCCAGACCGGGGTCACCGAGTCCAGCGATGGAAAGTCTTCATCGGTGATGAACGCCCGTACCCGCACACGGTGGTTCAGGCTGACCGAAAGTAATTGGTAAGCGACCGCGAAACGCACCCTCCCGGCGTCGTTGACCGTGTCAGCACGGTCGCGCTCGACCCCGCGGCTGAAGCCGGTATCCGTAGCGGCATCGGTTTTCCATTCCGCGTCTCCGAGCGTGGAATAGTCGACGCCGCACAGATCCATCAGACATTCGAATCGAAAGGCCGTCTCGTCGCGCAGGGCGCGGCAAATCTCGAGGATCGATTGAGCGTCGACATCCATACAGATTTCGCCGCGGTCGTGACGAATGGACGCCGCCACGGCGTTGAAACGCGCGTGCAGATCGTCAGCCAGTTTTTGTATGGCAGCCATATGAGGATCTATCCGCGCTTCAACGAGCGATGGTATTGGTACGCCTGATTTTGTTTTGCAACTGGATGATGCCGTAGAGCAGCGCCTCAGCAGTGGGCGGACAACCGGGTACATAGATATCGACCGGCACAATCCGGTCACAACCGCGCACGACTGAGTATGAGTAGTGATAATAACCGCCGCCATTGGCGCAGGAGCCCATGGATATGACCCAACGCGGTTCAGCCATCTGGTCGTACACTTTACGCAACGCCGGCGCCATTTTGTTACATAGGGTACCGGCCACGATCATGACATCGGATTGCCTTGGGCTCGGGCGAAACATCACCCCGAACCGGTCCAGATCGTAACGCGCCGCACCGGCATGCATCATTTCCACCGCGCAGCATGCAAGCCCGAACGACATGGGCCACATTGAACCCGTACGCGCCCAATTGATGAGCTTGTCGGCGCTGGTGGTGACCCAGCCTTTTTCGAGAAGGCCCTCTATTCCCATTCCAGCGCCCCCTTCTTCCATTCGTAGATAAAGCCGATCACCAGAATGCCCAGGAAAACCATCATGGACCAGAATCCGAACCAGCCAAGATGATCCAGAACCACGGCCCAGGGGAATAAAAACGCGATTTCCAGGTCAAACAGAATGAATAGGATGGCAACCAGGTAATAGCGCACGTCAAACGTCATGCGCGAATCTTCGAAGGCTTCGAACCCGCACTCGTAAGGCGAAAGTTTGGCGCTGTCGGGGCGATTGGGCGCCAGCACATAGCCGACGATCATCGGCACGCTACCGAACAGAATCCCGATTATGATGAAAACCAAAATGGGCAGATAGTTTCCGAGCATCGCGCTTCCATCCCCCGCCCCGGCTGTTCCAACTCGGACACACCCGAGTCAACCCTATCGTTATCGTTTTATGGACTAACACAAAATCACAGAGTGCGAGGCAGTCTAGGCTAGTTGGTTTCAGACTGTCAAGTTTATGAAACGGCCAAAACAATTGAAAAATCAATAGCTTTTGCCGCTTCTGGGGGCATAAAAACTTTCTGTTTCAAAGGTATCTTACGGGCACGCGCGACGCTGCCGAAAAGCCATTGCGGCGAATGCATCGCGGAAGCGGTTCGGGCCGGACGGCCCGAACGCCAGAACAGACGGAAGATTACTTGGATATGGTGCCGATGGCCGGAGTCGAACCGGCACGGCTTTCGCCACCGCCCCCTCAAGACGGCGTGTCTACCAATTCCACCACATCGGCATATAGAGCGCGCGCGATTGTACTACGTTCGCGGGAAATGGTCAGCCGCCGACTATTCGGCCGGCGGTTTCGGGACATCGCTGCCGGCGTTGTCCGCGGGCGGCGTCGGAGCTGCCGGTTGCGTTTCGCCGGACTCGCCTGGCGCGCCCGGCGGGGGTGCGCTATCGGCCGGCGCGCCGGGAATTGCCGGGGATTGCGGCGCGCTCGGCAGGACAGAAGATGACGTTGCCGGCCGGGACGCCATAATCGCCAGTGCCAGACTGACGACAAAAAACAAAGTCGCCAGCACCGCCGTGGCGCGACTCAGAAACGAGGCCGAACCCCGCGCGCCGAATACGCTGCTCGATGAACCACTGCCGAAGGCAGCTCCCGCGTCAGCGCCTTTACCGTGCTGCAAAAGCACCAGAGCGATCAAACCGATCGCCAGCAAAACGTGAAACACCATCAACAACGTGTGCAGCATCAGCTAAGTCCAGTTTCAGTCGGCAGCCTGGCAGATCGCCAGAAACTCTTCAGCCTGTAGCGACGCGCCGCCGATGAGGCCGCCGTCGATATCGGGCTGCGAAAACAGCTCGGCGGCGTTGGCGCCTTTCACGCTACCGCCATATTGGATGATCAGGTTTTCCGCCACGCTTGCGTCATGCTTGGCCAGCATGGCACGGATGAACGCATGCACTTCCTGCGCTTGGGCTGGGCTGGCGGTTTTGCCTGTGCCGATCGCCCACACCGGCTCGTATGCGACCACTGCATCAGCGAAGGCGGCAATGCCCTCGAGCTTCAGGACAGCATCGAGTTGTCGACCCACCACTTGTTCCGTCGTGCCGGCTTCCCGCTCTTCCAACAACTCGCCGACGCAGAGAATGGGGATCAGGCCGTTACGACGCGCAGCTGCAAAGCGGCGTGCGACCAGTTCGTCCGATTCGGCATACAGGCTGCGGCGTTCGGAGTGGCCGACGATCGCATAGCGACAACCGAACTCCTTCAGCATCGAGCCGGCGATTTCACCGGTATACGCGCCGCTATCCTGATCGCAGACATTTTGGCCACCGACGGCAATACGTGTGCCCTCGGCCATGCGTACCACCTCGGAGATGTATACGGCGGGCGGACATACCGCCACGCCGGCAGAACGCACCGAGTCCAGCCCTTGCTTGATGCCGTCCATCAAGCTGCGGACACTGTCCATGGATCCGTTCATCTTCCAGTTGCCGGCGACCAGTGTTCGGCGCATGTCTTCTCCTGGTTTGTAATTCGTTGGAAAGTCAAAAAATGACGGCAAGCTTACCGGCGCAGCGCAGGGAAATCAATGATTACAGGCTCTTGGCGTCAACTGCGTGACGGACTGCATCGGCGAGCCGCTGCGCCAGCAAGTCGACTTCTTTGCCGTCCTGGCCCTCCACCATGACTCGCACCAGCGGCTCGGTACCGGACAAGCGCAACAGTACACGGCCGCGGTCGGCCAACGAGGACTCCACATCATGCACCGCCGTCGAAATCGACGCATTGGAATCCAAGTCGAGCCGTTCCGGCAGCGGCACATTGACCAGACACTGGGGATATTTCTGCATACCGTGCTTCAGCTCCTGCAAACTGCGCCCGCTCGCAACCATGGCCGCCAAGACCTGCAATGCCGATACGGTGCCGTCTCCGGTACTGGTGCGGTCGAGGCAAATAATGTGTCCCGACCCTTCGCCGCCAAGCATCGATCCGTGGGCCTGGAGCAGTTCCATCACGTAGCGGTCGCCCACTCGAGCCCGTAGGAATGCGAGCCCGAGTTTGGAAAGCGCATGTTCGAGGCCGAGATTGCTCATCAGGGTGCCCACCACCGGGCCGCGCAACTGTCCGGCGGCGTGCCGGTCGGCGGCGATGATGTACAGCAGCTCGTCGCCGTCCACCAGTTCGCCGGCATGATCCACCATGATCACGCGGTCGCCGTCGCCGTCGAGTGCGATGCCCGCCTGGGCGCCGTGCTCGAGCACTGCCTGCTGCAGCCGCGCCGGGCTGGTCGACCCGCATTCGCGGTTGATATTGAGTCCGTCCGGGTTGGTGCCGATGCGAATCACATCCGCACCCAGCTCCTCGAACACATCCGGGCTGACGTGGTAAGTAGCGCCGTTGGCGCAATCGACCACCAGTTTCATGCCATCGAGACTCATGCCCATGGGGATGGTGCTTTTACAGAATTCGATGTAACGACCGGGGGCGTCTTCCACGCGCCACGCTTTTCCCAGCGCGGCCGATTCCACTGTCTCCATGGGCCGGTCCAGCTCGGCCTCGATTTCCAACTCGACGGCGTCGGCGAGCTTGGTGCCGTCGCCGGAAAAGAATTTGATCCCATTGTCCGCATGGGGATTATGGGAAGCGCTGATCACGATACCCGCGTCGGCGCGAAAAGTGCGGGTGAGATAGGCGATGGCCGGCGTCGGCATCGGGCCGAGTAGATGCACGTCCACACCTGCAGCGGAAAGCCCAGCCTCCAGCGCCGATTCGAGCATATAGCCTGAAATCCGCGTGTCCTTGCCGATCAGCACCTTGCCGCCGTCACCGGCGCGGCGCCCCAATACGCGACCGGCTGCCCAGCCGAGCTTGAGCATGAATTCCGCCGTCACAGGCGGTTGCCCCACGCGCCCGCGGATACCGTCCGTGCCGAAATACTTACGATCCATTGCACCCTCTATTCATGTAAGGCGTCCAACCGCCAAGGATACTCGATTTGCCATGCCGGAATCACGGCGCATCCCGCACGGCATCCATGATCCGCACCGCCTCGACCGTCGCCCTAACGTCGTGGCTGCGAATAACGCGCGCTCCCTGTTGGGCCGCGATCACTGCCGCTGCGACGCTGCCGTTAGCCCGCGCTTCGAGCGGCGCATCGAGGATGGCGCCGATCATGCTCTTGCGCGAGATCCCGACCAGCAGTGGCAATCCGATGTCGCGCAACTCACCCAAGCGCCGCAACAAGGTCAAATTGTGCGCCAACGATTTTCCGAACCCGAAGCCCGGGTCCACTATCAAGCGTGCACGGTCAATGCCGACATTCTCACACGCAGCCGCACGTTCGGCCAGGAAGCCCTGCACGGTGGTCACCACATCATCGTAGTGCGGCGCCTCCTGCATGGTCCTGGGTTCGCCGCGCATGTGCATCAGGCATATAGCGGCATTCGAAGCAGCGGCGGCATCCAGCGCGCCGTCCTCGCGCAAGGCCCGCACATCGTTGATGAGCCCGGCACCCGCAGCGACCGCCGCGCGCATCACTTGCGGTTTGCTGGTGTCGACCGAGATCACGATGTCCGGAAACGCGCCCGTCAGGGCTTCAATTACCGGAACGACACGTTCGAGTTCTGCGGCAGCGTCCACAGGCGCCGCCCCCGGGCGCGTGGATTCGCCGCCGACATCAATGACGCTGGCCCCCTCCTCGATCATCCGGCCGGCATGCTCCAAGGCACGCTGGGGAGCAATGAACTTGCCGCCGTCGGAAAACGAATCCGGCGTGACGTTCAATACTCCCATGACGTGGGTGTGATTCAAATCCAGGGTCAGTGAGCCGCAAGGGAGGATGTGGTTCATAGGCTGGAACGAAGGTAGGAAACGGCTGCCGCAAACGCAAAGCGGCGGGAATTCCCGCCGCTCGCTCGGTACCACACCGTTCTCTTAGTGCTCGCTGGCCGGGCCACCGATGGGACCCTGGTCGGCACCCTTGCCATCGGTCACAGGCGCGCTGCCGCCACGCGGTGGCTGCTGATCGTCGGTCCATTCAGCCGGCGGCCGCGGCGGCCTGCCTTCCATGATGTCTTTGATCTGATCCGCATCGACGGTTTCGTAACGGATCAGTGCTTGCGCCATGATTTCCAGCTTGTCATTGTTTTCCTCGAGAATGCGGCGCGCACGCGCATACGTCGTGTCGATGATATGCCGTACCTCTTCATCGATCTGGCGTGCCGTACCGTCGGAGATGTTCTTGTGCTGCGTCACCGTGTGACCCAGGAACACCTCGCCGTCTTCTTCGCCATAGGCCAAGGGACCCAGTTTGTCCGACAGGCCCCACTTGGTGACCATGTTGCGCGCGATATCGGTAGCGCGTTTGATGTCGTTCTGCGCGCCCGTCGTGACTCGGTCATTACCGAAGATCAGCTCTTCCGCAATACGACCGCCGAATAGACTGCACAGTGAGCTTTCCAACCTGCGCTTGCTGTAACTGTAGCGATCTTCCTCCGGCAGGAACATCGTCACGCCAAGTGCACGCCCGCGAGGAATGATCGACACTTTATAGACCGGATCATGATCCGGAACGCTGAGCCCGACGATAGCGTGACCCGCTTCATGGTACGCAGTGAGCTTTTTCTCGTCTTCGCTCATGACCATCGACTTGCGCTCGGCGCCCATCATGATCTTGTCCTTGGCGCGTTCGAAATCGTCCTGAGTCACCAGCCGCTTGTTGGCACGGGCTGCAAACAACGCCGCCTCGTTCACAAGGTTGGCCAGATCGGCCCCGGAGAATCCCGGCGTTCCGCGGGCAATCACAACCGGGTTGACGTTGTCGCCCAACGGCACTTTGCGCATGTGCACGCGCAGAATCTGTTCGCGGCCGCGCACGTCCGGCAGCGGCACGACCACCTGGCGGTCGAAACGCCCGGGCCGCAACAGCGCCGGATCGAGTACGTCAGGACGGTTGGTCGCAGCGATGACGATCACACCTTCATTGCCTTCGAAGCCATCCATCTCCACCAGCAGCTGATTCAATGTCTGCTCGCGCTCGTCATGGCCGCCTCCGAGACCGGCGCCACGGTGACGACCCACCGCATCGATTTCGTCGATGAAGATAATACATGGGGCGTGCTTCTTGGCCTGTTCAAACATGTCACGCACGCGCGATGCGCCTACGCCCACGAACATCTCGACGAAGTCGGAACCGGAAATCGTGAAAAACGGCACTTTCGCTTCGCCGGCAATGGCTTTGGCCAACAGCGTTTTGCCGGTTCCGGGCGAACCCACCATGAGCACGCCGCGCGGAATCTTGCCGCCGAGCTTCTGGAACTTGCCGGGGTCGCGCAGGAATTCCACCAACTCGCCGACTTCTTCCTTCGCTTCGTCGACACCCGCCACGTCAGTGAATGTGACCTTGACCTGATCTTCTCCCAACATGCGGGCCCGGCTCTTACCAAAGGACATGGCGCCACGGCCACCGGCACCGCCTTGCATCTGGCGCATGAAGAAGATCCAGACGCCTATCAGGAGCAACATCGGGAACCAGGAGATGAAGATCTGGGCCCAGATGGACTGCTTGTCGGGCGCGGCCGCATTGATCTCGACGTTGTTGTCGAGCAGATCCTTGATCATGCCTTTTGCGTCGCCCGGCGGCGTGAACGTGACAAATCGCTCGCCGCTGGCGCGCTGTCCGGTGACGGTACGACCATCGATCTTCACGTCCTTGACGTTGCCGTTACGCACCTGTTCGAGGAACTGGCTGTAGGCGATAGTGCTCGAAGGCTGCGAACTGGGTCCGAAGCTGTTGAACACAGACATCAAGATCACCGCGATGATGATCCAAAGGATTAAATTCTTCGCCATGTCGTTCAAGGCATATACCTCGTTTGCACCTGGTGCCAGCCTTCAAAGCCAGCCGGTTTTGTACGGCAAACGCGCCGTAAGACAATTACTTAAAACCTTACTACAGAACCTTATCGCGAGCCAGCGCATACACTTCCCGGGACCGGGCCCGCGACGCCTTGGGCTTGCGGAACAAGACCTTGCGGAAACGCTCGCGCAGCTGCCGGGAAAACTCATCGAACCCAGCGCCTTGAAACACTTTAATCAGTAAGTCCCCACCCGGCCTGAGGACCTCCTCACCCAGCGCCAATGCTAATTCCGCCAAGTGCATCGCACGCGGCTGATCGACAGCGTTCATACCGCTGATATTGGGCGCCATATCCGACATTACAAGGTCTACCGGGCGGTCGCTGAGCGCCGCGCGCAATTGCGTCAGCACAATCTCTTCGCGGAAATCGCCCTGCAGTATCGTTGTACCCGGTATCGGCTCCATAGGAAGAATATCAAGCGCGAACACGCGGCCGCTGCCACCTACCGCTTTCGCGGCATATTCGGACCAACTGCCCGGGGCCGCACCGAGATCGATTACCACCATACCCGGTCTTAGGATAAGGTCTTTTTCCTGGATCTCGATCAGCTTGTAGATTGCACGGCCGCGATGACCCTCTTTTTGGGCCCGTTGCACATAGGGATCATCGAAATGTTCCTTGAGCCAGCGGCGGCTGCTTTTGCTACGCGTCATTAACAGCACCCCCGGCGGCGCCACGGAAGCGAAAACGCCAAGCGGCCCAGCTGCTCCGTGTCGCGCCGGCTCGCGGCGACCATGCTACACTTGCCGCCCTTCCGTCCCATCCAGATCCAGCAGTCATGAAATTGAGTGAAAAACAAAAGCGGCATCTACGTGGCCTCGCGCACCAACGCAAACCGGTAGTCATCGTCGGCGACAAGGGCCTGACCCCTTCCGTGCTGCGTGAAATCGAACTGTCCCTGGCGCACCACGAGCTGCTGAAAATCCGAATCAACGCTGGGGATCGTAGTGGACGGGAAGTCATTCTCGACCAATTGCGTAGCGCTACGGGCGCAGAATTGGTACAACGCATCGGTCATGTCGCCATCGTGTATCGCGCGGCCGAACGGCCTGTCATCCAACTGCCGCGCTAACCGGCAGCGCCGCGGCGATCACCATCGGCCGGGACCAAGCCGAACGCCACCAGTGCCAAGGCCAAGATACTGACGATCAGAAACAGTGTGGAGGATACGCCGTGCAGCATCGCAAAGCTCTCTGCGCCGGCCCCGCCTTGGGCTTTGAGAGCCGCCATACGCGGTTGCAGGACGAATTCTCCGAGAGCGGTTACAGCCAACATGACGATCAAGGCATAGACTCGCCAGCCACGCCAACCGTTACGTATCACTTGACCGATCAGTAGCAAAACGCCGCACACCAGCCCCAGGTAGGCGACGATACCGAACAGTTTCCCCGCCAACATACCTGCCAGCTGGCGATCATCGAGTACTGCGAACAATGTCGGCGCGACAAGATAACCGACCGTCCACATCGAGCCCGCCCATAGCGTCAGCAAGATTCTTTCACCGACTTGCATACGCAAGAACCGCTCAGCCTTCGCCACACGCAGGATCAGACATACCGTACTTCTGCGATTTCGTATTCCTTTTCACCGCCAGGCGCACGCACAACCGCGATATCGCCCTCGGCCTTGCCGATCAGGGCCCGCGCAATCGGCGAACTCACCGATATCATGCCCTGCTTGATGTCCGCTTCGTCCTCGCCGACGATCTGATAGGTCACTTCTTCACCGGTTTCTTCATCGACCAGATCCACCGTAGCGCCAAAAACGACTTTGCCGCCAGCGTTGAGTTTGGTGACATCGATCACTTGCGCGTTCGATAACTTAGATTCGATTTCCCGGATACGCCCTTCGATAAAACCCTGTTGTTCACGGGCGGCATGGTACTCCGCGTTTTCCTTCAGGTCGCCATGGGCCCGCGCTTCGGCGATCGCCTGGATCACCTTTGGGCGCTGGACGTTTTTGAGCTGCTTGAGTTCGACGCGAAGCTTTTCCGCGCCGCGAGCCGTCAGCGGTACCTTGGTCATAAGGCGCTTTCCTTGTGCAGGTCCTGGAGGCGATTCACGGCAGCGACCGCGTCCAAATGCAGCAATGCCATGCAGGTTGCTTCCCCGCCGGCGAGCGTGGTCGCATAAGTGACCTTATGCTGCAGGGCGCTACGCCGTATGGTGTACGAATCGGCGACGGCCTGTTTACCTTCCGTAGTATTGACGATGAAACTGATCTCGTCGTTCTTGATCATGTCCACGATGTGCGGCCGGCCTTCATTGACCTTGTTCACGACCATGCACGGCACACCCGCCTCGTACAAGGCAGTTGCGGTGCCTCGGGTGGCGAAAATTTCGAACCCGAGTTTGTCCAGATCCCGAGCCACGTGCACTGCATCTTGTTTGTCCCGATCGCGCACGCTGATAAAGGCCCGCCCGGTCGTGGGCAAGGACACGCCCGCGCCCAACAGCGCCTTGGCGAACGCTTCGCCGAAGCTGCGCCCGACGCCCATGACCTCACCGGTGGATTTCATCTCCGGGCCGAGAATCGTGTCCACACCGGGGAACTTGATGAACGGGAACACCGCTTCCTTTACTGCAAAATACGACGGCACGCACTCAGTCGTGAAATTCTGCTTCTTGAGCGATTTGCCCACCATACAGCGCGCCGCGATTTTGGCCAGGGGCGCACCGATCGCTTTCGATACGAACGGCACGGTGCGCGATGCCCGTGGGTTCACTTCCAGGATATAGACCTTCTCGTCCTGAATGGCGAACTGAGTGTTCATCAGTCCGACAACTTTGAGCTCACGGGCCATTTTTGCCACTTGTTCACGCAGCTCGTCCTGTACTTGCTTGGACAATGTATAGGGTGGCAACGAACAGGCCGAATCGCCCGAGTGCACGCCGGCTTGTTCGATATGTTCCATGATGCCGCCGATGACCACGTCGTCGCCGTCGCAAACCGCGTCCACGTCGACTTCGACCGCGTCGTCCAGAAAACGATCGAGCAGCACGGGGGATTCGTTGGAAACCTGCACGGCGTCGCGCATATAGCGGTTCAGATCGTCTTCGTTGTAGACGATTTCCATGGCGCGTCCTCCGAGGACATATGAAGGCCGCACCACAAGCGGATAACCGATTTCTTCGGCCAAACGTACTGCGTCCGTTTCGGTGCGCGCCGTACGATTGGGCGGCTGCAACAAGCCGAGCTTATTGAGCATCTGCTGAAATCGTTCGCGGTCTTCCGCAAGATCGATCGAATCCGGACTGGTCCCGATAATAGGCGCCCCAGCCTTCTCAAGGTCCCGGGCCAGCTTCAGCGGCGTCTGACCACCATACTGAACGATGACGCCTTTGGGGTTTTCCTTGTGAATGATTTCGAGAACATCTTCAAGTGTCAGAGGCTCGAAGTACAAACGATCCGACGTGTCGTAATCGGTCGACACGGTTTCCGGATTGCAGTTGACCATGATGGTCTCGTAACCGTCGTCGCGACACGCGTGGGAGGCGTGGACGCAGCAATAATCGAATTCGATACCCTGACCGATTCGATTCGGGCCCCCGCCGAGCACCATGATCTTTTCGGCGTCGGTGGGATCTGCTTCGCATTCCTCCTCATACGTGGAGTACATATACGCGGTGCGGGTCGCGAATTCCGCCGCGCACGTATCGACGCGCTTGTACACCGGGCGCACGCCCAATTCATGTCGCAGATCGCGCACAGCGTATTCCGACTCACCCAGCAGTTGCGCAAGCCGACGATCGGAGAACCCTTTGCGTTTGAGCGCCAACATCCGCGTCGCATCGAGCTTGTCCATGGCCACCGAACGCACCTGCTTTTCTAACTCGATCAATTCCTGAATCTGCACCAGGAACCACGGGTCGATGCCGGTTAGCTCGTGCACTTCCTCCATACCAAGCCCGGCCCGGAACGCATCGCCGATGTACCAGATCCGGTCCGGACCCGGCTCGCGCAATTCGCGGCGGATGATATCGAGTGCACCCTCCTGATCCCGCGCCACCTTTTCATTGAGGCCGTCGGTGCCGGTTTCGAGACTACGCAGCGCCTTTTGCAGCGACTCCTGGAAAGTACGGCCAATGGCCATGGCTTCGCCGACCGATTTCATCTGCGTCGTCAGGCGTGAATTCGCCTTGGGGAATTTCTCGAAAGTAAAGCGCGGCACTTTGGTGACCACATAGTCGATGGACGGCTCGAAAGAAGCCGGGGTGATGCCGCCGGTGATTTCATTCTGCAGTTCATCGAGGGTGTAGCCCACCGCCAGCTTGGCGGCTACTTTGGCGATGGGAAAACCGGTGGCCTTCGAGGCCAGCGCCGAAGACCGGGAAACGCGCGGATTCATCTCGATGATGATCATGCGCCCATCGTCGGGATTGACGGCGAACTGAACGTTGGAACCCCCGGTATCAACGCCGATTTCACGCAGCACCGCCAACGAGGCGTCGCGCATGATCTGGTATTCCTTGTCGGTCAGGGTTTGCGACGGCGCGACCGTGATGGAATCGCCGGTATGCACGCCCATGGCATCGAAATTTTCGATCGAGCAGACGATGATGCAATTGTCCTTGCGGTCGCGCACCACCTCCATCTCGAATTCTTTCCAGCCCAGCACCGACTCTTCGATCAGCAACTCGTTGGTAGGCGACAAATCCAGTCCGCGCTCACAGATCTCGACATATTCTTCCTTGTTATAAGCAATCCCGCCCCCGGAACCACCCATCGTGAACGATGGCCGGATGATGCACGGGAAGCCGATGCCCGTGACCACCTGCATGGCTTCCTCCATACTGTGTGCCATCTCCGAGTGGGGCACGCTCAAGCCGATGGCGCGCATGGCTTGGCGGAAGCGATCGCGGTCCTCGGCTTTGTCGATGGCGTCTTCCGACGCGCCGATCAACTCGACGCCGTATTTTTCCAATACGCCCTGGTGCGCCAGATCCAGCGCGCAGTTCAGCGCCGTCTGGCCGCCCATGGTGGGCAACAGCGCATCCGGACGTTCCTTGTCGATGATGCGTTCGATCGTTTGCCAGCGGATCGGCTCGATATAAGTGGAATCCGCCATCTCCGGGTCGGTCATGATGGTGGCCGGATTGGAATTCACCAGGATGACGCGATAACCCTCCTCGCGCAGCGCCTTGCAAGCCTGCGCGCCGGAATAGTCGAATTCGCACGCTTGGCCGATGACGATGGGCCCGGCGCCGATGATCAGGATGCTATGGATATCGGTTCTTTTCGGCATGTCTCAAATCGCAATGGGTCGACCGCAGTTCGGCGTACGCCGGTCTCACTTGCACAGCGGTGATGAAGGTCGATCAGCTTCAGCGCCCGGCACCTGCCTGCCAGCGCTGTTGCATCAGCTCGATAAAATGGTCGAAAAGCGGTCCGACGTCGTGGGGCCCCGGACTGGCTTCCGGATGTCCCTGAAAACTGAACGCCGGATACTCGTTGTGATGAATGCCCTGCAAGGTCTGGTCGAACAATGAACGATGGGTGGTGCGCACGTTATGGGGCAGGGATTTCTCGTCCACTTCGAACCCGTGGTTCTGACTGCTGATCATGACCCGGCCGGTTTCCAGATCCTGCACAGGATGATTGGCACCGTGATGGCCGAATTTCATTTTCGCCGTGCGCCCGCCGCTGGCCAGGCCCAGCAACTGGTGGCCGAGACAGATTCCGAACAGCGGCATGCCGGTATACATGATTTCGCGGATGGCGGTGATGGCGTAGTCGCAGGGCTCTGGATCGCCCGGTCCGTTGGCCAGGAAGACACCGTGAGGCTGCATGGCGAGCACCTCCGATGCAGGCGTTTGCGCCGGCACCACCGTGAGCTGACAACCACGATCGACGAGCATGCGCAGGATATTGCGTTTGATGCCGAAATCGTACGCCACGACTTTCCACGGCAACTGTTCGTCGATCGACTCCGGGACTTGCGCCATCCCGCCTTCGAGGCTCCAGGTGCCCTGCGCCCAATTGTACGACTCGGTCGTACTGACTTCCTTCGCCAGGTCCATACCCTTCAGTCCCGGGAATGCGCGGGCATCCGCAAGTGCCGCGTCGGCGTCCACCTCGTCGCCAGCGACGATACACCCGTTCTGCGCGCCTTTCTCACGCAGGATCCGGGTCAAACGACGGGTATCGATATCGCTGATGCCGACCACGCCATTGCGGTTGAGGTATTCACCGAGCGATTCGCGGCTGCGCCAATTACTGGCCACGAGCGGCACATCGCGCACGATCAACCCAGCCGCCATGATTCGCGCCGACTCCTCGTCATCCGGGTTGGCGCCGACATTGCCGATATGGGGATAGGTCAGGGTGACCAGCTGTTTGGAATAGGACGGATCGGTCAGGATTTCCTGATAACCGGTCATCGCGGTGTTGAACACCACTTCGCCAACAGTCCGACCTTCCGCGCCGATGGAAAGGCCACGAAAAGTACTGCCATCTTCCAGTACCAAGAGGGCTGGGCTACGCAATTTGACCTCCATTCGCGTACAAAGACAGCGGGAGGAACTCCGGGTTCGTCCCGCTACATCAGATCACCCTACGGATTGAATCTTAGTAGACACTCAGGCTGGAGTTAAATTCTAACAACAGGAACAGGACATTCAAAGCGTCGGGCCCGGTTTTCAGCGCAAACCGAGCACATCCTGCATATCGAAACGGCCGTTGCGTTGATCCATCAGCCACGCGGCCGCGCGCACGGCGCCCCGCGCAAAGGTCATGCGGCTCGAGGCTTTGTGGCTGATTTCCACGCGCTCGCCGGTTGCGGCGAACATCACCGTGTGTTCGCCGACAATATCGCCGCCACGGATGGTTTCAAAGCCAATGGTCTGGCGGTCGCGCTCGCCGGTACGGCCTTCACGCCCGTAAACTGCGCAGCTTGCCAGGTCGCGGCCCAAAGCCTCCGCCACCACTTCGCCCATGCGCAGCGCCGTACCCGATGGCGCGTCGATCTTGTGACGATGGTGGGCCTCGATGATTTCCACGTCCGCTTCGTCACCCAGCACCCGAGCCGCCAAGTCCAGAAGTTTCAGACAGAGATTCACGCCAACGCTCATGTTTGGTGCGAATACCAGGGCGATTTCAGCAGCCGCGGCATCGATCCGATGCTTCTGCTCATCGCTGAATCCGGTAGTGCCGATCACCATCCGTTTGCCCGCCTCCCGGCAGATCTCCAGATGAGCGACCGTGGCTTCGGGAATGGTGAAATCGATCAAGACATCGAATTCGCCGGTCATCCGTCGCAGATCATCGCCGATCGTCACGCCCAGCTTGCCGAAGCCGGCGACCTCGCCGACGTCGGCGCCAATCAGCGAACTGCCCGGCCGATCGACGGCCACGGCCAGCTGCAAGGCCTCCGATTCTGAACAGGCCTCGATCAAAGTGCGGCCCATTCGCCCGCCCGCGCCGGTGATGGCAATACGCGTCATGTCTGTGGGAACTCCCCTTGATGCCCGGATCCGGCCGTAGCGTCGCCTGCCGTGGGCCGCTACAACTGCTCAGTTTTCACGTGCAATTAACTTCAGAACTTCATGGTTTCGAAGAATTTTTTGACGCCGCTCAGCCACGAATGGGCGCGCGGATTGTGACGCTTGCCGCCGGCCGCGAGGCTGCCGCGAAACTCTTCGAGGATCTCACGCTGGCGCGCATTCAAGTTCACCGGCGTCTCCACAGCGACCCGGCAAATCAAATCCCCGGTGGCGCCGCCCCGCACTGGTTTCACGCCTTTACCGCGCAGGCGGAACAACTTTCCACTCTGGGTTTCGGTCGGGATCTTGAGCATGACCTTGCCGTCCAGGGTCGGCACCTCGAGCTCACCGCCTAGGGCGGCACTCACGAAATCGATTGGCACTTCGCAATGCAGATCGCTGCCGTCGCGGGTGAAAATCGCATGTTCCTTGACCCGGATCTGTACATACAGATCCCCGGCAGGTCCGCCCTGCTCACCGGCCTCGCCCTCGCCAGCCAAACGAATCCGATCACCGGTGTCGACTCCGGCAGGAACCTTTACGGACAATGTCTTGTGCTGCTGTTCGCGCCCCTGCCCGGCGCAGACGATACACGGTTCCGTAATCATCTGGCCGCTGCCATGGCACCGCGGGCAGGTCTGCTGCACCGAGAAAAAACCCTGCTGCATCCGTACTTGGCCGTGTCCGCCGCAAGTGGTACAGGTAACCGGGCTGCTGCCCTTGCGGGCGCCGGTGCCGCCGCACTCGGCGCACACCACCAAGGTCGGCACTCGAATCTTCACGGTCGTGCCGGCAACTGCCTCTTCCAAGGTCAGATCCAGGTTGTAGCGCAAATCAGCGCCACGGAACGCTCTGCCGCCGCGCCCGGGGCCGCCGGCACCACCAAAGATATCGCTGAAGACGTCGCCGAAAATATCGGAGAAACTGAAACCGCCCGCCGTCGCCCCGGCGCCGAAACCCGGGCCCCCACTGACTCCGGCGTGGCCGAATTGATCGTAGGCCGCTCGTTTTTGAGGGTCGGACAGCACGTCGAAGGCCTCGCGGGCCTCCTTGAACTTGTCTTCCGCTTCCTTGTCGTCAGGGTTGCGATCGGGGTGATGCTTCATGGCCATGCGCTTGAAAGCTTTTTTCAGCTCTGCTTCGCTGGCGTTCTTGGCTACCCCGAGCACCTCGTAATAATCACGCTTGGACATCTGCTTCGCTTAGGTTCGTCAATACGGCACGGCACGCTTTAACACGGATAAGCACACGATGACAGGCGCGCCGCAAATAGCCGCACGCCTGTCAGATACTCCATGTGCGTCTGGCGGCCGCGGAAAAACGGCCGCCATTATAACGCAGCTTTACTTGTTATCTTTGACTTCCTCGAACTCGGCGTCGACCACCTCATCCTTTTCCTGGGCCGCCGTTTCGGCGCCGCCCTGGGCCTGCTCAGCGCCGGCCTGGGCTTCCGCGCCCTTGCCGTCCTGGGCATAGAGTCGCTCGGCCAGCTTCGCCGACTTGTCGGACAGCGTACGGGTGCGGGCTTCGATCTCGTCCTTGCTGTCACCCTTCATAGCTTCCTTCAGGCCTTCGATCGCCGCTTCGATATCGCTCTTTTCATCCGCACTCACCTTCTCGCCCAACTGCTCAAGCGACTTGTTGGTGGCGTGGATCAGATTGTCCGCCTGGTTGCGGGCGTCCACGAGTTCGTGGAACTTCTTGTCCTCCGCCGCATGAGCCTCGGCGTCCTTGACCATCTGATCGATTTCGGAATCCGACAGGCCTGAGGATGCCTTGATCACGATCGACTGCTCTTTGCCGGTGGCTTTGTCCTTGGCGGACACGTTCAAAATACCGTTGGCGTCGATGTCGAACGCCACTTCGATCTGCGGCATGCCGCGCGGCGACGGCGGAATATCGCTCAAATCGAAACGCCCGAGCGACTTATTGGCAGTGGCCATTTCGCGCTCGCCTTGCAGCACGTGCACGGTCACCGCGGTCTGATTATCGTCGGCGGTGGAGAACACCTGCTGCGCCTTGGTCGGAATCGTGGTGTTCTTGTCGATCAGCTTGGTCATGACACCGCCAAGGGTTTCGATACCCAGCGACAGCGGCGTGACGTCCAGCAACAGCACGTCTTTGACTTCGCCGCCCAGTACGCCGCCCTGAATCGCGGCACCAACGGCCACCGCTTCATCGGGATTGACGTCTTTGCGCGGCTCTTTGCCAAAGAAGTCCTTCACCGCGGCTTGGACCTTCGGCATACGGGTCTGGCCACCGACCAGGATCACGTCGTCGACTTCCGAGCCGGACAGTCCGGCATCCTTGAGCGCGATCTTGCAGGGCTCCAGCGTACGGGCAATCAAATCTTCCACCAGGGATTCCAACTTCGCGCGGGTCACCTTGATGTTCATGTGCTTGGGACCATTCTGATCCGCCGTAATGTAGGGCAGATTGATATCGGTCTGCTGGCTCGAGGACAGTTCGATCTTGGCCTTCTCCGCGGATTCCTTCAGACGCTGCAGCGCCAACGGATCCTTACGCAAATCGATACCCTGATCCTTCTTGAACTCGTCGACCAGATAATCGATCAGGCGCTTGTCGAAATCTTCACCGCCCAGGAAGGTATCGCCATTGGTGGACAGCACCTCCACCTGATGCTCGCCTTCGATCTCGGCGATCTCGATGATGGAGATGTCGAAGGTGCCACCGCCCAAGTCATAAACCGCGACTTTGCGGTCGCCGCCCTTTTTGTCCATGCCATAGGCAAGCGCCGCCGCGGTCGGCTCGTTGATGATGCGCTTGACCTCGAGACCCGCGATCTTGCCCGCGTCTTTGGTGGCCTGGCGCTGGGAGTCGTTGAAGTATGCCGGCACGGTGATGACCGCCTCGGTGACCTTTTCGCCCAGATAGTCTTCGGCGGTCTTCTTCATCTTGATCAGAACCCGCGCCGAGATCTCCGGGGGGGCCATTTTCTTGCCCTTGACCTCCACCCAGGCGTCGCCGTTGTCAGCCTTGATGATCTTGTAGGGCACCATGCCGATGTCTTTTTGCACCTCGCCATCCTGGAATTTACGGCCAATCAGGCGCTTGATGGCGTACACCGTGTTGTGGGGGTTGGTGACCGCCTGGCGCTTGGCCGATTGGCCGACCAGGATTTCCTCGTCCTCGGTGTAGGCGACCACGGACGGCGTGGTGCGATCGCCCTCGCTGTTTTCGATCACCCGGGGTTTGCCACTTTCCATCACCGCGACGCAGGAGTTGGTGGTGCCCAAATCAATGCCAATGATCTTTCCCATGATGCGAAGTCTCCGTTCTAAATTGGTACAAATGCGAATACGCGTTCGAATTCGTTCGATACCCGCTAAATGCGGGCCAAATCAGCAGATTCAAGCCTGCTCATCAATATTTCCGCCGCGGTCGTCCGCGTCCGGCTGATACTCGTCGCCGGCAGCGGAATTCTGCGAGCGTCCGCCGCTGGAGACGATGACCAAGGCCGGGCGCAGCAAGCGTTCATTTAGTTGATAGCCCTTCTGGACCACCGTCAGGACGGTATTGGGCGCCGAATTCGGCGCTTCCTGCATGGACATCGCTTGATGCAGCTCCGGATTGAAACGCTGCCCCTGAGGATCGACCGGTTGGGCGCCGAACTTGGCCATGGCGTCGGCGAACATCTTCAGGGTCAACTCGACCCCTTCTTTGAGCTTCGCCGGGTCGACGCGGTCCCCGTCGCCAGCAGCAGCCAAGCCCAGCTCGAGGCTGTCCCGCACGGGCAGCAACTCGGCCATGAACTTTTCCAGGGCGAATTTGTGGGCATTCTCCAGATCCCGGGCCGTGCGTTTACGCACGTTTTCCAGCTCGGCCTGCAGCCGCAGCAACTGGGTGTAATGCTCGTCCGCTTTCGCCCGTGCGTCCTCCAGCATCAAGGTCAGTTCCTCGTTCCGGGACGCGTCGTCGTGCGGCTGTTCCTGGGTGCTTTCCTCAACCTCTTCGGCCGTCGCACTATCTGACGATTTATCCTTCTGAGACATGCACTTTCTCCACCTTTTTAATGTGTTCCGACAACAATCATTGCACCCGACGGTCGCCGGTAATGCAGAGTCACGAGTGATATTGGGCTCAGGCCCGGGAATTCAAGGCGGCGCCGACCACCTTGGCAGTGATATCGACGATGGGGATCACTTTGTCGTACGGAATACGGGTCGGGCCGATGACGCCCAACACCCCGACCGGCTGGCCTTGCTCGCCGCCGTAGGAGGCGGTCACCACGCTGCAGTCGTCCAGCACTTTATAACCGCATTCTTCACCGATGAAGATCTGCACGCCCTGGGCGTTCATACATTGATCCAATAGATGGAGAATGTCTCGCTTCTGGCTGAAAGCTTCGAATAATTGCCGGAGCTTTTCCACATTCGAGAGTTCTTCGAATTCCATCAGTTTGGTGTGGCCGACCATCACGTAGCCGTCCTCCACCGCATCCCCGTCGAACAGGGAATCGGCCATGCTGATGGCGTCCTGCATGAGTTGATCGACCCGTTCCCGGGTTGCGCGCAATTCGCTCATCAAGTGCTTGCGCACTTCCGAGATTTCCTTGCCTGCGAAATGCGCGTTGAGGTAATTGGATATGGTTTGTAGCTCGTGGGTGCTGAAGGTACGAGGCAAGTGCAAAATACGATTCTGCACCTCGTGCTCGTTGATCACCAGAATCGCCAGCACCCGGTTGTCAGACAGCGGTAGAAACTCCAGTTGTCGTAACTCCAGACGCTGCATCCGGGGCAACGTGACGATGCCCGCCAGCTTGGTGAGCCCCGATAGAAATTCCGACACGCTCGACATCAAGCGCTGGGTGTCGGTTTCTCTGGATATCTGTTGCTGCAACTCTTCGATCTGCACCTCGGCGAGAGGCCGCGACGCGATCAGACTATCGACGAACAGGCGGTAGCCGCGCACCGTCGGAATGCGGCCGGCGGATGTATGCGGCGAGGCCAGGAAACCATGGTTCTCAAGATCGGACATGATGTTGCGGATGGTCGCCGCGCTCAGATCCAGGCCCGATGCGCGCGCCAGGGATTTTGAACCGACCGGCTGGCCTTCTTCGATATACTGGCGCACCAGCACCCGTAACAGGTGCTGGGCACGCTCGTTCAGAGCCGAACTCGGTCGTTTGCTTGGCATGCTGCCTTCCTGTGAATCGGGTTCTGCTGTTAGCACTCTTAATGGTAGAGTGCTAACAAATGGGCGTCAATTCTTCGTCCAAGGCCGCCATCAGCCGCGTGCACGCCGCCCTGGCCCATGGTACGTTGAGCGCGAAAATTTCCATATCGAAAGAGCCTCGATGCCCCGCACTTTCCAATCCGTCGGTTTGATCGGCAAATACGAGGATCCCGGCACCGGGGACAGTCTACGCAACCTCGCCCATCATCTGCGTGACCGAGGCCTCCGTGTCGCGCTCGACCAAGCGACTGCGGAGCGGATCGGGGATCTCGGCGTCGAATCGGCCAGTCGCGAAGCCATCGGTGCAAACTGCGACTTGGCGGTGGTGGTCGGCGGCGATGGCACGCTGCTGAACGCTGCCCGCACGTTGAGCGATTTCGATATACCGGTGGTCGGCGTCAACATGGGCCGCCTCGGATTTCTGGTCGATGTATCCCCCGCCAACATGATGCCCTGCCTCGATGCCATTCTGGAAGGGCGGTACCGGGAAGAAGACCGCGTGTTGTTGCGCGCGCAAGTGTATCGAGACGATGCAGTGATCATGGAAAGCGACGCGCTCAACGACGTGGTCATTCACAAATGGCAAGTCGCGCGCATGATCGAGTTCGAAACCTGGATCGACGGCGCGTTCGTCCACAAACATCGATCTGACGGTGTCATCGTGTCCACGCCCACCGGCTCCACTGCCTATGCGCTGTCGGGCGGCGGTCCCATCCTGCACCCGAGTCTGCCGGCAGTCGTACTCGTTCCCATCTGTCCTCACACATTGACCAACCGGCCCATTGTCGTGGGCGCGGACAGCCGTATCGAAATTACCATCACCCAGAGCGCCGACGGCGAAGGCCAGATCACCTGCGACGGCCAAGTCAACGCTCGGGTCGCGGTGGGCGACCGCATCTGTATCAGCGCCAAGGCGCGCAAGCTGCGTTTACTGCATCCCGCCGACTACGATTACTTTCGGATTCTGCGCACCAAGCTGCGCTGGTCGGAACATCCATGATTTTCGCGCGCCGCTGCACGCCGGCGCAGGGGCTTTGCACCTTGAGCATTCCCATATATCGTTGCGCGACATGCTGACGCACATTCACATCCGGGATTTCGCCATCGTCGAACGCATCGAGCTCGATCTGGAGCAAGGCATGACCGCCTTGACCGGAGAAACCGGCGCCGGCAAGTCCATCCTTGTGGATGCACTGGGCTTGGCGCTGGGCGATCGCGCCGACGTCGGCGTCATACGCCACGGCGCCGAGCGGGCGGAAATCGTTGCGCAGTTCGATCTGACCACCCCCAGCGATGCCAGCCTGTGGCTGGAGCAGCACGATCTGGCCGAAGACAATGACTGTCTGCTGCGGCGGGTGATTACTGCGGAGGGCCGTTCCCGCGCCTATATCAACGGCCGCCCCGTGCCGGTGCAGTCGCTGCGCGAACTGGGCGACCTGCTGGTCGACA
Source organism: uncultured Gammaproteobacteria bacterium (assembly GCA_963773585.1). Taxonomy (GTDB): domain Bacteria; phylum Pseudomonadota; class Gammaproteobacteria; order JASBUN01; family JASBUN01; genus CAVXJN01. Next base: position 179,734 of record CAVZBR010000003.1, read on the forward strand.
TCCATGGCCAACACGAGCACCAGTCACTCCTGCGACGGGAAACGCAGCGCCAACTGCTGGACGATTTCGCCGGCAACGGCGAACTCTTGTCCCAACTCGACCAGATCTATCGTGACCTGGATCAGCGCCAGCGGGAACTGCAGTCGCTGCGCACCGCCGCCGCGGACCGCGGCGCTCGTCTGGATCTGCTGCGATTTCAGGTGCAGGAGCTCGAAGCGGCCGATCTGCGCGCGGACGAACCGGCGCAAATCGCCGAGGAGCATGGCCGGGCCGCCAACGCGGGCCAACTGCTCGAGACCTCGCAGGCTGCCATCGCCGCGCTGTACGAAAGCGATGAAGACAACGCCCATGATCGCCTGAGTCGTGTGCATGCCGATCTGGACGGGCTGTGCGATCTCGACAGCGCCATTGCCCCAATTCGTGAACTGATCAACGAAGCGATGATTCAGGTGCAAGAGGCAGTCGACGAGCTGCGCACCTATGTCGACCGTTTGGACCTCGACCCGTCGCGACTGCAGTGGCTGGAAGACCGGCTCGGCCTGCTGCACGGGTTGTCACGCAAACATCACGTTGCGGCGGAGTCACTTCCGGATGTGTTGGTTGCGTTGCAGACTGAATTGCGTTCGTTGAACAACGCGGACGAGCGATTGGACGCATTGCAAGACGAGATCGACGACTTGCGCGGCCGATACAACGAACTTGCATCGCAATTGACACGCCGGCGACGGGACGCCGCGCGCACGCTCAATAATCATGTCAGCGGTGTGATCGGCGAACTCGGTATGACCGGGGCGGCATTCGAGATCGCAGTCGAGACCGCTGCGAACGCCAAGCCCGCACCCCATGGGCTGGATCGGGTCGAATTTCAAGTGCGCACCAACCCTGGCCAGCCGTTGAAACCGCTCGCCAAAATTGCCTCGGGCGGTGAATTGTCGCGCTTCAGCCTCGCGATTCAGGTGGTACTGGCCGACAGCACCAGGATCGCAAGCCTCATTTATGATGAAGTGGACACGGGAATCGGCGGCGCCGTAGCCGAAGTCGTCGGCCGCCGCCTGCGCGCCTTGGGCGGTGGCCGCCAGGTACTGTGCGTAACACACCTGCCACAGGTAGCCGCCCAGGCCCATCACCACTTGCAAGTCAGCAAGCATGACGACGCGCACTTCAGTGGCACGCGGATCGCGCGGCTCGATCCGGCGGCGCGGATTGAAGAGGTCGCACGCATGCTCGGCGGCGTGGAAATCAGTGCCCAGACCCGGGCCCATGCGAAGGAAATGATCGAAAAAGCGCAAACGGCCGTCAGTGACGGAACGCCCGTTAAGCCGCGTGGCAAACCGCGGGGAAAACGAGCTTCCGCCTGACATCCGATACATCCGGCAAATTCGGGCACCGCCGATGCCGGGTACCGCGCTGGCGGGAACGGCCGCTAACTTTCCTGCTTCTGGCAGTCCTTGCAGATCCCATAGATGTACAAACTGTGGTCGGTCATGCGATAGCCCGCCCGCTCGGCGATCCGTTCCTGCAGCTGCTCGATGGTATCGTCCATGAACTCGTCGACCCGTCCGCAACGAACGCACAGTATGTGGTCGTGGTGGGGCCCTCTATTCAACTCGAACACCGAGTGGCCGCCTTCGAAATGGTGGCGCGTCACCAACCCCGCACTTTCGAATTGTGTCAGCACCCGATAGACCGTCGCCAGTCCGATCTCCTCCCCTGCCTCCAGCAACTGCTTGTACACATCCTCGGCGCTAAAGTGCCTTGTATCGCTTTCGTCAAGGATCTCGAGGATCTTCATCCGAGGCAGGGTGACCTTGAGGCCAGCCTTCTTCAGGTCTTTGGATTCCACGCCTGGGCCCTCCAACGCTATAAATCCGGGGATGCTTCCGGTATGATTCAGCCGCAGTTTGCGGTCAAATCCCAGGTCAAATGAAAAAGCTTATCATTCTAATTTTATGGCTTAACGTCGCGCTTGTCACCGGCTGTTCCTCGTTCCCCTACAAGATCGACATCCAGCAGGGAAACATCATCGAACAGGACCACCTGAACCGCATACATCCGGGGATGACCAAAAACCAAGTGCAGTATGTGCTCGGCACGCCACTGGTGCAGGACCCCTTCCACCCGGACCGCTGGGATTATTACTATTCGCTGAAAACGGGCGGTAAGCTGCGAGCGCAACATCATGTGGCGCTGTTTTTCGACAACGACCAGTTGGCACGATTGGAAGGCGACATGCGCCCGAATCCCCAGGCCGCATCGGCGCCGTCGGAGAAATCCGAAGTCGTCGAGGTGAACCCGGCAGGCGTAAAGAAAAAAGGCTTCTTCGGTCGCATGCTGGAAAAGATCGGAATCGGCAACTGACAAGCACCGAGCCGATCAATCCGAACCGTCGGCCAAATCGCCACCGCCTTTCTTCATCGCCTTGCCCTGGGCGGCACGCTGACGCCGCACTTCCTTGGGGTCGGCAATCAGGGGTCGGTAGATCTCGACCCGGTCGTTCGCCCGCAGCACGCGATCCAGCTTGGTCAGCTTGCCAAACACGCCGACTTTGTTGTCCTTTTTCAGATCGATTTCCATGAAACGCTGCAGAATGCCTGAGCGTTCGATGGCCTGTTGCACGGTCGTGCCGGGTTCCACGTCAAGCGGCACGATCACCTGTTCCTGGGGCAGCGCGTAGGCCACTTCCACTTTGATCCGATCAGCGTCCGCCATAGAGATCATCGGCGCGCGCGACGAAAGCATCCACCATCGACCCTGCAATCTGGCTGAACACCGGCCCGATCATCATGCCCATGATGCGGCTCGAGAATTCGAAATCCATATCGAGACAGACTTTGCAGGCATCCTCACGCAACTGTTCGAAGCGCCAAAAACCTTCGAGATGACGGAACGGACCTTCCACCAGGCGGATCTCGATCATCTTGTGCTTTTGCAGGCGATTGAGGGTGGTAAAAGTCTTGTTCACGCCGCTGCGGGAGATCTCGATACTGGCACGTACTTCATCGTCGTCGCGCGCCAGCACCTCGGCACTGCGGCACCAAGGCAGGAATTGCGGATACGATGCGATATCGTCCACCAGCGCGTACATTTCGGCGGCGCTGTAGGGAACCAGGGCGTTTCTACTGATCGTGGGCATAGCGTAAAAAAGCTTCAAATCTTGCTGCGCGAGGGCGCGAGTATATCATTGGCCGGTCAGATTCAGCAGCCGTTGCAGCAGTCCCGTCGCGTTGAGCAACACAATCGCCACCGCGACCGGGGCGACAAAGCGGGTGAGCAAGCGCCACAAGCGATAGCCAAAACGATCCCGGAGCTTGAGTTCGTCCAGGGTCGATTCCTTGGCCATCACCCAGGCGGTAAAAACTGCAATCAGAAATCCGCCCAGCGGCAGCATGATATTCGCGGCAACGAATTCGACGCCGTCGATGAACGTCATACCCAGCAATTTGTAGCCCGACCAGACATTCAGCGAAAGCAGTGAACAGATGCCCATGATCCAAGCCGCCAGTCCGGCCCAGGCCGAGGCTTTGACCCTGTTCATACCGCGGTTCTCCACCAACCATGCGACCATCGGCTCAAGCAGGGAGATGGAAGAAGTCCACGCCGCGAAAACCAGTAGAATAAAAAACAAAGTGCCAAACAGCGTACCGCCCGGCATGTGCCCGAAGGCGATGGGGAGCACCTTGAATACCATACCGGAACCGAGCTGTGGCTCGAGTCCATTGGCAAACACGATGGGGAAGATCGCCAATCCGGCCAGCAGTGCAACCAACGTGTCCATGCCGGCAATGATGATCGTTGTCTTGGTGATGGATGCGTTGTGTGACAGATATGAACCGTACATCATGATGGCGCCCATACCGAGACTGAGGCTGAAAAACGCCTGCCCCATGGCTTCGAGCACCCCTTTCGCAGTCAGCTTGGTGAAATCCGGACGAAACAGGTAAGCAATCGCCTGGTCTGCATATCCCGTATTCATCGCGTAACCGACCATCGCGATCAGCAGTACAAAGAGCGCCGGCATCAAGAACTGTACGGCCTTTTCAAGGCCGCCTTTCACCCCCCGTGACACGACTACGATGGTCATCGCCATGAAGATGGTGTGCCAACCCAGCAGGCGCTCCGGGTCTGCTATGAACTGGTCGAAAATCGACGACACGCCATTCGCAGTGGCGCCATCGAAAGTACCCGTCGCGGTGCGCACCACGTAGGCCAACGTCCAGCCGGCGACGACGCTATAAAATGACAAAATCAGGAACCCGGCGATCATCCCCATCCAACCGAGACCCTGCCATAACCAACTCCGGCCCTCCTCGTGGGCCAGCGAACGCATGGTATTGAGAGGACTTTGGCGACCGCGGCGACCGAGCATGACTTCCGCCATCATCACTGGAATTCCGACCAGGGCCACGCATAGCAGATACACCAGCACAAAGGCGCCGCCGCCATATTCACCGGTGATGTAAGGAAACCGCCAGATATTGCCCAGACCGACGGCCGAGCCGGTCGCGGCAAGAATAAACGCCAGGCGAGACGACCATTCGCCGTGGATCGAAGTTCTTTTTGCGGGCATTTTCAGGGACTCGATTGGATTTTTTTCAGCATTCTGAACGACATTGGGCTGTGACTCAACCGAGCGGACTATCGCCTTCGGCGTCGCCCCGGCGCAGATCTCCTGGCATAATGTGCTGATGGCAAAGAAAAAGGAACAACGGACCGGGTCCAGCACCATCGCCCTGAACAAGAAGGCCCGGCATGACTTCTTCATCCTCGATCGCTTCGAGGCCGGGGTCGCGCTGGAGGGCTGGGAGGTCAAGGCGCTGCGGTCCGGTCGCGTGCAACTGCGCGATAGCTATGTGCTCGTCAAGGATAACGAAGCCTGGCTGCTGGGCGCGTTGATTACCCCGCTACCCACTGCCTCCACACACATCCAGCCCGACCCCACCCGCACCCGCAAACTGCTGTTGCACCGCCACGAGCTGGACCAACTCATCGGCGCGACCGAGCGCAAGGGCCTCGCCCTGGTGCCCACCGCCATGTATTGGAAGAAAGGCCGGGCAAAAGTGGAGATCGCCCTGGCAGAGGGCAAGAAAGCCCACGACAAGCGCGCGGTTCTGAAAGATCGCGACTGGCAGCGGGAAAAAGCCCGCGTCCTGAAGCACGGCTGAATCGCGGCAAGCACTGACGAAACGCTTGAATTGTCGGTATACTGTTCATACATAGGAAGTACTTTGGGGGCGACCTGGATTCGACGTGGGTAGCGAAACCTGAGGTGCATGCCGAGGCGCAGACAACCTCGTAAATCCAGCTGCAAACCATATAGTTGCCAACGACGACAACTACGCACTCGCTGCTTAAAACCCAGTAGGGTGCCGTCTGACCGGAGCCGTGCTTGTGCGTCCGTAATCAGGCGTCGATTCTCACAAGACCGCGGTGATGTTCTCCCAGGACTGACCCGTTAAAACCTAACTGGGATCGTCGCTTGTTTTCCCTGCCCGTCGGGTAGCAAGCGATTAAATCAATAGACTGGGATAAGCATGTAGAGCCAACGGCGGAGTGCTTGCGGACGCGGGTTCGATTCCCGCCGCCTCCACCATCTCACTGACCAAGCGAGACCAATTCAGACCTATAATTGATTGGTTTCGCTTGGTTTTTTATTTTCTTCAGTTTCCCTCGGATATGTCTGGTTTGGTCTGAAATAGTCCCCGTTGAGCACATTTTGGTCACCAAATGGTCACAGGATTCGGTTGTAACTCGTAAAGGGCGCGAATGTTATAACGGTGAACGCTTATACCTGTTGTAAGTTTTGTAGCGTTGCACCGCCAAGATGGAATAAGCCATTATTTGGAATATGCAGTGCAACCCGGCGGTCCTTCGACTCCCGTTCAGCAAGTACGCACCCGCTACGATGCCAACGGATCGGCGATTCAGTCGCATCTTCATACAGGGTGGCTGTCCACGCGCTCCTCGAACGCGCGCAATGACCCTGGATTCCTCAGGGGGTCGATGCGATCGGCATGTGAGAGCGCCCAGGCTGCCCAGCGCTCGACAACGTCTGGCCCTACGCCGAGCCCTCCTTGTCGCGACCGAACGGTAGCCACATAGCTACGAATCGTGGCCGCTCGCTGCAGTGACGTTGCTTCGGACAGCAGTCGCCCCACCTCCGCGCGCTGACGTCGCGCCTCAAGCTCCTGCGCCTTGCGTTCGACCTCGAGCACCCGTTGGCGTTCTGCTTCCTCCTGTCTCGCCTTGCGCTCAACCAACCACGCATACTGCTGTCGCTCGCTGTGTCGATATTGCAGCTCACCGGCAAACAAAATTTCGATGACGACATCTCGGAGGTGCTGTTCAATACGCTCGCTTTCGAAATCCTCCCATGCTTTTTTCATCTCGGTATCTTGCGGCACTGAAACGAGCTCCAGGCGCAACCGCGTTGGTTTGGCGGGCTTCTCTTCTGTCTTTCGCTTCTTTTCTACTACTTCCGTCAATCGAAGCGCGACGAATGCACCACCCACCGAGACCGAAGCCTCTGCATCATCCCGGCGATCACGAGCGGTCTCCAGGAACGCCCGGCAGCCTACGCGCTGCAGTGCTAGGAACAGCGCGTTGAAAATTCGAAGCCGACGCTTGTCCGATGGCGTGCTTAAACGGGGCTGATACCAGACATAGGAACGGTTCGCATACTCCTTCGCGCGTTCTTCCTCGTCCAACAAAAGTTGCCGCACAACCGGATGCGCCATATCTACCGTAAGGCGCGGATACGCCACTTTTCGGACCAACCCGAGGATCCGGTCGCGCACGGAGTCCAGGGTTTCGGAAAAAACCGGTTCCGGCGGCAACGGATCGGTGGGCGAAACCACTGACCAATAGGTAGCCCAAGAGTCGCCGCCTATTCGTACACGATCGGGGGAACCCGGAAATCGCGGAGGCAGCTCGGGCCGAACCGGCGCTCGGCCCGATAGCTTTCTCGCCCAGTACCCACGGTCGGGTACCGGAATGTTTGCTTTACGACAAGCCCTACCAATCGCTACATCCGACACACCGAACTGGGTCGCGAGATTCTTCTTCGCGGTAGACCACACCAGGTCGTACAGTTCCTTTCGCGTGAAAAAATGCGCTTGTTTCATTAAAAAACACCTCCTGACACGTCCTACGCGAGCAGTGGGTCCGACAGGACATTCAGCGCAGGCGACGCCCTCGACGCGTGATACGGCTAAATGAATACACGCGTGGAGAATGCAACATCTCAATGCGCTCGCACGCCTTCGGAAACTTCCCCTTCACGGAGCTCGCCTTGGGCAGTGACTTCAGAGCATCGCGAAATTGGGTCGTGAACGCGACGTCGTACATGGATTAGGCATGCCGCACGCTGGACGTCTTGCTGGCCGCTGCTGCGGATCCTTGGCAGCCCTCTTCTTCGAGGTCGTCAGTCCCGTAAAGAGCCTCATGAAGAACGGCTTCGAGCAGGCGGCGGCGACTGACTCCCCCTTTTTCGAGTTGGGCTTCGAATTGATCGCACTGGATCAACAATTCGTCAACCTTTGCAAGAATGCGATGTTGTTCGGCGAGAGGGGGCAGAACGGTGCGCAACGTATGAATATTATCCAAGTTGAGGCCCGGCTTACCTGCACCATAGGCACGCTCGACCAGTTCGTGGCGGCCAATTGATCCAGACATAAAGCAAAGGTGCCTTCCGATAGTAGCTCGCTCCACACACACATATCCAAAGCGTCTGGGGTCTTTACGCGGATTTCCCAAGCAACAGTTCGAGCTCCTTGTCATCCGCGACCGACGGAGCCAGCAATTCCGCGCTGAGCATTCGCTTTCGCTCGAGGAGCGAATGTAAGTTCAAGTCAAAGCTACTGTCTCCATAGCGCGGATGTACCGCTAGCGGATAGTAGACGTTGACCTCCCTTTCTTGCCCAATGCGAAATACACGATCTGTACATTGATCTTCAACAGCCGGGTTCCACCAGCGAGAGAGGTGAATTACATTATTTGCCGCCGTAAGCGTTAATCCCACGCCGCCCGCTTTGGGAGACAGCAGCATTACGTCAAACGCATCCCTCGGGCGAGATTGAAATTCGTCAACATGCTTTTTCCGAACATGTCCCTGCACAGATCCGCTTATGCGAAGAGGGGGCTTGCCTAGCTGATAGCGCCATTGCAGATATGGAATGAGAGCGTCTTGTATGCCAATGAACTCTAAGAACACTAACACCTTCTCGTGCCTTTCATGAATTGCGTCCAACATCTCTACTAATGCTGTTAACCGCGCGGACGAACGAATGACCTCTTCTGTGATACCTTCTGGTCCAAGGGGACCCGGGAGCAAAGATACCCTGCGCATGTTCTGCAAGATTTCGAGCATCTGCCCTTTCGCCAACTCACCTTGAAACGCGGGCGCAATGACTTGGTCGTACGCCTGGGCTTGTCGGGCCGGCATTTCGGTCTTCACCAAATGCTCGCGTTTGTCCGGCAGCCCTTTTAAATGATCTGCTTTCATTCTGCGTAGTAGACGTACCGGCTTAGGGTCCTCGCATAATTTGGTCCGGAGGCTCTCCAATGGCGTGGTATCACCGTCATCCATTGTCGGGGACTCATAGGTTTCATGAAATTCCTTGAGCGAACGCAGCTCGCCAGGCGCAATCAGGTCGACCACAGACCATAAGTCAGCCAATCGGTTTTCTACTGGGGTGCCCGTCAACGCGAGATACAAGTCCGCCTCGATCGACTTCGCCATTTCCGTCAATCTCGACTGCGGGTTCTTTATCTTTTGCGCTTCATCAAATGCCGCTACCGCCCAGTCGACCGGCATGAAATACCGGATTTGGTCACGCAGCGTTTCGTAGGTGGTCATAACCCAATCGGCGGAACTCAATGCATTCCTACGTTCGATATGCGACATCTCATGCAGCCGCCTTAATTCAGAACCGAATGCACGATAGAGCCGACCCAATCCGTGAGCCGCTAAATGCACCTCGGCCTCATCCTCCCAGTTCTTGAGAAGGCCCGTCGGTGCGACAATCAATACCGGTTTACGCGGATGATTACCCGCTTCCATTTGTTCCTGGACCCAAGCGAGAAACGCAAGTGTCTGAAGCGTTTTGCCCAACCCCATATCATCGGCGAGCAGCGCCCCCCTCGATCCACTCGCCCAATGCTCCTGCAACCAGCGCAAGCCTTCCTTCTGATGAGGGTACAGTACGGTAGTCTTAAGAACAGCCGGAAGTCCTCCAGGTTCGCCTCGGATCGCGCGTCTTTCTACCGAGTAGCCAAGCTGTTCAACATTATCGATTAAGATCGGAACCACGGGAACCGACGGCTGACCCTGCTGTGGCCCTTTAGATGTTGAAGTTCCCTGCAATCCACGCACGAGCTTCGAGACCGCGTCGGCCGCCTCTTCGCCCACCGGTAGCTGTTGTCCGTTGTACTCGATACTTTGAAAACCGTCCGCGTGGGCTTGCTGTATTTTCTGCAACAGCGACGCAGCGTCGCCCGGATCGATGCTATACATTCCTCCCGAGATCACAACTCCATAGGATTGCTGATCGTCGGGTAACCATTCCTGACCAGACTGCAAGAGATACGCGTTCTTCTTCGGCTCCCAAGTGCCAAGGTGCGTCACCCGCGCACTCAGAAAATCGGGCGTTTCTTCAAAGAGTTGTTCTAACTCCTCCTCAGGCAGGTGTTCGTGAAGCTTTCTCTCAGTACCGCAGCTGGATTGGCGATGAAAGCTAAACGTTCGGAAAGCGGCGCGTCCTGATGCTCGCGCACAACTTGTAGCGCCTTCTTTACATTTTCAGGAACGACGATGAACCAGTTGCCGCGCGCCGTGTAATAGCGCTGCGCTGAACTCAGGCTATGAAAGCGCTGTTGAAAATCCCGCTGTGGCTCAACCGGCAGCGCGGGCTCGCTGGGTTGCCCATCCTCCCATGCAGACTCCTCGGCGGTCCTAGTCGGCCGATGTAGAAGCTGCGGCGCGAAATCCCACGCCGATCCCATGTCTAAGGTAAACGCATCCGCCCGAACGATATTCATACTACGCAGATTATTATCCACAACCGCGTCTTCGGGCAGCATGGGCTTCATCTCGGCCCACCGAAGCATCCGGTCTTCCATTTGCTCCGGTGGCGTTCGGTCTGAAGGCGTCCATTCCTTCAAGTAGTTCGAAAATAGGGTTCAAAAGCAAATACTGCCGGGTGCCAATCGAAAGTATCGATCCTGTTCGCTGAGCACCCATAACAGCGCTCCCATCACCTTTCACGAGCTTGTACTGAAATCGGAAACTCGGTGATGTCAGGATGCCTCGCCCTTGGATCTTGAGCCTGAGTGGCGCAGGATCCGGCAACCCCAATTGTCGCGTTTGTACAGAATCGAAAGCCGCGACAGATTCGTGCGAAACGCACACAGTGTCGTCCAAGCGACCTTGAACAACTTCGCCATCAAGCAATGCCAACAAGGGCGATACGCTGCCGGGGGTTTTCTGAATGGTCCGAACTGTGTAAAGCCCCCAACGCTCAATGGGTACTGCCGCGCCCGATTGGTCCATTAGCGAAAACACAAAACCGTCCTTCTCTGCAGACCATTCCAACTGGGCAGAATCATTCATCGGGCATATACTCTTTTTGCATCACTTTAACGCCAGTCCATTCGGTAATCTTGTCCGCCAATTGTTGCTGCCACCCACCCCATTTAGCGCCGTGGTGCGCGCCCTCGTAATCTGCACTCGTAACGAGTTCCTTCCGCGAATATCGGGAACCGGACTTATATAGCTTCGGTGCGTTTGGATTGTCGTCGTGCCAGAGACGCCACTTTCCCGTATGACTCCATTCACTAATGACGAGTTCTTCGATTCGCAAGATCAATACCGCGTGCGACGGTTTCGTATTGGCACCGGTCTGAAGTTTGCCATAGGCGCCCGATTGACCTTCCAGAAACTTCCGGCCTCGTCGCACGATTGCGTCACCCAAAACCACCCATGCTTCGGATATGGCACCTTTATTTAAATAGGCCCGCCAGAATGCCTCTCGATAAGGCCACATACGATCGGCGTCTTCGTCAATTTCAGATCCTTGGCGAACCACCGCGAAAAAGTCTTCCAGAGTGGAATCTACCAACCATCGACGAATCACCACCAACGCACGCTCATCCACGCCTTGCCAGCTATTAAGCCGAATTCGCGGATCCTGGAAGTGTTTGATCAGAAACTCTCGAATCGACTCGCCAATCGCTGTTTTTGGATTCTGATCCGCGAAGGGAAGTAGCAACGCCTCCGCGATCTTCACCCGTAAACCTGGATGTCGGAGCTTGTTTTGCTGCGCCTCGCTCTCGAAAAACGCTAACCACCTCACAAGCCGCTGCGTCTTATCGAACTTATCGCTTAACTTGTTTTTTATCCGACCAAGCATGTTTGCGACGGAGCATTCCACGAATCCGCGCTCCGCCAATACACCTTCCAGTCCTACTTGCCTGATCAACTGCAAAGGTTCAGGTGCGCTCCACAGCATTTCCCCGAACTTCTCCGTGCCGCCTAGTTCAAAAAGCCCGTATCTTGCGCTCCTCTCGACAAGTCCTCGCGCCTTCGGGCCACGCGCATGCGGTAACAACTCGACAATGGCCTTCCGCAAGGCTTCAAAGTATTTTTTTTCAATTGGGTAGTAACGCAAAAACACGGTGGCGAGCGCCACGATCGCCACGGACGCGCCGCGGCTTTTTAGCTCCGCGACGAATGCAGGCACAAACCGGTCGATTTCGGCAAGGGGTTTCGCATTTCTGAGATGCTATCAAACATCACCCAGGGCGCTCGTTTCAGGTGCTTTGACGGCACCGATTGCAAACCTACATCGGACTTCAGCGCGGTTACTATATTTTCATACGTCTCGATCAAGTCGTAGCGGGCCGGCTCCCTCGGAGTAATTGCCGCCAGCTCTCTTCGAATTTCTATCGCCGCTTTTTCCAGTTTGAATGGCTTCTGTGGAACGGCCAGAATGAGCGTCCGGTCGAATTCTTTCAAGCTGGCCCATAAACCGCTCAATTCAGTTCACACCTTGTTCGTGGATTTTGGTGAGCACTTCCGCTTCTTCCGCAGGAGGAGTCATTATAAAGCGAATGTCGATGCGCCGATTTCTTTCATCTTCCTGCTCTTCACTATGCTGCACGAGCGGTCGCCGGTAGGCGTAGCCGGAAACGCTGAATAAAGGGTTACGTTGAAGATTGATCAGGCGATCCAGGTCTGGGTTGCGTTCGGTAATGTATTGATATGTCACAATTGCGCGCTTCGCCGACAAGTCCCAATTCGAGTAGGAGCCGCCACGGTACCGGATATTATCGGTGTGCCCCTCTATGAAAATCGCTTCGAGCTTGTCCCCTTGGTCTTCGGATCGCATTGTTCCTCAATCGCAGCACCACTCGCATAGCAGGGCAATACTTTGCTAAGCACGTCCGAAATTACATTGAGATTTTCTTTCGGTTTTTCATCAAGTATGGATTTTCCAGAACGAAAGCGAACGGTTTGTTCCGTGAGCCGCAGCACGCCCAACTCCTGGTCGATTTCCACATTGACACCCTGTGCCTGTAGTTCCCGTTTAATGTCTGAAAGCAGCTGGGCACGCACTTGCTGATTGTCTGTCAGTCGCTCGACGACCTCCTTTTTCTTTTCCGATTCTTTGTGGAATTGGATGACAAATGCCATTAGGGTGATAATGAAAATAAAAAGCAAACCAGCCATAATATCGCTTACAGACACCAGATATCCGGAACCCTCGTCCTCGAATATCGATTGATCGGCGTTATCCATTAGTTACGCCGACCCAAGGTTTCAGCGAGATCTTCAACGGCGGCCGTGAGCTCCGAATTCGCACCCGCCAAATCCGACACGATCGACCCGGTATGTTGATCCAATCCCGCGACGAAGGCCTTTACCTGATCGGTGTAGCCGGACAGGCCGTTAGTAAGCTGTTCAAATACGTTGGCAAGCGATTCATCCACCGATTCGAACCGCTGCGCGTAGCCCGTCCATACATCTTTGACCTCAACTTGCATTGCGGACAAGTTCGCGATCGCCTGATGGAGTTGCTCCGCCGTCTCCCTCGTGCTAGCGGTCACAGTCCCCATAGTCTCGGCCGCATTCCCAAAGCCTTGCGCGGCGTCGGTCACCGGCGTAACCAGTTGCTGCATGGAATTCGCGGTGTCGTTCATCCGTGTCGCCGCGTCTCCTGTTTCCGAAAGAAGGACCTGGAAGTTTTCAGTAAGCCCGTTCGCGCCCTCCAGCGCCTCTCTGGCTTTTTCGGTGGCTTCCTCGAATCGGCGACTCAATTCGCCAAGTCGACCGGCCGCTTCTTCGGCGGCGCTGCGCAGATCGCCGGCCAGATCTTGCACCATAGCGCCAAGTCTCTCGGTGATTTCGGAGAGGGAGCTGCCGACCCCCTGCTGCATCTGGTGTATGCTCATCTTCACGACTTTGGCGAAGTCTTCCTGAGCCTTGCTCGACGCAGCATCCATTTGCGCCTGACGGCTGCCGAGATTGCCAATTTGCGATTCGAGACGCTCGTTGAGAGAGCTGAGCGTCGTACCCAGCGCTGCAAGTTCCTGACCTGCGGAACCGGATAACGAAGCAGAAAACTTCTCAAGCATTTCCTTCAACGCGTCGTCGTCGCGCCGTCCCTGATCCTCCCGCAAGCCCTCCACGGCTGCGAGCAGGCGCTCCATAGCGGGCCCCATGGACGCGCTCATCTTTTCTTCAAACGCGTTAGCGATTTGAAAGGCCAGTTGTTCTGTGAACTGAGTCAGGATTTCCGTTTGCTGGCGGTTTTGCGTCACTTGTTCCGAAATCAACGATTCACCGGTTACTCGACGCAGACGGGACTCCAATTGTCCATGCCAGGTACGAAGTCGCCCGTCGAGCTTATGCACTAGGTGCTTCTCCGCCCAGGAAAACAACATAGACGTAAGCAAACCTGCGATCGAAGTCCAAAACGCAAGCGAGGCACCATGCAAAAGATCTTGCAATGCAGCTTTCACTTTCTGAGCGTCGTCCGCGCCCAAACCCGCGCTTGCCAACCAGATCCCCGCCACCAAGCCGACGAACGTGCCGAGAATTCCTGTACCAGTAAGCAAGTTCGGCAACGCGCTATAGAAACGGAGATTCAACCGATCACCGATCACGTTGCCGCGGGAGAAATAATCCGAGGCACTCCTCGTATTGCGAATCGCAAGTGGCTCCAAGTCGGGATTCTTTACGAGTGTTTCGTCGAACTCACTCCAAGCGTGACTGAGCACAGAATTGGCGCGCATTTTTGCGTCGAACTCTTCGAATCCCTCCACGAAGCCCTGTTCACCTTGCAGGGGACCGATTTGTCTAACCGCGAGGGTTACTTTGGCGGTGATGGGTCTGATTCTCAACCAGAACAATAGATACGCAACGATAGCCCAAAGCACGATCACGCCGCAGATCACCGCGACGCCTTGTTGCGAGGTCAACCAGTGAGCCGCAGCAGTAAAAAGCTCATCGAAAGACGTGAGCATTGGTTCATTCATATCCCAGTCTCCGGGACTAATTTGTGTTCAAAGTGAGTCAACCTGCGCGAGCACGTCGCGACTCACGGCTCGATCGAGTGTTACCCAGGTCACCGCGCCCGACCGATGTACATAGGAAATGGGTTTGGCCAACCGCTGTACCTGCTCGAGCACCCAGGCAGTGCGCCACTTTGCAACTTCAACGCTGTGCAGAAGTTCCCGGGGAATGCGGTGATGATTCCAGTGCTCGAGCATTTCTTCGTCGGACATTGGCCCAAGGCAATCGACCAGATTGGCAACCCCCACGACCTGCCCCGTGCCTTTTTGAATCAGGGCGATCCGGCCTCTCTTATGGACGGCCTTGGAGCGCATTTCCCAGTCCTTTTCCCCCCGCAGTATCTGCTGGATTGGCTCTGCCCGAATCACCAAGCCGCTGAGTTCGCCGCCCGGAGCGGAATCCTCGAATCGCACGCGCACCGGCTCGCGCACTGTGTGTCCGATTCGGACTCGTGGCGCCGGCGCCCGGTCGCTTGGCGTTTTCGCATCTATGTCGGCAGCAACTTCAATTTCTTTACCGGCCAACAGCGCGAATAACTGTTCAAGACTTTGATTATTGGGCGCGTGCAGGTGCATTCCGCACGGCTGATTGGAACCCGGACAGGACGGAAACGCCTGGTAGTTGCTGGAAGCGAATAAGTAGCCTCCCTTCCGGGCGTTGAAAGTTCGCTCGATGCCGAGCGAAGGCCTTTCGAAGTGCGGTTTGAAATACTGCGGATGGACCGCGATCGTATACTCGTTCGCGTCCCCGGCGGCGTTCATTCCGGTCTCTTTGCCCACATATACCGTCTGTCGAACACCGGAATGGCGGAACATCAGGTTCTTGACATAGTTATCCGAGCCATCCGGTTTGGTTTGCGCCACGAAACCATGGCGCGCAGCGATCTCCACAACGCGAACTCGCGTTGCGCTATTCATCTTGTTCGGCATTACCCCCCCCCAATTCGGCCTTAGAGCCAGCGATCTTTCTTCTGTTTTCTCAATCGAGCATGCGCTCGTCCAAATTCATATTCACCACCACGGCATATGCGTTCACCGCTCCCCGGAAGCGCGCCCCGCAGTTGTTCTCAGCATCGGGCGGGTTGCCCTCGACAAGCAGCGGCGCAGGGCTCCTCCCAGATCAGGGCTGATCGACCCCGCTTTCAACTCATTGCCTGCTGCACTCCTCGCCCCGCCGTCAGCAGGAACCTACCGCCAAACGCCATAGCCCACGCCCCGCCCCGCCCCGCCACGCTTTGGGCTCGCTGAAGCCCGCATTGACCTCGTCAGTTTCAGTCGGCCGTCGGAATTCTCAGTAATACTGCCGGATGTACCCAAACGCCTTGTCGAACAGATCCTGGTCCTTGACCTGGTACTTCACGTAAATCACTTTGCGCAGGGCCTTCTGGACCTCGCGTTCTCCGGCCTTGGTGTTTTGCCAGCCGGGGAACCGGACCAGACGCACGATCTCGTCGATGTCGGTGACGATCCGCTCGACCACCACAGGCGTCTTGCCGTTCTTCACCTCGGTGAACAGCTCCGTCAGCGCGGCTTTGGCCTTGGCCTGTTCATCACCGGGATCCACCTGCTTTTCGGCCTGGACGACGTCCTTGGCCAGGGTCAGCAGCTCCTTGAGGAAGTCGAGGCTGTGGAGCAGGCCCTGTTCGTGCCGTTCTTTGAGCTTTTCGAGGCGCTCGCCCAGGGCGACAAACTTCGGGTTGTCCTTGTGCTTTCGCAGGCGGGCGATGAGCTTGATCTCGATTTCCTTGGATTTCTTGTCCGGGTCCTTGGCATCGAGCAGCCTTCCAGCACCTCGGCGTCCATGACCAGGGTGTCCAGGTCGTCGCGAACCGTCTCCAGATGCACGTTCTCATGCACCAGCTCGATGGTCTTGGCCCCCAGGGCGTGCCAGAGCAGCTTGCCGTTGCCGCTCGGCGGCTTCACCGATTCATACACCTGGGTCAGCCATTTGTAGTCCTTTTCATAGAGGCCGAGACAGGGATCGGGAGACAGCGCCTCCCACAGACGGGAGAGCACCGAATATTCCGCCGCGAACTTGTCCCGGGTCTCGTTATCCGGCAGGCAATCCTGCGCCGCGATCAGCCCTTCGTAGCCGCCGACGGTGCGGTCCACGTCCGGGAAGAACGCCAGGCATCTCGCCACCACGCCGGGCAGCTCCTTCTTGAGCTCGTCCAGATTGGTGATGACCTTCTGCACCGCCTTTTCATCGAAATCGAGGGCCGTGGCCACGTCATCGAAGATGCCGAGGTAATCCACGATCAGGCCGTGGGTCTTGCCGGGATAGACACGGTTGGTGCGGCAGATGGCCTGCAGCAGGTTGTGATCCTTCATCGGCTTGTCGAGGTACATCACCTGCAGAATGGGCGCATCGAAGCCGGTCAGCAGCTTGGAAGTGACGATCAGGAACTTGAGCGGGTCGATCGGATCGCGGAACCGGTCGAGGAGTTTTTCCTCCTCGTCCTTGGCCAGCTTCCATTCCGCGTACTCGTCGGACTTTCCGCCCTGGGTGTGCATGACGATGGCGCTGGCTTCCGGACCGACCAACTCGTCCATGGCCTTCTTGTAGAGCACGCAGCATTCCCGGTCGAAGGTCACCACCTGGGCCTTGAAGCCGTTCGGCTCCACCTTCTCCTGGAAGTGCTTGACGATGTGCTGGCAGATGGCGTTCACCCGCGCCGGGGCCTTGATCAGCACCGCCATCTTGGCGGCCCGCTTGGCCAGGTCGTCACGATCCAGCTCGCTCAGCTCATCGGTCATCTGGGAGTAGGCTTCGTCGATGGCGTCCTTGTTGATATGCAGCTTCACGTCCACCGCCTCGAAATGCAGCGGCAGCGTGGCCTTGTCCCGGATCGAGTCCTGGAACGAGTAGCGGCTCATGATAGCCCTGCTCATCCTCGTCCGCGCCGAAGGCCCAGAAGGTGTTGCGGTCCCGCTTGTTGATCGGCGTGCCGGTCAGGCCAAACAGAAAGGCGTTGGGCAGCGCGTCGCGCATCTTGCGCCCGAGATCGCCTTCCTGGGTGCGGTGCGCCTCGTCCACCATCACGATGATGTTCGAGCGCTCGTTCAGGCGGCCGTCCGCCTCGCCGAACTTGTGAATGGTGGTGATGATGATCTTGCGGGTATCGGCTGCCGAGCAGGCTTTGCAGCTCCTGCCGGGTGGCGGCTCCGATCATGTTCGGGATATCGGCGGCGTTGAAGGTGGCGGTGATCTGGGTGTCCAGGTCGATGCGGTCCACCACGATCATCACCGTGGGGTTGCCGAGCTTGCGGTGCATCCGCAGCTTCTGCGCCGCGAACACCATCAGCAGCGACTTGCCCGAGCCCTGGAAATGCCAGATCAGGCCCTTCTTGGGATAGCCCTTGACCACGCGGGCCACCATCAGGTTAGCGCCTTCGTACTGCTGATAGCGGCAGATGATCTTGATGCGCCGGTGTTTCTTGTCGGTGGCGAACAGGGTGAAGTTCTGCAGGATGTCCAGCACCACATGGGGGCGCAGCATGGAGCGGATGGAACGCTGCACGTCCGCAAGCGTGCCCTCGGCCTTGTTCTCGGCCTCGTGCCACGGCCCCCAGATATCGATGCGGCATGCGCACCGAGCCGTAGCGATAGCACTTTGCCCTCGGTGGCAAAGGAGAAGACGTTGGGCACGAACATCTGCGGCACGCTCTGTTCGTAGCCGTTGTGGATGTCGCTGGCCCCGTCCACCCAGGTCACCGCCGGGCGCACTGGCGTCTTGGCCTCGCCGATCACCAGCGGGATACCGTTGACCAGCATAACGATGTCGAAGCGGCGGCCGCCTTCCTTGACCGGGTAGACCCACTGGTTGGTGACCACGTAATCGTTGTTGCTGAGATTCTCGAAGTCGATCAGGCGCACCGGCGTGTGTTCGCCGCGCTCGCCGAAGGGCATGGACTTCTCGCCCCGCAGCCATTCGGCAAACAGCTCGTTGGCCCGCACCAGGCCTTCGCTCTGCACCGACAGCGGAATGGTCCGCAGGCGATAGAGCACCTCGTCGGCGCGGTCGGGCTGGGCCTTGATTTCCGGGTTCAGGCGGATGAGGGCGTCGCGCACCATCGACTCCACCAGCACGTCGGAGTGTTGGCGGGGCAGTTCCTCGGCGGCTACAAAGCGCCAGCTTTTAGCCCGTCCGCCGTAATACGCACCGTT
The DNA here is from genome assembly GCA_963773585.1 of uncultured Gammaproteobacteria bacterium. Lineage (GTDB taxonomy): Bacteria > Pseudomonadota > Gammaproteobacteria > JASBUN01 > JASBUN01 > CAVXJN01. Next base: position 198,470 of record CAVZBR010000003.1, read on the forward strand.
TTCCTCGACGGGAGTCGCGAGCACACCGCCGCACAGAGTATCGAGCACCAGCCTCTCGACGGTGTTTTCTTCATTGTAATGAGCCATCGTTCCCCTCGGCCTCCGACCGGTTGAGCCTCAGCCCGTCAAATAGGCCTATTTCTTTAGATCACTGTTTTTAATATATTTATTATTCGATAACTGGCTACGTAGCGCGCCTCAGTCAAATAGCCGTCAAATAAACTTTTATTTATTTATCCGTATGTTATGCCCACCACGGGACGTACTTCATGTACTTCCGAGAAGCGGACTCATCGAACTGACGAATTACCCCTGCTTCAAGTGCGTCTTTGATGATGCGCGAAGCCATAGCGGAATTCTTTTCCTCGATCCCAAAGCGGTCACGGAGAGTCGAGTTGGTCATATGGTCCCGCTGCACGTATCGCAAGCAAGCATGCAGGTAGGTGGCCCGGACCCGGTCCTCTTTATCCATTTCGCGAAATTCCCGGTGCGCAAAAAGCACACAACGTGTGTGCTCATCAGTTTCCTCGAAAACCGGCGCAGGAAGTTGGTAGCGCTCTGTCTCAAACACGACCTTATCAACGCCGCTGCCGCGCTCTTCGCAGACACCGATCCGGCGCATAAATGACGCCAACGCCTCGTTGCGGGACTTGGGCGGACTGTCGAGGAAACGATCCGTCTTGACCAACGGCACTCCGGGATTCGTGATCTCCATGCGGTTGGTGAAAATCTCGATCATCGGTCCTGTGCCCGTTTGTTGCAGGTCCTGGTGAATCAGAGCGTTTGCTACCAACTCGCGTACTGCGAGCTCCGGGAACATAGGCACGTCTTTTCGCAGCGCCTTAGCAATGACTTCATTGGATGGCAGCAGGTTCAGAAGAAAACTGACTAGACCTTCAAACCCACAGGCGTACCCTTTTGTTCCTTCTTTCTCTCGCAGGGTCTCAACACGATGTTCGCCCTTGTATACGATCACCCTTACGGCCTTACGGCGGAGGCCACGAAACTCCTCCAGTTTTCTTGCGAACAGGATCGCGCCTAGATTTGTGATATCCCACTGTCCGCCGGATGCCCTCGCGATCATCTCGTCCGTCCGGAGCGCAGAAAGAATCGCATCCCTGGATTCGGGTAAGGGCAACCCCAGCAAGTCGAAATAGGAGGGATAATCCAACAAACGAAGGACATCCTCTGCAGGAATGTTCTCGGCAGCGATCTGGCTCTCAAAAGGGGTCTGATCGAATACCCGCCATAACTCGCGCTCCTTCTCGGGGTGATCTTTCAGCTTCTTTTTGTAGGAACCAACACGGATGAACTCCTGGTTCTTGAATTGCACCGGATGCCTAAAGGCCGCGCCAATTTCCAGCAGCACGACCGGCATCGCATCGATAGTCAACTCATAGAACCGGAAGTTAATCTTCGGAGCAAGCAAACGTAGCAACCAATTCTCCAACTCCTCATTACCGACCTTTGTAAGCGATGGCGAAAATTCCGTCCCAACGATATCGTGACTGTCATCCGCCACCCCCCACAGCATGTAGGCGTTCACCTTGCCAAGCAGCGCTGCAGAATTGGCAAGCGCCGAAAGATATTCTCCGATCTGATCGGGACCGGCCTTGTTCTGTTTAAATTCGATCCATTCAGTTTCAGCCGGCTGCCTGCGAAGCTCATGAAACAGCCCGGCGAGGTATTCGATTTCCCGGCCGACCGTCATCGCCACCCTTCCCTGGCAGACATCACTCCTACCGCGACTTCGGTCCGAGCCGGTCGCCAGATAGTCAGCCGCTGATAGAGCACCTCGTCGGCGCGGTCGGGCTGGGCCTTGATTTCCGGGTTCAGGCGGATGAGGGCGTCGCGTACCACCGACTCCACCAGCACGTCGGAATGCTGGCGGGGCAGATCCTCGGCGACCACGAAGCGCCAGCCTTTGATTTCGCCGCCGTAGCTGGCGAGCTCTTCAGCGCCAATGTTCGAAGTCACACCGCCGCAAAGCGTGTCGAGAACCATCTGTTCGACAGTGTTGTCTTCGTTAAACATGGGCGGCCCCCATCAAACTGTCAGCAAGAATTGCCCTAGCCATTTCTTGCTCATCCGAGATGGCCTTTCGTAAGGCTAAATCCGCCTTCGCGAGAAAGTTGATCTTGCTGAGAAGCCGATCTTGTTCTTTAAGGTCAGTAGCAAAAGGTAATGGCGCACTTTTGAAATCGACAAGATGAATATGTTTTAAAGCACTACCTGAGGTGTGCATTAGTACATGCTTTTTGAAAACGCTAGATTCAATGTAGTGGCAAAGTAATTGAGAGCGAATCACCTCATGTTTTGGCTTCAACAGCGCGACAGAAACAAAAATGCTAAATTCTCTTCCAGTATCAACTAAACGTGGAACACCAAGAGTTCCATCTTTTGACACTAGGACGTCTCCTTCTTCTGGATTTGTCCGTTTAATAAATTCACGATGATCCGACTCGGAAATAAATCGAGTTGAACCAAAATCGATGCCCGGCCCTGCTGTCAAATTCTCAACTGTCAGAAACGGAACACCTGTTTTTGTGTATTTTGGCGTCTTGTGCACGCCATCAACGATCTTGTGCGTCACCTCGGATAATTTTTTTACAGTCCAACCATCCTTGTGTTTCACGCTGAAAAAATTGCGTTGTTCTGGAACGCCATCATCAAACGCCGCAAAAAACATGTCATTTCTAGCAGCCTGAATTGCAATCTGAAGATCTTCGTGGGCTTTTCTCCTAGCCTGAAGTGATCCATCGGCCGCCCACAGGATCTCGGCAATGCGCTTCTGTTCACCAAGGGGCGGCAGCGGGAATTCAAAAGTCCTGCAACGCTGTCCAGCTGGTCCTCGGTGACAGCGAACCGGCCGAGGTACCAAGCGCATAATCAAAAAATGCATCGCTCTGGCAGATAAATGGCAGAAGTTCCGGTAACAGAACTTTTCTGTTTTTCGGCTCGAACGTCAGGATGTCCCCGGAGCAAATGCCCTCAAACTCGGCGTAGGCGACCTTGCGTTGATAGGCCCGGCGCTTACCGAAAAGCGTCTGCCCCGGCGCTAATTTGCGGGTAAACGAGGTGCCATCCGCAACAGAGTTCCAGCGCCGAATATGCAGATTCTCGGGGTCGATGTGTTCGAGCCCGACGATTCTTTCAATGCGATTGGCCTCGGGATCACGCTCCACAAGATTGGCGTTTTTCACCACGTCGCCAAACTTGACTCTTGGCCAACTCGACGAATCCACCCGCATAGACGCCAGCTTCTTTTGTGCCGATTGTGTCATGCGCCCCCCCGCGAAACCTCTCGCGCCAGTCGCGCCATATCTGCAAGACTTTCGCAGATCAGGTCGTACACCTTGTCTAGTGCAATGCCGTAACCGACCGTTGTGTCATTCACCTGCACGCCAAACACCTGCAGGGCCTCCACGACTTTCCGTTCCTCATCACCTCCAAGGTCATGCCCGGCGGCGTTCCGCAGATCAATCAGTGCAAAAAATGGAGTGACCGAGTCCAGTCGTAAGTCCTTGGTCCATCGCCGCGAGATCTCTCCAGTGTCTTCAACCACATCAAGCCCAGCATCTCCCGCAACATGACAGCACTGAAGCACGGTCGCTAGTAACTTCATCTGCTTGTATGAGGCGACTTCTTTCTTGTCAATTTCGAACGCGCCTACCAAGCGACGCAATGATTTCTCGCGGAGCCCCTCGAACAATTGCTGGATCGTTTTGCAACGCTCGAGAAAGCGATCTTTGGTCATCTCTCTTGGTGACCGGTATCCAAGTGGCGCTAAGCTCTGAATCCGCCACCATCCGTGGTACTCGACATCTGCTTTAACTAGACCAATCAAGTCCTCTGGCTGGAACGGTAGATCAAAGCGATCTGACAATTCGAGCAGCGCATCGCCCAAGTCCAGGAACGCATCGACCAGTGCTGCCGCCCGAGTGCCGATGTTTGCACGACCAAATTGCTCTTCGTTCGCTTCTGCAACCGTCTTTTCGACAGCGAACTTATGGACGTGACGTATGACCGAAGGCGGGCAGCCCTCATAGATCTTTTTCAGCTCATAGGCGACGTAATCGCGTCCCACACGGCGAGAATGCCCCAATGCCCACCAGCCATCATATGAAATGGCGCCGGAGAGAGGAATAACATCAAATTCGTTACGTCCCTCGTAGGCGTCAAGTACCTCATCTTTGGCGTATACGTAATCGAACACCCTTGAACCAATGGCTCGACGGGCATCCATGACGTCGGGATAGTCGGGCCACTCCAACTCGGGAGCGCGATCTTCGGTTACTGGGCGTCCAGTTGGTGTAAGGATCGGACGACAACCCCACAATCGACATAGCACCGATTCTTCACCATGATAACTATCGCGGACAATATCCATGCGAAATCCTGGCCGTTGGAGGCTTGTCCCATCTTTACTACCCAGCCGCTGCCTCAGGTCATCCGTTGCGTGACAGCGGCGTTCTTCGTAAAAGACGGAAACCAGCGCGCAGCCTTTAAGGCTCGCATAGTCTTCTAGGTACTCACGGCTCATCTCGACGCATGCACCGGAATACGAGTAAACATCGTAGTGAGATAACGGTTTTGTCGTTACGACTCCCATCTGGGGGCGACTGAGATCATCCCAGACGATCCGATCCGGCTTCTGCAAAGTTCTTGGGCACAAGCCGTAACACATCAACATGCCATTGTCCGGCATCATTACCGTCTTGTTATGGCGATCCCAGCTAACGACGACGGGCTCTAGACGATCATCACGTCCGCCTGGCCCTTCAACCCAGAAATCCGATCGGTACCTTTGCCCTTCTTCCACCACGGGCCCTGGTCCCCAAGCTTCGACCTCCCAGCCAATACCGCCAGGGTTGTTGAGCACCTCGTCGAGACGGTCAACTGGAACGAGTACCGTGCGCTTTTCTATTAAACCTTGATACCCGCGTACTGCGTCATCGGATAGCTGACCGATAACCACGTACTCATCACCATCGCTCAGGTACGGATCGTTCAGGTGAATCAAACAATCGGGAAGCCAGTCGGCATTCAAGCTCATCGCCCTTTCCCGCTATGGCTTCCCACAAGTGTCTGGCCTAGTCGGTTGAGCAACTGATCCATCGACTCCCGCAATGCCATCGAGCTTTCCTGCCAGTTCGCAATGGCCTGCTTGAGGCTGACCGTTTCGGCCGCTCCGTTGCCATTGCCGTTTCCGTTGTCCGCCCGCACGTAGAGCGGGATGCTGAGGTTGCTGGCTTTCTCCCGGATCTCGTCATTGCTGACCACCCGGGCAAAGCCGTCCTCGTCACCGAAAGCCTGGTAGGCGGAGACAATGCGCTGGATGTGGTCGTCGGTGAGGAAGCTCTGCGCCCGCTCGCGGGTCACCTCGTTCACCGCGTTGATGAAGAGCACCTTGTTCCTGCGCTCCTTGGGTTTGTTCATCCGGCAGATGACGACGCAGGCTTCCATGGGCGAGTTGTAAAAGAGGTTGGGACCGAGGCCCAGCACACACTCCACCACGTCATGGGCGACCAGCTTCTCGCGCATGGCCGACTCTTCGTTGCGGAAGAGGACGCCATGCGGAAACAGGATGGCGCAGCGGCCGCTCTTGGCCTTCATGCTCTTGATGATGTGCTGCCAGAAGGCATAGTCGGCGCGGCCCTGGGGCGGGGTGCCGTAGATGTTCCGGCCCCACGGATCGGCGGACCAGGCATCGCGGTCCCACTGCTTGATGGAGTACGGCGGATTGGCCAGGACCACATCGAACTGCATGAGCCGGTCGCCTTCGACAAAGGCGGGGTTGGCCAGGGTATCGCCCCGGACGATGCGGAAGTCCTCGATGCCGTGCAGGAACAGGTTCATCCGGCCGATGGCGGAGGTGAGCAGGTTGCGCTCCTGGCCGAACAGCCGCAGGTTCCGCCACTCCTTGTTCTGCCGCTTCAGATGGGCGACGGCGGAGAGCAGCATGCCCGCCGAACCGCAGGTGGGGTCATAGATCGACTCACCCGGTTTGGGTTCGAGCATCTCGGTCATCAGATGGACCACGGTGCGGTTGGTATAGAACTCCGCAGCGGTGTGGCCGGAATCGTCGGCGAACTTTTTGATCAGAAACTCATAGCCCACGCCCAGCTCATCCTCCGGGCAGTTGGAGAGCGAAAGCGTCTGCGAGCTGAAGTGCTCGATCAGCTCGCGCAGCATGTGGTCCGGCAGGCGGTCCTTGTTGGTCCACTGGGCATCGCCGAAGACCCCGTACAGGGTGTCGGGGTTGGCCGTCTCAATCGCCCGCAGGGCGTCCTGGATGGCCTTGCCCACGTTTTTGACCTTGGTGCGGGTGGCCTTCCAGTGGGCGTCTTCCGGGATCTGGAAGCGGTGCTGTTCGGGAAGCGCGGCGTATTCCTGATCGCCGCCGGATTCCTCCAGCGCATCGGCCAGCTCTTCGTCGTACACGTCGCACAGGCGCTTGTAGAACAGCAGCGGGAAGATGAACTGCTTGTAGTCCCCGGCGTCGATGTAGCCACGCAGCAAGGTGGCCGCGCCCCAGAGGTAGGATTCCAGTCGAGATTGGGAAATCACGATTGTGTTGCCTTTCCCAGCTCGTTGGGATCGAACTACGCCTGCACATCAGAAAATGCCGACAGACTATTTGCGGCACGCGTCAGCAATCGTTTCGCTTCGTCGATATATCGATGTCATCCAGACGGCGCATAGACTCGACAATATTGTCATCGCACGGTATTCGCCCATATCGCATACCGGGACAAGGTGGCGTCTCCGTCACCTAGCTGAGTTGATCACGGCGCGCTCGAACCTCGGCCACAGTGGATCAATGCCGCCATCCCCGTAGGCTGTAGATATCCGCAAAGCTTCTTGCTCGTAGCTTGAGATGATCTGTCGAAGGTCATCTTCGGTTAACTTGCAGGGTCTTGCTCTATTTGCCATCGCCCTTTCTCCTTTTCGCTGCGCCTCCCATCAACCCAGATTGCTGCAGTAAGGCCTTCAGCCGATCTTCCGCTGCATACGCCGCCTGCAGCGATTCCTTGAGGTTGGCGATGGCCTGATCGATGGTCATGGATTCCTCCTCGATCACCGGCTCCACGTAGCGGGGGATGTTCAGGTTGAAATCGTTCTCGCGGATCTCGTCGAGCGTGACCACCCGGCAGATCCCTTCCACATCCTGATAGCCCTCATACCAGCGATGGATGTTGTCCACGTGTTCCGGCAGAAGCTCATTCTGGGCGCGGCCGGTCTTGAACTCCTTCGAGGCGTCGATGAACAGCACCTTCTGGCGGTGGGCCTTGGGCTTGCTGTCCCGGAAGACCAGCACGCAGGGCGCGAGACCGGTTCCGTAGAAAATGTTCTGGCCGAGGCCGATCACCGCTTCGAGGATGTCCATTTCCAGCAGCTTGCGCCGGATCTCGCCTTCCTTGGACATGCGGAACAGCACTCCATGGGGCAGCACCACAGCCATTCGGCCGGTCTTGCGGTGCCATGGACTTGATCATGTGCTGGACCCATGCATAGTCGCCGGATTTGGCACGGCGGGACCCTGCGAAGTTGCGCCCATAGGGATCGTTGATCCAGACCTCGTCACCCCACTTTTCCAGTGAGAACGGAGGATTGGCGATGACGCAGTCAAACGTGGCGAGGCTGTCGCCAGAGTAAAAGGCGGGATGCGCAGGGTGTCGCCGCGCTCGATATGGAAATCTTCGGCGCCATGGAGAAAGAGGTTCATTCGGGCGATGGAGGATGTCGTCAGGTTCTTTTCCTGGCCATAGAGCTTGCCCAGCATGAGGTTCTCGTCGCCGCCATGCTCTTTGACATAGTGCAGCGCTTCAAGCAGCATGCCGCCGGTCCCGCAGGCAGGGTCATAGATGGTTTCCCCGGCTTTGGGCGCAAGGATGCGGACCATCAGCGCGACCACGGAGCGCGGGGTATAGAACTCGCCGGCCTTCTTGTTGGTGAGGTCGGCAAATTTCTTGATCAGGTATTCATAGGCCTGGCCGAGAATGTCCGCCTTGCAGTGCTCATTGCCCAGGTTGAGCGATGAGAAGTGTTCGATCAGGTCCTTGAGCAGTGCGTCCGAAAGGCGGTCTTTGTTGGTCCACTGGGCATCGCCGAAGATGCCGTGCAGGGTGTCCGGGTTGGCCTGCTCGATGCAGCGCATGGCCTTCTGGAGCGCATGGCCGATATTGGCGCTCTTGGCCCGGACATCTTTCCAATGGCAGCCCTCCGGAACCTGGAACCGGTGGTTCTCGGGGAACTGGGCAAATTCTACGTCGCCGTCGGACTCTTCCAGGGCACGCGCATACTCCTCGTCATAGACGTCGGAGACCCGCTTGAAGAACAGCAGCGGGAAGATGTAGGTCTTGAAGTCCGCCGCGTCCACAGGGCCGCGGAGAATATTGGCGGCTTCCCAGAGCGCCCCAGACAGGGTGCTGATATCCATCGAGGACTGCTTGGATGTCTGGCGCCGGCCGCTGCGGGACTGCGCGGCTGCGATATCATCGCTCGCCATTCTGTTTCACTTCTTATCTGACGACGGTTGGGCCGTGTTCGCCGAGGTGGCTGCAGCGATGGGGATACCGGCGCGTCCGCAATAGTCCCGGATTAACACCTCAACCATATTCGCAATGGATCGATGCTCCCGACTGGCTGCAGTGCGGAGGGCTTCCTTCAACTGCGGTTCTATGCGAAACGTTAGCGTTGTGGATTTTGCGGCGGGCATCAGCAGACCTACGAGTGCTGTCAATGTACTGCACTTTACAGTATATGCCTTGTTAACTCAATGGATATATGCGCGCCGGCCAGGCTGCCACGCTCTTGCGCTTCGACACGGATAGCGGACTGCGTTCGAGGTCTTTCTTCTGCATCGAGCGCGCCTCAGCCGAGTTCCGGAAACTCGGCTGCCGCCAGATCTGGGTCGACCTCGTCGCCGTCGAGATCCGCGGTCACGCTCGCCGGCAGCTGCTTGCGCGCCTTGGCCCCTAGTTTCCGCAACGCCTCGGCGCGCCCCACCAACGCGCCTTTGCCACTGACGAGCCGATTGTGGGCGGTATCGTAGGCTTGGCGCGCTTGGGTCAGGCGGCTCCCCACGTCCTCAAGCGCTTCAACGAAGCCGACAAGCTTGTCGTACAGGTCGCCAGCGCGACTTGCGATCTCCTCAGCATTCCGGTTCTGACTTTCGACGCGCCAGATGCTGTTGATGGTGCGCAGGGTCGCGAGCAGGGTCGACGGACTGACCAGCATGATGCGCTGCTCGAAGGCGTCGCTCGGGAGCGCAGGGTCGTACTGCAGGGCGAGCATATGGGCGGGCTCGATGGGCACGAAGAGCAGAACGAAGTCGAGGGTGTTTACCCCGACCAGGTCGTCATACTTCTTTGCGGACAGGCCGCGGATGTGGGTGCGCACCGACTGGATATGCTGCTTGATGGCTGTCTCCCGCTCGACGTCGGTCTCGGCAGCGGCATAGCGCTCGTACGCGCTAAGGGATACCTTGGCGTCGATGATGATGTCGCGGTCCTCTGGAAGGTGCACCACCACGTCCGGTGCCCGGCGTCGTCCATCGTCGTCCTGTAAGCTCGCCTGCACCACGTATTCCCGGCCTTTGGCAAGGCCGGACTTCTCCAGAATACTCTCCAATACCACTTCGCCCCAGTTACCTTGGGTCTTGTTGTTCCCCTTGAGCGCCTTGGTGAGGTTGACCGCATCCTCGCTGATCTGCTGATTCAGTCTATGCAGGTTTTGAATCTGAGCATGCAACGACACGCGATCTTTTGACTCCTTATCGTAGACGTCTTCGATTTTCTTTCGGAAATCGCCCAGCTGTTCGCGCAGTGGATTGAGCACCGTCTCGAGGTGACTCTTGTTCTGCGTAGTGAACTTCTCGCCCTTCTCCTCGAAGATACGGTTGGCCAAGTTCTGGAATTCCTCTGTGAGGTGCTGGCGCGCCTCTTGCAGTAGCGCGAGCTTCTCCTCGGCCTGCTTGCGCTGCTCCGCGAGGGTCGTCTCCAGCGTGCTGACGTGTGAGCGGAGGTCAGAGGTTTCCTTAGCTGCGGCATCGGCGTCAACTTCTCTTCGGCGTCGCGCCTCGTCGAGCTTCTGTTCGAGTTCCGGGAGCCGTTCGGCGCGGGCTTCCAGTGCAGCCCTCTGGCTGCGGAGGTCCCCCAGTTCCGCTCGCAGCGTCTGGACAGTTTCACTGAGCTGATTGCCGTCGCTACGCAGGGTTTCGAGCTCGGTCTCGCGCTGCCGGAGCCGCTCGGCTATTTGTGCCTCGGTTGCCGCCCGCTCTTGCCGGATCCGCTCGAAGGCAAGCGCGCACCGGCCCTTGACTACAAGCCAGACGATCCCCGCACTCAGCAGCGCGCAGCCGAATCCAACACCGACGATCAGTAGTTCCATAAGCCCCCCAAAGACTTTCCGCTTCCCTAATAGTTAAAGTAGGCGCCCTCCCTGGCACCCGAACAAACCTCGGCAGCGTGCGCCCTGCCGCTCAGTGGCGATGTAGTCGCCCCTGTCGGTGCCCCACCGTGATGATGCTGCCGTCAAGGCCCACCACCGCATATGCGTTCATGTGTTTCTCCAGCCGTAGATAACCGTCCCGGCCCAATGCCCGGCGCACTCTTTTTCGCGCCGCATGATCAAATACCAGTATCCGGGCTCCACGATGGTCATGCACGGCGCATCCGAACTGATGCAGGCGCTCCACCACGCCTTCGGAAATCCCCCGTTGCTGCATTCGGGCCCGGGCATGTTTGGTCAGTGCGAGCTCGCTCATAGCATTTCCTCCCCCCGTTCGTCGTTTCGGGAGTCAGAATGCCAGATGCCAGGCTCAGGACGTGAGCCACCCCAAAGAAATTCCATGAGCCGGAAGAAAAGGGAGAACGAGCGCCCTTCAGGCGTAGCGTTGCACCGTTCGCTCGAGCGCTTCTTTGACTCCCCGTATGAGCGAAGGCGGCGCTTCAACCGTGACCTCTGGTCCATGGCGCAAGATATCCATGATCAATTCCCGATCGTCACTATACGGAATTTCAAGGACGAAAAAGCCGTCCTTGTCGAACCATCCTTTCTGTTTGGCGTGCCAGCGCTCGCAGGCGACCCATCGCGCACGCTCGGGGCTGAAGCGCAGGCGCGCGGTCTCGCTGGCTCGCCCCCCGAAAATCCCGTATCCGGCCCCGAGCACCTCATCGAGGATCTTGTCGGCGACCGGCTTCCGCGACTTTTCGAGCGGGACCGCAGCGCGAATGCTTTCCATCCCGAAGCTGCGCACGCCATCGCGCAGATGACACCAGGCTTCCAGATACCAGTTGTCGCGGTAGTACGTCAGCCGCTGGGGCGAGATCTCCCGTTCAGTCTCTTCATCGCGGGCGCGGTTGTAATGGGTGATCTTTAACCGCTTGCCCAACAGGGTGGCGCTGCTGATCACCTCGAAATTCTCGGAAGTGACCGGGCGCCCATAGATATTCAGAACCCGGATACGGCGGCGGACTTCGCGGCTGGGGTGGTCCTGGCCGCCGAGCAACATCTCGATGCGCTCCCCTAGCGGTGCGAGATGCGGAGCGAGAAGCCCGGGTTGCAGGTTCTCTAGCAATGACTGCATCGTGAGCAGCGCATGGATTTCCGATGCATTGAACCACGGAGCGCGGCATATCTGCTGTAGTGGCACGCGGATCACTGGATCGATACGATAGCCACCGCCTTCGGCGTCCCACAGATACGGGGACTCCGAAGCGGTCTCGCAGGTACTCGAGATCGCGCTTGAAGGTGGCGAGCGAAACCTCGAGCTGATCCAAAAAGACATGGCGCGGAACCGGTCGCACATTGCTGCGCAGGATCTGCTCGATGCGATAGAAGCGTTCGGTTCTATCCATCGCCCCCCCGTTTCGTCTTTGTTCTTGAATGGCGCCGCGTCCCACTACACAGCGTTTGGGCCGCGCGTGTACATGCGGTATCTTAACCGAGGGGCCTGCGCCGCACGAGCACTGCGATTGATTGGAGAATTGGTGCACGATCCCGATACCGAGATCTTGAAGGTCTCATTGCAGCGCAGTATTCAGGAGGATTCGTGGAGATCTCACAAAGCCAACTCGGAGGACTCGTAAAAGCGATCGCTTTTGCCGCTGACAAGCACCGTAATCAACGTCGCAAAGATGCTGAGGCCTCGCCCTACATCAATCACCCGATCGCTCTGACGAATGTGCTTGCCAACGAAGGGAGCGTAGAGGATGTGACGGTCCTCTGCGCAGCCGTATTGCACGACACCATCGAAGACACCGAAACCACCGAGGATGAGTTGCGTGCAATATTCGGTCAGGACGTGGCTTCCGTGGTTCTTGAGGTCACCGACGATAAATCGCTACCGAAGGACGTTCGAAAACAATTGCAGATTCGCCATGCAGCGAATATCTCGTCCGCGCCGAAACTCGTAAAGCTGGCCGACAAGATCTGCAATCTGCGAGACATCCTGGCATCCCCTCCGGCCGATTGGTCGACCGAGCGCAAGGATGCCTACTTCAGCTGGGCCAGCAGGGTCGTTGACGGTCTCCGCGGAGTGCATCCGGTCCTCGAACTGCAACGGGTCCAGCAAACCACCCAACGCGAAAAACCCAGTGAATGAACCACAAGACGAACCAGGTTAGCGCGGCAAGCAGGACCAGCAGGGCCCCCAGCCGTGCTGCGACCGCACCCGCCAAAGCGAGTGAGGCGCCAAAGGCCATACCGGGAAACAGGTACGCCGGCGCCCAAGCGAGCGCTGACAAGACATTCACGCCATAGAAAGCCACCGGCCACATCCCGAGCATCCCGGCAACGCCGGGAATGATCGGACGCACTGGGCCGACAAAGCGGCCGAACAAAACGCTTTTGCCGCCATGGCGTCGAAAGAAATTCTCCCCACGCGACAACCACTCCGGGTGGCGCCGGAACGGCCAAAGGGTTCGCAACCGCTCACGATAGTGATGGCCGACCCAATAGCTGATGCCGTCCCCGATAATCGCGCCCGCCACGGCGGCAAACAGTGTTGGCCAAAAACCAACCGCACCCAAGGCGACGAGTGCCCCCGCGGCGACCATGACAGCCGCGCCTGGCACGATCAAGCCCACCACCGCCAGCGATTCGGCTGCGGCGGTAAGAAAAACCACAGCGGTCACCCAGTGGGGATGCTGACTAACCCAGCTCAGGAGCGAATGGATATCGATGAACCTTGCCTCCCCAATAAAGTTGCCGTTGGCTAAGCGCGCGCCTGACCAAGAAGTTCTTTAACTGCAATCGCCGCCAGGGCAAACACACAAAATAAGACCCCGGCATAGAAGGTGAAAGACGCCCCCAGCCGGTCCCACAACAGGCCAGCCAAGACGCTGGCGACCAACATCGTCAGGCCGCTGAGCAGATTGAAGAACCCGAATGCCGTGCCGCGCAGATCGGCCGGTGCCGTATCGGCGACCATGGTTGCCAGCAGTCCCTGGGTGATACCCATGTGCAATCCCCACAGGCCGACGCCGAGAAACACTACGTCCCAGTCATCCGCATAGGCCAGCACCAGGTCGGCGCCGATCAGAACCACCAGGCCGAGCGCCAAAAGCCGGGTATGACTCATCCGGTCCGACAGACTGCCGAAGGGATAAGCGGTGATCGCATAGACCAGGTTCATCGCCACCAGCACCAGCGGTATCCAGCCCACCGGCAGCCCGCCTTGCTGGGCACGCAGGATCAGAAACGCCTCGCTGAACCGCGCCAGGGTAAATATGGCGCCGATCGCGACCACCCACCAATAGGCGCCGCTCAGCCGCTTGAGCTCCCGCCAGTGGATGGGATTGACGCGCTTCTCGCGCGGGTGCCGCTCCGGTTCCCGTACCCCAAACAGCAACAATGCAACAGCAAGGACGCCCGGAATCACCGCAAACCAGAACACCGCACGAAAATCATTGGACCACAGCAGCATCAATCCTACCGCCAGTAGCGGTCCGATGAACGCGCCGATCGTGTCGAGCGATTGACGTAAACCATAGGCCGCTCCACGCACTTCGGCTGGTGCCAAATCGGCCACCAAGGCATCTCTCGGTGCGCCCCGAATTCCCTTGCCGATCCGGTCCACAAACCGCGCGGTGAACACCATGCCGGCGCTCGTCGCGATGGCGAACAGCGGTTTACTCAGCGCGCCGAGGGCGTAACCGACGACCGCCAGCGCCTTGCGCCGGCCCAGGTAATCGCTCACTGTGCCAGAGAAGACTTTGACGATCAGCGCGGCCGCCTCCGCAGTGCCTTCGATCAACCCGACCGTGAAGGCGCTCGCGCCCAGAACCGAGACTAGAAACACCGGCAGCAGGCTGTGGATGAGCTCTGAAGAGATATCCATCAGCAGGCTGACGAAGCCCAGCATCCAGATGCTCAATGGGATCTTGGGGATGTTCTTCTTGTTGTACGTGTCCATTGATGGCTACTGTAAAGAACGTCTTTCGTTGCGTGCATCTTGTATGATGTGCAACCCACCTTTCACCACTTAGCCCGCGATGACCGTCCCGATGAATAAATCAGGATACGATGAGCCCGACCGCGCGACTAACAGCCCAGCGGTGATGACCTCCAGATTGGCGATGACATCGTTCTTGGAAAAGATCCAGCTGGCACGCACGTGGACATTGCCGTTTTGGTGCCGGGCGATTAGAGCCAGACAGGTGGTGTTGGCGGCGAGAGCGGCGAGTCCCACACCCGATCATCGGCGAGGACACCGGCCCGCTCCCTGCGATGAAGCGGTGCAGGACATCCACCAGCACGCCGATGCCGAGCAGCGCCTGCAGCACGCCGCTCAGGGTAGCGGCCAGGATCTTCGCTGCGCCCCACCGCATAGAGGGCTACAGAGGGCTACCCCCCATACCGTCGCGTCGGCAAGCATGTCCAGGAGTCGGCGGTCAAGGCCGTGGACTGGCGCACGATACCGGACACGTTCTCCAGCAGGAACATCAATGCGTTGATGGCCAGCAGTACGATCAATACGCGGCTTTCCGCTTTGTTTCTTATCTCGACTTCACAACCGCAACCCGACATCCGTCTCCTCTATGTTTCAAATTAGCTGGAATGCGATACCCTTCCTATCTGCGCAGCCTGCAGATGGCGACATCGACGACGTTGCTGTCGCCGTCGAAATTCATGTCCCACACCTGCTCGGCAAGCCTGATACGGGTCAGCACCTCACCGGGATGCCGAAGCAGGTATTCCAGTAGACGGTATTACTGAGGTGCGAGGTCGTGCGCCGTTCCCGCCCGGGATACTTTGTGTCGAAATCAGCGAGCCGCAACACGTCCGGTTGCCGCGCTGGCGCCCGCCGCAACGCGTTGCGAACCCGTGCATGCAGCTCCGAAAAGGCAAAAGGCTTGACCAGATAGTCGTCGGCCTCCATATCACGGCCATTCACCCGTTAGGAGACGGCATCCAGCGCCGTTAGCAGCGTCACCGGCTGATGTGGGCTACGTGACGGGATTTTTTGGAGTACGTGCGAATCGCCCTGCTGGGGTAACGTGAGATCGAGAACGATGGCGTCATAATCTCCGGTAAGGGCCAGATGAAGTCCATCCATCCCATCCGCAGCGACGTCGGCCACAAAGCCTTCCTCAGTGAACCCACGTTTCACAAACGCCGCGGTCTTTGGCTCATCCTCAACAATCAGAATTTTCATACTTTCGACCGGCCTTCCGGTTCGGCCGTGGGAAGATGCAGCGGGCGTTCGCTGCGCCAGACGCGGACAACCCTCACCCGTTGGGGATCACGACGGTACACGATGCGAAACGGTGGGTGAATGAGCTCCCGCAGGAAGAGCTGATCGAATTCGGGCACGACCCGTCCCATGTCAGGATGGTCGGCGAGCGACTGGACACGCTGGAACACCTCCGCCACCAGCCTCGCACCGACCTCGGGCACCCCTTGCTCGGTATACCAGGTCCGCACCTCCTCGAGATCGCGGAGCGCGGATTCGGCGAAGCTGATCGATACATTGGGCATGGGCTACTTCAAGCCCAGTCGCGTCCGAGCCTCGTCGAGGGATACCTCGCGCCCTGCCTCCAGGTCCGCCAAACCTGCGACCACCGCCCGCATGAAGGCCCGTTCTTCCTCAGCTTTCTCGTAATCGCTGACCGACTGGACCACGGCGACACCTCGGCCCCGGCTGGTGAGCAACACGGGTCGGTGAGCCTCCGTGGCATGCTTCACCACACGACCCGGATTGACCTTCAGATCGGTCAGGGGAACCAGATCCTCGGAAAACTTGATGGTCATGACTAAGTCCCATAAAGACCTAAAAGTAGCACCTATAATAGGACCTATCACAAGTGCTTTCAATAGGTCTTATCGCATGGAGCGGCGCCCATTTTCATCGGCTTGGATCCGGATGTAAGGTGGTGATGGACGCATCGAAAAACGATTCAGTACTGCATCATTTGATGTGTCGGGCAAAAGAGCGAGAACAGAGGGTACCCAACAAATGGCCGGTTACACTGTAACCGGCCACGCATGGGAGCCAGGTGTAACTCAGCAATATTTGTATCGTACGTGCTATTTTTACGACATAGGCCGCTCGCACCACTATATTTGTCACGTACGGTAATTTTTTCTTGCCATCGGCCGATCGAGCTATTATTTTTTACCGTACGGTATCTTTTTAGAGGCGCGGCCATGACAGAGGAAGACAGCATTTACGGCACGGTCCGGACCGCCGAGGAACTCGGCCGCTTGGCGCGCGCCCATCGCAAGCACCGGCGCCTGACGCTCGAGACGGTCTCCGGGCTCGGTAACCTGAGCACGCGTTTTCTTTCGGAGTTCGAACGGGGTAAGGAGACGGCCGAGATCGGCAAGGTCCTGAAGGCGCTGCGCACGTTAGGGTTGGAGGTTATCATCCAACCTCGCGGGCGGGCGACGCCGGCTCACCGTACCGGCAAGGCCCGTGAAGAGACCCCATGAGCGACTCCGGCACCCTCAACGTCTGGCACGAGGAGCGCCTGGTCGGTCAGCTCTGGCGTAATACGACCGGCGCCATCGGGTTTCGCTACGATCGCGCGTGGATCACCGACGGCGGCTTCGCCGTTTCCCGTTCCCTGCCGCTGGCAGTCCGGGAATTCGCCCCGGAGGAAGGCACCGCCCAGCGCTGGTTCGCCAATCTGTTGCCTGAGGGGGCGGTGCGCGAACACATTGTCCGCGACCTCAAACTGCCGAATACGGATTTCGACTTACTGCGCGCCATCGGCGGCGAGTGCGCCGGCGCGCTGTCGGTTCTGGCCGTAGACCGACAACCATCGGGCCAGCGGCAGTACCGTCCGTTGACGGAGAAGGACTTGGCCGATCTGGCGGCGCGCCGGGGACAGATCTACGCGAACTTTCCGGCGGATGAGCGCCCGCGATTGTCGCTCGCCGGCGCCCAGGACAAATGCCCGGTACTGGTGCGCGACGATCAGTATTTTCTGCCGCAGCTTGAGGCGCCTTCCAGTCACATCCTGAAGTTCGAACTGGCCGACTACCGTCATCTGCCCACCTACGAGACCTTCACCACACACTTGGCAGCGGCCATCGACTTGCCGGTGGTAGATATCACTTTGCGGTCCATCGGAAAAGCCCGGTACGCACAGATTGCGCGCTATGATCGGCTTTGGGATGACAGCGGCGAGGTGCAGCGATTACACCAGGAGGATTTCTGTCAAGCCCTGGGCTACGGGCACGAGAAGAAATATCAGGAACACGGCGGACCGTCCTTCGCACAGTGCTACCGTCTGGTGCAGGAGGCCTCCAGCGAGCCGGCCATCGATGTGCAACACCTGCTGCGCTGGCAGATCTTCAATGTGCTGGCAGGCAACTCCGATGGCCATGCCAAGAACCTGTCCCTGTTGCATTTGCCTGATGACGCGGGCCGCCCCCAGATCCGATTGGCGCCGTTCTATGACTTGCTGTGCACGCGCGCCATCGAGCGCATCGATTACCGTCTCGCCTTCGATGTCGGCGGCGAACGCAATCCCAGTGTGATCACGCCCGCGCACTGGGAAGCGCTCGCCAAGCAATGTGATGTGCGGCCGCAGTTCCTGGGTAACCTGGTACGTGAGACCGCAGACGCGCTGCAGGAGAGAACCGGTCCGGAGCGAGAAGCATTCGAGGCACGTTACGGCGCCTATCCGGCGCTGCAACGCATCCAGAAGATTGTGACGCAACAATGCCGACGCATTGCGAGGTGACTCATCGACCTCGTTCAAACTGCCGCAGCACATCCCTTCCCATTCGTCCCGAGAAGAGCGGTTTCGGACGCCAGCCGATCCTTGGCGCTACGGGATGTCATTCTGAGATTCTAACGATCGTTTTGTCCGCAATAGGGATTATGCGTTCCGGGAGTGAGGCCGGGCTGGGGCTGGCTTCGATGTCTGCGCTGCGGGAGTGAACTAATAATGTTGCCGTCGAGCCGACGCCCTATCACCCTGCGGTTCGAGCGTTTGGATTTGCGACTGGGCTACGCCCTCCGGTGCGCAATATTGTGCCGGCCGTCGATCGGTCAGCGATTTGGTAGCTGCCCCGCGGCAGCTTCGCGCGCCACTTGGCGGGACGAAGCGCAACATCTTGCCTTTCGATCAAGAGCGGCGACGCAGTCCCGCATTGCTGCCGGGCCTCATTTCGGTTCGCTCGGCGCGTGCTTTCCGGTGCCGCTGATGTTGCTGATGTAAGCGAATCCTTGCATCTGTTTTTTTGCTAGTTGCAGTATCCCAGCCGGGACCAATTTCATGAACGGATACAAGTCGTCCGCGGACTGGTCCAGTGCCGCGAGAGAATTGTTGCAGACGACGAATTCGACGCCCTGTTCGTTCAGTTCCTTCATCAGGGGCGCGTAGCCTGCGCCTTCGCTGGCGAACTGGCTGGCAGGGAGGACCGCTCTGCCGTATAGCACGATCTGAAGTTTGTAGGCGATGTTCCGCGGTTTCAGGTACTTGATGGTATACGCCGCGTTAGTCAGGGACTCACGCATCTGATCGCCTGGGTCAGACACGCCGAACACGATTTTGACCGGTTGATGTTGATCGAAGAAATCCCCATAGCCGGTCCCCTTGGGCACCGGAATGTTCGGCACGTTGGCAAATTCTGGGCCGCTGTCTTCCGCGGCCTCCGCGGGCGCGAATGCGATGTTCGCCAGCAAAAGCGGTCCCAATATGAACCTCGTTGCCCAACTCATATTCAATTCTCCTCGTTGCGATGCGCGCCGGCGCTCGTCGGCTGGATCGTACCACGATGGCATCAGGCGCGCGCCGATGTCAGCCTGGCACCGTGCCCTGCGAACCGAGATCGCTTGCGGTTTAATATTATATCCGCTCGCACTTGTTCCGAACCATACGTCGACTCCCGATCGGGAGCATGCCGACGCGCGATCAACAGCCCGTTGATGATGTACGTGGCCGACGCGCTAAACTCTTCCGCACCCATCGGCTCTGCCTCGATGCGGCAACAGCGACGGCAGCGATCAAGGATAAATCTGCCGGGTCGGCATGATCAGCATTTCCTGGACGTTGACATTGGGCGGTTGGGCGAACGCGTGCACCAGCGCGGCTGCTATGTCCTCGCTATGTAGCGCTTCCAGCTTGTCTCGGCGTTCGCGCATCGCTTCTTCGGATACGTTGCGCCCCCACTGGGTATAAACTGCGCCCGGCTCGATCAACGACACGCGTATCCCTTCCGGACCCAGCTCTTTGCGAAGTGCGTCGTGCAATCCGACAACCGCGAACTTGGTTGCGTTATACACGGCCCATCCCTCGATTCCGTGGCGGCCGCCGACGCTGGATACCGTACTGATCATTGCGCCGGGACGGTTCCGTAACAGCGGTATCGCCGCCCGCGTACAGAACAACACCCCGTACAGATTGGCATCGATGGTGGCGCGCCATTCACCGGTATCTCCGTTTTCGAGCGGGCCTGCATAACCGACTCCTGCGTTGTTGAACAACAGGTCGAGACCGCCCCATTCCTGTTTCACTCGATCGAACAAGCCGTTCACTTGCTGTTCGTCTCCAACGTCCGTGGGAACCACCATGCATCCGTCGCCCAGCTCGGCAGCCAGCGCGTCGAGTTTATCGACACTGCGAGCGGCCAACGCCACCCGCACACCTTCGCCGTGTAATGCGCTGGCTGTGGCCATGCCGATGCCGCTCGACGCGCCTGTGATGACGGCGCACTTGCCGGAAAGATTCTGCAATTGCATTGGGATTCTCCAGCTTCGGTATTATCAGGCAGCGCCCAGTCCGGGCACCAGCGCGCGGCCAATGTGAGCAGGTCCCGGATTAGACACCGGCAGTCCTCGTGACAGCCGGTGTCCCACGTGCCCAGGCCTTTCAGTCCGGTCCAAGTCTGCACTCATTGTTTTCGGACCACACTTATACTGCCGTCCCGTTCCATGTACGCGGACATGACCTCCTGCACCTGGGCAATGCCTTTACTTCTCAGGGCTTCCGCCAAGTCGCCTTCGCTGAACCCGTGGCGTCGCATAACCTGCCAGTCGATTTCGCCATCGTGTACCAGTCGGGTGGAACGTCCCTTCACCAACCAGCCAATTGGCTTGAAGTGAAACGCGATCCTCATTATTACCCAATAGACCAGAACCAAGCCGGCGGTGGCGGCAAGTGTCGCAGCGAAAGGCGCGTTCCCAGTGAGCGCGCGGCTGAGATTCGAGCCGATCAACACCGCCAGAATGATGTCGATCGGAGCGCCCTTGTTGAAAACTCGACGCCCCGCTATGCGCAGCAGTGCCAGCCCGAACAGGAAAATAAGCACCCCACGGACGGTCATCTGCCACCAGGCGATGTCCGCTCCCTTTTGGCCTATGTATGCGTGCAAACTCATCCAATCCATCGAATTCCTTCAGCCGCTCAGCGTTGCGAACCGGCCCGTTCGGATGCCACTCATCTTAGAACACCTATCGACCCCGGCTTGACGGAGAAATGACGCCGAATCCCGTCAACGTCGTGCGGTAAAGTGTCACACGGCACCTAGACTGCCGATATGCCGATCCTTGTACTGTTGTCCCTCGAAGCTCCGGATACGCCTCGTATTCTATGAACGAATCTTCGCTCACACCCCTGATTCTCATCGGCGTATTCGGCATCGGCGCGCAATGGTTGGCGTGGAGACTGCGTATCCCGGCCATTTTGCTGTTGATTGTGACCGGACTTGCCGCTGGCCCCCTTACCGGTTTGATCCAGCCCAGCGAACGCTTCGGAACGATGCTGCAACCGGTGATCAACCTCGGTGTAGCGCTGATACTGTTCGAGGGCGGCTTGAACCTACGTTGGTCCGAATACAGGGAGGCCGGCGTGCAGGTCATGCGCTTGGTTACGTTCGGCTTGCTCATTACTTGGCTGCTGGCGGGTTTGGCGGCGCATTACATTACCGGTTTGTCGCCGCCGGTATCCATGTTGTTCGGCGCGATCGCCGTGGTAACGGGTCCGACCGTGATTGCGCCCCTGCTGCGACACGCGCGCCTGAGACGCCATACGGCTTCTTTGCTGAAATGGGAAGGCATCATCAACGACCCGGTCGGGGCTCTGTTGACCGTTCTGGTGTTCGAATATTATGCAGTCACAGCCGCGTCGCCTGAGTTTTGGCCCGCGTTGGCCCGAATGGGACTCGCTTTCGCCAGCGCATCGGCCATCGGCGCAGGGACGGCCTACATCATGGGTTGGACGTTTCGCAACGGCCGTATCCCCGAGTTCCTCAAATCGCCCGCGATGTTGGTTCTGGTGCTGGCCGTGTACGGCCTTTCCGACCAGATTCAAGCTGGAGCGGGTTTATTGACCGTAACCATCATGGGCGTGGTGTTCGCCAACCTGAAGCTGGCCGATATCGACGAGCTGCGCCGATTCACCGAATACGTCAGCGTCCTTTTGCTTTCGGCCATTTTCATTCTGCTGACAGCGGACCTGCCCCTCGATCTGTTGAGCCGGCTCAACTGGCGCAGCGCCGCGCTGATCGGCGTGATCGTCTTTTTGGTACGCCCGGTCGCCGTGTACCTGGCAACGATCGGCACGCACATGGAACTGCGTGAACGCGCCTTCGTAGGTTGGATCGCTCCGCGCGGCATCGTCGCCGCGGCCATGGCCGGCGTGTTCGGCCCACCACTCATGCGCCAGAACTTCACGGGCGCCGATCAATTGCTTCCGTTGGTGTTCGGCTTGGTGATCGCGACCGTCGCATTACACGGTCTCAGCATTCGCAAACTCGCGCAGTATTTGCGCCTTGGCGCAGGCAATCCGCACGGGCTTCTGGTCGTCGGTGCGACCCCGTGGTCGGTGGAACTGGCATCGACGCTGCAAGAGCTCGACGTGCCCGTGGTCATCAGTGATGTATCCTGGCATCACTTGCGCAGCGCGCGTATGTCCGGCGTACGCATACACCACGGCCAGGTGCTTTCGGAACGTGCAGAGGAAACACTGGAGTTGCACGAGCTGAGTCATTTGCTCGCGATGACCGCGAACAATTCTTACAACGCCCTGGTGTGCGGCCGCTTTGCACCGTTGTTCGGCCGCAACCGTGTATACCAGCTTGCGGCCACGAGCGATGACGAGGACGACAGTGAGGCACTCGCCCCCGGGGCGCGAGGCAACTTCGCATTCGACGAACGGACGACGTACGAAGAGTTCACAAAGGCCCATTATCACGGCTCGCACTTTCGTACCACAAAGCTTACCGAACAGTACGACTACGAGGCCTATCAGCGCGACGCCGCTGATGGCGCAGTCCCGATTCTTCGTGTCAATGCAAAAGGCGAGTTGGAAATCTTTCCCCTCCCCGAGCGGGACAAACCTGGCCCTGGCGACGTCATGGTCAGCTTTCATCTGAAGTAGGATCGTCAAAGCCTCGCCAACGGTTGCCGCACGCCAGCCTGGTCGCCGGTACGGTCACCGGCGGTCGCGCACACTGTGCAAATCCTGCCCGACCTCAGCACGCGAAAGTATTTTCCTGCTGATGACCGTCAGCCATCTGACGCGCCGACTGCGCGTCGAAATCGTGTCTCGTGCGAATGTCTCGTGCATAAAACAATGGGGAACCAGAAGTTACCCGCTCGCCGGCACATCGGGTTCGTCGGTGTGCGCGTCTCAGCGCTACCAGCGCGCACCCGCAGGCCGCGCGAGCAAATAGCCGCAAACAGCGCTACGAGGCTGATCTAGGCCGATTTGGGCTGGACGCCGAAATCCGGTATACTACGCACTCCAATTTGCTAATTTCGTCGTGGAAACAAATTTTCCACGCGAGAAGAACACGATTCAAGGCCGGCTCACTACCGCTGTAAGTCGGAGGGGGCTCACGCCGCCCGATCAAGGCTGTGATCTCTTCATCGCATCGCAGTCGTCAACCGAAATACGAATACAGATCGCGAAACCTCAGCCATTGTCAGCGCTATTGCGGTCGATGGTGCAGCGCCTGGATGTACACTGCCGGGCCAACGATTCACGTCGCGATCAAAGTACGTACACGGATTTTCGCGCGGAGCCCGTCCCGAACGCAGAGTTGGGGAACATTGCGCTTTCCGCTCGCGCGATTGCTTGAATCTGCGCTACTGAACTTTCGTCCGATCCGCTCACCAGCAGATCGAAACCGGGTTCCGGCATTTCCGCGAACCACATACAACAGCTCAGGGAGTCACTATGTCCACTGCATCAGATGCCACGCTTCAGCAATCTTTTGGTTCGGATCCCGTAAAAATGCGTGAAACCGATCATTATCAGCATGAATACGTCGAGTCCTTCGTGGACAAATGGGACGAACTGATCGACTGGGACTCTCGCGCGGAAAGCGAGGGCACCTTCTTTATCGACATTCTCAAGGAGCGCGGTGTAAAGCGGATTCTGGACGTCGCCACGGGCACAGGCTTTCACTCGGTGCGCCTTATCGAAGCGGGATTCGATGTGGTCAGCGCCGACGGCAGCCCCGAGATGCTCGTCAAAGCATTCGAGAACGGCCGCAAGCGCGGACATATTCTGCGCACGGTCCAGGCGGATTGGCGCTGGCTCAACCGCGATGTGCATGGGGTGTTTGACGCCGTGATCTGCCTCGGAAACTCGTTTACGCATCTGTTTTCGGAACACGATCGGCGGAAGACGCTGGCGGAATTCTACGCAGCACTGCGGCACGACGGCATATTATTGCTCGATCAACGCAATTACGATTCCATTCTTGACCACGGATTCAGCTCGAAACACAAATATTATTATTGCGGCGACAATGTCAGTGCGGAACCGGAGCACGTCGACGATGGCCTGGCACGTTTCAAGTACGCGTTTCCGGATGGCTCTGAATTCCATCTGAACATGTTTCCTCTCCGCAAGGACTACACCCGCCGGCTGATGCAGGAAGTGGGATTCCAACACATTGAGACCTACGGAGACTTCAAGGAAACTTACAAAGAAACCGAGCCCGATTTCTTTGTCCATGTGGCTGAAAAGCTCTATGAGACCGACGAAGCCGAGGGCGACTCCAAATGAGCAGCGATTATTCCAGTGCGGTAAACACGGCTCGCGATTATTACGACAGCGATGACGCCGACAATTTCTACTACACGATCTGGGGTGGCGAAGACATACATGTCGGGCTGTATCAATCCGACGTGGAGCCTATATCCGACGCCAGCCGACGCACCGTGGAACGCTTGGCCGCGCGCCTTTCCAACCTGAACGAAAACAGCCGCGTACTCGATATCGGCGCCGGTTATGGTGGCGCGGCACGATACTTGGCTAAAACCTATGGCTGCCAAGTGGTGGCGCTTAATCTGAGTTCGGTGGAAAACGAGCGTGATCGGGAAATGAATCGGGTCCAGGGCCTGGATCACTTGATCGACGTGGTCGACGGCAGCTTTGAATCGCTGCCATATCCTGATGCAAGCTTCGACGCAGTATGGTCGCAAGACGCGATTCTACACAGCGGCGATCGCCCGCAGGTCCTGCGCGAGGTCGCACGGGTGCTCAAACCCGGCGGCGAATTCGTATTCACGGATCCCATGCAAGCGGACGACTGTCCGGATGGTGTGCTCCAGCCGATTTTGGATCGCATTCATCTGCAGACACTGGGGTCCCCCGCGTTTTACAAGAGTGAGCTCGAATCCCTCGGCCTGGAAGACCTCGGTTACGAAGATCACCGTGAACAATTGGTCAATCATTATGGGCGCGTGCTACGGGAGACCGAGCAACGCGAAGCGGATCTTTCCAAAGTTGTGAGCAAAGGCTACATCGCCCGGATGAAAAAAGGTCTCGCGCACTGGGTCAAGGGCGGCAAGGACGGGCACCTCGCCTGGGGTATCTTTCATTTCCGCAAACCTTGAAGCCGCAGGGACGATTCTCCTCCGTCGGCCAGCCAACACGAGAAGCGAACGCTGAGGCTGCGCACAAAAAAGCCTTCGATCCATCGGACCGAAGGCTTTTTTTATTGCGCCGGCTTTGCACTACTTTTGCACTACTGGGCTTGTGCGGCGCGAACCTCGTCGCTGCGATTGATCTCCGACAGGTTCAGGTTGTGCCACAGCGCCAGCGTGGCCTTTGATTGGTTCATCGTATAGAAGTGCAGACCAGGTGCACCGGCGGACAAAAGACGTTCGCACAGGTCGGTTACCACGTCTTCGCCGAATGCACGAATCGATTCACGGTCGTCGCGAAACCCCTCCAGGCGCTTTGCGATCCATCGAGGAATCTCCGCCCCGCACATGCTCGAAAAGCGTGCCAATTGGCTATAGTTGGTAATCGGCATGACCCCAGGAACGATGGGGAGCGTTATACCGCGCGCTTCACAGTCATCGACGAACCGATAATAGGCGTCGGCGTTGAAAAAGTATTGGGTGATCGCCCCGTCCGCCCCGGCTTCCACCTTCCGCTTGAAGTTGTTCAGGTCATCCTCCGCGCTCTTCGCCTGCGGATGTACCTCGGGGTACGCGGCTACTTCCAGGTGGAAATAGTCGCCGGTGGTCTCGCGGATATAAGCTACCAATTCATTTGCGTACCGCAATTCCGCCGGTCCGCGCATTCCCGACGGCATGTCTCCGCGCAACGCCACGATCCGCCTGATGCCGGCTTCGCGGTAGCTGTCCAGCAGATCGGAAACGCTTTTGCGGGTCGAGCCGATGCACGACAAGTGTGCCGCGGCGTCATATCCTGCCTGCTTGATCCCGACCACGGTATCGTACGTGCCCTGTTGCGTACTGCCGCCGGCTCCGAAGGTCACCGAAAAATACAACGGATTGAGCGCGCCTAGCTTGTCTCGCACCGCATTCAGCTTCTCAGCGGCATCGGGGCTCTTTGGCGGGAACAGTTCGAAAGAAAACGTTCTGTGATATTGGTTTTGGGATTTCACGTGCGTTCGTCCCTTTGGTTGTGGTTTTGGCCAGCATCCTCGGCCGTCACCTCGCGCCAGATCGCGTCCGTCTCGCTCGCGCAGACTTGCCTGGAGCTTGCCGGGTCTGGACGAAGTGCCTGGAATGTATTGCGATGTTGAGTATAGCTTGGTGTAGCAACGGCTCGGAGAAGTCCGCGGTACGGACAGCCGAGACGTATTTCACGGCTCGAGCGCTTAGGCCGGATGCGTCCCGGCGGCGCGTTCGCCGCCGGGACGTCCCGTTTTTTATTAGTAGCGGTAATGCTCAGGCTTATAGGGTCCGTCGACGTCCAGTCCCAGGTATTCGGCCTGGGCCGGGGTCAGCGGTGTCAGATCGGCACCGATCTTGGTCAGGTGCAATCGGGCCACCTGCTCATCGAGGTGCTTGGGCAGCACGTAGACCTTCTTCTCGTATTTGTCCGAATGGTTCCACAGCTCGATCTGGGCCATCACCTGGTTGGTGAATGAGGCCGACATCACGAAGCTCGGATGTCCCGTGGCGCAGCCTAGGTTCACCAACCGGCCTTCGGCCAGCACGATGATCTTCTTGCCGTCGGGAAACACCACGTGGTCGACCTGGGGCTTGATGTTCTGCCACTCGTACTTGCGCAGCCCCGCAATGTCGATCTCGGAGTCGAAGTGGCCGATGTTGCAGACAATGGCTTCGTTCTTCATCGCCTGCATGTGGGCATGGGTGATCACATCGATGTTGCCGGTGGTGGTGACGAAGATATCGCCCAGCGCCGCCGCCTGGTCCATGTTCACCACCCGGTAGCCTTCCATCGCCGCCTGCAGGGCGCAGATCGGATCGATCTCGGTCACCCAGACCGTGGCGCCCATGCCCCGGAACGCTTGCGCACAGCCTTTACCCACATCGCCATAGCCGCACACCACCGTGATCTTGCCGGCGATCATGACATCGGTGGCACGCTTGATGCCGTCGATCAAAGACTCCCGGCAGCCATACAGGTTGTCGAACTTCGACTTGGTCACCGAGTCGTTGACGTTGAAGGCCGGGCAGGCAAGCGTGCCCTTCTTCATCATGTCGTAGAGACGGTGTACGCCGGTGGTGGTCTCCTCGGAAAGCCCCTTGACCTCTTTCAACAGATCCGGGTACTTCTCGTGCATCAGCAGGGTCAAATCCCCGCCATCGTCGAGAATCATGTTCGGGCGCCAGTCGTCGGGCCCGAAAATGGTCTGCTCGATGCACCACCAGAACTCCTCTTCGGTCTCGCCCTTCCAGGCGAACACCGGCACTCCTGCCGCAGCCATGGCGGAAGCCGCCTGGTCCTGGGTGGAGAAGATGTTGCACGAGCTCCAGCGGACTTCGGCACCCAGGTCGATCAGGGTCTCGATCAACACCGCGGTCTGGATGGTCATGTGCAGGCAGCCGGCAATGCGCGCGCCCTTCAACGGCGCCTTGCCCTTGTACTCCTCGCGCAACGCCATCAGGCCGGGCATCTCGCTCTCGGCGATCTCGACTTCTTTGCGGCCCCAATCGGCCAGGGAACTGTCGGCGACTTTGTAGTCGGGAGTCAGATTCTTTACAGGCTGTGTGCTACTCATATTTATAAAGCTCCTTTAAATTTGCATGCTGGATAGTATGTTCAACTCGCGGCGCGCAATCCGGCGGCATCGCGAAGCGCATCTGCCTTATCGGTGCGCTCCCAGCTGATTTCGTCTTCAGTGCGGCCAAAGTGGCCATATGCCGCGGTCTGGCGGTAGATCGGGCGCAACAGATCCAACATTTGCACCATGCCGCGGGGGCGCAGATCAAAATGCTCGCGCACCAACTCGACCAGGCGGTCTTCGCTGACGCTGCCGGTGCCGAAAGTCTCCACGCGGATGGACGTGGGCTCGGCGACACCGATCGCGTAGGACACCTGCACTTCGCAGCGTTCCGCCAGTCCGGCCGCGACAATATTCTTGGCCACATAACGCGCCGCGTAGGCAGCGGAACGGTCGACCTTGGAAGGGTCTTTGCCGGAGAACGCACCGCCGCCGTGACGGCCCATGCCGCCGTAGGTATCGACAATGATCTTGCGCCCCGTGAGCCCGCAGTCACCAACAGGGCCACCGATGACGAAACGGCCCGTGGGGTTGATGTGGAACTTGGTGTCCTTGCTGATCCACTCAGCAGGCAGGACCGGCTTGATGACTTCGTCCATCACCGCTTCCTGCAATGTCTTCAGGTCGACGTCCGGCGAATGCTGCGTCGAAAGTACGACGGCATCGATGCCGATCGGCTTGTTGCCGTCATACGCGAATGTCACCTGGCTCTTGGCGTCGGGACGCAGCCAAGGCAGCGAACCATTCTTGCGAACGTGTGCTTGGCGCGCAACGAGGCGATGAGCGTACGTTATGGGCGCCGGCATCAGAACGTCGGTCTCATTGCTGGCATAACCGAACATCAGACCTTGGTCACCTGCGCCCTGCTCTTTCTCATCGCCCTCATCCACGCCCATCGCGATATCCGGGGACTGTTTATCAATGGAAGCCAGAACTGCGCAGGTTTCCCAATCGAAGCCCATCTGCGAGCTGTTGTAGCCGATCTCCTTGACTGTGTTGCGCGCACACTCAGCGTAATCGACCTGGGCAGAGGTCGTGATTTCGCCAGACAGCACGATCATGCCGGTGTTGATCATCGTTTCGCAGGCAACACGAGCCTTTGGATCCTGAGTCAGGATTGCATCGAGAATGGAATCGGAGATCTGGTCTGCGACTTTATCCGGATGACCTTCGGATACCGACTCGGAAGTAAACAAGCTCTTGTTCGTCATGGGCTCTCCTCATGTTCAGCGTCCCGTTCATCCGGGACAACGTGCCGACCGAACGGCACTGCATTGACGTAAATCACGCGATTAAAGCCATGCCGTTCGGTCGGCACAGCGCCGCTGTGTAGGTTGCTCGTCGACTGCTTCGACGATCTGCGTTTGTCGATCAGCTTTCAGTACTGTGCTGGCGGCCCATCTGGTCCGACCGAATCGCCATTCTTGAACTGGCGGGGCGCTACCGGCAAAGGTAGCGGTGATGGACGACGCGTAGCGTTCGCCGTTTGGTTGCAATTGCACCAGGCGGACCGAGCACCGGTATGGTATTCATCAACGGCGTGGGCACCTTGTGCGCTCTACCATGCGCTTTCCAGGCCAATCTCATGGCTATTCCTGGGTGCGCGTGCCACGTCGATTGCACAAGGGCATTACATTCAAACATAGCGGCACCGTTTTTTCAAATCGCCGCGGCATTCACCGCCATGTAATGCAGGCGAACGAAAGTGCTAGTCTGTTGATCCGCGCGGAATTTTTGGTATCCTTACACAAAGACATCACAGAGAATAACGAGATGCACGGCGAGCTCAACCACTTCATCGAAGACGTAGCCGCGCTGGTTTCGCCGCCTGAGGTGTGGGTTCGGCTCAACGAGGTTGTCAATGACCCGCATTCGTCCGCATCGGACGTAGCCGAAATCACGGCGAGGGATACCGCGCTTGCGGCGCGCATTCTCAAAGTGGTCAACAGCCCGTTCTACAATTTCCCTTCCAGGATCGACACTATTTCGCGGGCCGTCACGATCCTCGGAACGAACGATCTTTTCGCCCTGGCCACCGCAGTGTCCGCAGCCAAGGTATTCGCCAATATACCGAGCGATCTGGCAAAACCGGAAGACTTTTGGCGCCATTCCATTGGCACCGGCCTTGTAGCACGCAAGCTCGCCAAGCGCTGCGGCGTTCTACGCGCGGAGCGCTTGTATGTGGCGGGCCTGCTGCACGATGTGGGAAGCTTGATCTTGTATTACAAATTTCCCAGCAAGGTCACCGCCGTTCTGTTGGCCTCCGCGGGCGACGAGGAGGTTTTGGCACGCGTCGAACAGGAAATGTTTGGGTTCGATCACGCCGAAGTCGGCGGCGCACTGCTGGAGCTGTGGAATCTGCCGCCGTCCTTGCTATCGGCGGTGCGCTACCATCACGAACCTGAAAACGCGACGGACAGCCGGATCGAAGCGGCTTTGGTACACATCGGCAGCGTCACCGCAAATCGCATGGAACGGGCGAGCTTTATGGCGGGCGGCTCCGCAGCCGACTCCGAAGTCGATCCCATCGTCTGGCAGATAGCCGATCTGGACCGCAGCGTAATGGATGAATTATCCAAGCAGATCGAAGACGAGCTGGAGCATGCCGTCGCTTCGTTTATGCCTTGCGCAAAGAACTCCTGAAAGTAAAGGGTACACCGCTTCGCGGCAGGTTCTTACATTGCTTCGTTACGGTCCATCAATGCATTGATGGCCCGATCCAGCAACGGCACCTCATCCAGCACTACAGCACGGCCGCTGCGAAGATCCGCCGCCAGTCCTGACGGCGTTTTATCGGCAATTTTAATCCCTTTGCGATCCACGAACAGACAGCAACCGGTCAGGGGGGAGCGCCAGGAAAATTTTACACGCACGGACTCCCCGCTTTCGTCGGTGAATTGAACCCAACTTCCGCATCTCAGGGCATCGGCCTGCTCCAGAAACTCATCCCGCGCCTGCGGGGCGGGTTCTGGCTCGGTTTCCGGGGACTCCAATACAATCTCTTCCATGTCGCCGTCGACAAGTTGCGCAATGTCCTGCTCATAGAGCGCGCTGGCTTCCTTGGCTTTGCCCGTGTCGCCACGGACCTCGCCATGGGCTGACTCGGCATCGATCACACTGTCCGCCGGGTCGCCGATTTCCCGCTCCACGCCGCCGTTCACCGTCTTCGCATGCAATGCCGCGAGAGAGCTGAAAAACGACTCGATCAATTCGGGATGCGCGGAACTGAGTTCCATACCTTCCCGAATCTCCTCCAATATGCTGGGGATCATTTCCACCAAGAGCCGGCCGCCCTTTGCGGTTTTCTTTGGAGTGATGCTCCATAGCAGATTGTTGACTGTCTTGATGCGCTGAGCCCATTGCCTGCTTTCCTCGCCATGCCGATGCATGGTGATCAACAATGTGTTTTTCCACGTGCTGCGCAGAAATTCAGCAATGAAAGGCGGAACGTTGTCGCGTCCGGCCCACATTTCGATCCACGCTTCGGTCCGGCGTTTCGCGAATTCAACCCGCTCTCTCCCTTCTGTGGTCTTACGGGCCCGATCTTCGAATACCCGTGACCGCTCCTGGTCTCGCTCTCGCCAATCACGGAATTCGACCAGCAACGCCTCGAATAGCCCAGGGTCGTCATCGAACTCGCTCAGTACGCGCTCAACGATTCCTTCCATTGTGGTGAGCAATGATTCACCGTCGCGGTCGCGCTCGAGATCAAAACCGATCGACGCGGTCGCCATCTCGTTCAGCAACACCCTGGCAGGATGACGCCGACGGCTGAAGAAGTCGGGATCGAGCAAGGCGACCTTGAGCACCGGAATCTGCAGTCTGGCGATCAGCGCTTTCACTCGGTCCGGAACATCGGCATCGTCAAGGATGTAATCGAAGACCATGGACACCATGCCGATGGTGCGTTCGTAATTGGAACTGCTTTCGTCCTTCCCGCCGATCTGGCGCGACAACTGTACGAGCTGGGTACCCACCTGTGCCGGAGAGAGATCAGCCGGGTAGCCGTGCTCGACGACGTAGTTTTGGATGGCCGACAAGGCACCGACAAAATTGGAAGCTTGCGGTACGAAGCCGGCAAAACCGCCGACCGGTGCCCCTACCCCGTGCCCGTAAGCGCCAGCACCCGGCGGCACGGATACCGCTTGATCGTTGAAAAAATCGGCTCCGGGGCCGGGCACGTTGCCGTACCCACCTGGGTGCGGAGCGCCGAAACCGGTACTGGAAGTCGTGCCCTGCTTACGCACTCGATGGCGGATCTTGGGCAACACGCCCTCCCGCACCAATGTACGATTCGCGTCTTTCAAAAGCTCGCGCGATTGACTCAAGACGTTTGTTTCGAACAGTTTGTAAAGGATCAGCCGGACTTTGATATCCATGCCAATCGGCGCGACGGCGTCCGCGAATGCGCGCGCGATCATGCCTGGATAAAACGGATGCGCGGTTTCGTCAAGATCGTTGCGACGCGTCAGCGAAGCAAGTCGAACCGTCAACTCGAACAGCTCATGGTAACAGTCACGCTCCGCTTTGGCTGACATGTTTCGCAGTGCGACCTGCTCTTCCATGTCATCTTCTTCGACCAATGTGAGGCTCAATTCGTCCGCAAGCTGATCGGTATCTCCCTTGCCCAGTGGTTTGCCCGCAGCAAAGCGCTCGAACGTTTCTCCGATTGCTTGCGCATACCCTGACTCCAGGCAGTCGCGTTGCAGTCTCACGCTGCGCATCGCGTCGAAGTACAGTTGTTGGCTGGAGTTGCTTTCGGCCTTATTGGATAGCTCGAACAGCGTGTCATCGGCACGATCAAGCATTTCGCCGGTCAATTTGCGCAAGCGACCGGCCATTGCTTCTTGCAGCGTCCGCATAACAGCGCTCGCGCGGCTGTCGAGCTTGCCGGCGAATTTGCTCATGCTGACGATCTTTTCAGCGCGCGTGGAATCGTTCATGACCATTTTGTCCCGCGGGGCGATTGGGGTTTGTGACAGTTATAACGGGAAGCGCGCCAATGCGGGCGTGAAGGAACTCACATATCGGAGAAATTTCCCACATCTTCTGTCTGCATAGCGGTTTCTCGCTTTCTGGTTAGCGGACGGTCTCGCGGGATCTTGACGCGACTGCGTCGATATATGACGCAAGTCACAAAACGCAGGCATCGGTACTTAAGAGCTTGCGACCTACTCGGCCAACGCGCGCAGATGTGCAACGACGCTGCGCCCGAGCGCAGCGAGTGAATACCCACCTTCCAACATCGATACGATGCGGCCCTTGGCATGTCGAGCTGCGAGCGTCTTGATTTCCGTGGTCACCCACGCGTAGTCGCTGTCGGTGAGCATCAATTGCGCCAGTTCGTCTTCGGTATGGGCATCAAAACCGGCCGACACCAATACGAGCTGTGGTTGGAACCGTTCGACCGCGGGCAACCAGATGTCGGAGACGACCCGTCGAAACTCCTGACTTCCGGTTCCTGCCGCGAGGGGGGCGTTGACGATGTGGTCGGCGGCTGGCTCGGTGCCGACGTGGGGATAGTAAGGATGCTGGAAGGTGGAGCAGAGCAGTACCCGGTCGTCGTGTTCGAATACATCTTGGGTGCCATTGCCGTGGTGAACATCGAAATCGAGAATGGCGACGCGCGCCAGGCCGTGGACTGCCATCGCCTGGGCGGCAGCCACGGCGATGTTATTGAAAAAACAGAATCCCATCGCATCATTGCGCGTCGCGTGGTGTCCGGGCGGCCGGACACTACAGAACACTGCTTTTTCCTGTCCGGAAAGAACCAGATCGACCCCCTGCGCGCCGGCACCCGCAGCGCGCTGTGCGGCCTCAAGGGTATAGGCGTTCATTACGGTATCCGGGTCGACCTGAAGATAGCGCCCCGGCGGCGGAGCCGTCCGGAAGAGCGCTTCGATGTAGTCCGCTCCATGAACCCGCTGCAACTGTTCGCGGGTAACCCGCGGCGCCTGGTAGCGCCGGAGCAGCGATTCGATGCCCGCCTCGCCGATCTGATGCTCAATGGCGCTGAGCCGGGCAGGCGACTCGGGGTGTCCACCGCCCATTTCGTGTTGTCGGCACGCTGCGTGCGTTAAAAAACCTATTTTCACCTCTGGCACCACTTTGTTAGTAAGGTTAATCACCTTGTGATTGCCCCCAGCGGACACCGACTTCCTGCCGCAAGGCGCCAAGGAGAACCGAGCCCGGCCCCGACGTCGCGGTTCGCGTCGGCTTCGCTGCAGCACGAAGACGGTTTCAGAGGCATAGACGCTGTTTGCGGCTTCGGCGGCCTCTCGCACTACCCTATGCTTGGAGACTCCGGGCTGTCTTCAGTTCATAGCACACGCGCCGACACTGATGGTTAGGCCGCGCGACACTGCCGTCCCACTCTGCCCCGCAGCGACCGGCGAACGCTTAAAGGCTTATACAACTCCAGGTAACCTATGCATCCGAAGATCGAGGTGATCGTCCGGCGCGGCGGCGAAGTGATCGTGGGCAAAGAAACGCAGCTACGGCTGGCGCTGGCGTGCGTGCTCGCCGGTGGTCACTTGCTCATCGAGGACCTGCCGGGCGTTGGCAAAACAATACTGTCCCATCTGCTCGCAAATTTGCTCGGTCTGCAATTCAAACGCGTCCAGTTCACCAGCGATCTGCTGCCCGCGGACATCCTCGGCGCATCCATCTACGAACGGGACACCGGGAATTTCCGTTTTCAACCCGGGCCGATCTTCACTCAAGTATTGTTGGCCGACGAAATCAATCGCGCCACACCGAAGACCCAGAGCGCCTTGCTCGAGGCGATGGAAGAGCGTCAGGTCACTACGGATGGACAGACACGTAAGCTTCCCGAACCGTTTTTTGTGATTGCCACTCAGAACCCTGCCCACCACGTCGGCACTTTTCCGCTGCCGGAATCGCAGTTGGACAGATTTTTGATGCGGATCGAGTTGGGCTACCCGGATCGGCAAAGCGAACGGCTGGTGCTGCTCGGCGCCGATCGCAGGACCATGCTCGAACGGCTCGAACCGTGCATTGAGCTGGATGCATTGTTTGCGCTGCGCTTGGAAACCGCACAAATCCACGTCTCGGAAGCGCTACTGGATTACCTGCAGGCTCTGGTGGAACACACGCGCACCGATGCGAGGTTCGCACTGGGGCTTTCGCCGCGGGCCGGTTTGGCGCTTCTGCGCAGTGCTCAAGCCTGGGCTTTGATCGACGGGCGCCGACACGTGTTACCGGAAGATTTACAGGCCGTGCTCGGCCCGGTCGTCCGGCACCGACTGCAAGCGCATATCGGCGACTCCGATATCGATAGCTTCGATCCAGCGACCGAATTGCTCCACGCAGTAGCCATACCCTAGCGTTGTGATCAAACAACTCACCGCCCGCTTTCATCGCCGCTACGACACCCCCGCATCTGGGCAGGTGCAATTGAACCCTCGGCGTATCTACATACTTCCCACCCGGTTCGGCTTGATGTACGGCATCATCGTCGCGCTCATGCTGATCGGCTCTATCAATTACGACAATAACCTTGGCTTTGCCTTCACGTTTCTGCTGATTGGTTTGGCATTGGTAACCATACTGCACACGCATCGCAATCTCAGTGGTCTGCAAGTGCGCAGCGGACACGCACAGCCGGTGTTTGCGGGCGGGACAGCACAATTCCCCCTGCATTTCACGACGCCGAAGTTCCCGGCGCGCCAAGCCGTGGGCGTCCGCATCGGCCGCCAGCCGGCTGTGTTGATTGGGGTCCCGGCCGAATCGGGACAGCGCCGCACTGCTGTCCTCCGTGTACCCGCGCCTGAGCGCGGAGTTTTGACCCCCGGTCGCTGCACGATTTTTACTGAATACCCATTGGGCCTGTTCCGCGCTTGGGCTTGGCTGACACCGAACAGCAGTTGCCTCGTATATCCGCACCCGGAGCCAGGGCCAGTACCGCCGGTGCCCATTAGCGCGGCTGACTCCAGTACCTCTCACCGCGGGAGAGCCGGTCGCGAAGACTTCCGCGGCCTGCGCCTCTACCAGCCGGGTGACTCGCCGCGCCATCTGGCCTGGAAATGTGCGTCTGCGGACCTCCAGCCATACACCAAGCAGTTCGAAGGCGACTCGGGCGGCGAAGGATGGCTTGACTGGGATCAGATCCCGGATATGGCGCCGGAAGCACGGTTGTCCCGGTTGTGTCGTTGGGTACTGGACAGTCACGTCGCAGGACACCGCTACGGATTGCGTCTTCCGGGAGTATGCATTGCGCTCGGAAACGGCGACCAACACAAACACCGGTGCCTCGAATCGTTGTCCCGGTTTCAGTTTCCGCAGACGTTCCGGGAGCCGGGCTCTTGATGCGCTCCAAAAACAGATCTGCCAGCGAACATTTCCCGGCGAACAAAGTTCTATGGACGCTGGTCGCCCAGGCAACGGCAGTAGTTCCCCACGTTGCGCATCTTCCATCGTGGATTTTATTGGTGGCGGTGATCGTAGGTGTGTGGCGATATCATGCCAGCCGCCGCCAGTGGCGCGCCCCCAGCGTCGTGCTGCGCATGCTGCTGGTCACTATCGGGTTGGGAGGCATCTATCTCAGCTATGGCACGTTACTCGGCCGCGACGCCGGAGTCGCCACGATTATCCTGATGCTGGCATTGAAGCTGCTGGAGTTGCACCGGCGCCGGGATGTGGTGCTGTTCGTATTGCTCGGCTACTTCCTGGTGATCACCAACTTTCTCTACTCCCAAACGGTGCTCATGTCCTTGTACATGTTCCTGGTCACCATTCTTCTGACCAGCGCACTGGCGGCAGTGAGCGATCCTGGTTGGCACATCAAGCCCGCCGCCCACCTAAGGCTTGCGACGGTGCTGGCGCTTCAAGCAGTGCCGATTGCGGTCTTGCTGTTCTTGCTGTTCCCGCGTATCTCGGGACCGCTATGGCGGCTGCCCGAAGATGCGCACGGCGGTGCCACCGGGCTTTCCGCGAGCATGAGCCCCGGAAGCATAAGTCGGTTGATACGATCCAATGCAGTCGCCTTCCGGGTTGAATTCCTGGACCCGGCACCTCCGAAATCATTCATGTATTGGCGCGGCCCGGTGTTCGACCGATACGACGGCGAAAGCTGGTCGGCTGCGTCGCACGCCGAGTCCACCGCACCGTCTGCAAACGGCTCACGAACCGTGCGCTATCAGGTTACGCTCGAGCCGACCGGGCATCCGTGGCTGCTGGCCCTGGATGCGCCGGTTTCGAAACCAACCAACGCATTGATCAATGAAGCGTACGAACTCGTGTCCGCAGGCGCTGTTCATGAGCGCAAGCGCTACTGGATGCGTTCGCTGATACGCCGCGGGAGGGGGCTCGGCGGTACGCTGTCCGCGGCGCAGCGGCGCCAGAACCTCCAGCTCCCACCCTCATCCGATCCCCGGACGCGCGCACTCGGTCAAGCACTCGCCACCACGCACGCCCGAGCGCAGACGATCGTCGCAGCAGCTCTTGGACGGTTCCGCTCTGAAAATTACGTCTACACGCTGCAACCGCCCCTGCTCGGCGAGGACCGAGTGGACGAATTCATGTTCAATACTCGGAAGGGCTTTTGCGAGCACTACGCCGGCGCGTTCGTGTTTTTGATGCGGGCTGCGGGGGTACCCGCTCGAGTAGTAACCGGATACCAAGGCGGAGAATACAATCCAAACGGCTCATACTGGATCGTGCGCCAATCCGACGCCCACGCTTGGGCGGAAGTCTGGCTCGCGCCACGCGGATGGGTCCGGATCGATCCGACTGCCGCAGTTTCCCCCCTGCGTATCGAAGCTGGTATCGATGCGGCGCTGCCCGAAAGTCTGCGCTGGTTAGGCACCGATCGCGGGCGTATTCCTTGGGCGCATCAAGTTAGGCTTTTCTGGGACAGCGTAAACAACGGCTGGAACCAATGGGTGCTCGGGTACGGTCCGCAGCGGCAACGGTCGATTCTGCGAGATTTGGGGCTTCCTCACTTGGCGTGGCTCGATATCGCTTTGATTGCAGCAGGCGCCGTGAGCGCTGCCCTCCTACTTTTGGCCGCCGCAATGGCATTCAGGCACAGGCCCCCGGCGTTGGATCCCGCCGCCAGGGCATGGCGTGTCTTTGTTCGAAAATTGGCACGAGCGGGGATCGATCAGCGCCCCTACGAAGGACCGATCGCCTTTACCGCGCGCGCAGCCCGATTAGAGCCTCAGTTAGCGGCCAGCATTCTGAGTATCGGCACGCTGTACGCGGACCTGCGCTACGCCGAACGCGAAGACGCCCGGCTTCGCGATCTCGTGCGGCAAATTGCTGCGTTCAAATCGAGAACACGAAACCCCCGACCCAATACAAGGGCCGGGGTGTCCGCCCAATCGACCGGGATCAATAATTGATACCGAATCCAATCGTATGTGCCCAGGACCCGTTATCGAACTGGTTGTCGATCTGGTTGGCATCTTCGAACTGGAACTGATACTCGGTCTGCAAGAATACAAACGTCTGCGGCTTGATGTAGTACTTCAACCCCAGTTCGGGGCCGGCTATACCCGTATCGTTGACGTTGTCACCGTATATTGCGCCGACATTGACGCCTGCGAAGGGCCGCAGCCGGTTGCCCGGCATGAAGTTGTAATCAACGCCCAAGCGCGTGGAACCGTTCCATGCGTTGTCGCCTGCGGCGGATGAATAGGACACGTTTTGGCGTATCGACCATGACCAGGTATCGGTCAGATACTGGCCCCAACTTCCGGAGATTCCGAACGCACCGTTGTCGAAATTCTTGTCGTTCGTTCCGGTTCCAGACAAGGTGATCTCATGATCTCCCGCACTGGGACCCACGTCTTCAGCAGCCGCAACGCCTACGTTCAAAGCCGAAACCGCGGCCAGGGCAATAATCGCTTTCCGTTTCATGAAACGCCTCCTTCAATTGCGTCGTATTACGCTGGCCGCCAGTGTAGGGGCATAGGGATGGACGTCGAGGGGCTGTCGATGAGTTGAGGTGTATGTAATTCACGACGCAAATACACATTGAAACGTTGCATCGTGATTGGTAACGGATCGTCGGGCGAGTCGTTGAGAACTGGCGCCATCTTGCGCGATCTGCGCGCAAATGAGGCGGCTTACCCATCGGCATTGCGTTGCATCGAGCAATTGCTCGCCAAGACGCGTAACAACTTGAAACGCTAACAGCCGAAAATAAAAAAAGCCCGGTGGATACCGGGCTTTTCTCACACGCGAGGTTCTTTCAAACTACGCGATTTTCTCTTGCACCGGGCTTTCCAAATGATAGGACTCGATGCGAGCTACTTCGCTTTTCGACCCCAAGATCACCGGCACACGCTGATGTAAATTGCTCGGCGCAATCTCCATGATTCGCTCGAGTCCGGTCGAGCTGCTCCCGCCGGCCTGCTCGATCACAAAGCTCATCGGGTTTGCTTCGTACATCAGGCGCAGCTTTCCAGCCTGACCTTTGCTGCGTAGCTTGCTATCGATCGGGTACATGAAGACGCCGCCACGCGTCAGTATGCGATGCACTTCCGCCACCATCGAAGCCACCCAGCGCATGTTGAAGTCTTTACCGCGCGGCCCATTCTTGCCCTGCACGCATTCATCAACATAGCGCTTAACGGGCGAATCCCAGAAGCGCTGGTTCGACATGTTGATCGCGAATTCGGAGGTCTGCTCGGGAATTCTCATGTCGGGATGAGTGAGGATGAATTCACCAATGGAGCGATCGAGCGTAAACCCGTTCACCCCATGCCCGGTGGTGAGGATAAACATGCTCGCCGGACCATACACCGCATAGCCTGCACAGACCTGCTCAGTTCCCTGCTGCAGGAAATCGTCCACGGACAACTGCTCACAACCGTCCGGCGCGCGCAAGATCGAAAAGATCGTGCCGACCGACACGTTGATGTCGATGTTCGACGAACCATCGAGCGGATCGAAGAGTATCAGATACTTTCCCTTTGGATACGCCGCGGGTATCGGCAAAGGATCGTCCATTTCCTCTGACGCCATTCCTGCGAGATGGCCGGTCCATTCGAGCGCGTTGATCATCACTTCGTTGGAAATGACGTCGAGTTTCTTTTGGGTTTCGCCCTGGACGTTTTCGGTGTCAGCGGAGCCGAGAATGCCAATCAAACCGCCACGGTTGACTGCGCACGCGATCTTCTTGCAGGCCGTCGTAATGTCGTTGAGCAGCGATGTGAAGTCGCCGGTGGCGCCGGGGATGCGACGCTGCTCTTCGATAATGAATTGGGTCAGTGTGGTTCCATGGTCCATGCGCAGTTCCTGTGGGCCGGGAGAAAACCCCGCATAATATCAGAATATCATGATGTATTCATACATTAGCTCGCTTCCCGCCAGCCCAGATGTACATTGCGGCTCTCCAAATGAACCGCCACCGGCTCGGCTCGCGGGTTGCGCACAGAGATTCCCTGATGTTTACGCAGTTTCATCGGAGATCGCAGACGTACAGCACACCGCCGGCTTACTCGTCGTCCCAGGCTGCAATCGGGTTCGGCTCCTTGCGGATCTGGTCGCCTGAGGCCAGACGACTACGACGAGCCAGCGTCCGACTTCGGCCCCGCGGTCGGGCGTGGGCGATACGCGCCGATAAAACCGAGATGGAATATGTGGTTGTGCGCTAGCGGCCATTGGCTGTGAAACAGCGCGCCAGCGTACGCGCCCGGCCTGCACCTCGCCCCCTGGTTCGGTATGGCGCCGCGATCACCGGAGGGCGGCGGATTCCGCCACCGCGACTGCTCTCGAACGCTTTGATTTGAATGCCCTGCCCCTGCCGCCGGGAGACGGGTGATACAGGGTGATCCCGGATACCGCGTGGGACCGGCCGTGTGAGGGCGGGCTTAGAGATAATATGGAGTGGGCGTTCTCGCCCAGAGCAAGGACCCACCGACAGCGTTTCGATGGCTGCAAGGTGC
The DNA here is from genome assembly GCA_963773585.1 of uncultured Gammaproteobacteria bacterium. Classification (GTDB taxonomy): domain Bacteria; phylum Pseudomonadota; class Gammaproteobacteria; order JASBUN01; family JASBUN01; genus CAVXJN01. The sequence goes on from CAVZBR010000003.1 coordinate 239,308, forward strand.
TACGGCATCGACAGTCTTCGGTTCAGGCGCAACGTCCCGATAGCGCCGCATCAGTCGCATTAATTCATTGCGCCTTCGCCAAAGGATGCCGCGACGTGCACGCGGGCTGCGGATCAAGCATCCGGCGGACCTTTGCTACAATGTCGCTTTCGGCGCAACGTGGAGTAAATCGATGCACACCACACTTGTCCACGTCCGCGTGAAACCGGAATGGATAGACGCCTTCATCGTCGCCACGCGGGAAAACCACCTCGCGTCGATCAATGAACCCGGCAATTTTCGATTCGATGTGCTGCAGCAGGACGACGATCCAACGAGGTTCGTGCTATACGAAGCCTATCGCACCGCCGAGGATGCTGCCGCACACAAGCAAACGCTTCATTACAAAGATTGGCGCAACACCGTTGCTGATTGGATGGCGGAGCCTCGCAAAGGCGTTTTGCATCGCGGTGTGTTTCCCGAGCTGAATGACACTTCACGATGAACCCGTTTTCAATTGCGCGCCTACCGAGAATCGAATTCGGCCGCGGTACGGTCGCCAAACTGCCGGACCTTGCCGGTCGATACGGCAATCGAGTTTTGCTGATGACCGGCCGCAGTGCAATCGAACAGGCACCGCAGTGGGAATCGTTGCTCGAGGGACTCACTCGTTCACGCATCGATTGGGAGCGCGTTCGTATTAGCGGTGAACCTTCGCCCGAACGCATCGATGCCATCGTTGCGGAATTCCGCGATGCGGCATTCGACGCGGTCATCGGCCTGGGCGGCGGCAGCGTATTGGATGGGGCAAAAGCCGTCGCAGGACTTCTGCCCAGCGGCAACTCCGTCATGGACCATCTCGAGGGCGTAGGGCCGGAACTGCCCTACCGAGGGCCGCCCCTGCCGTTTCTGGCGGTCCCGACAACCGCCGGAACAGGAAGCGAAGCCACCAAAAACGCCGTGCTCAGCCGTCAGGGGCTCGAGGGATTCAAAAAATCCTTCCGCGACGAGCAATTGGTACCCGCTTACGCGGTGGTCGATCCGGATCTGCTGGCAACCTGCCCACCGGCGCAAATCGCCGCCAACGGTATGGATGCGCTTACCCAGCTCATGGAGTCGTATGTGTCACTACGATCCAATCCGATCACCGACGCGCTGGCAATGTCTGGCCTCGCGGCAGTGCGCGACCACCTGCTTATCTGGTACGAGCACGGCGCCGACGTACCCGACGCGCACACGCACATGGCCTACGCTTCGCTGCTCTCGGGGATTTGCCTCGCGCAAACAGGTTTGGGATCGGTACATGGTCTCGCATCGCCGCTCGGCGCATATTTCCCGATTCCTCACGGCGTGGTGTGCGGCACGCTGGTGGGCGCGGCAAGTCGAATCAATATTGACGCCATGCATGCGCGCGACCCGCACAACGGCGCCCTGCGTAAGTACGCCGACGTCGGTCGCCTGTTCGCGAAACGGGACGCGGACGACGAAACTGCGCGCAATTCCCTAGTCGAACTGCTGGACCAATGGACTTCGCATATGCACTTGGAACGCCTGCACGTATATGGCGTCCAGGCCTCAGACGTCGACCGTATCGTCGCTGCCAGTCGCGGCAGCAGCATGAAAACCAATCCCATCGAACTTACCGACGAGGAAATCAGAACGGTGGTTGCCGCGCGCCTTTAGTCGGCTTTCGACGGGCGCAATCGAATGACGGCATATCCCAGTTCGCGATACGCCTCGACCTGCGCAGGGCCGGCCGCTGCCACTTGCACGTAGGAAGGAAATTCCTCGGCACTCACGCCGTTGCGCTCGGCATAGGTCTGACACACATGGACGGGGACGTCCTGTTCCCGCACGAGCTGCTGGACTTGATTATGCAATGCGGGACGATCCGCGCGATGCTGGGTGGCGAGTGCGAATTGTTCGCGTCCGTGAGTAACCAACGCGATTTCCAAGGCCGGGAAACGCTCACGAAGTGCGCTCACATATCGCTGCACACGCGGCATGGCCCATGCAAGGCCGTTGGCATCCTTGCCTGCAACTTCAAAGACAACTCCGTGGGGGGTTGTATTTGCGCCGAGCAGCGCCTGCATATCCGCAGCGTCGTCGGCGCGACTGGCGCTGGAAACGATGACCGCAATCGCCAGCGCCGCCCTGTGTCGGTGGAGGTGCAACCACGCCAGACGAGATACGAAGGTCATTGCTCGAACGATCCACCGGCATCAGCGAAGCCGCAGCTAGCGTTTTGACCCTTGGTCCTTGGCGTCACCCTCGAGCCAAAATCAAACCCGGCCGCGCACACCTTCAACTGGTGTCACGTACCGGGCAAATTGAGATCAACTTTTGGAATCAGTGTTCGCAGTCGATTCAGGCGGCTTCGGAACGGTCGTGGTGGCCGCCCCCGTCAGTTTTACCATCGTCGTGACGAACCTGGTCCCGGGCATTGGCCCGTACGAACTGATCCAGGGTCATGTCGTTGAGGAAGCTGTAGATCTTACCGCTAAGATCGCTCCACATTTCTTCGAGCAAACCGCGTTCACCACGATCTTCTTCGGCTGCGGGCCCCTTGAAGACTTGCTCGTCTTCCTCGTTGATTGCGGTGATCACCTCGGCAACGCTGATCTCGCTCGCGGGGCGGGCCAATCGATAGCCACCGCCCGGTCCGCGAACACCGCGCACCAGCCCTTGTTTGCGAAGCTTGGCGAAAAGCTGCTCCAGATACGACAACGAGATCCCCTGATAGTGGGAAATATCCGCTAAGGTAACGGGGTTTGAATTCTCATGCAGCGCCAGATCCATCATGGCGGTAACTGCATAACGAGCTTTAGTCGACAGTTTCATGGGTACCGCCTCCTCTCCGTCAGATTAAAACGCCAGATCCATCTGCGTTCAGTATGGATAACCCGACTATTTCAATCAAGTATTAAACTGTGTCAAACTGTTAACCTAGTAGCCCTGAGGAATTACAGGAAGCTCCTGAAAATTCAACTAAATTCGGAGCTACATAGGGCGCTGGTTTTCACGGCGAGCCGCGGTCCCCGGCAGTAGGCTTTAGCTTAGTGCGGGAAAATGCACCCGCAACATTGGAGGGTCAAAAAGAAGAATTAGTTCCAAAACCGACCCACTCATGAGGTGGTCAGCGTAGCTTCCCGTTGGGGCGGGGGGAGATCGCCGCCGACCGGCTCGAACTTGTGGCCGAGGGAAAGTGAGTAACGCAGCCACTTTTCCAGGAACAGGTTACTATCCCACTTACATTCCAAGGCGGTCAGCGGGGCTGCGGAATTCGATTGCAGGGGCATGAATCCGCGGTGGCGGCAAGCCATCGCCTCGGCCTGACCGGCGTCGTGATAGAGACGTATCTGGAGGTCGGGATCGGCAACCCGGGCCCCCTCGGGTGAGACGAAATAATAGGTCAGGCGCAGGGTTGTCGTGAACGGGCAGCGCTCTTCGACCAGCAGGTGGAGATCCGGCGATTCCGGGACACGTGAAACCACTGCCGCATCCATTGTGTGCAAATGCGGAACCAATCGGTTCAACAAACCATAATTGATCTCATATAGATCCATGAGACCGGAAAAGCTGCGCCGCTTCAGGATGCGCTTGAGCAATTCGCTTTTTACTAAGGTCATGGCTTCATCATATCACAGCAAATTTCAAACCCTGGATACGCGCACTACGAACCGCGGCTGAACATATCATGGAAATCATTGAAGTCGATACCACACCCTTTCAAGACCAGCGGCCGGGTACTTCCGGCCTGCGCAAACGCGTTGCGGTATTTCGCGCGCCGCATTACCTGGAAAATTTCGTCCAGGCCGTCTTCGATGTCTGTCTACCTCAAGCGGACACGCCCCTGGTTAGTCCCCTGGTGGTCGGCGGCGATGGCCGGTTCTTCAACCGCGAAGCGATCCAGATCATCGTGCGAATGGCGGCGGCAAATGGCGTAAAGCGGCTGTTGATCGGGGAAGGCGGCATTCTTTCCACACCGGCCGCTTCCGCCGTAATCCGCAAGCGCGGCGCGTTTGGCGGCATCATTCTTTCCGCCAGTCATAACCCCGCCGGGCCGCATGGTGACTTCGGCATCAAATTCAATACCGCAAACGGGGGCCCCGCTCCGGAGAAGATCACTGAAGCGATTTTCGCCCGTACTCGCGCGCTTGATCGCTACCGCATTGCCGCAAGCGACGACATCGATCTCGATCGTCTCGGTTCCGTGGGGCTGGGCAACATGACCATTGAAGTCATCGACCCGATCGCGGATTACGCATCGTTGATGGAGAATCTGTTCGATTTCGACCGCATCCGCGCTTTGCTCGGTTCATCTCGCTTTCAGATGCGATTCGATGCCATGCACGCCGTGACCGGGCCGTACGCCGTCGAGATTCTGGAACGCAGACTGGGCGCTCCGCCGGGCACGGTGATCAATGGCGAACCGCTGGAGGATTTCGGTGGCGGTCACCCCGATCCGAATCTCGTACATGCACATGAGCTCGTCGAAGCGCTGTTTCAGTCGGGCCGATACGAATTCGGCGCGGCATCCGATGGCGACGGCGACCGCAACATGATCCTCGGCCGAGGGCTGTTCGTAACCCCCAGCGACAGTTTGGCAGTGCTGGCCGCGAATGCCAGGCTGATCCCTGGTTACCGCGATGGCCTGGCCGGCATCGCGCGCTCGATGCCGACCAGCCAGGCTGCGGACAGGGTCGCCGAGTCGTTGGGGATTCCTTGTTTCGAAACGCCGACCGGCTGGAAATTCTTCGGAAATCTGATGGACGCTGGCAGGGTCACCCTTTGCGGCGAAGAAAGTTTCGGCACCGGCTCGTCCCATATCCGCGAGAAGGACGGGCTGTGGGCAGTCTTGTTCTGGCTCGACCTTTTGGCGGCACGGGAGCAATCGGTCGGCGAAATCGTGACCGAACACTGGCATCGATTCGGCCGCAATTATTACAGCCGGCACGATTACGAAGCAATCGATACGGGGCGGGCGAACGACCTGATGGATGCGCTGCGTCAAGCGCTTCCGGGGCTGAAGGGCAGCCAATGGTCGGGGTACCACGTCCGGCACGCCGACGATTTCGCGTATACGGATCCGGTGGACGGGTCCGTCAGTGAGCATCAGGGTATACGAATATTGTTCGACGACGGGTCGCGCATCGTGTACCGGTTATCGGGCACCGGAACCGAGGGAGCGACCCTGCGGGTATACCTGGAACGCTACCAAGCCGACCCGGCGCTGCAAGGCGTTTCCACCAACGAAGCGCTTGCGGAACTGGCTGCAATCTCCACTTCCCTGGCGCAATTGCGGGAAAGGATCGGACGCCAGGGACCGGACGTCGCAACCTGAACTTCTGCGTCCGGCAATGGTAATATGAAAGTGGTTCATATCTCTCGCTGTCTCTGGACACTGCATGGTTCCCCAATGAAATACATCCGCCGCTTTGCCGAATTGACGAATCAGGACGTTCCGCTGGTGGGAGGCAAGAACGCCTCGCTTGGCGAAATGTACTCCGCACTCTCCTCCAGCGGCGTGCGCGTACCCAATGGCTTCGCGACCACCGCAGAGGCCTATTGGCATTTTCTGGATCACAACAATCTGCGCGCGCGCATCGATGGTGCACTCAATGACTTGATCGCGGACGACGTGGAGGCCCTCGCGCGGACCGGCAAAACGGTACGCGGCTGGATATTGGAAGCTGAGATTCCTGCGGACCTGGCCGAGGAAATTCGGTCCGCATACGCAGAGCTCGAGCAGGAGCATGGTTCAGAAACCGATGTCGCGGTGCGCAGCTCCGCGACTGCGGAAGATTTGCCGACCGCCTCGTTCGCCGGCCAGCAGGAGACGTATCTCAATATCCGCGGCATCGACAACATCATGGTTGCCTGCCGCCGCGTGTTCGCCTCACTGTTTACAGATCGGGCGATCTCCTATCGCACGCACCAGGGCTTCAGCCACCACGATGTGGCTTTGTCGGTCGGCGTCCAGAAAATGGTGCGCTCAGATGTCGGCGCTTCCGGCGTCATGTTTACCCTTGATACGGAAACGGGCTTTACCGATGTGGTATTCATCACCGCTGCATTCGGCTTGGGCGAAAACGTCGTGCAGGGAACCGTGAATCCGGACGAGTTCTACGTTTTCAAGCCGACTTTGGACAAAGGCTTCAAGCCGGTGCTCAAGCGTCAGCTCGGCACCAAAGCCTTGAAGATGATCTATGACGACGACCCAAATGCGGAACATCCCACCAAGAACGTGGAGATCGACGACCTCGAACGCCGAACATTTGCACTGACCGACGACGATGCACTGCAATTGGCGCGTTATGCGGTCCTGATTGAAAACCACTACACAGATCGCAGCGGGCGTCCGATGCCGATGGACATCGAATGGGCCAAAGACGGCATTTCCGGGGAACTTTTCATCGTCCAGGCGCGACCGGAAACCGTGCAATCGGCATCCGATCGTCGCTATCAGGAGGCATTCGAACTCAAAACACGCGGCAAAGTCATCGCTGTCGGCAAGAGCATCGGCAAGAAGATCGCCGCAGGCAAGGCGCGCGTGATCCTGGACGCCGAGCACATGCACGACGTCAAGCCGGGCGAAGTTTTAGTTACCGACATCACCGATCCCGACTGGGAACCGGTCATGAAAACCGCAGCGGGTATCGTGACCAACCGTGGCGGCCGCACCTGTCACGCCGCCATCGTCGCACGGGAGCTGGGCATCCCGGCGGTTGTAGGATGCGGCAACGCCACCGACGTCATACAGCTGGGCCAGGAAGTCACCGTGTCCTGCGCGGAGGGCGATACCGGCTACGTCTACGACGGAATCCAGCAATTTGAGACCAGCCGCATCGAGCTTGATCGGCTCTCGCATCCGCGCACGAAAATGATGCTGAACGTCGGCAATCCCGAGATCGCATTCGACGTTTCGCGCCTTCCCAGCGACGGCGTCGGACTGGCGCGTCTGGAATTTATCATCAACACAAGTATCCGCATTCACCCGTCGGCCTTGCTCGGCTATGACAAGCTCGATCCCGATATCCAAGCGCAGATCGACGAGCTCATCGCTGGATACGACGATCCGCGCACGTTCTACGTTCAACGTTTGGCGGAAGGCGTCGGAACCATTGCAGCGGCATTCTATCCTCGCCCGGTAATCGTGCGTATGAGTGATTTCAAATCCAATGAATACGCCTCATTGATCGGTGGTTCGCAATTCGAACCCGAGGAAGAAAACCCGATGCTCGGTTTCCGCGGTGCCAGCCGCTACGCATCCGAGCAGTTTTCGGCATGTTTCGCGCTCGAGTGCGAAGCGATGAAATACGTCCGCGAATCCATGGGACTTGATAACGTGATCTTGATGATCCCGTTCGTACGCAGCGTCGCCGAGGGCGCAAGCGTAATCGAGGAACTGAAGAAACATGGGCTCGAACGGGGCAAGAACGGGCTCAAGGTATATTTGATGTGTGAGATTCCAGCCAACGCTCTGCTGGCGGATCAGTTCCTGGAGCACTTCGACGGCTTCTCGATCGGCTCAAATGATTTGACGCAATTAACCTTGGGGGTCGACCGGGACTCCGGAATCGTGACCGGCTTCGACGAGCGTAATCCGGCGGTATTGCAGCTCATGGAGCTGGCGATCGAAGCGTGTCGCCGGCACAACAAATACGTCGGCATTTGCGGCCAAGCGCCTTCGGATTATCCGGAGATCACTCGTTGGCTCGTGGAACACGAAATCGTGAGTATTTCGCTCAATCCCGATAGCCTGCTGGCGATGAATCAAGTGGTGCTCGAAATGGAACAGAGCCAGGCCGGTAACGCCAATTAGCACCGGTACCGACCGCATACCGTCGCCGCGATGAGTGCGTATTAATGGAGCAGGAATTCAACCACCCAAGCGAGCCGCTGGATCCCGATCACGTGCAAGCGCTATCTCGTGAGAACCGGGCTGACTTGATCGCCGAACTGGATCTGGTATTGCCCCAAGGGGGTCTGTTGCAGAACGCCGAAGATCTTCGTCCGTTCGAATGCGACGGTCTGTCCGCATACCGGCGCCTGCCGTTGGTCGTAGCGCTGCCCGACACCATCGAGCAGGTACAATCGATCCTGAGAATCTGTAACCGCCACCGCGTCGCGGTGATCGCCCGCGGTGCGGGCACCGGCTTGTCGGGCGGCGCCCTGCCACGCGAAGACGCGGTACTGCTGTCGCTGGCGCGCTTCAATCGTATCCTCGAAGTGGATCCGCTCGCGCGCTACGCCCGGGTGCAACCCGGGGTTCGCAACCTGGCCATATCCGAGGCCGTTGCGGGCCATGGACTCTACTACGCGCCCGACCCCTCCTCGCAGATCGCATGCTCCATCGGCGGCAACGTGGCCGAAAACGCGGGCGGCGTGCATTGCCTCAAATACGGTCTTACCGTACACAACATCATGGAGCTGAAGGTCGTCACCATTGACGGCGAACTGCTGACCATCGGCGGGCTGGCGCTGGACACCCCGGGATTCGATCTGCTGGCGTTGATGACGGGCTCCGAGGGTATGCTGGGCGTGATCGTTGAAATCTGCGTTAAATTGTTGCCGACGCCACAACGCGCCCAGGCGCTTTTGGCCGCATTCGATTCGCTGGAAAGCGCCGGCGCGGCGGTTGGCGCCATCATCGCGGCGGGGATCATTCCCGCCGGACTGGAGATGATGGACAACCCAGCCATACGGGCGGCCGAGGATTTTGTGCATGCTGGTTATCCCGTCGACGCCGCCGCCATACTTTTATGCGAGTTGGACGGCACCAACGAAGAGGTGTCGGCGCAAGTCATGCTGGTGCGCGATCTGCTGCGTCAAGAAGGCGCGGTGGAAGTGCGCACCTCAGCGGACGAAGCCGAACGCCTGCGATTCTGGAAGGGCCGCAAGGCGGCGTTTCCCGCTGTGGGCCGTATTTCTCCCGACTATTACTGCATGGACGGAACCATTCCTCGACGCGAGCTGCCCCATGTGCTCACCCGGATCAGTGAATTGTCCCGCGAATACGGCTTGCCGGTCGCAAATGTATTCCATGCAGGCGATGGCAATTTGCATCCGCTGATTCTGTACGATGCCAATCGCCCCGGTGAACTCGAGCGCACGGAGGAACTAGGTGGAAAGATCCTGGAACTTTGCGTAAAAGTGGGCGGCACAATTACCGGCGAACATGGCGTCGGCATCGAAAAAATCAATCAAATGTGCGTGCAGTTTCCACAAGCGGAACTGGAGCGCTTCCACGCGGTCAAGGCCGCATTCGATCCACAAGGTCTACTCAATCCTGGCAAAGCGGTGCCAACACTGGCGCGCTGCGCGGAATTCGGTGCCATGCACATCCATCATGGAGCTCTGCCGTTCCCGGAGTTGGAACGCTTTTGACTCCATCCGGAGAGACCGAGTGAGCGACATCAGCCAGACCCTGCAGTCGCAGCTGGAACGTGCGGTAGCGACCAACACCCCGCTTTGCGTTGTCGGCGGCGACAGCAAGGCATTTTTTGGTCGCGCTAGCGAAGGTGAACCGCTGTGCACCAGCGCCCATCGAGGAGTCGTGCACTACGCGCCCACCGAACTGGTGCTCACTGCACGTTGTGGAACTCCGCTGTCCGAGATTACCCACCTGCTTGCCGAACACGGGCAAATGTTGCCGTTCGAACCGCCCGCGTTTGGCGACGCGGCCACCATCGGCGGTACAATTGCATGCGGCCTTTCCGGTCCTCGCCGGCCTTACGCGGGTGCTTCGCGGGATTTTGTACTGGGCACCACCATACTCAGCGGCGATGGACAGATTCTGCGCTTCGGCGGCGAGGTGATGAAGAACGTTGCCGGATACGACGTCTCACGATTGATGTGCGGTGCTCTCGGTACCTTGGGCGTACTCCTTGACGTATCTTTGAAAGTGCTGCCCCGGCCCGCATACGATGCGTCACTTCGTTTGGAGATGTCTGCAGCCGAGGCGATCGACGCCATGAACCGCTGGGCTTCCCAACCGCTCCCGTTGAGTGGCGCGTGTCACGACGGCGGAGCGGTAATACTGCGGCTTTCAGGATCGGAGGAGTCGGTACGAGGGGCGATGGCGAAACTCGGCGGCGAACCACTCGCGGAAGGCGATTCCTTCTGGTCCGATTTGCGTGAACAGACGCTGGCATTTTTCGACAGCGACAGCCCGCTGTGGCGCCTTTGCGTGCCATCGACAGTGGCGCCGCTGGAGCTACCCGGGAAATGGCTGCTGGACTGGGGTGGTGGTCAGCGCTGGCTGAAAACGCCGGCCAATGAATCCACTGTGCGTGATGCGGCAGCCAGCGCCGGTGGCCACGCCACCCTGTTCCGCGGCGGCGATCGCAGCGGCGACGTGTTTCAGAAGCTCGAGCCACAGCTTGCCAAACTGCATCGAGCCCTGAAGCTTCGATTCGATCCGACCGGTATCCTTAATCCGGGGCGGATGTACCCACAATGGTGATGTAAGTCTCAGACGTCCATGCAAACCAATCTACTTCAATCGTTTCTCGACGAACCCGAAGGCCTCGAAGCGGAGCGCATCCTGCGCAATTGCGTGCACTGCGGATTTTGCAACGCAACCTGCCCAACTTATCAACTGTTGGGCAACGAACTCGACGGCCCACGCGGCCGCATCTATCTCATCAAACAGATGTTGGAAGGCCAAACGCCGAGCGCACGTAGCCAATTGCACTTGGATCGCTGCCTGACTTGCCGCAACTGCGAAACCACCTGTCCGTCCGGCGTCGAATACTCGCGCTTGCTGGAGATCGGACGCAGTGAAATCGAACGGCAAGTGTCGCGACCCATGCGCGAGCGCTTGCTTCGCTTCGGACTGTTGCGCCTGCTTCCCTACCGGCGGCGATTCTCCGCGGCACTACATCTGGGTCAAGCGATACGACCGCTATTGCCAAAGAAACTGCGCCTGATGGTACCGCGCAAAACGCGCGCCCGACGTGCACAGCCATCGCAACACTCACGGCGCGTACTGCTACCGCTAGGCTGCGTGCAACCTGCTTTGGCACCGCAGATCGACGGCGCCACGGTTCGCGTGTTGGACCGCCTCGGTATCACCGCCGTACAAACCGGCGACGGCGGCTGTTGCGGCGCTATCAATCTGCACCTCGGCCAGGAAGCGCGGTCACTGGATTTCATGCGCCAGAATATTGATGCCTGGTGGCCGGAAATCGAAAAAGGGATCGAGGCGATCGTGGTGACTGCAACCGGCTGCGGCGTCACGGTTCGTGAATATGGGCGGCTCCTTGCCCACGACACCCGCTACGCGCAAAAGGCCAGCCGGGTATCGGCACTGGCAAAAGATTTATGTGAGGTGCTGGCCGACGAGCCCCTGGAGCCGTTGCTGAGCGGGGCCCCGAAGCGCGTTGCTTTTCATGCGCCTTGTACGCTGCAGCACGGCATGAAGCTGCCTGGAATAACCGAACAGTTGCTGCTGCGCGCGGGGTTTGAGCTTACGCCGATTCCCGACGCTCATCTGTGCTGCGGTTCCGCGGGCACGTACTCGATTTTCCAACCCGAATTGTCGCGCGAATTAGGCGATCGCAAAGTCGCGGCATTGGTGTCCGGAGGACCCCAGGCACTTGCGACCGCAAACATTGGCTGTCTGATGGAAATCCGGAAACGAACCGATCTTCCGGTCGTGCACTGGATCGAGTTGTTGGATACCGAGACTAAGTGGCCGGCGGCCGATCAGGTCGCGTAGCGCAGCCTGCTTCGCGTCAAGCCGAACCTCTGAATAGCTGCTCCCGGTAATATCGCAACTCGCGAATGGAATCATGTATGTCGTCCAGCGCAAGATGGCTGGAGGTTTTATTGAAACCTTTGGAGACGTCGGGATACCAGCGACTGCACAGTTCCTTGATGGTGCTGACGTCCAGATTGCGGTAGTGAAAATAGGCTTCCAGTTCCGGCATCAGGCGGGCGAGGAAACGTCGGTCCTGGCAAATACTGTTGCCGCACATCGGTGACACGCCCGTCGGCACGTATTGTTCAAGGAAGCCGATGGTCTGGTATTGCGCTTCCGAATCGTAGATATTGCTGGCGCGGACCCGCTCCACCAATCCCGACTGGGTATGCTGGTTTGTATTCCATTCATCCATGGCATCGAGGATGGCGTCGTTCTGATGAATGGCGAGCACTGGACCTTCAGCCACGACGTTCAAGTTCACGTCGGTCACAACCGTGGCGATTTCAATAATGCAGTCATTCTGGGTATCGAGACCGGTCATCTCGAGATCGATCCAGATCAAATTATTCGGATCCTGGGCCATGCGAATACCTGAGGCGTGTATGAGATTGCCATGCCGCGCGTACGGCTGGACCGCCAACCGCCTTTTGATTAGAGTTGAAACAGCGCGACAAACAAGCCTAGCCGGAAACACGTCACGCAGCAACGAGAAACAATCCAATGAATGCTTTCACTGCCATATTTCTGTTCATGCTCGCGATCAGCGTCGCCCTGCAATTGTGGCTGGGCTATCGCCACGCCCGCTATGTTGGGGCACACCGCGACCAGGTACCTGAAGAATTTCGCGACAATATTCCATTGGCAGCTCATCGCAAGGCTGCTGACTACACAGTCGCCAGTACCCGGCTCGGCGGCCTGGAGACGCTGTACAGCGGCCTTTTGCTAATGCTATGGACCATTGCCGGGGGCCTGGATCTATTGGATCGCGCATGGCGCGGTTTGCACTTTGGCCCACTGGTCACCGGGGTTCTCGTGTTGATCAGCGCGATGCTGTTGATGTCCCTGCTGGATCTGCCATTCTCGGCAGTCAGAACCTTTATCCTCGAACAGCGTTTCGGCTTCAACCGCAGTAGCGTTGGCGTATTTCTGGGCGACCTGGTCAAGGGCGCGGCGTTGATGTTGATTCTCGGAGCGCCACTGGCGCTGCTCGTTCTGTGGATCATGGCCAGCGCGGGAACACTCTGGTGGTTGTATGTTTGGATGGTGTGGTTCGGATTCAGTCTCTTGATGATGTGGGCCTATCCATCGGTCATCGCCCCGTTGTTCAACAAGTTCACGCCGTTGCAAGACATGGGGCTCAAAGAGCGCATCGAGACGCTGTTGCACGAATGCGGCTTCAAAAGCGATGGCATCTTCGTAATGGACGGGTCAAAACGTTCCACCCATGGCAACGCGTATTTTGGCGGAATCGGCAGTAACAAGCGGATCGTGTTCTTCGACAATCTCATCAAACAGCTCGACGGCGATGAAATCGAAGCGGTGTTGGCCCACGAGCTCGGGCATTTCCGTTTGCACCATATCCGTAAGCGGCTGGCCGGGCTCGGCCTAATGAGCCTGCTCGGCTTGGCCCTGCTCGGTTGGTTGATTACGCAGCCCTGGTTCTATCACGGCCTCGGCGTCAGTCAGCCGTCGCATTACATGGCCTTGCTGCTGTTTATGCTGTCGGCCCCGGTGTTCGGCTTCCTATTGACGCCTGCGGGCGCATGGATATCCCGTCGTCACGAATTCCAGGCAGACGCCTATGCCGCCGGTCGGCGCGATGCCGCTGCCCTGGTGCGGGCATTAGTCAAACTGTACGAAGAGAACGCCAGCACACTTACGCCCGACCCCATCTACTCGCGCTTTTACTACTCACATCCGCCGGCATCGGTGCGGATCGAACATTTGAAAGCAAGTTTCGGCAGTCGGGCTCCGGCGTAAGTCGCGGCTGGGAATTTACGTCTCGCTCACAGTCAAGGGAGCACATCATGACGAACCTGGCGAACCAGCATTGCACCAAGCCTGGAAAGGACGACGCGCCTTTGGACGCCGCTCGGATTACGGCTCTGAAGGAGCAAATCGACCCCGACTGGAAGGTGGATGCGGAACAAAAGCGTATCAGTCGGGACTTCGCCTTCAAGGACTTCTACGAAACGGTCGCGTTCGTCAACGCGCTGGCGTGGATCGCAAACCATGAAGATCACCACCCGGATCTCGAGGTCAGCTACAAGCACTGCATCGTGCACTTCAGCACCCACGCTGTCGGCGGGCTGTCGGAAAATGATTTCATCTGCGCTGCGAAGGCCGACGCGCTTGTATAAACTGCCGCCGAAGGCCGACCATGGCGCAGCGTAAACTGAGCCAACAACAAACGCGGCGAATCCAGGCGCAGCAGGAGCAACGCAAGCGTCGCGCTCAACATCCAGAGCCACAGGATCATAGATCCGATTCCAGCGAACTCGGCCCCGGCCAGCAGGGCTTGATCATCGCCCATCACGGCGCCGCCCTGACGGTGGAGGGTAGCGACGGTATCCAACTACGCTGCACCGCCCGGCGCAATCTCGGCGCCTTGGCATGCGGCGACCGAGTGGTCTGGCAACCTTCGGGATCCACGGAAGGGGTCGTGGTGGCAGTGCATCCGCGCCGCTCCCAACTCGCCCGTCCCGACAATAGCGGTCGACAAAAGCCGTTCGCCGCCAACCTCGACCGTATTTTCGTCGTCGCCGCCGCGTACCCGGAGCCCAGCGAGTATCTCATCGACCGTTATCTGGTTACCGCGGAACTGACCGGCATCGCCCCGGTCATTGTTTTCAACAAGATCGACCTGCCCGATGCAGCGACACTGAAGTCGCTGCGTCGACGCATGGCGGTCTATGAGCGGATCGGATACGAGGTACTGTACGCGAGCGTCACCGAGGCACACGGGCTCGACGCGCTGCGCGAGGCGCTGGCCCATCACACCAGCATCCTGGTGGGGCAGTCCGGGGTCGGTAAATCGTCTCTGGTGAAGGCCATGCTGCCGCATCATGACATCCGAATCGGTGCGCTCGGTGAAACACGTCAGGGGCGCCACACCACCACCACTGCACTGCTGTACCACTTGACCGGCGGCGGCGATTTGATCGATTCACCCGGCGTACGGGATTTCGCCGTCTGGCACATCGAACCGGCACAGATCCCGCAGGGCTATCGGGAGTTCGCGCCGTTCCTGGGTGGCTGCAAGTTCAGCGACTGCAGCCATCGCCATGAACCGGGTTGCGCGCTTCTGCGCGCGGTTGAAAACGGCGAAATCGATCGACAGCGTCTGCAGCGCTATCAGGAAATCATGGACGAAGTGACTGCCTACCGGGCATCGTGATCAGCCAGGCGGCCAGTGCATCGGCCGCCCGCCGAGTACATGCAGATGTACGTGATAGACACTCTGGCCCGCTTCAGGGTTACAGTTGATCACGGTACGATAACCACGCTCCGCCACCCTTTCGCGCTCGGCCACCATGCGCGCCGCCAGGTACATACGTCCGAGCAACTCCGCATCGTGTTCCTGAATCTCGTTCAGCGTGCTGATGTGGCGCCTGGGGATGACCAGCACGTGAGTCGGCGCTTGCGGATTGAGGTCTCGGAATGCCAAGACGTGCTCGTCTTCATAAACCACATCGGGTTGAATCTCGCCTTCCGCCATCTTACAAAAAACACAATCGGACATGGGTTACCTCGTGAATGCGCAGCAATGCGACTGGAACGTGGCCAGCGCTTCGGCTTGCTGCAAGATTAAATGAAATAGTCGACGCCGCGACCGCTGGCGGCCGTGGCGTCCGGATTCGAATAGGCTTGATAAGCGGCCAACGCGTGCCGCTGTACAAACTGCTGATTGGAGTGGCGGCGATAGAACGCAGGATGGTCCTCGCGGCGGCTGACGTACGTCTCGGCGCGATGGCTGGAGGGCGCCTCGGGCTCACGGCCGCCCTGCAGCAGCTCTCCCTGCAGGACCCGCTCCTGGCCGCTGCGGGCGCTGGTATGGGATAGCAGCTCCGTAACCCGCTCCACGGACTTGCCGGCGCCTGGACGCTCGGCGAGCGCCGGGCGGGCGGGAAGCAGATTGTGGGAGACAGGAACGATCTGCATGGTGACCATTCGTCCGGCGCATGCGCCAGGCAATCATCGTTTGGGACTCAGAAGGATAGCACAGCACCCCAGGGGCGCCTGCGCCAGCGTCACACCTGCCGCCGATCCGTGAACGCCTGCGACAACGTGCCGCCGTCGACGAACTCCAGCTCGCCCCCCAATGGCACACCGTGGGCGATACGGCTGGCACGTACTCCGCCTTGGCGCGCCATTTCCCCGATGTAATGGGCGGTGGCCTCGCCTTCGACCGTAGGATTGGTCGCCAAAATCACTTCGTTGATGTTTCCGGTCCGGAACCGCTCGGCCAAAACTTCCAACCCCAGTTCATCGGGACCGATGCCGTCCAGCGGCGACAAGTGCCCCATCAATACGAAATACAGCCCTTTATAGCCGGTGGCGCGCTCGATATTGGCGATGTCGGCCGGGCTTTCGACTACGCACAGCAGCCCCTGGTCCCGCACCGGGTTGGCGCAAAGTCCGCACAATTGCGTTTCGCTCAGCGTCCGGCAGCGCTCACAACGCCCGATACCGTCGGCAGCGGCGACCAGCGCGTGGGCAAGCTGGCGGGCGCCGTCGCGATCGCGCTGCAACAGATGGAATGCCATGCGCTGGGCGGATTTCGGCCCTACTCCCGGCAGGCATCGCAATGCCTCGACCAGGCCGTCGATCAACGGCGAGTATCCCATCTCAGAACGGCAGTTTCATGCCCGGAGGCAGCGGCATCCCGGCCGTGGCATCCGCCATCTTTTCCTGTGTGGTTTTCTCGATCCGATGCACTGCGTCGTTGACAGCCGCTGCGATCAGGTCCTCCAGCATGTCCCGATCCTCGCCCAGTAAGCTGTCGTCGATGGTGACCCGTTTCACCTCGTGGCGGCCGTTCATAGTCACGCTCACTAGACTGCCTCCGGCCTGGCCGGTCACCTCCATGGCGGCAAGCTCCTGCTGGACCCGCTGCATATTCTCCTGCATCTTCTGGGCCTGCTTCATGATATTTCCAAGACCACCTTTCATCGCCACACCCTCGCGTTGGCCAAAGTCCGAATAATATTAATAGCGGATGCTACCGAGCACGGCCGCGGGATTGCACCGACAGGCAGCACAACCGGTGCCGCCAGCACCGCACGGCGATCCGCGACGCGGATCTCAATCGACCGGATGGATCAGGTCAGGCCTGATTTCCGCATTGAACACTTCCTGCAGATCCTGCACCACTGAGTCGTCGCGAATGGATTGCTCCGCCTGATCCCGACGTTGCCGCTGCTGGGCGGCGCGCCGGCGTGCCGGCGTTTCCAATTCGCCGCCGCCGAGCTTGATCTCGAGCTTCACAGGGATTCCGAAGTGGGCGCCCAGGGCCTGCTCCAGGCGCTGGCGGGCGCTGGCGCCGGCAAGTTGCTCATAGGTCGGGTCCAACAATAAGTTCACCCGATCGTCTTTGCGCTCGCTCAGCGCGCAGTGCACCGCCAACTCCCGAGCGGCACCACGCAGTCCCAGCTTTGCTACGATTTGATCCCATTCCGGCGCGTCGTCCGCGCGCGGCGTTGACGCGGGTGCTTGCGGCGGCGCAACCGCCGCCTGCACCGGCGCCTGTGCGGATGGCTCATTCGCGCCCGACGCGGCTGGAGCACCTGCGCGGCGCCGCGGCGCGGATTGCCCCCGATCACCGCCAACAGCCGCCGGTTCACGGGTGATGCTCTCGGCCGGGGCCGCAGGCTGAAATGCCAGCATTCGCAACAGCACCATTTCGAATCCGGTGCGCGGATCCGGCGCCAACTCCAGATCGCGACGACCCAGCAAACCGATCTGGTAGAACAACTGCACATCCTCGGGCAACAGCACGTCCGCCAGGGCAACGATCTGCGCCCGGTCACCGAGGGCGTCGTCCAATGCGTCGGGCACCGTCTGAGCCAATGCCAGACGGTGCAACAATGACAGCAGATCGCGCAACACGCCGCTGAAATCCGGCGCCTGTTCGGCCATCAGTTCGACTCGTTCCAGCAGACCCTGGCCATCGCCCTCGGCCAACCGTTGCAGCAAGGCCATGACATGTTCGCGATCGATGGTTCCCAACATGGCTTGCACTTCGGCCTGCTGGACGCTGCCGCCCCCGTGGGCGATCGCCTGGTCGAGCAGGCTCAGCGCGTCGCGCATACTGCCGTCCGCCGCCCGTGCCAGCTCCATCAACGCGCCCTGTTCGAACTCGATGGCCTCAGCGTGCAACAGCTGTTCCAGGTGGGCGGCGATCCGGTCCGGCGGCAGGCGCTTGAGGTTGAACTGCAGGCAGCGGGACAAAATGGTGACCGGCAACTTTTGCGGATCGGTGGTCGCCAATAGGAACTTGACGTGCGGCGGCGGCTCTTCCAGGGTCTTTAACAGCGCATTGAAGCTGTGATCCGACAGCATGTGCACTTCGTCCACCAGATACACTTTGTATCGGCCGCGAGTGGGCGCGTACTGGACGTTGTCGAGCAGTTCCCGGGTGTCTTCGACCTTGGTCCGCGACGCCGCGTCCACCTCGATCAAGTCCACGAATCTGCCCTGATCAATCTCCTGGCAGGCGCTGCACTGGCCGCAAGGTTTGGAACTGACGCCTTGTTCGCAGTTGAGCGACTTGGCCAGAATGCGCGCGATGGTGGTCTTACCGACTCCACGGGTGCCGGTGAACAAAAACGCATGGTGCAGGCGATCATGGTCCAGGGCGTTGATCAGCGCCCGCAGCACATGCTCCTGCCCCACCATCTCGTCGAAATTACGGGGACGCCATTTGCGCGCCAAGACTTGATACGTCATGGGAATTGCGAGTTGCCCTGGGTGGCTCGAAAGTTCGAAGGGACCAACCGCATCATAGCGAAAAACAGGCCGCCCGAGAAACCCGGGCTCGTGGCCGTACTCTGAATATGGAGGCGGCCCGCACCAGCCACATCCCGGCACCCGAGTCCGCTGCTACCGTTGCTCCCTTCCGGGCCTGGCGGGGTTTGCAGCCTATCGTTGCGGGAGGACCAGCGCGGACCACCATTACTCGGTGGCACAATTGTCACGTACTCGGCAGGGTGCAAACGGTTTCCAGCCGGTTGTCGAACCGGTCGATTTAAACCCTGGGCTCGAATTCCGCGTGCCGTAGTGTAATGCTACTCGAAGCGTATTCAACGCTCCATGGTTTGGCGGAGAGGGAGGGATTACTCGGCGCTATGCGCCTCGCCCTCCGGGCCGCCGTCGCGTTCGCGCCGGCGTTGTCTCGCGCCTGCGCGCTCGGCTCGAACCCGGCCGATTGAAACCGATGGTTCGAATGCGCCGCTCATACTGCGTGGTCCAATCGGGCCACTTCAGTGAAACCTTTGTTTGGCGGAGAGGGAGGGATTACTCGGCGCTATGCGCCTCGCCCTCCGGGCCGCCGTCGCTTCGCGCCGGCGTTGTCTCGCGCCTGCGCGCTCGGCTCGAACCCGGCCGATTGAAACCGATGGTTCGAATGCGCCGCTCATACTGCGTGGTCCAATCGGGCCACTTCAGTGAAACCTTTGTTTGGCGGAGAGGGAGGGATTCGAACCCTCGGTACGGGGTTACCGTACACACACTTTCCAGGCGTGCTCCTTCAGCCGCTCGGACACCTCTCCGGAATTACATTCGCAGTCGCCATCCCGGCATCTTTTTCGACTGCTCGCCGACCTCTGACACCGGTCGGGATTACTCGGGTGCGTTGCACCCGCGCCCCTGCGGGGCCGCCGTCGCGATGCGCCGGCGTTGTCTCGCACCGCTTACGCGGCGCTCGGCTCGAACCCTCGGTACGGGGTTACCGTACACACACTTTCCAGGCGTGCTCGTTACTCAGCCACTGCCTGGCTTCGCCCCTGCGGGGCCGCCGTCGCTGCACTCCGGCGTTGTCTCGGCTGCGCCTCGGCTCAGCCGCTCGGACACCTCTCCGGAATTACATCCGCAGTCGCCATACTGGCATCTTCTTTGACTGCTCACCGACCCTTGACACCAGTCGGGGAACCCGCGGCATGCGCCCCACTTTCAGGCGCCAGGGTGCGGGTCCCGCTCGCGATCACAGGATCGTTTAACCACATCCGGCCGGCGCGAAAGAGTACCCCAGTTGCCCTATCCATGCAAACGCCCCAGGCGATCGGCGACGGAATTTCAAATGCTTAGGCGCGGCGCAGGCGGCCGATTGCGGCCGTGCTCAACTGGCACAGTTTTTTGAACCGCTGATACGCGTTGGCATCCAAACGGGAGTCCGGCAGATGGCGATCGGCGTAAAACAGCCCGATCGGCTTGGTGTCGACAACCACCGAGGCCGCGAAAAAAGTATCGGTGTGGACCAATCGACGTACCGGCTCGGGCACCAGCGGCCAGAATCGCGCATGGTTATCTTGGTTCACCCACACCGCCTGCTCACGCTCCAACATCCGGCTGAATAAATGCGCATGGTCGAGACGCAGTGCAAAGCGGCTGAATCCCGGATCATTGTCGGTCCCGGCCAGGTAGCGCGCCTGCAGTAGACTGCGATCTCGGTTCAGCATAGCGAAGACCACGCGATTCAGGCCCAGGCCGTCGTGTAATCCACGCATCACTTCGGTCATCAATTCGTGCAGGTTCGAGCCCGCCGGGACGTAGTTCATCAATCGATCTGTGACTTCTTCATATACCGCCAGCTGGGGCATCAGGCAGAAATGGACAGGCGTCGGTTCGCCGTCATCCGCGGAATCGCTTTCCGCCGCCTCCTCCGGCTCTTCGCCCGGGAGCATCGGCAGACGTCGCGCCGCCGGAAATACTCGAAAGTGCTGGACGTCACGAGCCGCCTCGACGGCGGTCACGTGCACTTCCGAGGCAATGTGTCCCTCCGGCACATCCAACCATGCCGAGACGTTAGCGAGGCATTCCTGCAGCTCGTCGCCATACCAACCGCCTTCGGCCAGTCGCGCCAACTGCGATGCATACATCACCCCTAGTACACGTGGCTGGCTCGCGTGCTCCGCCTCCAAGCTTTGCAGCAAAAGTTCCGGCAGGTTCCAGCGAGCGGCGAGCGTACGGGTGAGCTGCTCGAGGCTGAATCCAAGTACCACGTATTGCGCTTCGTCCGCAGGCATGCGCTCAGCGCATTGCAGCACACGAATGCGTTCCAGCTCTCCGGCACCGCCATGGAGGCTCATCAACAGTTCGCCCACATCGTGGAGCATGGCCGCCAGAAATACCTCTTTGGGCATCATATCGCCGCGCCGATGCGCCCAACGGTAGGCTTGCAGTCCGGCGTGATAGCTGCGACTCGCCAGTTGCAGGTAACGGCGCTGAGCGGTGTCGGCCTCGAGGGGATCGAGTCGATCGAGTGCCGATGGCAGCGCACGCAATTGGCTCATGCCCAGCATCATGGCCGCGTTATCCAATGTCGCAATGCGGCTACCCAAATTACGCGCGCGACCGGCATTCGCCCGACGCACAATCTCTAACGCCGCGCCCGGGTCACCCGGCACCCGTTCACACACCCGATCCATCGGTATGCCCGAGTCAGGATTCAGGTTCGACAGCGCTCGCGCCGTGGACACCAGCAACGGCAAATGGCACTCGGCCAAGCGGTCCGCCCACTGCCCGACCGAGTCGGACAAACGGTTGATTTCGTCCTGTGCTGGGGGCGATTCCATAAATCACACGCGGAGATTGACCGCCTATTACATCGGCTCACCACGGCCGCAACTTGAATTCGGTCGATTACACAGTTGAACCGGATTTGTTTTGATTTTAACACTCAAGCAGGCGCGGCTATTGCCGATAGGTTTCGTGTGCATCCGCAATGAACCGCTCAGAGTCCGCACTCCCATGTTCTTCATCATCGGTACTGTGATTGTCCTTGGCTCCGTGGCAGGCGGATACGTCCTGTCCCACGGGCACCTGGCCGCGCTGTGGCAACCTTTCGAACTGCTGATCATCGGTGGCGCCGCGTTCGGGGCCTTCGTGATTTCGAACCCGAGCCAGGTGGTGACCAAAGTATTCAAAAGCGTTCCAGCGCTTTTATCAGGCTCCAAGTTCACCAAGCCGCTCTACATGGACCTGTTGTCGTTGTTGCACGATGTCTTCGCCAAGGCGCGAAAGGAAGGCATGATGGCGATCGAAAGCGACATCGAGGAACCCGAAAAAAGCGAACTGTTCAATCGCTACCCGAAAATCGCCAACGACCATCATGTGATCAGTTTCATCACCGACTATCTACGCCTGATCGTGGGCGGGAACATGAATCCGTTCGAACTCGAGAATCTCATGGATGTGGAGATCGAAACCCACCATCACGAAGCCGAACAACCCTCGCAGGCCCTGACCAAAGTCGCCGACGGTCTTCCCGGGTTCGGCATTGTCGCAGCGGTACTGGGTATCGTCATCACCATGGGATTCATCAGCGATAGCGCTGAAGCGATCGGTGGTCACGTTGCTGCGGCATTGGTCGGTACTTTTCTTGGCATTTTGCTCGCCTACGGGTTCGTCGGTCCCATGGCCGTGGCGCTGGAACATCGTGTCGCCGAAGAAGCGAAGGTGTTCGAATGCATCAAGGTCGCGCTATTGGCTACGGTAAACGGGTATAGCCCGCAAATCGCTGTGGAATTCGGGCGCAAGGTTTTGTTCAGTTCCGTACGTCCCAGCTTTCAGGAACTGGAAGAGCATCTGCGAGGCCAGCGCAGCTAGTCCTGCACGCAGTTAAAAGGCACCCCGCCGATGCCATTGGACGACAAGAAACAACCGATCGTCATTAAGCGCATTAAAAAGAGTTCTCACGGACACCACGGGGGCTCTTGGAAAGTGGCGTTTGCGGACTTCGTAACCGCGATGATGGCGTTTTTTCTGGTCATGTGGATCGTCGGCGCCGCGACCACCGACCAGAAGGCGGCGATATCCCAATATTTCAAGAACCCCAGCTTGACCGAAGGTATGAGTCAGTCACCGACCGCTGGTCCCATGGGACCCGGTGGCGCCAGCACCAGCATGATCGATTTCGGTGGCAGCATGGACCTTACGCGGGGCGCGGGCGAAAAAATCCTGGAGAAAGACAAACAGGAACAACGTGCCAAGCAACGCAGCGAAACCGAGGCAACGGGCGAGGACGCAAAGGCGGCCGACCGTAAACGCCTCGAGTCCCTGCTGGCCGATCTCAAGGAAGCCATCGGCAAAAGTCAGGCACTGAAGCCGTTCAAGGACCAGCTGTTGCTCGACATCACACCCGAAGGCCTCCGGATCCAGATTGTCGACAAGGAGAACCGGCCCATGTTCGACTCGGGGAGCAGCGAGCTCAAATCCTACACGGTCGACATCCTGCACGAGATCGCCAAGTTCGTGAACCAGGTTCCCAACCATATCAGTATCGCCGGGCATACGGACATCACCCCCTACGTCAGTCGCAGGGATTACAGTAATTGGGAACTTTCGGCCGATCGCGCCAATGCTGCCCGGCGCAGTCTCATTGCAGGAGGAATGGCCGCGGGCAAGATGGGGCGCGTAGTCGGTTTGGCATCGTCCGTCCTGTTCGACAAGGACAATCCCCGGAACCCGATCAACCGCCGCATCAGTATCGTGGTCATGAATCAGGAGACAGACGATGCATTGCGAAAGGGCGAACAAACGGCGGCGCCCGGGGACCCCGCTGCACAACCGTCGGTCGTGGAACCCGAATCGCCGCCGCTCACCGGACCACGCGCCGGGACGCCTGAGATGGCACGGGCCGGATCCAGTGCAAGTGCACCGGCCGCAAGTGCCGACGACGATCCCACCGTGACCCGCGGGACCGTGCAGCTGCCGCCTGTCACGCCCGGGCTGCCCGCAATCAACTTAGCGCCGCGCTAAGCGTCCAGACCTGCGATCATTACCACGTATAACGCACGCGATAGCGGACAGTCGCTTCGCCTTTGGCAGGGACCTGTATCGGGAACCGAATGGTATCGGCATCCTGCTTGTCGAAGCTCTGGTTGGCATCAACGATCTGCCATTGACGCCAACGCGCAAGATGCTCGGCGACATCGACCGCCACCGGATGCGCTCTGTGATTGCGCAGGCGAATCTCGATTTCCTCTTCCAACACTCGCCTGTCCTGGTCGACCTTAAAGTCTTTCTGGCTCCGGTCCGCTACCACATCGAAATCGCGGCCAAGATCCAGTTGCACTGTCTCGCCAGCAGCGGTGTGAGCGATGCCGTCTTCACCGACGAACTCCCAATCGCCATCGCTGTCCGTTTTCCGCAACCGAATCCTACCCGCCGGAAGCGGCAGTCCGAGCCCGTTCTCGTCGGTGTTCCGGAACGCCAGCAGCAGGCGTACTCCGGAATGCGCTCCCGCGCCATAGGCGGGATCGACGATCGGCTGGCGCAACATCGCCGCCGGCCGATCGACCGATCCGGTAAACACGCGCGTCTGTTTACACTTGATGCCAGCAGCCGGGGGAAACAAAGCCAGTTGCTCCACTGTTCGATCGATCAAGCTGACCGGCCGATCGAGCTGATAAAGGTGATAAGCCGAAAACGACTGCTCAGCAAATTCCTGGGCTGGCGCAGCCTTCATCATCGTGGTTCTCAGCGGCGCCCCAGCCGCGTTCGCGGCGCGGTGGACGTCACCCGCTACCAGCTTGAGTCCTACGTGCTCATACTGCCGCCCCGTGCGATTGAGGATGTTGGCAGTGGCGCGCAGCGCGCCCGTGCACGTTTGCCGCTCGGTCGAAAATGAGAATTCGTAATCGACCCACCAGGTGATGCCAGCGGTTTCATAACGTACGTTTAGTGGGAAGTCTCCGGCCGCGGCCGATTGCAGCGACCAAACGACCGCAGGCTTTGGCGAAATTTCGGAGGGAAGATCGGCCGCGCGGACATCGGCATAATCGCGGATTACACGCACCGCGCCATCTTCCTGCTGTAATGCAAGACCGTCGTCGGCAGCCAACAATCGGCCATTGATGGTCGGTCGATCGCTGCCCGGTGGCAGCGTCACTTCCACAACGTGTCCAATCGCATGCTGCAGCAGCTCTCTGGCACTGGTCACCCCCGACCGGAATCGTTGGCCGACCAATCCAGGCTGGCCGCTCGGCCCCAGGTCGAGCCGAATCGAACTTGGATCCACCAGCGCTGGTAGTTCATCGAAGCGAACCGTCGACAATCCCCGGGGCAATGAAAATCTGTGACGGGTGTTCACCAACGCGTAGCCGGGCAGATTTGTCCCGTCACCGCCAGCATCCCGTAACACGCCGACCGGTAGGGAACCGGGGCCCGCGGTACTGTAGATCGTCAATGTCGTGTCCGGTTGCGGTTGCGCCGCGGCGAAGCCACTTAGCAACGCGGCGGGCAACGCCGCCAACAACAGGATGGTCCGAGCCGTCATTCAATTGCCTCCTCAAGTACACCCGTTAGCTCTGGTATGATGCGGTCGAGTCCCGGGCCGGATTTCATATGGACCATAAACAATTGACATGGCAGGCGCCACCGCCGCGGCTCCGAATCGCGGACTCGGAAACCCATGTCTGGCTCGTGCCGGCGGAACGCACGGACCCTGCCGCGGCCGCCCTGCTTTCGGTCACGGAATTGGAGCGTGCTTCGCGGCTGCGCCGCGAGCGCTCGCGCATTCAATACACCGCGACCCAATGCATGCTGCGGCGTCTGCTCGGCGGATATCTGAACCTGTCACCGGATTCAGTCGAGCTGAAACGGACCAGCAACGGAAAGCCTTACGTCGATCCTCGCCATGGATCGACCCTCGGTTTCAACGTCTCTCATTCCGGAAGCTGGGCGCTGATCGCGTTCGCGCGCGGAAAAGAAATCGGGGTGGACCTCGAAGCCCATCGGCCCCTTGACGCTATGAACCTGGCGCAGCGTTTTTTTTGCGACAGCGAAGCGCTTCGCCTGGCGGATATAGACGAGGATGTGCGCAACAATCGGTTTTTCGATTTATGGACCGCCAAAGAGGCACTCGCCAAGGCCATGGGAACTGGGATTGCCGGCACGTTGAAGCGATTCGAGGTCGTCACCGAACCTGAGATGGGTTGGCGGGACGTGTCCGGCGGCGCTGAATCCTTGCGCTGGTCGCTTCACGCACTCCCGGCGCCGGCGAACCACAGCGCCGCCCTCGCCATTGAGCGGGGTTTGGGGCAGCTGAGGTTGTTTTCCGCTGAATAAGATTCTGCTGCCGAAAGGCGATCATCCGGCGACGACGGTGCCTCCATTGGGGTGCAACACTTGGCCCGTCATATAGGACGAATCCTTACTGGCAAGGAATACGTAGCTGGGCGCGACTTCGAATGGCTGACCGGCGCGCCCCAGCGGTTTACCCTCGCCGAAGCTTTCCACGCTGTCGGCTGCAAAGGTGGCGGGAATCAGCGGCGTCCAAATCGGACCCGGAGCCACGGCGTTGACGCGGATATTCTGCTCCGCCAACTCCATTGCCAGAGATCGTGTAAACGCCACGATGGCGCCTTTGGTCGATGAATAGTCGATCAATCCGGGCTTTCCTTCGTACGCCGTCACCGAGGTGGTATTGATGATCGCGGATCCGTCACCGAGATGTGGCAGCGCCGCGCGGGTCAAGTAGAACATCGCGAACACATTGGTTTGGAAGGTGCGCTGCAACTGTTCGTTGGTAATCTCGGAAAAATGGTCCCGAACGTGCTGTTCGCCCGCGTTGTTTACCAGAATGTCCAGTCGCCCGAGGCTTTCGACTACTTGCCGCACCAGGCTGTCACAATGGATCGGATCGCCGATATCCCCCGCGACGGTCAGACAGCGCCTTCCCTGGGCTTCCACCCGCTGTTTGGTATGCGCCGCATCTTCATGTTCATTCAAATAGGCGATCGCGATGTCGGCGCCTTCGACCGCGAATGCGATCGCCACCGCACGCCCGATGCCACTATCGCCGCCGGTGATCAGCGCAACCTTGCCGCGCAACTTCTCGGCGCCGCAGTATTCCGGATCTTCGGTAATGGGCTCCGGTTTCATCTCCGTTTCACGGCCGGGCTGCTGGTCCTGGTGCTGCGGCGGTCTCTCTTGCTGTTGCTTTTGCAGATCCATGGTGGCCTCCATGCGTGCGAAAGTGAAATCAGCTGGCTGATCTGGAGGATTAGTACAGCCTGGCACATGCCGCAAATGACTTCGTCCGGCGCGCAAGCTCAGGGGTTTGGAGGTGGGGCCTGGCGCTGCGCGCCGAGAATCTTGGTGACTTTTGGTAGTGCTTCGTCAAGGGAGCGCGAAAAATAGATTTTACCAGCCTTGGTTCGCACTCCCGCCTGACGCAGTTTCAATATCATGCGCGGGCGCAGGTTATTGATGACCAGAACGATGCCGTTTAATTCCAGATTTTTAAGCATGGATTCCATCGCAATAATGGCGCTCATATCGAGCATCGTCACCTTACTCATATCCAGAACGACCAGCCGAACTTCGGGATTGAAATTGGAGATACTTTTTACGGCTTTTTGGGCGGAGCCGAAAAAAAGCGGCCCATTGATGGCGTACACCGCCACTTCCTTCGGAAACCCTGGGTTCAGATCGGTTTCGTCGCCCACGTAGCCGACTTCCGTGAGACTGATGCTACGCCTTATAAACAGTATTGCAGCCAGTCCCATGCCCACGCCCACCGCCAGCGTCATATCAAACAACACCGTCAGCGCGAAGCAGGTAAGCAGAGTAATCACATCATTC
>CAVZBR010000004.1:0-1250000 GCA_963773585.1 uncultured Gammaproteobacteria bacterium
TGAACAGCGCGCCGTCACCGGCCATGGCGTCGCTCAACAGCCGCGCGTAGGGTGACTCCGCACCCGGCTGCTCCTCCAGCAAGTAGAGCTCGCGCTGGTCGCCGACGAATTCCTTGCCGGCTCGCTTCACCCGTGCAGCAAGCGCGACCGCAGAGTCGGGCGAAAGTCGGAAGCGCAGATAGTTGGCCCGCCCGGCAGGGGGAACTGAGTCGTCGAACAACCTTTGCGGCGGCGGTTTGAGCTCAACCAACACCTCGGCCGCAGTCGCCGCCAGGCACTTACCCGAACGCAGATACCACGGCACCCCTTCCCAGCGCCATGAATCGATGTACAAGCGCAGCGCACAAAACGTTTCGACATCCGAGCGGCTCGCCACCCCCGGTTCTTTCCGATAACCCGCATATTGACCGCGCACCACGTCGTCCGGTTGCAACGGCCGCATCGCCTGGAAGACCTTGGCTTTTTCGCTATGCACAGCGCCGTACCCTTGGTACGCCGGCGGCTCCATCGCCAGAAGCGCCACGATCTGGAATAGGTGATTCTGGATAACGTCGCGCAAACAGCCGGCACTTTCGTAGAACGCGCCGCGACCGTCGACGCCGAAGGTTTCGGACACAGTCACCTGCACACTGGCCACGCAGTTGCGGTTCCAAATCGGCTCGAGGAACGAATTGGCGAATCGGAAATAGAGGATGTTCATGATCGCCTCTTTCCCGAGATAATGGTCGATGCGAAAGATCGAATCTTCCGAAAACGCCTCCAGCGCAATGCGGTTCAGTGCCCGTGCCGAGGCCAGGTCACGTCCAAAGGGCTTTTCCACAATCACGCGCGCCTGATCGGTCAGGCCGGCAGCCGCGAGTCCTTGAATGACGATCGCGAACAGCGCAGGAGGAATCGCAAGATAATGAGCCGGACGTCGAGCGTTTCCCAATGCCTGCTTGAGGAGTTGGAAAGTACCCGGATCGTTGTAATTTCCGCCCACATACCGAAGCAGAGACAGCAGGCGGGCCAGTGCTTCCGGGTCATCGACCTTTCCGGCTTTCTTGATGCTGTCCTTAGCCTGTTTGTGCAATTGCGCCCGGGTCCACGGCGGTGCGGCAACACCCACTACGGGAACGTTGAGCACGCCGCGCCGGGCCATGGCGTAGAGCGCCGGAAAAATCATTTTATGCGCAAGGTCGCCGGTCACGCCAAAGATCACCAGCGCATCGGCCGCCGTCATGCGACTTTTGGAAGTGCTCATTTCAGGACGAGTTCATCTTCTCGTCATGACCGCCGAACTGCTTTCTCATCGCAGAGAGAAGGCGGCTGGCATAGTCGCCGTTGCCGCGCGAGGCAAAGCGCTCGTATAGCGCCGCACTGATTACCGGTGCCGGCACACCCTCCTCGGTTGCCGCCAATACCGTCCAACGGCCTTCACCCGAATCTGACACACGCCCCGCGAACGCCGCGAGTTCTTCGTCTACCGACAGCGCTGCGGCGATCAAATCAAGCAGCCATGACGCCACCACGCTGCCGCGCCGCCACACTTCGGCAATCTCGGACAGCGGCAGTTCATAGCGGTAGTACTCGGGATTGCGCATCGGTGCGGACTCGGCATCGCCGTCGTGGGAATGATTCCCGGCATCGGCATGACGCAGGATATTCAAGCCTTCAGCATAGGCCGCCATCAGACCGTATTCGATCCCGTTGTGAACCATTTTCACGAAGTGACCGGCGCCCGCCGGACCGCAGTGCAAGTAGCCTTGTTCGGCGGTAGCGGTCTGCGCTTTGCGTCCTGGTGTGCACGTTACGGTCTCCGGACCCGGGGCAAGCGCTGTAAAAATCGGATCCAAGCGTTGGACAACGTCGCGATTGCCGCCGATCATCAGACAATAACCTCGATCTAATCCCGCTACGCCACCGCTCGTGCCGACGTCGACGTAATGCACCCCGGCCTCCATAAGCAAGCCGGCACGGCGAATATCGTCCCGATAATTGGAGTTGCCCCCGTCAATAACGACGTCATTGGGTTGCAAGAGCGGTAAGAGTTGCGCCAGCACGACATCTACTACGGTGGCGGGCACCATCAACCAGAGATTGCGAGGGACACTCAAATGCTCGATCAGTTCGTCCAATGACGTTGCGCCCTGCGCCCCGTGTTGCTGGACTTGCTCGACAGCCCCGGCATGCTGATCATAGGCGACGCATTGATGACCTGCCTGCAGCAAGCGCAGCGCCATATTGCGCCCCATGCGTCCCAAGCCGATCATCCCGATCTGCATTGTGCGTCTCCTCGGGCTCCTAAGCGGAAGCCGCGACGTATGAGAGTAGAGTATAGAGTCAGAGCAGCTGCCAGCCGATCGCACGAGGTCTTAAATCTGTCACAGTGTGTATCAGCTTAGCCCGTGCGTCGGCACACTGCCGACGTTCCTGCAGCATAAGACTCGATGAACGCTTCGCCGCAGAGTCTCGAGTCCCAATTGCCGTGCGACTGTTTTCTTTTCATTCACCGCCGGTGCATGACGACAGGTGTCACCCATTGCCACTGTGCCTGCGTGACCTGCACCAGACCTGCGGTCGCGTCCACCAAACGCCCGCTGCACTGGCGCGGCACCGACTTCCACACATTTCCGCGCGGCAATGGGGGGCTCGTCCAGGGGCAATCCGCGCCGCGCACGCAGTTGCTCGGGTCTGCGCAAGGGCACCGAAATCTTTGTCTTGCACCGAGTTGGGTAAGGAGCGAGGGAATCTAGAATAATCGCAAGGCACAAATCACAGAATACAACTTGTCACACGCCGGCGCGGCGTGACAGTTGGGACCATAGAGATTGTTTCCGCCTGTCGCAGACGCATGACGTGTACAAGAGACCAATTTACGAGCGCCGTCGTAGTCCAATACGGCACAGGCAAGGTCAGATGGTGGCTACGGGTGGACTTGAACCACCGACCTCAGCATTATGAGTGCCGCGCTCTAACCAACTGAGCTACGTAGCCATTGAGAAATTCCGCCGGGGGATGGGCGGTGAAGATGCGGGATTTTAGGGGGTCCTGTGGAGGATGTCCAGGGCGCGTGGCCTCAGACGTTGAAGCGAAAGTGCATGACATCGCCGTCCTGCACCACGTATTCCTTGCCTTCCAGCCGCCATCGGCCCGCTTCCTTTGCGCCTTGTTCGCCGTTCCCGGCGATGAAGTCCGCGTAACCGACCACCTCGGCGCGAATGAAGCCTTTCTCGAAGTCGGTGTGAATCACGGCAGCTGCTTTCGGCGCCGTCGCGCCGACCGCCACGGTCCAAGCGCGCACTTCCTTTTCCCCGGCGGTGAAATAGGTCTGCAGCCCGAGCAACCGGTATCCGGCGCGGATCAGACGGTTCAGTCCAGGCTCCTCCAAGCCCAGTTCCGACAGGAATTCACCTTTCTCGGCGTCGTCCAATTCGGCTATTTCCGCCTCGATTGCGGCGCATACCGGCACCACCACGGCGCCCTCGGTCTCCGCGATCGTTTGCACCTGATCGAGGAAAGGATTGTCGGCAAATCCGTCCTCGGCGACGTTGGCGATGTACATGGTGGGCTTCGCGGTGAGCAGATGCAGTTCCCGCAAGCGCCGCCGATCTTCCTTTTCCAGATCCATGGCGCGCACGGGCCGGTCTTCGTTCAGATGCGCGCGCACCCGTTCGAACAAGGCACGTTGGGCGAGCGCTTCCTTGTCGCCGGACTTTGCCGCTTTCTCGGCGCGGGTGAGCGCCTTTTCCACTGTCTCCAAATCTGCCAGCGCCAGTTCGGTGTTGATGATATCGATATCTTCGTCCGGCGCCACCTTGCCGGCCACGTGCACCACATCGGTGTCTTCGAAGCAGCGCACGACATGGGCGATGGCGTCGGTTTCGCGGATGTTGGCCAGGAACTTGTTGCCCAGACCTTCGCCCTTGGAGGCGCCCGCCACCAATCCCGCGATGTCCACAAACTCCATCGTGGTCGGAATCACGCGCTGCGGATTTACGATCGCAGCCAGTTTATCCAACCGCGGGTCGGGCATGGGCACGACGCCGACGTTGGGATCGATGGTGCAGAACGGGTAGTTCTCCGCCTGTATGCCTGCCTTCGTCAACGCGTTGAACAAAGTGGACTTACCGACATTCGGTAAACCGACGATTCCGCATTTGAATCCCATGGTGTGGCTCGTTGCGGCCGCGGCCGCTCAGGTTGGTCTTGCGTGCAAAGTGTTCATGGCGCGGGGGAAATCGCCGCCGACCACGTGGCCCATCACATCCAGCGAATCTTCGATCGCGCGGTGTATTTGTTCTCGATCGTCCGCCGAGGGTCTCGACAACACGTAATCGTGGACCTGGTCCTTGGATCCCGGGTGCCCGATACCGATTCGCAGGCGCATGAACTCGCGGCTGCCGAGATGTTCAATGGTACTGCGCAGGCCGTTGTGTCCGCCGTGGCCGCCGCCGCGCTTGAGCCGGATGGTGCCCACAGACAGGTCCAGTTCATCGTGGGCCACCAGAATCTCAGTCGGCGGAATTTTGAAAAACGCCGCAAGCGCGCCAATGGCCTGACCGCTTAGATTCATGAACGTGTCGGGACGCAGCAGCCAGACTTCCCGACCTCGGATCGGTATCCGGCATGCCTGGCCTTTGAATTTCGGTTCCCGGCGCATCATGCACGGATAACGCTGCATCAGCGCATCCAAAAACCAGAACCCGGCGTTATGCCGGGTTCCTTGGTACTGCGGACCAGGGTTGCCCAGGCCGACAATGACCGATACGGACTCCTGTTCGGACACGTTCGCGGACTACTAGGCTTCTCGAAACCCGAAGCTTATTCTTGATCTTCGGGTTCCGCCGGAGCCGCGGCTTCGGCCTCTTCACCCGACGGTTCAGCTTCCACGGCGGCACGCGGCACATGAATGCTCACCACCGGTTGATCATGCTCGTGCTCTTCACCGTGACTCAAGGCCACGAGCTCGACGCCGGAGGGTAACTTCAGCTCGGACAAATGAATCGTCTCGCCAACTTTCAAATCCGCCACGTCGACCTCGATGTATTCGGGCAGGTCCTTGGCAAGGCAGGACACTTCGACATCGGACAGCAAATGCATTACCACCCCGCCTTGCTGTTTCACCCCCGCGGCCGTTTCTTCGTTCAAAAAGTGCAACGGCACGTTCATACGGATCGATTCGGTTTCACTGACCCGCTGCAGATCGATATGGGTGATGAAGGGTTTGGCCGGATGACGTTGAACGTCGCGCAGCACCGCCTTCTCCGTCTTACCGTCGAATTTCACGGACAGAATATGCGAGTAAAAGGCTTCGTGCCCAAGATGCTGAACCAACTCGTTGTGAGCCAGACTCAGGGACACGGGCGCGGACTCACCGCCGTATAGAATGGCGGGTACCTTTCCGGAACGACGCAGGCGGCGGCTCGCACCCTTCCCTGCTGCCTCCCGGAGTTCGGCAACCAGTTCGAAATTCTCTTGCATGAGTGCACTCTCCAGTTGAATACCGCCCTCGAAAGCGGTGTTGTTAAACCTTCCTCGCGACCAAGGAAGGCGTCAGCCCGTCCGGGTTCTTCACCGAACAGGTCAATCCATGAACAGCGAACTCACCGACTCTTCGTTGGTGATGCGCCGAATTGTTTCCGCCATCATCTCCGCGACGCTGAGCTGCCGGATGCGGCTGCAGGTGCGGGCGCGCGAGCCCAGCGGAATGGTATCCGTGACTACCAGCTCATCGAGCCGCGACGCCTCGATGTTGTCGATCGCCGCGCCTGACAATACCGGGTGGGTGATGTAGGCCACTACCGCTTCGGCGCCGTTGTCCTTGAGCGCATTGGCCGCCTGACACAACGTGCCGGCGGTATCGACCAGGTCATCGATCAGCACGCACGTGCGGCCCTCGACATCGCCGATGATGTGCATGATCTGCGCTTCGTTCGGGCGCGGCCGGCGTTTGTCGATAATGGCCAGATCGGCGTCATCCAGACGTTTCGCCAGGGCCCGGGCACGCACCACGCCACCCACATCCGGCGACACCACCATCAGGTTCGGGTACTTCCGCCGCCAGATGTCGCCCAGCAGGATCGGCGACGCGTATACGTTATCCACCGGCACATCGAAAAAGCCCTGAATCTGATCCGCGTGCAGATCTATGGTCAATACCCGGTCGGCGCCCACCGAGCCGATCATACGCGCCACCACTTTCGCCGTGATCGGTACTCGTGCCGAACGCGGCCTGCGGTCCTGGCGCGCGTAACCGAAGTACGGAATCACCGCCGTGACCCGCCCGGCCGAGGCGCGCTTCATGGCGTCGATCATCACCAGCAACTCCATCAAGTTGTCGTTGGTCGGAGCGCAGGTCGGCTGCACCACGAACACGTCGCGGCCGCGCACGTTTTCCATGATCTCGACCATGATTTCGCCATCGCTGAAACGACCCACGATGGCCTTCCCGAGCCGCATGCTCAGGTGGTTGACGATGTCCAGGGCCAGCTGCGGATTGGCATTCCCCGCAAAGACCATCATCCTGCTTTCGGACACGTCGTCTCCCATGTTTCGTCTGCCTTTTCTGCAAACGGTTGCAGTAGGTGTGCGTGTGGCTGGGGCGCCAGGATTCGAACCTGGGAATGCGGGGATCAAAACCCCGTGCCTTACCGCTTGGCTACGCCCCAATAATCTCTCGACTGCTCCAGCGCCTCATACAGGCCGCGCTATTGCGCGGCGGGCGCCAGGAGTACTCGGACCTTACGGTCCTCGCCCCTTCGGGGCCAGCGTCGCTACGCGCCGCTGTTGTCTCGCACGGCTTCGCCGCGCTCGGCTCGAACCTGGGAATGCGGGGATCAAAACCCCGTGCCTTACCGCTTGGCTACGCCCCAATAATCTCTCGACTGCTCCAGCGCCTCATACAGGCCGCGCTATTGCGCGGCGGGCGCCAGGAGTACTCGGACCTTACGGTCCTCGCCCCTTCGGGGCCAGCGTCGCTACGCGCCGCTGTTGTCTCGCACGGCTTCGCCGCGCTCGGCTCGAACCTGGGAATGCGGGGATCAAAACCCCGTGCCTTACCGCTTGGCTACGCCCCAATAATCTCTCGACTGCTCCAGCGCCTCATACAGGCCGCGCTATTGCGCGGCGGGCGCCAGGAGTACTCGGACCTTACGGTCCTCGCCCCTTCGGGGCCAGCGTCGCTACGCGCCGCTGTTGTCTCGCACGGCTTCGCCGCGCTCGGCTCGAACCTGGGAATGCGGGGATCAAAACCCCGTGCCTTACCGCAGACGCGCATTGTACCAGCCATGTGCTGGCGCTATCCGATCGGTTCCTGCAGCCGATCCAACAGTGGCGAGCGATTGCAGCCACGGGCTACGAAAGCATCGCACCCGGCAGGCAACGCGCGCCTCGCGTTCTGCGCTTCGGCTGCTGTATCGAACGCGGCAAACACGCACCCGCCGGTGCCGGTCATCCGGGCGTGGCCGTATCCTGATAACCACTCCAGGGCCTCGTCCACTGCCGGATAACGCCGGCGCACCAGCGGCTCGCAATCATTTCGAGCCCGGCCTGCGAGAAAGTCGGATATTGTGATGGGGCGGGTATTTCGTGTCAATTCCGATGCCGAAAAAACGTCGGCAGTTGACACAGTTACGGTAGGACACACGACCAAAAACCAGGGTTCGGGCAGGGTGACCGGGGTAAGCTGCTCGCCCACCCCTTCACCCCACGCGGCATGGCCGACAACGAAGACGGGCACGTCCGCTCCCAGTTCGAGGCCCAGCGCAGCCAGCTCGGACGCGGAAATACCCAGCCCCCACAACTGGTTGAGGGCCACCAGAACGGTAGCCGCGTCGGAACTGCCGCCGCCGAGTCCGCCGCCCATGGGCAGCCGCTTGGCGAGCGCGATGTCTACACCGCGACGGCT
The DNA here is from genome assembly GCA_963773585.1 of uncultured Gammaproteobacteria bacterium. Lineage (GTDB taxonomy): Bacteria > Pseudomonadota > Gammaproteobacteria > JASBUN01 > JASBUN01 > CAVXJN01. Next base: position 7,889 of record CAVZBR010000004.1, read on the forward strand.
GCCGCTGGCAGTCTGCAGCAAACGCGCTGCGCGCACGGTCAGATCACGGTCCTCGGGGATGTCCGCGACGAGTCCGGCACGCCGGATCAATCCATCTTCGCGGACCACGAAGTCGATATTGTCTCCGTAGTCCAGAAACTGGAATACGGTCTGCAACCGGTGATAGCCGTCGTCGCGCCGCCCCAGCACATGCAGAAACAGGTTGAGCTTCGCCGGCGCCGGCCAGGGACGCACAACCACTAGCTGGCAAGCCCCCAGTTGCGAATCACGACCCGCACGCTGAGATCTTCCTTGCGGAGGAAAATTTTGTCTGGCAGATCAGTGCCGGTGACCGTTCGGTAGCGCACGAACTCCACATGCCAGCCGAATTGGTCCAAGCTGTCCAGGCGGCCACGGCCGTCCAGTTTGAGTTCCGGCTTGCCGCCGGGCGCCGGCAGACCCCGCACCCAGAACCGCAGGCCGTCGACGGGCATGCGCCAGCCCGTCTGCCGATATAGAAGCACCTCTGCATCCGGCGCCCGTACCGGCTCGGGCGCTTTGCTGCTCAGCAGTTCCGCGCCCTCCGGACCGCCCCGCAGGATCAAGGTACCCTGGCCGAGCGGCGCAATGAGCTTGATATCGAACTGTTGGTGTTGCTGCGCCCAGAGCAGGTCCGCCTGCCACGCCTCAGTGGCAGTGGACAAGGAGATGCGGCCGTTCAAATTCCATTTTTGCAGCTGAGTGAGCTGTTCCTGGCGACTGTCCCAACGCGCCCGGGCCTCACTGGGGGGCACCACCGGCTGGGTGGTGCAGGCGGTCACCAGCGACACAAGCAGTACGCCGACAACGCGTTTCACGGTTCGAGCCGGTTCAAGGTATCCACGAGAATCTGATTTTCCGGGTCTTTCTTGCGCGCTTGCGCCCAAACCTTGCGCGCATCGTCGTGGGCGCCGCTCACCCACAGCACTTCACCCAGGTGGGCGGCGATTTCGACGTCCGGCTCCGCCGTATACGCCTGACGTAGAAACTTGATCGCCGGCTGCAAGTTGCCCAATCGGTACTGAATCCAGCCCATGCTGTCGAGGATCGCGGGCTCCTCCGGCGACAACTCGTAGGCGCGCTGGATGTACTCCAAGGCCTCCTGATAGCGCTGGGTGCGATCGGCAAGGGTATAACCCAACGCGTTCAGCGCGTGGGCGTTGTCGGGTTCTCTGGACAATATGCTCTTCAGATCGCTTTCCAACAGATCGAGCCGATCCAGTTTCTCGGCAAGCATGGCGCGCGCATAGAGGATGTCGTTCTCCTCGGGCATGCGCTTCAATGCCTCATCGGCCACGTCCATGGCTTCCTGGTAACGCGCCGCTTGACGCAAGATGTCCAATTCCGCCAGCACCAGGCGCGCAGCCACATCTTCGTTGGGCGCCGGATATTGGTGTAACAGGTCGCGCGCCTGCTTGATCTTGCCTTGCTTGGCCAACAGCGCGGCTATGCGGATATGGGCATCCAGCGCCCGGTCGCCGCTGCGCACTTTGCGATACCATTTCAGCGCCTGGTCGGGCTTTTTCTGATTTTCCGCGAGCACACCCATGAAATAATGCGCTTCGTCCGAGCGCTTGCCAGTTTCGAGCAGCCGCTGCAGGTAACGGTCGGCGAGTTGATAATGCTTACCCTCCAGCGACAACAGCGCGACCGTGTACAGCAGGTCCGGATCCTTGGGGGACTTTTTCAATAGCGCGTCGAATTGTTTGCGGGCCTCCTCGAAGCGCCCTGCTTCAGCCAACAGACGCGCGAAGCCGATGCGCAGATCCCGGGACCGCCCGTGTGTATGCATTACCTGCTTCATACTGGCGACGGCTTCGTCCACCTTGCCTTGTTGAACCAGGATGTGGGCACGGGTAAGGCTTGCCTCCGGCCAATTGGGTTTGAGTTTCAGCGTCCGTTCCACGCTCTGCAGAGCGACGTCCAGTTGTTCGAATTGCAGCGCCAGATTCGCATACGCGAATACGGCATCCGGATCCTTCGGATGACGGTCCACCAGCATGCCCATGACTTTCAGGGCCGCGTCGCTGTCATGCTCCCGCGCCAACATGCGGGCGATCAGCACGTATGCCTGCTGGCTTTGCATTTGCGCCAGATTCAGCACGCTTTCCAACTGCTGAGCGGAGGCCTGGAGTTGGCCCTCCCGCAACAGCAGCACGGCCAATGTGCGGTGTGCGTCGATATTCTCCGGCGCCAGTTCCACCCAGCGTTGCACCGCGCGTCGCGCTTTCGGATAGTCGCGTGCGAACAGGGCGATGCGTGCCGCGCGCTCGGCGACGGCGGGATCCTCGGACTTGTCGGCCGCCTCGAGGTAAAAATCGAGAGATTTGTCCAGATCCCCCCGGAAGCCCGCGATCTCCGCCGCGAGAACGTCGTATAAAAGAGTCGATTGAACCTGATAGCGCGGCGAAACTTCGTGCACGGCCACCGGTACCTGGAGTTGCTGCTCCATGGGCGGCGCGGGCGGCGATGATTTGGTCAACTGCGGGTTACAGCCGGTCACCAGAAGGGCGCCGACGACGAGCAACGAACAGACACGCATCATGTAGGTAATCCATTGTAAAAGCGCGCGGTTAGGGGCGCGCGCTTGCGGTTTCCTATACAATATCACTAACTTCCCGGTTTGCCGAACGCTGCGGGGGGCGGCGGTGCGGAAACGCCGTGGCCAGTACGCTTGTGCCGATTGCCGCGTTCACGCAGAATTTCTGGTTCGGTCTCGCAAGTCGATCTCAACATGTCGCTGCTAACACTTGGCATTAACCATAAAACAGCTCCGGTAGAGATCCGCGAGCGCGTGGTGTTTGCGCCGGATCGGCTGCGCGCTGCGCTGAGTGAAATGGTGACCCTGCCCGACGTCGGCGAAGCGGCCATCCTGTCCACCTGCAACCGGACTGAGCTCTACCTCGAACTAGCCGGCGACAGCGCCGCGCCCCTGGTGCAGTGGTTGGGAGAATATCACCACTTGGACCCGCGAGAACTGCAAGCCTATCTCTACAGTCATCCCGGAGCCGATGCAGTCCGCCACATGCTGCGGGTGGCATCCGGCCTCGATTCGATGATCATGGGCGAGCCGCAAATCCTGGGCCAGATGAAGGACGCATATCACGCGGCATCCGAAGCCGGCAGCCTCGGCACGCTGCTGGGACGCCTGTTTCAGCACACGTTCCTGGTGGCCAAGCAGGTACGCACCGACACCGCCATCGGTGCCAGTCCGGTATCGGTGGCTTTCGCCGCCGTAAGCCTGGCGAAACAGATTTTCGGCGATCTCGACAAGCAAACCGCCCTGCTGATCGGCGCCGGCGAAACCATCGAATTGGCCGCGCGACATTTACACGACAACGGCATTCGACGCGTCGTGGTCGCCAATCGCACCGTGGAACGAGCGCATACGCTGGCAGCCCAATTCCAAGGGTTTGCCATCTCTCTTAACGAAATCCCGGCGCATCTTGCGGAAGTGGACATCGTGATCTCATCCACTGCCAGCCAGCAGCCCATAGTGCATCGCCGCGAACTGGAGCGGGCACTGAAGGCGCGCAAGCATCGTCCCATGTTCATGGTGGACATCGCCGTGCCCAGGGACATCGAGGCAAGCGTCGCGGAATTGGAAGACGTTTACTTGTATACGGTGGACGACCTCCAGGATGTCATCGAAGAAAACTTGAGTTCGCGCCGGGAAGCGGCGAAACAAGCCGAGGAAATCATCGATATCCAGGTCGCCCACTTCATGGGGTGGATTCAAAGCCTGGGCGCGGTCGACACGATTCGCGCCTTCCGCAATCGCGCCATCCAAACCCGAGACGCGGTCCTGGAGAGAGCGGAGCAGATGCTCGCCTCGGGGCGGCCGCCGGAAGAAGTATTGCAATTCCTCAGCCATACGTTGACCAACAAGCTCATGCACCACCCCAGCGCGAACCTGCGACGGGCAGCGTTCGACGGCCGAGGAGAGCTGATCCGCGCCGCCCGCGAACTGTTCGACCTGGACCGCGTGCGAAAACCCTGAAGAATGCATTCGTGAAATCGAGTATCCGCAACAAGCTGGACAACCTTGCCGCGCGCTTCGAAGAAGTGGGCGCGCTGCTATCCGATGCGCAGATCATCGGCGAGCAATCGAAATTCCGCTCGCTGTCGCAGGAGTATGCGCAGCTCAGCCCCGTGGTGGGGAGTTACCAACGCTATCGGGCCGTTCTCCAGGACATGGAAAGCGCCCGTGAAATGCTCCAGGAAACCGACGCGGCGATGCGCCGGCTGGCGCAGGAGGAACTGGAACGCAGCGAAGCGCAGAAGGAGCAGCTCGAGCAGGAGCTGCAGACCTTGCTGCTCCCCAGCGACCCCCACGACAACAACAACATTTTCCTGGAAATCCGTGCCGGCACGGGAGGAGACGAAGCGGCGTTGTTCGCCGGAGATCTATTTCGTATGTACACGCGCTATGCCGAAGAACGCGGCTGGCAAGTGGAGATCATCGGCGCGCACGAAGGCGAGCACGGCGGCTTTCGGGAAATCATTTCCCGCATTATCGGGCGCGGCGCCTATTCGCGCCTGAAGTTCGAATCCGGCGCGCACCGGGTGCAACGGGTTCCGGAAACCGAGTCCCAAGGCCGCATTCATACTTCTGCATGCACCGTCGCAGTGTTGCCGGAAGCGCAGGAAGTGGAGCAGATCGAGATCAATCCGGCCGAACTCAAAGTAGACACTTTTCGCGCCTCCGGCGCCGGCGGACAGCACGTCAACAAAACCGACTCCGCGATTCGCATTACCCATCTGCCAACGGGCATGGTGGTGGAATGTCAGGACGAACGCTCCCAGCACAAGAACCGCGCCCGCGCCATGTCGCTGCTGCAAGCGCGCCTGGTCGCCGGCGAACGGGAAAAACAGCAGGCCGAACAAGCTGCAGACCGAAAATTACAGGTCGGAAGCGGCGATCGCTCCGAGCGCATCCGTACCTATAACTTTCCACAGGGACGCATCACCGACCACCGCATCAATCTTACGTTGTACAAACTCAGCGATGTCCTGGAAGGTCAGCTCGACTACGTGATCGACCCATTGTTGCAGGAGTACCAGGCCGAGCAATTGGCCGCCATGGCCGAATGAATGCGCATCCGCGCGAGATCCCCAATCCATGAGCGTCACGATTCGCGACGCGGTCCGCCGAGCCGCAGAACAATTCGCGCAGCTCCCATTCTCAAACGCGCACCTGGAAGCGGAAATATTGCTTTGCCATGTGCTGCGTTGCGCGCGCAGTCATCTGCTCGCCCGGCCCGAACAACCGCTGACCGCCGCGCAACAAGAGTCCTTCGCCATTTTGGCCGCGCGTCGGGCGGCGGGTGAACCGGTTGCCCATATCACCGGCACGCGGGAGTTTTGGTCGCTGGCGCTCGCGGTCACGCCCGATACGCTGATTCCGAGACCGGAGACGGAACTACTGGTGGAACTTGCGCTGTTGCGCATGTCCACGCCCCGCGGCGCAGTCGCAGACCTGGGCACGGGCGGCGGTGCCGTCGCGCTGGCGCTGGCGACGGAACGCCCCGCGTGGTCCGTGACGGCGACCGACCGTTCGGCGGCAGCACTGGCCGTAGCGCAGGACAATGCCGCGGCCCACGAGTTGCGAAACGTCCGCTTCGCTCGCGGCGACTGGTGCGAAGCCCTCGGCGACCAGCGTTTCGACCTGATCGTCAGTAACCCACCCTATATCGCCGAGTCCGATCCGCATTTGCGCAGGGGCGATCTGCGTTTCGAACCGTCAAGCGCATTGGCGGCGGGAGTCGAGGGTCTGGATGCCATTCGTCGACTCGCGCGCTGCAGCCGCGCGCACTTGAACGACGGTGCCTGGCTGTTGTTTGAACACGGGCTCGATCAGGGCGCTGCGTGTCGTACCATCCTTACCGAATTTCAGTATCAGGAGATCGTCACGTTCCGGGATCTTGAACACCGCGAGCGCGTCAGCGGCGGTCGTTGGCGCGAGTAAACCTCAACCCGCTGAAGCCGCTACAGAAGCCTTGATTATTCGGAACGCTACGCTAGCATCAGCCTATGAACCAGCGCGCTGAGGTCATTCGCCACCGGGAGTTGCATTTCGCGCCTTTGCATCCCGATGCGCATCAGGCACACACCGTACTTTTGCTGCTCAACGACGTCGAAGGTATCGTTCATACGGAGTTGATCGACAGTTTGCGGTTGCGCGTGAGTTACAACCTCGAATACCTGACGTTACGTATGCTCGAAGAAACACTCTCTGATTTCGGATTTCATCTCGACAACAGCCTGCTGACCAAACTCAAGCGCGCACTGTACTATTACTCGGAGGAAGTGCAACGCGAAAACCAGAAGTGCGCCCGCGGCGACAGCAATTGTATACAGAAAGTGTTCATCAACCGATATCAGAATCTCCCTCACGGTTGCCGCGATGACCGCCCGGAACATTGGCGCCGATATCTGTAGTCTTTGCACGCGGAATCTGACATGCGCGAAGCCGAAGAACTGACCGACGAACAGCTGCTGCGCTACAGCCGCCAGATCATGCTGCCGCAAATCGGAATCGAGGGCCAGCAACGGTTGCGCGGCAGTCGCGTTCTGCTGGTCGGGTTGGGCGGCCTGGGATCGCCGGTTGCCATGTATTTGGCCGCCGCCGGCGTGGGTCATCTGGTGCTGGTGGACGATGATCAAGTGGACTTGACCAATCTGCAGCGCCAGATCGTGCATCGCAGCGCCGACGTTGGACGCGCCAAAGTCGCCTCCGCCGCGGACACGCTACGCGCACTGAACCCGGAAGTACGCATCACCACCATCGCAGCGCGTCTGGATGGCGACGATCTGGATGAGCAGATCGTGGCCGCCGATATCGTCGTCGATGGCAGCGACAATTTCGCTACCCGCTTCGCACTGAATGATGCTTGTGTGCGCGCAGCCAAGCCGTTGGTGTCAGGCGCCGCAATCCGCATGGAAGGTCAGGTGGCGGTTTTTCGCGCCGATCGCAACGACAGTCCGTGCTACCGCTGTTTGTATCGAGACGAAGGGGAACTCGAGCAGACCTGCTCGGAAAACGGCGTTTTGGCGCCGCTGGTTGGCATTATCGGCAGTATTCAAGCGCTGGAAGTCGTGAAGATTCTGGTCGGCACCGGCGAAGACTTGAGCGGCCGATTGCTGCTGCTGGACGGTGAGCGCATGGAGTGGCGCACCTTGAAGTTGCGCCGCGACCCGGCCTGTCCGGTATGCAACGAACGCGAGCGCCGCGCGAGCTGAATTCCCGTAGTGAAGTCCCGACACGTCAGTACCACATCGCCGGACCCGGCGCGTGAAGAAGTACTCGTATTGCACACCCGGGCGTACCGCGCTTTGATCGATCATTGCCTGCGCGATCCGGAACGCGAGGCCTGCGGCTTGCTGAGCGGGCGCGAAAATCGAGTCACACGGTTCTACCCGATCGACAACATCGCCTCGCAGCCAAAGCGAAACTACGAAATGGAGCCGGCGCAGCAGATCGCAGCCATGGCCCACATGCGCCGACATGGGCAACAACTGCTTGCGATCGCCCATTCGCATCCCGAGTCGGCTGCCGAGCCGTCCAGCACCGATATCGAACAAGCGAGCTACCCGGAAGCAATCTATCTGATCGTTTCTCTACTGATCCCCGAGCAACCTGTAGTGAAAGGCTTCCGCCTCAGTCCCGGCCGGACGCCGCGGAAAGTTGGGCTGCAGTGTTTGTGAAGCAGCCGTGGGCCGCAGGTGGCCCCGCGCGTTGGGAATCGATTTGGCAAAAGTTGCCGACGGCGCAGTAAATGTAACCGTTGTCACTCAATGGCGGGTTTTGGGAATCTCCGGTGACACGTCAGCGGCAAACACGCGCTCCACATCTACGGAATCGAATTCGTAGTGCTGGTTGCAGAAACTGCAATCGACGCTGACCTTTCCCTGCTCTTCGAGAATTCCATGCACTTCCTGGTAGCCGAGACCGCGCAGAGTTTCCTCGATTCGTTCGCGCGAACAGGTGCAGCGGAAGCTGACGGGGTCCGATTCGAACACGCGCACCGTCTCCTCGTGAAAAAGACGGTGGATCACATCCAAGAACGGCAGCTCCAACAGTTCAGGCGCAGTCACGGTAGCGCCTAGCTGTGTGATCCGCGACCAGTTCTCTTCCGCTTCCGATTTGTCGTGGGCGTCTGCGTATTCCACCGGCAAGCGCTGCAACAGGAGCCCGGCGGCGAAGCGACTGTCCGCCGCCAGCCACAGCCGGGTCGGCAGTTGTTCGGAACGTTGGAAATACCCTTCAAGCGCTTCCGCCAATCCCTTGTCTCCCAGATCGACGATTCCCTGATAGCGTTCGCGGCGCCCTTCCGGTTGGATCGTGATCACCAAACGGCCGTTGCCGAACAATTCGTTGAGCGGCGCCTGCGGGACCTCCTCGCCCTGCCACTGCGCCATGCCGCGCATGGTACGGTCGTTGGTGGCCTGCACCACCAGCAACGTGACGGGGCCTTCGCCCTGCACTTGCATAATCAAAGAGCCTTGGAACTTGATGGTTGCGCCGAGCAATGCGCTGGCCGCCATGGCCTGGCCCAGCAGCTCGCGTACCACAGGCGGATAGTCGTGGCGCTCGAGTATCGCCTGCCAACTGGCATCGAGATGCACCAGTTCGCCGCGCACATTTGTATTTTCGAACAGGAAACGATGAAGACTGTCGCGCTCCATACCTACTCCATTGACGAGCGCGCGCCGTCTGGCGCGTGCGGTTCAGGAATCGAGCTTGCGCTTCAAGAGCTGGTTGACCTGGCCGGGGTTGGCCTTGCCCTGGCTGAGCTTCATGACCTGGCCGACAAAGAAGCCCATCAGTTTGTCCTTGCCGCCTTTGTACTGCTCAACCTGCTGCGGGTTGGCGGCAATGACATCGTCGATGATCTTCTCGATTGCGCCGGTGTCCGTGATCTGCTTAAGACCGCGCTTATCGATCACAGTGTCGGCGTCGCCTTCACCGTTCCACATGGCTTCGAAGACGTCTTTGGCGAGCTTGCCGGAAATGGTGTTGTCTTGAATGCGTTTAATCATTCCGGCCAGCATCTCGGCGGTAACGGGGCTTTGCTCGATTTCCTTGCCGTCCTTGTTCAGCAACGCGGAAAGATCGCCCATCACCCAGTTTGCGCACACCTTGGCTTCGCCGCCTACGCTCTTCACGACTCGTTCGAAATAATCCGCCAACTCGCGACTGGCAGTGAGCACACCGGCGTCGTAAGCGGACAGATCATAGTCTTCGACAAAGCGATGCTTCTTGGCGTCCGGAAGTTCCGGCAGCGTCTGACGCACCTGTTCCACAAACTCCGCCTCGATCACCAGGGGCAGCAGATCGGGATCGGGAAAATAACGATAATCGTTGGCTTCTTCCTTGGCACGCATGGGACGGGTTTCATTCTTGTGCTCGTCGTATAAGCGTGTTTCCTGCACTACCGAGCCGCCGCCTTCGATGAGATCGATCTGGCGTGCGATTTCGCAGTTGATGGCCCGCTCCACGTGGCGAAACGAGTTCACGTTCTTGATTTCGGTGCGGGTGCCGAACTCCTGCTGCCCTTTACGGCGAATCGAGACGTTGGCGTCACAGCGGAAAGAACCTTCCTGCAGGTTGCCGTCGCAGATTTCGAGATAGCGCACCAGGGAATGAATCTTTTTCATGTACGCCACCGCTTCCTTGGCGGAGCGCAGGTCCGGTTCGGAAACGATTTCCAATAACGGCGTGCCGGCCCGATTGAGGTCGATGCCGGTCATACCATGGAAATCTTCGTGCAAGGATTTGCCCGCGTCCTCCTCGAGATGGGCGCGGGTAATGCCGACGACTTTGCTGCTGCCGTCTTCCAGTTCGATCTCGATCTTGCCAAGCGCCACGATCGGCAATTCGTATTGGCTGATCTGGTAACCTTTGGGCAGATCCGGATAAAAGTAATTCTTGCGCGCGAATACCGAGCGCGGAGCCACCGTAGCGCCGATGGCAAGTCCGAACTTCGCCGCCATGCGCACGACTTCGGCATTGAGTACCGGAAGCACACCCGGCAACCCCAAGTCCACGGCGCAGGCCTGGGTGTTCGGTGCCGCCCCGTAAGCGGTAGGGGCCGCCGAAAAGATTTTACTCCTGGTCGCGAGCTGGGCATGGATTTCCAACCCGATCACCGATTCCCATTCCATCGATCCGACCTCGTCAACGCGATTGCTGGATTCAGACTCGGGCGCGGTTGGCCGCCACCCGGCCAAGTCTTATTCGAAATCCTTGGGGACCTTAGTGTGCCAGTCGGTCACTTGCTGGTACTGGTGCGCGACATTCAGCAATCGCGACTCGTCGAAGTAGTTGCCGATGATCTGCAGGCCCACCGGCAAACCATGCACCATGCCCGCCGGCACGGACATGCCCGGCAGACCCGCCAGGTTGGTGGCGATGGTGAAAATATCCGACAAGTACATGGTCACCGGGTCATTGAACTTCTCGCCCAGCTTGAAAGCGACGCTGGGCGAAGTCGGACTCATGATCACGTGCACCTGCTCGAACGCCCGCTGGAAGTCATCGCTTATCAAACGCCGCAACTGCTGCGCTTTGAGGTAATAGGCATCGTAATAACCGGCCGACAGCGCATAGGTTCCGATCATAATCCGCCGCTTGACCTCGGCACCGAAGCCCTCGCCGCGGGAACGCTTGTACAGATCTTCCAGGTCCCGCGGCGCTTCGCATCGGTAGCCGAAGCGCACGCCGTCGAAACGGGAGAGGTTCGACGAACATTCCGCCGGCGCGACGACGTAGTAGGTGGGTACGGAAAGGCCCGTATTCGGCAGGCTGATTTCGACCACCTCCGCACCGAGTTGCTGGTATTCCGCGATCGCGGCCTGCACCGCCGCCTGGACGCCGGCATCGAGACCTTCGCCGAAATACTCTTTCGGCAATCCGATCTTCAGCCCTTTGATGGACGCGTTGAGCCCTGCCGCGTAGTCAGGCACCGGGCGGTCCACGCAGGTGGAATCGCGGGGGTCGAAACCGGCCATGGCGCCGAGCACCAACGCCGCATCTTCGGCGCTTCGGGTCATCGGACCGCCCTGATCGAGACTGGAGGCGAACGCGATCATGCCGTAGCGTGACACCCGGCCATAGGTCGGCTTGAGCCCGGTAATGCCGCACAATGCCGCCGGCTGCCTGATGGAGCCGCCGGTGTCGGTGCCCGTGGCCACCGGCGCAAGTCGCGCCGCCACCGCCGCGGCCGAACCGCCGGAAGAACCGCCGGGCACCGTGCTGGCGTCCCACGGATTCTTCACCGGGCCGTAGAAACTGGTTTCGTTGGACGAGCCCATGGCGAACTCATCCATGTTGGTCTTGCCGAGCATCACCATGCCGGCGTCGGTCAACTGCTGAGTGACGTGTGCGTCGTAGGGTGCGATGAAGTTGTCGAGCATCTTCGAGCCGCAGCTGGTCTTCACGCCCTGGGTACAAAAGATGTCTTTATGTGCCAGTGGGATGCCCACCAACGGTCCGGCGTCGCCGTCGCGCAACCGCCGATCCGCCGCACGCGCGCGCGCCAACGCAGATTCGTCGGTGACGGAGACGAAACTGTTGAGCTGTGGATCGAAGCGCTGAATACGATCGAGGAAAAACCGGGTCAGCTCCTCGCTGGAGAACTCGCCCGCGCGCAATCCCTGGCCCAGTTCAGCAATGCTTTTATTGTGCATGGCAAGTCAGATCGAGAGAGAAAAGGTAGAAGAACAAGTGTCCGAAGACGCCGGCCCGCCTCGGGCCGATCACAGCGCTTGTATCTTTTCTCTATGTTATTCAATCACCTTAGGCACAAGATAAAGTCCCGCATCGACTTGCGGCGCGACCGACTGGAATTGTTCGCGCTGATTCTGCTCGGTCGGTTCGTCCGGGCGCAGACGTTGCGCCATATCCAACGGGTGCGCCATCGGGATAACACCACGTGTATCGACCTCGTTCATCTGTGCCACCAAATCCAGGATTGCGGAAAGGTTGGAAGCATAGGCCGGCACGTCTTGCTCGCGTATCGCCAAGCGCGCCAAGTGCGCGATCTTTTCCACTTCACGAGGGTCCAGCGACATTCCGGTTCTCCAGCGGCGTGACCGAATTAACAGGCCGGCTAAGTTATCATACTTGCCACCTTGCCCAAAATCCCCTGCGTTGATACATTGCCCCATTTGACGCACTCTCGAGGCCGCATACCAACATGTTCAAGCGCGTACGGGGACTATTCTCCAACGACCTCTCGATCGATTTGGGTACAGCGAATACGCTGATTTACGTGCGAGGCCAGGGAATCGTTCTCAACGAACCGTCCGTCGTCGCGATCCGCCAAGATCGCGGCCCCGGCGGTCCGAAAAGCATCGCTGCGGTGGGTATCGAAGCCAAACGCATGTTGGGTCGCACGCCGGGCAACATCTCCACCATACGGCCACTGAAAGACGGCGTCATCGCCGATTTTACCGTCACCGAGAAGATGCTCCAGCACTTTATACACAAAGTGCACGAAACCCGATTCTTCAAGCCGAGCCCGCGGGTTCTGATTTGCGTACCATGCGGCTCGACCCAGGTCGAGCGCCGCGCGATCAAGGAATCCGCCGCCGGCGCCGGCGCGCGCGAAGTCTACTTGATCGAAGAACCGATGGCCGCGGCCATCGGTGCCGGCATGCCCGTCCACGAGGCGCAGGGCTCGATGGTCCTGGACATCGGCGGCGGCACATCCGAGGTGGCGGTGCTGTCATTGAACGGCATCGTGTATTCCGCTTCGGTCCGCATCGGCGGCGACCGTTTCGACGATGCGATCATCAACTACGTGCGGCGCAATTACGGCACGCTGATCGGCGAATCCACCGCCGAGCGCATCAAGCACGAAATCGGTGCCGCTTTCCCCGGCAATGAAGTGCGGGAGATCGAAGTCAAGGGCCGCAACCTTGCCGAAGGCGTTCCCCGCAGTTTCAGTCTCAACAGCAACGAGATCCTCGAAGCCTTGCAGGAGCCATTGTCGGGAATCGTCGGCGCGGTGAAGACCGCGCTGGAACAGACCCCGCCGGAATTGGGTGCCGACGTCGCAGAACGCGGAATTGTGCTGACCGGTGGTGGCGCGTTGCTGCGCGATCTCGACCGCCTGCTCATGGAAGAGACCGGCCTGCCCGTGATCATTGCTGAAGACCCGATGACCTGTGTCGCCCGCGGCGGCGGTCGGGCTTTGGAACTCATGGACGAACACGGCGGAGAGTTGTTTACGGTAGACTGAGTACTGCCCTGGCCGCGACGGCTACACCGATCGCCCCCAGCGGCACTATCTAATTCACCGCGGCATCCGCTGCCTCGAGTGAGGTCGCCAGCCACCAAATTGTTTGCGTCGATCTGGCTTTGCGGCAAAATCACCGCGGTAATCTTCAGGTCGCGCACGGTTCGCACCCGGGGGCTATTCCATCAAGCTGCTATTCACACAGGGCCCGTCCATCACGGCACGTCTGGTGCTGCTGGTATTGGCATCGATCCTGCTCATGACCCTGGACCACAAGCAGCATCACCTGGAAGACGTTCGAAGCGGGCTTCAGGTGGTGGTGTATCCGATTCGTTATCTGGTCAATCTGCCGGTGGATGCGGGTCGTTGGATTTCCGAGAGCTTGGCATCGCGCCAAAAGCTGCTGGAGGACAACACCAGCCTGCACACCGAAAACACGTTGCTTCAAGCGCGCCTGCAAAAATTCGCCGACCTCGAGGCCGAGAACCGGCGGCTGCGCTCGCTGCTCGACTCCTCCTTCAAAGTCGTGGATCGGGTGCTGATCGCCGAACTCTACCGCGTCGATCTCGACCCCTACAAACACCTCATCGTCCTCAACAAGGGCAGCAATAACGGGGTGTATGTGGATCAGCCGGTGCTCGACGCCCACGGCGTCATGGGACAGGTGATACAGGTTGGACCCTTCACCTGCACGGCGCGGCTGATCACCGATCCCAGTCATGTGCTGCCGGTACAAATCAATCGCAACGGACTGCGTACCATTGCGGTCGGCACCGGAAACCTGCAACGGGTGGAATTACCGTATTTGCCCAACAACGCCGATATTCAGGCTGGCGACCTGGTGGTGACGTCGGGATTGGGCAGGGTGTACCCGCCGGGCTACCCGGTGGCCACTGTGATCAGCGTGACGCAAGATCCAGGCTCGGAATTCGCCCACGTCGAAGCCCAACCGCTGGCCCATTTGGACCGCTCCCGGGAAGTGTTGCTGGTGTGGTCGGGCAGCGCGCGCGCGGCGCAATCCCGTGAAGCGGCGCGCAGCGCAGGCCAGGAGCAGACCGAAACGCCGGCGAAAAGCCAGGACAACGGCGGATGACGACTCTGATCCGGCACCAAGGCGGTTTCACGGTGGCGCTGACAGTGCTGGTCGCCCTCATGCTGAGCATCGTGCCGTTACCGATCTGGCTCGAGGTATATCGCCCCGACTGGCCGGTATTGGTGCTGATTTACTGGGGCCTTGCGCTGCCCCAGCGCATCGGCGTCGGCTACGGTTGGATCACGGGTTTGTTGCTCGACGTCCTCAAGGGCGGGCTGCTGGGCCAGCACGCTTTGGCGCTGTCGGTGGTGATGTTTCTGACCTTGAACCTGCATCAGCGGATCCGCGTCTATCCCCTCTGGCAGCAGGCGTTCTCGGTGCTGATGCTGAATGCGCTGTATCAACTGCTGATCCTCTGGTTCGATGGCATCACCGGCCAGAACCCGAAGGGCTGGGATTATTGGATGCCGTCGTTGACCGGCACACTGTTGTGGCCTTGGGTGTTCTTATTGCTGCGTGACTTGCGTCGCCGCTTTAAGGTGATGTGATCCTATGGCCCGCCGGCGCACTCCGCTCAAGGACCATATGTTCGAGACCCGGCTGTTTTTCAGTCGGGTAGCGTGGACGATCGCGTTCGTGATTGTAATGACCGCGGTCACCGTGACGCGCCTGGTTTACCTGCAGGTCGTCAACCATCATCACTACAGCACGCTATCCAATGACAACCGGGTCAAGCTGATCGCCGTGCCGCCCACCCGCGGCCTGATCTACGATCGCAACGGTGTCTTGCTCGCCGACAACCGCCCGGACTATCGGATCGAGATCACGCCCGAACAAGTCGACGACATGGATGTCCTGCTCGACCACCTGGGGCGGATCGTGGAGATCAGCGAAGACGACCTGCGACGCTTCCGGTCCCACCTGCGCCGCAAACACGCGTTTGAGAGCATCCCGCTTCGCTTTCACCTCAGTAACGAAGAGGTTGCGCGCCTGGCCGTGGTCCGCCACCGCCTTCCCGGGGTCAATATCGTTGCGCGCCTGAACCGCTACTACCCGTTCGGCAACAGTCTCGCCCACGTGGTCGGCTACGTGGGGCGCATCGACGAACGGGATCTGGATCGGGTTGATACCACCGACTATCGCGGCACGAGCCACATCGGGAAGATCGGTATCGAACGCTACTACGAAACCGAATTGCACGGACATGTCGGCTACCAACAGGTGGAGACCAATGCCCAGGGGCGCGTGCTGCGCACGCTGCAGGAACAACCGCCTGTGCCCGGAAAGCACATTTACCTGAGCATCGACGTGCAGCTGCAGCAGGCCGTCGAACAAGCGCTCGGCGATTACAGCGGCGCGGCTGTTGCCATTGACCCGCGCAACGGTGAAGTCCTGGCCCTGGTGAGCAAACCCGGCTACGATCCCAATGCCTTCGTCAACGGTATATCCTCGACCGCGTATCGCGCGCTGCAAGGGGATCACGACCAACCGCTGTTCAATCGTGCGCTGCTGGGCCAGTATCCGCCCGGTTCGACGGTTAAACCGTTCATGGGGCTGGCGGGGCTGCACTACAACATCGCCTCGCCCCAGCGCACCCAATACTGCCCCGGCTACTATCAACTGCCGGGAGAGGAACGCAAATTCCGGGACTGGAAGCACGGCGGCCATGGCCGCGTCGATCTGGACGAAGCCATCACCCAATCCTGCGACGTCTATTTCTACAGCCTGGCGCGCGATCTGGGAATCGATCGGATTCACGCGTTTCTGAAAGAGTTCGGATTCGGTCGCCAGACCGGCATCGATATGAATGTGGAACGGCCCGGCCTGCTGCCATCGCGCGAATGGAAGCGGGCCAAGCGGGGCCAGGTGTGGTTTCCCGGGGAAACCTTGAACACGGGCATCGGCCAGGGATACGTCCTGACTACACCCTTGCAGTTGGCCAGCGCAACGGCCACCCTGGCCGAACGCGGCACGCGTTTTCAACCGCGTATGATTCACGCTGTCAAGGACCCGGCAACCGGTGAGGTCAAGCAAGCCAAGCCGGTTCCGTTGCCCCCGGTCGATAATGTCGCGCAGGCAAATTGGGATTATGTCGTTCAAGCCATGCAGCACGTCGTCTACGGCCAGCACGCCACAGCTTGGCGCCTGCGCGATCTGCCGTTTCAAATCGCCGGCAAGACTGGGACCGCGCAGGTATTCGGCATAAAACAGGAAGAAGAGTACAACGCCGATGAAATCGCGGAACGTCTCCGCGATCACGCCCTGTTCATCGCCTTCGCTCCCGCAGACGCGCCGCAGATCGCCCTGGCGGTGGTGGTGGAAAACGGCGGCAGCGGCGGTTCGGTCGGCGCACCGATTGCCGGCAAAATCCTGCAATACTACTTTGAGCACTTGCCAAAACAGGCGCAAAAATGAGGCTGCCCGACCTGCATCGCTTGACCAACGACACCGCCGCCGCGCCGCTAGGCGGTTGGCTGAACCGTTTGCACCTGGATGCGCCGCTGCTTTTGGCGTTGCTGGGCACGGTCAGCGGCGGTTTGTTCATTCTCTACAGTGCCTCCGGGGAAGACTTGCAGCAGGTCGCTCGTCAGGGCGCGCGGCTGGGAATATCGTTCGCGGTCATGGTCGCCATCGCCCAAGTCTCGCCGCAGACCTTGCGGCGCTGGACGCCGCGGATCTTCGGTTTCGGCGTTGCACTGTTGGTGGCGGTATTGTTGATCGGCGAGATCGGAAAAGGCGCGCAGCGCTGGCTGGATCTCGGGATCGTGCGTTTTCAACCGTCCGAGATGATGAAGATCGCGGTGCCGATGATGGTGGCTTGGCACCTGTCCGACGCGGCGTTGCCGCCCAGCCGGTGGCGGCTTTTATTCAGTGCCCTGCTGATCGGCCTGCCGGTGATCATGGTGGTCAAACAACCGGATTTGGGAACCGCGCTGCTGATCGGCAGCGCCGGCTTCTTCACTTTGTTCCTGGCCGGGCTGCGCTGGCGTTTGCTTTTGGGTATCGCACTCATCGGCGCGGCACTGGTGTATCCGGTGTGGCATTACGTCTTACACGACTATCAACGCGACCGCGTGCATACCTTCCTCAACCCCGAACGTGACCCACTGGGTGCCGGCTACCACATCATACAATCGAAAATCGCGGTCGGTTCGGGTGGCACCTATGGCAAAGGATGGCTCAACGGCACCCAATCGCAGCTGGATTTCCTGCCCGAGCGGCACACCGATTTCATTTTCGCAGTGTACGCCGAGGAGTTCGGCCTCATTGGCGCTCTGCTGCTGCTCGCAGCCTATCTGTTCATTGTGATACGCGGCATGGTGATCGCCATGCAGGCCCAGGACACCTATTCGCGATTATTGGCGGGCAGTTTGAGCCTGACGTTTTTCGTCTACGTTTTCGTCAATATAGGTATGGTTATCGGACTGTTGCCGGTGGTCGGCTTGCCGCTGCCTTTGGTCAGTTACGGCGGGACATCGATGGTGACGGTGTTGGCCGGTTTCGGTATTCTGATGTCCATTCAAACCCACCGCAAACTACTCTCGCCTTGACCCTATGAAACGATTTGCATTCTGGCTGCGCTGCGTGCCGTTTATACTCGTGAGCGCGGTCGCCCTGGCGGCACCACCCTCTTCGGCTCAGCAAAGCGAAGGATTTCTGCAACGACCCGAGTTGCGCGCTTTCATCGACCGCATGGTTGCCAAGCACGACTTCAATAGCGTTGAGCTGGTCGATTTATTCAGCCAGGCGCGGGCTCGCCCCGATATCATCGAAGCGATCTCCAGGCCGGCCGAGGCCAAACCCTGGTACGAGTACCGGCCCATATTCCTGACCGATTCCCGAATCGAGCAGGGGGTCGAATTCTGGAATGAGAATGCCGATACCCTGGCGCGCGCCGAATCCGAATTCGGCGTTCCAGCGCGCATTATCGTCGCCATCATCGGCATCGAAACCCGATACGGACGCCACCAGGGACGCTACCCCGTGCTGGATGCACTCAGCACTTTGGCATTCGACTATCCGAAGCGGGGCGACTTCTTTCGCAGCGAATTGGAAAACTATCTGTTGTTGACCCGCGAAGAAGGCTTCGATGCCGCTAAGCTGTTGGGCTCCTACGCTGGTGCCATGGGCGGCGGCCAGTTCATATCCAGCAGTTACCGCCACTATGCCGTGGATTTCGATCATGACGGTAAACGCGACTTGTGGGACAGCATGCCGGACGTGATCGGCAGTGTCGCAAACTATTTCAACGTGCATGGATGGCGTCCCGGCGACGCGGTTGCGGTACGGGCGAAAACCGACGGCGACGACTACCAGCGCCTCGACAGCGACCTCAAGCCCCAGTACACGGTCGAGCACTTGCGCAGCTTCGGCGTCGAACCAGCGACACAACTACCGAACGACACCACCGTGGCCCTGATTCGCCTGGAACAAGCCCACGGCGAGGATGTATGGCTGGGTCTGCACAACTTTTATGTGATCACGCGTTATAATCACAGCGCCCTTTATGCGATGGCGGCCTATCAGTTGGCCGAGGAAATTTCGGCCCGTCGCACGCAGGCCAACGCACCTACCTTCAAACACCCGAGCAACTGACGATGGGCAAAGGATCCGGAGTAGCCGCACGGCAATCGACCCACGCTCGCTGGCACCAGTTGCTGCTATGGCCCGCGCTACTCGTCTTGTGTTCCTGCGGTGTCGAACCGACTGTCGACAGCGACAGTGATGGCGCGCCGCAACAACGCATTGACGTCAGCATGATCGCGGATGCGGTTCCGCGCTACGAGCCCCATAGCAAATACGGCAACCCGAGGAGCTACACGGTTGCCGGCGAACGCTACACGGTTATGAACGACAGCCGTGGCTACGTCGAACGCGGCGTCGCTTCCTGGTACGGCACCAAGTTTCACGGCCGCCGCACCTCCAGCGGTGAACCCTACGATCTGTACGCCATGACTGCGGCCCACAAGACCCTGCCGATACCCTGTTATGCCCGCGTGACCAACCTGCGCAACCATCGAAGCGTGGTGGTGCGGATCAACGACCGTGGGCCGTTCGTCAAAGACCGGCTGATCGATTTGTCCTACGCGGCAGCGACGAAGCTCGGAATCGTCGCCACCGGCACGGGCTTGGTCGAAGTACGCACCATCGATCCGCGGCGCCCACAACCGGAAATGGTGCGGACATCAGCGCCGGAAAGCGTTCCGGCCGCCCGCGATACCGGCAGCCAATTGTTCGTGCAAGTCGGCGCATTTGCGGACCGCAGCAATGCGGAACGGCTGCGTCAGCGGCTGCTGAGCGTGCCCGTCGACCCGGTGGAAATCCAGGAATTCGTGACTGGAAGCCAATCGCTGTACCGCGTCCGCGTCGGGCCTTTGGAAGACGTGTCTGCCGCGGACCGCACAACCGAAAAGTTGTCGCAGCTGGGCCTGGGCAATACCCACATCGTGGTGGACTAGCCGCACTATCCGCGGTTCGATGCGCACGTTAAACTATACCGCGTTGCGATCCGATCGCACCGCGTTCTTCCCTCACCGGCCGACACGCCGGCCGGCAACCGACAAATAGATACTCATGTCCCGATATCAATCGATTCGCAATACCTTGGCGATGTTTCTGTTCGTGTGGCTCGCAGCATCGCCCGCCGCGCAGGCGACCGCACCCGGTGCGCCGACACCAACGCCCTCGACGAACGCAGCGCCCATGCCTTCGCCACCGTCGGTGAGCGCCGAAAGTTATATACTGGTGGACTATCACAGTGGCCAGATCCTGGCGGAAAAGGATGCCGACCAGCGGATGGATCCGGCGAGCATCACCAAACTGATGACCGCCTATGTCGTATTCGGCGAAATGGAGGCGGGCCGCTTGCCTGGGGATACCAAGGTTGAAATCAGCGAACACGCTTGGCGCATGCCGGGATCACGCACGTTCGTCGAGGTGGGAACCAAGGTGCCGGTGTCGACGCTGGTACAGGGGATGATCGTACAGTCGGGTAATGATGCCACTGTGGCGTTGGCGGAAAAGATCGCCGGCAGCGAGCCGACATTCGCCTCTTTGATGAATCAGCAGGCACAGCAGCTGGGTATGACCGACACCCACTTCGTCAACAGCACCGGCTGGCCCGACCCGCAGCATTACAGCACCGCCCGTGACATCGCCAAACTGGCGCGCGCGCTGGTTACCAAGTTTCCGGAATTCTACAAGCTCTACTCCGAGCGCGAGTTCACCTACAACGGCATCTCGCAATACAACCGCAACAAGTTGCTGTGGCGCGACAAGAGCGTCGACGGCATGAAAACAGGGCATACCGATGCCGCCGGCTACTGTCTGGTATCGTCGGCGCACCGCGACGGCATGCGCCTGATCTCGGTGGTATTGAAAGACCGCAGCGAGGAGGCGCGCGCCGCCAGCAGCCAGGCGCTGCTTAACTATGGCTTTCGCTTCTTCGAGACCCGCAGATTGTACGCTGCCGACAAACCGCTCAAGGAACCCAGACTATGGAAGGGCGCAAAGGACACTGTCCCGCTGGGGCTGCAAAAGGATCTATACGCGACCTTCCCTCGCGGACACTACGATGAACTCCGGGCGTCGGCCAACTTCCAGCCCCAGATCGTCGCTCCGGTGAAAGAAGGCGATGATTTCGGCACCCTCAACGTTTCCCTCAACGGCGACGTGATCGCCGAACGTAAACTGGTGGCGTTGCAGGGCATCCCGAAGGGCAGTTGGTGGCAACAGCTCACCGACAGCGTCGTGATGTGGTTCAAGTAACGGTGCCGAATCAGGCGATCTGATCGTGGATCCTGCCGCCACGCCCGTGGTCTACCTCAACGGCCGTTTTTTGCCTGCGTCCGAGGCCCAGGTCTCGGCTCTGGATCGCGGATTCCTGCTCGGCGACGGCGTCTATGAGGTCATTCCGGCATATGGGAGGCGGGCATTTCGGTTGCAGCAACATCTGCGACGGTTGCGGTATAGTCTGGAGCAGACCCGAATACCGAGTCCTCTCGACGATGCGCAGTGGCGCGATGTGATTGCGGAGTTGATCGACGCCAACCAGGGTGAAGATCAATCGATCTATCTGCAAATCACCAGAGGCGCGGCTGCCAAGCGCGATCACGCGTTTCCACACCCGGTGCACCCTACGGTGTTTCTCATGAGCACCGAACTGCAATCGCCGCCGGCTGCGCTGTTGGAACGCGGCGTGGCGGCGGTCACCCGCGACGACATCCGCTGGCAGCGCTGCGACATCAAGGCCATTACCCTGCTCGCCAACGTCTTGCTGCGACAGGAAGCCTTGGATGCCAACGCAGCCGAAGCGATTCTGGTACGCGCCGGCGAGGCGACCGAGGGTGCGGCCAGCAATCTGTTCATCGTCCGAGACGGCGTGCTGATCACGCCACCCAACGGTCCGCACCTGCTGCCCGGCGTTACCCGGGATCTGGTGCTCGAACTCGCCCAACAGCACGACATCCCGTGGCGTGAACAGGCGGTGTCGGTCGCCGAGCTGCGCGCAGCGCAGGAGATCTGGTTGACCAGCTCGACCCGGGAGATCATGCCGGTGGTGGAATTGGACGGCACAGCAGTCGGCACCGGCCGACCGGGGTCCGTGTGGCAACGACTGCGAACCCTGTATCAGGACTACAAGCAGCAACTTCGCAACGGCGCCCGCGCTTAGTCGCAAGTAGCGGAAAGATCAGGATATTACAGCCCTATCCCGGAAATCCCCGGTCCGTTACAATAGCACTTTCCGATGCACGCGTATCCCGACACTCAATGACCTCCGACGCCGATACGGCGCTGCTGTTTCCCTGCCGATTTCCCATCAAAGCCATGGGCCGCGCAGAGTGCGACCTGGTCGCCCTGGTCGGCGAAATCGCTGCCCGCCACGATCCGCAGTTCGACAGCGACACGATGCGCAGCAAGGCCAGCAGCGCCGGACGCTATGTGTCGGTCACCGTTACGATCAACGCGACTAGTCGCGCTCAAATCGACGCGATCTACCGCGAGCTTACCGCTCGCGATGAGATCCTCATGGTGCTGTAATCAAATGGACGGTTCATTTTCGCAGATCGGATCTCGAAACCATCGCTTGCGGGCCGCCGCAATGCAGGCGGCGCGTGACGCAGCCAGCGACCGCGCGCCGGAATTGCGGGTACGCCACTTGGGCCTGCAACCCTACGAACCTGTTTGGCGTGACATGCAGGCGTACACCGAGGCCCGCGATCCCAGCAGCCCGGACCAGCTCTGGCTACTCGAGCACGCTCCGGTGTACACACTGGGCCTGAACGGTCGCCACGAAAACCTGCTCTGCACCGGCGATACACCGGTGCTGCGCGTGGATCGTGGCGGCCAAGTGACTTACCACGGCCCAGGGCAGTTGGTCGGCTACCTTTTACTGGACCTCAGCCGACGCGCGATCGGCATTCGCGAACTGGTGCGACGTATCGAAGCGGCAATCGTCGATCTGTTGGGCGACTACGATATCGATGCCCACGGCCGCGAAGACGCGCCCGGCGTCTACGTGGGCGCGGCCAAGATCGCGGCGCTCGGCCTGCGGGTGCGGCGCGGGCGCTCCTATCACGGCTTCAGCCTCAACGTCGACATGGACCTCGCGCCATTCGCCGGCATCAATCCCTGCGGTTATCAAGGTCTGCAAGTCACCCAACTGGCCGACTTGGGCGGCCCCACGGACATGGCGGAGATCGCCGCGGCGTTGACCGAGAAGCTGGCTACCCGCCTCGACTACCGACTCACGACCGGCTGAACTGCACTGGCGCCGGTCACAAACTGAGATTCGATACTATGGATTCCAAAGACACCAAACCCCGGCGCACTGGACCTGCGGTTGGCGAACACCAACGCGGCGCGGCAAAGGTGGCGCGCATTCCGATAAAGGTCGAACCGACCGTCAAGCCGCAACGCAAACCCGCTTGGATTCGGGCGAAATCGCCGGCCCATCCGGAAGTGCTGCGCCTGAAAAGCGTGTTGCGCGAGCACCGGCTGCATACGGTCTGCGAGGAAGCCTCTTGTCCAAATATCGGCGAATGCTTCGGTCACGGCACGGCCACGTTCATGATCATGGGCGACATCTGCACCCGGCGCTGCCCGTTCTGCGACGTTGCCCACGGCAAGCCAATGCCTTTGGATCAAGAGGAGCCGGAAAATCTGGGCCGCACCATCGCGGCGATGGGCTTGTCCTATGTGGTGGTGACTTCGGTCGACCGGGACGACCTGCGGGACGGCGGCGCGGGTCACTTCGTTTCCTGTATCCGCAAGATTCGCGAGCACAGCCCCACGATCAAGATCGAAGTCCTGGTACCGGATTTCCGCGGCCGGATGGACGTAGCGCTCGAACTGCTCCACACAGCGCCCCCGGATGTGTTCAATCACAATCTCGAAACCGTTCCGCGCCTGTACCGCAAGGCCCGGCCGGGCTCGGACTACGCCTGGTCCCTGAAGCTTCTGCAGCGATTCAAACAAGTGCATCCGGACACGCCAACCAAGTCGGGGTTGATGCTGGGTTTGGGCGAAACGCTGGAAGAAGTGCAACAGGTCATGGCCGATCTACGGGCTCACGATTGCGACATGCTGACGCTCGGCCAATATTTGCAGCCCAGCCTGCACCATCTCCCGGTGACGCGCTATGTCACACCAGAGGAATTCGACCGCCTGGCGGAAGTCGGTCGCGAGATGGGGTTCACCCATGTGGCCAGCGGACCGATGGTGCGTTCGTCCTATCACGCCGATCTGCAGGCATCCGGAGTATTGGATTCCCATTGAGCCGGCACTCCGAGGCGGATGCTGATACGTGAACACGGTGCTGTTCAACCGGGTGGTGGAGCTCCTGCTGCTGCCGCCGGGCATGTCCTTGCTGTTACTATTGGGCGCCCTGTTGTTCTGGCGCGTTCGCCGTCTCGCCCTCTCGCTGCTGGTCGTAGCGCTCACCACGCTGTACGCGGCCAGTCTCCCGATCACTGCGCAATGGCTGATCGGCTCGCTTGAACACCGTTTCCCGCCCATTGCCGCGGATGCGACACAGACCCGCGGCGCCGGCGCGATCGTCGTATTGGGAGCTGGACGCTATCCGGATGCACCGGAATACGGCGGCGATACGGTGTCGTCCCTGGAGTTGGTTCGCTTACGCTACGCGGCCCGGCTGCAGCGGCGCACCGGCTTGCCATTGCTGGTCACCGGCGGTTCGACCATGAGCCAGGCGATCCCGGAAGCGCAGCTCATGCAACGCGCGCTGCGAGAGGATCTGGGCATCGCCGACAGCTGGACCGAGGAGCGCAGTCACACCACGGCGGAAAACGCGCGTTTCAGCGCGGAGGTACTGGCACAGAAGGGCGTCCATCGGGTGTTCCTGGTAACCCACGCACTGCACATGCCGCGAGCGGTTGCCGTGTTTCGCAGGACCGGTCTGGAAGTTGTGCCCGCGCCGACCGCATTTCATCGGCCCCATCCCATGGACCGCGGCATTACCGCCTGGCTACCGCGCATCGACGCACTGCGGCGGACGGATCAAGCGCTGCACGAATATATCGGGATGCTGTGGTACGACCTGCGCGGTTTGTGACACGCTCCGGGCGCACTTTCAAGGCGGGCTGGGCAAACGGCCCCTCGCGCTCGGCAATTGGTAACGCTCCATGAGATAACATAGACAATCCTGCCGGATGATACGCCCGTCCAAGGTCAACATGGACGGCATCACCGACCGACTGAGCCGCAACTCGCCATCTTGGATGTGGAAGTAACGCTGCGCAACGTCCTCCTGAAAGTCGTTCCAGGCGTGCAGGTGAACCGGGCTGCCGGCACGCACGCGCCCCAACCGAGTGCCGGCGGCCAGCTCGCGGAAGTTCAGATGATCGAGATCCTTCTCGAACAGGATGTCGGTATCGCCCGCGCCAAATCCAAAGCTGACCTCCGGCGGCACCTTGACCACGGCCACGGTGTGAAACAGCGCCATATCCTGATCGCGCGGGGGATTCTGCGCCATCTCGGTCGAGTGCAGGCAGGCGTCCAGAAATTCGAACGCATGGTCGGTACTGTGGGCGTCGCCCGATTTCCCGCATTCAACCGTCACTGCCGGACACAAGGAGGCGAACGCTTGCGACTGCACGCCTCGCGGCGTGGTGAAGTACACCACCACGCGGCTGAACAGCGTCGCCAGGTGGAAGAATCGATTGTCGATTCGGTTGACGCAGGCATAGTGCGGGTTGAGGCCCGTGTTGTTGTGCACGTCGGCGCTGGCGAACACCCCGCGCTCGGCCATCATGTCGCACACCTGTTGCATCAATGCAGCCTCAGGTGAATCGGTGGCCTCGCCGCCCGGCCAGACACGGTTGTAATCCGGCTGTTGTTCGAGGCGGCGCACGCCGTAGCGGGCGGCTTCGACATTGCCGACGAACACTGACAGCCGGCGCGGCAATTCGCGCTCGCGGTATTTTTTCAACAGCTGCTGGACTGCGTGCAAGCCCGTATGCTCGTTGCCATGGAGTAACACCGACACGAACAATGCCGGCTCGCGGCGGCCGGAAAGATGCAGCATTGCCGGTCCGCCCAGAACCCGGTGCATGTCGGCCGGGCTTGCATCCAGAAATCCAGGCGGTATTTGGTCGAACGTGTTCAGGAGCATGTTCAAATGGCCCACTCATGCACGGGCAGGCCGGTGCGCTGTCGCTGGGCGTAGACTTCCGTCAGTGCGCGCATGTCGCGCCCGTTTCGTTCGACCCAGGCGCGCTGCCACGCGCTGCCCGTCCTGCCGATCCGGACCCGCTGTTCGATGATGCTCAAATAATGCCGGGCATCCTCCGGGTCGGTTTCCAGCGCGCTTAGTCCGACGCGCGCAAGAGGCAGGAGCTGTTCGAGCAGCAGGCTGCGCAAGCTGCCTTTTTTTTGTTCCAACCATCCCACCGTAGCCTGTAACCCGTGGCGCGCCGCTGCATAGAAGTTGTCGCGCGCGTCGGTGAATCCGATTTCCTGCTCCGGCGGCTGGTCCATGGTAGCCAGATATTGCACCAAGCCATAAAAGAACGCCGCATTGGCGATGGCGTCGACCACCGTCGGCCCTGCCGCCATGACACGGTGCTCGATTCGCAAATGCGCCGCGCCTTGCGGGTCGAACCCGATCAAGGGCCGGTTCCAACGCCAGATTGTTCCGTTGTGCAGTCGCAAGTGATCGAGATGCTCCGAAGGACAATCGAATCGCATCGGCAGCAACACCGGAAAGTGCTGCAGATTTTCCTCGAAGCACTCCAGCAGCGACTCACGGGCGTATCCGGAACCGAAACTCACCCGTCGCAACGGACCGTAGGCCGCGCCGTCGAAACCGCCCACTTCGACCGCCTGCTCAAACAGCGGAATTCTCGTCTCCTCCCACAAATCGGCGCCGAACAGATATGGCGCATTCCCGGCAACGGCGACCGTCGCGGCGGATGCAATCAACGAGGCGTTGTAGAACCGCACCGCCTCTGCCGGGCGGACCTGCAAATGCACCTGGAACGAGGTTGTCGCCGATTCCAACATCACGTCGTGGTGAGTGGTCCGCAGATGTTCCCTGCCGACAATATCGAGCTGCAGTGGTTTGCCCTTGCGCTGACGGAATATTTGTTCGTTGAGCGCGCGGTATCTTTTCATCCGCGACATATTGGCCAACACGAGCTGGTGCTCGCCGACGCTGGGTAGGATACCGACCATGATCAAACCGGCTCCGAGTTCCTGGGCCGTCTGGCAACACTGCGCCCAGGTGGTGTCGAGCTCTTGGTGCAGCCGATGCAAAGCATCTCCGCCGAGCCGCTGCGGCTCGACATTGATCTCGATGTTGAATTGGGAGAGTTCCGGGCTGATCCAGGGAGTTTGCGCGCGCTGCAGAAACACCTCGTTGAGGGCGGCGGGAACGTAGTCCGCATCTACCAGCCACGCCTCGAGTTCGAATCCGGCGACCCCGCCGCGGTCACAAAAATCCTGCTCCTTGAATCGGGACGCCAGCAATTGCGTTTCCTGGAGCAAACACGACCGGAATTGCTCGAAGTCTGCATCGTCGAAATGACTGTGGGTGATTTCCTGCCCCAAAATCCGATCCTGCGCCAAGCCTCGTTGCCGTACCAGCATAGAAGGCCGCGGCGCCTTGTCCGCTAATGGTGAAAGTTTTCGGCGCTACGTCGTAACTGAAAATCCAGACCTGCCAGCCGTTCGGGCGTACCCACATCAACCCATTTACCAGTATAGCGCTCGCCACTGACGCGGCCGGCATCCATGGCGGCGCGCAGCAATGGCGCCAACGGGAACCGACCCGCTCGACAACCCTCGAACAACTTCGGGCTGTAGAGACCTACGCCGCTGAAGGTCAAAGCCGGGGCGTCGCCCGAACTCCGCAACCGATCGCCCGCGAGCACGAAATCGCCCTGACGGTGATGCTCGGGATTCGCCACCAGCACCAGATGTGCGAGGTCATCGAGGGCGCGTTCGCGCAGTCGTTTGAACGGAAAATCAGTCCAGACATCCCCGTTGACCACAATGAACGGCGCGTCACCCAGCAGCGGTAAGGCGTGGAAAATACCGCCGCCGGTTTCCAGAGGCGGATCCCCTTCATGACAGTAGCGGATGCGGACCCCGTATCGGCTGCCGTCGCCGATGGCCCGCTCGACCTGCACCCCGAGGTGGGACAGATTGATGACGATATCGTCGACCCCGGCTGAGGCCAGCGCCAGCAAATGATATTCGAGCAAAGGCCGCCCGGCGACCGGCAGCAGCGGTTTGGGCGTGTGATCTGTCAACGGCCTCATGCGCTCGCCGCGTCCCGCGGCCAGGATCATCGCTTTCATGGCGAAGCGGCCTGTTCCGGCAGCGTTTCCAACACTTCGCGCAATGCGGTCAGTTCCGGGTAGCGACCGGCCACGTCGCGCACGTAGGCGAGCGTCCGGGGGATATCCTGCAGATATCCCGGTTTGCCGTCACGGTGATGCAACCGTGCAAAAATACCGCTCGCTTTCAGATGGCGCTGAACGCCCATGAGGTCGAACCAATGCAGAAACCGTTGCGGATCGTCGATGCGCAAAATACCCGCCTGCAGTGCCAGGTCATGAAAACCCAATGCCCACGCTTCGACGCGGGCGCGCGGCCAAGCGATATAACAATCGCGCAGCAGCGAAACCAGGTCGTATGTTATCGGACCGAGCACCGCATCCTGGAAATCCAACACGCCCGGATTGTGTTGCTCGGTCACCAGCAGGTTGCGCGAGTGATAGTCGCGATGCACGCACACCTGGGGCTGCTCGAGGGCGTTTGCCACCAGGGCCGCGTCGACTTGAGCCAGCGCCGCGATCTGCCCGGACCGCGGCCGCCATCGCAGATGACGCTGCAGATACCAGTCGCCGAACAGAGCCAGTTCGCGTCGCAGCAACACCTCGTCGTAAGCTGGAAGACGGTAGTCTCCGGGGCCACGAGCCTGCAACGTCGACAATGCAGCCAGGGCGTCTCCATACAACTGCTCGACGTTGTGCTCATCCAGTTCGGCCAGATACAGGCGCGTGCCCAAATCGCTCATCAGCACGAACCCGCGGTCGAGATCCTGCTCCAGAATCTCCGGTACGTTGATACCGATGGCAACAAATGCACGCGCGATGCCGACAAACGGCGCGCAATCCTCCTGAGGCGGCGGCGCGTCCATGACGATCAAGCTGCGCTCTTCGAATTGCAATCGGAAGTATCGGCGGAAGCTCGCGTCCGAGGATGCGGGCGTCAAATGAAACGGCGGCAAACCGAGCGTATCGAGCCATTCCTGTAGCGTTTCAAGGCGGTCTGTCACGACGAAATACCGGTCAGCATGCGGTCGGGCGCGAGCAGTCTAGCGCAACCGCGCGGACTACAACAATGAGCATGCCTCGAACCGAAAGTAAACGCTTCCGTCATGAGTTCGAATTGCCGGGTTCGGGCTCGGATTCGGGATCGGGTTCGGGGTCGCGCACGCGACAATAGGGCGCTTCCGGCGCGGGTTCAGGTTTACCCAATGCGCGCCGCAACCTCGTGCAAACCAGATTACGGCCGTCATCGGCAATCAAGTACAAACATGGCAATACGATCAGAATCAATACCGTCGCGAACAGCAGACCGAAGCCCAGACTGACGGCCATCGGTGACAGAAACGCAGTCTGCCCGGTGGCAAAGAAAATCAACGGCGAAATTCCCAGAAACGTGGTGATACTGGTCAGCAGAATGGGGCGAATGCGCACCCGCCCAGCCTCCACCAAAGCATCGATCCGACCCATGCCTTCGGCTCGCAACCGCTTGGCGAAATCAACCAGAATCAAAGAATCGTTGACGACGATCCCGGACAACGCCAACAGGCCGATCAGTGACAGAAACTGGAGATTGTAGCCAAAGATCCCATGGCCAAAAATCACCCCGATGATGCCGAATGGAATCGCCAGCATGACCACCAACGGGTCGAGCAGGGACTTGAACAGCGAACCCAGAATCAAAAAAATAATGGCCAGAGAAATGATGCCGGCGCGCGTCATATCGCGGAACGATTCATTGGCTTCTTTCTTCTGCCCCAGGAACAACAGCGAATAGTCGCCGCCGTCGTTGACGGCGCCGAATCGCTGCTGCACCTGATCGTTCACCGTCAACGGCGTTGTCACCTTGTCGTCCACTTCCGCGGTCACCGTCGCCAGGCGGCGCAAGTCTCTGCGATTGATCACGCTGAGTCCGCGGCCGACTTCGATATCAGCCACTTGGCCCAGATAAACCGCACGTCCGCCGCTCAACGTAATGGGCAAGTCGCGCAGATCGCTGCGCTTGCGGGTCTGCTGATCGTAAATTACCCGCACCGGCAGGCGTTCGTCCTCCGATGTGACGTACACCGCTTCCAGTCCGAGAAAACCGGTGCGCACTGCGTCGCTGATTTGCTGCTGGGTAAGCCCCAGCTCACGCCCCCGATCGTTGAGTGAATAGCGGTACTCGAGTTTTCCCACCTCCATGTCGTGCTGCACGTCGTAGACTCCGGGCAGACTGCGCAGAAAGCTGGCGATCCGGTCGGCGTGTTGGCGCAACACTTGGCTGCGAGGCCCGGTCACGCCCACCTCGATATCGGTGCCGGATGGCCCACCCTGGGGCCGTACGATCGACAACCGCTGGATACCGGGCAGCTCCTGCAGCCGGGTTCGCAGAGCGTTGACGATTGCCTCGGTACTGCGCACGCGGCTGCCGCCGGCATGGAAATTCATGCTCACCAACGGTGACACGAACCGTTCGATAAAACCGGAAGCTTTGGCGGCAGAGAGGTTGACCTGCAGCTGCACGTAGCGTGACCCGACCCGGAAACGATTGAAGTCGATGAAACTGACACCCACGTTGGTGAGCAAAGTGTCGAGTTCATTCGGTTCGATCACGTCCGTTACGGCGCGCTCGGCCTGTTTTGCCAATCGTGCGGAATCCTCCAAGCTGTAGGTGTTGGGCGCTTCAATATTGACGAAAAACTGGCCGAGCTCGACACGTCCGAAGAGATTGAACGGCAACCGGGTCTGGGCATAAACCAGCGCGATTGCCAAGACGCAGAACGTGGCGACCGCAACTACATACCGATGGTGCAATGCGTGACGCAACAACACTGTATAGCGTCGCAACCACGCATTCCAATCTATGCGGGTCTTTCTGCGCGGCTTTCGGACGTGCAGCATTTCCGCGGCATGGGACGGCAGCACCAGGAACGCTTCCGCAAGTGAGCCGAGCAACGATGCACTGACCACAACCGGTATCACCGCAATGAATACGCCCATGGTGCCGGTAATGGCGAACATCGGCAGGAACGCCGCCACCGTGGTGGCGGTCGAAGCGACCACGGGCCAGAATACCTCCCGCGTACCGATTTCAGCGGCTTGGCGCGCCGACAAGCCCAACTCCATATGCCGATAGATATTCTCGTTGACGATGATGGCATCATCGACAATCAGGCCCAGCGCAATCAGAAACGCGAACAAAGACACCATGTTGATGGTGTAGCCAAGGTAGTGCAGCACGATTACCGCAATCAGGAATGAAACGGGGATGCCCATGGCGGTAATCAATGCCACGCGAAAATTCAGGAACAGATACAACGAAAACAGCACCAGCATCAGGCCCACCAATCCGGACGACTTGACCGTGCCGAGCCGATTCTTCACGTACACGGACAGGTCGCTGAAAACCCCGGCGTGGACCCCGGGCGGCAGCTCGGCACGCAACTGTGCCACCAGTTTGCGAACCGCATCGGAGACGTCGATGGTGGAGGCGTCGGCGGTTTTTGTGACGGTTAGATTGACCGAAGGTTTGCCGTTGAAGCGCCCTAATGTTTGCGCCTCCTCGAGCCGACGCTGGACGGTCGCAACCTGGCCCAGCAGCAGTTGGCCGCCAGCGGCGTTGGTGCGCAACGGCACGCTGGCAATGCCCGCCGGGTCCGGTGCGTAGCCTTCGCCGCGCAGCAAGATGTCGCCTTCCTGTGCTTGTAGGGATCCGCCGGGCAGATCCCGCAAATTTTGGCGCAGCGCTTGCACCACGTCGCTCAGCGCGACCTGGTTGGCGGCCAGCACATCGGGCTTGAGCACGACCCACAACTCCCAATCCCGCTGGCCGGCGACACCGACGCTGGCAGTACCGGGAATCGCCTGCAGCCGTCGCTTGATGCGATCGGCAAGGTCGTACAGGTATGGCCGCGAGACGTCGCCGTACAGCGATACGAAAATAACCGGAAAGCGGGTTTCCAAGCGTTGTAACTCCGAAGCCTCGGCCTCCTCCGGAAAATCCTTGATCTGGTCCAAACGATTGCGGGCATCACGCATGAAGTCGTCGACGTCCGAACCCGGCTTCAACTTGATGGTGACCGTGGACAAACCTTCGTTACTGCTGGACTGGATTTCGTCGATGTCGCTGAGCCCGTCGAATTCCTCCTCGATCGGCAGCGTCACCTGCTTTTCCACTTCTTCCGGGGGCGCACCTTCGAAGACCGTTGTGATGCGCACGATGTCCTGTTCGACCACCGGAAACATCTCTTGGGGCAGGGCGTACCAGGACAGCACGCCGGTGACCAGCACGAACGCCAGCAACAGGTTGACGATCAAACCATTGTTGATGGAAAAGCGAATCAGCGGCACGACGGCCTCATGCCCCCGGTTCCTGCGCCGTGGCAGCAGTGTCGCGCTCCACTTCGACTGCTTGATCGTCGCTGAGTGCCGCGGCGTCCCGCGCCACCACCTGATCGCCCGGGACGACACCGCCCCGTACCACCTGCAATGTTCCCACCCGCGGCCCCAGCGTCACCTCCACGCGGCGCAGGCGTCCGCCGTCGACCACGAACACGAACGCCTTGCCTTCGTCGTGCATGATGCCGGCGGCGGGCAACGCGATCACGTCGTGCAACGCCTTCAGCGGCAGTTCGGCGCGCGCCGTCTGACCGGATTCGACGCCTTCGCCGGGGATTCGAATGCGGATACCGTAGGTAAAGGTGCTCGGGTCCGGGTCGCGCTGCAACGCCACCACCCGCCCCTCCAGCTGACGGCCGTCGGTCAAGCGTACCGGCACGGTATCGCCGAGTTGCTGGGCCGTGGCCACCGCGCCACGCACCTGCAGATTGAGTTCGAGCTCGGAAACGTCCACCACCTCGACGGCATCCTGATTCGGCGAGACGTAGTCGCCCTGCTGCACCAGGACCTGGTTCACGACGCCGTCGAAGGGCGCGCGCAAGCGCGTTCGCGCCAGATTGCGCCGGGCGCCGTCCAACGCTGACTGGCGTAATTGCAGGCGCGCGTCTGCGCTCTGGACGCTGTTCTCCAACTGCGCCAATTCGCTTTCGAGCTGCAGCAATTGCTGTTGCGCCTCGTCAAGTCGCGAGCGCGACACCAGCGAGCCGGCATCCAGGCGCTGCAGACGTTGCACTTCCCGCGCCTGTAGATCGCGGTGCCGACGCGCCAACTCCAGCAGCCGGCGGTCCCGCTTGACGGCCTCCCGTTCAATCGACAGTTGTGCTTCGGCCTGCGTCACCGCGTCGCGCAGGTCGCCATCGTCCAGGCGCACCAAGAGGTCGCCGCGCTGCACCGTCGCGCCGGCTTCCACCGCTCGTTCTGCGACCTGTCCCGAGAGTTCGAAACGCAGCCGCGAGCGAAGCCGCGGACTCAAACGGCCGCTGACCGATTCCGTCGGTGCCAGATCGGTGCGCGAAACGCTTGTGGCCTGCACGCGGGCTGGCGGCTGGGTGCGGCGCTCGGCACTGGGCTGAGGCGCCGTCGCCCGGAGGGTTGCGGCAACGGCCACGGTCACGGCGATCACCAAGACGACCGCAAAACTGGTTTTGATTCGGGAGGACACCGGCAAGACCGTGGAACCATTTGAAGGAAATTGAATTCTATGCGATTTTAGCGACCCTGGACCACCAGGGCCGGAACAATGTCCGCCGCCCGGGTGCGGCACAGACGTCCGCCAACGAGAATTCCAAGACGTGAATCGCCGAAACGGTATCGGTATGCCGGCGCGCGCCGCCGCCCTGGCGCTCAGCAGCACATTACCCGGATGGTCCGCCGCCGCGGCGACGCCGTGGCATTGCGTACAGAGCCCGGCGGGCGTCTGGAACTGCAGTGCGCCGGACAACGAGCCGGCGGTCGCACAGCCAACCGCGTCCCGAGAGACGCTGAGCCCCGCTCCGGAGCGGGCTGCGACCGCGTCTGCGCCCGCCGCGCCGTCCGCAGCCCCGCTCTCCACTGCGCCGGTGCAGGCCTCCGAGGCAGCCGCCGTTGGGCCAGCTCCGCCAGTGGCGCCGAGCGCGCAGCCGCTCCATACGCCGCATCACACCGGTCTGAGCTGCGGTCCGCCCCCGCCGCCCACGGACGCCGAACTCGGCGCCGAACTGGCGCCGGGTGAAACCCGCATTCGCGCCGATCAGAGCGGCGGCACGCAACAGCGCTTCGTGCTCACCGGGGATGTCGACATCGCCCGCCACGGGGAACGTCTGCAGGCTGACCGGGTAACCTACGATAAAGAAGCCAATCGGGCCGACGCCGAGGGCCACGTGGTGCTGCAGCAGCCCGGCCTGGAAATACGCGCGGCATCCGGCTACACCCAGATCGAGGGCGAGCAGGGGGAATTCGCTCAGGCACACTACGAGCTGCCCCAACGCAATGCCCGCGGCAACGCCGAGCACGTCGAAAAGCTCAGCGATACCGAGGCCCACCTGCGACGGGCCAGCTACACCACCTGCCCAGACCTGCGCCGGGATTGGGAACTGCGCGCCGCCCGGGTCAAGCTCGACAAGACCAGCGGAACCGGCACGGCGCGCAATGTGAGCGTGCGCTTCAAGGATGTGCCGATTTTCTACACGCCTTGGATCACTTTTCCGATCGATGACCAGCGCAAATCCGGGTTTCTGCTTCCGAGCATCGGCACGTCGGGCCAATCGGGGTTCGACTTCAGCATACCCTATTACTGGAACATCGCGCCCAACTACGATGCCACCATCACACCGCGCATCCTCAGTGACCGCGGCGCGCAGTTGCAAGGCGAATTCCGCTACTTGACGCAACGCAGCCACGGGCAGGTGGATCTGGAATATCTGCCTGACGATCAGGTCTACGGTGCCGACCGGAGCTTGTTCTCCTACCGAGAACAAAGCCGGATCGGCTCCAACTGGTCCACCGACCTCGACCTGAACTGGGCATCGGATCCGGACTATTTCCATGACCTGGGTTCGAATCTCAGCCTCGCCAGCGTCACCTATCTGGAGCGCCGCGCCGACGTGCGTTACAGCAAGAACTATTGGTCCGTACTGGGCCGATTGCGTGGATACCAACCCATGGCGGGGGTCGGTGAAGCCTATCGCGAATTGCCGCAGATTCTCGCCGAGGCGACCATCCCCAGCGACAACTACCGTTGGCTGTACAACCTGTATGGCGAAGCCGTGTATTTCGACCACGCCTCCGATACCGTGCCCACGGGCACGCGCATCGATCTCAAGCCGGGAGTAAGCTACGACCTGCGGGGTGCAGCCTGGTATGCCAAACCCCAGGTGAGCGTGCGCTACACCGGCTATTCGCTGGACAACACCCAGGTACCTTTGACCGATTCACCGAGCCGTACGACCCCCATCGCCAGTCTCGACAGCGGTCTGTTTTTCGAACGCGACGTGCGCGTGGCCGGCCATGGCTACCTCAATACCTT
Organism: uncultured Gammaproteobacteria bacterium; assembly: GCA_963773585.1. Classification (GTDB taxonomy): domain Bacteria; phylum Pseudomonadota; class Gammaproteobacteria; order JASBUN01; family JASBUN01; genus CAVXJN01. The sequence goes on from CAVZBR010000004.1 coordinate 43,361, forward strand.
GGAACCGCGCGCTTATTATTTGTACGTTCCATACAAGAACCAAGACGACATACCGCTGTTCGACACCGGTTTACTGGATTTCAGCTTCGCGCAGCTGTTCCGGGACAATCGCTTCAGCGGTGCCGATCGCCAAGGCGATGCGAATCAATTGACCCTGGCGGTCACCAGCCGGCTGCTGGATACCGCGGACGGCAGCGAGCGGCTGCGCGCCAGCATCGGCCAAATCTATTATTTCGATGACCGCAAAGTGACGCTGACGCCGACCAGTGCGCCCGAAACCCAAATCTCGTCGGCCCTCGTTGGCGAAGTCGGCGCGTCTCTGGGACGGGCAAGTTCCGTCACCCTGGGCGCTCAATACGATCCCCATGGCGCTCAGCTGGACAAAGCCGTGGCCCAATACCGATATCAGCCCAGCGCGCACAAAATCTTCAACGCCGCCTACCGCTTCCGCCGCAACGACCTGGAACAGACCGACGTATCGTTCCTGTGGCCTCTGACGTCGCGCTGGAGCGCCGTGGGCCGCTGGAATTACTCGCTCAAGGACAAGCTGACCCTGGAACGGTTTGCCGGCCTGCAGTACGACACCTGCTGCTGGGCAGTCCGACTGGTCGCCCGGGAGTACGTTCATGATCTCAACAGCGAGACCAATACCGCGTTTTATCTGCAGTTCGTGCTCAAGGGCCTGACCAACGTGGGCACCGGAGTGGAAGCGCTGCTCAAAGAGGGGATTGTTGGCTACGGACGCGACAGGCCCGTACAATAGCGTTTTGCCTTGCTGCCACCACTGAAGGCCCATGCGACTGCTCTTATACCCCTTGCTACTTCTGTCCTTGTTGTCCACGAGTCTGGCTGCGCCGGGCGCCGATCAGCGCGGTGACGAACCGAAGGAAATCGACCGCATCGTGGCGGTGGTCAACGACGGTGTCATCCTCGAAAGCGAACTCGACACCTTCCTGGCCGGCGTCAAAGCGCAACTGCAATCCAGGGGGGCCACCAATCTGCCTCCGGACGACGTCCTGCGCCGCCAGGCCCTGGAACGATTGATCATGCAGAAGTTGCAGCTACAGACTGCCGAGGAGACCGGCATCAGGGTCGACGACGAGACGCTGAATCAAGCGGTCCAATCCATCGCCCAGCGTAACCACCTGAGTCTCGACCAATTCCGGCAAACGTTGGAAAGCGAAGGCTACAATTTTGCCCAGTTTCGCGAAAACATCCGCGACGAAATCCTCGTCTCCCGTCTGCAGCAACGCAACGTCGATGAGCGCATCCAGGTGAGCGACCAGGAAATCGACAACCTGCTTGCGAATCGAAAGAGCAACGCCGGCGACGGCAAGACCTATCACCTGCGCCATATCCTGGTGGCGGTGCCGGAAGCGGCGAATCCCGACGAGATCGATGCCGCCCGCAGCAAAGCCGAGAAAATCCTGAACCAATTGCGTGGCGGCGCCGATTTCCGCCAACTTGCGATTGCGCTTTCCGACGGCCAGCAGGCTTTGGACGGCGGCGACCTGGGCTGGTTTCCCCAAGGCGAACTGCCGGGTCTGTTCGCGGACGTGGTGCCGAATCTGCAACCCGGGCAAGTCAGCGACCTGCTGCGCAGCCCGAGCGGGTTCCACATCGTACAATTGGTCGAAACCAAGGGCACCCAAAAACACACCGTCGAACAGACTCACGCCCGCCACATTTTGTTGCGCACCAGCGAAGTACTTTCCGACGATGAGGCCCGTGCGCGCCTGGAGCAACTGCGTACCCGGATCATGGGTGGCGACAGCTTTGCCGAGTTGGCCAAGGCGCACTCCGACGATACGCTCAGCGCGGCCAAAGGCGGCGACCTGGGTTGGGTGAATCCGGGCGATACCGATCCCCGCTTCGAAGAAGCGATGGACAACCTCGCCGTGGGCGAAATCAGCGAACCAATCAAGACCCGTTTTGGCTGGCACCTGATCCAAGTGCTCGCCCGGCGGGAACACGACGACACGCAGCAGTTCCAGCGTTCCCAGGCGAGGGAGCAGATCCGCGCCCGCAAGCGCCAGGAAGCCATGGAACTGTGGTTGCGCAGACTGCGCGACGAAGCCTACGTCGAGAACCGGCTGGAGTCCTGACGACGCCAGCCGTGCCAGCAACTGCGCGCATCGTACTCACGCCGGGCGAACCTGCGGGCATCGGACCCGATCTGTGCATCGCGCTCGCGCAGCGCGCCCAGGAAGTGGAACTGGTGGCGGTTGCGGACCCGGAACTGCTCACGGCGCGCGCCCGCCAACTGGGCCTGGAATTACGTCTGCGTACCTGGTCGGCGCACGTCCCGGCACGCGCCAGTGATGCCGGCGAACTATGCGTTCTCGAAGTACCCTTGCAAAACCCGGTCCGCAGCGGCTACCTCGATCCGGCCAACGCCTCATACGTATTGGCAACACTGCGGCGAGCGGTGGATGCTTGTCTCGCCGGCGATGCCCAGGCGTTGGTGACAGGTCCGGTCCACAAGGGCGTCATCAATGACGCCGGCATTCCGTTCAGCGGTCATACCGAGTTCCTTGCCGAACGCTGCGGAATCGATCAAGTGGTGATGATGCTCACCGCGCCCGGGATGCGGGTCGCGCTGGCGACCACTCATCTGCCGCTGTCGGCGGTCAGCGCCGCCATCACCCCGGCACTGCTGCAACGGGTGTTGGAAATCCTCGAGCGGGATCTGCGCCAGCGATTCGGCATTTCCCGCCCGCGGATCGTAGTGTGTGGTCTCAATCCCCATGCCGGCGAAGGTGGACACCTGGGGCGGGAAGAAATCGAAGTGATCGCGCCGGTACTCGAACGCTTGCGAACCACCGGCATGTCGCTGCTCGGACCGTTACCCGCCGACACCGTGTTCGTGCCCCGCTATCTCGAAAAAGCCGACGCAGTGCTGGCGATGTACCACGATCAGGGCCTGCCGGTACTAAAACATGCCGGATTCGGACAGGCCGTCAACGTCACACTGGGCCTGCCCATCGTGCGCACCTCGGTGGATCACGGCACGGCCCTGGATCTAGCAGGCAGCGGCACCGCGGACTGCGGCAGCCTGGTGGCGGCTTTGGACGCCGCCCGTGCCCTGAGCGCCAGAAGGGCCGCCTGAGGGTCCGAACCGGCACCCTCCCGCTACTATCTTCATGCATCGTCCGCGCAAACGTTTCGGTCAGAACTTTCTCCATGATGTGTCGGTGATCGAGCGTATCGTGCGTGCCATCGCCCCGGCCCCGGATCAAACCCTGGTGGAAATCGGCCCCGGCAAAGGCGCGCTGACAACCGCGTTGCTGCCGGCGGCCGGTGCGTTGCAGGCGGTGGAACTGGATCGGGACCTGATTCCGCTGCTGCAGGCCAACTGCCGCAATCTGGGCGCACTGGTAGTGCATTCGGCGGACGCGCTGCAATTTGATTTTTGCGCCCTGGCAGCGCCGGAAAAGAAACTGCGCGTGGTAGGCAATCTTCCTTACAACATTTCCACCCCGCTGCTGTTTCATCTGCTGGAGCAGATTGATTGCATCGCGGACATGCACTTCATGCTGCAAAAGGAAGTCGTCAAACGAATGGCCGCAGGTCCCGGCAACGGTGACTACGGGCGCCTTTCGGTCATGGTGCAGTATCGCTGCCGCATCGAGCCGCTGTTCACCATCCCCCCGGGCGCGTTCCATCCGCCGCCGAAAGTGGATTCGGCGTTCGTGCGCCTGACGCCCCATGGGACACCCCCGGTCAAGGTTGACGACGAGCACTGCCTGTATGCAGTGGTGACGCGGGCGTTCGGGCAGCGGCGCAAGACGCTGCGCAATGCGCTGAAGGGATTATTGGACGCGGAGCAGATCGTGGCTTGCGGTATTCGTCCGGATCTGCGCCCGGAACGCCTCGGCCTACAAGAATTCGCCGCCCTCAGCAATCAGCTGGGGGCGGCGCAAAGGAGCGGAACAACGCAGGAGGACGACTGACAGGCGGCGTTACCAACGCCGACCGATGGACATCGTAAATACCGTACCGTGGAGTCCATATTGCGCACGTTCCCAGTCCGACATCATCGAACGGTCGTGGACGCTGGCATGCAGGACCTGCTCGCTGCCCAGATCACCGACACTCAGGCTCATGCGGGTATCGGTCCCGGAATTGCTCTGGCTGGTCAGATCGGCGTTCTCGTCCTGAAAATAGACGTTGTAGCGGCCCTGTTCGAAACGCCCTTCAAGTGCGGTGGGCAGTAACCAATGGTTGCGGCTCGGCGGTGACGGCGGAGCCACCCGATACAGCTGCGGCTGCAGGTACCCGGGGGGCTCAGGGCGAGCGTCTACGTCGTCTTCGGCCTGGACCAGGGTGGTGATTACGGCACCGCCGATCACCAGCAAGGCCAAGGTCAACATCGAACTTTTGTTGGCGAACTGAGGTGTGCTTTTCATCGGAATGCCCTCCCCAAGCCGATGACGGACTCTTACTTACTCGCTTGGGGATCATGATCGTCCGCGCCAACGACCGCGTCCGTGACGGCGGTCACAGGGATGGGTGGCGCGAGCGCACGTTTCACACCAATTGGCTGCGAATCAACTGCTTTCGCGATAATGGGCGTCTACCCAGCAACGGGGTAATGCTTCACCGGACGGAAATTTCAATTCGGCCTTCGGAAAGGTCTCCGGTTCCTGCAACTCCTCGCCGGCATGATAGCGGCCAGTGACGGACTCACGGTTGGGATCGAACAAGGTATCGAGGCTCAATATTTCGACGGCGTCGCCATTTTGGGCGTGTTTGAGGTACATGCTGACTCCTGATCGCCTGATGGCTTCGGCGTGACGCCCGGCGCGAGGGCCGGGGCGTTCCCGCCGCATATCCTTAGTTGTAGTCGCCGCCGCGCAGGGGGTCCACCGTAGCGCTCAAAATGCCGCCATTTCCAGATCGGCAGTGACGGCGTCCACACCCGCCTGAGCACATTTCTCGTCGGTTTCGCCCGAAGGCGCGCCGCTGACACCCACGCCGGCAACGATTTGGCCGCCCGCCTGAACGGGCACCCCGCCAGCGGAAATGATCAATGACTCGAGTTTTGCCACCGAATTCGGTGCGGTGAAACGGCCTTCCAAGGCCGAAGTCGCACTATTGAATGCCAGTGCGGTGTGGGCTTTCTTGCGGCTGACGGGAACCGTGATATCCATGGCGAGCACATCGCGCAACATCACTTGCGGATGGCCGCCGCGATCCACCACCGTGACGGCGATCTGCACACCCTCGGCGCGGCATTGCTTGATCGCCGCCTGGGCAATACGCAGGGCGGTTTCCATCGACAAGCGTTTCAGGTTCACCATAACGGGCTGATCGCTCTCTGCGAACGCCGGCGCGAACCCCGTCACCACGAACAAAGACAACCCCATTGCGCACCCAATGATTCGCTTAACCATTGCCAGCTACCTCCAGGTTTGTGTGTGATGTTTAGATCAAGCCAAGCGTGGCGCGTTTCCACTACCACCTCTAGGCTTATAGCATAGCGAACTGCGCACCGGTTGACGTACCATCCCGCTGACGGCGGTGCCCCAATCCACCGCGCACCAACAACCGGCTGCCTATGACCCCCGTCATCCAGATGATCCTCGAAGACCCGCAACAACTTGCCGAAGCTGCGGCCGACCGACTCGCCGCAGTGGCTCGGGAGGCCATTGCCGCACGGGGGCGCTTTCAAGTGGCCTTGGCCGGGGGTCAAACACCGCGCCGCTTGTACCGACTGCTGGCCGACGACCCCGCTCGGCACGAATTGGACTGGTCGCGGGTCGAAGTGTTCTTTGGTGATGAACGGGACGTGCCGCCGGACGACCCCCAAAGCAATTTCCGTATGGCGCGCGAAACACTCTTGGATCACGTACCGCTGGACGCCGGACGGATCCATCCGATGCGTACCCGCTCAGCGAGTCTGCGCCGCGACGCGGCCCGCTACGGCGCCTTGTTGCGGCGGCGCACGGTCGCCGACGGTGACGGCTGGCCGCAATTGGATTTGGTGCTCCTCGGACTGGGTCGGGACGGGCACACGGCTTCTTTGTTCCCGGCAACGTGTGTACTGCACGAACTTCAACTCACCGTGGCCGCAGTCTACGTCCCGCAGCAAAAGGGCTGGCGTCTGACATTGACGATCCCGGTTCTCGAGCGCGCCCGGCAGCTACTGTTCCTGGTGAGCGGGGCCGACAAGTCGGGCGCGCTGGCCCGGACCCTGTCGCCGCAAACAAGCGAACCGTTGCTGCCAGTACAAAGGCTGAAACCGCGCGGCGAAGTGGCATGGTACTGCGACCGCGCTGCGGCGAGTGGTCTGTCGGCTGCCGGGTCCGCTTCGTGAACGTGCTCGGCTGCGATCTTGGCGGAACCCACGCCCGCCTGCGGGTGGCGCGCTGCGGGGCCAGCGCCTGTCCCCAGACCATCGTCGAACGCTACTTTCGCAGCGCGGACTATCCAGGCCTCGAACCGGTCATGACCGAGTTTTTCGCGGCACACCGTCTGGATCCTGCGGACATCGCGTACACCTGCGTGGCGGTGGCGGGCCCGGTGCACAACCTGGGCGCCGAGCAGCGCTGTCAGCTCACCAATCTGCCGTGGGTGGTGGACAGCGGGGCGTTGACGGCGGCGCTGGGACTGGCCCGGGTGGAGTTGATCAATGACTTCGAAGCCATTGGCTATGGCTTGGACGCATTACCAAGCGACGGCTTGCTTACGCTCCAGGTCGGCGAACCCCTCGCGAGGGCGCCGCGCGCATTGATCGGCGCCGGCACCGGCCTCGGACAGGCATTACTGGTGTGGGAAAACGATGGCTATCGCGTCATCGCCACCGAAGGCGGACATGTGGACTTCGCCCCCACCGACGACGTTCAAGTTGCGCTTTTGCAGCATTTACGCGCGCAGATGGGCCGGGTTTCCTACGAAGACGTGCTCTCGGGTCCCGGCCTGGAACGGATCTTCCATTTTCTGCAGACAGAAAGCGAACAGCCTGGCGAACCGTTGCTGGTGCCGGCAGACGAACCGGAGCTGGCGGCGGCCATCGGCCGCGCGGCTGTGGAAAAGGAGCATGTTCTGGCGGCCGCCGCGGTGACACTGTTCGTCGATATCTACGGCGCCCAGGCGGGCAACCTTGCCCTCACCGCCATGGCCCGTGGCGGCGTCTTCATCGCTGGCGGCATCGCCCCCAAGCTTGGGGCCTTGCTCGCCTCTGAACGGTTTCTGCAGTCGTTCCGCGCCAAAGGCCGCATGACGCATCTGATGCCGAAATTCCCCCTGCATTTGGTGCGCCAGACCGATGCCGGTCTCGCCGGCGCCACCCGGCTGAGCTGTCAGCGCGTCGCGCGGCTCGCGGCGCAGTCCTAGCCGCCGGTCAGCGAACCGGGTTGCACCGTGCGCCCGTTCAAAGTGAACCGGCCCTGCTCCATGTGCAGTTTCATGCGATAGACATCGTGGTCCAGCACAAACCACTGTCGCGCCCGATCGGACGCCATACCCTGACGCACCCGCATACGCGCCATCGCCTCAATCTGCTCGTCGCTGTAACCACTGCCCAGGCTGGCAACTTCCTTGGCGATACTGCGTTTGGCGAGCGCCACCAGCAACGCTTCCGGAACCTCCAGATGGGCATCAGCCACCAGGGCCTGGCTCAACAACAGCGGATTTTGAAATACCGCCGGGTCAGCGGTGTCGATTGTCAGTCTCGCAGCACCCTTGGCGGTGCCTTGCGGACTGGCGATACTGAGGTCGGAAAGCTCCAGCACCGGGCCCTTCTTCAAGATATCCGGCAGCATGCCGAGCAGGGTCGCGCCGATCATCATGCCAGCCTGCTGCTCGGGAAGGTTTTTGCTCCGCGCGTCGGCGATCGTCCGTTCGAGTTTCGCCAAAGCCGCCGCATCCATGTTGCGCAGCGCCAAGACATAGCGCGCCGGTCCGAGCTGCAGATCGCCGGCGCTGATCTTTTCGGCGCTCATCGTGATCTCGGTGTTGACAGTCGACTGCTCGCCTTCCGCGCTGGAAGCCTGCAGTTCCATCTGAGTCAATGTGGTTTTCAGGGTGTCTCCGGTCTTCGGCGCAATTTCCACCGCGCCGACGGTCAATGAGAATGTACCCAGATCCAATCCCTCGATTCCCTGATGGGCATCGCTGTTCATTTTCAGATTACGCACGCTGACGTCGGCCGTGGCGTCACTGACGTCGAGCCCGGGACTGACCATTTCGGTTTTTACGTGTTGAAAATCGTCGTCGAAGCTGACGTCTGCGTTCAGACCGTGCCAATCGATGGTGCCATTGTCCGCCGAGGCCACGGTTTGCTCGGGGAGCGCGACATGGGTGGTGCCACTGCCGTCGAAATCGAATCGCGTGCGGACCGCCAACTTGAGCCGGTCCTGCACGGCCTTGCAGTCGGGTCCCGCGACCAGCTCAGTGTCGATCACGGCCACGGAGGGTTTCGAGCCTTCGACTAGCGGCCAGGGTCCATGGTGGATGTGGTTGCGCACCGTGCAGCGCAACGGCGCCGGCTCGACGCCGGACTTGCGCTGATACTCCTGGTACTTACGCGCAATATCGCCCCTCAATTCGACGTCCATATCCGAGGTCGATTCCAACCAACCGCGATGCATCGTGATCACATCGACGTGAAAGACGCCGTTCTTGGATATTTCTGCAACCAGCCGGTCGAGTCGCGCATCGGCCCAATAGCCGAACCCAAACGGCGCCGCCAATACCGCCAGCACCACCACAACCACCACAACCACCGCCACCAAACTCCCTATTTTCATTGCTTCCTCGCCCCCACTTTTTTGCTCGTAATAACTGCAGTCCGTTGACTTTCCTACTGCGCACCCGCAGCCCCTGACAACGATTCCGGAATCATACAACGGGATCGACGGCGACAGGCGCTGCAACATTGATCTGCGACCGATTTCCCTGCTAAATTGCCGCCTTGCAAATTACTTAGCAACGGCCGCCGGAGCTGCGCATTGACCGCAGACGGCGACGTCAGCCCGAATCATCGGCTCGCACAGCCTGAAATTGAGCACAATCATGACTGACAAGCCGGCGCACCACATTCTGGTCCAGGTAGAGACCGCTTACGTCGAGGAGCAGTCCGACCCGGAAAACGACCGCTACGTGTTCGCCTACACGGTCACCATTCGCAATGATGGCGCCGTGCCCGCCAAGCTGCTCACCCGGCATTGGATCATCACGGATGCCAACGGCAAAACCCAGGAAGTTCGGGGCGAAGGAGTAGTCGGCGAACAACCGTACCTGAAGCCTGACGAAGGATTCCAGTACACCAGCGGCACGGTGATGGATACGCCTGTCGGGAGTATGCGCGGGACTTATCAGATGGTCGCGGACGACGGCGAACGCTTTGACGCCGAAATTCCCATGTTCACCCTTTCCATTCCGCGCATCCTGCATTGACCGCGGCAGGTCTCGCCGCCTGAACTGTTCGATATCGAGCGTGTTATGTCTGTCTACGCAATCGGTGACTTGCAAGGTTGCCTGGACCAATTGCAAGCGCTGTTGGAACGGCTCGCATTCGACCCGGGCCGCGACCGTTTATGGTTCGCCGGTGACCTGGTAAGCCGCGGTCCGAAATCCCTGGAGGCGCTGCGCTATGTGCGCGCCCTGGGCGATGCCGCGGTCGTCGTGCTGGGCAACCATGATCTCAATCTGTTGGCGGTCTCCGAAGGCAAGGGCCGCAATCAGAGTAAGAACCGGATCGAACCGGTGCTGGCAGCCCCAGACCGGGAAGAACTGCTGCATTGGCTGCGTCATCGGCCACTACTGCACTACGACCCACAGATGGGCTACGCCATGGTCCATGCCGGCCTGGCGCCACAGTGGAAGCTCCAGGACGCGGTCGCTTGTGCGCGAGAAGTGGAAAGTTGCCTGCAAAGCGCAGACTACCGCGAATTGCTGGCCAACATGTACGGAAGCCAGCCAGACAAGTGGCACCCGGAACTAAGCGGCTGGGATCGGCTGCGCTTCAGCATCAACTGCTTCACCCGTTTGCGGTATTGCGCCGCCGACGGTCGCCTGGAACTGAGTGCCAAGGATGCACCGGGCGCGCACCCGCCGGAACTGTATCCGTGGTTTCAGGCGCCGGGCCGCAGCAATGCCGAAACGCCTATCGTGTTCGGTCACTGGTCTACCCTCGGCGTCTATATCGGCGACAACGTCTTTGGCCTGGACAGCGGCTGCGTCTGGGGCGGGCGTCTCAGTGCATTGCGCCTCGATGCTTCCCTCGAACTGACCCATGTCGACTGCCCGGCCCAATTGAAGCCGGGCAATTGAGTCGATCAGACGCGTTCGTAGATGACGAAGCTGTAAGCCTGCTCGTTACGTTCGTCGGGCTGATGATCGCTGCGCTCGATTTCGCGCCAACGGCTCCAGTCCACTTGCGGAAAATACGCATCGCCCTCGACGCTGGCATGTATGCGGGTTACATACAACCGATCGGCGCGCTCCAGCAGTTGCTCATAAAAGCTGGCGCCGCCGATGATCATGATCTCGCTTTCATTCGCCGCCAGTTCCAGGGCGCCGTCGATCGACGACACGGTTTCGCACCCTTGGGCGCGATATCGTTCGTTGCGGCTGACGACGATATTCCGCCGTCCCGGTAGCGCCCGGCCGATGGATTCGAAGGTCTTGCGCCCCATCAGGATTGGCTTGCCCATGGTCGTTCGTTTGAAGTGCTGCAGGTCTGCGGGCAGCCGCCACGGCAGGCCATTGTCTCGACCGATTACGCCGTTCTCGGCGATCGCCACCACCAACGAAATCCTGGTACCGTACTCATCCATGGCGTTGCCCGTGTCTGTTGCCTGTGTCCGTTGCCCGGCTCAAACCGCCACCGGCGCTTTGATGTGGGGATGTGACTCATACCTGGACAGCTGGAAGTCTTCGAACCGGAAATCGAACAGAGATTTCACGTCCGGATTCAGGCGCATTGTGGGCAGGGCGTGGGGTTTGCGCGACAGCTGAAGCTGCGCTTGTTCGAGATGATTGTTGTACAAATGCGCATCGCCGAGTGTATGCACGAAATCGCCGGGCGTGAAGCCGTTCACTTGCGCGAACATCATGGTCAACAACGCATAGGACGCGATATTGAACGGAACGCCCAGAAAAATATCGGCGCTGCGCTGATAGAGCTGACATGATAATCGGCCGTCGGCGACGTAGAACTGAAAAAAGGCATGGCACGGCGGCAAAGCCATGCGTTCGATTTCTGCAACGTTCCAGGCGCTGACGATCATACGCCGGGAATCGGGATTTTCGCGCAACTGCGCGAGGACCGTTTCGATCTGATCGATATGACGGCCGTCGGGCGTCGGCCAGGACCGCCACTGGTGACCATAGACCGGGCCGAGTTCACCATTCTCGTCCGCCCATTCGTCCCAGATGCTGACCCCATGTTCGTGCAGGTAGGCCACGTTGGTATCGCCGCGCAAGAACCACAGCAACTCATGGATGATGGAACGCAAGTGCAGTTTCTTGGTGGTCACCAGCGGGAAACCGGCACTGAGATCGAAGCGCATCTGATAACCGAAGATGCTACGGGTGCCGGTGCCGGTGCGATCCTCTTTGTGCACACCGTGCTCAAGCACATGGCGCATCAGATCCAGGTACTGTTTCATTATCCAACCTCGGAAGGACCGCCATTGCGGGCGCCGTCGGTAATGCGTTGTCGATGATAAGCCCACCAGATCAGTGCCAGTCCCGCGGCAATCATCGGCAGCGACAACACCTGCCCCATGGTCACCCAACCGAACGCAAGGTAGCCAAGTTCGGCATCCGGAGTGCGGACGAACTCGATCAGGAATCGAAAAATTCCGTAGCACATCAGGAAAAGTCCGGACACGGATGCGGCAGGCCGGGGGCGGGACGAGAACAGCCATAGAATCGCAAACAACACCAAACCTTCCAGAAAGGCCTCATAGAGTTGCGATGGATGATAGGCGGGACCGCCGGGATACATCGCCATGCCCCACGGCACGTCGGTTTGTTTTCCCCACAATTCGCCGTTGATGAAATTGCCAATGCGTCCCGCGCCGAGTCCCAGCGGACAAAGCGGAGCGACGAAATCCGCCACTTGGAAAAAGGTCTTGCCTCGGGAATGGCCGAACCACCACATGGCGATGATGACGCCCAACAAGCCGCCGTGGAACGACATCCCGCCCTTCCAGATTTCCCAGAAATGAAGACTGTCGCCCGGGCTGAACGGCGCATAGAACAACATGTAGCCGATCCGGCCACCCAGAATGACGCCCAACGCGCAATAAAACAGCAGGTCGCCGACCATCGCCGGGTTCCAGTCCGGCCGCTGGTTGGCGCGCCGCGTACCCAGCCACCAGCCCAGAGCGAAACCAACCAGGTACATGATGCCGTACCAATGTACTTTCAGCGGACCCAGTGTAAGGGCGATCGGATCGATGTGCGGGTATAGCAGCATGGCGTTATGTTATCACGCAGTGTGGTGCCGGAGCCTAGTACCTAACGACCAAATCCCATCGACGCCGACGCATCAAGCCGGCAGTACGCGGCAGAACAGCGCCTTCAGATATTCAGTTTCCGGAATCGCAGGGTGGATCGGATGATCGGGCCCCTGAAACCCTTGCTCGAGGATCGAAAGGTGGCGATCCAGATGGCGCGCGGCGCGCTGCAGCGTGCTGCGAAGATGGGTCGCCGGAAAATGATACGAACAGGAGGCCGAGACCAGTATCCCGTCTTTCGCCAGGACCCGGATGGCCAGCTCGTTCAACCGTCGATACGCTTCGGCGCCTTCCCGGGCATCCTTACGCCGCTTGATGAATGCCGGCGGATCCAGAATCACGACGTCGAACTGCTCACGCGCATCGCGCAATGCACGTAACGACTCGAATGCATCGCCGGTCAATGTGCTCAAGCGAGCACCGACATGGTTGCGCGCCGCATTTTCCGTCGCCCGCTGCAACGCGCCGGCGGAGCTGTCAAGGCACACCACCTGCGTGGCGCCGGCCACCGCGGCTTGCACGCCCCAGGCGCCGACATAGCTGAACACGTCCAGCACCCGCGACCCATGCACATAACGTCCGAGCCGGGCACGGTTGTCGCGGTGATCGTAGAACCAACCGGTCTTCTGCCCGCCCTGCAGGTCGACGTCGAACCAGCAACCGTTTTCCTGCACCTGTGCCTGCTCTGGCAGGTCGCCCGATGCGACCTCGGTATAGCGCTCGAGGCCTTCCAGATCCCGCAGCGCACCGTCGTTGCGCAGCAGCACCGCGGCCGGTTGCACGACTTTATGCAACGCTGCCACGATTTCATTGCGCAGTACTTCCATGCCCGCGGTGGTAATCTGCACCACCAGCAAATCCGCGTAGCGATCCACCACGAGCCCTGGCAGGCCATCGGTCTCGCCATAGACCAAGCGGTAATAAGGTGCCGAGAACAGCCGCTGCCGCAGCGACAACGCCACCTTGATCCGGTGCACCAGCAGCGAAGCGCTGAACGGGTGACGCGGGTCGCGGCTCACCAGCCTCGCACAGATCAAGGAATGGGGATTCACATAACCGGTTCCGAGCACCTTGCCACCGGCGTCCTGGATTTCGACTGCGGCGCCGGGTTCGAAACCATCCAAAGGCGTTGCCCGGGGATCGATCTCGTTGCTGAAAACCCAGACATGGCCGGCACGCAAGCGTCGCTCTTCGTTCTTCTTCAAGCGCAATGGAGGAAAGGTGCAGATAGTCATCGTTGCCCTGGGGTCGAGTGGGATCGGGTGGGGCCGCTACGGGCGCGCAGCGATCACAGCGTAAAGCAAGCGAACCAGAAAACAACCCCTCGTGCGTGGTTTGATCGCGGCAAGCAGTGCGGGCCCGAGGGAAGCCACACACGCAAAATTACCGGAACCTGAATACGCCCACCGCCGAAGTCGATCCATGCGTCGACTCGGGCGCCGACACGGGCGACATGCCGACGAGGCTGCGCTAATCTAGGAGCCTGTACAAGTACGCGTCGCGAGGCACGTGGGGTTTAGAGGCCAAATCTTCGATGGTCCGAGGAACATAGTGGGCACTCTGTGACGAGAAGGATCGGAAATTTGGCCCGAAAGAATACCGCCGCAGTAGCGTCATGATTACTCGGACAGGCTCCTACGGCCTGTACAGGCCCTCGTAACTCCTAAGAACGCCGGGCCGCGCGCGACCGCGCACAGCGACATCCAGCGGCATTCCCACGAGACAACTGAAGGCAGGCATGATCAACGAATCAACCAACGCGCTCATCGACGAGACGAGCCCCTATTTACTGCAACACGCACACAATCCGGTGCAGTGGTATCCCTGGGGCGACGAGGCGCTGCAGCGCGCCCAGCGCGAAGACAAACCCATTCTGTTGTCGATCGGTTATTCCGCTTGTCATTGGTGTCACGTCATGGCGCACGAGTCGTTCGAAGATGCGGAAACCGCCGCCCTCATGAACGAATTGTTCGTGAATATCAAAGTGGATCGGGAAGAACGACCGGACCTGGACAAGATTTACCAGAAGGCCCATCAATTGCTGGCACGGCGCCCGGGCGGTTGGCCGCTCACCATGTTTCTGATGCCTGACGATCGGATGCCTTTTTTCGGCGGAACCTATTTTCCCAAGGAATCGCGCCACCAACTGCCTGCGTTTTGCGACTTGCTACGGCGCGTGGACGAGGTGTACCACAGTCACCGCGACGAGCTGCGACAACAGAACCAATCCCTGGCAGAGGCGCTGCTGGCCGTGGATCCGCAAAGTGCCGCGCAGTCCGGTGACCTTAATCCCGCACCATTGGATAGCGCCCGCATGCAATTGATCGGCAGTGTCGATTGGCAACACGGCGGCTTCGGTCGGGCTCCAAAGTTTCCGCACACCAGTAGTATCGAGCGACTGCTTCGTCATTGGGCGGCGAGCGGCGGCAAGGACCAGCGCAGCCTCGAGGCCGTTCGCTGGTGTTTGACGCGCATGGGCCTGGGTGGAGTCAACGACCAGCTCGGCGGCGGATTTTGCCGCTATTCCGTCGACGACCTCTGGATGATCCCCCATTTCGAAAAAATGCTTTATGACAATGGCCCGTTACTGGCGCTGTACGCCCAAACCTACGCAGCCACAGGCGAGCGACTCTACGCTGACATTGCAATCCAGACCGCGCAGTGGGCGATGCTGGAAATGCAATCTCCGGAAGGCGGATTTTACTCGAGCCTGGACGCAGATTCAGAAGGAGAGGAAGGAAAATTCTACGTCTGGACCCCGGACGAAGTGCGCGCGCTGCTGGAACCCGAGGAGTACGAAGTTGTGGCGCGGCGTTATGGACTCGACCGCAAACCGAATTTCGAGGGCCAGTGGCACTTGCACGTATTTGTCGAGTGGCAGGCGCTGGCCGACGAGCGCGGCGAAGACGAATCGCGGTTACGGGAATTGGTCGAATCAGCTAAGCAGAAGCTGCTGGCTGCACGTGCGCAGCGGGTCGCGCCCGGGCGCGACGACAAGGTGCTGACGTCGTGGAACGCCTTGATGATGCGCGGCCTGGCGGTGGCGGCGCGCCATCTGCAGCGCGACGATTTCATCCACGCAGCGCAACGGGCCCTTGATTTCGTCCGCACCACGTTGTGGCGCGACGGCCGCCTGCTTGCCACGTACAAGGACGGCCGAGCCCATCTCGCCGCCTATCTGGACGATTACGTATTCCTGATCGACGCAATCCTGGAACTGAACCAGGCGCGATGGCGCGATGGCGATCTGGACTTTGCGCTGCAATTGGCTGACGTGGTGCTTGCGCATTTCGAAGACAAGCAGGACGGAGGCTTTTACTTCACTGCCGATGACCATGAACGCCTCATCGAACGCCCGAAACCATTTGGAGACGAGTCCACACCCGCTGGAAACGGCGTAGCGGCCACCGTGTTCGGACGGTTGGGCCATCTACTCGGCGAAACGCGCTATCTCGACGCCTGTACACGAGCATTGCGTGCGGGTTGGAACGCAATTGAACAGTTGCCCTACGCCCACTGCGCCATGTTGCAGGCGTTGGAAGAAACGCTCTATCCGCCTACCGTGGTGATCTTGCGCGGTACGGCGCAAGAGCTGCAGAACTGGCAGCGGCGCTGCGCAGAACCTTATGCACCGCGCCGGCTGAGCTTCGCCATCCCCGACGCCGCCCACCAACTACCGGGGCTGCTGCGCGAACGCACGCCACCCAAAGACGGCGTGCTCGCCTACGTTTGCGAAGGCACGAGCTGCCAGGCGCCGACTGCGTCCCTCGAATCGTTGCAGGCTCAATTGCAAAGCAGCGAATCGCGTGCCGATGATCGGTGATACCGTTCGTGGCGCGCGCTGTTTTGCCGCCGGCTTTCGCATTTTGTCGCAGCCGGGGTTGCGCCGCTATGTCCTCGGTCCGCTGCTGCTCAACGTCGTCCTGTTCACGGCTTTGATCTGGTTCGGCGCCGAAGAGTTCGCGGCGCTGGTGGATTGGCTTTTGAGCTCGCTGCCGGGGTGGCTCGATTGGCTGCGTTACCTGCTCTGGCCCTTATTTGCGGCCACCGCACTGCTCACGGTGTTCTTCACTTTTTCCCTGGTCGTCAATCTGGTGGGAGCGCCGTTCAATGGTTTGCTGGCCGAAGCCGTGGAACGCCGCCTGACGGGAAGATCGCTGGACGAATCCGGCGGCTGGGCTCGGATACTTGCCGATATCGGACCGGCTTTGGCAGGAGAATTGCGCAAGCTCGGCTATTTCATCCTGCGGGCCATTCCGCTCGGCATCCTGTTTTTCGTACCGGGAATCAACCTGGCAGCGCCATTCCTGTGGGCGGCATTCGGCGCCTGGATGCTCGCGATCGAGTACGCCGACTTCCCCATGGGCAACCACGGCATGGGCTTCGTCGCCCAACGCGCTGCGCTGCGCCGCCGGCGAGGTCTGGCGTTCGGTTTCGGCGGCACCGCCATGCTTGCCACCATGATTCCGCTGCTGAATTTCCTGGTGATGCCGGCGGCAGTCGCGGGGGCGACCCAGTTATGGGTGCGACATCTAAGCGATGACCAGCGAGCCCCGGGCTCCGGTACTGGAAAGCTCAGCGCAGGCAGGCGCAGTTTGCGCTAGTCCCACACTGAGCGGGCTGGTGCGGTGCCTCAGGGCTGAAGCCAACGTCAAAACTTATAACCGAATTCCCGCTGAAACCGATCCGCGAACTCGTCCCGGTCGAAGCGGTGATTTTGCGTGCCGTGATGTTCGATCTTGATCGCACCCATGAGAGCGGCGATACGGCCCGTTGTATCCCAATCCATATCGTTCTGCAGGCCGTAGATCAGCCCGCCTCGATAAGCGTCTCCACAACCGGTGGGATCGGCCAGCATGGACGCTTTGGCAGGCGGCACTTCGTGACGATGGTTCTGGGTATAAATAAACGATCCCTTGGCCCCGCGGGTGACAATCAATGCCTGCACCCGTTCGGCGACTTCGTGGGGCGACCAGCCGGTGCGCTCCTGAATCAGCTGCGACTCGTAGTCGTTGGCTGCAATCCAGGTGGCTTGTTCGATGAAGCGCTTCAAATCATCGCCGTCGAACATTGGCAAACCCTGGCCCGGATCGAAGATGAACGGAATGCCCGCTTCGGCAAATTGTGTCGCGTGCTCGATCATGCCTTCGCGTCCGTCCGGGGACACGATACCCAGTTTGACGCCGTCGGCGTCGCCAACCTGGTTGTGGTGAGATAGATTCATCGCGCCAGGGTGGAACGCTGTGATCTGGTTGTCGTCCATGTCCGTGGTGATATAGGCCTGCGCCGTATATTCGTCGGGCATGGTACGGATGTATTGGCGTGACACGCCTGACTTCTCCATCCATTCGCCATAGGGCGCGAAATCGTTGCCGACGGTCGCCATGGGCGAGCCGTCGCCACCCAGCAGATTCAGGTTGTAGGCGATATTGCCGGCGCAGCCACCGAATTCGCGCCGCATCTCCGGAACCAGGAACGAAACGTTCAGCATGTGTACCTTGTCCGGGAGAATGTGATTCTTGAATCGGTCATGGAACACCATGATGGTGTCGTAGGCGATGGAGCCGCATATCAGTGCTGTCATAACGATTTTCTCTTCTGTCTGCTTTCGAGATGGAGCCAGGCCGGCACACCAGGTGCGGCGGGCTGGTTACGTGAGTCGCCACGGCATCGCGCGGCAACCGGCGCGGCAGCGGTCAATCGGACGGCTGCGCGGTTATCGGAATACTTGGAGCAAGCCGGGCAGCCGGTCCCAGAGGACCAACGCCCAAACCAGGGCGACGGTGATCAGCGATATTAACACTGCCGCCGATCCCATGTCTTTTGCACGGCCGCAAAGGGCATGCCATTCGTCGCCGAAACGGTCGACCAGCGATTCAATCGCCGAGTTCAACAGTTCGACGATCAGAACCGCGCACACACTGCCGCTGAGCAGCGCACGTTCGACTCCGTTGTCGCCCAACCAGATTCCCAGCGGAATCAGCACCGCTGCCAGGAGCACCTCTTGGCGAAACGCCGCCTCGCACGCCCAGGCGGCCTTCAGGCCGAGCCACGAATAACTCCACGCCCAGCAGATTCGACTCAATCCTGTGCGGCCCGGCTTCACCATGCCTGCCTGGTTATGCGTGACTTCGCAGCCGGCCCGCTCTTACGCCGGCTTCCAGGTTAAATCCAGCTCGCGTGCGGCGCGCACGTCGTCGAGGCGCCGTACCGGCATGGTATGTGGCGCAGTATTGACCAGTTGCGGGTTGGTCCTGGCTTCCTCTTCAATCTTGGCCATGGTTTCGACGAAGGCATCGAGCGTATCCTTGTCCTCGGTTTCTGTAGGCTCGATCAGCAGGCATTCCGGCACCAGCAGCGGGAAATAAGTTGTCGGCGCGTGGTATCCATAGTCCAGCAGTCGCTTGGCAAACGACATGGTATTGACGCCCAGTTCCTTCGCCTGCTTCTTCATGGTGACGATGAATTCGTGTGTCGCCCGACGGTTGGGGTAAGCCAACGTGAAACCTTTTTCTTTCAAACGCACCATCATGTAGTTGGCATTCAAGGTGGAATACTCGGCGACCCGCTTCATGCCATCGCGGCCGAGAATCCGGGCATAGACGTAGGCACGCAACAGCACACCCGCGTTGCCCATGAACGCCGACATGCGACCGATGGTTTGCGGACAATCCTGCTCGGTGACCCAGCGGTATTGGTCGCCATCGTAATCGACCATCGGCACCGGCAGGAACGGACGCAAGCGTTCACTCACCCCAACAGGTCCCGCACCGGGACCTCCGCCGCCGTGAGGCGTAGAGAACGTCTTGTGCAGGTTCATGTGGATCACATCGAAGCCCATGTCACCCGGGCGCACTTTGCCCAGAATGGCATTCAGATTCGCGCCGTCGTAATACAGCAGCCCGCCAGCCTCATGTACGACCTTGGCAATGTCACGGATGCGGCGTTCGAACACACCCAGCGTCGACGGATTGGTGAGCATCAGGCCCGCAGTTTGCGGTCCGACCACACCCTTGAGCGCCTCGAGGTCCACATCGCCATTACGGTCGGTGGGAATTTCGCGCACATTGTATCCACACATGACCGCCGAGGCCGGATTGGTGCCGTGGGCCGCGTCGGGCACCAGCACTTCGGTGCGGGCGCTGTCGCCGCGGGCGTCATGATAGGCCCTGATCATGGCCATGCCCGCGAATTCCCCCTGGGCGCCCGCTGCGGGCGTCAGGGACACCGCCTTCATCCCCGTGACGTCTTTCAACATCTCCTGCAGGTCGTACATGCACGCGAGAAAACCCTGGCCCATGGAAACGGGCGACAGCGGATGCCGGGCTACGAATCCCGGCAACATCGCCAACTTATTGGACGCCCGCGGGTTGTACTTCATGGTGCACGAACCGAGCGGATAGAAGTGAGTGTCGATGGAAAAATTTTTCTGCGACAGGCGAGTGTAATGGCGGACCGTCTGTAATTCGGACGTCTCCGGCAATAGCGGCGGCTCACGCCGACGAAACGATTCCGGAATATCCGAGATATCGGCGTCCTGATGCGGAATCTGGGCGTAGTTGGAGCGGCCCGCCTTGGAGAGTTCAAAGATCAGCATAGGGTTTCCAATCGGCACGAAGATGACGGTCTGCGTGCAAGTCGTCGGCTACTTCAAGCGCCGCAAGAGCGCTTTCATAGTCGGGCTCTTGGCCGATTTCCGGGACCATTTCGGCGTGTACGACTTTGTCGTTTTCATCCAGCACCACCACCGCTCGGGACGTAATGCCGGCAAGCGGGCCGTCGGTAATCAGCACGCCGTAGTCGTTCGGCGAAATTCCGCGAGCGCATCATCGCCAAGGGGATGACATTGTCGAGGTTTTCGCCGGTGCAAAAGCGGCTCATTGCAAACGGCAGATCCGCGGATATGATCAACATCACGACTCCGTCGTTACTCTTGGCGGCCTCGTTGAATTTCTTGGTCGAGGTGGCGCACACCGGCGTATCCAGGCTCGGCACGATGTTGAGCAGCTTTTTCTTACCCTTGTAGTCCTGCAGGCTGCGGTCGTGCAAATCAGCGTCGACGAGTGTGAAATCCGGCGCCGAGGAACCCGACGGACGGCAGATCGCCGGAAGTGTGGATTTCATTTCCCTTCAGAGTGATAGTCGCCATAACTTTGCTCCTTCGCTGTTATTCGCAATTGCTGAACGAGGCTGGCCGCTGATGCCGCGCCCCGCCTTCTTTGTGAGCGTCGCCGGTGTTCGGCAACTCCGTTTCACATCTGTGACCGGACTCTTGAATGCGCGATTCTCGTCCAGTAGCTGTCCGAGCAGATCGGTATAGGCGTCGATATCCTGTTCGGTCTTGGTTTCGGTGGCGCAGACCAACAAACAGTTTTCCAGTTCCGGGTAGTCGTCTTCCAGCGGATAGCCGCCGAGTATGTTACGTCCATTCAATGAACGCATGATGTCCTGCAGCGGGGTTTCGAAGCGCAACACGGTTTCATGGAAAACGGGCCGCTCGAACACCGTGCTTACACCGTCCAGTTCGCACATTTTGCGTACCAGCAGGCGCGTTTTCGAATGGCTCGCGGCGGCCATTTTCTCCAACCCGACAGCCCCCACCAGCGCCATGAAAATGGTCGACGCCGTGACCATCAAGCCCTGGTTGGTACAGATGTTGGAAGTCGCCTTGGAGCGGCGAATATGCTGTTCCCGTGCCTGCAGTGTCAGGGCGAAACCCTGCTTGCCTTCGACGTCGACGGTGCGCCCGATGATGCGACCGGGCATCTGCCGGACATAGGCCTGTTTGCAGCACAGGAACCCGTAGTAAGGGCCGCCGGAAGACAGCGGAATGCCCAGCGGCTGGCCTTCGCCACAAGCGATGTCGGCGCCGTCCGCACCCCACTGGCCGGGTGGGTTCAGCAACGCCAGGCTGAGGGGATTGACCACGCCGATGACCAGGCCACCGTGCTGATGTGCCCAGTCGGTCAGGGCATCCACATCTTCCAGCACGCCGAAAAAATTCGGCTGTGGAATCACCAATGCCGCGAAGTCTCCGGGATCGCCGGGCAGGGACTCGGGATCGATAAAACCTGCCGTTCGATCGTAATCGAGTTCTTCGAGAATCAGGCCCTGATTGCCAACCAGCGTTTTCACCGTGCGCCGATAGGCCGGATGTACGGTACGTGGAATAAGAATGCGCTTCGACTTCGACTTCCGATTCGCACGTACCCCCATCAGCACTGCTTCGGCAAGAGCCGACGCGCCGTCGTATAGCGAGGCGTTGGACACATCCATGGCGTTCAAACCGGCCATCATGGTCTGAAACTCGTACAGCAACTGTAACGTGCCCTGACTCGCTTCGGCCTGGTACGGCGTATAAGCGGTATAGAACTCGCCGCGAGTGGCCACCTCCCAAACCGCCGCCGGAATATGGTGTTCATATGCGCCCGCACCGAGGAAGCACAGCGGCCGCCCATCGAGCTCGGCGCGCTGCGACATCAACCGGGTCACTTCCATTTCGGACAACCCTTCCGGAATCTGCTCGAGTTTGCCGGTCCGCAATTCCGGCGGAATTTCATCGAACAGGTCATCTATGGAAGCCACACCGATGGCCTCGAGCATTTCCTTAACCTCGGTTTCGGTGTGCGGTACAAACGGCATGTTCAGATCCTCTGCAAAGCGCCCGGCGTCAAGCCTGCAGCGCTGCGAATACGTGTGTCTCAGTGCTCTTCGGACTTCAGGAGCGCCTCGTAGGCCTCGGCATCCATCAACTGATCGAGTTCGTCGCGTGCGGTCGGGGCGAGTTTCATCAGCCAGCCGTCGCCATAGGGATCGGAGTTCACCGTCTCCGGGCTGTCGGCCAGCGCGGCGTTCGCGGCCGTCACTTGTCCGCTCACCGGGCTGTAGACGTCGGAGGCCGCCTTGACCGATTCCACCACAGCGCACGCCTCTCCCGCCTCCAGGCTTCGGCCCACGTCGGGCACCTCGACGTATACCATGTCGCCTAGCAGGTCCTGGGCATGTTCGGTGATGCCGATCACTACGGCGCCATCGCCTTCGATCCGCACCCACTCATGGCTTTTGGTGTATTTGAGATCCCCTGGCACGTTGCTCATTACGATTCCTCTTCGGTTTTAGACAGGATGCAGATCGTGCTTCACGCGCTTTCTGCGAGACAGGACTTGCCATTGCGCACGAACGGCGGCTTGACCTCTCGCAGCGGTATGCGTTTGCCGCGAATTTCCACTTCGCAGCGACTGCCGGCATCGACCGGCACGCGGGCCAAAGCGATGGCGCGGCCCAAAGTAGGCGAAAAACTGCCGCTGGTGATTTCGCCCTCGGTACCGTCGACGATCACACGCTGGTGATTGCGCAACACGCCGCGTTCCTCGAGCAGCAAACCGACGAACTTGCGTGACACGCCCTCGCGGCGCTGACGCTCCAGCGCCACGCGCCCAATGAAATCCCGCTCCGCGGGCTCCCAGGCGACGGTCCACTCGAGTCCGGACTCCAGCGGCGAGGTGGTTTCATCGAGGTCGGTTCCATACAGGTTCATTCCTGCCTCCAGACGCAGCGTGTCGCGCGCGCCGAGGCCGATGGGCGCCACGCCCTGACGATGCAGGTCTTGCCACAGCATCGCCGCATCGTCGTTGGGCAGCATGATCTCGAAGCCGTCCTCGCCCGTATAACCGGTCCGCGCGATGAACAGGCCGGCGAATTCTCCGGCGCTGAAAGGCTTCAGGTCTTCGACCCCGGCCGCGCTGTCACCTAATACGGCACACAGACGCGTTTGGGCATTCGGCCCTTGCACGGCGATCATGGCGAGATCTACACGCTCCGTTGCGCTGACTTGAAATTGGTCCGCATGCGCGTAGATCCAAGCCAGGTCCTTGTCGCGGGTGGCGGCGTTGACCACCATGCGGAACCAGTCCTCACGCATGTAATAAACAATCAGGTCATCGATGACCCCGCCGTCTTCATTCAACATGCAGCTGTAGAGGGCATCGCCCGAACGAGTAAGACGCGCGACATCGTTGGCCAGCAGATAACTCAGAAACGGCCGGACGGTGTCTCCCTGCAAGTCCAATACCGTCATATGCGAAACGTCGAACATGCCGGCGTCGCGGCGCACCTGATGGTGCTCCTGCAATTGTGAACCGTAGTGGATCGGCATGTCCCAGCCGGAGAAATCCACCATTTTTGCACCCATGGCGAGGTGCTGATCGTACAGAGGCGTGCGCTGACCCATAACATCCCTTTGCTGGTTACCGTGTCCCAAAACGAAAAAGGCGGCGGCCGACCCGAAGATCAACCGCCGCCCCTCTGTCCCGTAACCTGAGAGATTGGGCCGCGAAACCATGTCGCGACACCCTGCCCCTTCGGTGGATCGCCAGGCCCTTTGTGGACCGGCGTATCGCTCTCCAGAGTCAACACATTCCCGCGGTCCATTTGCCTGAGCGTTTCCGGGCGGAGTTGCGCCTTCGGCGCCGCGCGCCAATGGCGCGAGGTCTCTCCCGCGGGATCGAATGTTGAACGCGGCATGATAGCGCCGTCCCCAGGGGATTCCAAGTCCAAACCACGCGTGCAACGTGGCTATGAAGGGGCCGGGTTCGGTAAACGCGCGAGGGCGATCAAAGGCTTAGGAGAGGTTCAGTGGTCGGTCGAGTCCGGTTCCGGAGCAAGCTTCAACGCCCGTACCACGCGCCCGATACTCAAGCCCTGAACCAATATGGAGAAGGTCACTATTATATAGGTGGCCGTCAGGATGACGCCCCGTTGCGGCGTGTCTGGCAGGGACAACGCCAACGCCACCGATATCCCGCCACGCAGGCCGCCCCAGGTCAACAACCGTACGGCACCCGGTGAAAAGCTGCGCATGCGGGTGAGCAGCTGCACCGGCAGACCCACCGACACGAAACGTGCGAACAAGACTATCGGGATCGCCAGCAGTCCGGCAGCCAAGTAACGCAGCTCGAAGGTGAGCGCGAGCACCTCCAAGCCGATGAGCACGAACAGCACGGCGTTGAGAATCTCGTCCACCAATTCCCAGAACCGATCCAAGTGCTCGCAGGTGGTCGGCGACATCGCGAACGAGCGCCCATGATTGCCGATCAGCAGACCGGCAACGACGATGGCGATGGGCGCCGAAACATGCAGCGCCTCGGCCGACGCATAACCGCCGGTGACCAAGGCCAGCGATAGCAGCACTTCCACCTGATAGTCGTCCACCGAGCGCAACATCCAGAATGCCAGGAAACCGATCGCGAGGCCGAACAACACGCCGCCCAGGACCTCGTGCACGAAAAGTTGCGCCACCGAGCTCCAAGCGAGGGTTTGTTCGCCGCTCGCAATGCCCAGCAGCACCAGGAATACCACTACGCCGACGCCGTCGTTGAACAGCGATTCGCCGGTAATCTTGACCTCCATCGACTTCGGCGCACCGGCTTGTTTCAAGATGCCAAGCACGGCGATGGGATCGGTAGGCGAAATCAGCGCGCCGAACAACAGGCAATAGATGAACGGCAGCGCCAGTCCCAGCCAGTCGAGCAGCCACCAAGTCATCACCCCGACGACGAACGTCGACACCAATACGCCGCCGGTGGCCAACGATGCAATCAGCCAGCGCTGACGCGCCAGGTCGTTGAGATTTACATGCAACGCCCCGGCAAAGAGCAGAAAACCCAGCAGTCCGTGCAACAGTGTGGCATCGAAGTCCACTCGCTCCAACAACGTCGCCGCCTGCTTGTGCGCATCCGGGACCCAGTAACCGGCCATCACCAGCGCCAGTGACATGAGCAGGGAAATCAGCATCAGGCCAATGGTGGTCGGCAGCCCGAGGAAGCGGTGATTCACATAACTGAAAACCGCGGCCAACGTGACCAGGATGGCCATGAGGTCAAACAGACTCATCGAACCCCGATGTTGTTGCGCGCCAATGGCGGAAGGTCACCGCTCAGGCCCATGGCGTGTTGGATGATGGTGCGTTTGAGCGGCGTTGCACGATCGAATACGCCGAGGCCGAGGTTGCGCAACAATCGAATCGGTGCGGCCTGGGTACCGAACAGTCGCTTGAATCCGTCCATCACCGCCATGGTCGCCAGATTATCGCCTTTGCGCCAACGCTCGTAGCGGCGCAGTAGCGCGAATTCGCCCGGATCGCGGCCTCCGGATCGTCCTTTTTCGAGTACCTCGGCCAGTGCAGCCGCATCCAACAGGCCGAGGTTGACACCCTGACCGGCCAACGGATGAATGCTATGCGCGGCATCACCCAGCAGAGCCACGCGCGGTCGCACATATTCGGTGGTATGTTGCAGCCGAAGTGGGAACTGAGCCCGCGGACCGCATTCCAGGATCGGTCCGAGGCGCGAATCGAACGCCGTTTCGAGTTTGCTCCGGAACTGGGCTTCGTCCATCTCCACCAACGCCGCCGCTTGATCCGGGCTGTTGGTCCATACGATCGAGCACCAACCGTTCGCCAGCGGCAAGAAAGCAAGCGGGCCGCCGGGGAGAAAGCGCTGCCACGCCGTCTCCTGGTGAAACTGTTGCGGGCGTACCGCAGCAACCACCCCGCATTGATCGTAGCGCCAACCGCGGGTCGCGATGCCGCTGAGTTTGCGCACGGTCGATCCCACCCCGTCCGCACCCACCACCAGCCCGGCATGCAGGATGGTGCCGTCGGCCAATACCACCCGGACGCCGTCATGTTCGACATGCAACTGGTCCAGCACAGCCGGTATTCGCAGATCCGCATTGGCAAACGTGCCCAGGCGTTGGTGCAAAGCGGACTGGATCACGCGATTCTCAACGATATGCCCGAGCGTGTCCTCGGCAACATCGGCGGCGTCGAAGTGAATCGACTGATTGCCGCCCGCATCCCAGACATGCATCTGCCGGAAGGGACTCACCCGCACCCGCTCCATCTCGGGCCACACACCCAACGACTGGAAAATCCTTTGGGACGCACGTGTGATAGCCGACACGCGCAAGTCATATTGCGCTTGCTCCGAATCGGCTGCGACAGGCGCGGGATCGATGAGCGCAACACGGAAATCGCTTTGTGCGAGTGCACATCCCAGCGTCGCACCGACCATACCGGCACCCACGACAATGACATCGTAGCGTTCACTCATACCTTTGGCTCGCCCGCATCGCATCGCTGCACGACGCTCAAGCCACGCGCCAGCCGCGGCACATGACCCGCCATACCCATGGTATGGCGCAGAAGCATGCGTTTGAGCGGCGGAAGCATGTCCACCGCCAGCAGTCCCAAATCGCGCGCCAATCCGACGCCCGGCAGCGGATTGCTGAACACACGCGCCAGACTGTCGGTGAACGCGATCATGGTGCGCTGATCGCGTTCACGCCAGTGAGCGTAGCGCTGCAGCAGTTCCCAATCGCCGACGTCGTCGCCGGCGCCGGCCAACAACTCCGCCAGTACGGCAACGTCGCGGACGCCAAGATTGAAGCCCTGACCTGCGACCGGGTGCAAGGTATGGGCGGCATTTCCGATCAGGGCTACCCGGGGGCGCACGTGTTCCCGCACCCGAACCATGGCGAGCGGATGGCACTGGCGCGCGCCGACGCGTCCAAACCTGCCGAGACGGTGGCCAAAGCGGTTCTGCAGTTCGACGCGAAATTCTTCATCGCCGAATCCGAGCACGCGTTGCGCCTGTTCTGTACGCACGGTCCAAACCACGCCACAGCGATTGCCCGAATTTTGTGTGCCGGGCAACGGCAACAGCGCCAACGGCCCGGTACCGGTGAATCGCTCGAACGCCGTGCCTTGGTGCGGGAGGCCGGTCTCGACGTTGGCGATAACCGCGGATTGGCCGTAGTCCCAACGCACCACGGGTATGGCCAGCAGCTCGCGCACGGCGGAACGGGCGCCGTCGGCGGCCACCACCAACCGCGCGCTGAGTTCGCGCCTTTGCCCGTCCACGTTCACCCGCACAAAAGCGCACTGCGAATCGACCCGCAGATCTTCGAGCACCGCCGGGCAGTACGTCTGGACGTTTGGCTGCGACTGGCTGTGACGGCTGAGCGTCTCGGTCAGCACGCCGATGTCGGCAACGTAGCCCAGGGCCTCGTGGCCGAATTCCTCTGCCTCCAGGCGCGTCGCGCCGAAGCGACCGCGGTCGGAAATATGCACACGCCGGATCGGCGCGGCATGATCCCGAATGTCGGGCCATATTCCCAGGCTATGGAAAATGCGGCGGGTACCCTCGGCGAGCGCGATGCTGCGGGTATCGAGCCCCGAAGGCGGTTCCGAGGGCGCCGTGGCATGTGCCTCCACCAGTGCCACGCGCAGACTCGTGTCACCCAGGGCGCAAGCGAGGCTTGCCCCCACCATGCCGCCGCCGACGATGAGAACATCGAAATCCAGGGGCATACTCATGAGCGCGGGGGCTTGGCCGTCATCGTTGGGATCGCCTTCACGGGGCCGCCATCAACGCTTCGATTTCGTCCGCTTGTTTTGGCGCTGCGACAGTCAACACTTCGCAACCATCGGCAGTCACCAGCACATCGTCTTCGATCCGCACACCGATGTTCCACCATTTGCGCGCGACCCCTTTCGAGCCGGCGGAGATATACAAGCCCGGCTCCACCGTCAACACCATGCCGGGTTCCAATACCCGCCACTCGCCGCCCACTTTGTAATCGCCCACATCATGCACGTCCATGCCCAACCAGTGACCGGTGCGATGCATGTAATATTTGCGGTAGGCTTCCTTCTTGATCAGGGAACGAAGTTTGCCCTTCAACAAGCCCAGATCAATCAAACCCCTGGTCAATGCCTCCACGGCGGCGGCGTGCGGCTCGTTCCATGTGTTTCCGGGCTTGATCTCGTCGATGGCAGCCTGCTGCGCGGCCAAAACCACTTCATAGATCGCGCGCTGAGGGGCGCTGAATCGACCGTTGATCGGAAATGTGCGGGTGATATCGGCGGCGTAATATTCATATTCCGCCCCCGCGTCGATCAACAGCAGGTCGCCATCGGAAAGTTCCGCGTTGTTCTCGGTGTAATGCAGAATACAACCGTTCTCACCGCCGCCGACGATGCTCGGATAGGCCGGCTCGGCGCCGTGGCTGCGAAATTCATGAAGGAATTCCGCCTCGATCTGGTATTCGCGCATGCCGGGCCGGCAAATCTGCATCGCCCGCCGGTGGGCGTTGACCGAAATCTGCATCGCTGTGCGCATTGCCTTGATTTCCGCGCGGCTCTTGAACAGGCGCATATCGTGGATGAGGTGCTCGAGCGATACGTACTCATCGGGCGCTCGGCTGCCGGTACGACCGGCGGCACGGATGCAGTTCACCCAGCCGAACACCCGTTGGTCGAATTCCGGTTGGATGCCGACCGTGTAGTAAACCCGCTCGCAGCCCTCCAACAGGCCGGGCAGAATATCGTCGATATCGTCGATCGGAAACGAATCGTCGGCGCCATATATGGCGCATGCGCCGTCCTGTCCCGCGCGTCGACCGTTCCAGGTCTCCATGACCGGATCGCGCTCGCGGCAGAACAGTACGTACTCGGCCGCTTTGCGCCCCGGCACCAGCACCGCCACCGCCTCTGGTTCCGGAAAACCGGTGAGATAGCAGAAGTCACTGTCCTGGCGGTACGGATACTCCACGTCGCGGTTACGGCTGCGCGCCGGTGCCGCCGGCACGATCGCCACCGCTCCGCGGCCCATCATGCGCATCAATTGTTTGCGGCGTCGGCCGAATTCTTTCATGTCCATGATCTAACCATCCGTTCCAGAATAGTAAATCGCGCCAGTCAGTGAGACGGCGGTGGTGCCGGGCTTGCGTCCTGCGCCTGCTCGAAGGCCAGCAAAACCCCCATGCGTACATACTCGACTACTTCCGCATAGGAACGCTCGTCCTCCTGGCTGTCATCCAGGTGCTGGGAATCGACCTTGGTGATCTCCACCAGGTCTGACAACAGTTCCCGCACCTCTTCAGACGGTTCTTGCGTGCGCGGTGCGCGGGAACTGCCGAGCAGAAAACCTTCGCACCAGGCGCTGAGGGCAGCCACCCGCTCCGGGAGCGGTTGATCGTCGTCAGGCAGCAACAACCTCAATGCGAGCATACCATCGCGCACTTGGCTGAGGGTGTCCTCGAGCAGGATGTCCAGTTGCTGGTTCGCCTCTTGCATTAGCAGATTGCCCCGAGGTTGATCACCGCCGAACAATTCGGCGAGCCAGCCCGCGCGATCCACGCCCTGCTCGGCGCACAACATGCCGCACAGGATTCCGTGGGCTTCGGAAGCACTGGCATTCGCGTCAGCGCGCGAAAGCGCGTCTTGCACCTCGCTGTGGACTGCATTCTCGGTCATCGGGCTTTTCGTCCTGGCTGGGCGGCAGGTGCTTGCGCAGAGGTTCTTCGCAAGCAATGAACGCTTCTGTTTCGTACGGCAACGAGCCACAAATTCGCCGCTGATATCCGAGCCGCTGCCGCGACGTTATGCTAGCACCGCCGGGCGCCTCTCCAAAGAGTTCGAGGGCCGTTGACCCGCCGTAGGGGGCGCTCTATATTGGCGCCATGAGCAATGAAAACTCCACTCAACTTTCCGAGCAGGACCTGAACAAACTCGAGTTCAGGGTGAGCGAGCTCATACGCGTGTGCGAACGTCTGAAAGAGGAAAACCGCTCGCTGCGTTCCCAGCAGGACGCGCTGGTGAACGAACGTGCCAACCTGATCGAAAAAAACGATCAGGTGCGGGCCCGTGTGGAAGCCATGATCAGCCGCTTGCGTGCGATGGAGCGCGGCGCATGAGCCGCGACCTCGAACCCGTTTCCGTGCGGATCATGGACAAGGATTACCTGATTGCATGCCCCCCGGAGGAACGCGCAGCACTGCAAGAGAGCGCACGCTTTCTGGACGCCCGCATGCGTGAAATTCGTGACAGCGGAAAAATAGTGGGATTGGAACGGATCGCGGTGATGGCGGCGCTGAATATCTCCCATGAAATGCTGCAGAATCGCTCGCTGCGCGACGACCAGGTACAGTCCATGAGTGCGCGCATTCGCACCCTCCAGGAAAAGATTGAAGTTGCCCTGAATCAGGGCAATCAAATGGAACTTTAGCTGCCGCTGCAATTGCGGTATCGTTTGTTTTCGGCATCCTCTGCGGTGTTCGTCAGCTGGCCGGGGATTATTCTTGAGCCTAAGTACGTACCCCGGGGACTGAAGGTCGATGCTGTTGTGCAAGTCCGCCTCGTAGCGGAAAGCCTGATGCGCGGCCCCACGGTCCCCACCTGAACCGTTGGTTCAAGGGCGAAGGCCGCAACGGCGCAAGCGGAGGATGCCACCTCTTTCCCTTCTCGGTAATTCCTTTCCTAATCGTAGCGCGCATTTCGCGCCGCCTGCTGTGCTGTCGTACCCGCCCTACGGCATGTACTCTGATAAAGTATTTGCCGCACCAGGATCGAATGTCGCGACTGCAACATCCGGCCGATGATTCAAAACCACGACGACGGGCAATGCCGGGGGGAACCGATTGCGCTGCGCAACCTATACCCCGGATTCTCCACCACACCATCCAGCCGCACCGGCCTCGCTATGAGCATTCCTCACAGCATCGAACTGCCCCGCAGCCCACGACCGCACTCTGGACGGGTCTGAACCTGCCCGCACTCTTCGACTCATTGTTGCCGCGAACAGTACCGGCCGGCCACGCCCGCCTGACTCTCTGCACCCAGCACACCTGGGAACGGGCGAGCAGTTGGATCGAAACGGGCGGCGCCGAATCAATCCGCGTTGCCGCTGCAGGCGAAGCCATCAAGGCGCGTCTTCGCCCGATCCGGTTTGCGAAAACCGCGGCCGGCCGTCGACGAGAAATTTGCCATACGGCGTTTGTGCTTCGCACCCGTCGGTCAGGTTCATGCGTGCCTCACGGCTGGCGACGACGACCCGCAGCATCACGTAACGTCATTTTCACACCACGTCGCGTTGCAAGTTGCAACAAACACGCCCTAACGCCACTCACAGGAGTACGCCATGAAGTACTGGCTGATGAAATCGGAGCCGTCCGAATTCAGTATCGACGATCTCGCTGCACGACCGAAACGAACCGAACACTGGGACGGCGTGCGCAACTATCAGGCTCGCAACATGATGCGCGACGAGATGAAAAAGGGGGACCTGGTTTTGTTCTATCACTCCAACTGCTCGGAACCTGGAATCGTCGGCATCGCCAAAGTAGTCCGGGAAAGCTATCCGGATCACACGGCGTTCGATCCCGACGATGCGCACTTCGATCCAAAAAGCGATCGTGACAACCCGCGTTGGTACATGGTGGACGTGCAATTCGTGCGCAAGCTCAAACGCACCATATCGCTCACAGAGTTGAAGGAGCAGCGGGCATTGACTGACATGCCACTCGTGCGGCGCGGCAACCGGTTGTCGGTCATGCCGGTGACGAAACAGCAGTGGGATTTCATTTTGGCGCGTGAATAGGCCGCTGAATGCGCGCGCAGCTACAAAACAAGGCGAAAATCGTAAAGCGTACTTTACAGTTTTGACGCTTGCGGGCCACTTTCGGCGTGTGTTGCAACTGTGTGTCGCGTGATGAAACAACCAATGTCGAACGCGTCGCCCCTCGCACAACCGACATTAAGCGTCCGCTATCTGCGAACGAACGACACGCGCGTAAAAACACGAATGCACAAACACCGCGCGCAACCAAGTTCACGCTGTGTTGTCGTTAAACACGTTTACGTCTAACACACGAAAATCTTTAGAAGAATGAACGGCGAATATTTTCAATTTACTGGAAAATTGAAATAAGTCGTATATACTCAAGCGCGGGCAAACGGTACTTACCTATGGAGGTAAACCATGGCAACAAAGAAAAAGGCAGCTACTAAAAAGAAGACTGCGACGAAGAAAAAGGCCACTCTGAAGCGGAAGGCCACCGCAAAGAAGAAGGCTCCGGCGAGAAAGAAGAAAGCAGCAGCCAAAAAGAAAAAGGCTCCTGCTAGGAAGAAAAAAGCCGCAGCCAAGAAAAAGAAAAAAGCTCCGGCTAAAAAGAAAAAAGCCGCAGCCAAGAAAAAGAAAAAGGCTCCGGCTAAAAAGAAAAAGGCCACTGCCAAGAAGAAACGGACCACCAAGAAGAAACGGTGATCCAACTAAAAAGGCCCGCGAAAGCGGGCCTTTTTTTATGCCTGAAACAGAACCAGCGAGCGAGGCGCGGCAGCCTGCGAAGACCGCTCAAGCCCCTAAAAACAAGCCATACGCGGGATTGTCCGCCTCCTGCCAATAAGCGTATCCGAGGTCATCCAAGAACTGCTGGAACTGTTCCCGCTCCGTCGCAGGTATCTGCATGCCAACCAATACCCGGCCATAAGCCGAGCCGTGGGAGCGATAGTGGAACAGGCTGATATTCCAGCGACCGCCGATGTTGCCGAGGAACTTGAGCAGCGCCCCCGGTCGTTCCGGAAACTGAAACCGGAAAATCACCTCGTCGGTCACCGACGGTGCGTGGCCTCCGACCATATACCGCACATGGGACTTCGCCATTTCGTTGCCGCTCATGTCCACGACGTCGAAGCCATGGCCGCGCAGGGCGGTAATCAATTCCGCCGTCTCACGTTCCCCGCGACTGAGCTGAATGCCCGCGAACACCTGAGCCCGAGTGCTGTCGGAGTATCGATAGTTGAACTCCGTGACGCTGCGGCGGCCGATCAACTCGCATAGCTGGAGAAAGCTCCCCGGGCGTTCCGGAATCGTTACCGCCAGGAGTGCCTCACGGTGCTCTCCAAGTTCCGAGCGTTCGGCGACGTAACGCAGGCGGTCGAAATTGATGTTGGCGCCACTGTTGATTGCCACCAGTGTTTCGTCGCTGATGCCTGCGCGCTCGACGTATTTCTTCAATCCGGCGACCGCCAAGGCGCCGGCGGGTTCGACGATCGAGCGGGTATCATCGAAGATGTCTTTGATCGCGGCGCAGATCTCGTCGGTGCTGACCAGCATCACGTCGTCCACGCACTCGCGGGCAATCCGGAATGGCTCCTGACCGATTTGCCGAACGGCAACGCCATCGGCGAATATCCCCACATGATCGAGCTTGACCCGCTCGCCCTGGCGCAACGCAAGGTGCAACGAAGGGGCGTCATCCGGCTCCACTCCGATGATCTTGATTTCCGGGCGCAGATATTTGATGTAGGCGGAGATCCCGGCGATCAGACCGCCGCCGCCCACCGGGACGAAAATGGCGTGCAGCTGCCCGGTGTAGTAGCGCATGAGTTCCATGGCGATGGTGCCCTGGCCGGCGATGACATCGGGATCATCATACGGGTGTATGAAGGTCAGACCCCGTTGCTCGGCAAGTTCCAGTGCCCGCTGATAGGCGTCATCGTATGCGTCGCCGTGCAGAATCGCTTCGGCGCCGAGTGCCCGCACCGCCGCGACTTTGATCGGCGGCGTGGTCACGGGCATTACGATTACCGCGGCGATGCCCAGGCGTTGTGCAGACAGCGCCACGCCTTGGGCATGATTGCCGGCGGAGGCAGCGATCACACCTTTTTGCCGCGCTGCATCGGAAAGCTGCACGATCTTGTTGTGAGCGCCGCGCAGCTTGAATGAAAAAATGGGCTGCAGATCTTCCCGCTTGAGCAAGACCCGGTTGTGCAGACGCGCAGACAACGCGGGAGCGGGATCCAGCGGCGTTTCGATGGCGACGTCGTAGACGCGCGCCTTGAGAATTTTCTCGATATAGCGATCAGGCATGCGGGCTAGCTTAGCGATAACTGAGCTTTATGACTAGGCGCGGCACCGGCGCCCTCCCAGCGGCGGCGTTTTTACGCCTGCGGGCAAGCCATGACTTGCGCCGCGGCCGCGGTTATCATCCCCCCAGTCAACGATTTGCGGAGAAAGTCATGACGCAGGACGAACTCAAGAAAATGGTCGCCAAGGCGGCCTTGGAATACGTGGAAGCAGACACCGTGGTCGGCGTCGGCACCGGTTCCACGGCGAACTTCTTCATCGATTTCCTCGCCACCATGAAGGGCCGTATCGAAGGCACTGTCGCCAGTTCCGAAGCGAGCGCCGAGCGCCTACGCAGCCATGGCATCCCGGTGCTGGA
Source organism: uncultured Gammaproteobacteria bacterium (assembly GCA_963773585.1). Taxonomy (GTDB): domain Bacteria; phylum Pseudomonadota; class Gammaproteobacteria; order JASBUN01; family JASBUN01; genus CAVXJN01. The sequence continues at coordinate 77,899 of CAVZBR010000004.1, forward strand.
CCTGAACGGCGTCAACGGCATCTCGGTGTACGTGGACGGAGCCGACGAGGCCGATAAGCACTTGCACCTGACCAAAGGGGGCGGCGGCGCCCTCACCCGCGAAAAAATCGTCGCAGCGGCAAGCAAGAAGTTCGTTTGTATCGCCGATAAGTCGAAGCTGGTCGACCTGCTCGGCAAGTTCCCCCTGCCGGTGGAAGTGATTCCCATGGCCCGCAGCTACGTCGGCCGCCAGCTGGTGCAGCTCGGCGGACAACCCGTATGGCGGGAGAATTTCGTCACCGACAACGGCAACCTGATTCTGGACGTGCATAACTTGACCATCACGAATCCCGCCGAGCTGGAAGCCAAACTCAACAACATACCCGGCGTAGTCACCAATGGCTTGTTTGCTCTGCGCCCCGCGGATGTCCTCCTGCTGGGCACCGAGGACGGAGTACAGACCCTGAAACGATGACGTTCTGAATAGCGTCAGGCTCCGCCTTCCGCCCGGAACCGTAGGATGGGTCAAGCGCAGCGGACCCATCGTAGCGTCGGGGCCAGCACCGTAGGATGGGTCAAGCGCAGCGGACCCATCGTAACGTCGGGGCCCGCACCGTAGGATGGGTCAAGCGCAGCGGACCCATCGTAACGTCGGGGCCAGCACCGTAGGATGGGTCAAGCGCAGCGGACCCATCGTAGCGTCGGGGGCCAGCACCGTAGGATGGGGCAAGCGCAGCGGACCCATCGTAGCGTCGGGGGCCAGCACCGTAGGATGGGTCAAGCGCAGCGGACCCATCGTAGCGTCGGGGGCCAGCACCGTAGGATGGGGCAAGCGCAGCGGACCCATCGTAGCGTCGGGGGCCAGCACCGTAGGATGGGGCAAGCGCAGCGGACCCATCGTAGCGTCGGGGCCAGCACCGTAGGATGGGTCAAGCGCAGCGGACCCGTCGTAACGTCGGGGCCAGCACCGTAGGATGGGTCAAGCGCAGCGGACCCATCGTAACGTCGGGGGGCAGCACCGTAGGATGGGTCAAGCGCAGCGGACCCATCGTAACGTGTCCAACGAAGCAATCCGGCTTGCCGCCAAAACCGGACGCGCGCCATTGGCCCCCCAATTCCGGCCCGCTATTCGGGCCCGTTTGGCGGCGCGCTCTTGAACAACACTACAGCAAGACCCGCTCGATGCCGCCTTTCTTGGCCCGCTCGACGAATTGGGACTGCCAGCCCTCGCCCATCAAATGGCGCGCCATCTCCACTACGATGTAATCGGTATCGAGCCCGGTTTCCTCACCATAGCGCAGTAGGCCTTGCTGGCACGCGGGGCACGACGTCAGCATTTTCACATTGCCGTCGCGGGCGACATCCGCGCCCGTCAGGTCTCGAATCCCCTTGTGCAACTCCTCTTGCTTGCGGAATTTCACCTGGGTAGCGATATCGGGGCGCGAAATCGCGAAGGTGCCGGCCTCGCCGCAACAACGATCAGACAGCGTGACCCCCTGCCCCATCAGCGTGCTGGCCACCGAAGTCGAATTGTAGGTCTTCATGGGTGTGTGGCAGGGCTCATGATACAAGTACTGCACCCCCTCGACCCCTTCGAGCTTCATGCCTTTTTCCATCAGGTACTCGTGGATGTCGAGCAACCGGCAGCCGGGAAAGATCTTCTCGAACTCGTACTTCAGCAGCTGATCCATACACGTGCCGCAGGACACGATCACGGTTTTGATATCGAGATAGTTCAGGGTATTGGCAACCCGATGGAACAGGACCCGATTGTCGGTGGAGATTTTTCTGCCGCGGGGTTCGTCGCCGCCGGACGTCTGCGGGTAACCGCAGCACAAGTAACCCGGAGGCAGCACAGTCTGGGCGCCGACATCGTACAGCATGGCCAGGGTGGCGAGCCCGATCTGGCTGAACAAGCGCTCCGAACCGCAGCCGGGAAAATAGAACACGGCGTCCGACTGGTCGGACACTTTGGCCGGGTCGCGGAGAATCGGCACCATCTTGCTGTCTTCCACACCCAGCATGGCGCGCATGGTCTGCATCGGCAGATTACCGGGCATCGGCTTGCGCATGAAGTGCACGACCTGTTCGACCATTTTCGGCTTACCGGTAGTCGAGCCCGGACGCTGGTCGCGGCCCAGTATGCCCAAACGCTTGCCGACCTTGTGCGCCAATCGCTGCGCGCCGAAACCCCACTGTAGCATGCCGGTGCGCATCGCCCGGATGGTGGTGGGGTCGGTGATGTTCAGAAATGCCATCGAGGCCTTGGTGCCGACGTGAGTCCGCTTCTGGCCCTGCTCGCGCAGGATGTTGCGCATTCGAATCGAGACGTCGCCGAAGTCGATGTCCACCGGGCACGGTGGCTTGCATTTGTGACACACGGTGCAGTGATCGGCGACGTCATTCATTTCATCGAAATGACGCAGCGAAACTCCGCGCCGGGTCTGTTCTTCATACAAAAACGCTTCGATGATCAGCCCGGTGGCGAGAATCTTGTTGCGTGGCGAATACAGTAGATTGGCGCGCGGCACGTGGGTGCTGCATACCGGCTTGCATTTGCCACAGCGCAGGCAGTGGCGGATGTCGTCGTTGAGGGCGCCCAGTTCGCTCGCTTCGAGGATCAAAGCCTCCTGCTGCAGCAGGCGCAAGGATGGCGTGTAGGCGTTGCCGAGGCCCGAGCCGCCGAGGAGTTTGCCACGGTTGAAGCGCCCTTCGGGATCGACCTTGGCCTTATAGTCTGCAAACGCGGCCACTGTCGCGGCATCCAGGTACTGCATTTTGGTCAGACCGATGCCGTGCTCGCCGGAAATAACGCCGTTCAACGAACCGGCCAGGGCCATGACCCGATCCACCACCCGCTCGGCTTCGTGCATCATTTCATAGTCGTTGGAATTGACCGGGATGTTGGTATGCACATTGCCGTCGCCGGCATGCATATGAGTGGCCACGAACAAGCGCCCGGAACGAATCTCCTTGTGGATGGTATCGAACTGCGCCCGTACGCCTTCCAATTCGCGACCGCCGAAAATCTCCTTCAGGGGTTTCTGCACCTCCTGCCGATAGGAAATGCGCAGATCCCGCCGCAACAACAGCGTCAGCAGAGTGTCGTCCTGGTTGCGCTGTTCGCGCGCAGAGTCATCCAGAAGGGCGTCGTGTTCAGTCGCGGACGCGTCCATGTGCGCCAGAATACTGCTCCAGCGCACTTTGACCGCCTGCAAATGGTCCCGAGCCGCCGCGCGTTTAGCATCGACGATCTGGCGATTTTCTTCGCTGTCCTCGTAGTCGTCGACCCGCCGCAGCTCGGGGAGATCGCCGGCAAGATATTCCATCACCGCATCGATGATCTGCAACTTGTTGCGTATTGAATGCTCGATGTTGATACGCTCGATACCGTCGTTGTATTCGCCCAACCGATCGAGCGGTATCACCACGTCTTCGTTGATCTTGAACGCATTGGTATGGGCGGCAATGGCCGCGGTGCGGGCCCGGTCCGCCCAGAACCGCCGGCGAGCCTCCGGGCTGGCGGCCACGAAACCTTCCGCGTCACGGGCATTCGCCAAGCGCACTACCTGCGACGCCGCTTTCGCGACGGCATCGTCATCGTCGCCCGCGATGTCGATCAACAGCACCATCTTCGGCAGCTCGCGCCGCGGCGCCTTGGTGCTGTAATGGACCGCGCGCACATATCGTTCGTCCAAATGCTCCATACCGGACAACAACACCTCAGGGTGGCTATCCAGATAATCCTTGGTCTCGACGATCGCCGGAACCGCCTTTCGCATGTCGCTGCCGAAAAACTCCAAGCACACGGTACGAATGCAGGTGGGCATGCGGTGCAGAATGAACACCGCCGACGTGATCAGACCGTCGCAACCTTCTTTCTGGATTCCGGGCAATCCGCCCAGGAACTTGTCAGTGACGTCCTTGCCGAGGCCCTCCTTGCGCAACGCCTTGCCCGGGGTGCGCACGAATTCCGGTTCGCCTATGGGCGTGCGGCCGTCCGGTCCGTAGCGCGTCACGCGAAAGCTGACCGATTCCTGATCGTGAACTTTGCCGAGATTGTGATCGAGCCGCTCCACGTCCAGCCAGTTGCCATCGGGGGCGACCATGCGCCAGGAGGCGAGGTTGTCCAGCGCCGTGCCCCAAAGCACGGCTTTCTTACCGCCCGCGTTCATGGCGACGTTGCCGCCGATGGTGGAAGCATCCTGGGAAGTCGGGTCGACCGCGAACACGTAGCCGGCGGACTCCGCCACTTCCGATACCCGCCGGGTGACAACACCAGCCTCGGCGCGCACCGTCGGCACTTCGCCATCGACTCCCGGCAGCCGGCGCATGACTACTTGGCCGAGACCCTCGAGTTTCTCGGTGTTGATCACCGCCGTGTCTTCATACAAAGGCACCGCGCCGCCGGTGTAGCCTGTGCCGCCGCCGCGAGGAATGATGGTCAGCCCCAGCTCGATACACGCGGCGACGACTTTCGCCATTTCCGCTTCGGTATCCGGCGTAATCACCACCAGCGGATATTGAACGCGCCAGTCCGAGGCGTCGGTGACGTGGGATACCCGCGCCAGTCCGCCGAAATCGATGTTGTCTTTGCGCGTGACCCGGGATAGCTTGCGCACCGTGCGCTTGCGCAACTCCCGTTGCCGCGGAAACCAATACTCGAAGCGGCGCACTGCCTCCCGGGCGGCATCGACCAGTTGCAGCGCCAACTGGTTGCCCTGGGCCCGGGCGATGATTTGATCGAGCCGATGATGCAGAGCGTGACTCAAGGACTCGAGCCGTTTCGGATTTTCGAGCAGGTCGTCCTGGATATAGGGATTGCGGGTTACGACCCAGATGTCGCCCAGCACTTCGTAGAGCATGCGCGCGGATTGGCCCGTCTGGCGCTCGCCGCGCAATTGATTGATGACGTCCCACATGGGTGCGCCCAGCAGACGCATCACGATTTCGCGGTCTGCAAACGAAGTGTAGTTGTAGGGAATCTCGCGAATGCGAGCGGCGTGCGGGTTCGACATCGATCGGTCCCGAGAGATTGCGGAAATGCATTATCTTAACATACCGCTCGACGCGCACGTGGCGCGCCAGATCCACCGAAGCAAAAGGGGAATTGCCAATACCGCAGACGGCCTCGAGCGCTGTCGCGGATGGGGTTCGAAAATGGGGCTGGCAGCGGCCGAAGGTTGTTGTTGTGTCCGTCCCTGCGGTCCTTGACACAACCTACGATGCAGCGGGCAAGGCAGTGCCGGATTGAGCGTACTCGCCGTCGAGAAGTCTCTTTCGTTCCCCGCCCGCGCGTACGTGCAGAAGGCGTTGCGCGCGGGTAAGGCCGACGGTTGTTGTTGTGTCCGTCCCTGCGGTCCTTGACACAACCTACGGTGCAGCGGGCAAGGCAGTGCCGGATTGAGCCTACTCGCCGTCGAGAAGCCTCTTTCGTTCCCCGTCCGCGCGTACGTGCAGAAGGCGTTGCGCGCGGTTAAGACCGACGGTTGTTGTTGTGCCCGTCCCTGCGGTCCTTGACACAACCTAGGGGCAGTCGGGCGCAGCCCGACCCATGTAAGCGCAAGCGCGAAACGATGAACATGCCCGGCGGCTGCAAGCCGAGGAGAGAAAGCTGAAGCCGACGTGCATAGGTCAAGCGCAGCGGACCCATCGGTCGATGATTCCGGCAACCCAGCAACGTTGCATCCGGCCTGCGGCCTTGACGCAACCTACACACAACGAACATTCCCGGATCGGAAAGGCACGCGGAGCCCGTAGGATGCGTCAAGCGCAGCGGACCCGTCGAAAACAATTGCAAGCGGGATGGCCCCGTTTGGCGAAATCCGTTGCTACGGCGACTGCAAGCGCCAGACTCTAACGCTGGCGTCGTCGCTGGTGGTCGCCAGGTAATGGCCGTCGTCTGACAGCCGGATGTAAGCGCCACATAAATCGTGCTGCTGGAACCGGCGCACCACCTTGCCGGTGTCAGGATTGAGGAAGTACACGGCATCGTCGGTCTGCCTGCTGATACTGGCGAGTTTGGTACCGTCGCCGTTGAAATCCAGACTCTTGATAATGCCTCGATGCGCCGTCGGCATCACCGTAAGGGATCCATCCGTCACCTTCCAGCGAAACAGATCGAACCATCCACCGCCGTACAGGTGATGACCGTGGGGGTCGAACACCAACGACCAGGCATCCGTGGGTGGCCGGACAAACCTGCGGCTGCTGTGATTCGTTCGCCAGACCACCACGCTGCCATCGCTGCTGCTGGAGGCGATGCGCCCCGTAGTCGGATCGAGCGCCACCGCACGCACCGCCGATGTGTGATCGTGGTGCGTCGCCAATAAAGTGAAGTCGGCCAACCGCCAAAGGCGCACCGTACCGTCATTGTGACCCGTTACGACGCGGTTGAGCGTCTCACTGGCAACCATGTGGGTGATAGGTGCGGGCGTTTCAACCTTCTGCAACTTCGCTCCCTTGTCGCTCCATCTCGCAAGAAAACCGTCATAGCCGGCGCTCACCAATTGCCCGGAGCGAAGAAACATGAGGCCATTCACTGAATCGCTGTGCGCGTGCCAACCGCCGGCCACTTGGCCGCCCGGCAGCGAGTACAAACGAATGTCGCCTTCCCAGCCGCCAGATGCCAACAACGTCTCGCCATGATCGAAAGCTACGATGCTGCCGCCGAGGTGGGCGTCGTCGACACGGATATCCGGTGGTTGCTGCGGGCCTGGCGCTGCGCAGCCTCCCAGCAGCGAGGTGATCAGCAGCAAACCCGACCACCGTCTCGCCATGGGGCTTGCGGTGATCGCCCGATGCCACTGCTTAAAGATCATGCTGAAACTTCGGTTCATAAGGGGCCTGCAAATCATAGATACGAATACTCTCGTCTTCCGACGCGGTGGCAAGGTAGCGACCATTCGGACTTACACGCACTGACCAACCACAGGCACGGTGCGCCAGCAGTCGTCGAACGACGTGATTATCCGCGGCATCGACTAGGCGCACACCGCCATCGGTATAGCGCCCGATGGTCGCCAGTGAGCGGCCGTTGGGCGTGAAATCCAAGGCAATGATCGCCCCGAGATGTTCGGTATCGCGGATGGAAAGTTTACCGCTGTCCAAGTGCCAAACCAGCAACTCGAACCATGCACCGCCCGCCAACTGATCACCGTCGGGCGAGAAGGTCAGCCCTTTCACTTCCCGGGGCGATCGCAAGGTTTGCACTACTGAGAGATCGCCTTTCAACAACAGCACCCTGCCGGCTTCGGCCGCCACAGCGAGCTTTCCATTGATTGGGTCGTATGCGAGCGCCAAAATCGAAACACCGACCGATGTGCGCCGGCGCTCGCGCAGATATTGCGCATCCAACATGCGCACGGTACCGTCCGTGTGGCCGGTGATCAGCAGGTCTCGGGAACGGTCATAGACCATCGCCGTAACCGGCGCGCTCTGAAGGTTGCGCAGCACATTTCCGTCCAGTGCGCGCCAGATCGAAACAATTCCGTCTTCAGCTGCACTGGCGACCGTTTGGTCGTCAAGCCAAACCAGTCCACGCACTGCGCGGCGGTGCATGCGCGCCTTTAACATGCGTTCGCCGTCGGGCACGTGCCAAACAGCCACCGAACCATCGTGGCCTGCGCTCGCCAACCATTCGCCGGAAGGCGAGAACGCGATCACCGTCGCTCCGCCCAGATGGGCGTGCTCGACCCTCAGTATTGGACCCTGGCTTGGCTTCAACGTTGCGCAACCACCTATCGTCGCGAGCACGAGCACAGCAATCACGATGCGGGCCATTCCCGATCTCCTGTCAGCCGTACTCTAATATAACGGCGCGGGTCGATCGGTCCAACCGTGCGTTGCGGACAGTTCTCGCGACGCAGGACGACGGTAGGTTGTGCCAAGGCCGAAGGCCGGACACAACGGTTTTGTCCCGGCCTGCGTGAAACCGCCGCGTGACGACCGGCCGGCACACAAGCGGGATAAACATTGCGCGCTCGACTGCGGACCGCCTCGCAATGCAGGACGATTGTAGGTCGCGTCAAGGCCGAAGGCCGGACGCAACGGTTTTATCCCGGCCTGCGTGAAACGGCTGCGTGGTGACCGCTCCGCACCCGAGCGGCATAAGCATTGGGCGCTCGACCCATCGCAGCCGGCTTCGACTCCCGGGCCCAGGCTAGGGCCGCGGGGCATCTTTATCGTTTGGCGCTTGATTCACGTAGGTCGGGCTGCGCCCGACATGGCAGCCAACGGGCCGCCCTACACTTCGAGAATATGTATCGACCAAAACAAACGGGGCCCGAAGGCCCCGTTGAATCGTACTGCTTTTGTTGTTGTAGCTAAGTCGAATAACTTAGAAGTCGACGCGCATGCCGACGGTCCAAGCATCGCGGTTGCCGTCGGCACCATTAACACCATTGGCGTCGTTTACGTCGGTCTTCGAATAACCGGCGAAGGCGCGGGTCTTCTTCGACATCTTGTGGATCACGCCCAGGGCGTAGTAGTCGTCTTTCTGATCCGTGGAGGCGGCTGCGAGATCGGCTTTGCCGTTGCCGTACTGTGCCACCAGGGTGTTGTTACCCATCTGCAGATGGTAACCCAGGAACCAGATCTTGCCGTCGTTGCTGCCGCCGCCGGCCACGTCCTGCTGGGTGTCTTCGTACTGACCCAGGAAGGTGTTGTTACCGAACTTGTACTTGCCGCCAACTTTCCAGGCATCGTAGTTCAGGCCCGCAGCGCTGTTGTCTTCGTTGTGCGCAACGGCGACGAAGGCTTCCCAGTTGCCCGGGTTGTAGCTCAGCGCCGCGGTGTAGTCACCGTCGTCCGCTGTGTTATTTCCGCCAGCGCCAAGACCGTTAGAACTTTCGTCCGGGCTGTAGGTAACCCAAACTTTGAAGCCACCGAACATGCCTTCATATGCCAAGGTGTCGGTCAGGAACCCGTTCTGGCCGAAGGTGCCGGTCGCCATACCGCCGTGACGACGGGCTTCCAGGTAGGTGGTGATGAATGCGTCGTACGTTACACCACCGGTGTACTTGTACGCGCTCTTCAGGGCGCCGGCGGTGAAGGTACCCCAGCCGCCCTTCAGGCCGACATAGGATTCGCGATTGCCGTCATTGGGATCGCCCTGGGTGGTGTCGACCTGCCACTCGAACTTCGCAATGGCGGTCATGCCGTTGCCCAACTTCTCGGAAGCCTTGACGCCCAAACGACCGCGCTTGAAGTCGTCCATATTACGGCCGTCGAAACCGTTAAATTGACTGCCTTGCAGCACGACGCCGTCGGTGCTGAGGCTATCCGCATTGATGTTCGCCAGTTCAGCCTGCAACTGGCCATACACAACTACGTCGGCCTGTGCGAACAGCGGGGCGGCACCCAGCGCTGCGCCAATGGCGACGGAAAGAAGCTTTTTGTTCATTCAGTTATCCTCCGAACTTAAGGATGAGGTTTATTGTTCCGCGGGAAGGAATATAGCAGGTCCGTGTATCGATGCAACAACTTTTTTCAAAAAAGCTACAATCGCGGGACCGTGTTGTAGTTTTGCAACAACAAGGCCCCGCGATCCCGGCAGTCACCACAGCACCTCGTAGGATGCGTCAAGCGCGCAGCGCGGACGCATCGGACCGTCGGGCGGTGCTGCTGCCGGACCTGCCGGTTCGACGTTACGTCCGGCCCGCTGGGCCTTGACGTAACCTACGCGTCGTTGCGGCCTTTGCACGTCCGCGCCGCCGAACGCGAACACGACAGCACCGTAGGATGCGTCAAGCGCAGCGCGCGGACGCATCGAACCGCGGGCGATGCTTCTGCCGGACCGCCGTTTCGATGTTACGTCCGGCCCGCCGGGCCTTGACGTAACCTACGGCGCCCACCCGTGCCGCATCGAACCGTCGGGGATGCCTCGACCGCATCGGCGTTACGTCCGGCCCTTCGGGCCTTGACGTAACCTACGGTATCGTTCTCCATCTTCGCGGCGGCCGCTCGCACCGACTCCATGAACACGAAAGCACCGTAGGATGCGTCAAGCGCATCGCGCGGACGCATCGAATCAGTTACGTCCGGCCCTTCGGGCCTTGACGTAACCTACGGTATCGTTGCGCCACCTTCGCGGCGGCCGCTCGCACCGGCTCCATGAACACGAAAGCGCCTCGTAGGATGCGTCAAGCGCATCGCGCGGACGCATCGAACCGACCGGGAATACTTCTGCATAGGGTGCGAGCGCAGCGCGGAAGAATCGAACCGCCGGGGGATGCTTCTAACGGATCGGCGTTACCACTTCATTCGAAATCCATCGATCGGAGGCCAGGCGCTTCCTGCGCGCCCCAACCTGCCGGATACACTCCCAAGCGGCGGTATCGATGAAACGAGCTGTAGTCCCAATCGATCACACGCCGAACATGGCCGTGCTTCACCGGATTGAAATGGAGATAGTCGAGATGCCTGCGCCAATCATCCGGATCGCGGATCAGGTGCTCCCAGTAACGCCGCTGCCAAACGGGCCGTTCCGCGCGCACATGCCGCGATTGAGATTGTTCCTCTTGAAGGGGCACGCATGCGCGGGTGAAATAGGATTTGATCAGGCGCACCCGGAGGGCGAAGTCGGCGTCGCCCGAGGGCAGTTCCATGATGCAATGAACGTGATCGGGCAATACGACGATCCCGTCTAACCGGAACGGGTGCTTGACGCGCACGCGCCGAAAAGCTCGCCCCAGTCTCGATAGGTGGGGCGGCGTCAATAAGATCGGCTGGCGCCGATGGGTAACCAGCGTAAGGAAATAGGTGCCGCCCGGTGTCCATGTACGACGGTAGCGCATCCTTGCTCTCCGCGTCAGATTTGCCGAGCATGTTAGCCTGGAATGGACATGCACAGAAGCCTACGTTGCTTCGGTAAAGGAACGGCCGGGCGCCGTGCACGGGGCGATCGGTGGGAAGGAAAACCGTAGGGTGGGTCAAGCGCGCAGCGCGGACCCATCGTGGAAGACGGGCGTTGGTGCCCACGCGGAACCGAAACGTTGGGTCCGGCGTTCGGCCTTGACCCAACCTACGTTGCTTCGGTAAAGGAACGGCCGGGCGCCGTGCACGGGGCGATCGGTGGGAAGGAAAACCGTAGGGTGGGTCAAGCGCGCAGCGCGGACCCATCGTGCAGCGTGGGCGTCAGTGCCATCCGGAACCGAAACGTTGGGTCCGGCCTTCGGCCTTGACCCAACCTACGTTGCTTCGGTAAAGCGGCGGTCGAGCACCGTGCGCGGCGGATCCGCGGGAACGAAAACGTAGGATGGGTCAAGCGCGCAGCGCGGACCCATCGTGCCGGGTGGGCGTTGGTGCCCATCCGGAACCGAAACGTTGGGTCCGGCCTTCGGCCTTGACCCAACCTACGTCGCTTCGGTAAAGCGGCGGTCGAGCCGTGCGCGGCGGATCCGCGGGAACGAAAACGTAGGATGGGTCAAGCGCGCAGCGCGGACCCATCGTGGAAGACGGGCGTTGGTGCCCACGCGGAACCGAAACGTTGGGTCCGGCGTTCGGCCTTGACCCAACCTACGTTGCTTCGGTAAAGGAACGGCCGGGCGCCGTGCACGGGGCGATCGGTGGGAAGGAAAACCGTAGGATGGGTCAAGCGCGCAGCGCGGACCCATCGTGCCGGGTGGGCGTTGGTGTCATGCGGAACCGAAACGTTGGGTCCGGCCTTTGGCCTTGACCCAACCTACGTCGTTGCGCCGCGCTTCCCGACCGGCGGGAACGAAACGGAGTTCTCATGCGTCGCCCCTTCCAAAAAAATAAAGCCCGGCGATGCCGGGCCTTATTTTTGCAGTGGCTGGGGGACTAGGATTCGAACCTAGATTAGAGGAGTCAGAGTCCTCCGTCCTGCCGTTAGACGATCCCCCAAGTGGGGCAGGCGCAGCTCGTTTAACGCTTGGAGTACTGCGGTGCGCGACGGGCTTTGTGCAAGCCGATCTTTTTACGTTCCACTTCGCGCGCATCGCGGGTCACGAAACCGGCTTTGCGCAGCGGCGAACGCAGGCTTTCTTCATGCACGATCAGCGCACGGGTAATGGCGTGACGAATCGCGCCAGCCTGACCGCTCATGCCGCCGCCGACGACGGACACGGCGATATCGAATCTGTCTTTCATCTGCACCAGCTCGAGGGGCTGACGTACCACCATGCGCGCCGTCTCGCGGCCGAAGTATTCGTCCAATGGACGTTTGTTGACGGTGATGTTGCCGCTGCCCGGGCGCAGGAATACGCGTGCTGCAGAGCTTTTTCGACGACCGGTAGCGTAATATTGTTCAGTTTGTGCCATTAAATTCGTCCGTTTGAAGGGCTCAGAGGTCCAGCGGCTTGGGCTGCTGGGCACTGTGGGAATGTTCGGGGCCGGCATAGACTTTCAACTTGCGGAACATGGCCCGACCCAACGGATTCTTCGGCAACATGCCCTTCACAGCGGTCTCGATCACACGGGTCGGCGCTTTCTGCAGCTGCTTGAACAAATTGATCGACTTCAAGCTGCCGATATAGCCGGTGTGGTGGTAATACATCTTATTCTGGAGCTTTGCGCCGGTCACCCGAATCTTCTCGGCATTGACCACGATGATGTAGTCGCCGGTGTCGACGTGAGGGGTGTACTCGGCCTTGTGCTTGCCGCGCAGCCGGCGGGCCACTTCGGATGCCAAGCGCCCTAGGGTTTTGCCGTCGGCGTCTACCACGAACCAATCGCGACGCACCTCGGCCGGTTTTGCGCTGAAGGTCTTCATGAACTCATGCTCCGGGAATCTGACCCATGTCGATCGTAGAAAGACCGGGAATCTTACAGAAGATGGAACCTATAGACAAGCCACCGTCGGCCGCTCGCCGCCGGTAACCGCAGTACAGGCAAAAAAAAAGCGCGGTAAGTGAGGACCGCGCTTTAAACCACCAAAGGAGGATGGAGGAGTCAAACTGACCAACCGGAATACAAGTCGGTAAATCAGCATGTGAGAATTCTCTAATACTCTTGAGTACGTGTCAATAGGTGGCCGGTTACGAATGGTTTCGTCACCGCTGACAATGTCGAAATCGAATCGGAGCCCGGGATTCTGCACGTATCTGATTGAAATCTCGCTAAATCCGCAATCGATCGACGACTCGGCCGTTGCGCAGGTGCTCATCGATGATCTCATCGAGATCGTCCTGATCGACGTACGTGTACCAGACATCCTCCGGATAAACCACGATCACCGGACCTTCTGAACATCGATCCAGGCAGCCGGCGGTATTGACCCGTACCCCGCCCACACCGGCCAGCCCCAGCACTTTTACCCGCTTCTTGACATAGTCGCGCATGGCCTGGGCGTCATATTGCTGGCAACAGGCACTGCCATCAGCGCGCAGATTGGTGCAAAAAAAGACGTGGTGACGATAATAGGACATGGACACAAGATAGGGACTCGGGGCGGCAGTTGAAAGGCCGGGTTCACGTAAAGTTGCGTTGCGTGGCAGCGCGCGTATCGTGGACCTCACCGCCAGGTCCAGCCAGCACGCAGAGATCCGCCATGCAATCACGTCGCTACACAGCACTCGATCACTTGCTCATCAACATCGATCAAGCAACCCGCACGGTGTTCGGCCAGCCGCCTACCACGGGCCGCGCCGATCCCGCGCGCGCGGCGCAGAAATCGGAACTCAACCCCGAGCAGAAGCGTCGCGCTGCAAGCCTGATGCGCGTCAACCATGTCGGAGAAGTCTGCGCCCAAGCCCTATATCACGGGCAGGCTGCGGCAGCGCGCGCGCCGCGGGTGCGGGACGCCATGCAACAGGCGGCCCGCGAAGAAAATGATCACCTCGACTGGTGCGCGTCGCGCATCAAGGCGCTCGACGGGCACGTGAGCTACTTGAATCCGCTCTGGTATGCAGGCTCGTATGCGATCGGTGCCACAGCGGGAGTCGCCGGAGACAAGTGGAGCCTGGGGTTTCTGGTGGAAACGGAACGCCAAGTCGTGCGGCACCTGGAAGACCACCTGCAACGGTTACCGGCAGAAGACCACAAGAGCCGGGCGGTACTAGAACAAATGAAGGAAGACGAAGCCCGACACGCGACCACTGCTGTCGAAGCCGGCGCGCGGCCATTGCCCGCGCCGATCAAAGGGATCATGAAACTGGCGTCGAAAGTCATGACCACCGTGGCATATCGGATCTGAAGCTCCAATGTCGCACCCGTAGGTCGCGCGCAGGCCGACTCCGCGCACCGAGCCAACGAACCCCGTAGGTTACGTCAAGGCCGAAAGGCCGGACGTAACGTCCGATACGACCGAGGCATCGGCAAGCGAATCGATGCGTCCGCGCGGTGCGCTTGACGCATCCTACGGTTCGAGGCCTTTGCTCAAAATCGCACCATAGGTCGGGCGCAGGCCGACCGCACCGAGCCAACGAATCCCGTAGGTTACGTCAAGGCCGAAAGGCCGGACGTAACGTCCGATACGACCGAGGCATCGGCAAGCAAATCGATGCGTCCGCGCGGTGCGCTTGACGCATCCTACGGTTCGAGGCCTTTGCTCAAAATCGCACCATAGGTCGGGCGCAGGCCGACCGCACCGAGCCAACGAATCCCGTAGGTTACGTCAAGGCCCAAAGGCCGGATGGAACGTCCGACACGACAGAGGCATCGGCAAGCAAATCGATGCGTCCGCGCGGTGCGCTTGACGCATCCTACGGTTCGAGGCCCTTGCTCAAAATCGCACCCATAGGTCGGGCGCAGGCCGACCGCACCGAGCCAACGAATCCCGTAGGTTACGTCAAGGCCGAAAGGCCGGACGTTACGTCCGATAGGACAGAGGCATCGCCAAGCAAATCGATGCGTCCGCGCGGTGCGCTTGACGCATCCTGCGGTTCGAGGCCCTTGCTCAAGTCGCACCCATAGGTCGGGCCCGGGCCGACGTCGCGCACACGAGCCAACGAACGCCGTAGGTTACGTCAAGGCCCAAAGGCCGGACGTTACGTCCGATACGACAGAGGCATCGGCAAGCAAATCGATGGGGCCGCGCGGTGCGCTTGACGCATCCTACGACTTGAGGCCTTTGCTCAGATTGCGGCCGTAGAACATCTCCATCATTTCACGCTTCAGCCGCTCGCCGACAGTTTTGCGTTCGACAGCAGTAAGGTCTTCCACTCCGGTTCCGAACAGATAATTGTCCAGCTCCAGATCCTTGAGCATCATCTTGGTGTGGAAGATGTTCTCCTGGTACACGTTGACATCGATCATGTGATACCGCTCTTTGGTGTCCTTGGACAAATAGTTCTGGATTGAATTGATCTTGTGGTCGATGAAATGTTTTTTCCCGCGCACGTCGCGGGTAAAACCACGCACTCGATAGTCCATGATGACGATATCGGACTCGAAGCTGTGAATCAGGTAATTCAGGGCCTTGAGCGGCGAGATGCGACCGCAGGTGGAGACGTCGATATCCGCGCGAAAGGTGCTGATGCCATTGTCCGGATGGCTTTCCGGATAAGTGTGTACGGTGACGTGGCTCTTATCCAGATGCGCCACCACCGCGTCGGGCAGCGGACCCGGTGACTCGCTGTTGGACAGTTCCTCGGCGACAATCGGCTCCTCGGAAATGAGCATGGTGACGCTCGCGCCCTGAGGCTCGTAATCCTGATGGGCGATATTGAGGATATTGGCGCCGATGATATTGGAGACGTCGGTCAATATCTTGGTCAAGCGCTCGGCGTTGTACTCTTCATCAATGTACTCGATGTACTCACGGCGATGCTTCGACTTCTTGGCATAGCAGATGTCATAGATGTTGAAGCTCAACGTCTTGGTAAGATTGTTGAATCCGTGTAGCTTCAACCGTTTCAACTGCTTCACCACGGGCGCTTCCTCCGATTGCGTCACTTGTTCAAAATCCGAACCGGCAGGCGCCTACCGCTCGGTCCCGGCCAAGGGCGGATGATAAATGATCTGGACCGTGTTGCCGACCGGATCGCTGCAATAGAAGCTGCGCGCGCCATCGCGGTGAGTGCGCGGCTCGGTTTTCATGGGTACTTCCCGCCCGCGCAGATAGGCGTACCACGCATCGACCTGCTCCGGGCGCTCGATGACGAAGCCAATGTGATCGAGGCGCTGGCTGCCGCCCGGTTCGAATTCTATCGGCGCGCGGTGCAAAGCCAGATTGTCATTGCCCGAAGTCAGATAGAGGTTATCGGCGTCCGGCCGCCATTCGACCCGCATTCCCATGAGCGTGACGTAGAAGTGCTCACAGGCCTCCAGGTCACTGACGGTCAGGGCCACATGCCGCAAACCGGCCGTACGGTCGGGTCTTTCCATCAATACCTCGAAGATACAGTTTGCAGTCCTGAACTCAGGCCCCGCCCCCGAAAACGTCCCTCTGCACGGACTGCGCGAATGCGGCGCCATGACAGCGTTCCAGCACCAAAGGCACAGCAATGGAGCCCGCCGACAGCAAACCATCGTGGAAGCTTCGCATCTGCTGCGCGTCCCGATCCTCCACGAGGCGTTCACGCGATCGGTTGATTAACGACCAGCCGGTCGCATAGCCCATCGGAACGGCGGGAGCGCGACTATACCAGAGCACGTCGGCTTTTGCCTGCGCGAGCGGAAACCCGAGTGTGTCGGAGAGCCGCCGGGCCGCAGCGTCCAGGCCCAGTCCGCGGGTTTGCAGCTCGATGTCGAGCTGGACCCGCAATGCCCGCCACAAGCGGTCGCGCAACAACAAGAATTCGTGCTCCGGTTGACCGAGGAACCCGCGCTCGAACATCAGCTGTTCGCAGTACAGTGCCCACCCTTCGAACAACGTCGCCGACGGGTTCAGTAAGCGAGGCAAAGTGCGGCTCGTCGGGCGCTGGTTGGCGGTCACGAACTGCAAGTGATGGCCTGGCCACGCCTCATGGACACAGGTGTGCATCAGCGCAAGATCGTTGTGCTCGCCCATGAGTTCTTCGTCTGCCGCGGGAGTCACATAATAATGCCCGCATTGATCGGGATCGTTGGGCGCTGGCGGCAGATAGGCCGCAAACGGAATCGCGTGACGCATGAATGCCGGCGTATCCACTACCTGTAAACGCTGGCGTGCCGGCATCTCCACCAGGTCCTGTTCCCGCACGAACTCATACGCCCGCTGCATCTGCTCGCGATAAGCATTCAACAAGCCACCGGCGGTCGGGTGACGGCTGCGAATCATGCTCGCCATCGCGTTGGCATCTGTATCCCCGCGTAAGCGGCGGGTCACTGCGTGCAGTTCCTGTCGGGTGCGCTGAACCAGTCGCGTACCCAGGTCGTGCAGCGCGCCCGCGTCGCAGTCAAGGAAATGGCGGTGTTTCAGCAATCGCGCGAAGTGAGCGTGGCCGCATGCGTATGCGCCCTCCGCTCGAGCACCGATAGTCTGCGCCAGGAAATGCGCAAACTCCTCCATGGCGTTTGCCGCTGCTTCGCAGAGCTGGGCGGTGCGCCCAAGCGAGGCAAATCCTCGGATCAGAACCGGATGGATAGGCAGGTCGCGCACGAAACGCGCGCCGGCAACCGCTTCGCTGATCGCGCCTTCCAACCACGCGGCGGGCACCAACTGCGGCGTTTCCGCCAATATCCGCCGGGCGCCCCGCAGATGACCCGGTACAGCCGCAAGTCGCGCCTGCAGGGCCTGCGGCAGGCCGCGCACGGGGTAAACAGTCAACTGGTAGATCGCATTGACCGGCAGGTAGCGTGCCGGGTCACGGTAACGCCAATCCGCTTCCATCAACTCATGCAGCTCGATCACCGCGGCGCCATGCAGGAGACGAAAATCGAGCTGTCTGTCGGTATCGAGCTCCCCGGCGTTCAGCTCATCCAGCGCCCCGAGCAGGTTTTCGTTCAAGGAAACCAGCGCGCCTATATCGTCATCATGGAACGGCGTAAGGCGATCGGCATAACCGTCGACGCCCGCTTCTACGGCAGCCTCTGGATGGAAATGGAACCAAGCCTGGTAGTAGTCTCGAAGCAGTTGATCGAACGCCGCAGAACCTGGGCTCGACTGGGGGGTACCGTCGAGTATCGGCGAGGAGGTGGAATGTCGGTTATCGAGTGCGTCGTCCATCCTGACGTTCAGCCAACCCGGATGATCTCGAAATCATGGGTAATGGTTGCCGTTTTACCGAGCATGATGGAGGCCGAACAATACTTCTCCGCAGACAGTTCCACGGCGCGGCGCACCTGGGATTCGGAAAGTGCTTTGCCGGTAATGACGAAATGGGCATGAATACGGGTAAATACCTTGGGGGGCTGATCCGCGCGTTCCGCTTCGAGTTCTACTACGCAGTCGGTAACCGGTTGTCTGGCACGTTTGAGGATGTGAATGACGTCGAATGCCGAGCAACCGCCCAGTCCGAGCAGTAGCATCTCCATCGGCCGGACGCCGAGATTGCGCCCGCCGTGCTCAGGCGCCCCGTCCATGACCACAGCGTGGCCACTGCCCGACTCACCGACAAAACTCACTTCCTCCAGCCACTTGATGCGCGCCTTCATGAGGACTCCGCGTTGGAATTTGTTGCGAAGCCTATCACAGTTCCATACATTGCTGGATTGAGAGCGGCATCACGAAAGCTGCGAAACCAGTATTATAATTGAGTCTACTTTGGGCAACCTCAGGGCTGGCGCCATGTCGAAGATTCCCAGAAAACAGGGTACCGGAAACCCGTCCATCGACCGGTTTCTGGAACACTGCCACCGACGACGCTATCCCGCCAAGAGTGTCATTATTTACGCGGGCGACAAACCCGATGTCCTCTACCACATCGTCGAAGGCTCGGTAAGCGTCCTGATCGAAGACACCGACGGCCGGGAAATCGTCCTGGCCTACCTGAATCCCGGGGATTTCTTCGGCGAGATGGGACTGTTCGAGGAACAAACCAACCGCAGCGCCTGGGTCCGCACCCGCACCCAATGCGAGTTGGCGGAAATCAGCTACGAACGCTTCCGGCAAGTGGCTGAGCAGGATCCCAGCATTCTGTTTGCCCTGGCCGCCCAAATGGCCACCCGCCTACGCAAGACCAGCCGCAAAGTCGGCGACTTGGCGTTCCTGGACGTAACGGGCCGCGTTGCGCGCACGTTACTGGAGCTGTGCAAGGAACCGGATGCCATGACCCACCCCGATGGGATGCAGATCCGCATCACGCGCCAAGAGATCGGCCGCATTGTCGGATGTTCGCGCGAAATGGTGGGTCGCGTACTCAAAGCCCTGGAAGAGCAGGAACTGATTTCGGTGAAGGGAAAGACGATCGTGGTGTTCGGGACGCGGTGAAGCGGATAACAGACTGGCGCCAGGGGCAGATTCATCTGCCGACGGTGAAACGAAACATTTGACGGCCTCGCCGAGGCCTGACCTCCGAACAGTACATTACCTTCCCGGGCGAAAGAGCATCGTACCGCATCGGGGCGCGCCACAATCGCGGGATTCCCGCGCAAACCGCGCGCCGTCGTCGCGCATGATAGAAGACCAACCTTAGCTGCAGTCTCTCGGAATCCAGGAGTTGCGCCAACACGCCCTGCGGAATCTTCCGCCCCGGGCGAAGGAAGAACTCGCCAGCCGGTCTTGACCCGCTCGGAAATCGTCTCTGGTGTATGTCGATCAAATTCGGCGCCACACCGGCTCGGCCGACCGTGCATATAGGAGACGCCGATCCTGATCGGAACGCCGGGGCCACCCCGCATTCAAAAGAACAGTTGCTGCAATTTCGCGCCCGGGTCCTGCGCCTTCATGAACGCTTCGCCCACCAGGAACGCGTGTACGCCGTGCCGGCGCATGAGCGCGACATCGTCGACCTCGAGGATGCCGCTTTCCGTGACCACCAGGCAGTCTTGCGGAATTTGTTCCAGCATGTCGAAGGTTGTGCTCAAAGTGGTCTCGAAGGTGCGCAGATTCCGATTGTTGATGCCGATCACAGGCAGAGAAAGTCGCAACGCGCGCTGCAACTCTTCCACGTCATGGACCTCCACCAAGACGTCCATCCCCAACGCCTGCGCTGACGCGGCCAACTCCGCCATTAGCCCGTCGTCCAGCGCAGCGGCGATCAGCAGAATACAATCGGCGCCCATGGCGCGGGCTTCATGCACCTGATAGAGGTCGATCATGAAATCCTTGCGCAACACCGGCAGGCTGCACGCCGCACGCGCCTGGCGTAGATACTCCGGCGCGCCTTGAAAGAAATCATGATCGGTCAACACCGAGAGGCACGCTGCGCCGCCGCGCTCGTAACTGGCCGCGATGGCCGCCGGTTCGAAATGCTCGCGCAACACGCCCTTGCTGGGTGAAGCTTTCTTGATTTCCGCAATCACCGCGGCATCGCCTGTTTCGATTCGCTGGCGCAGCGCTGCGACGAAGCCGCGCGGCGGACTCGCGGCCTGCGCCCAGTCGCGCAAGGTCTGCAAATCGACCTGCGCCGCAGCGGCGGCCACTTCCTCCTGCTTGCGGGCGAGGATCTTTTTCAGAATGTCCGGCGTGTCGGTCATGGCGCCACCGTGCAAGTCAGACGAACTGTCTGGTGAAATCCACCAGCGCGTGCAGTTTCGCGTTGGCCGAACCGTCAGCGATGACCTTCGCAGCGCGCTGGACACCGCCGCCGAAGTCTTCGGTGAGCCCGGCCGCATAAATGGCTGCGCCGGCATTGAGCGCCACAATATCACGAGCCGGGCCGTTCACATTGGCCAACACGTCACGCACAGTGGCGAGGCTCTGTTCGGCGCTATCGACGCGCAGGCTTTCAAGCCCCGCGCGCGTGATGCCGAACTCTTCTGGCGTAATGAAATAGTCGCGCACTTCGCCGTTTTTCAGTTCCGCAATGTGCGTCGCGGCACCGATACTGATTTCATCCAGACCGTCCTCGGCGTGCACGACCAGCACGTGATCGCTGCCAAGGCGCTGCAGCACGTGCGCCAACGGCTCGACCCATTCATCGCTGAACACGCCCAACACCTGGTTGGGCGCGGCCGCCGGGTTGGTCAGCGGACCCAGCACATTGAAGATGGTGCGCACGCCCATTTCACGGCGTGGACCGATGGCGTACTTCATGGCGCCGTGATGACGCGGAGCGAACATGAAACCTACGCCGATCTGCTCAACGCATTGCGCCACTTGCTCGGGGGTCAAATCAAGATTTACGCCCGCCGCTTCCAACACGTCGGCGCTGCCCGAACGGCTGGAGAACGAACGATTCCCGTGCTTGGCGACCCGGCCGCCGGCGGCCGCCACCACAAAGGCGCTTGCGGTGGAGATGTTGAAGGTACTGGATGCATCACCGCCGGTGCCGCAAGTGTCGATCAAATGCGCGACGCTGACGTCCACCGGGGTTGCCAGTTCGCGCATGACCTTGGCCGCAGCGGCGATTTCTTCGACGGTCTCGCCCTTCATGCGCAGCCCGATCAGAAATCCGCCAATCTGCGCCGGCGTCGCTTCACCGGACATGATGGTACGCATGACGTCGATCATTTCAGCTTCGGACAGGTCGCGTTTGTCGGCGACTGCGCGAATGGCGGCTTGCATATCCATGACGTGACTCAGGCGCTGGCGCGGGTGTCGCCGCGATGGAGGAAATTGCGCAAAAGGTCATGGCCGTGGCGGGTGAGGATCGACTCGGGGTGGAACTGCACGCCTTCGATGTCGAACTCGGTGTGGCGCACGCCCATGATTTCATCCTGCTCACCGGAACCGGTTTCGGTCCAGGCCGTCACTTCCAGACAGGCCGGTAAACTCGCACGCTCGATCACCAGCGAGTGATAACGCGTCGCCTCGAAGGGATTTTCCAGACCGTGGAACACACCGACGTCGCGATGATGAATCATGGACGTCTTACCGTGCATGATTTCCCTGGCATGCACGATATGGCCACCAAATGCCTGGCCAATGGCTTGATGCCCCAGACACACACCGAGAATCGGCGTGCGTCCGGCGAACGCGCGAATCACATCCACTGAAATCCCCGCTTCGTTGGGTGTGCACGGGCCCGGCGAGATGACGATGCGTTCCGGCGCCAGTTGCCCGACCTGCTCCACGGTGATCTGATCGTTGCGAAACACCCGCACGTCCGCGCCCAGCTCGCCGAAGTATTGCACCAAGTTGTAAGTAAACGAATCGTAGTTATCGATCATCAGTAACATGGCGCACCTCAGCGATGAACGTTGTCGAGCCCGGCGGCAGCCAGGGTGACGGCACGGAAGATCGCGCGGCCTTTGTTCATGGTCTCTTCCCACTCGTTTGCGGGCACCGAGTCATGGACGATGCCGGCGCCCGCCTGGATGTGCAGCGTTCCGTCCTTGATGACGGCGGTGCGGATGGCGATGGCCGTGTCCATATTACCGCTCCAGGAGATGTAGCCCACCGCGCCGGCGTAGATGCCGCGCTTCACCGGCTCCAACTCGTCGATGATTTCCATGGCGCGGATCTTGGGCGCACCCGACACGGTCCCCGCCGGGAACGTCGCTCGCAGTACGTCGACTGCACTCATGCCGGCGCGTAGTTTGCCTTTGACGTTGGACACGATGTGCATGACGTGGGAGTAACGCTCGATCAGCATTTTCTCGGTCACGCGCACGCTGGCGGTCTCCGAGACCCGGCCGACGTCATTGCGCCCCAAATCGATGAGCATGAGATGCTCGGCGAGCTCCTTGGGATCCGCCAATAGTTCCCGCTCCCAGGCCTGATCCTGCTCTTCGTTGCTGCCTCGCGGTCTGGTGCCGGCGATGGGTCGCACCGTGACTTCACCGTCTTCCAGCCGGGTCAGGATCTCCGGCGATGAACCGACCACATGATGATCACCCAGATCCATGAAGAACATATAAGGTGAAGGATTCAGGCTGCGCAGTGCACGGTACAGATCCAACGGTTCCGCTTCGTAGGGAATCGACAAGCGCTGGGACAACACCACCTGCATGACGTCGCCTTCGACGATGTAGTCCTTGATCCGCGCCACCGCGGATTCGAAACCTTTGCGGGTGAAGCCGGAAACGAAATCCTGTTCCGCGACGCGCTGAGCCCGCTTCGCCGGCCGGTAGGTCGGATGCGCGGTTCGCAGTGCCTGAACCAGAAGATCCAGACGTGTTTCCGCTTCGGCGCGGGCGTCGGGCCGTTGCAGATCGGCGTGCACCACCACGAACAGCTTGCCGGCGAGGTTGTCGAATACCACAACTTCGTCCGACACCATCAACAGTACGTCCGGATTACCGAGGGGGTCGGGATTGGGGCAAGGCCCCAGACGCGGCTCTATATAACGCACCGTGTCGTATCCGAAATAGCCCACCAAGCCGCCGGTGAAACGGGGCAGACCCGACACTTGGGGCACCCGATGCCGTTCCCTGAACTGTTCGATCCATTGCAGTGGGTCGTCGACTTCGATGCGCTCACGCAAGTCGCCATGTTCCAGGATTTCGACTGTGTGGCCTTTGATGCGCACCACCGTGCGGCACGGCAGGCCGATGATCGAATAGCGGCCCCACTTTTCGCCGCCCTGGACCGATTCGAACAGATACGAATACGGACCTTCGGCGAGCTTCAGGTAAGTGCTGAGGGGGGTGTCGAGGTCCGCCAGGACCTCGCGCATGACAGGGATCAGGTTATAGCCCTGTCGGGAGAGTTCGTCGAATTGTTCCACGTTCATGAGCTGGCTTCCGAGCTACGGGAGAAATGGATTGGGCGCAATCAAGCAACGGCGACGTTGTCACCATCGCCAGCAGGCGCCTTGCCAAGTTCCCAGCTCGAAAGTCATCACGATCATGATTGAAACTTATACCAGATCGGCACCGCGGACAAGGCCCGCTCAGGCCGCTTCTTCGAGGAGCCCGCGAATCTGCTCCAGACGGTCGATAACCGCGTCGGGATTCGCGTCGCGGATATCGACGCCGTGATTGTAGCCATAGCTCATGCAGACGATTTGGAACCCAGCCGCGCGGGCGGCCTTCACATCGGAAACCGAGTCGCCGATCATCAGCGCCTGTTCCGGCGCGACGCCAAAAAATTCGGCCGCATGCAACAGCGGCAGCGGATCGGGTTTCTTTTTCGTCAGGGTGTCGCCGCTGATGACAATGTTGAAATCATCGTACACGCCCAATTCCTTGAGGAGCGGGTCGGTGAACTGGGCGGCCTTGTTGGTCACGCATCCCAAGCGGTAGCCATTGCTGCGCAGATAATCGATGCCTTCGCGCACACCCGGATACAGGTGGCTGCGCTTGCTGGTGTTTTCGGCATACAGATCGAGGAAGATCGGGTAAGCGCGCTCAAACAGCACCTCACCGGGCTCGCCGTCGAGCTTGCCGATCAATGCGCGGCGCACCAGCCGTTCGATGCCGTTGCCCACCCAATCCCGCACCGCGGCTTCGCCGCGCACCGGCAGACCGAGCTGCTTCATCGTTTCGTCGACGCAATACGCCAGGTCCGGCACGCTGTCCACCAGCGTCCCGTCGACGTCGATCAGAATCATCTCGGGTTTCTTGAGCATCGATACCGACTCCCGCTTACTTGGCCTGGGCGATCTCGTCTCGCATCGCCTTGATCACCGAGTCGTAGCGATTCGGATCGCTGTCTTTGGCAGCGCCGAAAATGGCCGAGCCCGCAACAAAGGTATCGGCGCCCGCGGCGGTGATTTCGCGGATATTGTCGACCTTCACGCCGCCGTCGATCTCCAGCCGGATGTCGTAACCGGATTCGTCGATCATGCGGCGCGTCTCGCGCAGCTTGTCCAGTGCCGCGCCAATGAACTTCTGGCCACCAAACCCCGGATTGACCGACATCAGCAAGATCATGTCCACCTTGTCCATGACATAACGCAGATGATCCAACGGCGTCGCCGGATTGAAAACCAGCCCGGCCTTGCAGCCCTTGTCGCGGATCAGTTGCAAGGTACGGTCGATATGACGGGAAGCCTCGGGATGGAAGGTGATGTAGCTGGCGCCCGCGTCGGCGAAATCGGGGATAATGCGATCCACCGGCTCCACCATCAGATGCACGTCGATGGGCGCGGTCACGCCGTGCTTGCGCAGGGCTTCGCAGACCAGGGGGCCAATGGTCAGGTTGGGTACGAAATGGTTGTCCATGACATCGAAATGCACGATGTCGGCGCCCGCTTTGAGCACGTGGTCCACTTCCTCGCCCAGGCGGGCGAAGTCCGCCGACAAGATCGACGGCGCGATCAGAAAATCAGCTGCCATGGTTCAGCCCCTTGCAATGTGGTTCGCCCCCGGCAACGCCGGCGGCAAGGAACTCGGCACTTTACCCGATTGCCTGGGAATTTTCAGCCTCCCCGGGGACCGCGCCCTTTGGGAATGCTGGAAACGAACTTTATTTACTGATATACAAGACAAAATGTTCACTTCACCAGCCTTCAGTCCACGCTTTATCACGCCCCTTCTGGTGGCGTTCGTCGTTATGGGGACGTGCAACGTCGCCCGATCGGCGACCGCATCCTGGACCGAGGCGTTGCAAAAGGATCCGCGGCTGACCGCGGATCTGAGGTGGCTCGATACCCCGCAGGGCAAGACCATGATGCTCTACCGCCCCGGCGCCGTGCGGAAACACCGCGGCGCGGTGATACTGCTCCATGGTCTGCAGGCCCACGCCGACTGGCCGCAGGTGATTCGACCTCTGCGGGAGGAACTGCCACGTCACGGCTGGACCACCCTGTCCGTGCAACTGCCGGCCTTCGATCCTAGCGCGGCGCCGGAAACCTATTTCAAAGATGTCGCGACCCGCATCTCGGCGGCGCTGATCATGATCGGTCAACGAAAGGCGGGGCCTGTGGCGTTGCTCGGATCGGGCACCGGCGCAACGGCCGGCATGTGGTACCTGGCCAAGAACCCAAAAGCGCCGGTTTCCGCCATCATCGCCATCAGCATGCAACCGTTGCCCGGGCAGTCGCGCCAGGACAGCCGCAGCCTGGTGGAAGCCGTCACACCGCCGGTACTCGACATCTACGCGCAACGCGATCTTCCTCCGGTTCTCGCGGGTATCGACGATCGCGCCGTCCTTGCGGCGCACGCGCGGTCGGCCGCGACGGGGGCCGCCGACCAGCCAACGCCACGCTATCGCCAACTCGAAGTGGACAGTGCCGACGCCGACTATTCCGATCAAGCCGACGTACTGATAAAACGCATTCGCGGCTGGATGCGACTCCACCTCCACCGGTAGAATGGATTCCCCAGCAATCGGAGACTTTCTATGCCCGGCCACTCGGTTTTACTGGCACTTCATGCACTCTCGGCTGTACTTTGGGTCGGCGGAATGTTTTTCGCGTACATGGTTTTGCGGCCATCGGCGGCGTCATTGCTGCAGCCACCGGAACGCCTCACACTCTGGGCAGCCGTGTTCGGGCGTTTCTTTCCATGGGTTTGGGCCAGCGTCATTCTGCTTCCGGCCACGGGATACTGGATGATTTTCTCGGTCATGGGCGGCATGGCGGGAGCGCCCATATACGTGCACATCATGAATGGGCTGGGGATCATCATGATCCTGATTTACCTGCACGTGTTTTTCGCGCCCTACCGGCGTTTGCGCAAAGCGATCCTGGCGCAGGATTGGCAACGTGGCGGCGCCAGCCTCAATCAGATCCGCATGCTGGTAGGCATCAATACGCTGCTCGGCTTGATCGTCATCGCGATCGCCGCCGGCGGGCGCGTGCTGGTATTCTGAATACCACGGCCACCGCGAGATCGATGTGCAACTAACGCGCTATACCGACTATTCCCTTCGGGTGCTGATGTACCTGGCTGCCCATCCGGAGCGGCTGGTTACGATCAGCGAGATCTCCTCCGCGTATGACATTTCACGCAACCATGTGGTGAAAGTGGTCCACGAATTGGGATCGCTTGGCTTCGTACGCACCCAAAGGGGCAAGCAGGGCGGCATGGAATTGGCACGCCCCGCCGCCGAAATCAACATCGGCGACGTCGTGCGGCACACGGAAAAAACGCTGGCGGCGGTCAATTGCAATGCGCCGCCGTGCCTGATTCGCTCGGCTTGCGATCTACGCGGGGTCTTGTTCGAGGCCAGGGATGCGTTTCTGGCGGTGCTGGACCGATACACGCTGCGCGATCTGACGAACCAACAGCAGCGGACTTTGCTGCGCAGCTTACTTGCCTTCTCCGAAGATCAGGTACCTCGCGCCTCGCGAATGCGATCATAAGCGGCTCGGATCTCCTGAGTCTTTTGCTTCGCAACCTCCATCATCTCCTCAGGCAGGCCTTTCGCCACCAGTTTGTCGGGATGATGTTGATTCATGAGCCGGCGATAGGCCTTCTTCACTTCGTCATCACTTGCTTGTCGGCTAATACCGAGAACTTTGTAGGCATCGTCCAGGCTCGCCCCTCGCGGTGCCGGGCCGGCATGTCCGGCGCCGCCTGAGAACTGCTGCTGGGCACGAACCATCGCCACCAACTGCTCGAACTGCGTACGCGAATATCCAAGCCGGTTGCAGATATGGAGCAGCGTGGATCGCTCCACATCCTCCAGTACGCCGTCGGCGAATGCGGTGTAGATCTGAATTTCGAGAAACATCTGGATCAGATGACGCCGGCGATGAGTTTCACGCCGAAACTGTTCCAATACGCCTTCGAGCGGAAAATTTTGCTGCTTGCCTTCATTGAACAAGCGCATCGCCGCTTGTTTCTGTTCCGGCGACAGGCGCATCTGGGTCATTACCTGACGGGCCAGCGCGATTTCGGTTTCCGACACACGGCCATCGGCTTTCGCAATATGACCCATGACCGAAAAGGTTGCGGTAAAGAACGCCGCCTGCACACGCTCGGTACCGCCGGCGTTCAAGCGGTCGTCGCGTAGCACCATGCCCAGACCGCGGTCAAAATTGTGGCCGAGCGCGGCACCCAGCAGCGCGCCCAAAGGCCCGCCCATCATGAAGCCAAGCGCGCCGCCGATCACTTTTCCCCACCAAGCCAATTTCAGTCTCCCACTACAGATGAAGCGATTCGATCTACGAATTTACATAGACAGGCGCTGCAAAACGGATCCGTGACCACCTCGGGTTCGGAAACAGCGGCCTAGATTAACGGAATCATGCGCGCGACGTTAACCGCCGGGGAACAGACAAGGGCGGTTGCAAAAATCCGGGTACAAGCCAAAAGTGCCGCGCCCGCGGCGATGCGGGCGCGGCCACTGACGACATTCTCGGAGAATATTATTTGCAGGGCAGGCTTGAGTAATACGCGGCCAGATTGCCTATGTCATCGTCCGTGAGCGGTTTGGCCATGGCGCTCATTACCGGATCCTGACGCTGACCATCGCGGAACGCCTTCAACTGCTTGGCCAGATACTGCTCCTTCTGTCCGGCAAGATTCGGATACATCGGCGTAGCGCTCACGCCGCTTGCACCATGGCACGCGACACAGGTCGCCGATTTCGACTTACCTGCAGCGACATCGGCGGCTTGCGTCGCGCCCGCCGTCGCAAAAAGACTCAGCGTTGCCAGTACTGCACATACTTTCTTCATGTTACGACTCCTATTGCACGGTTGACGGAATAAGCGGAACGCTTCTAGGGAACTTTAGGGCCAATACCCTGAACTGTCGCTGAATACGTTCGCGCGGACTTGGCGGTTGGGCTTTGCAGGATCCTCGGCGGGGATGAATAGATGACTGGAGTAGAGCCAATAAGTTCCTGCAATTCAAAAAGATAAAATAAAGGCGCATATAAAATATTTGTATCAATCAAGCTCATGCTGGTACCTAAGTTTTGAACTTGCCGAAAGCTGCGATTCGGCGCAATCATGCCCGAACGCCGTTCGGCATGAACTGCTATCGGCGTACCCTCACCCGGCAACAACACGGAGGAGCGGCCATGGAACTGAATCCGGAAATGCTCGTACAGCGTAGCGGCACGCTCTCCCTCCTGTCAGCCAACGCCGAGGAGGCCACCCGACTGGTCGACCGCACCGAGTGTAACATCGCCCAAGTGGTGAGGGTGATCGAACGGGATCGGCGCCTGACCGATCGACTGCTCGAACTCATCAACAGCCCAATGTTCGGTTTTCCGACCGCGATTTCCAGCGTTGGACGGGCCATCGCGATCATCGGCCCGCGCGATCTCGGTGATCTCACCGTGGCCGCGGCCGTCGCCAACGCCTTCGAACGTTTTGCCCATGGCAGTGATTCGCCCACGCGCCATTTCTGGGAACGGGCCCTGTACGGCGCAGTCACGGCACGCCTGCTGGCCGAATACCGCCACGAAAATCACCCGGAGCGTTTCTTCGTCGCCGGACTTCTACATGATATCGGCAGCGTCGTCCTGCAACTGGCGGTGCCCAACCTGTACGCCCAAAGCATCAAGTTCGCCCGGCGCCGGGGGCTGGAACAGCACCAGGCGGAACGCCAACTGATCGGAATCGACCACAGCGCCGTCGGCGGCGCACTGGCTCGTGGTTGGGGGCTGTCCGATTGCCTCACTGCAGCCATCGCCGATCACCACGCGCCTTGTGTCAGCCGCTATCCCCTGGAAGCTTCCGCGGCGCACGTGGCCAATCACATGGCCGACGAAGCGCTCGCCGCCGGCGCGGCAGGGCGGGCCGCGGTGGATCGTCAGGTGTGGGACCTGATCGGCGTGACGCCGACCAAATTGGACGCGGATCGTGCCGAAATCGATCGCCGCGTGGCCGACGTCCGGCATTCGCTCCTCGCGCAAACCCAAGCGGCCTAGGAGCCTGTCGGACTTATGACTGATGTACTGCGCCGCTACGATCACCTAAGTCTGACGGGCTCCTAGTTGCGGGCTACTTCAGCGCGTCGCGGACGCGTTCGAGCCGCCCACGCACATCCTGGCCCAGTTTTTCCAGTTCCGGGCGCTGAACCAGCCCCAGAACTGCCGCAGGATCCATGAAGCCAACCACGATGGCGCCGTCGTCTTCTTCGCGCACCACCACATTGCATGGCAGTAGCAGGCCGATATCGGGTTCGGCATCGAGTGCTTGGTTCGCCAGCTTCGGATTACAAGCACCCAATATCTTGTAGGGACGCTTGTCTATATCAAGTTTCTTTTTCAGTGTGGCCTGAACGTCAATTTCCGTAAGCACACCGAACCCTTCTTTCTTAAGTTCTTCCGTCACCCGTTCCACCACTTGGTCGAACGCGCCCGCAACCTTCACCGTGAATCCGTACATCGTCTCGTTCTCCTTTCAATAAATGTGCGCCGAACGCCGGCGATAGCGGCGCTCGAACGACCGCGGCACCGGCAAAAACGTGCAACCATGGACCTCGCGAGCCGGAGAACGCCGCGCTCCTGAAAATGACGACGCCCAGGCTGGATGCACACAGACTGGAGAAAGTATCCGGCTACATCCGACCCGCCTGGCCCGCGCCTTCGCACTAGGCTATCCAGCGCACGCCAATATGCAAGCCGCAATGCCGAAACGCTCGTTGGCGCAGATATTCGAGCGCGGTGCGCCTGGCCCGGTGGGCGGACGGCATGGCGGCGCCGGCGGGGGTGGGGGGCGAGCGGTTAGACAATTTTTCACGCCTCGCCCATACTCGAGTCGGGTGCTTCCAATATCGGAGGACCGGCCATGAAGTCGCGTCTGGACGATTTGCCACGATACAGTAGCCGCTATTGCCTTATGACGGCTGCGACGTACAACCGTGTGCGGCTGAGTTTGATCCGCCTCGGCAACCCGTTGCGCTTTCCCTTGCCGGGGTTGCGGACGTTGGAAATCATCCTCGACAAGGAAAGCTGGATCTGCGTCGATTCGGGACTGAACGATTACCCGATCCTGGCGTGGGTTGAGTTCCGCCATTCCGAACGCGACGGATTGCACAAGCCGGTTCCTTGCCGACTGTACACGTATCACGCCCATGCGGAACTGATCGAACCACAGGTGATCGAGAAAACGGAAAGCGTCCTCGCAAACCGCCTGCGTAAATTCCCGGAAAGCTGACCAAACTCGGCGGCGGCGCGGATGAAGTCGCGGCTTCATCCCCGTATAATGACCCGGTCGTTTCGACGCCCACTGGATTCGTCACCCCGTTCCATGACCGCCGCGCCAAAAACCTTATATCAATCGAACATCCACAGCCTGCCGCTGATCCATCGCGGCAAAGTCCGGGATATCTACGCCGTTGGCGACAAGCACATGCTGATCGTCACTACCGATCGCCTGTCGGCGTTCGATGTCATTCTTCCGGACGCCATTCCGGGAAAAGGCGCGGTGCTCACGGCGCTTTCGAATTTCTGGTTCGAACGTCTGGGTGGCATCGTCCCCAATCAGGGCGCCGATCTCAAACTTGAAGACGTACTGCCGAAACCGGAAGAACGCGCCGACCTGGCGGGACGTACCATGATCGTCCGCAAGCTGAAGGCGCTGCCCGTGGAAGCCGTCGTGCGCGGTTATCTGATCGGTTCGGGATGGAAAAGCTATCAGGCCACCGGAGCGGTATCCGGAGTTGCGCTTCCGGAGGGCTTGCGGATGGGCAGCAAAATTGCGCAGCCCATTTTCACCCCGACCACCAAGGCGCCGCTGGGTGAACACGATGAGAGTATCGATTTCGAGCAAACCCGGAAACTGCTCGGCGACACGATCGCCGAACAGGTTCGCGACACCAGCGTGCGGTTGTACACCGAAGCTGCGGCCTACGCCCTCGAACGCGGCATCATCATTGCCGATACCAAGTTCGAATTCGGCGTCGACGATCACGGCACGCTGACGCTGATCGATGAGCTTCTGACGCCGGATTCATCCCGTTTCTGGCCGGCCGATCAATATCGTCCGGGAGTACAGCCGCCGAGCTTCGATAAACAGTTCCTGCGCGACTATCTGGAGACCCTGGACTGGGACAAGAAGCCTCCGGCGCCCAAGCTACCGCAGGAGATCATCGACAAAACGGCGGCGAAATACCAGGAAGCACTGCGTCGCTTGACCGAGCGCTAGCGGTCAGCCGACAATCCGCCGCCAATAAGTAGCGCGCCAGTAGTACAGTTCCGTCGTATCTTCAGGGTAGGTCTCGGCATATTTGATGCCCCGTTGCGGTTCCTCGACGTTGTCGGCATCGTGGTCCACGGGACGCCAGGATTCATCTCTCGCTTCTCCCGGCACCGGCTCGCGCGCATCGGTTACGCTGAAACGCTCGGCAGCGCCGAACGCCTGATAATTCTTTTGGGCTGTACAGAGCGAGACCCGATTGGCCGCACCCGGCATATCTACGAATCGTAGTTGCGCCAGGTCGTCTTCCCAGCCGCAGATCGGACAGACCTCATGATAGCCCGGCGGCAATTGGTTCACCCGGTAGCCGCAGCAAGGACAGGGATACTTTTGATCGCCAGCGAACATGGTGCTTCCCGCTGTTCAGCATTGAGACTCATACAGTTCGTCGATGGGTTTTAATACGCCGTCCCGGATATCAGTGTGCGAACTGTAGGCGACGCAAAATTCCGCTGCCAACAAAAAAGCAGGCCGTGGCCTGCTTTTTTGCGTTCCAGCGGTTGCCCGCGCTCAGTTGACGCGCGGATCCAGCTCGCCCTTTTCGTAACGGGGAACCATATCGTCGAGCGCGATCGGCTTGATCTTCGACGCATTGCCGGATGTTCCGAAGGAATCATAACGAGCTTTACAGATGTCCTTCATGGCCTTCGTGGACGCGATCAGCCATTTGCGGGGATCGAATTCCTTCTTGTTCTCCGCCAGGAATTTGCGCACCGCGCCAGTCGATGCCATGCGCAAGTCGGTATCGATGTTGACTTTGCGCACACCGTGCTTGATGCCTTCCTGAATCTCTTCGACCGGCACACCATAGGTTTCACCCATGTCGCCGCCGTTCTCGTTGATGATCTTCAGCCAATCCTGGGGAACGGAGGAAGAGCCATGCATCACCAAGTGGGTGTCGGGGATACGGGCGTGAATTTCCTTGATACGCTCGATGGCGAGAATGTCACCTGTAGGCGGACGGGTGAACTTGTAGGCACCGTGGCTGGTGCCGATGGCGATGGCCAGTGCGTCGACGCCGGTCTTCTTGACGAAGTCGGCAGCTTGCTCGGGATCGGTCAGCAACTGGTCATGGGACAGTTTACCTTCCGCGCCGGAACCGTCTTCTTCGCCGGCCATACCGGTTTCCAGAGAACCCAGGCAGCCCAACTCACCTTCCACCGAGACGCCACAGGCGTGGGCCAGTTCCACAACGCGCTTGGTGACATCGACGTTGTAGTCGTAGCTGGACGGCGTTTTCATGTCTTCCTTCAGGGAACCGTCCATCATTACCGAAGAAAAACCGAGCTGGATGGAGCGCTGGCAAACCGCGGGGCTGGCACCGTGGTCTTGATGCATGACCACGGGGATGTGTGGAAATTCCTCAATGGCCGCCAGGATCAGGTGGCGCAGAAAAGGCGCGCCGGCGTATTTGCGCGCGCCCGCGGAAGCCTGCACGATCACCGGGCTGTCGGTTTCGTCGGCGGCCTCCATGATGGCGCGCATCTGCTCCATGTTGTTGACGTTGAATGCCGGTACGCCATATCCGTGCTCGGCTGCGTGGTCGAGCAATTGACGTAGGGAAATGAGAGCCATGTCGAAATCTCCTCGCTGTTCGATTTTCCGTTTCGGATTGATCTTAGATTGTGTGCACTGAAAAGCTACGTCTCGGAACCGCCCGGATGGGCCGCTCCGTTCGTTATTCCTGTTGAGACGCCGTCGGCGGGACCATTTCTCCAACACGGACGATTTTCATCGCGTTGGTGCCGCCCATCACGCCCATCATGTCGCCCTTGGTGATGATGACCAGATCACCGTCGCGGACGGCGCCGCGGCGCACCAATTCGTCCACGGCCTCCTGGTTGACCTCGGCGTGGTTGGTGCCGGCAGGCTCGAAGCTCACGGGGTATACGCCCCGATAAAGTGTTACTTTTCTACGCGTCTCTACGTGCCTCGTCAAGGCGTAGATCGGGATGCCGGAACTGATTCTGGACATCCATAAACACGTGGAACCCGACTCAGTCAGGGCTGCAATTGCCTTGGCCCCGAGATGGTTCGCCGCATACATCGTCGACATGGCAATCGCCTCGTCGATGCGGCGGAACTCGGTATTGATACGGTGATCGGAGACCCGCGCCAGTCGTTGGGTTTCGGCGCTGCGGCAGATACGATCCATGGCCGCCACCGCCAGCGCCGGGTATTTACCGGAGGCGGTTTCAGCCGACAGCATGACTGCGTCGGTACCATCGAGAACCGCGTTGGCGACGTCGAAAACCTCCGCCCGGGTAGGGATTTGGTGCTCGATCATGGATTCCATCATTTGTGTCGCCGTAATCGCGACGCGATTCAACTCCCGCGCCATGCGGATGATCTTCTTCTGCAGCGCAGGCAGTTCTGCATCGCCGACTTCCACGCCGAGATCGCCGCGGGCGATCATTACCGCGTCCGAGGCGGTCAGAATTTCCTCCAGCGCATCGACTGCCTCGGCGCGCTCGATCTTGGCGACGATATCGCCTCGCCCTCCGGCTTCCCGGAACAGATCCCGCGCTTCGATGACGTCCGCTGCCGATCGGGGAAACGAAACAGCGAGGTAGTCCACCTGCATTTCCGCGGCCGCTTTGATATCCACCCGGTCCTTGCTGGTCAGGGCACCGGCCGACAAGCCGCCGCCCTTGCGGTTGATCCCTTTCTTGTTCAGGAGATCGCCGCCCAGGCGAACCACGGTGCGGATTTCCTCGCCTTGCACATCTTCGACCCAGAGCTCGATCCGGCCATCGTCGAGCAATAGCGTATCGCCGCGGCTGACGTCGCCCGGCAAACGCTTGTAGCTGATACCGACACGCTCCTGCGTGCCGTCCATCAGTTCGCCTTCGGCGCCGCCCATGGCTGCGTCGAGTATGAATACATCACCGGATTTGAGCCGGGCTTTGCCTTGCTCGAAACCGCCAATGCGGATTTTCGGACCCATCAGGTCGGCGAGCACCCCGACCTGCCGACCATGGGCGCGCGCACGGTTTCGGACTGCTTCGACCCGACGACGGTGATCGTCGTGGGTACCGTGGGAAAAGTTCACGCGAACAACGTCGACTCCGGCCTCGATGATGCCGTCCAGCGCCTCGTATTCGTTCTCGGAGGGATCCTTGGGATCGGTGGCCGGACCCAAAGTTGCAAGAATCTTCGTGCGTCTAAGCATGGTTGAGTATCGGGTAGGAAACGAGGATCCGGAAGACCTTCTTCGGTCGCGCCTCATTTCGTTCCCTCGGCTTCATTGTTTGGCGCGGGTCTCGAGCATCGCCACGGCGGGCAATTGTTTGCCCTCCAGGAACTCGAGGAATGCGCCACCGCCAGTGGAGATGTAGGACACCTTGTCGGCGATCCCGTACTTGTCGACCGCCGCCAGCGTATCACCGCCGCCCGCGATAGAGAACGCGGAAGACTGGGCGATGGCCTGCCCCATGGCTTGGGTGCCGGCACTGAATTGATCGAACTCGAACACACCGACCGGACCGTTCCAGACGATCGTTCCCGCCTTTTTCAGAATTTCAGCGTAACGCTTTGCGGTTTCCGGACCGACGTCGAAAATCATGTCGTCGTCGGTGACTTCCTCCACCTTTTTGGTTTCTGCCTTGGCGTTCTCGGAAAATTCCTTGCCGCAGACCACGTCCACCGGAACCGGAATCTCGCCGCCCTTGGTTTTGGCCGCTTCCATGAGGCGCTTCGCTTCTGCCACCAGATCTTCTTCGTACAGGGACTTGCCTACGTTGTAACCGGCCGCTTTGATGAAGGTATTGGCAATTCCGCCGCCGACGATCAATTGATCGACCACGGAGGACAGGGATTCCAACACGGTGAGCTTGGTGGAGACTTTGGATCCGCCGACAATCGCCACCATGGGTCGATTGGGATTGTCCAGTGCCTTGCCCAGCGCCTCCAGTTCAGCGGCGAGCAGCGGGCCTGCGCATGCTTGGGGCGCAAACTGACCGGCGCCATGGGTTGAAGCCTGAGCGCGGTGAGCCGTACCGAACGCGTCCATGACATAAATGTCGCACAGCGCCGCGTATTGCCTTGACAGCGCTTCGTCGTTCTTGCCCTCGCCATTATTGAAGCGCACGTTCTCCAGCATGACGACTTCACCATCCGCGAGCTGCGGCGGAGTTTCAAGGTAATCCTTGATCAGGCGCACTTCGTTGCCGAGCAACGTGGACAAATGCTTTGCTACCGGCTGCAACGACGCAGACTCGTCGTATTTACCTTCTTCCGGGCGTCCGAGATGGGACATGAGCATGACTTTGGCGCCGGCCTTCATGGCGTGCTCGATGGTAGGCAGGCTGGCACGGATACGGCTGTCGGACGTAACCTTGCCGTCCTTAACCGGCACATTCAGATCCTCGCGGATCAGAACACGCTTACCCGCCAGATCCAGATCGGTCATCTTCAGTACGGACATGATCTGCTCCTAAAAAAGATTGAAGATTAAAATGGGAAAACGATCGGGCGAGCGCGCCAGGTAATGTCATAAGTCGCGCTTGACGGATGGTTCTCGGGAAATACGAAAAACGGCGCGGGGCGGTTTGCAACCGCCCCGCGATGATCCCGTCCTTCAGCCGGCGACGTGCCGCACCACGCGCAGCATGTTGCAGGTGTAGCCATACTCATTGTCGTACCAGGACACGACCTTGATGAAGGTGTCATCCAAGGCGATGCCGGCACCTGCGTCGAAAATCGACGGCGTGCTCATACCGCGAAAATCGGTAGAAACGACTTTGTCTTCCGTATAACCGAGGACGTCCTTCAGTTCGCCTTCGGAAGCCGCTTTCATGGCAGCGCAGATTTCGTCGTAGCTGCCGCCCTTGTTGAGCTCGACCGTCAGATCAACCACTGAAACGTCGGAAGTGGGAACACGGAAGGCCATGCCCGTGAGCTTGCCGTTGAGCTCCGGCAGCACCTTGCCGACAGCCTTCGCCGCACCCGTGGAGGACGGAATGATGTTCTCCAGAATACCGCGGCCACCGCGCCAATCCTTCATGGAAGGACCATCGACCGTCTTCTGCGTGGCCGTAGCGGCATGCACAGTGGACATCAGGCCGCGCTTGATACCCCATTTGTCGTTCAAGACCTTGGCGACCGGCGCCAAGCAGTTGG
The DNA here is from genome assembly GCA_963773585.1 of uncultured Gammaproteobacteria bacterium. Lineage (GTDB taxonomy): Bacteria > Pseudomonadota > Gammaproteobacteria > JASBUN01 > JASBUN01 > CAVXJN01. The sequence goes on from CAVZBR010000004.1 coordinate 114,909, forward strand.
TGGTACACGAAGCGGCAGATACGATTTTCTGGCCGTTGTAGGCTTTTTCGTTGACGCCATAGACGAACATCGGCGTGGCGTCCTTGGAGGGAGCACTCTGCACGACCTTGCTGGCGCCCGCATCGATGTGTTTCTGGCAGGTCTCTTCGGTCAGGAACAGGCCGGTGGATTCGATCACGATATCGGCACCTACTTCGTTCCATTTCAAATTGGAAGGATCGCGTTCAGCAGTGAGACGAATCTTCTTGCCGTTTACGATCAACGTACTGCCGTCGACGGAGATATCCCCATTGAACCGACCGTGTACGGAATCGTAGCGCAACATGTAGGCGAGATATTCCGGATCCAGCAGGTCGTTGATCCCGACCACTTCGATGTCGTTGCTGAAGTCACGGGCCACCGCACGGAACGCCATGCGGCCAATGCGGCCGAAGCCGTTGATTCCAACTTTAATTGCCATCTCTAGTCTCCATAGTTTCTAAAGTCTTCAGGAGCAGCTGCGCCGGCAGGCGGCGGCTGCATGTACCCTTGGTTCAGAGCAAGCTCTTGACGGCTTTGACCACGTTGTCCACGGTGAACCCAAACTCCTTGAACAGCTCTCCAGCTGGAGCGGATTCGCCGAAGCGATCCAGACCTACGACGGCACCGTCGAGGCCTACGTATTTACGCCAGTAATCCGTAACACCGGCTTCCACAGCGACGCGTGGCGTGCCCTTCGGCAAGACCGATTCGCGATAGGCGGCATCCTGGGCGTCGAACAAATCAGTGGATGGCATGGAAACCACGCGCACCTTCTTGCCCTCGTTGGTCAACTTTTCAGCCGCACCCACCGCAAGCCCGACTTCCGAGCCGGTGGCGATGATCACCGCATCAGGCGCGCCGTCGCAGTCGAGCAATACATAGCCACCGCGAGCAATGGCGTCGATTTGCTTGGCGTCCCGCGACTGATGAGGCAAACCCTGGCGTGAAAAGATCAAGCAGCTCGGGCCGGTCTTGCGCTCGACGGCCAATTTCCACGCCACAGCGGATTCAACCGCGTCGCAAGGCCGCCAAACGGACATATTGGGAATCATGCGCAAAGTCGCAGTCTGCTCTACCGCCTGGTGCGTCGGCCCGTCTTCGCCCAGACCGATGGAGTCGTGGGTATAGACGAAGATGGTCGGCACTTTCATCAGGGCCGCCATGCGCAAAGCATTGCGCGCGTATTCCGAGAACATCAAGAACGTCGCGCCGTAGGGAATGAAGCCGCCGTGCAACGCAATGCCGTTCATGATCGCCGACATGCCGAACTCGCGCACACCGTAATAAATATAGTTACCGTCCGATACGGTGTTGCTCACACCCTTGGCGCCGGACCACAAGGTTAGATTGGAACCGGCCAGATCGGCGGAACCGCCAAGAAATTCGGGCAACAGCGGACCGAAACCGTTCAATGCATTCTGTGAAGCCTTGCGCGAGGCGATGTTTTCCGCCTTTTCATTCACCTTGCCGATGAACTCCGCCGATTTGGCGCTCCAATCGGACGGTAATTCGCCCGCCGTGCGGCGCTCGAACTCAGCCGCCAGCTCGGGATAGGCCGATTTATAGGCTGCGAACTTTTCGTTCCACTGTTTCTCAGCCGCGGACCCTTTGTCCCGGGCGTCCCACCCTGCATAGATATCGTCCGGCACCTCGAACGGCGGGTGGTTCCATCCCAGGTTTTCCCGCGTCGCCTTGACCTCTTCCTCGCCCAACGCTGCGCCGTGGCAATCGTGGCTACCGCACAGGTTCGGCGCACCGAACCCAATGACGGTTTTGCAGCAGATCATCGTCGGCTTGTCGCTGACAGAGCGGGCTTCCCGGATGGCTTTGCTGACGGCGTCGGAGTCGTGGCCGTCGACATCGCGCACCACATGCCAACCGTAGGCTTCGAAGCGCTTCGGAGTATCGTCGGTAAACCAACCCTCGACATGGCCGTCGATGGAAATACCGTTGTCATCGTAAAAGCAGATCAGCTTGCCGAGTCCGAGAGTGCCCGCGAGGGAGGAGGCTTCGTGAGAGATGCCTTCCATCAAGCAGCCATCGCCAAGGAAGACGTACGTATAGTGATCGACGATGTCGTGACCGTCGCGATTGAATTGCCCGGCCAGTACCTTTTCGGCGATGGCCATGCCGACAGCGTTGGTGATGCCTTGCCCCAGCGGGCCGGTGGTCGTTTCCACGCCGGGCGCATAGCCGTATTCCGGGTGGCCCGGGGTTTTGGAGTGCAGCTGACGGAAATTCTTCAGCTCTTCCATCGGCAGGTTGTAACCGGTCAGATGCAAAAGCGAATAGATCAACATCGAGCCATGGCCGTTGGAAAGCACAAACCGGTCTCGATTCACCCATTTCGGATTGCTCGGGCTGTGGTGCATGAAGTCGTTCCACAGCACTTCGGCAATATCCGCCATCCCCATCGGGGCGCCCGGGTGACCGGAATTGGCCTTCTGTACGGCATCCATGCTCAAGGCACGAATGGCATTGGCTAATTCTCTGCGCGAGGGCATTTTCCGTCTCCTATCTTTATATTGAATGCGAAACCCGGCGGCAGCCCGTTTCCTCCTGCACAACGACGTCGAACGCCATCGGCGCGGAATCAGGCTACCTGCAATCGAATTCTGTCCGTGTCCCCGGGGGGCGTGGCTGTAAATCGCTCGCCGAGCGCTGAGTTCCGGTCGGGCACCGGCGGGCCGGCGGGCAGTCTGCATTAACAAAAAAACCCCGATGTCCCAAGACACCGTGGTCGTTTGGTCCGCGCTCGCGCGGCATCTACCCCATAAGGAGATCGGTATTCTCCCTTAGTCGGCTTCAGGGGGCAAGTGCGGCCCTTCTATGGCGGGATAAAATGGCTTTGGCGACGCACCATTGGGGGAGCTCGCAAATCACTGAAACGCATATTCATTTTGTGGGTTCGGCCGTTTCCGGTGCCGCCATGGCGAGGCACGCAAGGGAGGGCGGCGAGGGTCCGCCAGTGCCAGCCCCACGCTGCTGCGGAAGGTTTGGAATATGGTAGAATGCGCATCGATTCATATACTTATAAAAATACAGAGCGCCATTCACCATGACTCGAGTAATTGCTGTCTTTCGCCGCGGGATTCGCAACTTCGTTCTGACAACCGCCCTGTTCGCCACCGGCGGCGGGACCACATTCGCCTTCAACCTGGTGGTCCAACCCATTCAGTCTCCTGAGGTCACACGCGCATCGTTTCAACCATTGGTGGACTATTTGCGCAGCGCCACCGGAGCCGACATTCAGCTTGTCACCGCCCGCAATTTCGTCAGCTATTGGCAAACCATGAAAAAGGGTAAGCAGTACGACTTGATTCTGGACGCGGCTCATTTCACCGACTATCGAATTCAACACATGGGCTACAAACCGCTGGCCAAAGTGGCAAGTGTGGTGAGCTTGTCTCTGGTGACCCACGAAGATCATCCCGTGTTCGAGGCGCGCGAACTGATCGGCAAGCCGGTGGCGTTGTTGTCGTCGCCGAGTATGGACGCGGTGCGGCTCGCCCAACTGTTTCCGAATCCATTGCGCCAGCCGGTCGTGGTCCGCGTCAATGACTCCCGCGAAGCGGCGGAGAAAGTCCGAGAAGGGAAAGCGACCGGTGCGCTTATACCGACGCCAATGGTGAACGCCTTCCCCTTTCTGTACACAGTGACCATTACCGCGCAGGTGCCCCATATGGCACTTTCGGCGGCGCCGACGGTTCCCGCGGACTTGCAGCAGAAGCTGCGCCGGGCTTTGCTCGACGCAGACAAAACGCCGCAAGGTCGAGCGCTTCTGGACGCCTTGAACTTCGAGTCGTTCGAGTCCGCGGACGCGAACACTTACGCCGGTTACGGCAAGCTGCTACAAGGCGTGTACGGCTATTGATTTGCTAGTGGACCCGCGCTGATCGGGATACAATCCGCCCATTCGGCGGCCGCACACGCGGGACCGATCGTCAGCGCAATTCAGCCTCAGGACTCCAGCATGTCGGAAATCCATCTATTCACGTCGGAATCGGTTTCCGAAGGCCATCCGGACAAGGTCGCGGACCAGATTTCGGACTCCATCCTCGACGCTATTCTGGCCGCGGACCCGAAGGCGCGGGTAGCCTGCGAAACATTGATCAATACCGGCATGATCGTGCTATCCGGGGAGATCACGACTTCGGCCCAAGTGGACTATGCCGCGTGCGCACGACAGGTCGTCAAAGATATCGGCTACAGCAGCTCACGGATGGGTTTCGATTGGGAGACCTGCGCCGTACTGGTGGCAATCGACAAGCAGTCGCCGGATATCGCCTTGGGCGTGAACGAAGGCGACAACAAGCAACAAGGCGCCGGCGATCAGGGCTTGATGTTCGGCTATGCGAGCAACGAGACCACGGTATTGATGCCCGCCCCGATCACCTACGCACATCGCCTCGTGCGCCGCCAGAGCGAAGTACGGAACAAGGGCGCGCTGCCATGGTTGCGTCCGGACGCCAAAAGCCAGGTCACGTTCCGTTACGACGGATTGGAGCCGGTGGGCATCGAGGCGGTCGTGCTGTCCACTCAGCACGACCCCGAAGTCAGCCAGGAAGCGCTTCGCGAAGCGGTGATGGAAGAAATCATCAAACCGGTTCTGCCGACAGAATGGGTTGACAGTACGACCAAGTATTTTATCAATCCAACCGGCCGTTTCGTCATCGGCGGCCCGGTGGGCGACTGCGGTCTGACTGGCCGCAAGATCATCGTCGACACCTATGGCGGCATGGCGCGTCACGGCGGTGGCGCGTTCTCCGGAAAGGATCCCTCCAAGGTCGACCGCTCCGCCGCCTATGCTGCACGTTACGTGGCGAAAAACATCGTCGCCGGCGGCCTCGCCGACCGCTGCGAAGTACAGGTGTCCTATGCCATTGGCGTCGCTGAACCCACGTCCATCCGCGTCGATACCTTCGGCACCGGCAACATCAGTGAGCATCGCATCGTAGATCTGATCAGAGAACAATTCGATCTGCGTCCCCGCGGCATGGTGCAAATGCTGGACTTGCTGCGCCCGATCTACCGCAACACGGCAGCATACGGGCACTTCGGCCGCGAGGACCTGGACTTGCCTTGGGAGCGAACCGACAAGGCGGACGCTCTACGCGCCGCCGCAGGCCTATAATGACTCACAGATGGGAGCAGCCCGACAGTACGAGTACGCTCGGGAAAACAGCTGGCAACGATGACGCATGTTGCTGCGCACCCATGCGCCGCTGCGTCATGATCAACCCGAGAGCAGTAGTGTAGAGCGATATCAGTCCCGGCACCGAGGAGCGCTGCAGCGGCCAATATCGGCTGCGAGGCTCGGCTACCGGACACTCATTCCAACGGCGCTCAGCGAACGGAGATGCTTTTATGAGCGCAATTTCCGCAACTGAGTCCAACGACTACAAAGTCGCCGACAGTTCCCTGGCCGATTGGGGCCGCAAAGAAGTCGAGATCGCCGAGAGCGAGATGCCCGGCCTGATGGCGTTGCGCGAGGAGTACAAGGGCAAGGCGCCGTTGAAGGGCGCGCGCATTGCCGGCTGCCTGCACATGACCATCCAGACCGCGGTGTTGATCGAGACCCTGATCGACCTGGGTGCCGAAGTCCGCTGGAGCTCGTGCAACATCTTCTCCACCCAGGACCAGGCGGCTTCCGCCATGGCTGCGGCAGGAGTGCCGGTGTTCGCCTGGAAGGGCGAGACCGAAGAGGAGTTCTGGTGGTGCATCGAGCAGACCATTTTCGGGCCCGACAACTGGCGCCCGAACATGATTCTCGACGATGGCGGGGATTTGACCCTGCTGATGCACGAGAAGTACCCGGATCTGTTGAAAGAGGTCAAGGGGCTTTCCGAGGAGACCACCACCGGCGTACACCGTCTCTACGACATGATGAAGAAGGGCACGCTTGCCTGCCCGGCCTTCAACGTCAACGACTCGGTGACCAAGTCGAAGTTCGACAACCTGTATGGCTGCCGGGAGTCTTTGATCGACGGCATCAAGCGTGCCACCGATGTCATGATCGCCGGCAAGATCACGGTGGTGTGCGGCTATGGCGATGTGGGTAAAGGCTGTGCGCAAGCGTTCCGGGGCATGGGCGCCACGGTCTGGGTGACCGAGATCGATCCGATCTGCGCCCTGCAGGCGGCGATGGAAGGCTACCGGGTGGTGAACATGGACCAGGCGGCGGCGCTGGGCGATATCTTCGTCACCACCACCGGCAACATCGATGTGATCACCCATGCCCACATGCAGGCGATGAAGAACGAAGCCATTGTCTGCAACATCGGCCACTTCGACTCCGAGATCGACATTGCGGGGCTGCGCAAGTACGAGTGGCAGAACATCAAGCCCCAGGTCGACCACGTGGTGTTTCCCGACGGCAAGAAGATCATCGTGCTGGCCGAAGGCCGGTTGGTGAACCTAGGCTGCGCCACGGGACATCCGAGCTTCGTGATGTCGGCCTCATTCACCAACCAGGTGATGGCCCAGATCGAGCTGTGGAACCATTCGGACAAATACGAGAAGAAGGTCTACGTACTGCCCAAGCACCTCGATGAGCAGGTGGCCCGATTGCACCTGACCAAGATTGGTGCCGATCTGACACCGCTGACCCCGGCCCAGGCCGAATACCTGGGACTGGACGTCGACGGACCCTATAAGCCTGAGCATTACCGCTACTAACGAACGTCTCAATCGACGCGGTGCGCCATTCTGAACGCATCGTGGGTTAGCGGCTATGCATGGCGGTCGATCCGATCGCAGCCAACACTTTCGAGGGTTTGAACGTGGAATCACAACAATCGTATGCCAAAAACTTTTCTTTCGAATTCTTCCCGCCCCAAAGCGAAGAGGCGGCCACGAAATTGGACGCGGTCCGGGACGAACTCGGTGAACTCGATCCATTATATTTCTCGGTTACATTCGGCGCCGGCGGCAGCACTCAGCAAGGCACTTACGACACGGTGGTCGGGATCAAGCAGGCGGGTTATGACGCCGCCCCACATTTGACCTGCGTGGGTTCGACGCGCGCCCGTATCGCGGGCATGCTGGAAAGCTATCGTGAGGCCGGCATCAAGCGAATCGTAGCCTTGCGCGGCGACATGCCTTCAGGAATGCGGGGCGCCGGCGAATTGCGCTACGCCGACGAGTTGGTCGGGTTCATTCGTGAAACCACCGGCGATCATTTTCATATCGAGGTCGCCGCGTATCCGGAAACCCATCCACAAGCGAAAAGCGTTGACGATGACATCGCAAATTTTCAGCGCAAAGTCGACGCGGGTGCCAATGGCGCCATCACCCAATACTTCTTCAATGCCGATGCCTACTATCGTTTCGTGGACGAGTGTGAACGCCGGGGCGTGAAGCTGCCCATCGTCCCGGGCATTATGCCCATCACCAACTACAGTCAGCTGGCACGGTTTTCAGACATGTGCGGCGCCGAGATCCCGCGCTGGATCGCCAAGCGACTGACAGGCTTTGCCGATGACCGCGCCTCCATTCGCTCTTTCGGTGAAGAGGTGATCACCGATCTGTGCGCACGCTTGCTGGAAGCCGGTGCGCCCGGTCTCCACTTCTACACGATGAACCAGGCAAAATCCTCGGTCGCGGTTTTGCGTAACCTCGGATTGCCTCGCTAGGCTGACGACTTTCTTGGTGGCCACGGACAATGGATCCACAATCCCATGGGCTGATCAGAATCGGCTGGCGCGAATGGATGTCGCTGCCAGCCCTGGGTATCCAGCGCATCAAGGCAAAAGTCGACACCGGGGCGCGCACATCGGCCCTACACACCTTCGATCTGGACCCGTATCACGAGGGCGGCGCGCCTATGATACGGTTCCATGTACATCCCATACAGGGGCGTCAGGACCTGGTCGCGGAATGCTTCGCTCCGGTGAGCGATCAGCGCTGGGTCAGCGACTCGGGCGGACATCGAGAAAGGCGCTTCGTGATCGTGACGCCAGCCCGTCTCGGCGCTGTAGAATGGTCCATCGAAATGACGTTGACCAATCGCGACACGATGAAATTCCGAATGCTGTTGGGACGTACGGCTATGGACCAGCGCTTCTGCGTCGACCCCGCTGCATCCTATTTGCTCGGCCGCCGGCTGTAATCGGTCCGCCGACGCACCGGTCCACCTCCGTGTTACCATCGTCCTGGACTATACGCGCTACAGGAGCAGGAGCCGCGTTTCATGAAGATCGGTATACTTTCGAGAAATTCCAAACTGTATTCGACGCGGCGTTTGGTCGAGGCAGGCCGCGATCTCGGCCACGAAATGCAGGTCATCAATCCGCTCAAGTGCTACATGGATATCACCAGTATGCGCCCGGCGATTTATTACCGGGGTCAGTCCTTGGAAGGTTTCGACGCGGTGATTCCTCGAATCGGCGCGTCTATCACGTTCTACGGTACGGCGGTATTGCGGCAGCTGGAAATGATGGGCGTGTTCCCGCTCAACGAATCCGTGGCCATCGGCCGCTCGCGGGACAAACTGCGCTCCTTACAGCTCCTGGCACGTAAAGGCATCGGACTGCCCGTAACGGGCTTTGCTCATGACATTGAAAACACTGAGGACCTGATCCGCCTGGTTGGCGGCGCGCCGTTGGTCGTCAAATTGCTGGAAGGGACGCAGGGAAAAGGCGTGGTACTCGCCGAAACCTACAAGGCGGCAGAAAGTGTGATCGACGCTTTCCGGGAACTGCATGCCAATTTTCTGGTCCAGGAATTCATCAAGGAGGCCGGCGGTTCGGACATCCGCGCTTTCGTCATCGGTGACAAGGTGGTGGCGGCTATGATGCGCAAGGCTCGGGAGGGGGAGTTCCGCTCCAATCTCCATCGAGGCGGTACCGCCAGTATCGTCAAACTCACACCGGAAGAACGCTCGACCGCAACGCGTGCCGCCAAGACCATGGGGCTGAATGTCGCCGGTGTGGATATCTTGCGCTCAAATCATGGACCAGTGGTCATGGAAGTGAATTCTTCGCCGGGCCTGGAAGGTATCGAGACCGCCACCGGCAAAGACGTGGCCCGGATGATCGTGTCGTTCATTGAGAAGAACGCCAGACCATACAAGACCAAAACCCGCGGTACGGGGTGATATGGACGAAGCCGAAATCGTCATCAACAATGCGCACATTCCGCGCAATACGCGTACCACGATCGACCTGCCGGTCACGCGGCTCTACACCCACTCCCAAATCGCGATGCCGCTTCATGTGGTGCGCGGCAAGAAGCCTGGCGCGAAGTTGTTCGTCAGCGCCGCCATTCACGGCGACGAACTCAATGGTGTGGAGATCATCCGGCGGCTGCTGAAATTGCCCATCCTCAAACGCATGCGCGGTACGTTGATCGCCATTCCAATCGTCAACGTACACGGCTTTATCAACCATTCCCGTTACCTGCCGGATCGCCGTGACTTGAACCGCAGCTTTCCGGGCTCCGAGCGCGGCTCCCTGGCGGCACGTCTTGCCCATCTCTTCATGACTGAAATCGTCGAACAATGCAGTCATGGCATTGACCTGCATACCGGGGCGCTGCATCGCAGCAACCTACCGCAGATTCGCGCCAACCTGGACCACGACGAAACGTCGGAACTCGCCCATCGTTTTGGCGTTCCGGTCCTGATCAATGCCGACTTGCGCGACGATTCTCTTCGCGAAGCTGCAGATGAACGCGGCATTCCGATGCTGCTGTACGAAGCCGGAGAAGCGTTACGATTCGACGAGCTGAGTATCCGCGCCGGTGTCCGCGGAATAGTCAATGTAATGCGTGCACTGGAGATGTTGCCGGCGAGTCGCAGCGCCAATCGCAAGCGTTTCGAACCAGTGGTCGCCCATTCCAGCGCATGGGTGCGCGCGCCCATGAGCGGTATACTGCGAGCCATGGTGCCACTCGGAGCGAAGGTGACCAAGGATTCGCTGCTCGGCGTCATCGCCGACCCCTTCGGCGAACGGGAATCCATCGTCACCGCGCCCGCAGCCGGAATCTTGATTGGACGCACCAATTTGCCGTTGGCCAACGAGGGCGATGCGCTGTTTCACGTCGCTCGGTTCAAGAAAATCGACCAGATCACCGAACGCATGGAAGCATTTCAGGAAACCCATATCCAAGATCCACCGCCCGAGCCTTTTCCGGAGGGGCCCATTCTCTGATTCTGCTCGCGAAGCGGGAAACACCGGGCGTTGGACGTTAATACGGTAGCCAAAATGCAAAATCGAGATTTGGTAGCGCGGGATCTGTCAGTGCTGTGGCATCCGTGCACCCAAATGAAAGACCATGAGCAGCTTCCGCTGATACCCATACAACGCGGACAAGGCGTGTGGCTGGAGGATTTCGAGGGCAACCGCTATCTCGACATCATCAGTTCGTGGTGGGTGAACCTGTTTGGGCATGCGAATCCGCAGATCAATGCTGCGGTCAAGGCACAGCTCGAAAGCCTCGAGCACGTGATCCTGGCGGGGTTCACCCACGAACCCGCTTTGACGCTTGCGGAGCGGCTTGTGGCGTTGACCCCCGACGGCCTCGATCGCTGCTTCTACTCTGATAATGGCTCCACTGCGGTCGAAGTGGCGCTGAAAATGAGCTTCCACTATTGGCGCAACCGCGGTCAGCAGCAGCGCACCAAGTTCATCACCCTGAGCAACAGCTACCATGGCGAGACCCTCGGCGCCCTGGCGGTCGGCGGCGTGTCGCTCTACAAGGAAACCTACGGCCCCTTGTTACTGGATGCCATTAGTGTGCCGTCGCCGGATTGCTTTGCGCGGGAACCGGGCGAAAGCTGCCGCGAGCATTCCGAGAAAATGTTCGCGCACATGGAACAGGCGCTGGAACACCACGCCGGGGAAGTGTGTGCGGTGATCGTGGAGCCGCTGGTGCAGTGCGCCGGCAGCATGCGCATGTACGATCCGATTTACCTTGCTTTGCTGCGGGACGCATGCGATCGCCACGGCGTGCATTTGATCGCGGACGAAGTCGCGGTCGGTTTTGGACGCACGGGCACCATGTTCGCCTGCGAACAGGCTGCGATCCGCCCCGACTTTTTGTGTCTTTCGAAAGGTCTCACCGGCGGTTACCTGCCGGTATCGGTAACCATGACAACCGAAGACGTCTACCAGGCGTTTTACGATGACTACGAATCCATGCGCGCTTTCCTCCACTCCCACAGCTACAACGGCAACCCGCTGGGTTGTAGCGCAGCGTTGGCCACCTTGGACATTTTCGAGCACGACAGGGTCATCGAGCGGAACCGCGACCTTGCTGCCAAAATGCGGGACGTGACCTCGCACTTGCAGGACCACCCCCACATCGGCGAAGTGCGGCAAACCGGGATGATCGTCGCCATGGAAATGATGCAGGATCCGAAAACAGGGGATGCCTATCCCTGGCAGCAACGCCGCGGCGTACGCGCCTATCGATACGGACTGGAGCATGGCGTGCTGCTGCGACCGCTCGGCAATGTCTTGTATTTCATGCCGCCCTACGTCATAAGTCATTCGGAGCTCGACTTGGCCGCGCAGGTCGCAGAACGAGCCATCGATGCTGCGACCAGGGAGTGACATCGGTGCGGGTAACGCGAATCTACGTACCGGAAGTCATAAAAACCGATATCGAGCTGCAACTACCAGACGCCGCGGTGCGCCACGTAGTCAGATCGCTGCGTCTCCAACCGGGTGCGGAACTGACCTTATTCGACGGCCGCGGCGGCGAATACGGCGCGCGCCTGACGCGTACAGAGCGCAGTGAGGCCTGGGTTCGGGTAGAAGCCCATCGTCAGCACGAAGCCGAATCATCGCTGAAGGTAACCCTGGTGCAGGGAATTTCCCGCGGCGAGCGTATGGACTACGCGATCCAGAAGGCGGTCGAGCTCGGCGTGTGCGCTATAGCGCCAGTGTTCACTGAACGCAGTGTGGTACAGCTCAAAGGCGAGCGCGCAGACAAGCGCCAGTCCCATTGGCAGGCAATCGCCCAAAGCGCATGCGAACAATGCGGCCGTAATCGCGTGCCGACTTTGCATGCGCCAATCGCGCTGCAACAGTGGTTTCAACAATGGCAAGGTGAATTGGGGTTGACCTTGAGTCCGGGCGCGCACGCCACGCTCGCGGAACTGCCGTTTCCTGAACAACCTTTGGCAGTACTCATCGGGCCGGAAGGCGGCCTGACGGATGCAGAAGTGCAATTCGCACAAAAGCGCGGTTTTCAGGCGGTACGCCTCGGGCCGCGGGTCTTGCGCACGGAAACCGCAGCCGTGGCCGTTCTCGCGGCGATTCAAACGCTTTGGGGCGATTTGCGCTGAATCGATGCCCGTCACGCAGCGTTCAAGCTGGATATCGAACGTTCCAGTGCATCCAGGTCCGGAACCATCGCCGGTTCGCTTCCCGCCAACACCTTGGATGCGATTCCATCGACGGAGTCCCCGTCGGCGGATACAACCACAGTGTCGTTGCCGGCGGTCAACAACCGCGGGATACCTTGTAACACGACGCCGATGAACGGCAATTCGACATTGCCGTTGAGCGTATTCAACACCGCGATACGCAGCCGGGATTGCTCCGCAGGAAGTTCTCCCCCGACAAACGCTTCGTAGGAAAGCAACGGAATCTCGATGCCGCGCCACGCCACCGTGCCGAGGCACCAGGCGGGCGCGTCGTCCATCGGAATCGGTGCGTTGTATTCGACGATCTCCGCTACTGCGGCGTTGGGAAGCAGCAACTGGCCTTCCTGCACCGGCAATAGCAAACTGTGAATGTCAGCGATTCGTTTGTTCATTTCCGGATTCTCCATTCAATGAGTGCACCAGGCGCCGCGCCAGTTCTGCCGGTGCGTCGGTTTCGCTGACCACGCCCGCATCGCGTGCAGCATCAGCCATGCTGCTGATAACGCAACTGGAAGCCACTTGTGCCCATACGGTTCCGCCGGCGGCCACAATGGCTGCTGCGCCGCTGACACCGTCGTTTCCCATGCCACTGAAGACGATTGCGTGCGCTCTGCCTTTGAAGGCGCCGGCAACCTCCATCATGACGTCGTCGATACAAGGACTGTACACACTCTTGCGCGCCACCGGATGTAGAGCGATCACGCCGTCCGCGAAGCTCATCCTCTGTTCCACGGGCGCCACCACGACCTGGCCGGGGCGTAGCACCATGCCCGACTCGGCTGCGCGTACCTCGAGCTTCGTGACCCGACCCAGTTGATCGGCGAGCAGATCGACGAAGCCATTGCCTATATGTTGGGCGACAATGAACGTCGCCTTGATGTGTTTCGGCAACTCGGCTACGAACTCTTTTACGGCCTGCGGCCCGCCGATCGACGCCCCAAGCACCCAGACCGGCACGTCGCACGCAGCAGCTTCGCTCGCGACTTCAACCGCAGGATTGTCTGCCGATTCAGCAGCGTCTCCGCCTATGCCCACCGGAAGTTCGTCGATCAATTCAAGACCACCGGAAAGCGTGGGCACCGCGTCGAACAGGAACTCGTTCGGAATCTCCTCATCGTCGGTCAATACCGGCAGATCGACGTGCGCGGACGATCCGCCTTTTGCCGGTTCCTGACTGCGCGCGGGGTCGCAGTGCTCTGTTTCCCGCGCGGACGACCCGTCGAGAGACCAGTCCGATCCAACGCTCCACTGCGGGTTCAATTCTGGAAGTTCCGACAACACCGGCAGATCGTCCAGCACAAAGTCATCGCTGACTTCCCAGTCCGGCGTCTTGATCGGCTCGTTGTCTTCATCACCGGCAAGTGGAATTGAAGTTGCAGCGGTTTCGTCGAGTGTCAGCTCGGGGAACTGCGTGGTGTCGGCTCCGGACTCGGCGTGGATATTCCATGCCGGGGCGGCATCGTTCGTCGCCGGCGCCTGCTCGGCGCTTTGGGCGGCGTCTTCTGTCAACGTGCCGGAGATTTCTCCCGAGAATTCGGAGTCCAGGTCGAACCCGAGTTCCGCGCCGAGATCCACGGCCTCGTTGTGCGATTTGACCAGCGTCAAACCGGCCGGTTCGCCTTGTGGCGTGGATTGCGCCGACTCGGCGTCCGCAAGGGCACCGAGTTTGTCTGCCAAACGCCGGCCCCAGGCTTGTCCGGCAATTGACTTGGGCGCGTGACGCTTTCCAGCAGCGCCGTCGTTGAACAACATCGGCAACTGCGCTTGATCGATCCAGATGTCTACATCCAGGTCGCCGTCGCTGCCGTCTTCCTCCAGATCCACCAGCAAAACGTCGGCGACGCCTCGGTCGAGCCGATCCGGCCGACAGTCCCGTAGGGTTTCGTCGGCAACGATCTCTACACCGTAGGGAGAGAGAATTTCAGCAAAATAGCGGCGTTGGCGTTCCGACCGCGCAACAACAGCAACCCGTAATACCTCATCCCATTCTTCAGGTTTCACTGCTGCACTCCCGCAGCAACTCTTCGATATTCTGTAGCAGTTCGCTTTCCTGGTACGGCTTGCCCAGGTAGCGGTTTACACCTATCTCGCGTGCTCTGCGGCGATGCTTATCGCCCGTACGTGAGGTGATCATGATGATCGGGATCTGACGCAAGCGCGGCTCATTGCGAATGTGGGTTGCCAATTCAAAACCGTCCATACGCGGCATTTCGATGTCCAACAGCATCACGTCCGGAATGTTGTCCTGCAGTTGGGCAACCGCGTCGACACCGTCCTTGGCCGTCAGTACCTGCATGCCGTTGCGCTGCAATAGACGGGACGTGACTTTACGCACGGTAATCGAGTCGTCGACCACCATGACCGTCGCGGGAGCAGCTTCGACCGCCGCCGCTTCGCTCCCTTCGATATCGAGCGCCGACACACGGGCCGCGGCGCTGACACGGATCAACGCGGCAACGTCGAGAATCAGCACTACTCTGCCATCGCCGAGAATAGTCGCGCCGGACACGCTGCGGACGGTAGATATCTGCGGGCCCACCGACTTGACTACGATTTCGCGACTGCCCATGAGCGCGTCTACCTGCAGCGCCATGCGGTGATCGCCGGAACGCACCAACATCACCGGCAGCAGCTTGGCAGTCTCCGACAATTGGGAGGGTGCGCCCAGCAGCGCACCGAGGTTCTGCACCTGGTAATCCCGGCCGCCGTATTCGTAGCGGGTAGTGGGTGCCGCAAAATAAGCCTCCAGCTGTTCGCGGCTCATGCGTACGATGCCTTCGACGCTGGTCAACGGTACCGCGTAGCTTTCTTCGCCAACCGCCACGAGCAGCGCCTGATTGACCGCCAGCGTGAAGGGCAGCCGGATAATGAACCGGGTCCCCAGTCCGTGCCGGGAGTCGATCTGCAGCACGCCTCCGAGCTGCTTGATCTCGCTGTTGACCACGTCCATGCCGACGCCACGCCCGGAGATCTGCGTGACTTCGCTTGCCGTACTGAAACCGGACTCAAGCACGAACTGCATGACGTCATGATCGGTGAGTTCCGCGGAGTCGGCAATCAGCCCGCGCTCGGAAGCCTTGCGCCGAATCGCGTCGAGGTCCATGCCGGCGCCGTCGTCGGTCACCGTGATCACGACTTCCGATCCTTCACGCGCCATGTCGACGTGAATCGTTCCCGTCTCCGGCTTGTTGCGTTCGCCGCGCTGTTTCGGATTTTCGATGCCGTGCGCTACCGCGTTGCGCAACATATGCTCCAGCGGAGCGAGGATACGGTCCAGAACGGTCCGATCCATTTCACCCTGCGCGCCACTGACCTGCAACTGCGCCTTCTTGTTCAGTTCCTGGGCAGTCTGGCGGACAATACGTCGCAAACGCGGCACCAGGCCGGTGAACGGCACCATGCGCGTGCGCATGAGACCTTCCTGCAAATCCGTATTGACTCGCGATTGCTGTACGAGCAGCGTTTCAGACTCGCTCACAAGGCCGTCGAGCAGACCTTCGATACTGCCGATGTCGGCGACACTCTCCATGAGCGCGCGGGACAGCTGCTGCATATGGGAATAGCGGTCCATCTCCAAGGGATCGAAATCTTCGTCGCCGTCGTTCTCGATCTCATAGCGATATAGGATCTGCGCTTCGGTTTCGATTTCGAGCTTGCGCAACTGGTCTCGCAAGCGGGTTACCGTCTGCCCCAATTCCACCAGGTTGTAGCCGAACGCGCCGACGTTCTGTTCAAGGCGCGAGCGATAGATGCTGACTTCACCGGCGTAGTTGACCAGATTGTCGAGCAAGTCGGCTCGTACACGAACCATGTCCTGGTTCTGTCCACGCTGGGCACCTTCTGCTGCCGTATCGGCTTCGCCGTCCTCCACTTCTGGTGCCGGCTTGGGAATCACGAATGGGATGACTTCCGCCACTTCCGGTTCCTGTGCCGGAACAACCTCGGCGGACTCGCTGGCTGCAACCGCGGCGGGCTCGTGCGACGCCGGCTCAGGTGTCTCCGCCGCATCGGCCTCGACACCTTCGCCACTGTTGGCAAGGATTGCTTGGACTTCAGCGACCAGCTCGTTTGCCGGCTCCACGGGGCGCATTTCCTGGGTGCGCTCAAGCATGCCGTAGAGTCGGTCGAGCGCCTTATGCACGGCCGATTGCGCGTCTTCGGTCGCACGGGCACGGCCGTCGACGATAGCCTCGAGCAATGATTCGAGAGAGTGACTCAGGTCGCCGATTGCGGAGATGCCCGCCATGCGGGCGCCACCCTTCAGGGTATGAAGATCGCGCTGTAAGGCCGCGACGATCTCCATATCGTTCGCGTCCTCCCGCCAGCGCTGCATGGTGGCGTCGCTGGAATCGAGAATTTCGGCTGCTTCCTCCAGAAACACTTCCACCAGCTCTTGGTCGTATTCCGCTTGTTCGGCGGCAACGGACTGCTCGACGACCGGCTCCTTGACCGCAGCTTGTTCGCGGCGCAAGCGTTCTTCAACCTTGGCTTGTTCCTCTTCGTAGAGCGATCGGACTCGCGCGACCAACTCGCTATGGTCCGGCAGCGCCTGTTCCGGTTGATTGATCGACTGCAGCATCTGCTCTACTGCACCGACAGATTCCACCAGCGACGCCATGCCTGCTTCCGGCAATAACGTATCGTTGCCCAGCAGTGCTTTGGCGTACTTCTCCAACAAGCCCGACAACTCTGCGATGTCGTTGGCTCCCGCCATTCGTGCACTTCCATGCAGCGTGTGCAGCGCGCGGATCAATGCTTCATCCACTGCACATTGCTCGGCGTCGTTGCGGCAACGCTCCATGAAGGCGTGAATCGCGTCGATATGGCCTGCCGATTCCTTACTGAAGATCTCATGCAACTGCGAGTCCATCGCTTCCTGGGACTCGTCGGAACTTGCCGGATGTGGCTCTCCCGCGGCGGATTCGAGTGCATCGACCACCATTTGTTGCGCCGGCTCGCTTTCGGCAGGCATGGCCTTGCCCTGCTCTACCGCGGCAAAGGCGCGATCGATGAACGCCTGCACATCGAATGCGACGGCTTCATGCCGCTCCAAGGCGTCGATGAGTTGCGGTAGTGCGCCAGCAGCATCGCACACGATTGCGACTGCTTCTGCGTGGGGCGGTATGGTGTTGTCGAGAATACGGTTGAGTAGATTTTCCAACGCCCACGACATTTCGCCGATCACCGTCGCGCCGACCAACCGTCCGCTGCCCTTCAGTGTGTGGAACGAGCGCCGCATACGTCCGAGCGGTTCGTGGTCGTCGAAGTCTTGTTGCCACTTAGGCAGCATTTCGTTGATATTGCCCAGCTCTTCACGAGCCTCTTCGACGAAGATTTCCAGAATATCGTCATCCAGGTCGTCGGCCGCCAGCGGAGCCGGAGCCGAGGCAGCAGATTCCTCGACCGCTGCCTCGACGACTTCCGTCGCACCCGGTTCGGGTGCATTTACGTCAGGTTCCACGGCTTCGATAGCCGCTTCGGATTCGATCTCCTCGACCTCAATGTCGTCGCTCGCAGCCGGAAGATCGAGCGTAATTTCTTCGACTTCAGGCTCGGCTTCTGTAACCCGCAAGGTTTCAGCCAGCGCCGCGGAGTTGAATTCTATGGTGTGGTCGTGCTCAGCGACGGCCCGCAGGTCGTCGGCGGCCTCGGATGCCGGTGCCGGAATCGGATCGGAAACTGCAAAACCGAGCGTGGCGACACTCCTGCTGGCCACGTCCAGGAGCGACGGAGCCGGCGCGCGGTCATCCAGCCGCGCTTCGAGGAAATACTCGACGCTGCTGATCGCGTCCGCCAAAGCGTCGAGCTCGCTTTGATCCGGGGTGATGCGGTCGGCCAACAAGCGTGTGTCAACGTAGCGGCTGATGGAGTCCAGCAAGCGGCTCACGGGGTCCATTCCGAGCATTTGAATCGCGCCGCGGACCTGGTTGAACTGTTGCGGCACGTCCACCAGCAACTGATGGTCCCAAGGCGAATCGATGAACGCCACGATCGCTTCTTTGGCGTGATTGATACCGGCGCTTACTTCACGCAGCACCGTCTGGCCGATCTCGCGCATTTCAGAGGCAGGCAACTGCATCGAAGTGGCGTTCGATGGCTGCACATCCTGATTCCGCGCGGTGATTCGGCTCTCCACCAAACCTTGCAGGCATGACTCGGCGTACAGCAGCGAGCCGGCGATTTCCATCAGGCGTTCTTCGCTGGCTTCCAACTCGCCGCCGCGAATACGGTTGACGATCGCTTCCTGATCCTGGATCACCTTGCGCGGCATGCCCATGCCGAGCATGCCAAGCGTGTCGGCGACCCTGCGCAATACTTCGGCTTGCGGTGCAAGTTCCTCGACAACACGTGCATCGCTGCGAAGAAACAGGTCCAGGGCATCTTTGACGCCCGCGAGATCCTCGCGTATCGCATCGGCCACGGTGCGCATCATGGCCGCGTTGGGTCCGGCGAGTTCCTCACGTGCGCTGGCCAGTTCTTCCGCATTGGGTACCGCGCCGCCAAGCTTGAACTTTTCCTTGATGGCACTGACGCGTGGCGTGCTCTTGACCGAGCGGGCAACATAATAGAGTAAATTCTTCAGCAGTTCCGCAGCCGGAGCTGCTGCCATCGCTTGTTCGCCGAGATTGATCAAGCGCTTCAATTCACGATCCACCTGACCGAGCAGCTTTTTCACCGATGCGCTGGCATCGATACCGTCGTGCAGCAGAGCTTCGAGAACGCCGCCTGCAACCCACCACAAGCGCACTGCGGATTGGCGGGTGCCGTTGTGTTCGAGCTGCGCCACCACATCCGCCATTTTGGCCAGATTTTCATTCACGTTCTTGTCACGAATCCAGCCCAACAAGCCGATCTGGAATTGGTGGCGCAAGCGCTTCGCGAGCTGGATCAAGGCTTGTTCGTCGGCGCTGTCCGGGTGTTGATCTTCGGCCGCTGATTCGCCTCCCGTCAGATCCGGCGCGAACAGGGCATTTTCCGACAGTAGATTTTCGCCGCGGGCCGCGCGCAGATCGTTCAGCAGGGGCAACAATACCAGCGGTTCATCGGCGTAGCCGTTTTGGACGCGCTCGAGGTAATCCGGCAACTGCAGAATCCCTCGCATAAGAACTTCGTATGCTTCGGTTGTCTGGGACACATCCCCCGAGGTGAGCGCCTTGGCCAACTGCTCCATTTCCTCTGCCAGCAATGCGGCGCCGTAGAGTTCGACCATCTGCAGTGTGCCCGTCACCTGGTGGAGGTAACTGAAACAGAACTGCAGCTGCGTGGCGTCTTCAGGGTTTTCAACGTACTCTTCAAGCGATTGCTGCGCTTGCTTAAGAGTATCGTCGATTTCCTGCTTGACCCAGCTGAGTGTGCCGTGATCGATGTTCTTATCCATTGTCATATCCTGCAGCACCGGCTCAGCTCACACGTCGATAAGCGAGCGTATGCGCGGAGGTTAGCTTTTCCATTTGCGGATGTTGCCAGCCGATCAGCTCGCCTGAACCGAGTACCAGGATACCGCCCGTGCACAAACGTGAGGCCAATGCCTCAGCGAGTGCGGCGCGGCGCGAGCGCTCAAAATAGATGAGTAGGTTCTGACAACAAATGATATCCATGGGACCGAAAGGTTCGTCGCCGGCGTCCAGTATGTTGCTGCGGATGAAGCATACCCGCCGCTTCAATCCCGGCACCACGCTGACGCGATCGTCTCCTTCCGAAATGAGGTAAGTCGCCGCCATGTGAGGCGGAAGGTCCTTGACTCGAGCTCGCGGATAGATGCCGGCGCTCGCAGTACGCAAGGCGGGTTGACTGATATCGGTTGCAGTGACGCCGAAATAACCCGCTCCGCCCCGTCGCCGCAAGGTCTGGTCGATGACCATCGCCAGCGTGTAGGCTTCTTCGCCTGTCGCGCAGCCGACGTTCCAGGCCTGAATGCTGACGCTCGAGCTGTTCGGGTTCTTGCGTAGTACTTCGTCCGCGATCAGTTCCATCGCATGGGGGTGGCGGTAGAAACGGGTTTCGTGGACCGTCAGGCGGTCCACCAGGGTGGACCACTCCATCACTGCGCCCGCGCCGTTGACCAGCCTTTCGAAGTACTCGTCAAAGCATTCGCAACCGATTTCCCGCATCCGCAGACCCAAGCTCGTAATCAAGAATGACTTACGTTCCGGCGGTAGCAATGTGCCGGTCCGCTCTTCCAGCAACTCGACCCACTTGCGGAATTGAACATCGTTCATTTCCGGCAAGGAGTGACCGAGTGCGGAAGGCGTCACCTGCGATTGTTGCTGCGCGCCGCTCACTGCGTCCCGTCTCGTCGATCAACCAGGCAGTTTGAAGCCGGCAACGGACTTGCGCAGATCGTTTGCCAACTCTGCCAAGTTGCCGATGGACGCTGCCGTTTCATTGGTACCGGCGGACGTCTGCGTCGTGATCTCCTGAATGACGTTCATGGTGTCGGAGATGTTGGCCGCGGCATTGGACTGCTGACCGGCAGTACCGGAGATGGACTCGATGAGTTCGGCCAGTCGATTGGACACGTTCTCGATCTCCTCCAGCGCTTCGCCCGCGTCTTCCGCCAACTGCGCTCCCTTGACCACGCCCGCGGTGCTTTGCTCCATGGAGATAACCGCTTCGTTGGTATCGGTCTGAATGGTTTTGACCAGCGCTTCGATCTGCTTGGTAGCGTTACTGGAACGCTCTGCAAGGCGCTGTACTTCGTCGGCAACCACCGCGAAACCGCGGCCCGCTTCACCGGCCATGGCAGCCTGGATCGCGGCATTCAGAGACAGGATGTTGGTTTGGTCGGCAATGTCGTTGATGAGTTCGACGATGTCACCGATTTCCTGCGAGCTTTCGCCAAGACGTTTGATACGTTTCGAAGTCTCCTGGATCTGTTCGCGGATGGTATCCATGCCCTGAATGGAGCGGCGCACCGTGTCCGCGCCCTTGTGAGCGACTTCCACGGAGTAACGCGCCACGTTCGAGGATTCGGCGGCGTTGCTCGAGACGTCTTGAATCGAAACCGCCATTTCATTGATTGCTGTGCTCGCGCCGCTGATCTGCTGCGCCTGATGGTCCGACGCTTCGGCCAGATGCATGGCGGTCGCCTGCGTCTGTTGCGCTGCAGAGGACACCTGCACCGAGGTTTCGTTAATCGTCGTTACCAGGGTGCGCAACTCCTGAGTCGCGCTGTTGAACGCATCGGCGATGGCGCCGGTGAAGTCCTCGGTCACTTCCGCTTCCGCGGTCAGATCACCTTCGGAGAGACCCTGGATCTGATCCAGCAAGCGCAGAATGGCTTCCTGGTTGCGTTCGTTCTGCTCTTCCGCAGAGTCCGTCCGCGAATCAGCGTCTTTCTTCAGGCGCAAACCCAGCACGACCAGCAGGAGGAGGGCGGCGATACCTGCAGCGCCCGCAACGATGTTCAGCGTCATATGGTTGCCGGCTTCAGTGTAGGCCGTAACCAGACTGTCGCTGTTGGCAATCACCGCGTCGCTGTTACCCGCGACATTTCCTACGGCGTCCTGCACTTCGAACAGATCCGGGGTCTTTTCCAAAATCGCGCCGACCATGTCACTGACCGTAGCGAAGTAAGTGGAGACCTGTTCGAGCTTGTCCCGTGCGTCGGGATCGTTGACGCGCTGAATGCCTTGGGTCTGGTCGCCGCGCAACATACCGGAAAGTACGTTGCCGAAAATGGTGATGTCGCGGCCGAACCGGTCGGCAGCCGTTACTGAGCCTTCGCCGCCCAACAACACTTTGTTTACGTTGTTGGCGATACGCTGGCTGAGCATGAGCTGCACACTGGCCTTGTAGATCTGCAGCGGCGGAGCGCTTTTTTCTACGAGGATGCTGACCACCTCGTCCGAATCGGCCAGCAATTGCGGGATCAGCTCACTGATCTTACCGGCGTTCTGGCGAACCGACAGGATCGGATCCTTGGCCTTCAGAATCACCGCGACATGTTTGTCGAGTTTCTGCCAGGAGTTGCTGACCGCCGCCAACTCGTTCGCCGCAATGGCCTCGGAAGTTGCGGGCAGGTCTGCATCACCTTGTTGCAGGCGATCCAGGTTCTGCTGGAATCGATTGCGATAGCCGGCCAGCGCCTTGAATGCGCCTTCCTTGCCGCTTGCCGCTTCCAGTGCGTTGGTGGCGATTCGCTGCGACAACACGCGCTGCTCGCCGGCCAAGGCAATGTATTGACGGTCATAGCCGCTACGTACCGAGACGTAGGCGAAAACCGTCATCATCACCACGAAGGACGCGACCAGCGGCACGATGATGCCGAGATATTTCCGGTCGGTACCCAATTTCTTCAAGGCGTCTGCGTTTAACTTGCTCATTAGTCCAATCTCCCGAAACAGGCCGATCCTAGTGATGCAGCCCGAATGCCGTCCTCCCAATGGTGCCGCCACCTACCGTCATGGCGACTCACACCGCAACCTGCATGAACAGCGGGCTCTCGGCCAGCTTGCGCATGCTGAACACCGGCCATGCACGGCCATCCAACTCGAAGCCCCGTTCCAAATAGGGCAATGTTTCCACGTCTGAATCCGGTGTTGCTGCCAATCTGCTGTCGACGTCGAAGTGGCGCAAACCCGTCACCTCGTCCACCAGCAATCCAGCAAATACGCCGCGATGGTTGATGACCAAAATACGCGTGCGCTTTCCGACCACCGTGCGGCGGCCGTACAGATATCCGTTCAGGTCCATAATCGGCAGCAGATTTCCGCGGACGTTGGCGATTCCCAACACCCACGATTTGGCGCCTGGTACCCTGGTCATCACGGGGAGCGTGAGCAACTCGGTGACTTCGTCCAGCGGTGCGAGCATCCATCGCTCGCCCAGCCGGAAACCGATACCGCTCCATTGTTCACGTATGTCCTGCTGCTGCGGCAAGCCTGCCGCGTTGGCGCGAGCCCGCCGCTCGATGTCGGCAAGCAACTCGATCGGATTGGCACCCTGCTGATCCGTCATCGCCTTTCTCCGCTCAGCCGGCCAGAACCGACTGGATCTTGCCGACCAGATCCGTTTCCTGGGCGGGCTTGGTGACATAGTCCT
This sequence comes from uncultured Gammaproteobacteria bacterium, assembly GCA_963773585.1. GTDB lineage: Bacteria > Pseudomonadota > Gammaproteobacteria > JASBUN01 > JASBUN01 > CAVXJN01. Next base: position 138,346 of record CAVZBR010000004.1, read on the forward strand.
TTGCGCCCTGGCGCAAGCCCCACACGCGATCGGTCTGCTGATCCTTGGTAGTCACGATGATCACCGGAATCGCCGAAGTTTCCTGATTCTTGGTCAACTGGCGGGTCGCCTGAAATCCGTTCAAGCCGGGCATGACCACATCCATCAGAATGACGTCAGGCTTTTCCTTTTTTGCGACTTCGATCCCTTCCTCGCCGCTGTTCGCGGAAATCGTCTGGAAGCCGTTTTTTTCCAGCATCGTCTTCAAGACATGCACTTCGGTCGGAGAATCGTCGACGATCAGAATGCGAGCCATAGCTAATTTGCTCCTGTAAATTTCAATTTCGCCTGGCAGGGGCGCAGCAGCCTGCGTCCCACCGGCATTGCCTAGTAGCGACCGGTACCGGGTGCTGTGGTGGCGTTCGAGCAGCCTATTCCTGTCGTTTTCTCCTGAATCCTTCTGCTGAACGGTGTCCTGCGACCCGTTCAGTTGGCCTTCTTTACGTGCCTTTTGATTGCGCCCAGCAGTTCTTCTTTGGTGAACGGCTTGGTGAGATACTGCTCGGATCCGACGATGCGGCCACGGGCCTTGTCGAACAGTCCATCCTTGCTGGACAACATGATGACCGGCGTTTTCTTGAAAACGCTGTTGTGCTTGATCAATGCGCAGGTCTGATAGCCGTCGAGGCGCGGCATCATGATGTCGACGAAAATGATGTCCGGGGACTGGTCTGTGATCTTGGACAGCGCTTCGAAGCCGTCGGTGGCGGTGACGACCTCACAGCCCGCTTTCTTGAGCAAGCTCTCGGCGGTGCGACGAATCGTCTTGCTATCGTCGATCACCATCACCTTCATGCCGGAGAAATCCTGTTCCTGACCGCCTGCCACGACACGGTCCGTCCCGGTTGGGGCTGGATGTTCATGTACTCGTTGCGTGTCCATATCATTAATCCCAGTACAAACTCAATGGTTTAACACATGACCGGTTGGCTTTTCATAATGTCTTGACTTTACTTCGTTTCTGGTTCTCGTACCGGTCTGCGGCGGCACTTTCTCGATCCGTGGACAGCCAACTATGTCGCGGTTTGCATGTACTATCGGCTTCTTTGACCAATACCTTAAGCCTCTGTCTGTGAAACTTGCCGGCGAGGAACCGCGAAAGGTAACGTTGGCGACATGATTCGACTCGGCGTAGTGATGGACCCAATCGCGGATATCAAGATCCGCAAGGACAGTACGTTTGCGATGCTGCTGGCCGCACAGTCGCGCGGCTGGACGTTGCAATACATGGAGCTTCGCGATTTATCGTTGCGCGACGGAGCGGCTTGGGGACGCAGCCGAGCCCTGCGCGTTGCGGATGACCCGCAGGGCTGGTTCGAGCTTGGAGACGCCCGAGCGATATCCTTGGGCGAACTCGACGTCGTGCTGATGCGCAAGGATCCCCCCTTCGACACCGAATATGTATATAGCACGTATATCCTGGAACGTGCGGCCACGGCCGGCACGTTGATCGTCAACGATCCGCGCGGCATCCGCAATGCCAACGAAAAACTATTTACCGCCTGGTTCGCCGAATTCTGTCCGCCGACTCTGGTAACGCGCGATGCCGGCGCCATCCGCGAATTTTTGGCCGAGCACGGCGACATCATTCTCAAGCCACTGGGCGGCATGGGCGGCGCGTCGGTGTTCCGGGCACGCCGGGACGACCCGAATATCGGCGTCATCATCGAAACCCTTACCGAAAACGCCAGTCGCTATGCCATGATTCAACGCTTCGTACCGGAAATCAGCGCCGGAGACAAGCGCATTCTGGTGGTGGACGGTGAGCCGGTTCCCTACGCGCTGGCGCGCGTTCCTGCGCCCGGGGAAACCCGCGGCAACCTCGCCGCCGGCGGCAGCGGCGTCGGCGTCGCACTCAGTCAACGCGACCGCGAAATCTGTGCCGCGGTGGGGCCCACGTTGCGGGAGATGGGTTTGTTGTTCGTAGGGCTCGACGTCATTGGCGATTATCTGACCGAAATCAATGTCACCAGTCCGACCTGCATCCGCGAGCTCGACGCTCTGTACGGGCTCGACATCGCCGGACAACTCATGGACGTGATTGCGGAGCGCATGCAGTGAGGTTCTTTGCGTTCACGCTTACCGCGCTGATCGGCGCGGTGCTTCTAAGCGCCTGCAGTAAGGAACCGGTCACCACCCATCGCACTTTCCTGGCATTCGGCACCCTGGTGGAGGTGACCATCGTCGGCGTCGAACCGGAGCGCGCCGCACGGGCGATCGACCAGGTGCAACAGGAATTCGACTACATGCACCGCACCTGGCAGCCGTGGGAAGCCAGCGCCTTGGCGCGAATGAACTCCCTGCTGGCCACGGGCGAGTGGTTTTCCGCGGCGCCCTCGGTGCTGCCGCTGATCGAGCAGGCGTCCAAACTCGCCGAGGAGAGCGGCAATCGCTTCGATCCCGCCATCGGCAAGCTCATCAAACTCTGGGGCTTCGACAGCGGCGAACCCACCGGACCGCCGCCGGACAAAAGCACCATTGCCGCTCTGGTGGCACAAACCCCACGGATGAGCGACATCCAGGTGGACGGGATTCGAGTGCGCAGCACCAATCCGGCGGTGGTCTTGGACTTCGGCGCATTTGCCAAGGGTTATGGCGTCGATCGCACCATCGAGCTGTTGCGCCGGCTCGGCATCAACAACGCAATCATCAACGCCGGCGGCGATCTGCGCGCCATCGGCCGCCATGGCGATCGCCCCTGGCGCATCGGCATCCGCGCGCCGCGCAGTCACGGTATCCTGGCTTCGGTGGAGGTCAGCGGCGACGAAAGTGTGTTCACTTCCGGTGACTACGAACGCTTTTTCGAATACCAGGGCAAGCGCTATCATCACATCCTCGACCCCGCCACCGGCTATCCCGCCCGTGGACTGACCTCGGTTACTGTGATCGCCGCCGAAGGCGCGCGTGCCGATGCCGCTGCCACGGCGCTGTTCGTGGCCGGTCCGCAGCATTGGCGTGCAGTCGCGCGCGCCATGGGGATGGATCAAGTCATGGTGGTACTGGAGGACGGTTCGGTGCAGATGACACCGAAGATGAAACCTCGCATCCACTTCGAAGGGCAATCGCCCCCCCAGGTGGCGGTGGAGGCTGGGCAATGACCCGCGCCGATTGGGTGTTGCTGGCGGCGATTGCCATCCTGTTGCCGTCGGTGTACCTGGCGACCTGGATCCCGAGCACGGAAGGCACCCGGATCACGATCCAGTCCGGGCGCGGCGCGCCGCTGACACTTTCATTGAGTAATGATCGTCGTGTGCGGATCGCCGGCCGACTCGGGGACAGCATCATCGAAATCCACCGAGGTAAAGCGCATTTTCTATCCTCGCCCTGCAATTCCAAAATTTGCGTGCACAGCGGTTGGCTGCACGAAACTGGCGAGTTTGCCGCTTGCCTGCCAAACGGGGTCAGCTTCACCGTCGCCGGCGGCCAGCGGCGCTTCGACGCAATCAACTTCTAGGAAACCGGTACTGCCCGTGGCTACATTGATCGCCACACCCGAGGATCAGCGCATCGCCTGGCTCGCGGCCGTAGCCATCACCATCCATATCGCCGAGAGCGCGCTGCCATCGCCGTTGCCGGGAATCAAGCCCGGACTGGCCAACATCATCACGGTCGCCGTTCTGGTGCAGTTCGGCTGGCGTGCGGCTGCCTGGGTGGCGGTGCTGCGGGTATTGGCCGGCAGCCTTCTGATCGGCACGTTTCTGACGCCGACCTTCGTGATGAGTTTCGGCGGCAGCCTGGCCAGCATCACAATCCTGTGGCTGGCATGTCGGCTGCCGGGCCGCGGCTTCAGTGCCATCGGCTACAGCTTGCTGGCGGCATTGGCGCACATGAGCATGCAGTTCCTGCTGGCATGGACTTTGTTCATTCCACACCCGGGGCTGGTGCACTTGCTGCCGTTTCTGCTGACGGCATCGGTTTTATTCGGTCTGGTGAACGGTATAATCGCAAAGCGGCTGCTGGCCAATCTGACAGCGCCGGAAACTTGCGACGGACAACACGACTCCACTCACCCATGACTGCGGCGCAGGCAACTCCTCCACGCGTGACTGCAGGCGATCGCCTGGGTCTGACACTGTTCCTGGCAATCGCGTTTCATGCGTTGGTGATCCTGGGCATCAGCTTTCAGCAGGAAGATCCCCGCAAAGCCGAAGTGGTCAACACCCTGGACATCACCCTGGTCCAGGGCGCCAGCGAAAAGCCTCCGGAACAAGCCGATTATCTGGCGCAAGAGCAGCAGCGCGGTGGCGGCGATACCAAGGAACGGGTGCGCCACGAACCCGAGACCGCGAAACCGAACGTCGTAGATCAACCGGCTCCGTCGCCGAAGACTTCTCCCGCCGCGGCGCCGCCGGCGCCGAAGAGTGCCGCACCGCAGGTGATCACCCAAAAGCGCGCCCAGAAGAAAACCCCCGTCCGTACCGAAGCGCCACAGGCACCCACACCTGCACCGATTTCCGCAGCCGAACTGATGCAACGCAGCCGCGAAATCGCGCGCTTGGAAGCACGGGTGGAATCCTCGAAACAGCTCTATTCCCATAGCAACAGCAAAGTGCTGACCGCCAATACCCGCAAAGTCGAGGACGCGGCGTACTTGCACGCATGGATCGACAAAGTCGAAAAGATCGGCGCGTTGAACTATCCCGACGAAGCGCGGCGCCGCAACCTTTCCGGCGAACTGGAGTTGGAAGTCACGTTGAATGCCGACGGCAGCCTGGTGAGCATCGATCTGCTGCGCTCATCCGGGCACGAGGTGCTGGATGAAGCCGCGCGTCGCATCGTGCGCCTGGCGGCACCGTTCCCGGCGGTACCCGCCAACGTGCTGGATGGCGACAAGGAGTTGCGCATCCGGCGGCGCTGGCGATTCACCACCCAGGACCAACTTGTTGGGCAATAAACGAAAAGCGGAATCCCATCTGAAATTCACGCATTATCGGTTGGCAATGCACCCATGACCGCCGCGGGCGGCTTGATCGCCAACCATCGCCGCCGGATACTAGCCCCATGAGCGCCACAGATCTGACCAACCACTTCTTGATCGCCATGCCGCAGCTGGCGGATCCGAACTTCTTTCACACCGTCACCTACATCTGCGAACACACCGAGGAAGGCGCCCTTGGCATCGTGATCAATCGCCCGCTCGAAGTGCGCCTGGGCGAAATTCTCGATCACATGGAAATCGAAACCCGCGCCGACACGCTGGCCGAACGCACCGTTTACATGGGCGGTCCGGTGCAGCAGGAGCGCGGCTTCGTGTTGCACCGGCCGGCCACGCAATGGGATTCGACCCTGTTGATCACAGACGATATCGGCCTGACCACTTCGCGCGACGTTCTGACCGCAATGGCCCGGGGCGAAGGACCGGTGGAAAGCCTCATTGCGTTGGGTTATGCAGGCTGGGGCGCCGGGCAGTTGGAGCAGGAACTGGCGGACAATGCCTGGCTCAGCGGTCCCGCGGACGAACGTATCCTGTTTCGAACGCCCGTGGAAAAGCGCTGGGAAGAAGCGGCGGCGTTGCTGGGTGTCGATCTGAATCTGCTCTCCGGGGACGCAGGTCACGCATAAAATGGCTGCCGATTTGCAGCGCACCCTGCTCGGATTCGACTACGGCCAAAAAAAGATCGGCGTTGCCATCGGGCAAGAAGTCACGTGCGTGGCACGGGAGTTGGTCACGCTCCCCTGCCCGAATCAGCAGCCCGACTGGCGGGCCATCGGCCGCCTCATCGATGAATGGCGACCGGATGCGCTGGTCATCGGTGTGCCGTATCATATGGACGGCCGCGAACACGACCTGACCCACGCAGCTCGACGGTTCGGCCGACAACTCCATGGCCGCTACGGCTTGCCGGTGCACGAAGTGGACGAACGCCTCAGCTCCCGGGAAGCACGCGAGCAGACGGCACACGAACGTGCCGTAGGCCATCGCTCGCGCGGAGGGCTGATCGATCAGGTCGCCGCTCGCGTCATCTTGCAAGACTGGCTACGCCAGCAGGAGAACTGCCAGTGACCGCTGAACCGGATCCCCAAGCGCTGATCGCCCGGATGGCGGAAGCACTGCGAAGGGAAATCGCCGAACGCAACATCCACGACCCACTGGTGATCGGCATCCATACCGGGGGGGTATGGGTCGCAAAGGCCCTGCATCGTGCACTGGGCTTGAGCTCCAAGCTCGGCAGCCTCGACATCTCCTTTTATCGGGATGACTTCACCAGAATCGGCATGAATCCGCAGGTCAAGCCGTCGGATCTGCCGTTCAGCGTCGACGCCCGGCATATCATCCTGGTGGACGACGTGCTCTATACGGGGCGCACCGTGCGCGCCGCCATGAACGAAATCTTCGACTACGGCCGGCCTGCGTCGATCATGCTCGCAACGCTGGTGGACCGCGGGGGTCGCGAATTGCCGGTCCAAGCCAACGTGGTCGGACAGCACCTGGAACTGCAGCCGGGCCAGGAAGTGAAACTGACTGGCCCAGAGCCGCTGTCACTGAGCATTCAAGACACCACGCAACCCGGGGGGCGGGCGTGAATCTGCAAGTCGACGACAACGGCAGGCTCCGGCACTTCCTGTCCATCGAAGGTTTGAGCCGGGAAATTCTGGTGGACATCCTCGATGCGGCGGAATCCTTTGCCGGTGTCCCGGAGCAGACCATCAAAAAAGTTCCACTGCTGCGCGGCAAGACCATCGTCAACTTGTTCTTCGAACCCAGCACCCGTACGCGAACCACGTTCGAACTGGCGGCCAAGCGGCTGTCGGCCGACGTACTGAATATCAACTTGGACGCATCCAGTACCACCAAGGGCGAGACACTGCTCGATACCATGCGCAACCTCGAAGCCATGCACGTGGACATGTTCGTGGTGCGCCACAACGACAGCGGCGCGGCCCATTTCATCGCCCGCCACGTACTGCCCCACGTCGCCATCATCAATGCCGGCGACGGCCGACATGCGCATCCCACTCAGGGCATGCTGGACATGTTCACCATCCGCCGCCACAAGGGCGAGTTCGCCAATCTACGGGTGGCGATCGTTGGCGACATCATGCATTCGCGGGTGGCTCGCTCGCAGATTCACGCTTTGAACATCCTCGGCGCCAAGGAAGTCCGTGTGGTAGCGCCGCGCACCCTGCTGCCTGCGGAAGTCGAGCAGCTCGGGGTGCAGGTCCATACCGAACTGGCGTCCGGCATTCGCGACGTCGATGTAATCATGATGCTGAGATTGCAGCGCGAGCGTATGGAGGGCGCCTTGCTGCCGAGCGAGCACGAATATTTCCGCCGCTACGGACTGACCGAGGAAAAGCTGCGTCACGCCGACGAAGACGCCATCGTCATGCATCCCGGCCCTATCAATCGCGGCGTGGAAATGGATTCGCAAGTGGCGGACGGCCCTCGCTCGGTGATTTTGCAGCAGGTGTCCCACGGCATTGCCATCCGCATGGCGGTGATGTCCATGGCGATGCGGAGCCGCGCGCCCGAAGTTCTGGAGGAGCAATAATGCGTTTGCGCATTCGCGGCGGTCGCGTGCTCGATCCCGCCAACGGCGTCGACAGCGAACAAGACCTGTTCATCGTCGATGGCCGCATTGCCGCCCTCGGCGATGTCCCGGAAGGCTTTTCCGCTGATCAAGAGATCGATGCCAGGGGTCAGGTGGTGTGTCCGGGCCTGGTGGATCTATGTGTGCGAACCCGGGAACCGGGCAATGAACATAAATCCACCATCGCGTCGGAAACCGCGGCCGCAGCCGCCGCGGGTATCACCACGCTTTGCTGTCCGCCCGACACCAATCCGATCATCGACACGCCGGCTGTCGCGCAACTGGTCCGCCAACGCGCCGAGGCCGCCGGCTGGGCCCGCCTGGTACCGCTTGGCGCACTCACCTTCGGCCTCGGTGGCGAGAAGCTTTCGGAAATGGCGGAACTACGCGACGCCGGCTGCGTTGGCGTCAGCAACGTTGGTCCCATTGCCAACAGCCAGATCATGCGCCGCGCCATGGAGTACGCCGCCACCCAGGATCTGACCGTATTTCTGATTCCAAGAGATCCTTGGCTGAGCGATCACGGCTGTGCCCACGAGGGTGCGATATCGACCCGCCTCGGTCTACCCGGCATACCCGAAGCCGCCGAAACGGTCGCCGTCGCCCGCGACCTGGCACTGGTGCAGCAAACCGGGGTACGGGCGCACTTCTGCCGCCTGTCCACGGCTACCGCGGTGCGCATGGTGGCGCGGGCGCGCTTCGACGGCTTGCCGGTGAGCGCCGATGTCGCGATCCATCATCTGTTTCTCACCGAAGCGGACGTCGATCACTTTGACAGCCACTGTCATGTGCTGCCGCCCTTGCGCACCTACCGGGACCTGGAAGGGCTCACCGACGGCGTGGTCCGTGGCGTCATCGGTGCCATCTGCTCCGATCACCAACCCCACGAGGCCGATGCCAAGCTGGCACCCTTCTGCTCCACCGAACCGGGTGTATCCGGGCTCGACAGCCTGTTGGGTCTTACGCTGCGCCTGGTCGAGGACGGGCCGCTAAATCTGAACGATGCGATCGCTCGGCTTACCCATGGCCCGGCCAGCATCCTGGGCATCGACGCCGGCACCTTGCGTCCGGGCGCAGCCGCCGATGTATGTGTATTCGACCCTGGTGCGCGCTGGCGACTGACGCCGTCGGAAATGCGCAGCCTCGGGCGCAATACGCCATTTATGGATTGGGAGATGCACGGTCGCGTTACCTGCACGCTGCTCGGCGGTCGCCTGGTATTCGATCGCCGTAACTGAACCGAATTCGACTGCAATGCCCAAAACCCATCGCGACACGATTTACCTGGAAGAAGCCGAAGTGCTTGCGCACCACGAATATCCGGCCCGGCAATTCGTGCTGCGGCTGCGCGCACCACGCTGTGCCGCGGCCGCACTGCCCGGCAGCTTTGTACATATTCGATGCGCACCGCAGTTGCCGATGCGTCGACCTTTATCGATCATGCGAGCCGCGGCACGCGAAGGTTGGATCGATCTGCTCTACAAGGCGGTGGGTCAGGGCACGGCGTTGCTGGCGCAGCGCACTGTCGGCGAACAACTGAGCGTACTCGGGCCCATCGGCAAGCCATTCGAAGTGCACCCGGCACGCCCGCGTCCATTGCTGATCGGCGGCGGCGTCGGCATCCCGCCGATGGTGTTCCTGGCGGAACATCTGCGGCAACACCACGAAGCCATGAAGCCCCTGGTACTGATGGGCTCGGAAGTTCCGTTTCCGTTCCACGCCCGGCCGTCGCAGATCGTCGTGCCGGGCATGCCAGAGCACGTCATCGCGGCGATGCCGCTGCTGGACGATTGGGGCATTCCCAACCGCCTTACCAGCCTGCAGGACTTCGCCGGTTGTCATCAGGGCTACGTAACCGACCTTGCGCGGGCGTGGCTCGACAGCCTGGATGCACAAGCGCGAGCCGAAGTGGAGATATTTTCCTGTGGACCGCACCCGATGCTGGAAGCGGTAGCGCGCCTGGCGCGGGAATACGAACTGCCCTGCCAGGTGTCACTGGAGGAGTTCATGGCGTGTGCGGTGGGTGGCTGCGCCGGCTGCACGGTGCAGGTGCAAACCCCTGCGGGGCCGGCAATGAAGCGGGTGTGCGTGGACGGGCCCGTGTTCGACGCCGCGGCGGTGTTTCCGGCGTAGGTTGCGTCAAGGCCGAAGGCCGGACGCAACGGTTTTCGTGACCGCACACGATGGGCGGGCTATTTGCCCGCCGCGTCCCGGATGCCGTCAGAGATACGATGGGTCCGCGCTGCGCGCTTGACCCATCCTACGGGGTGGGTCACGGCGCGTAGGTTGCGTCAAGGCCGGAGGCCGGACGTAACGGTTTTCGTCACCGCACACGATAGGCGGGCTATTTGCCCGCCGCATGGCAGATGCCTTCGGGGCTACGATGGGTCCGCGCTGCGCGCTTGACCCATCCTACGGGGTGGGTCACGGTCCGGTAGGTGGCGTCAAGGCCAGAGGCCGGACGTAACGGTTTTCGTCACCGCACACGATAGGCGGGCTATTTGCCCGCCGCGTCCCGGATGCCGTCAGGGATACGATGGGTCCGCGCTGCGCGCTTGACCCATCCTACGGGGCGGGTCACGGTCCGGTAGGTGGCGTCAAGGCCAGAGGCCGGACGTAACGGTTTTCGTCACCGCACACGATAGGCGGGCTATTTGCCCGCCGCATGGCAGATGCCTTCGGGGCTACGATGGGTCCGCGCTGCGCGCTTGACCCATCCTACGGGGTGGGTCACGGCCCGTAGGTTGCGTCAAGGCCAGAGGCCGGACGTAACGGTTTTCGTCACCGCACACGATAGGCGGGCTATTTGCCCGCCGCATGGCAGATGCCTTCGGGGCTACGATGGGTCCGCGCTGCGCGCTTGACCCATCCTACGGGGTGGGGTCGCGGCCGCAGGTTGCGTCAAGGCCGGAGGCCGGACGTAACGGTTTTCGTCACCGCACACGATAGGCGGGCTATTTGCCCGCCGCATGGCGGATGCCTTCGGGGCTACGATGGGTCCGCGCTGCGCGCTTGACCCATCCTACGGGGTGGGTCACGGCCCGTAGGTTGCGTCAAGGCCGGAGGCCGGACGTAACGTCGTTGGTTCGCGGGATTTCTCGCCGGCCCGCGATACGATGGGTCCGCGCTGCGCGCTTGACCCATCCTATGGGGTGGGGTCGCGTCCGGTAGGTTGCGTCAAGGCCGGAGGCCGGACGCAACGTCATACGTTAGTGGGATGCCTCATCGGTCCGCGCTACGATGGGTCCGCGCTGCGCGCTTGACCCATCCTACGGGGTGGGGTCGCGTCCGGTAGGTTGCGTCAAGGCCGGAGGCCGGACGCAACGTCATACGTTAGTGGGATGTCTCATCGGTCCGCGCTACGATGGGTCCGCGCTGCGCGCTTGACCCATCCTACGGGGTGGGGTCACGTTCCGGTAGGTTGCGTCAAGGCCGAAGGCCGGACGCAACGTCGTTGGTCAGCCGGATTTCTCGTCGATCAGCGACACGCCGTCCATGGCTTCGCTGAATTTTTCCGGATCGCCGTTGCCCAGTTTGATCATCAGTCGCACTTCGTTCGCCGAGTCGGCGTATTGCAGCGCGTCTTCGTAGCTGATGTCGCCGGCGCTGTACAGTTCGTACAAGGCTTGGTCGAAAGTCCGCATGCCTTGCTGCGACGATCGCTTCATCAGTTCCTTGAGCTTATGCACTTCCGCCTTGCGGATCAGGTCGGCAGCCAACGGCGTATTGACCAGAACCTCCACGCAAACCTTTCGACCCTTGCCGTCTGCCCGCGGCAGAAGCTGCTGCGCGACGATCGCCTTGAGATTCAACGAAAGATCCATGAACAGTTGGTCGCGTCGATCCTCGGGGAAGAAGTTGATGATCCGATCCAACGCCTGGTTGGCATTGTTGGCGTGGAGGGTGCACAAACACAGGTGCCCGGTTTCGGCGAACGCAATCGCGTATTCCATGGTTTCGCGGGCTCGCACTTCACCGATCAGGATCACGTCCGGCGCTTGGCGCAAGGTGTTCTTCAGCGCGGTGCCGTAGTCGCTGGTATCGATGCCCACTTCGCGCTGCGTGACGATACAACCGGAGTGCTGGTGCACGAATTCGATCGGGTCTTCGATGGTAATGATGTGACCGCTGCTGTTCTGATTGCGGTAGCCGATCATGGCCGCCAACGACGTCGACTTACCCGTGCCGGTGGCGCCCACGAACAGCACCAGGCCACGCTTCACCATGGCCAGATTCTTGAGGATCGGCGGCAGGGTCAATTCGTCCAGCGTCGGGATGCGGGTTTCGATTCGCCGTAGCACCATGCCGGCGAAATTGCGCTGCACGAACGCGCTGGCGCGGAAGCGGCCGATGCCCGTCGCACTGATGGCGAAATTGCACTCGTTGGTACGCTCGAATTCCGAGCGCTGATGGTCGTTCATGACGCTATACACGATGTCCCGCGCCTGATCCGGAGTCAGCGTGGTTTGCGACACCGGCTTGAGCTTGCCGTTGACCTTGATCGACGGCGGCATCCCCGCAGTGATAAACAGGTCCGAGGCTTTCTTGCTGACCATCAACTTCAATAATGATTGGAAGTCCATCTCGTGCGTCCTCGCGCGCTGGTGCGCTTATCGGAACATATCTTTGTTTTGTGCGCGGGTCAGCGCATCCTGTTTGCTGACCATGCCTTTTGCGACCAATTGCTGCAAATGCTGGTCCAGCGTCTGCATACCCTGGCCCTGCCCGGTTTGAATAGCCGAATACATTTGCGCGACCTTGTCTTCGCGAATCAGGTTACGAATCGCCGGCGTGCCGATCATAATCTCCCACGCCGCAGTACGTCCGCCACCGACCCGCTTGAGCAGGCTCTGGGAAATCACGCCGCGCAACGATTCGGACAGCATGGAGCGCACCATCTGCTTTTCGCCGGCCGGAAAAACGTCGATGACGCGGTCGATGGTTTTGGCCGCGGAACTGGTATGCAGTGTGCCGAACACCAAGTGGCCGGTTTCCGCCGCCGTGAGTGCCAGGCGAATGGTTTCCAGGTCACGCATTTCGCCCACCAGAATGATATCCGGATCTTCACGCAGCGCGGAACGTAGTGCTTCGGAAAACCCAAGCGTGTCACGGTGCACTTCGCGCTGGTTGACCAGACACTTCTTGCTTTGGTGCACGAACTCGATGGGGTCTTCAATGGTGAGGATGTGAGCGAAGCTGTTTTCGTTCAGATGGTTCATGATCGCCGCCAGCGTCGTCGACTTGCCGGAACCGGTAGGTCCGGTCACCAGGATCAAGCCGCGCGGGTTCTTGGCCATTTCCTGGAACACCGGCGGGCAACCCAGATCCTCCAGGCTCAAAATGTTCGACGGAATGGTCCGGAATACGGCGCCCGCGCCGCGGTTCTGGTTGAACGCGTTGACGCGAAACCTGGCCAAGCCGGGAATTTCGAACGAAAAATCGGTTTCGAAGAATTCTTCGAAATCCTTCCGCTGCTTGTCGTTCATGATGTCGTAGATCAGACCATGAACGGTCTTGTGATCAAGGGCCGCGACGTTGATGCGGCGAATGTCGCCATCCACGCGAATCATCGGCGGCAGACCGGAGGACAGATGCAAATCGGAGGCGTTGTTCTTGACTGCAAAAGCGAGCAGTTCCGCGATATCCATGTAGAAAATTCCTAACGCAGTTGAAACACAGGCCGGCTGGTACGTATGCTTTATATCGCGTGCTCGAGCACTTTCTTTAGCACACGAGGCCTGCCGAATCAGTATAGCCGGGCGATTTGACCCAAACCATGTCCGATATCCACGCCCATTTGCAACAAGTCCGCGCCCGCCTCGAAAGTGCCGCCCGGACGGCCGGACGCGATCCTGCTTCGCTGACCCTGGTGGCGGTCAGCAAAAGGCACCCGGCTGAAGCCGTGCGCGCCGCATACGAGGCCGGCCAGCGAATCTTCGGCGAAAGCTATGTCCAGGAAGCACTTGCCAAGATGCACGCGCTGCAAGATCTGCGACTGCAGTGGCATTTCATCGGCCCCATCCAGTCCAATAAAACAAAAGACATCGCCCTGCACTTTGACTGGGTTCACGGAATCGACCGAATCAAGGTGGCCGAGCGCTTGAGCGCGCAGCGTCCGCCAGCCCTGGGGCCGCTGCAAGTGTGCATACAGGTCAACACCAGCGGCGAAGCCACCAAGTCCGGCGTCGCCCTGGATCGATTGCCGCAACTCGCCCAGCAAATCGCCTCGTTGCCCGGACTGCGTTTGCGTGGCCTCATGACCATCCCTGCGCCCTCCGAGCGGTTCGAGGAGCAGCGACTACCGTTCCGGGCCTTACGGGCCGCGCGCGACGAGTTGCGCGCCACCGGCTTCGAACTCGACACTTTGTCCATGGGCATGAGCGGCGATTTCGAAGCGGCGATCGCGGAAGGCGCCACGATGGTACGGATCGGCACTGCCATCTTTGGCGAACGCCAAACGGCCCGCGGCCACTGAGTTCCGCGCATTTGGTTTTAGCAGCCGTTGCGATAGACTGAGCCCCACTTTCGCAACGGCGTGCGCCATGAACAATACGCGAATCACTTTCATCGGCGGCGGGAACATGGCCGCCAGCCTGGTCGGCGGCTTGGTGGCCGACGGCTGGGACCCGCACCGGATTCAAGTCGCAGACCCGGACAGCAAGCGCTGCCAGAATCTGGCAGATCGCTTCGGCATTCGATCCGGCAGCGATAATGCCCGCGCCTGCAAGGACGCCGACGTAGTCGTGCTGGCAGTCAAACCGCAGGCGGTCAAAACGGTGGCCCGGGAAATCTCCGCCAGCGTGCAGAAATCCCGCGCCCTGGTGGTATCCATCGCCGCCGGCGTCCGCGAGCCCGACATTTGCCGCTGGCTGGGCGGCGGGATCGCCGTGGTCCGGACCATGCCCAATACGCCGGCGCTGGTGCAGACCGGCGCCACCGGACTGTTCGCCAACGCGCACGTGGACGAACGTCAACGCGAGCTCGCCGAGACGATTTTACGCGCCGTCGGCTTGACCCTGTGGGTGGAGCAAGAAAGTCTTCTCGACGCGATCACGGCACTGTCCGGCAGCGGGCCCGCGTACTTTTTCCTGGTCATGGAAGCAATGGAACGGGCCGGGCAGGAATTGGGTATCAGTGTCGAACACGCCCGCCTGCTGACCCTGCAAACCGCACTCGGTGCCGCCAAGGTGGCGCTGGAAAGCAGCGATAGTCCAGCGGCGTTGCGGGCCCAGGTAACCTCACCCGGCGGCACCACCGAGCGAGCGTTGGCGGTGCTCGAACAAGCCGGCTTACGGGATGTGATCGCGAAGGCAATGGCAGCAGCGCAGCAGCGTGCAGTGGAATTGGGCGACGCTTTGGGGGACGAATGAACGGTTATTTTGCGAACGCCGGCGTATTTTTGATCGGCGTCTTGTTCAATTTTTACATCCTGTTGGTAATGTTACGGTTTCTGCTGCAGGCGGTACGCGCCGATTTCTACAATCCGATGTCCCAGTTCGTCGTGCGTTTGACCACCCCGGCGCTGCGCCCGCTGCGGCGCATCATTCCCGGCGTCGGCGGCATCGATGTGGCCGCGCTGGTGTTGCTGCTGGCCCTACAGCTGTTGGAACTGGTGCTGATCCACAGTATTCTCGGCGAAACATTGAATGCGTGGATTCTGCTGGTGCTGGCGTTGGGCGAACTGGTCTCCACGGCGCTGATGATTTTTATCGTCGCAATTATCATCCAGGCCGTGCTGAGCTGGATTCAATCGGCCTCGTACAATCCGTTCACCGTTGTCCTTTATCAATTGACGAGCCCGATATTGCGCCCGTTTCGCAGCCTGCTGCCGCCGGTGTCCGGCATCGACCTCAGCCCCATGATCGCGTTGTTGGTGCTGTATCTAGTGCGCATGGCGGTGCCCTATGTGCAGGCCATGCTGCTCAGTCCTTTGTCCCCGTGAACTCCGCGGACTCGCCGCTGCGCTGGGATGGCGAGGACCTGATCTTACGCCTACGCGTGCAACCGAAGGCGAGCCAAGACGAGATCGTCGGCGTTCACGGCGGATTGCTGAAAGTGAGAATTACCGCGACACCGGTGGACGGCAAAGGCAATCAACATCTCATCGCGTTGTTGGCCCGCGCGTTCGGCGTCGCAAAGTCCCGTGTAACACTCGAAACCGGGGCCGGCAGCCGCGAAAAACGCTTCCGGATCGAGAAGCCCGTCCGCGTCCCGGCGCAATTGCTCAACATAGTGTGACCGATTTCACAGCTTGAGGCCTCCCATTCTCGCCATGCTTCCAGTGCGCGATATACCCCGCCCGACTGAGCGTTGAACTTGCACCGTTCGTACCCGTGACCCTAAAGCTTTATAGAGCTGCGTCGATACGGTCGTTACACGCGGGGATATGAACAGCCGGAAAGGCGATAAAGATTATGCATGCGGAAACTCAGCTCCAAGGCGAAATCGAGGCTTTCGACGACTGGAAAGCAGACCTGATCGGCGCGATTAGCGAGTTTCAGGGATGGCTGGATGAGACACGCCAGGACGACGCCGAGCATTCCCTTCGCATCTACGAAGCGATCGAATCGCTCAAGAACGATCGTTTGAACATTGCCTTCGTTGCCGAGTTCTCCCGCGGTAAGACCGAGCTGATCAATGCGATCTTTTTCGCCGATTTTCAGCGACGTCTACTGCCCTCGGAAGCCGGACGCACCACCATGTGCCCGACCGAGCTCTTTTATGACCGTGCCGCCGAACAGGCCTATGTGCGGTTGCTGCCGATCGAGACCCGACAGGACGAGTCCACCATCGCCGAGTTCAAACATGATCCGGTGTACTGGACCAATATTCCGTTGGACCTGGAATCGCCGGATCAAATGGAGCAGGCGCTGCGGGAAGTGGTTCGGACCAAGACCGTGCCGGTGGCGGAAGCCGAACGACTCGGCCTATACAGCGCCGACCACCATGGGCATCACGAACAACCGCCCGAAGAGGTGGAAATCCCCATGTGGCGCCACGCGTTGATCAGTTTCCCGCATCCGCTGCTCAAGCGCGGCCTGGTGATCCTCGACACACCGGGGCTCAACGCCCTGGGCAGTGAGCCCGAACTCACCATGAACATGTTGCCCTCGGCCCAGGCGGTACTGTTCGTACTCGCCGCCGATACCGGCGTGACCCGTAGTGACCTGGACGTGTGGCAGTTCCACATCGACGGCGCCCGACGCAGTCGCCGGCAAAAGGGCGTGGCGGTGGTATTGAACAAGGTCGACACCCTCTGGGACGAGCTGCGCAGCGACGCGGTGATCAACTCCAGCATCGAATCCCAGGTACGCAAGACCGCGACCCTTTTGGGTGTCGAAAAGGACAATATCTTTCCAGTTTCGGCGCAAAAGGGACTGTTGGCCAAGATTCGTTCGGACGAGGGACTGCTTGCCCGAAGCCAGCTTGGCGCGCTGGAAGAATATCTCTGCAAGACGGTCGTCCCGGCGCGCGAATCCATTTTGCGCGACAACATCGTTGGCGATTTGGGCGCATTGCTGGAAGACGAACTCGGACTCCTGCGCACCCGCCGCGAGCACGCCGTCGCGCAACTCAAGGAACTGCGCAATCTGAGCGGCAAAAATGCCGACGTCATACTGCATCTGATGAAAAAGACGCGCGAAGAGCAAACCACGTACCAGAAGAACGTGGAAAGCTTCCAGTCCAGCCGCAGATTACTGCAACGCCAGGCCGCCAATCTGCTGGAAACGTTGAGTCTGGAGGCCATTGATCGGCTGATCTCTGACACCCGCAAGTCCATGCTCGGCAGCTGGACCACCAACGGCTTGAAGCGCGGCATGAAAACCTTCTTCGAGGGTGCACGCGAGGCCATGGAACAGTCCGTAGACCAAGCCGAGCAATGCCGGCGGCTGGTCATGGCGATCTACAAGAAATTTCACGTCGAGCATGGGCTGCCCGCCATTCAGCCGCGTACGTTTTCAGTGAAGGAATTCACCGCTCAAATGGAAGCGCTCTCCGATGAGGCGGAAGCGTTCCGCAACAGCCCGGTCACGACCATGACCGAACAAAGTTTTGTCGTGAAGAAATTTTTCATCAGCCTGGTAAGTCAGGCGCGTAACACGTTTTTCAAAGCCAACCAGGAAGCGGAGACTTGGCTCAAAGACGTGATGAATCCGTTGATGGCGCAAATCAAGGAACACCGCGACATGATGGAGCGGCGCCTGAAGACATTGCGTAAAATCAATGAATCCCGCGATACGTTGGATAGTAAGATCAATGAATTGCAACAGGAACAGGAGACGCTGGAAAGGAAGCTCGAGAAGCTCACCGGCATTCGACAGCGCTTATTGCGCCCCCTACCGAGGGAAAGCGCCTCGAGCGCGGCCTGAACGGAAATCACAGGAAACTCCCGGTCCATTCCGCCGAACGTGACGTCGCGAAATCTGGTCTATAGTAGTTGCAAAAGCAACGAATCTAGGAGGCCTCCATGTCCAACAGGATCGTGCGCGCACTTGCTTTTATCGTGACCGTGATGTTCCTGCTGCCGATCAGCGCCCACGCAGAGCAGTTCAAGCAGTTTGGCGATTACATCGTCCATTACAACACCATCAACACGTCATTCCTTTCTGCCCAAGTCGCGCGGGAATACGACATACAGCGCAGCAACAGCCGGGCGATGCTCAATATTGCTGTGCAGAAGAAAACCGACAAGCCCCAGAATCAAGCCGTACGCGCCGAAATCGAAGTGACGGCCACCAACCTCAACGGCCAACAGCGTCAGGTCGCCATGCGCTCAATCGAAGACGGCGAGGCGGTCTACTACATCGGCGAGCTGGGTGTCGAAAACGAAGAAGTGCTCAATTTCCACGTCAAGATCAGACCAGAGGGCGCTTCCCGTACCCTGGAATTGAACTTCGGCGAGCAGTTTTTTGTTCGTTGACCGGAATACACTTACTGAGTTAACGCATTGTCCCACAAAAAAAATCCTAAACTCCACGGGCCGCCGACCGATACAGGGTTAAACCGCGTAGTGAGTCGGGGACGTATTCGATATGTTGCAGGGCGTAAACGGGTGGCAACGCCGCTGGATAGCTTTTTGTATGGCCTTGTTGTGCATGCCGCAGGCATTCGCAACAACGTCTGCCACGCCCCAACCAGCCGAATCGCGTCCTTTGACGCTCGGCATCCTGCCGTTCATGAGTCCCATTGCGCTGTTCAAGCGTTTCGCGCCGCTGCGCGATTATCTCAGCGAGGCAACCGGCCGCCAGGTGCTTTTGGAGACCGCCCGCGACTACCCTAAATACGTACGCCGCACCGCGCAGCGTCGCTACGACATCGTCTTCACGGCCCCGCATTTCGTCCTGCCGGCACTTCGCGACGGTGCGTACCAGCTGCAGGCTACCGATATCGAACGCCTGGCAGCGGTAGTCCTCGTCCCCTCCGGGAGTGCGATCCGCAATCCCGCGCAATTGGCGGGACAGCGGATCGCAACGCCGCCGAGCCAAGCGATCGTCACCTGGATCGGCACAGAGTTCATCCGCCAAGCGACTGGCGACAACCACCCTGAATTTCACACCTACCCGAGCCATAACGCCGCCTACAGGGCCGTCGGAGCAGGTGAGGTCGACGCCGCTATGGTGGTAACCAGCATTGTCGATCCCGCCCGATTGGCACACGACGGGCTGCGGGAAATCGCGCGTAGCGAATCGTTCCCGGCAATGGGCATACTCATGGCGGCCGATCTGCCACCGGCCCTGCGCGAACAGCTGACCGGCCTTCTCGTCGGAATGACCGACAGCGCCGCCGGCCGCGCGACGCTGCAGCGCATCGCCTGGTCCGGCTACCGGCGCGCCGATAGCCGGGACTTCGAATCCATGCGCGTGTATGCGGCGCAAGTTGCGCAGCTGCCGGAAGCGCGGCCGTGATCCGGACACGACTCTCCAGCCGTTTGATCTTCGGTGTCGTGCTGATCGAGGCGCTGATGCTCAGCATCCTGGTATGGAACAGCGTGCGCTTGATCAGCTCGAGTCACGCCGCGCTACTGGAGCAATCGACCCACGAGCAAAGCCTGCTGCTCGCAAATTCCCTCGCGCCGGGCTTGGCGGCCCAAGATCGGGCCCTGCTGCAGGACGTGCTGAACCTGCTGCGCGACAAGCACAATCTCGCCTACGCGGCCGTCTACGACCGCCACGGCAAACAACTGGCTGCCATCGGTTCGCCCCCCGCGTTCGGCGCCAGCCATCACTACGACCATAGCTATCGCGAAGCGACCGAAGATGGCGTTTTCGACGTGGTGCGCGGCATTTCGGTGGCCGGGCAGAATTTGGGCGAACTTCGAGCCGGCTACTCGGTGGCCGGCGTGGAGGATTTGACTCGCCAGACCCGCTGGCAGAATACCATCATCGCCGCCGTCGAACTGCTGCTTACCGTTACCGCAACGGTACTGCTGGGACTGGTTCTGACCCGCCACCTGCGGCGTCTGGAGATCGGCGCCCGGGCGCTCCGGGACGGCGAATTCGAGCACCGCATCGATATTCAGTCCAAAGACGAGATCGGAGACCTGGCCCGCGCTTTCAACAATCTGGCCGTACATCTGGAGTGCACCCAGGCCGCACTGAACCGCGAACATGCCGCCGTGGATCGGGAGAAACGCCACCTCGATACGTTGCTCAACAGTATCGACGCGGTCATATGGGAGGCCAGCCCAGTGACCGGCCGCTATACCTATGTCAGCCGCGAAGCCGAAGCAATGCTGGGTTTTCCGGTGTCGGCCTGGCTGGACCCGCAATTCCGTACCAAGCATATCCACCCGGACGACTCCAACTGGGTATTGCGCGAGTATGAAAACCACGCCGTACAAACGGGCTCCTTCTCGCTCGACTATCGCATGTTCCACAGTACCGGGCGCAGCGTTTGGGTTCGGGATTTGTGCAGCTGCGAAGCGGATGCGGACGGCCAACTCACACTGCGCGGCCTGACCCTGGATGTCACCGTTGAGAAGAACGCCGAGGAACGAATTTTGTACCTGGCGGACCATGATCCATTGACCGGCTTGATCAACCGCCGCAGATTTCAGGAAGAAGTCGAACACCATATTGCCTACGCCCGCCGCTATCAGCACCAGGGTGCGCTCTTGTTCCTGGACCTGGACCAGTTCAAGTACATCAACGACTCGTTCGGACACCAACAGGGCGACGACTTCCTGATTCAGATCGCCCAACGCCTCAATACCAACTTGCGCCAAACGGATCTGCTCGGAAGGCTGGGCGGCGATGAGTTCGGAATATTGCTGCCGCAGGCAAGCGCCGACCAGGCGAAACAGGTCGCCGACGCATTGCTGGCGCATCTGAAAGAAGCCGAATTGCCGGTGCTGGGCAGTCAGTTTGCCCGGATCAGTGCCAGTATCGGGATCGCCATACTGCCCGATCACGGCGCCAGCGCCGGAGACCTACTCGCCAAGGCTGACGCTGCCATGTACGCAGCGAAGGAAAAAGGGCGCAACCAGTTTCATCTGTTCAGCGATGAAGACAGCGGTCTGGCGCGCATGCACGCCAAGATCCATTGGGAAGAGCGCATCCAGCACGCGCTCGATCACGATCGATTCACGCTGTACTACCAACCGGTCATCGACCTGCGCAGCGGCGAGGTGAGCCATCATGAAGTGCTGCTGCGCATGATTGACGAAGACGGCTCACTGCTCACCCCCGGCGCGTTCCTGGAAGTGGCCGAGCGTTTCGGCATGATTCGGGAAATCGACCACTGGGTGTTGAACAAGGCCATACGGACCCAGGGCGAGAGCCAGCGGGCAGGCGCTCCGATCCGCATGGCCGTGAATCTCTCCGGCCGCCATTTCGGCAGCAATGAGATCCTCGATCTGGTGAAACGCGCCCTGGCGGAGCATCACGCCGATCCGAACTGTATCATTTTCGAGGTTACCGAAACCGCTGCGGTGGAAAACCTGGCCGAAGCGCAGGTGTTCATCGAATCGCTGCGTCAAATCGGCTGTCAGTTCGCGCTGGACGACTTCGGGATCGGCTTTTCCTCGTTCTACTACCTCAAGCACCTGCCAGTCGATTACGTGAAAATCGACGGTAGTTTCGTACGCAACATGGACAACGACGAGTCGGACGCCATATTCGTGCGAACCATCGCCGACCTGGCGCGCGGTTTGGGAATCATCACCGTCGCCGAATGCATCGAGCGCGGAGAAGTGGTACAGCTGCTGCAGGAGCTGAAAGTAGACATGGCGCAGGGATTCTACCTCGGACGTCCGGGGCCGGAAATCGCCGAGCGATCGCCGCTTATCCGCGCGGTACGCTGAGCGCCAGATAGCCGGCAACGGCCACTGCGCACAAATAGACGCCGTAAGCCGCGACCGCGGCTCCGGCCAAGCCCCTGGCAAACGGATTGCGTAACCAGGTGCTGATCGCGGCAGCCGAGAATCCCATCGCCAACATCACCGGCAAGGTGCCGAGCCCGAAGCTCAACATCAGCAATGCACCGCGCTCTGCGCTGCCCGCGCTCACCGCCCAGATCAAGACCGAATACACCAATCCACAGGGCAACCAGCCCCAAACCAAACCCATGCCGAAGGCCTGTGGCACCGTACGTATCGGCAAAAAGCGCCTGCCAAGCGGTTCCAGATGCCGCCAAATCCTGTTTCCCGCTTGCTCGATGCGCGCCAATCCGCGCCACCAACCACCCAGATAAAGACCTAGCGCGAGCAGAAATGCGCCGGCCACGAGTTGCAACAACAAGCGGGCATGGTGCAGCGCCATCAGATTCGTGGCCAGCGCGCCGATGCCCCCGATCAACGCGCCGGCGATGGTATAGCTCAGAATGCGCGCCGTGTTGTACGCGAGCAAATAAGGTAACGCGGCCATCGGTTCGCGGCGCACGTACTCCGGCAAACCGAGGCTCAGCGCTCCGACAATACCGCCGCACATTCCGAAACAATGCACGCCGCCGAACATACCGACGAGAAACGCAGAAAGGAAAGTGGCTTCAACTGGCATGGGCTGAAATGATGAATTGCGAAATACACGCTATTTATAGTGCAAAACGATTGTTTTGTGCTATCTTATTCCGCGACTTCCATCCGGTACCACACTGAAGGAGCATCGAATGGCTGTTAAAAAGAAAACTGCCAAGAAGAAGTCCACAGGGCGCGCTGTCGCGTCGAAGAGCTCTCCGGTCAAGACTGTTAAAGAACCGATGACCAAAACCGAGATCTACAGTGTAGTCTCGGAGAAAACGGAACTTTCGAAGAAAGACGTTGGTGCAGTCGTCGACGCGTTGACGGACGTAATCAACGGTCACTTGAAGAAAAACGGCGCAGGTACATTCACCATGCCCGGTCTGTTCAAGATCAAGACCGTGCGCAAACCGGCTACCAAAGCGAGAAAAGGCATCAATCCTTTTACTGGCGAAGAGACGGTTTTCAAAGCAAAGCCTGCACGTACCGTAGTCAAAGTCCAGCCGCTCAAAAAGCTCAAGGATATGGTCTGAGGCACTTTCTCAAGGCCAAGAAGAGAGCCGGACGCAAGTCCGGCTTTTTTTTGGGTGCCGCACGCCGGGAACATGCTATTCGTCGTTAAGCGCCTTGAATTTGGCGTGTGTAAAGTCGGCGTGGGGTACGTGCAACAGGTCGGAAATACGCCAAACCAAGTGCTTTTCGTACTTGTCCAGGTGACCGTCTGCGGCGCCGACCCGCCACATCAGTTCAACAATCTGCTTTTTCTGCGCCGGTGAAAAGCGCTCGTCCACCAGGCGTGTGAATTGATAAAGCGAGGTCGAGTGCTCGACTTCCACCTCTGCCAAGCGCAGCAACTCTTCGACCTGTTGGTCGTCCAGCTCGAACACTTGATGGATCGCCGCGGCGACTTCGTCGCGCTCTTCTGCCGTGACCTCGGTATCGGCACGGCTGATCTCCATAAGCAGCGCCGCGGTCGCCAGTCGCAGCGCCTGTTCGTTGTGCGCCGGGTCCGCGCTCGCGGATTGCTTGTCGATTGCGGCATCGAAGAATTCTCGGATTCGTGACATCATGTTTGCGGGTCTCGGGAAAGGGCTGTGTAACAAAATAGAGAGTTGACGGGCGCGATACAACCGCGCAGACGCAACGGTAACAAGCCGTTACCAATAATATCGCTGCTCCATGGCTGCAGCGCCCCGGTCAATCCCAGCGTCTGTCCGACCTCAAGGCAATAAAGCGCCAATTCATTCGGCATCAGCAGCGCAGGCTTTCGCGCGCACTCGAACACCCGCATCGCCTGCCGGCGTGAACGTGCGGGACAGCTGCTTCGCCGTGCAGGCACAGCCGCGGGGCTCGTTTTGCGCTTGGACGAGCCGCAACTGCTGCCGACCGGGACTGAACTCAATTTTTCGAGCTGCAATCCACCTATTCCGCGCAGCCAAGGCGGCTCCGTTGCGGTCAGCGGCTCGGAATGGATCGCCGTTCGGCTCCTAGGTCGGCTCCTAGGAGGGAGCGCGCGCCAATCGCATCGCCGGCTCGCGCAAGTGTTGCAACAACGCATCACGCAAACGATTCAGGCGCCGGTGGAAGAAGTGATCGACGTCCGGTAGGGCAACAATCTCAGGCGTCGGCACCACGCCCCGCGCCCAGCGCAGAACGGCCTGCGCGGACACTACCTCGTCAGCTTCTCCCTGCAACAGCAGCCACGGACACGCAGGGGTCTTCAACGCGGCGAAGTCGAAACTCTCGACCGGCGGCGCCACCGTAATCAGGCGCTGCACGTCGCCCGCAGCCGCCTCCCGCAATGCGACATAGGAGCCGAAAGAAAACCCGGCGAGCCAGAGTTCGTCGTCCACGGCCCGCGCACGCACCCATTCCAATACCGCGTGCAGGTCCCGCTGTTCGCCTCGGCCATGCTCGTAAGCGCCGGCGCTGCCCCCAACGCCCCGAAAATTGAACCGCACCGTGCGCAGACCCAGCTCGCTGAGGGTCCGGGCGAGATAGTGCACGACTTTGTTCTGCATTGTGCCGCCGTGCAATGGATGGGGATGGCAAATGACTGCCACTGCCGCTACCGGCTCGGTTTCGGGACACGATATCAGCGCCTCGAGAGTACCGCTGGGGCCCGGGATTTGAATGACAGTTTCCGCACACGGGAATGCCTTGGCCCGTTCATCGAGACGCTTGTCGGCTGATGGATGTGCCATGGTGGCAAACCGGCTTGAGGCTATGGAGACTGCAGTCCGAGCGCTTGCACCAACTTCGCATGCTGTGCGACATAGACCGCCCTAGTGTAGTTGCGATCTTTCAGCATGTCGGAAAGTTGGTTTCGGAGTGCGTTCGTGGCGCGCAACAGCTTGTGCACGTCTTCGGGTGAGCGCCCGTCGAGAATGGCGCCCAAGTCCTTGGCGAGGCCGTTGTGGCGCGCCACCAGGCGATCGTACTCGTTGACACTGGCGCGAAAAGCGCGCACCCGCCCCTGGGCCGCGTCGGGCAATTCCGCCCCTTCGATGCCGCCTGCCGCGTTAATTTGGGGAAAGTCGTCCGCCAGCTCGCGCTGGGAGGCCTCGAGTTGGGCGTGGGAGCGGTCCACCTCCTCGCGCAGCTCGAACAAGGTCTTCAGACGACTGGAAACATCGTCGAGTCGCTCGATCAGATGCCGCACCGGCACTGCATCTCGGGGGTCGCCCTGGGGCCCACGGGAACAACCGCCAAGCAGGGCAGCGCACAGGACGGCGGCCAATATGAGTCGGAGAGGAGACATAAGATGAACTGATCAGGTAGGGAAAACCGCGATTGACCGCCATAGCATACCATCGCACGGCAGCGAGCGCAGCCGCACGGGCCGGCTTACAGCCCGGCTCCGCGCGGCTCAGCGGCGTTCAGCGCTCGTGTTCACGCTCGCAACTCAGCGCCGGCCGGTTGCGTTCGAGCCAATCGGTATAGCGCGCCAGATCCAGCCAATCCCACTCATCCAATGCCAGCTTGATCACACTGCCGTCGAGATATTCAATCACCACTCGCCGCACAGAGCCCTGAACATACAACAGCGCACGCACTTTGATCAGTTGGCCGGTGACGTTGATGTAATAGAAACCCGGTACCGGTTTCTGGCGCACGGTCATGGCGAATCCCCCCTTTGCCGTGTCGTTATGATTGCGACCTGTTGGGCCGCGATCTCATCGAACCTGCGTCCTCAGCCACACTTGGACTCGCCACAATTCAGGCAGGTCATGCAGCCATCCATCTGGATCATCGCCTTGGTCTGACATTTACCGCACAATTGGGCGCCTTCAGGAAAGTCGCCGGCTTCCTCGGCCGCCGCGCTCTTGGTCAACGACTCGTACTGAGCGCGCTTTTCATTCACCAGTTTCTGCTGGTGCTCGTCCAGGCCGTCATCTTTGAGCAGACCGATCATGCGCAAGTGACACTCGATGGCATCGCCGATCTCCGCGACCAGCGACGGCATGTACTTACCACCTTTCTTGAAGTATCCGCCGCGCGGATCGAATACCGAGCGCAACTCCTCCACCAGAAACGTGACATCGCCACCCTTTCGGAATACCGCCGAAATAATCCGGGTCAAGGCTACGATCCACTGGAAATGGTCCATGTTCTTGGAGTTGATGAAAATCTCGAACGGCCGGCGCAACTCGTGCTCGGTACCCGGATTCAAGATGACGTCGTTGATGGTGACGTACAACGCGTGCTCGGAGAGCGGCGTCTTGATCTTGTAGGTCGACCCCAACAACATTTCCGGGCGCTCGAGCTTTTCGGTCAGATGGACAACATTGGACTCGGCGTCGGGCTGAGGCTCGGCCACGGCCGGCGCCTGCGCCGCATCCTCTTCCTTGACCACAGCGTATTTGACGATCTTGTTGTGAATTTTGGTGGACATGTTCTCGCTCCGCTGTCGCCTCAGAATTTGCCGTAATAGCCTTCTTTGAGCGCATCGTACAAATTGGCGGCAGTATGCATTTCGCCGTCGTATTCGACTTCCTCGTTACCCTTGAGCTCCACCACTGAACCGTCATCGAGGGTGAAACGGTAGGTGGTGTTCTCCAGATCCTTGCCCTTGACCAGCACGCCCTGGAAGGCCTCCGGGTTGAAACGGAATGTGGTGCAACCCTTCAGGCCCTGATGATAGGCATACAGGTAAATATCCTTGAAATCTTCGAACGGGTACTCGGTTGGCACGTTGGCGGTCTTGGATATCGACGAATCGATCCAGCACTGCGCCGCCGCCTGGATGTCCACGTGTTCCTTGGGCGTGATGTCTTCCGCAGTAATGAAGTACTCCGGCAGCTGCTCCTGGGGATCCTCGCTTTCCGGCAATGCGCGAGCGTTGATCAACCCCCGGTACGCCAGCAATTCGAATGAATATACGTCCACCTTTTCCTTGGTCTTGCGGCCTTCACGAATCACGTTGCGGAAATAGTGATGCGCAAAGCTCGGTTCAATGCCGTTACTGGCGTTGTTGGCCAGGGACAATGAAATCGTGCCCGTCGGCGCGATTGAACTGTGATGTGTAAACCGCGCCCCCGTTTCGGCAAGCTGATTGACCAGCTCTGGCGCCACCTCGGCTACCCGCTGCATGTAACGGCTGTAACGCGCATGCAGAATTCGGCCCGGAATTCGGTCGCCGACCTTGTAACCGTCGCGCTTCATCTCCGGCCGCTTGCGCAGCATTTCGGCATCTACTTCGAATTCCTGAACCATAATCGGCGCCGGCCCTTTTTCCTTGGCCAATTCGAGGGCCTGTTCCCAGCCGGCCAGCGCCAGTTCCTTCGACACCCGTTCGGTGAATTCCACCGAATCCCCGGAACCGTATTTCATACGCAACATGGTCAGGGTCGAGCCCAGGCCCAGAAAGCCCATGCCGTGGCGACGCTTGCGCATGATCTCATCGCGCTGCTCCGCCAACGGCAGGCCGTTGATCTCAACCACGTTGTCGAGCATGCGCGTGAACACGGCAACCACCCGATGAAACTCTTCCCAATCGAAGCGCGCCTGTTCGGTGAAAGGATCACGTACGAATTTGGTCAAATTCACCGAGCCCAGCAGGCAGGAACCGTAGGGCGGCAGCGGCTGCTCGCCGCAATTGTGTGCATGCAGGCCATTGGCATCAAACGTATTGATGCCTGGGACCTGGACGTCATAGACATCCTCTATACCATCGGCTGTTACTGTTTCCAGTCGAGCAACAAAACGTTCACGATTCAAGTTGCGTTTGTACGCAGCTAACGCATTCTCAAGTCGTGCGGCCTTGTCCGTATCGGAAAAGCCCACTACGGCATTGAACTGCTCCAGATTCTCGCCACTAATAACCAGTTCATGTTGTGCCTTAATGGCATATGCCTGAGCGCCACCCTTACCATCTGGCAATGCCTGCATACCAGCGGAGCGACGGTTTTTATATAACTGAGAAACAATACCCAGGCGTAGCAACATGCGTTGTATGGCTTCAAGCCGCGGCAAATCTGATTGCGCCAATCGGACACTGACACCCTTATGTTGATTACCCTGCACTGAACCGTCGGCATCAAACATACCGCGCAAAAATCCACGCGCAAAGTCACTGGAAGCTCGCTCCATTACAGGTGTAATGGCCTTATTCCCTGGCTGCATACCCAGCTCTTCTGCCAGTTCTTTCAGTGCCGCCGTCGATAAACGATAGTCACCACGACCGGCCACTTCATGCCAGCCATTAAAATCACTGCGATGCGGCAAGCTTTGCGCCGCTTTTAATGCCTCTGCCATTAATGCTTCTACACCGTTCGAAACTTGTGCATCAACACCATTTGCGACTGCTGCAGGCTTCCAGACGGATAACACCGCTTTATCTGATTTCAGGGTACCGTCACCAACCAGCAGACCCATTAGGTAACCCTGGCTATGCGTGTAGTCACCCTGCCATTCGCAGGCCTGACGATGATCATTCAACAGTATCCGGTCACCTGTTTGTAGCCGGCCTGCCTCACACCATTCGGTTTCTGTCGCATAGCGGCTAAAGCGCGTCACTCGACGCACGCGGTGATCACTCGTCAGGCGCAACTGGTAACCCTCGGTAGTTTGTAAACGCACTACCGGCTTGGTGCCCGTTTTGAAAAAGCCTTCAACGCCTGAGGCGTGTGATTGAGCGTTTACCCTTGCACTGAAAGGTATACCAATCAGTTCATTGACCTGCCGGGGCCCATCTGCCGTGTGCACCCAGGTATCTGCGGGAACACAGGGATTGGTGGCGCGAATGTTTTCGCAGAACCAGTTGTTGTTCATCTCGTTGACCTTGTCGATCAGGATGAACCCAGGTTCGGCGAAATCGTAGGTGGAAGTCATGATCATGTCCCACAAGCGTCGCGCGGGCACCGTACGATACACTTTGCAGGCCACCAAGCCTTCGTCGTTGCACAAATAATCGTTCTTGTACGGCCACTCGCGCCACACCACCTGCTCGGGATCGTGCACGTCGATGGCGCCTTCTTCCGCCTCCTTGGCCTTGAGCGGAAAGGCGAGCTTCCAATCGGCATTGGTCTCGACCGATTCCATGAATTCCTGGGTGATCAGCAGGCTCAAATTGAATTGGCGCAGACGACCGTCTTCACGCTTGGCGCGAATGAAGTCCATGACGTCCGGATGACCGACCTCGAACGTCGCCATCTGCGCGCCGCGCCGGCCGCCGGCGGAGGACACGGTGAAACACATCTTGTCGTAGATATCCATGAACGACAGCGGACCGGAAGTGTAGGCGCCGGCCCCGGATACATAACCGCCGCGGGGACGCAGGGTCGAGAATTCATAGCCGATGCCGCAGCCGGCTTTGAGGGTCAAGCCCGCCTCGTGGACCTTCTGCAGAATATCGTCCATGGAGTCCTGCACCGTACCCGACACCGTGCAGTTGATGGTCGAGGTCGC
The DNA here is from genome assembly GCA_963773585.1 of uncultured Gammaproteobacteria bacterium. Taxonomy (GTDB): domain Bacteria; phylum Pseudomonadota; class Gammaproteobacteria; order JASBUN01; family JASBUN01; genus CAVXJN01. The sequence continues at coordinate 167,782 of CAVZBR010000004.1, forward strand.
CGGTTTGTGCTCCCAGGCGCCGGCGTTGGAGGTGATGCGGCCAGCCGGAATCGCGCCGCGGCGCAGTGCCCACAGGAATTCCTGATACCAGTGCTCGCGAACATCGCCCGGCGCCTCCACATCCGCGAGGGCGCGGGCGACCCGCTTGTAGGTATCGTCGACACTGGCGTCGATCTCGACGCCGTCCTTGCTCTTCAATCGGTATTTCTTATCCCAAATGTCGACCGAAGCGGTTTGGAACGGGATCTCGCTCACGTGGCCGGTGACAGCTCTCAGATGCGCTGGTTTCATGATGAGAAGGGTCCCCTTCTGGGTGTTGTTGTGGTGGCGCTCATCGCAACCCGGTGGCATGAAGCACGCACCGGCTTGGTGGTATCTGGGTGTTCGTTTTCTTGTCGGTATACACAAGATGTTGTGTATGAAGTGAGTAGAGTAGGCGCCTCCAAAAACACTGTCAAGGGGCGGGAGCGGTCAGAATCTACGTATTTTTATACGTATTTTCAACAACTTATAAATATTGTCCGGTAAATCATGCGCATACGTCATATATGCCGAATCGAGACTCACACTACAATATATTGTGGTGTTGACAAACCCCCGCACGGCCCCGGTTGAACTCTTGAAATGCGCCGCCGAGACACCATTTCCGGGTAAACCAGGCCGCCGGATGGCGGCACCCGAACGGCAGATGTGATTGTTCCAATACGATGAGGATACCAGTCATGGCTATGACCCGATATGAACCTTGGAGTGCTTTTCAACAACTCAGCGACGAGCTCAACCGCATGTTCGATCAGCGCCCGAACCGGCACACCGACGAAGCCGGTAACGTAGTCGCCAGCGACTGGGTGCCTGCAGTGGACATACGCGAAGAAGACGACGCCTTCGTGATCCACGCCGACATCCCGGGCGTCGAACCTGCCGACATCGATGTGCATATGGAAAAGGGTATGCTGAGCATCTGCGGCGAACGCAGCAAGCTCACCAAGGAAGAACAGGACGGCTATAAGCGCACCGAGCGCGCCCGCGGCACTTTCCTGCGCCGCTTCAGCCTGCCGGACAGCGCCGACGCGGAGCGCATCGCCGCGAAGTGTAAGAACGGTGTGCTCGAGGTTGTCATCCCCAAGCACGAGAAACTGCAACCGCGCAAGATCACGGTTGCGGAATAGACCACGGGCCCGGCCGCCGTGCGCGCGCACGGCGGCCCCCTGCATCGGTGCGGCTCATTGGGCCGGCCGCCACACGGAGTGCGCAACCTATGACTACCCTGCAACAGTTGCACCAAGGCCTCGAACGGGCCCGGGAGCACATGAGCGAAGGCTGGAACCAGCTGCGTCAGCGCGCGTCGCGCGCCATCACCCGCTTCCACCCCCAAGAGGACCGGGACGGACTGCAGCGGGCGCGCGAACAAAATCCCCATCAAGCGCCGAGTTGGGGATTGCTGGCTGCCGAAATGCGCGAATTCGACGACGAGATCGTGGTCCGGTTGGAGAGCCCGGGTATGGAACCTGAAGGTTTCGATATCGAAGTAGTGGATGACGTCTTGATCATTCGAGGCGAGAAGCGATTGCAATGGGATCGAAGCAGTGGAGAATTCCAAATCATGGAGTGCGCCTACGGCGCATTCGAGCGCGCCATCCCGCTCCCGGCACCCGTAGAAAACGACCGCACCCGCGCCCGGTACCGCCGTGGTGTCCTGCAAATCAATCTGCCGAAGGCGCCCGGGAGCCGCAAACGTAAGATCACGGTGGCCGCCGGATGAAGCGCATGCAGCGAGCCGCCATCGTCCTTTCTGCTTTTTTGATCGCCGCAGGCGCGGCCGTCCCGCCCGCCACCGCTGCACTCCCCGATCAGGTTGCCGGCACGCCAGTGCCCTCGTTGGCCCCGATGCTGGAACAAGCGATCCCGGCGGTGGTCAACATCTCCGCCGAAGGGCGGGTGCTGGTTCAAGATCCCTTTTTCGACGACCCGATGTTCCGGCGTTTTTTCGGCGTGCCGGATGAACCGCGTTCTCGCCGCACGCAGAGTCTGGGCTCGGGCGTCATTGTCAATGCCAAACACGGGTATGTGCTGACCAACAACCACGTCATCGCCAAAGCCGAAAGCATTCACGTCCGTCTCCATGACGGGCGCAATTTCGACGCGAAACTCGTCGGCACCGATCCCGACTCCGATGTTGCGGTGTTGCAGATTCCCGCCAACTCGCTCGACGAACTGCCGTTTGCCGATTCCGATCAGCTGCGGGTGGGCGACTTTGTGGTGGCCATCGGCAGTCCTTTCGGACTCGGCCAGACGGTGACCTCAGGCATCGTCAGTGCGCTGGGGCGCTCCGGTCTCGGCATCGAAGGCTATGAAGACTTCATTCAGACGGATGCTTCCATCAACCCGGGCAACTCGGGCGGCGCGCTGGTCAACTTGCGCGGTCAGCTGGTAGGCATCAACACCGCCATTCTGTCTCGCAGCGGCGGCAACATCGGCATTGGCTTCGCGATCCCCATCAACATGGTATCGGCGGTGATGCAACAGCTGATCGAACATGGCGAAGTGCGCCGCGGCCGGCTGGGCGTTTCGATGCAAGACCTGACACCCGAACTTGCGGACGCATTTCAGCTCGATCCCCGCAACGGCGGCGCCGTGGTCGCGCGGGTTGCGCCCTCATCGCCCGCAGCGCAAGCTGGGCTGCGCAGTGGCGATGTGATCATCGCGGTCGACGGACGCCGCGTCCACAACGCCGCGAGTATGCGCAATACCATCGGGCTGCTGAACATCGGGCAGAAAATCAAAATGGAAATCCTGCGCGACGGCCAGCGGCAAACATTGACTGCGACCATTGCCAAACCCCAGGTGACCCAATTGGACGCCGGCACTTTGAATCCGCGTCTTCAAGGCATCACGCTCGGCAATATCGACGAGGATTCGCCATTGTACGGCAAGATCGAAGGCGTAGTGGTACTGGACACCAAACCCGGCAGCCCGGCCTGGCGGGCGGGTCTGCGGGCCAATGACGTGATCGTGTCCGCCAACCGGAAGCGCATCACCAACCTCGACGACCTGCGCCGAGCGCTGCAAGGCGATTCCAGCGGCGTGCTGCTGAACCTGCGTCGCGGGGACGGGGCACTGTTCCTATTGCTACGGTAACAGTCCCGTCGAACGATTCCGGACTCCTGCGGCGCGCCTGACTTGGTGCGCGGGAACGCGCGCCATCGGCCGATTCCGGTTGCGCCACCGCTGCCCGCGAACCAATTCAAGGCCCCAATCCTCGGCGTGGAAGCAATCCGTCACGCGCTCCTGAAGGCAATGTCGGCGCAGCGATCATTCCGGTTCAGGGCGAGTGCCGGACTCCTTCTATCTAAATGCCGAGGCACCGGGAACGCCTCCCTGGACCATACACGAAGAAGGTTGGCGTCACGCGGCTGCCATCGACTGGCGTTCAGGACCGATAAACGGGACCAATTCGGCTACCATTGCGGCAGCGCCCGATGCGAGCAGTTCCGCACGTTCCGCCCGGGGAAGGTTCACTACGCTCGAGCTTGCGTCCGGCGCCGGGATCCGCCAGGTGGGAATCGTCGACGGAGTTCGCAACAGCAACTCACACGAGTCGGGTTATCCTATGGTCCCGGATGACCGGGACGCAGGCTGAACCACGCGGCGCGACGCCGCGGGTCGAATGGAGCAAGAGGCATATCTTGGATGCAACTGAATCGTGTGCTCATCGTAGAGGACGAACCTGACATTCAGACAATTGCGCGCCTCGCCCTGGAAACGGTGGGTGAACTCACCGTAGCGACCTGCGATTGCGGCGAACAGGCGCTGCCTACCGCCTTGGCGTTTCACCCGGATCTGGTTCTGTTGGACGTCATGATGCCGGGAATGGACGGGCCAACCACCCTGCGGACGCTTCGGCAGGCACCGGAATTGTGCGCCGTGCCGGTGGTGTTCATGACCGCCAAGGTCCAGCCACAGGAGGTGCAGTCGTTCCTGGCGCTCGGCGCCGCCGACGTGATCGCAAAACCCTTTGACCCCATGACATTGGCCGAACGCGTGCGCGACATCTGGGAACGACACCAAGACGCGTAAGTCACGCTGCGAGCACACTGACTGACTTCACCGGGACCTAACCCAGGGCGGTCGAAAGTGCGACAGCTCCCGCACCGCCATCCACCTTTCGCCGTTGCCGTTGAGCGCTTGCGCCGCCGGCTTTTCCCAGGCGACCACCGGATCGACGCCGCTGGCGATCCATTTTGCACTCTGCCCGGTGCGCCCAAATCGCGTTTCGATCCATCAGGCCCACCAAACTCTTCCGCGGCCTGCATCGCAGGCTTTTCGCGTGCCGGCCCGAATATATATCCGCGACGCGTCCAATATGCCGCAGTGGAGTACGGGCTTTTCCGGACGCGCCGCACACCGCCACCTTTTCAGGCCCCCTCCCTGGCCTATGCTGGAAGCTGGTGCAGCGCGGCTGCCCGCCCACAGGAAGCGGAATCGAACCGCAATCGAGACGCAAATCGAAAGTGGGATCGAAAGTGGGATCGGAACAGGGATCGGAATAGGGATCGGAACCGGAGATGGGGACAGTATCTGCACAGGGACTGGGTGCGATCATCGCCGCCATGTTGCTCACGGCGTGCGCGTCAGCGCCGCAGCGGATCCCGATCGCCCGCGCGGAACAGGCCATAGCCCACGCAGTCAAGAACAACGCAGAAGCCACTGCGGGCATCGATCTTCGCTCGGGCCGCACCAAGCTTAGTAAAGCCAAAGCAGCAGAACGGAACGGCGATGCCGAGCGCGCAAGGCGACTCGCGGAACAAGCAATCATTGACGCGCAACTGGCGGAAGCAAAGGCGCAGGCGCATGGTGCCGAGCGCAGAGCGAGCGAGCTGAAGCCCCGCTCGACGATGCGAAAAGCGCCCGCTCAGGTGTCACGCAATCCATAGCACAGAGTCGAAGGACATGGACAAAACCGCAATCTGGCGTAACGTGCGCACTGGCGCGATGCTGTTGACGCTGGTTGCCTTATTGAGCGGCTGTGCCGGCGGCGTCCGCAGTTCCGGCGCGGAACCCGAACTCGCCCGCGCGCGCTCGGCATACGCGCAAGCGGTGGCCGACCCAGCGGTGAACAGCCTTGCGAGTACCGCGCTCGCTGATGCACATCGCGCCCTGCAGCGCGCCGAGGCCGCTGCGGAAGCCAATGCGAGTCCGCAGGAACAAGCGCATCTGGCCTACATCGCGGAACGCAAAGTCGATATCGCGCGCGCCAAGGCGCGTGAAGCCGCGGCGAAGCAGGAGATCGAATCCGCGATGCGACAGCGGGCTTCAGAGGCTGGAGCCGCGGAAAACGCAACGGCTGAGGAATCGCGGCGCGAAGCACTGCGGGCCCACGCGAAAGCGCAAAGCGCGCGGGAGGCAGCCTTGGCAGCCGAACTCGCGGAGTCTCAAGGTGGCGGGGTCACGGACAGCACCCAACAGCAACTTGAAAGCGACCTCGCCGCACTCGAAGTCCCGGCCCGGGAAACAGACCGCGGCTTTGTGGCGACCTTGGACGACGAGATGTTCACAGGTGCCGATTCGACGCCCTTGATAGTCCAAAAGCTCCAGCCGGTGATCGAATATCTGAAAGCGCACCCAAAACGCGAAGTCATTATCGAAGGCTATACCGACAACAATATGCCCGTCGCCGAAAGTCTCAGTCTGTCCCAGGCGCGGGCCGAATCGGTACAAACCGAACTCGTTCGACGCGGCATCGCGCGCGGTCGAATTCTGGCGCGCGGATACGGCCCGGATTTTCCGGTCGCCGACAACGATACGGCTGCGGGACGCCAACGCAATCGGCGCGTCGATATCGTGATAACCCCGGCCGGCCAGCCTGCGCGCCAACAGCTTCGCTAATGTTCGCACTCGAACTATGCAACGAGCGACTTGATTCGGGCCACAGCCCGCTGCAACAGGATATTCAATGAATATTGAAGTCACAGGCATTTTTTCACTGCTGCTGTTGATCGCCGATATCTGGGCGATCATCAACATCGTTCAAAGCGGCGCAACCACCGGCGCCAAGGTGCTATGGGTGGTGCTGGTATTACTGCTACCGCTGTTGGGCCTGATCATCTGGCTGGTGGCGGGCCCGCGCGGAACCCGCACCTGACTTGCAGGAAAGTCGGCAGATTCGCAGAGGAGCGCTGCGCTCCAACACCGACGCGGTCGTCACGGATAACGGAGGACTTCGATGGAATTGAAAGCGATTGCACTGAATTGCACCCTGAAGAAATCCCCTCAAGTATCCAACACCGAGGCTCTGCTCCGGAAAGTACTGCAGTTGCTGGAGCCGCTTGGCGTGGCATCGGAGTTGATCCGGGTCGTCGACCACCACATTCCCTTTGGCGTGGCGTCGGACATGGGCGAAGGCGATCAATGGCCCGAGATCTACGCCAAGATCAAGGCATCGCAAATTCTGATCATCGGCACACCGATCTGGATGGGCGTGCGTGGTTCGGTGGCGCAAATGGTCATCGAGCGCCTGGATGGCAGCTACGGCGACTCCGACAAACAGACCGGCCAGTTTCCGCTCTACAACAAGGTCGCCGGCATTGTGGTTACCGGCAATGAGGATGGGGCACAGGCTGCGGCTCGGACCACACTGTTCAACTTGACTCACTTGGGCTGCGCAGTGCCGCCCAACGCCGACTGTTACTGGGTCGGGGAAGCGGGCCCCGGACCCAGTTATCTCGACGCCGACGGGCCCCGGCATCAGTACACGAACAAGACTGCGCGCTACATGGCGCACAATCTGCACTACCTGGCGCGACTGCTGCATGAGCATCCGATTCCGACCAACCTGGCTGAGCTGGGCCGAGAAGCGGAGCGAGAAAGCCGATAGGGCCGATACCGCTACAGCATGGAGCGACTCACTTTCCATGATTCGAGGCCGCGCGTGTCTGCGGCGCTATGACATTCAATCCGACATGAGGCGCGCTATTCGCAATGAAGAAATATGGAATCCGCTTTACGATGCCCGCAGGCGACACGATGCGGAAGTTTCTAGGGGACGATTGGGAGTCCTTTCGTTGGTACGAAACCGCCGAGGAGCGCGACGAAGCGTATGCCGCGTTGCGGCGGCAACCGCCCTATTACCGGCAAGGAGACGCCCCGACACAAATCATGACGCGGATCGACCGTTGACCATGGCGGCCGGTGCGCAATAGCTCGCGGGTGGCCCACCCTGGGCGCGCGATGCTGCGAATTCTTCCAAAGCCGGGAGGCTCGACTTCCGCCAGACCGTGGCTTCGCATTTTCGATGATCGGAAAATGAACCCCGTCGCCAACAATAACCAGGATCTCGCGTGAATCAGCTCAACCTAGCTTTCGCCATAATCGGCTGTCTGGTGGTGGTGTTGGCGCTATTCGCCGGCTTTATCAAGACGCGGATACTCGTGTTGAGTGAACCGTTGATTGCCGTCCTGCTGGGTATCGCAGTCGGCCCGGCGATACTCGATTGGCTCGACCCCCGGAGCTGGGGCGACATTCTCACGGTTCTGGAGCAGTTGGCACGGCTCTCGGTGGCCGTCGCGGTGATGAGCATTGCGGTACGGCTACCCGACGGTTTCTTCCGCGCGCACGCCCGGGCAATGGCGGTGCTGCTGGGCCTGGGCATGGTCAGCATGTGGTTGATCAGCGGACTGCTCTCCTTTTGGCTATTGAGCGTCCCGTTCTGGTCGGCGATGTTGATCGGCGCAATCGTGACGCCGACGGACCCGGTTGTCTCCGGCGCGATCGTCACCGGTGAGGTGGCCGAGCGGTCCATCCCCGCGCACGTGCGCAATATTCTCGCCGCCGAGTCCGGTGTCAACGACGGCGGCGCCTATCCGTACGTGTTCCTTTCCCTGCTGCTACTGACCGCACCGGTCAAACCCGCGCTCAGCGAGTGGATCACACAAAGCGTGTTGCTGGGGGTAGTCGCCGCAGCGGGACTGGGCATTGCCATCGGCTACGTCGCCGGTCGCGGGCAACGATGGGCGCATCAAAAAGGCTACCCTGAAGAGGTATCCACGCTGACTGTTACCATCGGACTTTCTGTGACGGTGCTAGGCGCAGTAAAACTACTCGGCAGCGACGGTATCCTTGCCGTTTTCGCGGCGGGCATCGTGTTTCGCCGGTTCACCGACCACAAGCTCACTTCAGGAGCATTCGGTGCGCAGGAGGGCGTCAATCGCCTGGTTTCATTCCCGCTGTTCGTCATATTCGGCGCGGTATTGCCGTGGGACCAATGGCAGAATTTGGGATGGCCGGCCGTCGCGTTGGCGGTCGCGATTCTGCTGCTGCGGCGCCTGCCGCTGTTGCTGGCGCTGGCGCCGCTGATGTCGACGCCCAGCGGCCGGCGCGACGCCTGGTTCATGGGTTGGTTCGGACCTCTGGGCGCAGCGGCGATCTTCTATGCAACGTTGGTGGTTCGGGAGACCGGACAGTCGGCGTACTGGAACATCTGCAGTTTATTGATTTTCGCGTCCGTGGTCGCTCACGGCGCCACCGCTACCCTGTTTACTCTGCGGTACGGAAAAAGCGTCGAGAACGAGCGCCGACGAGCCAACAACTCAGACCCTGGGCGGGGTTCCGAAGGCGCGCAGGGAACCAGCACAGCTCAGGAATCATCCCCCTGATTGAGCTTGCGAAGGTCCGCGTCGCTCAGCACCATGGTGGTCTGGGTGTCCTTGCGAACCGCGTCGCCAACGTCGGGTTCAAATATCAGTTTGTGCGTACCCACGGTGATGACATCGGAGGCCTGCAGCGTCTGCTCATTAATACGTTTGCCATTGACGAAGGTGCCATTGGTGCTGCGTTGATCCTGAACATAGGTCGGGCGAAAAAATGAAATGATCTTCGCATGCAGCCCTGACACGGTGGGATCGTCCAGACACACGTCATTATCAGCATTTCGTCCGATACTCACAGTGCCTTGATCGAAAACACGCTCCGCGATTTTTTGCTGGTTGAGTTTGACGATCAATTTATACATGGCATATCCAATATGGCGCCTGCCGGCGCATTCATTTGGTTGAAGCATAGCGCAGTTCGGCGTCGACCCCTACTCAGCTGCGGGATCGTCCCGGCAGTTACGCAGACGCCGTTGGGCAATATTCTGCCGGTGCTTGCTGACGATTGCGCCGCGCCGGGAAACTGCGTTGGTCCGCGCCCGGGTTCTTGGCAATGGATTGTTCGCCGAACATGATTTCCTTCAAGACTCGCGCACCGAAACCCAGCGGCGCGCGATCTTGCCCACCGAGCACCTTGGACCCGCCCCGTCGCGTCCGACCTGTGGTTGCAACCGGCGCTCCGGCAATTTGGCGGAAGCCGTCGAGATCTTCGCCAGGAGGCACCGCTGCCGACTGCGGCTGGACGCGCGATTGAACTGGCTCGTGTCGCGGGGTGCCGATCCTCGTTGTGCCGCGAGTGATGGCTTCCAGTTTCGACAGACGCGGATGGAACTGCCGGGCGCAGCGTCCGCGCCGCCTTCCGGCATGACACGGGTGGGGAATGTGCCGTGCTTCATCTTGGGCACGGCCAGTCGTGTTCCACGGGCCTTGGGTGCAAGCCCGTCCGTGCCCGCGTCCACGAGCGCAGCCTGCGGGTGTGGCTGAAGACGGTTGGTGCCTTCGGGCGCGAGCAGTGGGTAACTTATACGAGCGCAATACGGTACAAAACGGCGCCATTCCTGTCGGGCATAAAGCGCTCTTATTAAATCAAACTCTTGTTCAATGAGATAAAATCTCGTAAATTCCGTTGCTTATCGTACGTTCGGGCGTGGGCATGGGCCCTCGATACAGTATATTAGAATATATTAAACTTATATCTCAGCTAATATTCTCGATTAGCCAAGAGACTGCGGACTTTGTAGGATTTCCAGCACTGCACATGCCCGAGTGAAACGCTCAGGCTTCTGATGTATGCGCAAGTATTCCTGATTGGTCGAATTACTCTCTGACTTGTACGATTTTTTCCAACGCGCCCTCGCGGCGCGCATTGCCGGGACGGTTATTCATGAGCGCAGCGAAGCCCTTACACGACCCCATCACGCAACCTGCCAGCGGCCGCGTCGAGGTCAAGAACACTACTTGTTATATGTGCGCCTGCCGCTGCGGCATCCGCGTCACCCTACGCGACGGCGAAGTACGCTACATCCAGGGCAACCCCGACCATCCGCTGAACAAGGGCGTCATTTGCGCCAAGGGTTCCTCCGGCATCATGAAGCAGTATTCGCCGGCTCGATTGACCAAGCCCCTGATGCGCAAGCCCGGCGCCAACCGCGGCGAAAACGAGTTCGTGGAAATCTCCTGGGAAGAGGCATTCGCCACTCTGGAGGAACGTCTCGGCCATTTGCGCAGCACCGATCCGAAGAAATTTGCGTTGTTCACGGGCCGCGATCAAATGCAGGCGTTGACCGGCTTGTTCGCCAAGCAGTTCGGCACGCCGAATTATGCGGCCCACGGCGGATTCTGCTCCGTGAACATGGCTGCCGGCATGATCTACACCATCGGCGGCTCGTTCTGGGAATTCGGCGGTCCGGACCTGGATCGATCCAAACTGTTCGTCATGGTGGGCACCGCCGAGGACCATCATTCCAATCCGCTGAAGATGGCGATCTCCAAGTTCAAACGCCAGGGCGGCAAGTTCATCTCCATCAATCCGGTGCGCACCGGTTATTCGGCCATCGCCGATGAATGGATCCCCATCAAGCCTGGCACCGACGGCGCCCTGCTCCTGGCACTGGTGCACGAAATCATCAAAACCGGACTCTACGACCGTGACTTTCTGGTGGATTACACCAATGCCGCCGAGTTGGTGAACGTGGATGAATCCAGCTCCGAATACGGCATGTTGGTGCGGGCCGAGGTGCCGGAAGAAGAGGGCTGCTTCGATCCACAGAACAAGCTCTGGTGGGACCGTCAGTCCGACAAGCCGGTGATTGCCCATCGCGGCGCCGGTTACGACCCGTATCTGCTTGGCAGCTATCAGCTCGATGACGGTACGCCGGTCAAAACTTCGTTTCAGCTGCTGAACGAACGCATCGAGAAATACAGCGCCGAGTGGGCGGCCAATATCACCGGCATTCCCGCGGCCACCATTCGCCGCTTGGCCCATGAAATGGGTATCGTGGCCCGCGACGAAAAAATCGAGCTGCCCATCGCCTGGACCGATGTCTTCGGCCGTGAACATGAGACGATCACCGGCAATCCAGTCTCGTTCCACGCCATGCGCGGCCTGGCGGCACACTCCAACGGCTTCCAGACCATTCGTGCGCTATCGATCCTGATGTCGATTCTCGGCACCATCGACCGTCCCGGCGGCTTCCGCCACAAAGCGCCGTTCCCGCGCCCGATTCCGCCGTGCGCGAAAACGCCGAACGACCCTCGCGCCGTCAAACCGAACACACCTCTGGATGGCATGCCGCTCGGCTGGCCGGCCGATCCAGACGATCTGTTCGTGGAAGATGACGGCACACCGGTGCGCATCGACAAAGCGTTTTCCTGGGAACACCCGCTGTCGGTGCATGGCATGATGCACAACGTCATTACCAACGCCTGGCGCGGCGACCCGTACAAAATCGACACATTGCTGATTTTCATGGCCAACATGGCGTGGAACTCGACCATGAATGCGGTCGAAGTCCGCAAAATGCTCAATGACAAGGATGACAACGGCGATTACAAGATCCCGTTTCTGGTGGTGTGCGATGCGTTTCAGTCGGAAATGGTCGCCTTCGCCGACCTGGTGCTGCCGGACACGACCTACCTCGAGCGTCACGACGTGATGTCCATGCTCGACCGCCCGATTTCCGAATTCGACGGCCCCGTCGATTCGGTTCGCATTCCGGTGACCTCTCCCAAAGGCGAGTGCAAGCCGTTCCAAGAGGTCCTGATCGAAATCGGCAGCCGCCTGAAATTACCGGCTTTCACCAGAGCGGACGGTAGTCGCAAATTCCGCGATTATCCGGACTTCGTGGTCAACTTCGAAACCGAGCCCGGCTCCGGCATCGGCTTCCTGGCCGGCTGGCGCGGCAAGGGCGGCGAGAAGTTCATGAAGGGCGAGCCGAACCCGAACCAGTGGGAAATGTACGAAAAGAACAACTGCGTCTTTCAATATGAATTGCCGCGTTCGTTCCAGTACATGCGCAACTGGAACAAAGGTTATCTGGAATGGGCTCAAGAACACCGCCTGACGCGATACGCGGAACCGATCAATATCCATATTTATTCGGAAGTACTGCAGAAGTTTCGACTAGCCGCGCAGGGTAAAGGCGACAGCAAACAGCCGCCGGAGCATCTGCGCCAGCGCATCGAAACATTTTTCGATCCGCTGCCTTTCTATTACGAGCCGCTGGAATCGCAGCTCACCGACAAACACAAGTATCCGCTCAACGCCATTACCCAGCGGCCCATGGCGATGTATCACTCCTGGGATTCGCAAAACGCATGGCTGCGTCAGATCCATGCGCACAACTATCTGTACGTGAATCCGAGAACCGCCTCGACCGCCGGCATCGCCGACGGCGATTGGATGTGGGTCGAATCCATGTGGGGCAAGGTGCGCTGCATGGCGCGTTACTCCGAAGCCGTAGAGCCGGGTACGGTCTGGACCTGGAATGCGATCGGCAAGGCGTCCGGCGCCTGGAATCTGACCGCCGATGCCAACGAGTCCAAGCGCGGTTTTCTGCTCAATCATTTGATCTCCGAAGAGCTTCCGGTTCATGACGCGGGGGAACACATTTCCAATTCCGACCCGGTCACCGGGCAGGCCGGCTGGTACGACGTCCGGGTGCGCATCTATCGCGCCGAAGACCATGAACCCCATGAAACTGCGCCGCAGTTCGATCCGGTGGCACCGGTGCCAGGCGAACCCAAACGTCCGAAATGGCTGGAGTGGTTCGCCGGCGCGCGCAACAAATCCGGTCGCTGACCGGAGCGCACCGCCGACGCGGACTTCGACTTTCGGGATCGCGCAGATTCACGTAGCGCCCTAGATAAAGGCATTTTTGCGATGACACAGTTAGCACTCGTAATCGATCTGAATGTTTGCGTCGGCTGCCACGCCTGCGTGACCAGCTGCAAACAGTGGAATACGTCGGGGCCTGCGGGATTCCTGACCGACGAAAACCCGTACGCCAAGGACCCGACGGGCACGTTCTTCAATCGCGTGCAGGCTTTTGAGATCGGCACGTTTCCCATGACCGAGACCGTGCACTTCCCGAAAAGCTGCCTGCATTGCGAGGATCCTCCGTGCGTACCGGTATGCCCTACCGGCGCCAGCTACAAGCGTCATCAGGACGGCATCGTGCTGGTGGATTACGACAAGTGCATCGGCTGTAAATATTGCTCCTGGGCGTGCCCGTACGGTGTGCGTGAAATCGATGAACATCAGAAGGTGATGAAGAAATGCACCTTGTGCGTAGATCGCATCTACGATCAGACGATCCCGGAAAATGAACGCAAGCCGGCCTGTGTGACCGCCTGCCCGACCAACGCCCGGTTGTTCGGCGACGTCCACGATCCGGAGTCGGAAGTCTCGGTCGCGATCCGCGAGAGCGGCGGCTATCAATTGATGCCCGAATGGGGTACCAAGCCGGCGAACCATTACCTGCCCCGACGCAAGACTCGCATCACCATTCACGAGGACGAACTGGTGCGCGCGGACAACCCACTGAAGAAGGAAGGCGTCAAGCCGCGTCAAGTGGTGCAGGAACAAACACTGGACGACGTGACCAGTTGGTAACAGCGCGACCATGCGCACGCGCCCGGCATCGTGCACGGTGTCAGGCGTATCAGAGCAACATTGCAGTGGAGTGTTAAGCGATGCATCCGGCGTTTTCGGTAATATTCTTGACCACCCTGATCGGCGTCGGCCAGGGGCTGTTCCTTGCCTTGTTCACCGGCCAGAGCTATGCCGCGGTGGGCTTGTTGAACGTGACCAACCCCAATGCCTTTTACGGCTTCGGCAGCCTCATTGCCCTGCTGTTTCTCGGCGGCGGTCTGTTGGCGTCGTTCTTCCACCTGGGCCGGCCGGAGCGCGCCTGGCGTTCCGCCGCGCAATGGCGCACCTCGTGGCTGTCTCGGGAAGTCATCGTGCTGCCGGCATTCATGGGCATCGTTTTCGTCTACGGGGCGCTGCATTTCTTCGGCTGGGACCCCAACATTCTCGGCACCGACAATTCACTGCAGGGCCAGTTGAGCCTGTTTGTCGGTATCCTCGGCACTGCGGTCGCGTTCGGTCTGTTTGTCGCCACCGGCATGATTTACGCTTGCATCAAATTCTTGCAGGAATGGCACAGCCCGCTGACCATCATCAATTTCATGCTGCTCGGCACCGCCTCCGGTTTCATGCTGGCCACTGCGTATGCCTCGATGTTTGCGCCGAACCTGGTGACTCTGTACGGCGTCTGGGCGGCGATCTTTACCCTGGTCGGTTTGGTGAGCCGCACCGCCTCGCTGATTCGCAATTCCCGCATCAAGCACAAGTCGAGCTTGCAAACGGCCATCGGCGTTCGCCATGCACAGATACAGCAAAAGTCCATGGGTATGATGGGTGGTTCATTCAACACCCGCGAGTTCTTCCACGGCAAAAGCGCCGCTACGGTCAAGCTGGTGAAATGGAGTTTTCTGGTGCTGGCGTTTCCGGTCACCTTGGCGCTGCTCTGGGCGGGTCTCGGCAAGGGCGACCACGGTCTGCTGATTGCGGCCTTCGTAACACAGTATCTGGGATTGATCGCCGATCGCTGGGTGTTCTTTGCCCAGGCCAACCATCCGCAGAACCTGTATTACCAGACGGTTGGCTGAGCATGGCGGGAAACGTACGCAAAGAAAGCGCCGAAGGCGCTTTCTTTGTTTCCAGCGGTTCAAAATCGATAACCCAGCACCATCAGATTCAGATTCATGCCATCGTTGGGCTCTTTGATTTCAGCATTGGAAAAATGCATGAAACGCCAGCCCAGATCGAAGCGCCCGCCGCGACCGAAGACGACACCTAATCCGAAGGCGGTACCAAATTGCACATGGGTACTTAGATTGCGGTCATGGATGCCTGTTTCAGTCAGATAATGCACGCCTGTGCTGGCGTCGATATAGGGGTGCAGACCGTGAACCCAGGCGACCTTGGGCTCGAGGCGGGCGCCAAATCTGACGCCGACGTCGTTGAGATCGCTGGCACGAGTGTCGCCGGCGCTGTGCCAATGGCCGGCCCCCAAACCCCAGTACGGTAGTACCGTCCAATTCCGGAAAGCGCGCCTTTCAGGCGAATCCCGATACAACGCGATCCGCTCCATACGCGTATCTCCGCCATAGGGATCGGTTCCCGCGGCTACGGCGAGCCGGGTTGCCGGACGCGCTAACGGCGCATTCGCCGCGCCCAGGGCCAGTGCCAGGACCGGCGCCAAGGCGGCAAGTCTGCACGGTACCGACGCCGCGTTCCACGCGCGAAGATGGGACTCGATCATGGCAGCGCCTCGATGGTCACGATCCGTACCGGCGTACCCCACATGTGAACGCTGGCCAAATCCAGCGGTAACACCACCACGCGCACCCGCATGCCGTGTTCTTAGAAGCGAGCGGGTAGCGAGCGCGGATCGTATCGGCCGCCGCCGTCGGCGATCAAACCCCAGAATCCTCCCTCCAGCTCGACCCGCACCACGCGGCCGTCGAAACGGACCTTTTCGGGAACAGGAGCCCTCGCGGCTGACCGATAGTGCGCGCAATTCGCCGTCAACCCAAACAAGGCGACGCACAACCATGCGCTAGCGGATGCAGACCGGCGCACGGTTCGATGGCCGTTGCGGTTCACGTTCCGGCCCGTAGCTGTTCCAGTCTCTGGCGCAGTGCATCCAGATCGGGCACCTGCACGGCGCCTGCCTCGACCAGTCGATCGCCATACGCGGGGGCGGAAGCGCCGCCTACGATCAGGCTGAGTGCGGTCGGCAACAAGGTGCGCAACTGCTGCACCTCGTCCACCAACATCGGATCGTCCGGAGGATAGACAATACTCAACGCCACCGCGCGCGCACCCCGTTGTAACGCCGTCGCCGCGATCTCGCTCGCCGGCGTGTTGGTTCCCAGATACACGACCTGCCAACCTTCGCTGGCGGCGGTCAAGGCAGCCAACAACGCCCCGATTTCGTGGTGTTGCCCGGCGGGGGTCGTCACCACCAGAGTAGGCCCGCGCTCGGCCAGATTGGTGCTGGCCAACATTGCTCCGAGGAGTGCGACTACCTGGGCGCTGGCCAGATGCTCATGGCAGATACGCAAACCGCCACTGCGCCACTGCTGCCCGATTTCGCGCATCAACGGCACGATTACCTCTTCGTATAGCACAGGCCGGCTCAAGGCGGCGCCGGCTGCGGAAAGCGCGCGCTGCAATGCACCGCCATCCATTTGCTCCACGGCCGCGAGGGCGCCGGCCAGGTAACCGCCTGCTGCGCCGCTGCGCGGGCCGGCGGCGATTCGGCGCATCATCGTCTGCGTAATGAGTTGCGCCAATGCCACGTCATCGAGCCCGGCGACGTCACCGATCCTGCGCCCGGCAACGGTTGCCTTGCGCAGCAACACCAGACGCTGAACGTCGCGGTCGGAGTACAGCCTCCGACTGCCGTCGCGAACAGGTTGCACCGCTTCATAGCGCCGCTCCCACACCCGGATGACGTCGGCGCTGAGGCCGCTGCGGCGTGCGGCCACTTGGATCGGATGGCGCGGGGCTCGTGGAGGATTCGGAGGTCACGGACTGATTGTAGTCGATAAAGTTTGTCCTGGACAAACCCTTGACAGCCCAATTTGTAGCACTATTGTCCAGGACGTAGCGTTGAACATCCCAACCACTAGGAGCACAGCGCATGACCGCCAGAACCCGCAATTCACGTATTCCCGGCATCGTTGTACTGCCGTTTGCATTGATGGGGCTAATTATGGCCGCGGCAGTTGCCTACGCCGGACCGCAAAAAAGCGCAGCGCAGGATATCGTCGACACCGCGATCGCAGCGGGCAGCTTCAAGACGCTCGTGACCGCGCTCGAACAGGCGGATCTGGTCGAAACTTTGAAAGGCAAAGGTCCGTTCACAGTATTTGCGCCCACCGATCAGGCTTTCGCCAAAATTCCGAAAGCGCAGTTGGATGCACTGCTGGCGGACAAGGCGGCCCTCACCAAAGTGCTGGCCTACCACGTTGTGCCGGGCAAGGTGACCGCCGCCGACGCGGCGATGTTGGACACGGCCGAGACCGTGGAAGGACAGGCGCTGAACATCGATGCGAGCGATGGAGTGAAGGTGAATGACGCCCACGTCATCAAGGCCGACATCATGGCCAGCAATGGCGTGATTCACGTCATCGATCAGGTGATGCTGCCGCGTTGACCCCCAGGTGGAAGCAACCCCCCGCTTCCACCTTTTCGGCCGGGCACCCCGCCCGGCCTTTTTTGCAGTTTTCTGTGCGCACTCGCTGCGCCGTCCCGCTCAGTGACTGGTGCCTTCAGAACGCTCGATCTTGTTATAGACGTTGTACTTTCCCGACGGCTTGTTCATTGGGATGCGTTTGACTTCCTCCAGCGATCTTGGCGTCATATACAACCACGGCGCCGTCCACGTCCCAGATGCTGAGCAATGCATACCGGCCATAGCGATCGAACTCCACGTGCGCCGCAGTCTTGCCCGGGGCTGGGCGCAACGTCTTGACGATTTTCAAGGTACGTTTGTCGATCACATGCACCGCATCCTTGTTCGGCCCGAAGAACACGTCCACCCAGGCATAGGGACTGTTTTCG
This sequence comes from uncultured Gammaproteobacteria bacterium, assembly GCA_963773585.1. Classification (GTDB taxonomy): domain Bacteria; phylum Pseudomonadota; class Gammaproteobacteria; order JASBUN01; family JASBUN01; genus CAVXJN01. The sequence continues at coordinate 185,566 of CAVZBR010000004.1, forward strand.
TGACTGCGCATAAAGAACCCGGGTCCGAGGGTTGCGATATGCTTGATGGTTTTCCAGTTCGACATATCGATGATACTCACCTGGCCCTGCTTGAGATTAGGCGTGGCCAGCACCCGGCCGCCGTGATAGTCCCAGCTGATCCCGGAACCCAGATGCGGCAGCCCAGTCAGTTCCAACTCCGCGATCTTTGCGACCGACGGTCAAATTGATCACCTGGCCCGTTCTTGCCGTTGCGTGCCGCGCCGATCAGGTCGGTATAGGACTGATCGAAAAAAAAGTCGTCCAGGTAATCATCGAGCACAATGCGGCGCACTGGAAACGGGCCTTTCTCCGCCAAAGCCTCAGCCATGCGGTAATCGTGGACCAGGCCCCGATAGACGGGTTCGGGATGATCCGCGTAGCTGATCTCCCAGACTTCCGGGATATCCTTGAGGGCGACAATAAAACTCTGCCGCGGCGGTGCGGCATACACTGCGCTGACTCGCGAACTGCGGCCCTGATCGTCCTTCACCTCGAACAGTTTGACCGGCGTCAGGTCTGCGGCGTTCAGCAGTACCAGGGAATGCGGCAGATAGTTGGCCACCATCACGTAGCGGCCGTCCCCGGACACCGCGAGGTTGCGGGTGTTGATGCCGGCGCGGACCTCAGCGACCGTTTGCAGACTGTACAAGTCGTACTTGCTGATCCAGCCATTGCGGGACGCGAAGTAGACGAAACGCCCGTCGGGTGAAAACTTCGGCCCTCCATGCAGCGCGATACGCGTGGCGAACCGGTGGATGGGCTCGAGCCGATCACCGTCCAGGATCGTGGCATGATGATCGCCGAGCTCCACCACCACGAACAGGTTGAGAGGATCGGCGTCGAACACCGGCTTGGCCGACAGCGACTTCAACGGATGCTCGATGATTTGGGTAGCGCGGATCTGCGCCATTCCCCAGCTCGGTTCCTGCGCCAGGGGGGTGTAAATCAACGCCACCAACTTGCCGATGTCTTCCTCGCTCAGACGATCTCCGAACGGCGGCATCTGGGTGGCCGGGCGTCCTTCGGCAATCACACTCGCTGCTTGCGCCGGCTTCAAGCGCACCAGGTTTTCCGGCAACAGCGCCGGGCCCATCTGACCGAGACGGTCGGCGCCGTGACAGCTCGCGCAGTGCTTTGCGTAGAGTGCGGATGCGCTGCGCGTTGCCGTGTCGTCGGCTTGTGCCAGCGCTATCCACAGCGTCCACGCGGCCAGCATCAGCAACGCACCGAAGGTCTTCATGAGTTTGGCTCCGATAAAGGCTCGCGTGGGCCGGCCCGCAGACGATAAGCGGCGTGGCATGCAACGCAATTGTTCATCAACTCGCCCAGCTGTCGCAGAATAACGGTTCGATCGCCCAGATCTGCCGCATCCATTGCCAAGCGGTCAAAGCGTGCATGCGTATCGAACCCCAGCCGCTTGAATCCCAGCGGCAGCTTGATCATCAAGCTATCGGGCACCGCTCGTCTGGCCTGCGCTCCGACACGACGCGCGGCCGCCGCAGCCGCCCGGGGTTGATTATCAGCAATGGCCGCGGTGATCTGCTGACCCGCCAGCAGAAAATCGCGCATCTCGGCGAGAATGAGTTCCCGCTCACTTGCATTCACAATGATCGTCTGCCGCCCATCCAGCGTCTCGCCTACGTTTCCCGTGACCAAAAACCGATAGCCGAAACCGACGATCACCACGGCCAGCACCCCGGCCAATATGCAGCACCATGTTTTCATGAGTTACCCGAGGTGCACGACCCTGCGACTGTACGGAGTCAGCCGCAAACGTTCGCCCGCGGGAACTCCGATTTCTTCGTCGCTGAGATAGCACGCAGGGTCTTCGGCCCAGGGATCGCCGGTCAGTTGATGGGCGCGGACGCGGGTGTTCCCGCCGCAGATCGACAGATAAGTGCACTGGCCACACCGTCCATGCAATGGCCGCGGCTTCGACTTCAGACCTGCCATGAGCGGATCGGCCGTATCGGGCCAGATCTGGGAAAACGGCCGCTGGCGAACGTTGCCCAGGTCGTAATGCCACCAGAAGGTATCGGGATGCACCGTACCGAGGTTGTCGATATTGGCTATGTTCACTCCCGATGCGTTTCCGCCCCACTGCTCGAGCAGGGCACGCATGTGCGCTTCCTGCTCCGGAAAGTGTCGGCGCACCCAAAACAGCAGGTAAACCCCGTCGGCATCGTTGTTGCCGGTGACGAACTCCCGGGTGCGGCCGTTCTGGATGTCCTGCCAACAGGTGTCGAACAACAGATCCATCGCCTCACGGGTGAGCTGATGCACTACATCGTCCTTGCGGTTCTTGTTACCGCGGCCGGCATAATTCAGATGCGAGAGATAAAACTTGTCGACCCGCTCCTCGTCCATCAGCGCCAGCAGGTCCGCCAGCTCAGCGGCATTGTCCTGGGTGAGCGTGAAGCGCATACCGACTTTGATGCCGCGGTCACGGCACAAGCGTATGCCGCGCAGCGCTTCATCGAACGCGCCCTGCTTGCGGCGGAAGCGATCGTGAGTCTCGCGCAGCCCGTCGAGGCTGATCCCAACATAGTCGTACCCGATCGCGGCGATGCGGTCGATGTTCGACTCGTCAATCAGCGTACCGTTGGTGGACAGCCCGGTGTAAAAGCCCATCGCTTTGGCCCGTGCCGAAATCTCGAATATTTCCGGGCGCAACAGCGGTTCGCCGCCAGACAAGATCAACACGGGCACGCCGAAACGTTTCAAATCGTCCATGACTGCGAATACTTCTGCAGTGCTGAGTTCGCCGGGGAAATCACGGTCCGCCGAAATCGAATAACAATGTTTACAGGTGAGATTGCAGCGCCGCACCAGATTCCAGATCACCACCGGGCCCGACGGTTCGCGGCGGGGGCCGAGCGGTTTCGGGTCGGCGAGCTCCTGCATATAGCGGCTGATGCGAAACATGACGAACTCCTTATTCCGGGCGCAAGCGAAGGCCGGTTTTTTTCAGGATGGCGGTACTGAACAACACCGCATGAGCGCGCGCATTCGTGCCCAGCAGGGTACGGATTTGTGCGACTTTGGCACACACTTCGTCGCGGTCCCGTCCGTGCACCATGGCGAACAGATTGTATGGCCAGCCAGGCAGGTGCCGAGGACGTTGGTAGCAATGGCTGACGAAGTCGAGATTACCGATCCTTACGCCCAACTCGTGCACTTTGGCATCCGGTACGTCCCATACCGACATACCGTTGCCGCGATAGCCGAGGCGGTAGTGGTTGGGTACCGCACCGATCCTCCGGATCACGCCATGGTCGAGCATACGCTGCATGCGGGTCATGACCTCCTGCGGCGTCAGACCCAACTGCTCGGCCAATGCATGATAGGGTTTCGACACCAACGGCAGCCCGGCTTGGGTAGCACGGATGATGCGGCGATCCAGTTCGTCCACCGTGTCGGTATCGCTGGTGTTTTGTAGAACGGCGCGGGACATGGCGTCAGACCTCGAACTTCAAGCCGACGAAGAACTCGTGCTGCTTGGGCATGTCGAACACCGTAATACCAGTGGTCCGCTCGATCTCCCCGATCACCTCGGCAACGCGCTCCGGCGTCTCCGTGGCGAGCACGAACCACATGTTCAAGGCATGATCGCGCCGATAGTTGTGGGCCACTTCCGGATAAGCATCGACGACATCGGTGACTTCCCCAAAACGTGCATCGGGCACGGACATCGCCGCAAGTGTCAGCGCACCGCCCAAACGCTCGGCGTTGTACATCGGGCCGAAGCGGCTGAGATAACCCTGGTCGAGCAAGACCGAAAGCCGAGTCAGCAAAGTCTGTTCGTCGGTATCGAGCTGCTCGGCGACCGCCGCGTACGGGCGTTCGCACACGGGCAATCCCTGCTGCAATTCGTTGATGATGGCTTTATCCAAGGCTTCCACGGTATCGATTCCTTCAACGGCTCCATACTGCGTGTTTGGGATCCATGTCGTGTGGCGCGTACGATGCCCCGCGCTGCTTGAAACGGCGTCGACTGAATAAAACAGCGTGCGCGATGTCGCCCAATCCGCAGCCCTGCACCAACTCATCGACGTGTCCCAATACCGCGTCGCGGCTGCGGCCATGGATCATGCAGAAGAGGTTGTAAGGCCAGTCCGGCAGGCGGCGCGGGCGTCGGTAGCATAGCGTCACGAACGGGAACCGGGAAAGACAATGTCCGAGTTCCTGGACCCGGCTGTCGGCGACGTCCCACACGACCATTGCGTTGGCGCAATAACCGAGTTCACGGTGCCGCACCACCACACCCATGCGCTTGATGTAGCCAAGCGCGAGCAACCGCTGCAGTGCTTCGATGACGCGCGCTTCGTCCATGCCAAGCCGCGCGCCGATTGCGGCATAGGGCCGGCTCACCAATGGCAGGCCCTGCTGCACCTCGCAGACCAGGGCCCGGTCTTGCGCACTCAACCGCGACGCACCGCCATGAACAGTTTGATTCGTGCTCAGGTCCATCGCAGTTCGAATCCCAGGTCGATGTGGTAATCCTCTTGCAGTGGCAGATCCAGCAACGGGCCGCCGGTACGCCGTTCGATGTCCTCCAACGCCTGCTGCAGGGCATTCGCGTCGGGCGCAGTGGCCACGAACCAGAGGTTGAAGCGGTGCTCGCGCTCGTAGTTATGGTTAACCGCCGGATGGGCGCTTACCAGCGCCGCAATTTCAGCGAGCCGGTGGGGCGCAACAGCCATTGCCGCGAGGGTGCTGACGCCCACCCCGTTGGGCCGAAACACCGGCCCGACGCGGGCCACGGCGCCAGCATCCTGCAGCGCCTGCAGCGCTTCCAGCACTTGCGCTTCGCTGACACCCAACCGTTGGGCCAACACGGCGTAGGGCTGGGGTTCGAGCGGAAAGTCACGCTGAAAGTCGTTCAGCAGGCATTTGTCGAGTTCACTGAGTTCCATGGTCGGTTCCTGTCAAAGGCCGATCTTGTGGGCCCGCACCGTAAAGAATATGCCGCTGGGCTTGTCCGCCGGCAGCGTTGTCAGTCGCTGGAAAGTGCGGGTGTCGTAGACATCCACCCGGTCTGCGTCGCGCACCGAAATCCAGACTGCTTCGCCGCGGGGTGCGAACTCCATGTGCAGCACCGCCTTGCCCGGCTGCAACTGGTGCACCACCTCTCGTTTTTCCACATCGATGATTTGCACGGTGTCGTTGTCCGGATGCGCGAAATTGACCCAGACCTGACGGCCGTCGGGCCGGGCCATGACGAATACCGGCTGGCCATGGACCGGAATGCGCGCCACTTCGCGCCAGTCCTCACGGCGCAACACCAGTACCTCGTGATGGCCGACCGCCGGCACGAACAAGTAGTCGCCGGCCTGCGCCCAGCCTTCCAGGTGCGGCATTTTGTACACCGGCAGCTTGCGCTCGCCGCGCCCGTAGTGATCGAGGATGCGGCGCACACCCGCCTCCGGGTGCCACAGGTCGAGCAGTGCCAAGCCGTCCTCGCCGAAAAGACCTGCGATGTAGTAGCGTCCATCCGGGGTGATCAAACCATCGTAAGGTTGACGGCCGATGTGGCGAAAGCGGGTTACTGCGGGTTTGCCGCTTTCGGAGAAATCGGCGATCCAGATTTCACCAGCGTCGAACAGACTGAACACGAATCGCTGGTCGGGCGCATCCACCAGGCCCACGACTTTGGAACGGGCGCCATCGGCGCCGTATACCGCCGGTATGTCGGCGACCGGTGCAAGCGTGTCGGCATCGAACACACGCACGCCGCCGGGCTCGTAATTCGATACTGCAATCAACTTGCCGTCCTGGGAAATAGCGCCGCCAATACTGTTGCCGGACTGCACGATGCGCTTGGCGATCCGCCCGCGCAGCAGATCCACTTTGGTAAGGCCGCCATCGCGCCCGAACACGTAGGCGAAGCGTTCATCGCGGGAATAAACCACCGAAGCGTGGGAAAGGTCTCCCAGCCCCTGGATACGTGCCAGTTCCTCGCGCCGCGTCGTATCGACCACCAGCACACTACCCGCGGCGCGCTCGATGACGACACCCAAATCTCCGGTGCCGCGTAGCCGGTTGCCGGCACAGCCGCTCGCCAGCGCCAAACCCAGCAGCAGTGCCGCGATAACTGCTGCGCGCAATTCATTCATCGTCGCGTTTCCCCTGCGTAAAGACGCTCCACCAACCACTCCACTTCGCCGCGGCTCAACTCCGGTCGCCACGGCGGCATGGCAGTATCCGGCCGACCGTCGAGAATGGTCTGCACCATGACCGCCCGCGGGCGATTGGCGAGGACGTCCGGCGTCAGGGCCGGACCGAGGCCGCCTTTCAAGGTCATGCCGTGACACGAACCGCAGTCGTGTTTGAGCAAATACAGCAACTCGCGCTGACGTTGCGGTGCGGGCGCGGCCCATAAGGCGGCGTTCGCGAGCATCAGAACCACCAATATGAGTCGCCTAACCATTGGCGCTGTGTTCCTCCCGGTCCTTGTCGTTGGCGTTGAACCAGGCAAGGCTCGGCGCCAACCGCACCACCTTGCCGATGATCAGGGTGACCGGCGCCTGCAAGCCCGCCTTATGCACGTCCACGGCCAGGTGCTGCAACGTGGAATAACAGCTTCGCTGCCGGCAAGTGGTGCCTTGGGAGACGGCGGCGGCCGGTGTGTCACCGACCAACCCTGCCGCGATCAGTTGCGTGCAGATTTCCTCGGTATTGGCAAGCCCCATGTACACCACCAGAGTGGCGTCCGGGTCGGCAAGCTTGCACCAGTCCAACTGCAACGGCTCATCGTCACGACAATGGCCAGTGACCAACCGAACGCCGCGACTCAGACCACGGTGGGTCAGCGGAATGCCGGCATAGGCGCTGCACGCAGATGCAGCCGTAACACCAGGTACGACTTCGAACCCGATTCTTTGTCGGTGGAGATACTCGGCCTCTTCACTGCCACGGCCGAATACGAACGGGTCGCCGCCTTTCAACCTTACAACGTTATAGTCGGCGCGAGCCAAGCGGACCAACAGGCTGTTGATGTCCGGTTGACTCACACTATGGTGGCCGCTCGCCTTGCCCACGCAAATGCGGGTCACACCCACGGGGATCTGATCCAGGATCGCGTCCGATATCAATCGGTCGTAAACCACCACGTCCGCCTCGCGCAGCAGCCGCTGCGCCTTGACCGTGAGCAGGTCCGGGTCACCCGGTCCTGCTCCTACGAGAAATACCCTCGCCTGGTCGTTCATCGGGCACCCGTTCGATTTGTTGTTCGGGGTCCCGGAGGCGGATTTCCATCCGCCTCCGGTGCCGCTCAATACACGTCGTGCTGTGTGTTGTAAACGTTGAACTTACCTGTGGGTGTCACCAGGCGATCGTCTTTGATGACGTTTTTGAGCTTGAGCGTTTTGTCATCGATGACGACGATCGCGGACTTCTGCTCTTTGCCACTCCACACCGAAAACCAGACTTCGTCGCCCGCCTTGTTGAACTCAGGCTGCACTACCCGCCGAGGACCGTCGTCCTTGATACCGGACCAATCTGCGATCGGTAACACAGTGAATCCTTTGTCGAGATGGTCGATATCAAACACCGCCACCGACTGACTGATCTTGGTGTCGGGGTTGAGCGCAGTATCGACATACAGATGCTTCGACTTGGGATGGGTCTTGATGAACAATGATCCGCCACCCTGACCGTTGAGGCTCTGCACCATCTTCCAAGCGTATTTCGGATGCTTGTCCGGATCGGTACCGATCAGAGCAATGGTCTGGTCGCCCAAATGGCTGGTGGCCCACACCGGCCCATATTGCGGGTGCACGAAATTCGCGCCCCGACCCGGATGTGGAATGTTGCCCACTTCCACCAGTGCGGCCAGCGTGCCCTTCTTGGAGTCGACCACCGCAATCTTGTTCGACTTGTTGGCCGCGGTGAGGAAGTAGCGCTGGGTTGAGTCCCAGCCGCCGTCGTGCAGGAAGCGAGCGGCGCCGATGCTCGTGATTTCGAGATTGTCCAGGTCTTCGTAGTCCACCAGCAGGATCTTGCCGGTTTCCTTGACGTTTACGATGAACTCCGGTTTCTCGTGGGAAGCGACAATCGCCGCTACCCGCGGTTCGGGGTGATATTCCTGCGTGTCCACAGTCATGCCGCGGGTGCTGACCACCTTGAGCGGCTCCAGCGTATCGCCGTTCATGATTGTGAACTGCGGCGGCCAATAGCTGCCCGCGATGGCGTACTTGTCTTCCCAGCCCTTGTACTTGGAGGTCTCCACCGAACGGGCTTCCAGGCCGACCTTGATACTGGCGACGGTCCGCGGTTCTTTCATCCACAGGTCGATGAGGTTGATCACCGCATCGCGGCCGATGACAAACAGATACCGTCCCGAAGCTGACGTGCGCGAGATATGCACTGCATAACCGGTGTCAATGGTCTCGACGATTTTCTTCGAATCGCCGTCGATCAAAGCGATCTGGCCGGCGTCACGCAAAGTGACCGAGAACAGGTTTTCCAGATTGAGGTCGTTTTCCTGCTTCTTCGGACGCTGGTCGGGGGGCACCACCAGTTCCCAGGTGGCTTTGATTTTCTCCAAACCGTATTCCGGCGGCTTCGGTGGCTCGTGCTGTAAGAACTTTGCCATCAATTCGACTTCATCTTCACTGAGTTCACCGGAAGTACCCCAATTGGGCATGCCTGCCGGCGAACCATAGTTGATGAAGGTTTTCAGGTAGTCGGTACCGCGCTGCAAAGTGATGTCGGGAGTCAATGGCTTTCCGGTCGCGCCTTTGCGCAGTACACCGTGGCAGCCGGCGCAGCGCTGAAAGTAGATCTTTTCGGCCTTGGCGAATTCGTCTTGCGTCAGAGGCGGCGCCTTTGGCGTCACGCTTTGTTCAACTTCTTCCGGCGTGATCGGTGTGGGCGTGCCTTTGTAACGCATCTCACCTGGTGTAGTGCCGGGATGCCCGGTGCTCTCTTGGGCGGCCACGGCCATAGGGCCCCCGGCAAGCAGCGCCGACAGTGCTATGGCGCTTGAGAAAGTGCGCAATCTGAGCTGGCTCATTGTCATACTCCTTATGGGCGGTATTGCCAAAAATGGGAGGGACTCACCATGCCTCCGATTTGGGACCACGGCGGAAAAAGTTTCCTTGATATATATCAACCACACCTTAAGTGAGCAGGCGAAAGTCTATCGCTTACCGGCGTCCGTTCGATTCACGGCCAGCTCTACACCCGCGCCCGGGGAACGCATGGACGATGCCTTTTCGCGGCGCTTGCGCCGCTCCACCAGGGGCGGGCATTTATGGGCGTTCCAATAGGTCACCTGGCAGTCCAAACAGTAGTGGCATTCATTGGCGATGATTTCGCCCGTCGGCTTGATGGATCGGACCTCGCATTCCTCACGGCAGATCTGGCACGGGCGGCCGCATTCCTTGCGCCGGCGCAACCAGTCGAATATCCGAAAACGGCTCGGAAATGTCAGCGCCGCGCCCAGCGGGCACAGGTAGCGGCAAAAGAATTTGCGCGTGAACAGCGAGATCAAAAGCAGAATCCCGGCGTAGAGCACGAAGCCCCATTGCCGCTGGAAACGGAGCGTAATGGCCGTCTTGAAGGGCTCCACTTCCGAGAGTTGTTCCATTTGCGTGAGCGAATGCAACGATACGCCGAATAAGCCCAGCAGAATGATGTACTTCAGCGCCCACAGCCGTTCGTGCACGACTTCCGGTGGCTCATAGGATGGAATGCGCAAGCGCTTGGCCAGGCGGAACAAAAGCTCCTGCAACGCGCCGAACGGACACAGCCAACCGCAATACACGCCCCGCCCCCACAACAGTACGGTCATGGCCACGAACCCCCAGAGAATGAACATCAATGGGTCGATCATGAAACTTTCCCATTGAAAATCATGCATCAACGAGTTCATGAAGGTCATCACGTTGACGATGGAAAGCTGCGCCAAGGCATACCAGCCGATGAAAAACAGGGTGTAGAGCAGATAGCCGGTACGTATGTAGATCAACAAGCTCGGATGGCGGGCAAGCCAGTCCTGCGTCACCAGGATACTGAGCAGAAACACCAGCCCCAGGCCCAGGATGACAATCTGGAACTGTTGATTTTTCCAGGCGTCGATCCACACCGGCTCGGTATCGGCAACTGATTTCGCAACGGACCGCTCGAGCGCGTCTTTGACAGCGGGCCGGGCGGCACCCTGGGCCTGAATCTGCGGCCGCGGAAGATCCAGTGCCGCCGCCACCTTGCGGGCCGATCGGCCGATGGAAGCGTTCAGCACCATGACTGTGATGGTCGCACCGGAAATGCCGTCCAGAGTCTGATAACCCTCGCGGGGCGCGCCGCCGATCTTGAAGCGCTCGGTCACGGCACGTCCGCGATATTGATCGATGAAGCCCTGCAGATCCTGGTCCGAGATGCCGACCACGAGGATCGGTTCCTGATGCTGGACGATGGCAAGGCCTGTGATCCGCGCCTGCAGGTCCAGGCCCACCAAAGTACTGATGGGCTTACCGGAATACGCCGGGATCGCGACCACGTCGTCGGTCAAGAATACGTATCCCACCACTTTGCCGTCGCGCGTGACCGGCGCTGCACGCGGATCTTCGCCAAACGTGCCCAACCCATCGATGCCGGGAAATACCTGCCGCGCCTGTTGCAACGAGATATCCGCCGGCGGTCCCGCGTGTCCTTGCACACCAGCGAAAGTCAGCACCAGCAAAGAAAACAGGCAGAGCGCGAACCGCATCACGTTCATGCGCCGCTGCCGAACAACAGCCAACCGTGAGCGCCCGCGACCGCGCCTGCGATCGTAAGCAGACTCAGGATGAGCAATATCCAGTGCATGCGTTGAATGAGACTAAAGGTCGACCCCGGCGCACGGCGCGCGCGTGACCGAAACCAACGGTGCAGAAACAGCGGCTCGAGGACGAACAGCATCAGCGTGAACAGCGCCCAGATCGCCACCATGGCGTGCAGCCACCAGTACCCGGGAAGCGCGAACCAACTCCAGGCATGGAGTTGGTACAGCAGATACAGACCACTCAGACCGGTGAGCAGGGTCGTAAACCGCGCTTGTACCGCGAACCGATGCTCGACTGCCTCAAAAAACGCGACCTGTTCGGCGGGATCCTTGAAGTCTCGGGTCGCCGGGAGCAGCACCGTGGTGACCATGGCCACGCCGCCGATCCAAAGCACCACACCGAGCACGTGCAACACCCGTGCGAAGATCAAGGTTCCCATCTGGGTTTCACCCCTGGTCATATCGGCGTCGAAAAGCCAACTTCACGGTAAGCATAGCCGTTTTGATTTCGCCTATGCCTTGATCCGCATCAATCGGCAAGACCGGCTTAGGCGGTGGTAAGCCTGGCGTAGAGCAGCGGTAGCTCGCGGGGCAGATCGGCCGGTTTGCGAATCACGACATAGCCGTCGCTGCCGAACAGGTGGGGTAGATAGTCACCCGCTTTCTCGTCGATGGTGACACAGAACGGTTGCAGCCCCAGTTGCCGCGCTTCTTGCAGCGCCATACGCGTGTCTTCTACGCCATAGCGGCCTTCGTATTGATCGAGGTCATTGGGCTTGCCATCGGTGAGCAGCAACAACAGCTGTTGCCGTGCCGGCTGGCCGGCAAGCAGCCCACCGGCGTAACGTAGCGCTGCGCCCATGCGGGTGTAGAAGCCGGGCCGCACCGCGCTGATGCGGCCGCGCACCGCACCATTGTAGGACTCCCGAAAAGACTTGATGGCATGTACGCGCACGTGTTCGCGGCGTCGGGAAGAAAAGCCGTACAGGGCGAAGCGGTCACCGCTGGCGGCAAGCGCTTCCGAGAACAGGAACAAACTATCGCGGATGACGTCGATGACGCGCGCCTCGTCGCTGACCCAGGCATCGGTCGACAACGACAGATCCGCCAGCAGCAGACACGACAAGTCGCGCACACCGCCGCGAAAGTCCCGAAACAGGCCCTGCTCCGCGGCGGCACGCCCGCTGCAGCGCTCCACCCTGTGATGCAGATAGGCGTCCAGATCCAACTCGCTACCGTCGGTTTGACCGCGGTACCACATTCGCGCCGGCAACAGTGCTTCGAACTGGCTGCGCAAGCGTCGCGCAGTGGTCCGCAAACGCTCCGGCAGCTCGCAGGGCTTGGCGTCGCGCGCCAGCATGGGTTGCACGCAGCAATGGTCCGGCTGCATGCGCCGTTTGCGGTGGTCCCATTCGGGTAACAGTATGCCTTCGCCCAACGGCAGGTCGTCGCTGGCTTCCGCCGGCAGATCCAGGTCGAACCGGACCCGGCTCGCAGTAGGTTTGTCGTCGCGCGCGACACTCATCACATCGAGATCGTCTGCGGCCTGCTCCGCGGCCGCGAGGTCTTCTTCTTCGTCCGTGGATCGATCGACCTTGACGTACTCCGCCCACCCAAAGATGTTTTCGAACCGGTCCAGCACAATGCCACGATCACCGTCCGGCATATCGACCTGTTCCGCCCGGCGGCGGCGCTGGTCTTTAGGCTTATGGACGTTACCGTCGGGAGGCGTGTCTGCGTCCTTCTCGTCGTGCGGTGTCGCGGAAAGTGCCGCCCGCGGCGGATCCGGATGCAGCCATACATGCACCGGCTGCGGCGGCCGCGATGCAGCCGGCATATTGGTCAGCAGTCCAGGATGTTGCAGCGCCTGGCGGATGGCATGTTCCTGGGCAGCCTCGTCGGCTGGCAATTGCGCCGGATCGGGTCGCAGTGCGATGCTGACCTTGATCAGTCGGTGGTAACGCTCTTCGAGGCCCGGAAAGCGGTTCAGCACGCGGCGTGTCCGCCACTGATTGTAGGCGAACCAGTCTCCGTCACCGTTGTGCTCGGCAGCCAGCGCCGCGAGCCATAGATAGAGTTCTCGATTCAGCGCGGCAGCGGGAAATAGATCCAGCGTTGCCGGCAGGTAGAGCGCCTGCTGGTCGCGCCAGGCGAGTTCGACCTTGCGGTTGCTGCCGGCCACTCGCTCGAGAAAGCTGCGCCGCGCGCCATGGACGGTCGGCGATGCCGCCTCCAGCCGCAAACCTGCGTCGCCGCCGAGGGCGCGGAACATCACGCCAATGCCGCGCCGCACGCTTTCCAACTGTACCGCATGCTCGGGGTATCTGCGGTTGGCGATGCCGGTAATCCCGCGATGCCACAACTTGCCCACCCACTCTTCCATACTCGTTATCCCTGGCGCTTGAAGCAGCCGCTGGCAACCTGCGGCTTGCGTCCAAAATCACGGTCCGACACGTCCAGAGCGCAGGCGTCCTTTACCCATTGCAGCAGCGGCGGCTGCAACTTGCCGCTGTTACCGGGGCCGCCTGCCTGGACCTGTTCGCATGCCTGCAGGCAGCGGCCGCACTCGGTACAGTTGAACATGTGCCGCTTGATGTCCCGCGGTTTCAAGCGCATGGGACAGGCATGTTCGCATTGTGCATCGCAGCTTCTGCAGTCGGCCGCACGGGTAGCATCGAAACCGACCACCATCGCGCCCTTGTTCGCCATCCAGACGAAGCTTTGGAATACACCCACAGCACAGCCAAAGCGGCAGAACAGATGCCGGGCGAATGCGAACTCAACCACGAACGCGGTGGTCGCGGCGGTCAGGAAGACGGTTTGGTTGCGCGTCAGTTCGCCGTGGAGCAAATTGCCATAGATTTGCGCAGGCGGCAGCAGGTAGGTCAGCAGCACCGTGGCCCATAGGAATGCGAACCCGGCGACGGCAACGCTGAACAACGGCCAATAGAACCATCTCGGCGGCAACTGCCGACCATCGGCGCGGATATTCGGCAACGGCTGCCGCTCCCACACGCTGGGCCTCCCACACGCTCGACGCAACAGACCGTTGAGCGTCTCCACGACTGAAAAATGCGGACACAGCCAGCCGCAGTACAAGCGTCCGTATTTCCACGCAGTAAAGGCGAACAGCCCGACGATCAGCACTATGGGCAGCAGCCCGCGCAGCACGAGATTGGCGGCGGCGGCCCCGGCGCTGGCATGGCCGCTCATCCAGTCGCTCAGTCCCAGGGTCCAGTCGAACCCGAACAGCACCAGATGTTTGACCGTGAGATCGATTCGAAAAATATCGAGCGGCGGCGCCAACACAAACAACAGGAAGAAGGCACCCTGCAACAGCCGGCGTCGATACTGCATGAGGTCCATGGGTCTGTGCCCGATGGTCACCGGGACCGGAAAAGGCTTGTCGTGCAGCACCGGTTTGGCCTCGCTACTATTGTTCATCGCAAGGACGCCCTACCAACGGAAAGCGAAAGCGTTGCCCGGCCATCGCCTTCGCCAGCCCCACAATGCCCAGCACCACCAGCACCGTGTGCCCAATCGTGAAGTACAGAATTCCCGCCACCCACGTATAAGGCCGATCGTATCCGCCAAGGCCGATGATGATGACATTGGCTATGACCAACAGCACGCCCGCCCACAGGCTGGCGGACACGGTCTGGCGCAGATGGCAGGCCGCCAAGGGAGGCGCGCTACTGCTGTGGCGGTAATAGACCCATATCAGGGCGATGAAGCCGATCACGGGCAGCAGCAACAGATTGATCAGGTACAGCGATTCCGCGACGACGGCGAGCCGCTGGCCGGGCGGCGTTTGCGGCGGATCGAGCGCCTCATTGGCCAAAGGTGGCATACACCACTTCCATCAGCGCAGCAACGGTTTCGGCGTCGTCCGTAAGCGGCTCCACCATCGCCGCGAGACATGCCTCGGCCGGTGCAAAGCCGTCGCGAATGAGCGTTGCGGCGTACACCAGCAATCTAGTGCTGGCGCTTTCCTCTAGATCGTGATCCTTGAGTGCACGCAGGGCGTTGCCCAGGGAAACCAGTCGCCGTGCCAAATGCGCATCCACGCCGGCTTCTGCAGCGACGATTTCCTGTTCGATATCGGCACTCGGATAGTCGAATCGCAGCGATACAAAGCGCTGGCGTGTGCTCGGTTTCATGCCTTTGAGCAGATTCTGATAGCCGGGGTTATAGGAAACCACGAGCATGAATTCCGCCGGTGCTTTGAGCGTTTCCCCGCTGCGTTCGATCGGCAGCGTACGACGATCGTCCGAAAGCGGATGCAGCACGACGGTGGTATCTTTGCGTGCTTCGACGACTTCGTCCAGATAGCAGATGCCACCGTCACGCACCGCGCGGGTCAATGGTCCATCGACCCAGTAAGTCGCGCCGTCGCCGATCAAATGACGTCCCACCAGATCCGCTGCAGTCAAATCGTCGTGGCACGCGACCGTGTGCAAGGGCCGGTGCAAGCGTGCTGCCATATGCTCAATGAAGCGTGTCTTGCCGCAGCCGGTCGGGCCCTTGATCAGCAGCGGCAACTGGTTGCGCCAAGCGTATTCAAATAAGGCTACCTCGTTCGCTACCGGACGGTAATACGGCGTCGCGATCGGTTGGTCTCTTGAAGCCGGATTTACGCGCTCTAGCATACCCTTCTCCTAGGCCATCGACAGTCGGTAAGCAACACCGATGCCGATTGCGATGACCAGCAAATACCCCCATACAATGGTCCGCCACAAACTGCGAACACGGCGCAGTCCCATAAAGTGGTCCGCGACCAATGTTCCTTTTACGAATGCTGCGCACAACAACAATGCGGCGAAACCCGACCCCCGGTACCCGGATTCAGCAAGTACCGCCATGGCGATCGTCAACAGCAACAGCGCAACCCACACCCGCCTGGCCTTAAGGCGCGACCCGTCTACTGTCGATATCACATCTACCGTGGACATGAAATTTTCAGCGCATCAAATACAACAAGGGAAACAAAATGATCCAAACCAAGTCCACCATGTGCCAGAAGGCCCCGGCCGTCTCCACACCGACATATTCGGTAGCGCTGTAACGTCCGCGGCGGGCATTACGCAGTACTGCGGCCAGCACCACCATACCCAAAAGAACGTGCATGAAATGAAAGCCGGTGAGGATCAAATAGAACATGTAGAACGTATCGGTGCTGAGGCTGATGCCGATGGCGAACTTGTCGTGGAATTCGATCAGCTTCAACACCGCGAACACACCGCCCGCGGCGATAGCGGCGCCCAGCCATCGAACGCATCGCGCTTGCAAGCCGGCTTGGATCGCGACCAATGCCCGCACCACGAAGTAACTGCCGGTAATCAACGCCAGTGTATTGATCACTCCGAATGTTTTATTCAGGGTTTGCTGACCGGCATCGAAAATTTCCACGTGTGCAGCACGTGTAAACGCGTAGGCAAGGAATAACGCGCCAAAGGCGAGCAGTTCCGCGAAAATGAAAAACCATACGGCAAGGTCGCCCGGTGGGTAACGGTCTCCTTCGGCCGCTGCGCTGTTGGTCAATTGCAGTTCTGCGCTTTGCATATGCAGTCCGGAAGTGCGCCGGGCCCGGAGGGGCCCGGCTTCACGACGGTCAGTTGCCGGTCGCCGCGACCTTTGTCGCTGCGGAGACGCGCGCCTCTCCCGGGACGAAGAACGACACCACGTAAAGCACCAATCCGATCAGGAACACCACGCCGGTGATTTCACGCATCCAGTAGAACAGGGCGATCTTGTCCTGCACCACCATGAAGGGCATCGGGTTGTCGGCGATGCGCTGCAACCAGATCTGCAGGATTCCAGCCCCGGTAAGAAACAAGGTGATGAACACCATGGAAACGGTCATCAGCCAAAATGCCCACATCTCGACCACCTGCGCCCGTTCGCTGTTGGCCGCAGCGCGGCCGCGTAGCATGGGCATGGCGTATGAGATGATGGCCAAAACGATCATCACATAGGCGCCGTAGAACGCCATGTGCCCGTGGGCAGCGGTGATCTGGCTGCCGTGGGTGTAGTAATTCACCGGGGCCAAGGTGTGCAGAAAACCCCAGACGCCCGCCCCCAGGAATGCCATGACCGAAGTACCCAGCGCCCAAAGGGTCGCCGCTTTGTTCGGGTGTTGACGGCGACGGCGGTTCACCATGTTGAAAGCGAAGATCACCATCATGAAGAACGGGATCGGCTCAAGTGCCGAGAATACCGATCCGAGCCACTGCCAGTACTCGGGGGTACCGATCCAGTAGTAATGGTGACCCGTACCGATGATGCCGGTAACCAAGGTCATGGCGATGATCACGTACAACCATTTTTCGATCACTTCACGATCGACGCCCGTGACTTTGATCAGAATAAAGGCCAGGATCGCACCGAGTATCAGCTCCCACACGCCTTCGACCCAGAGATGCACCACCCACCACCAGTAGTATTTGTCCAGGATGAGATTGCTGGGGTTGTAGAAGGAGAACAGGAAAAACACCGCCAGTCCCCACAGCCCGAGCAACAGCACCCAACTGACGGCGGTCTTTCGACCTTTGAGAATGGTCATGGTGATATTGAACAGGAAGCCCAACGCTACGATCACGATACCCACCTTGGTGATGGTGGGCTGCTCGAGGAACTCGCGCCCCATCGTAGGTAGCAAGTCGTTACCTGTAATCTTTGCCAGCGTGGCGTAGGGAACGCTCAGATAACCGATGATGGTTAACACGCCAGCTACCAGAAATACCCAGAACAGTCCCAGCGCCAGCTTCGGACTGAACAGCTCGGTCTCCGATTCTTCGGGAACCATGTAGTAGGAAGCACCCATAAACCCGAAAAGCAGCCAAACGATCAGCAAATTGGTATGCACCATGCGGGCAACGTTGAACGGGATTTCGGGAAATAGAAAGTCTCCGATGACGTATTGCAGACCCATGATCAAGCCGAACAATATCTGACCGATGAACAACCCAATAGCGGCTATGAAATACGGTTTGGCGACGATTTGCGACTGATATTGCATGACGGCACTCCCTCTCAACCTTCGATATTCGGCGGCCAATTCGAGTCGTTGACCTCGTTGGTCCATTTCAAGAACGCAATCAGCGCGTCCATTTCTTCTTCGCTCAGGTTGAACTGAGGCATCTGGCGACGCCCAGGCGCACCGGTCGGTTGCGCATTGATCCATGCTTTGATGAATGCCGGACCGCGGCGCTGATAGACGTTGCCCAGCTCCGGCGCAAAATATGCGCCCTCCCCCATGATGGTGTGGCAGCCGACGCAATTGTTGTCTTCCCAGACCCGTTTACCGAGCGCGACTTGGCTGGTGATATTTTCGCGGTGGTCGCGCTTGGGCAAAGCGCGACTGGTATCGAAAGTCAAGGCGACGAACAACAGGAAGAAGAATGCGGCGCTACCGTAAAAAATGTTTCGCGCCATCGATTTTGTGAAGCGCTCGCTCATGGTGGTTCTCCAAAGGCCCAGGTCCCGTTAGCGTATTTAGGCACGCGCTATGCGCTTACTCCTTGACCCAAGTCAAGCAGCGCCATCACGCTGATCAGGCAGCACAAACAAACGGAGAACGGGCGCGCAAGGCGCCGCGGCATGGAGCTTTTCAGTTCAGAGTAGCGCGCGCAGGCCGTTGAGATCGTGCAAGACAATATCGCTGCCTTGCACATCGAGCAGCCCCCGCGTCGATAGACGGGCGAGCGTTCGCGATAGCGTCTCCGGCTGTATCGACAGGCGCGAGGCGATCACACTCTTCGGTGTCGACAGATGGATGGAGGGCGCCTCCACGGCGCCCTCGGGTAGCTGATCAAGGAGATAGTTCACCAACCGGTAGGTGGCGTTTTGCAACGTAAGATTGTTGATTTCCTCTACCAATCCATGCAACCGCTGGCTCATGGAAGCCATCAACCGAAAACACGTCTGGCGGGAGTCCTTGAGCAAGTCGATGAAGGTGCCCATGTCGAAACTGTACAGGTCGCTTGGCTCGATTGCCTCAGCATTGACCGGGTACGTGTGCCGCTCCATGAACATGATCGCCTCGGCGAAGGTCTTGCCGGGCTGGATGATCTCAACCACTTTTTCGTCGCCGTCGGGCGATACTCGGAACAACTTGATTTGTCCGGTCTTGACAAAATAGAAGCGCTGCGCCGGCTGCTGGTAACTGAACAGACTCTGACGCTGCGCCAATTTGATAGTGTTCATGCTCTGCAGCACCAGATCGAGCTGCTGATCGGTCAGCGAGTCGAAAAGATACACCTGGCGAAGCATTTGACGGTCGGTATGCTGGGTGGCCATTGATTCCTCGGAGCTGGCTGATCCACTTCTGCCATTTGACCAAAATCAAGTAATCCCGGCATCGGCGGTGGTATCAATCACCCATCGCCGTGCAGTACGCCGGCATGCCATACGGATTGGTCGCATGAAAATACAACTTTTGCTGGCAGACCGGTGTCAGACCTGCGCCGAGACTGAACGCCTCTGGCATCGCTTGTGCTACGAGCACCGGCAGGACCTCGAAGTCTTGCTCAGCGACTCGACACGCGGGCGGCAGTTGGCGGACACGCTAGGGCTACGGATGTTTCCAGCGCTGGTTGCGAATGGTCGAGTATGCGCCGTTGGCGCACCATCGGAAGTCACTGCACGCGCAACGCTCCTACGTATACTATCCGTGCAGCCGCAACCATCGTGACGTGTACCCTCGCCGGACGCGGTTTCAATGCAAGCCCGTACGGGGCTCGCCCATGAAATTGCCTTGCGCGTAGTCGACGCCCAACTCCGCCAGGCGCTGAAATATACGGCGATCTGCCACATATTCGGCAATGGTCTCGATGCCCATGGAATGGGCCACCTGATTGATCGAACGCACCATGGCCTGATCGAACGGGTCGACTTGGATGTCGCGCACAAAGGCGCCATCGATTTTGACGTAATCCACCGGCAGATGTTTCAGATAGGTAAATGAGGAAAAACCGGTACCGAAATCGTCCAGGGCGAAGCGACAGCCAATGTCCTGCAACTCGCGCATGAAGGCGCTGGCGTAGCCCATGTGGGGCACGGCAAGCGCAACCGATTCGGTGATTTCCAGCATGATCGATCCGGGCGGCAAAGGTGAGGCCGCGATCCGGTCGCGAATGAACTTCAGCATGTCCCGGTCACCGAGAGACGTGCCCGACAGGTTGATCGAAAACCGAGTACCGCGACCGTGCTTGTGCATGTCCTCGAGCAGCGCCACAGCTCGAAGCAGCACCCACTGATCGATTTCGATCATCAGTCCGTTGCGCTCGGCGGCATTGATGAACGGAGCGGGCAACATCAAAGAACCGTCCTCGTGAGGAAATCGTAGCAGCACTTCGTAGTGCGCAACGTCGCCGGTTTGCGTGTGCATGATCGGCTGAAACACCAATTCCAGATGGTCGTGCTGCAATCCATCCTTGATCGCATGAATCATCTTCAGATCGTCCAGACCCAGATCGCGTTCGTCGTGATGTTCCAAATACATGCGACAGCTGGTGCGACCCTGGCGTTTGGCTGCGTAGCAGGCAATGTCCGCCCGGCGCAGGGCTTCGGCTTTGGAGGACACCTGACGGCCGAACACCGCAACCCCGATGCTCGCGGTTACATCGTAGCGCACGCCTTTGCGCCGAAAGCTCAGGTTTTCCACATCCGCGGCGTAATCTTTTGCGAGCTCCAATGCCTGGTCTGCATCCACGTTTGCGAACAGGACGCCGAATTCGTCGCCGCCCAAACGAGCCAGCACGTCGGTTTCCCGAATGCGCTGGGAAAACAGGGTTGCCAGTTCGCGCAACAGTTCATCGCCCACAGAGTGGCCGGCCGTATCGTTGACCTGCTTGAAGCGATTCAGGTCCATGTACATGATGGCGCCCGAAGATGCGCCCCGTCGACTCAACTGCACGGCACGCTCGAGTTCCTGTTCGAAAAAATGCCGGTTGTACAATCCAGTCAACGGATCGTGTTCAGCCAGGTAGCGCAACTGCCGGTGGGCCAGTTGTTCTTCCGTGACGTCGCGAAACACCAGCACGGCCCCAAGCACGCGTCCCTGTTCATCCCGAATCGGCGCTGCCGAATCCTCGATTACATACTCGGCGCCGTTGCGGGCGATGAGTACGGTATGATTCGCAAGTTCGACCACATCGCCGCGCTTGAGGCAGCGCGAGATCGGGTTGACCGCACGCTTGCGCGTTTGCTCATGCACAATGTCGAAAACGGTAACGAAGGGCTTGCCGCGCGCTTCCGCGCTGAGCCAGCCACACAGACGTTCGGCAACGGGATTGAGATATTGCACTACCCCGTCGGCGTCGGTGGTGATCACCCCGTCGCCGATGCTGTGCAGGGTGACCATGGCGCGCTGGTGCTCCAACTGCAGGGCGTCCTGGCTGGTTTTGAGTTGGCGCTGATCCGCTCGCTTGCGGAGCAAGTCTGCAGCCAGAGTTTCGATTTCGGCCATCGATCCGGATGACGGCAGCCAGCGCAGCAACACTTGCTTTACGCCCCGGGCGTCGCGGGACATCGGCAGTGCTTGACAGCGCCAGCGGCCGCTGACATTGAGGTCCCTTCGCCAACGTAGCGGCGTTGGTACCGGCCGTGTGCAGCGGCGCCAATAGCGCATATGGCGCAGCAATTGGTCGCGGGGGTTATCGAGCAAATGCGCGAGATCTTCACCCAGCCGCTCGGCCGTCACGCCCAGCCGCGAACGCGCCGAGCGATTGGCGGCTTGGATCGCACCGTTCACGTCGATCAGCAACATCACTTCCGGCAGCGCATCCGCCCAAGAGAAGTCTTCGATGTTCGCCGTGCGCATTTGGTCCATGCGGTGACGTTTACATGCGGAAGTATTCGATGCCGGCGTCACCATGTTCCGCCGGCTCCGTGAGATCTATTACGACACGACAGCCCTTGTCGCCCTTGGCGATGGTTTCATCCAGATGCACTTTTGCGTAACCGAGGTTTTCGGCGGTAATGGTTCCGAACACGCTCGATGTCATCATGCACAACGAGTTGCGGTCCAGCACCCGGTCACCGAAAGGACAGCGACGGTTGCGCAATACGATCGCCGTTTCGGTCACGGATTCAACATAGAAATCACCGTCGATTCTACGTTTGAGATCGATCAGAACCTGTACAACCTGCTCAAGGTCGAGCTGCGAAGTCTTGAGCGCATCTCGATAGTCTTGGTTGAGCGTGTCTCCCACTTGTTGCCCGACCAGACTGACGAAGCCCTGTGCCTCGTCCAGGCCCACCACCTCCTCCAGCGTACCGGAGAGGTGGCGCAACAAGGTGCGCATGAAACTGTCTCGATCCAGGTTTACCGGCAGGTCGGCCGAGGCCACCGTTTCGGCAACGGATTTGGCTTGGCTCATGGGAATCTCCATATCGGTTTTTATGTTTCTTATTATTCGCGAGCGACGCCCCGCGGATCTTCGCGAAGGGGAGTATAGCGCCCGCCCCACCCAGTGCCAGCGACAGTAACATAAGGAAACTATGCAGGCGATAGTGACGCAAATGAGCGACGCAGCATTCAGCTCCAAAGTATCCGCACACCCAGGACGAGCAGAAACCCGGCGAACAGACGTTTGAGCAATTTCGGCGGTAGCCGATGGGCGAGCCCGGCTCCCAGAGGCGCGAATGCGGTACTTGCGACGACGATTCCGACGAATGCGGGGAAATTCACGAAACCGGCGCTCCACGGCGGCAGATTGGGCTCATGCCAACCGCTGACGACGTAACTCAACGCGCCGGAAGCCGCGATAGGCAATCCGATGGCCGCCGAGGTGGCCACCGCAATGCGCACGCCGATGTTGCACCAGGTCAGGAACGGGACTGACATGGAACCACCGCCGACGCCCATGAGACTGGCGACGGTGCCGATGGCGAGACCGGCGCCAAGCATTCCGGGGGGCCCCGGCAACTTGCGATGCGGCGCCGCCGCATTGCCCAACGCCATTTGCGCCGCAACAAGCAGCATGAACAGGCCGAATAGGATGCGCAGCGTTTCGCCGGGTAATTGTTTGGCGATCAGCGCGCCGAGCATGCCGCCCACCACGATCCCCGGCGTAATGACCCGAAACACGCGCCAATCGATGGCGCCACGGCGCTGATGGGCGCGGATTGAAGACAGCGATGTGATCACGATAGTCGCCAGCGATGTGCCGATCGCCACGTGCATGATCACAGCGGGGTCCACGCCCTGATGGCCGAACACCAAGGCCAGGACCGGAACGATGATGATGCCGCCGCCAATGCCCAGCAGTCCCGCCAGCATGCCGGCGAGGCCGCCCATCGATAACAGAATCAGAATATCCAAGGTAAAAATCCGCGAAATGGTAACGGTGAACCCGGCTGCTTGCGGCCGCCGCGCATCATCCGTTTTGGGTGACGCCCTCGCGCGACTCCGCGACGCGCTTGTGTATCCGCGCCAGCGGTTTGGACATCACGACGCGGCCTTCGCCGACGAAACGCTCATGGTTGAGTTCGACTTCTTCGGGAATATACAAATAGTTCACCATTACGCCGAACGATGCCTGGAGGCCGTGGGGCGATTGATCGGCGAACAGATCGATGCGTTCGAGGCGGGCGCCGTTGGCGAGGTGGAACGCTGCCACCGGATCCACCAGCGCGCCATTGCCACGTTCAGAGGTCAGATAGGCAAGCGCCAACTGCTGCAACGGCTCGGACAACACGTCCACATGATCCAGGATCCGATTGTTGAGCAATGCCCGCAGGGCAGCGGCGGCTTCCGGCACATTCGCGGCAGCGCACAAGTTGTCCGCAAACGGTTCCAGCAAGACCTGCACCTGGTGTGGATCGAGGCCGCGGTCCTCTCCCGCGAGCGCTGCATCCAGCACTGCGGCGAAGCGCGGCATCGGCGACAACGTCGCAAAATCCCGCAAGCCCGGCAGTTCCGAACGCAATTCGGTCAACACTTGCTTGATCAGGAAATTGCCGAAGGAAATACCGCGTAGCCCCGTCTGGGTATTGTTGATGGAATAGAACATCGCCGTGTCAGCCTGTTCCGGATCGAGCAACGGCGCGTTGGGATCGAGCAGCGGTTGCACCGAATCCGCAATTCCCTGTACCAGCGCCACCTCGACGAAAATCAGCGGTTCCTCCGGCATCGCCGGATGGAAGAATGCAAAACAACGCCGGTCGCGCAATAGCCTGCGGCGCAGATCGTCCCATCCCTGAATGGCGTGAACCGCTTCGTAGTTGATCAGTTTTTCCAAGACCTGCGCCGGGCTTTGCCAATCGATGGTGCGCAACTGCAGGAAACCGCGATTGAACCAGGAACTCAGCAGATGTTTGAGATCCGCGTCCACATCACGAAGGTGAGGATGCTCGCGCGTGAACTCCAAAAGATCGGAGCGCATCGTTACCAAGGTGGAAGTGCCGTTGGGCGCTGTGTTCAAACGCCGGAACAGCTCTTGTCGCGGAGGCTCGGCAGCCTCGGTCAACCGCACGAACGCTTCCGGGGTGGGATCCTTGCGGTAATCGTCCAGTGCGCGCTGGATTCGGTTCACCTCCGGTCCGAACTCCTGTTTCAGAAGTTCGAAGAACGCGAGCTTTTGTTCCCGCTGAAAGCCTTTGTAAAGCTGCAGGATTGCGCGCGCAAGCGCCAACGAAGAAGCTTCGCCGCGACCGGAGAGCAGTTGCGTGCACAAGGTCGCCGGATCGCTGCCGGCGCGGCTGGCCGGATCGAGCTTGAGCAGCTCGCGGCCGCGGTCGGCAACTGCTTCCAGCATCCGCTCCAACCAACCGTGCTTCACTATTCGATCCCCATGAAATGATTGGGCAGCCAGGTGGCAATATCGGGAAAGATGGTCAGCAATACGATACCGAGCACCATGCAGAGCATGAATGGCAGTGCGCCCCAGAGGATGGTCGGTAGCTTGACGTCAGGTGCGATACCGTTGATGACATACAGGTTCAGCCCCACCGGCGGGGTAATCAGGCCGATCTCCATGTTGATGGTCAACACCACGCCGAACCAGATCGGGTCATACCCATGATGGGCGATGATCGGCACCAGCGTCGGCGCCGCCATCAGGATGACGGCCACCGGCGGCAAGAACAGTCCGGCTACCAGTAAAAAAAGGTTGATGTAGATCAGCAGTACCCAGGGGCTCACGTCCAAAGCCCCGATCCAATGCGCTAATGACTGGGTGATATACAGCGATGACATCATGTAGCTGAACAACGCCGCGGTTCCGATGATCAACATGATCATGACCGACTCGCGCGTGGCGGTACGCAGTACTTCCCAAAGTTCCCGTGGTTTCCACATGCGGTAAATGATGATCACCAGACCGACCGCAAACATGGCGCCAACGCCGGCCGCTTCCGACGGTGTTGCCACCCCGCCGTAGAGCGCCCATAGCACCAGCACGATGATGGTCAGGAACGGCAGAATACGCGGCAGGATCTCGAATTTCTGCCTCCAGGTATAACCGGTGTCGCCGATTTTGAAGCGAAATCCCTTGCGGCCGGCGTAATAGAGCGACCAGGCCATGAACATCACTGTCAGCATGATGCCCGGCACGATGCCGGCGACGAACAGACGTCCGATCGACGTCCCCGTGGAAATGCCGTAGACGATCATGGTGATGCTCGGCGGTATCAAAATGCCCAGCGTCCCGCCGGCGGCAATGGCGCCCGTCGCCAGACCGCTCGGGTAACCGCGCTTTTTCATTTCCGGAATGCCCATCTTGCCGATCGCAGCGCAGGTCGCCGGCGACGAGCCGCTCAGCGCGGCGAAAATCGAGCACGCGCCCAGATTGGAAATCAGCAGGCCGCCGGGCACCTTGTACAACCAGCGTTCGAGCGCTTCGTAGAGGTCCGAACCGGCGCGCGAGGATGCAATCGCCGCGCCCATCAGGATGAACATGGGAATCGAAAGCAGCGCGAATTCGTCCAGTCCGCCGAACAAGGTGTCGGCGAGAATACTGAGACTGCTCCAGCCGTCGAAGATGCCGAGAAACGCCACCGCCACCGCGCCCAGCGCAAACGCCACCGGTGCACCGCTCAACAGCAGGACGATCAGGGACGCGGCCACCAGCAGTCCGATTGAAAGGGTGCTCATTTCAGTCTCCCCGAACCTCTTGCTCTGGTGTAATGCCGAACGGCATGTCGCGGCCTGTTGCAAGACTCAAAATGTCGGCGACATATTGCAAAGATAGTAGTCCGAACCCGATCGGCATGGCGGCGTACGGGATCCACAAGCGCACCGCCCAAACAGTCTCCGAATACCAGTTGTTGACCCACGCCTCGTGCCATAGGCGATAGCCGTACCAGGTGATGATGAGGCAGAACACCAAAGAGATCAGCGCCGCCAGAAACGCCAGCACCAATCGCACCCGGTGACCGACGTAGAGCGGAATCAGATCCACATTCACGTGCCCGCGGGTGAGCAGCACATAGGGGCTACCGATAAATGTCGCGGCAATCAAAATGTAAGTGACGAACTCGGTCTGCCAAATGGACGAGCCTTCGAGCACGTAGCGCACCCAGACCATCTGGCACACCACGATGACCGACACCAGCACCATCAGTGCGGCCACAACGCCGCACAGGCGCGACAGCCTGGTGACGAGGTTGATAAAAGCAGTCATTGGAGATTAAGAACGCAGCGGCACCGGGGCGAATACCGCCCCGGTGCAGGCTTCAGGTCGCTTATTTAACCGACAAGGCCAGATCCAGCAATTCCTTGCCGCCTTTGACTTGTTCTCGGAACGACTTGTAGGAGGTCCGGTCGGCAATTTTCTTCCATTCGTCGTATTGCTCGGGACTCATGGTCACAACCTTGACGCCGGCCTTCTTGTAGGCATCGATCAATTCTTGATCGGCTTTTTTCGCCGCTTCGTATGCAAACTTCTCAGCCTTCTTGCCTGCTTCCAGAATCGCCTTTTGCTGATCCTTGTTGAGGCCGTCGAAGATCTGCTTGGACATCAGAATCGGCTCGTACATGAACCACAGCGCATTCTTGCCGGGAGCGGTCAGGCAGGTGACCTGCTCATAGATGCGGTACGAAACCAAGCTGGCAGAGCTGGTGTTGGCACCGTCGAGCACGCCGGTCTGCAACGCGGAATAGATTTCCGAGCTCGGCATGCTGGCGATCGAAGCGCCGGCGCCCGCCAACATTTCGTTGAACGCCTTGCCGGCAGCGCGGAATTGCTGACCCTGCACGTCTTTCGGGTCAAGCACACACTGCTTCTTGGACACGAAGCCACCAGCCAACCAGGTATCGGCCAGCACCATGGCGCCGGCATCGTTGATCACTTTCTTGATGCGCTTCATGAACTCCGAATCATCCAACCGCTGGGCATGATCGTGATTCTTGACCAGGCCGGGCATCAACGTGGCGTGGAATTCGGGATGGCGCCCACCGGCGTAGTCGAGGGGGAAGGCGGTAATCGCAAGTTGGCCTTTGACGATGGCATTCCACTGTTCTTTGGGCTTGTACAAAGACTTGCCCGGATAGACCTGAATCTTCAATCCAACGTCGGCTTTTTCCACATCGCGGGCAATCATCTGCACCATTTCATCGCGCATATCGCCCTTGCCGCCGGGCCACTGGTGGGAAGCCTTGAGTACGGTTTCTGCGCTGGCCGCGCCACTGCTCAGCACCACGGCTGCAGACAATGTGGCGATTGCTATGGTTCTGGATAGTTTGAACATACGCTCCTCCGTTCGATCGGTCTGTTTTGTTGTGGTTAGGAATGCGCTTCTACACGTGGAGACGGCGTGCTCTCCAATCGTTCCAATACGTGCATCTGCGCATATAGGTGCTCTTTCATAGTCTGCTCGGCGGCATCCGGATCGCGCCTGCGGAGGGCCTCGAGGATATTGCGGTGCTCCTGCAAAGATTGCTGCAACCGTCCCTGCGCCGTGAGTTGGGCGTGGCGTGCCAGCCGTAATATCTTCCGCAGATCCGCGGTAACCCGCTGCAACCAACGATTATGGGACAACTCTTGAAGTGCCTGATGGAACTCGAAATTGACTTCGTAATAGCGGTCGATATCGCCCGCGGCCGCGTGGGATTCCAGGCGCTCGTGCAGGACTTCCAGCCGCTCGACGTCCTGGGTCGTGCAACGCTCGACTGCCTCACGTGCGCACAAGCCTTCGAGAACCGCCATAACCGGAAACAATTCATGCAGTTCCTCGAGATCCAGGCGCTTTACGAAACAGCCCCGGTTGGGGACCAGTTCAACCAGTCCCTCGGTGTGCAGCACCTTCAGCGCCTCGCGCAAGGGCGTGCGGCTGATTCCGAATACCGCGCACAACTCCTTCTCGTCGACGGCATCGCCGGGGCGGAGCCGGTGCTCGTAAATGCGGCTGCGCAAGCGTTCCGCCACCTGTTGGTATAGCGCCTTGCGCTTGATCGGTTCCACCCGGCGAGTCCCTGTGATTGTCTAAAGAATAGACGGCCTTATTGTAATTTGTAATTCATAATTATAAATTCCGGAGACGAGTCTAATGAGGCTCCGTTTTCACTGTCAAGCGATCAACGCCCGTGGCCAACCGCAACCTATACGCACTGTTCCAAAGCCGCTTTCCGGCGGATCAAAGCCGCACCTTCCTGGAGACCGAGAGCGGCGAGCGGTACAGCTATGCCGACCTCGAACGCCAGAGCGCGGCCATCGCCAGCCATCTCAGCGGCCTCGGCATTGCCAAGGGTGATCGGGTCGCCGCCCAGGTCGACAAGTCGCCCCAGGCCTTGTTCTTGTATCTGGCCTGTCTGCGTGCGGGTTTCATTTACCTGCCGCTCAACACTGCCTATCTGGAAAGCGAGCTCGATTATTTTCTGGGCAACGCCGAACCGGCCGCAGTCGTGTGCCGACCCGAAGCCAGCGTCGCGATCCAAAAGCTAGCCGATGCCCACGGCGTTGCCCACGTGCTCACCCTGGACAGCGGCGGCCAAGGCAGTCTGCGCGACGGCATGGATTCGGCGGCGGTGGCGTTTGCACCGCTGCAGTGCGAAGCCGACGACGTCGCGGTGATCATTTACACCTCGGGCACCACGGGTCGGCCCAAGGGCGCCATGATCAGTCATGGCAATCTCGCGGCCAACGGTGTGGCTTTGCACCAGGCGTGGGCGTGGACAGACCAGGACGTACTGCTGCACGCGCTGCCGTTGTTCCATATTCACGGCTTGTTCGTCGCCTGCCACTGTGTGCTGCTCAACGGCACCGGAATGCTGTTCGTGTCCAAGTTTCATGTACCGACATTGCGCAAGCTGCTACCGCGCGCCACGGTCATGATGGGCGTGCCGACGTTTTACACCCGCCTGCTTGGCGATCCCGATTTCAATCGCGACGATTGCCGCAACATCCGTTTGTTCATATCCGGGTCGGCGCCTTTGCTGGAACAAACCTTTGAGGAATTCCAGAGCCGAACCGGCCATACCATTCTGGAACGCTACGGCATGACTGAAACCGGTATGAACGCGTCCAATCCGGTGGACGGTGAACGCATCCCCGGCACCGTTGGCTTCCCTTTGCCGGGCGTGACCATACGCGTGGTCGACGATGGCGACCGACCGTTGCCAGCCGGCGAAGTCGGTCAGTTGCAGGTCAAAGGCGACAATGTCTTCCAAGGCTACTGGCGCATGCCGGAAAAAAGCGCCGAGGAATTCACGGCCGACGGCTTTTTTCGCACCGGCGATCTAGGCAAAATCGATTCCAAAGGCTATGTCTCCATTGTCGGCCGGGCCAAGGATCTGGTCATCAGCGGCGGCTACAATGTTTATCCGAAAGAAGTGGAAACCTTCGTCGACGAACTCGACGGCGTGCTGGAATCCGCGGTCATCGGCCTGCCCCATGCCGATTTCGGCGAAATGGTGGCTGCAGTGATCGTACCGCGGGCGAACATCCAACTTGACGAACAACAGATCATCGATACGTTAAAGCAACGCATGGCAGGCTATAAGGTTCCGAAACGAATATTTTTCGTCGACGCCCTGCCGCGAAACACCATGGGAAAAGTGCAGAAAAAGGCTTTACGAGAACAATTCAGCGGTTGATGCGTGACCGCGCGGCGCACATCGGCGCCGCCCTGCGCATGAGTGTTCAAGCTGTCGTGCGGCGCTTTCCGGCCGCACACCCGGTCGCGAGCAGCCAATCCACGTCGCTCGCTGCGCGCGGCCGGTCGACCCTGCTGGTCAGGGAATGTCGGGGTGGACAATCACAGGCATGGCTGCCAAAGGCCGGGACCGGCCGCCGGTGGGCACACTGAATGCCACCGGCTCCGATCGCGGCTGCGAAGGTGCCTTTGGCCTTTCACATAGTGGGATCGAACCGCCTCGACTAGATTGAGCGATGTACCGCGTAACAACGCGTATCGAGAGGGAGCAGAGCTATGGCTGACAATAAAGACGACGACACCACCGAAAACAACAACAACTGGACCCGCCGGCGAATTTTGAAGACCGGGGTGGCAACCGCGATTGCCGCCGGCGTGGGCCCCATGTTTTTCGTCCGTAACGCCTGGGCGGAAGAATCCATCGGCACTTTCCCGGTGAAAGGGTCGACGGTCAAATTCGGGTTCAATGTGCCGCAAACCGGCGCCTACGCTGATGAAGGCGCCGATGAGTTGCGTGCGTACAAACTGGCCGTCAAGCACCTCAACGAAGGCGGCGGCATGCTCGAAACCATGAAGCCGAGTTCATTGAAGGGTAGCGGCATACTGGGCAAGAAGGTCGATTTCGTGGTCGGCGACACCCAGACCAACCCCGATGCCGCCCGCACCAGCGCCCGACGCATGATCGAGCGCGACCGGGTGATCATGTTCGGGGGCGGTTCTTCCAGTGCCGTTGCGATCGCGCAGCAGTATCTGGCCCAGGACATGGGCGTAATCTTCATGTGCGGCCTGACCCACTCCAACGACACCACGGGTAAGGACCGGCGCCGCTATGGGTTCCGCCATTTCTTCAATGCCTACATGAGCGGCAAGGCGTTGGGGCCGGTGCTGGCCAAGGCCTACGGCAAGGACCGGCATGCGTTCCATCTGACCGCCGATTACACCTGGGGCCACACCCAGTATCAGTCGATCAAGGAATTTACCGAGAAACAGGGCTGGACCACGGTCAACAACATCATGACCCCGCTGGGCACGACCGACTATTCCCAGTTCCTGACCGCGGTGCTCAATTCCGACGCCGACGTGCTGATACTCAACCACTACGGCAAGGACATGGTGAACTCGCTCACCCAGGCGGTGCGCTTCGGCATGCGCGACATGCAGAAGAACGGCAAGGAAATGCAGATCGTGGTACCGCTCTACAGTCGCCTCATGGCCCAGGGCGCCGGCGCCGACAACATCGACGGCGTATACGGGACGACGAACTGGAACTGGACTCTGGACGACCCGGGTTCGCAGGCTTTCGTCAAGGCGTTCGAGAAGGAGTACAACTTCCCGCCCTCCCAGGCTGCGCAGACCTGCTACGTCCAGACCCTGCTATATGCCAACGCGTGCGAGAAAGCAGGCACGTTCTATCCGCCGGAAGTGATCAAGGCGCTGGAGGATTCCCGATTCACCGGTATCGGTCCGGGCGAAGCCTTCATGCGCAAGGAAGACCATCAGTGCTTCAAAGACATTCTGGTGGTGCAAGGCAAGGGCGCGAAGGACAAGCAAGGTGAGTACGATCTGCTCAAGATCGTCGAAAAAGTGCCGCGTGACGATGTGATCTATCCCGCGGATACTTTCCCCGGCGAATTGGGTCCGTACAAACCGGCCTGAGCCGGCCTGAGTAGGATGCGCTGTGGCTGCTGGCCGCGGCCACAGCGCAATCCCCAAATTCCAGCCGACAGGATCCGCTGCCCCAAGGGCGCCGATCTTGAGGATGTGCGCATGTCCGGCAGTCTCGTCAATGCCATCTTTCTGCAGTTTCTTACCGGGCTCCAGCTCGGGGCGATCTATGCACTGATCGCCCTCGGACTGACCCTCATATTCGGTACCCTGGGCGTGGTCAACTTCGCTCACGGGGCGCTATACGGCATCGCCGCGTACGCCGCAGTCATCATCGCCGGCAAACTGGGGTTCTTCGCCGCCATCGTTCTGGTGCCACTGCTGCTGTTCGTCGTTGGACTGGCGCTGGAACGGGGCTTGATCCAGTTCTTCTACGACCGACCTCATACGGACCAGATCCTGGTTACCTTCGGCGTCGCCATCGTGGTCGAGGAAGGCTTGAAGTGGATCTTCGGCTCGAACAATTTGCCGTTCCCGACGCCATCCTGGGGCGGCGGCATCGTTCGCCTGCACGAATGGGTGCCGTTCCTGCAAGGCTTCGTCGCCTTCCCGAAATGGCGCTTGATATTGATCGGCGTGTCGCTGTTGGTAATCGTCGCCCTGTTCCTGCTGTTGCAGTTCACCCGCTTCGGCTTGGTAGTGCGGGCCGGCATGCGCGACGCCGAAATGGTGAGCTTTCTCGGGGTCAACATCTCCCGCCGCTTCGCAGCGGTGTTCGGCATCGGCTCGATGATCGCCGGCATCGCCGGCGTGTTCGGAGGCCCCATCACCCAGGTGACGCCCGGCGTCGGCATGCAGCTGCTGGTGCCATCCTTTCTGGTGGTGGTGATCGGCGGCATGGGGTCAATGACCGGCGCTTTGATCGCCTCGGTCATGCTTGGCATGGCACTTTCGTTCAGTGCCGAGTATTCGGCCATTCAGCAGATCATCATTTACTTGGTAGCCGTGGTGGTGCTGTTGGCACGACCACGCGGACTGATGGGCAAGAAAGGAATTTTCGAATGAGTGCGCCGCCTGTTCCCCGCTCCTTGGGCCATGAAGTTCTGGCGGTGGCCGTATTCGCCGCGGTAGTCCTGAGCATGCCGTGGTGGTTGCCGTTGATCGGCGGCTATCAGGCCCTGGCGTCCAAGATCGCGATTTGGGGCCTCTTCGCCCTTGGTTTCGACATTCTGCTGGGCTTCACCGGCTATTTGTCATTCGGCCACGCGGCCTTTTTCGGGACCTCAGCCTATACCACCGGCCTCATGCTGAAACACGTCTCGGCCCACATCCTGCCAGCCATGGCGGTGAGTCTGACCGTCACAATTGTACTGGCGTTGGTGCTCGGCTTTTTGATTTTGCGCCGCTCCGGTATCTATTTTTCCATTCTCACATTGGCATTCGGCGAAATGCTTCATGCCGCCGCGCTGTCGATCTTCGCCAGCTGGACTGGCGGCGACAATGGCCTGACCATGAGCACCAAACCCGTGCTGCTCGGTTGGGAAATGCAGGGAATGCGGGTATTTTATTTGTGCGCCGTATTGCTTGTGATCGGCTACATCATTGCCCGTCAGATCAAGCGTTCGCCTTTGGGCTTGATGCTGCAGGCCATCAAGGAAAATCCCATGCGCCTGGCCTACAGCGGTGTCAACGTAATGCGCTACAAGATCACCGCCTACATGATCAGCGCGGTGTACGCCGGCGTCGCGGGTTCGTTGATGGTGATCTACGAACCCTACGTGGCGACCAATTTCATGCACTGGTCCACGTCGGGCCAGGTCGTCATCATGTCGGTGATCGGTGGCGTCAACACCTTGTTGGGTCCGATACTCGGCGCCGGTTTCATGCTTTATTTCGAGAACGTGGTCCAGGGCATGATCGGCGAACAATGGCGACTGGTGCTCGGACTCATTTTCGCACTGATCGTGATCTTCCTGCCCGGCGGGTTCATGGATATGGGTCGGCGCGTGCGCAAGGCGCTCGGCCGCGTGGTGGCCGAGCGGCGCGACAATGTGCCCGACGCGCCGGGATCCATCGCCGAAGAACGCGAGTACGGACACAACCCCAAATCCAGTTCGACAACCGAGTATTGAATCCGGGTACATCATGCCGAGTAGCAGCAATCCCTTGCTAAAGGTGTCCGGCGTCAGCAAACGCTTCGGCGGCCTG
This sequence comes from uncultured Gammaproteobacteria bacterium, assembly GCA_963773585.1. Taxonomy (GTDB): domain Bacteria; phylum Pseudomonadota; class Gammaproteobacteria; order JASBUN01; family JASBUN01; genus CAVXJN01. Next base: position 219,260 of record CAVZBR010000004.1, read on the forward strand.
CAAGCATTGAGCGACGTCGATCTTCAAGTCCGCCAAGGATCGATTCATGCCATCATCGGCCCCAATGGCGCCGGCAAATCCACATTGCTGAATGTGCTGGTCGGCCTGATCGAGGCCGATGCAGGCACAGTGGAGTTCGACGGCAAACCGCTGGGCGGTCTACAGCCCCACACCATCATCCAGCGCGGCATCGCCCGTGTGTTCCAGACACCGCAGATCTTTCCCGGCATGAGCCTGGTGCAGAATGTGGCCATTGCCGCGCTAGCCAAACGTGACGGCCAATATGCATTCCGCGGCCGCGAGATCCTGCGCCCGAGCCACCCGATCATGCAGGAATCCGCGGACGTGCTCACGCGCGTGGGACTTGGCAAGCATCTGCATCAGGAAGCGCAGCATCTGTCGCGAGGCGACAAACGCCGCTTGGAACTGGCAGTGTGCTTGATTGCCCGCCCGCGCCTGCTGTTGCTGGACGAACCGACCGCCGGCATGTCGCGACACGACACCAACCGCACCATCGATCTGCTGAAGAAGATCCAGGAAACGGGAATGACCAAGGTCGTCATTGAACATGACATGCACGTGGTATTCAGTCTCGCCGAACGCATCACTGTGTTGGCCCAGGGGACGGTGATCGCCAGCGGCACTGCCGAGGAAGTGCGCGCCGATCCGAAAGTCAAAGAAGCCTATCTCGGGAGTGGGCACCGATGAGTAGCGTTCCGACACCGAATCAAGAACCCTATTTTTCCTGTCGCGCCGTACATTCCTATTACGGCGAGAGCTACATCGTCCAGGGAATCTCATTCGACATCCAGAAGAGCCAAGTAGTCGCGCTACTGGGTCGCAACGGCGCCGGCAAAACCTCGACCCTGCGCACCATCGCCCGTGCCCACGAACCGCACATCAACGGTGGCGAGATCTGGCTGGACGGACAGCCGTTGCATAAGATGAAGTCCCACCAGGCGGCCCGCGCCGGCGTGCAATTGGTGCCCGAGGACCGGCGCATCATTCCCGGCATCAGCGTCGAGGAAAATCTGATCATCGCGCAGGTGTCCGAGCCCCGCGGCTGGGAACTGGAACGCATCTACGAACATTTCCCGCGCCTGGCCGAACGCCGTCGCCAAGAGGCGGTAACCTTATCGGGCGGCGAACAGCAGATGCTCGCCATGGCCCGCGCAGTCGCGCGCGATTTGAAATTGCTCCTGCTCGACGAACCCTATGAAGGTCTGGCGCCCCAGATCGTGCAAGAGATCGAAGACATCGTCGGCGAGATCAAACAACTCGGCATCACCACCATCATCGTCGAACAGAACGCGGTTGCCGCTCTGGAGCTCGCCGACAGCGCCATCATCCTGGACATGGGCGAAATCGTGTTCCACGGACCCGCGCAGGCGGTACTCGATAACCAGGAACTGCGGGAAGAATATCTGGCGATCTGAGCCGTCGCCGCTCACCGGAAGCCAGGCGCCGATGATACGGCTCGATCAGCGAATCCAAATCGTTTTGGCGTTTACGAACTCGCGAATGCCGTGATGGGACAATTCGCGGCCGTAGCCGGAGCGTTTGATTCCGCCAAACGGCAGGCGCGGATCGCTCTTGACCAGTCCGTTGACGAACGCCGAGCCGCATTGCAAACGCCGCGCAAGGCGTTCACCTCGCGCGTTGTTCCGGGTCCAGACGCTGCCACCCAGGCCGAAACCACTGTCGTTGGCAATGCGCATCGCGTGTTCCTCGTCCGCTGCGCGAATTACGATCGCCACCGGTCCGAACAGTTCCTCCCGATAGGCGCGCATCGCCGGCGTGACCCGGTCCAGGATCGATGCCTGGTAATAGGCGCCCGGCCCATCTATGGGCTCGCAGCCGATCAGCGGCTGAGCGCCGGCGTCGATGGAGTCCCGCACTTGTCGATGCAAGTCATCGCGCAAGTCACTTCTTGCCATGGGCGCCAGCCGCGTTGTCTCCTGCATCGGATCGCCCGGCTGCAGTCTTGCCACGGCGTCGCGAAACAGGGCCAGGAACTGATCGGCCGCCGCTTCGACCACAATGAAACGCTTGGCGGCAATGCAGCTCTGGCCGCAATTCATGTAACGGGAGCTGACTCCCTGTTGCACCGCCCAGTCGAAGTCCGCGTCTTCGAGCACCACGAATGGGTCGGAACCGCCAAGTTCGAGGACCGACTTCTTCAGGCAACCACCGGCAGTCGCCGCGACCGCGCGCCCCGCCGGCTCGCTGCCGGTCAAGGTCACTGCGTGAACACGCTCATCCTCGATGATCTGCTGTACCCGTTCCGACCCGATCACCAGATTCTGGAACACACCATGCGCGAGACCGGCAGCACGAAACACATCTTCGATCGCCTGCGCACACTGCGGGACATTGGACGCATGTTTGAGCAACGCTGTATTGCCGGCCAGCAGCCCGGGGGCAGCGAAGCGGAACACCTGCCAGAAGGGAAAATTCCACGGCATGACGGCCAGCACCGTGCCCAACGGTTGATAGGCCACCAAACTGCGGCTGGCGTCGGTGTCGATGATCTCGTCAGCCAGGAATTGGGCGCCGTGTTCTGCATAGAAGTCGCACGCCCAGGCGCATTTCTCCACTTCGCCGCGGGATTCGGTCAGGAGCTTGCCCATTTCCCGGGTCATGAGCTGGGCCAGACCTTCCTTGCGCTGGCGCAGCACCTCTGCCGCGCTGCGCAGCAAACCGGCGCGCTCGGAGATCGGCACTGCACTCCATTCGACCGCCGCAGCAGCACTCGCAGCCAGGGCCTGTTCGATGCGCGCCTCGTCCCACTCTTCGAAGGTTTTCAGGACGGCCCCATCGGCCGGGTTGATCGATCGCATCTTAACTCCACCCATGGGTACTGTATTATGATCGAACACGAAGTATAGACATTCCCTGCGCGGGACACGTGGGTAGCAGAAGGGCCATTGAAACAATGAAGCAGCAGCGCGTGTGCATTTTGGGCGGTACCGGATTCGTCGGCCGGCATCTGGCCACGTTGTTGTGCGAGCGCGGCCACCGGGTTCGCATCCTCACCCGCAATCGCGAGCGGCATCGCAGCTTGCTGGTGCTACCCAATATTCAATTGAACGAGGCGGATGTGTACGACACCGCTGCGCTGCGCCAGCAACTGGAAGGCTGTGACGCGGTGATCAACCTGGTGGGTATTCTCAACGAAAAAGGCCACGACGGCAGCGGATTTCGCAAAGCCCATGTGGAGTTGGCGGAGAAGGTCATCAAAGGCTGCCGCGATGTGGGCATCGAACGGCTGCTGCACATGAGCGCCTTGCAAGCGGACGCCGAACGCGGGCCGAGTCACTATCTGCGCAGTAAAGGCGAAGCCGAAAAGCGCGTCCACGCAGCAGCTTCGGACCGTCTCCATGTCACCAGCTTTCAGCCCTCGGTTATCTTCGGGGCGGACGACAGTTTCTTCAATCGCTTTGCAAAGCTACTGAAACGAACCCCGGTGTTTTTCCCCCTGGCAAGTCCGGACAGCCGCTTTGCACCGGTCTTCGTCGGCGACGTCGCCGCTGCATACGCCAACAGCCTGGAGCGGCGCGAAACCTTCGGTCATCGCTATAGCTTGTGCGGTCCGCGCGTTTACAGCCTGCGCGAGTTGGTGGCGTACACCGCGCGCTGCATCGGCGTGCGCCGCAAGATCATCGGGCTCAACCCCGCGGCGTCGCAACTGCAGGCCCGGCTGCTGGAATTCGTCCCCGGCAAACCGATGTCCCGGGACAACCTCGCCTCCCTGTCGGTGGATTCCGTTTGCCACCACAACGACTTGGCTGCACTGGGAATCGAGCCCACGGGCATCGAAGCTGTGGTTCCGCAATATCTCGCCCGGCGGCACGCGCGAGATTTCTACGATCGTTTCCGGGCCTTGGCCCGACGGCGCTGAGACGGCTGCGCGACCTCCGGACGCAGATCCCGCAAGTACGCATGACGCTCGGCGCGCGGCATGTCCGCAATACGCTTGGCTGCCGCATAGAATTCGGACAGGTTTCCATCGTAACGCGCCAGCAATGCTTCGAACGCCGGTACGAAGCGGTTGTAGGTTGCCACCGAGGCGATCTGCGCGTTGTTCAACTTCTGCGCCATCCACGCGTCAAAATATCCATAACCTCCCCACTCACGCCGCAGATCCCGGTATTGCGCCCGCATACCTGCGAATATCGCTTTCTTTTTGATTCGCATTGCGTACTCATCCGAGCCGGATGCATACAGTCGCGCCAACTGCCCGCGTACCGCCAAAACCAGGTGGATGAACCGCGCTTCATGGGCGCGCCGCTGCAGGTAGGCTTGATAATGTTGCGGATGCGCCGTGGCCAGCATCCAGCGTCTGACGCCCTCGCGCTCGACCGTGGTAGCGAACGATTCGTTGAAAGCACTGTCGCCCTTTACATAGAGCTTCTGATGAGCCAGCTCGTGAAACAGCAGACCGGCCAATTCCGGATTGGGACGATTCATCATGGTGTTGAGCAGCGGGTCGTCGAACCATCCCAGGGTCGAATACGCCGGCACCGGCCCGATGAACACGTCATAGCCGCGCTTGCGCAGGTGTTCGCCAAACGTGCGCGCATCGGCGCGCGCAAAATAGCCGCGGTAGGACAGGCAGCCCACCAGTGGGAAACACCAGCGCAGCGGTTCGAGGGAAAATTCAGGCGTCGCAAATACGTTCCAGGCAACGAATGGGCGCTGCAGATCGGTATAGCTGCGGTAGCTGGCGTTGTCCGGCAGCGCCAGGGCGGAGGCTGCGTACTCCCGAATGCGCAAGGCCAGAGCCAGGCGCTGGCGCAGCGCCGCGGGCGTGTGTTGGTCGGCCAGCATGGCTTCGATACTGCGGCGCTTGTGGAGCAATTCGTACTGCCCGGTGACGGACTGGGCGTAATAGGACAGGGTGGTGCAAGCGGATAAGGCTCCGACGCAGGCCAGAACCAATACTAGGCGCAAGGTAACGTAGTGTCGGCTGGCAATTGCGCGGAGACTGACCTTCGCCATAAGCTTGGGCATGTACCTTGATCGCTGAACGGCACATTCGGCGCCGGCTTCGCGTTCAGCCCAGCGCAGCATGTACCGCGACATTGGTTCAGCCTAGAAACTTTCCATCGCGCAGCCAGGAGACAGCACCATGACACCCGAAAATTTCAGAAAGCAGGCAGCCGAACTGAGCGATATCCTGAGCTTGCAGACACCGCCTCTGGCGATTCGCTTCAGCGCCCAGGCGCCCGCCGGCATCGACCGGTTCGCCGGCGACATGCCGCAAGCCACAGCCGACGGCCGCACCGGCAAAGTTCCCGCCGGTTGCGTGTTCTGGATCAAAGCGCAACACGCAACGTTCACCACCACTGCGGAAGACCATGCCAATTGCAGTGTCGGCAGCATCACCCATGGATTCAAGAGACTCGACGAGGTGGCGGACAAAAACGACGTCGCGTCGCTGGTGGAAGCCGGGTGGGTGACGCCGGACATGTTTCCGCAAATACCGGTGGTGGAGGAAAAGCCGGGTTTCGTGACCTACGGGCCGCTGGCCGAAGCCACGGAAAACCCGGACGTGGTCTTTTTACGCATCAACGCGAAACAAGCCATGATGCTGTCGGATGCAGTGCCGCAAATCAATTTTCAGGGCAAGCCGCAATGTCACATCATCGCCATCGCCAAGCAACAGCAGCAAGTGGCGATCAGTGTCGGCTGCATGCTGAGCCGCGTGCGAACAGGAATGGCCAATACGGAAATGACCTGCGCGGTGCCCGCGAGCCGCCTGACCGAAGTGCTCAATGCCCTGCGCAATGCAGCCGGTGCGGACAAGGCAGTAGCCGACTACGCCAGTGCCGATTCGAAACGCTTCGGCAACTATCTCACCCAGTGACTGAATGAAACGGGCCGCTGATGCGGCCCGTTTCGGTAGCGCCTGCAGAAGCCGGCTCAGCCCTGCGATTGATAATAATCCATCAGGATTTTGGCCACTTCGGGACGCGAGAACTCCGGGGGCGGCGCGATGCCGTTGCCCAGCATTTCCCGCACCTTGGTACCCGAAAGCAGCACGAAATCCTCCTTGGAGTGATCCGGCGCATCGCGCATCATCACCACCCGATCCAGCTTCTTCGAGTAGGCGGTATGATCGGCGCGGAAGATTTCGATCTCCAGCGCGTCATTGGGCACTTCCTCGTCGAAAATAGTCTGGGCGTCGAAAGCGCCGTAGTAGTCGCCAACGCCGGCATGATCGCGGCCAATGATGAAATGGGTGGCGCCCATGTTCTGCCGGAATACGGCGTGCAGGACCGCTTCGCGCGGACCGGCATACAACATATCGAAGCCATAGCCGGTGATCATCACCGTGTTGGGCGGGAAATAAAGCTCGGCCATCTTGCGAATCGCGGCGTCGCGGACCGGCGCGGGGATGTCGCCGGGCTTGAGTTTGCCGAGCAGCATGTGGATCACCACGCCGTCCGCTTTGACCTCGTCCATCGCCATCTTGCACAGTTCTTCGTGGGCCCGGTGCATGGGGTTACGGGTCTGGAACGCCACCACTTTCTTCCAACCGTGTTCGGAGATTTCGTTGCGGATCTCCACTGCGGTGCGGAACGTATCGGGAAAATCGGACTGGAAATAACTGAAGCTCAGCACCTGGATCGGCCCCGACAGCACAAATTTGCCGTGGGACATGAACGTCGCGACGCCGGGATGTTCGCTGTCCAGGGTGCGGTAAACCTTTTCGGCGATCAACTTGCGCTGGTCGTCGCTCATTTCCTCGATGTTGCTGACATCCATCACCGCCAGCACCGGATTGCCTTCGACATTCGGATCGCGCAACGCTATGCGCTTGGCGCCTTCAATGGCGCTGACGTCATCGACCATGTTCAAGACCGGCGCCGGCCAGAACAGGCCGTCCGCGGTGCGCATGTTTTCTGCAACACCCACGGCATCGGCCAGGTTCATGAAACCGGTGAGGGGATTGAAATAGCCGGCGCCCAGCATCACGGCGTTGCCGGCAGCAGCAGAGGAAATGACCACCGATGGCAGACTTTCGGCTTCACGCATGAGGGCGTGATGTTTGTCGGAATCGTAGACGAATAATGGATTCAGTTGATCTGATCCATGGGGCTTGATCATGACTTTCTCCTGTTGTCCTGCTGGGTTTTCGGATCCGGACGCGCCGGGTACTGAAGGGCGCGAAGCGTGCGAGGGCTCGACGTCGCCGAAAGTTGCCTATTACAGCAGCTTGCCGTGGGTTTTCAATCAAAAATCGCTGATACGCCAGTTGGCTGCCTTTATGAGCCAAAAGCGCATTGCAGTTCAAGTGTTTGTAACGAGGATTGCGGTCGCATTCGGATTCGCGTAAGGTCGCGCGCTGTCTCTATTGACGGCACGCGGCATGGCACACCGGTCGTATTCGGCGCGACGGACCTTCGCCCACAATCCCACCAGGGCAATATTCCTGGCGGCCGCCCTGCTGCTCGGGCAGCTCGGGCTCATCGCGCACGCCTCCGCACACGCGCTCCACCCCCATCATCCAGTCTGCGAACTTTGCGTGCACGCCCACTCGGGCGCTTGCGGTCAAGTCGGGGTGGCGGTGCCGCCAGCACTGCTGGCGAACGAACGGCCACTCATTTTCCCGCAGACTGCGCCACGCTCGGCGCCGGTCTCGATCTACGGCGCCCGCGCGCCACCCGCCTGACTTTCCCTTCGAAAAACCGCTTCGGTCTCGGGACCGATTCTGCTTCTGTACCTCCGGTCCGGTCTCGCCGCCGAGCTGGAGGCTATTTCGATTGGAAAGGAAACGACAATGCGCACGTTATTGCACCGCAGCGCGCTCGGGCTATTGCTGGCCGCGGGTACCAGCGCCCATGCCGCTGATGACAATCAAGCCGTGATTAACGACCTACGGGTACGACTCCAAGCACTGGAACAACAACAAACCGCGTTGAAGGCGCAGCTGGAAAAGCTGGCGCAACAACCGCCTGCGCCAACGAGCGCGCCGCCCCCCTCAATGAATGCCATGAGCGATCCAAAGGCGTTCAATCCCGCCATCAGCGTCATTCTCAACGGCAAGCTGACCAGCTATTCGCGAGATCCGGCGCTATACGCACTACCGGGTTACCAACTGGGCACGGACACCGGGCTCGCGGCCCGCGGCCTGGGGCTTGATGAGTCTGAATTGTCGTTTGCCGCAAACGTCGATGACCGCTACTTCGGTCGCCTAACTGCTTCCCTGCACAACGACGCCGGTGAAACGGCGGTTGAGCTGGAGGAAGCGTTCATCGAGACCATGGGCTTGCCCTACGGCCTCAGTGTGCGCGCGGGACGCTTTTTTTCCGACATCGGTTATCTGAACAGCAAACATTCACACGCCTGGGACTTCGCCGACGAACCGCTGGTCTATCGTGCGTTTCTCGGTGGCCAGTACAAGGACGACGGCGTGCAACTGAACTGCGTGGCCCCCACTGACCTGCTGGTCGAAGCCGGCGTCGAGGCATTTCGCGGCGATGGGTTTCCGGCAGCGGGGGCCGAAAACCGGGGAGTCGGTGCGGCAACCGCGTTTGTGCACATCGGCGGCGACCTGAATCCGAGCAACAGCTGGCGCGTCGGCATTTCCCGCCTCAACGCCGATGCCGGGGATCGTACGGGAACCGGTGGCACCACCGAGTCGAATTTCAGCGGTGATTCCGATCTCAATATTGTCGACTTCGTGTGGAAGTGGGCGCCCAACGGTAACCCGTATCGCCACAACTTCATCCTGCAAGGGGAGTATTTCGACCGCGACGAAAGCGGCACGGTGAGTCTCGACCAAGGAATGCGAAGCAGTCCCTATGACGGCGCCCAACGCGGGTTCTACGTCCAGGGCGTGTATCAGTTCATGCCCCGCTGGCGTGTCGGCGCCCGCTACGACCGACTACAAAGCGACAATCACGGCGCCGACACAAGCGTACTGGCCGACGCCGGCCTGCTCTCGAGCGACCACGACCCGAAGCGTTACAGCCTGATGTTGGACTACTCGCACAGTGAGTTCAGTCGCATCCGCCTGCAATACAACCGCGACGAGTCGCAGGCCGAGGCCGACAACCAGATCATCTTGCAATACGTCATGAGCCTGGGTGCCCACGGCGCCCATACCTATTGAGGTAGCCCCGATGAAACGATTCAAATTGCTATTGATATCGCTCTGCTTGGTCCCCGTTCTCGCGCACGCTGAACTCAACGTGTTCGCCTGCGAACCGGAATGGGGCGCACTGGTACAGGAATTGGCCGGAAAGGATGTTTCGGTGCGGGTCGCCACCACTGCGTTGCAGGACCCCCACCACGTACAAGCCAGGCCGAGCCTGATCGCCGCGATGCGCCGCGCCGACCTGGTGATCTGCACCGGCGCCGAATTGGAGATCGGCTGGCTGCCGTTGTTACTGCGCAGTGCCAACAACCCAAACGTGCTGCCCGGGACCAAGGGTTATTTCGAAGCGGCTACGCAGGTCCACATGCGAGACGTGCCGAGTGCAGTCGACCGCTCGCAAGGTGACATACACCCGCAGGGCAACCCTCACATCCAGACCGACCCGCGCAATATCCTCGCCGTGGCGAAGGGGCTCGCGCCGCGTTTGGAAGAGTTGGATCCGAGCCATGGTGCCGAGTACCGTCAGCGGTTGGCCGATTTCACGACGCGTTGGCAGCGCGCTATTCAAAATTGGGAGACGCAGGCGAAACCATTACGGGGTATGCAGATCGTGGCTCAGCACAAGAACTGGGTTTATCTGGTTCAATGGCTGGGCTTGCAGGAGGTGGCGACTCTGGAACCCAAACCCGGCGTACCGCCGAGCGGCGCCTACTTGGCAACTGTTGCGGCGCAGATGCAGGACCATCCCGCCCAGGCCGTGGTACGCGCGGCGTATCAGGATCCGGAAGCGTCGCAGTGGTTGAATGCACATACCGGCATTCCAGCGGTCGTGTTGCCGTTCACGGTAGGCGGAACGGACGGCGCCAAGGATCTGTTCGGCCTGTTCAACGACACCATCGCCCAGCTGTTGGGGGTACGCCATGGATAATCTGAGTTGGTCGGTGATAGGCCTGCCCTTGTTGGCAGGCCTGCTGGTGGCCAGCACCCACGTCCCGCTCGGGCGTGAGGTGCTGCGCCGGGGGATTATTTTCATCGATCTGGCGGTGGCGCAGATCGCCGGCCTGGGGGTAATCGCGGCCGATCAGTTCGGCATCGCGCAACAACCGTGGGCGGTGCAACTGGCGGCTGGCGCTACCGCTCTGGTCGGCGCATTGGCGCTCTATGCGGCCGAGCGGCGCTTCGACAACTCGCTCGAAGCGTTGATCGGCAGCGCGTTCATTCTCGCCGCCAGCGGCGCGCTATTGCTCCTGGCGGGCAATCCCCATGGCGCCGAGCACATGAAAGACATCCTCTCGGGCCAGCTGCTGTGGGTCAGCGTCGGCCAGCTTTGGCCGACACTACTGCTATACCTATTGGTGCTGGCATTGTGGTTTGGTCCGGCGCGTCGGACCCGGATCGGTTTTTATCTGCTGTTCGCCGTCGCGGTCACGGCCTCGGTGCAGCTGGTCGGGGTCTATCTGGTATTCGCAACGCTGATTCTGCCCGCCTTGGCGACCCGCAGCCTGAGCACCGCACCCGGGTTGGGCGCAGGCTGGCTGATCGCCGGCTGCGGTTACGGAGGCGGACTGTTGCTGTCGCTCCATACCGACCTGCCCTCGGGGCCGCTGGTGGTGTGGACCCTGGCTGGCATGGCATTGCTATCGGGCGCGCTGCTGGGCCGCCGCGGTCGTCTTGGGCGCACGGATCCGGTGCGCGCTGCACCGCATTGTGCAGGGGATCGCACCAGAAACGAACGTGCGTAACCGGCATTCATTCGGCGGCCGGGGTCCGGCCGCGGGCATGGAACTTGCGAGTGCACGGCCTGCACCATTGCGGTCGGCACTCCAGGAAGATTGACATGCCCCAGAACACATTGACTTTCGTACTCGCCGGCGGGGTCGGCTCGCGGCTACACCCGCTGACCGCCGAACGGGCGAAGCCGGCGGTGCCGTTCGGCGGCAAGTACCGGATCATCGATTTCACCCTCGCCAATTGCCTGCACTCCGGGCTGCACCGGGTGTTGGTACTCACCCAATATAAATCCCATTCCCTGCACAAGCATTTGCGCGACGGTTGGTCGATCTTCAATCCCGAGTTGGGCCAGTACATCACTGCGGTGCCGGCGCAGATGCGCACTGGGGAACGCTGGTATTCCGGTACCGCCGACGCGATCTACCAGAATCTCTACCTGATCGAGCGCAGCGGCGCCGAGCGGGTCATGATTCTGTCCGGCGACCACATCTATCGCATGGATTACGATGCCATGCTCAAGCACCACACCGAGAGCGGCGCCGACGTCACCCTCGCCTGCATGGAAGTACCAGTAAGCGAGGCGAGCGCATTCGGAATCGTCGAATTGGATGCCGGGTCGCGGGTCAAATCGTTTCTGGAAAAACCGGAACGACCGGCGCCCATGCGTGGTAGCGGCGACCGCGCCATGGCATCGATGGGCATTTACCTGTTCTCGGTGGATTTGTTGTGCAACGCTCTGCGCAGCGACCGCAACGCCGGCGAGTCGAGGCATGACTTCGGACACGATCTGCTGCCGCAACTGATCCGCTCCCACAAAGTCATGGCATATCGGTTCGGAGGCGAGTCCGGACGCGTGACGCCGGACAATTACTGGCGCGATGTTGGCACCATCGACGCCTACTACGAGGCCAATATGGACCTGCTTGAATCGGTGCCGCCCTTGAATCTCTACCAGGACGATTGGCCGATCCGCACCTACCAGCAGCAAACACCGCCCGCGCGCACCGTGCCCGGAGCCTCCGGCACCGAGGGCATTTTCATCAATTCCATCGTCGCCGGCGGCGTCGTAGTCTCCGGCGGCAGCCTGCACCACTCGATCCTGTTCTCGAAAGTCTACGTCGACGACGAAGCACTGGTGGAAGACGCGATCCTGTTCAGCAATGTGCGCGTCGGCAGCGGCGCTCAACTGCGCCGCTGCATCGTCGATAAGCACGTGCGGATCCCGCCGGGCGAAACCATCGGCTTCGATCTCGCCCGCGATCGGGAGCGCTTCCACGTCTCGCCCGGTGGAATCGTGGTGGTGCCCCGAAGCTATCGTTTCGAGTGACGTATCCGGCGCGATTGGGTTTGGCGCCGCCCACCGGCGTCGTTATCATTCCTGCCCTATGGAAATCTATTTGGTGGGCGGCGCGGTTCGCGATCAATTGCTCGACCTGCCGGTCGCGGAGCGCGACTGGGTGGTGGTGGGCGCCACACCCCAGGAAATGCTGGACCTCGGGTATCGCCAAGTGGGCAAGGATTTCCCGGTGTTTCTCCATCCCGACACGGGCGAGGAATATGCCCTGGCGCGCACCGAACGCAAGACCGCAGCCGGTTATCACGGCTTCGAAGTGCACGCCGATCCCAGCGTAACGCTCGAACAGGATCTGGAACGGCGCGACTTGACCGTAAACGCCATGGCCATGGACGCGCGCGGCACGCTGATCGACCCCTTCAATGGCGAACAGGATTTGCGCAACGGCCGTTTGCGTCACGTATCGCCGGCATTCGCCGAAGATCCCGTGCGTATTCTACGCGCGGCCCGCTTCGCAGCCCGCTTTGCCCGTTGGGGATTCCGTCTCGCCCACGCCACCAATCGTCTGATGCGCACTATGGTGGACAACGGTGAAGTGGATGCGCTGGTGCCCGAGCGGGTATGGGCGGAAACCCAAAAGGCACTACGCGAACCCAATCCAGAACGTTTTTTCGAAGTGTTACGCGCCTGCGGCGCCTTGGCGAAAGTATTTCCGGAACTGGACGCCCTGTTCGGCGTGCCGCAGCCGGAACAACACCACGGCGAAATCGATACGGGCGTGCATGTGATGATGGTGCTGCAACAAGCCGCGGCATTGAGCGACGATCCGCGCGTGCGTTTCGCTGCCTTGACCCACGACCTCGGCAAAGCCGCATCCCCACGTGCCGAATGGCCCCGCCATATCGGCCACGAGCAACGCAGTGTCGAACTGGTGGAAGGCCTTTGTGCGCGGCTGCGCACCCCCAATGACTACCGCGATCTGGCGCTGCTCACGGCGCGGCTCCACGGCCAGTGCCATCGCGCGTTGGAATTGCGTGCCGGCACATTGCTGAAAATGCTCGAAGCACTGGACCCTTTCCGTAAACCGGAACGCTTCGAGCAGTTTCTGCTGGCCTGCGAAGCCGACGCCCGGGGCCGTAAAGGTCATGAACACGACGCCTATCCGCAGGGCGAACTCCTGCGCCGGGCAAGGGATGCATGCGCGGCCATCGACAACCGGGAAATCGCGGCTTCCGGCGTGACAGGCGCGCAGTTCGCCGAAGCACTACGCCGACGGCGATTGCAGGCGTTGCACGGCATCGCGCAGCCGGACGCCGATCGATAGCCATTCGCCGCTTACCGAGCGCCGCAAGGTTGCTGTACTCAACGGGCGTACAACCACAGCAACAGCACACCCAGGAACAGCCGATAAACCACGAACGGCATCATGCCGATCCGATCCAGCAGGCGCAGGAACAAGTCGATGCAGAGGTAGGCTGCCACTCCGGACACGACCACACCCAGCAACAGATCGGTCCATTCGGCCGGGGCCACGGTCGGATCGGTGGCCAGGCTCACCGCTTCCAGCCCGCCTGCCAGCACCAACACCGGCACCGACAGCAGGAACGAAAACCGCGCCGCCGCCTTGCGCGTCAGTCCGCGCATCAGGCCCGCAGTCATGGTGATGCCGGAACGCGATGTTCCCGGAATCAATGCGATGGCCTGGGCGACGCCGATGAACAGCACGTCCGCCCAGTTCACGGTATGCTCGTCGCGCACGCGTCGGCCCCGCCAATCGGCCCAGCCGAGCAACACGCCAAACAGAATCGTGGTTACCGCGATCACCAATGGCGAGCGCAGCGCTGTTTCAACCTGATCCTTGAACGCCAGTCCGGCCAAGCCGACCGGAACGGTGCCCCAGAGTACCGCCCACGCGAGCCGGCTCTCGCCCACCTGCTGACGGCGCGCCACCGACAGGGTCCAATCGCGGGACATGGCAATCAGTTCGTGGCGGAAATAGATCACCACCGCCAGCAGGGTGCCCACGTGTACCGCAACGTCGAATGCAAGGCCCTGGTCCTGCCAGCCTTCGAGTAACGGCAGCAAAATCAGATGAGCGGAACTGGAGATGGGAAGAAATTCGGTGAATCCCTGCAGCAACGCCAGGGCAATCAAATGCAGCAGGTCCAATTACAATCTCCCTCGTAGATCCGTGCCGGAAAATCCCGCCAACGGCATGTGCAGCTCGCGCGTCAGCCCCATTACTTTGAACCGCTCGCCCATTTCGCCCGGCAAGGTCAATAGCTTCGCCTGACCCGTCAATTCCAAATGGGCGCGCAAATCCGATGGATCCGACTGTGCCAGCAGCTCAGTCAAGCCCGCACCGATCAGGAACTGCGCCTGGCTCGTATAACCCGCGACCTCCAGACCCGCCTCATCGGCCGCTTCTGCGACCGCGCTGAAATCAACGAACGCGGTAATGTCCTGCAGGCCGGCCAGAATCAATGGGTCAGTATGGGCGCGATGGCGGTAGTGACACATCAACGTTCCGCTATCGCGCTGCGGATGATAACGTTCGCGCCGCGGGTATCCGTAATCGATCAGCAGCACCAATCCCGCGTCCAGCGATTGCGCCAGGGCATTAAACCAGGGCGCCAACCATAATGACAGTTCCGATGTGTATCCGACCGGCAGGGACTCGGACAACTGCTCTTGCACGTGCTCGAGCGCAGCGCGCAGAGAAGACGGCGCCGGTCGCCAGCTCCATTGGAAACCGTCCGCAGCCTCCGCGACACAGCTTTGTTCGAATCCCGCCCTAGTCACCCGAAAGCGTTCGCACGGCATGGCATCGAGCACTTCGTTTGCCAACACCACGCCGCGAAACCGTTCCGGCCAACGGGAAAGCCAGGCAACTCTCGCCAGCAGCTCTTCATCACTCGCCAATGCTCGACGTTGTCGTTGCTGCAAGTCGGGGCTGGGTTCGACGATCAAGTACTGTTGCGGCAACCGATCGAGACGGCGCAACTCATTCAGTACGCTCAGCGCCAGCGCGCCGCTGCCGGCACCGATTTCCAGCACGCTGTCGCCGACAGCTGCCATTACCGGAACGCACTGGCGTGCCAGGCAACGGCCGAACAAGTCCGAAACTTCGGGGGCGGTCACGAAATCACCCTCTGCGCCGAATTTTTGCGCGCCCGCCGTGTAGTAACCCAGTCGCGGCGCGTATAGCGCCAGTTCCATGAACTGCGAGAACGGCAATGCGCCACCGGCGGATTGCATCTGTTTGCGAATGTGTTCGACCAACCGCTGGCTGTGCGCACAAGCTTCTGCGCCGGGTTGCGGCCAACCGGCATTTCGGTCTGCGTCGCGGGAGTTCGGGACCATGATGGCGGTGTCCATCTGACAGTCGCGCTGCATTCGGTTAGAGTACGATTCCCGGAATACAGGGGTGACAAACCATGGCGGATGATACCGGCTCGCTCGCGGGTAGAACAGTATTGATCACCGGCGCTGCCCATCGCATCGGCAACACCGTTGCCCGATGCCTGCACGACGATGGCGCCAACATCGTGGTGCATTATCGCAACAGCGCGGCCGGTGCCGAAGCCCTGCAACAGCAACTCAACGCCAAGCGCGCTAAATCCGTGGCGTTGGTCCAGGGCGAATTGCACGCCACCGACACCTTGCCGCAATTGGCACATGCGGCCCACGCCGCATTCGGGCGCCTGGATGTGCTGATCAACAATGCTTCGTCCTTCTATCCCACCCCCATGGGCGAAATCAGCGAACAGCAATGGGACGATTTGATCGGCACCAATCTCAAGGCACCGTTGTTCTTATCCCAGGCGGTGGCGCCATATCTGAAACGCAGCAACGGCTGCATCGTCAATATGGTGGACATTCACGGCCAACGCCCGCTGCTCGGTCATCCCGTGTACAGCACGGCCAAGGCGGGGCTGATCATGTTGACCAAAGCACTGGCCGCTGAACTCGGCCCGCAAGTACGGGTGAACGGCGTGGCCCCCGGTGCCATTCTATGGCCGGATGCGGACATGGATGAGCAAGCGAAACAGGAAATTCTGGATCGAACCTTTTTGAAGCGCCGCGGCGACCCTGAGGATATCGCTCGCGCGGTGCGCTTTCTGGTGCGCGACGCCACCTATGTCACCGGCCAGATCCTGGCGGTGGACGGCGGCCGGTCGCTGTTTTCGTGATGAACAACGATGGGGCCGCTGCGCTTGACCCATCCTACGGTGGCCGAAAACGGTAGCGGTCCGAATCGGCCCATCCGACGCGGTCGAAAACGGCACGGGTCCGAACCGGACCGGCGTAGGTTACGTCAAGGCCGCAGGCCGGACGCAACGTTTGTGTTCTCAGTTTTACGCCGGTGTCGGACGTTGAACGATGGGTCCGCCGCGCTTGACCCATCCTACGGGTGGTGGAGAAGAGGTTCAGAACGGCACGGGTCCCGACCGGCGGCGTAGGTTGCGTCAAGGCCGCAGGCCGGACGCAACGTTGTGCCGATATCAGTTTACGCCGGTGTCGGACGTTGCGGCAACGATGGGTCCGCTGCGCTTGACCCATCCTACGGGTGGTGGAGAACGGCAGGTGTCCGGACCGGACCGGCGTAGGTTGCGTCAAGGCCGCCGGCCGGACGCAACGTTTGCGCCTAGGCGCGCAGCGGTCAGCCGCAATTCAATTCGAAAGGCTGCAAGTGTTCCGCACTGGCATCGAATTCCTGCCAGAGCGCAGCCATGGTCTTGCCATTCACCGGATGCTCCAGGTCACCGGCAAGTTCGGCCAGCGGTTTGAGCACAAACGCATAACGGGTGATTTCGTCGCGCGGCAGTTCGTAGGTGTCGGTGCGCACCACCAGTTCGCCGTACAACAACAGGTCCAGGTCCAAGGTGCGCGCTTTGAAGCGTTGGCTGGTGCGACTGCGGCCATGGGCATCTTCGATTTCGTGCAACGCCGCGATCACCGCTTCCACGTCTTCGTCGCTGTCGAATGCCGCCACCAGATTCAGGAAGTCGTCGCCCTCGAAGCCGACGGCGCCGGTGCGGTAGATGGTGGACAGTTTCAGAGTCCCGAACCGTTTGCGCAGCGCCTGCAGGCCGGTGCAGACATTCTGCTCGGGATCGATGTTGCTACCAATGCTGAGAAACACCCGCTGGCTCATGGACTTCTACCGCCTAGGGCTGCGGCCGTTCGCCCCGCTCGATAATCACACCCACATCGCGAGCGCCGCGCACCGCCCCCTGCTTGTTGAGTGTGACCCGCACCCATGGCACAGAGAACTCCTCAAGCACGATTCCAGCGACCCGTTCGGCGAGCGTCTCCACCAACTGGAATTCGCTGTCGCCGACAAATTCGATCAAACGCTTGGCCACATCTTTATAGCTCAACGTATCGTCGATGCTATCGCTGGCGGCGGCGCGACGAATATCGGCCGCCATCTCCAGGTCCAGAACCACGGTCTGTTTGATGGCCCGCTCCCAGTCGAAAATGCCGATGACGGTGGGAATGCGCAGGTCGCGAACGAAAATAATATCGGTGGCCATAAATCGGCGTCGCAATCGCAAATCTCAGGAGACCCGAACTATATCGGTTTGCATGGAAACGCGCCAGGAAGGCGCTTGACCCGGTCAATGGCAACGTTTTCAATAGCGAGGCCATGGCATCCACTCCCTTCGTAATCGCGCTGATCGCAAGCGGCTATCTGCTTGGCTCGATTTCCAGCGCCATCCTGGTATGCCGCATCATGGGCTTGTCGGATCCGCGCACCCAGGGCTCGGGCAATCCGGGCGCCACCAACGTCCTGCGGGTGGGAGGCAAGAAAGCGGCCGCGGTGACGTTGCTGGGCGATATGCTCAAGGGCGCAATACCTGTATTGGCGAGCCAATTGCTCGGAATGTCGATCGCCGTGGTCGCTGCCGTGGCCGTTGCGGCCATACTCGGTCACCTGTTTCCGGTGTTCTTCGGTTTTCGCGGCGGCAAGGGCGTCGCCACTTCCTTAGGGGCGCTGCTGGCGGCCTCGTGGCCGGTAGGCGTCGCGGTGATTCTCACTTGGCTTGCGGTGTTCGGCGTGTCGCGGATTTCGTCCCTGTCGGCGCTAACCGCATTCGTGCTGGCGCCCTTGTATGCGTGGTGGCTGCAGGGGGACCGGGTGTTCATCGCCGCCGTGGCGTTGATCACCGCACTGCTGATCTGGCGTCACCGCAGCAACATCCGCAAACTGCTCGGCGGCACCGAAGGCGGCTTCCGCTCGACCGGGAAATAGCGCCAATCAGCGGCCGGGCTGGGCAGGCGCCTCCAGAGAGTCCAGGCGCCAGCGGGGTGTGGCGACAGGCTGTTCCGCCGTCGGCGCACCTGCGGCCAAGCGCAAAGCGCCGGCAAACGCGATCATGGCGCCGTTGTCGGTACAGAACTCCAAACGCGGGAAATACACCTGCGCCCGCTCGGTACCCGCCAGTTCCTGCAACCGCTCACGCAAACGACGGTTGGCGCCGACGCCGCCGGCGACCACCATGCGTTTCACGCCCGTTTCGCGCAGCGCTCGGCGGCATTTGATCGCCAGGGTTTCGACCACTGCCTCCTGGAATGCATGGGCAATGTCGGCCCGGCTTTGCGGGTCGCCGCCGGATTGATGCAGCGTATTGATTGCAAAAGTCTTGAGCCCACTGAAACTGAAATCCAGGCCGGGCCGGTCCGTCATCGGCCGCGGAAACCGGAAGCGGTCCGGATTCCCCTGTTCCGCGAGTGCCGCCAGCGCCGGACCGCCCGGATAGGACAGCCCCAACAGCTTCGCGGTCTTGTCGAAAGCCTCGCCCACGGCGTCATCCACACTTTCGCCGAGGATCCGGTATTGGCCGACCCCGGCAACCTGCACCAACATGGTGTGGCCGCCGGACACCAGCAGCGCCACGAACGGAAACTCCGGCGGCTCGGCTTCCAGCAGCGGCGCCAGCAGATGGCCTTCCATGTGATGCACAGCCTGTGCCGGTATCCCCAGAGACCAGGCCAGCGCCCGCGCCACCGAGGCCCCGACCAGTAGCGCACCGATCAGACCCGGGCCGGCGGTGTAGGCGATGCCGTGCAGGTCGGCCGGATCCAGCGCGGCTTCGTCCAGCACTTGGCGGATAAGCGGCAGCACTTTGCGCACATGGTCCCTGGAAGCCAGTTCCGGCACGACGCCGCCGTATTCGGCGTGCAGACCCACCTGACTGTGCAGGCCATGAGCCAGCAATCCGGCGTCGGTGTCATACACCGCAATGCCGGTTTCGTCGCAAGATGTCTCCAGGCCCAAGATGCGCATGGGCGCATTCTACCCCAGGCCGCGCCATAGCCGCCCGGATCTTTGCTTTTTGCGCACTTGGGGTTTAGAATTTGCAGCCTTTCGCCGGTAGACGGGCTTGCCCGTGCCGGCTTTCATCAATGGAACCAAGGTAAATACGCTTTATGCCAAGTGTACGCGTACGTGAGAACGAGCCTTTCGACGTCGCCCTGCGCCGCTTCAAGCGCGCTTGCGAGAAGGCCGGCATCCTGTCCGAAATCCGCCGGCGCGAGTTCTACGAAAAGCCGACCACCGAGCGCAAGCGTAAAGCCGCGGCGGCAGTGAAGCGTCACGCGAAAAAAGTGCAGCGGGAAGTATCCCGGCGCGAACGTTTGTATTGATTCGCGGCACCGCGCGCCTGCGCGGCCGCGAGCTTATCGCCCTCTCCGATGTCCCTGAAACTGCGCATCACCGAGGACATGAAAGCCGCCATGCGCGGCGGCGACAAACGTCGCCTCGGTGTCATTCGCCTGATCCAGGCAGCCATCAAACAACGGGAAGTGGATGAGCGCATCGAACTCGATGACGCCCAGGTGTTGGCGACCCTCGACAAGATGGTCAAGCAGCGCCGCGACTCCATCTCCCAGTATGAAAAGGCGGGCCGCGACGACCTGGTCCAGCAGGAAGACTACGAAATCGGTGTAATACAGGAATATCTGCCTGCGGCGCTGAGCGAAGGCGAAATCGACGCCCTGGTTGACGAAGCAATCGCGGCCACCGGCGCCAGTTCCATGCGCGACATGGGCGCGGTCATGGCGCAGCTCAAACCGCAGCTGCAAGGTCGCGCCGACATGGGCGCGGTCAGCAAAAAAATAAAAAGTCGCTTGGGCGGCTGAACCCCGCTACTTCGACTGCTTTCCCCTCTCCTTAGCGCAACTTCGGCTAGGCTTCTCAGCAAGCGGCCGACGGGACGCGATCCGTGCAGAATGTGACTGCAGGGGTAATATGGCTGGCAGAATTCCCGAGTCTTTCGTAGATGAACTGATGCGGCGCATCGACATCGTCGAGGTCATCGACGCGCGTGTGCCGTTGAAAAAATCCGGCCGCGATTTCTCCGCCTGCTGTCCGTTCCACAACGAGAAGACGCCTTCGTTCACGGTCAGCCAGTCGAAGCAGTTCTTTCATTGCTTCGGCTGCGGCGCCCATGGCACCGCGATCGGCTTTCTGATGGATTACGAACATCTCGGGTTCGTCGAAGCGGTCGAAGAACTGGCCGCCATGGCGGGACTCGAAGTACCCCGGGAGGCGACCAGCGTAGCGTCTGCAGAGCGCGGCGCCGGGGACCTCTACGACGTCATGCAGCAAGCCGTTTCTTTCTACCGCGGCCAACTACGCTGCCATGCCCAGGCGCAACGGGCGATCGAGTATCTCAAGGGACGCGGCTTGAGCGGCGAGATTGCTGCGGAGTTCGGGATCGGGTTTGCGCCGCCCGGCTGGGACGGTCTGCTCAAAGCCCTCGGCGGCGGCGCCGAAGCCCGCGCCCTGCTGGCCCGAGCTGGGCTGATTGCGGAACGTGCCGACGGCGGCGCCTACGATCGTTTCCGTGACCGGATCATGTTCCCGATTCGCGACCGCCGCGGCCGGGCGATCGCTTTTGGCGGCCGAATCCTCGCTGGCGATGGCCCCAAGTATTTGAACTCGCCGGAGACGCCCATCTTCCATAAAGGGCGCGAGCTGTACGGGCTGTTCGAGGCCCGCAAGGCGTTGCGCCGCATCGAACGGCTGCTGGTGGTGGAAGGCTACATGGATGTGGTGGCCCTGGCCCAACACGGCATTCGCAACGCCGTTGCCACCTTGGGTACGGCCACGACCACAGATCACCTGGAAGTCCTGTACCGGGTCGCACCGGAAGTGGTGTTCTGCTTCGACGGCGATCGCGCTGGACGCGAAGCGGCTTGGCGGGCCCTGGACAACGCCTTGCCGACCATGGGCGAAGGGCGCCAGGCGCGATTCCTGTTCTTGCCCGAAGGCGAGGACCCCGACACCCTGGTGCGGCAGGAGGGCGCGGAGGCCTTTTCGGCCCGTGTCGAACAGGCCACACCCCTGTCGGTGTTTTTCTTTGAAGCTTTGCGGCGGCGCGCCGATACATCGACCGTAGATGGGCGGGCACGGTTGGCCGAATTGGCCAAGCCGCATTTGCAGCGGCTCCGGGATCCGGTGTTCAAGACATTGATGATCAAGCAATTGGAAGCATTCACCGGCTTGGATAGGCAGCGCTTGGAGTCTGCCCTGAATCTGGGGCCTGCGTCATCTACATCGCCGCGGCGGAGCCCCGCTGTAAACCGGCCGCGCACCCGCACCCGGGTGCAGTTGGCGATCGCCCTGCTGCTCGACCAACCCGAGCTGGGGTCGCAGGTCGAGCCCGGAGACGGATTACGCAGCGCGCAGATACCTGGGATTTCCCTTTTGCTGGAACTGCTTGAAATCACCCGTAGGCAGCCGCATTTAACGACAGGAGGGTTGTTGGAGCGGTGGCGCGAGCGACCCGAATTTCCGCACTTGGCCAAGCTGGCCGGCGCCGAGCTGGTCGGCAGTCCCGAACAACGGTGCCAGGAGTTTGTCGACACCATTGCCGCCTTGGCGCGGCACGACCCAGATCCCCAACTGCAAGCCTTGCGTGCCAAGGAGGCCGCGGAGGGCTTGACAGAAGACCTGAAAAATGAATGGATTCAATTTGTTAGGTCTATTGAAGCCAGTAAGCGCAAGACCTAAGCTGGTGGCACGCGGGCAGTTGCTATAGTACACTGTTCGTTTATTTTGCCGCCGTATCGGCGGTGTCGTTTCAAGAGCAGATGAGCGATTCATGAATCAGGAACAGCAACAGTCGCAGTTACGTCAGCTGATCGCCAAAGGCAAAGAGCAGGGATACCTGACTTATGCCGAGGTGAACGATCACCTGCCCAATGAAATTGTAGATCCCGAACAGATTGAAGAAATCATAGGGATGATCAATGACATGGGTATTACGGTGCACGAGAGTGCGCCGGACGTGGAAAGTCTGTTGCTCAGCGACGACAGCGTGACCGCCGACGAAGACGCCGCGGAGGAAGCCGCCGCCGCATTGGCGTCGGTGGAAACTGAGCTCGGTCGCACCACCGACCCGGTGCGTATGTACATGCGCGAAATGGGGTCGGTCGAGTTGCTGACCCGGGAAGGCGAAATCGAAATTGCCAAGCGCATCGAAGACGGCCTGCGTCAGGTGCTGTCCGCCCTGTCGCACTATCCGGGCTCGGTGACCCAGCTGCTGGACGAGTACAGCCGCGTCAGCGCCGAGGAGCAGCGCCTTTCCGACCTGATTTCCGGCTTCCACGATCCCGACGCCGACACCGTGCAAACCCCCGCTGCCCCGGCAGCGGCAGAAGACCGCAGCAGCAACGACTCGGCGGCGGACGACGACAGCGACAACGACGATGATGACGACGATGACAGCACCGACATCGTCGACACTGGACCGGACCCGGAAGAAGCCGCGCAGCGCTTCGGTGAACTGCAAAGGCTGTTCACCAAGGTGATGAACGCGGCTGCCAAAAGCGGCCGCGACGACAAGCGGGTGCAGAAAGCCGTGGAGCAGCTCTCGGAATGCTTCATGTCCTTGAAGCTCGTACCCCGGGTGGTGGACGAAATGGTGTTCCGGTTGCGGCTCATGGTCGAGCGCATCCGCCAACACGAACGCGTGATCATGGACATCTGTGTGCGCAAGGCGCATATGCCGCGCAGGGATTTCATCACCTCGTTCCCGGACAATGAAACCGATCTGAAGTGGCTCGACAAACAGATCAAGGCCGGCCACGGCTATTCGCCGGTGCTGGCTGAGTTCAAAGACGAGATTCTCAAGGCGCAGCAGCGCCTGATCGCCATTCAGGACGAAACCAGTCTGACCATCGGCGAAATCAAGGACATCAATCGCCGCATGTCCATCGGTGAGGCCAAGGCCCGCCGCGCCAAGAAGGAAATGGTGGAGGCGAACCTGCGTCTGGTGATTTCCATCGCCAAGAAATACACCAACCGCGGCCTGCAGTTCCTGGACCTGATCCAGGAAGGCAACATCGGCTTGATGAAGGCGGTGGACAAGTTCGAGTACCGGCGCGGCTACAAGTTCTCGACCTATGCGACCTGGTGGATTCGCCAGGCGATTACGCGTTCCATCGCCGATCAGGCGCGCACCATCCGTATTCCGGTGCACATGATCGAGACCATCAACAAGTTGAACCGGATCAGCCGGCAGATGCTGCAGGAGATGGGACGCGAACCGACGCCGGAAGAACTGGCCGAACGCATGGAAATGCCGGAAGACAAAGTGCGCAAGGTGCTCAAGATCGCCAAGGAGCCGATCTCCATGGAGACGCCCATCGGCGACGATGAGGACTCGCACCTGGGCGATTTCATCGAAGACATCTCAGTGCTCTCGCCAGTGGACGCGGCCACGGTAGAAGGTCTGCGCGAAGCCACGCACCACGTGCTGGCAGGTCTGACGCCACGTGAAGCCAAAGTGCTGCGTATGCGCTTTGGCATCGACATGAACACCGACCACACCCTGGAAGAAGTGGGCAAGCAGTTCGACGTCACCCGCGAGCGCATTCGCCAGATAGAAGCCAAGGCGCTGCGTAAGCTACGTCATCCGTCGCGGTCGGAAACGCTACGGAGCTTCCTGGATCTGGAATAGCCGGCTGCGCTTGCGACGAACCGAAAGGCGCCCCACGGGCGCCTTTCTTTTTTCCGGCTCGCGACAGAGTCGAGTAAACTCGGGCGCAGCGAGAATTAGATTCGGTCGCCGCAGACTCTGTTAAAATATTCACCCTCCGGGCCTGTAGCTCAGTTGGTTAGAGCAGGGGACTCATAATCCCTTGGTCCTCGGTTCGAGTCCGAGCGGGCCCACCAACGGCAAATAAAAACGGGGCCATGCGGCCCCGTCTTTTGTTGCGACACCAAGCGCGCGGTCACGCCGCTTCAGCCAGCCCCACGATTTTCTGATACAGGTCGTCGGTGATGTTGATGCCTTTGGCTTCGGCTTCAGCCTGGTTCTGCAGACGGCGGTCGCCAGGCAGGCGCACGCCCTCGTCCTCGAGCATTTTGCTGATCAAGGTCTCCAGGCGATCGAGATATACGTCGTTGCCGGCCAAAGCGCCGGGATCCACGACCAGGAATGCCTGACCGATGCCGGGGCGGTTGCCTTCGTCGCTGAAGAACGAATCGGCTTCGAAGCCGAATGCGGCGCCGGTCAAGGAGCAGCACAGCAGTTCGACGATCAGCGCCAGCATTGCACCCTTCACGCCGCCTGCCGGTGCCATGCTGCCGGCAAGGCCCGCCTTGGCGTCGGTGGTGGCGTTGCCCTCCTTGTCGAACGCCCAACCTTCCGGAATCGATTCGCCCCGCTGCGAGGCAACCATGATTTTGCCGCGCGCTACCTGGGACAGGGACAGATCGATCACCAGCGGCGCGGCATCGCGGCGCGGAAACACGGCGGCGATGGGGTTGGTGCCGAACAATGGGGTTTTGCCGCCCCAGGGCGCGATGGCCGCGGGGGAATTGCCGAATGCCAGCCCGACCATGCCGGCCTCGGCGACTGGCCGCAGGTGCAACGCGGTAGCGCCAAAGTGATTGCTGTTGGTCACGCCGGCGAAAGCGACGCCGTGTTCGCGTGCACGGGACACCGCTTCCTTGACGGCCAGCGCGCAAGGTTCGAATGCCATGCCGTAGGCGGCATCCACCAGACAGGCGCCGCCCCGTTCGTGTACCACCTTGGCGACTGCCTTGCCGTCGGTACGGCCGTTGCGCAAATGGGCGCAGTACAGCGGCGTGCGCGATACACCGTGGGAAGTCAGACCCAAGGCATCGGCCGCGACCAGATGCTCGGCCGCTGCTCTGGCCATGTTGTCCGAGGCGCCGGCGCCTTGCAGGGCGCGGGTTACCAGTTGAGTCAGTTCATCGAGGGCTACGACAGGCATGGCTGAAATTTCCTATTGTTCAAGAAAGGCCGCAACGCGGTCGGCGATCATGGTGCTGACCCGTTGATTGGATTCGATGGTGACGCCGGCGATGTGGGGCGTGAGCAGCAGATTCGGAACATCATTGAGCAGACCCTGCTGCAGGGGCTCGTCGGCGAATACATCCAGCGCCGCGCCACCGAGATGGCTGCGGCGCAACGAATCGGCGAGCGCCGCTTCATCGACAATGCCGCCGCGGGCGGTGTTGACCAGTATGGCGCCCGGTTTCATGGCGCCCAAACGCTGGCTGGAAAACAAATTGCGGGTCTGGTCATTGAGCGGGATGTGCAACGAAACCACATCGGCGCGCTGCAGCAGCGTGTCCAGGTCCACGCGTTCGCTACCTACACTTCCGTTACCAAAAACCGCGTCCGGTACGTGCGGATCATAGGCGATGGTGGTCATGCCCAACGCCTCGGCCATGCGCGCGGTGAGCTGGCCGATGCCGCCGAAGCCGACCAGGCCCATGGTCTTGCCGCCCAGCTCGCGACCTTGCGAAAGCGGCGCCCGCGGCCACTTGCCGTCCGCGACTTCGGCAGTGGAGCGATATGCGCCGCGCAACAGCACCATGGCCGTGCCGATCACGTATTCGGCCACCGCCTGGGCGTTGGCACCGGTGGCGGGAATGACTTCCACACTGCGCGCTTTACAGGCTTCGAGATCGATGTTGTCCAGACCCACACCCAGACGTCCGACCACCCGCAATTTCGGACCTTGTTCAAGCAGTGCGCCGCGCACCTGGGTGCGATTGCGCACAACGATTGCTTCGGCATCGGTCAACGCTTGCGCAAGCGCATCCGGTTGGTCCACCAGCTTGGGATCGTAGAGCGTATCGAAGCGACCGCGAAGCTGCTCCACTGCCGTTTCGTCCATGAACTCGGTAATGACAATGCGTGGCATGGTGTTCTCTCAGTTCAATAATGATTCGCCGGGGCGTATACGGGTGAAGTTCACCGGTTCGAAGCGAACGTCCAGGCGATCGTCTTTGCGTTCCACGACCGTGTACGCACTCGCGGCAGCGTCGCCGCTGTCCGGAAAGTCCTCCCGGAAATGCGCGCCACGGGAATCCTGACGCGCCAGTGCTGCGAGGGTGATCGCACGGCTGACCTGCAGAAGACTGCTGAGATTCAACCAATCGTGCCAAGTGACGTTGTAAGCCAAATCGCGGCCGTTGATGCCGCTGCCGTGCAGGCGCTCCTCCAGCTGGTCGAGTTGCACCAGGGCGTGGCGTAGTTGTGTTTCGCTGCGGACAATACCCACGTCGTCCCACATCAGTTCGTACAAAGCTTCGCGCATCGGCCCCAGATCGCTTGCCGGTAGCTGCAGCGGACGTTGGCAGTAGGCGATGGCGCGATCGATTGCGTGCTGGTCCGGTTGGCGCAGCTTGCCGTGCTCACGCAACCATGCCGCCATGGCGTCGCCGGCGACTCCGCCGAACACGGTGGAGTTGGCTACGCCGTTGCCGCCCAAACGGTTTGCGCCGTGCACGCCGCCGGTATCTTCGCCGGCGGCGAACAAACCCGGTAACGCGGTGGTGCAATCGGATTGGAATACGACACCGCCCATCATGTAATGAGCGGTGGGGACCACTTCCACCAAGCCCCCGGCCAGATCAAAGCCACAGTCTGCGCAACGTTCCACCATGCCTTTGAACTGCTTGCGGACCTTGTCGGGGCCGAGGTGGTCCATTTTGATGTACACGCCGCCATTGGGTGTCACCCGCCCGGCACGCATTTCGCTATAGATGCCGCGCGAGACGATGTCGCGGGTGGCGCGCTCGCCGCGTTCGTCGTACTGGTGCATGAAGCGCTCGCGGTCGCCGTTGAGCAGATGGCCGCCGGCACCTCTCAAACCTTCTTCGAGCACCGTGCCGGTCATGCGGGTATGGGCACCGGCCAACAACCCTGTGGGGTGAAACTGCACCATTTCCATGTCGCGCAGCGGCAAGCCCGCACGCAGCGCCATGGCCATGCCGTCGCAGCTCTTGTCGCCGCTCGGCGTGTGATACTTGTACATGGTCGGCCCACCGCCGGTGGCGAGCAACACGGCCTTGGCACGCACCAGCACAAATTCGCCGGTGCGCATGTCGATCATCAGCATACCGGCCAGTGCTTGTCCGTCTTCACTGCGGATCAACTCCACGGCACGGTGTTCTTCCAAGCGCTCGATGCCACGGGCCCACACCTGCTCGGCGAGGCGATTGATGATTTCGATGCCGGTGAGATCGCCCTTGTGCACGGTGCGATCGAAGGTCTGGCCGGCGAACGGCTTCTGATGCAAGGTGCCGTCGGCGTTGCGATCGAAAAAACAGCCCAGCTCGTTTTCCAATTCGCGGACCCGTTCCACCGCGACGTTGACCAGCTTCCACGCCAACTCCTGGTCCGGCAGCCATTTGCCGCCTTCGATGGTGTCCTGAAAATGGCGCTCCACGGAATCGCCCGCCGCCAGCGCGACGTTGTAGCCGCCCTGGACCATGCGTGTACAACCGCACTTGCCAAGCAGGCCCTTTACCGCGACGGTGATGCGCAGGTCCGGCGCCGCCTCATGGGCGTGCAACGCAGCGAACAAACCGGCGCCGCCGGAACCTAGAATCAGAATATCCGTGGTGATGCTATTCATAGTCTCGCGCCCCGCCGACTCGGCGGTGCGGCTCCCGCTTGGTTGGGTTGCACGTCAGGACGTCTTGACGCCCAGGCTCGCCAGGACCTGGTCGCGTTTGGATTGGCTGGACGCCCGCACGTCGCCGTACAGACTTTGGCCGTGGCTATCCATCGCCACCAACAGCGGGCCGAAGCCTTTGACGCGGAATTTCCACAGCGACTCGGGATTGAGATCGTCGAGGTCCACGTCCTCGATGGCTTCGATCCAGGTTGTTTCCAGGGCTGCCGTACCGCCGATGATGGCGAGATAGACGCCGCCGTATTCCTGGAATGCGGCAGCGGAGTCTTCCATCATGCCGCCTTTGCCGATGATCATGCGCACACCGTACTGGCTCATGAGCGGTTTGGTGAAACGCTCCATGCGTGCACTGGTGGTTGTCCCGATACAGATGGGCGCATAGCCGGCTGGAAACTCGTCGGACTTATCCACTTTGCGCACGTTGGGTGCTGTGTGGATCACCGCGTGGCCGTTCAAATCGAAGCGCGTGGTACGGCCGCGGTCGAACATGTGAATCTGGGTCGCGTCGCGAATCCCATACAAGGTGCCGTTCAAGGTCACCGTATCGTTGACCTTGAACTTGCGCGCGACTTCCTCGGAGATGGGCGTTGTGATGTCGTGGTGTGCCATGGCTCAGAATCCGTAGTCGATCCCTTTCGGGGTGAATTCCGCCGAAGCGCGCCGTGCCGAATGGCACTGCATATTGACCGCAACGGGATTCATAGTGATATGGGTGGCTGCCAGTTCCACGTGCACGGCGAAGGCGGTCGAGTCACCGCCCAGGCCCTGGGCACCGACACCAAGCTGATTGACCGCCTTGGAGAGCTCCTCTTCAAGCGCGCGCCCCTCGGGATCCTGGCAGTGGGAGCCGAGCGGACGGGTGGCCGCGATCTTGGCCAGATGCACGCACAGATCTGCCGTGCCGCCAACGCCGACGCCGATGATCGTCGGCGGGCAGGTCTTACCGCCCGCCTCGAGCACGCGGTCGATCACAAACGCTTTGACGGCGTCGACGCCTTCGGCCGGGATCGCCATTTTCAACCAGGAATTGTTTTCCGAGCCGCTGCCTTTCGGGATCATCTGCAATCGAAGCTTTTCAGATTCATCTGAAAACTCGAAATTAATCACCGGCACGCCCGGACCTGTCGATGAGTGATCGTTCTTTCTGGTGATCGGGTGCACCACCGACGAGCGCAACGGATGCTCCTTGGTGGCCCGTTCGCAACCTCTGCGGATGGCATCTTCCAGGGCACGGCCGTCGACTTCGACATTCGGGCCGATAGTCACGTTATAGATCGGAATGCCGGTATCCTGACAGAGCAAGTTGTCGGTGTTCTCCGCCACTTCGATGTTTTGGATCATGGTACCGAGTACAGCTTTCCCGGTCGTGTTGCTTTCGTTGGCCGCGAGCGTATCGAAGCCGTGCTTGATATCGGGCGGCAGAATTTTCAAGGCCCGGATATACAACTCCTTGGCTGCATCTTCGACCTGTTGCAAATCGATTTTCATATCCATTGCTCCCGCCGCTGCATTTCAAGCCGGTCTTCGGCATAGGTCACTGCGGCTTCGAAGAGTGAGGGCGCGCTCAATTCTGCATGCCCCATTTACGTATGGTACGGGCTTCGATGTTTCGGAAAATCAGGTTCTCGACAGCGAGTCCGATGATAATGACCGTAAACAGACCGGCAAACACGTAGGCAATGTTGAGTTCGTTCTTGTTCTCGTAGATGAACCAACCCAGGCCGCCGGAACCGGAGCTGACGCCGAACACCAATTCGGCGGCGATCAGCGTGCGCCACGCAAACGCCCAGCCAATCTTCAGGCCCGTCAATATCGAGGGGAAGGCGGCCGGGATCAGGATCTTGGAGATGTAGCGGAACCCCGTCAGGCCGTAGTTGTGCCCCACCATGCGCAACGTGTTCGAGACGCCTTGGAATCCCGAGTGGGTGTTCAGCGCTACCGACCACAACACCGAATGGACCAGCACGAACACCATGCTGCCATTGCCGAGACCGAACCAGATCAATGCCAGCGGTAACAATGCAATAGCCGGCAATGGGTTGAACATGGAGGTCAGCGTTTCGAGGAAGTCGTTCCCGATGCGCGACATCATCGCCAGGATTACCAGCACGGTGGCCAATGCGAGGCCCGCCGCGTAGCCCATGAGCAAAACCCGGATCGAGTATCCCACCTGGATCAAGAGCTCGCCATTGAAGAGCGCGTCCCAGAGCGCTGCAACGGTGGAACTGAACTTCGGCACCAGCAGCGGATTGTTCATATGCATGGAGTACAACTGCCACACCACCGCGAGCACTACCAGAATGAACAATTTCCGTATCGCGCCGATATTGTAGATCTGCTCCCAGAGCGTCAACGGCTTCTCGACCACCGCGTCCGGATTGGCCTGAACCTCTTCGCGCACGAATTCGTCGCGGTGCACGAGTTGTTCGCTTGCCTGTGCGTTGCTGTTAGGCACGCGCCACCTCCTCCGCCTCTTCGATCTGATCGGCGAAAAGCATATTGTGAATTCGGTCGGAGAGCTTCAGGCCGGATTCAGGATCGACTTCATCCTGACCACCGCTGTTTAGTTCCGCTTTGACCTGTCCTGGGTGCGGGCTTAGCAACAAGATTCGATTACCGATCTTTACGGCTTCCGGAATCGAGTGCGTCACGAACAGCACGGTGAAGTGGGTGTCTTCCCACAGCTGCAGAAGTTCTTCCTGCATCTTGCGTCGGGTCAGCGCATCCAGCGCAGCAAACGGTTCATCCATCAATAAAATTGACGGTTCCATGGCCATACCGCGGGCGATCGCGACCCGTTGCTTCATCCCGCCGGACAGCGTGTGCGGGAATGAATCGGCGAACTTCGCCAAGTTCACCTTTTCGATGTAATTCATGGCCCGCTCTTCAGCTTGCTTGCCGCCGCATTGACCGCTGGCACAGAGCGGAAACATGACGTTTTGTTTTACGGTTTTCCAGGGAAGCAGTTGATCGAATTCCTGGAATACCATCATCCGGTCGGGGCCGGGGCGACTGACCTTCTTGCCGCCAAGGGCAATCGAGCCTTCCGTCGGATGCATGTAACCGCCAACCGCTTTGAGCAGCGTCGACTTGCCGCATCCCGAAGGACCCAACAACACGAAACGGTCCGACTTGAATACGTTGAAATCGACTCGAAAGGTCGCGGTAACCAAATGATCCTTGGTTTTGTACTGCAGGGTAACGCCCGATACTTCGAGCAGAGGTGCGGCATTGGTCTGTTGCATGACTAGCTCCCGCCTGTCGTCATCAGTTACCGGTTAGTCCGGGCCGGCTAGGATCGCCGGCCCGGGTACTGCCTCCAGCTTTCAGCTTCCGGAAAGGCTGTGCACATTGTCGAAGAACATATCCTTCCAAGAGTTGGGCTTCTTCTTGATCGCACCCACGTCATAAAGGAAGCTCGAGTACTTGGTGGTGTTCTTCGGCACCATGGTGTACTCGACCTTCGGGTCGGTAATGATCTTATGGATGAAATCCACGGGGTCGCTGCTGTTTGCAGCTTTCAGGTAAAGCTGTGCCGCGTCCTGTTTGTTGGAATTGATCCATTTGATGGATTCGTCCAACGCATCCGTGAACGCCTTGTACAGTTTCGGATTCTCCTTGCGGAACTTGGCTGTGGTCCAAACCACGTTGAACGTCGCCGGCCCGCCAAGCACATCGAACGAGGAAAGGACGGTATGCACGTTTGAGTCCTGCAACTCCTTGTACTGGAACGGGGGCGAAGTGAAATGACTGTCTACTTCACTCGCGCCGGACAGCAACGCCTGCATGCCGTCCGGGTGGGACATCGACACGGTATATTTATCGAGCTTGTCGTAGTTGTCCTTGCCGAAAGCCTTTGCGGCAGCCATCTGCAAGGTCACCGCCTGGATCGAGACCTTTACCGCGGGTAGCGCGATTTTATCTTTCTCCGTGAAGTCCTTGACGCTCTTGACGTCTGGATTTCGGGTGTTGAGATACAGCGGCATGGCATTCAGCGCCGACACGCCTTTGACGTTGATGTTGCCCTTGGTCTTCGCCCAGATCTTGACCAGCGGCCCGACGCCGCCCGAGGCAAATTGCAGACTGTTTGAAAGCAATGCATCGTTCATGACGTTGCCGCCGGCGAACTTCACCCATTTCACATTGAGGTCTTTGATACCCGCTTTCTCAGCATGCTTTTCAATCAGCTTGTGCTCCTGCATCACCATCAGTGGCAAATAACTGACGCCATACTGACGCGCGATGGTGAGTTCGTCCAATTCAGCTTGTGCACTGGTGGCGATGCCTGCCAGGATCGCGACGCTGGCAACCAGTTTTAGTGTTCTTGATTTCATGCGGTCTCCTCCGGTGTGCTTGAGAGCAGGGGTTGCCTGCTCAGGCGATACGGTCCCTGTAGAATTATTACCCCGTGGGGCTGGTCCGTACTTCAAGAATAGTCCTAGTTCGCTTTCGGTTTTCGCGCTCTGCTTCGCCACCATCGTTCGCTTCGGAAGCGGTTCCGTACTGAGCCGGTGATCGGGTCAGAAAACGTCGATCAGAAAAACCACTCCGGCGAATACGGTGCATACGGCCGCAACTGCCAGCAGTGCCTTTTGCCATTCCCGCCACTGCAGGAATTCGAGCATCAGCAATCGCACTCCACCGGTCAGGTGGGCACCGAGCAATACCACCAGACCGAACTCGGCGAACTTCAACAGCGGGCTTTCGGTCCAGCGTAGGAATACATCTAGTTGCGGTGCACCATTGAGCGCCTGGGCCAAGGCCCAGAAGTGGAACGGCAGGAACAGCGCAAGCAGCACACCGGAAATCCGGTGAACCAGAAACGCCCAATATGCCGGGTGCTTTCTTGCCCGCCAGTCGTTTTTCATCAGCCGAACACCGCCCATACGGCACGAAAACCCCATAGCGCCAGAATCACGCCGCTCACAAGCAGTAAACCGTCCACCAACCGACCACGCAGATGCAGCCATTCCGCCAACACCGCCCGCAAGCCGATGGGCGCGTGTATTGCGACTGCGACTACGAATACGCTGTAAAACGCCGCCCAGATGACGTTGCCCTGGGTTCTGGAGAGAATTTCGGCTGCCGACAGTCCGCCGCGCATGGCGATCAGTATCGTGATCAAGTGCACCAGGACACTGACCCCCAGTACCATGGCGCTGATGCGCTGGGCCAGCCAAAGCCGGGTGTCGAGCCGCGCGCTCACAATTCACCTTTCCAGGTCGCCCACGCAGTCGCGCGCTTCAAGCCTGCGATCGATGCAGTCGGCGCAATGCCTTTAGGGCAGCGCTCCGTGCAGCTCATGTGGGTATGACAAGCATGGCACCCTGCGTCGCCGGCCACCGCGGCTAGCCGGGCGCGCTTGGCGCCGTCGCGCACATCGTTGACCAGTGTCCAGGCGCGGTTGAGTGCGGCCGGACCGAGATAGTCGGGCCGCCAGCTAACCACATCGCATGACGAATAGCAGACACCGCATCCGATACATTCGATGCCAGCGTCGGCGCGCCGCCGCTGTTTGGATTGCGGCGAAACCGCCTCCATGTCGTCGGCACGGGTTTTGGTGGGGTGAAAGTAACCCCGCGCCGCAGCCCATTTGTCAAAGAAGCCGCGCATATCGCAGACCAGATCTTTCACAATGGGCATGTTGCCAAGGGGGGCCAATTCGAGGCTTCCGGATTCGGTAACCACCTTGTCGACGTGGGTGCGGCAAGTCCAACGGGCAACGCCGTTGACATTCATGGCGCAGGAACCGCACATACCGACGCGGCATGCGAACCGATAGGACAGCGATTCGTCCAGATTGCGTTGTATGTAGGTCACTACATCCAACACGGTCTGACTGGGCAAGCGCGGCACTTCATAGCGATGGAAGGCGCCGGATTCCCCGCCCCGCCAAACGTTCACCTGCATGTTCGCGGTCGATGATTCCATCTGCTCACCAAAAAGTGGCGGCGCGGGCGTTGCCGCGCCGCGACTGTGCTGCGATCAGGCGCTGCGATAGAGCCGGGTCAACACGAACTCGCGATGACCGAGCGCTTCGGAGTCCGTCAAACGACCATTGCACGTATGCAGCATGGATTCGAGCAGGATATCGCCCGCGTCATCCAGGTTGATCTTGCGCTGCAGCAGCCCGGAGACATCACAGTCGATGTGTTCGCCCATGGTACGAACAGTACGTGGATTGGCCGAGATCTTGATTACCGGAAGAATCGGGTTGCCGATGATGTTGCCCTGTCCCGTAGGGAAGAAGTGCACCACGAATCCCGCAGCCGCGCACAGGGTCACCATTTCCGCCGCCGCGGAGGATGAGTCCATGAAATGCAGGCCGGGAGACTTCGGCATCTCCGCCGGCTCAAGCACGCCGTGCACCTTACAATTGCGGCCGATCTTCTGGATATTGCCAAGCGCCTTTTCTTCGATGGTGGTCAAACCGCCGATGATGTTGCCCTTGGTGGGTTGCGAGTCCGACAGGTCATCGGTTTTGTTGTCTTTGATGAACTGATCGTAAGCGTTCCAGGTGTTCATGAACTTGTCGGCGATGTCTTTGGACACGCAGCGGTCGCGCACCAGATGTTCGCCGCCGGTCAATTCGGATGTCTCGCCGAACACCAGCGTATTGCCCATGGCATAAAGCTTATCGAAGGCGTTACCGACCGACGGGTTGGCGCCCAGGCCCGACGTAGTGTCGGACTCGCCGCATTTGGTCGATACCCACAGGTCCTTGACCGAGCATTCTTCACGCTGCAGTTCCGTGGCCCACTGGACGAACTCCTTGGCCTTGCGCGATGCCGAGGCGATGGTATTGATGTCGCCGTTGAGCTCGATGCTGAAGCCTTCCACCGGTTTGCCGGTGGCGGCGATACCGTCGACGACACGCTTTGTCCATCCCGGCTCGATACCGATGACCACCACCGCGGCGACATTCGGGTTGCACCCGGCGCCGATGATGGTGCGAAAGTGCAGCTCCAGATCGGCGCCGAACTGCAGGCGTCCGTATGGATGCGGGATCGCCATCGTGCCCTTGATATTGTTGGCGACCGCTTCGCAAGCCGCGTTGGAGAGATCGTCAACCGGCAGGATGATGACATGATTGCGGATACCGACGCGGCCGTTCTCGCGGCGATAGCCCATGAATGTCTGCTTTTCCATTTTTACCACCTCTTGGTCTTCAGGTTGTGCACGTGAACGTGTTCGCCTTTCTTGACCGGCGCCACCACTCGGCCGATATCGGTGTTGTATTTGATCACCGTATCGCCTTCGTTCATGTCTTTGAGTGCAAACTTATGACCGATAGGAATGTCATTCTGCGTTTTCAGCGACAGCGTTTTGTCCTGATCCATAATCCAACCAGTTACTTCCTGGTTCGCCGTCACATCCTCTACGACCACGACTCCCACGGAGTCCTGCTCGTCGTGAACAATAAAGTGAATCATTTCGCCTCCTCGACCTGATAAGGGTGTTCCTGTCCGGGAGCAATCTCGACCGACGCGGAGCGCCATTGCGCTGGAGCCAAAAGGTAGATCGCTCGCTTGTAAAAGTCAACTAGATGATCTATAAAACTGTATCATCTAAATGAGATTTAGCGCATTAGTGGATGCTAAGATTCCCACTAAACCAGCGAATTATTCGGGGATTGATTGCCATGCAGCGTACGTTCGCCCATCCGGACGTGGCCCTTGGGCCAATGTACAAGCGCATCAAGATGCAGCTGATCGAACGCCTGTCGTCGGGCGAATGGAAATCGAACGAAGCGCTGCCCAGCGAAACGCGGCTGTCAAAGCAGTTCAACGTCAGCATCGGCACCCTGCGCAAGGCTATCGACGAACTGGTGGCGGAAAAGATCCTGGTTCGGCAGCAAGGGCGCGGTACGTTCGTCGCCGCCCACACCCAGGACCGGTTTCTGTACCATTTCTTCCACATCGTCCGCGACGATGGCACCAAATTCTTCCCCACCACACGCCTGCTGTCGTTCCGCAAGATCCGCTGCGAAGACGCCGTCGCGCAGTGCCTCAACCTAGGCCGCAACGCGCGCGTTATACATTTTCGCAATCTGCTCAAACTGGAAGACGTGCCCGTGGAGGTGGATGATATCTACCTCAGCGTAGATGCATTCCCGGATCTCGACCGCGAGGTGCTGGTGAACCGCCCAGGCACCATTTACCACCTGTACCAGGAACGCTACGGCATCAATATCATCCGTACCTCGGAACGGTTGCAGGCGGTCGCCGCCGATGCGGAGTTGGCGGGGATACTGGACATCCAGCCGGGCGCCCCGATGCTCTCGATTGAACGAACCGCTTTTACCTACAGCGATACGCCCATTGAGCTGCGCAAGTCCGTGGTCAATACCGAGCACTATGCGTATCTGAACGAGATGGCGAAACTGCCCTGAACGCTCGCTGGCCGTAACCGCGCCGCGGCCGAATCGGCATCTTTTGCGCTGCCGGATGCCTTATGTCCACCGCCAACCTGCTGATTTCCGACTTTGCCCTGATTCTCATGGGCTTCCTGTTGCGCCGTTACGGCGGTTTCGCCGCGGAATTCTGGAGCAACCTCGAGCGCTTCGTTTACTACGTTTTATTCCCGGCGCTGTTGTTCGGCGCCCTTGCCGGAACCCGCTGGCAGTTCGCCACCGCCAGCGCGCTGATTGAAACCGGCGTCATTTTTCTCGGCTGCGGCATGCTGCTCGGTTACGCGGCTCGGTTTTTTTTCACCCTGCCGCCGGCCAGCTTCGCATCCGGCTTCCAATGCGCGTTTCGCTTCAACTCGTACATCGGATTCGCCATTCTCGGGAGCCTCTACGGCCATGAAGGCATCGCCGCGTTCGGTTTGCTGGCAGGCTTCATGGTGGTGGCGGCAAACATCGCGGCGGTCCTGGCGTTGGCGCGCCACGGCAATCGACATTGGTTGCGGGAACTGGGGCGTAACCCACTCATCCTTGCGACCTTTGCGGGCCTGGTCTGGGCGACGTTGCGCCTGCCGTTGCCCCAGGCCGCGGCGTCCACGCTGCAATTTCTCGGCGAAGCCGCGTTACCTATGGGTTTGATCGCAGTCGGCGCCGGACTGCGCCTGCTCGGCTTGGGCCGGTTCAAAGGCTACAGCGTTTATCTGCTGGCGGTGAAGCTGGTCGCGGTG
The DNA here is from genome assembly GCA_963773585.1 of uncultured Gammaproteobacteria bacterium. Classification (GTDB taxonomy): domain Bacteria; phylum Pseudomonadota; class Gammaproteobacteria; order JASBUN01; family JASBUN01; genus CAVXJN01. The sequence continues at coordinate 256,501 of CAVZBR010000004.1, forward strand.
CCGGCAGTCGCCTACGTGGTTGCAAACTGGCTCGGGCTCGGGGGATCTTACTTCGCCTCGGCATTGGTACTGGCCGCGCTGCCGACGGCTTCATCCGCGTATATCCTGACGGTGCAAATGAACGGCGACGGCCGGCTGGTGGCGTCGCTGATTGCCTTGAACATCGTGGTTGCAGTGGTCACTTTGCCAATCTGGCTCAGCCTTCTGCCGACGGCTTGACGGTGGCACTGCGGGCGGGACATGGAAGCGACGGCGGGAAGGCGCGAAAAAATATCTGCGTGAAATAACAGGTACCGCCGTCGCACCACGCACCGATGCCGGTTTGGCGAAATTCTGCAGTGAGAATATTTGCGCGATGATGCTTGCTTTTCATCCATCCCGACACCGCAGTCTGGGCCGGATTCGGGACGTTGAGATTTTTGGCCAGGTTTTCGCCCACTGCGCGATAGCACAAACCAGCAGCGCGAACCCGGTCACCGACGTGGTCGCCTTCGGGTCCGGTATGGCTGAAAAATTCCCGCTTCGCCATGGCGTGGCTGTAGTCGCGAGCGATGCGGTCGAGCTTGGGATTGCGCTGCAAGACGCCGAGACCATGCGCCTGGCGGATTTCATTGATGCGCTGCTGGACTTTCGCTTCGGCCTGCGGCTGGGCACCGAACGCCCCTGCCATGGACGACATCGATAGGGCCAGCAGCAGACAGTGCGCGAGTGTGCGCATGACGGCAATGCCTCAATGAAGGATCTTTCTTCCGGCGCGCTCTTCCAGCAGCCGCTCGGCCTGATGCGCTTCCCGGCTGTCGCGCGCCTGCACGATGACGGCGTAACCGCCTCGATTCACCTCATCAACGATCGCCGAGGCCAAACGACCTTCGCGCATCCGCAGCCCCGTATATGCGCCGACCGTCAAACCGATGGCCGCGCCGTAGCCGGTGACGATGAGCGGCCCCCAGACCGGGACGCTGGCGAACAAGGCAGGGACGAAAAGAGCGATGATCGCGGTGGCGAGCAAACCCGCGATGGCGCCGACGATAGTGCCGGCGATCGTATTGCGGAGCATGTGGTTGCGGGTAGCGACCGTCTCCGGCTCCACCTTGCGATCTACATATTGGTCTTCAGGCCATGCGCAACGCACCTGCGCCCGATCGATTCCCGATGCCACCACATGCTGCAACGCCTGCTCCGCTGCCGTGCGGTTGGCGTAAATTCCCGCGAGCTTGTAGGCGTATCGTTCCATAACACACCTCCGGATAACGGCTAAGTCTATGCAGCAACATAGTCCAGCAGTGGACGCCGACAATCCGAGCAGCAATGCCGCTCATTGCGTCAGGCGCGACTGCAAAGTCGCGAATTGTCGCACCCAAGGGCGTACGGGCAACCGCCGACGCGCGGCTTCCTGCCGGGCTTCGGCTTCGGTTTCAAAGCTGCCCGCTACCACGGCGACCCAGCGTTTGTTTTGGCTGTGGTAGGGTGCCAGCGCATATTCGCCATCCGGCAAGGAAGCGATGAAGCGCCGCGCCGCCGCATCATTCTCCGCGGCGAGAAGCTGCACCGTGTAATGTTCCGGGGGCTGGCTGCGAATCCATTGGGGACCGAACACCCGCGAACCTTCGACGCCGCCGGCTGCCGCGACCTGGGCCGCCAAGCGCTTCAGGGCCGCCCGGGCACCGGGATGACCGTTGGCGGCGGCCTCGCGATACCACGCGACGCCTTGTTCCGTCGACTGCGTGACGCCACGTCCGTGCAGGTAAGCCGTGCCGACGTTGAACTGCGCCGGCGCCAAACCGGCTTGCGCCGCATTTTTCCACCACTGAAACGCCTGCTTGTCGTCGGCTTTGACACCACGGCCGAACTTGTACGCGTTGCCAAGATTGTACTGTGCCGGCACCGAGCCTTGTTTTGCCGCGCGACGGAACCAGCGGGTGGCCTGCGCAGCATCTTGCTCTACACCGCGACCCTGCTGATACAAGGTGCCGAGCGCGAATTGCGCATCGGCATCCCCGGCCTTCGCCAGGGGGCGCCAGAGGCGGGCCGCTTCGGCGTACTCACCACGTCCATACGCGAGCGAGCCGTCCTCCAACGCAGAAGCGGTTGCCTGTGCAAACCACAGCATGCCGCAACACAACAGCAGAAACCGTATCGAGGTAAGCCGTGCTGTCATCAAGCGCCTTCACTCACCGCGACCGCTCACTCGTCTCGCGTTTGTTGTGCCATTGCTCATAGCAGTCGAGCCCGCAGAAATACAGCATGTAATCCTGCGTTTCGGCGCTTTTCGATTCAGCGGGCACGATGTCCCTGCCGCACACCGCGCAGTTTCCTTTGCTGGGCAATTCGGGCCGCATGTTTTCGCTCATGTGTTTTCCTCCCCAAGTTCGTGCCGACGGCGACGATTGCGCTTCAATGCTCGAGCGGTCCGCATGTCTCGATCTTCGCACTATGCACCTTGGCCGCCGTGACCCAGGGCACCAGCACCATGGTCAGCAATACCGAACTTGCGAACGCGTAAAGACCGTAATGAATACGCACATCGACAATGAGATTCAATTTGATGCTCACCACCAGCATTGCCACGACCAACACATCGAGCATGGACCATTTCGCCAGGTGTTCGAGCCATCGCAACCACCGAGACGCGCCGATGCGGGCAGCGCTGCACCAGCGCAAAATAGCCAGCACCGCGAATTTCAGCATTGGCACCAGCACACTGAACAACAAGATCAACAGAAACAGTACCGGGTAACCCTGCTCCAGCAATTGCGCCAATGACGAGGCAATGGACACGGTATCGGTGAAAATCAATAGTTGCCGGACCGTGAACAATGGCCCGAACAGACCCGCCGTATACAACGCCATGGCAAGCACGAGCGCGATATCGAACAACCATGATTTCCAATTTCGAGCGGGGGCCGGCGACACGGGAATACCTTGCGGACAAAGTCAGTTCGCAGAATGCCTGAGACGCCTTGGTCTGTACATCCCAGCTTCAGTTCGCCTTCGCCGACCCACAATACAGCCGGCGGTGCGGGCGAGTTAATTGAGACAGATCGCCATTCCCTATATTATCGGAATAGTTTCGTGTCCTGGTACCGAATGCCCAAGTTCAACCTCAACATTCCGGAACACTTTCAGGAACCGGGCGACCTTGGATTGGAGCCGCGCCGCGAGGACTTGGAGCGGTGGCTCGCGGACTTGCCGCTGGTAAACCTCGGTCACTCGGTCGATGCGCTGCTGGAAATGCTGCGGCGTTTGAACAATGCCCGCTTGAGCCCTGCCCAACGCCACGTGTTACTGGCGGCATTGAGTACCACAGTGTCGGAAGTCGGCGACGCCCTTCGCGATCGCTTCTCGCGCACGCTCTTACCCTTGTCAGGCCGCGCCCGAGTGCAGTTCGAAGGTGCTTGCGAACTGCATCGGCAGCTGGCGATCGGCAATAAGATTCTGTTCACCGAACTTTTGGCCAACGCGCCGGAACGCTCCGAGCGGATGCTGGTCGAAGCGATTTATTCTTGTACCCGGCAACTGGGGTTCCTGCTCGTCGAACATTATTTGATCTATGCGCCGGAGCCGGACGGCGTATGGCGGGCGCTGCACGGTCTGTATCAGCTCGCGGAGCGGCGCGGCTTGGCGGAAAGCGCGATTCGCAAAAACGAACATACCTCGACCGTGGCGTCATCCTACAAACAGGCCGTGTTGCTGGCGCTGGCCAACCCGTATCACCTGATGCAGGAAGAGGCCAGCACCGTGTACCGTCTCCTGCACAAATTGTCGCCCGGCTGCGACTTGGAAATGGATCGTCCGCCCGGCGACTTGCCATGCTTTCTCGCAGACCTCAAAACCGATTCCGGGCCCCGCTTTCTACCCGACCGACAACTGGCGACTGCCTCGGTGCCGCGTTTTTTCGTATGCACGCGACTCGTGAATGCGATCGATCGCCGCATGCAGGAACTGGACGACCCCGAAAATGAAGCCACGCGAGCACTGTCTCGCCTGGCGCGCCACATGCAACGAGATATGCTCACGCGCTTGCGCGACAGTTGGGGTCGCAGCAGCGAGCGTGAGCATATGCGCAGCACCAAACTCGGCGCACTTACCGTGGCCATGGGATTGTCTGCCACCCATTACTTCTGCACCGACGGCAGGCCGTTCACGCCGGAGTTGGACGAGATCCGTATACACACCGGACGCACCCCCAAGGGCGGCCTGAGCCCGGAACTATCGCTGGTACCCGTCGATTTCGAACCTTGGCGCGCGGAAGATGCCGAAACCCGCCTCGAGGCCGGTATCAATGAACCGCGCCGTTCCGATTTCGACGGCGAAAGCCATGCGTTGGATGTATGGGAAAAGATTTATGCGACCCGGGGCAAGAAAGACGGCGACGTGGCCGACTCCGATGGCAGCCTGAAACCGCTGTATGCCAGCACGGCGTGGGAGCTGAAAAACGAAAGCGCGGGGGGTCTATGCCTGGCTTACCGGGCCGAGCGCAGTTTGCCCCTCAAAGTAGGCGACATCATCGGCTACCGCCGGGAAGCAGGGAGCTCGAAGTGGTTCGTGACCACGGTGCGCTGGTTGCACGTGGACGAGGACGGCAGCATGCGAATGGGGATCAAGCAACTGGCGCCGAATGCGCACGGTATTGCCACGCGTGCCGTGGTCGGCGCCGGCAAGGGCGGTGAATATTTTCGCAGCCTGATCGCACCCGACGTCGCGTTGGAGCACCATGAGGCAGCGCTGATAGCGCCGGCGACCATCTATGAAACGGGTACCGTGTTGGCGATCAATATCAGCGGGGCCATACATTACGTACGGCTCGAAGAACGTCTCGAGTCTTCGACTTCGTTCAGTCGCTTCCGTTTCCGGGTCGTGCCCATGCCGTTGAGCGAGAATAAAAACATCAACGAATTGCGAAAAATCGTATGATCCGTGTGCACAACAAGTCGGGAGAACGCTTATGCCAAGTCCGGTGATCAAAGACGACCCGATGTATCAGTTGCTGCGCAGCGGCAAGATCGACGAGTTCAATGCCTTGAAGACCCACGGTCACCGGTGCGATCTGACTGCAGTGGATTTGCGCGGCGTCGACCTGCGTGGAATCGATGCCAGCGGCCTCGACTTCAGCGACAGCTATTTTCGCCAGTGCGACATGCGCGGCGTGGATCTCAGCCAGACCAATTTACAAGGCGCCAGCATCAACGGCGCCCGCATCTCCGGAGCGTTGTTTCCGGCCGAACTCAGTGCCGAGGAAATCACGCTGTCGCTGCACCACGGCACCCGAATGCGCTATCGTCCCTGATGTGCGGCGTGCGCATCGCTCTTACATCGGCGCCCAGCGCGTAACCGAGTCGTCCACCGGCAGCGTCCGCGGCGTTCGCTTAATTCGGTTGAGCGCGACGCAACGCGCCGATCTGCGTCGCGAACCAGAACGAATCGTCCAGTATCGAGTGCCGATCGACGTTGAGCCCACTGCGCGCTCGTCGTTCAAGCGCTTGATCGTGTCTCACCGCAGCCGAACGCAAACTGACGTCGATCAGCAGGGAGGACGGTGATGGCATCGGACCGTCCGCAATCACCGGCTCGTAGGTGCCATAGGGCAACAATAAGTCCTCACTCAGGCGCCATCCCCGCGGCTGATGGAATCGCTGCCAGGCCTGTTGCAGCACTTCGTCGCTGAGCGCGCGAGCGCGTTCGCTATCGGCGACTTCGGCCCAAGCCTGCAAACCGGCTGCCACGTAGGCGTAGTCCTCCAATGTGGCATCTCCGAGGCTCGCCGCGCCCGCCCGGGCACGCAGCAAGCGGCTGCCGTCCCATAACTGCGAGACCAGATAATCGTAGATGCGCTGGGCGGCCGCCCGGTAACGCGGCGCTCCTGTGGCTTTGGCGGCATGGCTCATAGCCCTCAAGGCCAATCCGTTCCAGCCTGCCAACAGCTTGGTGTCCCGAGGCAGCGAGCGCTGGCGCTGAGCGGCACGCAACTTGGCGACGGCGCTGGATCGCAGCGCCTCGACCTGCGCGCGCTCGAGTTTCAAGCTTTGCGCCACCTGGCCCACGGATGCGATCTGCACCGGCAGGTAGCCTGCCTCCAGCTCCGGCGCGGCACCGCCGAGGCCCCAGAGCTTGGCTACCACTGCCCGTTCGGGCGCCGTCAGCAAACGCTCCAGATCCGCCGACGACCAGAGATAGAACCCGCCTTCCACGCCCTGCTCGTCGACGGCGGAAAGGCTGGCAATCATGGCGCCGCTCGGATCCGTAAGCTCCGCAAGCATGAATCGCAACGTGTCGAGCGCAACGTCGCGATAGCGCGGTTCGTGGAGACGGTCAGCCGCAGTCAGATAGACTTCGGCCAGCAACGCGTTGTCGTAGAGCATTTTCTCGAAATGCGGGGTCTTCCAACCGGGGTCGACGGTGTAGCGGAAAAAGCCGCCGCGCACATGGTCGCGCAGACCTTGGCTCGCCATCTGATCCAGGGTCAGGCGCAGAAATGCCGCCAGCTTGCCGCTTGGATCTCGATCGAGCAGCTGCAGCAATACCGCCAATTGCGGCGCGTGGGGAAATTTGTTGGGACCGCCGAATCCTCCGGCCAGTGGATCGCCAAGCTCCAGGGAACGCTTGATCAACGCATCGCTCATTTGCGACGCGAACTGACTTGCCAGATCCGGCCCTGGCGACACTTCTCCAGGGGAAAGCGTGCTCGCGACCTGTTCCGCAATCTGTTCCAACGCATCCGACTCCTGCTGCCAACGTTCCTGCAAGCCATCGAGCAGGCGGCGAAAATCGGCCGGCGGCAGATACACCATGCCCAACAGCGGATAACCATTCGGAGTCAGGAACACGTTCAGCGGCCAGCCGGAATACCCGCGGGTACGCTCGACGAACTCGATCATGCTGGCATCCAGCGCCGGCTGCAGCTCCCGATCCACCTTCACCGGAATGAAATACCGATTCAACAGTGCGGCGATGGCCGGGTCGCGGTAGGACTCGCGTTGCATGACATGACACCAACGGCAGGCGAAATAGCCGATGGAGACGAACAACAATTTGTGTTCGCGCCGAGCGCGCGCCAGGGTATCGGCGTTCCATTCCTGCCAATGGACCGGATCGTCGCCGTGCATGGCCAGATACGGAGAAGGATGACCGCGCAGCTCGTTACGCAGCTCAGCGGCATGGCCGCCAGTGCCGAGCAGACACAAGAACACGAAAAGCAATGCGCGCATAACGGCCTCTGTCACGGCACCTGGAGAATATGACCGTCGCGCGCAGGAAAAAATCCCGCCCCGCCGTTTCTTTGCGCGGTCCTAGGGTGCGCGAGGCGGACCTTCGTCAGGGTCTTTCGCGGACGAATCGTCAGGATCGGCGTCGGACTCCCCGTCGTCGGCGCGTCCGAGATCATCCATTTCCCGGTTGATGCGCTCGAATTCATCGTCCAGCTCTTCGTCGCTCATGGGGCGATAGGGCTCCACGTCCTCTTCTGTGTCCGCCGCTGCGCCAGGGGCGGCCTGAGAGCGCTGTCCGCCCTGCTCCGGGTCCTCTTGCGTTTCTTCTTCGTCGGGTCGACGCACATAGAAACGGGCAAAGAATACGCCGAGTTCGAACAACAACCACATGGGGACCGCGAGCAAGGTTTGGGAAATCACATCCGGAGGGGTCAGCAGCATGCCGATCACAAAAGTTCCCACCACCACATAGGGGCGCTTGGAGGCCAGCGCCTTCGGGGTGGTGATGCCCGCCCACACCAGAAGAATGGTGGCGATGGGCACCTCGAACGCAATGCCGAACGCAAAAAACACCGTCAATACGAAATCGAGGTATTTACTGATGTCGGTCATGATCGCCACGCCGTGGGGCGCGGTGCTGGTGAAGAACGCGAACACCAGCGGGAACACGACAAAATAGGCGAACAACATTCCCGCATAGAACAGGACGATGCTGGTGGCCAGTATGGGCACCGCCAGACGGCGTTCGTGGGCGTACAGACCGGGCGCGACGAATTTCCAGAACTGATGCAGGATGAACGGCATCGCCAAGAAAATCGACAACACCATCGTCAGCTTGAACGGCGTCAGAAACGGCGAGGCCACGTCGATGGCCACCATGCTGCTGCCTTCCGGCAGCCGTGCCATGAGCGGCCCGGCGACAATGGTGTACAGATCATTGGCGAAATAAAACAGGCACAGGAAGATCACCACCACTGCCAAAATCATCTTCAGCAGCCGGTCGCGCAGCTCCAGCAGATGCGAGACGAAACTCTGGCCTTCGTCCAGATCCGATTCGGGGGTGTTACTTGGTTTGGTCATCGATCGGCGGCGACTCGCTGGCGGGCTTATCCGCCTTTTTGGTCTTGTTCGGTTCCGAACTCGCGTTCGGCGCGTCCGCTACGGATGGGTTCTGACTTGATGTCGCCTTGACGAGGTATTCGTGTTCCGCGTCTTTGAATTCCGCTTCCGCTTGCTCCAGTTTTTCTCTGGTTTCACGCAATGAGGCTCGGGTGTCGTCGACCGCCTCGCGCGTCTGTTCGACGATTTCGTGGACGCCGGATGAATCGGCCTGCTCTTTGAGCACGCGCCGCAGTTCGTCGGCGGCGATTTCGCGGTCTATATCGGATTTTACGGACTGCACGAAGCGTCGTCCGCGGCCTAGCCAATAACCGGCTTTTCGCGCCAGCCCCGGCAACCGCTCGGGACCGATGACGATCAGCGCGACCACCATGATGACCGCCAGTTCCCAGAAGCCGATATCGAACATGTCAGTAGGGGAGTTGACGCCTGCTGCAGCCGGCGCGGGCGCCACGATTGCGCCGCGCCGCAACCGGCAAGCGCCTCAAGCCTGATTCTTGTCCCGAGACTTTTCCCGCGCTGTGACTTCGCCTTCGATGACGTCGCTTTCGCTACGCTCCTCGATCTTGTGGTCTTTTTGCGCTGCAGGCTGTTCGTCCTCGCCTTCCTTCACGGCGCTTTTGAAACCGCGGATGGCGCCACCCAAATCGCCGCCCAGATTGCGCAGCTTTTTGGTGCCGAACAACAGCAGCACGATGGCCAGGATGATGAGGAGTTGCCAAATACTGATGCCGCCCATGTCGTCTCTCCAACTGCGTGTCAAAAAGCCCGGAAGCTGATAACCCGATCAGGACGATCGCCTGCCCCGGGGTCCGGTTCCGCCCGACGGTTCCGGTGTTGATGAATTCGCCTTCTCAGCGATCGCCTGCGCTGCCAGCCGCCGACTCAGCGCTCTTCGCGCTGGCTTTTCTCCTGCAATCCGGACAGTCCGAATCGCCGGTCCAGCTCCGCCAGGACATCGTTCGGACCGAGGCCTTGCGAGGCCAGCAACACCAGCGTATGGAACCACAGGTCGGCGGTCTCATACACGATCTGCTCACGGTTGCCGTCTTTGCCGGCCAGGACGGTCTCGGTGGCCTCTTCGCCGATTTTCTTCAAAATCGCGTCGATGCCCTTAGCGTACAGCGATGCCACATAGGACGAATCCGGCTCCGCCTGTTTGCGCTCTTCCAATGTGAGCGCCAACTTATTCAGTATATCACTCATGCCGTATGCAAAACCTACCGCGCTGTGTACGGGGTTACTTGTAGATACTGGCCGGATCCTTCAACACTGGCTCCACGACCTGCCATTGCCCGTCTTGCAATCGCCGGTAGAAACAACTGTGGCGCCCGGTGTGACAGGCGACCCCGCCGCGTTGCTTCACCGTCAGCAGGACGACGTCATTGTCGCAGTCCAAGCGGATATCCGATACCACCTGCTCGTGCCCGGATTCCTCGCCCTTGTGCCATAATTTGCCCCGCGAGCGGGACCAGTACACCGCGCGCCCGGTCGCCGCAGTCAACCGAAGCGCTTCGCGATTGGCCCAGGCGAACATGAGGACGCGGCCGCTGCCCTGCTCCTGGGCGATGACCGGCACCAACCCGTCGGCAGTCCACTTGATGTCATCCAGCCATTGGTCGCTCATGATGGGGATACCCGCGACGCCTGAGACCAGTATACGCGTCGGCCGCGCGGATTACTCACGCCCGGACCTCGACCTGGTGCTGCGACAAGTATTGTTTCGCATCTGCAATAGTGTACTCAGCGAAGTGGAATATACTCGCGGCGAGCACGGCGTCCGCGCCGCCTTCGCGCACCCCTTCCACCAGATGCTGCAAATTGCCCACGCCGCCCGAAGCGATCACCGGTACCGGCACGGCATCCACCACCGCGCGGGTGAGCGCCAAATCGAACCCGGATTTGGTGCCGTCGCGGTCCATGCTGGTCAGCAGGATTTCGCCCGCACCGTATTCGGCCATGCGTGCAGCCCACGCCACGGCATCGATTCCGGTTGGTCGGCGACCGCCATGGGTGAAGATTTCCCACTTCGGCGATTCGCCTTCGCGGTTGACCTGTTTCGCGTCGATGGCCACGACGATGCACTGTGAACCGACCCGGTTGGCGGCTTCCTTGACGAACTCGGGATTGAAAACCGCCGCGGTGTTGATTGCCACTTTGTCGGCGCCGGCATTGAGCATGCGCCGGATATCATCCATGACCCGAATGCCACCGCCGACTGTCAACGGTATGAATACTTCGCTGGCCACCTGTTCGACCACATGGACGATGGTGTCGCGGTCCTCATGGCTGGCGGTGATATCGAGGAAAGTGATTTCATCGGCGCCGGCCTGATCGTAGCGCCGCGCGACTTCCACCGGGTCGCCGGCGTCGCGAATTTCAACGAAGCGCACGCCTTTGACGACACGGCCGTTATCCACGTCCAGGCAAGGGATAATGCGCTTTGCGAGACTCATGGTCGGTTCCAGTTCGATCGGGCGCGGCGCGCGGGGCTCAGGCGCTCAATGCGAACTCAGCTCGTCCGCCAACTTCTGGCCGGCGGCGAAATCCAGCGAGCCTTCATAAATGGCGCGCCCGGTGATCGCCCCCATGATGCCTTCGTCGGCCACTGCGCACAGGCCGCGAATATCGTCCAGATTGGTGATCCCTCCCGAGGCGATCACCGGAATGGTGATCTCGCGGGCCAGCGCGACGGTGGCTTCGACGTTGACGCCGCTCATCATGCCGTCGCGACCGATATCGGTGTAAACGATCGCCGCAACGCCATCGCGTTCGAAATGTTGCGCCATGTCGACCACGTCGTGATTGGAAAGTTTCGACCACCCGTCGATGGCCAGTTTGCCGCCTTTGGCGTCGAGGCCAACGATGATGTGACCGGGAAATTCGAGACACAGATCATTGATGAAATGGGGCGCGGTAACGGCCTTGGTGCCGATAATGACAAATTGCACACCCGCTTCGAGATAGTTTTCGACCGTGTCTTCGTCGCGGATCCCGCCGCCCACCTGGATCGGGATCTCCGGATATGCCTCGGCGATGTCGTGAATCACACTCGCGTTGACCGGTTTGCCTGATACCGCACCGTTGAGATCGACGATATGCAGTCGACGTGCGCCCGCTTCCACCCAGCGCGCGGCCATCGCCAGCGGATCGTCGGAAAAGACGGTCTCATCATCCATATTGCCCTGGCGCAGTCGCACGCACTTGCCGTCTTTCAGATCGATGGCAGGGATCAACAACATGGCTCATTCCCCCCGTGTTCTGGATTGCTTCTTGTTTTTGCTGTTTGCAAATTCATGGCGTCGGCTGGTTTCATCACAGGCGCGGTCGCAGTCTGCATCTCGATCATTGCCGACCGTCCCAGGTCATGAAATTCTCCAATAGTCGCAGTCCTGCGCGCTGGCTTTTTTCCGGATGAAACTGCACCGCGAACACATTGGCGCGGGCCGCTGCGCAAACGAAATCGAGCCCGTAATAGCACGTCGCGGCAGTAATACTGCGATCGGTCAGCTCGGCGTAATAACTGTGTACGAAATAAAACCGCGCGTCCTGTTCGATGCCCTGCCACAGCGGATGATTCCGGATCTGGCGAACCTCGTTCCAACCCATATGCGGAACCTTGAGCTTAGTGCCTGCGGCACGGTCGACCATGCCCCCCGGGAAACGCCGCACCTGACCGGGAAAGACGCTGAAGCCATCCACGCCTCCGTCTTCCTCGGAATGTTCCAGCAACGCCTGTAGCCCCAGACATACGCCCAGGAACGGCTTTTCTGCCAACGCTTGGCGAATGACGGGCGCGAGGTTCAGCCGCTCGATCTGCGCCATCGCGTCACCGATCGCGCCCTGGCCGGGAAACACCACCCGATCCGCTTCCATGATATGGGCCGGATTCGCGGTGACCGTCACCGTGGCTTCCGGTCTGACATGCTCAAGGGCCTTGGCGACAGAGCGCAAATTGCCCATGCCGTAATCGATTACCGCAACGGTTGTCATGAATCGAGCCTGTGCAATGTTCTGGTTGGATCCGGGAGCTAGAGACTGCCTTTGGTCGATGGCATTTGACCCTGCATGCGCGGGTCCGCCTCCAACGCCATGCGCAGCGCGCGACCGAATGCCTTGAAGATGGTTTCGGCGACGTGATGGGCGTTCACGCCCCGCAGGCTGTCGATATGCAGCGTAACCTGTGCGTGGTTCACGAAGCCGTGGAAAAACTCATGGAACAAATCCACGTCGAAAGCGCCGATCCGGGCCCGGGGAAATTCCACCCCGTACACGAGCCCCGGCCGGCCGGAGAAATCTACTACCACTCGCGCCAATGCTTCGTCCAAAGGCACGTAGGCGTGCCCATAGCGACGGATGCCCTGCTTGTCGCCGACGGCTTTCGCAAACGCCTGGCCCAAGGTGATGCCGATGTCTTCCACGGTGTGATGGGCGTCGATGTGCAAATCGCCCTTGGCTTCGATCGACAGGTCGATCATGCCGTGACGGGCCACCTGATCGAGCATGTGCTCGAGGAACGGCACTCCGGTCTGAAACGCGCCCTTGCCACGGCCGTCGAGGTCGACGGACACGACAATCTGCGTCTCCAGCGTTTCGCGGCTGACTTCTGCTCTACGGTCCGACATCTGATGTTGCCCCACGACGCCCGGCAAAGACGGCTCGCGTGGAACCCGATTGACCCGTTGGGAAATACATGAAATTTGAATGATTCATTGATTCATGTCAATGAATTTGCTTCAATTGCCCGTGGAACTTCCCGTTCCGCGCTGACGGCAAACAGGGTAATGCACGATTCAAACAAAGTCGTGAGCTTGTCGGAAATAAAGCTCGCGTGCAAGAACTGTTCACTGCAGCAGTTGTGCCTGCCGCTGGGCATCTCGGAGTCGGACCTCGACCGCCTGGAACAGATCATCTCCCGAAAGCGCCCGATCCGGCGCGGTGAACACCTGTACCATCAGGGTGATCGCTTCCACTCCATTTTTGCCATCCGCACCGGCTCGTTGAAGCTCTACACGATCAGTGACGACGGCAGCGAGCAGGTGAACGGCTTCTATCTGCCGGGCGAGCTGATCGGCCTGGACGGCGTCACCCAGGTATCCCACCCCAGCACCGCCCGGGCGCTGGAAACCACCACCGTGTGCGAGATCCCGTTCCAGCGTCTGGAGGATCTCATCGGCGAACTGCCCAGCTTGCGGCATCAACTGCTGCGGCTGATGGGCCGTGAGATCCATGATGACCACGAACTGCTGATGCTGCTCGGCAAGAAGGCCGCCGAGGAGCGGGTGGCGGCATTTTTGCTGAGCGTCTCCCGCCGTTTCAAGACTCGCGGCTTTTCCGGCTCCGAGTTTCGGCTGAGCATGACCCGCAATGACGTAGGTAATTATCTCGGACTGGCGGTGGAAACGGTGTCGCGCATCCTGACCCGCTTCCATGAGCAGGGCCTGCTTACCGCCGACGGCAAACTGATCAAGGTGCACGACACCACTGCGCTGCACAAGCTGGCCGGCGAACAACAGCGGAGCAGCCAGCAGCCCCACCGCGCCCGCTGAGGGGCCTGCACCCCTTTCCGCCGCCTGCAAACGCGTTTTCGTTGACCTGAGTCAACACGTTCCGCAGACGTTCCACGCATAGTCACCATCAACAAGGGTTTTGGCGGCCGCTGGTTGCTTGCGGCGGTCTGCGATTGTGGCAGTTATCGCATGGAGTGTGACAGTCATGAACAGAAAACGTTTGCTTAGCATCTGCGTCGCCGCGCTGGTCGGCGCGGCAGCCGTCCCGCCGGCAATGGCCCTCGACCAAGGCGACTGGATCGGCCGTGTCGGCGCCACCCGGGTGGTCCCCAATGAAAGCAGCGGCCCCGTAACCGCGTCCGGCGGACCGGTGGCAGGCACCGAAATCAACGTCGACGACGACACCCGCCTGGGCTTCACCATCGGCTACATGCTGACCCCGCACATCGGTATCGAACTGCTGGGCGCCCTGCCGTTCGAGCACGACATCAGCCCTAATGCCACCCTGGCCGGCGTCACCGGCAGCGGCGCCATCGCCAGCACCAAGCATCTGCCGCCAACCTTGAGCGCGCAGTACTACTTCCGCCCCAAGACAAGCGTGCGGCCGTACGTGGGTGTGGGCGTGAATTACACTCGCTTCTTTGATGAAAAGGTGCGCGGCGGGTTGGCCAGCGCTGGCTACGGCAGCCTGGACCTGGAGGACTCGTGGGGCCTTGCGGGTCAAGTGGGCGTCGACGTGGACGTGACGCGCAACTGGTTTGTCAATTTCGATGTGCGCTACATGTCCATCGATACAAAGGCCACCGTGCGTGAAACCTCGACCGGCTCCGGCGCACTGGGCTCCGTGCTCACCATAGACGATGTGCAGATCGATCCCTGGGTCTACACCATCTCGATCGGCACGACCTTCTAAGCGCCCGTTGACCGTGCGGAGGTGTCTCACTGCACCTCCGCACCGGCGTTTTTTTGACCGCAGCAACAACTTTCATCCCGGGAGAAGCCCGATGGCCGTACAAACCACATACAACTATAAAGTAGTGCGCCAGTTCACGATCATGACCGTGGTCTGGGGCATCGTCGGGATGCTGGTGGGCGTAGTGATTGCGGCTCAACTGGTCTGGCCTGCGCTTAATTTCGACCTTCCGTGGCTGACCTACAGCCGCCTGCGACCGCTGCACACCAATGCGGTCATCTTCGCCTTCGGCGGTTCGGCGCTGTTCGCAACCTCCTATTACGTCGTCCAGCGCACTTGCCAGACGAGGCTGTTCTCCGACGGCCTCGCGGCATTCACCTTCTGGGGATGGAACCTGATCATCGTGCTCGCGGCGATCACCCTGCCCCTGGGCATCACCACGAGCAAGGAATACGCCGAGCTGGAATGGCCCATCGATGTTTTGATCGCTATCGTCTGGATCGCCTATGCGGTGGTGTTCTTCGGCACCATCTTCAAGCGCCGCACCCATCATATCTATGTCGCCAACTGGTTCTATGGTGCCTTCATACTCACAATCGCGGTGCTGCACATCGTCAACAGCGCGGAAGTCCCGGCCGGATGGTTCAAGTCCTATTCAGTTTATCCCGGCGCCATCGACGCCATGGTGCAATGGTGGTACGGACACAACGCGGTAGGCTTTTTCCTCACCGCGGGATTTCTGGGCATGATGTATTACTTCGTACCCAAGCAGGCGGGACGGCCTATCTATTCCTACCGTCTGTCGGTGGTGCATTTCTGGGCCTTGATCTCCGTCTACATGTGGGCCGGCCCCCACCATCTGCATTACACCGCGCTGCCCGATTGGGCCCAGTCCATCGGGATGGTGTTCTCCCTGATTCTGCTGGCGCCGTCCTGGGGCGGCATGATCAACGGCATCATGACTCTCTCCGGGGCCTGGCATAAGCTGCGCACCGACCCGATCCTGAAGTTTCTGATCGTCTCCTTGTCGTTTTACGGAATGTCGACCTTCGAAGGGCCGATGATGTCCATCAAAACGGTCAATTCGTTGTCGCACTATACCGACTGGACCATCGGTCACGTACACTCCGGCGCCCTGGGCTGGGTGGCGATGATCACCATCGGCTCGATGTATTTCCTGGTGCCGCGCCTGTTCGGCCGGGCGGAAATGCATTCCGTGAAACTCATCGACCTGCACTTCTGGATCGCCACCATCGGCGTCGTGCTCTACATCGCCTCCATGTGGATCGCCGGCGTCATGCAGGGCCTGATGTGGCGCGCGGTTAATGATGACGGCACGCTGACCTACAGCTTCGTTGAGAGTCTGGAGCGCATGTACCCGTACTACACCGTGCGCCTGCTCGGCGGTCTGCTGTTCTTCAGCGGCATGTTGATCATGGCGTACAACGTCTGGAAGACCGTCGCCGGCCAACGTCCCGCCGAAGCGACCATTCCGCAGACCGTTTAACAGGAGCGCGCCATGGGCCACGAAAAAATCGAAACCAATGCCGGCCTGCTGGCAATCCTGGTGCTGATCGTGATCAGCATCGGCGGGCTGGTGGAAATCGTGCCGCTGTTCTTCCTAAAAGAGACCACGGCGCCGGTGGAAGGACTCAAGCCTTACAACGCCCTGCAGTTCGCCGGGCGCGACGTTTACGTCCGCGAAGGTTGTTATGTGTGTCATTCACAGATGATCCGGCCGTTTCGCGCCGAGACCGAACGTTACGGCCATTACTCGGTGGCAGGGGAATTCGTTTACGACCACCCATTCCAATGGGGATCGAAGCGCACCGGACCGGACCTGGCGCGGGTCGGCGGCCGGTATTCCGACGACTGGCACCGGGTTCATTTGACCAATCCCCGCGACGTGGTGCCGGAATCGAACATGCCGGGCTTTCCCTGGTTGTCCGACAACTCCATCGACGCCCGGGCGCTGGTCACGCGCATGAAAGTCGTCGACGGGCTGGTCGCCGCCACTTGCAACGGCTGCGAACATTACAGCGAAGAACAACTCGCTGCCGTGCCCGAGCAGGTCAAGGGCAAGACCGAGATGGATGCCCTGATCGCCTACCTGCAGTATCTCGGCACCGCCATCAAGAACAAACGGTGACGCCATGGATCAGACCGATTTTCACATCGCCTACACCATCATCATGCTGATCGTGTTCATCGGCATCGTCGCATGGGCGTGGAGCGCGAAACGCAAGCGCGGTTTCCGAGACGCCGCAAATCTGCCATTTGCCGACGAACAACAAGACCGCGCCAGCGGGAACGATGCGCCGGAAAAGGAGAGTCGCCATGAGTAGCTTTTTTAGCTGGTTCGTGATCGTGCTCACCCTGGGCAACATCCTCGCCTGCCTGTGGCTGATACGCTGGTCCAGCAAGCGCAGTCCCGGGAAGCGGCCGCCGGCCAGGTGACGGGTCACACCTGGGACGAGAACCTGCAGGAGTACAACAATCCGCTGCCGCGCTGGTGGCTGTGGCTGTTCTACATCACCATCGCCTTCGGTTTGGTTTACCTGGCCCTTTACCCTGGACTCGGAAACTTCAAAGGCCTGTTGGGCTGGACTGAGCGACAGGAATACCAAGCGGAAATGGCCGCCGCCCAGGCGAAATACGGCAAGATTTTCGCCGCCTACGCGACGCGCCCGATTCCCGAGTTGGCACAGGATCCCAAAGCCATGCAAGCGGGACAGCGCCTGTTTCTGAATTACTGCGCCCAGTGCCACGGCTCCGACGCTGGCGGCGGCCCGGGGTTCCCGAGCCTCAAGGACGATGCCTGGTTATACGGCGGCTCGCCGGAAGTGATCCAGACCACGATTCTCGACGGCCGCCAGGGCAGCATGCCCTCGATGGCGGCTGCCATCGGCGGCGAACAGGGGGTCGAGGAGGTGGCCAATTATGTGCTCAGCTTGAGCGGTCAACCTCACAACGCGCAATTGGCGGAAGCGGGCAAATCAAAGTTCGCGGTGTGCGCAGCATGTCACGGCATGGACGGCAAGGGCAGCCTTGCCAACGGCATCCCGGCGCTGGGGGCGCCAAACCTGACCGACAGCGCTTGGCTGTATGGTGGATCCCTGGGCACCATCAAAAAGACCATCACCGAGGGGCGCAATGGCAAAATGCCGGCGCACCGGGATTTTCTCGGTGAGGACAAGGTGCATTTGCTGGCCGCTTATGTCTACAGCTTGTCCCATCAGCAATAACACCGGCGAAAGGCGCGCACCATGATCCAAACACACCCGCGCAGACGCAAGACCGATACTCCGGCGGTGCAGCGGGCGGCGGCCGTGTTATGGCCGTCGTTCCTGATGGCGGGCCTGGCGACCGTGGTGTTCTTTACCGCATTCGACCCCCAGGACCTGGCGCTTGCGATGGGCTTTGTCGAACCGGTGAGCCGCCTGGGTTCCTACACCATCGGTTTCTTTTTGTTTTGGCTCCTGGCCCTGTCGTCGTCGGCACTGACCTGTTATTTCCAGCGCCCTTGCCACACCGTGCGCCCGCCTGCGGCGCACGAGCAACCTTGATTCGCTGGCCATGAATCAATCTACCGCCGGCAAGCAGGGTTCGGCGGCGTCGCGCGTCGACGCCGGGCCAATCCCGGACGAACTCTACGCCAAGCATAAGAAGGTCTACCCGCGTGAAGTGCACGGCGTTTTCGCAAATCTGCGAGTCGCCGGCGTGGTGGTGCTGCTGGGTCTGTATTACGGCTTGGCGTGGCTGCCGTGGCACGGCCGCCAGGCAGTGCTGTTCGATCTGCCGGCGCGCAAATTCTACATCTTCGACTGGGTGTTCTGGCCGCAGGATTTCTTTTACTTGGCACTGCTTCTGATCCTGGCGGCGGTTTCGCTGTTCTTTTTCACCGCCGTTGCCGGTCGCTTGTGGTGCGGCTATGCCTGTCCGCAAACGGTGTGGACGGAAATCTTCCTGTGGATGGAACGCAAGATAGAAGGCGACCGTCCGCAACAAATGAAGCTGGACCGCGGTGCCTGGAATGGACGAAAACTTCGTCTGAAACTGAGCAAACACGCCCTCTGGATCGCGTTTTCGCTTTGGACCGGATTCACTTTCGTCGGCTATTTCACGCCCATCCGCGAACTGTGGAGTTCGGTCTGGAGCTTCGACCTCGGCCCATGGGAAACCTTCTGGATCCTGTTCTACGGCTTCGCCACCTACGGCAACGCCGGCTGGATGCGCGAACAGGTCTGCATCTATATGTGCCCATATGCCCGGTTCCAGAGCGCCATGTTCGATCGCGACACCTTGATCATCTCTTACGATGAAGGCCGTGGCGAGCCGCGGGGCTCGCGCAAGAAGGGTGCCGATCACCAAGCCCTTGGCCTGGGGGACTGCATCGACTGTACGTTGTGCGTGCAAGTCTGCCCTACGGGGATCGACATCCGTAACGGCCTGCAATACCAATGCATTGGTTGCGCGGCCTGCATCGATGTGTGCGATCAGGTCATGGACAAGATGGGCTATCCCAAGGGTCTGATCCGGTACAGCACCGAAAACGCCATGAGCGGCGGCAAAACCCGCGTGCTACGTCCACGCATCGTGATCTATTCGGTGATCCTGGCATTGATGGTGGGCGTGCTGGTGTGGGCGTTGGCCACCCGGGTACCGGTGGAACTGGATATCATCCGCGATCGCAACGCGCTGTATCGCATGGCGCCGGCCGGGCTGGTGGAGAACGTCTACACCCTGCGCCTGGTCAACATGTACGACCGCCAGCGCACCTTCCGCATCGGCGTCGAGGGCCTGGAAGGTTTGCAATTGATCAACCGCCACGGCGATGTCGAAGTGCCGGCCGGGTCGGTACGCTCTCTCGACGTACAGGTCAGGATCGATCCGGTGCACTTGCGCCGGGCCAGTTCGGAAATTGAATTCACGTTGGAAACCGTCGATTCCGGCGAGCGGCTCAAACTCGAGCAGGCCGCCCGATTCATCGGACCGGTATCCAGATAAATCCGCAACGAGAGGTTCACCGCCATGAGCCACACCGCGCCGCCCCCCTGGTACCGTCAATTCTGGCCGTGGTTTCTGATCGCGCTACCGGCTACCGCTGTGGTGGCGGGAATCAGCACCCTGGTGATCGCCACGCACGAACCCGACGGTGTCGTGGTGGACGACTATTACAAGCAGGGTCTGGCGATCAACCAGGACCTGGACCGAGACCACAAAGCCGCACAACTGGCGCTGCGTGCCCACGTGCAAATCCATGGCGACGGGGTTCTTGCGATTGCGCTGCAAGGCGAATCCATCGATCGTCTGGCGGCGCTGCACGTGTCTTTGCTGCATCCGACCAAAGCCGGGCGCGACCAGATAGCGGTGGCGCAGCGCGCCGCGGACGGCAGCTTTCAAACCAAGCTGCACGCCCTGGATCCGGCCAACTGGCATCTCATGATCGAGCCGATGGATAAAAGCTGGCGCCTGCACGGGCGGCTGCAATGGCCGCAAAGCCATTCGGTAACCCTCGCCGCCGCGCCGTAGCCGAAGCAAAGGTCGGCCTGTTGACCGGCGCCGTCGGGCACAGTATCGAACGTTACGTCCGGCCTTGCTGGCCTTGACGTAACCTACGACGCGCCATCAACCGGATGCTGAATGTTCGTAGGATGGGTCAAGCGCGTACGCGCGGACCCATCGTGTCCGGCTCATTCGGAGGCTGTGTTGGTTGGCGGTACCTGCAACCCAAAGGTCACCGGACCGTCGTTGGTGAGCACAGCGCGACCGATCGATCTTCCGGCGCAGGATAGTCCTGCCATATCGAACGTTACGTCCGGCCCTGCGGGCCTTGACGTAACCTACGACGCGCCATCAACCGGATGCCGAATGTTCGTAGGATGGGTCAAGCGCGTACGCGCGGACCCATCGTGTTCGGCTCATTCGGAGGCTGTGCTGGTTGACGGTACCTGCAACCAAAAGGTCACCGGGCCGTCGTTGGTGAGGCTGACCTGCATGTCGGTGCCGAAGCGGCCGGTTTCCACTCGCGGAAATGCCATGCGCGCACGTTGCACCAGGTCCTCGAACAAACGCCGTCCGGTTTCCGGATCTGCGGCAGGCGTGAAACTGGCACGGCTGCCTTTGCGGGTATCGGCGGCCAGCGTGAACTGGGGCACCAGCAACAACCCGCCGCCGGCCAGCTCGCTCAGGCTACGATTCATGCGCCCGTCGTCGTCGGCGAAGACGCGATAGCCCAATATTCGCTGCAGCAGACGCTGCACCTGGGTGGTGCGGTCGCCGCGCTGTACCGCGATAAACGCGAGGAGACCGGTATCAATCGCGCCGACCGTTTCGGCGCCGACGTCGACTCGCGCTTCGCGCACGCGCTGCAACAGCGCGATCATCCCAACCGTTGCAACATATCGTTGGTGGCGCGGACCAGGGCATCGACAATCGGCGGCTCGGATGCCGCGTGCCCGGCGTCAGGCAGGATCTCCAAGCGTGCCTTGGGCCAGGCTTCGTGTAATGTCCACGCCTGCTCCACCGGACAGACCATGTCGTAACGGCCGTGAACGATCACACCGGGGATATCGGCCAGCTTGTGGGCATCTCGTAGCAATTGGTCGCGTTCGAGAAAGCAATGATTGACGAAGTAGTGGCTCTCGATGCGCGCCAGACTCAGCGCCGTGTAGGGCGCAGCAAAATGGTCGACCATTTCGGCACTGGGCAACAGACTTGCGCAACGGCCTTCCCAGGTCGACCAGGCTTTGGCTGCCGCCATGCGTGCGACTTCGTCGTCACCGGTCAGCCGTGCATGGTAGGCGCTCAACATGTCGTGCCGTTCCGACTCCGGAATCATTTCGATGAAATCCTGCCAATGGTCCGGGAATACGCGATTCGCTCCCTGCTGATAGAACCAGCTGATGTCCTGGGGGCGACACAGAAAAATGCCCCGCAGCACGAGGCCTAATACCCGGCTCGGATGAGTCTCGGCATAGGCGAGCGCCAGCGTCGAGCCCCACGATCCACCGAACACCAACCAGCGTTCGATACCCAGGTGGCTGCGCAAACGTTCGAGATCGGCAACCAGATCCCAGGTGCTGTTGTCGCGAAGCTCGGCATGGGGCGCCGACTTGCCGCATCCGCGCTGGTCGAATAACACGATGCGGTAGCGCTCGGGATCGAAGAACTGGCGATGGTAGGGCGCGATTCCGCCGCCGGGACCGCCGTGCAAGAACACCGCCGGAACGCCGTCGGGGTTGCCGCACTCCTCGACATGCAGGGTGTGCCGATCGTCCATGGCAAGGGTGTGGGTGACGTAAGGCTGTATCGCTGGGTAGAGTCGTAGCATGCTTCAAACCGTGGTTGCAGAACTATGTAATGCGCCGCCGGCCGCGCTGCAAAGCGGCGCGGAACTTGTAATCATTCCAACCAAGCAAGGTATTATGCCGGTCCCGTGGGGGCAACCGCTGCCAGTTCGGCGCGGACCGGCCGCCGCCAGCATAGGCGCCGGCGACGAGCGCCGCAGCGAACAATGGAACCGCCGATCGAAGCATGCCGGCACCGGGACGCTCCCGCCCGATCTCCCGCACAGCTATCAACCTACTGATTACGTTACGTTTCTAGCGCCCAGGCTGCCGATGGAGGCTTGATTCAGGCCCGTTTGTAGGAAATTTCCTACATAAACTGTAGCGCTTGTCTGACATCCACGACGATCAAATCCTGGCAAGATGCGCGGGTCGTGCATGGGATAGGCGCGACCAGGAACGCGGTCAGCCGCGACTTCAGGGAAGCAGATAGCGCACCGCCGGCAGGAGCCGCCCGGTACGTCTCATCACCAGGCCACTTGGCCGGACCCCGGTTTTCCAACCGGGGTTCATTTTTTCTTTTCCGTCGGACTCGATTATCAAGCCCGCGCGGCGCGTTTGCGTTCGTGCTCGGCGCGCATCTTCTTGCGCAGTCGCAGGTGATGGGGAGTGACTTCGACCAGCTCGTCATCGTCCACGAACTCCAGCGCCTGCTCCAAACTCATGCGCACCGGCGGCGTCAGGAGGATGTTTTCGTCCGAACCGGCTGCACGAATATTGGTCAGCTGCTTGGCCTTCATGGGATTGACCACCAGATCGTTGTCCCGGGAGTGAATGCCGATGATCATACCTTCGTACACCTCTTCGCCTGGACCGATCACCATGCGCCCGCGTTCCTGCAGGTTGAACAGCGCGTAGGCCAGCGCCTTGCCGCTGCCATTGGCGATCAGTACGCCATTGATGCGCTGACCGAGGATGCCCTTCTTCACTGGCGCATAGTGGTCGAACACGTGGTGCATGAGACCGGTGCCCTGGGTAGCGGTGAGGAATTCGGTGCGGAAGCCGATCAGGCCCCGCGCCGGAATCAGGTAGTCGAGCCGCACGCGGCCTTTGCCATCGGGCACCATGTTCTTCAACTCGCCGCCGCGGGCGCCGAGGCGCTCCATCACCGTGCCCTGGTGCACGTCTTCGACATCGACGGTCAACTGCTCGTAGGGCTCGTGCCGTTCGCCGTCGATTTCGCGCACAATCACTTCCGGCCGCGATACGCCCAGCTCGTAGCCTTCCCGGCGCATGTTCTCGATCAGAATCGACAGGTGCAGTTCACCACGTCCGGAAACGCGGAATTTGTCCGGATCTTCCCCTTCTTCCACCCGCAATGCGACGTTGTGCACCAGCTCGCGCTGCAGCCGGTCGCGTAACTGCCGGGAGGTGACGTATTTCCCGTCGCGGCCGACGAAGGGCGAGTCGTTGACCTGGAAGGTCATGCTCACCGTAGGCTCATCGACACTCAAGGGCGGCAATGCCTCGACCTGGTTCGGGTCGCACAAGGTATCGGAGATGTTCAGGGTTTCGATGCCGGTAAAGGCAATGATGTCGCCAGCTTCGGCTTCCGGCACTTCGACCCGCTCCAATCCGTGAAACCCCAGCACCTGCAGCACCCGGCCGTTACGACGCTCGCCTTCGCGGTCGATGATCGTCACCTGCGTGTTGGTGCGGAGGCGGCCGCGGGTGATGCGGCCGATGCCGATGACGCCGACGTAGCTGCTGTAGTCCAGGGAACTGACTTGCAGTTGCAGCGGTCCATCGAGATCCACTTCGGGCGGCGCGACGCGGTCGACGATGGTCTGGAAGAGCGGTGTCATGTCCCCGTCTCGGACGCTGGATTCAGCGCTTGCGTACCCGTTCAGGGCCGACGCGTAGACCACCGGAAAGTCGAGCTGTGCATCGTTGGCGCCCAGCCGATCGAATAAATCGAAGGTCTGGTCCAAGACCCAGTCCGGCCGCGCGCCCGGGCGGTCGATCTTATTGATTACCACGATCGGCTTGAGACCTCGGGCCAGCGCCTTCTGGGTGACGAAGCGGGTCTGAGGCATGGGGCCATCGACCGCATCCACCAACAACAGCACCGAATCCACCATTGACAGCACCCGCTCCACCTCACCGCCAAAGTCCGCGTGCCCAGGAGTGTCGACAATGTTGATCTGGTAATCATTCCACTGGATGGAAGTATTCTTGGCGAGGATAGTGATACCGCGCTCGCGCTCCAGCTCATTGGAATCCATCATCCGCTCCTGCACCGGCGCGCGCGCGTCCAGGGTGCCGGATTGCGACAGCAATTTGTCCACCAAAGTGGTCTTGCCGTGGTCGACGTGGGCGATGATGGCGATGTTGCGGAGTTTTTCGATCACAATATCTGTACTTTTAAAGTGGCGCCCGATGCGGGCCGGCGGATTATATTGCACCTGCGCTGGCACCGCCATGGCAAAGGCGGTGGAACCGTAAACCTTTATGAACGGTTTACGTCCGCAGGACGCGCCCCGTGCCGGGTCCACGACGCGTGGGCCGGGGGCCCGCACGCGGCCCCCGATGCAAGCGCGTGAAATCGGCGGCCCACTGGATTGCACCCTTCGCGGCTAGGTCATCGGCGAAGGTACGCGCGTTCTCGCGACGGGAAGCAAATCCGCGCCCGGCCCGGGGTCCGGTTCATGTCCCGACTCGTGGGCCTCACCCACGCCGCCGCTCAGCAGCAAACTTCATGAATCCTCGCCGGACGCCAAGCCATTCGGATGTCAGGCTTTTGTACCGCAACGCCAAGCCGGTACGGCGAGCGTCCTATAGCAACTGGCACGCCTCTTCGAAGTCCAGTCGGGGCAGGCGTGGGAACAATTTCGACGGATCGCCGTGACCGACACCGCAGATGAAGTTCACCTTGATGCGGCCGTCGGGAAAGAATTCCTGGTTGAGTTTTTCCGCATTGAATCCGGACATCGGTCCCGTATCCAGCCCCAGGCTGCGTACCGCCATGATGAGATAGGCGCCCTGCAGAGAGCTATTGCGGAACGCAGCTTCCTTGATCTTTTCCGGCTTGCCCGCGTACCAGGAGCGGGCGTCGGTGTGGGGAAACAGCTTCGGCAGAAATTCGTAGAACTCCAGGTCCATACCGATGATCGCCACCACCGGCGCGGTCATGGACTTCTCGACATTGCCGGCCGATAAACACGGCTTCAAGCGCTGCTTGGCTTCGTCGCTGCGCAGGAACAGGATCCGCGCCGGCAGACAATTGGCGCTGGTGGGGCCCATGATCATGCGCGCGTAGATCTGTCGCAATTGTTCATCGGTCACCGGCCGATCGAGCCAGCCATTATGACTGCGCGCGGAAAAGAACAGGGTTTCCAATGCTTCGTCCGAAAGCGGCGTGCTAGACATCATTACTCCTCAGAGGTTGTCAGGCTTGAAATCGGGGCCGGATGCTACGGCGTGGCCGCGCTGCGATCAAATACCCGCGCCCTGTGGACGGTCATCGCGCGCGACCGGCAGGCGCAAGCCGTACCGGACGCCGAGCCAGATCGCGTCCGCGGTCGGATACGCCGCATCTCCGCCGGGTGCTCGGCGGATCCGACCCAGTGACTAGGTGTAGAGCAGATCCAGCCAGGGGCAAAAGCCGCTTTGGCGAACCTTCGCCCGCCAGTCGGCCGCCCCGACCAAGCGGTAGCCGTACTGGTGTTCCTGCGCTGCCAGTCAGCCACCGCCGCGGATTCCTGCGGCGTCCCACGAAACGATCTCGCGACCACCCCATCGTCGCGGCCGCGAAGGCGCTGAGCGCCGACGTGTCCCCGGGGGCAATACGGTCATACGGTCATACGTCGCTGCGAGCAATACCGGGCGTCATTTTCCGGGCTGCGTTGCTCAACCTTGCGCCTCCAGGGTCTGCAAACACACGCGCATTTGCTCCGGCTCGACCGGAAACGGCATTGCCGCGTGGATAGTCCAACGGGACTGCAACCGCTGCTCGAACTGGGGTTGAAATTCGCGGTCGTACAGTACCACCACGCGGGCCTGCGGGTGACGGCTTTGCAAGGTCGCCAACAACGATTCCAAGCTACTGCTGCGGTCGCGGAAGTCGGATTGGAAATTGAATTCCGCCACCACCACCGTTGGGCTTTCCTGCTTCAGCGCCGCAAGGGCCTTGCGCATGCTGGACACGCCAACCACCCGGAAACCGGCCGCCTCGAACTGCGGCCGGAAATCCGGATAGCCGCCCAGCTCCACAATGGAGAGCAGCATTGGTTTTCCAGACATCAGGGTCTCCGGCATAGATGCTTTTAAAAACAAGCGATTATATCACAGCATCGTACGCTGCCGTGGGCCGTGCAAAGGACGTGGCGAACCACGTGAGTATCATGATATGCTAATGTGGTTTCCACTTCAGAAGCCGGGTTCGATCGCTGCGCCAAGCTCAGCCGCGAACCCAACCATCGTCAAGGGGCAGAGTGGAGGCGGGCCAGAACCGGTGATATAGTGCCCCGCTCCCCCGGGTTGCTCTTAGAGCGTATTGTTGGAGGCATTGAGATGAGCGAGAAGCAAGACCTGATCAAGCGCATGCTCGAGCTGCAGAAAAAGTTCATTGATTACGAGCACGAGAACGGCCTGAATCCGTTCGACTATTACACGCCGCAACCGGGCCATCCACTGGAGAAATACCGTCAGGAGTACCAGGACCTGGCAACCAAAGTGGTCGACATGGCGCATGGCGAAGTCGGTTCCCATCGCTGAACACCGCGATCCGAGGCTGACAAAAAGCCGCTGACCGAAAGGTCCGCGGCTTTTTTCGTGGCCGCGCGCCAACTCTGCCAGTCCACTCCACCCCCGCGCCGCGCTCGGCGCAGCCTGTGCGTTGCACGGCCTACGTCGCGGTCGTCGGCGGGGCGAGCGCATAGTTCAGCAACAGGCCGATGAAGATAGCCGCTCCGAACCAGTTGTTGTGCAAAAACGCGCGGAAGCATCCGTCGCGGCTGCGGTCTCGGATCAGATACTGTTCATAGCCGCCAAACGCGGCCGCCACTGCCAGTCCCAGGTAATACCAGATTCCCAGCTCCTGTTCCTGACCCAACAGCACCAGCGCCAACAGCACAAGCGCCTGCAAGATCGCCACCATCAGCCGATCCATATCGCCGAACAGGATGGCTGTTGATTTCACGCCGATGCGCAGATCGTCGTCGCGGTCGACCATCGCATAGATGGTGTCGTAAGCGGTAGCCCAGAGTACGTTGGCGACGAAGATCACCCAAGCCACTCGGGGCAGGCTGCCGGTCTGGGCTGCAAACGCCATGGGCACTGCCCAGCCGAACGCCGCACCCAGCACCACCTGGGGCAGATAGGTGTAGCGTTTCATAAACGGGTACACCACGGCCAGGAGCACCCCCACCAGAGAGAGGGCGATGGTGAGCGCGTTCATCAGCAGGACCAGCGCAAATGCGAGCAGACACAGCACGACAAAGAGCTTCATGGCTTCTGCCGCCGCCACCCGGCCGGCGGCGATGGGCCGTGCGTTGGTACGGCGCACGTGAGGATCGACGTGGCGGTCGGCATAATCGTTGATCACACAACCCGCAGATCGCATCAAAAACACCCCGACTACGAACACCAACAGCACTGGCAGGCGCGGTACTCCTTCGGCGGCCACCCACAGCGCCCACAGCGTCGGCCAAAGCAGCAACAGCGCCCCGATGGGCCGATTGATCCGCGTCAGCAGAACATATTGATGCAACCGGTCCCGCACGCGGCTGGAATGCTCCCAGCGTTCTAGACGGGACCGCAGCGGCAACAACATGTGTCGGAGACGACTACCGGGCATGCAACATCCTACGAGATGGAGGGGCGCGCCTCGCCCTGACGCCAAGCACCAGCGTACTAGCCGCACAAGGCTGGTAGGAACAGTTCCTGGACCAACAGCGGTTTGCCCCGCACGTGAAACACCGATCGCCGCCCCCAGATTTCTGCGGGCGCCGGCTTTACGCCCGCGGTTGCAGCGGCATACAGGGTTTGTCCCGGCCGGATCCGGGCCAATTCCAGTTCCCCACGCTGCAGACTTCGGTCGGAGAACAATAACGCGCCCAGCGGACGGCTGCCAAGCTCGGCCAAGCGGCGCTCTGGGCCGCTGAGCGTGCGCAAGGGCACGACGCTGCGGGCATAAACCCAGGGCTGTTCGTCACACAACAAGCGCACTTCGCGCACCAGTGCCAGGGTTTTGCGGCGCATTTTCAGTGCGCTGCGTTCCTCGGGCTGCGGCCGCTGCCAATCCTGGCGTAGGACTTCGACCCGGAATTTGCCGGCGCATGCCTGTTGCAGGCGATGGGTCAGAGAGGCGCGATCCAACAACCACGGCAGCAGGTCGCGCGGAATCTCGCGATAGTTCACAGTCCGGTTGGACTTCCACAAGGAATCGGCAAGGCGCGAATCAGGCATGGGGCGGGCGGTGGTCACAACGTCGGCGGGCGGAGCATCTCTTCGACAAGCCGCCAAGACTAGCACAAGCGGCGCTTATACTGCGCCGTAACGAGCACCGTCTCCCAACCAACGGCGTACCAGAGGGACGATGCACTCGGGATGTTCGCGATGCAGGATCTCCGCTGCCCGCTGCACTTCGGTGAGCAGCCCGCGATCCCGCAGCAAGTCCGCCACGCGCAATTGCAGCACGCCGGTCTGGCGCGTGCCCAGGACTTCGCCAGGGCCGCGCAACTCGAGATCCCGCCGCGCAATCTCGAATCCGTCATTGGTATCGCGCAACGCCGCCAGACGGGCGCGGGCGGTGACACTGAGCGACCCACGATACATCAGCACACAACTGCTTGCGGCACTGCCGCGGCCAACCCGACCGCGCAACTGATGCAATTGCGCCAGCCCCAGGCGTTCTGAGTTTTCGATGATCATCAGGCTGGCGTTGGGGACATCCACTCCCACTTCGATCACCGTGGTTGCGATCAACAAATCCAGTTCCCCCTCCTTGAAGCGCGCCATCACCTGCTCTTTTTCCGCCGGCTTGAGACGGCCATGCACCAACCCCAGCCGCAGTTCCGGAAGCGCTTCTGCAAGACGGGACGCAGTCTCCGCAGCGGCCTGCGCCTGCAACGCCTCGGACTCCTCGATCAGGGTGCAAACCCAATAGGCCTGCCTACCATGGCGACAGGCGTCGGCGACCCGTGCCACCACATCGGCGCGGCGGCTTTCCGGCAGCACCACGGTATTGACCGGAATCCGCCCCGGCGGCAGCTCATCGATTACCGAGTTGTCGAGATCGGCATAGGCGGTCATGGCCAGGGTACGTGGAATCGGAGTCGCCGTCATGATGAGCTGATGCGGGCTGCTCTGGTTGCGGCGCCCTTTCTCCCGCAGCGCGAGTCGTTGATGCACGCCGAAGCGGTGCTGTTCATCGACAATGGCCAATGCCAGGTGACGGAATTCAACGCCTTCCTGAAACAGGGCATGGGTGCCGACCACGACACGCGCGTCCCCGCTTTGCGCTTGGGCAATGGCCTGCCGGCGCGCGCGGGCGCTGAGCTTGCCTGACAGCCATTGCACCTGCACACCCAATGGTTCCAGCCAGGCGCTGAAATTGCGGAAATGCTGTTCGGCGAGCAATTCGGTCGGCGCCATCAGCGCCACCTGATAACCCGCCTCCACAGCCTTCAAGGCGGACACCGCGGCCACGACCGTCTTACCGGAGCCCACATCGCCCTGAACCAGACGCAGCATCGGGTAGGGCTGCTCGAGATCGGTTTCGATTTCCGCGCATACCCGCTGCTGCGCTGCGGTCAGCACAAACGGCAGAACCTTCAAAAATCGGGCGACCAACTCGCCCTCGGTCGCGAGCACCGGCGCTCGCTGCTGCTGCAGACGGGCGCGCAGTTGTCTGAGGCTGAGGTGGTGCGCCAGCAACTCTTCGAAGGCCAGACGCTGTTGCGCCGGATGCACACCGCTTTCCAGGTCGTGCAACTCACATTCGGGCGGGGGCCGATGCACGAACCGCAAAGCATCGTGCAGGGACGGCAAACTGAACTGCGCCAAGACGCGGTCCGGCAGCCACTCCCGCAGATCCAGCGGTTGCCGTTGCAGCCACGCCAATGCCTGGTCGGTCAAGTCCCGCAGCTTCAGTTGATGGATACCTTGGGTAGTCGGATACACCGGGGTCAAGTGCGGCTGGGGGGCGACATCGGTTGCGGTTTCATCGACTCGCCGGTATTCAGGGTGGACGATTTCCAGGCCGCTGCGCCCAGCGCGCACTTCGCCATAGCACGAGACCACGGCGCCGCGCTCCAGTCCCGCCTGCTGCGCCGCAGAGAAATGGAAGAAGCGCAGGGTCAACGCCCCGGTGCCGTCGCTCACCCGACAAAGCAGCGTGCGGCGACGGCCGTAAGCGATTTCGGTGAGTTCGATACGCGCTTGAATGGCGGCCTGTACGCCGGGGCGCAGACTTCCGATCGCGACCACGCGGGTGCGGTCTTCGTAGCGGGCGGGAAGATGAAACAACACGTCCTGAACGGTGTGAATCCCCAGCTTCTGCAAGCGTTGTGCGACTCGGGGGCCGACGCCTTTGAGCGCCGCGACGCTCAGCAGGCCGGTGTCGCGTTCAGCGGGCGCCAGCGAAGTGGTTGATGCATCGGCAGTGCTCATGCACGGAATTGTACATGAAGCCGGCTGCCTGCCGACCTGCAAGCCTCACCGTCCGCCGTTTGCAGGCCGGTGAGGCTTGCAGAAATCCTAGCCGCGCGGCACTACTTGGCCGTCCACGACCTGCACCTGGTCGCCGATGCGCACCGGCGGCGCATTATCCTGTTTTACGGTTACGGTATCGCCGTTGTCCATGCGTACGCGTATCTGATATGCATAACCGGCCGTGCGGTTCTGCTGGATTTCATGGCCTGCAACCGCTCCGCCAACGGCGCCCGCGGCCGTGGCCAGATCCTTACCCGTGCCCTTGCCGACCTGGTGGCCAGCGACCCCGCCGAGTACACCGCCGATCACCGCGCCGGCGACACCATTGCTCTCCTGTCGCACTTGCTGGATGTCAGTGACGACACCGCAGTTGTCGCAACGGTAGTTGTTATATCCGGAAGTCTGCGCCGGAGCAGTGCGCACCGTGTTATTACCGTAGTAAGGCGTATCGCGCGTGACCGTGCGCTCGGGCCCGGCGCAAGCCGCGAGCAACGGCGTGATCAGCACGGCAGTTATAATAGCTTTGGTGTGGGTTCCCATGAGTACTCCCTCTCGGTTGGTTCAGTCCGTGGATAGTGGCCTCCCAGTATAGGACAGGCTGCTTGGAGGCAAGCGTTGGCGCCAAGGCGGCGGCCCACTATCCTTTGCACAAACTGTGAGGAAATTTTGGTGCGGGAACGGCCGCATCAGGGGCCAAGCATCGCAAGCGCGCTAAATACGGGGCAATCATCGATCACGGCAGTTCCCGTCAGTCGAATACGTGTGGCGGGAATCGCATACACTGAATTGGCTTACAGTGGCGCTCGCGGCTGACAAAAAGAACGCATACAAGCCCGGCTTGGGCGGGGTTACGGCACTCGGTTTTACTCAAACGAAGCGATAGCAAAAACTGAAACTGCATTGAGCGGGCCAACGCTTCGTGTGAAGGGCGTGCAAATATTCGGCTGCGCGAGTGCGCTGCACGCACCGCGACCCAATGACCAGGAGTACCGATGTACGTTGGAAACAGATTGACGGCGGTGCACGATAGTCCCGTGGGCGGGTGGCTGGATCGCAATCGCAAGCGCTTAGCCGCGACGTTGTTGGCAGTGATGACCGCTTCGCTACTGGGTGCATGTGCTGCACCGCTAAGCCGAAGCTCGGTCAACGAACAGCTGCGCGAGGCCAGCAAGCCGCGGCCTTTGGTGATTCGTACGACCAAAGGCGATCTCGACAACGCCCAAAGCGAACACCTGCTGCGCGAAATCGCGCAATCGCCCGAGCAGGCGCAGCTGATGCTGCGTATGGCGCGATTGCAACGCGGCCTTACCAGCCGGCTTCTCACTGCCGGCAACCAGACCACATTGTTGGTCGACGGACCCGCCGCATACGCTGCCATGTTTGCGGCCATACGCGCAGCCAAACACGATATCCATCTCGAAACTTACATCCTCGAAGACAGCGAAATCGGCCGCAAACTCGCCGACCTGCTGATTGAGCGCGCCGATGCCGGCGTCGAGGTGCGGATTACGTATGACGGCATCGGCAGTATCGACACGTCCGCCGCCTACTTCGACCGTTTGAAGCAACGCGGGATTCAGTTATACGAATATCATCCGCCCGATCCGGTCAAGGACCTGCGCCTATGGCGCATCAACAACCGCCATCACCGTAAGATCCTAATCGTCGATGACCGGGTTGCATTCACCGGCGGAATCAATATCAGCGACGTCTACCGCTCGAGCTCTTTTCGTAAATTCTTCGGCAGCCGCAAAGAAATTCGGGAACACAAGGAGAAAGCCGCCTGGCGTGACACCCAGATAAAACTCCAAGGCCCGGCGGTCGCGGAATTGCAGCAGTTGTTCATTTCCTTGTGGAATGAGCAAGGCGATCACAAGATCACCTCGGCAGACGGGTACTTTCCAAAGCTTGAGCGTCACGGAAACGATCTGGTCCAGATCGTCGACAGTATGGGCGGCGACGATGAAGTCAGAATATATGACGTGATTCACGCCGTGGTGCGGGATGCGAAGCAAAGGATTTGGATCACGCAGGCATATTTTTCTCCCGCGGACGGCCTGGTGCAGGATCTTATCGATGCGGCGCAACGAGGCGTGGACGTACGGATGATTCTCCCCGGCTTCAGCGACGCGCCCATCGTCATGTACGCAGCCCGCGCCAACTATGAGGATCTGCTGGAAGCCGGAGTCAAGATCTACGAGCGTACCGATACGGTGTTACACGCCAAAACCATGACAGTGGACGGGACCTGGTCCACCGTCGGCTCCAGCAACTTCGATTACCGCAGCTTTTTGCATAACAATGAGGCGAACGCGGTCATCATGAGTCCAGAGTTTGCCGGCAAAATGCAGGCCCTGTTCGAATACGACTTGAAAAGCTGCGAGCAGATCACGCTGACGAAATGGCGCGACCGGCCGTGGTCCAGCCGCGTGAAGGAGCAGTTCAGCAAGCTGTTCCGATATTGGTTCTAAATTGCCGCGGCGTGGAAACACCGCCGATCCGCACTACATTACACAGTGTGAGGCCCGCATCCCGGGCCGCATGTGTGGCTTCATCCCCAACGTACCGTCACGGATCAGACGAGGAGGTTTACAATGGTTACCAGCACCAACCCAGATGCGGTCCAGTCCACCAAGGAAACGTTGCATTCAACGACCGAACGGGTCGCCAAAACCGCCCATGACGTGATCGACAAAGCCGCCGACACGGGTGAACGCGTGGAAGCGAAAGTCCGCGACTCCAGTCACCGCGCGACCGAGCGTGCGCAGGATTTCGAGCGCGAGGCTATCAGCTATGTGCGCCAGCATCCGTACAAAGCTGTCGGAATGGCAGCCGCGGCAGGATTTGTGATCGGCGCGATTCTCAAACGTTAATCGTTACATGGAGCCGGATATCGCAGCACGGAGCGACGCCCAGGGCGACGCTCCGGATTCGGTCGCGGGTGCGGCCGGAGCATGGCTTGGCTCGATCCGTCAGCTGCTCAATGATTTCGTGCAGCTGGCGGGGCTCGAAGCGCAGCGGGCCGGAAAGGCTTTGGCCTGGGTCGTCGCGCTCGCGGCGGCGGCGATGGTCTGCCTTTTTGCAGTGTGGGGTCTGTTGTCGGCGGCCGGCGCCATGTGGCTGGTGGAACTCGGGGTCCGGTGGTCACTGGCACTGGCAATTGCCGCGGCAGCCAACGCGGGGGCGGCGGTACTATTGGTATTGATCTTGCGCCGCTTGGCGGTTCGCCTGAGTTTCCCGGTCGTACGCAGAACGATAGGAGCAAGCGATGCCAAGCCTAATCGAACTTGAGCGACGTATCCGAGCGGATCGCGCGGCGGTGGCCGCAAACGGGCGCCGAGTCCGCCTCGCCGCCAAACGACGCGTAGGATCTCCCGCCGGATTGCTGAGCGGTTTCGCGGTCGGATTTGCAGGGGGATGGTTTACGGTCTCGCGGGCCAAGCGCCGTCGGGAACGAGCCGAAATATGCCCGCCGCCTGCCGCTGCAGCGCAGACCCAGGCGCCGCCCAAGAAGAACAAAACGGAAGCCTTGCGCACGCTGTTCGTACTGACTCTTCCGCTTTGGCAACGCGTCCTGGCGCATGGACTTGCGGCGGACGATTCAGCAAACTGAACGTTTCCTCTCATGTCGATGACACGGAGTTTCCGGCTATTGCCTGAAGGGGGCGGATCGCCTGCGGCCCCCTGGCTACTATTTTTGGCGGTGATGTACACCGCTTACTTCGCACGGTTTTTGCTGATTCCCGTCGTACTGGCATTGGTGCTCAGCCTGGTGTTGTCGCCCTTGATGCGCGGACTGCTGCGCACCCGCATGCCGCCTGCAATCGCAGCCGGCGTGATCATCGCCGTTCTGTTGGGCGCATTCGGATTCGGTCTATATTCCCTGGCGCAGCCGACCGCCAGCTGGTTGCATCGCGCGCCGCAGGTGATGCGCCAGGTGGAAGACAAGATCAGCCCGATCAAGAAAACCGTGCGCGAAGTCAATGCGGCGGCTGAAAAAGTCGAAAAAATGACCGAGACGAAAGGCGCAACGCCGACGGTGAAACTAGAAGGGACGTCCCTGCGCGAACTGGTCTACGAGCACGCCAAAGGCTTTATCGTCGGCACCGTCTCGGTGTTGTTCCTGGTGTACTTCCTGTTGGCCTGGGGCGATCGCATGGTGCTGCACGCCCAGACTTTTTGCCACGCGCGCGGAATGACCCATTTCAGCGACATGTTCCACGTCCTGCAGCACGAGATTTCGCATTATCTATTGACCATCACCGTGATCAACTCGGTGCTGGGATTGATTGTGGCCGTCGCCATGTATCTTCTAGAGATGCCGAATCCGGCGCTGTGGGGCGTGTTGGCGGGCGTACTGAACTTCGCACCCTATATCGGTGCGCTCTCGGTGTTGATCGTAATCGCGATAGTCTCGCTCCTGACATTCCCAGACATCGGCACGGCGTTGCTGCCGCCTGCCACGTTCCTCGCACTGACGACGCTGGAAGGCCAGATCATCACGCCCCAGGTTGTCGGCCGGCGGCTGGCGCTCAACCCGTTGATGGTGTTTTTGAGCATCATCTTCTGGTTCTGGCTCTGGGGAGTGATCGGCGCGCTGCTGGCGGTCCCCATACTCGCGATCGTCAAGATCGTTGCCGACCGCACCGAGCGCCTGCAAACATTGGGCGCTGTCATCGGCCGCTGAGTTTTCACGCGGCCCCGAGCACCATAACCGCATCCATTTCCACGCCTGCGCCTTTGGGCAGCGACGCGACGCCGATCGCAGCGCGTGCCGGATAGGGCTCGGCAAAGTATTCCGCCATCACCTGATTCACCAGTGGAAAGTGGGCCAGGTCGGTCAGGAAGATGTTGAGCTTGACCACGTCCGAGAGCGTGCCGCCGGCTGCCGCCGCCACTGCGGCAAGATTGTCGAACACCCTTCGCACCTGGGATTCTATTTCGGCACCGACCAATTCCATGGTTTTCGGGACCAAAGGAATCTGCCCGGACAGGTACACGGTGTCGCCGATCTTTACCGCCTGCGAATAAGTACCGATCGCTTGCGGCGCAGTCTCGGTTTGGATGATTTCCTTCGCCATCGCGCAGTGCTCCTGAATGGAATAGGGAAGAGGATAGTCGAAGAACACCTATCAGCCGCGGCGACGATTGATGCGTATGACCATGCTGAGCGAACGAATACGACGCATGATCTGAGCCAGATGAATTCTGTCCCGGACCGTGATCACGAAGGTCATGGAGGTGTTCATGCCGTCGCGCTCTTCGATATCGACGTTTTCGATATTCGAATCCAGTTCGGAGATGGTCGCGGCGACCGTGGCCAGTACGCCGCGCTGATTGGCGACGTCGACGCGAATCTCAGCTTGAAAATCGCTCCTGGGTTCGGCCGCCCACTCCACGTCGATCCACTTTTCGGGCATCTTTCGAAAGTCGGCGACGTTCTTGCAATTCTCGCGGTGAATCACGATGCCGCGCCCGGCACTCACAAAACCAATAATCGGGTCGCCGGGAATCGGGTGACAGCATTTGGCGAAGCTGACCACCAGCCCTTCGGTGCCTTTGATGGCCAATGGACGCGACGATGTTTCTGTGCTGGTGACCGGAGTCTCTTCGTCCTGCGGTACGAGCTGCCTCGCCACCAATAATGCCATGCGCTTACCCAGACCTACGTCGGCGAGCAATTCGTTCAAGTGCTGATAATTGTTGGTGGCGAGCAGCGCGTCCAATTGCGCTTCGTCGAAGCTATCCAATGTACGGCCGAATGACATGAGTGCCTTTTCCAGCAAGCGGCGACCAAGGTCGGTGGCTTCCTCGTGCTCCAGTTGCTTCAGATAGGAGCGGATGTTGGTGCGTGCTTTGGCGGTCTGCACGAAGTTCAGCCATGCGGGGTTGGGATTGGCACCGGGCGCACTGATGATTTCCACGGTTTGACCGTTGTGCAACACGGTACGCAGGGGCGCGAGCCTGCGGTCCAGCCGCGCCGCGACGCAGGTATTACCGACGTCGGTGTGCACCGCGTAGGCGAAATCGACGGCAGTGGCGCCCCGCGGTAATTCTAGGATATCGCCCTGAGGCGTGAATACGTACACCTCATCCGGGAACAGGTCGATCTTGACGTTCTCGAGGAACTCCAGGGAATTACCTGCGCTCTTTTGCAATTCGAGCAAGTCCGACAGCCACTGCCGAGCGTGGGATTCGGTGTTTTTGCCCGAGCCGCCGGTCTTGTACATCCAATGGGCGGCGATGCCGGACTCGGCCATTTTCTGCATGTCTTCGGTGCGGATCTGGACTTCGATCGGCACACCGTAGGGGCCGAACAAAACGGTGTGCAACGACTGGTAGCCGTTCGCCTTGGGGATCGCGATGTAATCCTTGAATTTACCAGGCACGGGTTTATAGAGATTGTGCACCGCGCCCAACACTCGGTAACAGGTGTCGACGCGGTCGACCACGATGCGAAACGCATAGATGTCGAACACCTCATTGAGCGACAACTGCTTGTTGCGCATCTTCTGATAAATGCTCCAAAGATGCTTTTCGCGGCCGAGCACGTCGCCGTCGAGATGCTCCTGGCGCAGCCTGCGCTTGACTGAGGCATCGATCTTGTTGAGGATTTCCTTGCGGTTGGCGCGGGCCTTCAATACCGCCTCGCGCAAAATGCGATAACGTACGGGATAGAGCGCCGCAAACCCCAAGTCTTCCAGTTCCACGCGCAGCGAGTTCATCCCCAGGCGGTTGGCAATAGGGGCGTAGATTTCCAGCGTCTCGCGCGCGATGCGGCGGCGCTTGACCGGCGGCATGACGCCAAGGGTGCGCATGTTGTGCAGGCGGTCAGCGAGCTTGATCAACACCACCCTGATGTCGCGCACCATGGCGAGCAGCATCTTGCGGAAGTTTTCCGCCTGCGCTTCGGCCTTGCTGTGGAACTTCAGGTGGGTGATCTTGCTGACGCCATCCACCAGCTCGGCGACCTCTTCGCCGAACTCGCTGGCGAGCTGTTCTTTGGCGGTTGGGGTGTCTTCGATGACGTCATGGAGAATCGCCGCCATAATGCTCTGATAGTCCAGATGCATCTCGGCCATGATCTTGGCGACTGCCAGGGGATGGGTGATATAGGGCTCGCCACTGACGCGGTGTTGGCCATCGTGGGCCTCGGCACCAAACAGATAGGCGCGATAGACCTCGCGCACTTGGTCGTGCCCGAGATAGCCTTCCAGCATCGCGCACAAATCGCTGATGCGGAAAAAACGCGGAAGCTGCGGCTGCTGAGTCGTGGCGCTCAAGTAGGCGGTTGTCTCCTGGACCCCAGCCTGCCGGTCGTCACGATATTGCCGGCAGGCGATTGAAAAGCTCCTTCGGAACCCTATTCCTGCGCTGCCGGTTCACCGGTTCGCTGCAACGGCTATGTCCCGGTCGCTCCGTTACCGGGCGGCGGCGGACGCAGCCAACGGTTCTGCACGCCCAGGCCCATTTCGTCTAACGACGCCGCGGAACTCGCACCATCAGGATTCGGACTCATCCGCATCGGTATCGCGAGTCTGGGGGCGGGGCTCGCTGGTGTCGTCATCGCTGTTTGCGTTATCCGCTGCGGCGGTGGTCTCGGCTCGGACCTCATCTTCGGAGATGCCGCTGGTGGGTCCGTGCTCTCGGGCGGTGACTTCATCCAGGATCGCCGGGCCGACCATGCCGGCGGCGATTTCCCGCAATGCCAATACGGTCGGCTTGTCGTTACCC
Organism: uncultured Gammaproteobacteria bacterium; assembly: GCA_963773585.1. Lineage (GTDB taxonomy): Bacteria > Pseudomonadota > Gammaproteobacteria > JASBUN01 > JASBUN01 > CAVXJN01. The sequence goes on from CAVZBR010000004.1 coordinate 294,986, forward strand.
CATTCCAGCTCGGAATGCCGGCCGTTGGCAAGTTGCCGGGCACGCTTGGTGGCCACCAATACCAGTTGAAAGCGGTTATCGACGTTTTCCAAACAGTCTTCTACGGTAATTCGGGCCATGCTCCACTCCAGGGTCTGCGCGCCACACTTGGACTGCGCAGTCTAGCGAATTGCCCGGTTCAATCCAACAACTCAGACAATAGGCCTTGCCAGCGCAGGCGTTGCGGGCCGAGCCGCAGACGTTGCGCGATGACTACGGCCCGCAGTTCTGCAAGCGCTGCGTCAAAGTCATCGTTGATCACCAGGAAATCGTATTCATCGAAGTGGGCGGACTCGCTGCGGGCATCGCGCATGCGCCGGGCGATGGTTTCGTCGCTGTCCTGCCCGCGACCGCGCAAACGCTGCTCCAGCGCCTGGCGCGAGGGCGGCAGAATGAAAAGGCTCACCGCCTGCGGCAGACGCTCGCGCACCTGACGCGCACCCTGCCAATCAATTTCCAACACGACGTCCGAACCCTGGTCCAGGGTCTGCTCGACGCTGGCCTGCGCCGTGCCGTAATAGTTGTCGAACACCTGGGCATGCTCCAGGAATGCGCCGTCCGCCACCATGGCCTTGAAGGTCTCGGGGTCAACGAAATGATAATCCACACCATCCTGTTCGCCGGGCCGCATGGCGCGGGTGGTGTGGGAGACGGACACCGCGAGCTGTTCGTCAGCGCACAGCAATGCCTTCACCAGACTGGTTTTGCCGGCGCCCGAAGGCGCGGAAACGACAAACAAGGTACCGGCTGTCCGGTCACCGCCTGCATTACTCATCACCGCTCTCCCGCAGCGCGCCGCTGGGCGCGCCATCATTCGATGTTCTGCACCTGCTCGCGCATCTGTTCGATCAATACCTTCAGCTCCACGGCCGCCGCCGTGGTGTCGGCCGCCGCCGATTTTGAACCCAGGGTGTTGGACTCCCGATTCAGCTCCTGCATCAGAAAGTCCAGGCGCCTTCCCACCGGTTCGTCGCGCTTCAAGACCGCCGCAATTTCGGCGATATGGGTCTGGAGCCGGTCCAATTCTTCATCGACATCGATTTTTTGCAGTTGCATCACCAGTTCCTGTTCCAGCCGTCCCGGATCAGCGGCCACGTCCAGTTCCGCCAGGCGCGCCTCCAGGCGCTGGCGCAGAGCCGCGCGGATTTGCGGCAGGTCGCCGCGCACCTGGGCAACCTGGGCCGACATGGTCGCCAGGCGCTGGTCGATCAAACCGCGCAGGTCTTCGCCTTCTCGCTCCCGGGTCGCCACCAGTTCGTCGATTGCCTGCTCGAGCAATGCCAGCGCCGCGTTGCTCAGCGGTTCCAGGTCGACCTCGGCCTGCTCCACCACCCCCGGCCAGCCAAGCACTTGCATCACGCCGGCCGGGTGCAGGTCCGGACCGAGCCGCTGGGTCTGCTCGGTCAGCGCCAGGACCTGACGTGCCAGGCCTTCGTTCAAGCCCAGTCCCCCGGTAGCCGCAGGATCGCGCCGGAAGCGCAGATTGCAATCCACCTTACCGCGGCTCAGACGACGCGCCAGGCGCTCGCGAACCGCGGTCTCCAGACCCCGCAGGTCTTCGGGCAGACGTACCGAGACTTCCAGATAACGGTTGTTCAGCGAACGCAATTCCCAAGTGAGCGTTCCCCATTCGCCGCGACTCTCGCGGCGCGCAAACGCGGTCATGCTGCGAATCATTTCAAGTCGTCCGTGCTGGTGCCGATGATGTAACAAGGGCCATCGGCGGCTGCCCAAAGACTGCGTTCAATGTATGCAAAGATTGAGCAGCCGGAGTAACCCCCGGCGGATGGCGCTCGCTTGCTGTCTTCAAGCCGGATCGATGCCTGGCACCCGGCAATAATCGCCGACCGAGCCGCCACAAGGATTGCCGCGTTTGGACCGCTGGACCGTGCAAATCGTGACCGCCATCGTTCACGGACAGGAACAATAACAGCTCCCATGCCCAAAGTTGCCCACAGCCTACCCGTCGGCACGCGCCTCGACGAATATGTCATTCGTGAAGCATTGGGCGGCGGCGGATTCAGCGTAGTGTACCTCGCCGACGGACCGGACTCGAACCTGCCTGTGGCGATCAAGGAATATATGCCGAGCAAACTGGCGGTGCGCGCCGCCGATCAAAGCGTCGGCCCCCAGTGCGATCAACACGTGGACCGCTTCCAGCGCGGCCGCAATCTTTTTTTCCAGGAAGCGAGCATCCTGGCGACGCTCAAACACCCCCACATCGTCGACGTACGCAGTTTCTTCAATGCCAATGGCACCGTATATATGGTCATGGCCTACGAACAGGGCCGGAACCTGCAGCACTACATCTCCCAGCGCCGTGGGCGTTTGAGCGAGCGCTTCCTGTTGACGGTATTCCCGCCGCTGCTCGGTGCTTTGCGCTACATTCACGGGCAGGGCTATCTGCACCTGGACATCAAACCGGGCAATGTCCATGTGCGGCCCGGCGGAATGCCGTTGTTGCTCGATTTCGGTGCCGTCCACCGGCGCCAGGACAGTCGCCAGCAACAGCTCGGCCACATCACCAGTGCCGGCTTTTCGCCCATCGAGCAGTACAACCGGACGGGCTACATCGGTCCCTGGACCGACATCTACGCCATTGGCGCCACTATGCGTACCTGCATCGAAGGCCGCCCTCCGCTCGATGCGCGGGAACGTCACAGTCGAGAGCAATTACGCCCGGCCGCGCAGCAGTTCCGGCGTCAGTATTCCACGGAACTGCTGCAGGCCCTGGATTGGGCCATGGAAGTGGACCCGCTGTTGCGGCCGCAGACCGTCGACGAGTTGGTCGACGTGTTGCCCAGAATGGAGCAGGAGCCGCCCACGGAATCCGGTGCCGGACTGCTGGGGCTATTTGGCGGTGCCGGCAAGAACGGGATGGAATGATGCGTTTTGATACTGCCATCGCCAACCGCCTCGGCGACCGCGCATGCAACCAGGACCGCTGCAAAATCGTCGAGCGCGGGTCGGCCGTCCTGCTGAGCCTCGCCGACGGCATGGGTGGACACGCTCGCGGGGAATTGGCGGCGCAAGCGCTGGTGGACAGCGTCGAAGCGAACTTTCGCGACCAGACGCTGCCGATCGCGGACCCTGAAGCATTTTTGCGCCAAGCGTTCGCCCGGGCTCAGGACGACATAGTCGCAGCGGGCTTACGGCAGACGGAGGCGGTCTACCCGCGTACCACGGCGGTGGTTTGCCTGGTCCAACACAACTGCGCCTGGTGGGCGCACCTTGGCGATAGCCGATTGTACTGGCTGCGCAACGGCAAGGTCATCGCCCGTACCCGCGATCACACCTATGTCGAGGAATTGGTCCGTAGCGGCGCGATTGCCGAAGCCGAGGCGCAGTATCACCCCATGCGCAACTACGTCACCCAATGCCTGGGCGGTCCTCAAGCCGCGCTGAAGCCGACCCTGGGCGCGGCGACCGAGTTGCAGATCGGCGACCTGCTCTTGTTGTGTTCCGACGGTTTCTGGGGTGGGCTCGGTGACGACGCAACGCTGCAGAGACTCGGGGAACCGGACTTGGACGCCAGCGTCCAGGCGCTTGCCAGCGATGCCGAGCGCCTGCGCTACCCCAACAGCGACAATGTGAGCGCTGTATGCCTGCGCCTGCTGGCGACCCAGGAAGTGGTCCTGGACCACGACCGGGAACCGTATCCGACTACGGCGACCGACCCTGACGGCAATCCGCTCGACCAAGCCATTGCCAGCATCGAGGACGCGATCCGCAATTACCGCCACGAGCTGGACGAGGAATAACCCCTGCGATCCGCACCAGCGCCCGTTTTTCCTCCACCGCTCCAGTAACGCTATACTGCGTGCTCGAATCGACGCGGCCGCCGTCTCTGCGGCCGCACTCTCGGTTTACCCTCACAGCCCCCAAAGGGAGTCAGCATGCGACCCAGCGGCCGCGCACCCAACGAATTGCGCTCGATCATCATCACCCGCCGCTTCACCAAACACGCCGAAGGCTCGGTGCTGGTGGAGTTCGGCGATACCCGTGTTCTATGCACCGCATCGGTGGAAAACCGCGTGCCGCCATTCCTGCGCGGCGCCGGCCAGGGCTGGGTGACCGCGGAATACGGCATGCTGCCGCGCTCCACCGGCAGCCGCATGGCGCGGGAAGCCGCCCGCGGACGGCAGGGCGGACGCACTATGGAAATCCAACGTCTGATCGGCCGCTCCCTGCGTGCGGTAGTGGACATGGCGGCCTTGGGCGAGCACACCATCACCATCGACTGCGACGTCATCCAGGCCGACGGCGGCACGCGCACCGCGTCGATTACCGGCGGCTATGTCGCCCTGGCCGATGCCGTGGCGCACTTGCTGCAGACCAAAGCGATTCGCAAGAATCCGCTTTACGGCCAAGTGGCTTCGATCTCGGTGGGCGTATTCGAAGGCCAGCCCGTACTGGACCTGGATTATGCCGAGGATTCCAATGCCGAGACCGACATGAACGTGGTCATGAACGACGCCGGGCATTTCGTCGAAGTCCAGGGCACTGCGGAGGGTCACGCGTTTACCCGCGCCGAACTGAGCGCCATGCTCGACCTTGCCCAGGAGGGCATCGCCCAGTTGGTGCGCAAGCAGCAGCAGGCATTGGGGCAGGGCTGAACCGGGATGGGGCATATGAAGAAAATCGTGTTGGCCAGTAACAACAAGGGAAAGGCTCGTGAAATCAACCAGCTGCTGGCGGGGCTGGCGCTCGAGGTGGTGCCCCAGTCCGCTTTCGGCGCCCTGGACGTGGAGGAGACGGGCCAGACTTTCGTCGAGAACGCGATCCTCAAGGCGCGCCACGCCAGTCACCACACCGGACTTCCGGCCATCGCCGACGACTCCGGTCTGGAAGTGGATATCCTGCAAGGGGCGCCGGGCATCTATTCGGCGCGGTACGCGGGCCCCCACGCCAGTGACCGCGACAACGTCGACAAACTGCTGCACGCCCTGGCCCACGTGGCCGAAGGCGAGCGCAGCGCTCGGTTTCAGTGTCTGATGGTCTACATGCGCTACCCGACCGATCCCACGCCAATTATTTGCCAGGGGACCTGGGAAGGCCGGATTCTCACCGAGGCCAGGGGCGAGAACGGCTTTGGTTACGACCCGATCTTTTGGGTGCCGGAGGAAAACCGCTCGGCGGCGGAACTGGACCCGCAAACCAAGAACCGACTCAGCCATCGCGGCCAGGCGTTGAAAATGCTGCTGGACGCCATTGGCCGAACGGTCCAGCCTTGAGGGCCCCGCGGCGCCGAACTTTGCCATGAGATCCACTCCCGAACTGTTGTCGCCTGCCGGCACCTTGAAAAACATGCGGTATGCGCTTGCCTATGGCGCCGACGCCGTCTATGCCGGTCAACCGCGCTATAGCCTGCGGGTTCGCAACAACGATTTCGACCTGGAGAATCTCGCCGCCGGCATTGCCGAGGCGCACGCCCTGGGCAAGAAGTTTTTCGTCGCCAGCAATATCCTGCCCCACAACCGCAAGGTCGACACGTACCTGGCCGACATGGAACCGGTGATCGCCCTGGGGCCAGACGCCCTGATCATGGCCGACCCGGGTTTGATCATGCTGGTGCGCGAACGTTGGCCGGCGATACCGGTCCACCTGTCGGTGCAGGCCAACACCATGAACTACGCCGCCATCGACTTCTGGCGCAGCGTTGGGATCAAGCGGGTGATTCTGTCGCGGGAATTGTCGTTAGAGGAGATCGAGGACATCCGCCAGCGCTGCCCGGACATGGAACTGGAAGTGTTCGTCCACGGCGCCCTGTGCATCGCCTACTCCGGACGTTGCCTGTTGTCGGGCTACTTCAATCATCGCGATCCCAACCAGGGCACCTGCACCAATGCCTGCCGCTGGGATTACAAGGTACACAGCGCCACCGAGGATGAAAGCGGCGATCCCCAGCGCATCGACTTCGACGCCATGGCTGCGTTGCAAAACCCGGAAGCGTTTCCCAGCGCGACGCTCGAGCAGCGCCATCCGCTGGCGGATCGCGTCTACCTCATCGAGGAAAGCGAGCGCCCGGGCCAGTACATGCCGGTGATGGAAGACGAACACGGCACCTACATCATGAACTCCAAGGACCTGCGGGCCGTGGAACACGTGCGGCGGCTCGCCGAAATCGGCGTCGACTCACTCAAGATCGAAGGCCGCACCAAGTCGTTCTATTACGCCGCGCGCACGGCACAGATCTATCGCCGCGCCATCGACGACGCGGTCGCCGGCCGGACATTCGATCCGGCGCTGCTGCAGGCATTGGAAGGATTGGCCAATCGCGGCTACACCGACGGCTTTTTCCAACGTCACGCCAGCGCCGAATATCAAAGCTATCGGCGCGCCAGCGCCGGTGGCGGCAGCCAACGCTTCGTCGCCGAAGTCGTGGCCTACGACCGGAATCGGGGAATGGTGGAACTGTTGGCGAAAAACGCTTTTGCGGTCGGCGACGACCTCGAGCTGATTGCCCCGACGGGCAATCGCCGCCTTCGATTGGAGCGCATCGAGAGCTTGGAGGGGCAAGCGATGGAGCGCGTACCAGGAGGCGGCTATCGCGTAAGGATCCCCGTTCCCGACGGCGATTTCAGGTTGGGCCTGGTGGCCCGCGACGAATTGCGGGCAGCGTCCTGACCCTTAGCCCGCGACCTCAGCGGTAACGAGCAGCGGCGCCTGACCCGCCTGCCAGCGCGGCACGGGCCGCATGGCGGCGCGAAACAGCGCGCGGTTGGCGAAATCTTCCCGCCAACGGCGCAGCCTGGGATAGGCGGCCCCGGAAAAGCGCCCGGGCTCGCCTTCGGCCAGACGCAGCACGAAAGGAAACAGCGCCACGTCGGCGAAAGATTCCCGATCCGCAAACAAATACCGGCTGCGTTCCAATCGCGCCTCGAGGCCATCGAGAAACAAGGCACAATCCGCCCACGCCGCATCCCGATCGCCGACGCCGCCCAGATAGCGGTCGGCGTCGTTGGCGAACGAGCCGTCATTCATACGCACCAGATCGTGCATGGCGTCGAGCAGATCGACTTCGTAGTCCATCAACCCTTCCGGGTCGTGCTTCAACAATGCCCAGTGCAAAATGTCGCCGCTGGCGCGTAAATGCTCTCCCGACACGATCTGCAATACCGGCAGACGTCCCTGCGGGTCGTCACGCACCTGGGCGGGTAGTTGTCCCGGTTCCACATCTCGCAACTCGAAGGGCAGTTCGGCGTACAACAACGCCAAGCGCGAGCGAATGCAATGGGGGCAGAGGTGTTCGCTGTACAATATCGGCGTCATAGGAGTATCCGCGGTAGGCCTGGGCGTTACTGTACCCAAACCCCGGCGGAGCCACAATTTATCCGATCGAGCGCAGCGAGCCATGTTTGAATTCACCGTTTCCCCACCCGTGGCGCTGTATATCCACATACCCTGGTGCGTGCAAAAATGTCCTTATTGCGACTTCAACTCCCATGAAGCCGGCGGCGAACTACCCGAGCGGGACTATGTCGACGCTCTCTTGGCGGACCTGGACGAGGAACTGCGCGCCGCGCCCGTGAATGAATTGATCAGCATTTTCATAGGCGGCGGCACACCGAGCCTGTTCCGGCCCGAATCCATCGCCCGACTGCTGGAAGGTGTGCGTGCGCGAGCGCCGTTGGCCAAAGATGCCGAGGTCACCCTCGAAGCCAACCCGGGGTCACTCGAACGACAGCGCTTTTCGGAGTTTCAGGGCGCCGGAATCAACCGTGTCTCCATCGGTGTACAGAGCTTCGACGATGACATGCTGCAGAAACTGGGGCGCATTCATTCCGGTCGCGACGCCATCCGCGCTGCGGAACAGGCCCACGCAGCGGGTTTCGAAAGTTTCAATCTGGATTTGATGTTCGCCCTGCCGGGTCAGACCGTCGCGCGGGCCGCACGTGACCTGCGCACCGCGATGGATCTGGAAGCACCCCATTTGTCCTGGTATCAGCTGACCATCGAACCCAATACCTGGTTCTATCATCATCCTCCCGAAGTACCCGACGACGAATCGAGCTGGGATATTCAGGTGGCCGGGCAGGACCTGCTGCAAGGCGCGGGATATGAACAATATGAAGTATCGGCTTACGCGCGCGCCGAGCGCCGTTGCCGTCACAACCTCAACTACTGGCAATTCGGAGACTACGTAGGGATCGGCGCGGGCGCCCACGGCAAGCGCACCGATGCCGGCGCCGGCATCATTGAGCGTCGCCGCAAATCCCGAAATCCACGCGCCTATCTGGCTGCTGCGCGGCAGGAGACCGCGCTGTCGGCGCGCGACCGGCTGCGCGACCAGGACGTGGTGGTGGAGTTGATGCTCAATTCGCTGCGTCTCAACGAAGGCATCGCGCTGGATCTGATCACCGCACGCAGCGGGCTCGGACTGGAGCGGTTTCTGCCCGGAATCGAAGCAGGTCGACGACGCGGGCTGCTGGAACTGACCGCCGACCGTTTGCGCCCAACCGAGACCGGCCGGCGCTTTCTGAATGATCTGGTCGCCTTGTTCCTGGCGGACGCGGCGGACCCGACACATTCCTGAGCGGTGGCCACGAAACGGCCGAACACCTGGTCACCGGCTAGTCCAGCCAGTCGGCCAGCAGATCGTGGGCGTCGGCATCAACGATCCGCACCGTGGCAAAATCCCCCGGCTGCAGATCGTGGCCGTTGCGCACCCGCACCACGCCATCGATTTCAGGCGCGTCGCCGGCACTGCGCGCAATGGCGCCCTCTTCATCCACCGCATCCACCAGCACGGTCTGCTCCCTGCCCACCCGCGCTTGCAGCCGTGCCGCGCTGATGTCTTCCTGCAGTGTCATGAAGCCCGCAAGTCGCTCCTGTTTGATTTCCTCCGGCGACGCGCCGGCGAGGGAATTGGCGGCGGCGCCGGAAACCGCCGAATAGGCGAAACAGCCTACACGGCCGAGCTGCGCATGCTCCAAAAAATCCAGCAATTGCGCGAAGTCGTCCTCGGTTTCGCTCGGAAAGTCGACGATAAAGGTACTGCGCAACACCAGTTCGGGACATATTTCCCGCCAGAGACGGATGCGCTCCAGGGTGTTTTCGGCAGACGCCGGCCGGCGCATGGCTTTCAATATCCGCGCGCTGGCATGCTGCAGTGGTACGTCCAGGTAAGGCAGCACCAGACCTTCGCTCATAAGTGGAATCAGCGCGTCGACGTGGGGATAGGGATACACATAGTGAAGCCGAACCCAGACGCCGAGTTGACCGAGCGCCCGCGCAAGGTCGGTGATCTGGGCGCGCACGGGGACACCACCGTGAAAACTGGTCCGGTATTTGATATCGACGCCGTAGGCGCTGGTGTCCTGGGACACCACCAGCAATTCGCGGACCCCGGCTGCGGCCAGGCTTTCCGCTTCCGCCAGCACCTCGGCAGCCGGACGGCTGACCAGATCGCCGCGCAGCGCCGGGATAATACAGAAGCTGCAGCGATGGTTGCAGCCTTCGGAAATTTTCAGATAGGCATAATGCCGGGGCGTAAGCTTGATGCCGCCCGGCGGCACCAGGCTGGTGAACGGGTCGTGCGGGGCCGCCAAATGGCGATGAATGGCGGTCATCACTTCGTCGGTGGCGTGGGGATCGATCACCGCCAACACCTGGGGATGGGCGCTTTGGATCGATTCCGCCCGCGCCCCTAGGCAACCGGTGACAACAACGCGGCCGTTTTCATGCACCGCTTCGCCGATGGCGTCCAGGGATTCTTCCACCGCGGCGTCAATGGACCCGCAAGTATTGACCACCACCAGGTCGGCACCGGCGTAGTCCGGCGCGATGGCGTACCCTTCGGCACGCAGTTGCGTGAGGATGCGCTCGGAATCGACCGTGGCTTTGGGGCAGCCAAGGCTGACGAAGCCTACGCGAGGAATTTTGACGGGCATGGAACACACCTTGTCACCCCGCGTCGGCGGAGCCGCGCTCGGGGTTTTATACACAAGCAATTGAATCCTCACGCGAAGCCGCAACGAAAGCCGGCCGGAGCCCACTCAAGAGTTTGCGACTCTAGCATAATGCGTTGTTTTACCACCACTTTTAGACCTGTCACCGGAGCCCGACCAGCGCGCCAAGGCGATTGCTCGAGGCGGGGATCGGGTCGGCGAGGCGGCTTTCGTCCACACTTTTATCCACAGGCCGAAAGGTTCAATCCAAGCATCTTCTATTCAATCACTTGGCGGCAACAAGTGAGGCGCCACATAAGGAAACCCGGACAAGTGAGATTTCGAATCCGACCCGATCCAACCTATAGTGGCGGTAAGGCGACGAAAATTCGACGCGGCGGAGAACGACATGCAAAAAGATTCCGGGTTCGATTTCGACCGTTGGGCGATCCTCGCTCGACAGGACCCGGCGGCGTTCGAACGCCATCGCCGGGTGGAAATCGTGCGCCTGTTGCGTAGCGTACCGATCGGCCGTCGCAGGCGACTGCGCGGATTGCAGTGGCGGATCGACCAGGTGCGCCGCACGTCGGGTACGCCGTTGGCAGCCTGCATCCGCATTTCGCAGATGATGTGGGAGTCGGTGCAGGGTGAACATGGCCTGGTGGCGGCTTTGCAGCAAGCAAGAGACCCTGCGCCGCCCGTAGCACGCGCGAAAGCCCCGGTGTTGCCATTCGGGGGGCGTAACAACACCAACTGATCGCGCGCACCCTTGCACAGAATCCCGGTTACGCGTACCATTTGCGCCCTTACGCCGAGCGGCCAATGGGCTGCAGCGGCAACGAACGCACGAGGTCGTATTTCCCATGAAGCCGGATATCCACCCCAACTACACTGACACCAAGGTTACTTGCAGCTGCGGCAGCAGTTTCATTACGCGCTCGACCTTGGGCAAGGAAATTCATCTCGACGTCTGCGCCGAATGTCACCCTTTCTACACGGGCAAGCAGAAAATCGTCGACACCGCCGGTCGCGTGGACAAGTTCCGCCGCAAGTACGGCAGCATGAAGAAATAATCCGCAACAGCCCGCAGTTGCCGCACGAGTCGAGAAAGGCGCCCAAGGGCGCCTTTTTTGCGTCTGGCGAAACCATTCCGCCGGTATCGCGGCACCAGACCGCCGGCGCACGGCTATCATAAGCAAAGGTCGATTTTGATCGACGCCCACCGCACCACGACCAAAGGCCGAGTTCCATGTCCGACGACCTCAAACAAGCCGCCCTGCAATATCACGCCGAGCCGGTACCGGGGAAAATCAGCATCCAGGTCACCAAGCCGTGCGAAACCCAGCGCGACCTGTCCCTGGCTTACACCCCCGGCGTCGCGGAACCGGTGCGCGCCATTGCCGCCGATCCGGACGCCGCGTATCTGTACACTTCCAAGGCGAATCTGGTGGGCGTCATCAGCAACGGCACGGCGGTGCTGGGCTTGGGCAATGTCGGCGCCTTGGCCGGCAAACCGGTGATGGAAGGCAAGGGCGTGCTGTTCAAGCGCTTCGCCAACATCGATGTATTCGATATTGAAGTGGATGCAGCCGATCCAGAGGCGTTCATCCAAACCGTGCAACGGATCGCGCCGACCTTCGGCGGCATCAATCTGGAAGACATCAAAGCCCCGGAATGCTTCGAAATCGAACGGCGTCTGATTGAAAGCCTGGACATTCCTGTGTTTCACGACGACCAACACGGCACGGCCATCATTTTGTGCGCGGGCCTGCTGAACGCGCTGGAGTTGCAGGGGAAAAAGCTGGCCGATGCGCGCATCGTCTGCTTGGGCGCGGGCGCGGCCGGGATCGCGTCCATGAAACTTTTGCTGGAGCTAGGCGCACGCTGCGAAAACATTTTCATGGTGGACCGCAAGGGCGTGATTCACAGCGGGCGCGACGATCTCAACCAATACAAGCAGCAGTTCGCCACTGAAACCGATTGCCGCTCGCTGGCCGACGCCATGCGCGACGCCGATGTATTCATCGGCTTATCGGGTCCCGATCTGGTTTCGCCGGAAATGCTCGGTTCCATGGCACCGCGCCCGGTGGTGTTCGCACTATCCAACCCCGATCCGGAAATCCGCCCGGAATTGGCGCTGGCCACCCGCGACGATTTGATCATGGGCACCGGGCGCAGCGACTACCCCAATCAGGTCAACAACGTACTCGGCTTTCCGTTTATTTTTCGCGGCGCCTTGGATGTGCATGCGAGCACCATCAACACCGCGATGGAGATTGCCGCGGTGCACGCGCTCAAGGACCTGGCGCGTCAGGAAGTTCCGAAAAGCGTATTGGAGGCCTACAAATTGGACCGTCTCGAGTTCGGCCCCGACTACATCATCCCCACGCCCTTGGACCCGCGGTTGCTGCAAGCCGTTCCGGCGGCGATTGCGCGAGCAGCCGTCGACAGCGGCGTCGCGCGCCGCGGTTATCCGGCGCACTATCCGGTTGCGTAGGCTCGGTCAAGGACCGCAGGTCCGGACCCAACAAAGGCCTCGATGAGGAGGCCCTCCGATAGGTCCGTACCCGGGCGGGCATAAACGCTGCGCGCTTGACACATCTTACGTCCGCACCGCCTTACAGCTGGCGGTAAAACGGAAGCTGAACCGCCGCAGAACGGCCTATTGAACGGTGTCGGAATCCGCCAGCAGCGCCTGCACCTGGCCGAGATTGCCGCGGCGCATCGGTCGCCCGTCCACCGGGCTGCACGGCGCTTGACGCAAGCGGTCCAAGGGAAACACGGTCAAATCCAGGTCGATATCACCGGCCACGAAGCGGTACACGGGCAGCACCTCGTAGCGATCGCGGCCGAAACGCAGGCGGCGTTCGCTCTGGTCGTAGGGCACGCCGCGTTCCATCAAATACAGCGCCACCTCTTCCTGGGTGCCTGCGAACAGATGCAGTTGGACGTCAGAATGTTCACCGGCGGTGCCATTCAAAACCGGTCCCACCAGTTTCGGGTCGAAGTCCTGAAAAAACTCCATGGCCTTCACCGCTTCCAAACGCAGCTCGCGCAGCCGCGCCGGCTGCGTGTCGCCGTAAAACAGGCGCTGATGTTCGATCAACGCCTGCTCGATCTCGACATTGCTGGGTAAGTTACGGGTATCCGGCGCACCGAGACTTGCGGCCGCCTTGCGCTTGGCGCTCTGGTAGTCGCTGCCGCCTTCGGCGAGGATGCGGGCGGCTTCCATGGCGATCCGCAAACGCATCTGCCGGTCTTTGGTGTGATTGTTATTGGGCATGATTCGACTCGGCACACACTACTTCAAGCCAGCTTACGCCGAAGCGCAAGTCTCAGAATATATGTTCCGGCAATTGCGTCGACTGCCCGCCGCCGCTGCCCGGCGCCGCGTGAGCGTCCGCCATGCGCTTGGGCACGCGATCGCTGCGGAAAGTCTCGAACACCGCGTCCTGAGTGTCGCCGCTGGCAAGCAGACCGGTCTGCGGATCGATGCGCACTGTAACCAAGCCCGGCGGCTCCGGCATTTTGTGTTCTGGCATGCCGTCGAGCGCGACTTTCATGAAATCGATCCACACCGGCAGCGCCGCATGGCCGCCGGTTTCGCGCCGCCCCAGGGGTCGCAACTGGTCGAACCCCACCCACGCGGTGGCCACGAGGTCGGCATTGAAACCTGAGAACCATGCATCCTGCTGCTCGTTGGTAGTTCCGGTCTTGCCTGACAAGTCCTTACGGCCAAGCTGCATCGCCCGCCGTCCGGTGCCGCGGCGAATGACGTCGCGCATCATAGACTGCATCAGGTACGCATTCTGCACGTTGATCACCCGTGGGGCGTGGCGCGGCGGCGCGGTGACGGTCGGGCCAGGCTGCGCAGCCTCGGCTGCTTGCGCATTGCCCTGCGCCTCGGAAGCGTTGTCCGGGGAAGTTGCGGCGGCGTCGACAGCGGGCGGGTTGTCGGGCGTAGCGGCTGCAGTATCCGCCCCCCGTCCGGGGGCCGCATCCGACTGCGCGCTGACACTGCAATCGGTGCACACGGTGGCAGGGTTCGCTTGGTACAGCGCGTTGCCCTGATCGTCCTCGATGCGCTGGATGAAGTAGGGATTGACCTTGTAACCGCCGTTGGCCAGCACGGCATAGCCGGTCACCAGCTGCAGCGGGGTGACGGTGGCGCTGCCCAGCGCCAGCGAGAGATTGCGCGGCAACTGGTTCGGATCGAAGCCGAAGCGGGTGACATAATCGATGGCGGTATCGATGCCAATGGCGCGCAGCAATCGAATCGAAACCAGGTTGCGGGAATGCACCAGCGCTTCACGCAGACGGGTGGGTCCGTAGAATCGGCCGCTGTAATTTTCCGGACGCCAGGTCGCTTCCAGCGATGGATCTTCGAACACTACCGGCGCATCGTTGATCAGCGAAGCAGGGGTAAAGCCGTTTTCCAGCGCGGCCGAATACACGAACGGCTTGAAGTTCGAGCCGGGCTGACGCCGAGCCTGGGTGACCCGGTTGAACTTGCTCTGGTAATAATCGAAACCGCCCGCCAGTGCACGGATAGCGCCGTCCTTTGGGTCGAGGGACACCAGGGCGCCGGCGACATCTGGCACTTCCGACAACATCCAATGCTGCTCATCGGTCTGCGATATGCGCACCAGATCGCCCGGCTTGAGCACATCGCCGGCATGCTCGGGTTCCGGTCCGCGTCGATTCTCATCGACATAAGAACGCGCCCATTTCAGCCCGTCCCAATCCAGCGTCACCTGTTTACCCTGGCCGACGTAAACAGTCGCTTGCTTGTCTTCGACGCTGAGCACCAGCGCGGGCAACAGCTTGCCCACGTCGCCCGCCTCGTCCAGCAGCCGGTCGCGCGCATCTTGGTCAGGGTAGTCTTCGAGCTTCAGATGCTGTTCCGGCCCGCGGTAGCCATGCCGCTGATCGTAGTCCAGCAGTCCATTGCGCAGCGCTTCGTTGGCGGCTTTCTGCAGGCGCGCATCGACTGTGGTGAATACGCGATAGCCATCGGTATAGGAGTCCGCGCCATAACGATTGACCAACGCCGCGCGGACCATTTCAGCAACGTAGGGTGCTTCGACTTCGATCATCTGACCGTGAAATTTTGCCGTCGCCGGTTCGGCAGCGGCCCGCGCGTATTGTTCCTGCGTGATGTAGCCGAGATCGCGCATGCGGCCCAGAACGTAATTGCGCCGCGCTAGCGCACGACTTGGATTGGCAATCGGGTTATAGCGCGAAGGTGCTTTCGGCAGGCCGGCAATCATGGCGGTCTGCGCCAACGTGAGGTCCTTGAGCGGCACGCCATAATAAACATGGGAAGCGGCTTGTACGCCGTAGGCACGATTACCGAGATAAATCTTGTTCAAGTACAGTTCGAGAATTTCTTCCTTCGTCAGTTCCCGCTCGATCTTCAGCGACAAAAATATTTCGTTGAGTTTTCTGACGTAGGTTTTCTCGCTGGAAAGAAAGAAATTGCGCGCCACCTGCATGGTGATCGTACTGCCACCCTGACCTTTTTCACCGGTGCGCACCAGATGCACGGCGGCTCGGATCAAGCCTTGATAATCGACGCCGGGATGGGAAAAAAATCGATCGTCTTCGGCGGCCAGAAATGCGTGCACCACTTCAGGTGGCGTATCGGCGTAGGAGATCGGGCTGCGCCGCTTTTCGCCGAACTCTGCAATCAACTTGGCGTCGCCGCTGTACACACGCAACGGTACTTGCAACTGCACGTCCTTGAGGCTGTCGACGGCAGGCAAGTCGGGCGCGAGATAGAGATAGGCTGCTGCAAGCACCACCACCGCAGCAGTCGCCGCGGCGAAAGCGGCGCCGACGGCGAGCCGCAGGACGAGTAAAAATTTACGAGTTACAGGAGACATGGGCGCAGGCGGGTAGGCAGCCGAATAGTTAATTCTGTCACATTAGCCGTAGCCGCCACATGCACGTCGCTAAATTTATCGTTAACGTGACCGATACGGGGAGTGTCAAAGATATCGGCAATGCTGCCCGGTTCCAAGTGCGGGCAGCAAAAAACCGGACGGAGTCGGCATTGCAGTAAGCCATGGATTGACAATACGTTGTGTATGGATTTTAATCGAGAAGCGCACGTTTCGCTCCTAACTGCGAGTATCAAAAAGGAAAACGTCGGTGGCACTGTTTTCAAGGAAAAGGCCTCCTCTGCTCGGCCTGGATATCAGCTCAACCGCAGTGAAACTGCTTGAACTGAGCCGGAGCGGGAATCGTTATCGCGTCGAAAGCTATGCGGTCGAGCCCCTTCCGCCCAATTCCGTGGTGGAAAAGAACATCGCGGACGTGGAAGCCGTAGGCGAGAGCATTCGCAGGGCCGTTAAACGTTCGGGCACCCGGACCCGCGATGCCGCAGTGGCGGTCGCCGGATCTGCGGTGATCACCAAAGTCATCCCCATGAGCGCCTCGCTTTCCGAGGAGGACATGGAAACCCAGATCGAGCTGGAAGCCGATCAATACATTCCCTACCCCCTCGAGGAAGTGAATCTGGATTTCGAGGTTCTCGGCATTTCCGAGAAAAGCGCCGAAACGGTCGATGTCCTGTTGGCGGCCTCGCGCAGCGAAAATGTCGATATGCGCGTCGCGGCACTGGAAATGGGTGGGTTGAACGCGCGCATCGTCGACGTCGAAGCCTATGCCATGGAAAGCGCATTCGCGCTGGTGGCCGAGCAGCTGCCGGGCGGCGGCCGGGATCAGACCATCGCGGTGGTGGACGTGGGCGCGACCATGACCACCCTCAACGTGCTGCACGATCTGAAGATCATCTACACCCGCGAGCAGGTTTTCGGCGGCAAACAGCTCACCGAAGAGATCATGCGGCGTTACGGCTTGTCCTACGAAGAAGCGGGCATGGCCAAACGCCAGGGCGGACTGCCGGACAACTACGCGGCGGAGGTGCTGGAGCCGTTCAAGGAAGCGATGACCCAGCAGGTGAGCCGTTCGCTGCAGTTCTTCTTTTCCTCGAGCCAGTACAACAGCGTCGACCGGGTGTGTCTGGCGGGCGGCAGCGCTTCGATTCAGGGCATCGATGAACTGATCGAGTCCCGTCTGGGCACTGAAGCTTCAATCGTCAACCCGTTCGCCAACATGTCGCTGGCCTCGCGGGTGAAACCGCAGACCCTGAGCAATGACGCTCCCGCGCTGATGATCGCCTGTGGACTTGCCTTGAGGAGCTTCGACTGAAATGGCCCGCATCAATCTATTACCGTGGCGCGAGGAACTGCGCAAACAGCGCCAGCAGCAATTCATGGCGCTCCTGGGATTGGCGGTGATCGTGTCCATTGCGGCCATGGTCGGCGTGCATTTCTACGTCGAACACGCCATGGACTTCCAGCGCGAGCGCAACGCCTACTTGCAGGACGAGATCAAGGTCCTGGACAAACAGATCAAGGAAATCGACGCCCTGGACAAAACCCGGCAGCGCCTCGAAGCCCGCATGAATATCATTCAGCAGCTGCAGACCAGCCGGCCCGAGATCGTGCATCTGTTCGATTCCCTGGCGCGCACGCTGCCCGACGGCGTGTTCCTGAACAATGTCCAGGAAAGCAACAATGCGCTCAACATCAAGGGCACAGCCCAGTCCAACGCACGGGTGTCCAATTATATGTGGAACCTGGAGAAATCGGACTGGCTGGCAGACCCGAATCTGCAAGTGATCGAGACCGCGCAAAAGGACGGCACCCGGGCCAGCCAATTCGTGCTGACCGCCAAGCAGTCGCACAAGCAGGCTGAGCCGATCAAGGGAGCCGCGAAATGAATCTGAACGAACTCAACGAGCTCGACTTCAGCAACGTCGGCAATTGGCCGTCGGTGGCCAAGGGCGTGCTGGTCGCCGTCCTGGTCGCCGCAGTGGTGTTTGCGGTGTTCTGGTTCGACACCCGCCACCAGCAGGAACAATTGGAGCGGCTGCAGAAAGAAGAGCAGACACTCAAAGACACGGTGAAGTTGAAAGCCCGCCGCGCCGCCAACCTGGAAGAATATAAGCAGCAACTGGATGAAATGCGCCAGTCGTTCGGCGAAATGCGCCGTCAGCTGCCGAGCAAAACCGAGGTTGCCGCGTTGCTGGTGGACATATCGCAGACCGGCCTCGGCGCCGGCCTGGAATTCGAGTTGTTCCAACCGCAACCGGAAATCGTAAAAGACTTCTACGCGGAACTGCCCATCAAGATTCGTGTGACGGGCACCTACCACCAGTTCGGCAACTTCGTCAGCGGCGTCGCCGCCCTGCCGCGAATTGTCACACTGCACGATATTACCTTGCAGCCAAAGGGCAGCAGCAAGGAGGGCTCCGATCGCCTGGTGATGACCGCGACCGCGAAGACCTACCGGTATCTGGATGAAGGGGAGGGTACGGGCCAATGACCGCGCGTACAACAATACACTCGCGCACCGGGCGCAGGCTCGCCATCGCTCTGCTGAGCACGGCCGTCGCAGTAGCCGCCACCGGCTGCAGTTCCGACAAGAGCGATCTCGAACAGTTCGTGCAGGACGCCAAGGCGGCCAAGCGCGCGCCGCTGCCGAAGCCACCGGAACTCAAGCCGCACGAAACCTTCACCTATCACGAAGCCGGGTTGCGAGATCCGTTCGAGGTGATTTCGTTCAATACAGCGCAACCGGGTTCCGAAAAACAGCGCAGCACGAGCAAGCTACACCCGGACGAGGCACGACCGAAGGAACCCCTGGAGTCGTTCCCGCTCGACAGCCTGCGTATGGTGGGTGTGCTGGAGCAACAAGGCACCACCTGGGCGCTGGTACGCGCCAGCGACGGCACCATTCACCGGGTGCGCAAGGGCAATTATCTCGGCCAGAACTACGGCAAGATCGGTCAGATCTCTGAAAACGAAGTAGACCTAGTAGAAATCGTGCCGGATGGACTCGGCGGATATGTGGAACGTAACGCCGCACTGGCGCTCAGCGAATAATTCCAGGGGACAAAGTACAATGAGCACGAAAGCATCCAAGTCTCACACCGGATTCGCCGGCTCCGGCCACGCGCGAGACGGAGCCCGTTCGCGCCTGCGCTGGTTGCGTACCGCATTGACGCTGCTGTTCTGCATGCAGGGGCTCGGCGCAGTCGCCAATGCTGCGGAAAACTCACTGCAGAATATCGATGTGGCATCGCTGCCCGGCGATCGTGTCCAGGTGACACTGACCATGGCGCAACCGGCCAGCAAACCGATGAGTTTCACCATCGACAATCCGGCCCGTATCGCGCTCGATTTCCCGAATACGGCAAACAAGCTCGAGCATCGCACGCGCACCATCGGCGTGGGCATGGCGCGCAGCATCACTGCCGTGGAAAGCCAGGGCCGCACCCGGGTGATCCTGAATCTGGCCCAGCTGGTACCCTACGACACCCGCGTCAACGGCAACAAAGTGATGCTGACGCTGGACAGTGGCGCAGTGGCTTCGAGCGCCGGCACGAGCGCATCGGGCAGCGGTGATCACAAGATCGCCGATGTCGACTTCCGCCGCGGCGACCGCGGTCAAGGCCGAATCATCGTCACCTTGTCCGACCCGTCGACGCCCGTGGATATGCACGAGGAAGGCGGCAACATCGTGGTGGACTTTCTCAACACCGCCCTGCCGGAGAAATTCGAACGCCGCCTGGACGTGACCGATTTTGCCACCCCGGTCAGCGCCATCGAGACTTTCACCCGCGACGGCAATACGCGCATGGTGATCAAGGCGACTGGCGATTACGATCACCTGGCCTATCAGTCCGAGGACGTCTACACGGTTGAAGTCAAACCGGTAACCAAGCAGGAAAAGGAACAAGCGCGTAAAGACAAACTGGGTTACACCGGCGAACGCCTGTCGCTGAACTTCCAAAACATCGAAGTCCGCGCCGTGCTGCAGCTGCTGGCGGACTTCACCGGTCTGAACATCGTTGTCAGCGACAGCGTCAACGGCAGCCTCACACTGCGCCTCAAGAACGTGCCTTGGGACCAGGCAATGGACATCATCCTGAAGACCAAAGGCCTGGCCATGCGCCGCACCGGCAACGTGGTGCTGGTGGCGCCGAGCGAGGAGCTTGCCGCACGCGAGAAACTCGAGCTGGAGGCCAAGAAACAGATCAAGGAACTGGAGCCGCTGCGCACCGAATGGTTCCAGATCAACTACGCCAAAGCGGCCGATCTTTCCAAACTGATCAAGTCCCAAGGCAACTCGCTGCTGTCTTCCCGCGGCAGCATCACCCTGGACGACCGCACCAACACGCTGATGATCCAGGACACGCCATCGCAGCTGGACGATATCCGCAAGCTGGTCACCCGGTTGGACATTCCGGTCCGCCAGGTGCTGATCGAATCGCGCATCGTCATCGCCAACAACGACTTCAGCAAAGACCTGGGTGTGCGCTTCGGGGTCGCCAAGGAAACCGGCTTCGACAATAACGAACGGGTCTGGGTCGGCGGCGGCGGTGTGTCCGGCACCAGCCCCAATACCGGCCTCGGCGATCTGATCGTCGACCTGCCGGTGGCGGCATCGGGCGCCAGCGCCCTGGGCCTGGCGGTGGGTCGCATCGGTAATCACATCCTGCAGCTGGAGCTGTCCGCCATGCAGTCCGAAGGCCGGGGCGAAATCGTCTCCAGTCCTCGGGTAATCACCGCCAACCAGAAGGAAGCCACCATCGAACAGGGCGTGGAGATTCCTTATCAGGAAGCAACCTCCAGCGGCGCCACCTCGGTGAGCTTCAAAAAAGCGGTGCTGCAGTTGAAAGTCACGCCCCAGATTACGCCCGACGACCGCGTGATCATGGACTTGAGCGTGAAAAAGGATAACCCTGACTTCACCAACGCCGTGCTGGGCGTGCCGCCGGTCAACACCCGCGAAGTGTCGACCCAGGTACTGGTGAATAACGGCGAAACCGTGGTCCTCGGTGGCGTATACGAGCACACCAAGGAGTACTCGAGCACACGCACCCCGTTCTTCGGCGATCTGCCGGTGGTCGGCGTGCTGTTCCGGGACAAGAGCAACACCAACGACAAGACTGAGCTGTTGATTTTCGTGACCCCGAAAATCGTCAAGGACGAACTCGCCACAGCCACGCGCTGAGCGAACCTCCTCCCAACCCCGGGCCGGCTTCGTCC
This sequence comes from uncultured Gammaproteobacteria bacterium, assembly GCA_963773585.1. Classification (GTDB taxonomy): domain Bacteria; phylum Pseudomonadota; class Gammaproteobacteria; order JASBUN01; family JASBUN01; genus CAVXJN01. The sequence goes on from CAVZBR010000004.1 coordinate 316,038, forward strand.
GCCCGGGGTTTTTTATTTGCAGACTCGCTTGATTTGCATGCCGGGCGCTGGCATACCTGGCAACCATGAACGTGACCCCCAACCTGATCCTGGTCGGCCCCATGGGTGCCGGCAAATCCACGGTGGGCCGGCGTCTCGCCCAGGTCTTGGAGCTGCCGTTCTACGACAGCGACCGGGAAATCGAACATCGCACCGGCGCGAACATACCCCTGATCTTCGAACTGGAGGGCGAAGCCGGTTTCCGTACCCGGGAACGCAACATGATCGAAGAACTGACCGGCCATGAACACTTCGTGCTCGCCACGGGAGGCGGCGCCATCCTCGATCCGGACAATCGCCGCCACATGGCCGAGCACGCCAAGATCATCTATCTGCGCACGACAGTCGAGCAACAGCTCGCGCGTACAGCGCGGGACCACAACCGGCCCTTGCTGCAGACTGAAAACCCGAGGGCTCGATTGGAAGCGCTGATCGCGCAGCGTGACCCGCTGTACCGGGAAGTCGCCGCCCTGGTGGTCGAAACCGATCGCCGCTCGGTGCAGAGCGTGGTTCACGAGATTTTACGGCGCTTGGAACTACGCGCGGCGGCCGGCGGACGGCGTCGCGGTCGACGACCGTCCGGATCGGCGGACCAGCGCCGCCAATAGGCTCCAGTCTGCCCTGTGCCGGGCAACACAAAACCTATAAAATCAGAATCTATGAAAAAACTGACGGTCGAATTGGGGGCGCGCAGCTATCCCATTCACATCGGCGCCGGCCTGCTCGGCCGCGGTGCGCTGCTGCGCGACCACATTTCCGGCAAACAAGTCCTGGTGGTCACCAACGACGTGGTCGCGCCATTGTATTTGCAACGGCTGCTGACGGCGCTGGGATCGGACCTGCGGGTGGAAACCATCGTCCTCCCGGACGGCGAATCCCATAAGACCCTCGCCACCGTCAATTTGATTTTCGATGCCCTTTTGCAGCACCGGTTCGACCGCAGCGCGACACTGATTGCGCTGGGCGGAGGCGTGGTGGGCGACATTACGGGCTTCGCCGCCGCCTGCTACCAACGGGGCGTGCACTTCATCCAGGTGCCCACCACGCTGCTGGCACAGGTGGACTCGTCGGTTGGCGGCAAGACCGGCGTCAATCACCCTCTGGGCAAGAACATGATCGGAGCGTTCTATCAACCCCGGTGCGTAGTTGCGGATACCGATACCCTGAAGACGCTGCCGCCGCGGGAATTGGCCGCGGGTATCGCCGAAGTGATCAAATACGGTCTGATCCGCGACTCGGAGTTTTTCGATTGGCTGGAACAGAATGTCGAACTGCTCGGCGCCTGCGACGACGCAGCGCTGAGCTACGCCATCGAGCGCTCGTGCCGCAATAAGGCCGCGGTGGTCGCCGCCGACGAACTGGAAGGCGGACAGCGCGCACTACTCAACCTCGGACATACCTTCGGGCACGCCATCGAAACCGGCACCGGCTACGGAGCCTGGCTGCACGGCGAAGGGGTAGCTGCCGGAATGTATATGGCAGCCGAGCTGTCCGTCCGCCTCGGTTGGATGCCAGCTTCCCAACTCGACCGCATAGAGCGACTACTGGAGCGCGCCAAACTTCCGGTAAGACCGCCCGAGGAATTGGACGCGCCGCGTTTTCTCGAACTGATGGCAGTGGACAAGAAAGTGCTGGCCGGGCAAATACGGCTGGTCCTGCTGCACGGCGTCGGCGAGACCGTGATCAGCAGTGACTTCGATCCCGATGCCCTGCGTTCTATGCTCCAGGAAATCACCCGCATTCCCACCGCTTCATTGCAGACGGGTTGAACCATGGAGCCGTTGGCAATCTATGCCGCACAAGAACACACGTCCAAAGGCCGTCAGCATGCAGAAGACGGTCCGCATCACCGCAGCGAATTCCAACGGGATCGCGACCGGATCGTTCATTCTGCCGCATTCCGTCGCTTGGAATACAAGACCCAGGTGTTCGTCAACCACGAGGGCGATCTTTACCGAACGCGACTGACCCACTCCATCGAAGTCGCACAGGTGGCGCGCTCCATCGCCCGCGCATTGCGGCTCAACGAAGATCTGGTGGAGGCAATCGCCCTCGCCCACGACCTCGGCCATACGCCCTTCGGGCACGCCGGTCAGGATGCGCTCAACGGCTGCATGCGTGACTACGGCGGCTTCGAACACAATTTTCAGTCCTTGCGTGTGGTCGACGACCTGGAGCAGAAATACGCCGATTTCCGCGGCCTGAATCTTACCTTTGAAAGCCGGGAAGGCATCATCAAGCATTGTTCCACCGCCAAGGCGGCGGAATTGGGCGACGTCGGCCGCCGCTTTATCGACAAAACCCAGCCCAGTCTGGAAGCGCAGTTGACCAATCTGGCCGACGAAATCGCCTACAACAGCCACGATGTCGACGACGGCTTGCGCGCGCGCCTGATCACGATGGAACAATTGGCGGCCGTGCCGCTGGTACGCAGCCAATTGGACGAAGTTCACGCGCGCTATCCCGAACTGGACGAGCGCACCACCACGCATGAAGTCGTGCGCCGGTTGATCAATGCCCAAGTCGTCGATCTGATCGAAACCAGTCAACACCTAATGCGTTCGTACCGTCCGGACGATATCGAAGCGGTGCGCAGCGCCGACCAGGCGCTGATCCAGTTCAGCGATGAAATGCGTGAGTTGAACCTGGAACTGAAGCGGTTTTTGCGTCAAAACCTCTACGCCCATTATCGCGTGGTGCGCATGACCACCAAAGCCGCGCGCGTGGTGCAGGCGCTGTTCAGGGCTTTCATGGAACAGCCGCGCCTTCTGCCTCCGGAAGCCCAACGTCATAGCGACAGCTTGGAACACGCCAACGGTTTGGCCGGACGCGCCCGCGCCGTAGCGGACTACATCGCCGGCATGACGGATCGGTTTGCAATCGCAGAGCACCAGCGCCTGTTCGATGCCGCGCAGTTGACCTGAAGGGAGGATTTCGGGATTGCGGTGCGCGCGCCTCAGGGTCGCACCGAGCTTGCAGGCTTACGCCATTCCGACTCGATTCATGCGCATTTACATGCAAATGCCGACCGTGGAAGATCGGCCCCCACGCTTTTATCATCTGCACCTGCAGGAGGACCTGCTGGAGGGGTGGACACTGGTGCGCGAGTCCGGCTACCAGGGACTGTCGGGGAAAATCCGCAAAGACCACTTTGCCAGCCGTGATCAAGCCGTGGAGGCATTGATGCAAGTACGCGATGCGCAGCTCAAACGGGGCTACCGGGTGGTTTTCGCTCAGGGCGACAGCGCCTGAAAACGGCTTCCGCATCCGCGCTCATGAATCCGCCCGCCGACATGGAAAGACCAGGGAACATCACCTCAACGACGCTTGACGATACCACCGTTCGCAGCGCCTTCGGACAAGCCGGCGCCGCGTTCTTCGCCGACGCGGATATCCTGCAGCGTCTCAATCTCATCCGCCACCTACTGCAGTCCACGCATCTCGTCGTGCTCGTAGTCGGCGAATCGGGCATTGGCAAAAGCGCCGGACTGACCCAGCTCCAGCGCATGGCAGATGAACGCTGGTCGCTGTGCCGCATTTCGGGAGCCGCCAGCGCCGAACCGGACAAGCTCCTGGCCGACCTCGCCCGCTGCTGCGACCTGCCGCCGGACTGTGGGCGTTTGGCCCTGCGCCATTTGCTCGCCGAACATGCCAGCGTACTGTGTCGGAACACGCGCTTGCCGGTCGTTGTCGTGGACGATGCCCACGCCCTAACCCAGCCTGCGCTGGCCGAACTCGCCGCCCTGGCTTCGCCAGCCGAGGGCTGGCATCTGCTGCTCGCCGGTGAACCTCTCGACGAAGGGCGGCTGCAACAGGCTGGTTTTCCCGCTGCCGGCGTGCATGTGCTGGAATGGCCGCATTTATCCCAAGCACAGACCGGCGCATACCTGTCCCATCGCCTCTCGGCAGCGGGGTGGAGCGACACGCTGCCCGTGACCCGGGAGCAGCTCGCCAAGTTGCACCGGGAAAGTCACGGCCTGCCGGCCGAAATCGATCGTCTCGCACCTGAAATGTTGGCTGGCAAAAAAGCGCCCGCACCAGTCACGGCGCAGCGATCGGCAGGCCCGCGCCGCAGGTTGCCGCTGCGCAAAACCGTGCGCATCCTCGGTCTTGTGTTGCTGATCGGTGTGGCCGCAGTAGTGCTGACACAGCAGGACCGGATCAATGCGCTGTTTGAACAGCACCCGCCCGCCTCGAGCGTCCCTGCAACCCCCTCCGCGAATCCCCCTGCAGCCACCACGGCGCCGCCGCGCCAGGTGACGCCCCCTGCAGTCGCCAGAGTGCCGGCGGCGACAACGCTCGGCGCCCGCGAGCCGGAAGCACAGTCGGCAAAGGCCGGCGACGATATGCCCGAAACCGCACCCAAGGTTCAGCTCGGCGCCGAGGACCGGCTACCTTTGGCGCCACCGGAGCAACCCCCGGAGACGGTTGGCCCGCCGCCGAGCCCGTCGGCGGCGGCGAGTGTTCCGGACAATTCGAGCGCGCAATCAACTACACCGCCGTCGGCCGCCCCACCGCAGCCGGGCGCAAGCGATGCCCCCGAGCCGGCCGCTGAGCCTGTAGCACCCCAGTCACCGCCTGATTCGGACGCCGCGGAGCGCAACGCCTCGGCAAACCCAGCAGCGCAAACTCCGCAACCGGCCGCCGGCGCCGCAAGCGACTCGGCCACCGCGCGGAACCCGGCTGACGAACCGGAAGCGGTGCCGGAAACGCCGCCAGCGACGCTGCCCGCTGCTGAACCCGACACCGCAACTGCGCCGTCGCCGCCCAGCGGGGCGCCAAAGCCGAGCGTCGACGAAGCCAAAACCCAGGCGCCCGCAGCGAACGTCGCTGCCGACCGGCAATGGCTGCTGAGTCGCCCGGCCAGCCATTACACCTTGCAACTGCTGGGTTCGCGAGAGGCAAAGCCGCTGCAGGAATTGATCGACCGCTTTGCGCTGAAATCCGACACGGCCGCTTACAAGATCCAGTATCAAGATGCGGAGTGGTACGTCCTGGTGCATGGCGATTTCGCCGACCTCGGGGCGGCGCGCGACGCCATGGCGAAACTGCCCCACGGGCTGCGGCGGGCCGGCCCGTGGCCGCGGCCGTTCTCAGCGGTGCAACAGGAGGTTCGCCGCGGCCGTAAATAGCAGCGCCCGCATTTGAATCACGCTTCCGGCGCCGGGTATACTGACCCATTGCTGGCGTCTCAGCGCGTTGTGCTGGCCGACGTTCGTAGCACCCGATCGCTCACATAGCGTCCCCGACTGCAATTCCCGACTGCGGATCCGTGCCGCCTGCGGGCGCTGGAACCCGGCAACGCCACTGCAGACCAACCACCGCACCGCCACGACACAACACAAAAGATATGAATGAACTGAAGAACGATCGTTTGCTGCGCGCATTGCTGCGCCAGCCAGTGGATCGCACGCCGATCTGGATCATGCGCCAGGCCGGGCGCTATTTGCCGGAATACCGAGCCACCAGAGCCAAAGCCGGCAGCTTCATGGATTTGTGCCGCAATCCCGAGCTCGCCTGCGAAGTCACCATGCAACCCATCGAGCGCTACGACCTGGATGCGGCGATCCTGTTTTCCGACATTCTCACTATCCCCGACGCCATGGGTCTGGGGCTGTACTTCACCGAGGGCGAGGGGCCGAAATTCGAGCGCCCGTTGCGCACCGAGGCCGACATCCGGAAGTTGTCCGCTCCCGACCCGGAACAGGAACTGGGCTATGTCATGGATGCCGTGCGTACCATTCGGGGCGCCCTCCAGGGCCGCGTGCCCTTGATTGGTTTTTCCGGCAGTCCCTGGACACTGGCCACCTACATGGTGGAAGGCGGCGCGGCGAAGGTATTCCAGAACACCAAATCCCTGATGTTCGATCGCCCCGACCTGATGCACCGGCTGCTCGGCGTCCTGGCGGACGCGGTGACAAACTATCTCAATGCGCAGGTACGCGCCGGCGCCCAGGCATTGATGGTGTTCGACACCTGGGGCGGCATGCTCACCACCCGCGATTACCGTGCGTTTTCCCTGGCCTACATGCGGCGCATTGTCGATGGCCTGATCCGCGATCACGAGGGCCGGCGAGTGCCGGTGACCCTGTTCACCAAGGGCGGCGCGCTGTGGCTGGAGGACATTGCCGACAGCGGCTGTGACGGCATCGGCCTCGACTGGACCATCGAACTGTCCGCTGCCCGGGCACGGGTCGGTGAGCGGGTGGCGCTGCAAGGCAATATGGACCCTTGTGCGCTTTATGCCTCGCCGGATTACATCCGCGACGAAGTCGCCCGTGTGTTGGAAAGTTTCGGCAGCGGCAGTGGTCATGTATTCAATCTCGGGCACGGCATCCATCCCACCATCGATCCGGAACACACCGCCGCGCTGGTGGCCGCCGTGCGCGAACTGAGTCCCGCCTACCACGTTCGGGCCGCGGCCTCCTAAAGGACCGAAGGGTCCTAAAGGACCGAAGGGTCCTAAAGGACTGATCGGTCGCTGCCGCTAACGTGGGGAGGAATGGGGAGCAGTGTCGGCTCCGCCTCCGCACAGAGCGGTTTCATGAAGCGAACAATCGCCGTCTCGGATCTGAGTTGCGGAATGTACGTGTGCGAACTCGACCGCCCGTGGCTCGAGTCACGGTGCTTGTTTCAAGGCTTTCGCATCGAATCTTCCGCACAGCTACGCGAGTATCAAAACGGTTGCCTGCGGGAGTGCCGGTACGTCGTCATCGATACGCTGAAAGGCGCCGACCTGCCCGCCACTCACGCGACCCGGAATACGTACAATGCGCCGGCGGCAGCGCCCGGTGAAAGGACCTATCCCCGCGCTGTAGCCGTCGAGAACGAGTTCGTGAAGGCCCACTCGGCACGCGCCAGTGCCCGCGGGTTTATCGATCACGTGTTCGCCGACGTTGCCGCCGGCCGGGCGCCGCGTCTCAAAGATGTGCGCGTCGTGATCGAAAACCTGGTCGACAGCATCGTGCGCAATCCGGACGCACAAATGTGTCTGACCCAACTCAAGGAACGCGACCAATACACGGCGCAACACAGCGTCAACGTGTGCGTGTTGAGTCTCGCCTTCGGTCGTCACCTGGGCCTGGCGAAATCCGCACTGCGACTGCTCGGCACCGGGGCGCTGCTACACGACATCGGCAAGCTCAAGACACCGCTCGAAATCCTCAACAAACCAGGACGTCTAAGCGACGAAGAATTCACGATCATGAAGCAGCATCCCGAGCGCGGTCGCGAGTTGTTGAGTGCGATTCCGGGCATGCCGAGCGAAGTGATCGATATCGCCTTCAGCCACCACGAACGCTTGCAAGGGCATGGCTATCCGCGCGGACTGGACTCGGAAGCGATTTCGCCGTGGAGCAAAATGGTGGCAATCGTCGACGTCTACGACGCCATCACCAGCGATCGCGTCTATCACGACGGTATGGCATCGACCGAGGCGTTGACCCGCATGTACGAATGGCGGGAACGCGACTTCGATCCGCAACTGCTGGAACAGTTCATTCAGTGTATTGGAATCTACCCGATCGGCAGCCTGGTGGAGTTGAGCAGCGGAGAGGTGGGCGTGGTGATCAGCGTCAACCCGACGTTGCGGCTGCGGCCGAAGGCGATCTTGGTGCTCGACCGCGACAAGAATCCGTATTTCCCGACTCGGATCGTCGATCTCGCCCGCTATCTGGACAACGACGCCGAGCCCTACACCATTCGCCGCGTGTTGGAGCCGGGGACGCACAACATCGACGTGCGCGAACATCTGCGACAGTTGAAGACCGGGTGATTACGGCCGCGCCGCGGTCAAAGTTGCCGCCGGGTTCTCGAACGCCTGCGCCGATTCATAGGCAAGATCACGCTGCGCGAGCACGCGTCCCGATGCGTCGACCACACTGACCCGCCAACGCCCGTGCCATTCCGGGCGCAAATTTTTTCGGGACCATACCCGCCAACGCCAACCGCCGACGTCGAAGCTGACTTCAGCCATGACTTTGCCTTCGTATTCCCAACGATGGGTCACTCGCTGTCCCGCGAGGCCTCGCAACTCGGTAAAGCAATAAACGTGGGATTCACCGTTGCCGAGAGTCAGAATGCTGTCCACCGGCTCCCGATCCACCACGGCGCTGGTGAACGCTGCGCGCACCACTTCCCCCGCAACGGGCTGTGGAGATTCCGCGCTGGCGGCGGACGGATCCGAGGGAAGGGCACCGGGCTCATCGGCACTCGCCTGGAATTGGCACAACAACATGGCGGCAAGAAATGCAGTAAGGTGTCGCGTCATAGAATTTCCAGGTGGCGGCAAGCGCGGCCCGAGACTCTACTATGGGCACTGGAAGGCGCGTTTTCCGCGGCACCGGTCACGTACGCAGCGTGCAAACGTCCCAAACCCGGAGGTTATGGACTTTCGAATTGGGGCGCGATCGGCGCGGCCAACAACCCGCAAGTCAGAGCAGCGGCTCGAGGGCGGGCCAGACGTTGGCCAACAAGCGCGCTTGACCGGCCGCCCGCGGATGGATGCCGTCGTCCTGCATCAAGGCGGGATTATCCGCGACACCGGCCAGAAAGTGCGGCGCCAGCGGCACTTGGTACTGCTCGGCGAGCTGCTGATAAACGTCGCGGAACCTTTTCAGAAAAACGGGGCCATAGTTGGGTGGCAGGCGCACCCCGAGCAGCAGGACCTTGGTGCCCTTTTGGCGCAACTGTGCGAGGATCGCGCCCAGGTTGTCGTGCATGGCGGCCAGAGATAGGCCGCGCAGCCCATCGTTGCCACCCAGCTCGACTACCGCGACGTCCGGATGCTCCCGCATCAGCACCGCGGGCAGCCTTGCAAGTGCGCTGCTGGTGGTATCGCCGCTGATGCTCGCGTTCACCACCCGGTAGGCAGGCGTGTGCTGGCGCAGGCGCTGCTGCAACAACGCGACCCAGCCTTCGCCTTGTTCGATCCCATGCCCGGCGCTCAGACTGTCGCCGAGCACCAGCAACACGCGTTGTTCGGCGAACGCCGACGTGGCCATTACCAGTAACCCCAATATCCACAGGATTCGCAATATCATGAATCGATCCACCTCTGCGGCGATTGTGCAAGCCCGCCACCTGGGCAAGCAAGTCGCCAGTCCGAGCGGACCGCTGACCATTCTGGACGACATCAGTCTGGACATCGAGGCCGGAGAGCAAGTGGCGGTACTCGGCGCATCGGGCTCCGGCAAATCCACGCTGCTGGGATTGCTCGCCGGTCTGGATACGCCCAGCTCGGGTGAGGTTTTCCTGCACGGGCGCTCTCTCGGCGCCATGTCCGAAGACGGGCGCGCGGCGCTGCGCGCCGGCCGGGTGGGTTTCGTGTTCCAGAACTTTCACTTGCTCGGCGGTCTCACGGCGCTGGAAAACGTCATGTTGCCGCTGGAGCTGGCCGACGACGACGATCCCCGCGGACGCGCCGAGGCCGTGTTGCAACAAGTCGGACTCGGCGCTCGCATCGCACACTATCCGAACCAGCTTTCCGGAGGTGAACAGCAGCGGGTAGCATTGGCGCGCGCATTCGCCTCTCAGCCCTCGGTGCTGTTCGCCGACGAACCCACCGGCAATCTCGATCAGCGTACCGGCGCCCAGGTCATCGACTTGTTGTTTTCGCTCAACGCCAAGCACCGCACGACGCTGATCCTGGTAACCCACGATACAGCGCTCGCGCAGCGCTGCGGGCGGCGCCTGCAGCTCGAAGGCGGGCGGATGTTGAACACGGTTGCGCCATGAAAGCACTGGCGATGTCGCTGCGACTATTGCGCCGGGAATGGCGCAGCGGCGAAATGCGGGCGCTGGCGGGCGCGTTGATTGTCGCAGTGACCGCCATGACCGCGGTCGGCTTCTTTACCAGTCGGGTCGAGCGGGCGCTGGTGGGCCAGGCAAGCGAGCTGATGGCAGCCGACCTGGTGGTGAGCTCATCGGAAACCCTCGACCCGCAACTACGCACGGCGGCGACCGAGTACAACATACGCACCGCGCGGACCTTGAGCTTCGCCAGCGTAGTGGTAGCCAACGACCGGGTGGTGTTGGCGGCGATCAAGGCCGTCAGCGCCGGATATCCGCTGCGGGGCACACTGCGCATGGCCGAAAAGCCGTATGGCGACGGGCGTGTCGCCCGCGCTCTTCCGGAACCGGGCTCGGTGTGGCTGGAGTCCCGGCTGGCCGCGGCGTTGGGGGTCGGCGTCGGCGACCCGCTGGCGGTCGGCGCGCGCAAGCTGATGGTGAGCGGCATCCTCACCTACGAGCCCGATCGCGCAGGCGAGATGTTCAGCGTCGCGCCGCGCCTGCTGATGCGCCTGCAGGACGTGCCGGGTACCGGACTGCTGGCACCGGGCAGCCGAGTCAAACACCGGCTGTTGCTGGCCGGTCGGGGAGCCGACATCGAGCGCTACCGGGCCTGGGCGGCGCGCCGGGTGCAGCCGCCTGCCGACGTCGAAGGCGTAGGCGACTCGCGCCCGGAACTGCGTGCTGCGTTGGACCGGGGGCAACGCTTTCTGGGTCTGGCCGCCTTGGTCGCGGTGTTACTGGCCGCGGTCGCCATCGCCATCAGCGCCCAGCGTTTTGCCGAGCGCCACCTCGATCAAACCGCGATCATGCGCTCCCTTGGCGCCACCCAGCGTCTGATCAATCGCACCTATCTGCTGCAATTGACCTGGCTCGGGCTGGGGTGCGGTCTGGTCGGCACGCTCGCGGGGCTGCTTTCGCAGTCGATCCTGGCCCGATTGCTACGGGGCTTGGCGGCGGTGCAATTACCCGCTCCGGGGCCGTTGCCCGCCGTGGCCGGCGTCACCGCCGGGCTGCTGATCCTGTACGCCTTTGCAGTACCGCCGCTGCTGGCGCTGGCGCGGGTGGCGCCGGCACGCGTGCTACGCCGCGACCTGGAACCGCCCGCGCCCAGCCACCGTGCGGTTTATGGCAGCGCGCTGCTGGCGGCGGTGGCCCTGGTGCTGTGGCAGGCGCAGGACACCAAGCTGGCAATGTTATTCCTGGTGGGTGCCAGTGTGACCCTCGCGCTATTGGGAATCTTCGCCTGGCTGTTGGTGCGGTTGCTGCAACCGTTGCGTAAACGGGTTGGTGTGTCCTGGCGCTTCGGGTTGGCCAACATCGTGCGTCGGTCCCGTACCAGCACGGTGCAGGTGCTTGGTTTCGGCCTCGGCATCATGGCATTGCTGTTGCTGACCCTGGTGCGCGGCGATCTGCTCGGCGACTGGCGCGCCAGTCTGCCGGACGATGCGCCGAACCAATTCGCGATCAACATCCAAACCGAACAACTCCCTGCGCTACGGCAGTGGTTCGAACGCCACCACCGCCAAGCGCCGCAACTCTATCCGATGGTGCGCGGCCGGTTGCTGAAGGTCAACGATCATGTGGTGCACGAAAGCGATTATTCCGAACCCCGCGCGCAACGCCTGGCGACTCGGGAATTCAACCTTTCCTGGAGCGCGCAACTGCATGCCGGCAACACGCTCGCAGCCGGTACCTGGTGGGACAGCGGTCCGGGCGCTCCGGCGCAATGGTCCGTGGAACAGGGCATCGCCCAGACCCTGGGCATCCACGTCGGCGATCAGCTGACCTACCGAATCGCCGGGCGCGAGTTGACCGCCAAGGTTTCCAACCTGCGTACGGTGAATTGGGAATCGTTTCGGCCCAACTTCTTCGTCATTGCACCGCCGGGGATGCTGGACGACTTTCCCGCCACCTGGATCAGCAGTTTTCGCCTGGCCGCCAACGAAAAAGGGATGCTCACCGATCTGGTGGCACGGTTTCCGAACGTGACCATCATTGACGTGGAAGCGGTCATGGCCCAGGTGCGCGGCATCATGGACCAGGTCGCCTCCGCTGTGGAGTACGTTTTTGGCTTTACCTTGTTGGCCGGTCTGGTGGTGCTCTACGCCGCCATCCAGGGCACCCAGGACGAACGTCTGCGGGAAGGGGCGATTCTACGTACCCTGGGTGCGTCGCGACGTCGCCTGGTGCTGGGCGTGGCAAGTGAATTCGTGATCATCGGCATATTGGCCGGACTGCTGGCAGCGTTCGGGGCGACGCTGGCCGCCTACATGGTCGCCACGCAGCTGCTGGATCTGCCGTTCACACTGCGGCCGCTATGGTGGCTGGCCGGAATGTTGGGCGGCGGCCTCGGCGTTGGATTGGCGGGCATCATCGGTACGCGCCAAGTGCTGCGCCAGCCGCCATTGCAGACCTTGCGCAAGACTTGAGCGCTTCTCAGGTGACTACGTTGCGCGGCCTGCCCGTAATGAAGGCGCGCACGTTTGCGGCCACTTCCTCGATCATGCGCTGACGCGATTCGCAACTGGCCCAGGCTGTGTGCGGTGTGACGATCAGGTTCGGAAGCGGTGGCTCCTGCAACAGCGGATTGCCGTCGCGGGGCGGCTCGCGGCTCAGTACGTCAATCCCGGCACCGCCCAAACGGCCGCGGCGCAAGGCATCGGCGAGCGCAGCCTCCTCGACAATGCCGCCGCGGGCGGTATTGATCAGCACCGCATCGGCTTTCATCATCGCCAGCTCCCGGGCACCGATCAGATTCCGGGTCTCGGCGGTCAAGGGACAATGCAGGCTCAGCACGTCGACCTGCGGCAATAGCGCTTCGAGAGGCACGCGGTTAGCCGCGGGGGCGTCGCTGCCCGGGCGCTGCGCTACCAGCACTTGCATACCGAACGCCTGTGCAACATGAGCGACGGCGCGGCCGAGTTCACCGTAGCCGACGATCCCCATCACCTTGCCGCTCAGCTCCCGAATGGGGAAGGCCAGGCTGCAAAACTGCTCGCTGCGCTGCCAATTGCCTTCGTGTATCCAGTGGTCGTAGTCGATCAGGCGCGTCGAAAGGGCGAGCAACAATCCGAACACATGCTGGACCACAGCAGGCGTGGCATAACCGACGACATTGCTGACCGTAACGTTACGCTGGCGTGCTGCCTTCAGGTCGATGTTGTTGGTACCGGTGGCGGCAACGCAGATAAACCGCAACGCCCCTGCGCCCAGGATCGTGTCCGCATCCAACACGACTTTGTTGCTGACTACGACGTCGCAGCCTTCGATGCGCGAGGCTACCTGACGCGCATCGGTGGCCGGATGAAAATTCCAATCCGGCAGTGCGCTTTCCAGCGACGCCAGCAGCAGATCCCCGGTACTCACCGACTCCAGGTCGAGAAAAACGCCCCGCATGTGGTCTCCGTATTTTGAATCATGACTGACCCGGTTGCGCGCTGCCGGTATACTCGGGCGTGCCGTCCAACAGGGAGCCCGTAATGCGCTACGAGCCAGAGCCCAGTCTAGCAGACCGACCTTCGTGCACTGGTGTGCTGCTGACCAATCTCGGAACGCCGGATGCGCCGACCAAACAAGCGCTGGTGCGCTACCTGGGCGAATTTCTGTGGGACCCGCGAGTAATCGAACAGTCCCGCTGGATCTGGTGGCCTGCGCTGCACGGGGTCATCCTGCGGCTGCGTCCCGCGAAAGCGGCGCGCGCGTATGCCAAGGTGTGGACCGAGGCCGGCTCACCGTTGCTGGCGATTTCCAAACGCCAAGCGAGTGAATTGCAGGCGGCGCTGGACGACCGCATCGCCGGCCCCGTCAAAGTGGCGCTTGCCATGCGCTACGGCAACCCGTCCATTCGCGAAGGCCTTGAGACGCTGCGGCAACACAACGCCCGGCGCGTGCTGGTGTTGCCGTTGTATCCGCAGTATTCGGCGACGACCACCGCTTCGACCATCGACGCGGTCGGCGATGTATTGAGGCGCTGGCGGGTGATTCCGGAACTGCGCACGGTAAATGAATATTGGCGCGAACCCGGTTACATCGGCGCCTTGACGCAAAGTATTCGGGACCACTGGCAGGCCAACGGCAAAGGGGACAAACTGCTGTTCTCGTTCCACGGCTTGCCGCAGCGCTACGTCGACGCTGGCGACCCGTATCAGGCGCAATGCCAATGCACGGCAAGCCTGGTCGCAGACGAACTCGAGCTCGACCCCGATCAGTGGCAGATGGCGTTTCAATCCCGCTTTGGGCCCCAGGAATGGCTCAAACCCTACACCGACGAAACGCTCAAAGCCTGGGGCAAACAAGGCCTGAAAAGTGTAGACGTACTGTCGCCCGGCTTTTCCGCCGATTGTCTGGAGACTTTGGAGGAGATCGATCAGGAAAACCGCGAGCTGTTCCAGGCAGCCGGCGGTGGCTCGTATCGTTACATCCCGGCGCTCAATGACACACCGGTCCATATCGCTTTTCTCGCCGAGTTGGTGGGCAAGCATCTGCAGGGCTGGAGCTGAGGTGCTGCTGTCGTTACCCGCACGCCGCACGTCAACGGACAGAGGGTGTTGCAATCGAGCGTGCGGCTTTGTCCATCGCCTGCGTGCGGCAAATCATTTACAATAGATGTATTTTAGATGCATGTAATTTGCGGGCTTTGCCGCTGTTCGGCCGAGCCCCCGGAACCGAGCCATGACCAACGACGCAGAATTCGACCCCAAGTCCTTACACGCCGCCGACGATGATGTCCCGGAACTGGAATTGACCGACGAGGACATCCTCGACGCCATGCAGCATATACCCGGCTACCTAGACATCAGCACCGAAGACTTCCGTCTGGTGTATCACCTCGCGCACCGCCACGCCTTGGAACGGGTGTTCAGCAACCTGAGTGCCGAGCAGATGATGCGAATCGGTATCGAACCCCTGGACCCCGAGCTGCCATTGGACAAAGCGGCGGCGACTATGGCGCAGCAGGGCCTTAAAAGTCTGCCTGTGGTGGACGCCGACCACCGTGTCATCGGCATGCTCACTGAAACCGATTTTCTGCGGCGCCTGCAGGCCGACACTTTTCTGCAATTGCTGCTGCGCCTGGTGACTGATATCGACGGCTTCAGCCATCGCTGTCATGAGACGCCGGTGCGCACGGCAATGACTCCCAAGGTGATCACTCTTTCGCGCGACGCCAGCTTCGCCGATATCGTCAGTGCTTTTCATGCCCACGATGGGCGCAGCATGCCGGTGGTCGACGAACAGGGGAAACTGCTTGGGTTGCTGTTGCGAAAAGACTTTCTCGACGCCTGCCACCTGGAGGGTTTGTTGTGAGCCTGCGTGAATACTTCAAAAAAATGCGCGGCACCACCCGCGGTAGTCCTCCACGGGTCAACAACAGCGAAATCTTCTGGTCCTGGCTCGGCGCGTTTTTCGGCATCGGCGCAGTGGCGACGATCAACCAGTACTGGTTGTCGGGCAGTGACCTGACCCTGGTGATCGGCTCGTTCGGCGCCTCGGCGGTGCTCGCCTACGGCGCGCCCCGCAGCCCGTTGGCGCAACCGCGCAACCTGGTCGGCGGCCATGTGGTCTCGGCCATCGTCGGTGTCATCGCCTGGAAGCTGTTGCACCCTTTCCCATGGGTTGCGGAAGCCACGGCCGTCGCAACCGCGATCGCACTGATGCATCTCACCCGCACCCTGCATCCTCCCGGCGGCGCCACCGCGTTGATTGCGGTGATCGGCTCACCGGTCATTCATCATCTGGGTTTCTGGTATGTGCTGATTCCGGCTACGATCGGCCCGGTGATCATGCTGCTGGTAGCGCTGCTGGTGAACAATATCCCGGCCTCGCGCCGTTACCCTGAGATCTGGTATTAGCGCTTATTTCCAGATCAAACCGTTTCACGTCGGGGCTTGGTAGCCGCACCTGCTCCCGCATCAGGTGCGGCGATTAACATTCGGTGAAACTTACCGCCAGGCCGCCCTGGGACGTTTCCTTGTATTTGTCCGACATTTCCTGGCCGGTTTGCTTCATTGCTGCGATGCAATTGTCCAAGGGCATGAAATGCTGGCCGCTGCCGCGGCGTGCCAGGGACGCAGCCGTATATGCCTTGATGGCGCCGAAACCGTTCCGCTCGATACACGGCACTTGCACCAGACCGCCGACCGGATCGCACGTCATCCCCAAGTGATGCTCGAGCGCGATTTCGGCGGCGTTTTCCACCTGCAGCGGCGTGCCGTCCTGTACGGCGCAAAGTCCCGCCGCAGCCATTGCAGCGGCCGAACCCACTTCGCCCTGGCAACCCACTTCGGCGCCGGAAATAGAACTGAGGTGCTTGATCAGTCCGCCGATTGCAGCCGCGGTAAGTAAAAACGTGCGCACCTGTTCGGCGGTGCCATTATGATGCTCGACCCAGTAATAAAGAACCGCGGGGATCACGCCGGCCGCGCCGTTGGTCGGTGCCGTAACCACCATGCGACCAGCGGCGTTTTCTTCGTTGACCGCCATGGCATACGCGCACAACCAGTCGTTCATGTCCGCTTGCGCCGGATGCTCGCGCAGCTGAGCGTACAGTGCCATGGCGCGGCGCTGTACGTGCAGTCCACCCGGCAACTCGCCCTGGGTATCGAGACCCCGCTCGATGCAGATGCGCATGGCGCGCCAAATGGCATCGAGACCCTGATTCAATTCCTGCACCGGGCGGCGCACCACTTCGTTGTGCTGCTTCATTTGCGCAATGGAAAGGCCGCTCTCCCGGGCCATGGTCAACATCGCTTTTGCCGAGTCGAAGCCGAACGGCGCATCGTCACCGATCTGCAACTGGAGCGGTGCTTGCAGCTTGCCGATTTGCGCCAACGTATTGATGAATCCGCCGCCGATGGAGAAATAGGTTTCAGTAAGCAGCACGTTGTGATCGATATCCAACAACTCGAATATGATGCCGTTGGGATGTTCCGGCAAAGACTGACCGCGGTCGAAGACGATGTCGCGTTCGGCGTCGAACGCCAGCGCGCCTTTACTCGGCAACTCGATGTTCCGGCGGCGCTGCAGTGACGCCACCAACCCGTTGACATCCACCTCGGCCAGATCACTCGGCGCGTAACCGTTCAATCCGAGGGTGATGGCACGGTCGGTGGCGTGACCTTTGCCTGTGTAGGCCAACGAACCTTTGAGTACGCAACGCAGGCCCGCTGGTTCAGCATCGGGCTCACTCGCGCGCCAGCGTTCGATCCGAGTGCGGAAATCCGCCGCCGCCACCATGGGCCCCATGGTGTGGGAACTGGAAGGTCCAATGCCGATCTTGAACAATTCGAGAGCGCTGATGAACATGACCGCCTCCGCCACGGCGCCGAGCTCGTAGCGCGCGTTTACTACAGCCTAGGGCGGCAACCCGACGAACGCCAGCCACCGGGCAAGCGTGAGCAATGGATTCGCATTACTGCGCTGGCTGGGTGGCGGTAGTTACCCGCCAGATTGAGTTCCCGACATCGTCTGCCACCAGCAGCGCTCCTTGGCTATCGATGGCGACGCCCACCGGCCGTCCCCTTGCGTGACCTTCGGCGTCTACGAAACCGGTCAATATGTCCGTCGGCTCGCCGGCAGGTTTTCCGTTGACGAAGGGTACGAATATGACCTTATATCCGCTGCGCGGCTTGCGATTCCAGGAGCCGTGCTGACCAACGAACATGCCGTGATTGAAACGGGCGGGCAAGGTATTGCCCAAGGAATTTGCGAGTCCTAAAGACGCCGTGTGCGGGCCCAGGCCGTAGTCGGGCACCACTGCCTGCGCGACCAGATCAGGACGCTGGGGGGCGGCCCGGCGGTCGACGTGCTGGCCGAAATAGCTATAGGGCCAACCGAAAAAATCTCCCTTGTGTACAGCGGTCAGGTAATCGGGTACCAGGTCGCTACCCAATTCGTCGCGTTCGTTGACCACTGTCCATAACGTTCCGCTTTCCGGCTCGAATGCCATGCCCACCGGATTGCGCAAGCCGGAAGCGAATACCTGATGTTCACCAGAGTTGGGGTCGACTTCCCAAATTGCGGCGCGTTCCTCCTCCACATCCATGCCGTTCTCGCCGACGTTGCTGTTGGAACCGATGGCCACATAGAGTTTGCCACCGTCGGGGCTGGCGATCAGGTTCTTGGTCCAGTGATGGTTGATCGGACCGCCGGGCAGGTCCGTGACCTTGGTGCCGGAAGCGCTGATCCGCAATTGTCCTTCCCGGTACGGAAAACGCAGGATCCCATCGGTGTCGGCGACGTAGAATTTGTCGTCGATCAAAGTCATGCCGAACGGTGAGTGCAGATGGTCGAGCAATACCGCGTGGAGGTCGGCGACGCCATCGCCGTCTGTGTCGCGCAGCAGGGAAATGCGATCGGCGCTGGGCACGCCAGCGCCGGCGCGCGTCATCGCTTTTTTCATCGCCCATCCTTTCAGTCCGCGCGCGTTGTCCGGTCTCGCCGGGGCATTGGTCTCGGCTACCAGCACGTCGCCATTTGGCAATACGTAAATCCAGCGCGGGTGGTCCAAACCGGATGCGAACGCGCTAACTTGCGTTCCCGGGGCCGATACCGGTTTCTCGCCCTCGGGCCAGCCGGTGGCCGGGGCGATGTTCACGGTGGGTATGAGGCTGTGTTCGGGCGCGGGTAGAGCAGGATCGGGACCCGTACCGGCCAATACCGGTAAATCGGCACTATCCCCACATGCTGCGACGCCAATCGAAATCACAATTCCCAACAGCCCACCTCGCACCGACATTCCGCACCGCCCTTTTGATTCGGTCTCTCCGGTACCCGTCTAGGGTGGTACAAAATCCACGCCCTGCCGATGCGCAGCGCACCTATACCCGATTAGCAAAGCGGCAATTGTGCAGGGCTTCGGCCCCCGGCGCCGCACGCGACCCGCCTGGGGGATGGCGCCGGCGCAGGCTCCGCTCAGGGGTGTCGCTCGCCGCGCGCGACGGTTCCAACGCCGCCACCCGGCCTGCGCCGATGCCGTGCGACACTGGGGCAATCTGGATTTTCCGATACCGCCGGAACCGGTTAGGCTTGGCGGACCATGTAATACAGGCCCGCGGTGAGCGATACCGCAGCCGACGAACGCAACGGATGGGGTGACACATGTTGAAACTGCACGTAGCGGCGCTGTGGCTTGCCGGCATGTGCATGCTGGCGGCATCGAGTGCGCACCCGGCGGACGTCAGCGAGCGCATCCGCAGCGCCGGCGCACCGGCGAGCGATGCGCAAACCATGCGCGCCCTGTCCCAGGATCAGGATTGGCGAGTGCGTGCCGCAGTGGCGGAGAATCGCCGGACGCCGTCCGATGTGCTTGCGGCACTGGCGACCGACCCGCGTCAGGAAGTCAAAATCAAAGTGGCCACCAACTTGAGCACGCCAGAGTCGGTATTCATGGTCATGACCCGCGACGCCGACATCGCCGTGCGCAGCGTCGTTGCGCGCTTCGAATACGTACCGGCCGCGGTATTGCGAACCTTGGCCTCGGACCCTGCCGCGGATATCCGCCTGGAAGTGGCGCGCGCCTACAACACTGACCGACAGACCCTGAAAAAATTGGCCGAAGACGAGTACGCCGATATCCGCAATATCGCGGCGCGCCGCTTGGCCGAGGGACAATAGCACCGACGTTGCGTCCGGCCTGCGGCCTTGACGCAACCTACGCCGTTGATCGAGGTTTCGGGAAATCGGTGGCGCCCGTAGGATCGGTCAAGCGCAGCGGACCCATCGTTCGCAACGCGCCCGCGTCGGCGCGAGCATTGAGTCCGGCCCGCCGCCGTGACCCGACCGATGCCGTTGATCGAGGTTTCGGGAGGTCGGTGGCACCCGTAGGATGGGTCAAGCGCAGCGGACCCATCGTTCGCAACGCGCCCGCGTCGGCGCGAGCATTGAGTCCGGCCCGCCGCCGTGACCCGACCGATGCCGTTGATCGAGGTTTCGGGAGGTCGGTGGCACCCGTAGGATGGGTCAAGCGCAGCGGACCCATCGTTCGCAACGCGCCCGCGTCGGCGCGAGCATTGAGTCCGGCCCGCCGCCGTGACCCGACCGATGCCGTTGATCGAGGTTTCGGGAGGTCGGTGGCGCCCGTAGGATGGGTCAAGCGCAGCGGACCCATCGTTCGCAACGCGTCCGAATCGGCGCAAGCGTTGGATCCGGCCCGCGGTCGTGATCCGACCGATACCGTTGATCGAGGTTTCGGGAGGTCGGTGGCACCCGTAGGATGGGTCAAGCGCAGCGGACCCATCGTTCGCAACGCGCCCGCACAAGCGTTGCGTCCGGCCTGCGGCCTTGACGCAACCTACGCCATTGATCGAGGTTACGGCAGGTCGGTGGCGCCCATCAAATAGCGGTCGGTTTCCCGCGCTGCTTCGCGGCCTTCATTGATGGCCCATACCACCAGGGACTGGCCGCGGCGGCAGTCGCCGGCGGCGAACACACCCTCAACGCTGGTGGCGTAGCGGCCGTATTCGGCCTGGTAGTTACTGCGCGGGTCCAGTTCCAGCCCGGCAGCTTCCGATATATAGTGCTCAGGCCCAAGAAAACCCAACGCCAGCAGCACCAGGTCCGCTTCCCAGATGTGCTCCGAATCGGGTATTTCCTGCATCCTCCATTGACCGCTGTCTTCGTCGCGGGTCCATTCCACCTGCACACTGCGCACGCCTTTGACGTTGCCGTTGCCGTCGTCGACGAACTCCTTGGTCAGGATGCAGTACTCGCGCGGATCCTTGCCGAACCTGGCGCTGGCTTCCTGGTGCCCGTAATCGACCCGGAAGATCCGCGGCCAGGTGGGCCAGGGGTTGTCCGGTGCCCGCTGCGCCGGCGGCTGGGGCAACAACTCGAAATTGACCATGGAAGTACAGCCGTGGCGCATGGAAGTGCCGATACAGTCGGTACCGGTGTCGCCGCCGCCGATGACGATCACCCGCTTACCTTTGGCGGAAATGTAGTGGCCGTCCGCGAGCCCGGAGTCCAACAGACTCCGGGTGTTCTCGGTCAGGAACTCCATGGCGAAATGCACGCCGTTCAGCGCTCGGCCAGGGATATCCAGATCGCGGGGCTTGGTGGCGCCAGTGGTCAGCAGCACGGCGTCGTGATCCTTGCGCACCTGCTCGAGGGGCACGTCATTACCGACATCGGCGTTGACGACGAATTCGACGCCTTCCTGGCGCAACAGCTCGACACGCCGTTCCACCAGCGTCTTGTCCAGTTTCATGTTGGGGATGCCATACATGAGCAGGCCACCGATACGGTCTTCGCGCTCGTAAACCGTGACCTGGTGACCGGCCTTGTTGAGCTGCGCCGCGGCTGCAAGTCCCGCCGGTCCGGAACCGACCACCGCGACTTTCTTGCCGGTACGGCTCTGGGGCGGCTGCGGCTGCACCCAGCCCTGTTCGAAACCATGATCGATGATCGCGTGCTCGATGTCCTTGATGGTAACCGCCGGGTCGGTGATGCCGAGCACGCAGGAACCCTCGCAAGGTGCCGGGCAGACCCGGCCGGTGAACTCGGGGAAGTTGTTGGTCTTGTGCAGACGGTCGAGCGCGTCGCGCCATCGCCCGTTGTAGACCAAGTCGTTCCACTCCGGTATCAGGTTGTCGATTGGACAGCCGTTGTCGGACTGGCAAAACGGCACGCCGCAATCCATGCAGCGGGCACCCTGGGTCTGCAAATGCGCCCAGTCGTGCTCGGAATAGATTTCGCCGAAGTCCTGCAAACGTGCGATGGGATCGCGATACGGTTCCGTCTGGCGCGGAAATTCCTTGAAGCCTGTTATTTTGCCCATGAAAGAATCCAGCTGATGAGAAAGCAGGGGCGGCTCAAGCCGCCGCCTGCTGCTTCTTGCGTTCGCGCAATACGCGCTTGTAATCGGTCGGCATCACTTTCACGAACTGCGACAGCGCGGTATCCCAATCGGCTAGCAGCCGCTCGGCCACTGCCGAACCGGTGTAGCGCTGATGACGCTCGACCAAATCGCGCAGTTCTTCGATGTCGGCTTCGGCTTCCAGGGTTTCCAATTCCACCATGGCGCGGTTGGCACGGGTGGCGAATTGGCCGTCGTGATCCCACACGTAAGCGATACCGCCGCTCATGCCGGCGGCGAAGTTGCGGCCGGTGGGCCCGAGCACCACGACCCGGCCGCCGGTCATGTATTCACAGGCATGATCCCCCACGCCTTCCACGACCGCACGTGCGCCGCTGTTGCGCACGGCAAAGCGTTCGGCGGCAACGCCGCGGAAGAAGGCTTCGCCGGCGGTCGCGCCGTAGAGCACCACATTGCCGATCAAGACGTTTTCTTCGGCAATGAAACTGCTCTCCTTGGGCGGATAGATCACCACGCGGCCACCCGAAAGACCCTTGCCGACATAATCGTTGGCGTCGCCTTCCACTTCGATAGTGACGCCCTTGGCGAGAAAGGCGCCCAGGCTCTGACCGGCGGAACCGCGCAACTTGATGTGGATGGTGTCCTCCGGCAACAGATCCGCACCCCACTTCTTGGCGATCTCATGGGACAGTGTCGTGCCGACCACGCGGTTGGTGTTGATCACCGGCAGATCGATTCGCACCCGTTCGCCCTTCTCCAGCGCCGGCTTGGCCAATTCGATGAGCTGGTTGTCCAAGGCAAACTCCAACCCGTGATCCTGGGCCAGGGTGGCGTGAGTCTGCACTTCCTCGTGGGGTTTTTGCGCCGGATACAGAATTGCGCTCAGATCCAGGCCCTGCGCCTTCCAGTGTTCGACATCGCCTTCCATCTCCAGCGCATCGACGCGGCCGATCATGTCGTCCATGGTGCGGAAACCGAGATCCGCCATGATCCGGCGCAGGTCCTTGGCCACCATAAATAGGTAGTTGACCACGTGTTCGGGCTTGCCGCTGAACTTGCGGCGCAGCTCCGGGTCCTGGGTGGCGATGCCAACCGGGCAGGTGTTGAGATGACACTTGCGCATCATGATGCAACCGAGGGTCACCAGCGGCGCAGTGGAAAAACCGAATTCTTCGGCGCCAAGCAGCGCGGCGATGGCCACATCCCGGCCGGTCTTGAGCTGGCCATCGGTCTGGATCACCACCCGCGAGCGCAAATCGTTCATGACCAGCGTCTGGTGGGTTTCGGCCACGCCCAGCTCCCACGGCAGACCTGCATGCTTGATGGAAGTCAGCGGCGAAGCGCCGGTGCCACCGTCATGGCCGGCGATCACAATGTGGTCGGCCTTGGCTTTGGTCACCCCCGATGCCACTGTGCCTACCCCCATTTCCGAGACCAGCTTGACGCTGATGCGGGCCTTGGGGTTGGCGTTTTTCAGATCGTGGATCAGTTGCGCCATATCTTCGATGGAATAGATGTCGTGGTGCGGCGGCGGACTGATCAGACCGACCCCCGGCGTCGAGTGCCGGATACGGGCGATGGTTTCGTCCACTTTGCGGCCGGGCAGTTCGCCGCCTTCGCCGGGCTTGGCGCCCTGGGAAATCTTGATCTGGATTTCATCGGCGTTGGCCAGGTACCAGATGGTGACGCCGAAGCGGCCCGAAGCCACCTGCTTGATGGCCGAACGCTTGGAATCGCCGTTATCCAGCGGCTGAAATCGCAGCGGATCTTCGCCGCCTT
Source organism: uncultured Gammaproteobacteria bacterium (assembly GCA_963773585.1). Lineage (GTDB taxonomy): Bacteria > Pseudomonadota > Gammaproteobacteria > JASBUN01 > JASBUN01 > CAVXJN01. The sequence continues at coordinate 339,460 of CAVZBR010000004.1, forward strand.
CGCCGGTGTTGGACTTACCGCCCATGCGGTTCATGGCTACGGCCAACGTCTCGTGGCTCTCCGCCGAAATGGAACCGAAGCTCATGGCGCCGGTGGCGAAGCGCTTGACGAGCTCGCTCTCCGGCTGCACTTCTTCCAAAGGTATGGGCCCACCGTTGGCGCCTTCCTTGAACTTCATCAAACCACGCAAGGTGCAATGCCGCGCCTGGCGGTTGGCGTGCTGGGAGAAGCGCCAGTAGGCGCCTTCGTCATTGGTGCGGGCGGCCACCTGCAGATCGGCGATGGACACCGGATCCCACATGTGGCGGTCGCCTTGGGCGCGCCAGTGAAAATCGCCGGGATTGGGCAACACCGCCACCCGTACTTCTTCGCGGGTGGGGTAGCCCAATTCATGGCGACGCAATGCTTCTTCAGCGAGCACATCGAATCCGGCGCCCTTGACCCGGCTCGGCGTGCCGGTGAAACAGCGCTCGATGACATCCTCGGCCAGACCCACCGCTTCGAAAATCTGCGCGCCTTTGTAGGACTGCAGGGTGGAGATGCCCATTTTCGCCATCACCTTGAGCATGCCTTTGGCCACACCCTTGCGATAGGCGGCGACGATCTTTTCGTCATCGTCGTATTTCTCTCCGGACAGCAAGCCATCGCGCTGCGCCTGCCATAGTGCTTCGAAAGCCAGATACGGGTTGATGGCGTCGGCGCCGTAGCCGATCAGCAAACAGTGCTGGTGCACTTCCCGCGCTTCGCCGGATTCGAGCACGATGCCGATCTGGGTACGTTCGTGACGGCCTACCAGATGGTGGTGCACGCCGCCCACCGCAAGCAGGGAACTGACGGCGACCCGGTCGGCGTCGATCTGACGATCGCTCAACACCACCAGGCTGTAGCCATCGGCAATGGCTTGCGAGGCTTCGTCGCAGATGCGTTGCAAAGCCTTGGTGAGACCGGCTTTGCCTTCGGCTCTGGCGTAGGTGATATCGATGGTCTGGGCCTTCCAGCCGCGATGGTCGATATGCTTGAGGGCCGCCAGCTCTTCGTTCGTGAGAATCGGGTGCGGTAGCTGCAGACGATGGGCTCGGCCTTCGCCGGTTTCCAGCAGATTGCCTTCCGGACCGATGAAGCATTCCAGGCGTCATGACCACTTCTTCACGAATGGAGTCGATGGCGGGATTGGTCACTTGCGCGAACAACTGCTTGAAGTAGTCGTAAAGCATGCGCGGCTTGTCGGAAAGGCAAGCGAGCGCCTGGTCGTTACCCATGGAACCCACCGGGTCGCGCAACTCGCGCACCAAAGGCAGCAACATGAACTGCATGGTTTCGGTGGTGTAACCAAAGGCCTGCATCCGCGGCAGCAGACTGTCGGGGTCGAAGCCGTGGGGCTCTTCCTTCACCGGCAGCTGCGCCATCAGGATGCGCTGGTTTTCGAGCCACTGGCCGTAGGGCTGGCGGCTGGCGAAATCGTGCTTGAGCTCTTCGTCGGGAATCATGCGGCCCTGCTCGAAGTCGAGCAGGAACATCTTGCCCGGCTGCAAGCGGCCCTTGGCCTTGACGTTGGCGGGATCCACTTCCAGCACGCCCACCTCGGACGCCATGATGACCTTGTCGTCGTGGGTAAGGTAATAGCGGCTCGGGCGCAGCCCATTACGGTCCAACACCGCGCCGATGTAATGGCCGTCTGTGAAAACGATGGACGCGGGGCCGTCCCAGGGTTCCATCAGCGCCGAGTTGTATTCGTAGAAATTGCGCTTTGCCTCGGACATGCCGGCGTCGTTCTGCCAGGCTTCCGGGATCATCATCATCACCGCTTCCTGCAACGAACGGCCGTTCATGAGCAGGAATTCGAGGGTGTTGTCGAAGGCGCCGGAATCGGATGTCTCCGGCTCGATCACCGGGAACACCTTTTCCAATTCGTCGCCGAACAAATCGCTCTTGGCCACGCCTTCCCGGGCATGCATCCAATTGATATTGCCCTGGCGCGTGTTGATTTCGCCGTTGTGGCTCATGAACCGGTTCGGTTGCGCGCGGTCCCAGGAAGGGAAGGTATTGGTCGAGAAACGCGCATGCACCATCGCCAGGTGGGTTTCGTAGTCCGGATCGTTGAGATCGGCGTAGAAGCGCGTGACCTGGTCGGGATTGAGCATGCCCTTGTACACCAGCACTTTGGTGGACAGGGTGCAGACGTAGAACATCTCCCGCTGGCGCAGGGATTGGTCATTGCGCAGGCGATGGGTGGCGCGCTTGCGAATCAGATACAGCTGGCGCTCCAAGGCATCGCCTTCGACGCCGTCGGCGGCAGCGACGAACAATTGCTCGATATAGGGCATGGCGGCACGCGCCGTGGGGCCGATGTCTGCATTGTCCGCATCCACCGGCACCACCCGCCAGCCGAGTACTTGCAAACCCTGCTCGGCGGCGAACTGTTCGACCGCCTCGCGGCACGGTGCTCGCTCGGGCTCATCCATGGGCAGGAACACGATGCCCGCGGCATAGCGGCCCGGCTCAGGCAGGGTTACACCCAGATCCTGCTTGGCGATCTTGGCCAGGAACTTGTGCGGCAGTGTAGTCAGCATGCCGGCACCGTCGCCGGTATTGGTCTCGCAGCCGCAGGCGCCGCGATGGACCATGCGCCGGTTGATGTGGTCGGCGTCGCGCACGATCTGGTGGCTGGCGCGGCCCTTGATATCGGCGACAAAACCGACACCGCAGTTTTCCTTCTCGAAAGCGGGATCGTACAGACCTTGCTTCTTCGGCAGTCCGTAACGGTTCGGCTTGGAGATCTGGTTCGTCATAAGCGCCTCTCGACTACTACTCCGCGGCGTCCGGACGGGACCGCGGATTGGCTTTGTGCTGCGATTCCCTCGCCTTCGATGCCGACGGCTCCCTCCTGATCGCAAGCAAGACCCGGACGCTGTTGGGCGCGCGGTCGGCAACGCCGCCGCGTCCCGACTCGCGATTCCGTACTGCGCCCACGCCAAATGCCGGGGAGCTGCTTACTGTGGCAGCCCCGGTTTTCGGCATTCAAGCTGTGCGAAATCCGGCCGGCCATTGTAGCGGAACCCCAACGCTATGGAAAGACCAGCTGCAGCGCTCGAATCCCTTTCGAATCAAGGCGGTTACCTACAGGTTTGGCGTCTCGGTCAGGCCCTCAATTGGTCGCTGCAAGCCTGCGCGGCGGCCTGATAGCACTCGGCCAGGGTCGGGTAATTGAAGACGTTCGACGCCAGCGCATCCACGGGGCTGCCGCACGCCATGGCCATCTGTCCGACGTGCACCAGCTCGCTGGCTGCTTCGCCGATGATGTGAACCCCAAGGATCCGGCCGCTCGGACGCTCCGCCAGGAGCTTCAGCATGCCCCGGTAATCGCCGATGATCTGGCCGCGGGCAGTGTCGGCGAATTCCGCCACACCGACCACGTACTGGGCTTGACGCTCGGTGAGCTGACGTTCGGTCTCCCCGATATAGGACAACTCGGGAATGGTATAAATGGCCATGGGCAACGGTGCGGCGCATTCGGCACCGGCTGCCGCAAATGCATGCTGCGCGACCCGACGCCCCTGCTCCATGGCCGTCGAGGCGAGCGCCGGGGCTCCGGCCAGGTCGCCGATAATATAGATATGGGCCGCCGCGGTCTGCTGGTCCTGGTTGATGCGCACCCAGCCGTTGTCGTCGGCCAGCAAGCCCGCATGCTCGATGCCTAGACTGTTGTAGTTCGGTTCGCGGCCCATGGCGTACAGCAGACAATCGGCGTTGTGGCGCTCGCCGGTGTCGGTGCGCAGCTCGACGGTCGGGCCCAGGCGTTTGATTTCCGCAACCCGGGTTTCCAACTGCAAGCTCAAGCCCATGTCCAACATCTGGTCCACCAGGCGTCCGGCGATGTCCTGGTCGAGATACGCCAGCGGTTGGCGGTGGTGATCGATCAAAGTCACCTTGACCCCCAGGGGCGCGAACATGGTGGCGAATTCGCACGCAATCACGCCGCCGCCGATCACCAGCATGCTGCGCGGCAGGCGGCGCATATTCAGGATGGAAGTGGAATCCAGCACCCGTTCCTTGTCGAATGGCACGTCGGCCGGGCGGCGCGGGCGTGAACCGGTCGCCAGGACGATCACCGCGGCGCTCAAAGTTTCTTCGCTGCCGGTGCGCGTGCGCACGCGCAGGGTATGCGGATCGACGAAGGATGCTTCGCCCGGAATGATGGTAATACCGTGCTGCAGCAAGCGGCCGAGAAGCACCGACTCTTTGTTGTCGACCACCGTGTTCTTGCGCTCGATCGCCTCGGCGAGAAAGTCCGCGCTCAGATCGAACTTGCGGTACAGGGCCTCGCGCATCCCCTTGGCGGCAAAGCGCGACACCAGGAAGGCCGCTTCGCGCAGCGCTTTGCTGGGGATGGTACCGGTCTGCAGACTGACGCCACCGAGATACGGCTTGCGCTCGATCAGCGCAACCCGCCGGCCGAGCTTGGCGGCGCTTATCGCCGCCGCCTGGCCGCCCGGGCCGGAACCTACTACCAGCAAGTCATAGGTCATATTCACGATCGGTCTCTTTCCTCCACGACGGCGAACCGACGTTCACCACGGGCGCACCGCGTAGGGTGCATGGCATGCCCGGTTTCCGGGCATCTGTTGGGTCCGGACCTCCGGTCCTTGACCCAACCTACAGACTAGCTGGTGCGGGCGCACGAAAGCGGCCGTGTCGAACCTGTTGGGTCCGGACCTGCGGTCCTTGACCCAACCTACGGGTGCTCTGGCGCGGTGCTCGTGAAATCGACCGTGTGGCATTTGTTGGGTCCGGACCTGCGGTCCTTGACCCAACCTACGGGCGCTCTGACGCGGCGCTCGTGAAATCGACCGTGTGGCATTTGTTGGGTCCGGACCTCCGGTCCTTGACCCAACCTACGGGCGCTCTGGCGCGGCGCTCGCGAAATCGACCGTGTGGCATTTGTTGGGTCCGGACCTGCGGTCCTTGACCCAACCTACGGGCGCTCTGGCGCGGCGCTCGTGAAATCGACCGTGTGGCATTTGTTGGGTCCGGACCTGCGGTCCTTCGCCCGACCGACGGGCGCTCTGGCCGGCGGGCGTGAAATGCCGTGTCGCGCATTTGTTGGGTCCGGACCTCCGGTCTTTGACCCAACCTACGGGCGCTCTGGCGCGGCGCTCGCGAAATCGACCGTGCGGCATTTGTTGGGTCCGGACCTGCGGTCCTTGACCCAACCTACGGGTGCTCTGGCCGGCGGGCGTGAAATGCCGTGTCGCGCATTTGTTGGGTCCGGACCTCCGGTCCTTGACCCAACCTACGGGTGCTCTGGCACGGGGTGCGCGAAATCGACCGTGTAGGTTGGGTCAAGCAGCGAAGCAGCGGACCCAACACCGCTGGATCGGCGACCTACAGGCATCCGTTGGGTCCGGACCGCGGTCCTTGACCCAGCCTACGGGCTGTCTGGCCGGCGCGAGCGTGCGGCAGCCGTTGACGGTTCAATCCAACTCGGCCAGCAGACGGTCGATCATGCCCTCGGCCTGGGAGCCGTAACCGCCGCCGAAAAGATTGTAGTGGTTGAGGATGTGGTAGAGGTTGTAAAGCGTTTTGCGCACGCCGTAGCCGCGATCCAGCGGCCAGGCGGCGTCGTAGGCTTCGCGGAATCCGCTGCCGAAGCCGCCGAACAACTCCGTCATGGCAATGTCGGTTTCTCGATCGCCATAATAGGTCGCTGGATCGAAGATTACCGGATTTCCCTGCTCGTCAGCGCCTGCATTGCCGCCCCACAGATCGCCGTGCAGCAGGGAGGGTTGTGGCTGGTAATCGACGAACAACGCGCCGAACGCGTCCATCAAGCGCTCACCACGGCTCTCCGCCCGACGACCGATGCCGCGGCGGGCGGCCAACGCCAATTGGTAACCCAGGCGGTGTTCACGCCAGAACGTAAGCCAGTCGTCCTCGCGAACATTGATTTGCGGCGTCGAACCGATGGTATTGTCACGATGCCAACCGAAGCGGTCGGCGCGATGCCGATGCATCGCCGCCAGTTGTTCACCGGCCGCGACGGCATCGGCTCGGCCACCGAGTTCGATATATTCCAGCACAATGAACGACGATGTTCCGGCCACACCCGTGGTGACCGGCCGCGGCGCGCGGATGGCGCCGGCCTCACTCATCTCCGCCAAGCCCTCCGCTTCGGCCTCGAACATGTCCAGGGCGCCGGCGTCGTTGAGCTTGACGAAATAGTCGCCGCCATCGCCGCGCAGGTGATGGGCTTGGTTGATGCAACCGCCGCCCACCGGGGCGCTGGAGTGCACCGAATACGCCGTACCCGTCGCCGCAGCAATGGCCGCGGCAATGTCATCCCACTGGCTCATGTGCGCACCTTAGCAGATGTTATGGCGACCACTCACGCCTCGACCGCGCGTGGCGACCTTCAGTGCGGCGATGTCAAGACCGTTACCATTCTCCCGCCCCGTGCAACCGCTGACGCAGACCGGCGCCAAAACCGAGTTCGTTGCAGAGCCGGGTGAGGGCGCGGTGGCGTACACCCCGCCAAGCAAGATCGCCCGTGCTCACTCGCAGCGGCGCTTCGCAGTGAATCCGCAGCACCTCACGCGCCAGCATAACCTGCGCACGGTACTCGGCCAGCGAGCGCGCCCAACGTGCGCCGCCGCGCAGGCCCGAAGCCGGCAGTTCCCCCAGTTGCCCGTACACGCCATTCAGGTCGCCGCACCGGTGCAAGAGCTCGGCCGCGGTCTTGGCGCCGATGCCCGGCACACCGGGCACGTTGTCCACCGCATCACCGATGAGTGCCAGCCAGTCCACCACTTGGTCGGCATCGACTCCGACAACATCGCGCACCTGGTCGGCGCCGATGCGCCGCTCTGCGGCGAAATCCCAGTAAACGTCTCCGTCCCGCATCAGTTGCAGCAGATCCTTGTCGCGGCTGACGTATACCATGGCGTAGCCCTTGGTACGGGCGCGCTTGGCAAGCGTCCCGATCAAGTCGTCGGCTTCGTAGCGCCGGCTGGCGAAGGTGGCGAACCCCCCCGCCCGCGCCAGGCGACGACATCGTTTGAACTGCCACTCAAGATTCGCCGGCGGCAGGTCACGATTGGCTTTGTAGGTCGGCAACAGGCGGTTGCGAAACGAGCTTGTGAGACTCGCATCGAATACCACGGCCGCATGTCGCGGCCGCGCTTCGTTCAGCAACCGGACCAGAAAACCGCCGAAACCATACACGGCGTTCACCGAACGACCTTCGGGATCGGCCAAGGTTTTGGGAACCGAATGCCAGGCGCGAAAAACGTAGATGCTGGCGTCGACGAGATACAGGACGCGCAAGCGGGTGCCGCGGCGTGGCTCAGATCAGCAGCGACAGCCGGCGGTGCAACGGGCTGGTACGGGGAAAATGCGCCAACAGAAATTCCATCTGGTCGGCCAGCACCCGGCGGCCCTGCAGATAAATGTATTCAGCGTGGGTCGGTGAGAATGGCACCGCCAGCAACTGCATGCCCGCTTCCTCCGGCGTGCGCCCGGCCTTGTGGTTATTGCAACGCTTGCAGGCGGTCACCACGTTGGTCCAGCCGTCCGCGCCGCCCTTGCTCAACGGCGTGACATGGTCTCGGGACAGATCGCGATGGGAGAAACGATCGCCGCAATACAGGCACAGCTGGGCGTCGCGATTGAACAGCGCCGGATTGTTCAGCGGTGGAACATAGCGGGCGCGGGCTTTTGCGAGCGCGTGATTGTTGCCATGGGTGGCGATGATGGAGTTGACTTCGATAATACTGCGCAGGCCGGTCTTGGCATTGACCCCGCCATGCACGCGATATAACAGGGAGCCGCACGCGTAGGCGACCTGCTCGAGGTGATACAGCCGCACGGCATCCTGATAACCGATCCATTCCAGCGGCATGCCCGACACATCGGTGCGCAATACCTGATGGCTGAGGCTGTACACGCAAATCCTCCTCGGTTGGCCCGTGGAAGGGCGTCTGTCCCCCGCGTTGAATCTCAGAATATGCGGCCTTTATTAAACTTTTAGGTAATAGGTCGCGGTTTTTGAAAGATTATCACGGCCCCTACGGGGACACCAGCAGGTTACGGCGCGCGCAGGCACGCGCCATTCGCGGCGCTGCGGGTAACCGGTTGCAGCCGCATCCGCCTGGAGCGGCATACGGCGTTGGGCAACCGGAGCGGACGGCCGTTGACCGCGTCCGGCATACGGAGTATGGGAAAACGGGCGCCGGTGCGAAGCTCGCAAGGTGCCCGCGATGTACAGTGGCGGCTGAAATCCGCTAACATTGCCGGCTTGGCCAGGGCTCGCCGCGGATAACAAACAGATCCCGGCTCGCTCGGGGCGCCCCAGACTCGGACTGCAGTGGTTGTTTGAACCTTCCGGGCGCACCATCCACCACGCAAAAATCATACTTTATCGAATCGGAGAACATGATGCCGATACGTGTGGCTGTACCCAAAGAAATCGCTGACGGGGAACGCCGCGTCGCCGTAACACCGGATGCGGCGGAACGACTGTGCAAAGCCGGAGTCGAACTCGCGATCGAGCGGGGCGCGGGGGCGTCGGCGTTCTTCCCCGACAGCGACTACGACGAGGTCCGGTTCGTGGATTCCGCGGCCGAACTCTACGCCCAGGCGGACGTGGTGCTCAAAGTGCAACCACCGACCGAGGCCGAGATCGGGCAGCTGCGCGAAGGCACCATGGTCATCAGCTTTATGCAGCCGCACCGGTTTCCGGAGCGGGTCAAGCTTCTGCGGGACCGCAACATCACCGCCCTGGCGATGGAGCTGGTGCCACGCATTTCCCGCGCCCAGTCCATGGATGCATTGTCCTCGCAAGCCAACATCGCCGGCTACAAGGGTGCGCTCATGGCGGCCGACTTATCGGCGCAGTTCTTTCCCATGCTGACCACGGCGGCCGGTACCATTCGTCCGGCGAAGGTGCTGGTGATCGGTGCCGGTGTCGCCGGATTGCAGGCCATTGCCACCGCCCGCCGGCTCGGCGCCATGGTCGAGGCCTACGATGTGCGTAAAGCCACCAAGGAACAGGTGCAATCCCTGGGCGCCAAGTTCCTGGAACTCACCGTGGATGCCCAAGCCGACGGCGGGTACGCACGCGAATTGACCGAGGCCGAGAAGCACCACGAACGGGACATGCTCGCCAATCACGTCGCTGCCGCCAATGCCGTGATCAGCACCGCGGCGATACCGGGACGTCCCTCGCCCAAGTTGATTACGGCGGACATGGTGGCGCGCATGCGCCCCGGCTCGGTAATCATCGACCTCGCGGCCGAAGGCGGTGGCAATTGCGAATTGTCCAAGCCGGGTGAAACCATTCGCCACGACAACGGGGTCATCATCCACGCGCCCTTGAACGTTCCCGCCATGCTGCCGGTACACGCCAGTGAGATGTACGCCCGTAACCTGTTCAATCTGCTCACACTGATGATCGGCGAAAACAATGAACTGACGCCGGATTGGAACGACGAAGTCTTGGCCGGCAGTACGCTCACCCGGGACGGCAACATCCGGCACGAAGCGAGCCGCACGTTGGTGGAAGGAGAAGGATCATGATCGAAGGCATCACCGCCCTCTACATTTTCATGCTCGCGGCGTTCACCGGCTACGAGGTGATCAGCCGTGTGCCGGTCATTTTGCATACGCCGCTCATGTCCGGTTCCAACTTCGTTCACGGCATCGTGCTGGTAGGGGCCATGGTGGCGCTGGGACACGCCGACTCCACCGCCGAACAGGTAATCGGATTCTTCGGCGTGCTGCTCGCTGCCATGAATGCCGTGGGCGGCTACGTCGCCACGGAACGCATGCTGGAGATGTTCAAGAGCAGTAAGGGGGACAAATGATGGGCGGCCTGATCCAGATCGTCTACTTCGTTGCCGCCGTACTGTTCATCGTCGGACTCAAGCGCATGAGTTCGCCGCGCACCGCGCGCGGCGGCATTCTATGGGCCGGCGCCGGCATGGCCGCGGCCACTCTCGCCACTTTCTTTGTTCCCGGCCTGTCCAATTTCGGCCTCATGATCGCCGCGATCGTGATCGGCTCGGCGGTGGCCTACGTCTCGGCGAAACGGGTCGCCATGACCGACATGCCGCAGATGATCGCCCTCTACAACGGCATGGGCGGCGGCGCGGCCGCCGCCATCGCCGCGGTGGAATTGGTCAAAGGCATCGAGTTCGACGCCGCCGCCCTCTGGCTCGCCATGGTGGGCGCGTTGATCGGCGCGATTTCGTTCAGCGGCAGCCTGATCGCGTTTGCCAAGTTGCAGGGCTGGATGAAACGCACGTTGCGCTTTCCCAGCCAGCAGCTGATCAACCTCGGGGTATTCGCAGCCGCGGTAGTGGCGGGCATCTTCATCGCCACAGTGAGCCAGAATCCGTTCTTCCTGTTTGTTTTCTTCGGCTTGGCTCTGGCGTTCGGCGTACTGATGACATTGCCCATCGGCGGCGCCGACATGCCGGTGGTGATTTCCCTGTACAACGCCCTCACCGGGCTGGCAGTGGGCTTCGAAGGCTTTGTGCTCAACAATGCTGCGATGATCATCGCCGGCACCGTGGTGGGCGCAGCGGGCACCTTGCTGACTCAGCTGATGGCGCGCGCCATGAACCGGCCGATCACCAACGTGTTGTTCAGTTCCTTCGGCGCCACTTCGGCGGCGGAGGAAAGCGCAGTCGAGGGCAGCCTCAAACCCATCGACGCGGCCGACGTCGGCGTGATGATGGCTTATGCCAACAAAGTGGTGATCGTACCGGGTTATGGCATGGCGGTGGCCCAGGCCCAGCACAAGATCTGGGAACTGGCGAAGCAGTTACAGGAGAAGGATGTCACCGTGCGTTTTGCGATCCATCCGGTAGCCGGCCGCATGCCGGGCCACATGAATGTGCTGCTGGCCGAAGCAGGCGTGCCCTACGACCTGATCGCCGACTTGGACGAGATCAACCCGGAATTCGAGACCACCGACGTGGCGCTGGTGATCGGCGCCAATGACGTGGTCAATCCAGTCGCGCGCAGTAACCCGGAAAGCCCGATCTATGGCATGCCGATCCTGGACGTGGATCGGGCGAAAAACGTGGTGGTAATCAAGCGCGGCCAGGGCACCGGCTTTTCCGGAATCGAGAACGCCCTGTTTTACAAGGACAATACCCGCATGCTGTACGGGGACGGCCAGGACATGGCCAGCAAGCTGATCCAGGCGGTGAAAGCTTTTTGACGCCACAGCCCCGCTCTTAACCCTTCTGTCACTATCCCTCTGATTTTCCTGTGCGCGGCCCTTGCTGCCGCGCGCAGGCAGGCTAGCCTGCAGAGAACTGCAACTGCGGGTCGGTTCGGCGCCAGCCGGAAACGACAGACCTTCCCTCGCCCGGCAGACCTGCCGCTGCGTCTGCATGAGCCGCCCCGCCATCTGGAAGTGTGTCGCTTAGGAGAAGCGCAATGAGTATACAAGGAGCACGTAAATCGAAATTGGAGTTCGACAGGGACGGTTTCCTGAAAGACCCCGAAGCGTGGAACCACGCGCTGGCCGAGCAAATGGCGCACCAGAGCGGATTCGATGGGCTGACCCCGGAACAATGGCGCATCCTGCATTGGCTTCGGGATTATTTCTTCGAAACCGGTTCTCCGCCCTCAGCCCACCAGGTATGTCACGAAAACCATCTGCAGCACGACTGCATCGGCCGCGTATTTCGTCATGACCTGCGCGGCGCTTGGCGCATCGCCGGGCTGCCCAATCCCGGCGAAGAAGCCAAAGCGTACATGTGAACACCGCGTTCCGACGCGGTCGCATCCCGACCGCTGCAGGCGCACACGCGCGGCCCCCGCTGCCGCATGTTTCGTCGCCGCGGATGCCGGCCGCCAGCGTCCGACGGGCCAGAAAACAGCGCCTTAGGCTTTCGCCGTCAGGGATTTATACACAAGCCCGCATAAACCGTCTTGAAAATACGCGTATTTTTAAGACGGATTGTCGCCACTTACCGAACAAACTCGCAAGCGGCTGAATTACGAAGCAATTTCAAATTGGCTAAAATTTCACCATTCTGTCACAAAGCCTTGCTCCGCCGCTTCAAAGCATTTCCTTTCAGAGTTCATCCACAGAGTTATCCACAGGTTTTGTGGATAACCCGTAAATACAATGTAGTGTTCGCGAGTTAGTTCGTCTCAGCTCATAAATCACGTTAAGTTTGTCCGCTAACAAGGGCACACTGTCCTGTCGGTCCCCGCCTGGATGGTACAGTACGACACCATGCCGTCCGGTCCCATTTTCCAGGTCGCGATTCCGTCCCCGCTGCGGCGCGTGTTCGATTATCTGCCGTGCCCCGGCGGACCGGCGGAGCTACCGCCGGGCACTCGGGTGCGGGTACCGTTCGGGCGCAGCGAATCGGTGGGGATCGTGGTGCGCACGACCAATCACTCGGAAATTCCATCCCAGCGCCTGAAACCGATCCGCGCCGTACTGGATTCCGAGCCGGTGCTTACGCCTGCCATGCTCGCGCTGGCGCAGTGGGCCAGCCAGTACTACCACCATCCGTTGGGCGAAGTGTTGAGTGCGGCCTTGCCGGTATTACTGCGCCAAGGCCACCCCTTCCGCGGCGAAAGACTGGGCCGTTGGCGGCTCACGCCCGAGGGCGCTGCGATCGATTCCGCGACCCTTGGCAGAAGTCCGCGTCAAGCCGCAGTCCTGAGCCGGTTGCGCAATCTCGATGGTAGCGCCGCCGTCGAACAGCTGCGTGAACTGGAGGGAGATTGGCGCGGCGCCTTGCGGGCGCTCAGCGCCAAGCACTGGATCGAGTACCACGAGCTGGACGCCGTGCCGGCTGCTGGAACCGGCACCGAGATGCCGTTGCCTTTGACCGGCGCGCAGGCGGACGCGGTTTCCCAGGTCTGCGACGCGCGCGGCTTCTCGCCGTTCCTGCTCTATGGCGTCACCGGCAGCGGCAAGACCGAAGTCTATTTGCAGGTTATCAGCCAATCACTGGCGCAAGGACGGCAAGCCCTGGTGCTGGTCCCGGAGATCGGTCTGACGCCGCAACTGATTCAACGTTTCCGCCAACGCTTCGCCGTGCCGCTGGCGGTATTGCACTCGGGGCGCAACGAACAGGAACGGCTCAACGCCTGGGTCGCTGCCGCACGCGGCGAGGCGCCGATCGTGCTTGGCACCCGCTCGGCGATTTTCACGCCCCTGGCGCGGCCCGGGGTAATGATCGTCGATGAGGAACACGACAACTCGTTCAAGCAACAGGATGGCCTGCGCTATTCCGCCCGTGACCTGGCGCTTGTACGCGCGCGCCAGGAGGACATCCCGGTGATGCTGGCATCTGCCACCCCGGCGCTGGAAAGTCTGCACAACGCCTGGCAGGACCGATATCGATTGCTGCAACTGCCCGAGCGGGCCGGCAATGCCGTCCATCCGCGCATGGAGCTGCTGGACGTGCGCAGCCGTCCCATGCACGAAGGTCTGGCGGAAAATCTGTTGCAACGCATGGCGGCCCACGTCGCGCGCGGCGGCCAGGTGCTGTTGTTTCTCAATCGCCGCGGTTTCGCGCCCACGGTACTGTGCCATGACTGCGGCTGGGTCGCGGAATGTCACCGCTGCGACGCACACATGACGCTGCATCGCACCAGTGGCCGCCTGCGGTGCCATCATTGCGGCGCCGAACGGGCCGTGGATCCGGCGTGTCCCGCGTGCGGCAGCGTCGACCTGCGCCCCATCGGTCAGGGTACGGAACGGCTCGAGGGTTTCCTGCGCCAACGTTTCCCGGACCTGGGCGTGGTCCGGATCGACCGCGACAGCACCCGGCGCAAAGGCGCGTTGGAAGAAAAACTCGCCAGTGTCCAGAGCGGTGCCAGCCGCATCCTGCTGGGCACCCAGATGCTCACCAAAGGACATCATTTTCCGGAAGTGACCCTCGTGGGCGTAGTGGATGCCGACCAGGGGTTGTTCAGCAGCGACTTTCGCGCCGGCGAGCGTATGGCGCAACTGGTCATTCAAGTCGCCGGCCGCGCTGGCCGTGCCGAGCAGCCCGGGGAAGTGGTGATCCAGACCCATCATCCGGACCATCCGCTGTTGCAGGCGCTGGTACGCCAGGACTATCTCGCGTTTGCACGCATGGCCTTGGCAGAGCGTCGGGAAACGCGTTTGCCGCCGTTTGCCAGTCTGGCATTGATTCGCGCCGAGGCGCCCAACCGGAACGCGCCCGCCTTGTTTTTGGATCAAGTGAGCGACTGCGCGCGCCAACTCGGACACGAGGGCGTGGAAATGTTCGGGCCGGTGCCCGCGCCGATGGAGCGCCGCCAGGGACGCTACCGCGCCATGTTACTGCTGCAGGCGGAAGAACGAAGTAGCTTGCAGCGCTTGCTGACGCCGCTGGCACCGGCCCTGGAAACGCTCCCCAAAGCGCGCGCGGTGCGTTGGTCCCTGGACGTCGATCCGGTGGATACGTTTTAGATTCGCCGGTTGAAACCCAGCGGCGAGCAGCGATAATAGCGCGCTGCATCCTGTTCCTGGCGCCCTCGATCCGGTATCTTTTGCACCCCTATGAAACACTACCTCGAGCAACTGGTCTCTCAGTCCCTGGCGGCCCTACGTGACAGCGGCGGCTTGCCGATGGACACTCCGGAGCAGATTCAGATCGAGCGCACGCGCGACAAATCCCATGGCGATTTCGCCTGCAATATCGCCCTGACCCTGGCGAAAGCCGTCGGCCGCAAGCCCCGCGACCTGGGCCAGGAAATCGTCGCCGGACTGCCGGAATCGAACCTGCTTGCGAAAGCGGAGATTGCCGGTCCGGGATTCGTGAACTTCTTTTTGACCCCGACCGCGTACCACGAAGTGCTGGGCAATATCCTGGAATTGGCCGAGGGCTACGGGCGCAGCACCTTGGGCGCGGGCCAGCGGGTGCAGGTGGAATTCGTATCCGCCAATCCCACCGGTCCGCTGCATGTGGGTCACGGCCGTGGCGCGGCCTACGGCGCCACCGTCGCCGACCTGTTGGCCGCCGTCGGCTTCGAAGTGCACCGCGAATACTACGTCAACGACGCCGGGCGGCAGATGGACATTCTTGCCGCCAGCGTGTGGCTGCGGTATCTGGAATTGAGCGGCGAGGAAATTGCGTTTCCCGCCAATGGCTACCGCGGCGATTATGTCTGGGACATCGCCGCCGATCTGCATCGCAATCGCGGCGATGCGTTGCGTCACGGCGCACAGACGGTGTTCGCGGACCTGCCGGCTGACGAAGCTGGCGGCGGCGACAAAGAGGAATACATCGACGCGGTCATCGACCGGGCGCGGAAGCTGCTGGGCCCGAAGGACTATCGCGAAGTGTTCGATCAGGGGCTCGATACCATCCTCCGCGACATCCGCCAGGACTTGCATGAATTCGGGGTGGATTACGAGGAATGGTATTCGGAACGTACCCTGACCGAATCCGACGCGGTGGATCGCGCCATCGAACGTTTGCGCCAAGCCGGGCACTTGTACGAGCGCGATGGCGCGCTGTGGTTTCGCAGCACCGCCTTTGGCGACGAAAAGGATCGGGTGGTTGCCCGCGAGAACGGCCAGCGCACCTACTTCGCCTCCGACATCGCCTATCACGCGGACAAGCTGGAACGGGGCTTCGACCGGGTAATCGATGTCTGGGGCGCGGATCACCATGGCTACGTACCGCGGGTGCGCGCGGCAATGCGCGCCCTGGGCGACGACGACCGCAAGCTGGATGTGCTGTTGGTGCAGTTCGCGATTCTCTATCGCGGCGGCGAAAAGGCGCAGATGTCCACGCGCTCCGGCGAATTCGTCACCTTACGGGAGCTGCGCCATGAAGTGGGCAATGACGCGGCGCGGTTTTTCTATGTCATGCGCAAATGCGAACAACATCTCGACTTCGATCTGGATCTGGCAAAGTCGCAATCGGCGGACAATCCGGTCTACTACATTCAGTATGCCCACGCGCGGGTGTGCAGCGTGTTGCGGCAGCTGCAGGACAAAGGACTCAGCCGCAACGTCGAGCGCGGCCAGCGCAACCTGAACCTGTTGAGCGAATCCCACGAGCTCGATTTGATGACCACGCTGTCGCGCTTTCCTGAAGTAGTGGAGGCGGCAGCGCTCACTCACGAACCCCATCAACTGGCCCATTATCTGCGCGGCCTGGCAAACGATTTTCACACCTATTACAACGCCCACCAGTTCCTGGTCGACGACGACGCGTTGCGCGACGCGCGCCTGAACCTGATCGTGGCGGTGCGCCAAGTGATCGCAAACGGACTCGGATTGCTGGGCGTATCGGCGCCGGAGTCCATGTAGAAAATGGCACGGGATTACAAACACAGCGGCAAACGCAAGAGTAAGAAAACCGCGGCGGCGCCAGGTTGGGCCTGGTTACTTGCCGGTTTCGGCCTGGGCCTGCTGTCGATGGCGCTGCTATATCTGTACCACCTGCAGCAACCGGCGGCGCCCAGCGGGCAACGGCACACAGCAGCGGTGATAGCGCCAAAGCCCGCGGCGGAAACCAAACCCGCCAAGCCGGCCGCGAAGGCTCAGGACAAGGCGGCCGAGCACCACGGCGTACATTTCGAGTTCTACACCCTGCTGCCGGAGAGCGAAGTCGTGATTCCGGAGAAGGATCTGGAACAAAAAGCGCAGCCCGGAAAAGCGCCTGAGAAACCGCCTGGCAGCTACATGCTGCAGATCGGGTCTTTCCGCCAACAAACGGAAGCTGAATCCCTCAAGGGCGAGCTGGCGCTGATTGGCGTCGTGGCGCACATTCAGCGGGTCGACATCAAGGGCGACACTTGGTTCCGGGTGCGGGTGGGCCCGTTCGACAGCTATGACGAAATCACCCGCGCGCGGGCCCGCCTGCGCGACAACAGCGTCAATGCCATTCCGGTGAAAGTGAAAGGCTGAAGGCCCGAAATCCGGCCGTCGCACTGAAGTACAGCGGTCGCGTTGGCTACGCAGCCGCGCGGTTTTCACCCGCCCTATGGCCGGCGCCCTATGGTTGGCGAAACAACTCCCGTTTTTGACGTATCAGTGCCGAGATGTCCTCGTCGCCACGGCCCGCGTCGATCAAGCGCCGGTAGTGTACCAGCGTCATTTCCAGCACCGGCAGACGGCTGTCGCCGTTGGACACTTGCTCCGCCATACGCCGGCAGATCTCGAGGTCCTTCCGGTGCAGGGACAGCTTGAAGCCCGGCGCAAATTGATCGTGGATCATGCCTGGGCCGCGGCGACTGAGAAACCAGCTTCCGGCCGCGCCACCGGCGAGCGCGTCGACCAGCTTGTCCATATCGAGCTGCAATGCTTCAGCGAAGGCAAGCGCCTCGGACACCGCTTGATTGATGCCCGCCGCCATCAATTGATTCACGGCTTTGGCGGCCTGGCCGCTGCCCACGGCGCCGATATGGACGATGCCCGACGCCATGGACGAAAGTGCCGGGCGTACCCTTTCCAGAACAGCCTCGTCGCCCCCCACCAGGGCTGTAAGCCGGCCGGCACGCGCGCCTTCCACGCCACCGGTAACCGGTGCATCCAGAAACCCGCCGCCCACCGCAAGCAAACGCTGCGCCGCCTGCCGAGCAGTGTCGACACCGACCGTGGAACAATCGACAATCGTCGCGCCGCCCGACACGCCGGGCAGCAACGCTTCGACCGATTCCAGCACCGCGGCATCGTCGCTGACGCACAGGAACACCACGTCGCACTCAGCCGCAAGTGCGGCAGGCGTGTCCGCCGCTTGCACACCCAGTTCGACAGCCAGGGAGCGAGTCTTGCCTGCGCTGCGATTCCAAAGGCCGTGCAAATGACCGACGGCGGCCAAATTGCGCGCCATGGGAGTGCCCATGGCACCCAGTCCTAAAAACCCTGCACGTATGCTCATGGCCATTGCCCGCGGTTGCACACCGAAGCGGGGTCAATCCTCCAGATAGGTATATCCCTTGAGCCCGGCGGTGAGCTCCATCAAATACTGCTCCAGATGTTCGCGAGCCAGCTTGGAGCCGGCAATCTTGCGGCGGAAAGCCTGCAGCAGATCGTTGGCATCGAAGTGCACGTAGGCGAGCACTTCCTCCACGGTGTCGCCATGCTCGGGCTGGCTCAGTCGGTAGCCGCCGTCGGCGGTCAATTCCACGTTCACCGAGTCCGTGTCACCGAACAGATTGTGCATGTCGCCGAGAATTTCCTGATATGCACCGACCATGAAAATACCGAGCAGGTAATGTTCCCCGGCACGCATCTGATGCACGGGTAGGGTCGACTCGACGCCTTCGCGGTCGATGTATTGATCGATGCGGCCGTCGGAGTCGCAAGTCAGGTCCTGCAATACCGCACAGCGATCGGGCACTTCGTCGAGGCGCTGCAAGGGCACGATGGGAAACAACTGTTCAATGGCCCAGACGTCGGGAATGGATTGAAACACCGAGAAGTTGCAGAACACCTTGTCCGCCAGCACCTCGTTGAGCTCTTCGATCAACTCGCGATGGGAACGATTGGTGGCCGCGAGCAACGGCCGCACCCGCTGACAGGTCGCGAAGTAGAGTTGTTCGGCACGTGCACGCTGCTCGAGCGTCAACACGCCATGGGTATACATGGCACGGGCCTCCGTCAACCAGTGGGCGGCATCATGGTAGGTTTCCAATGCCGAGCGGCTGGACAGTTGCTGCAGCCCCTGCCAAAGATCGTGCAGAATCAAGGGGTCCTCATCGGCGGGCGCAGCGACATCGTTGGCATCCTGCGGCCGCTCGATATCGATGACGTTGGTGACCAGCACCGCATGATGGGCCGTCATGGCACGGCCGGATTCGGTGATGATGTCCGGGTAGGGCAGATCGTTGTCGGAACAGGTCTCCCACAATGCATGGACGACGTTGCGTGCATACTCCTGGACGCTGTAATTCATCGAACAATAGCTGCGTGAACGCGTGCCTTCGTAATCCACGCCCAGGCCGCCGCCGACATCGACGCAGCGTACGCCCACGCCCATGCGATGCAATTCAGCGTAATAGCGACCGGCCTCGCGCATGCCGCGCTGGATGTCGCGGATGTTGGCGATCTGCGAGCCCATATGAAAATGCAGCAGCTGCAGACTATCGAGCATCTCCGCCTGCCGCAGCCGCTCGACCATGGCCAACACCTGTTGCGCCGAAAGACCGAACTTGGCTTTTTCGCCGCCGGTGTTCTGCCATTTACCCGAGCCCAGGGAAGCCAGGCGCACGCGCATACCCAGCAGGGGCTTGACCCCCATGTCGCGGGCCTCGCGAATCACGTGTTCGAGTTCGGACAACTTTTCGACCACGATGTAGATCTCAAGCCCGAGCTGACGACCGATCAGGGCCAAGCGAATGTATTCGCGATCTTTGTAGCCGTTGCAGATGACCACGCCGCCCTCATCTCCGGACAGAGCCATCACCGCCATCAATTCCGGCTTGCTGCCCGCCTCGAGACCCACGCGCCCGGCACCGTGGCCGAGAATCTTCTCCACCACGCTGCGCTGCTGGTTGACCTTGATGGGATACACCGCGGTATAGCGCGCCTGGTAATCCTTTTCCGCCATGGCTGTGGCAAAGGCGCCGCACAGGGTGTCGACCCGATCGTGGAGGATATCGGCGAAGCGCACCAGCACCGGCAGGGTCAACCCCGACTGCTGCACCTGAGCACTGAGCGCGAACAAATCGATGCCGTGCGAATCAACGTTGCGCGTAGGCCGGACCACGATCCGGCCGGCGTCGTCGATATCGAAATACCCGCCGCCCCAGTGCCGGATATTGTAGGTGTCGCGGGCGCGCTGAATGGTGGACTGGTCCATGGGAGGTGCCACTTGCGTGATCCTGGTGAGAGGACCCTGGATTATGGAGGATTCGGCACCAGAATTGAATGCGTCCGCGGCTTCCCAGCCTTGTCACCCCCAAGTCCATTCCGGTACTCTTTAGCGCCCTGTACGCCTAACCCGAGGAGCATTCGATGGCGCTCGACGAAACCTGGTTCAGCGAGCCATGCGAAGAGTGCGGGTCTGCGTTTTCACTGCGGATCAACGAAAAACTGCACGACGAGCACACGCCCTACCAACGGATCGAAGTGTATTCCACCGCCAAGTTCGGCAATCTCATGGTGATCGATGGCTTCGTGATGCTCACGGACCGCGACAATTTCGTCTACCACGAGATGATGAGCCATCCGGCGCTGTTCACGCACAATGACCCGAAAAAAGTGGTCATTATCGGCGGCGGCGACTGCGGTACGCTGCGCGAAGTGCTCAAGCACGGCACCGTTCGGGAAGCCTGGCAGGTGGAAATCGACGAACGTGTCACCCGCGTGTCGGAACGATATTTCCCAGCCTTATGCGACTCCAACGACGACGCGCGCGCCAACTTCTACTTCGGCGACGGCATCCAATGGATGAAAGACGCCGAGCCCGGCAGCATCGATGTCATCATCATCGACAGTACCGATCCCATCGGTCCTGCCGAAGGACTGTTTTCGGAACCCTTTTACCGCGATTGTCACCGCGCCCTGCGCGACGGCGGCATCCTGGTGCAACAGAGCGAATCGCCGCTGTTCCATATGCGCATCATCAAGCCCATGCACAAGGCGATGCGCGCCGCCGAGTTCCAACACACGCGCACGCTCACCTATCCCCAGTGCAGCTATCCGTCCGGCTGGTGGAGCGCGACCATGGCGCGTAAGAACGCCGACCTGGAAAATTTCCGTGAACAGGACGTGGAGCGGCGCGACTTCGAAACCCACTATTACAACGCCGACATGCATCGAGCGGCATTTGCGGCGCCTGAATTCTTCAAGCGGGAACTCGCCGAATATTTGAAATGACGCTCACGCCGGCGGTTTGCGCAAGCGTTCCAGGCGCAGCCGCTGGCGCTCGTCGAATAACCGCCGCGAGGCGATGTAAACCGCGCTCAATGTACCGAAGCCGGTTCCCGCGGCGATCAGAAACATGATCATAATCTGGTATTTCACCGCTTGCACCGGCGGCGCGCCCGCCAGGATCTGACCCGTCATCATCCCTGGCAGGCTGACCACGCCCGCTGCAGCCATGGCGTTGATGATCGGCAACATGCCGCTGCGCGCGCTATCGCGGCGAATGTCTTCGATTGCCCGGTTCCAATCCTCGCCCAGGGTCAGTCGCGCTTCGATCACCCGTCGCTGCTGCCAGGCGGTCTGGCTCAGGCGATCCAGGCCCAGGGCGACGCCGTTCATGGTGTTTCCCAGCAACATGCCCAGCAGCGGGATCGCGTACTGGGGTTCGTACCAGGGCTGCACCCGTATCACCACCGTCAGCGCCAGCAGCGTCACGCTGAATGACGATACGAACATGGCCAGGGTGCCGACTCCGAAGCCCCACCAGCCGGCCAGCCGATAACGCTGGCGCACCATGACTTCTCGCCCGGCGATCAACAGCATGGCCAGAGCGATGAGACTGATCCAAACCAATTCGACACGGGCGAACACAGCCGTGAGCACGAGCCCGATCAGGAGCAACTGCACCGTGGTGCGCAACGCAGCGACGAGCAGGGTGCGTTCGACACCGAGGCGCAGCCGTAGAGACAAAATCGCCAGCGCCAGCACCAGCACCGCCGCCAGGGACAGGTCCCAGGCGGAAAGTTGTACCAGACCCGCCGTCACGCGGCCTGCTCCAAAGCACCGTTGCGCATTTGCAAGCGACGGCTGGCGACACGCTTGATCTGTTCCGGATCGTGGCTCACCCAAAGCACCGCCGCGCCGGTGCGTTTGCGGTACGCCGTCACCAGGTCTTCCACTTGGCGCGACGAAGTGGGATCGAGGTTTGCCGTGGGTTCATCCAGCAGCAGCACTTTTGGACTGCTGCAAAGCAGGCGCAGCAACGCCAAGCGTTGGCGCTCGCCACTGGACAGGCGCTCCACCTCCCATTCCAACACCTCGCTGTCGAAGCCCAGTTCAGCAATGCCGTGGGGCGCGGCGGCACAGAAATGATCGCCCACCCGCGGCAACCACCACGGACTGTCGGCCGGCAGCAGTGCCACCTCGCGGCGCCATCTAGGCGCCTGCACGTCCGTGCTGGCCACACCGTCGAGCAATACTTGACCGCCGTGCGGATCCAGGTCGGCGATGGCCCGCAGCAGCAGACTCTTGCCGCTACCGGATGCGCCGGACAAACACACGCACTCGCCGTCGCCGACCGTCAGGCTCACGGGTTGCAGATGACGGGTTTGTAGGGATTGCAGTTGCAGGATGCTCATGGGTCCGGCCGGTGGCCCTGGAGCCGAGTGTTCAGTTCCAGTATCGTAACGGGCTCGCTAATGGCCGCCGGGAACATGGCAGCGGATCGAATCGACACAGGGGGCATTATGTCAGAACCGAGGATTGCACAGAAAGCGCCCTACGTGGTGGAACTTGAACCGGGCACGTACTGGTGGTGCGCATGCGGGCGCTCGAAGAACCAGCCTTTCTGCGATGGCTCACACAAGGGCACGGACCTTTCACCGCAGAAATTCGAAATCACCGAGAAACGAAAGTATGGACTTTGCGGCTGCAAGCATTCGGCCAACATGCCGTTTTGCGACGGCACCCATAAGTCCCTATGACCGCTTGATCGAATCTCAAAGCGCCGCAGTCGGTGTTGGACGTCGCCACGGCGGCAGACGGTGCTCCAATGGATTCGGACTCCCGCTCGGCCGGCAAAGTCGAACGGCAAAAAAAAGAGCGGGCGCATTGCACCCGCTCCGTCTCCCGAGATTGACTCGGTTTGCTTAGAGGTTGTAACCGCGTTCGTCGTGAAGGGCGATATCGAGGCCCTCGACTTCCGCTTCTTCCGAGACCCGCAGGCCCATGATCACATCGATGACTTTGAGGATGATCAGCGTCATCACAGCGGTGTAGATCAAGGTCGCCAGGATGCCGACGATCTGCACGCCGACCTGTTGGCCGATGCTGGTGATGTCGCCGCCGAAGCCATTGCCGCCGAGGCTGGGCGCACAGAACACACCGGTCAACAATGCGCCGATGATGCCACCGACCGCGTGCACGCCGAAGGCGTCCAGAGAGTCGTCGTAACCGATGGCCCGTTTGACCTTGGTGGCGGCGATGAAACAGCCCACGCCCGCGACCAGACCGATGATCAATGCACCCATCGGACCCGCTGTACCGGAAGCCGGGGTGATCGCGACCAATCCGGCGACCGCACCCGATGCCACACCCAGCACGCTCGGCTTGCCGTGCGACAGCCACTCGCTGAACATCCACGCCAGCGCAGCGGCCGCAGTGGCGATCTGGGTCACGGCCATCGCCATGCCGGCGACGCCGTCAGCAGCCAGTTCGGATCCGGCATTGAAGCCGAACCAACCGACCCACAGCATCGAAGCGCCGATGACTGTGAAATTCAGGTTGTGCGGCATCATCGGCGTGTCCGGATATCCGCGGCGCTTGCCCAACACCAAGGCTGCAACCAAACCGGCGATACCCGCGTTGATGTGCACCACCGTGCCGCCGGCGAAGTCGAGAATGCCCCTGCCGCCGAGCCAGCCGCCGCCGCCCCAGACCCAGTGCGCGATCGGCGCGTACACCACAAGCAACCAGATGCCGATGAACCACAACAGCGATGAGAACTTCATGCGTTCGGCAAACGCGCCGACGATCAGTGCCGGGGTGATGATGGCGAAGGTCATCTGGAAAGTCATGAACACGGTTTCCGGAATCGTGCCACTGAGGGTGTCGACCCCAACCCCTTTTAGGAACACTTTCGACAAACCGCCCCAAAACGGGCCGTCACCGCCGAAGGCGACGCTGTAGCCGGCAATTGCCCACAGCACCGTAACGAGCGCGGTGATGCTGAAACACTGCATCATCACCGACAGCACGTTCTTCGAGCGCACCATGCCGGCGTAGAACAGCGCCAGGCCGGGGATGGTCATAAACAGCACCAGCGCGGTTGCAGTCAGCATCCAAGCCGTATCACCGCCGCTCAGCGTCGGCGCGTCCTCTGCCAATGCCAGTGCCGGCACGGCGGCTGAGAGTGCCCCGACGACAGCCGGAACTGCGAAACGTTTGTAAAAGCTCATTTTGGTTGTCCTCCCCACCCTGTCAGAGCGCGTCCGGACCGGTTTCACCGGTGCGGATACGTACGACTTGCTCGAGATCGAAGATAAAAATCTTGCCGTCTCCAATCTTCCCCGTGTTGGCCGACCTGGTGATGGCGTCCACGACCTGATCCGCCATGTCCGCCTTGACGGCGACCTCCAGCTTCACCTTGGGCAGAAAGTCGACCACGTATTCGGCCCCGCGATACAATTCCGTGTGCCCTTTCTGCCGCCCGAAACCTTTTACTTCGGTCACGGTTACACCCTGCACGCCGATCTCCGACAGTGCTTCGCGGACGTCGTCGAGCTTGAAGGGCTTGATGATTGCGGTTACTAGCTTCATTGATTTATCTCCTCAATCCGGGAACCGTCCAAGCGGGCGGACCCGGCCCGTCGCCCTTAGAGTTCTTTCGATACCGTGAAGACCACGCGACTGTCGCAAAGATTGCTACCGCCGAAGCACTCCGATTTAGAAAGATCGGTGTCTACCCAGTCGAGCGCCAGCCCGAAGCCTCCAACGTCCTTGGAGACGCCGACCTTGTAGTCGGTGTAGTCGGGCGTACCGAAGGTGGCGTTGTCGTCGATAGTCTGATGACCGACGTGAAAGTTGGCGCTGAATGCAGCTGGCAACGGCACCGCGATGTCCACGTAGTAATAGGTAGCTTTGTCCGACGAAGCAAAAAAGTCTGGCGAGTAGTACACGCCTACCGTCACCGCCGCAGCACCGAAGTCATAGGCCAGCGATCCGCCGATTTCGGTGTAGTCGTAGTTCAGCGATTTGCTTGCACCTGGATACATGTAACGCAGCACGCTGACGTCGTACGACAGGGCATCGCTTATTTTGCCCGAATAACCGCCATAGACATCGAGTTCCATGGACGCCGGATCCACCATTGAGGAGTCCTCGCCAAACTCCAGGCTCGAAGCCCAGGTCCCCACATAAAACCCGCTGTCGTGCACGTAGTCGAAACCACCCTGCACTGCGGGGTCTTCGTTGGTTTGGGAAATGCCCCGAAATATGTAATCGGACGTCAGCGCGACGTTGCCGCTAAACCCGGCCTGTGCTTCGGTGCCGGCACTCACCAGCACGACCCCCACTGCAACACTGGTCATCAGCTTCTTCATCGTTCAACTCTCCTGTAGTCTTTGTTGTTGGCGGTCCGCCACTGTCATGAACCATTCGTGCACTGGCGTAGCGTGCCCGTTGCAGTTCCTATGCCATGTCATAAAACTTCGATATTTCAATAACTTGAATAATCCATACCAAAGCCATGCACCATTTTCTTGCACCATTTGCGCGGCCGAACGAGTTGCGAGCACCAACGGAGTGCAGTACGCCCCATGAACCGAAGCAGCAAATCCACTAGAATGAGTGCAGACAGAAGACACGGTGAGCAACCATGGATCCGAAGATCTTTGACGATTTGGCGCGAACCCTCGCCGATGCGGTGCCGAAAGGCTTTCGCGATCTGCAGCAGGACATGGAAAAGAATGTGCGCGGCGCACTGGAGCGCGGCTTTGAACGCCTCAACCTGGTAAGTCGGGACGAATTCGAACTCCAGGCCGCTGTACTGGCCCGGACCCGCAGCAAAGTGGACGCGCTGGAAAAGCGGGTGGCCGAATTGGAAGCCCAGCTACTCGCGCCGAGCGAACACAAAAGTTGAACTTCAGCCGGTGACAGGATGTCGGCCGGCAGAAAACTAAGGAAGGGAATCCATGTCTCTAGCCGTGGTGTACTCACGCGCCTGCGTGGGCATCCAAGCGCCGTTGGTCACAGTCGAAGTTCACCTCGCCAACGGTCTGCCGTCACTCTCGATCGTCGGCCTGCCCGAAACCGCGGTAAAAGAAAGCAAGGACCGCGTGCGCGGCGCGCTGTTGACCAGTGGCTTCGAATTTCCGCCCCGCCGGATCACCATCAACCTCGCGCCCGCGGATCTACCCAAGGAAGGGGGCCGTTTCGATCTGCCGATTGCCCTGGGCATCCTGGTCGCTTCCGGCCAATTGCCAACCGAACAACTGGAGCGTTACGAATTCGTCGGCGAGCTTGCCCTCACCGGCGCCATTCGGCCGGTACGCGGCGTGTTGCCAATGGCGATACGCACCCGCGATGCGCACCGGGTCTTGATTTGCCCGCCGGAAAATGCCGAAGAGGCCGGCTACGTTTGCGCCGGCCACGGCTTTGCGCCGGTGCATTTGCTGCAACTTTGCGCTCATTTACGCGACGGCGATACGATCCCGGCCCTGCCGAGCCCGGTGTTGCACGAGGATGCACGCGGCGATGTGGATCTGGCGGACGTTTGCGCGCAAGCGCATGCCAAGCGGGCGCTGGAAATCGCCGCGGCCGGCGAACACAGCCTTCTGATGCTCGGCCCCCCGGGCACCGGCAAGTCCATGCTGGCGGCGCGCCTGCCTGGAATCCTCCCTATTATGTCCCAGCAGGAAGCGCTGGAATCCGCCGCGATTCGCTCTGTTTGCGGTCTGGGCCTGCACGCCGACAGCTGGAAGCGACGGCCTTTTCGATCGCCCCATCACAGCGCCTCCGCCGTTGCCCTGGTGGGCGGCGGCTCACAGCCGCGGCCCGGCGAGATTTCCCTCGCGCACAACGGCGTACTGTTCCTGGACGAGCTGCCGGAGTTCGATCGCAAGGTACTGGAGGGATTGCGCGAACCTCTGGAAACCGGACGGGTGTTGATTTCGCGCGCCGCGCGGCAGTCGGAATTTCCGGCGCGATTCCAATTGATCGGCGCCATGAATCCGTGTCCTTGCGGCTTTCTGGGCGACAACACCGGCCGCTGCGGCTGCACCGCAGAACAGATCGGCCGCTACCGCCAGCGCCTGTCTGGGCCGCTCCTGGACCGCTTCGACATGCACGTCGAAGTACCGCGGCCGCCGCGTGGCGCGCTGCACAGTGCAGGCGCGGATAATGAAACCAGCGCCAGCGTTCGTTCACGGGTACGGGTGGCAAGGCGACTGCAGCTAGCCAGGGCCGCTGTCGCCAACGCCCGGCTCGATCCCGGACAAGTCAACTTGCACTGCACGCTGGATGCCACCGCCCAGCAAACTTTGGAGACTGCGATGGAAGAGCTTGGCCTGTCGGCGCGCGCCTACCATCGGGTGCTGAAACTGGCGCGCACCATCGCCGACCTGAACGGCGAAGATGCAATTGCACTGACCCATGTGCATGAAGCGCTGAGTTATCGCAAGCTGGACCGCGCCGCGCAACCGGGCGCGACGTTCAAGGGCTCGAACTCAGTCCGCTCCTGAAGCGCCGTCGGTTTGGACTTGGGTACCGCGTCGGCCGGCGAACACTTCGGCCGCGGCGTCAAGCGCCCCGATGGCTGCGGCTCGTTGTGGTTTGACGAAGCGACAGGCGGCTGCCACCTTGGGCGCCATGCTGCCATCGGCGAAATCGTGCTGTGCCAGCTGCGCAGGCGTCACCCGCCTCAGCGGCTGTTGCCGAGCCGTATTCCAATGCACGTATACCGCGTCGACATCGGTAAGCAACAACAGGCGGCCGGCGCCCACGCAATCGGCGAGCACCGCTGAAACCTTGTCTTTGTCGACAACGGCTTCCTGGCCGATGTAGTGTCCTTGCCCGCCCCGGGTCACCGGAATGCCACCGCCTCCGGCAGCGATCACCAACACGCCAGCTCGCAGCAGGTGCTCGATGGCGCTTCGTTCCAAAATATCCACCGGTTCCGGCGAAGGCACTACACGTCGCATACAATCGCCATCGCGGCGAAATTGCCAGCCGTATCGGGACTGCAGCCGCGAGGCTTCCGCATCACTGTGTCGGCGTCCGATGAATTTGCTCGGCTGGGTGAAGGCTGGGTCGTCAGCGTTGACCAGGGTTTGGGTCAGGATGCTGACCACTTCACGATCCGGCATGGCGTTGCGCAGCGCCTGGGCCAGCAGGTAACCGATCAAGCCTTCACTTTCGGCATCGCTGACGTCCAAGCCCGGAAATTCGCCGGTCTGTTCCGCCTGGGCGGCGAGCAGACCCACCTGCGGACCGTTGCCGTGGGTAATGACCACGTCGGTGTGTGCCGCTACCCGGGCCACCGCATCTGCGGCCCGTTCGGCGTTGCGGCGCTGGGTCGCAAGATCCATGGGCTGGTCGCGGCGCAGCAACGCGTTGCCGCCCAGCGCGACAACGGTCAGCATCGATGATCGTGAAATACGGTGGTGGCCATACCCATTACCGTAGTCCACCAACCATTCAACGCACGTCGATGCGCTTGCGCTGGGATTGGGTCACTTTGGGCAGCGTCAATTCCAGCATGCCATCCTGGAATGTGGCTTTGACTTTGGCCGTGTCGACTGCGCAGGGCAGCGTCACCGTGCGGCTGAAAGAGCCGCGGGAAATCTCGGACCGGTAATAATCGCCCTTCTCCTCCTTGTCTTCGTGGGAAGTCGCGGCCTTGATCGTTACGGCGTTGCCGGTCATGGACACGTCCAGATCCTTGCGATCGACCCCTGGCAGTGCAGCTTTCAACACCAATTCATTGTCGCGATCGATGAGATCGACATTGGGCACTCTACCTGCAAACGGCATGTGCTGTTCCGTCCACGCAGGCCATTCGAAGTGCGGGCGCAGCCAATTGCGCGAGACCATATCTCCGAGCCAGCGATCCATTTCATCCCACGGTGTCGCTGCGCGCCGCTGAGTGGATACCGGCATCGATTTGTCGCTGCCACCGGATTCGGTCTTCTTATCTGATTTCGCCACGACGAACCTCCTGTTCCAGAGCTGGCAATCGTGCCTAATGCTAGCATCGGCACCTTCGGTGCGGCATTGATCCCGATCAACAAAAAATCACCCGCCGCGCGGCGCTACCTACCGAGCCAGGCTATGCGGCCCAGCCCAGTTGCTGGGCCCGTTCCCGGGCAAGCTTCGGAATATCGATCTCAACGAAGCTGGCGTACATGATCTGCACCCCGAGCATGTGGTTGATGACCGCGTCCAACTGCACCTGGGTCGAACTGCTGGTGTTCGAATCATCGTGGAGTGCAAACAGCGCTTTTACTCCTGCCGGATCGAGTAGCTCGGCGTCCTGCAACTTCTGATCCGACAGATATTCGTCGGCAAGCGCGCGCATGGCGGCCCATTTCTTCGGGTCCGTATGGGCGGGCGGGGCCATGAAGGCAAATTTTTCCCGTTCGTACAATACCCGCGGCAGCACGCCCTTCATGGCTTCGCGTAGGACGTATTTTTCGGTGCGACCCTTGATGCGCATGGACGGCGGCACCTGCGTTGCATACTCGGCCAGGTGATGATCGAGAAACGCGGGTCGCGCTTCCATGGAATTGGCCATGTCCACCCGGTCGCCGCCCCAGGTCAGGATCTGACCTTCAAGCTGGGTCTTGATCCAGACGTACTGCGCCTTGTCCAGCGGGTGGCGACCTTCCAGCATGCCACCGTCCATGGCCTCGGCGATTGCGCGGCCCGGTTCATAGTTTTGCAGCGCCTTACGATGGTGCTCTGCCAACAGGCCGGGAACGTGGGTCGCCGATGCGAGCCACGGTTGCAGGCAGGAAGGCGTGAACCCGACCAGACTGTCCAACGCCGGATCGTGCAATTCGTTCTCCGCCAGCATGGCGCCACGGAACAGCTTGTTGGATTCCGCCAACATCTGCTCCCAAGTGGCGCGCTCGGCCTCGGACAACGTATCCAGACCGTGCATGAACATGTCGCGTCGGAACGCCGGATAACCTGCAAACAATTCGTCGGAACCTTCACCGGTCACCACCACTTTGTAGCCCGCCTTGTTGACGTGGCGGCTCATCAGCATCTTGGCGACGCCGAGTGTATTGTAGATGGTACGTTCGGCATGCCAGATGGTTTCGACGAAGTTGTCGTACAAGTGACTGGCGTTGAGCATCATGATGTCCTGATCGGCGCCGACCGACTCGGCCATCTCCCGGGCGATCGCGGTTTCATCGTAGTCGGCGTCATCGAAGCCGATGGTGAATGCCTTGACCGGGGACTGCTGCGCCGCCGCAGACAAGCCGAGAATGGAGCAGGAGTCGATGCCGCCCGACAAGTAGCACGCGACCGGTACGTCGGCCTCCAGGCGCAGGTGCACAGCCTGCATCAGCCGCTCGCGCACCTGCTCAATGTAATGCTCCTCGGGCTGACTTTCGTCGCGCTCGTTCATGAGCGGGAAATCCATATCCCAGTATTTGACTTCGCGGATCTTGAACTTGCCGTGCGCCCGTTCGACGATCAGCGCATTGCCCGGCTGCACTTGGTGGACGCCCTCGAAAGGCGTGCTGCCGGGAACGATGGTCTGCATCAACTGGTGGTACACGCCTTGGGGCGAAAACTTGCGCGGCACGTCGGGATTGGCGAACAGCACTTTGAGCTCCGAACCGAACACCAGCGTGCCGTTGGCTTGCGCCCAATACAGCGGTTTGATGCCGAAGCGGTCGCGAATCAGCATCAACCGGTCGTGCTGTTTGTCGTACAGCGCGAAAGCGAACTCGCCGCGCAGATAGGTCATCATGTCTTCCAGACCGAACTTGGGATACAGATGCATCACCAGCTCGGAATCGCTCTTTGTGCGAAAGCGCGCGCCGGCCAGCGTCAGCTCGGTACGCAGTCGTTTGTAGTCGTAGAACTCGCCGTTGTGCGCCAGCATCAGATTTCCGTCCGGCGAAAGGAAGGGCTGCTTCGCGCGCTCTTCGTTGAGGTCGATGATCGACAGCCGCGCATGACTGAAGCCGATGCCGCGCTCGTCGATGGTCTTGTAGCCGAAACCGTCAGGGCCGCGATGGTGCTGGATGGCCGCCATGGCCACCAGCGTCTGCGGGTCCACCGCGCGTGACGCGTCGGCGTGGATGACACCTGCGATACCACACATATCGGTCTATTATCCTCTCTTCGTGATTAGGAGTCGGCCCGGCTGCATCGTGCGCGCCGGGCGTAGCGCTCAGCCGCCGTTCGGGGTGTCCATCACTTGATGGATGCGCTGGGTAAGAGTCGTTAGCAATGCCATACGTACGAACACGGCACCCCGGGCTTGGGCGAAGTACCAGTTGTGTTCGGTCTGGTCCAGGTCCGTTGACAATTCCGCGCCCCGCGCCAGCGGATGCAAAATGATGGCGCCTTTCTTGAACGGCGATGACGCGGACAATCGCAACCTTTCCCCGAGTTTGACGTACGTATCACCGACCCAGGCAATGGAATTGATATAGGCGACGTCCAGCCCCGGCAGCTCGTCGTCCAGCCGTGCGCTGATCCGCAGGCGCAGTCCGGTCTGCTCCAATTCCTCGCGCTGGCCCGCATCGAAGTTTTCTTCGGTTTCACTGATGAGTACGACTTCGTCGAAAGCATTGGGGAACAGCGCCAGAAACATCAAAAGACTGCGCACGGTGCGCATACGGTTGGGTACGCCGATGATGCCGACCCGGGCACGCTTTTCAGGCGCAAGATTTTCCTGCAGCAGATCGGGGCGCCATTTGAAGATGGTATACATATCGGCCAGCGCCTGGGTCGGATGTTCGTCGATCCCGTTACCGGCATTGATGATCGGAATGCGCAATTGTTCGAGCATTTCGTAGACTGCACTTTCGCTCGAGTCGCGCAACACCACCAGGTCGCCGTAATTGTTGAACATCTCCGCCACATCGCCCATGGACTCGCCTTTGGCGATGCCCGTACTGGACGGATCGGTGATGGACATGATGTCGCCACCGAGCCGGTGCCAGGCGCTTTCGAACGACAGCCTGGTGCGTGTGCTCGGCTCATAGAACGCGCTGATCATGATTTTGCCGGTGAGCGGCAGCTGAATCAGCGCCGGGGTGGTTTCATACAGCGCCGCCAGGCGGCACAACTGCATGGTCTTGTGGCGATTGAATTGCCGCGCCGAGACGATCGGCCGGTGCGCCAGGTCCACCAGTGGTTCCGGATCTTCGGCGATGTGTTCGAGCAGTTGCTTGGGCCGCTCCAGGCCCGCGGTCCAATCCTTCGGATGCACCGGCTCTTTCAACAAGGGATCGAGATCTTTCACCACAGTGTTCCTTGTCGCCAATCGCGCAATACCAGCCACAGCAGCACGATGGGGCTCAAAATCGTGAAACCTACCATCACTGTCACAAGGGTAGTCAGAAAACCGATGGATGCCGTCATGATCGTTCCTCCCGCGGCGCTTCGCAGAGCATCGCCCAGTCGAAATCGCGCGGCCAGACCCAGGTCACCACCAGTAACACTACCATCGACACCGCGGCGCCGGTGAGCGCCGCCGCATAGAAGCCGATGGTGAAATACGCCGTCAGACCGCCGGCGGTGCCCAGCACCATCCCCAGCCATGCACCTGCCGGGTTGACCTTGCGCCAATACAGGCCGGCCGCGATGGGCCAGATGGTGCTGGAGACGAATGCGCCCATGAAATACAGCAGCGCACCCAGCGTACTCACCCGCGGGTAGCAAATCAGCCAGGTCAGCACACCCAGGGACAGCGTGATCAGCTTGGCGGCGATGTTCAATTCGCGATTGCTGGCGTCAGGACGAACGTGACCGCGGTAAATGTCTTGGGTCACCAGATCGCCGGTGGCCGCGAGCAGCGAGTCGAGGCTGGAGGCCAGGGCCGAAAATACGACGATGAACACCAGCACGGCGCCGGTGACGCCGAGCAGGTGCGCGGCCACCAAGGGCCCCACCATGTCCGCAGCCGGCACGTTCAAATGCAGCGCCGGAGCCGCCAGGGCCACAAAGCCGGCGACGATGGGAATCGGAATCCACATCAGCCCGGCAGTCATGTAGGCCTTGAAACCAACCCCTTTGCGGAACGCGAAGGCGCGGCTCCACCAGACGTTGGAGTGAAATATTTCACCGACGCCGAACAACAGATTGTTGAACAGGAACATGATCGCTGCAGGCATCAGAAGGTTGAGCAGCTCCGGTCGACGCTGGATCACCGTGTCGTGCATTTGGTCGAAACCGACCTTGTCGATGGTCAGCCAGGCCAGCAGCGCAACGCCGACTAAAATCAAAACGGTCTGAATGAAGTCGGTGCCGATCACTGCGCGTAGACCGCCGAGCAAGGTGTAGGCGACGCAGATCACCAGAATCACGGTCATGCCGATGTGATAGTCGATGCCGGTGAGGGCGTTGATCAGCACGCCGCCCGCCATGCCCAGGCTGATCAGCCAGCCGAAGGCGTAACAAAGCGAGATCAACAAAAAGATGCGCCAAGCGGTGTTGCCGTAGCGAATGCGGATGAAGTCGCCGCTGGTGTAACCGCTCGGCATCAGGTCGTGGATGCGCCGCGCCAAAGGGGCGAACAACATCAGCCCTACCGAGCCCAGCGAAAACCCGACCATTCCCCAAATGCCCAGTTGCAGCGCCATCTGCGGCGCCACCATGGTGGTGTTGCTGGTCACCCAGGTGGCCATCGAGGTAGCGACCGCCAGGGCAATGCCGACGTTGCGGCCGGCCAGCATGTAATCGTCCAAGCCGCTGGCGCGCCGTCCCCAATACCAACCCAGAAATACCCACAGGACGCTGAAGATCGCGAGTATGGTCCAGCCGATGTTCGGGTTCAGGATGGCGTCGTTGACACCATTCATGCCGCCACCACCCGGGTGATCTCCTGTACGGCTTCGTCGGCATTCAATACCCGCGCATAACGATCGCGAATGGTGTTGATGGTGGCGTTGTGCAGCGCCGGTGTCACCGTTGCACAAGCGTCATCGATCAGCGTGGTATGGAAACCGAGATCGCAGGCATCGCGAATGGCGGTATCGACGCACTCGTTGGTGTACACACCGCAGATGAACAGCCCGGTGATGCCGAGATTGCGCAGTACGTACTCCAGATTGGTCGAAGTGAACACACCGCTGGCGGTCTTGTTGATGACGATTTCATCGCCCACGGGTGCGACGGCCTCGATGAATTCGGCTTCTTTGGAACCGGGCGGCGCATGCAGGTTCAAGCGCTTGTGGCCCGGGCCGCGGTCGCGGCCGTCGCGGGTCATGGACTGAATGCGGGTATGGATCACTTCCAGATCGTTGGCCCGAAACGCGTCCTGCAGCTTGCGTATATTGGGGAATACGAAATGGTCCAGGCGATCGAAGTAGTATTCCGCCGCCTCCGGCGGGACGCCGGATTTTTCCATGTCCGCGAACACCCCATAGCCTCGTGCCGCATCCAGGTATTGCACATCGATTACCAGCAGCGCAGTGTGGTGCGTCTTCAGGGACTTGACCACCTTGGGATGTTCGGTAATCGCATCCCGATAGCTTTCCCGCAACGGGTCGACGTTGAGATAAGCAGGCTCCAGGGGCTTGCGGTCTTCGGTCATGAACGCTTCTCGCTAGCTGGCCAGACGGTAGAGGGTATTGAGCAGCACGTTGGCGCCGTTTTCGATGTCTTCCCACGGCGTCCATTCCGCCGGCGAGTGGCTGCGGCCATCCTTGCTCGGCACGAACACCATGCCGGCCCGGGTCAGCGACGCCATCATCTGGGTGTCGTGGGCAGCACCGCTCGGCATCACCAGACTCTCGGCATCCAGGCTGCGCGCCGATGCCTGGATGATCTCGACGATGCCGGGGTCGCATTTGACAGGCGCGATCTCCGACAGCACTTCGAATTCGAACATCAGACCGCGGCGGCGGCCGATCGCGGAAATGGCTTTGCGAAACGCGTGCGACAACTGTTCCAGCACTTGCGGGTCGGTGTCGCGCACCTCCAGGGAAAACTCGGCGCGACCGGGCACGACGTTGGCGGCACCGGGTTTCAGCGCCACGCGGCCGATGGTGGCGACGCTGCGGGCGCTGCCGTCTTCTTCGAGAATCCGCGGAATTTCGCCGCCCAGTTCCGCCAGCCCCTGGAACGCATCGTTGCGCATGTCCATGGGGGTGGTGCCGGCGTGGTTGGCGGTGCCGATCAGATGCACGTCCCATTTGAACAGGCCGGCGATGCCCTCGACCACGCCGATGGGCAATTGCCTGCGATCCAGCACCGGACCCTGCTCGATGTGCAGTTCGACAAACGCGTGCACGCTCTCCGGAGTGCGCCGCGCCCGCAGGGCATCCATGGCGTTGAGGCCGCGCTCGGCCATGGCGTCCACCAGGGTGACGCCGTTCAGATCGCGGGCGTTGTAGATTTTTTCGGGGGTGAGTTTACCGGCGATGGCTTGGGAGCCGACCATGCCGCCGAAGCGGCCCTCTTCGTCGGTGAACGCCACCGACTCCAAGGGATAACGCAACGGCACTTGCAGTTCCTTTAGCCGGCGCACGCACTCCAGGCCGACCACCACGCCAAGGGCACCGTCCAGATGGCCGGCGCCGGGAACACTGTCGAGATGCGAGCCGGTCATGATGCTGGGTCGCTTGCCGTCCCAGCCCAGGCGCCCATAGATGTTCGCGGCGCCGTCCACATATAAATCCAGGCCGGCCTCTTCGATCCGCGCCTGGAACCATTCGCGGCCGGCCATGTCACCGTCGCTGAAAGCCATGCGGTAGACACCATGATCTTCGCGCCGGCCGATATTGCCGAGGTCTTCGACATCCCGTTGCAAACGCTCGAAATCGACTTTTAAAGGTCCTTCGGTCATCCATTCCCCTTATGGTTCGACTTCAGATTACCGCCGACCACCAGTCCGAGGGTGGCCAGGAACACCCCGGCACCGACCCCGAAAAAGGTAAATGCGCGGTCCAGGCTGTGATGTTCCACGGCGATTTTGACGCTGTCGCTCCAGGGCCCAGCCTCGCCATTCTCCGGATGCAGGCGCACTCGGTAGTAATATTCCCCGTCGGTGCGGCCACTCAGCAGGGAGGCGCGGTCAGGCCCCTGGTACAAGGTCCGCGACCCGTTGAAATCCGCGCTTTGCGCTTCCTGGAGTTCGAAACGACGGTTGTCCGACTGCGGCCAGTCCCAAGTGAGCCGGTAGTATCCCGCAGATGCGACAGTGGTATCCGTGTGCAGGACGGGGGCATCTGCGCTCGCCGCCAGGGTCCACCACCCCGAAAAGAGCAGCAACAAAAGCGCATTCCGGAGTCTGGCGCGAGCCTTGGACGCGCGCCGCCGGACTGAATTCAGTTCGCCCATGACACGATACTTTTGCAACAAATGATTTTGCACAATAACATTTCCGTGCCGCCATTTCACCCTGGCAACAGCCGCGCCGACGTCGCCATCTTAGCGTAAGTGTTTGTTCAATAGGTAGAAATTTCCAGGGTGGTGGGTGGTTCCAGAGATGACCGTGGTGCCGCTGCGCTGCTACAATGGCCGACCTTTGCACTGCCCGAATCGAATTCCGTGTCCAAACTCAATGCACGCCAAGCGGCCGCGGTCGAACATGTGGACAGCCCCCTGCTGGTGCTGGCCGGCGCCGGCAGCGGCAAAACCCGTGTCATCGCCCAAAAGATAGCCCATCTGATTCGCAGCCGACGCATGGAGCCCCAGCACATCGCGGCGGTCACCTTCACCAACAAGGCTGCGCGGGAGATGAAGCAGCGGGTACAGAGCCTCTTGGGCCCGGATGCCAAAGCGGTGCGGATTTCCACCTTTCACACCCTGGGGCTGGAAATCATTCGCCGCGAACATCGTCGCCTCGGCTACAAACCCGGCTTCACGATCTTCGACAGTCAGGACAGCGCCGCCCTGCTGCATGACCTGAGTCGCAAGGAGATGCCGCTGCCGCAGGAGCAGGAACAGCGGCTGCGCTGGCAGATTTCCCAATGGAAGAACCAATTCCTGTCCCCGGAGCAAGCCCTGGCTGGGGCTGCCGACGACCACGAGCACGGCGCCGCCAGGCTCTACGAACGTTACAACCATTTTCTGAAGACCTACAACGCGGTGGATTTCGACGATCTGATCTCATTGCCGGCAGCCCTGTTCGCCGAACACGCCGAAGCGCTCGGCGCCTGGCGCGAACACATCCGCTATCTACTGGTGGACGAATACCAGGACACCAACGCCGCGCAGTATGAACTGGTGCGCATGCTGGTCGGTAAGCGGGACGGCTTGACGGTAGTCGGCGACGACGACCAATCGATCTACGCCTGGCGCGGTGCGCGGCCGGAAAACCTGCGCCAATTGGCGGTGGACTTCCCCGACCTCAAGGTGATCAAGCTCGAGCAGAACTACCGCTCGGCGGGGCGCATCTTACGCGCGGCCAACACGTTGATCGCCAACAATGGGCACCTGTATGAAAAGCGACTCTGGAGCGAGTTGGGCCCGGGAGACCCGATTCGCATTCTGGAGTGCCGCGACGGCGACCATGAGGCCGAACGAGTCGTAGGTCAGTTGCTCCATCATCACTATCGTCACAAAACCCAGTTCCATGATTACGCCATCCTGTATCGCGGCAACCATCAATCCCGGGTGTTCGAGCGCGCTCTGCGCGAACAGCGTATTCCCTACCATTTGAGCGGCGGATCGTCGTTTTTCGACCGCACCGAGATCAAGGGTCTGATGGCCTACCTGCGATTGCTGGTCAATCCCAAAGACGACGCCGCGTTTTTACGGGCGGTCAACACGCCGCGCCGGGGCATCGGGCCGGGCACCGTGGAAAAACTCACCCTATTGGCGAACCGGCAGGGCGTCAGTCTTTGCGATGCCTGCGCCAGCCTGGGACTCAGCAATGCACTGGGGACCCGCGCCGCCGCCAACTTACGTCAATTCGGCGATTGGGTCCGCGGCTTATCGGAGGCTGCGGAAGCAGGCCAAATCACGGCAACGGTGCGCAAGTTGATCGTCGACATCGATTACGAAGAGTGGCTACGCCAGCAAAGTCCGGATCCTGATTCCGCCCGCCGGCGCTGGGACAACGTCAACGAGCTGCGCGAATGGCTGGATCGCTCGGTCAACCAGGCCGCCGCCGAAGCTTCTTTGGGGGAAGTGTTGGCGCAAATGGCGTTGCTCGACGCGCTGGACCGGGATCAGGACGACAAGGGCAATGCGGTGCATTTGATGACCTTGCACGCCGCCAAGGGTCTGGAATTCGATCACGTGTTCCTGGCCGGTATGGAAGAGGAATTGCTGCCCCATCGCAACAGCATCGAGGACAGCCTCGAGGAAGAGCGCCGTCTTGCTTATGTCGGCATCACCCGGGCGCGCAAAACGTTGACCATGACCCTCGCCGCCAAGCGCAAACGCTTCGGCGAGTGGCACGGCTGCGAGCCGAGCCGCTTCCTTGCCGAGTTACCCGCGGAGGATCTGGAATGGGAATCTCAGGTCCCGGAAGATCCCGAGAAACGCAAGCAACGCGGCCAATCCCACCTCGCCCATTTGCGCAGCCTGCTGGCGGAATGACCAGGCGGGCCGGGCTGCAGTAGGTTGGGTCAAGGCTCGTAGAGCCGGACCCAACGCACCGTCTGCAGCAGGTTGGGCCAAGAGTCCCACCCAACACACCCTCGTACTACCGCCCGAAAAGAGAAGAGCCGCCCATGGGCGGCTCTTCAGACCTGCATCCACCGGCTGTGCTCAGAAACCGGTTTCCTTGAGCATGTAATGAATGGCGTCGTTGATTTCTTCCTTGCTGTAATTGCCGCCGCCTTTCGGAGGCATCGCACCTTTGCCGTTCATGGCATTTTGCATCAGGGTATCCATGCCTTGGTCTACACGCGGCTTCCACGCTTCCTTGTCGCCGATCTTCGGCGCGCCGGCAACGCCCGTGGCGTGGCAAGCGGCACAAGTTTTCTGGACGACTTCCTTGCCGCGGGCAAGATCCACGCCGGCATCGCCTCCGCTCTTGGCCTCCGAACCACCACCGGACTTGCCGGCCGCGTTGTCAGTCGCCTTTTCGGCCGTCTTGTCGCCGCCCGAATCGCCCCCGGCGATCTCAATCCCGGTTTCGTGCAGCATGTAGGTGATGGCCTTCTTCAGCTCGGCATCGGGGACATTCTGTCCGCCGCGCGGCGGCATCGCCCCTTTGCCGTCCCGGGCGCTTTTCAGTAGTGTATCCATGCCCTTGTCGGCGCGCGGTTGCCATGCAGCTTTGTCGCCGATTTTCGGTGCGCCGGCAGCGCCGGTCTTGTGGCAGGCGCCACACACGGCGTCCACGACTTCCTTGCCGGAACGACCGCCGCCTTCAGTACCACCCGCGGCAGCCGCGCTTTCGCCGCTGCCGGTTTCCACGTGACCCACCGGTTGAATGCGCTCATTGGTCGCCTTCTCGGCCATTTTCAATGTTGCAGGACCGTGGTTGTTCATCTTCGACAACATCTGTGCGGCAAAAAAGAAAATAACGGCGAGGAGCACAAGCCCGATCAGCACCGCCAAGGCGGTGCGGACAAAATCTCGATCTTGTTGATTCACGGTGGTCTCCGTATTGTTGGTTTAAGACTGCTGTCGGGCGTCGCGCCCCGAGCGACGCCACGAAATACAGCCCGGCAGTATACTGGCATTCGCCGTGCACGAAAACCGCGCCTATTCCTGCAACTGACCGCAGAATCCTCGCCCCCTTCGCCGGTTCCTCCCGCCGGGATCTTGCAGCGGTTGACCGCCCTCGCGCGAATCTTGGATTTGCAATATCCCCACACTTCTTATGATCAAACCCGCCGCCCGCCCTGCTCCCGAAGTGGGCGTCCTTCCACCAAAACGTGATTGCGCCAGCATGGCGTAAGGAGACTGGCCCGGCCTTGCAATAGCCTAAGCCAGGCATATAATAAGTCTACCTTACGAATTAGGCACTCCCCCATGCAACACACCGATCCAAGTCGCAACCTGGGCTTTCTGGTGCACGAAGTGGCACGTCTGATGCGCCGACGCTTCGACCGTCGGGTGCAATCGCTCGGTCTGACCCAGGCGCAATGGCGCACCCTCGTGCACTTGTCCCGGTGTGAAGGGATGAATCAGGCGGCCCTGGCGGAAATTCTCGAGATCCGGCCCATCACCCTGACCCGATTGCTGGACAAACTGCAGCAGGCGGGCTGGGTCGAACGTCGGCCCGATCCGTCCGACCGGCGCATGTTCCGGCTCTACATCACCGAGCAGGCACAACCGATGCTGGCTGAACTGCAAGCCGCCGCCGCTGAGACCCGCGCCGAAGCCACGCAGGGTCTAAGCAGTGCCATGCGCAGGGAACTGATCGATTTGCTATGCACCGTGAAAAGCAACCTTCTGACTGCGGAACGAAGCCGCGAACCCGAGCAAGCCATCCATGAGTAACGATACCCAAATCAACGAAACCCCTGGGACGCCGGGGGCGGCAGGCGCCGCAGAAGAGACCCCTCGGCCGCGGCGTCGCGTGCCGCGCATGCGGCGAATCCTGCTGTGGGCCGGACCCCTGGCGGTGGTTTTGGTCGCCGGATTCTTCTATTTCACCAGCGGCCGCTATGTCAGCACCGACAATGCCTATGTCAAAGCCGACAAAGTCGCTGTCAGCCCGCAAGTGGAAGGGCCGATCCTGGACGTGCAGGTGGCGGAAAATCAGAAGGTGAAAAAAGGCCAGGTGTTGTTTCAGATCGATCCGACTCCTTTCCGCATCGCGTTGCAGCAGGCCAAAGCGCAACTGGAGAATGTGCGCGCGGATTTGCTCGCATTGAAGGCGCAGTACCGCCAGAGCCAGGAGCAACTGCAACTGGCGCAGAGCAATCGCGACTACGCGCACCGGGAATTGCAGCGCCAACTCGGTCTCGACAAGCGCAAGTTGACATCCCAGGCGGCCCTCGACCAGGCGCGCCATACCCTGGATCAGGCCAAGCAGGCCATCCAGGTCACCCGTGAGCAAATGGCGCAGATCCAGGCACAACTGGGCGGCGGCGTCGACCTGCCGGTGGAACAGCATCCGCGCTATCGCGAAGCGCTCGCGGCCCAGCAACGTGCGGCCTTGGATCTACAGCACACTAGCGT
This sequence comes from uncultured Gammaproteobacteria bacterium, assembly GCA_963773585.1. GTDB lineage: Bacteria > Pseudomonadota > Gammaproteobacteria > JASBUN01 > JASBUN01 > CAVXJN01. The sequence goes on from CAVZBR010000004.1 coordinate 380,321, forward strand.
CGAAGCTCCGTTCAACGGCGTCGCCAGCAACACCCCCGAACGAGGCGCGTACGTCAAACCCGGCAGTCCGGTAATGAGCATCGTCGCCAATCGCGACATCTGGGTGGAAGCGAACTTCAAGGAAACCGACCTGACCCATGTGCGTCCCGGCCAGCCGGTCACCATTCACGTCGACACCTATCCGAACCGTGAGTGGCACGGGAAGGTCGCAAGTGTGAGCCAAGCGACAGGCTCGGAGTTCTCGGTGCTGCCGGCGCAGAACGCCACCGGCAACTGGGTCAAGGTGGTGCAGCGGATTCCGGTGCGCATTTCGGTACAAGCCGATACCAACGACCAGGTACTGCGTTCGGGTATGAGCACCGAAGTCGACATCGATACCGGCAGCTACCGCGCCATTCCCGGCTTTGCTCGCGCTGTGCTCGACCGCATGGGCGTGCTCACTGCCAACGCCGCGGAACCGCCGGACGGCTCATGAGCGCCGCTCGTCATCGCGGCCTGATCACCGCCTCCATCATGCTGGCGACGGTGATGCAGGCGCTGGATACCACCATCGCCAACGTCGCCCTGCCGCACATGCAGGGCGCGCTATCAGCGACTTTGGACCAGGTGGGCTGGGTGCTCACCTCGTACATCATCGCCGCCGCGATCATGACGCCGCCGACCGGCTTTCTCGCGGCGCGCTTTGGCCGCAAGCGCGTGTTCATGGTGGCGGTGAGCGGTTTCACCATTGCCTCCATGCTATGCGGCGCCGCCACGTCGCTGAACGAAATGGTGCTGTTCCGCCTCCTGCAGGGCGCATTCGGCGCCGGCCTGGTGCCACTGTCCCAGGCGGTGCTGCTGGATACCTATCCGCGCGAACGCCACGCCTCCGCCATGGCCATGTGGGGCGTGGGCGTGATGGTCGGTCCGATTCTCGGGCCTACCTTGGGCGGCTACTTGACCGAGTTCTACAACTGGCGCTGGGTGTTCTACATCAATCTGCCCTTTGGCCTGCTGGCCCTGCTCGGTATCCTGAGCTTCGTTCCGGAGACCAAGATCGACCGCAGCCGGCCATTCGACTGGTTCGGCTTCACGCTCCTGAGCCTTTCCATTGGTGCATTGCAGCTGATGCTCGACCGTGGCCAATCCCAGGATTGGTTCACCTCCACCGAAATCATCGTCGAAAGCGTACTGTCGGCGCTGTTCCTTTATATGTTCATCGTCCACATGCTTACCGACCGGCGCCCCTTCCTGGAGCCGGGGCTGTTCAAGGACCGCAATTTCTCCATCGGGCTGGTGTTTATTTTCGTGGTCGGCATCATCCTGCTCGCCACCCTGGCGCTGCTGCCGCCATTTTTGCAGAACCTGATGGATTATCCGGTAGTGACCACCGGCTTCGTGCTGGCGCCGCGTGGCGTTGGCACCATGATCGCCATGCTCATGGTGGGAAGGATGGCGGGCAAAGTTGATCCGCGGGCCATGATATTCGCCGGTCTGAGCTTGACTGCACTGTCGCTTTGGGAGATGAGCCACTTCACGCTACAGGTGGACACCTGGTCCATCGTTCGCACCGGCGTCACTCAGGGCCTGGGTCTGGGCTTCATTTTCGTGCCTTTGAGCACGATTACTTTCGCCACCCTGAAACCACAGTGGCGCACCGAAGGCACCGCCATGTTCAGTCTCATGCGCAACATCGGCAGCAGCATCGGTATCTCCATCATGGTGACACTGCTGGCACGCAACACCCAGACCAACCACGCCCTGTTGGCGAGTGCGCTGACGCCGTTCAACAGTGCCTTGCAAGCCGCCGGAGAACTCTGGAACCCGAGCACAGCCGCAGGTGCGGCGGCCCTGAATGGCGAAGTGACCCGGCAGGCCGCCGCGATCGCCTACCTGGCAGACTTCCGCATGATGATGTGGGTCACGCTGTTGGCGATGCCGCTGCTGTTCTTTCTACGCAAAGCCGACCACCCGACCAGCGAAACTGAGCCGGCCGCGCTGGCCGGCGAGGCATGACCGAGCCCGGCGCTCCGAACCGCCGATGGACGTCGGCGTTGGGCTCCTTTATCCTATGGCTCCCCTGGCGCCACCCGGCTGAAGAACGCGAGCCCGATTTTGTGTTCTCGAGATCGGAGGCGGAATAGAACGGCGGGCCGGAGCAGGTGAACGTCAAAGGCCCGATGAGCGCTCTGGAGTTCCGGGTCGGCAGCAACGCCGGCATTCGTATCTACAGTAAAGTTTCGCGCCCGTAGCTTTTATGCCCTGGAGGGTACAGCTGGATAGAGCGCTGCCCTCCGGAGGCAGCAGCCAAGGGTCCAGGCGGAGTCAGTCGCCACCGAAGGTGGCCCGGAACAAGATGAACGTCAAAGGCCCGATGAACGCTTTCGGGCTCCGGGTCGGCAGCAACGCCGGCATTCGTATGTACAGCAAAGTTTCGCGCCCGTAGCTCAGCTGGATAGAGCGCTGCCCTCCGGAGGCAGAGGTCAGAGGTTCGAATCCTCTCGGGCGCGCCAAATCAGCATTGGCCCGCCAAGCGGGCCCGTTCCTGAAACCTCGTCCAAACGTGCCGCGTTCGCGATTTAACGAATCGTGCGCTCGAAAGTCCCCCATCGACGACACCCCACTGCATCGAGAATCGCCCTGATCTGGTGCGACGCACTCACGGTCGGCAGAAATACCCCGTACACTATACTTTTTGTTTCGACGACAACCACCCCCTCGGGGCATGGAAAAAGAGGACGATCAGGCATGGTCATTGGCAGGGGAAGTATCTGGATCATCGTTTTGAGTTTGCTGATCGGGGTCCGCCCTGCCTTGGGATTCGACTTTCATGACGTAGTCAACCAGGCTCAGCAACTGTCGCAGAAGCCGTACGCGGCACCGAAGAAGATCCCGAGTTTCCTGCAGGAGCTGTCGTTCGAGCAATATCAGAGCATTCGTTTCAAACCTGAAAACAGTATCTGGAGCGGCGGCCCTTCGCCTTTCGAAGTCATGCTGATTTCGCCGGGTCTGTATTACACCCACGCCGTTAAGATCAATGTGGTCGACGCCCACGGCACCCACGCGCTCGATTACAAAAAGAACGACTTCAGCTATTCCGATGCCGAAATCGAAAAGCGGGTGCCTGCGGATCTGGGCTTCGCTGGTTTCAAACTTACTTACCCGTTCAACGACCCCAAAATTCAAAATCAATTCCTGGTATTTGCAGGCGCCAGTTATTTTCGCGGCGTGGGCAAAGACAACAGCTTCGGGATTTCTGCACGTGGCCTCGCAGTCAACACGGGGCTTTCGACCGGCGAAGACTTTCCGTCGTTTGTCGAATACTGGCTGGTACGCCCGGCGGCAAAAGCAAAACAGGTGGAGTTCTACGGCTTGCTGGACGGCAAGAAGATCACCGGCGCGTACCATTTCACCGTGACTCCGGGTCCGACCACCAAGTTGCAAGTCGAAGTGAAACTGTTCCCGCGCGAAGAAGTGGCATTATTGGGGGCCGCGCCTCTTACCAGCATGTTCTATTACGGAGAGAACACGCCCCGCCCCCGCGGCGAATGGCGGCCTCAGGTTCACGATTCCGACGGTCTGCTGATACACAATGGCTCTTCCGGCGAATGGCTCTGGCGCCCGCTGCTGAATCCGAAACATCTGCAGATGTATTACTTCGACACGGACAACGTGCGCGGCTTCGGACTGCTTCAACGACAGGTGGATTTCCACGATTACGAGGACTTCGGCGCCCGCTATGAAAAGCGTCCCAGCGCCTGGATCGCGCCGACCGGCGACTGGGGCCATGGCAAGGTGGTGCTGGTCGAACTGCCTGCGGCCAATGAAACCAGTGACAATATTGTTGCGTTCTGGACCCCGGCCGAAAAGGTCACCCCAGCCAAACCGGTGGAATTGTCATACACCCTGGGCTTCGGGCCGCCGGATCTTGCCGGCGAGACCACCGGCACCGCTCAGTCTACGTTCGTCGGTGACGGCAACATCATCGGCGGAGGTACCAGCGACGGCGCATATCGGATCGTCGTCGATTTCATCGGACCCGAGCTCTCCAAGCTGCCGCCCGACGCGCCGATCACCGGCGAGGTGACTGCACAATATGGGGGCAGCGTGCTGGAGCACTTCATGGAGTACATCGCTCCGACACGGTCGTGGCGGCTTTCTATACTAGCGAAACCGGCGGACGGAAAGCCGCTGGCGTTGCGCGCTTTCCTGAAGAAGGGCGACCAAGCGGTTTCCGAAACCTGGACCTATGAATTGCCGGTGGGCAACCAACTGAAGGCAAAAGAGGATTAAGCCATGCGCTCGCAGTATGAGCTCGTCGTCAAGCGCGCATTTCAATACTTGAACCTGGCGGAATGGGAAATCAGCGCTGACACGACTCGCGAAACGTTGCAGATCATCGACAGCGAGCTTGCCCGCGGCCCCGATGGCGTGTTGGCGCGCGTGCTCGATCGGCTGGAACAGCGCTTCAATCCCTTGCCCGGCGGGGTGGCAGGCTCCGCGCCGCCGCTTTGCCGCGGCAGCATCGGTCATACTTGACGAATCGCCCCGCTCCGGCGCGAGATCAGTCAGCGCGCCACCGAATACGGAAGTTCAGGGAGAATGAGTCAGTGAATACAACGACCGAACATTTGTCCGTGGCAGCCCGTAGCGGGGCACGCGAGTGGCGCCGCGCTGCCCGCTGGCGCCGTTCACTGATTGCCCTCATCGTCGTCGCCCAAACCCTGGTCGCCGTGTACTACATGCTCGCTACCCTGCCCTATCACGGCAGCACCGGGGTCGAGAAAACCATCGCGGCGTTGTTCGCGCTTCTTTTCGCGTGGATTTCGGCGGGCTTCTGGGTTGCCGTGGTCGGCTTCCTGGTGCGCCGCATGGGCGGCGATCCTTATTCCCTGCTGCGACGGCACGACGCTGCCGAGCGGGCCGCCACGCCCCTTGCTCGAACCGCAATCGTCATGCCCATCTACCACGAGCCGGTCGAGGAGAGTCTGCGCGCGCTGCGCGCCGCGTATCGTTGTCTTGAGCAGGCCGGACATCTCGAGCCGTTCGAATTCTTTATCCTGTCCGACAGCCGCGATCCGAACGTGTGGCTCGCGGAACAAGCTGCGTGGTTCAAGCTCTGCGAGGAGCTGAATGGTTTTGGGCGCATTCACTATCGCCGCCGACCGGTAAACCTCGACTATAAGAGCGGGAACGTGGCCGACTTCCTGCGCCGCTGGGGCCGGTCATTCGAATATATGATCGTATTCGACAGCGACAGTGTGATGAGTGCCGACAGCATCGTTCCACTGGTGCAGCTCATGGAACTGGAGCCGCGGGTCGGAATGATTCAAACCAAACCCACCATCGTCAACGGGCATTCCGCATTCGCCCGCTTTCAACAGCTCGGCAACACCGTCTACGGCGCACTGTTCGGTGCCGGACTTGCTGCACTGCAAATGGGGGAAGCGGCTTACTGGGGCCACAACGCCATTATCCGGATCCAGCCGTTCATGCGTGCGTGCGGCCTGAAAAAGTTGCCGGGAATAGGGCTATTCCGCGGACCGATCCTGAGTCATGATTTCGTGGAGGCGGCGTACATGGGCCGCGCTGGCTACGAAGTATGGCTCGAGCCCGATCTGCCTAACAGTTATGAAACCTCGCCACCCAGTCTGGTGGACGAACTGGCGCGGGATCGGCGCTGGGCGAAAGGCAATCTGCAGCACTTGTGGTTGCTGCTGTTCGGTCGGCATCTTCGCTTCGCCCACCGCATGGTTTTTCTGAACGGCATCATGTCCTATCTCGCCTCGCCGTTGTGGTTGGCGTTTCTGCTCGCGACGGCCGTGGAAACGACCTTGTTTGTGCTGTGGCCGATCAATTATTTCCCAAACGGGCGCAGTCTGTTCCCGTTATGGCCGGAATGGCATCCCAGTCTTGCCATCACGCTCGCCGGCAGCACCGCCGTGCTGTTGTTCTTGCCTAAGTTCCTGGCCTGGATCGATGCCGCGCTGAAACGGCAGACCGGGCAATATGGGGGAGCCGGGCGGCTGGGAATCAGCATTGTCCTGGAAACCGTGGTGTCTACTTTGCTTGCACCAATCCGCATGCTGTCCCATACGGGTTTCGTGCTTAGCGCGGTGTTCAACATCTCTCTGCATTGGGGCGGACAAAACCGCGCCGACGAAACGCAATGGCGGGATGCGATCCTGAAGCACGCGCCGGGAAGCATCGCGGCCGTAGCGTGGGCGGGCTTTGCCTATTGGCTCGATCCGTTGTACTTCTGGTGGTCCATGCCGGTGGTGGTGCCTTTGGTGCTCGCCGCACCCACCTCAGTGGTCCTGAGCCGAGTGCGGTTGGGGCAGTGGCTGCGCCGCAAGGGTCTGCTGTTGATTCCCGAGGAAGTCGAACAACCGCCGGTATTGGCCTATGCCAACGACCGCGGTGCGCTGACGGGCGGTAATGTACTTCCTGCGTTTCACGATGCCGTGCTCAACAAGCGAGCAAACGTACTCCACGCCGCCCTTGCGCGACGACGCAACGGCGAGGCGCGCCTCCGGCGCCTGGAAACCCTGCGCGGGCGGTGCTTGCTCGAGGGTCCGGAAGGATTGAGTCGCAAGCAACTCGATCAACTCGCCCAGGACGCCGATTCCCTGATCTGGCTGCACCGCGAAGCTTGGCGCGCGCCAGCCGGCTCCTATTGGGACCGATTCTTGACAGCCGTCGCGGACACCACCCAGCGACGTGAAAGCTCGCCCCACGTCCCCGAACGACGACGCAATTTATTACGCCGTCGCGTCGTGTGACTATTTTCTCGCATTCCCCACGTCGATGTTGTTAATCTGCCGCCGGCGCTGATGCCGGTTGCGATAACGGATGGTATATCCGGGTCGATCTGCCGCGCGTGAGCGTCTGTTTGCGTTGTTGATGAACAGCGCGTCCGGGCATCCGATCGAGCGGAGATCAATGGCGGAAGGAATTTGCGATTTTCGATTACGTCTGCAGTTGACCGTCGTGCTTTGCAGCTGCTGGATCACGCTCCCCGCGGCAGGCGCGGCCCGTGATTCGAATACAGACTCCTCGTACCGCCCGGCGAACATGAGCAATACCTACCGGGCGGGCGATCGGCTCGAGTTGCACACGGACTACGTCCGGCAACCGAGCGCCGAGGGCGACGGGCGCGGCTTCCTGAGTCTACACGTGCAATCGCGCGCCGATCGTTACATACCATCGCTACAGGCGGAGCTGGACTACGGCGCATTCGATCCGAACTCGAATGTGGCGCTCGACAGCGAGCAACAGCGCGCAGTATTGGTAGCGGCGCAATCCGCATGGAGCGGCGTGCAATACGGCGCGCGCTACCAATCCATCGGACAGAATTTCGTGCCGCTGGCGCACGTCGATGCAACTACTGCGCCGGGGACGGACCGCTCGGACGTTTGGGCACAACGCCAGTTTGGCAAAGCTGGATTGCGAACGTTCGCCTCGCAAGTACGCGGACGCGCGATCGGTGAACCCGACTACAAACAATGGGCCCGTGCCGCGGTCGGCGCTACTCTCGATTATGCGCTCGCATCCGCGCCGGCTGTCGATGCCGCCGTGACCTATTCGCACCAGACCATGGACAGTTTTAATGATGCCCGGGATGCCGCCGCCATCCGCGAACTCAACCGGCGGCTGTCCGCCACGTTTTCGATACGGCAGACACTTTGGAACGCCAGCGCGTCGAGCAGCTACACCTACCAACCCGACTGCACCGAAATCGAAGGTCTGCAAACAGACATATGGCGCGACTCCATCGCCGTGGCATACACGCCTGCCCCTGATATTTCCCTTTCGCCGACACTTACGTACGAAGATGCGCCCGCCACCGATCGTAGCCACACCAAAACCCGGTCGGCGGCAATCAAATTGCAATATCGTCCTGTCGGCCGGTCGTTCTTAGTCTCCGCATCAAGTTCCATCGCGGCACAACGCAACGCGAGTTGGGATGCAGACGCGATTCATTTCAGCTCCCAGGCGGGCATCTGCATGCCGCTCGCGTTGAATGCCCTTCATGAGGAGGAAGGCGCCCTGGCGCTGCAGCTCAAGTACATCGACGCCTCCGATACATTCAGCAGCAACAACGATGTGCTGTTGAACCTGCAGTTGTCGCTGCACAACTTCGACTGAAATCGCCGGCATGAAGGTGCTGGCGTGAATGGCGATCCTTTGGGGCCCGCACGCCGGCTCCGCAGCATTTCAATCTCGACCGCACCCCGGATCGGCTCCGCCCGCAAACCCGTAATGCGGTTGGGCGATCCCGAACATTCGCACCCCCGCGTCGCCAATCGGCCACATTTCCGAAAATCCATCACGACTTTCACTGCGATCTCTCAAGATCCCGGCCCCGCGGACGACTCGTAGGGAACGGTCATCGGTTCGCTCGAAGCCGGGCGGAGTTGTCGCACGTTCGAAGATAACGGCTCGATTCCGTGCAGCGCAAAACCGGCCTCTTGGGTGAGCGGCAACCGTTCGAACTCACTAGTCGCTTTGCGGCGCATTCGAATGCACGCGGTCCGGGCAGCTTCCGGCCGGGACAGGAATTGGGGCGGGGAAGACAACGTGGGGTTCCGACCTTTTATTCATTGGGCGATCGTCGCCGCTGGACTGGCCGCCAGGGCTTGCGGTGCGGCCCCTATGCCGAACCCGCCATCCTTGGTCACCCTTCCCGCGCAGCATGAGCCGGTTCATTTCACCAGCAATTATCGCCGCGGCGATCGCCTCGAGGTACATGCCGCCTACATTCGACAACCGGAAGCCACCGGGGACAGCCAGGGCTTTCTGGGCCTGAGGATGAAGTCGAACCTCGGCGCCCACCTGCCGTCGCTACAAGCAGAGATCGATTATGGATCGTTCGATCCGCAGTCGAGTCTTGCGCTCGACAACAAATCCCACCGCTCGCTTTGGTTCGGTGCGCAGTCCGCCTGGCGGGATATCCAATACGGCGTCAGCTATCAGTCTATGGGGCTGAAGTTTGTTCCGCTGGCCCCGGTTGCAACGACTGCGGCGCCCGGCACGAACCGGGTGGATGTCTGGGGTCAGCGTCAATTCGGAAAACTGGGTGTGCGGACGTTTGCGTGGCACTCCACTGATCAAGCACGCCCGGACAATGTCGGCAGTCGCCTGGCGGATACGGCCGTGGGCACAGCGTTCAACTATGTGTTGTCGGCCGCGCCCCATATTGACGCCACGCTATCCTACTCGCGCCAAGTGATCAGTCACATCGACGAACCCAATCTGAACGCAATCGACGACGTATTGAATCGCAATGTGTCCGCTTCGCTATCCATTCGCCGCGACAACTGGAACGCCACTGCATCGTCTTCTTATACGTATCGGGCGGATTGCACCGCCGCCGAGGGCAATCTCCTGGGAATCTGGACCGAGACCGTCGCCGCCACCTACGCACCGCACCCGGATTTTTCGATTGCGCCGAGTTTCACCTTCCAGGATGAGGCACAAGGAAACCACAGTCGCACGCGGACCCGCTCTGCGGCAGTGGCGGTCAATTTTCGACCCGCGGGGAGTTCCATCATGTTTACGGCGAACGGCTACCTGGGCACTCAGAGCAACACGGCTTGGTCAGCCCGGGCGACGAATTTCAATAGTCAGGCCGGCATTAGCATGCCACTTCCGTTCGGCACTCCGGAAAAGCGTACAGGTTCCCTGGCGTTGCAGCTCGGCTATTCAGAAACGAATGATGCCTACACAAGTACTGAAGACCTAACCGTTCACCTCGACCTGACGCTGCACGCGTTCAATTGAAGCAAGATCCGTTGACCGACAAGCTGTGTGTATGCATGGCTCGAGGATTCAGCGTCACCCCTAGGCGCTGGCATGGGCGGGGAATGCAGCGTGCCCGACGCGCTGGCGGCGCTGAAATTCACCCGAGAGAATTGGCTCGGGCTGGCGGTAACATCGATCAGGTGCGGTCCCTACCGGGTTCACGCAGCGGCGCCAAACCAGAAATCCAGGCCCTTGCGCAGGAATTCATGGCACGACATGTAGTGGGTACCGTCGCAGGAAAAGGTCACGCTCACTTTTCCGTTGAAGATGTTGATGGACGCGGCTCGCAGATACAGGGTGTCGTCCGACAGCCTGAGGTTCGCGAGGACATCTAGCGTCGGGCCGATCAATGCGTCCGCAACGCAAGCATGTTCGGGGTAGGCGCGCTTCGGATAGAGGAGGCAAATATCCGGATCGTTCAAGGCGTCCTGATCGAGAATTCGATACCGATACGGGTCGTCCAGAAGCCAGATCACCGCCTGACTGCTGGAAAAATGCAGTTGGCATTGAAACGCGCCACGCTCGGTCAGCAACTCTTGCAGAATGGACAAGGCTTGATCCAAGCAGCGGTCCATCGGGCTTTCGGCCCGCGTTTGTTGAAACAGACCCGATCGAATCGCAGGGTCTCCTTTGAATTGCTGCCAATCGGTAGGTTCGTCGTACAGATCAGAGGTCACCGGCAGATCGCGTAAGTCGAAATCCGCGCCAAGATAGCCAAGGAGTCGTCCCTCGGCGCGTACCGCTTGCAGCGCCGTGAGTGATGGCCGGTGTTCGTTCAAACTGATGTAAGCATCGGACAACAGGAATCCCCAGTCGGGAACAGGCTCGCACATGTACGGCCGCTGGGAGCGATCTCGACCCCAATGCTCCAGCACGACCGCACCACGTCCGATGTTGTCGCTGACTTGGATTCCGTTTGGGTCAACCGCATACAAATAAGTGCAGTACGGAATTCCGGAAAACAGTCCTATCAACGTCCGGTTGAGCGAGCCGCGGCTTTGCCAACCCGACGTGCAGTGCTCCGCACTCCGGGCCAGCGGTTCTTTGAGCATGCGCGCCAGTTCTTCACGCTGCCTGTAAATAGAATCCTTCCATGACGAGTGCATCGAATTCCTCCGCACGTGCGGACAACCGCGTCGCCACTTGCTTTGGAGCAGCGGGCGACGGCGCAAAATCAGTGCGCGCAAGTCTAGTCTAAGGGAGTGACTTCGATATTATCGGCATCGGGTGGGTCGGTATTTTGCCCAGCCGAGCACATGTTCAATGCTCAGATGGGAGACGAAACGCTACCCTCGATGCAACAAACAATGAGAGATGTTTCGGGATGGATACAATCGCCAGCCAGTCCGAGCATCCGGCATTGCGCCGGACGCGACGTTCAAGCGCTTTGAACGGGACGCGCTTCCGGGACCATTTCATAAACCCGGTTACGGACCCGCTGCTCCTCTTCAGGCGTGCACAGAGATTCGCTCAACAAGGCCAATATTTCGGCCGCGGCATAGGGCGCGTAGGACTGCTGAGTTTCGATCGCGTCTTCGAGAATCGTGAGCATCTTGTCGATGTTGTCACCGGCCAGTCCCAAGTGGGTATCGCGCACCTGGTACAGCTCCTTCACTCGTTGCAGCTGCAACATGGGATGGTCGGCTTCGGATTCGACGTAGCGTAATCGGCCGCTTTCGAGTCCGCATTGCAGTGGGTGTAACGGCAGGCAGTGGAGGTCGAACGGATTATCGATCGAGAGAGCGTGGGTGCGGCCGAACGGCGCTATCACCATCCAGCGGTGGTACGGCCCATTCTCACCCGAGAGCGAAACCGCACCTTCGTAGATTTGCCCTTCAGACACGGTGTGCATGTTTACCCCCCGCAGCTTGACGATGAAACCTACTCACCGACGGTCGGCGCCGGCTCGGATTTCGCTGGATCATAGCACGGTCAACAGGACGCGCGCCTAGACCCCAGGGCGCCTCATGCCCAGGTGGATGCCAACTCTATTCCCGAGCCGCCGGCTGTCTGTGTCGGCTTATTGAACGGCCCCCCTGTTTTGCGCAGCGCATAAGTACACGCCTGGGCTAAAACGACAGCTTTTGGCATGCGTGTTGCATTATAAAGCTGTTGCGCAGGGGACGGTTGGCGTATTCGCCACTCGCCGTAGGCGCGTGACGACCATAAAGTTCGAAGCGCACGCAAAAGCCCGCTTCGAGCGGCTTTTCTTCCAACCGTGGATTTCGTCATGCAAGTGTCAAAACACGTTTCAATCACCGCGAGAATCAGCTATAGGCGTTCCGACTGTAGGTGGCCTGACCACCTCAAGGCTGTCGCGTTGATTGAACGCGAAGCGGGGCTCGAATGCGCGGAAAAGATCGAGATAGTTTTCGACTTTGCGTGTCATTAGAAAACGTTTCGCTACGGTTTCCCGCGCATGAACGCCTAACCTGAGACGCAGTTCCTCATCTTTCAAAAGCTGCACCAAGCGCTGCGCTGCCTGTGCGGTCCCCGTCACCAGAAAACCGTTGCTGCCGTCTGCAATCTGGTGACGCAGGCCGCCGCAATCACCGGCGATCACTGCCCCGCCTTTCCACATCGCTTCCGTTGCAGTAAGCCCGAAACCCTCGCGCAACGATTTTTGCAACACCACGGTCGCATGACGCTGGAGTGCGTTAACCAGCGCGCTGTCTTCCGCCGTGAGAATGATGATGCGCTCCTCCCGACAACCAAGCAGCGATTCAAAAACTTCCTGACCTTCCGGGTCATCGGTCGCCACGTTTCCCAACAGCACCAGCGTGGCGTCAACTTCCTCACGTGCCAGTTTGAAAGCTTCGATCACGCCCATGGGATCCTTCCAACGATCGAAGCGCGAAATTTGCGCCACGATCGGCAAGTCATCCGGGATGTCGTAGTGGCGCAGGCGGTCTGCGGTTTCCGCAACGCTTAACTCGGCGTTCTTGAGCGAGAACGGATCGATTGCCGGCATAATGGCCACTTGCGGCGGCAGCACCCGTTGCGCGTACTCCGGTAACGACACAATGATGCCGTCGTATTGGTCGACGAATTGACGTAGATATTCCCAAACTTCCGGGTGGGGCTGTGACAGATCCAGGTGGCAGCGCCATATCCATGGACACGTACGTCGGTAATGGTTGATCAACGGCAGCGGCTGCGGGTCGTGGACCACCACGAAGTCGTAGTCCATGTCCATGCGCGTAGCATTTTGGACTATGACCTCCTCGTAAACTTCCTTCTTCAGGTCGGTGAGGTTGATGTCAGCGCCTTGCAGCGCGTTATGTAGTTTCTTGGTGACCGTGAAGAAGTCGGGGCTGCCTTGTATCAAGCGCCAATCCGCTTTGAGCCCGAGACTTCGTGTTAACAAAGTTTCCGACGACAGCATTTCGGCAACGCCGCCGCCATAGAATGTGGAACTCACGTGCAGCACGCGCATGTCCCGCAGCCGGTGTGCTTTGTGCAGAATACGCTCGGCCGCTTCTTCGCCGATCAAGGGCGAGTAGTCGTCAATGTCGACCGTCCACGAATGCTTCTTCATAACGCGGGTTCGGGCTGGGTTTTGCGGGTCAGAGTCGAGAAACGTCGGGCACGCCGGTGCGCCCATGCGAAAGTGAGCCGTAGCTTCAAAGGTAGCCCCTGGATTTTGCTGCGCGACATTCCAGCGATAGTACGCGCCGCTTCGGGGCGCCGTCGACAGCGGGGGATTGGGCCGTTGATATCGCCTGCGCACAACCGGCCGCGGGTCATTGCCGGAAATGAGCCGCGAGGAGGCGACCGGCGCTGAATTCAAGCTTCGTTGCGATGCAAATAGGCGCGCCAACCGCCCAGGGCGGTAATGTCCTCGGCACCTTCCGTGGCACTCGCCTCACACATGAAGCCGCTCACCCAGCTGCCGTCTTCCAGTTCGACTTTGCCAATACCAAGGGGGAAAGGGATTCCTTCGACGAACGAGCCCACCTGCTCCCGTGGCAACGCCCAAACCTCGAGCTCGATTCCGCTGCCGGATTGTGTGCGCACCAGACCCGGACGCTGCGGACGACCTCCTGGCAGTGCGAACAGGCGGTACCTGTCGCTGGTGCGAGTGCGGCGTTCGAGACGTCCGCGCCGGCTGGTCAGCTGGTGATTGAGCGCCAGGCCGTCCATGTGTGCGCCACAAACGGCCAGCGACATCCACGAGTCCACGACCGCAGGACCGGCGGGCGGCGGCGGCTCGCCACTGGCGCCCAGGCTGAGATTCGGCGCCCGGTGTAATGGATCCGCCAGACCCAACAGCACGCGATCGGTACCTGCCGGCGCGCAGAGCGTGACGCCGAACGGTAATCCCGAGGCTCGGAATCCCGTGGGCACGGCAACCGCCGCCAAATCCAGGAGATTCATGAAATTTGTGTAGTAACCAAGATTCGAGTTTAATTTAATAGGATCTTTAAGTACCCGCTCTATCGTATAAATCTTCCCGCGGCAGGGGTTAGCAGGAGGTCGATATGACACCACAGAGGACTAACCGCACGCCTAAGTTCGGCCAGCCGATACTGTGCCTGAAACGCCGCAATGGCTCGCGGCGCAGCGCCGCCTTCGATGATGGCGCGGGTTACGCGGTGTAAGGCGTCAGCATGTACTTCAAGAAATTCTTCTATCGCGGCATAGCGCTCCGCGACCCATGGCCTTCCGTACAAAAGTCGAGCAACCTCTAAAAATGGTGAGAAGTCGATTTCCACCGGCTGGCCACCGAGCGCCCGCAGTTGCGCGCTCGCCTGGTCGAACAACCGCGCGGCGCCGCTATCGCCGAAGAACTCCAGTTGCGCCGGCCGCGGCACACCGAAACGGAACGCGCCGCCCAACTCGGGCAACGGCGACGGCGGCGCCTGCCGGGCGAAGGAACCCGCGGCGTCGAACACTGCGGCCACGTCATAGACACGAGCTGCGTCTGCGCAGTCAAGTGCGAACACCGAGACACAGTCCAGCGTCCGGCAGGCCGGCATGACCCCGGCGGTGGACAGCACCCGCGATTCGGCTTGAGCCCGATCAGGTTGTTGAACAACAGCTAGAAGTTGCCCTGACCCATGGGCAGAACTTCTTGAACTGCTCCGTGTCTTCGAGGCCCTTGATGCGCCCTACGAGGTGCGCTGATATCGGACGTACCGGCACTCGGCGCACTACGGTCGCAAGCGAAAAATCAGCTTCGCACGGCCGTCACGGACCTGGCTGCTGCAGCCATTCCAGCGCCGCCTGTTTCTGGTCGTAGGGAAAATGGCGTACGTCGGCCTTGACGAAATGATTGGCGATCTTCGGCAGGATGCTCAAAAAACCGCTGTCGGTGACGGCGGCGATCCGCGCGATACGGTGTTGATGGTCCTTGGTGAAACGGATGTGGGATACCAAGGCGGCGAAGTCGGTCCAACCCGGAAAGGATTCGGCGTAGATCATCAGTCCGCGCAGCTTGCCGGCTTCGGTGAGGTAGGGATCCACTTCTCTGGCCAAGCGTTCGAAATCCTGCGCTTCCAACGCACCTTTGGGCGTGACGATGAGAATGCCCAGCTCCCGCCACAGTTCATGCTCCAGCATCGCGGACCCCGCTGCGGTGATCGTTCATACACTATAGAACAGCAGCGCCGGCGCGGTTTTTGAGCATGCGCTGCGCTGGTTCGGATCTGTACCGACGACAATCAAGTTTCGTCCGGCGATCTAAGGGCGGTATGTGGCCTTACTGGATTCGGTCTCCCACAAACTGACTTCAATCACGGGAAAACCCTGTTGCTGCACGCGCTCGAAAATCATCCGGGCAATGTTTTCGGCGGTGGGATTGAACGGCACAGCATAGACGCGCTCTCCGTGTTCGCGCATCACGGCAAGGAAGGGATCGTGTTCGTGCAACAACATGGTGTGATCGAGTTCGGCGTCGATCCACTCTTTCACTCGCTGCTTGATGTCGACAAAGTCCATGACCATGCCCCGGCGATCCAATTCCTCGGCTTGCAAGGTGATCACCGCGCGCGCGTTATGGCCGTGAAGGTGCTGACAGGGTCCCTGGTAATTCAGCAGCCGGTGGCCATAACAAAATGAAATCGAGCGCGTAACGGTATACATAATTGACCGCTTTCCTGGGATGTTAGGCATTGTAACCAACCACTGTCGACCCGAACAGGCGCGGTGATCGCTCGATCGCACCGCTCTTGTGCGGCCGGGGCCGATCCACTGGCCTGCGGTCATACTCGGCAACTTGTGTATTTCTCAGCGAAAACCGGGCGTTGCCAACGCCCGGCAACGTCAATGGTGAACGGGGC
The DNA here is from genome assembly GCA_963773585.1 of uncultured Gammaproteobacteria bacterium. Lineage (GTDB taxonomy): Bacteria > Pseudomonadota > Gammaproteobacteria > JASBUN01 > JASBUN01 > CAVXJN01. The sequence continues at coordinate 396,385 of CAVZBR010000004.1, forward strand.
ATGTAAATTGCTGCGCTACGTCGAGATTCGCGGAGAGGAGATCCGCCATGAGTGAGCTACGTCATGTGGTCGGGCGCAAGAAGTCCCTGCTGGGCGCCGTGCTATCGGATCCGCTGCAATGGCTGGCCGACAATGCCGCGTCGGTATGGTCGCAGCAGGACCGGCTCGATTGGGTATTGCAGGACGCGTTCAACGTATTGCCTTATGGGCACCTGCTGTATGCCTTGGACCGCCACGGCATTCAACTGAGTTCCAATGTCGGGCCGGGCAGCCGTAGTTGCGAGGAGCGCGGGCAGTCTTTGGCCAACCGCCCTTATCTGGAGGGCAGCCTGCCCTACCAGGGGTTTGTATTATCGAAGGCCTACATCAGCCGTGACCGCGGCGAACCCTGCGTCACGGCCGTGCAGGCGGTGCGCAACGGCGATGACCTGCTGGGATTCATTGCCGCCGATTTCGATGTCGCCGCGTTACCGGCGACCGCAGCACCGCCCCGCGACCCGGACAGCTGGCAGCAATTTCGCGGCGACCCTGCGATTCGCGATAATTTGTTTCTGCAGCATCGGGTGTGCAGCCCCATGGACGAACGCGCCGAAGCAGTATTCGCCGTCCTGACGGCGCTGATGCGTTACCACGGTGTGTTCCATGGCAAGCTCCATTTCTCCAGTTCGCGCTTGACCATCTGGCACGTCGACGATCCGTGCAACTACCGCCTGCACGGCGGCAGCGACATCGACAACCCCGATCTGTGCCTGATCTATGCGTGCCGCAAGTATCCGCAGCGGGCGATGATCCCCCCGGATCGCATTCGCATGATATTGGAACAGTTCAAGGTATTGCGAGAAGCGGACGACACGATATATCTGCGCGCGGGTTCGCTCAACGTCATCAACGGCATGATCGGTCTGACCTTTTCGTGCGACGGCGCGCACTACATGCAGGCCAATGAGTTCCTGGACCGGGGCATTGCGTTCTGGCTGAGTGAAGCCACGTGCAGCGCAGAAACCGGCTAGTCGATCCCCAGTTCGCAGCGGTTGCGGCCGCCTTGCTTGGCCTTATACATGGCGCGGTCGGCGCGCGCGAATGTTTCCGCGCTGCTGTCGCCGTCGCGAAAATCCGCAATGCCGCATGAGACCGTGACCGGCACGGCTTCGCCGCGGAAATGGAAGCCACATTCCTGGACGGCGCGACGCAGCTTTTCGAGCACCCGCATGCCGGATTCGGCTTCCGCGCCGGGCATGATCAGCACGAACTCTTCGCCGCCGTATCGAGCCAGAAAATCGGTTTCGCGCACGTTGCTGGCCAGAACCGAGGCAATGGTGGTGAGTACCTTGTCGCCCGCCTGATGGCCGTAGCGATCATTGATCGCCTTGAAATTATCGATATCCAACACCGCCATCGAGACCGGCGTGCCGAACCGTTTCCAGCGCGCGAACTCCTGCGCGACACGTTCTTCGTAGGCCGAACGGTTGTAGCTCCCGGTCAGGGGATCGATCTGCGCCGCCTGGTGTTGCTGCTGCACCTTGCTGCGCAAAGTGCTTGCTTCCGTTTCCAGCGTGGCAAGCTTCCCGCTGAGTTCTTCGATTCGGGATTGGGCAGCGCGGCTGCGCGAGTCTTGCGACTCCAAGTAGGTGCGAACATAACCGCCGAGGGACTCCAGCCGGTTTTGCACCAGCTCTTTGAGTTGGCCCAGGTCAACGGCACCGGTAACATTGGAGCGCATGTCCCGGACCTGAGCGTTGAACGATTCGTCCAACTCGCGGTTTTCCTGGTCGGCATCGATTCGGTTGGCTTCCATCGATTGCAGTAGATCGTCGAATCCTTCCAGCCGTTGACTCAACTGCAACAGGTATTGTTCGATCTCATGCTTTTGCTGCTGCAGCCGTTGCCGCGCACGACCGAGCAGGTCCGCCATAGTCTGTGACAGCGACCGCCAGTCCGGGTGTGAAGCCGCCAATTGCTGCTTGACGCGCTCGCGCGTCGATAGGTCGTCAGCGGCGAGGTCCAGTTGGTCCAGCAACTGCGCAAAGGCGGCCGCTGCGGCATCATCACCCGCAGAGCGTGCGGCGCCGCGTTCGCCGTACGTGCGCTTTCCCCACAGCCTTGCGAACAACCCGTCGCCGACTTCAGGCTCAGGCGCCCGGGTTTCCAACCGGTCCAGGCTTTCGGTGATCGAGCGGCTCAACTTCTCGAGTGTTCGATCGCCATCACCGGCACGGATTGCGGCGCGCAACTGCTCCAGCTGCCCGTCCAGCGAGGGGTCCATTCCTTGCAGCGCAAGTGCCATGCGTGAAGTCGCGTTCCGCAATATGCGCTCCAGGGAACCCCACTCGGCTTCCCTGCGCTCCAGTACCTGCAGGCTATCGAAGTATTTGAGTTTCCAGTCACCGGCTTCGGCGGCTTCGGTAGTTTCGAGCTGGGTATCGGCACCTTCATCGTTCATGTATGGCCGCCCTCTGATTGTTCTCGGGCACGGCGGTACGACTATCGAACCGTGCATCTGTATTTTCGACGCCAGCCAAAAGCCCAGGTCGCGTGCCGGCGTCGGAGCCACCGGCCTTGTCCCTGGCCCAACTACATTACCGCCCCTTATGGGCAACGTACTAGGAGGCGATCAATCGAATACCACCCGGCACAAAAATGTCCATCGCGATCGGCAGATGATCCGAAAACGTTTCGTTTAGGACTTGCGCACGTTCCACCTGCAAAGAATCCGATACCAGAATATGATCGATGTTACGTTCGGGGCGCCAACTGGGCCAGGTGTAGAGGTCGTGCGCCGGTTCGCGCAACTGGCTGGTGCGCAACAGTGTCATGATCTCGGGACTGTCGGAACGGCAGTTCAGATCGCCCATAATCACGACGTGACGGAACGCACGCGCGACTTCGCTGACGTAGGCCAATTGCCGGGCGCGCGCACGGCGCCCCAGCGCCAAATGCAGAATCACCACAACTAACGATTCTTCGCTACCGCCGAAGCGCACGAATAACGCACCGCGCCCGGGTATCGCCCCCGGAAGTTTATGGTCGTCTATCTCGGTAGGACGAAAGCGACTCAGCAAGCCGTTGCTGTGCTGGGCCAGTTTGCCCAGCTTGCGATTGGTCTGGTGAAACCAGAACGGAAAGCTGGCTCTGCGGGCGATGAACTCGGTCTGATTGATGAAACCGCTGCGCAGGCTGCCGGCGTCCACTTCCTGTAGGCCCACGAGGTCGTAGCCCGAGAGCATTTCCGAAATGCGCTCCAGATTGCCAATGCGTTCGGGATGGGGAAGCACATGCTTCCAGCTATGGGTGAACATCTGCCGGTAGGAACTGGAACTTACGCCGGTCTGAATGTTGTAGCTCAACAAACGCAGACGCTGGCTACCGGCACGCCTGGTGTCGACAGCACGGTCCGCATTTTCAGCATTTAGTTTGGGCATGCGCCGAATCGGCCTGTTTGCGTCTCAAGTTTGAAAGATCGATTTTTGGACTGCATGAGCCGACCTTCGGCCAAACGGGTCCATGGAACGCCACCGCCATTGCCGGTTTCGATCAATGGGACTTGGAACGCTCGTTACGCTCTTTATCGACCAGATAGTCGACCACCTTCAATAAGGCATCGAAACTACCGCCTGCCATGGTGGCGCTGGTGCGGTATTTGCCGGCGACGATGATCGTCGGCACGCCGGTGACCCCGTAGCGGCGCACTTGCTGCTCGGAATGACTCATCTTCACCCGCACCGCAAAGGAATTATAGGCCGCCATGAAACTTTCCCGGGTGACATCGTACTGGGAGAAGAAGTCCGCCAAGGCGTCGACCGTGTCGAGGCGCTTGTGCTGCTTGTGCATGGCGTCGAACAGCGCTTCATGCACCTTGTCCAGGATGCCGAGATCTTCCGCCACATAGTACGCGGCTGCATGGATCTTCCAGCTCGGGTTCAGTTGCGCCGGCATCCGCCGGAAGGCTACGTCAGCCGGTTTGCGCTCGAGCCATTTCTGCAGATAGGGCTCGAACGCGTAACAATGTGGGCAACCGTACCAGAATAATTCCAGAACTTCGATTTTGCCGTCCGGCACACGGGTCGGCTGCGGCGGCACCACGAGTTGATAATCGATGCCCTGGTCGATGGAGCCGTCGGCAGCCCACGCCGCGTTTTGCACCGCTGCGAGCAGGACCACCGCTCCCAGCCGCACGAGGCGACGGAATGCGGAACCGGAATGGAAGTTCATGTTGTATCGGTTTCCTTATGCTTGTGAACAATTCGATCGGGGTCGGCCGGCCACCGGAAGAATGCTACCCGGGCGGGCCGCTCTCGACACCTGGAAATCCGATCCAGGAAACCGGTAGTGGCCGGAACCGGACCTGCGCCCCGCGCTGCCTGTGACGTGTTCGTAGGTTCGGGGCATAGCGCCCGGCTTTCTCCAAGCGCGCCCGTACAGTCGCATCAACCCATTGAATACAACGGAATTACCAGTGGCCCAGAGCTATGGTAACAGGCGCTGCGGCGACCGCCAAAGCACGCGGGCAGCTGGAATCACCAGCTGAAGATCACCCAATAGGGCGTCTGCAGGTCGTCGATTTCGCGCCGGATCGGCGCCCCCTGGGGGCCGTGGGGATACAGAAGATAATAAGGCTTGCCCTTGCTGGGGGTGACCTTCACCTTGTATAGCTGGCCGTTGATCCGGTATTCCTCAACCACCTCATGGTCGCGCCGGATAATGGTGACCTCCGGCTTGAATTGATCGGCTTCCGCAGGATCGACGATGCCGCCCGGGTCGTTTCCGACAGTGTCGGGTGGTGGCGGCGGGGCCTCGAGCTCGTCGGCGGCAAACGCCATCAGAGGCATCGACAACAGTACCGCTGCAAGCAAACCTTTCCACATCATTATTTGTCCCTCGCGCCGTCGGCTGACCGGCTCAAAGCTCCAGCAGAATTTCCTGTTCTTCCGCGGACGGCTCGAAGTCCCGGCTCTGATAGTGGGCGAAGATGGCGTCCACTACCTCTTTGGGCTCGTCGAGCACCTTGAAGAGATCCAAGTCTTCGGCGCTGATGGTGCCTTCTGCCACCAGCGTCTGCTTGAACCACTCCACCAGCCCGTTCCAGAACGAAGACTGTACCAAAATGATCGGAATACGGCGTGTTTTCCGGGTCTGCACCAAGGTCAGGATTTCGGCCAGTTCATCCAAGGTCCCGAACCCACCCGGCAGCACCACATAGGCCGAGGCGTACTTCACGAACATGACCTTGCGCGAGAAGAAATGGCGGAAGCTCAGGGAGATGTCCTGGTAGGCGTTGCCGGACTGCTCATGAGGCAGCTGAATGTTCAGCCCCACGCTGGGCGACTTGCCCTGATGGGCGCCCTTGTTGGCCGCCTCCATAATGCCCGGACCACCGCCGCTGACCACCGAAAACCCGGCATTGGAAAGCTCTTTGGCGATTGCCTCCGCAAGGGCGTAGCTCGGGTGGTCGGGCGAGAAACGCGCCGATCCGAAAATACTCACCGACGGGCTGATGCGCGCCAGGCGCTCAAAACCCTCGACGAATTCCGCCATGATCTGGAAGATCTTCCAGGATTCGCGGGTGAGCATGCTGTCATCCACAGTCTGCAGACCCGGATGTATGAAATTTTGTCGTTCGTCCATATACGATAACGGCGTTCACGGCGGCCGGACCCAATGGCCGTCGGCCATGTCACCGGCCTCACTGCGCGTAGATGTTAGTATAGGCATCATATCATTAATGAATCCTTGCCTGCCGTGCGAAGCGTCTCAACCATGACCGATCGAAATCTGCATCCGCTGGTGCTCGTGGACGGGTCTTCCTATCTGTATCGGGCCTTTCACGCTCTGCCGGCACTGAACAACTCCCGCGGCGAACCCACCGGCGCCGTCTATGGCGTGGTCAACATGCTGCGCCGGCTGCTAAAGGACCATGCCTGCGAACATGTCGCGGTGGTATTCGACGCCAAGGGCAAGACCTTTCGCGACGAGCTGTTCGAACAGTACAAGGCCAATCGCCCGCCGATGCCCGAAGAACTGCGCTCGCAGTTGGAGCCGCTGCTCGCCATCGTCGAGGCCATGGGCCTACCGCTGCTACGTATTCCGGGTGTGGAAGCCGACGACGTCATCGGCACGCTCGCCACCCAGGCGGTCGCGCTCAAGATGCCGGTTGTCATCTCCACCGGCGATAAAGACATGGCCCAGCTTGTGGATGTCGATGGCCTCATCACCCTCACCAATACCATGACCGATACCGTGCTCGACGCCAAAGGGGTGGAGACCAAGTTCGGCGTACCGCCCAAGTGCATCATCGACTACCTGGCCTTGGTGGGCGACACCTCCGACAACGTCCCCGGCGTGCCGAAGGTGGGACCCAAGACCGCAGCCAAATGGTTACAGGACTACGGCAGCTTGGATGAGGTCATCGCCCATGCCGACGAAATCAAAGGCAAGGTCGGAGAAAACCTGCGCCAACACATGGCGCAACTGGAGCTGTCGCGGCAACTGGTGACCATCAAGTGCGACGTCTCCTTGGGCATGGGGCCGGAACAGTTGCAACGCGAAGCGCCGGACAATGAAGCCTTGCGGGAATGGTTCCAGCGCCTGGAATTCAAGACCTGGTTGTCGGATTTGCTCGACGCCGCCGGCACGGCAACGCCGCAAGTCGAGATCCACGGCAGCGCACCGGCGCCCGAATACGAGACCGTTACCGATAACGCGATTTTCGATCGCTGGGTCGAGCGTCTCGAGCAGGCGGACTTGTTCGCCTTCGATACCGAAACCACGAGTCTGAATTACATGCAGGCGGAGTTGGTGGGCGTGTCGTTCGCCGTCAACGCCTTCGAAGCGGCGTATGTGCCGGTCGGCCACGACTATCCCGGCGCCCCGCAACAACTCGACCGCGATCGGGTGCTGGCGAGATTGCGGCCGCTGCTGGAAAGCGACGCCCACGCCAAAGTCGGACAGCATCTCAAGTACGACATGAACGTCCTGGCGCGCTACCACATCAACCTGCGCGGCATTCGTTTCGACACCATGCTGGAGTCGTATGTGCTGGACAGTACCGCGAGCCGCCACGACATGGACTCGCTGGCGCTCAAGTACCTGGGCCATAAGACCATTCATTTCGAAGATGTTGCCGGTAAGGGCGCGAAACAACTGACCTTCAATCAAGTCGCCCTGGAGCAGGCGGCGCCGTATGCTGCCGAAGACGCCGATGTCACTCTGCGTCTGCATCACGCGTTGTGGCCCCGACTCCAGGCCCTGCCAGGGTTGCAAAAGCTGTTCGAAGAGATCGAAATGCCATTGCTGCCGGTGCTGGCAGCGATGGAGCGCAACGGCGTGCTGGTGGACTGCCAGCAACTTGCAGTGCAAAGCAAGGAGTTGGCCGAACGCATGGACGCCATCGAACAGCAAGCCCATGCCCAGGCGGGCGCGCCGTTCAATCTCGGTTCGCCCAAGCAAATCCAAGCGATTCTGTTCGAACAGCAGGGGCTCCCGGTGGTGCGCAAGACCCCCAAGGGACAGCCATCCACGTCCGAAGACGTGCTGGCGGAGCTGGCCCTGGAATATCCGCTGCCCCGCCTGATCCTCGAGCATCGCAGTCTGTCCAAGCTGCGCTCCACCTATTGCGACCGGCTACCGGAATATGTCGACCCTCATACCGCCCGGGTCCACACCAGCTATCACCAGGCGGTGGCCGCCACCGGCCGATTGTCGTCGTCCGAGCCGAACCTGCAGAACATTCCCATCCGCACCGAAGAAGGCCGCCGGATTCGCCAAGCTTTCATCGCGCCGCCGGGGTACCGGTTGATCGCTGCGGACTATTCCCAGATCGAGCTGCGCATCATGGCGCATCTTTCCGGAGATGAGGGATTGTTGCGGGCGTTTTCCGAGGGCGCAGACATCCACCGGGCAACCGCCGCCGAAGTGTTCGGTCTCGATCCTGAGCAGGTCAGCAGCGAGCAGCGCCGCTCGGCCAAAGCCATCAACTTCGGTTTGATCTATGGCATGTCCGCGTTCGGGCTGGCGCGCCAGCTGGGCATCGAGCGCAGCGCCGCGCAGCAGTATGTCGAGCGCTACTTCGCCCGCTATCCCGGCGTGAAGGCGTTCATGGATCGGACCCGCGAACAGGCCCGGGCGCAGGGATTCGTGGAGACGGTGTTCGGCCGTCGCCTGTATTTGCCGGAAATCAATTCCCGCAACGGCCAGCGCCGGCAATACGCCGAACGTACCGCCATCAACGCGCCGATGCAGGGAACCGCCGCCGACATCATCAAACGGGCCATGATCGACGTGCAAGCGTGGCTCTCCGATACCACCCTGGACGCGAAAATGATCATGCAAGTCCATGATGAATTGGTATTCGAAGTCGTCGACGCGGAAGTGGAAACCGTGCGGGCGCAAGTCTGCGCGCGCATGACCGCGGCGGCCGATCTGGCGGTGCCCTTGGAAGTGGAATCCGGAGTTGGCTGCAACTGGGAAGAGGCGCACTAACTTGGCGCAGAACGATGGCCCTGAATTCCATTTCTGTAAACCATCGTTACAGGCGGTTTCACGGACTTGCGCCCTGGAGCGTACCCACTAGAATCCAGCCTATGAACTTTTGTTGACCCTTGTGGTCCGAAAGTTCAGATGCCTAACTGGCATCTCCCACTCTCCTCCCTGAGTGGGAACACCCGGCTACCCCCACGCCGGGAACGTTTAACCCCGGTGATCCTCCCCCCTCATTGAGCACCGGGGTTTTTTTATGCCTGCGTTTCGTCGTCGAAACCGAGCCAGGTATCGAGCACCCGATGCGCTTCTTCGATACCGCTACGCTTGGTCGCCGAAAAAATCTGTGCTTGTGCGCTCGGGTAGTGACGGCTCAATTCAGCGCGCACCGCCAGCAGGGTGTTGGCGGCGGCACCGCGTTTGAGCTTGTCGGCCTTGGTCAGCAGTATATGAACCGGCAGCTCCGCCGCCGCGCACCAGTCCAGCATCTGTCGGTCGAAGTCGGTCAGCGGGTGCCTGATGTCCATCACCAGAATCAAGCCGCGCAAGGAAGTGCGTGCACGCAGATAATGCTCCAGGCTGCGCTGCCATTGCAGTTTGACCTGTTCCGATACACGCGCATAACCGTAACCCGGCAGATCCACCAGGCGTTGTCGGTCGGTCAAATTGAAAAACACCAAGTGCTGGGTGCGGCCCGGCGTCTTGCTCGTGCGCGCCAAGGATCCGATGCCGGTTAGCGCGTTGATGGCGCTGGATTTCCCGGCGTTGGAGCGGCCGGCAAACGCGACTTCGGCGCCATTGTCCGGCGGCGCTTCACGCAACGTCGGCGCGCTCAGAAGAAATTGCGCGCGTCGGTAATGAACACCAGTTTGATTGTGCGGATTCATCGAATTTCAACGCCATGGCGCAATGGGCGAGCCGGCAACACGCTCCTTGAGGTTGACCCGCCCGGGTCCGGATGGATACACTTATGCTCCTTTTTTTCTTGGGCTTTGCGGTACACCTGCCACGGTGGGTGGTGCACGAGCCCGGGTCGTTGTTTGCCCTCGCGGTCTCCACGTAAGGCACAGGAGTTTACCTTAAATGAAGAAGATGTTGGTTACGGCTGCGGCCATCCTCGCGCTGTCGGCGTTTGGCTCGGCGTACGCTGCCGGCAATCCGGTCGCGGGCGAAAAGAAATCCAGCACGTGCGCGGCCTGCCACGGCCCCGACGGCAACAGCGCCACGGGTAATTTTCCGAAACTGGCTGGACAACACGAGAGCTACATCATCAAGCAGCTCCAGGACTTCAAGTCCGGAGCCCGCAAGGATCCGGTGATGTCGCCCCAAGCGGCGAACCTGAGCGAAGAAGACATGGCCGACTTGGCTGCTTACTTCAGCAGCCAGAAGATCAAACCGGGCAAAACCGACAAGGATCTGGCTACGGTCGGTGAGCGAGTATGGCGTGGCGGCAACCCAGAGGCGAATGTGCCCGCCTGCACCGGCTGTCACAGCCCGGATGGCAGCGGCAATCCTGCGGCAAAATTCCCGATGCTGCACGGACAGCAGGCGGAATATGTCACCAAACAACTCACCGACTTCCGTGCTGCAGGCCGTGTCGATCCAGATGCCGTGAAGGAAGGCGAAGACATGCCGGGACGCCACAACGACGCCGGCCGCATGATGCAGAATACGGCAAAGGGACTGGACGATTACGAGATCAAGGCGGTCGCCGCATACATTCAAGGCCTGCGCCCCTGACAACAGCGCCCGATGTCGTAACCCTCGAGAGGGTGGCCGTTATGCGGCCACCCTTTTTTGTTGTCATTCCGGGCCGCCGCCCCGCAGAGGGTCTGGCGCGTCGGGTCCGCACTGCGCGCTTGATCCACCTACGGTGCCCATTGCCGGCGTTGTGCCCAATCGAACGGCGTAGGTCGGGTCGAGGCCAACGGTCGGACCCGACGTGCTTTGGCGTCAGGTCGGCACGAACGTGTGCGTCACGTGTCGGGCCCGCACTTCGCGCTTGACCCGACCTACGGTGCCCATTGCCGGCGTTGTGCCCAATCGAACGGCGTAGGTCGGTGGTGATGCATCGCGGCGCGGATTAGAATCTAGCTACCCGTCGCCTCGCAGGCGCGGCCCACACTTCTAACCCAGCGTGAAACACCGTGCCGCGAAAACCCATCACCGATCCACGGCCCCTGCAGCGTCTCGTCGCACGTATCGATGGCTTCAGTGAGTTCACCGGACGCAGCATCGCCTGGCTGACGCTGGGCATGGTGCTGCTTCAGTTCCTGGTGGTGGTGCTGCGTTACGGTTTCAACCAAGGTTCCATCGCCACCCAGGAATCGATCACCTATCTGCACGCCCTGGTATTCATGCTCGGCGCCGCCTACACCCTCAAGCGCGAAGGTCATGTGCGGGTGGATATTTTCTACCGCAAGATGAGGGACCGCAGCCGGGCATGGGTGGATCTGCTGGGCACGCTGCTGCTGTTGATGCCGACCTTCGTGTTCCTGGTAATCATAAGCTGGAACACGGTACTCAACTCATGGGCGCGCATGGAAGGCTCGCCGGAAGCCGGTGGCTTGCCGCTGGTGTATTTGCTCAAGACCATTCTATTGGTGATGCCGCTTCTGATGCTGCTGCAGGGTGTGGCATTGGCAGCACGCAATGTCCTGGAACTGTCGGGACACCATACCGCAAGCGCGGCGGACGAGATCGAAGTCTAGTGGCGCTGCTGCTGTTTGCCTGCGTATGCGCGATTCTGTTGCTGGGCTTTCCGGTCGCGATCACGCTGGCCGGAACGTCGCTTTGGTTCGCATTCATCGGAATACTCACCGGTACGTTCGACAATACCCTGGGGTTCGTTCCCGGCCGTCTGTTCGGCGTCATGACCAATACCACTTTGATCGCCGTGCCCCTGTTCGTGTTCATGGGCGTCATGCTCGAACGGTCCAAGGTCGCGGAAAATCTCCTCGACACCATGGCCGCGCTGTTCGGCCCGATGCGCGGCGGACTTGGCATCTCCGTGGTGGTCGTCGGCATGCTGCTGGCGGCGAGCACGGGCATCGTCGGCGCAACCGTGGTCACCATGGGGCTGTTGTCTCTGCCCACCATGTTGCGCCGCGGTTACGACCCCGGCTTGGCGGCGGGCACCGTCTGCGCTTCGGGCACCCTTGGCCAGATCATTCCACCGTCGGTAATCCTGATTCTGCTCGGCGATGTGATCTCCAACGCCTACAGCGAAGCACAGTTGGCCCAGGCAGCGGCACGCCGGGCTGCCGGGAATTTTCAATACGTTCCGCCGGACACAGTATCGGTCGGTGATTTATTCGCCGGCGCGTTGCTGCCCGGCCTGGTACTGGTGGCCCTGTACCTGATCTATCTATTTGCGGTGGCGGCGTTCAAGCCCGAGGCCGCGCCGGCAATTCCGCTGCACGAACGCCAGGCCATGCGTGGCAAAGGTTTGATCCGGCGCCTGCTATTGGTCCTGGTGCCGCCGTTGCTGCTGATCCTCGCGGTGTTGGGGTCGATCATCGCCGGAATCGCGGCGCCCACCGAAGCCGCTTCGATCGGCGCTGTCGGCGCAATTCTGCTCGCCATCGCCCACCGGCAATTCAATCTCGCGATTCTGCGCGACGTCATGCGGCGCACCACGGAGATCACCAGTATGGTGTTCCTGATCTTCGTCGGCGCTGCAGTCTTCTCATTGGTATTCCGCGGTTTCGGCGGAGACGTGCTGGTAACCGATTTCCTGAGTAACTTGCCCGGCGGCACGGTTACCGCGGTAGTGCTCGTAATGGTGGTGATGTTCCTGCTGGGGTTCGTCCTCGATTTCATCGAGATCACCCTGGTGGTGGTGCCGATCGTCGGGCCGGTATTGCTCGCCATGGGGTTGGACCCGGTCTGGCTGGGCATCATGATCGCCATCAATCTGCAGACTTCGTTTCTGACACCGCCGTTCGGATTTTCGTTGTTCTATCTCAGGGGCGTTGCGCCGCCGCAGCTGCAAACCATTCAGATCTATCGCGGCGTCATTCCGTTCATCGTCCTGCAACTGCTGATGATGGGCGTGTTGGCACTGTGGCCACAATTGGCGACCTGGCTGCCGAACGTCGTCTATCCGGGCTGAGTCAGCAGGCACCGAACGCACTCACCGAGAGCCCTGAACCCCACGCCAGCGCCGAGGCAGTTACACCCCCGCGCGCCGGCGCCCGCGTACGCACACTCGCCCATTGTGCTAACGACGATAATCCAAACGCGACCCGCGCCCTTCGCTCAACCTTTTGCCCGGGCGTTGAGATAGGCCCGTTCCGACACGTCATGCCAGGCGATCGCCTGCTGCCGGAACTTGTGGTACGAGTCGTACACTTTGCGTCCGATGGGATCCTTGTCTGCGATTTCCGCAACCACTTCATCGGACAGGCGGCGCAGTTCAGCCAGCACTTCGTCCGGAAACTTGCGCAAATCGACATGGTGTTCCTGGATCAAGGTCTGCAGCGCAGCATTGTTGCGGGCCGTGTATTCCGCCAGCATGTCTTGGTTGGCGATCCGACAGGCGCTCATGACAATGGTCTGCAAATCATCGGGGAGCGACTCGTACACTTTCTTGTTCACGAAGGCTTCGAGCGTAGTGCCCGGTTCATGCCAGCCCGGGTAGTAGTAGTATCTCGCTGCCTTGTACAAACCGAATGCGAGATCGTTGTACGGGCCAACCCATTCGGTGGCATCGATGGTACCCGATTGCAAAGCCGTGAAGATTTCGCCGCCGGGCAGACTTACCGGCGTGCCGCCGGCACGCTTCAGAACTTCGCCGCCGAGGCCGGGAATACGCATTTTCAGTCCCTGCAAATCGGCGACCTTGTTGATCTCCTTGTTGAACCAACCGCCCATCTGCACGCCGGTGTTTCCCGCGGGCGCAGGCACCAGATCGAAAGGCGCATAAACTTCGCGCCACAATTCCAATCCGCCGCCGTGGTAAAACCAGCCGTTCATTTCCTGGGCGGTCAGACCAAAGGGAACGGCAGCGAAAAACTGCGCCGCCTCCGATTTGCCTTTCCAGTAGTAGGCGGCGCCGTGACCCATTTCCGCGGTCCCTTCCGACACGGCGTCGAAGGCTTCGAATGCCGGCACCAGTTCCTTCGCGCCATACACTTTGACTTCAATACGGCCACCGCTCAATTCGCCGATCAATCGTGCGAGGGTGTTGGCGCCGGTTCCCAGGCCGGGAAAGTCCTTGGGCCAGGTGGTGACCATCTTCCATTTGTGCTGCACTATGTCGGTTTTGGCTGCGCCTTTGCCGTTGTCGGCTTCCTGCTGACGCTGGCAACCGCTGAGCATCGCGCCGGCAGCGAGTGTGCCGGCTCCCAATCCTTTGACGAAATCGCGTCGTTTCATGTCTCTCCAACCCTGTTGTTGTTATGTAAAACAGCACCGGTTCGACGCCGGCGAAATTGCGCCGAAGACTTTAGCAAGCGTGCCACGAAGCGTCGGTTCGCAGCAGTCGATCATACGGTTTCCAGCTTGGCATAGGCGAGCACCAACCACTTGCTGCCATTGTCCTCGAAGTTCACCTGCACCCTTGCGGTGGCGCCGTGGCCCTCGTAGTTGAGCACCACACCTTCCCCGAACTTGGCGTGGCGCACGCGCTGTCCAAGCTGTAACTCCGGCGTCAACTCAGCGGTCGTCGCGCGCGGCGATGCACCGTACATCGGCCGGGCGATGCTGGCGCGCGGCCTGACTTCCTCCATCAGTTCGGAGGGAATCTCGCGGATGAAGCGCGACGGCACCGAATAGCTTTCGGTGCCGTGCAGACGACGCGACTCCGCATAGCTCAAATAGAGCTTTTGGCGGGCTCGGGTCATGCCGACGTAGCAGAGGCGACGCTCTTCTTCCAGCCGCCCGGGCTCCTCCACGGATCGCTGGTGGGGAAACAATCCTTCTTCCAAGCCGCACAAAAACACCACCGGAAACTCCAGACCCTTGGCCGAGTGCAGCGTCATCAATTGCACGCAGTCTTCCCAGGCATCGGCCTGGCCTTCACCGGCCTCCAGTGCCGCATGGGCGAGGAATGCGGCCAGCGGTCGCATCGGCACCTCAGTGTCGGGCTCGTACTCGAACGCCCGCGCAGCGTTGACCAGTTCCTCCAGGTTCTCCACCCGCGCCTGGCCTTTCTCACCTTTTTCGCGGCCGTGATATTCGACCAAACCGCTGGCGTCGATAGCCCCCTGCACCTGCTCGAATAGCTCCAGCGCGCGCACTTGCGTTTCAAGTTCGGTCACCAGGCGTTGGAACGCCGCCAAGGCGTTGGTTGCGCGTGCGGGCAATTGCTTTTCATCCACCACCGCACCCAACGCCTGCCACAGCGACAGGTTGCGTTCGCGGGCGGTAGTGCGCAACTGCGCCAGACTGCGGTCGCCGATGCCGCGGCTGGGAACATTGATCACGCGCTCGAACGCAGCATCGTCGGCACGGTTTTCCAGTAACCGTAAATAGGCAAGCGCATCCTTGATTTCTGCACGCTCGAAAAACCGCAGGCCGCCATAAACCCGATATGGGATGCCCTGGCTCATGAGCAATTCTTCGAAAGTTCGCGACTGGGCATTGGAGCGGTACAACACCGCCACTTCCGCACGTTGGTTACCGTGCTCGATCCAGTCGCGGATACGGTCAATGACGAATCGTGCCTCGTCCTGTTCATTGAACGCTGCATACAGCGTGAGCGGTTCGCCTGCATCGTCGGCGGTCCACAGGTCCTTGCCGAGCCGGTCCTGGTTGTGGGCAATGAGACCGTTGGCCGCTTTGAGAATGGTGCCGGTGGAACGGTAGTTCTGTTCCAGGCGGATCAGCAGCGTGCCGGGAAAGTCGCGCTGGAATTGATGCAGGTTTTCCACTCGCGCGCCGCGCCAACCATAGATCGATTGATCGTCGTCGCCGACCACGAATAAATTGCCTCGATCGCCCGCCAGCAGTCGTACCCACGCGTATTGGATGGCGTTGGTGTCCTGGAATTCGTCCACCAGCACGTGCCGGAATCGTTCCCGGTAATGGGCCAGCACGTGGGCCTGGTCGCGGCACAACTCGTGGGCACGCAGTAACAGTTCCGCGAAATCCACCAGTCCGGCACGCCGGCAAGCGTCCTCATACGCGCCATAAATACGGATCATCTGCTCTTGAAATGGATCGCCGTTGCCTTGCAGATGATCGGGGCGGGCGCCTTCGTCCTTGTTGGCGTTGATAAACCACTGCACCTGGCGCGGCGGCCAGCGGGACTCATCCAGCTCCAATGCGCGCAACACCCGTCGGATCAGCCGGTATTGGTCGTCGGAATCCAAAATCTGGAAGCTCTGGGGCAAGCCCGCATCCTGCCAGTGGGCCCGCAACAGACGATGGGCGAGCCCGTGGAAGGTACCCACCCACATTCCCCCGACCGGAGCGCCGAGAATGCGCTCGATGCGCCGGCGCATTTCCGCGGCGGCTTTGTTGGTGAAGGTCACGGCCATGATGCCCCACGGGGAAACGCCTTCGACCGCCAACAGCCAGGCGATGCGGTGCACCAACACCCGGGTTTTGCCGCTGCCGGCGCCGGCAAGCACCAAGGTCGAGCCGCTCGCCGGCGCCGTGACGGCCTCGCGCTGCGGTTCGTTGAGGGGGTCGAGAATTCGGCTGACGTCCATCCGCGAAATGGTACCAAAGGGGTGCCTGGGGTGCCCGGGCCGGTTGAAAGTGTCACACCGGTTTACAACTTGATCATGCCGCGGCTTGTTCTCTCTCAGAAAAGTCTCAGAAAAATAATGACATGCGGAGATTGGCCGGTTTTATGCTTATAAACGCTACGTGATTTGAAGCCGACATTTCGGTTTCGTCCGCGACTCGAACCAGGAGGTCAGCATGCGCATTGTCATCTCAATTGCTCTTGCGGTTTTGTCCGCGCCCGCATTGGCCGGTTTCGCACCGCCGTCCGTGCCGGAACCCAGCGTCTGGGGTCTGCTCGGCATCGCCGCCGTGGTCGGCCTGATCGCCGCGCGCAAGCGCAAGTAGAGCCACGGTAAACAGATAGGAGCACTAACCATGCGTGTTGCAATTCTGATCGCGTTGACTGCCGTTTCCGGCAGCGCCCTGGCCGGTATCCCGACTCCGTCGGTGCCCGAGCCCAGCGTCTGGGGCCTGCTCGGCATCGCCGCCGTGGTCGGCCTGATCGCCACCCGCAAACGCAAGTAGCAGGACATCAGCCGGCCCGGCGAAGCGGGCGCCGACCCGAAGCGCACGCGCGGACCGAGTCCGCGAGCGCCGGCGTGGTTTGCCCGTATCCGCTTCAAAGGTCGCGCCGTAGCAGGCGCTGCCGAATACCTTCGGCAGTGCGGATCGCCAGCGCCTCGATGGTCAGGGACGGCGACTCGCCCCCGCCGGAGCTGGGAAACACACTGGCGTCGCTGATATACAGATTCCGCCAGCGATGCGAACGGCCCTCCGCATTGACCACCGAGGTTTCGGCGTCAGTTCCCATGCGGCAGGTGCCGAACACATGGGTGGAGAGAAAGAAGTCGGTTGAGCCGTATTCCTCGAACAGCCGGTCGATACCGCAGGCCCGCAGCATCTGCCGGCATTTGCCGGCGATGAACCGCAGCCGGGTCAGTGCCGCCTCGTCCAGATGACTGTGAATGCGCGCCAGGGGCGCGCCGGACTCGTCCTGTCTCGACGGATCCAAATCCACGTAGGTGCCTGAATGCGGCAGGCACTCGCTGATGCCGGCCACCGCCAGCACGCGCCCGAACTGCTCACGCATGGCCTGCTTGTGCGCCGCGCCCCAGCCGGGCACCACGCGGGTGGCGTAGGCGATGGGCCCGATCAGGTCCGCCTCGGCCGTGCCGATGCTGAAGCGGCAGCCGCCGATCACACCGTCGATGGCATCCGGTGCATTGAAGTCCCAGCACACAATGTCGCTGGGCAGCCCACGGTAGCTCGCCAGCGGTTCGGGATGCAGCCCGGCGCTGCTCCAGAACAGTGTCTCCAGGAAGTTGCGGCCCACCTGTCCGCTTTCATTGGCGAGCCCGGCAGGCTCCTGGCTGTTGGCCGAAAGCAGCAGCAGCCGCGGTGTCTCCACCGCGCCGCAGGCCAACACCACCGCGCGCGCCTCCAGCCGCTGCAAGTTGCCCTCGGCGTCGCGATATTCAACGCCCCGAATCCGGTCGCCGGGGCCGGCGAGCACCCGCAAGACCGTGCAACCGGTATCGACGCGGCAGCGGCCGGTGGCCTCTGCCTTGCGCACGAAGGTGACGTCGGCGCTGCCTTTATCGGTACGCGGGCAACCGCGATTGCAGTTAGCGCAATAGTTACAGCCCGGGCGTCCGTCATAGGGCTGCGACAACACCGCCAATGGATTCGCCTCCCAATTCAGATTCAAGTCACGGGTGGCGGTCATCAGCTTGCGACTGACGTGGCCCGCCGCATGGGGCGGCAGGGGATAGGGAGCACTGCGCCAGCGCACCGGGTTGTGGCGTGGTCCGGACACCCCCACCAAACGCTCGGCGCGCACATAGAAGGGTTCCAGGGTGGCGTAGTCGATGGGCCAGTCCGCGCCCTCGCCGTAGCGGCTTGCCAAGTGGAATGCCTGCGGATGCAGGCGATGCGCTTCGCCGGTGAAGTGCAGGCTTGCACCGCCGACACCACGCACGTGCGCATAGACGCCGGCACGGCGGTGGGTGCCCGGGTTCATGTGGCCCGAGATATGATTCCAGGAACGCAGTCCGTCGAACTCCGCGCCCAGCGCTTGCAGCGCACCATAGCTGTGTCGTCCCTGGGATCCCGGACGGCGCGGAAAGCGGGTGCGCTCCCAATCGGGACGGTCCAGCCCGTAATCGGTGAACGGGTCGAAACGCGGGCCGGCCTCCAGGACGCGAACCCGCACACCGGCATTTGCAAGGGTCCAGGCCGCTGCGGCGCCGCCCGGGCCGGAGCCCACGATCAGGACGTCGGGATCGGCATCGCTCACGTGCAGCGCCTGGGCGCTTCGCCGTATTCGGGAAACCCCCGCGGCTGCGGTGGGCCCGCGTAGCAAAGCGCCGCCCAGGCCTCGGCCCGCGCGTAGTAGCGGCGCATGGTTTCACCGCGCAGCCGCTCGAACAAGCGGCGCTGGGGGCTACCGGCCTCGGCGCGCTCGGCCGCCCCTACCAGCTCGACGCGAGCGGCCACGGGCAGGCGGGCGAAGACTTGGCCTTGCCGGGCCGCGCTGCGCTCCATGGGCACCGCGCCCCGCGCCAGAAGCAGGCGCAGCGCCGGCCGGGTGCGACTCGCGGCCAACAGTTCGCGGTCGATACCCAAATCCAGGGCGCCGGGGCCCGAGCCGTCTGCCGGCACCAACACATCGACATAGGCGCGCAGAAATGCCGCCTGCCGGGCGTTCCACTGCGGCACCGAGCGTCCGCGCAGCCACCACCAGCCCAGCGTGCCGCTGCCCATCGCGGCGGCCAGCACAGCCCCCAGCTTGAGTACGTTTCTTCGGCTCAGGCGCATCACTGGCGACTATAAGGCAGCGCGCACCCGCTTGGCCAGTTGCCGGCGTGGTGCGTGCTACCCTGATGCCCATGACCAATGCAAACGAACAGCTTGCCGCGGCGGAACAGGTGCGCCGCGCCTGCATCGAGACCGCGCGAGTGGCCTACTTCGATGCCGCTGCCAGCGGCCTGTGCGGCGAAGGCGCACTGGAAGCGGCGTTGGGAGCGGTGCAGAGCTTGGATCTCGATGCTGTGCTGCGCAAAGCGCAGCCGCTGCCACCGTCCTGATGCGCCGCGCGTAAGCCCGCCGGTATACTGGACCCATGCTTCGCAACGGTTCGAGGTGCGCGCCCGTGCAGACCGCCGCTTTGCTGTCCATTCAAGTGGGAGAACCCCGCGTCTACGACCAGCCGCCGCGTTTCGCCAAGCGGCCGGCGCCCTGGAGCAGCGCATTCGTGAAACACGCAGTGGACGGCCCGGTCACGTTGGAACCCGGGAACCTCGCGGACGACCGTCAGGCAGACCTCAAGGCCCATGGCGGCCGCGACAAGGCGGTCAATGTCTACCCTTCCGAACACTACGTGCAGTGGATAGCCGAAGGGGTGTTGCCGGAGTTCGTAGCGGGCGGATTCGGCGAGAATTTCACCGTACGCGGTTTGCTTGAATCCGAACTCTGCATCGGCGATCGATTCCGCGTTGGCTCCGCCACCGTCGAAGTGTCACAACCACGTCAGCCGTGCTGGAAGCTCGCCCATTTTCTGCAACGGGCCGACATGGTCAAACGAGTTATCGCGTCGGGACGCACCGGCTGGTATTTTCGCGTCCTCGACTCGGGCCTGGTGCGCGCCGGCGACCCGATGGAACTGCTCGAGCGGCCGTTTCCGCGCTGGACGCTGGCGGAAGCCAATCGTCTCATGCATTTCGAACCGAATGACACGGCGGTCGTCGCAGAGTTGGCAAACTGTCCTGCCTTGTCCCACAGTTGGGTCGACAGCTTCAACCGCCGCCTCGCCGCCTCCCGCTGATCGCACCAGGATCGCGCTGCGCCGGTGCGGCCCAGCCGGTCAGAGGCCCGCGTGTTCAACTACCGAGATTTGCCCGAAGTGGAGTGGGACGGCGCACCGAGCGCCGACCGCCTGACACGCCATATCCGAAACCGTGAGGCGGTGGTGTTGTCCCTCGCCGAAACCTCCCAGCTACACGTCGATCCGCGGGCCTGCGCCTGTTCGATTGATCCGGAAGGCGGTGCGTTTTTCGACTGCGATGCCGGTCAAGCCCTGAAGACAATCGCCGATATAAATAATCTGAACGGTTTTCAACCGGTGATCGACGCCGCAGCCGCAGTAGGAGCCAAAGCCGATATCGACACCGGCCAACGGCGCATCGTGATCCACCCATAAAGCCACAAACATTCGGGTAAAACAATGTCCTGCACGGGCTGCGAAGTGATCCGCACGGCTGCCACCGAGTGCGCGATGCTCTATCTCATGGCGCCCCTGGCACATACTGTGTCCAAGGTGCGCGCTGCCCTCAAAGGGCGCTTCCCGGTGGAAACCGATGTCATTGACAACGTGCTGCGTGTTTCGCTGCCTCATAATTCGCCGCAACCGGTTCTGCGCCTGATTGCCGGCACCCTCAGCAATCCCGAGTTGCGCGATTGCCGCGCCGTGCTGTTGCGGGAAGGCGAAACTTTCGGACTGCAGCATATCGGCGCGATCCAGACTTTGCACAAACGGGTAGCGCAGAATGAATCCGGCTGGCTGCACGATCTGCTGCAGCAGGGTGGCATGCACAGCATCTTTCAGCCCATTGTGCACGCCGCCCAGTCCTGAGCGGGTCTTCGCTTATGAATGTCTGCTGCGCGGTCGACTCGACGATGGCCGCGAGCTGTCCGCGGGCCAGATTCTCGGCGCTGCCCGCGAAGCCGGCCTGCTGTTCCACGTCGATCGGGAGGCGCGGCTCACCGCCATCCGTGACGCCGGCCTGCACGGCATCGCGACGCCGCTGTTCATCAATTTCAACCCGACCGCGATCTACGATCCGCAATTCTGCCTGCGGACCACAGTGGCGGCGGCGCGAGCCACCGGGATCGCGGCCGAACGTTTCGTGTTTGAAGTGATCGAAAGCGACGCTGTGGACGACCTCGACCACCTGCTGCGGATTCTCAACTATTACCGCGACGCCGGCTTCCGCGTGGCCCTGGACGATCTCGGCTCCGGTTATGCGTCGTTGAATCTGCTGGCGCAGCTGCGCCCCGACTTTGTCAAATTCGACCGCGAACTGATCCGCGCCATCGACCGCGACCCTTACAAGCAAAAGGTCGTGCGCAAACTGATCGAGCTGGCCCTTGAGCTGGAAATCGGCACGGTAGCCGAGGGTATCGAGCGGCGGGAAGAGTGGCAGTGGCTGCGGGATGCCGGCATCCAATATGCGCAGGGCTACTGGTTCGCGCGCCCGGCCAGCCCGCCGCCGGAGCCGGCTGCGATTACTTGATCGGGCGCGGCCTGCGACTGCGGCAGCCGGAACCCGTGCGCGCAGTACCGGTCAGAACCATAATGAAGTTACTGGTTCACACGCCGACACAAGGAAACAACATGCAACGCGCCGCTCGTCTGCTCACCGCATTGGCATTGATCATCTGTTTCACAAGCACCGCCAACGCGGAACAGGCGCCATGGGGCAAGGCGCAGCTCAAGGACATTCAATATCAGCCGCACGAAGTCGTCTACGACGTCTCCACCAACAGCGAGGAGGCGTTCGAGGGCGTACTCGATCGAGTGAGCTACCTGAGCACGTTGTATCAGGCCGATCCGTTCGAATCTTCGATCATCCTGGTATTGCACGGCAATGAAATCCAATTCTTCGCTCGTAAGAATTTCGACCGCTACCGTGACTTGATGCGTCGAGCCCAGAGTCTTACCGTCGGCACCACCATCGAGTTCCGGATGTGCCGGCTCGCCGCCCGCGGGCTCGGCTATGAGCCTGAGGACATCCATGGTTTCGTGACCATGGTGCCCATGGCCGACGCCGAGATCGTGCGCCTGCAAACCGAAGGCGGCTACGCGTACATGCGCTAGGCCCGTGCCGTTGCGGCCGAGCATGGGGAAGATGTATATTAAATACATCTAATATGACCTGCGGGAGGTCGGCGATGATCCGGATCAATGTACGTATGCGTGCCCGCCACGAACCCCTGAAACGGGTTCCTGTAGTTATTCTATGGGATAGCGACGGCACCACCTCCGCCTCTCAGACGGACCGAAACGGCGTCGCCGAGTTCGATTTACCGGCGGCGAGCGGAAAAGTAATGGTCTCAGGAAGTGCCCGCTACCACGGCTACCTGGATGGTGACATCACGCTCGAACTCTGGTCGTTGACGGAAGCAGACGCGGTCGCCGACTCTGGCTCTCCCGGCGGCAGCAAAGGCGGAAGTACCGCGTATCCCGGTATGCAGACCCGCGCGCTGCAGGTCGATGGGCGCGAAGTCCTTACCGATAGCGAAGGTTATCTGGTCGACCTGGATGATTGGAGCGAGGCCTTCGTGCGCGCCCAGGCGGCCGCGGAAGGCCTGGCACTCAATAGCGAGCACTGGGCCGTGATCCGTTTCCTGCGCGATCACTATGAACAACACCACATTCAGGCCAGCGTGCGCGACACCATCCGCCATTTCCGCAAAGTCTGGGGCGGCGATAAAAGCAGCAACCGATATTTGCACGATCTGTTTCCCCGTGGCGGTCCCCAGAAACAAGGCAATCGCCTTGCGGGTCTGTTACGTACCAAGGGCGAACACTGACAGCGTGCATCCACGAACATGATTCGGTTAGCCTTCATACATGCCATCGACAGTGATCATCGGCTGCGGTTATGTAGGCGAACGAGTGGCGCGCGCCGCGCGTGATGACGGCAACTCGGTTACCGCCGTTAGCCGCAGCAGCGAACGCGCCGCATCGCTGCAGCGTGCCGGCATCGCGCACCGCCGCGGCGACCTCGACCAACCCCTGAGCCTGGAACCACTGCCGCTTTCCGGCGCGCTGGTGTACTACTTCGCACCCCCGCCTGCCAGCGGTGATCGCGATCCGCGCCTGACGGGATTTTTAGATGTCGCGGATAGAGTTGGTCTACCCGCCGCCGTGGTGCTGATCAGCACCACCGGCGTGTACGGGGACTGCGCCGGTCAGTGGGTGGATGAGTCGCGCCAGCCCGCCCCGCAGGCAACGCGTGCCCGACGGCGCTGGGACGCCGAACAGCGTCTGCAGGCGTGGGCCGACGCTCATGGCGTCAGGGCAGTGATCTTGCGGGTTGCGGGAATCTATGGCCCGGGTCGCTTGCCGCGCGCGCGGTTGCAACGCGGCGATCCGGTACTCGCGGCAGAGCTTTCGCCTTGGAGCAATCGCGTTCACGTCGACGATCTGGCGCGCGCCTGTATCGCCGCCGGCAACCAGGACGATGCCAGCGGGGTCTACAACATAGCCGACGGCAATCCGTCCACCATGACCGATTATTTCAATCAGGTGGCGGACGCCGTCGGCCTGCCCCGGCCTCCACAACTCGACGGTGCCGCGGCGGAATCCGCACTCAGTGAGGGAATGCGCTCGTACCTCGCCGAGTCCAAGCGCATCGACATTCGCCGTATGCGTGAGGAACTGGGCATCGAACCCCGTTACCCCAACCTGGTCGCTGGCCTGGCAGCAAGTTTACGAGCGGAATCGATCGAGGTTCCGTGAGTCGGCGAACGCACCGCCGGAGGCGACTTAGTGCTCGTGGCCGCCGGGGCCATGGACGTGGCCGTGAGAGAGTTCTTCTTCGGTGGCTTCGCGCACTTCCTTCACTTCGACGTCGAAGTTGAGCGTGACGCCGGCCAGCGGATGGTTGGCGTCAACGGTGACGTTTTCATCGTCCACCGCGACCACGGTGACCACGCTGACGCCCTGTTCGCCCTGGGCATGGAACTGCATCCCCACGTTGACGTCTTCGACGTCGAAACGGTCACGGGGTACCACCTGCAACAGCGATTCGTCGCGATCGCCGTAGCCATCTTCCGGTGGGATTTTGACCTGTAGCTGTTCTCCGGCGTTGCGGCCTTCCAGTGCGGCCTCCAGTCCGGGAATAATGCCGCCGACGCCATGGATGTAGGCCAACGGTTCCCGGCCTTGCGAGGTATCGATGGTATTGCCCTGCTCGTCAGTCAGGGTGTAATCCATCGTCACTACTTTGTGCTTGGAGATTTCCATGTTCGTGTCCTGGGTGTCATTTAATTGGGCCAGTGTAATGCCTTGGGCAACCGAGGGACAAATCAGCGCGGCCACAGGGGCCGGCTGCTGGCGCCACGCAGTCCCATCCTAGAACGCTTTTCCGCTTCACCCACTTCCAGATTGCGAACACCGCGTTGCCGTGCTGGCGGCGAGCGCCCATGGAACCGGGATGTCCCAGCTCGCGCTGTCTGAATCAGGATCCACCCGGCTCGTGTGACGAACGATAGGCGTGGACATCTATTGGGCTGAGCTCCCGATCCCGCATGCCCGCCACGTCCTGAGCGGTCAGCTGGCGACCGCTTTTCGGAGGCTGATTTCCCCAGCTACTGCGGATATAGTTCACCACCCCGGCGATCTCGGCGTCGGAGAGAAAGGAAAACGACGGCATCTGGCCATCGTAGCTACTGCCGCCGACGGCAATCTTGCCGCGCAGACCATTAAGCACCACCAGCGCCGGGAATTCCTGGCTGCGATACAGATCCGCGTTGCCCGCCAACGGCGGAAATTCGTCCGCCACCCCGTGCCCGTTGGGTTGGTGGCACGAGACACACTGTCCGGCGTAGACTTCCTTGCCACTGACCTGTCGATCGCTGTTGGCTTGCGCTTGGAACGGCGTCGGCGGGTTGGGGCCAAGGTAGGTGCCCAGATACTGCAAGATATTTTTGCGTTGCGAGTCGGTGACCTCCAGCCCCAGGCTCTGCATGGTGCTCAGAACGCCGTCCCACTGCGCCTTGGTAATTCCCTTTGAGTCCTTGAGATACTGCAGATCGTGGCAGGTACGGCATTTGCCGTAGACCAGGTTGAGATGGGGGCCGTCAGGCAACTGCACCGCCGCCACCACCGGCGATGCCAACGCCAACATGCCCCAGCCGAGCACGAACCACTTCGCGCTCAGCTTGAGCACTCCTGCACCATGGACTCCTGCCATCAGCTTACCGAAACATTGACGCGATCAACGCCGTTCCACTCATAGCCCTTGGGATTCCAGCGCACGGTTCCGTCGATGGGCTGAGTGCGGCCTTCCGCGTCCGTAGCCTGCACCATCAGTTCGTGTTCGCCCGGGTCGAGGTCGAATGAAGTACTCCAGCGATACCACGCAAACGGAGTAGGCGGCTGTTCGATCTTCGCATCTTGCCAGCTCTTACCACTGTCGGCGGAAACCCGAACGCTGGTGACGGGCACGCGCCCGTCGTTCAGGGCAATCCCCTTGACCTCATGTTTACCCGCCTTCAACGGCCCGTCTTCCTTCAGCGGTGAGAAAATCACGCTCATGATCTGGAAGTTGTAGGTCGGCCGGCTGTTCTGAACGGTAAAATCGTTGACGTTCATCTTGCCCGGCTCCACCAGCTTGTACGGAACCCGGTAAGCCTTGGACTGGAAGAAACTCGGCGACTGTTCGTTTTCGAACAACAACTGGTTGACGAATTTCACATTCATATTGCCATAGAACCCGGGAATGATCAGTCGCACCGGCCCGCCATGGATCGCAGGGATCGGCTCACCGTTGAGCTTCAACGCCAGAATCGCGTTGTCCAGCGCTGGGTCCTCGATGTGGAAGCTCTTGATCAGATCCTGACCTTTTTCGACCGGCGGGTTGTCAGCGCCGTTGGCGGTCAAATAAGTCACGTCTGGACTGGCTCCCAGTTCGAGACTGTCAATGAACGCCCGCAACGGGACACCTTCCCATTCCAGATTCGCCATGCCGCCGTGCTTCCATTGGCCGCCAGGGCATTTGGCCTTCTGCGCGTAAAAGCTGCGGCCGTTTCCCGCGCATTGCATGACAGCGGTGAGCTTGGTCTGCTCCATGCCTTTCAAGTCCTTGAGCTTCACGCTGCGCGGCCGTTCCACCAAGCCCGTGACCTCGATGGTCCAATGGGCGAAGTTCGGCGCCTCCGTGGTCGCGGTCCATGCGCGGGAACCGCTCACGGGAAAGTGCATGCGGTTGTAGATGAGGTTCTTGGGCGTGATGTAATGCTCGCGCAGCTGAGTCAAAGGCGCCTCCATCACGCCGAGCTTGGCATTGTGCACAATCATGTCCGGCGCTTTGCCTTTGATAATGGTCGAGGCATCCGCCGTTTCGCCCGCTGCGTGTGCGCTCCGCAACAGGTGCGGAGCTACCCCCAGAGCCAGCCCGCCCAAGCTCAGAAACTTGCCGAAGTCGCGCCGGTTCAACTTCAATCCCGAATCTGATTCTTCCATCGTCCACCTCCTGCGTGGTTGTTTTTGTTTGCGTATGCTTCCCGTCGAACATCGTCGTCCAGCGCTATGCTTAGCACAGCGCCCCGAGGCGCGCGACCGCCGGAAATTTGCGATTTCATAGATCCCAAGAGGGTATACAGACGCACTCGAGGCGGGTATTTACGCATGGTGACGCTATTGGTGGCGACGGCGCACGCGGGGAGGCAGAAATAAGTCGTAACAAATTAGTCCGCGCCTGCCGCGGCCGGTTACGAGCGGGGCGTGCCTAATCCGGCAATCCGAGGAAATGAACGCTGAACAAATCCCGCGGGTCGGTCCACACTGCCCGCGGCGCATATCCTGCCTGCACCGCCATGGCCTGGAACTCCGCGATGCTGTATTTGTAGGAACATTCCGTATGTATGGACTCGCCACCTGCAAACAAATAGTCGCGATCCTCGACCCTCACCGCAAGCGGCTTTTCGCTCACCAGATGCATTTCCACGCGGCCGAGCGATTCGTCATAGAACGCATGGTGCGCGAACGCTCCCGGATCGAGGTCGCTGTCCAGTTCGTTGCGGATACGGTGCAGCAGATTCAAGTTGAAGTCGGCGGTCACGCCGCGTGCATCGTTGTAGGCGGCATCAAGCAGTGTCTTGTCCTTCTTCAGGTCCACGCCGACCAACATTGCGCCGTCGTCTCCCAATACGTCTCGCACGCCGCGCAGGAACGTGACCGCTTCGGAAGGTTCGAAGTTGCCAATGCTGGAGCCGGGATAGAACGCCAGTCGCCGATAGGACGCCGGGCATTGCGGTAAAGACAGCCCGGTTGAGAAATCGGCGCATGCGGCGTGGACTTCCAGCCACGGATAGTCCTGCGCCAAACGCTCGGTGGATGTGCGAAGAAAGTCGCGGGAAATATCCACGCCCAGGTAGGCGGCTGGCTGCAGCGCCTCCAGCAGGAGTCGGACTTTCTTGCTCGCGCCGCTGCCAAGCTCGATCAACAATGCGCCGCGGCCCGCCAGATCCGCAATGGCGCGCGCATTGTGCTGCAAAATTGCGATCTCCGTGCGGGTCGGATAATACTCCGGCTGCTCGCAGATCAGATCGAACAACTGCGACCCGCGTTCGTCGTAAAAGAATTTCGGTGGAATCGCCTTGGGTGTGAGCGCCAGCCCGCGGTGGACTTCCTCGCGCAGACTGGCGGTTCCTGGGTGTTCGTCATAAAAACGGATTGCAGGTGTACTCATCGGTCGTCTGCCAGGCGGATGCCGCAGAATTGCCAGCGATCACGAGGGTAAAAGAAGTTGCGATAGGTCGGTCGCAAGTGGTCGGCCGGAGTAGCGATCGACCCGCCTCGCAACACCAACTGACTGCTCATGAATTTACCATTGTATTCACCGAGCGATCCTGCCATTGGCCGAAAGGCTGGGTAGGGTCCGTAGGCACTCCGGGTCCACTCCCAGACATCACCGTATAGTTGCGCGAACGGTCGCTGGCCGTCGGCGCCGCCCGGGTGCAGGGCGTCGGCATCGCGCAGGTTGCCTGCGATCGGTTGGCCGCTCGCGGCGATTTCCCATTCCGCCTCCGTAGGCAGACGACGGCCGGCCCAGCGCGCGTAGGCGTCGGCCTCGTACAGACTGACATGGCAAACAGCGGCATGCTCGTCGATCGGCTGCATGCCCGCGAGCGTCATATACCACCAATCGTGTTCGCGCTGCTCCCAGTACAACGGGGCACGCCACTGTTCGCGCTGCACAGTGCTCCAACCGTCGGACAACCATAGCTCGGGGCGCTGATAACCGCCGTCCTCCATGAAGGCCAGATACTCCCCGTTGGTAACCGGCCTCGAGGCAAGAGTGAATTGGTCGACGAAGGTCCGATGACGGGGTGTTTCGTTGTCATAGGCGAAACCGTCGCCGCGATGGCCGATTTCGCGAACCCCGCCTTCGATTTCGATCCATTGCACAGCGGCTGGCCGGGCACGCGGGATCGGTTGCTCCCGGTACGCGGGGCGCAGTGGATTGCATGCAAAAATGTGCTTGATGTCCGTGAGCAGCAGTTCCTGGTGCTGCTGTTCGTGATGGAGACCGAGGACCGTTCGAAACAGCACCTCGGGATCGGTGTGATCCGCCACACCCTCCAACAGCTCGCCCATGGCGGCATCGACATATGCCCGGTAGGCGTATACCTGCTCGACGCTCGGGCGAGACAGCAGTCCACGCTCCGGCCGCGGGAACGGCTTGCCGTGGGTCTCGTAATAGGAATTGAACAGATAATCGTAGATCGGGTCATAAACCCGGTAACCGGGCAGGTACGGCACCAGCACAAACTGTTCGAAGAACCACGTGACGTGGGCCAGATGCCACTTCGGTGGACTGACGTCCGCCATGGTCTGAATGCAGTAGTCCTCGGTCAGCAGCGGCGCGGACAACGCTGTGCTTTGATCGCGCACGTGCGCGAACCGCGCTCGCAGACCTTGCGAATTCATTTCCGGGTCCGCTGCAAGGGAATCGTTGGTCAAAGCGTCCGATACGCTGCTCATGCGCGCGTTCTCCTGATACGGGATTGCTTCACGGATATTGCTTGTACGCAGCGTAAAAGCGCCCGCCGCAGCTTCCTATTCCTTTAGAACCTCCGGATTCGAGGCGCAAGCGACAGAAAAAAGAGAATTCAATTGCCGTCGCGGTCGCTCGCAACCCGTGCCGCCAACGGCCGGTATTGCAGGCCGTAGAACATCTCCAGATAGCGCCGAGTTTCGTCGCGCTCCAGATTGGTCACGTATTTCCAAAAGCCGTAGACGCGGGACAACGTCATCATTCGCTCCGCGTACAGACTCCAGGTGTAATGTTCCTGCACCCGTTTGATGCCATTTTCGGACATTGTAGTCCAGTAATCCGGCTGCTTCTGGCACTGCAATAGAAACTCGACGATGGCAGTCGCGGCCTCGGCGCCGTGATTGGGGTCGATATGAAAACCCGAAGTGCCGTGCTCGATGATTTCCAGCGGGCCGCCGTATAGCGTCGCGAACGTCGGCAAACCCGACTCCATCGCCTCGATTACGGTCAAACCGAAGGCTTCGAACAACGCCGGCTGCACGAACACGCCGCGGCGGTCCGCAATCCAGCGGTACAGTTCGCCGGCGAATTGTTTGTCCAGATGGGAACCTAACCACCGCACCTGGCCGTCCAGCTGATGCTCGTCCATGAGCGCGTGCATGCGTTGGATCTGATCGATTTCCTCGCGGTCCTCGGAGCGGGATTCATCGACGTGCCCGCCGATCACCAGCAGGTTGGCCATATCCCGCAATCGCGCATCGTTCGCATACCATTCGACAAGTCCGGTGAGATTCTTGATGCGATCCAGGCGTGCCATGGTAAACAACAAAGGCCGCTCGGGATGCAGCAGATGCCCGCGCGCCTGGTCCATGTCGCCGCCCAGCACCAGCTGTTCGATATCGGGATGCAAGCGGGTAAGCCGACGTTCCGTCATGGTATATGGAAAGTACACTTCCGCATCGGCGCCGGGCGAAACGATATTGAACTTGGGATCGAACATGTCGATGCCGTCCACCACGCGGTACAGTCCAGGTAACGTGAACGAACAATAACTTTCATACTGTCCCACCGTATCTTCCTTACCGGCGATTTCCTGGTAAGTCGATGCGATGATGAAATCCGCCGCGTTCATTGCGATCAGATCTGCGGTGAACTGGCAGCCGAAATGGTAGCTGCTGTCGTTCTCCTTCCAATACAGGTCCGAGTAGATGTATTTTGCCTTTTCCAAAGCATGGGCCACGTTGCACTGGGTCACCTTGAGACTTTGCGACAAAATCGTTGCGACCAGGTTACCGTCCGAATAATTTCCCACGATCAGGTCGGGACGGCCGCCGAGTTCGGCCAGCAATTCCTTTTCCACCTCTGCCGCGAAACGCTCCAGATAGGGCCAGACTTCGAAGCGCGAAATCCATTGCGGCAGCACTTCGCCGCCCTCATTGCGAAACGGAACCCGTAGAATGCGCGCGTTGCGGGTGCCGATGATGTGCTCCAGCCGTTCGTCGCAAGTGGTGTTTTGCGCTTCGGGAATCAAGCGCGTGATGACAACGATCTGCGGCTCGATATCCAGACCCTGCATGGCGATGCGGTGGCGCATCTCCTTTTCCAGCGCGCGCACCTGATCGAGTATGTACACCACCTGGCCGCCGGTATCTGGTTTGCCCAATACATTTGCCTGACCGAAGAAGCCGTGGGGTGACAAGATCACCATGCTGAAAATCATCGGCAGGCGGCCGAGGAATTTCTCGACGTTACCCGGCGCTGGTGCCTCGAGGATATCCATCAGCAGGCTCAACATCTCACGCATGCGCGCGACGGTGTCTCCCCAACCGCGCTCGAGGCCCAACGATTGCAGGTTGTGGCCGACGCTGTCCCAGCCCGCGTCCTGTTGCACGTCCCTGAGGTAACGTTCGGCCTTGCGCACCGCGCTGCGCAATTCGCTCACATCGCCGATACGGTCGTTGAGCATCAATTGCTGGCCCTGGCACTGATGAACGCGCAGGAACTCCAACAATTTGCGGTCACCTTTCCCGAGTTGGTCGAACAACTGGCTGGAGAGCCTGCGATTCAGAAACTCCACGCCACGACCGATGGAACGCGTCTCCTGCAACTTGGGAAACTCGCGGTTGAAAGGGCCGAGATCGACCTCCAGGGTCCAATCGCCGGCGTGACCGCCCGATTGCACAAGGCGTTCCTTGAATGCCAGAAATTCATTGATCGAAACTTCTTCCTGTTCCATGGATTCGACATGAAACCGCAGGTACTGCCACCGTGCGATCGTCGGCCGAACCGCCAAGTAAAGCCAAGGTGAATCGATCACCGCTTCCTGGGCGTGATGAATGGTGGCTGCCATGGCGCTGTTGCGCATTTGATCGGCATCGCCGCTGGCACAGAAATTTTCGAACTCATCCCACAGCGCCGAACGCAACAGAAATGGGCGGCCCAAAGAAAGATAGTGGCGCAGCAGCGGATACACCTCCTGGCGATGGGCGCGGATATAGTCGCTGAGGGGTTCGATTACCATCGACACAGGCTCCTGTGCTGTCACTGGTGAGAGACCGGGGGTTGATGCGCGTCGTCAAGGAAACGGTAGTGCTCAATGCCCTGTAGAACACCCCATGCATGTTCGCCGTCGGCAAAAAAGATGCGCTCACGCCCGCGCAAGCGTTCCAACTCCTTGCTGTAGTTGCCCACGACCACGCCTAGCGTGTTACCGGCAAGCATTTCCTCGTCGTTGCCTGAATCGCCGGCGACCAGTAGCTGTTCCGGCGCCAGCTCCCATTTCAGCGCCAGGTAGCGAATCGCCAATCCCTTGGATGCCCGCACCGGCAGCAGGTCCAGATACGCTTGATGCGAATAGATCAATTTTGCGTGTAGATCCAGATGACGCAGGTGGCGGCGGATTTCCCTCGGGCTCGGGATCTTTTTCGGGTCCACGAAATAGCTGACTTTGAAACGCAGCTGCTCGCTGGCGGGCTGTAATCGCAGGCCTGGAATATCGCGCATCGCTTCGCGCAACGCTTCAGGCTTCCAGCGATAGTCGATGTGCCGTTGCCAACCGTGATCCTGCACCATGTCGTGTCCATAATGAATGTCGCTGCCCACCGCCGTGATCAAAATATCGGGGGTCGGTATGCGCCACTTTTCCAAAACTTCCAGCGCGCTCTCCAGGCGACGGCCGGTCGCGACGCCAAAGCCGATCTGACGGCGGTCGTGTCCCAGGCGTTGGAACAGCGCCTCCACACCTTCACTGTCGCCAACCAGCGTGTTGTCGATATCGCACACCAGGAGCCGCTGCACGCTGGGCATGCGACTTTTGGTACGCCCTAAGCGTTGCGTCTCGTGGCCCTTCCCGAGCACGCGCCCCAACTCTTCTAGGTAGCGTTGTACGTGCGCGTTCCAGGAGTAATGCGCTTTGGCACAACGGGCGCCGTTGTCCGACCAGCGTCGCCAACGATTGCGGTCGGTGATTGCCTCCAGCAGGGCGTCGCCCATCGCAGCGGCGTCCAAAGGGTCGATCAGGAGTCCGTTCTCACAACGACCGATGATGTCGATCGGGCCGCCATCACGGGTGGCGAGTAACGGCGCACCACTGGCAGCGGCTTCGATCAGTGTCAGTCCGAATGGCTCGGTCAGAGCCGGGTTGATGAATACGCCGCCGCTGGCAGCCGCCATACGATAGAGCGCTGGCACGTCGTCGGCCTCGTGATGCTTGGGGTACGCGACTTTACCGTACAGATCGTATCGATCGATCAGCAACAGCAGATCGGTCAATACGTCGCGGGGGCCTTTCTCCATACCGCGGATGTCGTCCCGGTTGCCTGCGATGACGACCAGATTGGCCGCTTCGCGCAGGGCGTCGTTTTCGCCGTAGGCCTTGATCAAGGTGGCGATGTTCTTGCGCTCATCCGGCCGCGACAGGGCCAGGATGATCGGTTTATCCGGTTGATCGAGGAAGCGGTGGATCACCGAAGCGATGGGCGGCTGTGCGTCGTCGCGTGGTGGATGGAACCGGGTCAGGTCCATGCCCGGCGGTATCACGACCATACGTTTGGGGTGATAGTTTTCGTACTGACTGTATTGTTCGCGCACTTCCTGGGTGGTGCTGGCGATCACCAGCTCGGCGTTCCCCAACGCAATCTCCTCGGCTTCGATGCGCTGGTTCATATTGTATTGGGACTCGACGACTTCCTCGCGAATATTGCTTTCCAGCATGCGTTCGCGTTTCACTCGCCCCAGTGAGTGTCCGGTATGGACCATAGCCGCCCCCAGCAGCTGCGCCAATCGTGCCGCCACGTGCCCGGCATCGGCATAATGGCTATGAACCACGTCCGGGGTTCTGCCGATGCGACTGATGTGTTGCACGGCATTGTCGACAAAAGCGTCCAAGTGCGGCCACAGTACTTCCTTGCGCAAATAACGCCGAGGCCCGCAGGGCAGGCGAATGATGTGAGCGCCGTGGCCGAGCGCTTCGTGAGGCTGCGCATAATCGGAATCCACTTTGGGATCGATCACCTGGCGGGTCAGCAAGTCGACCCGATCGATGTCCGGATGTGCCGCCAAGGCACGGGCGAGTTCCACCACGTAGATGATCTGGCCGCCGGTGTCAGCGTCGCGTCCCAGTTCCAGATTGTGACCCCGGATCAGGCCGTGGACGCTGACCAGTACGATATAAAGGCCCGCCCGCTCAGTCATGCTGCCAACGTTCCTTTTCGTTGCGATACAAATCCGGATCGGCGCAGGTGGCGCCACGCATTTCACAGACCCGCGCAGCGAAGTCGAGCGCGCGGCGCAGCGTCACGGAATAAGGCCAGCCATGTACCAGACCGCAGATACAGACTGCAGCGAATGCGTCGCCTGCGCCGACCGTGTCGACCAGTTGTTGCACAACGGCTGGTCGATCCGAGTAAACCTCGTCGCCGGTAACGAACGAAGCGCCCCGTTCCCCTTCGGTCACGATCAACAGCTCGAGTTGCCGCGCCCGGCAAAGGCTGCGTGCCCGATCCAGCAATTCCGCCGGGCCTGCGAACGGGTGCTGCTCGAGTTCTGCCAGTTCTTCATTGTTGAGTTTGACCCAATGAGCGGCAGCGAGCACGCGCTCGATCAGTGGCCGCTGCCACCAGGGCGCGCGCAGATTCACATCCACGAATACCGGCAGCGAACCAGCTTCGATGCAAGCGAACAGGGCGTCGCGGGACGTAGCGCTGCGCGCGGCCAGTGTACCGTGATACAGCATCGCGCCGTTAACACGCGCCAGGACACTGCGCGCCTCATCGCCGTCGATAAAGTCATACGCCTGGTTCGGCAAGATCGTGTAGCTCGGTTGACCGTTTCGAAGCGCGACTTCCACCGCGCCGGTGGGATGCGCGCGGTCGATTTGCAGACCGGCGAGCTCCATCCCCCAGGCGCGCATTGTTTCCCGGACTTCAGCGCCCGCCGGATCGTCACCGACACGGCTGATGAAAAGCGGTTGCAAGTCGAAGCCCTGCAGATGCCAGGCGACATTGAACGGCGCTCCGCCCAACACCGCGGCATCTTCGAAGCGGTCGAACAAGGCTTCACCGTATACTACCGGACGAGCGGCGTTCCGTGTCATGCCACAACCTTATTGCTCAACCTAGTTGCCCAACGTTGGGATCTACTTGCGCGCTACTTGGCCTTCGTCAAGTCGAGCCCCTTGCGCAGTTCTTGCGCCAACTGGTAGGCGTCCCCCACTTTCAGCTGATGCGAAAAATACAACTGCGGATGCTCACCCGTTTCCTGGTTGTACAGACAACCCACAAACCAATTCATCTGATTCGCCATAAGCTTGAACACGGGATCGATTGCATGGGTCAGCATGGAGAAGTCCATCACCGCCACTGCATTTGATCCGTCGCCGGTTGGCTTGAACGACACGTGGCTGGAAATATTTGTCTGCGGCTTCACGTCGATTCCCGAGATCGTGATCTGGTCCGTCCGCGGTATCATCACCTCGACCACGCCATCATCGCCTACTTCGAAGTCTCCATGAAGAATCTTTGCCAATCGATCGGCGTCGAGAGGCGTCTTTGGGTTCTTGGCAGCTGGCTGCGGCAACGGCGCACCAGTCACATCCACCGCCGCACGGGTTGCCTTTGCAAGGGCGATCGGATCACCGCTACCACGAAAATGCACGAACCAGATCTGCGGGTCCATCATGGGCAGATGCTGATGGAACGACTGCACAGACAGTCCGTTTTTCAACAGTGCAGAAATGAACGGGTTCACTTCGCTGGCAAGCAGCGCCATATCTGCATTCAGGAACGCCTGACCCTGACCCGCGGGCTGAATGGATATTCCGCCGTGCACAACGAAGTTGGGAGTAAAGGTGATGTTTTGCGGACCTGTGACGTCTCCGATGTCGGTGCGCGCCACTTTCAAGCCCAACACGGAATTCGATACGTGCCCATCCTTGATCCCGATAATCTGTTTCATGTCCTCCACCGGCAGGTTCGCGCCGCCAGCCGACGCGTGGTTCGATTCCTGCGACCCCGGATCCGCAGAACCTGCCGTACCACCCGACCCGTCACTGCGTGCGGACACGATACCAGGCACGGCAAGACTGCCAAGAAATGCAGCACCCATTCCGAGCGCCTGCCGCCTCGTCATGACGACATGATCCCTTTCGTTTTTCATGTGGACTCCTTTCCGCATTTTCCGTTGATGTTTACCCGCTGGAAGGGTGGCGCAGAGTTGCGCCAGCGCTGACTCGTAATTCACGCTGCGACGACTGCACGTGGCATGGGGCTCGCCGCACGCGCGGTGCAGTTCAGTTACGCAGTCGGGTTAAAGTTCGCGCTACCAGCCGCGCACTTCAAAGACGCGCTCGCAGACGGCGCCACGTTCGGCGCCTGTGGCATCAGTTTAGGCGATGAGTGCGGAGTCGCACATGGCGCGGAATTCCGTCTCGTAGAAAAATTCCGGTTCACCGAACGCAGGCTGCAGCTGATCGAGCCAAGTGGCGTGCTCGTCGTAACGGGCGAAAAACGGCCGTTGTACCCAGTCCGGATTGCGGCCCTGGATGAACCGCAATGCCATCACCTTTTCGCCGGCGACTTCTGTGATGCCCTGGATTTCGACCTTGCCGGGACCGGCACTCATACTTGGGCCGCGGGCCGTACGCGCCAGACCGGAGACTCGCTGCATCGCGTCGCGGTAGATACTCGACGCGCGCACCAGCGGCACTTCAAAATAATGCCTCGCGCCGGTATCGCGTTCGACGAACATGTAATAGGGGATGATCCCCAACCGCACCTGGGCGCGCCACATTCGCGCCCAGACATCAGCAGAATCGTTGATATGTGCAACCAGCGGCGACTGGCTGCGGATCTCGGCGCCGGTGTCTCGGATGCGGCGAATCGCTTCCCGAACGACAGGTGTTTCCAGTTCCCGCCAATGATTGAAGTGCGCCATGAACGCCACATGCTTGCCGGCTCGCACCAGGCGATCCAGCAGGCGCAGCAAATCGTCGGCGTCGGCGTCGGTGACGAATCGATAGGGCCAGAAGGACAGCGCCTTGCTTCCGATGCGTACCGTCTGGATATGTTCCAGCGCCGGGCTGGTCAGCGGCGACAGATACTGTTCCAGATTTTTGGTTTTCATCACCATCGGATCCCCGCCGGTAATCAACAGGTCAGAGACTTCGCCGTGCTGCTTCAGATAGCGGTGCAGATGGTCGGCTTCCTTGGCTGCAAAGCGCAGATCCTTGTCGCCAACGAATTGCGCCCAGCGAAAGCAGAAACTGCAATAGGAATGACAGGTCTGGCCCTGGCTCGGGAAGAACAACACCGTTTCGCGGTACTTGTGTTGGATGCCTTGCAACGGCTCACCATCGAGCAGCGGTACATTGAGCTGTTGCTGCGCGGCAGGGTGAGGGTTGAGTTCATTGCGGATGTCCCAGGCGATTGCGTTGCGCTTGGCCTTTTCGGCGCCGTCGCGCAGCGCCGATGCCATGCGCTGAAAATGAGACTCCTGCAGCATGCCCCGCTGGGGAAAGGTGAGCTGGAAGATCGGATCGTCCGGAACCCGGTCCCAGTCGATCAGATTGTCGATGACGTATTGATTGACCCGGAAAGGCAATACGCTGGCTACCGCGCGCATCTCGAACCGTGTTTCGTCCGACAACTGCTGCAGGGGTTCAATACTCTCCAGCTGGCGCTCGGTGTACACCTGGAACCGCGCGGGTTCGATGGTGGATTGACGTTCGGCCCGTGCCAAGTTGTTTAGCTTGATGACCCTCGACATAGCTTGTCTCCAGCTGTGGTGATGGGCAGCGCACGCCGTTCGGCGCCTGTTCGCTACGCTCATGATTTGCAGGCGGCCCGTAGCGGCGCCCGCGGCTGCGTTGATCGAAATTGAAGAAGCAAAACCGGGGTCCGGCTCAAGTGTCGGACAACGGTTCCAGTGCCGCTTCGTGATCGGCCAAGTCCATCGCCTTGACCAAGGCGGCGATATTGTCGTTGAGTCCTGCCAGTACCGAATCCGGCAACGCCATTAGCCCGCTGCTCAATGCTCCCTGGGCGGGTCTCGGCGCCTGCTCCACGAGCGACCGCCCGGCGGCGGTGAGATACAAACGCACCACCCGGTGGTCCGGTCCACGCCGCTCCCGCTGGATCAACCGCTTGCGCTCCAGCTTGTCGAGCAGATTGCTGGCCGTGGACTGGTGGATTGACAGCGCCCGGGATAACTCCGACACCCGCAGACCCGGCCGGGAATGCAGCTCCGACATGGTCCACAGTTGCGCGGCGCTGACACCGCATTGTTTTTCCACCCAGCGCGAATGCTCCTGAATTGAGCGAAACACCAAGCGGAATCCCTGTACTACGGAGCCCATCTGCCGCTCCCGGTCGCGACCGTCTGCGGCCCCGGGTTGCGGCTCGCCGGATTCGGGGTTTCTTAGTTCGCTCACGGCTACGCTCAGTGTGGAAATGTTGGCAGCAATTATATTTGCGCAAATACATTTAGCAACCCGTAACTCGGCTAGGATGTTGGTTTCCCGCACCTGTTCCGCAAAGAGTACGAATTTCGTGCGCTATCTATCATTAGTCGTATCTCTAATTCTGGCCGCTTGTACAGCCTTCGGGACCGGAGAAAAGCGATTAAAAACCGTAACCTATCAAACTGCAAAACAACCCTCCGACACATTACTGGTGCTGCTTCCGGGACTCTACGATCGGCCCGGGGATTTTAACCGTGCTCATTTCATGGATAGCGCCCGAGCGGCTTCCGTGCCCGCCGATCTGATGACGGTGAACGCGAGTTACGCCTATTATCGGTCCCGAACCATACTTTCCCGGCTGCAGACGGACGTAATCGGCCCAGCTCGGCGCGCCGGCTACAAACAGATCTGGCTGGTGGGCATATCCTTGGGCGGCCTGGGCGCTCTGTTGTACCTCAAAGCCCACCCGCAAGACCTGGCCGGCGTGGTACTGATGTCGCCTTACCTCGGCGAAGACAAATTGATCGCCCGGATCGCGGCGTCTGGCTCCCTGACCGACTGGCAGCCCGACCCCGAATGCAGCGCGGACTCGATCTGCGCGTTATGGGAATGGCTGCGCGAATTCAGCAAGCACCCGCCCGACCAGCGCACCCCGGTCCTGCTTGGCTATGGCGACCGGGATCGATTTGCCACGGCGCACCGATTGCTCGCCGAAGCGCTCGGCCGGAAGCGCACTGTCACGGTGGCAGGCGGCCATGACTGGCAGACCTGGCAACAGCTTTGGCGGCAGTTTCTCGCCGGGCCGTGGGCTGGTGCGTTGACTGCGCAGGCGGTGGTGAATCGCAAGCTGAAAAAATGAAAGGGCCCGCTGGGGCCCTTTCGCTGCATACCGTGGCAACCGTTCTGGCTACATGGCGACCAACCGGGACTGAATCGCGCGGTCGAGATTTTGCACCCAGCCGTTGTAGTTGGAGTGAATGACGGATCCGTCGTACTTCAGGTTGGCGCTGTTCTTGTACTGGATGCTATAGGCTTTGGCGCTATAGGGAATGTCCACTTGCGCCATGTGCTCGCGCAAATTCAGGGTGCCGACGATATGCCCTGGTCCGACTTCCTTCATAACCCAGCCCAGCGACGTACCCGCCTGCATGATGGCGTTGCGCACATCATCCTGCGATACCTTGCCACTGGTGGTCGACACGGGGGCCTTTTCGACGTTGTATACCGGCGCCGTACGGCAACCGGTCACCACGGCCATGGCCGCTACCAATGCAATGATCGCCAGTGATCTGAATTTCATATTGAACATCCTCCCGGTTTGTACGTTTCCAGTTATTATCGGTTTGCATACCCATGCGCGAGGGCACGGAAAATTCGCGTCGAGTTTAGCTAAATCCGCGTCAAAATAATACAATCTCCGT
Source organism: uncultured Gammaproteobacteria bacterium (assembly GCA_963773585.1). Lineage (GTDB taxonomy): Bacteria > Pseudomonadota > Gammaproteobacteria > JASBUN01 > JASBUN01 > CAVXJN01. The sequence goes on from CAVZBR010000004.1 coordinate 435,696, forward strand.
GGTTAAACACGCGGTGCAACTCATGAATCAATACGCGGTCGTCATTGCGGCCTACAACGAAGCGCGCACCATCCGCGACATCGCTACAGCCGCGCTGCACTGGTGTTCACTCGTGTATGTGGTCGACGACGGCTCGAGCGACGACACCGTGGCGGCGCTTGCCGGACTGCGACGTCGAAGTGCTGCGCCACGCCCACAACGAGGGCAAGGGCGCCACACTCTGGGACGGCATGCAGGCGGCGCTGAAGGCGGGCGTCGACGCAGTCATTACCCTGGATGGTGATGGCCAACACGATCCCGACGATATCCCGCGTTTGCTCGAACGACACCGCCGCAACCCGCAGCAATTGGTGATCGGCGCGCGCCTCGCCGAGGGTTCGGCCTTCCCGCGCGCACGTTACTACGCCAATCGTTTTGCCAATTTCTGGATTTCCTGGGCCGCCGGTTATCCCATTTCAGACAGTCAGTCCGGATTTCGCGTGTATCCGGCGGAACTGCTGCGACGTCTGCACGCACGCCCGCGCAAGTCGCAGGGATTCGTATTCGAAAGCCAGGTTCTGATCGAAGCCGCGCGCTTGGGTTTTCGCGCCAGCAGCGTGCCGATCGCCGCCGTGTACCGCACCGACGCGCGGCCGAGCCACTTCCGCGCAGTGACCGACGTGCTGCGTATCACCCGCATGGTGGCCGGCAAGTTGTTGCGCCGCGGGTTGTATCCGCAAGGATTATGGAACGCCCTGACGGAAGGACACGTGCAGCGTCTGCGCGTCCTCGGCCGCGGCGCGCTGACCACATTGCTGCTGTCGGCAGCCGTCATGTTGCTGAGTCTCGGCATCACCTGGTGCTGGGCTTTCGTACGTGTCTTGTATTTCGCGTTGCGGGTAGCGCCGCGCGCCAAAGACAGTAACGCCGTCCTGGTGCTGGGATTGCAATTGCGCGACGGCGCCGTCACCGAACCCTATATCGAACGCCTGGAGCGCGCGCGGCAGTTGTACCTCAGCCGCTGCGCGCCCCACATCGTGGTGTTGGGCGGCCGGGCCGAGACCGGCGCAGGCATATCGGAAGCAGCGGCAGGTCGTGACTATCTGCTCGGCAAAGGTTTGCCGACCAGCCATCTCATGCTCGAGGACCGCTCGCGCAATACCCTGGAAAACCTGCGCAACGGGCGCGCGCTGTTGGCGCCCGGCGATCACATTACGATTGTCAGCAGCCGCTCGCATCTTGCGCGCTGCCAGGCGCTGGCGTCAGTGCTGGGCCTGAGATTCCAGCTCTGCGCCGCAGAGTCCCGATGGTGCTGGAGTGTGGCGTCGGTATGGGCGCTGGTAAAGGAAAGTCTGCACCTGCACTGGTATTACACTGGCAGGTTGTGGGCGCGCATCACAGCCGATCCGGAACTGCTGAGCAAGACCAGTTGACTTACACCATGGCGCCGTTGATGCCGATCACCTGGCCGGAAATATAACCGGCCTGCTTCGACGCCAGGAACGCCACCAGGTCCGCCACTTCTTCCGGCTTGCCGGCGCGCTGCATCGGCACCATGGCTTTGAGCTGGTCCTTACTGAACGCACCGGCGCTCATGTCGCTCTCGATGATACCGGGCGCCACCACGTTCACCGTCACGCCACGCGACGCCAATTCGATCGCCAGACTTTTGCTGGCACCGTGGAGTCCCGCCTTTGCGGCAGCATAATTGGCCTGCCCGCGGTTCCCCACGATGCCGGCAACCGAACTGATGCTGATGATGCGCCCCCAGCGGGTACCCATCATCGGCAACAGCAGGGGTTGGGTGACATTGAAAAATCCAGTCAGATTCACGTCCAGCACCCGCTGCCATTGTTGCAGGCTCATGCCCGCCATGGGTGCATCGTCGTGGGCACCGGCATTGTTGACCAATACCTGGATCGGACCTGGTTCCAACAGCGACGCCATGGCCGAGGCGCATTGCGCTTCGTTGCTGACGTCGAACGCGCACGCCCGGGCAGTGCTGCCATGGTCACGCAGTTCCGCGGCCAGCGCTTCGGCGCGATCGAGATTGCGATTGGCGTGCACCAACACTTCACAGCCGGCCGCGGCGAGGGCACGGCAAATGGCGCTGCCGATGGCCCCGCTGCCGCCGGTAACCAGGGCACGGATCATGGCGCTTCTCCCGGAACGATGACCGTGGCCCGGGCGCTCGCCACCAGGCACTGATCGAGGTAGACCTCGAAGCTGTACAGGAAACTATCGCCGCTGACCATCAGCCGCTGCGCTTCCACCCGCAACAACGCTTCGCGGTCATCGAGCCGCGCGGCGTACAAGCGAACGTCGCGCAATCCCGCCAAGACCCCCGGCCGCACTGCCAAGCCGGTGTCGCGCGCCAACAGGCCGCCGTGTACCGCCATCGCTTGAGCGCCGTATTCCAGCGCATGCACGACCGCCAGTGCGCCGCCTTCGCGCAGCGGATTGTCCATCGCCAAATGACTGCGGCTATGGCATCGGATCCGGTCGGCGTCCCAGAAATCCACGCCGTCTAGCAGGCACATGGCGCCGCTATGCGGGATCAGCGCGCACAGTGCCGGTTTGTCGATCAACGCTTGTGGCATCGCACCGAAAGCAAGTGAGTTGCGGAATAGGGCAGGTGAACCTGTCCCTCGGCGGCAGCCGCAATGATAGCCGCAAGCGGCAAACTGCGTGCTGCGGGATTGTCGCACCGTAGCGCTTCGAGACCGGCGTCCGCCATCGTGCTGGCTTTGCGGCCGCGCTCAAGATGCAGATCGAGCCCGACGGCCGCCCCGGCGGTCGGCCGAGGCGTGAGCAACAGCGCCACCGCAAATGGTTGCGTCAGCGGCCAATGGTCAAGCAAGGGCGCCGGCGGCGGCCAGTCATACGCCACCAGCAATACCGGTGCCGCTTCGGTTTCGACCATGGTCCATGCTTCCAGCAGCCCGGCTGCGAAACTGAATCCATGGGCCGCGATACTGGTGGATGGCATGCGCGTCGCCGCGCCCAGGGACCAATAGCCGGCGGGCGCGTTATGGACGGAATTATGAAACTGGGTCGGCGATACCGGTCGCTCGGGCATGCTCAATGCGGTACAGATCTTGTCGACAATCTCCAAATCGCCGGACGCGGATGCAAACACCGAGCACAGTTCCGCCGGCGCGATGCGCGCCTCGCGCAACGCATCTTCCGCGGTCTGCAGCGCCAGGCGAATCGCCGCCGTGGTGCGGCGGCGCTCATTGGCGGCCAGCAGACTGGTGCTCGGTGGCGGCAGCGGCTCGCTCCGGTAGCCTTGCGCGCCCGACAATACGCTCCGGGCTTGGTCCCAGTTCACCAGGCCGGGAGCGCCAATCCCGATCGCGTCCACCCAGGCGGTCATCGGCGCCGACCCAGAATCAGGCTGCAGTTGCTGCCGCCGAAGCCGAACGAATTGCTCATTACCGTGCGCACCGCGGCGGCGCGGTTGCGCAGCGCCACGTCGGCGCGCAGTTCGGGGTCGAGTTGTTCGGTATTGCAGCTGCCCGGAATCAAATCGTGCTGCAGGCACAAGGTACTGAGCAACGCCTCGCAGATGCCGGCGGCGCCCAGCGTGTGCCCGGTGTAGCCCTTGGTGGAACTGCACGGCACCCGGTCTGCGAACACATCGACAACAGCGCGATCTTCGGCGCGATCGTTGGACACGGTGGCAGTGCCGTGCAGGTTGATGTAGTCGAGCTCATCGGCTCGGAGACCGGCGCGAGTCAGCGCCCGCGTCATGGCCAGGGCCGCGCCGGCGCCTTCGGGATGGGGCGTGGACATGTGATATGCATCGCTGCTTTCGCCATAGCCGAGCAGCAGCGGAACATCGGAACGGTCACCGGATTGCGGCCGCTCCAGCAGCGCGAAGCCGCCGGCCTCACCGATATTGATGCCGCTGCGTTGTACGTCCCATGGCCGGCACGGCACCTTCGACACCAGATCCAAAGCGCTGAAGCCGTACAACGTCATCAGGCACAGGCTATCCACGCCGCCCACCACGGCGGCATCGCACAAACCCGCTTGCATGTGCCGGTGCGCGACGGCAAACACCTTGGCACTGGAAGAACACGCCGTCGACACCACCAGCGCCGGACCCTCAAGTGCCAATTCGCGACCGACAAAGTCCGCCAGGGAAAACGTGTCCTGGGTCTGTCGATAGTGAAAAGAACGCGGCAAGCGGCCATCGGTGTCGCGCTGGGCGTAGGCACGTTCGGTCTCGCGTATGCCGGAGGTGCTGGTGCCGAGAAACAAGCCGACGCGCGCCGCGCCGTAGCGGCCTACCGCTACAGCGACCCGTTCGGCGAAGCCGTCCTGTTGCAGCGCCAGCCGCGCCAGGCGGTTGTTTCTGCAATCGTATTCGGACAACTGTCCGCCGATGACCAGATCCTCGAGGCCGTCGACGCGACCGATCCAGGTCTCCAGCGCGGCGTCGTCGAAGTCGTTGGGACGCAGACCCGAATGACCCTGCGACAGCGCTTGCAGGGTCGGCGCAATGCCGCGACCCAAGGCGCTCGTCAGCGTGTAGGAAGGCAGTGATAAAGGCTGCATGAACGGAGTGCGCGTCGGTGGAGGATGGGCGGCGGATAGCAAACGCTTCGTCAGCGAACGTCCGCCGGCGACCGGCGCCGGGCCAGCAGCAACGCGAATACGAAGCTGGCGCTGACGCCGATGGCAACGGTGCTGCCGATGGCCCTCAATACGGGAATTTCGGACCAGGCAAGGATACCAAAGACTGCGACGGTCGAGGTAGCGCACACCAACAGCGCGTGGAGCGTTCGCCGACGCTCATTGCGGTCGCCGCCGGCGCGATTGAAAAACAGACTGTAATCGACGCCCGCACCGAGCACCATCAACAGAGCCACCAGATGGAACAGGGAAATATGCTGGCCCATGGCCCACAACGACCCCAAATCCACCAGACCCGCCAGCAACATCGGAAACAGCACCCGCGCCACGACCGGCAGCGAACGCAGCGCCAACGCCAGCACCGCTACGATCACCGCCGCGCTCCACGCGGCCCGGCTCAGTCCCTCCTGCCGAAAGCGGGTCATCAGCTCCCGTGCCACCAGGCGCTGGTTCAAGTAGTGCACGTCGCCGCCCGCTTGTTGCGCCCAGTTTTCCAGCGCCTCGGGGTCGCGTACTCCGGCCAGGGGGATGACCGACGTCCAACCCGAAGCGCCGGCGAACAACTGCGATGCGATCCGCGCTCCGAGATTGGTATGGTGCAGCTGCTCGAGGGTCAGCGGCGCTTGTTGACGGGCGGCAGCCACCGCCGCCAGGAAGGGTGCGAAGGTGCCACTGCGAAACGGCAGTTGCGAGGTGGCGTGGCTGAGACTGGTTTCCAGCGCGGCGGCGCTGGGCAACTGCCGCTGCCGCGCGCGCTGGGTTTCGGCACTCGGCAAATAGCGGCTGGCTGGGGTGAAGCCCTGCAATGCACCCCGCGACACCAGCGCATCGAGCCCCCGCGCCGCCTGCTCGGTACGGCGCAGGGCGGTTTGCGGGTCAGGCGCGCCGATCACGACTGCCTGACTGACTTCCGGCGCCCCCAAGGCCCGACGAAGCTCGTGATCGAGCCGACGCGCGCTGTCGGGAATCGGGCTGAGGGCCGCCAGATCGTCCTCCCAAGGAAAGGGGCCGGGCGTCAGCACCGCCAGCAGCGCTGCAGCCAGAATCGCCGCTGGCACCAAACCCAACCTACCGCGCACCCTTTGCGCCAGGTCGAGCAACCGCGACGAGCCGGCCTGAGGCGGGTGCCAGGTGGCGGGCAACAGCGCGGGCAACAGCCAGCGGGTCACGGCCGCGGCGGTCAGCAAGCCGCACACGGCAAACAGACCAAGCTGCGCCAAGCCGGTGAAGCCGGCACCGATCAAGGCGCCAAAACCCAGGGTCGTGGTCAGCACGCCCAAGCCCATGGTCGGCCAGATCCGCCTCATCGCCGCCGCCACTCGGGTGCCGGCCTGCAAGTGACTGAACAGATGAATCGGATAATCGACCGCAATGCCCAACAGCGTGGTCCCGAATGCCAGGGTCAAACCGTGGATACCGCCGAACCAGGCGCTGACCGCCGCCGTCGCCACCAGCAGACCGCTCGCCAACGGCAACGCCGCCAACAGCACCACCGCCAGATTCCGGTACGCGAACAGCAGAATCAGCGCCACCGCGACGGACGCCGCTGCGCTCAGCAACTGGGTCTCATGACGGGTGACATCCCGGGACGTGACGGCGTAGAGCCCGGGTCCTGCCAACAGCAGTTGCGCATGGGATTCACCGCGCACCTGCGCGAACGCCGAACGAATCGTTTTCAGCGCGCGCGCCTGAGCGTCGATGTCGTAAACGCTGGCATTGGTTTCCACCAGCAACAAGGCACGCTCGACATCCCGTTGAAACCACACGCCGTGGCGGATCGCGGGCGCGCGGGCATCACGCCACGACTGCAACAGGCTGCGAAACTCGGCCGTAGGATCGGCTGGAATCGATTCCTTTTCGACGCTGCTCAGCGGCGATGCGAGCTCCCGCAGGCGCTGCTGCAGCGCCTGCTCGAGTCCTGCTGCGCTGAAGCGCCGCGCCGACACGCTGGGACTGAGCAGGTAACGATGGGCGAACAGCATCGACTGTTCCTCGGGCGCCAGCAATTGCGCACCGTTGGCCACCCGCGCAAAACCGGGCGCAGCGCGCAACCGTTGCGCGAGGCCATTGCTCAGCGCCGCGAGTTGCTGCGGGTCCGCGCCTTGAATACCGATCATGACGATGCGCGCGGCCGGTCCGGTGCGCAGTTCGTCCAACAGCAGTTGTTCGGTGGGCGTCTGCGCCCGGGGCAGAAACGCGGTGAGATCGGTGGCAACGGAAGTCTTGAATGCGATCCACCAGCCGCTGAGTACCAGCACCGCAAGCCAGACCGCGATCGCTGTGGCGCGGCCCTTACTCACCGATGGTTCGGATCCGCATCATGCTTTGATCGCCATCGGTTTCCCTGATCAGGATGCTGAACAAGTGCGCGCCATTGCCGTTGACTTCGATGCGCTCGACATGGGCGGCCATGTTCGCGTCGCGGGGCGTCAGTCGCAGCAGCCAATCGTCCGCGGTACCGGAAAGTCGCAGGGTGTAGAAGCGTCGCAAGGCGTCGACATCGCCGCCCAAGGTCGCACGGAAAGCTTCCGCGAAGGCACGCAAGGCCGGATGGCGGTCGAGGTTCAAGGTGCGCGTGCTGCCATCTGCGGATTGGATATGCACCACGTCGCCGGTGATTTCATAGTCTTCGTGATCCGGTGAGATGACTTCTTTGCGCAAATAATCCGGTGCGCGATAGAAGAGTTTTCCTGTTAAGCGCAACGGGCGCTGCAACATCGCCATGGTCTTGGTTTCGACGAATTCGGCCTCGGACTGTCGAATCCCCGACAACAGTTTGCCAAGATCCTGGACACTGAAAGAGTCTCCCCGCGCCGCCGCGCACGACAGGGAGACCGTCACCAACAACGCGCTGGCGAATCTAATCCGCCACGGCGCTTTGATCGTTCCAGAAGTCATAAAAGTTGAACCAATTAAAAGGCGCTGAGCGCGTGAAATACTCGAGCCGCTCGACGTAGCGACCGATCCACTGCTGCAATTCCTGGTCGCGCCGAGCACGATTGATGTGCACGCATTCGCTGAGCAGCTCGAAATGAATTTCGTAGCGATTGCCGCCGCGATAGAGTGCAAAGCACAAAATCACTGGGACCTTGAAGGTGGCCGCCATCAACATCGGGCCCGCCGGAAAATGAGCCGGCGTACCGAGAAAATCGCACACCACTGTCTTGTCGCTTTCCGCAACCCGGTCGCCGAGCACACCCACCAGGGCGCCATCCTGCAATGCTTCCTGCACTTTGAACAGCGTTTCCGGACCGCCCAATGAAATGACCGACTGCGCCACCTCCGGATTCAACAAGTCGAGCAGTTCGGTCAGCAGCCGGTTCTGGTGGCGGTACATGAGGATCTTCAATGGGAAATGCTGCTGACTGATCGCCAATGCCCGCATGGCCTCGAAGCTGCCCAGATGGGAACCCAACAGCATGCAACCCTGTCCGGCCCGGATGCGTGACAACAACACTTCGGCATTATGCAGTTTGACGTCGAATCGACGTTCCTGTCCGGCCAGAAAATATACCCGGTCGAGAATCGTTGCCGAGAACGTGAAGAAATGCCGTGTGCGTTCTGCCCACCGGGGCGGCCGGCCGAGCAGTCGGTGCAGATAATTACGCGAGGCGCGTCGTGCCCGCGCTCCGGTCAACAGGAAATACCAGCTGATGGGGTGCAGCAGCAGGCGTGCCGGAGTGCGTCCCAGACGCAGTGCAATCCAGACGATCAGCTTCATCGCCGAGCGCGAGCCGCGTTCGCGCTGCTGAAACCACGCCCGGCTCACTGGTGTTCACCTGTGCCCTCGACCTGGAAGCGTCCGGTCGCGATCAACCGCTCTCCCACTGCGCAGTCAAAGCGCACGGTACCGGCCGCGGTACGCTTCAAAACCATTTGCGCGGTTTCATCCGGCGCCAGTGGCGACAAAAACTTCACTTGCGGAATTCCGCTTATGCGGCAATCACAGAACGCGTCGGTCAGCGCGGCTGCCGCATGTTGCAGAATGATCACGGCAGGGATCAACGGACGGCCGGGAAAATGGCCCGGCAGGCACGGATGATCGGCGGGTATGCGCAATTCACGTACGGCTCTCACGCATTGCGCCCCAGACGTTCGAGCAGCGGCAGCAAGACCGAGCGCGGCAGCTTGCCGGTTTCAGCGCGGGGCAGATATGGCACCAGATGCAGCGGTCGCGGCATGAACGCCGGATCGATGCGTGCGGCGAGCGCCTCCAGTAGCGCCGCCTTGTCCATGCCCGGCGCCACCACCAGTGCGCTGAGCCGCGCGACTTTGCCGCCTTCCGCATCGTGGGGTACGAATACGCAGTCCTCGACGCCGTCGATCTGCAGCAGCTTCTGCGTCAAATCCATCAACGAAGCACGCTTGCCGGCGATATTGACCAAATCCGAGTTGCGGCCGAGCAGCTCGAACACCGAATCGTCGCGAACGCGGACCTGATCGTTCAATTGCACCGGACCGGGCAGATGGCCGCCGGAGATCGTCGCCCCGACGGTCGCAGTCTGCAATCGCAGCCCTTGGTACAACCGCCATTGCGGCCCCCTGATGGTGCGCCGGCTGGCAATGGAACCGGTTTCGGTCGAACCGAAGATCTCAAGCACCGGCGCTTTAAGGATCTGCTCCGCCTGCTGGGCGAGTTCGAAGGACAGCGGCGCGGTGGCTGAAATCACGAAGTTGGGCGCCGGCCAAGCCAGGCCCGCACCGACGCAAGTACGCAAATGCACCGGCGTGGTCACCAGAATGCGGGCTGCGCCGGCTTGCTGCAGACAGCGTTGGATGTCGGCTGCGAAAAACGGCCGCTCGGCATTGGCGATCACCCCGGCCACCAGCGGCAGCAGGATCGAGGTTTCCAGGCCATACATATGCTGCGGCGGTACTGTGGCGATTACTTCGCTGCCGGCGTGGATGTCGAACCGGCGCTGCGCCAGCAACGATCCCTGGACCAGGTTGCGCCAGCGCTTCCAGTTCGGACATGGTTTGCCGGTACTGCCGGAGGTGAATACCACCGCCACCGGATGCTCCGCCGCGATCTGCGGTACGGCGTCGCACTCGGTCCGTTGCGCCTCCAGATCCGGCATCACGAACTGTTGCAAAGGCAGATCGCCTGCCCGCTGTTCGACGATACACACACAAGGCGAGAATTCCTCGGCCACCTCGGCCACTACCGCCGGAACGCGGGTCGGCGGCAACAAATTGGTAAGGCCGCGGGCCATCACCGCTGCGAATGCCACCAGGAACAGGTAGCGGTCTTCGCAAAGATTGATCGCGAAGGTGCGTTCCGGCAACTGTGCCGCAACCAAGTCGACGTGGGCCATGAACTGCGCGCGCGAGATCAACCGTCCATGCCAGCGTGCCACCGGGGCGTCGACCGCGTGGTTATGCAGGATGGGCAGCGTTGTCGGCGTCATGTGGACTGCTTCCGCAGGCGCCGAAAATCAGTGCGCAGAAGATTAGCCAGAAAGCGCATGAAACCGGGATGCCGGCGGTTGCGCAGCACCCGGCGGCGGATGCGATATTCCACGGCGAACAGAGCCAGCACGAACAGATAGTTGAGACAGTTGGTGAACAGCGACCAGACTTGCGCTGGCGCGAATAGCGCCAACAGCAGGCTTTGCAGCGCAATGATGGCAAAGAAGCCCGACCACACCACGGTCACACGCCGGGTATAGCGGCGCATTTCGGGTGTCACCGAATCGTATTGCAGTTCCACGTACGCCGTAATCAATGGTGTGTTGCCGGGCAACAGCGTGCTGCCGAACAAGGCGCACAAGGACACGTTGATCGCGACCGGCACCGCGTACAGCAGCGAAAAGGCGCCGAACAACCAACCCAGTAATGCGATCGTCGCCACCGCTACCACCAAAGGCAAGTAGCGGCCGCCGCGCATATTGGCAAGCACCACGGGCAGCAGGAACACCGCAATGCCGCCCAAGGCGATCAACGGCTCGTGGTACACGACGCCGACATGGGTCGCCACCGGGAGAATGAGCAGTGTGATTGCGGTGAGAACGACGCGGCGCAGCGGCACTGCGCTATTTGGTTCGGTGTTGCTCAACGTATGCACTCAGTGCGCGCAGCGACGAGAAGATGCGGACATTTTCCACATCGTCGGAGCGCAGTTGGCACCCATAGCGCTGGCTCAATGCCAACGCGAGTTCCAGTGCATCAATGGAATCCAACCCGAGGCCTTCCCGGAACAGGGGCTGATCGGGCTCGATCCCATCGGCCGCCACCTCTTCCAGATTCAGCGTATCGATGATGAGTTGAGCGATTTCCGTTTCGAATGGAGAATGTCTCGCCAGTGCTTGTGCCACGCTGCCCCCTGGAACCCTGGTTCGGTCGTATCATACCTGGCGCTGGCGCCAGACCCACTTATCGACCGTAATTTACGTTCTTTTAACGCACATATGATACTTTGAGCGGCGGCCAGATCAAGCGTTCTGGGCCGCCACAGAAGGCCAACTAAATCTAGGGCGAATGGCATGATGGAAGCGCAGGTCGCGTCGCACGATTGCGACGTCTTGGTGATTGGCGGCGGTCCCGCGGGATCGACCGTCGCGGCTTTGCTGGCCGAGAAGGGACGCCGGGTAGTGGTGTTGGAAAAGGAACGTCATCCGCGCTTTCACATCGGCGAATCGTTGCTGCCCATGAATCTGCCGCTGCTGGAGCGCCTTGGGGTGCTCGACCAAGTCCGTGCGATCGGTGTGGTGAAATACGGGGCTGAGTTCAATTCCGACCGCCACCATAACGGTGTCAGTACGTTCTATTTCGCCGAAGCCTTGGATAAGCGACATCCTTATGCATTCCAAGTCCGGCGCTCGGAGTTCGATCACATTCTGTTGCAAAACGCGCAAGCCAAGGGCGCCGAAGTCCACCAGGAAACCCGAGTAAAGGATGTTGAATTCGAGCAGGGCCGACCGGTGTGCGTGCGAGCCCAGGACGCATCCGGACAGTCGCGCTCTTGGCGGCCCCGCTTTGTGATCGATGCCTCCGGCCGCGATACCTTCCTGAGCAAACGGTTGCGGCTCAAGCAGCGCAGCCCACGGCATCAGACTGCTGCCATCTTCAGTCATTTCGAAAACGTGTCCCGGCGCGAAGGCCGCGATGAAGGCAATATCAGCATCTGCTGGTTCGCTCAGGGCTGGTTCTGGATGATCCCGCTACGGGATGGCTCCATGAGTGTCGGCGCGGTGTGTTGGCCGGAATATCTGAAACAGCGCGACTGTTCGCCGGAGGATTTTCTTTGGCGCACCATCGCCCAGTGCCCGGCCGTGGCGCAGCGCATGGCCGAGGCGCGCATGATCGCGCCGGCGCGGGCGACGGGGAATTATTCCTATAACGCTTCGACCATGTATGGCGATGGCTTTCTGTTGGTCGGCGATGCGTACGCATTCGTCGATCCAGTATTTTCCAGCGGCGTATTCCTGGCCATGAACGGTGCGGTTGGGAGCGCCGAAGTGGTGGAGCACTGTCTGCGGGAGCCGCGTAAGGAACGCCAGTTGTTGGCGCGCCACCAGCGCAAGATCGACCGTGGCATCCGCACCATTTCCTGGTTCATTCATCGTTTCAACTCGCCGGTGATGCACAGCTTGTTCATGGCGCCGCGCAACGTCGCCCATATCCAGGAAGCCGTCATTTCGGTGCTCGCCGGCGACCTGTACCGGGACACGCGCATCCGTCTACCTTTGGCGCTGTTCAAGGCTTTGTATTACGGTGCGAACGTAGTCAAATTTCGCCAGGCATGGAACTTTGCACGCCGGCGCGCGCGAAGCGCCCAAACCCGATTCACGGGCGGCACCACGCCCCAGGACGCCGAAACCTGACCGAGGCACTGCATGGGACATGAGCGACCCGCCCGTCGCGAACGCAGCGAGCCGGCACCCGCAATCACCGTATGCTACCTCCCCCGGTCAGATGCTGAGGCATTGCGCGACGACCCGCACGTTCTTGCCGCCGTGCATTTCGCCTGCGATCACTGGGTACGCGAAGATCGGCCACGATCCTTTGGCGTCGGCGTACCGTTGCTGGATGCCTCGGCCGACACGGTCGAGGTGTGGCGATCCGCCGCACCCAGCCGGGCAACGCAAATCGACGGCGTCGTCCTGTTGGAAACCGACATCTGCGTGTTCGGCCATTTGCTCGTGGATGAATCGCGCGAAGGCGGTTTGCAGGCGGCCACCCGCAGTGCTTATGAACGGATCCTGACAGCCCTTCGCGCCAGGGGCTATCCATACTTGTTGCGTATCTGGCATTTTTTCCCCCGGATCACGAGCGTCGCGCACGACATGGAGCGCTACCAGACATTTTGCGTCGGCCGGCACCAGGCGCTCAGTAGTGCCGCCGAATTCGAAAGGTCGTTGCCGGCTGCGACGGCCATCGGCTGCCAGGGCGATGGCCTGCTGCTGTATTTCATTGCCGCGACCAGCCCCGGTCTGCAAGTGGAAAACCCGCGCCAAGTCAGCGCTTTCGACTACCCTCGTCAATATGGGCCGGAGAGCCCTTCGTTCTCTCGGGCAATGTTGCAGCATTGGCCACAGGGCGACGCCTTATACATTTCCGGAACCGCCAGTGTGGTCGGCCACGCTAGCCGCCATCGCCACGATCTTGCAGCCCAGGTCGACGAGATCGCCCGTAACTTGCGCGCGCTGACCGAAGGTACTGACGAACGGTCAGCACGGCGCGGGTGGCTCGCGCCGGAAAATTGCGCGGCGAAAGTCTACGTTCGCAAGCCCCAGGACCAGCCCAGGATCGCAGCCTTGCTGACCGAACGCCTCGGACATGAGTTACCGACGCTCTATCTGCAAGGCGACATTTGCCGCTCGGAGCTGCTATTGGAAGTGGAAGCAACCTGCACCGGATTTGCGCAAGGGAGCTCGGTTTTTTCGTCTTGAACCCTGACCTTTTCTGCCCGGCTTTGCCAAACCGCGTCCGGGCACACGGACGGCCTGCCCGCTGTCCCAAAATCAACCCAAAGCACCGCACCGTATTCCATCACCTGTCGATTGGCCGTAGCAACGCTGTACGACCGTTTTACAGCGTTGGGACCATGACATTTGGACATCGATTTCAAAGCTCTGTTTGACGTTTTACCGACCCCCCTTTTTGGTGGTCGACAGAGATCTGTGTATCGTTTACGTGAACAAGGGCATATTTGCGAACCACGCAACGCACGCTCGAAGACTTGAACGGCCGCTATGTCTTCGATGCTTTTCCGGAAAGCGGCGATCGCCTGCAGCGTTTCAAAGACGCATTCGAGCGAGCACGCGACGGCGAAGACAATGTAGCGGCCTTCGCCCCCTATGCGCTTCCAAGACCGAAAGGGAAGGCGCCGGCAAAGGCAGCGAATTTGATGTGCGGCTACCGCTGGCAGAGGAATCCGAGGCTGCGATGGATGATCGGTCGAGCTAGCACAGTTGATTGCTCGTAGAGCACTGACGCCCGCTCAGGTACCGACCATCAGGGATTCGATTTCGGTAGCAAGCGCATCCAGCAATTCCGGCTCCAGATTTTCTTGTTTACGCAGTCTGGCAAAGATTTTTTCCAGGCGCTTACGGCTGGCGAATTCGAATTTTTGCAGATCCTGCGGGTCCGAGCGCAGTTCCAGCGGGCCCCGGTAAGCATGCGTGCGATCTTCGATCATCTTGTGATGCAGTAGTGCCCGGCTCAGCACGACGTAGGGAAAGTTGATGTTGCGCATGGGACCCACCGCTATCGCCTGTCCCCCCAACGGCAGACCCATGATCTTGGTTTCGGCGATCTGGTCGGCGCCGATCCAGGTGGACAGCCCGCCAAGCAGCGCACCGATACCGGCGCCCAAAAACAAGGAATGACCGGCGACCGCCACATCGATGACGCCGCCCGCCGCCGCACCGCCCAGACTTCCGGTTGCAATCAACTGCTGTTTGCTGAGACCGAACAGGCTCCAGGTTTGGGTCGCGAACAAATCCTGATCGAGCACGTTCATCACCGATTCGTGCCGTTGCAGGTGTTTGTAGTCGTACACGCCCTCGACTTCGGTCCTGCAATTTTGCTCCAACTCGATCAAGTCCTTCTTGTATTTTTCACGCAACGTTGCCAACACGCTGTCTTCGGCACTTTCGCTCAGCAACCGTTGTTCGCGGGTGTGCATGATCATGGCACTGATCGCCTCCGCGATCAGCCGCGCGGCGATGCGTCTGCGCCTACCCTGCTCCTGCTCCAAAATGGCGACGGCGTTCTCCAGGGGCGCGCGCCATTCGTCGCTGATTTGCCCGAACGCCAGCAACAGACGAATACGTTTGTCGAAATCCGCGGTCAGTGCGTTGAACACCCGCACGATGCGAAAATATTGCCCGAGCGCCTTTTGCCATTGATCCGTGAAATCGCCGGCTCCGATTTGATTGATCAGGGCCAGGCTCGGCTGCCCGGTCCAGCGCAAAATCTCCATCTCCGCTTCGTATTCCTCGCCGAAGGGTCGCGAACCGTCGACAACGTATAGAATGCCCGCACCGTCGAGGATCGGCTCCAGCAAACGGCACTCGGCACCGAAGCGGGGGTCTTGCCGGTATTGCTCGACGAACGCGCGCACCACGTCGGGTCGTTGCACTGAAGATGTGCTTTGTTGTTGCATCCATTCCAGAGCCGCCCGGGCGCGCTGGAATCCAGGCGTGTCGACCAATACATACAGCGTTTGGTCATCGACGCGCATCGGGTACTCGCGCTTTTCCACCGTGGTTCCGGGCAGCGGCGAAATCGCGACGGTTTCGTCCCGGGCGAGCGTTGCGACGATGCTGCTCTTGCCTTTGTTCGGATGTCCGACGATGGCAAACACCGGTACGGTCACGACAGCGCCTCGATGTGCAGATCAGGATCTTTCAACTGGCGCAGCGTCTGGTACCAGACTTCCGCATCGGTTTTGCTGACCGCCTCGCCGCCGCCCCACAGCAGCACCACGATCGGTTGGTGATGACCGCATCGGTCGCGAAGGACGCGCAGGAAATCCACGAAATCCAGGAGCGGCGGTTCCCACGCTTTCGCCACTACGGCCACACCTTCGTTACGCTCCCTGCAAACAGCGGCGATGGTCGTCGCATCCTGGCCGGTGGAGAGCGCGCCGCCGGCCTGCCGCCAGCCGGCGGGCTCGATACCAAGATCCGGCAGCCGCCGCGCTATGGACTCGGGGTCCGGTACGCTTCCGGACCAGGCGATCACCGCGCAGCGGGTCATTGCGCCGCTCGCGAGTTCCAACGTGTAGGCGTCGCCACCGCTGTCGGGTAGAGCTGTCGATTCCGGTTGCGGCGCCGCAGTACTGACCAGCGGCGAATTCATGCGCGCCAGCAACTCCGGCGCGCCGGGCAAACGCGGCAGCGCACGACGCAGGTGGGCATGAAAGCGTTGCCAGGAAACCAGGAGCGTCAACAGTCGCGGCAGCAAACCATAGCAAACCACTGCGGCAATCAGAAACGGCCACCAACTGCCGAGCAGCGCGGCTCGCTGGGCATCCGGGTTGACGCCGAAGGCACCGTTCTCCAGGCGAAAATAACGGCTTGCTTCGACCAACTCGGTACTTGGCACCGCGGCGGGCACAAGGCCGTGCCAGGGCCAGGACAGGCTCGCCACGAAGCGGTGAAAGGTTTCGTTGTCCAGGGTGAGTGTGGTGCTCCATGCAAACGCGAGATCGGAGAATGTAATGAGATACAAAACCGCCAGCAGCACGCCGACGTTGAAGGCAAATGCAAACAGTTGCGACCAGAACGAAAACAACCAGCGCGCCGCCGATGCCAGCACGACGGCATTTTCCGGGTCCCAAACGATCTGCAGCTGGCGTTCAGCTGGACCGGGGAAGCGTTGCACCACCAGCCGCATCAGGCGGCCGGGATGCAGAAAGCGCAACGTGGAATGCAATCCACGCACCAGCGGCAAACTCCTGGGAAACGCCGCCAACAGCCAGAACAACAGCAAGATCAACTGCGGCAGGATCAAAACCATCAGGGCGCTGACGATGTTGATGGGGGCGTCGCCGGTATAGTGCAACGCGGTCTGCGCCATACCCCAGCCGGACAGTACGCCCAGCAGTACCAAGACGAAGCCAAGCACGTGATACAACTTCGTGCCGCTGCGACCGGTTCGCCTCCAGGAAGGAATCTCCACTCGATCGAGCCAGGCGCGGATCTGTTTGGCAGGGCGGGTTTTGGCTTTCTTCAAGACAGCGCCGATTCTGCGGTCGCGCCTTTTTTTTTGCTCCAGCTCCGTCCCGCGATCGGCACGGAGCGCGGCATGCAAGTCGATCAAATCGTTCAATAAGGAGTGGCCTGCCATGGTGCTATTTAACCATAAGGCCGGCAGTAGGGTCATTTGCGACTGATGTGCAGGACCGCTAAGGTCGGGACTGAGGTCAGCCGCAAACCGCCAGCACCCGGGCGCGGGGTATACCGCATGAGCATGTCGGAGTTCATCAAGCAACACATGGAACTGATCTTGACGGATTGGGAGGAGTTCGCGGCCTCCTTGCATCCGGCCGCGGGGCAGCTCAGCCCGGAGGAACTGCGCGACTACGGCAAAGAAGTGCTCACCACGGTCGCGGACGATATGGAAACGCGCAAAAGCAGCGTCGAGCAGGGCGAGGGTGCGCGCACCGATGAAGGCCATACGCCCGAAGTCACCGAAAGCGCACGCAAACATGCCGCCGACCGGTTACACGAGGGGTTCACCCTCATTCAGATGGTCAAGGAATACCAGGCGTTGCGCGCCAGCGTCACCCGGCGCTGGGCGGCACAGTTGTCGATCGATGATGCCGCCGCGCTGCGCGACCTGGCACGCTTCAACGAAGCCCTTGATCAATCAATGATCGAGGCGGTCGCGTGGTACTCGGACCGGATGGATGAAGCGCGCGATCTTTTCACCGGCGCGCTTGCGCACGACTTGCGAAATCCGTTGGGTGCCATCATCATGCTCGCCGACACGCTGCTAGCCGCAGAAGGACTGGAAAGTCAGTACATCAAATCGATAGCGCGGATTCGCAATAGCGGGAGTCGCATGGCCCATATGGTCGGCGACCTGCTCGATTTCACGCGCGCTCGTCTGGGAACGGGACTGCGGATCGTTCCGACCGCCACTGATCTTGCGCAACATTGCAAAGCTGTGATAGACGAGCTGCGCGCTTCCCATCCGGACCGCGTTTTTGAAACGCAGTTCTTCGGCGATCTCAATGGTAGTTGGGATGCACCGCGCCTGGACCAAATGCTGTCCAACCTGCTCGGCAACGCCGTCACGTTCGGGCATCGCGATACACCGATCGCGTTGACTGCTCGGCAGACAGGCGAAGAAGTGTCGATCACCGTGCATAACGACGGACCACATATTCCCGTTGAAACACAGCGCACGATCTTCGATCCACTCGTGCGTGTCGCTTCCGAGGACAGTCCAGCCGAACGGCATACGGACGGCTTGGGCCTGGGTCTTTACATCGCCGATCAGATCGCCAGTGCGCACGGCGGCTCGATCGAGCTGCACTCCACGGCTGGGGATGGCACGACGTTTACGGTTCCTGCCCCGTACGGCCACGGGATAGAGCGCCGACACCGAAACGGTTGAGGCATTGCCCGTCGCTTTTTCGGCAAAGGGCTCGACATCACGCAGCGGCGCTTTTCTTTGCGGACTTCGGTTTGCGATCGTCCCGTGGGCGGCTGCTTCCATAATCGCCTATGCATCCGCCTTCGGCAGCAGACCATCCACGACCAGGTGCCCAGCTGCATGACGGACCTGCGACATATAGGTACCACGCGTCGGGAAGCGTTCCTCAACGGATAGGTACGGAAAGGCGCGAATTCCCGCAGCCCATACGCGCAGCTTTTGAAGCGGCCAAAGTAAGAAAAGATCCGGAAGGCGAACAGACTTCGTTTTCGGCATGGCCGGGCGCACGCACACCCCATCCCTTACAGGCGACGATTGATACTTCAGCTGCGGCACGTGAATTCCCCCGAGCGCGGCCCGTGGGTTGACCTTCCACAGAAGGCCCGGTATCGCGGTAGTTGGAATCGTACAGATAATCAAAGTACCGTCTAGTGCCGTAGGATAACGGGTCGCCGGCGACCACTTGGCTTCGCGATCCCCGCGTTGAGCGCGGGCACCGCAGGTGGAAGCGCATTGCAGTTCTACTTATGCAGCCCCGGAAGACGGCGTGGGCAAGGTGACGCAGCAACGGTCGCTTGCCTGTAGTGAAGGCTACCTTGCCGGCGATGCCCCGCGAGCGGCAGCCCTGCCCGAACGCAATACGGAGCGGCGTGCGCCGCTCCGCAATACACCGCGTCAGGCTTTTTTGTAGGCTTTGACGATACGCTCGCCGATGTCCTTGTCGACGTTGCGCCAATATTCGAAGGCGCGTTCGAGCACCGGCTGAGACACGCCGTCTTTCAGATGACCCACCACATTGCTCACCAAGCGCTCGCGCGCGCCGTCGTCCATGACCTCACGCACCAAAGTCCCGGGCTGAATGAAGTCGTCGTCGTCCTTGCGCGGGGTATAGGCGGCATGGATGAATTCGCCGCTGGCTTCCCATTTCTCCGTATAGGGATAACGCTCGGGGTCGGCTTGTGGTCCGCCCTTTGAATTGGGCGCATACACCGGGTCGGATACATTCTGCACTCGCATGGCCCCGTCTTTGCTGTAGCTGTGCACCGGCACCTTGGGCGCATTGACCGGGATCTGCTTGTAGTTCACGCCCAGGCGGTGGCGATGGGCGTCAGCGTAGGAGAACACGCGCGCCAGCAACATTTTGTCGGGGCTCACGCCGATGCCCGGCACCAGGTTGTTGGGCTCGAACGCCGCCTGCTCGATTTCAGTGTGAAAATCGGTCGGGTTGCGGTTCAGAGTCAGTTTGCCGACCTCGATCGGCGGGTAATCACTGTGGGGCCAGACCTTGGTAAGGTCGAACGGGTTAAAGCGATAGGTCTGGGCGTCCTCGAACGGCATGATCTGCATCTGCAGCGTCCAGCTCGGATAATCGCCACGGGCGATCGCCTGGAACAGATCGCGCCTGTGATAATCCGAATCGGCACCGGCCATGTGATCGGCGTCTTCCTGGGTCAAGAAGTCGTTGCCCTGGTCGGTTTTGAAATGATATTTGACCCAGAATCGCTTACCCTTGGCATTCACCCACATATAAGTGTGGCTGGAATAGCCGTTCATGTGCCGGTAGGTCTTGGGGATACCGCGGTCACTCATCAGGATGGTGACCTGATGGGCCGATTCCGGCGAAAGTGTCCAAAAATCCCATTGCATGTCGTGGTCGCGCAAGCCGGAATCCGCGCGCCGCTTCTGCGAGCGGATGAAGTGCTGAAACTTCATCGGATCGCGAACGAAAAACACCGGCGTATTGTTCCCCACCATGTCGTAGTTGCCTTCACTGGTGTAGAACTTCAACGCAAAACCGCGTGGGTCGCGCCAGGTGTCGGGGCTACCGCGTTCACCGGCGACCGTGGAAAATCGGATCAGGGTATCGGTCTTGGTGCCGGGCTGAAACACCGCCGCCTTGGTGTACTGACTGACATCGTGGGTCACTTCGAAATAGCCGAAGGCACCGGAGCCTTTGGCGTGTGGCTGGCGCTCGGGGATGCGCTCACGATTGAAGTTCGCCATTTGCTCGATGAGATAGTGATCGTGCAGCAGGATCGGACCGTCGGGCCCGACAGTAAGCGAATACTCATCGCTGGGGACCGGAATTCCAGCGTCCGTGGTAGTAGGTGCGCGGTCGTCGTCTTTCACGGAAATACCTCCATGCGTTCGTGCAATTCGACAATGGTGGGCAAAGCCGGCGGGGTAGGAGCCGCGCGCAACGCGCCCTTGCCACAGCGGAGTCTTCATCAGTTCTGCGCGTCTCCGGAACAGCGTAGCAGAATTCCAACTACGTGACGGCGGTGGCCTTACGGGGGCCGTGACGGCTCTTTCGGTACGTATCGGGCTGATCGAGGTCAACCGCCTTCAATATGCGGGCCGATCGGCAGCGACTATAAGAATGGTGCGACGGTCGTGCGCCCGCGCGCATATATCGTTTCGACTTCGTCGCCGTTTCTGCCTAGTCGCAAGCCTGCACTTCGATCCGTTTCGCCTCAGGTTCAATGACTGCTTTCCAGCACGGACAACAGGATCGGCGAGGTGCCTCCGGAGTTCCCTGTGCATCACTTTGCGGTCAGTACCACAGAAAAGGATGTACAGCGGGATTGTGGTTTACGATTCGCCGGGCAAACGGTACGCCATAGAATTCGAACGTGTAGCTACTCTGAACGGCACCGTTGATAACTGACGTCACGCGATTTGCGTTTACGAAGATGCGATATGTCACTTGCTCTCGTTTGGGCGGGCTCAGTCGCTGCGCCCGTTCACTTCGCGCTTGATGAAGAGAAGTTCGCGATGTGTATTCTCGACGTCCCTTGGTTGTCATCCTTGGAATATTTTTGAAAGCCACTCAGCGACAGTGCGCGAGTGTCCCGGACTGAATTCACCTCCGGCGCGGTGTCTCGGAATACACCGGTTTACCGTGCCCATACGTTGAACCGTCCGCCTTCAGCCAAGTCCAGACATATTCCCACAAACTTGTAGTGTCCGGTAGGTGACTTACCATTCAGAATGCTTTTGATTGGTGCCGATGGGAAATTGTGATGATTGTCCTCCCTGGCATGCCGGCGATCGTTGCCTGACAAATGCACTGCCCAAGTTGAATTGCGCCATCGCATTTGTCGCAGGTTCTTTCCGTTCCGCTTCGCCGTTGAGTCTTGACCCTTTATGCTACGTGTCCGCGCGGCTTCACTTGCGACTCGCGTTGTTGCCGACATCCACGGACTGAGACCAACGCACTGCGTTTTCGTGGATTAGCACTGCGTCGGCGAGCGTTCTACTGTAGAGGAAACCATGGCGGAAATGACGCCCAGACAGTATGGCAGTGGAGCGCAGGACATCGCAGTTCAAGCAACCCGTGTGCTTCCAGCCGTCACAGCAACAACGCCAAGCAGCAAGATTTGGGGGCTCAATGTGCCGCATATTGAGTAGAGTGGGCGGGGATTGTCTATCGAAGTGTATCGACGTAGTGCAAAGGTAAAAAATTCACGCGGCCGACCAAACAGAAGCCATTTTGGAATGACGATACAAGTTGCAAGACATTATGCATGCTCGTGCACCGCGAGCCAATCGTGAAAAACGGGACCCTGACACTCGTTTTGGCCGGGTTGACCATGGTCGGACCGTTTGCGATCGATACGTTCCTGCCATCTTTTCCCGCCATCGCCCAGCACTTCGATGTCAGCATGGCGGTGGTTCAACAGACACTGAGCGCGTATCTGCTCGCGTTCGCATTGATGAGCCTGTTCTACGGAACCATCTCCGACTCGTTTGGCCGTCGTCCGGTCATACTCGGCTCGTTACTTCTTTTTACGTGCGCCTCAGTCGGTGCCGCCCTGGCGCCGAGCTTTGGCTGGTTGCTTGGGTTTCGCGTGCTGCAGGGGCTTTCGGCCGGTGGCGGGCGGGTGATCGGCCAGGCGATCATTCGCGACCGCTTCGAAGGCCCGGCGGCACACAGATTGATGTCTCAGGTCACCATGGTGTTCGGACTTGCACCCGCGGTCGCACCGATTCTGGGGGGTTATCTGCATGCCGGGTTCGGGTGGCGCTCGGTGTTCGTTTTCATGGCGATGTTCGGGCTCGTATTATTGGTCGCGACTTGCCGCTACCTCGACGAGAGCCTGCCCCGCGACGCACGGACGCGATTTCACCCGGCGACGCTCGCAACGAATTACGGTGCTGCGCTGCGCCATGGAACATTCGTCGCCCGCGCCCTGGCGGTCGGCTTTGCCTTTGGCGGACTCGCGCTGTACATCGCATCTGCGGCGAGCTTTGTGATGCGCATACTCGGTCTTCCGGAAACCGCGTTCGCCTGGCTGTTCGTGCCGATGATCGGCGGCATGGTGCTGGGGTCGGCGTTGGGCGCACGCTTGGCGCGTCGTGCTCAACCCGCGGCGGTGTTCCGCTTGGGCTTCAGCTGTATGGCGATCGCGGTCGCAGCCAATCTCGCCTACAACAATTTCTTGGCAGCGGCGGCGCCGTGGGCGGTCCTGCCCATCATGCTTTACACGTTTGGCGTCGGTCTCACCATGCCCGGCATGACGGTGAAAGCGTTGGACGTTTTCCCCACCATGCGCGGGCTTGCGGCTTCACTGGTGACGTTCGTGCAGATGCTGGTGTTTTCGTTGGTTTCCGGTGTGATCGCGCCGATGGTGTACGACAGCGCCATGAAACTGGCTGCGGGGTTGGCGACGTTTTTTCTGCTGACGCTGATCTGCTGGAGCGCGGGTCGGAAAACGCGGTAGGCGATGAACCGCGACGCGAAACTTCGCGGTCATGTCACTGCTTCGCGCGTCCCGGTCACTGGCAAAAGGCGTTTTGTACATTCCTGCTTTCGTCGGTAGCGGACGTGCCTGCGCCGCCCAGGTTGCGCTTCGGAGTCGCGCCGCACCCGAGCGCAGCGTCACGCGCGGCGAGCAATTGCCGCGGGTTCCTCTCAGCGCGCTGCTATGGACGCCACTACTTTCGGCCGAGGAGTGCGCTGGACTAGGTTATTGCCCTGGATACCACCGCTCCCGCAAGGAATTGGCCCCGCCTGTTGCCGCACGCGCGCTGGCGCCATTCCGACGGCGGTGAGTCGCCACGCCAGCCGGCGGTCGTTTGGAGAATCGGGACGCGCGTTCGTTGCTGCGACGGTCACCCGCCGATGGAGAAAAAGAAACAGCCGCCGCCGGCCGGATCGCAAAACCGGAACATCAGATGTCCGTGATCCCGGTAGTAGTGGCCGTGGTCCCGGATGCGGGGATGATTACGCGCATAGTCATTCCAAGCATCCCAGGAACGCCAATGTCCCCGGTAGTCGTAGCGATGACGGTCGTGGCTGTATCGGTCAAAATGACGGTCGTGACCGTAGGGCTGCGCGCGATACCCCCGATACCGACCGTAGTCGGAATCGCCGCGGCGCTCATGCCCTCGGTCGCGGTCGTAAGCGCGGCTGTGTTCGTGTCCGCGGTCGCGATCATGGTTGCGGTCTGCGGACGCCGCACCACTTAGCGTGCACAGCGCCGTAAACATACAGGCGAAGACAACTGTCGATTTATTCATAACGTTACCTTGTTCAGTCGTTGAATGCCGACGCCCCCGCCGGGGTTTACGCGATTCACAGTCGGGTGAGGCATATTGTAGTAGACCGATGGCAACAGCAACCTCTCCCGAAAGCCAGCCGCAACGCGCGGACTTTCCGAAATTGGACGCGGTTGCTTTGCTAGGACAATGGCCTGGCGGAGTCAGCTCTTTTTCATCCCCAAAGGTGATGTACCGCGGCGAGATAGGAACGTGCCGTAGCTGGCGGCCCTCCGTTGACATTCAAACAGGGGGCGCACACCGCTTAATAGCAATGCCACGCCGACGAAGCTCGGCAGCACACATGCCTTCACCGCGGTTCGAAAAGCTTTTTCCCTGGATCATCACTGTCACCGTGTCTGAGCTTTCCTCATGAAAGCGAGGTGGAGCATGTTCGTTCGAATACACGTGGACCTCAATGCCGCGGACACGTTCGACCAACTGCTTGACGTTGTAGAGACGGCCATCCACCCACACGGAATAGCCACCGCGAAGCAGTTCGGAAACCCCACCTGCCGCGTCTTGCAGCGAGCTCGCTTCTACGAGCGACTGCTCAAGCTGTTGGTACGGGTTCATCGCGTTCTAAAGCCCGGCTTCAACTGACGGCTGCGAGCGCAGCGAGTGGCCGATTGGCTGGAAGCATTTGTGATGCACCGGCGAGTGCTCTACCTACTAATAAACGTGTCCTTTCGGTTACCTCTGCGACCCGGTGAGAACGCGTACATCAGAAGCGTAGCGTCCTCCGTGGCCACCGCCGTGACCTCACGGCTCACTGCCCGCACCTGCTCCGGCGCGAGACTGTGTACGACACCAAAGTCCAGGATCAGGCGAAATCCTGAGCCTATGCCCGCCGCCGTGAGCGCCGTAACGCTCCTCTCGACGAATAGAACCTCCACGCCAGCTCCGCGTGCGCGTTCGCGAGCAGCCCGCACCGCCCTCGGTACGATGTCGACGCCGATTACCTCCCACCCGCGTCGAGCCAGACGAACCGACCAGAACCCGGTGCCGCATCCGAGATCGAGTGTGCGCCCGTAGGTCGGTTCTCGAACTCTTTCTTCTCGCTCAAGGAGCGCGACGGCCTGATCGCCTATAGGAAGCGTCGGCATACGTTCCCAGGACGTTAAGCCGACCAGGTACTGGAATTTGGAGAAAAGGCTCACTCGCCGCCCTGACGACGCCTCGGCGGCTAACGTTTCCGATGACTCAACCAGCTAGCTAGGCTGACACCTGCAAGTATTCAGCGAAGGTATGCGGCCGCGGGATCTCGTAGCCTTCCTGCTTCAATCCCTCGATGTGGAAATCGATGGCTTCCTTCATCGCCTTTTCGACTACCTCCTTAGTCGGCCCAGTGGCCACGCAGCCTTCGAGGTCCGGGGAGTATGCCGAATAACCCGAGTCCGTTTCCTCGATCACAATCCGGTATCTCATTTCTTCAGCTCCGCTTGCTTCA
Organism: uncultured Gammaproteobacteria bacterium; assembly: GCA_963773585.1. GTDB lineage: Bacteria > Pseudomonadota > Gammaproteobacteria > JASBUN01 > JASBUN01 > CAVXJN01. Next base: position 460,918 of record CAVZBR010000004.1, read on the forward strand.
GAATGCTATTCAGTGTCCTGCGGCGAGATCGTCGCCGGGCTTCCCAGCAACTGTAACTAGGCCACGCTTCGTCGGGTGTTTGTACTGCCGGTGGCTCCCCTTCATCCGCGCTAGGCGCCACCCGTCCTCTTCGATAGATGCGATCACGTCCCTGACCTTCATGTGCCTCCCTTCTGTGGCTTCCTTCCCAACGATGGCACTCAGCCACGCGGCGTCGCCGGGTCTGGCCTTGCTCCGAAAAACATGGACACTTTCATCACGCGGCCTTGGAATCGGATTCGACAGGTGACATGTATCCCAGACTCGAGTGTATACGTCCGTGGTCATAGTAGCGGCCAATGCAACCACTGTCCCCGAACGCGTATACAGGTCGTATCACCAACCCATAATTCATCGAATCCTTCCGGCGATTGTCTCGACAGGCGTACTGCATTTAGCTTGAAGTCTATGTCATGTTGCGCGTGTTTTCTTTCCTGAATACTTCAGCTCTCCCAGCTTTGGCGACATCTTCGTTGACAGTGATAGCTGCGTTGAGTTGCTTCAAGCCCGTAGAGTTTGTCTTCGCCGGAGAGCCGCGGATCCAAACCCTGCGGCGGCGTCGGACCGCTACGCGGTCAAGGTGGACGTCTTAGGTGTCGCTTTCCGTTCGAAGCCGCCGCGGCAGGCGCAGAACACCTGCAAAGATGGCCCCTCGTGCAGCCGCTATATTATGGAAACGAAGCGCCGCTGAACGCTATATGAGCGGTTAGCGCGGAAAGGTTGGCGGGCGCCTTTTTAATCGAGGCTGGAATGGGCAGAGCTTGGCCGACCCGCGTCTATCTACTGTTGCTGGTGGCTGCGGTCATGTTGCCGCTTGCCGCGCTGCATGGCTACGTGGTTTATACACACATCGCCAGCGACGCCAGCAAGGCCCGCGAAACGGTGCTGCGCTTCGCGAAGCTGGCTGCATCCGACACTCGGCATTTTCTTTTCGACACCGAGATGACGCTCAAGTGTGTCGCCGAACGCGATGAATTTCAGTCGCTCACGCCTGCTGGCTGTCACCCGCTGCTCAAGTCGTTCGCCGACGCCAACTCGGATTTCACTGCGGCCCGTCTCGTGTCCAGTGACGGTCGGGTCATCTGCGCCGCCGACGGTTCACCCCTCTCGGCAGGAGCAGCACGCTCTTGGCCCGGCGCGTTGCCTGCCGAACTGTTTCGACAGAAGGGGCTGTCCATCAGCGACCTGTTTATCAATCCCGCCAATGAACATTGGTCGATCGCGCTGTTGTATCCAGTGCCGAACCGAGCCGACGGCGAAGCTGCGGCTGTCGCCATGCCGGTTGACCTGCTGGATCACAACTCGGTTCACTACAGGACGGGGCTAGCCGGCGGGACGCTGCCGCCCGGCAGCACAGTCACCATTGTCACCGAGAAAGGGCAGATTCTCGCCCGCTGGCCGGATGCCGATGTCTGGGTGGGGCGCGACGCCAAAACGGTACCGATCGTTCGGCATGTGCTTTCGAATCCACAGGGCTACACGGAGTCCGTCGGTTTGGACGGCACACGAAAGGTCTACGGATTCACCTCGATCGCGCAGAGTACCTGGCATCTCTATATTGGCGTGCCGTCGGCGTACGTCGCCGAACCCGCGCAACGGTTTCTGCTGACCAACGTCTTCCTCATCGCGAGTGCTGTATTACTGATTGCGTTGATGACAATGTTCTTCAACCGCCGCTTGCTCAGGCCGATGCAACGCCTGGCCGACGCCTCCCGCGATGCCGCAGGTGGTGACCTAAGCGCCCGCGTTGCGGTGGAGGGTCCGGCGGAAATACAGTCCGTGACCCGGCAGTTCAACGCGCTGCTTGAAGCTCGCGCCGCCGCCGAAGAAACATTGTACCGGCAGAAGGAACAAGCGGAAATCACGCTGCACTCCATAGGCGATGCCGTTCTCACCACCGACGCCCAGTTCAATGTGACCTATCTGAACCCGGTGGCGGAGCAGCTCACCGGCGTGCCGTCCGTGGAAGCGATCGGACACAATCTATTCCAGGTCGCGAATCTCGTGAACGCAGTCACCCGCGAGACGGTAAACAAGAGCATTGAAGCGACGCTTGAGGACGGTTACGTGGTCAGCGTCGCGGAGAATACCGTTCTGATCAGTCGTACCGGCAAGGAACACCACGTTGCCGACAGCGCAGCGCCGCTGCGCGATCAAGCGGGAAACCTGATCGGAATGGTGATCGTGTTGCGCGATGTCACCAAGACCCGTGAGCTGGAGCAAACCCTGTCGTGGCAAGCCTGGCACGATCATCTGACAGGGCTGATCAACCGATTCGAATTTGAACGACGTGTCGAGCAGGCGCTCGCGAGCGCGCGCGCTGAGAGCCGCCACCATGTTTTGCTTTACCTCGATCTGGACCAGTTTAAGATCGTCAACGATACATGCGGCCACGCCGCGGGCGACGAATTGCTGCGGCGCTTGGTTGACGTGCTTCAGCCTCAGATTCGAACCGACGATCCTGTCGCGCGCCTGGGCGGCGATGAGTTCGGGCTGCTCCTAACGGATTGTCCGATAGACCAAGCCCTGCGTATTGCGGACCAGTTGCGCGAAAACGTACAGGACTTTCGGTTTGCGTGGCGAGGACGCAGCTTCACGATCGGTGTAAGTATCGGCGCGCTGCCGATTACCGAAGCAAGCGGCACCGTCGCCCAGGTGATGCACGCTGCCGACGTGGCGTGCTACGCCGCAAAGGAAAAAGGCCGCAACCGCGTGCATCTGTTGACGCCCGGAGATCACGAAGTGTCCGAACGGCTGGGCGAGATGCAGTGGATCGATCGGATCTCCACGGCTTTCGAGGAAGAACGGTTCCGCCTCTACGCACAGCCCATCGTCCCGGTTTCCGACGAGACCGGCGACGCGTGGTCCTATGAAATCCTGATCCGCATGCTCGACGAAAACGGGCAAGTGCTTACACCGGGGTCGTTCTTGCCAGCGGCAGAACGCTACAACCTAATGCCGACGATCGATCGCTGGGTGATCCGTACACTGTTTTGCCGTCTCGGAGAGCATACGGAAAATGAGCTGCCCGGGATGTTCTGCATCAACGTCAGCGGGCACTCTCTGGCCGATGACCGCTTTCTGGACTTTATCATCGAACAGTTTCAGCAGCACCAGATAGCGCCGAAAATGATCTGCTTCGAGATCACAGAGAGCGCCGCCGTAGCAAACCTCACCCGCGCCGTTCATTTCATTACCGTGCTTCGCGCGATGGGGTGCCGCTTTGCGCTGGACGACTTTGGATCGGGGCTGTCGTCGTTTGCTTATCTGAAGACGTTTCCCGTGGATTTGCTGAAGATCGACGGGTCGTTCGTACGGCAAATGGGAGGCGATTCGTTTGATCACGCCATTGTGAAGGCAATAAATCAGCTGGGCCATGAAGCCGGGTTGAAAACCGTGGGTGAGTTCGTCGAAACCGCCGAGATATTGGCCAAGCTGAAGACGCTTGCAGTGGACTACGCGCAGGGCTTTGGCATTCATAAGCCGGCGCCGCTCGAGCGCTGGCTCGACAATGGCGGCGACAGCGCTGACACTTGATTGATCTTGGGCGGTCGTTGTCGGCCGAAGAGCCAGATCAGCCAGATCGATCACTTGCGCTGCGTGTCCGCCACACGCCCGGCGCGATTCCGGTGCAGCGTTTGAATGTGCGACTGAATGCCGCCTCTGATTGGTAGCCTACTTCCGACGCGACCTTTGCGACGGTCGTGCCGCCATTGACCAACATGCCTGCTGCGATCTGCATGCGCCAGTTGCTCAAATACGTCATCGGCGCAACCCCAAGATGATCGGCGAACCGGCTCACCAGAACCGAACGGGATGCACCGACTTCCCTCGCCAGCAGGTCGAGCGTCCACGCTCGTTGCGGATGGTCGTGCAACAACTGTATTGCCCGTCCCACATGGCGATCGGCCAGCGCCGCCAACCAGCCGGTCGCGTCCCTCGGTAAGGTCTCCATGTAGCTACGCACCACCTCGACAAACAGCAGCTCGCTCAGCTTTCCCAGGACGCTGGGCGCCCCAACGCGTTGTTTGCGGCTCTCCTTCATGATCGCTTTGATCAGGCTGCTCAACCAACCATCCCCAGCCGTGTAACCGTCGGGTATGTGAATCATGCGCGGCAGGGCTGCGATCACGGGGTTGAACGGTCGCACGTCGCAGCCGAGAAACCCGCAGATCAACCGCGTTTCGTCCGGACCGCCGCCGAATTGCTCAATGTAAAAGGGCGGAGACCGGTCCGCTGGCTGGTCAAAGATTCCCAGGTTGGGCTGGGCCCGCATTTGCGGTTCGCTGGAGAGCACATGCCGGTCGCCCTGCGGGAACATGATCACGCTCCCTGGGGAAAGACGCACGGGATCTTCGTCCGAGTCGATCAGCGTGGCCCAGCCAGCGCCGCTCGTGACCACGTGATACTCGACCACGTGCTGGGCGCCGGGCATCACCCGAGGTGCCAACGATGCAGCCTTCGGTGCTTCGGCAACCCAGGGCGAAGAGGCGGTCACATTGAAGAAGATCGCGCCCGACAATCGAACTGACCGCAGTACGTCAGAAAGAATGTCCTGGCTCATAGGTCACTCCCGCACCCCTGCCGCTGCATCGGCCGCCGGATCGGTGGCTTCAACTTTAGGCCGATCGAGCAAAAAACACGGCAGCGCAGTCATATGCCGAGCCTGCGCCCGGCCTAATCTCAGTATCGCAGAGTATGGCACGCTCCCGAGGCTGGCGCCGGAGGGGGCTCGCCGGCCTTCTGTAAACATGCGCCTCGGCGACATGCCGGGAGCGCACGAGCTGAGCGCCGAGCCCGACATCGCGGGCGCGGCCAACACAATGGAGGCGACGCAGCATGAATACTGCAACACAAAACCTTGAACCGGACCCGGATCGACTCGAAGCTTTCGCCGGAAAAGTGATGGGCGACATCGGCGGCTCGTTTGCAGTGCTGCTTTCGTTCATGGGCGATCAGGCCGGTGTCTACCGCGCGTTACGCGATATCGGGCCCTGCAGCACAACCGAGCTGGCGAGACTGAGCCAGGTGGATGAGCGCTACTTGCGTGAATGGCTGAGTGCGCAGGCGGCAGCAGGCTATGTCTGCTATCACGAGGAAGACGATACATTCTCGCTTGGTCCGGAACAGGCGCTCGTGCTGGCGCAGGAAGGCCATCCAGCGTGCCTGCAGGGGCTGTTTCAGCTTCTGGTTTCGCAGTTCACCGCCCATGACAGGGCGGTCGATACGTTTCGTACCGGTGCGGGCAGGCCCTGGGGCGAGCATCACGGGTGCTGCTTTTGCGGTACCGATCGGTTCTTCCGGCCCGGGTATGCCGCAAATCTATTGGAGTCATGGCTCCCGGCGCTTGACGGAGTCACTGCGAGGCTCACGCAGGGCGCGAAGGTGGCCGACGTCGGATGCGGGTACGGATCGTCTACGGTGCTGATGGCGCAGGCATTTCCGAACTCGACTTTCGTGGGCTACGACTTTCACGAACCATCGATCAAAGCTGCCGAGGACAAGGCCCGCGGAGCCGGCGCTGACTTCAACACGCGCTTCGTAACCTCGAGCGCGAAGGAAATCGACGAAGGAGAGTTCGATTTGATCTGCATGTTCGATGCCCTGCACGACATGGGCGATCCCGTCGGCGCAGCCCGGCACCTGCGATCCCGCCTGACTCCGAATGGGACCCTGATGTTGGTCGAGCCGCTGGCCGGGGACGATTTGACGGACAACCTCCACTTGCTGGGGCAGATCTTCTATTCGGCGTCGACGCTCATTTGTACGCCGGCGTCGCGAGCGCAGGAAGTGGGGCTGGCTCTGGGGGCGCAGGCTGGCGAGAAGAGAATTTCCGCTGTGTTGCAGGAGGCCGGGTTCACGCGAACCCGTCGCGCGACCGAGACCGACACCAACATGGTGCTTGAGGCGCGACCGTAGCATCGGTCTTGGAGGTTCGCGGGAACCGATTCAGGACAGTCATTGAAAAGCGAGAGCGTCCGCGCTCGGTTGGCTGAGCCGAGGGATCTGGTTACCGGAAAGTGCCTGTCTTCGCTGGACAAGGCCGGCGGCGTGTGCCGCAGCCGGTTGCCAACCTTACTGCTCGATGGTTTGGACGGGCGACGCGATCAAGCACCTGTGGCGCGCGGTGGCATTGGCGGGTCGAATGGTTGTTCGCGCCAGTAACGGGCACGAGACGGTCCGGTTTTGCGAATGGAGCGACCAGAACTGTTCCGGCGGCAGGCACCAGACCGTGCCCTGGAGCAGTTGAAGATCGGCGCCGCGGAATGGCCAGAAGGCGGCATACCAGGCGATGCTTTCCCAGCCGTCTCGCCGGATAGGCACGGATATGCCACACCACGATCACCTTCAAAAAAAGCCGCTGCCGATCAGGCGGTTCCAGCAGGCCCGGGCCCGGTCACTAGCCAGATGGCCACCAGCCCGCGCGCTTGAAGTGCCTCAAGAAATTCTACCGGTTGTTCCGAGTGTCACATCTCTTCACGAGCAACTGAAAGATTTCACGAATTCAATTTGGCGCGCGATGGGTCTACCTTTAGGTCCGGCACAAAAAACGGGGGAGATCGAGGCAGTGCCCTGGCGCCACAAAAAAGGTCAATCGGCATCTATCCCGCCTGCCCTTGCCCCTGACCCTGTGCGCTGCGGCGGCTCCCACGGCAACTGGCTGGACGCCCCGAACGCATCGACCTCGCGAGATAGAGGACCGGGCGAAGGGCGTTTCCCCAGCGGCTCGACGGCGAAAGACACCAGTTGCGAAATTCTGTTCCCCGACATCGAAGACATGGTTGAGGTAACCGACCCGCAAAAATTCATCTTCCAGGCCGCCGTCGATCCCCGCTCGGTGGCCGACATGGGATCTTGCGGAGAACTGCGCTGCAACGGCACTCGAACCCCGGGTTTATGCCAGTGACGTAACACTCGCGAGAGAAGGAGGCATCCATGAAGCCGCAAAGGGCTATTACTGTACTTGTCCTGTTGATTCTCAGCACACCGCTCTACGCAGGCATAACGAATCCGGGTTGCGGCAAGATGGAAGAATGGGCCGCGAGCTACAATACCACCGATATCTGGCAGCTTACTCCCTATGTCCGTTTCCCAATGGTTGCACGGGATGAGGAAGTAGCGCCCTTGTTTGGAAAGTCAGTAACCGCGTGGTCGACTGAGGATTTTGCGAACTTCCGCCAGTGGATGCACGCCTGCCAGCAGGCAGCGGCGCGACAAGGGAAACATCAAACCGTAACAGCGCTTAGTAATTCCGGTCGCGCCATATCGAACGTTTCACGCTATGTAGAGCGCATCCAGCGTTCGCGCACGAGTCTGGACGCGGCAATCGGGGAATTGGAGAAACTGCCGGATACCGCGGACAAGAAGAACGTCGTCAATCTGTCAGAGCGGGCCGTGCGCGGCAGGTTCGATCGCAGGAAGTTGAGCGAACTGCCCACTCAGATGCAGACGAATATAAATGCCATCGTGAATGCTAAGAAATATCTTCCCAAGGAAGAACTCGACCGTTATTCGAAAACACTGGCTGCCATGTACCATGCCGCAGAAGCAATCGGCAGCGAGGAAAGAATTGCGGCTATATCGGAGAAAGCCAAGACTGCAGAACATCAGACGATCCAGCTGGACCCTCCGACTCTGGCGAAAGGCCCCAATATCCTGTCAACCCAGTTTGAAGATGTCGCGATCGGCATGAACATGAAAGCGGCCATCAAAACCCTGGAGAGCAAGGGATACAAGGTGGAACGCCATGCAATCACAATACAAAGATTGACCATGGCGAAGGAGTACCCCGTTGATATGGCCAGCCTGAAAAAAGGATCGGTGACGCCATTTCCCGGTGGCAAGATGACGAAAGCCCAGGCCCGGGAATATCAAACGCTGCTGGCGATAGACGACATCAAGACCAAGAGCGCCAGCTTAGCTGCGTTCGAGGGTCGCGTAGCCAATATCAGTATGCATGGAGCAAGCTTTGAACAGGTCGATGATTACAAGCGTCACGTCGTCGAGATGCTCGGTAAGCCGAACAATGAATCCGGCGCTCCGCAGGCATACTGGAGTATGACGTATTACATGGATCCGAAAGAGACGAAATCCACCGATGCACACGTGCGCATCAAGCTTTCCACACGGAATTTATCCAACCTGACGACAGGAAAGAGCGTCCCCTACACTTTTATCCAATTCATTGCGGCAAAGTGCCAACCCTATCCAACGTGCAAATAACCTAGAAACAAACCGAAGCTTGCTCGTTTTTTAAATTTACGCGCCTAAGCGACATTAACTGCCGAAAAAAGGGGCGGTGGGGCCAACAAATTCACTGCACAATATTCAATCCCGCTGCCCCCTTTGGATCGCGAGCAGCGATTGACGATCCGCCATCATTTGACCGCACGTTGCGATGCCGCGCAGATGGCCCAGAGAAATAAGGCGGTGCCGTCGCACCGCGCCGCGTCGGGTCTTGAAATACGCGCCTTGCTGAACACCGACGAGAATGTTGGATTGCAAGACCTGACCTCGAGCTCAGCCTCAGAAGTACAACCCGACCGCGGGCTCGTGCATTGTCGGTGTTGAAAAGCACCGCGGATGGATGCCCGGTCCAAGCCCTTTCGAGGCGGCAAGCCTGGATTCTTTACTGGATCGATGTCACTATATCGGCCCTTTCTTATATTCCAGAATATCTCTCGCAACAGTGACTCACTTTAAGCATTCGATCACGCCGCCATAGCGCTCTCCCTGGCACTCGTATCACGTTGCTTTCGCTCTCTGTATACATCGGCCGCGCCGGGCGTGGTCGTTATGGCTGATAGGAAATTGTATGGTTCACGCTATCCGTGCCCAGTGGTTCGCCAATGTCCGCGGCGATCTGCTCGCCGGTACCGTCGTCGCACTGGCCCTGATCCCTGAGGCGATTGCCTTCTCGGTGATTGCAGGAGTCGATCCCAAAGTGGGCCTGTACGCGTCATTCTGCATTGCCGTGGTCATTGCCTTTGTCGGCGGAAGGCCCGGCATGATCTCCGCCGCCACCGGCGCCATGGCGTTGCTGATGGTGACCCTGGTCAAGGAGCATGGCCTGCAATATCTGCTGGCCGCAACGCTGCTCACCGGCGTGCTGCAAATTCTGGCAGGGTATCTGAAGCTCGGTTCTCTGATGCGTTTCGTGTCGCGCTCGGTGGTCACCGGCTTCGTCAATGCGCTGGCCATCCTCATCTTCATGGCGCAGTTGCCGGAGCTGACCGGCGTGAGCTGGCAGGTCTACGCCATGACCGCGGGCGGTCTGGCGATCATTTATCTCTTTCCCTACGCGACCAAATCCGTGCCTTCGCCACTGGTCACCATCGTCGTGTTGACGGCCATCGCGATGTACTTGCACCTGGACATCCGTACGGTGGGCGACATGGGCGCACTACCCGATACCCTGCCCATATTTCTCTGGCCCGACACGCCCCTGAACTTCCAGACCTTGGCGATCATCTTTCCCTATGCGGCATCCATGGCGATCGTGGGCCTGCTGGAATCGCTGATGACGGCGACCATCGTCGACGACCTGACCGATTCACGCAGCGACAAGAACCGCGAGTGCAAAGGTCAGGGCGTGGCCAATATCGCCGCCGGACTGCTGGGCGGCATGGCGGGCTGCGCCATGATTGGCCAGACGGTGATCAACATTAAATCCGGCGGGCGTACCCGGCTCTCTACACTCACGGCCGGTGTTTTCCTACTCATCCTGGTCGTCTTTCTCGGCAAATGGGTGGCACAGATCCCAATGGCAGCGCTGGTCGCGGTAATGATCATGGTCTCCATCGGTACATTCAGCTGGGAATCCGTGCGCAATCTGAAAACGCACCCCAAGAGCACCAGCGTGGTCATGATCACGACCGTCGTTGTGGTGGTTGCGACCCACAATCTTGCCTGGGGCGTGTTCGTCGGTGTTTTGCTGGCAGCCATGTTCTTCGCCAACAAGGTTGCCCAGTATAAGTACGTCAGTTCTCAAATGAATGAGGAAGGCACCACGCGCACCTACAAGGTGGTAGGCCAGGTATTCTTCGCCTCGGCGGATAAGTTCGTGGAGTTTTTCGATTTCAAGGAAGCGCTGGACAAGGTCGTCATCGATCTGACCCAGGCGCACTTCTGGGACATCACTGCCGTGGCCGCGTTGGATAAAGTGGTCCTCAAATTTCGCCGCGAAGGCACCGAGGTTGAACTCATCGGCCTCAACGAGGCCAGCACCACCATCGTCGATAAATTTGCCGTGCACGATAAGCCGGACGCGGTGGAAAAACTGATGGGTCACTGAGCGCGAGGGGAGTCGCCATGAGCAAGACCAATGTTATCGCCTGCATCGACGGCACCGAAGTCTCCACCGCCGTCAGCGACTACGCCGCGTGGACCAGCCTGCGCCTGGGAGCGCCGCTGATTCTGCTGCACATACTCGATAAGTCGGCCTACCCCGTAAAGAGCAACCTCAGCGGCAACATTGGCCTCGGGAGCCGCGAGGCCCTGCTGCAAGAGTTGGCGGAGCTTGATGAAAAGCGTGGCCGGGTTGCACTGGAGCAGGGACGTCTCATGCTCGAGGCGGCACGCCAGCGCGCTCTCGCCGACGGCGTCAACGATCCCATCGTGCACCAGCGTCACGGCGATCTGCTCGATTCGCTGCTCGCTATCGAAGAAGATACCCAGCTACTGGTGCTCGGCAAGCACGATGAGAACCTAGGCCCGCATGTAGGCAGCCGACTCGAAACCCTGGTCCGAAGTCTGCATCGGCCCATGCTGGTTTGCCCGCCGGTCTACAAGAAACCCGAGCGGGTCATGATCGCGTTCGACGGCAGCGACACGACCCGAAAGGCGGTGGATTTCGTTGCCGGCAGCCCGCTCTTCCGTGGGACGTCATGCCACGTGGTGTTGGTCGGTCACGATGACGACGCAAACCGCGGACCACTCCAATGGGCTAAACATACGCTGGCGTCGTCGAACCTGGAAGTGAACGCCGTCCTGCAACAAGGCGATGTCGAGGAAGCGCTTTGCGACTATCGGCGCGAACAGGACATTGACATCATGGTAATGGGCGCCTATGGCCACTCGGTGATCCGCCGCTTCCTGGTCGGCAGCACCACCACCGCCGTGATTCGCAACGCGCAGATACCGGTGTTGTTGCTCCGTTGATTCGCCAACAACTGCTCTCTCGCTTTTGCAATCCACGCGCCACATCGTTTCGAGAGGTAGCGGCAAGCTTCCACTGGAAAAACCAAAAAGGGGCCGGTGAACATGTGAATCGTTGGTGTTCCCAGGGGTCACCGAACCCCTTTCGCTGGTCAAAAACTTGGGGAGATTCACTCTGACCCGGTTTTCTCGAGTACGAGGGGCGAGATCACGACGGACTCGGCGGAAACCCTGCAGCGCCCAATGCGCCATTCGAGCCCTTCATCTCTTGTATTACGTTTTTCTTTTACTTCGTATACGCTTCGGATTGGCGGCGGCCAGCGCGGTTCCGGATTGAGATAGCGCCCGCCTCAGCCAGCCCGGAAAAACCCGACGAGAGGAGCAGGTATGAAGATCTCATGTTACACGTTGTTTTTAGGCAGCTTGCTGGTCGCAGGCAATGCGCTCGCCGCGACCGTCCCTGGACCCGTAGTCGACGCGGACTGGTTGAAAGCACACGCCGACGAAGTCACCGTTCTGCAATTGTCGGCGTCGCAAAAGAATTTCGAGGCTGCGCCGAGCTACGCGACCGTCGATGGTAAGAAGAAGCTCACCGGCGTGGCGGGGCACGTACCGGGCGCGCACTATGTGAATTTCGAAAAGATCCGAGTGACTCGCAAAGTGGACGGCAAAAACATTAAAGCGCTGATCCCCGAGAAGGCGGATTTCCAGAAGCTTGCGCGGTCGTGGGGCGTCGATCAAGGGGACACGATCGTGATCGTGCCTACGGGCAGCACGCCGCTCGATGTTGACGAGGCAACACGCCTGTACTGGCAATTCAAATACTTCGGCCAGACCGACATGGCGATTCTCGACGGCGGCATGCACGCCTGGATCGCGGCCGGCAACTCGGTGGCCACCAATGCCCCAAAGTCCACCACCGGCAACTGGACGGCCACGGCCGGAGACAAGTCGCTGCTCGCCAGCCGCCAGGACGTGGAGAAGGCGCTTTCCGAAAAGAACGTCGAGATGGTCGACGCGCGACCCCAGAATCAGTACATGGGCGTGTTCACAAAGCCGCATGAAAAATCCGGCCACCTGCCGGGCGCCAAGGACTTTTCGCCAGACCTGCAGGTCACGGCAGGCGGCCCTGCCAAGTTCCTGTCTCCAGCGAGCTACTCAGCGATGATGAAGAGCAAGGGCATCAACCCGACGTCTCCTACGATCAGCTATTGCAATACTGGGCACCTCGCTTCCGGGACTTGGTTTATCAGCCACGAAGTGTTGGGCAACCATGACTCCAAGCTGTATGACGGATCGATGGTCGAATACAGCGAGTTCCCTGGCGACACGGACAACCCTGCCGGCAATCAATCGGACAAAAAATGAATGACCGGGCGGGGTCGATTGTTTGCTTCATTGGCAAGCAATCGTCTCCCCCGGATTTATCGCGTAAACAAGACAGAATTGATTTCCAATTGATTCGCGCTCGGTGGCCATCCGAAAAAATAGATCTGTCACTTCTCGTCGTGGCGCAAACGGAGCTTGCTCGCAGTAACTTCTATACCGAACCTTGTTCGGCGCCGTTGCGCCGGGTCATCAGCGAACAGATCGGCGCTCGAAAGGCTCGTTCATATTAGCGCCGACTCTGATCCGACCCAGGTCTTTGTCTTCTTGGCCGACTTCGCTCGGCACAATGTATCGGAGATCGCGGACCGGTTGCGCAGCCGCGGCATCCTGATCTAGCCGCTCAACCCGCCCGCACTGGACCGAGGATGCACGCGTAGCACCACTGCACTACCGGTAGACAACCACCGGTCAATCGACGCCCGTCGTGAGGTCCTGTCCCATGCCTAGAATGGTCCCCTTCGAGGCCCACCATGAACGCTACGAAGCGTGGTTCGAAAAGCACGAGGCCGCTTATGTCTCGGAGCTGCTTGCCTTGCGTCCGTTCGTGCCATGGGAAGGACGGGGCATCGAAATCGGCGTGGGCAGCGGTCGCTTCGCCGCCCCGTTGGGCGTGCGTGTGGGCGTGGATCCTTCACACTCGATGCTTGCCCACGCGGCTGCCCGCGGCGTAGAAGGCGTGGAAGGCGCGGCGGAAAACCTGCCCTTCGCGGACGCCAGTTTCGACCATGCGTTGGTGGTGACCACGATCTGCTTTGTCGATTCACCTGCGGAGATGCTTGCCGAGGCGCGGAGAGTGCTCAAACCGGGTGGACGCCTGGTCATCGGCTTCATCGACCGCGAGAGCGCTTTGGGACAAGACTATCTTGTGCATCAGGCGGAGAGTGTGTTCTACCGCGAGGCCACCTTCTATTCCGCTGACGAGGTGGCGCAGCTTCTATCGGAAACCCGCTTTGCGATTCGCGCATGGGCCCAGACGCTCCCGCACCTTTTGGCACAAACCCGCGACATTGAACCCCTACGTCCAGGACACGGCCAATGTGCATTTGTGATTGTCGCGGCAACGAGGATGACTTGACCCGCTTTCAGTATCGAAGCGCCTTTTGTGCTTGAGTGAATCCATCCGTTGGAATGACGCTACCGCTTTTTTCCTTAGCGCCTCGCGCAGGATCTCGGCATCCGTCGGACTCGGTCTCTTTCAGGATCGCCAGGAGCTGGCTGTCTGTGACTCGCGGTTTCTTCACCGTAGAATCTCCCTTCGGGAAAAACTTCTACTGCTAATCGCGGCCATTTTGCCGGTGGTTGCCCATAGTCGCCGAATTTAGCCCATTAGCCTTTCGTCGCAAACGAAAAAGTAGGCGGAGGGATGAACGAATGAGCAGCACAATAGTGAATCTCTCTGTCTCTTCCTCCTTTCTCTTTGAACCAGGCCATCTCTGTGACGGTCATGTGTTCATTCAACCAGGAGGGATTCGTTGCCACTGCCGCCTCTAGTACTGGTCCTGGTGCTAAGTTCTGCGGCAATGCACGCTGCCTGGAACGCGCTGGTGAAAGCGGGCGGGGACCGTCTCGTGCTGACCACACTGGTGATGATGGGGCCGGTTCCCGTCTGTATCGTGGCTCTTTTCTTCCTGCCCGATCTCCCGTCGGCGGCATGGCCGTTTCTGTTGGCATCGACGGTCATTCACTACGCCTATTACGTACTGCTGATCGCGGCGTACGGTCATGGGGACCTGAGTCAGGTTTATCCGATTTCACGAGGTGCCGCGCCGGCGCTAGTGGCGTTAGCGGCGTGGATATACGCGCGCGAAAACCTGAGCGCGGTGGAAACCGCAGGCGTGCTGATCGTTTCCCTAGGAGTCATGAGCCTCGCATGGCGCCGCGGCGTACGCCCGCGCGCAGAATCCACAGCGCTGGCGCTCGCCCTGCTCAACGCGATAGTGATCGCCAGTTACCTAGTTGTTGATGGTACAGGCGTGCGGCGCGCTGCGGATCCGCTGACTTATATTGCTTGGCTATTCGTACTGGAAGGAGTGCCGTTGCTTGGTTTTACGCTTTGGCGCCGGCGACACTGCATTTCCGCCGCTTTCTCCCCTTATTTAGCGCAGGGTACGATCGGCGGCGTCATTGCCGGAATTTCTTATGCCATTGCCGTTTGGGCGATGAGCCTTGGGCCGATGGCGCACGTTGTCGCGCTGCGCGAGACAAGCGTGCTGATGGGCGCTGCGATAGGCGTCGTGATGCTCAAGGAATCCTTCGGATTGCATCGAATCGTATCCGCCGCCGTGGTTGCGGTGGGCGCCGTATTGCTGAACTCCGGGTTGTAGAGGCCGTCGCCGCGAACCGGGCATGACGCTGAACCCACAGCGGCCTGCATCCGCAGCCGGCACCTGGTTGGCAAATGCAACGGAGTACAAGTTACCGCGCCCGAACTTCGAGCGTGCGGCATACTCAGTTCGTGCCCGTCGGGATCGGTAATGTGAAATTAGCGTTCGCCTCCGTCGGAATTCCGCAGCCGAGTGCTGGGTTACTGTTGGGAAGTGCGGATGGGCGCTCGTGAAATTGCGGGGAACCGCAGAGAGAATAACAAATGAACTGCACAATATTTAATCCCTCCGTCCCCTTTTGACGCCTAAAGCGCCGCGCCCGCCTGGCGATGGCCCCGTTGATTTGGCGCAGCCGCGCCACCGGCTTAGCAGGACTCGTCTGCGGCGCGCAGCGCCAGCCAGGATGATCCCAGGCACCCTGGACGTTTTATCTTCGCTGGCATATGCTGATCTCGAACCGCGCCCGGGCGCGATTTCAACGTGAATTCTAGGGCCGACGCCGACAATTCGGTGTCCGCGCCCTTCTAGCCGCAAGGCCGGAACCATACTGAAATCACACCGCACGTACAGGTCGCGGTCTGGCAACCCCGGGTAGAGCGACGACAGGCAGCCTCGATCATGTACCAACGCGAACCAGCGGCGGCGGACACCGCCCACACCCTTCCCATCCTGGAGAAGGCGCATTCCGGGATTCCCGGCTTTGACGAAATCACCGAGGGCGGGCTGCCCCGGGGACGGACCAGCCTCGTGTGCGGCGGCGCAGGTGCGGGCAAGACGCTGTTCGGCATGCAATTCCTCGTCCGCGGAATCCTGGAGCACGACGAACCCGGCGTATTCATCGCCTTCGAGGAGACCGAGGAGGATCTGGCCGAGAACGTGGCGTCCCTGGGTTTCGATCTCGGGGACCTGGTGGACACGGGCAAGCTGGCCATGGACCACATCCGCGTGGAGCGCAGCGAGATCGAAGAGAACGGCGAGTACAACCTCGACGGGCTGTTCATCCGCTTGAACCTCGCGATCCAATCGGTGGGCGCGAAGCGGGTGGTGATCGATACCCTCGAGACCCTGTTCGGCGGTCTCCAGAATTACACCGTCCTGCGTTCCGAGTTGCGGCGCCTGTTCCGTTGGCTCAAGGACCAGGACGTGAGCGCCATCATCACCGCGGAACGGGGCGAGGGTGCGCTCACCCGCCATGGGCTCGAGGAATACGTATCGGATTGCGTCATCCTTCTCGACCACCGTGTCAGCGACCAAGTCTCCACCCGCCGGTTGCGGGTGGTGAAGTATCGCGGCACGACCCACGGCACCAACGAGTATCCATTCCTCATCGACGCGGACGGGATCACCGTGATGCCGATCACCTCCGCCGGTCTGCACCACGCGGTCAGCGACGAACGGGTCAGCAGCGGCATCGCTGCCCTCGATGCCATGCTGGGTGGGCCCGGATATTTCCGCGGCAGCACAGTGCTCGTCTCCGGCACCGCCGGCGCGGGCAAGAGCAGCCTGTCGGCACATTTCGCCGATGCAGCCTGCCGCCGGGGGGAGCGCTGCGTCTATTTCTCGTTCGAGGAATCCCCGGAGCAGATCATCCGCAACATGCGCTCCATCGGCATTGACCTCGCTCGACATCGCGACGCAGGGCTGTTGAAGTTCGTGGCGGCGCGGCCGACCACGCATGGCCTGGAGACTCATCTGGCGCTGATGCACAAGTGTGTGCGGGATTTCGAGCCGCAGGCCGTGGTGGTCGACCCCATCGGCAATCTCATCGCGTCCGGAAACCGGCAGGAAGCACACCTGATGGTGGTGCGCCTGATCGATTTCCTGAAGATGCACAATATCACGGTCGTCGTCTCCAGCCTGACCGGCGGCGGACAGGCCCAGGAAGAGACCGACATTGCGATATCCTCGATTGTCGACACGTGGCTTCTGGTACGCAGCGTCGAGAACAATGGCGAGCGCACTCGTGGCCTCTACGTGCTCAAGTCCCGCGGCATGAATCATTCAAACCAGGTGCGAGAATTCATCATCACCCCAAGCGGCATCGACCTGGTGGAGGTATACATCGGCCCCGAGGGCGTGCTCACCGGTTCGGCGCGCGCGCAGCAGGAGAGTAGAGAGCGCGCCGCGCGCCTCGCCCGCGAACAGACGATCGAGCGACAGAAGCTCGAACTCACGCGCAAACGTGCCGCCATGGAGCTACAGATCCAGGCCCTGCGCGACGAGTTCGAGGCCGAGGCGGCGGAACTCGACCGTAGCATCGCTCAGGAGAACGCCACCGAGGAGCAGATGCATCACGAACGTAGCGCCATGGCCAGGAGCCGGAGTGCGACAAAACCCGAATGAAACAATTGGCGGGGTCTCCCGGACCCGGAGTTGATGAAATGAATGTGGAGCGAGCGGATACAGATGAAGTGTGGACCATGCGCCTGTATGTTGCGGGCGAAAACCGAAAGTCGCGCGAAGCACTGAGCAACCTGGAGCGACTCTGCGACGCGCACATTGGCGCCGGGCGCTACGAGATCGAAGTGATTGACCTGATGCGCCACCCCCACTTGGCCAAGGCCGACCAGATCCTCGCCATCCCTACGCTGGTGCGCCGGGTCCCGGAGCCGGTGAAGCGCGTCATCGGTGACCTGTCCAACGCGGATCGGGCGATGGTCGCGCTGGACCTGAAGGAATTCGGGGACTGAGTCAGATGGAGACCGATGGAACGGTCGTGCTGGAGCTGTTCGTGCAGGGGCAATCCGCCCGCTCCAGCGCTGCCCTGGATGTCGTGCGCAAGGTCTGCGATGCGCACCTCGCCTCCCGCTACCGCCTCGAAGTCATCGACGTCCAGCAGCAGCCGGAGCGCACCCGCGGAGCGTCCATCGTGGCCGCGCCTGCGCTGATCCGCCGGTCGCCGGAGCCCGTCCTACGCATCACTGGCCTGCTCACGGAGGAACGCATCCTCACCACCCTCGGACTTGGCCGTGTCTGAGCCGGACGCCGGATTCAGTCCCGCGCTGCAGCGCCGCCTCCAGGATGCGGAGGAAACCCTGGAGGCGATCCGCGCCGGGGAAGTGGACGCGGTGGTCGTCGACGGCCGCAATGGCCAGCAGGTCTACACGCTCGAGAGTCCCGACGAGCCCTTTCGGCTGTTCGTCGAGCAGATGCAGGAGGGGGCCCTCACCGTCAGCGCAGACGGGATCATCGTTTACTGCAACCCCTTCTTCGCAGATCTCGTAGGACGGCCCCTGGAACAGGTGCGCGGTCGCTCGATTTACCCATTGCTCGATCAGGAGTGCCAGGACCGCTTTCGAGCCCTGTTGCACCAGTCCGCTGCGGGCGTCGCGCACAGCGAGTGCAGTCTGCTTAGCGCCAATGGCGAAACGATACCCGCGCAGCTTGCACTCAACCGGCTTCCCGATGAGGCCACCCGGATGTTCGGCATCGTCGTCACCGACCTCGCCGCCCGCGAGCGCGCACAGCAGCTGGATGCCAAACGGCGGACCGCCGAGCAGGCCAACGCCGCCCGGGACCAATTCCTGGCGGCCGTCAGCCATGAATTGCGCACGCCGCTGAACGCGATCCTGGGTTGGGCCCAGGTGCTGCGTCGGCGCAACGACATTCCCGAGTCCTTCCAGACCGCGCTGGAGGTGATCGAGCGCAACGCATGGTCACAGGCTCAGCTGATCGACGACCTCCTGGACGTCTCCCGTGTACTTGCCGGGAAGCTTCGTCTCGAGTTGAAGCGGCTCGAACTGCACGACGTGATCAACGCTGCCGTGGCCACGGTCCAACCGTCGGCGGATGCCAAAGGTGTAGAAATCAGGGCCGAGATCGGCCCCGGCGATATCCAGGTGCAGGGCGATGCCGACCGACTCCAGCAGGTGGTCTGGAATCTGATTTCCAACGCGGTGAAGTTCACGCCCGAGGGTGGCGAGGTGTGTGTGCGGCTGTCGCGGCAGGAAGCCTTCGCGCAGGTCGAGGTATGCGACACCGGCATCGGCATCCCTCCAGAATTCGTGCCGCACCTGTTCGAGCTCTATCACCAGATCGAGGGCGCCACCACCCGCCGCTCCGGCGGCCTCGGACTCGGACTCGCCATCGTCAAGCAGCTCACCGAACTGCATGGGGGCGAAGTGTGGGCCGAAAGCGGAGGCGAGGGTCGCGGTGCCACGTTTCTGCTCCGGTTGCCCGGAGCCCCTCCTGCCGGCGCAACGGGCCCCGGCAGGGAGTCGCTCGGTCGCGGCCTCGTCCCGGAACTCGATGGTGTCCGCGTCTTGCTGGTCGAAGACGAGGACGATGCCCGGGAAGTGCTCGGGCAGCTGCTGAAGAACGCGGGGGCGGAGATCGTCGCAGCCGTGGCCAGCGCGGCTGAAGCGTTGGCCGCCCTCGAGCAAAGCTCGGTCGATCTCCTGGTCAGCGATATAGGCCTTCCCGGCGTCGACGGCTACGAACTCATCCGTCGGGTGCGGGCCACCGGTCGATCCGAGAAGGATCTTCCGGCCATGGCGGTCTCGGCATTTGCCGCCGAAGGGGATCGCCGCGAGGCCATGCGCGCCGGCTATCAGGCCCATGTATCCAAGCCCGTGAATCAGGACGAGTTGTACGCGGTCGCCGCGCGCCTGACGGGTCAGGCAATGAGACGGTAATTTCCCCGGGAACTGGTCGCGGTGAGAAGTAGAATTTCCTACCAAAAGGAGATTTTGCGGTCAAGAAATCGCGATTCACAGACAACCAGATCCTGACGATCCTGAAAGACGTAGTCGCGAGACGTTTCCGTCGGGAAATTCGTATCCAGCCTGGAAAACAGTTGGAGGATCGCGGAGATATGCTGCTAGCGTTATCGCGCTCGTTGTAGCGGTCAGTATCACAAGCTCTACGGAACGCCGAAGGCACACGCCGCGCAATGTTCGCGTCGGCTTTACGAGCTGGTTAGAACTCGCGCTCTATGCGGCATGGGGTGTGACTTCTTTTTCCAACCGGTGATCGAGCTCCGCCTCCGCACGCAAGAGATCGTAACGAAACTGAAGATTGAGCCAAAATTGCGCCTCCATACCGAAGTACCGGCCGAGGCGCAGTGCCGTGTCGGCGGAAATAGAACACTTGCCTTGGGTAATCTCACTGATACGGCGCTGCGGCACGCTGATGTCCTTCGCCAGACGGTATTGTGATACGCCCAGAGGACGCAAAAATTCCTCCAGCAGAATCTCGCCAGGACGAATCGGATCGAAATGTCGCTTAGCCATGACTCACACCTCTAGTGATAATCAACAATCTCCACGTCATGGGCGTCACCAGCTTTCCAAACAAAACAGATACACCACTGATCGTTGATACGTACACTGTGCTGCCCCGCCCTGTCACCCTTGAGTTTCTCCACCGCTTCCTAATTCATTCAACTTTCTGCGTATAACGTTGTCCATGAGGGAATGAGACGGGCGCGACGCGTCGCAGCGGCAATGGCATATCAGCGATATCTTTTTAGCAGAAATATAAAGGCATGAGTGTCCGAGCCTAGCGGTCCGAAACCGGTGGTTAGGCTGCATTGTTGCACCCTGCCGGTTTATAAAGACGCTCTGTCGAAGCCGGATACTTGGCCAGTTTGTTTGCTGGGCGACGAGGACGGTTCTCAAGCTCGCCACCACAGTTTGGGCACTTGCCACCTAATACATTCTCGGCACAAGAAGAACAGAACGTGCACTCAAACGAACAGATTCGTGCTTCAGTGGACTCCGGCGGAAGATCCTTATTGCAGCACTCACAGTTTGGGCGTAGTTGAAGCATTTTTCTCCTCCTTGTCTTGCGTGCATCGTTGTCTTTGCTCTTGTCTGGGTCAAGGAGGAGGATAATCTGGAGCTGTTCTTGTTTAGTGTTTCCGCCATGTGCCACGTATTCGTGTCGTAAATGCATCAAGCGATCATGGCTGGATCTTGCTTCGGCTGTACCAAAGATGTCCTTGGCCGCTAATGTTATCCTACGATCCTTTGCCTGGGTAAAGCATTTTCCGTAAAGCGCTAGCGCGCCGAACATGAGCGCGCGATTGCCCACCGAGTCATGTTGATGCGGATCGAGGCGCGAAAGAATTTCCTGAACGTCCCGAATATCCCGGCTTATTAATGACAGGCCTGCCACTCGCTTGGCCAAAGGCCCTTCGACGACAACGTAGGGGCATGGCTTTCCGTCGAGCCGTGGACTGAACTCCAGTTTGTAGGTCCCACGATCTTTCATTCTTCACCTCACCGACTAGAACCAGCGACATGGAGCACCGCTTCGCGTCCACAGTATGGTAGTCAGCACACTTGTTGCGATGAGGCGAGTGGCGGGCGAAACATCGTCACTTTTAAAGCGAGTGGTCCACGCAAAGCGTGGCCGATGCTTGATAACCTGGTGTGTCTAGAATTCATTGTTATGGCCAGTCACGCCGACACCCTTCGAAGCTTTGTTTCCATCTTTTCGTAATCACCCAAATGGACCCGCATGAGGCTCTTCCAGAGTTTGCCGTGGTTAGGGACGAAGAAATGAAGCAGTTCGTGGACGATGACGTAGTCCCATATCTCGGCGTCCAAGCTGAGCAATGCATCATTGAAATTCAGGTGACCCGCCGTGGAACAAGACGCCCACTTGTTGTTCATGTGGCGAACGCCCAGCCAGACGATCTTTACATCCAGCTTATCTGCCCAATACCGGACGCGCTGCTTGAACTCGTTCTTCTTGTCCGTGGCGCGCATGGCTAAATTCGGTCCGCCCGATCCAACAGCGTAAATAACTCATCCACAATCGCGGTGACACGGTCCAGGTCATCGTTCTCGGCAAAGATGGCGAAGGTGACCTGCTTGCGCAGTTCGCGCAACGCATTCTCGCTGCGCTTCCAGTTGGGAAAATCCGCGAAAGCATGGCGAATCTTTCGGCTGACCGCCTCCGCATTCTGAATCTTCGCATCCAGCAAACTGCGATAGACGAAATACGTCAACCCATCGAACGACTTCTCCGCCTGTTCCTTTTTGCGAGCCTCGTTCGTTGCCACTTCCTTGAGTAACGCCTCCAGCGCCTCGGCGGTGCTGACCTGGCGGCCTTCGAAGGTTTCCTGCACGGCGCGTGCCCGCTCGGCCATGGCAATCAGGTACGGATCATCGCTTTGCTCGTCCGCCAGCTTCTCGATGCTTTTTACTAGGTTGATCACTTTGGTGCCATCGCCGCCCTGCTTGTTCTTGATCAACTCGATGGTGTCGGCGTTGATCTCAACTAGCTCGCCCACTTGGGAGACCCCATAGCTGCCCACCTGATCCTGGACGAGCTGGTTAGTCTTTCGCTGGAAATCGCGGTCTACGTACACCCGTTTTGCATAGGCGTTGCGAACAACGTGATAGATCGATGACAGTGTCCCATAGTCCTGGATGAACGGGCGCAGGAATGCGTCCGGCGAGATGATCTCGTAGAGCATCTCGATTTCCTTGTACTCCTTGAAGAATTCCTTGCGTCGCCCGGGATCGCGGAAATGTTCGATGAGCGTCTCCACGTCCTTGTCGTTGAAATTGCGCTCGATCAGGCCAAGATATTCCGGCGCCTTGGATTCCATCTTGTTCTTGAACAGCACCTTCAGGAGCTTGAGATCCTTGACGATGGCGTTGATCTCATCGCTGTCGAACGCCAGCGCCTTTTCCAGCTTGTCGAAAATGCCGACGAAATCGAGCACGAAGCCGTGGGGCTTCACCATCTCCTGCGCCTCGTTTTCGTAGGGACGGTTCACACGCGCAATGGCCTGCAGTAACGTGTGGTCGCGCATGGGCTTGTCCAGATACATGGCATAGAGCACGGGCGCATCGAAACCCGTAAGCAGCTTTTCGGTCACGATCAGAACCTTCGGCTTCTCTTCGAGCTTGCCGAAGCTCTTACGGATCTGCCTTTCTTTCTTGGGATCGAGATGGAATTCCTTCAATAGCGCCGAGTCGTTATTACTGCCGGTATACACCACCTCGGAATACTCCGGCGGAAGAAATTCGTCGAGCGCGTGCTTGTACCGGGCACACGCTTCGCGGTCCACCCCAACAAGGAATGCCTTGTAACCGAGTGGCTCGACATTCTGGCGGTAATGTTCGGCGACGAACTGCGCGACCTTTCGGATACGCTCTTCGCCCTTGAGAAAGTTCTTCAGGTTCACCGCCCGCTCGAGGATCTTGTTCAACTCCTCGATGTCGGCCACGCCCTCTGCTTCGGCCAGCGAAAGAAACTCCTTGTCGAGTGTTTCGTGCGGCACCAGCATCTCGTTGGGCGCGAGCTGATAGTAAAGCGGCAACGTGGTGCCGTCCTCGATGCTGTCGGCGATGGAATACTTATGTAGGTAGCCCTGATCGTCCTCGCAGCCGAACGTTTTGAAGGTGCCCTTGCCGTAAACCGTCTTGTCCACCGGGGTCCCGGTGAAACCGAGGAAGGTCGCGTTCGGCAGACCGGCCATGAGGAAGTTACCCAGATCACCGCCGGTGGTGCGGTGTGCTTCGTCGATGAGCACGTAGATATTCGAGCGCGTATTGAGGTCCGCCGGCATGTCGCGGAACTTGTGGATCATCGTCACGATGATGCCCCGGTAGTCGTCCTTCAGCAGCTTGTTGAGTCGGGCGATGCTGCTGGCATGCTCCAGATTGCCCAGGCCGAGCGCGGCCAGGTTCTTGAGCATCTGGTCTTCCAGCTCGTTGCGGTCGATCATCAGTAGGATGGTTGGCTTCTCGGCTTCCTGTGCGCGGAACAGTCGTTCAGCCGCCTTGATCATGGTGTAGGTCTTGCCGCTGCCCTGGGTGTGCCAGACCAGCCCGCGGGTACGCTTGGGATCGAGCGCGCGGCCGACGGTCGCCTCCACCGCGCCGGTCTGGTGCTGGCGCAGGACGTACTTGTGCAGCTCCTCGTCCTTTTCGGCAAAGACGATGTAGTCCTTGAGAAACGACAGGATGTTCGGAATCGAACAGAACGACTTCACCTTCTGTTCCAGACGACCGGGGATATCTTTAACCGCAGATGACGCAGATTGACGCAGATTGCCTTCCGAAGTGGTTTCATCTGCGCCCATCTGCGCAATCTGCGGTTTCAAAATCTTCCAGTTGAAAATGTTTCGCCGCACCGTATTCCAGCTCACTCCGTAGGAAAAGCCGATGGCGTCGGTGGCGGAGAAAAGCTGCTGCGACACGAACAGCTCGGGCGTCTCGCGGTGGTAACGGCGGATCTGGTCCACCCCTAGCGCTATCGCCTCGTCCTTGTTGGCGTTCTTGCACTCGATCACCAGCACCGGGATGCCGTTGATGAGAAAGACCACATCCTCCCGCGTGCCGTAGTGGCCGTTGTGAAAGGCCCACTCCTCGGTGACCTCGTAGACGTTTTTCGACGGATCGTCGTAATCGATCAGGATCAGGTCGCGCTCGCGGTTCTCCTCGTGATCGAAGAACGTGCCCCGGTTGCGCAGTTGATCGACAAAATCGCGGTTGCCGTAGATGTCGGTGTGGAGATGGCGGAACTGGCCGAGCAAGGCGCCCTCGGCCTCTGCGTAGCGCGGATTGAACTCCCGCACCTTGGCGTCGAGCAGGTCGTCGAAGAACAGCGAGCGGTTTTTGGCGCGCTCGGCGGGTGGCGACCTCGGGATCGAACCCGCGCCGCTGCTCGGCTTCCTCGCGGGGCACAAACGTCCAACCGATGGCCTCGGCGTATGCGAGGATGCGGGCTTGGACGGTTTTGCGCTCGCCTGGCTTCATGAATAGGATTTCAGATTCAAGGTGCGCTGAATTTGTTCGCGCACGACATCAGGCACGCCCGCCTTTTCTGCAAACGATCTCCATTTCGATACCGTCGCCTGCACTTCGGCAACGATCTTCGCAGCGCGCCCCCGTTTCATCGAAGCAGTCTTTGCGCAGGCGTTGAAGTCCTCCATCGTGAAATTGTCGCGTTTTCCGTTCATCGTCATCTGATGGCTTGCCGTCCACGCACCCGCGGGATTAAAGCTGTAGGTCATATCAAAGGCCGGCGACAGCGACCACTCACCGGATTTATTCATCAGGAAGGCAATATTCTTCACGTGGTCATCCTGATTGCGCGCCACGATGTTAAATACCATGCGCCGAAACAGTTGCTCGATGGCCTGCATCGGCAACTGCAGTTGCCGCATCACCAGCAACGCCTGCTCGTAGCTATAAGCGCCTGCCATATTGAAATCGTAGTGCGCCAGGGCGCAGAGTGACTGCATGTGAAGTTTTTCGCCGGCAGCAAGACGATCAAAGCGGCGCGTCATGAAATGCGACCGACCATTCTCTTTAAACAGCCGGCATTCGCTGATTTCAATGCCGCATTCAAGCGCCATCAGGTAATACGCATACTCGATCACCCCGTAGCCTTTTGGGTCTTCCAGTTCCTTGTCCTTGTTGCCACTAACGCCGTCAAATTTCAGCAGCCAGTATTCAAATCCCTTGCCGGCTTTGACCTGGCCCGACCGCACTTCATTGGTTTTCGGGTTCCATGCGATGACCGCCTTCGCCCTGCGCGCCACCGGCGGATGTGCCCACGCGCAGAATATCCCTTAGCGCATCCTCTCTGCCTTCATCCGCAAAAGACGCCTGCAGGTTATTCCGGTGGGTCAATATCTCCGATGCAAGCTCAACCAACTTGCCGACCTCAATGTGTGTTGATCTGCTTTGCCCTGGGGCCGATGGCGGGGGCAAATTCCAGCGCACCCATGCCGCGTTCACCGGTATAGCAAAGCCGCTCAACCGCGTTGAAGGAACCCGGTTGCCGCCCCTGCGATGCCAGCCAGGCATCGATCAGCGCGTTGCCAAATTTGTCGGGCAGCGAGTCGGCCAGCAGGCCGGGCAGCCCGAGAAAAGTCGGGCGAGAAAGCTCGGGGAAGCGGTACACGCGCCGGGAAAGCGGCATCACAATCGGCGCGACTTGAATACCGCTTTGCGCGAATTCGGCATCGTATTCAAAGCTGGCGACTTCCTCCCCATCCTGTAGTGAGACAGCGCCGATGGTTTTGCCCCACAGCCTGACTTCGGCAAGCGTGCTCATGGCTTCTCATCCCAGCGCCATGGTTTGCCAGTCGCCTTTGCGGCACGTCGACCCGAAGCCCGTTGTCGGACCTTGCCTTTTCGCTTTAACAAATCCATCGGTCTGGGCCCGGACTCCGGAATCAGGCTATCCAGCCCTGATGCGGCGTCCAGCACCCGCAGCACACGAACCAGGGTGGCCAACTGTGACGTTTGCCCTGCCTCCATACGCTCAAGGGTGCGCTTGGCGATACCCGCCTGTTCGGCCACAGCCGCCTGGGTCAGCTGCAATTCAACCCGGCGACCGGCAATCCGTGCGCCCAATTCGGCCAGCACGGCATCATCTGTGAGTAAGCCAGTGATTTTCATAGTCGTAATATATTGCGAATATGTCGGCTAAGTTGCCATATATCGTCACATATTGCGATATATAGCTTATTAATTGAATTTCGTCAAGTCGCAATAAATAGCGAGATATCGGCTGTATTAGTCATTATTCGCAATCTGTTACGATCTATTCGGTTATCTCAGAGGCCATATCGACATATAAAGCGCTCTATTTGTCGTGCATTCTCTGTTGTGTCGCTGAAGAGGCCTTTTTGTCGCGAATGCCCGTCACGACGATCCTTTCGTCGCCTCATGCGTCTCGAACAGGAAAACCGTCAAGGTAGAGGCCGCCCCGACGGCCAGACTCACCTGGCGGGCGGTCCGCCCGGTTGCCGAGCCGTGCGAACAGCTCCGGCATTTCGCGGTGGTACCGGCGGATCTGGTCTACCCCGAGGGCAATCGCCTCGCCGTTGTTGGCGTTCTTGCACTCGATCACCAGTACCGGGATGCCGTTGATGAGAAAAACCACATCCTCCCGTGTGCCGTAGTGACCGTTGTGAAAGGCCCACTCCTCGGTAACTTCGTAAATGTTATTCGACGAATTGTTGTAATCAATCAGGATCAGGTCGCGCTCGCGGTTGTCCTCATGATCGAAGAACGTGCCCCGGTTGCGCAGTTGCTCGACGAAGTCCCGGTTGCCGTAGATGTCGGTGTGGAGATGGCGGAACTGCCCGAGCAAGGCGCCCTCGGCTTCTGCGTAACGCGGATTGAACTCCCGCACCTTGGCGTCGAGCAGGTCATCGAAGAACAGCGAGCGGTTCTTGGCGCGCTCGGCGGGCGGGACCTCGGGATCGAAGCCGCGCCGCTGCTCGGCTTCCTCGCGGGACACAAACGTCCAACCGATGGCCTCGGCATATTCGAGGATGCGGGCTTGGACGGTTTTGTGTTCTCCGGGTGTGGGCATGGATGCCTAGTGCTTCCATTTGGTGACAACTTGATTCACCGCATCGATCAGCTTACGGAATGAAGCGACTGTGTCCTTGTCGACAGCGGTAAGATCGCTCTTGCCGAGTTCCGTCATGATTCGCTTTGCGACTCGCCCCTTGTTGAAAGTCCCGAGTCTCGCCTTTCCAAAGGCGTCCTCGACTCGGTGAACCAACGACTTAGTTCCGGCCGTCTTCTGTTCGAGCGATAGGGTTTTCCCGGCCAACTCCTTGGAATATGCTTCCTCCACTTTCGCGATATAGTAGGTTTCGCCGAAGAGGTCCTCCAACGCGCACGGTTTCGAGCCAATGGTATCTCCAACCATGACCACGAGCTTCTCGTCCAAAATCCACTGATGAACGAGTTGTTCAAGCGCCTGCTCACCTGCGGGATCGGACTCGAGTAGCACCGCCACGTGCAATTCTTGCCCGTGAAGTATTGTGCCAACATAGGCGACCTTGCTTGCACCGCCGGCTGGCGTAACCACCAAGTCCGCATCTAGCCCGTGCTGACCGGCTTCCTCGAATAAAGTCGAGAAAGTCGTGAGAAACCAAAAATCATCAACGCCCTCCACCACAAGGTTGTATTGGCCAACGAAGAGAGACTGGCTCCATGACATCCCGAGTGCAGCTTGCAGCGTGAATCGAGCGTCTTTGTCAGCGGTTGCCCAATTGGTATGAATCTTTGTCCCTTCTTTCTGAATATCTTCTGCAACGTAGATGTTGTCCAGTCGCTTGAAGTCGATCATAAATGGCAAGTGCGTCGTATAAACAAGCTGATTTTCTTTCGCATAGGCCTTCATCCTCTCAAGCAAGTCCCTCTGCGCTGCGGCGTGGAGATGGAGACCTGGTTCGTCCAGTAAGATTATTGCGTTGCTGAAGTTGCCCTCGGTTTCGTACATGAAGTGCATGTCGAAGGAAAAGAACCACTGAAAACCCTTTGAGCGCTCCTCTAGCAGAACTAGTCCCTTGTCGTTTTGATCCTTCACGAATGTCATAAAATGCTGTCCGTCAGCTTGAAACACGACCTGATATCTACGCTGAGACCATCGCTCTGCAATCAATTCTGTCAGGGTATTGCTTGCATCGTTCATATCGAGCATTCGCTGCTCTCTATCCTCTTCATTCCCTTTTGACACCTCGTCATCCAAGTCCAAGCCGGCCATATTCATGATCATGATGATCGTTTCTTCTTCGGGCTTGAGCTTCTTCTCCTTCTTATGCTTTTGCACCTCATCCAGTTGCGCCGACCCAACAAACGTCCGGTAGTCATCCATATAGACGAAGGTTGGCATGTGTTTATGGACATAGTCGACGACACGCAGAAGAGGCGTCGTCTCAATCTCTTCGACAACGTCATCAATTAGGGTGATGAGGGGAGTGATCGCATTCCGATCTTGTTGCTGAGGAGGTTCTGTCGGCGCTACAAACGTGGGAAGCGTTTCTCTCAAATCGCGAAGCCCCTCCACCGCACGGCCGCTTCCCCCGCCGTTTCGGACTTCTTCCAACAGAGTCGAAAATGTAACCGCAAATTGCGTCTTGAAGTGATCAGAAAATGTCTCCGGAAGATTTTCCAGCAGCTTTTGGAGAAGATCCGCAACCCACTCCACGGCGTGCTCGGTGCTGGGATTTTTGGGTGAAAATTGATGCTTGTATCTTCCCGCGTAATTCCAGCTTACCTCGACCGCCTCAATGCCTTTGGCGGATTCATGAAGCGCAGCAATCTCTGCTTGCTCCTCTGACGAGAACGAGAATACGGCTTCAACCACGACCTTCTCAGGGCTCTTCTCTTTCCTGCGGCCGCTCGGCCATTCCCGGTCGATGTTGTATCCGGTATTGTGATAGGGATTGAGACGCAACAGCGCCTTGAGGAACGATGTTTTTCCGGATTCGTTCCGGCCTACGATCACGGCGATGTCGTCAAAGTTCACCCATCCCGAATCGGTGATGCAGCGATAGTTTTGAATTCTGCATTTTTTCGAGTTTCATATGGCTCTTCTCTTAATTATGTTGGAGTCCATGGCAACGGAGGGTAAATCAAGTTCGTGAACGCGGGTCTTCGCAGTCATCAACTCGTGAAGGAGGGTGCGGAACAGGTTTTGTAGCGTATTCCGTTTCGAAGTCGCCAGATTGTGCTTCGAGTCGATCAATTCGAGATGTGCGACAATCTCGTCTTGCTGCTCCATCGGCGGGAGAGGTATCCGAGTATTTTTCACTGCTCCCACATTGAAATGCTGCTGGGCTAGCCCAATCTTCCCCGCCTGAACTTGAACTTTGGCGGCGTCTGAGTTGAAGAATCGGCTCAGGTAATGGCTGCGCAGTTTCGCCCTATTGGGCCGGACGAAAATCAAATCTATGCAGTTGCTGCCGTCGAACTCCGGCGGAACGACGCACGAGGTTCCAGGGTAGCCGGTCCGCACAATCAGAACATCTCCCGCCGACAACTTTGATTTCTTTACCGGGCCGTTGTTCGCCTCTTCGGATATATAAACCATCGGCTCAGGCTGAATCCGATCTTCCCTGACGTTCTGTGAACGAAACGCAGGAACGCCATCGGCCACGTAGTAGCTGGATGGCTTCACAACGATCCCGACGCTGATCGAATCGCATACATCCTCGCACCGCACCACCTCCCAGCTTTCGGGGACGGGGCCGATTGCGGTTTGTTTTTGTGGTTCGTTGCGGAGGCCTTCGGTGAAGAGCTTGTGCATGATGGCCTTTTTCAGCTCGGTGGTGCTCTGGATGATCCGCTCCTGCGCTTCGATCGCCCGCTGTACCGTCGAAAGGATATGCGCGATCTTCTTCTGCTCGGGGAGTGGGGGGAGCGGGATCAAGCGGTCACCAAGAACCGTTTTGCGTAACCGCTGCCGTCCTGTGCTTCCTTCCATCTTGCCTGCAAGGTCGGAGCGCACTTCCGGGTGCAAGAGATAGAAGAACAGGAACAGCGTGTCCGATTCTTCTTTCCGGCCACGTATGGGGATAACCTCGGTCGTGGCATAGGCGAAATCGCTCTCGATATCGACGATGGCCTGTTTGCCGTTCTCGAATGAGGGCGTGATCTTCGCGACCATGAGGTCGCCGTTTTCGACGTAGGTGCCGCTTCCGAGCTGGGCCAAGGGCTTTGGCGTGAATACAGACACGTGAATACGACCCAACGGAATTTGATCCATTGGGAAGAACGGGATTTCGTCGCCATTCTTCGAAAGGTCGAGACCACGAGGCTTACCAGTAAAGTCAAACGACTCGGCGATCGGACCGAGCTTCCAATCGGAAGGAAATTGGAACTGTTCGATCTTCATACCCCAATCTTCTCCTGAATCTCCTTTAACACCGTAACTGAACATAACTCAGCAATCATCCTCCGCTCCTTTCTCCACCTGCAATCTGTTCCAGTTTCTGCAAATCCTCTGCATCGGCCTGCCGGGCCATGGTCCTGTAGCGCTTGCCGTCTGCGGCAGTTGTCAAGGAATCCCTGACAACTGAATCATCGATCAACTCCCCGTCTTTAAAGATATTTTTGGCGTGGAGGCTGACGTTCTGCTTGGTGGTCTGGAAGAGTTCGGCGATTTCAAGCTGGGTGAGCCAGACGGTCTGGCCATCGACGCGGAGATCGAGCCGGGTGCGGCCGTCGTCTGAGGTGTAAAGAATCAGTTCGCTCACGCTTCGCCTCTTGATTGAAGGTTAACCGCAGATGGCGCAGATTTGCGCAGATGGCTCACTGACTGGATGAAGCGTTTGTAGTCGAGACGCAGCGTGGCGAAATTGATCAGGAGGGCGCGCTCGAAACCGGTGGCTTTGAGGTAGTGGAGTGCTTGGGCGGATTCGATATCGGTGAGAGTCCTAACCGCCTTGGGTTCGACGATAATTGAGCCATAGCAGACGAAATCCGCGCGGTAAGGCGTGCCCAAAGTGCATCCCTTGTAGAGAACGGGGATCGAGTGCTCGCGAGTGAATGGAATGTCACGGTGGGCAAATTCGATCTCCAGGGCATCCTGATACACCCCTTCCAGAAAGCCATTTCCCAGCTCCCTATGCACCTCCATGGCCGCGCCAATAATGGCGTACGTTTCCGGGTCTCTCTGTGAATCTGCGTTCATCTGCGCCAGATGCGGTTACACTCCGATCTTCTTGAGGATGTCCCGGAGCGCCTTGTCCGTCTCCCGCGCCTCGGCTTCTACGGCCCTCAGTTCCTCGACGATCTCCGCAATCGGCCGATAGGTTTCGGCATCTGAGGTATGGATGTAGCGGCTGGGGGAGATGTTGTAGTCGTTCTTCTTCAGCTCAGCGTGATCGACGATGCGGCTGAGTTTTTCCTCTTCCTTCCAGCCGATGAGGGTGTCGGCGATGCGCTGGATACCCGCGCCGGGGATGAAGTTCTTGGGGTCGCCCTTTTCAAAGACCTGGCTGGCGTTGACGAGGAAGACCTTGCCCTTGCGCTCCTTCCGCTTGGCCTTGTTCAGGAACAGCACGATGCCCGGGGCGGTGGTGTTGTAGAAGAGGTTTTCCGGCAGGTAGAGGACGCTCTCGATCAGGTCGTGGTCGACGAACCACTGGCGGACGGTCTTTTCCTTGTTGGTGCCGGCATTGCCCGAGCCGCGGGAGGCGGCGCCGGTGTCGAGGACGACGGCAGCGCGGCCTTTGTCATTGAGGCTGGCGTGCATATGCTGGACCCAGCCCCAGTCGGCGGAGGCTTTGCCGGGGAAGCCCGCGCCGGCGGGGAAGCGGTCGAGTTCGTCGTTGTCGTAGTCGGCCTCGGTGAACCAGTCCTGGTTCCACATGGGATTGGCGACGACGCGGTCAAAGGTGCGGAGTTTGCCCTGCTTGTTGCGGAATTTGGGATTTTTGAAGGTGTCGCCGATCTCGATCTCGCCTTCCATGTCGTGGATGATCATGTTCATGTTGGCCATGGCCCAGGTGTCGGCGGTGTATTCCTGGCCGTAGAGCTTGAGCGGGGCGACGGTGCGCTTCTTGCCTTTGGCCGCCTCTTCCATTGCGATCTCGCATTTGATGAGCAGGCCGCCGGAGCCGCAGGTGGGGTCGTAAATCTCCATGCCGGGCTCCGGCTGGAGCACCTTCGACATGATGGTGCCGACTTCCGGTGGCGTGTAGAACTCGCCGGCGCTCTGGCCGCCGCCCTCGGCGAACTTGCGGATGAGGTATTCGTAGCTCTTGCCGATGATGTCGGCTTCGACGTCCTCGAGTCCGAGGCGTTTGGTGCTGATCGCTTCGATCAGGTTGGAAAGTCGGTCGTCGTCGATATCCCGCTGACCGTGGGTGGTGGCGTTGAAGTCGACGCGGTCGATGATGCCCTGTAAACGGGGGTTTTGCTTTGCGATGGCGCGCATGTGGGTGGTGACGCCTTCGCCGATCTTGTCGGAGAGTTTGCGGATGATGGACCAGACCGATTCTTCCGGGTCTTCCGGCAGCAGGGGGAGATAGAAGCGCACCAGCTTGTGATCGGCCTTGACGAACTGGAAGGCCTTTTTGCGCGAGCCGACTTCGGCCGCGATGCGGTTAACCTCGTCATCGAAGACATCGCACAGCCGCTTGGTAAAGATCAACGGCAGGATGTAATCCTTGTACTTCGGTGCATCTTTGGCACCACGGATGGAGCAGGCCGCATCCCAGATCCAGGATTCGAGCGATTTTCCGTTGGTGCGTTCGATGCCGTTGGCAGCGGTTTTCCTGGTCGATTTTTTCTTTTTGGCGGCCACTTCTCTCATTCTCTTGATATTTGATACGTGGTGATTATTTGGTGTCTATTTTGAGTGAAGGCCATGCCGCGGATTCTGGGTCCACTTTTACGTAAATA
Organism: uncultured Gammaproteobacteria bacterium; assembly: GCA_963773585.1. Classification (GTDB taxonomy): domain Bacteria; phylum Pseudomonadota; class Gammaproteobacteria; order JASBUN01; family JASBUN01; genus CAVXJN01. Next base: position 493,952 of record CAVZBR010000004.1, read on the forward strand.
TACCGTGGTTTGACGTCCTATTTGAATAGCAAATCGAATGAGCTCCGATTGAATACACAGCTCGCGTATTCGCCTTCACGTTCAAGCATATTCGAGCAATCGCGATGAGACGCCGCAGATATTCCTTGAGTAGGTTTGGCAGCGTATTGCGAAAGTCGTAGCCATTAGTACTGCAAGACCGAACGGCCCGTATTCCGTCTTTTCAGACCGTGAGCACTCACTGCGACGAAATAGTTGAAAATCGGCTTCTCGGCAATAGCGCTCGTACAGCGCGAGTGTTTATGCGGACGCAAGCCATTCGGCTATTGGAAATTGAGTCGCCTGACTACTGCGATGCTTAGTCGAATTCGAACTCTGCGATAAACGTGCGTCTAGATCCTAGATAACGGACAGCATGTTTGACATTCTATGTAAGCCTGCGCTGAAGGGCAGGCTCGCGGTAACAAATCAGTGCCGGTGAGCCATCAGAAAGCTTTATTTTTCGATGACGGGCAGTGCCGTAGGAACCAATCTTCGCCGGGGAGAGCTTATTTGGTTTTTGTCCAGTCTCTTGTTTCTGTTACATGTAACAAACACGCCATTAGACTGCGTGATCGACCCTTTGGCTTAGTTGGCGTTTTGTATTTCCGGCTCGAGGTTTCTTCTGGCGAATGCCTAGCTTTTCCTCTAGCAACCGTTTAGCTGACGCCTTGCTAAGCGCTGTGATAACGTCGCGTGTCGTGCCATCCTCGTTGACAGCTGTCGCAATGAACACGCCATGCTTCTTATGTATCGCAATAATCATCGCCGCTGCGTAACGATAATGTTGGCCATGTGGTCGCCGAAAGTCGTCGGCTGGCCTCAAAGTCTAATATCGAATCCGAATTAGATCGCACTAAGCAGACGTCTCCGCAAGCTCGTAACCCGAGCGCTCGATTCGAATGCGAGCATAAGCGTTCGTAGAATCTCCTGCGCTCGGCCAGCAGTGCTTGGCGTCCTCATTAAGCGTCTAAGGAAGTGTAGGCTCGGAAATCGATTTACGGACGCTAGTACGTTAAACAACTCTATTTTCCGGTTACAGTTTGGATGCTGTGCCGCACACTTCGCAACTAGATAAGATCTTTATTTCCCCGGAAAGAAATATATTACCCAGAAAAGAACTTTATTTCGTTCGGACAGCAAGGTCGAGGGACCTCGCGGCGTTACTCCACCGTCACCGACTTGGCCAAATTCCGCGGATGATCCACGTCCGTGCCCTTCAACACTGCAACATGATACGCAAGCAATTGCAGCGGCACGGTATACACCACCGCGGCGACGGCGTCGGTCTCCGACTACACCATCCACGTGAATGACATGCACGAAGTCTTCCACTTCAAAGCCGGCGTTGCGGTCGCAGAACACGTACAGCTCGCCGCCGCGGGCACGGACTTCCTGCAGGTTGGATTTGAGTTTTTCCAGCAGGGCGTTGTTGGGGGCGACGACGATCACGGGCATGTCGGCGTCCACCAGTGCCAGCGGGCCGTGTTTGAGTTCGCCGGCGGGATAGGCTTCGGCGTGGATGTAGGAAATTTCTTTGAGTTTGAGCGCGCCTTCGAGCGCCACGGGGTATTGCACGCCGCGGCCTAAGAACAGCGCGTCCTTTTTGTCGACGAAACGCTCCGCCAATTCTTCGATGCGGTCGTTGAGACCCAGTACGTCTTCGATGCGGCCGGGCAGGGCTTCGAGCTGCGCCACCAGTTTGTGTTCGGTTTCCGCGCTCATGCCGCGGCGTTTGCCCAGCGCGGCCACCAGCATCAGCAAGGACACCAGTTGGGTGGTGAAGGCTTTGGTGGAGGCGACGCCGATTTCCGGTCCGGCGCGAGTCATCAGTGCCAGTTCGGATTCGCGCACCAGGGAGCTTTCCGGCACGTTGCAGATGGTCAAGGTGTGCTTGTAGCCGAGCCGAGCCGTCTCACGTAGGGCGGCGAGGGTATCGGCGGTTTCGCCGGATTGGGAGATGGTGACGAACAAGGTATTGGGCCGCACCACGTGGCTGCGGTAGCGGAATTCACTGGCCACTTCGATATCGCAGGGGATCTTGGCCAGCGCTTCGAGCCAGTACTTGGCGACCATGCCGGCGTGAAAGCTGGTGCCGCAGGCGACGATCTGCACTTGTTCGACGTCATTGAATATCGCGGCCGCATCGACGCCGAAGGCTTCGTCCAGTACCCGGCCGTCGTGCATACGGCCTTCCAGGGTCTCCGCGATGGCGCGGGGTTGCTCGAAGATTTCCTTGAGCATGTAGTGGCGGTATTCGCCACGCTCCACGGCATCGGCGGACAACTCCGAGCGATGCACGGGGCGCTCCACCGGCGCGCCGGAAGCATCGTAGATCTGGTAGCCGCTGGTGCGCAGATCCACCAGATCGCCTTCTTCTAGATAGACGAACTGCTGGGTGACCGGCAGTAGTGCCGAGACATCGGAGGCGATGAAATACTCGCCGATGCCGACACCGATCACCAATGGGCTGCCGCTGCGCGCGGCCACCAAGCGGCCGGGTTCGTCGGTGGCGATCACGCCCAGCGCAAAGGCGCCGTCCAAATCGGCGGTGGCGGCGCGCACCGCGGTGAGCAGGTCCTTGCCGGAAGCCAGATGCAGATGCACCTGATGCACGATGACTTCGGTGTCGGTCTCAGACGTAAAGCGATAACCAGCTTCGCGTTGCTGCCGGCGCATGGCTTCATGGTTTTCGATGATGCCGTTGTGGACCACGGCGACGCAGTCGTTGCAGATATGGGGATGGGCGTTGGCGTCGCTGACCTTGCCGTGGGTGGCCCAACGGGTGTGGGCGATGCCGATGCTGCCCAGCAAAGGCGAGGATTCCAGCGCTTCGGCGAGCTTAGCGACTTTGCCGGTGGTACGGACACGTTCCAGCCGATGCTTTTCATCGAGGACGGCAATACCGGCGGAGTCGTAGCCGCGGTATTCCAGGCGGCGCAATCCTTCCAACAAAATGGGCGCGACGTTGCGCTCACCGACAGCCCCTACGATTCCGCACATGTACCAGACTCCTGAATCACGGCTGCAGCGGGTAGTTCCCGCGCGGCGCGTGTTCGCTTAAGTTTTGTCCTTGGTTGGCCGATTCCAGCCCGATTTGACCGTCTGTTTGGCACGGGACAAGGTCAGTTCTCCGGCCGGCGCGTCCCGGGTGATGGTCGAACCGGCGCCGATTGTCGCGCCCGCGCCCACAGTCACCGGCGCCACCAATTGGGTGTCGGAACCGACGAATACGTTGTCTTCAATAATGGTGCGATGCTTGTTGGCGCCATCGTAATTGCAGGTGATGGTGCCCGCCCCGATGTTGACGTTCTTGCCCACAGTTGCATCGCCAACATAGCTCAGGTGGTTGATCTTGCTACCGCTGGCGACGGAGGATTTTTTGATTTCGACGAAGTTACCCACGTGCACGTGGTCGGCCAGTTCGGTATCCGGGCGGACCCGCGCGAACGGCCCGATACGGCTGCCCGAGCCGATGACGGCGCGTTCGATCACCGTGTTGGCGAGCACTTCCACATCGTCGCCCAACTGGCTGTCGGTGATTATGACGTTGGGCCCGATGCTGACCCGGTCGCCCAGGCGTACGTCGCCCACCAACACGGCGTTGATGTCGATGCTCACGTCCTGGCCGACAGTGAGTTCGCCGCGCAGATCGAAGCGTTCCGGGTCGATCAGCGTGACGCCCTGGCGCATCAGGTTCTGGGCCTTCGCGCGCTGATAGAAACGCTCCAGTTCGCTCAGTTGCTGCTTGTCGTTGACGCCCATGACTTCATGGATGCCGCTGGGGGCGCTGGTCACCACCTCGATCTGGTCGGCCACGGCCATCTCGATGATGTCGGTGAGATAGTATTCGCCCTGGGCGTTGTCGGCGCGCAGTTGCTGCAACCACTTGCGCAACAACGGAGCTGGTACAGCGAGAATGCCGGTGTTGATTTCGCGGATGCGGCGCTGTTCGTCGTTGGCATCTTTGTGTTCGACGATGCGCATCACGTGGCCTTTGGCCGAACGCACGATGCGGCCATAACCAGCCGGGTCGCGCAATTCCACTGTGAGCAACGCGAGACGTTCGCTGCCGGCGCGCTCGATCAAGCGCTTCAGCGTATCGGACTGGATCAGCGGCACGTCGCCGTAAAGCACCAGGACCGTGTGTTCGTCCGGCAGATGGGGCAGCACTTGCTGCACGGCATGGCCGGTACCCAGTTGTTCGGCCTGCTCGACCCAGCTCACCGGCCAGGTCGCCATGGCTTCGCGCACATGGTCGCCGCCGTGTCCGTAGACGACGTGCATATCGTCGGGATTGAGCGCGGAGGCCGCGGCCAGCACGTGCTCGAGCAAGGGGCGGCCGGCAAGGGGATGCAGCACCTTCGCCAGCGCCGAGCGCATGCGGGTGCCTTGTCCGGCGGCAAGGATGACAATGCTGAGACTCATAGGGTTAGAGCCCGTTTAAATCAGTGGCCTACGGAGGTTTACGGCCGCAATGCTAGCATGCTTTAGGGGTCGGGCGTGTGTCGTCGGGGCGGGACACCGGCGTTGATGGCCGACGCGCGGCCAGCGCGAATCAAGACCGTCTTGCCGGCGAAGGCGCGAGCGCCGCCTACGGTCGGGTTGCGTTTTGACTTCGGTGACGATGAAGGTGTTCCCGGCCCGGTTTTCGTTCCCCGGTGGCGCTTCGGCTCCGACGAAGCGGATTGCCGGCGGTACATGGTTCAGGTCGTCTGTGAAAGTCAGGCGGGGTGCGCGGGGGCGAAGCCCGCCCCGATCGGCATGTCGATCCGCTTCGGCGTGTGGCCGCCTGCAACGTGAACGGCCTTACGTTAGGAAAAACCGGCTTGGTTACCGGTCGGCGGGCGTGGCCGTGACGCTCAGCCGCGGCCCTGGGTCTTGCGCAATTTTTCCAGGGTGCGCAGCTGGGCGATGGACTCGGCCAATTCAGCTTGCGCCTTGGCGTATTCCATATCGGAGGTCTTGTCCGCCAGGACCCGTTCGGCGCGCTCCTTGGCTTCCATGGCCGCTGCCTGGTCCAGATCCTTGGCACGCAGTGCGGTGTCGGCCAGGACGGTGACCACGTGGGGCTGCACTTCCAGCATGCCGCCGGAGACGTAATACATCAGCTCGCCTTGGTCCGGGGAAATGACCCGCACTTCGCCGGGCTTCAGGCGCGTCAACAATGGTGTGTGGCGGGGGGTGATGCCGACCTCGCCCATTTCCGCGGGCGCGAACACCATCTCCGCGGGACCGGAGAAAATCTCGTGCTCGGCGCTGACGATGTCGACATGAATGGTCATGGCCATAACTTATACGTTCCTGCGGGGAGTTGCGAATCCTGATAAGGGGCGCCGCACACGACAGACCGGCGCCGACACTCGAGCCCTTACATTTTCTTCGCTTTCTCCTGGGCCTCGTCGATGGTGCCGACCATGTAGAACGCCTGTTCCGGCAGGCCATCCATTTCGCCTTCGACGATGGCCTTGAAGCCGGAAATGGTGTCCTTCAACGACACGTACTTGCCGGGCGCGCCGGTGAACGTTTCCGCGACGAAGAACGGTTGCGACAGGAAGCGTTGGATTTTACGCGCCCGGGATACCGTGAGTTTGTCCTCTTCCGAGAGCTCGTCCATACCCAGAATGGCGATGATGTCCTTCAGTTCCTTGTAGCGCTGCAAGGTTCCCTGCACGGCCCGCGCGGTGTCGTAGTGATCCTGACCGATGATCAGCGGATCGAGCTGGCGGCTGGTGGAATCCAACGGGTCCACAGCCGGATAAATACCGAGCTCGGCAATCTGGCGGGACAACACCAGGGTGGCGTCCAAGTGCGCAAAGGTCGTGGCCGGAGACGGGTCGGTCAAGTCGTCCGCGGGAACATACACAGCCTGGAACGAGGTGATGGAACCGGTCTTGGTGGAGGTGATGCGTTCCTGCAGCACACCCATTTCCTGGGCGAGGGTCGGCTGGTAACCCACCGCGGAAGGCATACGGCCGAGCAGTGCGGACACTTCGGTGCCGGCCAGGGTGTAGCGGTAGATGTTGTCGATGAACATCAGCACGTCGCGGCCTTCATCGCGGAAATACTCGGCGATGGTCAAACCCGACAGCGCCACTCGCAGGCGGTTGCCCGGGGGCTCGTTCATCTGCCCGTACACCAGGGCGACCTTGTCGATCACGCCGCCATCGGTCATTTCGTGGTAGAAGTCGTTGCCTTCGCGGGTGCGCTCGCCGACGCCTGCGAACACCGAATAGCCGGAGTGCTCGACGGCGATGTTGCGGATCAGCTCCATCAGGGTCACGGTCTTGCCCACGCCGGCGCCGCCGAACAGGCCGATTTTGCCGCCCTTGGCGATGGGCATGATCAAGTCGATCACCTTGATGCCGGTTTCGAAGATTTCGATGGAGGTGGCCTGATCGGCATACACCGGCGCTTTACGGTGAATGGGCATCCGGGTCTCGGTTTCCACCGGGCCGGCGTCGTCCACCGGATTGCCGAGCACGTCCATGATCCGGCCCAGGGTCGCGGTGCCCACCGGTACGGTGATCGGCTCGCCGGTGTTGCTGACCGCGGATTCGCGCTTGAGTCCGTCGGTCGTGCCCATGGCAATGGTACGCACCACGCCGTCGCCGAGTTGCTGCTGCACTTCGAGCGTCAGACCGGTGTCCGCCACCAACAGGGCGTCGTACACCTTGGGCATGGCATCGCGCGGAAACTCCACGTCCACGACGGCGCCGATGATCTGGGTGATCTTTCCGGAGCTCATTGTAATTGCCTCGCTATCCTAAATTCCGATTCGGTTCGCGCGCGGCCTCGGCCGCACGCGTAAAATTCGATTAGACGGCCGCTGCGCCGCCGACGATTTCCGACAGTTCCTGGGTAATCGCCGCCTGGCGCGCCTTGTTGTAGGCCAACTCAAGATCGTCGATCAGATTGCCGGCATTGTCGGACGCCGCCTTCATGGCCACCATGCGCGCGGCCTGTTCGCTGGCGATGTTCTCCACCACGCCCTGATACACCAACGATTCGACATAGCGCATCAGCAATCCATCGAGCACAGATTTCGAATCCGGTTCGTAGAGATAATCCCAATGATGGGTCAGCGCTTGTTCAGGCTCTTCCGCCACGATCGGCAGCAACTGCTCAATGGTGGGGCGCTGGGTCATGGTGTTGACGAACTCGTTGCCGGCCACATAAAGACGATCGATCTCGCCGTCGTCATAGGCGTCGAGCATGACGCGGATGGTACCGATCAACGACTCCAGGGTCGGCGCATCGCCCAGTTCCGACGTTTGGGCACGCAAGGTGGCGCGGAAACGTTTGAAAAAACCGGTCGCCTTCCGGCCGATGGTGCACAGATCGACTTCCACGCCCTTGGCTTCCCATTCCCGCAACTCGCGCAGGATTCTGCGAAACAGATTGCTGTTGAGGCCGCCGCACAAGCCGCGATCGGTGGAAATGATGATGTAGCCGACGCGCTTCACTTCCCGGTCTTCGAGATAGGGGTGACGGTATTCCGGATGGGCCTGGGCAAGATGCGCCATGACGTTTCGGATCTTCTTGGCATAGGGCTTGGAAGCCGCCATGCGATCCTGCGCCTTGCGCATCTTGCTGGCCGCCACCATTTCCATGGCGCGGGTGATCTTCTGAGTATTCTTGATACTCTTGATCTGAGTGCGAATCTCTTTGCCAGCTGCCATGGGATAAACCCTCGCTTACCAGGTGCCGTTGGCTTTGAAGCCGTCCAGGGCCTTCTTCAGGCCTGCCTGGATGTCGTCGCTGTAGTCGCCGGTCTCGTTGATCTGGTTGAGCAGATCACCGTGATTGGACTTGAAGTAGCTGTGCAGCGCGGCTTCGAAGGCCACCACTTTGCTTACTTCCACATCATCCAGGTAGCCTTCGTTGGCGGCATACAAGGACACGGCCATTTCACCGACGGAGAGCGGCGCATACTGTTTCTGCTTCATCAGTTCGGTGACGCGCGTACCGCGCTCGAGCTGTTTGCGGGTGGCTTCGTCGAGGTCGGAGGCGAACTGCGAGAACGCCGCCAGCTCACGGTACTGCGCCAATGCCAGACGCACACCGCCGCCGAGCTTTTTGATGATCTTGGTTTGCGCCGCACCACCCACGCGCGACACTGACAGGCCGGCGTTGATGGCGGGACGGATACCGGCGTTGAACAAATCCGATTCCAGGAAGATCTGACCGTCGGTGATGGAGATCACGTTGGTCGGTACGAATGCCGATACGTCACCGGCCTGGGTTTCGATGATCGGCAGCGCGGTCAGCGAACCGGTCTTGCCCTTCACTTCGCCGTTGGTCAACTTCTCAACGTAGTCGGCGTTGACCCGGGCCGCGCGCTCCAACAAACGCGAATGCAGGTAGAACACGTCACCGGGATACGCTTCACGGCCTGGCGGACGACGCAGCAACAAGGAAACTTGGCGATAGGCCCAGGCCTGCTTGGTCAAATCGTCATATACGATCAGCGCGTCTTGACCACGGTCGCGGAAGTACTCGCCCATGGTGCAGCCGGCGTAAGGGGCGATGAATTGCATCGCCGCGGAATCGGAAGCGGCGGCCGCAACCACAATGGTGTGGTCCATGGCGCCGTGTTCTTCGAGCTTGCGCACGACTGCGGCGATGGAGGAATTCTTTTGACCCACGGCGACGTAGATGCACTTAACGCCGGTGCCCTTCTGATTGATGATGGCGTCGATGGCCACAGCGGTCTTACCGGTCTGGCGGTCACCGATGATCAGTTCGCGCTGACCGCGACCGACCGGCACCATGGCGTCGATAGCCTTTAGTCCGGTCTGCACCGGCTGATCGACGGACTTACGGGTGATGACGCCCGGCGCGATCTTTTCGATCGGCGAAGTCTCTTTGGCATCGATGGCGCCTTTACCGTCGATGGCCTTACCCAGGGGATCTACCACACGGCCGAGCAGAGCTTCGCCCACCGGCACTTCGAGAATGCGCCCGGTGCACTTGACCGCATCGCCTTCGGAGATGTGTTCGTAATCACCCAGGATCACGGCACCGACGGAATCGCGCTCCAGGTTGAGCGCCATGCCGAAGGTGTCGCCCGGGAATTCGAGCATTTCGCCGGCCATGACGTCGGCCAGGCCGTGGACACGGACAATGCCGTCGGTAAGGCTGACGACCGTGCCTTCATTGCGTGCTTCCGCGACCGCTTCGAAACTCTCGATGCGCTTTTTGATCAGGTCGCTGATTTCGGATGGATTGAGCTGCATTGACCTATTCCTCTTAGTGATTCAGCGCGCTGGCGAGCCGCCCGAGCTTGCCGCGTACGGAACCATCGATAACCAGGTCGCCGGCGCGAATGATGGCGCCGCCGATCAGGGACTCGTCTACAGTGGCGCTGAGCGTGACGTTGCGGCCCAGGCGCGTTTTCAGCGCCTCGGCGATACGTGCGCGCTGGGCGTCGTCCAATGGATAAGCACTCACCATTTCGGCTTCGACGGTGCTCTCGGCTTCGGCCCGCAGCACTTCGTACACGGCCGCAATCTCCGGCAACAATACCAGACGGCGGTTCTCGGCCAGCAAGCGCAGCAGGTTGCGCGCCTCCTCGCTGAGCCGTTCAGCGCCGACAGCGATGAACAGATCTGCAAGCTCGACCTTGGTCAGGCGCGTGCTTTCGATCATGTTCGCCATCTGCGGATCGGCGCCCACGGCGGCAGCGAACTGCAGCTCGTTACTCCAGTCCGCCAGACGGCCAGTCGCCTGCGCGCGTTCGAATACCGCTTGCGCGTATGGTCGTGCCACGGTGGTCAGTTCGGCCATGGGAATCCCGCCTAGATTTGGCTGACGAGCTCGTCGAGCATCTGGTTGTGGCTATTCTGGTCGACTTCGCGCTTGAGTACGCGCTCGGCGCCATTCACGGCCAGAACCGCGACCTGTGCCCGCAGTTGTTCGCGGGCACGGTTGGCCTCTTGCTCGATCTCGGCTTTCGCCGCCGCCAGCAACCGCTCGCCTTCAGCCCGGGCTTCGTCCTTGGCTTCCTCGACCATCTCGTTGGCACGTTTCTGTGCCTGACTGACGATCTCCGATGCTCGTTCTTTGGCTTCGTGCAAACTTTCCTTGGCGCGCTGCTCGGCCAGTTCTTGTTCGTGCTGACCACGCTCGGCAGCCGCCAGGCCGTCGGCGATGCGCTTGTTGCGCTCCTCCATGATGCCCGTCAGCGGTTTCCATACGAAGCGCATGGTGAACCAGACGAACAGCGCGAAGGTGATCATCTGAACGAATAACGTGGCAGTAATGTTCACGTTAAGGTCCCCTCGTTGCGTTGGGTGGAAGCAGTGATTTCCTTAACCGCCCGCAGCACCGATGAACGGGTTGGCGAACACGAACCACATGGCCATACCCAGCACGATCATCGGGAACGCTTCCATCAGACCGCCGGTGAACAGCATCTGACCCATCAGCTGCGGACGCATTTCCGGCTGACGCGCGATGCCTTCGATATATTTGGAGCAGATCATGCCCCAACCCAATGCCGAACCCAGCCCCGCGGCTGCCAGGATGATGCCCACGGCGATAGCGGTGCTGCTGTAGATTTGGACGGCCAGTTCAGGACTCATTGTCAGGTCTCCCTCAATTAGCTTTGTTGCAGTTCATAAAAAGAAAACGGATTCGGTGCGATCAATGCTCGTCCATGTCGGCGGACGCCATGCCCAGGTATACCACCGTGAGCAGCATGAAGATGAACGCCTGCAGGGTGATCACCAGAATGTGGAAAATCGCCCATAACAGGCCTAGCGCAATTTGTGCCGGGATGAGCCACCATGCTGCTCCGAGCAGCGCGATGAGCATGAACAACAGCTCGCCGGCGAACATGTTGCCGAACAGTCGCAGCGCCAGACTCACCGGCTTGGCAATTTCTTCGATCGCGGTCATGACGACGTTGACGGGGATCAGATACTTTCCGAACGGGTGGAACAGGAAAGTCTTGATGTAGCCGACTGGACCCTTGATCTTGATGTTGTAATAAATAATGAGTAGGAACACCGACAGCGCCAAAGCGAAAGTGGTGCCCAGGTCCGTGGTCGGAACCACTTTCAAATGTTCGATACCGGCGCCGTGCGCCACCAGCGGCAACAGATCCACCGGCAACAGATCCATGGCGTTCATCAGGAACACCCACATGAAAATGGTCAGCGCCAACGGCGCGACCAGCTTGCTGCGGCCGGTGAAGATGGACTTGACCTGGGTGTCGACGAACTCGACGATGACTTCGAGAAAGCTCTGCAAACCGCTCGGGGCGCCGGCAGTCAGATGCTTACGCATGCGCCAAGCCGCCAACATGATCAAGCCGAACACCAGCCAGCTGAACAGGATCGTGTCGATGTGATAGGTCCAGAACCCTTCACCCATGCCCAGATTGACCAGGTGATGCTGGATGTATTCGACCGGCGTCGGTCCGGCGCTGCTCGGTTCAGTCACGCTAGGGCCCCAGAGTTTCGATGCAATTAAGTCCTACTGCGATTCGGCGCCCGCTGCGTGACGCGCGCTGCAATGGCAGTCACGGGTACTGACGTTTGGCGGCGATCACGTAGCCCAGCTGCGCAACGGCGAACGCGATCAACTGCGGCAAGGGTGTCAGTTTGAGCACTCCCATGCCAATCGCGAATCCTACCAGGGTAATGATGAACCGTTGCGCCGCGCCAGCGTACATCGTGAGCGCGATGCTCGTGCCTTCCAAGCGGTCGGCGCGTTTCACGCGCCAAGCCAGCAACAGGCTGTTCACCATCACGATGGCGCCGCCGAAAACCGCCGACAGCGCCCACGCCTGACCGCGCCAAGCGAATGCCGCGACCACCACCGCAGCAATCAGAATGATTTGTGCAATTATGACGTTACGCAGTGCGCTCGGCATGGATACGGGTCTGGAAAGGGCGCATCGTCGCCGTTTTCGGCGCGCGAGTTCCGCCACTTTCGTGCGGACACTGAGCGGCCGCGGCGCGCAAGGCGCAATTGCACAATAGCGGCGCGCAGTATAAAGACTCACGCTAGAGGGGTCAACGATGGGGGTATAAATCGCGCGGGTTCAAGCCGAACGCAGGGCCAATGCGCAAACTGCGGAGGGAACTTCGGCGAATTGCGCCGATCACGCATTTTGGGTCAGCGAATGTGCTCCAGGATGCCTTCCAGTTCATCGAGGCTGTTGTACTGAATAACGAGCTTGCCTTTGCCCTTGTTGCCTTGCTGGATCTCGACGGCCGCGCCCAACTTTTCAGTCAGGTCGTCCTGCAGGCGTCGCACGTCGGGATCGACTTTCGGCGCCGGCTTGGGAGCCGGTCGCGGCTGTTGGCTGCGGCGCACCAGCTCCTCGGTTTCGCGCACCGACAGGCCGCGGTCCGCGACCCGTTGGGCGATCTCACTCTGGGCGTGACCTTTGAGTGCAAGTAATGCCCGCGCGTGGCCCATCTCCAAGGCCCGCTTTTCAACCAGCAAACGGACGTCTGGGTTGAGTTCCAACAAGCGCAATAGATTGGTCACGCCGGTGCGGGAACGGCCGACCGCCTCCGCCGCCTGTTGGTGGGTCATTTCGAATTCGTCGATCAAGCGTTGCAGCGCCTGGGCCTCTTCCATGGGGTTGAGATTTTCGCGCTGAATGTTCTCGATCAGGGCCATGGCGATGGCGGCCCGATCGGGCACGTCGCGCACCACGGCGGGAATGTCCTGTAGACCCGCGAGTTGCGCCGCGCGCCATCGGCGTTCGCCGGCGATGATTTCGTAACGGCTGTCGCTGATCGGCCGGACCACGATGGGCTGGACTACGCCCTGGGCGCGAATGGATTCTGCCAAGTCCTCTAGGCTTTCGGTATGCATGTCCGACCGCGGCTGATAGCGCCCGCGCTGGATCAAGTCGACCGGCAATTTGCGCAGTTCGCCTTCAGGCGGCTGGCTGCTGGTCTTGGAAGTGGTGGAGGCGCCGGCGTTGCTGCCCAAAAGAGCGTCAAGGCCGCGTCCCAAGCCGCGCTTCTTGGTTGCCATGGGCGGTCTCTGAACAAGTTGGCTGCGAAAAGGCGCGCCGTGTACCGCGCCGCGAGTGGCATTCTAACACGCCGGCGACGGTCGCGAGCGCTCGGTCAGGCGGTTGCCTCGCGATCGGGCTGCTGCTTCTTTTCGTCGCGGCGGATGATTTCGCCCGCCAGGGCCAGATACGCCAATGCACCGCGGGACGTCTTATCGTAGTGCAGCGCCGGGATGCCGTGGCTGGGCGCCTCGGCGAGGCGCACGTTACGGGGGATCAGGGTCCGGTATACCTTGTCACCGAAATGCAGCGACAGCTGGGCCGAGACCTCGTTGGCCAGGTTGTTGCGCGGATCGAACATAGTGCGCAGCAACCCCTCGACTTCCAATTCGGGATTGAGCGAGGCGCGGATCTGCTCGATGGTCTCGATCAGCGCCGTCAGCCCCTCGAGGGCGTAGTACTCGCATTGCATCGGAATGATCACGCCGCGCGCCGCCGTAAGCGCGTTGATGGTGAGCATGTTCAAGGCGGGCGGACAATCGATCAGCAGGTAATCGTAACGTTCATGGAGCGGGGCCAGTGCTTCGCGCAAGCGCCGTTCGCGATGATCCTGTTCCATGAGACCGACTTCGGCGGCCGTCAGATCCGCGTTGGCGGGTAACAGATCGAAGTTGGAGCCTTCGATGCGGATGACGGTGGCGCCCGCATCCGCTTCACCCAACAGCACATCGCAGGCGGTTTGCTCGACGTCGTTCTTGTTGACGCCGCAGCCCATGGTGGCATTGCCCTGGGGATCCAGGTCCACCAACAGCACGCGGCGTTTGGTGGCCGCCAACGATGCCGCCAGATTTACCGAAGTGGTGGTTTTGCCCACGCCGCCTTTCTGGTTGGTGATCGCGATGATTCTGCCCATGGATTCCGCCTATGCAGGCCGCGGCCGTCGTTGGTTCAGCGGCCATCATAAACCTTCGCGGCAGATTACTGTACCTCTTGGAGCCGCGAATCCTGGACCCCGGCGTTGCGCGCCAGCACCACCAAGTGGCGCTCGCCGTCCAGGCCGGGCACCCGCAACGGCACCACCTCGGTCACCGCGAATCCCTCGGGCACTTCTTGCAATTCCGCCACCGGATACATCCCTTTCATGGCCAGTACGCGACCGTTGGCGGCGCACAGATGCCCGGCCCGCTGCGCCAGTTCAGCGACCGAGGAAAAGGCGCGGGATATAACGGTGTCGAACAACGTGTCACTGCGGTATTGCTCGGCCCGCGCCCGTGCCACGGTGGCATTGCGCAGTCCAAGCTCAGCGATGGCCTGGGTCACGAAGCGGGTTTTTTTGCCATTGCTGTCCAGCAGCACGAACTGACATTCGGGGCGGACGATGGCCAACGGAATGCCGGGCAGTCCGGCTCCGGTGCCCACATCGAGTATGCGTTCGCCCCGCAGCCACGGCGAAGCGCTCAACGAATCGAGCAGATGGCGGGTCACCATCTGCAGCGGATCGCGAACGGAAGTGAGATTGAATGCCCGATTCCAGCGTCCCAACAAGCTGACGTAGTCCAGCAGCAGCTGGACGCCGGATTCGGGCAGGGCAATGCCTAAGGAGTCGAGCCCGGAGGTTAGTTGGGCGCGCACCGGGGCCATTCAATCATTGCGCAATCGCCTTGTCGGTCAGCTTGTCCAAGGCGCCTTGCATTTTCTTCACCACCTCGTCACGGTCGTCGATATCGTGGCGTTCGGCGATCCATGCCGGGTCGTTGTAGCCGATCCACACCTGGCCGTCCGCGTCTTCCCACACCAGGGCTTTCATGGGTAGATCGATGCCGGCGCTCTGGTTGCTGGTGAACAGCTGGGTGCCGAGCTTGGGGTTGCCGAACAGCACCAGGTAGGTGGGTCGCAACTTCATGTCCACCTTCTCGGCATTTTTCTGGTGGTCGACTTCGGCCATGATGCTGACGGGCTTCACGTCGCCGATGGCGTCCTTGAGGCGCTTGACCGTCTGCTGCACGCTATGAGGACTCTTTTTGGTGATCATACCGTTCTCATCGTCTGCGTGGCTCATGGCAGGCACCAAAAATAGAGCGGTGATTAAAAGTAGGATCTTGCGCATTATTACCTCCATGTTGTTGTTGATTAGGACTTTCTGGGAAACCATTCAGGCTCGCTGACGTGTGTCCCTGCGAAGGTGAATCAACAGCAGCGATACCCCGGCCGGTGTCATGCCCGGTATCCGGGCCGCTTGGCCGATGGTGGCAGGCCGGCTGTCGGCGAGCTTGCTGCGCACCTCGGCCGACAGGCCGTGCACCTGATCGTAGTTCAGGTCAGTGGGCAGTGCCGTTTCCTCGTGCCGTCGCTGGCGCTCGATCTCGTCCTGCTGGCGATCTATATAGCCGGCGTATTTCGCCTGCACCTCCACCTGTTCGCACACCTTGGCGTCGGCTGCCGGATCGATACCCGCTAATTCCAGAGCCTGGGAATAGGATACGTTGGGCCGGCGCAGCATTTCGACCAGGCGCACTTCCCGTGTCAGGGGCTGCCCCAGAATTTCCGCTGCCCGCTCGGCGTCGACCTGATGGGGTCGCAGCCAGGTATCGCGCAGTCGGCTTTGTTCGGCGGCGATGGCGTCGCGCTTGCGGGCGAACGATTGCCAGCGTTGTTCGTCCACCAGTCCCAATTCGCGACCGATGGGGGTCAGACGCAGATCGGCGTTGTCCTCGCGCAGCAGCAGGCGGTATTCGGCGCGGCTGGTGAACATCCGATAGGGCTCGCTGGTACCGCGGGTGATCAAATCGTCGATGAGAACCCCGATGTAGGCCTGGTCCCGACGGGGTGACCATGGCTCGCGACCCTGCACTTGAAGACCCGCGTTCATACCGGCGATCAGGCCCTGGGCCGCCGCTTCTTCGTACCCGGTGGTGCCGTTGATCTGGCCGGCGAAGAACAGGCCGCCAAGGAACTTGGTCTCAAGGGATGACAGCAGATCGCGGGGATCGAAGTAGTCGTATTCGATGGCGTAGCCGGGGCGGGTGATGTGGGCCTGTTCGAAGCCGCGAATCGACCGTACCAGCGCCATCTGCACGTCGAACGGCAGGCTGGTGGAAATGCCGTTGGGATACACTTCAGCGCTGTCGAGGCCTTCCGGCTCGACGAAAATCTGGTGGCTGTTCTTATCGGCGAAGCGCACCACCTTGTCTTCGATGGAAGGACAATAGCGCGGTCCGGTTCCTTCGATGACGCCCGAGTACATGGGCGATCTGTCCAAGCCGGCGCGGATCAGCTCATGGGTGCGTTCGTTGGTGTAGGTGATATGGCACGGCACCTGGCGCGGGTGCTGGTCCGCATGCCCCAGATACGAAAACACCGGCACCGGATCGTCGCCGGGCTGGGTTTCCAGGACGTCGAAATCAATGCTCCTGGCGTCGATGCGCGGCGGCGTCCCGGTCTTCAGGCGCGCCACCCGAAACGGCAGTTCCCGCAGCCGGCGGGCGAGGGCGTTGGCCGGCGCATCGCCGGCGCGACCGCCTTCGTGATTGCTGAGGCCGATATGGATCTTGCCGCCGAGAAAAGTGCCGACGGTGAGTACCACCGCAGGGGCTTCGAAGCAGAGCCCCATCTGGGTACGCACACCGGTGACCCGATCGCCGGCAACCAGCAGATCGTCGACGCTTTGCTGAAACAGCGTCAGGTTGGCCTGATGCTCCAGGGCGCGGCGCACCGCCTGTTTGTACAAGGCCCGGTCCGCCTGTGCGCGGGTGGCGCGCACCGCAGGTCCCTTGCGGGCATTGAGCGTGCGAAACTGGATGCCGCTGGAATCGGCGGCCCGGGCCATTAGGCCGCCGAGCGCATCGATTTCTTTGACCAGATGGCCTTTGCCGATGCCGCCGATGGCCGGATTACAGCTCATCTGGCCGAGGGTTTCGATATTCTGGGTCAGCAGCAGGGTGCGTGCGCCCAAGCGCGCCGCGGCTAGCGCCGCTTCGCTGCCGGCATGGCCGCCGCCCACTACGATGACATCAAATTTATCCTGAAAAAACATCGTGCTGTCCCGCCGGATCCGAGTCGGCAATTTAGTGCAAGGACACATAGAATACCAGAGACACTCTCTGTACTACGTTTCCTGGTTTATCCAAGGACCAAAGCCGCGGTTCGTGACTTCTCAAAGAATCCACAGTCTGCGCTACGCCGTGCGCCCGCGGGTAGTGCTGAAATACGTCGGGCTGCTCGCCACTATGCTCGGACTGCTCACGCTCGCGCCTTTGGTGCCGGCATTGTGGATGCGCGACTGGACCATGGCGGTACCCCTGGCGGTCACGGTCGTGTTGTTGGTGAGTGGCGGCATTCCCTTGGCACGCATGACGGCACCCAGCCGGGTACAGGTCAACGAGGCGTTGACGGTAGTCGTGTTGACCTTTCTGATCGGCTCGGCTGCCATGGTGTGGCCGTTCGCCGCAGCCGGCGTAGCGCCGCTCGATGCTTGGTTCGAGGCGGTTTCGGGCATCACCACCACCGGGCTGACTACCTTGGCGACGGTGGAAGACAAACCGCTTACGTTCTTGTTCGCGAGAGCGTGGATGCAATGGTACGGGGGCCTCGGCATCGTTGTGCTTTCGGTCGGCCTGTTACTGCGCCACAGCGCGGCAAGCCGACGTCTGGTGGTCGCCGACGTGACCAGCGATACGCTGGTGTCCACCACGCGCATGCACGCGCAGCGGGTATTGTTGGCCTACGTGGCGTTGACGGCGCTCGGCCTGGCGGTGATTTGGGCGGCTACCGGAAATTGGCTCGTAGCACTGCTTCACACCCTCAGTGCAGTTTCGACGGGCGGCTTTTCGATGTACGACGATAATCTGCGCGGCCTGGGTTCGCCGCTCGCCGCCAGTGTGGTGATGGCGGTGGCGTGGTGCGGCGCCGTGTCGCTGCCGCTCTATTATTCGATTTGGGTTCGTGGCTGGAAACCTTTCGTTCACGACTCGGAGTTGCATGTACTGGTCATCGCCACGCTAGCGGTCATCGCCTCGATAACCGTGCTGTTCTATTGGCAGGGCAAGGGATTCAGCCTCGTGGATTCGGTGATCCTCGGTGCGACGGCGCAGAGCGGCACCGGGTTCAGTACCACCGGAGTCGCATCGCTCACCGCCGCCGTGAAACTGGTGCTGATCGCATCCATGTTCGTCGGCGGTTGCGTCGGCTCGACCTCTGGCGGCATCAAGATTCTGCGTATGATGATCCTTTGGCGCCTGCTGCAAATATCCATTCAGCGTACGGGCGCGCCGCAGCACGCCGTAATGGAGCCGCGACTGGCGGGCAAGCGCCTGGCCGAACAGGAAGGCACACGCGCATTGTTGCTGATCGTGTTGTTTGCTGCGCTGATCGGTCTATCGTGGTTTGTGTTTCTCCTCTACGGCTACGACCCGCTGGATGCATTTTTCGAAGTAGTCTCTGCCAGCGCCACAGTGGGATTGTCCACGGGCATCAGCAGACCGGAACTCGAGCCATTGCTGAAAGGCATTTTGTGCTTCGACATGCTCGCCGGCCGTTTGGAGATCATGGCGCTATTGGTGGTGTTGTATACCGGTAGCTTGTTCGGTAAACGACAGATGGAGAGCACATGAGAGCCGTATTCGTAGGTGCAGGCTCGTTGGCGGTCATGACGGTACGACTGCTGCTCGATCGCGGGCATGAAGCAGTCATGATCGAGCGCGACAAGAAGCGTATCGACGCCTTATCCGATGAGTTGGATTGTGGATTTCTACACGGTGACGGCAGTAAGCCAGCGGTGCTCCGCGAGGCTGTGCCTTCCGAGACCGACTTGCTGTTCTGTCTGACCGACAACGACCAGACCAACATACTTGCAAGCCTGGTAGCGCGTTCCGCCGGATTCCCACGGGTCGTGACCAAAATCGACGATCCCGAGTTCGAGCATCTGTGTCTGGAACTCGGGCTCGAAGACGTGATCATTCCCTCGCGTACAATTGGTCGTTATCTGGCGGACATGTTCGAAGGCCATGATCACATGGAGGTGGTCGCGACGGTGAAGGGTGACGCGCGCGTGTTCTCGTTTGTCGCTGGTACCGACGATCAAAAAGCAATCTGCGATTTGGATCTACCGGCGAAAAGCCGCGTGATGTTCATGTATCGCGACAATAATTTTCTGCTACCGGAGCCGGATACGCAGCTGCGAAAAAATGACGAAGTGGTAATAGTCACCCATCGCAAGGAACTGGATAAGTTACGCGAACGCTGGGGCAGCGGCCGCGACTAGTTGATGGTGAATCGTGCAACGCCGTTGTTGAGCACGTGCACCGCTTCGCGCAGGCGGCCGATGGCAGTGTTGGACCTGCGCAAAGATTCGGCGGTTTCCTGCACGCTTTCGTTCAACTGACGAATGGAGTCGCTGATCTGCGTAGCGCCATCGCTTTGGGCGTGAATGCTTTCCTTCACGGATTCGAACTCCGGCAACAATACCTGCACCTTATCGATGATCTCGGTGAGCTGGCCGCTGACCTGACCGACGTTCGCAGCGCCCTTGTGGATTTCACCCGACACTTTCTCCATCGCCATGACGCAGGCGGAAGTGGCCGATTGAATCTCCTTCACCATCTGCTCGATGTCCCAGGTCGACACTGAGGTCTGATCCGCCAGGCGGCGGATTTCGGTGGCCACCACCGAGAAGCCTTTGCCATACTCGCCGGCTTTCTCCGCTTCAATGGCGGCGTTGAGTGAAAGCAGATTGGTCTGGTCGGCGACTTTGGTAATCGTGCTCACCACCATGTTGATGTTGCCGGCCTTCTCGTTGAGGGTCTCGAGTTTGGCGGAAATGGTATCCACAGCGCTGACCATGTTGCGTATGGAGTCGTCCATGGAGGCGATGCCGTTCTGGCCGCGCGAAGCGGCGCCGGTTGCGCCCTGCATGACCGCGTACACGTCGTCCATGGTGTGCACGAGTTCTTTCGAAGTTGCGGCGATCTCGCTGGCCGAGGCACTGATCTGATTGGAGGTCGCGGCCAGTTCACTGGTGGTGGCTTCCTGCTGTACTGCACTGGCGGAAATCTCCGACGACGATTGCGCCACCTGAAAGCCTGATTCGCGCACTTCTGAGATCAAACGATTCAAACTGTCGATCATACTGCGCACGCCGTTGGCCAGATGATCGATGCCTTTGTTGCCGTGGAACTCCATCAGGATCTGGGTGAGATCGCCTTTTGCGGCGCTATCGGTCACGCTAAGAATGATCTCGACCATTTCGTCCAGGTCTTCCTTTTCCTGCCGTTCCCGAGCCATGGTCTCGGCGGTGTTGCGCGCCAAGTCGTTGCAGGCCTGCGCGAGATGTCCGATTTCATCCTGCGAATCGACCGGCAATCGGATACTGAGATCGCCCGTGGTTTCCATGCGGCCAACGAACGCATTGATGCGCGCGAGACGGCCGGCGATGTTGCGATGTAGTAGGTAAAACAATACCAGGATGCTGGTGGCGATTATCATGGAGATGACAACCACGATACGCACCGTATTGGAGTTGGTGGATTGCGCCGCCATTTGCGCATGCTTGAACAGCGCCCGCAGTACCGCATCGGCGCGCTCGTCCGACTGCTGCAGCACGCGCAGTTGCGGCAAACGCTCGCTGTCGGATACTCCGTGTTCAACAATGCGCGTGACGTTGGCGCGCAAGGCATTCCACTGCGGCACGAACTCGCGTTCGAAACGCTCGTCCTGCTCGCCGGCGCGATAAAGTTCACCGAGCTGGGAAAATGCGCTGTCCGCTTCAGCCAATGCTCGTGGCGCGTACGGTCGCGCGTCGTTTGCGTCGTTCAACAGTATCTGCTGCGCGCTTTGGCTGAGCGCGTGCAGGCGCATCGACCCGTCCTGCAGGGCGGCGGCGAGGGTCTGGGACTGGGTCGCGGCGCGGTAACCGAAACCGATAACGGCGAGGAAAACGGCCAACAACAGGGACAGCCCGAAGCCACCGAGCAGCATTTTGCTGCCGATCGGCAAATCGTTCAGGCGTTTCATCGAGAGTCCCTTACCCATCTCTATTACTCAATTAGCCTGCGTGTCCAGACCGTGTTGGTCGGATGACGCGGCGCTATCATCCAGCCCCCGTTATGGGCTCTATCGGCCCCGGCCGGGACGAACTTTACCCCACGCTAAACCAGCGCCGTCATTTGCCGATGCAAAAGCTGCCGAAGATCCGGCCGAGAAGGTCATCGCTTGTGAATGCACCGGTGATCTGGTCGAGACAGCGTTGGGTCAGTCGCAGTTCCTCCGCGGCGAGTTCGCCAGCGCCTTGGGCGAGTCGGTCATGGGCTTGCGCGAGATGCTGTCTGGCGTCGCGCAGCGAGTCGAGGTGTCGCCGGCGGGCCAGGAAGTCGCCGCCGCCCTCACCGCTGTAGCCGATACTTTCCTTTAGATGGGCGCGCAAGCTGTCGACCCCGGCGCCGGTGCGGGCGGAGAGCGCGACGGTCGGCCGGTCGGCGGCGACCAGACCCGGGGCCGCCCCGGTCAAATCGATCTTGTTGCGCAACAGGGTGAGCGGGATCTGATCCGGCAATGCATCGAGTATCGCCTGATCCTGGGCGGTGAAGCCTTCCCGGTCGTCGAGCACCAGGAGGACCCGATCGGCTTCGGCGAGGGCGCGCCAAGCGCGTTCCACGCCGATGCGTTCAACCTCGTCTTCGGTTTCGCGTAGTCCCGCCGTATCGACGATGTGCACCGGCATGCCGTCGAGCTCGATGTGCTCGCGCAGTACATCGCGGGTGGTGCCTGGCACTTCGGTGACGATGGCCGTGTCACGCGCGGCAAGGACATTGAGAAGACTGGATTTGCCGGCATTCGGGCGGCCGGCGATCACTACCGTGATGCCGTCGCGCAGCAAACAACCCTGGCGCGCTCGGGCGATGATCTCGTCGATTTTTGCTTGCAGCTCTGCGACTTGGGCACCAATGCCCGCGTTGGCCAGGAAGTCGATTTCCTCTTCGGGAAAATCGATTGCCGCTTCGACAAAACTGCGCAACACGATCAACTCTTCGACCAGGACGTAGACCCGCCGCGAGAACGATCCCTGCAGTGAGCGCAGCGCGGCGCGCGCTGCCTGCTCGCTGCCCGCCTCGATGAGGTCGGCGATGGATTCGGCCTGAGCCAGATCGACACGACCGTTGAGAAACGCGCGCTGGGAAAATTCCCCCGGCGCCGCCATGCGCGCGCCCTGGGTCAGGCAGGCTTGGAGGACCAGATCGAGCACCACTTGGCCACCGTGGCCCTGGAGCTCCAGCACGTCTTCGCCGGTAAAGGTGCAAGGGGCGGGAAAGAACAGGGCGATGCCGTCGTCGATCGCTTGCCCGTGGGCATCGCGAAATTCGGCATGCAGCGCCCGGCGGGGCGCTGGTACGCGACCGATGATTGCTTTCGCGATGTCGCGACTGCGCTGTCCGGACACCCGGACGATGCCAATTCCACCCTTGCCGGGCGGCGTGGCGACGGCAGCAATGGTGTCTTCAACATAGGCCATGGCGTCAAACCCGCGTTCGGCACGGGCGCTGTGCCGCGGTCGGGCTCAGCGTTTCGCGGTAGCGCCGGTGATCCTTCGGGTGATGATCCATTGTTGCAGTATCGATAGGGAGTTGTTGGTCACCCAATACAATACCAGCCCGGCCGGGAAGAACAGGAAGAACACCGTGAAAATGATCGGCAGGAACATCATGATCTTGGCCTGCAACGGATCCAGCGGCGCCGGGTTAAGGCGCTGTTGGACCACCATGGTCAGACCCATGAGCACCGGCAGCACGTAATAGGGATCTTTGGTCGACAAGTCCTGGACCCAGAGAATCCACGGCGCCTGGCGAAGTTCGACGCTTTCCAGCAGCACCCAGTACAGGGCGATGAACACTGGGATCTGGACCACGATGGGGAGACAGCCGCCCAGCGGATTGATCTTTTCCTTCTTATAAAGATCCATCAACGCCTGGTTCATCTTCTGCTTGTCGTCGCCGAAGCGTTCCTTGAGCGCCTGCATGCGCGGCTGCACGGCGCGCATTTTCGCCATGGACCGGTAGCTGGTCTCTGACAGCTTGTAGAACGCGAGTTTCAGCAGCACCACCAATAGCACGATCGCCCAGCCCCAATTGCCGACCAGCTTGTGCAGCGTCTTGAGGAGCCAGAACAGCGGCTTCGACAGGAAGGTCAGAATGCCGTAATCGACCGTAAGCTCCAGTCCCGGTGACAGGGACTCGAGTTTGCTTTGGACCTTCGGCCCGACATACAGCTTGCTGCTGAAATCGTGTTCGGCACCGGGGGCGATGGTTTGCACCGGCGTGATCAAGCCCAGGTTGAAATAGTGTGTGGCATCCTGGTAGCGGCTGTAGAAAGTATCGGTCGCATCTGCCGGTGGAATCCATGCACCAAGAAAATAGTGCTGCAACATCGCCACCCAACCGCCTTTGACACTTGGCCGTTGCAGGGCTTTGTCGCGCATATCGGAGAAATCGATTTTCTCGTAATGATTCTCGGGGGTGTAGATGGCGCCCCCGGTATAGGTGTGAATTCCGAACAGGGTATGGCCGGAGTCGGCGGGCTGCGAGCGCTTGATCTGGCGGTAAAACGCGCCCTGCCACGGCTGCTCGGAATGATTGCGCACCAGGTATTGCAGGTCCACGGAATAGCTGCCGCGGTGGAAGGTGTAGCGCTTGATGACGTCGATGCCGTCATGGCTCCAGGTGAGATCCACTTGCACCGAATCTTCGCCTTCGGCCAGGCGGTAATCGGACCTGGCGGCCTGATAGGTGGCATGGTGGTCAGGCCCCGTGCCCTTCACCATGCTGAATCCCGACTGCGCCACAGATAGACCGGTGCCGGAATCGTGCAGCAGCGCGATCGGGGTCTCATCGTTGATGGATACCGGGTACTGAACCAGTCGCGCCAAGCGCACGTCGCCACCGTAGGTGTCGAGCTCGACTTCGAGTACATCGGTACGCACATGAATACGCTGACCGCTGTTCAAGCGTGCCGTCTGCGCGGGCGGATGATCCGCCGCAGTGGACGTCGCTTCGGCATTCGGCGCTTGTGGCACGTCGGCGGGCGCCTGAACCTTGGGAGCATTGGTTTGCGGTGCTTCGCTGCCGGGTTCAGGTGCTTGCGCGGAACTCGTTGCCGCCTGCTTGGCGGGACGCGGACCGTAATCGGCCTGCCATGCTTGAAACAGCAACAAGCCGACAAAACTCAACGCGATGAGTAAATATAACCTCGGGTTGTCCATTGGCTACTTTCTTGTGATTTCTTCGGGAACCGGGTCGAGTCCACCTGGACTCCAGGGATGGCAGCGCGACAAACGTCGCAAGCTCAGCCAGCCACCGCGCAGCACGCCGTAGCGGGCGATGGCAGTGTGTGCGTAACACGAACAGCTGGGATAGAAGCGACAATGACTACCCAGCATCGGGCTGATCAAATATTGGTAGCCACTGATCAAAAGGATGAAGAGCTTGCGCATCTTTGCACCAACCGTACCCAGTGACGCTCAAGGGACGCATGCATTTGGTTGCTGGTTTTCGCGGCAAGCCCACTGCGAGCGAGCACGACCAGGTCCAGGCCTGAAAGCTGCAGTTGGTGGTGGCGAAAACTTTCGCGTACCGCCCGCTTGATGCGGTTGCGTGCTACTGCGTGCTTCACATGCTTGCGGGCGATTGCGAGCCCGAGACGCGCTTCCGGTAATTGGTTGGATCGAGCAAGCACTGTAAAGCAGTCATCGCTGGATTTAATGGCGCGCGTGAAGACCCGTTGAAACTGCGCGCCTTGGGTCAGCCGCAGCGCGCGCGGAAACCGTGCCGAGCCGGTGCCGCGGCGCAAGTTCAGGGAGTCAGGCGCGCGCGACCCTTCGCACGGCGGGCCTTGAGCACCAGGCGACCGTTCTTGGTGGCCATGCGGGCGCGAAAACCGTGGGTGCGCTTGCGTTTCAATACGCTGGGTTGGAAAGTTCTTTTCATGACAGTATCCGTGGAGGAGCCGCTAGGGCCCGGTCACATGAAACGCCGAATCCTACTGACTCCGATGCAGCCAGTCAATACACCGGCGCCGGTTTTATCCACTGGACGATGTGGATAACTTCGCCGGCCCGGGTTAGACTCCTGGTCCCCTGTTCTGGTTCGGCCACGTCCCGCTACGTCAATGGAGCTATTCGCGCGATGGACACTTCGCTTTGGAGCAAATGTCTCGAGCGCCTCGAAGGCAGTATCGATCAAGCGCAGTTCAACACCTGGATCCGTCCCCTGCACGCCGTTGAGGATGGCAGTCGGCTGCGGCTGCTGGCGCCGAACCAGTTCGTATTGGACCGGGTCAGGGATCAGTTTTTCGGTCTCATCAACGATGCGGTATCGGACAGCGCCAACGGCGCGGTGCCGGCGCTGATCCTGGAAGTGGGCAGTTCCAAACAGCGAGTGGCGCCGACCCGGTTCGTGCGCTCGGCGCCGAGGCCCACCGGCAACCAGTTGCAGAGCAATCTCAATCCCGGTTTCACCTTCGATTCGTTCGTGGAAGGCAAGTCCAACCAGCTGGCCCGCGCCGCCTCGGTGCAGATCTCGGAGAATCCGGGGGTCGCCTACAATCCGCTGTTCGTGTACGGCGGTGTCGGGCTCGGCAAGACCCACCTCATGCATGCCATCGGCAACATGATGCTGGCACAGAATCCGCAGGCGAAAGTGGTGTATCTGCACTCGGAACGCTTCGTTGCAGACATGGTCAAAGCCTTGCAGCACAATGCCATCGACGATTTCAAACGCCATTACCGATCCCTGGATGCGCTGTTGATCGACGATATTCAGTTTTTCGCCGGCAAAGAACGTTCGCAGGAAGAGTTTTTCCATACATTCAATGCGTTGCTTGAGCGAGAGCAACAGATCATCCTGACCTGCGATCGCTACCCGAAAGAAGTCAACGGCCTGGAGGAGCGACTCAAGAGCCGCTTCGGCTGGGGGTTGACGGTGGCGATCGAGCCGCCGGAACTGGAGACCCGGGTGGCCATCCTGATCGGCAAGGCGACCCAAAGCCAAGTGGAGTTGCCCAATGAAGTGGCGTTCTTCATGGCGAAACGGATTCGCTCCAACATCCGCGAACTCGAGGGCGCATTGCGGCGGGTGATCGCTCACTCGCGATTCACCAACCAAGCCATCTCCATGGAACTGGCGCGGGAAGCGCTCAAGGACCTGCTGGCGCTCCAGGACAAGTTAGTTACCGTTGAAAATATTCAGAAAACAGTGGCTGAATACTATAAGATTCGCGTACATGACCTCCTGTCTGCGCGCCGCAGCCGATCCATTACCCGGCCTCGTCAGGTAGCGATGGCGTTGGCCAAGGAACTCACAAATCACAGCTTGCCGGAGATCGGCGACGCGTTCGGCGGCCGCGACCATACCACCGTGCTGCATGCGTGCCGCAAAGTCGTTGAACTGAAGGAAAGCGATCTGAGGATCAGCGAAGACTACACAAACCTGTTGAGAATCCTCACAACATGATGTGGATAACTTGTGTACAAGCTCGGCAGACGACGCGCTGCCAAACTTATCCACAGGTTGCACACACCTTATGGGGCGTTCATACCATCGCCGACGCAAGCGTTTTTCGGCGACAAGCCCCTGTAGTGGAAGATATTTTTCGAGATATACACAGTTTTCGCTGGCCTTAATAACTGATCTAAATTTCTTAAATCTTTAATTAAATTACTAAGAACAAATCGGGAAAGGCACGCCCATGAAGTTCACAGCTCAACGGGAAACGATCCTCAAACCTCTGCAATTGGTAATCGGCGTGGTGGAAAGACGCCAGACCCTGCCAGTGCTTTCGAATTTGTTGCTGATCGCGGAAAACAATCGAATTTCCCTGACCGGTACGGATCTCGAAGTCGAGCTCGTGGCGAATGTGGAGTTGGACGTGGCCGAGCCGGGCGAAATTACACTCCCCGCGCGCAAGCTGCTGGACATTTGCCGGACGTTGCCGGATCAGGCGCAGCTGGAGTTGAGCACCGATGGCGAACGGGCGCAGTTGCGCTCCGGCCGCAGCCGTTTCACTCTGGCAACTCTCGCCGCCAACGAATTCCCCACGGTGGAAGAGATCAATGCAACGTTGGAATTCCAGCTACCGCAACGGGAACTCAAACGGGTGCTGGATAAGACGCAGTTTTCCATGGCGCAGCAAGATGTGCGCTATTACCTGAACGGACTGATGTTGGAAATGGGCCCCAAGCAATTACGCAGCGTCGCAACCGATGGCCATCGGTTGGCGGTTTGTGATACTGAGCTTGGCATACAAGGCGCTGATGGTCAGCAGGTGATCGTGCCGCGCAAGGGCATCCAAGAACTCAGTCGGCTCCTGGAGGACAACGAGGAACCGGTGTCGGTGCAGATTGGCAGCAATCATGTCCGGGTGCAGCTCAAGCAATTGCGGTTCACCTCGAAGCTGATCGACGGGCGGTTTCCCGATTACGATCGAGTGCTCCCGAAAGACAGCGACAAGGAAATCGTCGCCGACCGGGAAAGTTTCCGCCAAGCACTGGTGCGTACGTCGATCCTGTCGAACGAGAAATACCGTGGGATCCGATTGCAGCTGGAATCCGGCCGCTTACGGGTCCAGGCCCATAACCCCGAACAGGAAGAGGCCGAGGAAGAAATCGAAGTTGAGTATGACGGCCCGGAGCTGGAGATCGGCTTCAACGTCAATTACTTGTTGGATGCGCTGAGCGCGCTCGCCGGCGACAAGGCGCGCCTTTCCTTGCGGGACGCAAACAGCAGCTGCTTGATTCAGGAGGCGGACGCGTCCAAGTGCCGATACGTGGTCATGCCCATGCGCCTGTAGGCGCGAATGGGGATGCGTCCGTGGCCGCACTGGGCCTGCAGGGTCTGCAAATCCAAAACCTGCGTAATCTGGCGTCGGTGGATATCTCCCCGGCGCCGGGCATCAATCTGGTCTACGGCGCCAATGCGTCCGGCAAGACCAGCCTGCTGGAGGCGATCTATCTGCTCTCCCGTGGTCGGTCGTTCCGCACGCGTCGGTTCGAACGGCTGGTACGTTATGGCGAAACCCGCTACACGGTGTTCGGCCGCATCGCAGACCAAGGCCGAACCAAAGCGGCCGCTATCGAGCGAACCAAAGAGTCTCTGCGAGTCCGCGTAGATGGACAGGATCTGGACAGCCTGGCCCCCCTGGCGACGCTGCTGCCGGTGCAGATTCTCCATCCCAACAGTCATAAGCTACTGGAAGAAGGGCCTCATTTCCGGCGCCAATACCTGGACTGGGGTGTGTTCCACGTGGAACATGGCTTCTATGACCATTGGCAACGCTACCAACGGGCGCTCCGACAGCGCAACGCCGCGCTTCGCACCGGAAGCCCGGCGGAATCCTGGGAACCGGAACTGGTACAAGCCGGGACCGCCATCGACGACATGCGTCGTGCGCATCTGGAACAACTGGCACCGCTGGTGGCGGCAATAGCGGACCGTCTATTGGACGCGCCGCCGCTGCGGCTCGAATACACGCAAGGCTGGAGCCGGGACCGTACGTTGGCGGAAGCGGTGGCCCACGGCCGAGAACAGGACCGAGAACGCGGGTTCACGTTTTCCGGCCCCCATCGTGCGGATTTGCGGGTCACCATCGGCGGGGTGAATGCAGCGGAGACCGCGTCGCGCGGCCAGCAGAAGTTGTTGGTGAGTTCCCTGGTCTGCGCGCAGTGCATGCTATTTCAGAGGCGCAGCGGCAGACATCCGATTTTGCTGGTAGATGACCTTCCAGCGGAACTGGACCGCGAGCGTCGGGAGCGGTTTGTTGCGCAACTGCAAAGCTTGGCAGCGCAGGTGTTCGTCACCGCCATTGAGCCCGGTGCCCTTGCGTTCAGCGCCCCGTTCAAAGGGTTCCACGTGGAACACGGCGAAGTTCGGGAAGTGGTATAATGCCGAATTGCTTTCTGAGGACCCCTTATGAGTGACCAGCGCACCTACGATTCCTCCAACATCAAGGTCCTGAAGGGGCTGGATGCTGTCCGTAAACGCCCGGGGATGTACATTGGCGACACGGACGATGGCACCGGCCTGCACCACATGGTGTTCGAGGTGGTGGATAATTCAATCGACGAAGCGCTGGGTGGCTATTGCTCGGAGATCAACGTCATCATCCACAGCAATGAATCGATCACGGTGACCGACAACGGCCGTGGCATTCCGGTCGATATGCACTCGGAGGAAGGGAAATCGGCGGCCGAAGTCATTATGACCGTGCTGCACGCCGGTGGTAAGTTCGACGACAACTCCTACAAGGTATCGGGTGGTCTACACGGCGTCGGCGTGTCCGTGGTGAATGCGTTGTCCGAGTATCTCAAGCTGACCATTCGCCGCGAGGGCAAGATCTGGCAGCAGGAATATCGCCTGGGCGAGCCCGTTACGCCCATCCAGGTGATCGGCGACACGGAGAGCACGGGCACGGAGATCCGCTTCAAACCCAGCGCCGCCATCTTCACCAATATCGAATTCCACTACGACATCCTCTCAAAACGTCTCAGAGAGCTGTCGTTTCTCAATTCCGGCGTGCGCATCCGCTTGAGCGACGAGCGCTCGGAAAAGACGGACGTGTTCGAATACCAAGGCGGTATCCGCGCCTTCGTAGAGCACCTGAACCGCAACAAGACCCCGTTGCATGACACCGTCTTTTATTTCCAGACCGAAAAAGACGGTACCGGCGTCGAGCTGGCATTGCAGTGGAACGACTCTTATCAGGAAAACATTTTTTGCTTTACCAACAACATACCGCAACGTGACGGCGGCACCCACCTGGCGGGTTTCCGCGCCGCGCTGACCCGTACGTTAAACCAGTACATCGACGAAGACGGCAGCGCGCGCAAAGCGAAAGTTGCGACCAGCGGCGACGACGCGCGGGAAGGCCTCACGGCCGTACTCTCGGTCAAGGTACCCGACCCGAAGTTTTCATCCCAGACCAAGGACAAGTTGGTTTCATCTGAGGTCAAGGGGATTGTCGAATCCACCATGTCGGAGAAATTCCGCGCCTACCTGCTGGAACAGCCCAACGAAGCCAAAGCCATCACGTCCAAGATCATCGATGCGGCACGGGCCCGGGAAGCGGCCCGGCGTGCCCGGGAGCTGACGCGCCGCAAGGGCGCGCTGGATCTGGCGGGCCTGCCCGGCAAACTGGCCGACTGTCAGGAGCGGGACCCGGCGAAATCGGAACTGTTCCTGGTGGAGGGCGATTCCGCGGGCGGTTCCGCGAAGCAGGGACGGGACCGCCGCACCCAGGCTATTCTGCCGCTCAAGGGCAAGATCCTGAACGTGGAAAAAGCGCGGTTCGACAAGATGTTATCTTCGGCCGAAGTCGGCACCTTAATCACGGCGCTGGGCTGCGGCATCGGCCGTGAAGAGTTCAACGTGGACAAGCTGCGCTACCATCGCATCATTATCATGACCGATGCGGACGTCGACGGCTCCCATATTCGCACCCTGTTGTTGACGTTCTTCTACCGCCAGATGCCGGAACTGATCGAGCGCGGCCACATTTATATCGCCCAACCGCCGTTGTACAAGGTCAAGAAAGGCAAGCAAGAACATTATGTGAAAGACGATGCGGAGCTGACCGCGTACCTGCTGACCCTGGCCTTGGACAACGCCGCGCTGCACGTCACCGAAGACGCACCGGCGATCGCCGGCGTGCAGTTAGAGAGTCTGGCGCGCAAGTACATGCAGGTGATGGCAATGCTACGCCGGTTGGCACGCCGTTATGATCCCGCTCTGCTTGAAAAACTGATTTATATTCAAAGGCTTAATGACGAGTCTATGCGCAATCGTGGAAGCATGGATGCTTGGTACGGTGAATTGGTGCAGCGCCTGAACGCGGAACAACCGGCCGGTACCCATTACCAGATTTCCTTGCAGAACAATGCCGATGGCGAGACTTTCGACGCCCGGATCGTGCGCCGCACCCACGGCATCGTGCATGAACACGTACTCGCCAGCGAATTCTTCGATTCCGCTGAATATCTTTCTCTCGCCGAATTGGGCGACCAGTTGCATGATCTGCTCGGCAAGGGGGCGTTCGTTCAGCGCGGCGAACGCAAACAAAACGTCGCCAGCTTCAAGCAAGCGATGGAGTGGTTGCTCGAGGAATCGAAGCGCGGATTGAGCATCCAGCGCTACAAAGGCCTGGGTGAAATGAATCCCGACCAGCTGTGGGAAACCACGGTGAATCCGGAAAGCCGTCGCCTACTCCAAGTGCACATCGAGGATGCCGTCGCTTCCGATCAGATCTTTACCACCCTGATGGGCGACCAAGTAGAACCACGGCGGGACTTCATCGAAGCCAATGCACTTGCGGCGTCCAACCTTGACGTCTAACGGCCGATTCTTGTGCGACGGTGCCCGTCCGAGCGGGTGCCGGGCGCCGATCCCCGCATCCGGCCTTCGCCGACCGCAGACTCATTAGCCCGAACACAGCGCAAGCGTACCCCGTGGTGTTCGCGCGCTGCTTTGCGGATTCGGACAATCGAACGCGGTTGCCCGTGTTTCGGAGCGCCTCCAGCCGGCCGCACGGCCAAAGGTACTTTTCCCCACTGGTTGTGCTACCGTCGGATCGTGCCCTTTTTGGCTTTTGAACCTTGAGCCCATCCCACGAGCACGGCCTATCCAGGTGTTACGGTTTTTAGCCTATTTTGCCGTCAGTGCTGCCAGCGTGGTCGCAGTCCTGCTCGCGTTTGATTACCAACGATTCGAACTCGCGCACGATAAGCTTCGGGAGGGCGAGTCCTTGCGCCTGGAACTGGCCTCGGAGACGATTGCGCGCGATCTGCGCGAGGTCGCGGCAGATGCGCGCGCCCTGTCCCAATCCCAGGCGTTACAGGAGTATCTGCAAAACGGCCGTGCCGATGCTGCGCTCCGGCTTGAGCGCGCCTTTATCAATCTTGCCAAGCACGCTGCGATCTATGACCAGATCCGTTATCTCGATTCCGATGGACGCGAGCGCATTCGCGTCAATTTCAACGATGGCGCACCGGCCGCAGTCGAACAGGCGCGACTGCAGGACAAGTCGGCGCGCTATTATTTTCGTGAAACCATCCGCCTCGCCGAAGGCCACCTATACCTCTCGCCGTTGGATCTGAACATCGAGCACGGCGTGATCGAACAGCCACACAAGCCGATGATCCGGATCGCAATGCCTGTTTTCGATCCCCACGACAGCGCGCCACGGGGCGTCCTGGTGCTGAACTATTTGGCCGCGCAGATGCTCGCCCGGTTCGCGGATGTGATGGCAGGCAGCTGGGGCGAGCCGATGCTCCTGAACGAGCAAGGCTATTGGTTGTACAGTGCCGGCGCCCAGGCGGCATGGGGCTTCATGTGGGGTGATGAGCGTACCTTTGCCGGCGACTACCCCGAGGCCTGGAAACAGATCGTTGCCGCCGAATCCGGTACGGTGCAGACTCCGCGAGGCCTGTTCGGCTTTGCCAGTTTGCACCCGCTAGGGATTTCCCAACTGGCCGAATCCGACCAAAGCCATGGGTACGTCTGGAAACTCGTGAGCCGGGTTGCGCCGGAAGCCTTGGCGTTTTCGCCCTGGCGCAGCATCCGCGGTCAGATGCAGCCGTACGCCTGGCTGCTGCTGATCGCCGCAGTGTCGAGTCTGCTGCTGGCGTGGCTGCGCGGCGCCAATCTGCACAAGACCGAGGCGCTGCGCAACAGCGAACACCGGCTGCGGGAGCTGGTTCAACAGGCGCCGGACGGCATCTTTGTCGCCGACATCGACGGGCGCTACACCGATGTCAACGCCGCCGGCTGCCGTATGCTCGGCTACGATCGCGACCAGCTCATCGGCAAGACCATCACAGATCTCGTTTCAGCCTCAGAAGTCGATCACCTCGCGCGGGTGAAGACACAGCTGCTGGCGGGTCAAAGCCACGTCGGCGAATGGTCGTTGCTGCGCAAGGACAAAAACTACCTGCCCGTGGAGGTGAGCTCCAAGATCCTGGCCGACGGGCGCTGGCAAGGATTCGTGCGCGACATCAGTGAGCGCAGGCGCGCCGAGGAAGCACTGCGAGCAAGCGAAGAGCGGGTGCGACTGTTGTTTGAATCGGTCGCCGAGGGCATCGTCGGTGTCGACTTGCACGGTCGCTGCACCTTCGTAAACCCCGCCGCCGTGCAGCTGCTCGGTTGCCGCGATGCCTCAGCGCTCATCGGCCGGCACTTGCACGGATTGATCCATCATACCGCAGCGGACGGCACGCCTTGCGACGAGCAGACCTGCCGCGTCTATCGAGCGTTTCGCGAGGGCGCGGCATTTCAGGTAGACAACGAAATCTTCTGGCGCGCGGATGGCTCGTATTTCGACGTGGAATACCGGTCCCACCCGATCGTGCAAAAGGGACGGATCATCGGCTCGGTCGCCACATTCTCCAACATCACGGAACGCAAGCACGCCGAAGAAAAATTGCGCCAGTCCAGTATCGTGTTCGCCAGTACCAAGGAGGCCATCATGGTCACCGATGCCGAGCGCAACATCGTGATGGTCAACGATGCCTTCACCACCATCACAGGCTACGAGGCGCACGAGGCCGTCGGTAAGACGCCCTGCTTACACCAATCGGGGCGGCATGATCAGGCGTTCTACCAGGAAATTTGGGCGGCGCTGCAAGACGCGGGGCATTGGCAGGGGGAAATCTGGAACCGCCGCAAGAATGGCGAGGTCTATCCCGCGTGGGAGAACATCAGTGCGGTGAGAGACGAGCAAGGACAGTTGTCGAATTACATTTCCGTGTTCTCCGACATCAGCATGATCAAGCAAGCCGAAGAAAGGCTGAACCGTCTGGCCCATCACGATGCGCTCACCGGTCTGCCGAACCGCCTGCTCTTCACCGCCAGCCTCGAACAAGCACTGACGCGCGCGAAGCGGCACCAGGAAACCGTTGCGCTGCTGTTTCTGGATCTGGACCGTTTCAAGCTCATCAACGACACGCTGGGCCACGCCGCGGGAGACCGGCTGCTGCAGACGGTGGCGCGACGGCTCAAGCACAGCGTGCGCGCCGAAGACCTGGTGGCGCGCCTCGGTGGGGACGAGTTCACCATTGTGCTGGAAGAAATCTCTCAGGCGGAGGATGCCGCGTTACTGGCGCAGAAGATCATCGGCGCCGTCGCCGAGCCCATGGAACTGGACGGACGCGACGTCGTCGTTTCCGCCAGCGTCGGCATCAGCCTCTATCCACGCGACGCCGACAACGCCGGCGACCTCGCCAAAGCCGCCGACGCGGCCATGTATCGCGCCAAGACCCGGGGCCGGGACACTTATCAGTTCTATACCGCCGAACTTACGGCTCAGGCGTTGGAGCACCTGTCGCTGGAGGCGGGCCTGAGGCAGGCGCTCACCCGCGGCGAGTTCGCGCTTCACTATCAACCGCAGATCGAAGTGAAGACCGGACGCATACTGGGGGTCGAAGCCCTGCTGCGATGGCAGCATCCGGACTTGGGGACGATGCTGCCCGAACAGTTCATCGGCATCGCCGAGGAGAGCCATCTCATCGATGCGCTCGGCAACTGGGTACTGCGGCAGGCCTGTGCGCAGGCGCGAATCTGGCGCGACGCGGGGCTGCCTGCGGTGCGGATCGCGATCAATCTGTCCGGGCGCCAGATCATGTACGACCATCTGTTGCAAACGGTCGAGGATACATTCGAGCAGAACGGTTTGACGCCCGGCGATCTGCTGTTGGAACTGGAAATCACGGAAAGCGTATTGCAATCCGGCGAGCACGCCGTGGAGACGCTCAGAAGACTCCGACACCTCGGTATCCGCATCGCCATCGACGATTTCGGCACCGGCTACTCATCGCTCAGCCATCTCAAGCACCTGCCCATCGATACACTCAAGATTGACCGGCTGTTCATGCGCAACATCCCCCACGATACGGACAACCAGGCCATCACCGCCGCCATCATCTCCATGGGCCACAGCCTGGGTCTCAACGTGGTCGCAGAAGGGGTGGAAACCGAGGCTCAGCTCGACTTTCTCGACGCTCATGGCTGTGACGAGGCTCAGGGGTACCTGATCAGCCCGGCGGTGGAAGCGGAACGCATCGTCGCGCTGTTGCGCGGCGAATCCCCTCGACCCACGGCACAAGGAGCGCCGGCCGACGCCGCAGACACGGGGCCCGTCTGATCGTCTGGGTCCGCTGCGCAACGGTCCGCGCCCAGAGAAGAATCGCGGGGGGCAACGGTATGTGGGATGGTCGCGTGTCTCGGGAGCCTTAGATCGGTTTGCTGGAACGCCAGCCTGCTGCATCCTGCATTCACCGTTTGACCGTATCAGCCAGAGACGCCTTTGGTCTGCCGTCCACCCAACTGCGCGCTGGTGGCTTCGATCCAGGCTTCCACCTTACGATTGATCTGTGCCGCGCTCATGCCGGCTGGATCGAAGGCCTCCCCAATCACCACCCGAATGGTTCCGGGATATTTGCGAAAACCGCGGCGCGGCCAGAAATAGCCGGCATTATGGGCCATTGGCACCACCGGATAGCCGGTCCGTTCTGCCAGCAGTGCACCGCCCAGCCGGTACTTGCCCTTTGTGCCGGCCGCGACGCGCGTGCCCTCGGGAAATATCACTACGCTGATTCCTTCGCGCAAGCGTTGCGCACCCTGGGCGATCAACTGTTCCACTGCGGCCCTGCCCTTGCTTCGATCCAGCGCAATGGGTTTGAGAACGGCCAGTGCCCAGCCGAAAATGGGAATCCACATGAGTTCGCGTTTCAGCACCCACACCATCGGCGGCACCAGGGTCTCCATGGCAATGGTTTCCCAGGCCGACTGGTGTTTACACAAATAGATTGCCGCGCCGTCCGGTATATTCTCGCCGCCTTGCACTTCGTAGCGCAGGCCACAGGTGATTTTCAGCCACCAGAGATTGAAACGCGGCCACAGGACCGAGAAGCGTTGCCGCACCAGAAACGGAAACGGCGCCAGCAATAACAGCAACGCCGCAACCACTATGGTGGAGACCACCAGACCGAGCCAATACAACGCCGCCCGCACCTCCGCCACGGTCAGACGCTCGCCTGTTGTCCGTCCTGCTCCAGCAGGTACTCGGCCACTGCCGCGAGGTTCGCGAACACAGGGATATCGTCGATGCCTTTGCCTTCCGCAACCGTGCGCTCGCCTTTGCCGCTGCGAACCAGGATCGGTTTGCACCCCGCGGTGCGGGCCGCCTGAATATCACGCAGCGTGTCGCCCACACATGGAACATCGTCGAGCGCGACCTTCAATCGCGCACTGATTTCATGCAACAACCCGGGTTCCGGCTTACGACACTGACAATGATCCTCGGGTGTGTGAGGACAGTAGAACACCCCATCGATGGTCCCCCCCAAAGCCGCGAGCCGTCGATGCATTTTGGCGTGGATCTGATTGAGGGTTTCGATGTCGAACAGCCCACGCCCCAAGCCCGATTGATTGGTCGCAACCAAGACGCGAAATCCTGCCTGGTTGAGGCTCGTGATCGCTTCCAGGCTGCCGGGAATCGGCACCCATTCCTCCGGCGACTTGATGTAGTCGTCCGAATCCTCGTTGATGACACCGTCGCGATCGAGAATGATAAGCTTCAACGTGTCAGTCCTCGCGAAATTCCGAGACCCGGATGCGGCCTCCGACCACCTTCGACTCGCGCGCCATGATCTTTTGCATTTTTGCCCAGAACGCGCCCTTGAGATCGAATTCCGCGGATATCGCCGTGCCAATCAGCAATATGAACAGGTCTGCCGTTTCTTCCGCAAGCGCCTCACGGCTTTTGCCTTTCGTTACACACGCCGAGATCTCGCCAAGTTCCTCCGCCATCAGCGCCACGCGATAGGCGAGTTCTTCACCGCCCGTATTCTTGAAATCGTGTTTATCGTGGAACGACTGCACTGCGGCGAGCATGGCACGGTAGGAGTCGGGATCGATGTCGGCCATCGGCATATTCTCTTATTGCAGGCGGGACAGGTCCGCCACCCTCAGAAACAATTCGCGCATGGTGGCCAATAGCGCCAACCGGTTGGCGCGTAAGGCGGCGTCATCGACCATCACCATTACTTGATCGAAAAACCGATCCACCGGATCGCGTAACGCGGCGAGACGCTTCATGGCCTGCTCGTAGTCCCTTGCTTCGAACAGCGGCAGCGTTTCCGTCGTCAGCAAGCCCAACTGTTGCGCCAGTTCCTGTTCGGCAACATCCACCAATTGCGATTCGTCGTATTGCTCCGGAATCCGCTCGCCGGTTTTTTTAAGAATGTTGGATATGCGTTTGTTCGCCGCGGCGAGGCTCTCCGCCTCGGGCAAACGACGAAAAGCGGCGATCGCTCGCAACCGCTTGTCGACATCGTTCAACTGCGTCGGCCGCATGCTGGTCACCGCTTCAATCTCGTCGAAGGCGAATCCTTGCGTTTCGTAGTACGGCTGTAAACGAGCGAGAATGAACTCGTATACCGTGGCGACTGTGTCCGCTGCCACCAGGCCCTTACGCTGCTGTTCGTGGGCGCCGGCTGACGCACGCAAGCACTCCATGAGGTCCAACTCCAGATCGCGTTCGATCAGGATGCGCACGACACCGAGCGCAGCTCTGCGCAGCGCGAATGGATCCCTGTCGCCCGTCGGTGCCTGGCCGATGGCGAAGATTCCCACCATCGTGTCGAGTCGGTCCGCCAGCGCCAGCGCCGCGCTGATGTCATCGTCCGGCAATCGATCGCCGGAAAAACGAGGTCGATAGTGCGCTTCGATTGCGACGCACACTTCCGCAGGTTCGCCGTCGTGACGCGCGTAATAGCGACCCATGGTGCCCTGCAGTTCGGGAAATTCGCCGATCATGTCCGTCATCAAATCGCACTTGCACAGCTGCGCCGCGCGCTCAGCGGGGTATACGCTCGCGCCGAGCCGCGCGGCAATGTGCGCGGTTAGCTGCGTGACGCGCTGCACCTTGTCGTACAAAGTGCCGAGGCGATTTTGGAACACCACCGAGCGCAGACTCTCGACTCGCGCGGCCAGCCGGACTTTGCGATCCTGAGTCCAGAAGAAATCAGCATCGGACAAACGTGGCCGGATCACCCGTTCATTGCCGGCGCGGACCACGTCCGGGTCTCTGCTTTCCACATTGCTGATGGTAATGAAGCACGGCATCAGATCGCCGTCACTGTCGAGTACATGGAAATACTTCTGATGCTCTTTCATGGCGGCAATCAGCGCTTCGGACGGTACCTCGAGGAAACGTTCGTCGAACCGCCCCAGTACCGCCACCGGCCATTCCACCATCGACGTGACTTCATCGAGCAGCGAGTCGTCGATTACGGCCGCGCCGCCCGCCGTCGCCGCGGCTTCCATCACCTGACCACGGATCGCTTCGCGGCGGACGTCGAAATCCGCCAGTACGTGACCTTCGGTTTCGAGGACCGGCCCATAGGCCGCCGGTTCGGCTATATAGATGGGTTCGGGATGGTGAAAACGGTGTCCGCGAGTGCGGCGATCGGATTTCACGCCGAGAATCTGCGCATCGATGATTTCGTCGCCGAACAATAGAACCAACCAATGGACAGGCCGCACGAACTGGACATCCAGGCTGCCCCAGCGCATGCGCTTCGGTATGGGCAGCCGATCCAACGCCTGTTGCACAATCGCAGGCACCAGCGACGCGGTGGATTTGCCAGCTTCCTTGCTGCGATGAACCAGCCACGCGCCTTTGTCACTGGTCACCGTTTCCAGCGCATCGACCTCCACGCCGCAGGAGCGCGCGAAACCAAGCGCAGCCTGCGTGGGTACTCCGTTGTCGTCGAACGCGGCACTCACGGCGGGCCCGCGCCGCTCCACCACGCGATCCTGTTGTCCTTCCGAGAGCGCCTCGATACGCACCGCGAGGCGTCGCGGCGCCGCGAACGAATGTACAGCGCCATGATTCAATTCCGATGACTGCAGACCAGCCACAACGCCTTCGGTGAATGCCGCCGACAAATTCTGCAAAGCCTTGGGCGGTAGTTCTTCGGTGCCGAGTTCTACCAACAGATCCCGTGTGCCGCTCATCGCGTGCCTTCCTTGAGCATCGGAAAACCAAGCGATTCACGGCGTGCATAGTAGGACTCCGCAACGGCGCGCGACAACGCGCGCACCCGGCCGATGTACCGAGCCCGTTCTGTCACCGAGATGGCGTGACGGGCGTCGAGGAGATTGAAGGTATGGGAAGCCTTCAACATCATTTCGTAGGCGGGCAGCGGCAGGCCCGCAGCAATCAGCTTGTTGCTCTCGCGCTCGCAGGTATTGAACCACGCGAACAGTGAATCGACTTCGGCGTGTTCGAAGTTGTATGCTGACATCTCGACTTCGTTCTGGTGGAACACATCGCCATAGGTGACGCGTCCCAGCGGACCGTCGGTCCATACCAGATCAAACACACTTTCCACTCCCTGC
Source organism: uncultured Gammaproteobacteria bacterium (assembly GCA_963773585.1). Taxonomy (GTDB): domain Bacteria; phylum Pseudomonadota; class Gammaproteobacteria; order JASBUN01; family JASBUN01; genus CAVXJN01. Next base: position 533,381 of record CAVZBR010000004.1, read on the forward strand.
AGATACATTGCGATGCGTTCCAAGCCGTATGTGATCTCTCCGGTCACCGGCCGGCACTCCAGGCCACCGACTTGCTGAAAATAGGTGAACTGGGTTACCTCCATCCCGTTGAGCCAGACCTCCCATCCGAGCCCCCAGGCCCCGAGGGTCGGCGACTCCCAGTTGTCTTCGACGAATCGAATGTCGTGCACCAGCGGATCGAGCCCGAGCATGCGCAACGAATCAAGGTAGAGTTCCTGCAATGCCAGTGGCGAGGGCTTGATGACTACCTGGAACTGGTAATAGTGCTGTAGGCGATTGGGATTTTCGCCGTAGCGTCCGTCGGTAGGCCGCCGGGACGGCTGTACGTAGGCCGCGCTCCAGGGTTCCGGGCCGATGGCGCGCAAAAAGGTCGCGGTGTGAAAAGTGCCCGCGCCCACTTCCATGTCGTAGGGCTGCAGCACGACGCAGCCCTGCTCGGCCCAGTAGCGCTGCAGTGACAGGATCAGATCCTGGAATGTGGCCGACGATTTCGGAGGCGGCGGGGAAACGATTGTCAAGGTTTTGGCCTTTTTTCGCACGTGGGCGACAGAAGCGGCCATTATAGCCCGCGCCTTCCGGCCGATGTAAGCGCCCTGCCGCGGCTGAGCCGCGTGCTATAAAGGAAGTGAGACGGGCAGCCGAAATAATGCTTACCAGCCCCTGAATGGGAGCAGTCCATGAGCGAGATCGTTACCGGTCCTACCGCCGCGGCCCAGTGGCAGCAACTGGTCCAATGTGCCGCAGCCGAATGCGAACAGCGATTGGAGGAGGAGCTGGAGAGCTATCTGGTCTTCCTGTTGATGCGTTTCGCCAGCAAGCCGCAGTTGGTCGACACCGTGCTCGCCCTGGAGTATTTGCACAGCGCCATGGAAGAGGGGCGTCAGCAGGCTGATCGGCTGCGCGATGTCGGCGATCAGTGCTTGTTGTATGCGGGGCTGTTTCCGCTGCGCGCGCGTCGGCGCATGGTGCGGGCTCGCTATTACATCGACATCGGCCGCAGCGCCTACCGGCAACTGGCTGAACGGGTGCAACAGGGTTGGGCGCAGACCTTTGACCGGCTGGCCGATGAGTTCGTCGGTCTGCGCGATGTACTCCAGGCGATGCGGGAGTTGGATCAGCCCGGTGACCTGGATGCGCTGGCGCTGCATGAACTTTGGCAGCAATGCGGCAGCCGCCGCGCCGGCGGCCAGCTGCAGGCGCGCTATCCCGGTACTTTTGCAGCTGACGGCGGCGACGCCCGGCATTGATCGGCCGGTCTAATTGCCCCCGGTAACACCGGGGGCATACAGGCCATGCGCCGGTCCCTCGATTCCGCTAAAATAAGCGGTTCCCCGGCTGTTCTCAGTGCCAACGTCTTCCCTATGAACCGTCAACCGCGCGCGATTTCCCTCATTTCAGGGGGCCTGGACTCGATGCTGGCGACCCGCGTCGTTCAGGATCAGGGCGTGCATGTGGAAGGCATCAACTTCTTCACCGGCTTTTGCGTCGAAGGTCATACCCACGCCATTCGCAAGCAGGACCGCAACCGCGCCAAGCGCAACAATGCGCTGTGGGTCGCGGAACAGTTGGGGATCAAACTGCACATCGTCGACGTCATCGACGAATACAAGAACGTGCTGATCAATCCCAAGCACGGTTACGGCGCCAACCTCAATCCGTGCCAGGACTGCAAGACGTTCATGGTCAGCAAGGCGCTGCAGTGGATTGGCGAAAACGATTTCGATTTTATCATCACCGGCGAAGTGGTTGGCCAACGCCCCAAATCTCAGCGTGCCGATACCATGCCTGTGATCGCAAGGGAATCGGGCGCCAGAGACCGCCTGCTGCGGCCGCTGTGCGCCAAGCTGTTGCCCGAAACCCTGCCCGAACGTGAGGGCTGGGTCAGACGTGACGGACTGTTCGGTTTCAACGGTCGTTCCCGCAAACCCCAGATCGAACTTGCCGCAGCATTCGGGTTCGACGATTACGCGCAACCAGCCGGTGGCTGCTGCTTTTTGACCGACGAAAGTTATTCCAACAAGTTGGTGGATCTGTGGCAGACCCGCGGCGAACGCGATTACGAGCTGGACGACATCATGTTGCTCAAGGTGGGGCGGCATCTTCGCCCGCGCGGCAACTTCAAGCTCATTGTCGCCCGTGAAGAGGGCGAAGTACGGTTCCTGGAAGGATATCGGCGCAGTTTCGTCAGCCTCAGGACGGTCAGTCACAGTGGCCCGCTGGCGTTGCTCGACGGAGTCCCGCACGGCGACGATCTCGAACTCGCCGCGCGCATCGTTGCGCGTTACAGCCAGGGCCGCAGCGCGGAAAACGTACAAGTGGAAGTTTGCGATCGCGATGGCGTCTGCCGCACGTTGAACGTCCAGCCGATGGCAGCGGACGCCATTGCCGCGGACTGGCACGTGTGAGCCCTCGGAAGACGATCTCAACGAGCAATCCTGCCAACCCCCGCAGCGCCAGGGCGCTGCCCAAGCGAATCACTGCGCCATGCCCCACTATCATCTGGATGCCCGTCGTATGCTCTGTCCCATGCCCGTGATCCGGACCCAGGATCGGGTGAAGCAGCTTGCGCCCGGCGATACCCTCGAAGTGCTGTGTACCGATCCAGGGGCCGCCAACGACGTGCCCGCGTGGTGTCGCATCAACGGGCACAAAGTGGTGGAGCTGCGCGATCAGGCGGATGAGATCGTGATCACCATCGAAGTCGGGGAAGGCTGACGTCGGTTTGTCGCGGATGCATGGATTGAGTCAGGAAGAACTTCGCTATCGGGAAACGCGCAAAGTCACGGTAGTCGGTGGGGTACTGGATTTCCTGCTGGGCGTGGCGAAGATCTTGGTCGGGTTGATCAATCATTCCCAAGCATTGGTGGTCGACGGGGTACACTCGCTGTCCGATCTGGCGACCGACTTCATGGTCGTGTTCGCCGCCAAACATGCCAGCGCCAAAGCCGACGACGATCATCCGTACGGGCATGGGCGCTTCGAAACCGCGGCGACGGTCGCCCTGGGGGTGGCGTTGGTCGGGGTGGGCGCCGGTCTCGGCTACGATGCCGCCACTCGACTGTTCCATCCGGAACGGCTGCTGGTGCCGGGTTGGTTGTCGCTGTTGGTGGCGACCATTTCCATCGTTTCCAAGGAAGCGATTTATCATTACACCATGCGCGCCGCGAAGCGTTTGCGCTCCAACCTGCTGCGGGCCAACGCCTGGCACAGTCGGTCCGATGCCATTTCGTCGATCATCGTCGTGATCGGGATCGCCGGCGCCATGGCGGGATTGAATTATCTGGACGCGATCGCCGCCGTGGGGGTAGCGTTCATGATTGCCAAAATCGGCTGGGATCTGGCGTGGCACGCGGTCCGGGAGCTGGTGGATACCGCGCTCGACAGCGAGCGGGTAGCCGCGATCCGGGAGACGATCGAGTCGGTCACCGGTGTACGCGATCTGCATTTGCTGCGCACCCGGCGCATGGGCGCCGACGCACTGGTGGATGTGCATATCCAGGTCGATCCGCGCCTGAGCGTGTCGGAAGGCCATCAGGTCAGTGAGACGGTGCGCTACCGGGTGATCCAGGAGATCGACGAAGTCGCGGACGTCATGGTACATATCGACCCCGAGGACGATGAGGACTCCCAGCCTTGTAGCCATTTGCCGCTGCGCAGGGAGCTGATGAAGCGGTTGCGCACGGCCTGGCGTGATGTGCCCGATGCCGGGCTGGTGGACAAGATCACCGTGCATTACCTTAGCGGCAAAGTGCACCTGGAACTGTTCGTTCCGTTGGCGAAATTCGCCGATATTGCCGCGGCGCGGGCAGAAGCACAGCGCTTGCGCGAGGCGAGCAGGACGTTGCCAGAAGTGGGCAAGGTGGACGTTAATTTTCATTAGCGCGCACCGCTATGGTGCGCGGCCGGTCCGACTGCACCATTGCGGTGCGCGCATCCGGTGCGGGGTGTCGAGCTAACTAGCTAACCCGCTGACATAGCAGGCGGTTTTCCGTGGCACAGTTCATGCAAGAATGGGCGCAACCGGGCTTTCGGGGCGCCCGCCCGGGCGACCGGTTTCAAGAATCGCGATTTTTAACAGGAGTGGTCAAATGTCTCAGAAAGTGCTCAAGTCGATCAAAGACAACGAAGTGAAATTCGTTGATCTTCGGTTTACCGATCCCCGCGGCAAGGAACAGCATGTAAGTGTGCCGGCCTCGACGGTGGACGCAGGATTCTTCAAGGACGGCAAGATGTTCGACGGCTCGTCCATCGCCGGCTGGAAGGGCATCCAGGAATCGGACATGGTGTTGATGCCCGAAGCCGACAGTGCAGTGCTCGACCCGTTCTGCGACGAGCCCACCATGAACATCCGCTGCGACATTCTTGAGCCCAATACCATGCAGGGGTACGAGCGCGACCCCCGATCGGTTGCCAAGCGTGCTGAGGAATATCTGAAATCCACCAAGATCGCGGACACCGCCTACTTCGGTCCGGAGAACGAGTTTTTCGTGCTCGACGACGTGCGTTGGGGCGCAGACCTGTCCGGCAGCTTCGTGAAGATCGATGCCGAGGAAGCGCATTGGAACACCGAAAAGGTCTACGCGGACGGCAACATGGGCCATCGCCCGACCGTCAAGGGCGGCTACTTCCCGGTGCCCCCGGTCGACTCCCTGCAGGACCTGCGTTCGGCCATGTGTCTGGCGCTGGAAGAAATGGGCATGGGCGTTGAGGTGCATCACCACGAAGTCGCCACCGCCGGACAGTGCGAGATCGGCGTCGCCTTCGGCACGTTGGTGCGCAAGGCGGACGAAGTCCAGATCCTGAAATACGTCGTACAGAATGTCGCGCACGCCTATGGCAAGACGGCCACGTTCATGCCCAAGCCGATCGTCGGCGACAACGGTAGCGGTATGCACGTGCACCAATCGCTGGCCAAGGCCGGCAAGAATCTGTTCACCGGCAACAAGTACGGCGGCCTTTCGGAACTGGCGCTGTACTACATCGGTGGCATCATCAAGCACGCCCGTTCCCTGAATGCATTTACCAATGCTTCGACCAACAGCTACAAGCGTCTGGTGCCGGGTTTCGAAGCGCCTGTGATGCTCGCCTATTCGGCGCGCAATCGTTCGGCTTCGATTCGTATTCCCCACGTCTCGAACCCGAAGGCACGTCGAATCGAAGTCCGGTTCCCTGATTCGACCGCCAATCCCTACCTGGCGTTCTCCGCCATGATGATGGCTGGTCTGGATGGCATTCAGAACAAGATCCACCCGGGCGATGCCATGGACAAGGACCTGTATGATCTGGAGCCGGAAGAAGCGAAGGACATCCCGACGGTATGCCATGCGCTCGACCAGGCGCTGGACGAGCTGGACAAGGATCGCAAGTACCTGACCCAGGGCGGCGTGTTCACCGACGATCAACTCGATGGCTATATCGCGCTGAAGATGGCAGAAGTCACACGTCTGCGCATGACCACCCATCCGGTGGAGTTCGACTTGTACTATTCGCTCTGAGCCCGGACGGTCGCAGCGACGAAAACGCCCCGGAAGGGGCGTTTTCTTTTGCCGGTGGCGACCAACGGCGGCGATCGGCCGACGAACACTCGTTGCGCTGGCCGGACGCCGTGGCTACTCTGTAGCCATGCGCTTTCGCTTTGTATTCGCACTTCTGTTGGCATCCGTACCCGCGCTCGCGGCAGCGGAGGTCTATCGCTCGGTGGATGCCCAGGGCAACGTGGTCTATTCGGACCAACCGGGACAGGGCGGAAAAAAAGTCGATCTGCCCGAGATCAGCACCTACGAACCGAAGCCCGTGCCGCCGGGAACGCTGGACACCGACGTCGCGGCGAGCCACGCGAAAGCCAATCCAGGCGTCCAGTTGAGTTTTGTCCAACCGGGCGCTGATGAAACCATTTTCGACAACCAGGGCAACGTCGCCGTTGCACTGCGGGTCGAGCCTCCTTTGCAGCCGACTCAACGCCTGGCGCTGCAGGTGGATGATGCCGCGGCGGTGGAAACCAATCAGCCGACTTACCAATTCACGGGCCTCGACCGGGGCACCCACACGCTGCATGCCTGGGTGGTGGGCGCTGACGGCCAATCCGGCAGCCCCAAGGCCGCGGTCACATTCCATTTGCGCCAAGCGTCGAAACTGTTCCGCAACCCGGCGCCCGCCGGAAGTACGATTCAACGGGCGCCGCGAGCGCCAACGGCCCCGAACGTGCCAAAATCGGGTAGTTGATTCTTCCGCACCGCCCCGGTGCGAGCCCCGCAAGAGCCGGGGGGTGACGACCTGCCGAGCACCGCCCACGCGAACATGCACTATAATAGTGCGCACTTGTGCACCATCATGGCGTTCCCTTCCGAAGGATGCGCTGTTGCGGCACGCTGCCGGTTCGCTCCACATGTCCGATGAAGCGGATAAATCGCCCGCTCGTCAGGTACTTGTGCCCGTTTGGCGAAATCTCCCGCGCTTGCCGCGGGAAGCGCGTCAGGTCAGTGGCTTGGTGGTTTGGATTTTGCAAGCCCATTCCCCATGATCGCCCCGCGGCCCCCAGAGCGTCTGTTCCAGCGCGTGCTCGAAAACCTCACTACGGCAGTGGTGCTGGTAGACGCCGAGCTGGTGGTGCAGTACATCAATCCCGCCTGCGAAATGTTGTTCGCCATGAGCGCGCGCAAAGCACGCAGCAAGGCGTTGCAGCACTTGATCATGGGGCCGGACGAATTGTTCGAGCGCCTGGAGGTCTGTCTCAGCGACGGCCATCCGTTTACCGAACGGGAACTGCGACTGGGTCTGTTCGGCCAGCGTGAATACGTCGTCGACTGCACCGTCACAGCGCTCTCGGAGCCCGGGCAACCGATTGGCTTATTGCTGGAACTGGTACGCATCGATCGCCAGTTGCGCATCTCGCGGGAAGAGAATCTGCTCGCTCAGCACACCGCAACCAGGGCCGTCATTCGTGGCCTGGCCCATGAAATCAAAAATCCGCTGGGCGGCTTGCGCGGCGCGGCGCAACTTTTGGAGCGGGAGCTGCCCGACCCGCAGCTGACCGAATACACCAAGATCATCATCGACGAAGCCGATCGTCTGCAGAACCTGCTCAATCGCATGCTCGGTCCGAACACACTGCCCAATTTACGGGAAACGAATATTCACCACGTATTGGAACGAGTACGAAGCCTGGTGCTGGCGGAGGCGCCTAACGGCATCCAAATCACACGCGATTACGATCCCAGCATCCCGGACCTGAATGCCGACAGCGACCAACTGATCCAGGCGGCTTTGAACCTGGTACGCAACGCCGTCCAGGCGCTGGGTCAGCATGGCACCATCATCCTGCGTACCCGCGCCCAGCGCCAGATCACCATCGGTCACGAACGCCATCGCCTGGTGCTTATCCTGGAAGTGATCGACAACGGGCCGGGGATACCGCTCGAGATTCAAGAACGCATTTTCTATCCGATGGTGACCGGGCACGCCAACGGCACCGGACTTGGACTCTCGATCGCCCAATCCCTGATCAATCGTCATGGGGGTCTGATTGAATGCACCAGCGAACCTGGCAATACGATATTCCGGATTCTGCTTCCCCTGGAGAAAGCGCATGACTAGTTCGGAAAGGATATGGATCATCGACGACGATCGTTCGATTCGCTGGGTGTTGGAGAAAGCGCTCAGTTCCGTCGGCATTGAAGTCACCAGCTTCGACGATGGCAGCCAAGTGCTAAAACGTCTCGCCAGCGAGCAGCCGGACGCCTTGATCACCGACATTCGCATGCCCGGCATCGATGGGATCGAGCTGCTGTCCAGGGTCGGCGAGCGCTATCCGGAAATGCCGGTGATCATCATGACAGCGCATTCCGATCTCGACAGCGCGCTGTCCGCCTATGAAGGCGGCGCCTTCGAATACCTGCCGAAGCCGTTCGACGTCGATGAGGCCGTGTCGCTGGCACAGCGGGCGCTTGCCCAGCGGCGCAAACAGCGCCAAGACCACGCTGAGCCCGGCGCCGAAGACAATGCCGAAATCATCGGCGAAGCGCCTGCGATGCAGGAGGTGTTCCGGGCGATCGGCCGCCTGTCCCGTTCCAATATCACCGTTCTGATCAATGGCGAATCAGGTACCGGCAAGGAACTTGTCGCGCGGGCGCTGCACCGCCACAGTCCCCGCGCGGCGGAACCATTTATCGCCTTGAACATGGCGGCGATTCCGCGGGACTTGTTGGAATCGGAGCTGTTCGGCCACGAGCGAGGCGCGTTCACCGGTGCGCAAAGCCAGCGCCGCGGCCGATTCGAACAAGCCGATCGCGGCACCTTGTTTCTCGATGAAATCGGCGACATGCCTGCTGAGCTTCAAACCCGCCTGTTGCGTGTCCTCGCCGAGGGCGAGTTCTACCGGGTGGGCGGGCATACGCCCATCAGAGTGGACGTTCGCATCATTGCCGCCACTCACCAGGATCTGGAAGACCTGGTGCGCCAAGGGCGTTTTAGGGAAGATCTTTTCCATCGCCTCAATGTCATTCGGGTCCACATACCAGCGCTGCGCGAACGGCGCGAAGACATCCCGAAGTTGGCGCAATTCTTTCTCGCCCAGGCAGCGACAGAACTCACAATGGAGCCCAAGCTGCTGCGCAGCGAAGTCGTGGAGTATCTCAAGCAGATGGACTGGCCGGGTAACGTCCGGCAGATGCAGAATACCTGCCGCTGGCTCACGGTGATGGCATCAGGGCGCGAAATCCACATGGCGGACCTGCCGCCGGAATTGCTGGCGCAGCAGCCCGAGTCCATGGGCGGTGACGAAGACTGGCAAGCGGCGCTGAAACGCTGGGCGGACCACCGGTTGGCGGAGGGCGAAACGGCGCTACTGGACAAAGCAGAGCCGGCATTTGAACGCATCATGATCGAGACCGCACTCAAGCACACCGGCGGGCGCAGACAGGACGCCGCCCGATTGTTGGGCTGGGGGCGCAACACGCTGACCCGCAAAATCAAAGAATTGAATATGGAAGAACGCGTCTAGTCGCGAAATGGCGCCGGTGCGATGTCCGCCCCGGTACCTACCCGTAAACGTGCGCAATTTCGGGGCACGCTTGCACCCTGAAGCCGCGCGGCTCTATGCTCGCAGCAAAACCTACTCCGGCCGGGTGCCAGCGAAATCATGCGTCTTCCCCTATTCCGCACAGCGCTGTTGGCGTTCACTTTCTTCGTCTGCGCAACCGGTGTGTCGGACGCCAGCCGACCGGTGGTTTTCGGGGTCTTCCCGTATGTCAGTCCGGCAAAGTTGGTGCAATTCCATCGACCGCTGAAGGAGTGGCTCGAAAGCACCCTCGGCCGACCGGTGAGTCTGGTGAGCGCGCCGGACTTCGACACCTTCATCGAACGCACCGCGGCGGGACGCTACGATTACATCCTCACCGCGCCTCATCTCGGGCGCCTGGCGCAGCGACGCAGCGGCTACCAGCCCATCGCCCGGACCTTGCACGTGGTGCGAGGCATCTATCTCGCGCGCGCTGATTCAGACATTCATTCCCTCGACGACCTGAAAAACAAAACCATCACCATGGCGGCGCGCGTTTCGGTCATTTTTCAGATGGCCGAGCATCAGCTGAAGCAGCACGGCATGCGCGACGGCACCAATATCACAATTCGCGAGACTTCCACCCACAACAATGCCATGTATGCGCCTTTGCGCGGCGAAAGCGATGCATCGGTCACCGGGATCCTGCTCTGGAACAAGCTGGGCCAGGGCCACAAAGCGCAACTCAGAGTAATCGGGACGACGCCCAACGCGCCTGGATTTTTTTTCATGGCCAACCCGCGCATCCACGAAAGCGATATAGGCCGGGTACGCGAGGCCATTATGCAATTTCACGACACCGAAGAGGGCGCGGCCTATTTTCGCACGACTGGTTTGAAGGGGTTCGCTCCGATCACCAACGACATGCTGCAGGCGCTTGATCCGTACATTCAATTCTCCCTAGACAAACAATGACGAACGCCAAACTCCCGTTTCACCGGTCGCTCCGGCTAAAGCTCGTGCTGGTGAGCGTGGTGGTCGAGGTGTGCATGCTCGCGCTGTTGCTCGCCAACAGTTTGCGGTTGATGAACAGTGCCGTCGAAAGTCAGATGCGCACCGTGGTATTCGAGATCACGCCGCTGCTCGACGCTGCAATTTCGGCGCGGTTGTTCGAGAGGGACCATGCGGCGATCACCGAGATACTGAACAAAGTCATCCGCCACAAGGAAGGCGGACTGCGCTATGTCGCGGTTTACGACGACACCGGTACGCTGTACGCCACGGTCGGCGATTTCGACCCGGATAATCCGCCCGCCCTGGACGACAGCGTGGAGCAGGCCATCGCCGATGGCATGTTCGACACGGACGGCCCGTTGCTACTAAGCAAGGAACTCATCGGCCGTATTCGCCTGGGCTTCTCGCTGACGTCGTTCTTGAACACAAAGAGCGCATTGTTCCATCAGGGATTGTTGATCGCTGCCACCGAAGTGGCACTCACCTTGCTCCTATTGAGTGTCGCCGGCTTCCTGCTTACGCGCCACATAGGGCGCTTGGTAGAAGCCACGCGCGGCGTTCGCGAAGGAGATTACGGCACCAGGATCGCTACACGCACTCGCGATGAAATCGGCATGCTGGCGGAGAGTTTCAACTTGATGACCGCCGCGATCCGCGACCGTATAGAGCGGTTGCGTCAGTCGGAACAGGATCTGTTTGCCGCCAAGGAACGTGCGTTGGTGACGCTGCATTCCATCGGCGATGCGGTGATCACCACCGATGTCGCCAGCCGCGTGGAGTATCTCAATCCCGTCGCAGAAGAACTGACCGGGTGGAGCAATGCAGAGGCTGCTGGCCGCAATCTATCGGAGGTGTTCCGGGTGCGCAACGAAGCCACCCATGAAGACATTGCGAGTCCCGTTGCCCGGTGCTTGCGCGAAAACACAGTGGTCAGTCTCAGCAATCACACATTGCTGGTGCGTCGCGACGGAACCGGATTTCCGATCGAGGACTCCGCGGCGCCGATTCGAGACCGCGCGGGCGACACAATCGGTGCGGTCCTGGTGTTTCACGATGTCAGCAGTGCCAGACAAATGGCCCGACAGATGGCGTATCAGGCCCGGCACGACTCGTTGACAGGGTTGATCAACCGGCGCGAGTTCGAGCGCCGCCTCGAGCGCGCCCTCGATACCGCTGCTACGGAAAATCGCGAGCACGCGCTGTGCTATCTGGATTTGGATCAGTTCAAGATCGTCAATGACACCTGTGGCCATTTTGCCGGTGACGAGCTGCTGCGCCGGCTCGCTGGCCGATTGAAAACGAAAGTTCGCGACAGTGATACTTTGGCCCGGCTGGGTGGCGATGAATTCGGCGTGCTACTCGAAAATTGTCCGATCGATCGCGCCGGCGAGATTGCCACCGAACTGCGCGATTTGATCAAAGACTATCGGTTCGGCTGGAAGGACCATACTTTCGATATTGGCGTAAGCATCGGCGTCGTGGCGATCAATGCCGAAAGCGAAAGCATCGGCGCGGTGCTGAGCGCGGCCGATGTGGCCTGTTACATCGCCAAGGACGCCGGCCGCAATCGAATCCACGTACATGCGCCGGACGACCAGGAACATGCACGGCGTCACGGTGAAATGCAATGGGCGGCGCGAATCGGCGCCGCCATCGAAACCGAATCGCTGCAACTGTACATGCAGCGCATCGAACCGATCGCGCCGGGCAAACGGCAACGTCATCTCGAGTTGCTATTGAGGATGATTGACGGCGACGGAGAGATCATCTTGCCGGCGTTCTTCATACCGGCCGCGGAGCGGTTTCATCTGATGCAGAAACTCGACCGGTGGGTGGTACATACGGCCTTGAGCCAGATCGCCGAGGTGGATCCGCAAGCGCGAGGCGACACCTTGTTCGCGATCAACGTTTCCGGCCAGTCCATCGCCGATCCGACATTCCGCGACTACGTTTTGCAACAGGTGCGTGCGAGCGAGATACCCCCTGCCAGTCTATGCTTCGAGATTACGGAAACCACGGCGATTGCCAACCTCACGGACGCCGTTCGTTTTATCGCGGACGTCAAAGCCCTGGGGTGCCGGTTCGCGCTGGACGACTTTGGCAGCGGCTTGAGTTCTTTCGCGTATTTGAAGAATCTGGCTGTGGATTTTCTCAAGATCGACGGGGCGTTCGTTAAGGACATGACCCGGAGCGATACCGATCAGGCGATGGTGGAAGCCATTAACCATATCGGTCACGTAATGGGCATCGAAACCATTGCCGAATACGTTGAAACCGCTGAGACTCTGAATGCCGTTCGGGCGGCCGGAGTGGACTACGCACAGGGCTATGCAATCCACAAACCAGAACCGTTTTCGGCGAACACGTGGGCGCGGTGAAAGCTGTGTGCGCGCCCTTTGGGCAATCGGTTTGTCGCTGACACTTGCGGGCTGCCAGTACATCGCCGACAGCAATCGAGCCTACCGCATCGAACACGATATTCCGGACGACTCCACGCTGATCGTGGAACAACCGCTCCCGGTCGCGGCAGGGCGCAGGGATCTGTACATCCAGTTCGGACAGGTGCAAGCATTCGGTCAGATAGACCGTTATTACCCGCACTGCGAAATCGTATTGAAGCACCTCAGCGAAGGCAGTCGCGTCTTGCCGGCTGGCCGCTACGCGATCTACGGCGCCGAACCGTACGTCGATCCGCATGCCCAGGCCGACGCACCGGTCATGGTCGCCTCGATGGGCCTGGATGGCGACCCCGCTCCAAGTCCGCAGTTGTACGCAACCCGAATGACGCTGCGCGGACCACCGGGCGCCGACGTCAAAGAAATGATCTGCGGTGAACTGTACGACCCGTACGAGGCGCGTTACCCGACCATCGACGATATACGCGAGATAATGGGAAAGCTCGCACGCCTGGAAGTGCGCGGGCGCGACTGAGTGGAGCGCGCAGCGGCTAACCTGCCTTACAGGGGTTCTGGCCCTCGTTCAGGCGCAAAGTGCCCACGAGCTGGCTGACGTTGCTGATTTGATGTCGCTGCAGATAATCGCGGATACCCGCATTGATGCTCTGACACACCAATGGGTCGTAAAACAGTGCGGTGCCGATACCGACCGTGCTGGCTCCGGCTATGATGAACTCCAGCGCGTCTTCGGCTGTATAAACTCCGCCCTGACCGATGATCGGTATACCGTGAGCACGGCACACTTGGTATACCTGTTGCACTTTGAGTAGCGCAATCGGTTTGATGGCCGGGCCCGACAGCCCGCCCTGGTTGTTGCCGATCACGGGGCTGCGGCTTTCGATGTCGACCGCCATGCCCATCAGCGTATTGATGACTGCAAAGCCATCGCTGCCGGCTTCGATGCAACGACGGGCGTTTTCGGCGATGTCGGTCTGGTTTGGTGACAACTTGGTGATCAGTGGTTTAGCGGTGGCCTTGCGGCAAATTTCCACCACCCGTGCCGACATGTCGGGATCGTTGCCGAACGCGACGCCGCCTTCTTTGACATTGGGGCAGGAGATATTGATTTCGATGGCGTCGATGGGCGAATCGTCGAAGCGGCGCGTGACCTCGTAGTATTCCTCGACGGTCGAGCCCGACACGTTGGCGATGAAACGGGTTTCGTCAAAATCAAGGTGCGGCAGAATCTGCTCCACGACATGGTCGACGCCCGGATTCTGCAGTCCGATCGCGTTCAACATGCCGGCCGGCGTCTCGTAGACGCGGTGCGGCGCATTGCCCAATCTGGGGGCGAGCGTCGTACCCTTCAGGCACACCGCTCCGACGTCGCGGTTACTGAATCCTTCGACGCGGGTGTATTCCTCTCCGAATCCCACACAGCCGGACAACAGCACCAGCGGCGTGCGCAACGGCAAGCCACAAAATTCGAGTGCCAGCGGCGAATGTTCGGCTTCGTTCATGGGAGAACCTGGGTGCGGCAAGAAGTTGGCATCCGGAGCGCAATGACTGCGTTATTGTAGGGCACAGCAGCGCCCCGGTGCACGCAATGCGCACAACCATTCCGTTTTGCGCTGCAATTCTCTATCGTGCATCCATGTTCCAGGTCATACTTTTCCAGCCGGAGATTGCACCCAATACCGGCAATGTCATTCGCTTGTGCGCAAACACCGGGTGCCACCTGCATCTGATCGAACCGCTCGGCTTCGAACTCGATGACCGCAGGCTGCGTCGGGCGGGGCTCGACTATCACGAATACGCGCCGGTCACGGTGCATGCCGACTTGCGGGAATGTTTGCACGCGATCGGCCCGAGTCGTTGCTTCGCGTGCAGTACCCGCGGCCGCACCGGCTATCATCAACCGCGCTACCTGGCGGGCGACACCTTCTTGTTCGGCCCCGAGACCCGAGGTTTGCCGCAGTCCGTGCTCGATGAGTTACCGAACGAGCACCTGCTCAGGGTGCCCATGCGTGCTCACAGCCGCAGCCTGAATCTTTCCAACACCGTGGCGGTGGTAGTGTACGAGGCCTGGCGCCAATTGGGCTTTTCGGAGGGCGTGTGAACTTCGCGCCCGATCAACCGAATTCGGGCTTTTGCGAGCGGCAAAACAGCGTATGCACGGCGTCGCGGGGATCGAGGTCCTCGTATAAAACACCATGCACCTGCTCGGTGATCGGCATCTCGACCTGCAGTTCACGTGCCATGCGCATCACCACAAGCGCGGTCTGCGCCCCTTCGACCACTTGGCCGATGCTTGCGCGTGCCTGCTCCGGGTCCTGTCCGGCAGCCAGCGCCAAACCGAAGCGCCGGTTGCGCGATTGATCGTCAGTGCAGGTGAGCACCAGATCGCCGACCCCGGCGAGACCCATGAACGTTTCCTGCTGTCCGCCAAGCCGAGTGCCCAGCCGCAGGATTTCGGCCAGCCCGCGAGTGATGAGCGCGGCCCGCGCGTTGGCACCGAAGCCGAGGCCGTCGGCAATGCCTGCGGCAATCGCCAGTACGTTCTTCACGGCTCCACCCAATTGCACGCCGACCATGTCGTTGCTGGTGTAGGCGCGAAACGAATCGCCGTGCAGCATGGAGGCGATGCGCGCGGCGAAGGCCGGGTCGTTTGCGGCAACCGTGGCCGCAGTTGGCAGGCCGCGTGCCACTTCGCCGGCGAAGGTAGGGCCTGAAATCACCGCCAGTGGTCGCTGCGCGCCAAGCACTTCGCCGGCGACTTCATGCAGGAGCTTGCCGCTCTGCATTTCCAGGCCTTTGGTTGCCCATACCACGCCGCACTCGGCCGGGAGCCTCGGTGCAAGCTGCTCGAGCATGTGTCGGAACGCATGGCTTGGCACGACAACCAGCACTTGGTTGGTCGCTTCAAGGGCCATCGGCAGATCCGCTACCGGTTGCAGTGCGGTGGGAAGGTTTACGCCGGGGAGAAACTCGGTGTTTGCGCGATCCTGTCGCAGGCGTTGCACGTGGGCGGCGTCGTGCCCCCAGAGTTTCACGTCATAGCCGTTGCGGGTGAGCAGAATGGCGAGCGCCGTTCCCCAGGAACCGGCGCCGAGCACACTGACGGTCTGGCGGCTGCGCTCGTTCAACGGCGTAGGGCGTCAGGCTTCGGCCTGATCGCCTTGTTGGCGTTGCAGGTGTTGGGCGTAAATGGCCTCGAAGTTCACCGGCTGCAGCACCAGTTGCGGGAACCCGCCCTTGCTGACCAAGCTGGCAATCGCTTCGCGTGCATAGGGAAACAGCATATTCGGACAATAGATCCCCAACATCGCGCCCAGCTCGTTGTCGGCAAATCCCTTCAAGCCAAAAACGCCGCCCTGTAGGGTCTCGGCTACGAATGCGGTCTTGCCGTCTTCGAATTTCGCCGTGACTGTGATTGTCAGGACAACGTCGAAAGTGCTTTCCTGCAACAGGTCGGTGTTGACGCCGACGTTGACCTGGATATTCGGCTGCGCGTTCTGTTGAAAAACGCTGGGCGCGTTGGGCGATTCGAACGACGCATCCTTGAGGTAGATATTGTGGATCAAAACCTGTTGCGGATTTTGATCGCCAGCGGCGTCGTTGTTTGGTTCACTCATTGGAAATGGTCCATTGGTTGGCGGATGAATTTCAGTGCGTCAGAGATGCTTACGCGTCCAGGCCAGCAGCGAGGATTGATCCATGGCACCCGATTGGCGAGCCAATTCCCGACCGCCTCTGAACAGAATCAACGTCGGAATGCCGCGAATCCCGTATTCGGCAGCAGCATCCGGATTGCGTTCTGTATCGAGCTTCAGCAACCGTACTGCCGGCTCCAGCTGTGATGCAGCCCGTTCGTACACCGGCGCCATCATCTTGCATGGGCCGCACCATTGCGCCCAGAAATCGACCAGCACGGCAATGTCGTTACGTTGCACCTGGCGCGCCAAGCGCCGACTGTCGACCGCAAAGGGCTGGCCGGTGAACAGGACGTTCCCACAGGAGCCGCATTTGGCATCGGCAGCGGAACGCTCGGCGGGTACGCGATTGATACTGTCGCAATGGGGACAGACGATATGACTTGCTCCGCTCATGCCAGCCCTCCCCGGTAGCGTGCGAGGCCGCGCTCGCCGCGCATAGTCAGCGACGGGACAGCGGCAGGTTATCGCGTTGCCACGCGGTAATGCCACCGCGCAAATTGTAGACCGACTCGAAGCCCAGTTTGCGCAGCCGTGTACAGGCATTGGCCGAGCGACTGCCGGTGCGGCAATAGGCCACAATATTTTTGTTTTTATACTTTTCGATTTCACCGGCGCGGTCGTTCAGCTGACCCAGCGGAATGTGGCGCGCATCTTTGATGTGACCTTCTTCGTATTCGCGATCTTCGCGCACGTCGAGCATCAGCGTCGGCTTGCGGTTCATCAACTGAATGGCCTCGAGCGCGGAAATGTCATTTGCGCCGTGACCGCGGCGGCGGAATTCCGAGAACACGAGCAGTGCCAGCAGCGCCACGAATGCGCTGGACAGCAGCAAGTGGTTGCCGGCGAATTCAATCAACTGTTGCATTGGCTTTCAACTTTAAGGAAGGGCTTGAGAACGAAACAATAACGACGGGTATTTCAGGTGGCGCCAGCTGGCGGCGGGGCCGCCGCAGGAATTTCAGTTCTCTGCGGCGGTGCAGAACACTTCACGCATCATGCCGATCAAACGCAGCGTGCGCGGGTCCCCGACCCGGTAATACACCCGATTGGCATCCTTGCGGGAAGCCAAAATACCCTTGTCGCGCAGGATCGCAAGGTGTTGCGAAATGTTGCTCTGGGATGTGCCGACGTGCTCGACGATATCCTGGACGCTGACCTCACGGTCGCCCAGTGTGCACAGGATCTTCAGTCGCAACGGATGCGACATCGCCTTGAGGGAACGTGACGCGCGATCGATGTCCTCGTCCCGCGTCATCAGGAGATCAGCTGACGTCATAGTGCTGTCCATTGTATCCATCGAGGCGCAGGCCCCAACCACGTTTGGAAGTATGTTCATCGCATCCGACTACTGCCTTTATTAGAGAGACATTATACAATTACGCCTGGGTTGTGAAGTACAATTTGTCCGCGAAATCCTGGAGTTCGCCCGCCGTGTCCATTTCGGCGCCTAGGCCGCCAAGCGTGGTGTTTTTGAGTATTTGCCGATAGACTAGTTCTAAATGTCCATTATCCCTAGTATTTTCACCATGCGCATGGAAACCCGTCGTGCCCTCTAGACCCAAACCCATGGTCCTGCTGATTCTGGACGGATGGGGTTACAGTGAACAAACCCGCGCCAATGCCATTCATGCGGCCCGCAAACCGGTCTGGGACCGCCTTTGGAGCCGCTATCCCCACAATCTGATCCGAACTTCCGGGGCGGCCGTCGGTTTGCCCGCCGATCAGATGGGCAATTCCGAAGTCGGCCATCTCAATCTTGGCGCCGGCCGCGTGGTGTACCAGGAGTTCACCCGGGTAAGCCGCTCGATCCGCACCGGGTCCTTCTACAACAACGCCGTACTCACCGACGCCGTGGATCAGGCGGTGGCCAACGACAAGGCAGTCCACATTCTCGGCCTGCTGTCGCCCGGCGGTGTACATAGTCATGAATGTCACATCCATGCCATGGTTCAATTGGCGGCGCAGCGCGGCGCCAAGAAATTGTATCTACATGCTTTTCTGGACGGCCGGGACACGCCGCCGAAAAGCGCCGAAGCCTCGCTGCAGTTGATGGACGAAAAGTTCGCCGAGTTCGGAGCCGGCCGCATTGCATCGATCATCGGCCGCTACTATGCCATGGACCGGGACCACCGCTGGCCCCGTATCCAGGCCGCCTACGATCTCATTACCCGCGGTGCGGCCGAATACCATGCCACCGACGCCTTGAGCGGCCTCCGGCAGGCCTACGAGCGCGGGGAAACCGACGAGTTCGTCCAGGCCACCGCCATCGTGCCGCCGGGCGAGCAGCCGGTGCGATTCGAAGATGGCGACACCCTGGTGATGATGAATTACCGCTCCGACCGGGCGCGCCAAATCACCCGGCCCTTCATCGAACCCGATTTCGACGGGTTCGAGCGCGCGGCAAGGCCCGTGCCCGGCAAGTTCGTCAGCCTCACCGAATACAAAAAGGAATTCAACGTCCCGGCGGCCTTCCCTCCCGAGCGCATGCGCAATGTGCTCGGCGAATATCTCGCCAATCTCGGTTTGCACCAATTGCGCATCGCCGAAACCGAGAAGTACGCCCACGTGACATTCTTTTTCAACGGCGGCGAAGAACAACCGTTTGCCGACGAGGATCGGATTCTGGTGCCATCGCCGCAAGTCGCCACCTACGACCTGAAACCGGAGATGAGCGCCCCGGAAGTGACCGAAAAAATGGTGGCCGCCATTGGTGGTGGTGGCTACGACGTCATTATCTGCAATTACGCCAATCCCGACATGGTCGGTCACACCGGTAATTTCGATGCTGCGGTGCAGGCCATCGAGGCCCTCGATCAATGTCTCGGCAAGGTGTACGACGCCGTGGTGGAGGCGGGCGGCGAAATGCTGATCACAGCCGACCACGGCAACGCGGAAATGATGGTCGGCGAAGACACCGGCCAGGCCCATACCGCCCACACCACCAATCTTGTGCCGTTGCTGTATATCGGGCGCGCAGCAACCGTGCTGGATAACGGCTGCCTGGCGGATGTGGCGCCGAGCCTGCTGACGCTGATGGGGCTGGAGATTCCAACTGAAATGAGCGGCCATTGCCTGGTGTCGCTGGCCGAAGGATGATCCTGCGTCCCGGGCGGCGTGCTTGGATCGTCCTGGCCCTCCCCGTGGCCCTGTTGTCGGCGCTGCCGATCTGTGTCGGCGCCGCGCAAGGGAAAGTCCAGCAGCATACCCAGGAACTGGAACAGCTGCGCGGCCGTATCGAAGGCATGCGCAAGTTGTTGCGCACCACTCGCGGCCGCCAGGACAGCGTGCAATCACAATTGCAGGACGTCGAGGAACACATCGGCCGCGTGACCCAGGCCCTGCACAAAATCGACCATGATTTGCAGGCAGGAAGCGAGCGCCTCGACGCGCTGCAGGCCCGTGAGCATGCCCTCGACACCACGCTTTCGACGCAGCGCCAAGCGCTGGCGCGGCAAATACGTGCCAGTTACGCCATGGGCCGTCAGGAGCAGTTGAAGATCCTGCTCAATCAGGGCGACCCGAGCACGGTGCTGC
Source organism: uncultured Gammaproteobacteria bacterium (assembly GCA_963773585.1). GTDB lineage: Bacteria > Pseudomonadota > Gammaproteobacteria > JASBUN01 > JASBUN01 > CAVXJN01. Next base: position 553,057 of record CAVZBR010000004.1, read on the forward strand.
GGGCGCTGGTGTACTACGACTACCTCAATCGTTCCCGTACCCACCGCATCAAGGAAGCATTGCAGCAGCTACAAACACTGCACGAAGTGCGGGCTTCCATCGACACCCAGCAACAGGAACTCGCCAAGCTCCGGCAACGCCAGCTGGACCAGAAGCAGGCCCTGGAGAACAGTCGCGAAGAGCGTGAGAATGTGCTGGCGACCATCGACTCGACGTTGCACGACCAGGACCGCAAGCTTCAGAACATGCTGCACAACGAACAGGAGCTGCAGCAAGTGGTCAAGGCCTTGCAGCAGGCGCTGTCGGATATCCCGATGGATTTTCAAGACGGCAAACCGTTTGCCAAATTGAAGGGCGACCTCCCCTGGCCTGCCGGCGGCCGCCTGCTAGACCGCTTCGGCGATGCTCGGGCCGGCGGCAGCCTGCGCTGGCGTGGGGTGCTGATCAGCGCCAAGCAAGGCACCGACGTGCGGGCCGTCTCTCGCGGGCGTGTGGCATTCGCCAACTGGATGCGGGGCTACGGCTTGTTGCTCATCATCGACCACGGCAACGGTTTCATGAGCTTGTATGGACATAACCAGAGCCTTTATAAGGATGTCGGCGAGTGGGTCCAGGGCGGGGAAGCCGTGGCCACCGTCGGCAACAGCGGCGGTCGCAACGACGCCGGTCTATATTTTGAGATCCGCCACGACGGCGAACCCGTGAACCCGGTCACGTGGTGTCGTGCAACCCACGGCAATATCGTGGGTCTAAGCCGTTGAGGGAATTCCCGATATCCATCGTCTGTGCTATGTTGCCCGACATGTCCTCTGAGGGATCCTAGCGCAGGGCGAAGCGAACACCGTCGCCGTTGCAGGAGCATTTGAATCATGCAGTCTAAAACTCGTACTTGGCTTGTCCTGTTGTCCGGTATCGTGCTCGGCACTTCTATCAGCATCGGCGCCGGTGTATTCGCGAAGCGCGACGAAAACAACGTCGTCGGCACGATCCCGTTGGAAGAGCTGCGCTCTTTTGCCGATGTATTCGCGCGCATCAAGAATGATTACGTCGAAGAAGTCGACGACAAAACCCTGCTGGAGAACGCCGTCCGCGGCATGCTCTCGGGTCTGGATCCCCATTCCGCGTATCTCGACAAAGAGGAATTCAAGGATCTGCAGATCGGCACCACCGGCGAGTTCGGCGGCCTTGGAATCGAAGTGGGCATGGAAGACGGTTTCGTCAAAGTGATCTCCCCCATCGACGATACCCCTGCGGAACGGGCCGGCGTCAAGACCGGCGACCTGATCATTCGCCTGGACGATACGCCGGTGAAAGGCATGTCGCTTTCCGAAGCGGTGAAGGTCATGCGCGGCAAGCCGGGAACCGACATCACGCTGACGATCGTGCGCGAAGGTGCCGAGAAGCCGCTTACCATCACGATCACTCGTTCGGTGATCAAAGTCGAAAGCGTCAAGAGCCGGATGCTTGAACCGGGCTTCGGTTACGTGCGTATCACCACCTTCCAGTCGAAAACCGGCAACAGCGTACTCAAAGCGGTGAGTGAGCTACGCAAGGAATCGGGCGGCAAACTCAAGGGCCTGGTGCTGGATCTGCGCAACAACCCAGGCGGCGTTCTGGGTGCCGCCGTCGCCGTATCCGACGCTTTTCTCGACAGCGGCTTGATCGTGTATACCGAAGGTCGGGTGGAGGATTCGCGGCTGCGGTTCAATGCGACACCGGGCGACGCTGCCAACGGCGCACCGATGGTGGTGCTGGTCAACGGCGGCTCGGCTTCCGCGTCCGAGATCGTGTCCGGCGCGCTGCAGGACCACAAACGCGCGGTGATCATGGGCCAGAAAACTTTCGGCAAAGGGTCCGTGCAAACCATTCAGCCGTTGCGTGGCGGGACTGCGGTGAAATTGACCACGGCCCGTTACTACACCCCCAGCGGCCGCTCGATCCAGGCCGAAGGTATCGCACCGGATATCAGCGTCGATCACGTGAAAGTGGCGGCTGCCACCGACACCGATCTGATCGACCCGATCAAGGAGCGCGATCTCAGCCGCCATCTGATCAACAGCAGCGAAGCAAAGCAGAAAGCCAAGGAGAAGGCGAAGGACACCGCTGCCAAGGCCGAAGCGGACCGCGACCTCGCGACCAAGGATTACCCGTTGTTCGAAGCGTTGAATCTGCTCAAGGGGCTGAATATCGCCGAGCGATTCCAACAGCAAGTGCCGGCTCGGGCTGAGGCGGCGCAATAAGGACCCCGCATGGGAAAATGGTTGGCGGCGATTTGCCTACTGCTGTGTCTGCAATGGGCGCACGGGGCAACGCCGCCGGCGGCCGGTATTCCGCTGCCGGCGATCTCCATTATCATCGACGACCTCGGCGGACGCATGGATGCGGGCACCCGGGCGATTGAACTGCCGGGTCCGGTCGCCTGTTCGTTTCTGCCCTACAGTGCCCATACCCACCGCTTGGCCTTGTTGGCGCATAGCCATCACAAAGAGGTCATGTTGCACCTACCGATGCAAACCGTGGAGGCGCGTCCCCTCGACCGGGGTGGCCTGCGGCTCGACATGACCCATCATGAGTTCGTCCAGGCGTTGCAGCAGGATCTGGCCAAGGTGCCGGACGCGGTCGGCATCAATAACCACATGGGCAGTCTGCTGACCCGTCATCCAGGGCACATGCTGTGGTTGATGCAGGAAATCAACCGCCGCGGCAATTTGTTCTTTGTCGACAGTCGGACCACACGGGCTACAGTGGCGTTGCAGGTGGCGGTGGAAAATGAGGTGCCCAGTCTCAAACGCGATGTGTTCCTCGACAATGATGCCTCGCCCGCCGCCGTGCGGCGGCAGTTCCGGGAACTGATTCGGCGCGCGAAACAGGACGGCACGGCCGTTGCCATCGGCCATCCGCATCCCGGAACCTTGACGGTATTGGCCGACATGCTGCCGACACTGGAGGAACAAGGCGTGCGCTTGGTGTCGGTGGCTGAAATGATTCAGCTGCGACAGGAGGGAAAGCCCACATGGCACGTGTCCTCGTACCACTCGCCCAAGGCTGTGAAGAACTCGAAGCAGTAACCATCATCGATTTGCTACGCAGGGCCGGCATCGAAGTCGTGACCGCCGGTCTGGATGCCGAACCGGTGCGTGCGTCCCGCGGCACCGTGTTGATTCCCGATACACAACTCGACGCAGCACTCGAGCGCGATTACGACATGGTCGTGTTACCGGGCGGGCTGCCCGGCGCCGACAATCTGAACGCGGACCCGAGAATCGCGGAACTGCTGCGCAGCATGGCGAATCGCGACCGCTATACGGCAGCCATCTGCGCCGGGCCGAAGGTGCTGGCCAGCGCAGGCCTGTTGCGGGGTCGGCGCGCGACCAGTTTTCCCGGCGCCCTGGACTCGGTGCAGTTACAGGAGGTCGACTACCGTGAGGAAGCGGTGGTCAGCGACGGCAAGGTCTCGACCTCGCGAGGGCCGGGCACGGCCATGGACTTTGCATTGCACTTGATCGAGCAGCTGGCAGGGGCCGACAAGCGCGAAGAAGTGGAGGCGGCGCTGCAGCGGCCGCGGCGTTGAACACGGGTCGGTGGTCGGCGTCTTCAGCGGCGCCAATAGGCGGCGCCTGTGATCGCGAATCCACACAGCGCCAACAGCCAGACCGCGGGCGACAGCTCGCTCCAGCCATGGCCGGCGTTGCGCTCGATGGCTAGGTTGAGTCCGGCGCCGATCAGCAATGCGACCCCCACCAGCGTGACGATGACGCGTTGCGTGCCGCGACGCAGCTCCTTGCGTAATTCATCCTGCAACCCCTGGACATTGCCCTGCCCCGGCGTGCCGCTGCGAATGGAGTTGCGCAAAAACTGATGCATCAGTGCCGGCAGTTCCGGCACCTTCTCTGACCAGATCGGCAAATTGGTCCGAAGTCGGCGCGCGAAAGCGCGGGTGCCGATTTGCTCACTCATCCAACGTTCCAGATAGGGCTTGGCGGTTTTCCACAAGTCCAGGTCCGGATACAACTGCCGTCCGAGCCCTTCAATGTTGAGCAGCGTCTTCTGCAACAGCACCAACTGCGGTTGCACCTCCATATTGAAGCGCCGGGCCGTCTGGAACAGCCGCAGCAATACCTGGCCGAAGGAGATGTCCTTCAATGGCCGGTTGAAGTTCGGCTCGCACACCGTGCGGATCGCCGACTCGAATTCGTCTACCCGAGTGTCGGCCGGCACCCAGCCGGATTCCAGGTGCAACTCCGCGACGCGCCGGTAGTCGCGGTTGAAGAAAGCCAGGAAATTCTCCGCCAGATAGCGCTGATCATCCGGGTTCAGGGTGCCCATGATGCCAAAGTCCACGGCGATATAGCGGCCCCCGGGAGACACGAAAATATTGCCGGGATGCATGTCGGCGTGGAAAAAGTTATGGCGAAATACCTGGGTGTAGAAGATCTCGACGCCGTGCTCGGCGAGTGACTTCAGGTCCACGCCGTGGGCGACCAAACTCTCGACATCGCTGATGGGCATGCCGGATATACGCTCCATGACGATGACATTGCGCCGTGCATAGGGCCAGTAGGTATCGGGGACGTACAATAAGTCGGAGCCTTCGAAGTTACGCCGCAACTGTGCGGCGTTGGCCGCTTCGCGCACCAGATCGAGTTCGTCGTAGATGACTTTTTCAAATTCAGCGACGACTTCCCTGGGACGCAGCCGGCGCGCTTCGCGCCAATAGCGCTCCGCCAGACCGGCGACGTAATACATCAGCCCCACATCGCGGCGAATCACCGGTTCAATGTTCGGGCGCAACACCTTCACCACCACCTCACGTCCATCAGGGAGTGTGGCCGCGTGCACTTGGGCAATGCTGGCGGAGGCCAAGGGTGTTTCGTCGAATTGCGCGAACAACTGTGAAATCGACTTGCCGTAAGCCTTTTCGATGATCTCGCGCGCCTGTGCGCCGGGAAAGGGCGCCACCCGGTCCTGCAAGCCCGCGAGTTCAACGGCGATGTCGTCCGGAAGCAAGTCACGGCGGGTAGAGAGGATTTGTCCGAACTTGACGAAAATCGGTCCCAGGTCTTCCAGCGCCCGGCGGATGCGCACACCCCTGGGCTCGCGCTTGCCGCGCAGCCAATACCATGGCGCGAGATAAATGAGGAACCGGATCGGGCGCAACAGGTGAGTGGCCATGATCAGCTCGTCGAGCCCATGTCTCACCAATACCACGTTGATGTACAGCAATCGCAGAACTTGGGCAGGACGTATCACGCTAAACCTTATTCCCGAAATGTCGCACCGGTCGGTTGCCGACCGCCACTAAGTTTTGTTGTTCTCGAACCAGGACAATACAACAGCCGCGCTACTTGTCACGAGTTGCTGCTGGCATCGGCCAGCCTGGAGAGTAAGCGCTTAAGCCTGGCCTCGAGTCGATCCGCATCCGCGCGCAACTCATCGACGTCGTCCATGAATTGCGTCAACTCCGGCCCGCTTGGCGCCAGGCGCGCTTCTTCTTGCACGAACTCGCCGACATCTTGTTCCAGACTGGAAACAGTCGTTGCACTCCAACGCATGCCGGCTTGCACACTGCGGCTTACCTGGTGTGCCAGGACATCGCCCAGGACGCTGGACAGTTGTTCCTCCCAGTCGATATCCAGCTGGTCGAGCAGGGACTTGAAGTCCTGGCCGAGCTGGGTATCGCCTTCGACGCGGATCTCGTCTCGCAGCATCATGTGGGCCGCCTCACCGCCGCGCGCCAGGTTCCACAAGGCTGCCGGTGTGGCGTGCAGCACGGCGTCGGGGGCGTGCTCGTACTGAGATAACGCCTGCATACCGTCCGGTCCGGGCAGCAGATACAGACGCAGATTCAAGTCGCGCACGGCGATAGCGATGACTTTGCCTTGCAGCGCGCGCATCCGCGTCGCGCTGTTCGGATCCAGGCTGAGCACGCGATTGCAGGCCGTTTCGAAGGCGGCGGTGAGTGCGAGTGGAAGTTCCATGGCGCCAGTGTCCGGCAATCAGAGCTTGAAACCGCGGTGCACGGCGACGATGCCGCCGCTTAGATTGAAGTACTGGCAGCGCTCGAGCCCGGCCTGCTCCATCATGCTCTTGAGCGTTTCCTGATCCGGATGCACACGGATGGACTCGGCGAGATAACGGTAACTGGACGCGTCACCGGCCACCAATCTCCCCAGCAAAGGCAGCACCGTGAAGGAATACAAATCGTACAGCGGTTTCAAACCGGGTACCGCCGGTGTCGAGAATTCCAGAATCAGCACGCGCCCGCCTGGCTTGAGCACGCGGTACATTGACGCCAGCGCAGTTTGTTTATCGGTAACATTGCGCAGGCCGAAGGCGATGCTGATGCAATCGAAATGATTGTCGGGAAACGGCAGATGTTCGGCGTTGGCCTGCACGTAACGCACATTGCCGACGACGCCGGCATCCACCAGCCGGCTGCGTCCGCGTTCCAGCATCGAGCCGTTGATGTCGGCGAGCACCACTTCGCCGTCGTCGCCGACCATACGCGAAAAACGCTGCGCGAGATCGCCCGTCCCGCCGGCCAGATCCAGGACCCGTTGGCCGCGCCGGACGCCGCTCAACTCGATGGCGTAGCGCTTCCACAGCCGGTGGATACCGAGCGACATCAAATCGTTCATGACGTCGTACTTTTCTGCCACCGAATGAAACACACCTGCAACCCGCTGCGCCTTTTCCTCGAACGGCACTTTCTGATAACCGAAATCGGTGTCTGAGGGATGATTTTGGTCGCTCATGTGTTCAACTCGCGATTGCTCAATTTCCGTTCACCATTGCGTCGAGACGCCGGAGCTATGCTCAGTGACGCTGCGGCTCGTTGCGCTTGTGCCCCGCCTGCTCGAGGCGTTGCAGATAGTTCTGCCAGTTGTGGTCGTGTTGCTTGCCCAGTTTGTACAGCGTATCCCAAGAATAGATGCCGGTGTTGTGGCCGTCGTCGAAATGGATGCAGATGGCGTAATTGCCAACTGGATCCACCTGCTCGATATTGACGTTTTCCTTGCCCACTTGCAGCACTTCCTGGCCGGGGCCATGACCTTGCACTTCCGCCGAAGGCGAGAAGCAGCGCAGATATTCCGCCGGCAGGGTGAAGTGCTCGCCGTCGTCGAAGCTGATCTCAAGGGTCTTCGACTTGGTGTGCACATTGATTTCAGTAGGTTTCGGTGAAGCCATGTCTGATCTCCAAATAGAAATTCGCAGCCACTTTTCCGCACGCGCCGCGGTCAAAGTATGTAGCGGCTCAAGTCCTCGTCGCGGGCAACGTCGGCCAGATGTTGTTCAACGTAATCGGCGTCTATGGTGACGGTTTCGCCCTGGCGATCGGCGGCATCGAAGGACAGATCCTCCAGCAACCGTTCCATGATGGTGTGCAGCCTTCGGGCACCGATGTTCTCGGTGCGCTCATTGACCTGAAACGCGATTTCGGCGATGCGACGCACGCCCGATGGGTCGAACTGCAGTTGCAGGCCTTCCGTGACCAGCAGCGCGGCGTATTGTTCGGTGAGGGAAGCATCGGGCTCGGTGAGGATACGCACGAAATCGTCACTGCCCAGGGCTTCCAGTTCCACCCGAATGGGCAATCGTCCCTGCAACTCCGGAATGAGATCGGACGGTTTGGACAAGTGAAATGCGCCCGAGGCGATGAACAGCACGTGGTCTGTGCGCACCATGCCGTATTTCGTACTGATGGTGCTGCCTTCCACCAGCGGTAAGAGATCGCGCTGCACACCTTCGCGCGATACATCCGGTCCGCCGTGCTCGGAACGCTTGGCCACTTTGTCGATCTCGTCGAGGAACACGATGCCGTTCTGCTCGACATTGCGCAGCGCATTGTGCTTGAGTTCTTCTTCGTTGATGAGCTTCGCCGCTTCTTCGTCGCGCAATAAAACCAGCGCGTCTTTGACTTTGACTTTGCGGTTGCTGGTGCGGCCGCCGGACAGATTCTGGAACAGGCCCTGGAGCTGATTGGTCATTTCTTCCATGCCGGGCGGCGCCATGATCTCAACGCCCAGACTTGAAGCGGACAGTTCCACTTCGATTTCGCGATCGTCCAGTTGGCCTTCGCGCAGGCGCTTGCGCAGCTTCTGGCGCGCCGCCGACTCCTCTTCGTGATCCTGCTTGTCATCGGGTTCGAAACCAAAGCCGCGGGCGCGTGGCAACAGCGCGTCCAGCACCCGTTCCTCGGCGGCGTCTTCGGCACGATGCCGCACTTTGCCCATAGCCGCTTCACGGTCCATTTTGATGGCCACGTCGACCAGGTCGCGCACAATCGATTCCACGTCACGGCCGACATATCCGACCTCCGTGAATTTGGTCGCCTCGACTTTGATGAATGGTGCGTTCGCCAGGCGCGCGAGGCGCCGGGCGATCTCGGTTTTGCCGACGCCGGTGGGACCGATCATGAGGATGTTCTTGGGGGTGATTTCGTTGCGCAGGCTTTCATCCACCTGCATTCGACGCCACCGATTGCGCAAGGCAATGGCCACGGCGCGTTTGGCAGCGTCCTGGCCGATGATGTGCTTGTCCAGTTCCTGGACGATCTCTCTGGGGGTCATTTCCGACATAAACGTTTCGAAACCTTATGCCATCGCTGTCAGGAGCGGCCGCCGGGGGTGGCATCCAGTTCTTCGATGGTGAGATTGTGATTGGTGTAGATGCAGATATCGGCGGCGATATTGAGACCGCGCTCGACGATACTGCGCGCATCCAGTTCGGTATTCTCCAGCAGTGCCCGGGCGGCGGATTGCGCGAACGGACCGCCGGAGCCGATCGCCATCAGGCTTTGTTCGGGCTCGATGACATCGCCATTGCCGGAGATGATCAGGGAGGTCGTGGAATCGGCGACTGCCAGCAGCGCTTCCAGCCGGCGCAGGGCGCGATCGGTGCGCCATTCTTTGGCCAATTCCACCGCCGCCCGGGTCAAGTTGCCGCTGTGTTTTTCCAGTTGACCCTCGAACCGTTCGAATAAGGTGAAGGCGTCCGCGGTGCCGCCGGCGAAACCGGCGATGACGTTGTCGTGATAAAGGCGCCGTACCTTGCGGGCGTTGCCCTTCATGACGGTGTTGCCCAGCGAAACCTGGCCGTCGCCGCCGATGGCGACTTTGTCGCCGCGTCGCACCGACAAGATCGTTGTTCCCCGATACTGCTCCACTGCTCGCTCCCAAATCGCGCTCAAGGGCACGAATTGTAACTGAATCAGGACATGCTAATCAGGAGATGTCCAGTGAGGTTACCGCGCACCGCAGCATAGCACCGCTATGGCGTACGGCTCGGCCGCGTTCGGCAGATGTGAGGGCAGCACGGCTGCGGAGCAAGGTGGCGCGACAGCAGGCGCCGCAGGCTCAGGAAGAGTCCTTCTTTTTTGCGCGGGGATGGGCTTGGTCATACACAGCGGCCAAGTGCTGGAAGTCCAGGTGAGTGTAGATCTGGGTCGTGCTGATGTCGGAATGCCCCAGCAGCTCCTGGACGGCGCGCAGATCACCGCTGGATTCGAGCATATGGCTGGCAAAGGAGTGGCGCAGTTTGTGGGGGTGGACGCGCCCGGCGATCCCCTGGCGCAGTCCCCAACGCCGGAGCCGTTCCTGGACGTTGCGGGCGCCGACCCGCCGGCCGGTGCGGCTGACGAACAGTGCAGTCTGCTCGGCGGATGCGATTTCAGCCCGCACTCGCAACCACGCTTCGACCGCCTCCAAGGCCATGCGGCCCACCGGCACGATGCGGTCTTTGGCGCCTTTGCCGGTCACCTGGATCAATCCTTCCCGGCGATCCAGGTCGGACACGTCCGCCGCCACCAGCTCGGCCAGGCGCAGGCCGGACGAATACAGCAGTTCCATCATTGCGAGATCGCGGCACGCCAGGGGGTCGCCCGCGTTCACGTTTTGCAGCAAGTGAGAAACCTGATCCACATCGAGCGCATTAGGTAATTTGCGGCCGCTCCGGGGAGCCCGCACGTCTTGAGCGGGATTGTGGCGGACCCGCCCTTCCCGCAGCAGATAATTGAACAGCGCGCGGATGGCGGCGAGCCGCGCCTGGAGGGTCTTGCCGGAACTGCCGCGCTGATGCTCACGGGCGGCGAACGCACGCACCCGATGCACATCCACCGCGGCCCAGTCGTCGATGCCGGCGGTGGTGCAGAACAGCGCGAATCGGTCGAGGTGGCGGCGGTAGTGGCTGCAGGTCAGCGGCGCCAGGCGGCGCTCGTGGGCAATGTGCGTCGCGAAGCTGTCCAGGTCCGCGCGCAGCGCTTCATCCATCCGCGGCGGGTTCGCCCAGGTAGCGGCGCAGGGAATAGCCGATCAACAGGCCCATGCGGCTCAGATACAGGGTGCCCATGGCCGGATGGAACCGGCTTTCGTCGCTGCTGCCCACGGCCATCAGGCCGAAACGGGCGTGATCGCCCAAACCGACCAGTGCTGCCGAGCCGATGGCGTCCACGTCGTCCGGAAACAGTAATTCGAGCTGTGCCCGTTTGAGGCGTCCGCACAGCGGTCGATTGGATTTGAAAAAAGCACTGAACGGCGCCAGTGCCGGATCGTCCCGGTCCAGCATGCAAGGCGCGAATTCACCAGCCTCCTGCGGACTGCCGAACACCCGTAACGACAGGGCGTCGGCGTGAAATTCGCCGGTCATGGACTGCTGTACCGCAGCGAGGGTCGACTCCAAGCTTTCCGCCGCCAACAGCGAACGCGTCAGCCCGAGTATGCGCTCGCTGAGGCGATCGTTTTCGCGCCCCGTCTGCACCAGCTCCTTGAGCTTGCGTTTGAGCTGGCGGTTTTGATCTCGCAGGACGCTGATCTGATACTCCACCAGCGACACCGCCGAGCCACACTCGTGCGGGATCTGGAGCTGCAGCGCAACTTCGGCGTTGCGTAGGAAGAACTCGGGGTGATCGCGCAGATATTGCGCGACCCGATTTTCGGCGAGCTCGTCTTCGGCGTATTCCTGATCGGGCTGTGTACTCATAATTCGATCTGACCCTCAAACACGGTGGTCGCCGGTCCGGTCATCGTGACCGAATGTCCTGGACCGGGCCAGCTTATCATAAGACGCCCACCCCGTAGATCGACCGCGACCTCGGCATCCAGGCGATCCTGTACGCGGCCGGCCACGACCGCTGCGCAGGCGCCGCTGCCGCAGGCCAGGGTCTCGCCGGCGCCGCGTTCGTAAACGCGCAGACGCACGTGGCCGCGATCGACAATCTGCAGAAAGCCCGCGTTGACCCGCTGGGGAAAGCGCGGATGGGATTCCAGTTGCGGACCGAGCGTCGCCACCGGCGCCTGGTCCACATCTTCAACCTGCAGCACCGCGTGGGGGTTGCCCATGGACACGGCCCCGATGCGGTAAGCTCGGCCGTCGATCTCAAGGGTATATTCCGGCGCGGTATCCGAGGCATCGAAGGGAATCCGTGGCGGCTCCAACTGCGGCACGCCCATGTCCGCTGTGACCTGGCCATCGTCACGCAGCTGCAGGCTCAGGCGGGCGCAGCGGGTATCCACAACAATGGGGTTTTTGCTGCTCAGGCCGTGATCGTGCACATACCGGGCGAAACAACGCGCGCCGTTGCCGCACTGCTCCACCTCGCCGCCGTCGGCATTGAAGATCCGGTAGCCGAAATCCGCGCCTTCCGCGCGAGCCCGTTCCACCAGCAACACCTGATCGCAACCCACGCCGAAGCGCCGGTCGGCTAAAAAGCGGATCTGCTCCGGTTCCGGAACGAAGGACTGATTGACGCCGTCGATAACGACGAAGTCGTTGCCCAGCCCGTGCATTTTGGTAAAGCGGATCTGCATGGCGGTTGTCTCATTGTCTCCGATGCCAAGGCTACGTCATCAACGCCAGATAATCTCGGTAGATGCAGCGGTCCATGACGACGGTGATCCCCGCGGCAAGGGCCCGCCGAGCAGCTTCGTGGTCGACGACGCCGTCCTGTAACCACAGCGCCGGGAGCTTCAATGCAATGCAGGTATTGACGATTTCATCCACGTGCTGAGGTGCGCGAAATACATTCACCAGATCGACGGGCTCGGTCACCTCGTGCAAATCCCGGTAGGCGGGTTCACCCAGTACTTCGTTCACGGCGGGACGCACCGGGATGATGTGATAACCGAACCGCTGCAAGGACGCCGCAACCTGGTGGCTGGGCCGGTCGGGACGGGGCGAGAGGCCCACCACGGCGATATTGCGGGTCTGTTGCAACAGCGCACGAATGGTGTCTGACGAAGGATTTTCGAAATGGCTCATGACAATCGTCCGTGGATCGTCAGGTGGCGATCGCTGACCGCCCGTACCTCGAGTCCCGAGATCCCGGCCTCGCCAAGCTGACGCTCGATTTCCGCGGGTCGGAACGCGGCGAGCAGTGAGTTGAAGAAATCGCGGCGCAGGATTTCAGGCTCGGAACCGGCATTGGCGGCGACCAGATCCCGGGCCTGCGCACGACTTTCGGGGCGCATGAGATCCATGATGAACACCTGGCAGCCCGGAGCGGCGATGCGGCGCACCGTGCGCCACAGCACCAGCGGATCGTGCAAATGGTGGAGCAGGCTATTGCTGACTACGCCCTCATAGCTGGATTCAGGCAGCACGGCTTCGGGAAGCCGGCCGTGCACCAGTCGAACCCGCTCGGCGAGACCCGCCGCCTGCAGCGCCGTCTCGGCATGGGAGAGCATCGCTGCCGCGCCGTCTACGGCGTCGATCCGGCAGCTGGGGAAGGCACGTGCCAGGCGCACCGTGATATCACCTGTGCCGCAGCCCAGATCGGCGAGGCGACCGACGAATTCCGGCCCGTTCATGGATTCCCGCAGTAGCGTCATGAAGTGGGAATGGGGTTGCTCGAAATCGGCGCCGGCGTACGCCGCCGCCTGTTGCGGCTCGTCCATCAATTCCGGTTCGGGGACACGCTGCGGAAGGTGGTCTGGCACGGCAATCACCGGCTCAATCGGGCAAGGTCGATTCACCGGCCATCAACTCCGCCAGCGTTTCGCGACGGCGCACCAAGTGGGAATGATCGCCGTCCACCATCACTTCCGCGGCCCGCGGCCGGGTGTTGTAGTTGGAACTCATCGCGAAGCCATACGCACCCGCGGAGCGCACGGCCAGCAGGTCGCCTTCCGCCAGCGCCAGGCTGCGGTCCTTGCCGAGAAAGTCGCCGGTTTCGCATACCGGCCCGACGATGTCCCAGGCCGCGACTGCGCCGTCTTCGCGGGGCGTGACGGGCACGATCTCCTGCCAGGCGTCGTACAGCGCCGGGCGGATCAGATCATTCATGGCGGCGTCGACGATGGCGAAGCGTTTATCCGCTGTCGCCTTGAGGTACTCCACCCGGGTCAGCAGGATGCCGGCGTTGCCGACAATGGCCCGGCCGGGCTCGAGCAAAATCTCCAGCTCCCGGTCGGCGACCCGCTGTAGCAGCGCATGCACATAGTCGGCGGGTTGCGGCGGCTGTTCGTCGCGGTAGCGGATGCCGAGGCCGCCGCCGATATCCAAATGCCGCAGGGCGATACCCGAATCTCGCAGACGATCGACCAGCGCCAGGACCCGGTCGAGTGCATCGACGAAAGGTGATACGCGGGTCAACTGCGAGCCGATGTGACAATCGATGCCCTCGACCTGCAGATGCGCCAGTGCCGCGGCCCGTTGATATAGCTCGAAGCCGCGCTCGATGTCGACGCCGAACTTGTTTTCCTTCAAACCGGTGGAGATGTAGGGATGAGTCTGGGCGTCGACGTCCGGATTGACCCGCAACGATACCGGCGCACGGGTGCCGGCAGCCCCCGCCAGCCGATCGATGCGCAGCAGTTCGGACTCCGACTCGACATTGAAACAGCGAATGCCAACCTCCAGCGCACGGACGATTTCGGCTTCGGTCTTGCCGACTCCGGAAAATACGGTGCGCGCCGGGTCGCCGCCGGCGCGCAGCACCCGTTCCAGCTCGCCCCCCGAGACAATATCGAAACCAGAGCCGAGGCGCGCCAGCACATTCAGTATTGCGAGGTTGCTGTTGGCCTTGACCGCGTAACAGATCAGATGCGTGTGCCCCGCCAATGCCTGTTCGAAGGCTTGCCAGTGTCGTTCCACTGTGGCGCGAGAGTAGACGTAGCACGGCGTGCCGTGGACGCGTGCAATGTCGTCCAGCGCGACCCGTTCCGCGAACAGGCATCCGCTGTGGTAGTGGAAATGATCCATGGGAATTCGCTCGGCGCTCAGCTTTTGTCGCGGATCTGTTGTTTGTGTTGCGGATCCGGCAGGTACAGCGGACCTTTCTGACCGCAGCCCGCGAGCATGGCGCCGACGCCGAGTACCGCGACGACGACCCAGAACAGCACGTTTGCCCAGCAATACTTCATGTCGATGCCCGTAGTCGCAGACAAAACGCGATTATACGGGAGCGTCGGCTCGCCTGCCTATGGCTGCAGTATTCAGGCGCCGCCGATTGACCTAGAGTAGCGGTTGCGGCACGCGGAGCGTTTGTATTCAGGACAGCAGTGCGTCTCAAGACCAATATATTTCTCTGGGTGTTTTGGGCGACGTTCCTGCCCTTGAGCGCACTGGTGCTCGGCGCCACCGCATACAGCGAGCGCCTGTACCGCACGAGCGTCGCCCAGGACGTGAACTCCAGCCTCAGCAGCATCCTCTCGGAAATCGATCGCAGTCTCTATTACGAACGGCAGCTGGTGCTGTCCCTGGCCAGCGCTCCGGACATGCGGCAGTACCTGCCGGTGCTGGAACGCGCCGCCCAGGGCGAGTTGCACCCCACTTTTTTCGAGCGCGGAGAGCGGTTGAAGGAATTCCTCAAGGCGCTGCAGGGCGTGGTGCCGAATTTCCATACCTTGCGGGTGCTGGATCTCAAGGCCAACACCATGGTCAAGGTGAGCTTTGCCCGTTCCGCGGTCGGCACTCAGGAAGGCATCGAGAGCATGCCCTATGCCGAAAACGAACTGGACGATGATCGCTTCGCGCGACGCTTGAGCGCGCTGCCCGCCAACGAACTGAGTTTCGTGCAGCTGCCCGAGAGCCGCTGGGATCGGGACGGTGTGCGGGGACCGCCAATGCTCAGCGCCGTGGTGCCGTTGATCCGCGACGATGCCGTCGTAGGGTATCTGCTGGCGGATTATTCGGGCGAACAGATCGACCGCATTCTGGAGCTTGCGAGCCGGGCCCACGGCGCGACCCTGCTGCTGGCAGAAATCAGTCCCGATGAAAGCGACCGCGACGGCGCGATACTGTATGACGACCGCGGCGGTTTACGAATGACGCGCGCCGACGCGCTGCCGGCGAACCTGCGCGCGATCGACCGCGGGCGGATGTGGAAGGCCGTGCAGCGCAAGCCGTACGGCGATCTGCTGTTGGCGGATGGCCGTTCGCGTATCTATTACGCGGAATACCTGCCCTATCCGAATCAGCTGGTAAGCTGGGTACTCGCAGCGCGGGTAGGTCAGGCGGAGATCAGCGCGCCGTTCAATCGCATTCGCTTCGGTATTTTCGTGTTCGCTGCGATGGCACTGTTGATCAGTCTCTGGCTTGCCCACGTGGGCGCGCGCAATGTCGCTGCGCCCATCGTTTCCATGGCCACCACGTTGAAGAACTATGCTGATGGCAATCGCGATGCGCGCGTACAGACTGCGGGCGCCGACGAACTGCGGCAACTCGGAAATTCATTCAACTACATGGCGGAGACATTGGCCAGAGCCCGCGACGAGCGCGACCAGGCGCAGAGCATGATGTTGCAGAGCGCCAAGCTCGCCAGCATCGGCCAGATGGCGGCGGGCATCGGCCATGAAATCAACAATCCCTTGAACAACATTCTGTCGTACGCGAAATTGATCGGGCGTTCCCTGCCGGAAGATGCGCAAGGCGTCAGGCGCGACCTGGATTCGCTGCGCGAGGAAGCCTTGCGGGCGTCGGCGATCATCAGGAGCGTGCTTAATTTCGCCCGTCAGGTCCCGCCCCACTACACTCGTTTCTCAGTGGCGCCGTGGGTGCACGAAACCATCAGTCTGGTACAGCAGGCAGCCGCCGAACGGCGCATTCAACTACAGCAGTTGATCGAAGTAGAATGCGAACTCGACGGGGACCGCCACCAACTGCAGCAGGTTTTGGTCAATCTGTTGCTCAACGCCATTCAAGCGAGCCCGGCAGGCGGTACGGTGACGGTGCATGTGCGCTGCGATGCCGCCGCGCTCGAACTGGAAGTGCGCGATCGTGGTCCGGGAATCGCCGAGCCGAACATGGCGCGGGTTTACGATCCGTTCTTCACTACCAAAGCAGTCGGCGAAGGCAGCGGCCTGGGGCTGTCCATCAGTCTTGGCATCATCGAGCACCACAACGGAACGCTCAGCCTGGAAAATCAGAGTGATGGCGGCGTGGCAGCGCGGATACATCTGCCATTGCGGCGCCATAGCGGCAGCGCGACGCGCCGATCCGACACCGTGTGAATAAGCAGCAGGTGCGAATGCGTGCATGACCAGCCATTGATATTGTTCGTCGACGACGATGTCAAAGCCGGCGAGTTGATGCTGCGCTTCACCGCGGATGCCCCGTTCGATTGCCGCGTATTCCGCGATCCGCGCCAGGCTCTGGAATACTTCGAGCACCACGGCGCCGACCTGGTGATTTCGGACCTGCGCATGCCCGGTATGACCGGCATCGAGCTGCTGGCAAAAGTGCGCAGTCATGACGCCGACGTGCCGGTCATCATCGTCACCGCCTATACCAGTGTCGATCACGCCATCGAAGCGCTGCGCATGGGCGCCACCGACTTCATCAAGAAGCCGTTCGACATGGACGAGCTTGTGATTCAGGTCGAAAACACGCTCGAACGCACTCGCCTGCGTCAGGAAAACAAGATTCTGCGCCGGCAATTGCGCCAGCAGGGCGACCGCTTCGGCATGCTCGGACAATCTGCCGCCATTCGCCGCGCGTTGGCGATGATCGAGAAGGTTGCCGACATCCGCTGCAATGTGATCATCGAGGGCGAGTCAGGCACCGGTAAGGAATTGGCGGCACGCGCAATCCACGGCCACAGTGACGCCGCCGACCGGCCGTTCGTAGTCATCGACTGCGGCGCCTTGACCGACACCCTGCTGGAGTCGGAGCTGTTCGGCCATGAAAAAGGCGCCTTCACCGGTGCCGCGCAGGCCAAGCAGGGCCTCTTGGAAGCCGCCAGCGGCGGCACGGTCTTCCTGGACGAGATCGGCAATATCTCCGATGCCATGCAGACCAAACTGCTGCGGGTGGTGCAGGCGCAGCAAGTCACTCGCGTGGGGGGCATCCGACCGATCGATATCGACGTCAGGTTTCTGGTGGCCACCAACCGTGATCTCGAGCAGATGGTGGCAGAGGGCACCTTCCGCCACGACTTGTACCATCGTCTGAACGTGGTGCAGATCCACATGCCGCCCTTGCGCGAGCGGCGCGATGATGTCCCGTTGCTGATCCAGCATTTCGTGGACGCTGTGGCCGCGCGCTACCATCGCGAAGTGACCGGCTTCGATGCGGATTCGATGGCGCGCCTGTGCGATTACCATTGGCCGGGCAATATCCGCGAGTTGCACAATCTGGTGGAGCGCCACATCGCCTTGGCGGATCAGCCGTTACTGCATGTCAGCGCGCTGCCGGGGGGCGGTGCGGCTAAGGCCGATCTGGAGCGCGGAGATCCCACCCTGGAGGAACTGGAGCGCCGCTATATCCTGAAAATCCTCGGCCAGCACGAGGGGAACCGGGAGCGCACCGCGGCGACTCTCGGCATCAACAAATCGACCCTGTGGCGCAAGCTGCAGCAATACCAAAAGCAGGGGCTGCTGCCGCACTCGGACGAAGAGGATCGTTGAATTTGCAATTAAGGCGTTGCAGAATGCAAGGCCAGGATGGCTTCCTGGGGCCGATGCGCGCGGCTAACATGCTAATAAACCAATATTAACCGGGTCTGGTACAGGACTTGCCTTGTCTGGTCCGTGTGGATTTGCGGATAACTTGAGGAGTCAGATAGATGAACGCAAATATCAAACGCAGAACCTTGCTGAGGGGTACGCTGGCTGCGAGCGTGGTCGGTGTAGCGGCCGGTGCCGGTCTGCTGACGCCGCGGATGGTGTTGGCGGCGTGGCCTGAGAAGGCTTTCGATGCCAAGAGCGTGGACGCGGCGCTGCAGGCATTGACAGGCAAAGGCGATGCGAGCCAGAGCAACGACATCGAGATCAAAGCCCCGCCGATTGCCGAGAATGGCGCGGTGGTCGGTGTGACGGTCTCTTCGAGCCTACCCAACGTGGAATCGATTTCCATTCTCGCCGAAAAGAACGCCTCGCCGCTGGCGGCGAGCTTCAACTTGGCCTCCAACACCGAGCCTTTCGTGGGCACCCGCATCAAGGTGGCCAAGACCTCCAACATCATCGCGGTGGTGCGCTCCGGCGGCAAGCTCTACAGCGCCAGCCGGGAAGTGAAGGTCACCATTGGCGGCTGCGGCGGTTAAGGGCCCAGGCGCAAGTCAACGGCAAGGATTGAACAGAGGACACGACAATGTCAGGTATCAAAGCACGTGCCCAGGTACAGGGCGACACCACTACGGTCAAGGCGCTGATCAGTCATCCGATGGAGACGGGTCTGCGTAAAGACAAGGCCACCGGCAAGCCGATTCCGGCCCATTTCATCCAGGAGCTGAAGGTCGATCACAGCGGCAAGAATGTGCTCGACTGCCTGTGGGGCCCGGCGGTTTCCAAAAACCCCTACTTGTTCTTCAAGTTCAAGGGCGCCAAGGCCGGTGACAAGATCACCATCTCCTGGGTCGACAACAAGGGCGAGAAAGAGTCCGAGAGCTTCGAGATCAAAGCCTGATCTCGCCTATCATGTAGTGGATGGACCGCGGCGGCGGTATCTTCGGATGCCGCCGCCGTTTTCTTTGTAGTGATTGGGGAGCACATGCAGCTGAACGTCGAAGACGATCGCATTGAAGTGGAACCCGACCAGGCGGCTCGAGCGAGCGTCATCTGGCTGCACGGCCTGGGCGCCGATGGCTACGACTTCGAAGGGGTCATCCCGCTGCTGGAGCTGCCCGCCGGCGCAGCCGTGCGCTTCGTGTTTCCCCACGCGCCGGTGCGGCCCGTGACGGTCAATAACGGCCTTGAGATGCGCGCCTGGTTCGATATCTGCGGGCTGGAAGGGGATGCGCCCCAGGACGAACCGGGGGTGCGCGACAGCGCCGAGCGCCTGCAACGGCTGGTAGAGCGGGAGGTCGAGCGTGGTGTCGCCCCCGAGCGCATCGTGCTGGCGGGCTTCTCACAGGGCGGCGCGGTCGCCCTGCACGCCGGTTTGCGCAGTCCCGAGCCGTTGGCGGGAATATTGGCGCTGTCGGCCTGGTTGCCGCTGGCGGACCGCTTGCAGGACGAGGCGGTGGCGGCACGGCGCCGGACGCCCATCTTGATGATGCACGGGCGGGACGATCCGGTCGTGTCCCTGCAAGTGGCGCACCTGTCGCGGGACCGATTGCTGCAGTACGGCTGTGATGTGGAGTTTCAGATCCTGGCCATGGGCCACTCGATCAGTGCGGAACAGTTGACGACGATCGGCGCCTGGTTGCGGCGCCGCTTGTCACTGTAAACGCTGCCGCAGCGGCTGCGCCGGATCCCGGCGCTTGCGGCGAAGGCACGTTGGCTTATTCTTGAATCCCCGACACCCGGAGGCAGAGGGGTGGACAGCGCCGATTTGAACGTGCTCGAAACCGCGGCCGCGTGGTTGCAGCGCGGCCACGCTGCATGGCTGGCGACGGTCGCCGAAACCTGGGGATCCTCGCCGCGCCCCCAGGGTGCGCTGTGGGCGCTGCGTGACGACGGGGCAATGGTGGGCTCTGTGTCCGGTGGCTGTGTCGAGGCGATCCTGGCCGAACGCCTGCTGAAGACAACCCCAACGGCGCCCGCGATCCACGAATTCGGCGTCACTTCCGAGGAAAACCGTCGCCTGGGCTTGCCCTGCGGCGGGCGCCTTAAGCTGATCGTGGAGTCCCTCAGCGCCGAAGCGCCCCTGCGCAAGTTGATCGAGGCCATCCGATCGCGGCAGCCGATCCGCCGCCATCTGTGTCTGGCCACCGGCGAGGTCAGCCTCGGCCCGGCACGATCCGACGCCGGCTTCCGTTTCGACGGTCGCGACCTGTACCAGATCTTCGGCCCGGCATGGCGGCTGTTGATCATCGGTGCCGGCCAACCCAGCTATTACCTGGCGCAAATGGCACTGGCCCTGGACTTTGAAGTGGTGGTCTGCGACCCCCGCGAGGATTATCAGCGCAGCTGGCAGTTGCCCCAGATCCGCTTCGTGCGCAGCATGCCCGACGACACCGTCCGGGAGCTTGCGGACGATCCGCGCAGCGCCGTGGTTGCGCTTACCCACGATCCGAAACTCGACGACATGGCGCTGATGGAGGCGTTGGACTGCCGGGCCTATTACGTCGGTGCCCTGGGTTCGCAACGCAGCAACGCGGCGCGGCGGCGGCGCCTGGCGCAGATCGGCGTCAGCGCGGCCGGCCTGATGCGGCTCCACGGGCCCGTCGGTCTGCCCTTGGGCAGCCGCCGGCCGGCAGAGATCGCGCTGGCCATCGCCGCTGACTTGGTGGCGCAACGTAACGGTGTGCAATTGGTGCGCGCCACGCCTGCAGGCGCCGCGCCCAAGCTGGCGGCGCAGTGATTCAAGGGTTGCTGCTGGCTGCGGGGTCGGCCCGGCGCTACGGGGCGCCGAAATTACTCGAGGCCCGGGTTCGGGACGATCCCATTGCCGCGCTCGCGGTGCGCCATTTACTGCAGGTACTGCCCGACGTTATTGCCGTGGTGGCCGACGGCCAAGGTCCGCTGGCGCAACTATTACGCACCTGCGGCGCGCACACGGTGGTCAATCCGCAACCGCAGCGGGGCATGGGGAGCAGCATCGCAACGGGCGTTGCCGCGAGTCGGGACGCCGCCGGCTGGGTGGTGGCGCTTGCCGACATGCCGTGGCTGCGTCCGTCCTCCATCGCCGCCGTGGTCGCCGCGTTGACCGGCGGCGCCGGCGTTGCCGCTACCCGCTTTCAGAACCGGCGCGGCCACCCGGTCGCTTTTGCGGTCGAGTTCCGCGATCGGTTGCTGCAGCTGGACGGTGGTGTGGGAGCGCGCGACGTGCTCGCCAACGCCGGCCACGTTGTTGAAGTGGAGGTCGACGATCCGGGCGTGCTCTTGGATGTGGACACGCCGGCGGACCTCACACATGCGCCGAGGGCATTTGATCCCGGTCAATAACGCTGGCTGGAAAGGCGTGCATAATGCCTGACACTCGTAATGATGAGCCGAGGTCCGATCCCATGCTTGAACGATTCCTGACCGCGTTCGCGCTGTGCCTGCTGACGAATCTCGTCTGGGCCGCGCCCGACGGCGGCGAATTGTATGCGCGCCACTGTGCCGCCTGTCACGGCCTCGACGGCGGCGGCGGTGTGGGTATTCCACTGGCGCTGCCGGCCTTTCTCGACAGCGTCAGCAACCGTTATCTGCGAACCACAATTCGTCGTGGGCGGCCCGGGCGGGTGATGCCGGCGTTTGCGCAGCTAAGCGATGCCCAGATCGACGCCATCGTTGCCCATTTGCGTGGTTGGTCCACCGGCTCCGCCCCGACCTTCAGCGACGCCCGGGTCGCAGGGGACGCGCGCCATGGCGCGGAGCTGTTCGCCCAGCGCTGCGCCGCGTGTCACGGCCCCGAGGGCGGCGGCGGTAAGGGCACGGGCGTGACGTTCTCACGGCCGCGGGATTTGCCCATCATCGCCCCGGCCTTGAACAATCCCGGCTTTCAGGCCGCGGCCTCCGATCAAATGATCAAGTCGACCCTGATGAACGGCCGGCCCGGCACCCCAATGGTCTCGTTTCGCACCCACGGGATGAGCGAGCAGGATATCAACGACGTGGTCGCCTTTGTGCGCACACTGAATCACCCGGTGGCGGCGCCGCCCACCCCGTCCGAGCCGACCACAGTGTTCGATTCCCCCTATTCGCTGGAAGAAACCATCGCCAACGTCAAGCAAGCGGTGGTGGGAAAGAATTTTCGCATCATTCGCGAACAGTACTTTGACAGCGGTTTTGTGCCCGAGGGGCAGGAAAACAAGCGTGCGGTGATTGTCTACTTTTGCAACTTCAATATTCTCAACGACGCACTGGCCATCGATCCGCGCGTGGGTCTGTTCCTGCCATGCCGTGTGACCGTGGTGGAGCGGCATGGCAAGGTGCAAGTCATGGCGATTAATCCCAAGACCTTGTCACGCCTGTTCAATAACGAGGAACTGGACCGCGTGTGTTCGGAAATGGCGCGGCTCTACCAAAGCATACTCGAGGAGGCGACGTTGTGATTGCGCTCATCCATCCCCGGACATGGCTTTTGCTTGCGCTGATATTTTGGATGAGTTTGCCGGTACGTGCCGAAGACTTGTTGATGGTTCGATCCGAACAGGCGTTTCCAGAGGCAATGGCAACGCTGCAGAATGCCATTCGGGATCATGGTTACACCGTGTCGCGAGTACAGCGGGTCGATATCGGCTTGACCAGATCCGGCTTCAAGACCGACAAATATCGGGTCGTGTTCTTCGGCAAGAAACCGGAAATCGACCAGCTCACCGCCGAGCATCCGGAATTGATCCCCTACCTGCCGCTACAGGTGGCGATTTTCGCCGAGCAAGATCAGACGTTGTTGGTGGCGTCCGATCCGGCGCGCTTCGCCGAGTTCTTTCCAGGATCGAAGCTCCAGGCGGTGTTCAGCCGTTGGCAGGCGGATCTGCACTCGATCTTCGATGACGTGCGTAGTGCTGAATGAGTTATAGGGTTTCCAGGGCCCGGTTCAGACGCGCTTCGATGGTCTTCTTGTAGTTCAAGTAGTGCACGGTTTGCAGTTCGACGCTGCCGTCCGCGCCGAGCAATGCGCGGCTCACGTCTGCGTCGGTGATATAAATGGGGTACCGTCGGGCGTCGCTGCGATGGGCCAGAACGTATTCGGCTACGCGATGGAATACTTTATCGCCATGCTCGAGCGAAGAAAATTCCTGCCCGTGGCAAAACAGTGAGTACACCGCGGCATCCGAACCGGACTGCACGCTCATGACCTGCACGCTCAGATAATCGAGCGTGGTCGACGTGGAGCGGTGACTCAGGACTTCGGTGTAGGTCTGACCGGTCGAGTCGCGCGACACGCGGTAATACTCGACCTCAGCGGCGATATGCGTGTCTTGCGGGTTGCGTTCCGTAGCGTTGCAGCGATGGATCGCCGAATCCAGAAAGCGTTGAAACTGGCTGATCAAAGTCGTCTCGCTGTAGTAGCCGGTGGTCTGAAAAAACAGCGACCCCTTTTCATCGAGCACGTACACTTCCGCGCTGACGCCGTTTAGCTGCAAGAACACCTGCACTACGTCCGGGCGGTTGCGCTGCATCAGGCGGTCCAGCAATGGACTATCCGTCGCGTACCGATCGATCACGACCGGACTGAAGGATCTCTGTGCTTCGCCCAGCGTCTGCAACAAACGATCGGAAAGCCCGATGCGTCTGTAGCGCGGGACGCTGTTTTCCGTTTGGAGCAGATAGTAATTCTGCTCGATGCGCAGAACGTAACGTGCGGTCTCGCCGTGGGCACCGCGGTAGAAGCATTGAACCGTGTCGCGAAACAGCTCGCCGATCCGGTGCGCGATCGCCATGCCGCGGGCGGAGGAAAAGCTGAACACCGGCGGCGTAGGCGGTTCGACGCCGTCGATCGGCGACCAGGCGAGATAGTCGCACAGGCAATCGAGCAGGGCCGCTTCGCCGTGATAGTGGAATGTCAGCACTTCTCCCCAGGTGGTGATCACGATCAAGTCGAAGGTCAGCGCCAGGTTTTTCCAAAACCCGCCGTAGCTCAGCGCGTCGGAGCGGTTGCTGGTCAGATACACGCCGCGGCGGGTATGCGACACCAGGGGATCCAGACCTAGATTAATGTACAAGCCGCACGCTTGGACCTGGGCCGGCTGCCGCAGGTTCTCGATGCTCGTGACCGGGAGCGCACCGTCCGGGAACAAGCGCCGGAAACTGTCGACTATGGAAAGCAGCTCTCGGGACGAAATGCCCTCTTGGGCGCCGTGCAAGGTGATCAGTGTCTGGGGCCCGATCAGGCGATTGAAATGACACCATGCCACCAGTTCTATCAAGCCCTGGGTGCGCCTTAGGGCGGGCGTGCCGCGGGAGACGGCTTCCTCATAATCGCCGCGATGCAACAGCCAGCTCTCGCGCTCTCCGTCGCCGACCCGCACGAAACTCAAGCGCTCTTCCGTAAGGTCGGTGGAAATGCCGGGGTTGATGATTTCGACTTTGCCGACTTTGCGTTCGAAGGCGGCATACAGACGTCGCCCCAAAAGATTGAGGTCGGTGCTGTTGATGTGCGAGCCGCGCGCATGTTGGCGCGCGAACTCAGAGACATTGCGATAGCTGCGCGTCAGTTCGTCCACCAGCAGCGTGCGCTCATCCAACACCCGGTGGATCTTCCAGGTTGCCCGTGAGTCCAATACCAGAAGCTGATCGTCGCTCCACTGCCAGTGCGCGACCAGACTGTCCATCAGTTCGAAGCGCCGCTCCGGGACGCGCGTGCGGCGTCCGCTGAGTCTCAGCCCCACTTTGAAGTAAAAACACTTGCGTGCAAGTTCGAGCCGTTCCGATTCACCGCGAAGGCTCAGGTACTCCTCCACCTTGCGCACCATGAGCACATAGGGGTCAAGCTCATCCACATCGATATGGCCTGCGTACACGGCGCGTTTGAACCGGCCGCAGAGCAAATCGGGGGTCGGGTATTCGCCGGTATAGGATTCCATCAACAACAGCTTGAGCACGGACTTGTAGGGTGAGTCGACAGCCTTATTGAGCTGCCACAACGCCGCGCCGAAAAACTCTTCCGCGGGAATGCAGTTGACGTCGCCGAAGTCCACGTACTCATGTCTGGGGGCGCGTCCGCTGTGCTCCAGTTCGTCGAGTACTTCCCGGTACCGATGTTCTTCGTCGGGCGGCACCAGCCACCAAGCCGGATATCGGCCGGCGATCAACAGTCCGGTACGGTAGAACTCTTCCAGTAGCAAGAGATGCTGTGCGCTGCCGCTGCTGTCTTCGGACAACGCTTGAATTTCGCCGCGCCGAAAGCATGAGGGATCCATGAGAAAGAACTTGACGTCCAATCCCAGTGAGCGGGCCCACTGACTGATCAAGCCCGTCTTCTCGCGCAGCGCTTCGACTTGGACGTCGCTGACTTCGGGGTGGTAACAAACCCAGATGTCAAAATCGCTCTTGTCGGAATAGGCGACGGTGCCGGTGCTGCCCATGAGGTACAAGGCCTGGATCTGATACACGCGCATCGCGCGCCGGCGATAGGCGAACTTGCGCACCAAGCGAGCGGCCGCCTCGATGGATCGCTTCGGCACGCTGAAATCGGCAATGCCCAGCGGCGCCTTTTTGGCGTAGCCGGGAAGTTGCGGATCATTGGTGTGAAACAGCAACGGCAGCAAGTCGACGAATACGCGTTGCTCGGCTTTCAAAGAATCGCGCACGCGCGCGACGCGCTCCAGGTTGAGCGCGTGGAAACGGCGCTTGATCAGGCGAAGATCCGCCTGGTCCGGTCCCTCGACCAACGTCAGTTTGGGTATATCCGCCATGCTCGAGCTATCGGCAGACAGCCCCGGAACTGCACGTTGTTCAGCGTGCGATCTGTCGCGGACCGCCGAGTGGGCGAGTACGCGCCATGGCGTCTCGCGCGCGTTGCAGGAGTCCGGTGGCGTTATCGGATTTGACCCACTCCGCGATGCCGAAATAGCACTCGTCGGTGTGTGGATTGCGGCGCAGGGCCTGCGCCAGTTTGCCCGTCAATGCCGTGGCTGCCTCGGAGCCGGTCTCGGGCAGCACAATCAGGAAGTCGCCGTTGTCGTCCCGCCCCACCAGGTCGGCCCAGCGCAATTGATCCTTGAGCACCTGGCTGACTTCGCGCGCGATGATTCCAGGCTGCGCGGCGTTCGGTTTGACGTGCAGGACCACTGCCGCAAGTGGCGTCTCGTAACGCCGGCAGCGCGCGACCTGAGGTTCGAGGACCAGCATCAGTGCGCGTTGACTCATGAGCCCGGTTTCGGGCTCCACCAGGCGCAGGGACTTGGCGGTCTCGCGCTCTTGCGCCAATTCGCCTTCCAGGCGGACGCGATCGCTCTGGTCGGTAAAATAGTGCAGCTCCGCGATCAGATCACCACTTTCGCACGTAACCCGGGTGCGAAACAGGTGGCGCGGCTCGCCGTCGACACCCTGGATCGTGAGGTGCGCGTCATCGGAAAACAGCACCTTCAGATCTGCCCGGGACAAGTTTTGTGCATCGTGGCCGATAAGTGATTCAGGCTCGAGCCCCAACAGGTCGTCGAGCGCAGAATTGGACCACAACACTCGCCGATGCCGATCGAGCGCCATGACCCCGGTCGGACAGTGTTGCAATACCGTCTGCATTGTTTGTGTGGACATAGGCTCTATCTTCATTGCGGCGCCGTTCCTGGCTGTGGGCGGGTGCGGCCGATTGGACGTGTCCGCCGATATGGATGAACGACTCAATATAGCGGTTGCCGGTGGCGATGCTTTAGCCTGGCCTCATCTGGCTTTTCGAAGTCAAATGAGTATGCTTGGGTGGAGATGGCAATGTCGCCGGGCGCGTTGGAATGAGATTTGCCCCAGGAGGCCTGGATGCATGCAAATGGACCGCAGCATGTCGGTGCACCGGATCCGGAATTACGAACTTCGCCCATCGTCGCGGAGAGCGCCGACGATTTCGAGATCATGGCACAGGAGCTGTCCGAAGACGGGTTATGTTATTTCAACGCGCGGCCCTTCCCACAGGGAGCCTTCGTCTGCAGCGGCACCGAATTGTTGCATTGCGAGCGTGGCGCCTGGATCATCAAGGGCGGTTGCGATCCGGACAATCCTTGAGCAAGGGCGCGATTTAGTTTTCGTATTCGTTCGCGCGCAGCGCACGTCCGCGCACCTTCTCGATCGGATAGCGACGTTCGTTGATCGCAATCTTGGCGACGGCGGCTTGCACCAGATCGATATCGAGCTGGTCTGCCGTGCGAATCAGAAAAATTAGAATATCAGCCAATTCCATGGCGACTTCGTTCAATTTTTCCGGCCCCAGCTTGCGACTCTGCTCCTCGCTGAGCCATTGGAAATGTTCCACCAATTCGGCGGCTTCGGCGATCAAGGCCATGGACAAATTTTTCGGCGAATGGAACTGCTCCCAGTCGCGCCTCTGGGCGAATTCCGCCAACTGGCGGCGCAGGTTTTCCAGGCTATCGCTCATGGACGCATCCTCCGGTTCAAAGCACTTGCGAGACCTTAGCACGACCAGATGTGCCCTCGGAATGCTGCTGTGCGCGGCGGCGTTGGTCGCCACCCACGCATTCGCTGCCGAGGTTCGCGGTACCGTCACCATGGGCGCCGGCCAGTCCGGTCCGGTGAGCGTGGCGCTGTTGCCGCTGGACGGACAACCGCTGCCGGCCCGGGCGCCGCGCGAGCACGTCGTTCACGTGCGCGGCCACCGGTTCGATCCGCCGTATCTGATTGCCCGTGCCGGTGACCGTGTGCGCATCGTCAACGAAGACGAGGTCTATCATGTCCTGGTGGCACCTTATGGCCGCCAATCCGTCAACGTGACCCTTGGCAAGGCGGGCGCTGGGTCGACGGAGACTGCGATGACCTTGCGGGCGCGGCAGTCGCTGTATATCTTTTGCAAAATTCATCAACGGACCTATCTCCGCGTCGACGTCGTCAACACGCCGCTCGCACGCATGCTGGACGCGGAGCGCCAGTTCGAATTCCGCGACCTGTCCGCCGGACGCTGGCGCTTGCGGGTGGCAACGCGCAGCGGCGACCCCGCGTATACGATCATCAACGCATTCACTGCGCCGCCGCCCGTGACGGTCGCTTTGCCGGATCTGCCCGCCGTCGCAGCGGCCGCGCCCGCAACGCCGCATCGTCACATCGACCGAGTCGAGTCGCTGTTCCCGACGGACCCCGCTCAGCCATGAACCTGGAACAAAAGAACACACTGTTCGTCGTGACGCTGGTCGGATTGGTACTCGCCAGCGTTGCCGCCATGGCGTATTGGCTGATCGAACGGCACGTCGATCAGCAAATCCAAAAGGAGCTGGAGCGGGCGCACACGGTGTTCGTGGAAGCGCAGAAGCAAGGCTTCAAGGTGCTTCAGGACACCGCGGAACGCTTGAGTGAGCAACCGTCACTGTTGGCGGCGGGCATGATCGGTGATCCGGGCACCATTCGCGACGCACTGCGTCAGGCGCTGCCCAACAGCGAACTGGAGCTGCTGGCCTTTTATGGCAACGGTGTCAATGTCACCGGGATCGGACAAGCCGATCGCCTGCACTTGGTGGCACCGCAGGTGCTCGACTCGGATTCCTTCGTAGGTTTGGTGCGCAAAGCCTCAAAAAGCGGCGAGACTACCTTCGGGCATGCGCTGGTTTTCGATTCGCTGTTGCGGCTGGTCGCGGTGCCGATCAACAATCCCGCCGGTGGACAGATCGGTGTACTGTTGGCTGGCGCCGATATCGATGCAACCGATCTGCAACGTTGGCGCAGCCTGATCGGCGCGGAAGTATTGCTGTACCGCGACAACCTGGAACTCGGCGGCACCCTGCAGGGCATCGATCCGCCCCCGCAACGTCTGGTGCAACCATCCCGCGGGGAGTTCCAAAACGTACGCGCCAACGGTATCGACTATCTTGCCACCAGCGACCCACTGTTGGGCCAGGCCGACGGCGCACCGGTGGCGAGGGTATTGCTCGCGGTTTCCGCCGACGCGCAATGGAGCCCCTACCGGGAGCTTGCCAAAAACGCTTTGTATTTCGCTCTGCTGATCCTGTTGGTCGCCGCGTTGCTCGGGATCTGGATCAGCCGGCGATGGCTGACCGTGCCGGTGAAGAGCCTCGCTCGCGCCACTACGGCCATCGGCGATGGCGACTTGGACATACGGGTGGCCGCAGACCGCAGTGACGAACTGGGGGATCTGGCGCGGTCGTTCAACCTTATGCTCGAGCGGTTGCGAATCTCCCAAGCAGAGGAACTCGAATCGCGGCAGCGTTTCTATGACTTTGCCGAGAGCTCTTCCGATTGGCTGTGGGAAACCGATGCCGAAGGCCGCTTCACCTATGTTTCGCAGAATGTGGTTGCGACCCTGGCGATATCGGCGGAAGAACTACAGCAGCACACCTTCGCCGAGCTATTTCCGCAGGACAACACGCGCGACATCATGGCACTGCTGCGCCCCGGAGAGCAGCGCGCGCAACCGATCAAAGATGTTGAACTCTGGGTCACCAATCGGGAAGGCATCAGATTGTGTGTGCGCATCGGCGCCACGCCCTACGAAGACCGGGATGAATTCCGCGGTTATCGCGGCACGGCGCGCGATATCACCAAGGCCAAGAACGACCAGGAGCGGTTGGTGCATCTGGCGAACCGCGATCATCTCACCGGATTGTCCAATCGCCGCCGGTTCATGGAGGAACTGGCGCGGGAAACAGCCGTCGCACGGCGCCAAGGTCACAGCGGCGCGCTGCTGCTGATCGATCTGGACCACTTCAAGTTGGTGAACGACACCGCCGGACATGCGGCGGGCGACGAGGTCATTGTGCAGATCGGCGGAATGCTGCGACGCATGGCGCGTAGTGTTGACCTGGTCGCACGCCTGAGCGGTGATGAATTCGTCATCGCGCTGATCAATACCACGCCCGAGCAGGCACAGAAGCGCGCCGATGAACTGCTCAATCACGTCGGCCAACTCAGGCCCACCTATGGTGGCCGTATCCTCAACACCTCCGCCAGTGTTGGAATCGTCGTGTTTCCGCGCCACGGCCAGACGCCGGTAGAGCTTTTGGCCAAAGCCGACACTGCCATGTATGCGGCCAAGAAAGCCGGGCGCAATCGCACGCACCTCTATAGCGAAGCCGATATGGACCAGGCGCTGATGGGGTCGCAGCTCACTTGGAAGGACCGCATCCACGAGGCGTTGGAAGCGGACTTGTTCGAATTGGCGTTTCAACCGATCATGCCGACCCGCAAGATCGCGGCGCCGCCACGTTTTGAAGTGCTGGTGCGTATGCGCGCCGCAGACGGTACCCTGCATATGCCGGGCAGTTTCATTCCCACAGCGGAACAGTTCGGTCTCATCCGTCAGGTCGACGCCGTGGTCGTAACCAAAGCGGTCCGCACCTTGGCGGCGTTGCCGAAGGACCAGCCGGTGAGCTTGTCGATCAACCTGTCGGGACTTTCGGTCGGCGATCGCAGCATGTTGGAGCTGATTGAAACCGAACTCGCTCGCGCGGGCGTCGATCACCGGCGGATCATTTTTGAAATCACCGAAAGCGCCGCTTGTCAGGACATCAATCGCGCCAGCGAATTCATCAAGCGCGTGCAGCAGCTCGGCTGCCGCATTGCGCTGGACGATTTCGGCGTCGGCTTCTCTTCGTTTTCCTACCTTAAACACTTGCAGGCCGACGTCATCAAGATCGACGGCAGTTTCATCCGCGATATCCACAACAGTGTCGAGGACCAGTTGTTCGTCAAAGCGCTGGTGGACGTTGCCCGCGGCATGGGCATGCAAACCACGGCCGAGTTCGTGGAAAGTGAGCAGGCCTTCGAACAGGTGCGCGCCTTGGGAGTGGACTACGTGCAGGGATTTTATGTCGGCAAGCCCCGGGCCCTGCAAAGTAAAACGCAGCGGGTAAAGATGTCCGACGCGAACTAGGCCTCGGCTCTGGCGTCGTTGAGGCGTTGCCGTGCGCGCTGGATGGCAGCCCGCACTTGTACCGGCGCAGTGCCGCCCAGGTGGTCCCGCGCTGCCACCGACCCCTCCAGGCTTAACACCTCGAAAACGTCCGCATCGATCTGCGGGGAAAATTCGCGCAACTGCTCCAGGCTCAGTTCGCTCAGATCCTTTTGCGCGTCGATGCCGCAGCGTACCGCTTTGCCGACAATTTCATGGGCATCGCGAAAGGCGATGCCTTTGCGTACCAGATAGTCCGCCAGATCGGTGGCGGTGGCAAAACCGAGCCGGGCGGCGCGCGCCATGTGGTCGCGCTTCGGTTCGATCGCCGGCACCATGTCGGCGAATGCCCGCAGGCAGGTTTTGACGGTATCCACGCTGTCGAACAGCGGTTCCTTGTCTTCCTGGTTGTCCTTGTTATAGGCCAGAGGCTGGCCCTTCATCAGGGTCAGCAAGGCCACCAGGTTGCCGTTCATGCGTCCGCTTTTGCCGCGCACCAGCTCCGGTACGTCCGGATTCTTCTTTTGCGGCATGATCGACGAGCCGGTACAGAAGCGATCCGGCAGCTCGATAAAGTCGAACTGGGCCGAAGTCCACAGCACGAGTTCCTCGGAAAAGCGTGACAGGTGAGTCAGTATCAGCGCGCCGCAGGCGCAGAACTCCACCGCGAAGTCGCGATCGGAAACCGAGTCCAGGGAATTTTCCGACGGCCGCGCAAAGCCCAGTTCGGCCGCGGTGAAGTCCCGGTCGATTGCATAGCTGGTACCGGCCAATGCGGCTGCCCCTAACGGCATGACGTTGGTACGCTTGCGGCAGTCCAGCAGACGATCGCAGTCGCGGGCCAGCATTTCGAACCATGCCATCAGGTGGTGGCCGAAGGTTACCGGCTGCGCCACCTGCAGATGGGTGAAGCCCGGCATGATGGTGTCGGCTTCACGCTCCGCCAGATCGAGCAAGGCGTGTTGCAGTGTCCGAAGTACGCCGACGATGGCATCGATCTCGTCGCGCAAGTACATGCGGATGTCGGTCGCCACTTGATCGTTGCGGGAGCGGCCCGTGTGGAGCTTTTTGCCGGCCGCGCCGATGCGATCGGTGAGCCGGGCCTCGATGTTCATGTGCACGTCTTCGAGCGCAACCGACCAGGCGAAGTCGCCGCGCTCGATGTCCTGGCGGATGTCCTCGAGGCCGGCGACGATGGCGTCGCGCTCTACCTCGGTGAGGATGCCGGTCTTGGCGAGCATGCGCGCGTGGGCGATAGAGCCGGCGATGTCGTGGCGGTAAAGCCGCTGATCAAATGCCACCGACGCTGTGAAACGCTCGACGAACGCATCAGTGGCCTCGGTGAAGCGGCCCTGCCAGGGCTTGTCACGATTGTCGGAATTGCTCATGGCGCGCACGCTGTCAATGTATTCGGAAGCCTCACAGTATACCGCAAAGCGCCAACGCGCAGGTTGGCGCGCGGTTGTGTCAGGGACAGGGTCTGTATTACAACTATCGGGCGCAATAGAGCGCAGCGTTGTCGCCCAGCATGGGGTCCGGAAGAGGCCGCAGTGCAGCGGCGCGCGGAGAACCACGTGGTGACAGTATACGATCGCCCGCAACAGGCGGCCGCCTTCGATGGTGGCTGCGGCGCAATTCTCGACGGCGTCGCGGGCGTTTATGGTTGAGCGTTCTGCCCAGGCAGCGGCCGGCCACTGTTCGCAATCCTTTTTGCCGGATTTCTGCAGCATTCGCACCTTGCTGGTGGCGGTCATCGTTGCCGAGTTGCTGGCGTTGGTGCTGGTGCTTGGGACCTCAGCGAGTGGCGAAGGCTTTTGGCAGGCGTTGGGCATCCTTTCTTTGTTTATCCAGTGGGTGTCCCTGTGCAGTATGGCGCTGTTGTGCCTGGCTCGGCGGTGGCTTTGCCGGCTCGACAATCGCGCGGCGGGCCTGGTCTGTTACGGCATCGTGCTGGTGGTGACACTGGCGGTCAGCGCCACCGGCCTGGTGCTGGGTCGTTACCTGGGGGTCGTGCCGGCGACTACGCACTACATGCCCTGGGTACTGCGACACCTGGGCATCAGCGCCATCGTCGGCGCGGTGTTGCTGCGGTTCCTGTACCTCGGCCACCAGCAGGGTTTGCATCTGCAAGCCCAGGCCGAAGCGCGGGTCGAAGCCTTGCAGGCGCGCATACGACCCCATTTCCTGTTCAACAGCATGAACACCATAGCCGCGTTGATCCGTACCCGGCCCGCCGAGGCGGAAGCGGCGGTGGAGGACTTGTCCGATCTGTTTCGCGCCAGCCTGGCCGACTCGGCGCGGGTGGTGACCTGGGCCGAGGAGTTGGAGATTGCCCGCCGGTACCTGGAGTTGGAGCAATTGCGCCTCGGCGAGCGGCTGCGGGTGCACTGGGACGTGGATGCGCTGCCGGCGCAGACACCGATGCCGCCGTTGATCCTGCAGCCGTTGCTGGAAAACGCGATCTATCATGGCGTCGAGCAGCTCGCCGAAGGCGGCACCATCCGTGTGACTTCGAGCCTGGGCAGTAAACGTATTGCCATCACCATCGCCAATCCCCTGCCGCGCGGCACGCCCACCGTCACGCGCGCCGGTAACCGCATGGCCCTGGACAACATCCGCGAGCGACTGCGCCTTGCCTACCAAGGCCGCGGCGGCGTGGAGCTGGAAACCGATGCCGGCCAGTGCGTGGTGCGTTTGATCATTCCCTTGGCCGAGGACGCGTCGTGAAAGTGCTTGTGGTGGATGACGAAGCGCCGGCCCGCAGCCGGCTGCGGGCGCTGCTGGAGGAATCGCCCCCGTGGCAAGTGGTGGGCGAAGCCGCCGACGGTGTCGATGCGCTGCGCCAGGCGAACGACCTGGACCCCGACGTAGTGCTGTTGGATATCCGCATGCCCGGTATGGACGGGTTGGAAGCGGCTCGGCACCTGGCTGGCCTCGAGCACCCGCCGGCGGTGATTTTCACCACTGCCTTCGATCGGCACGCGCTGGAGGCGTTCGAGGCCGCAGCCGTGGATTATCTGCTCAAGCCGATCCGCAAGGCGCGCCTGCAACAGGCGTTGGAGCGGGCGCGGCGGCCGAACCGGGCGCAACTGAATGGCTTGAGTGGCGGTACCCATACGGCGCGGACCCACATTTGCGCCAGCAACCGCGGCGGTCTGCAGCTGGTACCGATCGAAGACGTGATTTATTTCCTGGCTGACCAGAAATACGTCAGTGTGCGCCACGCCGGCGGCGAGCTGTTGATCGAGGAATCGTTGAAATCCTTGGAGGAGGAATTCGGCGAGCGTTTCGTGCGCGTCCATCGCAACGCGCTGGTAGCGGCCGAGCGGCTGGCGGGCATCGACAAGACGCCCCAGGGCGGCCAGGTGGCGCGCCTGCGGGGAACCGAGGAAACGGTGGAGATCTCGCGCCGTCACGCGCCGGAATTGCGCCGCCGGTTGCGTCAGCGAGGCTGACCCCGGCTACAGGGTTGCGGGCACCTTGGATTGTGCCACCGCCGGTCTGGCTCGTAGCTTGGATCGCGCCTGATCGATGGCCGCGTCCACCAGCCCGGCGAACATCTCCACGGTATTGATTCCAACCAGCCGGGGTGCCAGTTCCCGACCCTGCGGGTCGACGAACAGCATTGTCGGCGTTACGAACACCTTGTACTGGGTCGCGAAAGTGCCTGCGGCCACGCGCCGGCCGGTGAAATCCAGCAGCCTACCGTCGCCATCGAGCATGACTTTGCGGATCAGCACTTTGTCGCCATAATCGCCGCTGAGCAGCATGGGATTGAGGATCTCCCGGTCCAGCATTTCGCAGTACGGGCAATGCTCTGCCGCGAATACCAGCAGGATCGGCAAACGGCGCTCGGCGGCGTGGCGGCCGTCCCGGGCGAGATTGGTGGTGACCGTGACCCGGGGCGGCGGCGCTGCCGCCGAAAGCGCCGGGAGCGCGACCACCAGGATCAGCATTGCCCAGATTCGCTGCAAGATGACTCGCTCCTCCGCGCCGGCCAAGACCGTGGTGCGCATAGGGTTTTAGCGTGAAACAGGGATTTAATTGTCCCATAAGGTGGAAAATTGCACCAGGCGCGAAGTTTGCCTGGCTGGCGCCGGCATATTAGCATGCCGCCTCTCTCCGGACTTTACTCGCGCAAATGCCCGACAATCGACTCAGGATCGCCACCCGTAAAAGCCGCCTCGCGCTCTGGCAAGCCGAGCACGTGGCCGCGCAATTGCGCCATTTTCATCCCCACTTGGCAGTGGAACTGGTGGGTATGAGTACCCAGGGCGATCGGGTGCTGGACTCGCCCCTGGCGAAAATCGGCGGCAAGGGTTTATTCGTCAAGGAGCTCGAACAGAGCATGCTGGACGACTCCGCCGATATCGCCGTGCATTCCATGAAGGATGTGCCCGCGGAGCTGCCCGCCGGGCTCAAGATCGAAGCCATCCTGAATCGCGAAGATCCCCGTGACGCTTTTGTCAGCAACGAATTCAGCAGTCTCGACGAGCTGCCCCAGGGCGCACGCGTAGGCACCTCGAGCCTGCGCCGGCGCTGTCAATTGGCGCAATCGC
Organism: uncultured Gammaproteobacteria bacterium; assembly: GCA_963773585.1. Classification (GTDB taxonomy): domain Bacteria; phylum Pseudomonadota; class Gammaproteobacteria; order JASBUN01; family JASBUN01; genus CAVXJN01. Next base: position 588,426 of record CAVZBR010000004.1, read on the forward strand.
GCCCGGATCTGCAGATCTTCGATTTGCGGGGTAACGTCAACACGCGCCTGGAAAAGCTCGACCGCGGCGACTTCGATGCCATCGTGCTCGCCTGTGCCGGCCTGCGGCGGTTGGAACTCGCCGAGCGTATCCGCCTGGCGCTGGAGCCGGAGGTCATGTTGCCGGCAGTGGGACAGGGCGCGATTGGTGTTGAATGTCGCAGTGACGATCTGCGGGTCCGCGAACTGCTCGCCCCCCTCAACGATGCCAAAACCCATGTTCGGGTCACGGCCGAGCGCGCCATGAATCAGCGGCTGGAAGGCGGCTGTCAGGTTCCGATTGCCGCCTACGCCGAGCTTGGCCACGGTGTGATCGTGTTGCGCGGGCTGGTGGGTCGGCCCGATGGCAGCGAGTTGGTGCAGGGTGTCATCAGCGGTCGCCCCGACGACGCGCACGAGTTGGGGGTGGTGCTGGCCGAGGACCTGCTGGCGCGCGGCGCGGACGATATTCTACGTTCACTGTATGAACAATAGCCGTCGCGACGGTATCTGGAGCCGCGTGTGAACGCTGGGGTCGGATCGGAAGAGCCGCCGCTGCAGGGTCTGACCATTGCGGTTACGCGCCCGAGCCACCAGGCCGAGCCCACTTGTCGTGCATTGTCTGCCGGCGGCGCCCGTGTGCTTCGTTTCCCGGTCATGGAGATCGTCGCCACCCCCCCGAGTCGGGATCTGGTCGCCCTTGCGGGCAATATCTCCGACTTCGACCTGGCGCTGTTCGTCAGCGCCAATGCGGTGCACTTCGGGTTGGAGTTGCTGCGCACGGTGGGCGGCCTGCCCGCCGGGCTGCGGGTGGCCGCAGTCGGTCGCGCCACCGCCAAGGCCCTGGCCCAAGCGGGCGTACAAGTGGATATCTGTCCCCGCGCGGGCTTTGACAGCGAGGCGCTGCTCGCCATGCCGGCACTTGCCGAGGTGCGGGGCCGGAATATGGTGTTGTTCAGGGGGGTTGGGGGTAGAGAGCTGCTGGCTGATCGATTGCGTGCGCGGGGTGCAAAGGTGCATTACGCTGAGGTATATCGCCGTGTGCGCGCGTCGACCGATATCGAGAAGCTGGCCGCGTGTTGGCGCACCCATTGCCTAGACTTGATCGTCGTCACCAGCGGCGACGGGTTACGCTTCCTGCTGGACTGCGCCGGCGCCAAATATCGCGCGTCGCTGTTGCGCACCCCGCTGGCCGTTATTGGAGCACGTATGCTACAACAGGCCCGAGATTTGGGCTTTCAGTCCGACATTGTGGTCGCCGAGCCCGGAGAGCAAGCGCTGCTGGCGGCCCTGACGGACTGGCGCCGCACCGCCCATCGCCAGACCGTCGACCGAGAGTAACTCCGCATGTCAGAGCAGGAATCCAAGCCGCTGGCGAAACCGTCGCAGCCGTCCGAGTCTTCCCCGCAGCCGACGGCCGCCAAGTCGTCCGCAAACGCCCAGAAGGGGAAAAAGGCTGCCGATGGCTCGGCCAAGAGCGCGACCCAATCGCCGAGCGCCAAATCGTCACCCGCGTCGGCCGCGGGCTCGGGCCAGCGCACACCGCGAAGGAGCCGTGCCGGCATCTGGCTGGCAATATTGGCTTTGTTGATCGCCCTGGCGGCAATCGCCGGCGGTCTATATCTGTGGCAGCGCCAGCAGGCACTGCAACAACAGCTGCAGACGCAAAAAACGCAACAGACGGAACAGCGGAGCCAGCTTTCGAGTTTGCGCGATACCGTCGGCAGCCGCGCCGACGCCTTGCAGCAGCGCGATGATAACATCGCCAAGGTCCAGCAGGATCTGCGAGATTCCGTGGAAAGCGTGCGCAAGCTGGCCGGCCGTAGCCGCCGCGACTGGATTCTGGCCGAAGTGGAATATTTGCTGCGGATCGGCAACCGCCGCTTGCAGCTGCAGCGCGATCCGGCCACGGCCATCGCCGCCCTGCAGATCGCCGACGAGCGTTTGCAAGAGTTGGCCGACCCGGGCCTCACTGAAGTGCGCGAACGTATTGCCCGCGAACTCGATCAATTGCGCGCCACGCCCCGCCCCGACATCGATGGCATCGCAGTGCAGTTGAGCAGTCTCCAGGAGCAGGTGCCGCAACTGCAGGTCAAATCCGCGCGTGCGCCGAGCCGCGAGGCGTTGCCCGGCGCCGATGATCAGCGCCAAGCCCCGACCCAGGCTTGGCGTGAGGGGCTGCAACGGGCGTGGCAAGCGTTGCGGCGCCTGGTGGTGATCCGTCGCCGTGACGAACCCATCAAGCCGTTGCTGGGTCCGGAGCAGGAATTCGCCGTGCGCGATGGGCTGCGCCTGCAGTTGGAAGCAGCGCGGCTGGCGCTGCTGCGTGGCGACGCGGCCGTATACCGCGCCAGCATTCATGGTGCCGGCGATTGGATGAAGCGCTATTTCATCGCCGATAGTTCCGCCTATGACGCCATGAAACAGCGCCTGCAGCAGTTGGGCGAGCGGGAAATCCAGCCGCAGTTGCCCGATATCTCGGCCTCCCTGCGGCGCTTGCGCGAAATCATGGATCAGCGCGGGCTGAATACCGAACCGGTGAGTCGGGAAACCCAGCCAAGCGAAGGGGCCGGGTCCCAGCAGGCACCCGCCGGCGGCCCAGCCGCCGAGCAGTCGCCCGCCGATAGCGCGCCTTCCGGAGCATCTGGCGGAGCACCTGGCGGAGCATCTGGCGAAGCACCTGGCGAAGCACCTGGCGGAGCACCTGGGAGCGACGTTCCGGCGCAACCGGCTCCGGACGCGAACGCCCAACCGGATGGTGCGCAATGAGACTTCTGTTCGCCGTTCTGGTCGTGCTGGTGGGCGCCGTCGTCCTGGCGCTGCTGCTGTTGCAGGATCCCGGCTACGTATTGATCGCCTACGACGCCTGGACCGTGGAAACGACTTTGTCGTTCTTCGTTGTCGCAGTCTTGGCCGGATATCTGCTGGTGTACTTGATCGCGCGCACGGTGCGCGGTCTCTGGCACATGCCGGGACGGTTCCGCGGCTGGCGTCGGCGGCAGAAGCGCGAACGTTCCCGGCTCGCCTTCAACCGCGGCATGCTGGCGTTGTCGGAAGGACATTGGAAGCAGGCCGAGCGACGGCTATTGCGCCAGGTACGCGGCGCCGATGTGCCGATGTTGAATTACCTGGGCGCTGCACGCGCCGCCCAGCACCTGGGCGAAACCGAGCGCCGCGACCGCTATCTGCACCTGGCCCACGAAACCGCGCCGCGCACCGAATTGGCGGTCAGCCTGACCCAGGCGGAACTGCAGATCGCCAACCACCAGTTGGAACAGGCGCTTGCCACACTGACCCATTTGCGCACCGCCGAACCGAACAATACCTACGTGCTCGGTTTGCTGGTGCGGTTGTACCGGGAACTGCGCGATTGGCAGCATCTGCGCGACTTGTTACCGGATTTGCGCCGTCAGCAGGTGTTGCCTCGGGGAGAGATCTCAGATCTCGAGCATCGGGTGTACCTGGAGCTGATGAATCTGGCGGCGGCCCGTCAGGACGCGACGGGTCTGCGAGACACCTGGAAGCAGTTGCCCGGACCGCTGCAGGATGACGAAGAACTGCTGAGCACCTACGTGCGGCACTTGGTGGACCTTGGGAAAAGCGCCGACGCCGAACCGTTGTTACGAGCCAAGTTGCGCAGCCGCTGGAGCGAGAATCTGGTGTATTTGTACGGCCTGGTGCAAGGCACCGATCCCGGTCGCCAGCTGGCTACCGCCGAGCAATGGGCGCAGGAGCACGGCAAGAGTCCGGTGCTGCTGCTCACACTCGGTCGCCTGAGCCTGCGCAATCGGCTCTGGGGCAAGGCCAGGATTTATCTCGAGTCGAGCATCGGGGCTGGGCCGCGCCCGGAAACCCATAAGGAACTGGGCGCGCTGCTGGAACGCATGGGCGATCAGGACGCGGCCATGCATTGTTATCGCGAAGGCATGGCCTTGGCGGTCAGCGCCGCTACGCACCGTTTTCCCGACGATGTCGACGTCCGTGCGGAGGCCGCCGCCAATACTTAAAACGGTGTCTCCGAGTCTGCCTCAGGCGGCGTCGTGGTTGGTCAGCCGGTTGAACTCGAACGAGTCGGAGAACATGCGCTCTGTACTGGCGCCGTGGTCGATGAAGGCATCGCCTGCGGCACGGATCATGGCCGGCGGTCCACCCATGTAGATCTCGTAGCGCTGCAGGTCCGGATAGGCGCGCAGCAAAGACTCGTGCACCAACCCTACTTCCCCCTGCCACTGATCTTCGGGCAGCGGCTCGGACAGCACGGGGGTGAACTGGAAATTGTCGTGGTCGCGTGCCCAGCGCGCCGGCAAATCGGCCAAATACAAATCCCGTTTGGCGCGAACGCCCCAGAAAAGATGCATCGGGCGCTTGAGGCCGATCTCCAGAGCATGTTCGATGATGCCCTTGAGCGGCGCGAAACCGGTGCCACCGCCCATCAGAAGAATCGGTCGGTCGGACTGTTCCCGCAGGTAGAAGCTTCCCAACGGCGCTTCGATACGCCAGATGGTTTTGTCCTTCAGGTCGTGAAAGATGTAATGGGTGAACTCGCCGCCGGCCACGTGGCGAATGTGAAGTTCGAGCCGCTCGCCCCGGTGCGGCGGGCTGGCGATGGAAAAGCTACGCCGTGCGCCGTCGGCGGTGAGAATATCGAGATACTGGCCGGCGCGAAAACGCAGCGGCCGCGCGTCCGGCAACTTCAGGTACAGTCGCGCCACATCGTGGCAAAGCAATTCTTTGCCCACCACCTTGCAGGGCACGGTCACCGGCCGGATCTCGTCCGGCGACGCCGCGCTCACGTCCGCTTCCAGGGTCAGGTCGCTGCGCGGCCGCGCCTGACACAGCAGCGCTTGGCCCGCCTGTACGTCATCCAATGCCGGATAGTCTTCGGCGTAGTCGACTTCGCCCGCCAACAAGCCGGCCACGCATGCCGCGCACTGGCCGGCGCGGCAGCTGTGCGGCAGCTCCAGGCCCTGACGTAGCGCTGCTTCGAGGACCGTCTCGCCAGCCTCGGCGACGAACTCGTGGCCGCTGGGTTGTACCTTGATGCGGAATGACATGGGGGGACAGCTTGCGGTTGGGACCCAATATTGTGGACCAAGCACCCGCCGAGGAAAACCCCGCCCCGGTATGGTGCCCTGTGCCGGGGCCTAATTGCGGTCCTTGCCGGTCGCCGTCGGATCGAAGATCCCGAGGCTGTCCCACAGTTCATCGACGCGGGCCTTGACCGACGCTTCCATGCGGATCGGTCGACCCCACTCGCGGACGGTTTCGCCTTTCCATTTGTTGGTGGCATCAAGGCCGATCTTGCCGCCAAGTCCGGAGATCGGGGAGGCAAAATCAAGATAATCGATGGGTGTGTTGTCCACCAGTGTGGTATCGCGCACCGGGTCCATGCGTGTGGTCAGCGCCCAGATCACGTCCTTCCAATCGCGTACGTTGATATCGTCGTCGGTCACGATCACGAACTTGGTGTACATGAACTGGCGCAAAAATGACCAGACTCCGAACATCACCCGTTTGGCATGGCCGGGATACTGCTTTTTCATGCTCACCACGGCGATGCGGTAGGAGCAGCCCTCGGGCGGCAGATAGAAGTCGACGATCTCCGGGAACTGCTTCTGCAGGATGGGCACGAATACTTCGTTCAAGGCCACGCCCAGCACCGCCGGTTCATCGGGCGGGCGGCCGGTGTAGGTGCTGTGATAGATGGGCTCGCGACGATGGGTGATGCGGTCGATGGTAAAGACCGGAAAACGTTCCACTTCATTGTAATACCCGGTGTGGTCGCCGAACGGACCTTCGTCGGCGTCGTCGCCGGGGTGGAGATGCCCTTCGAGCACGAACTCGGCGCTCGCCGGCACCTGTAGATACGAGCCGAGGCAACGCACCACTTCGGTTTTGGCGCCCCGCAGCAGGCCGGCGAAAGCATATTCCGACAGCGTGTCCGGCACCGGGGTCACGGCGCCCAGGATGGTCGCCGGGTCGGCCCCCAGGGCCACTGCCACCGGGAACGGCTCGCCGGGATGAGCCTGCTGCCAGTCGCGGAAATCCAACGCGCCGCCGCGGTGGGCCAGCCAGCGCATGATCACCCGGTTGCGGCCGATCACCTGCTGGCGATAGATGCCCAGGTTCTGGCGTTCCTTGTGGGGGCCGCGGGTGACCACCAGTGCCCAGGTAATCAGCGGCCCGGCATCTCCCGGCCAGCAGGTCTGGATCGGCAGGCGGCCCAGATCCACATCCTCGCCTTCCAGCACCACTTGCTGGCAGGGGGCGCTCTTGACCTGCTTCGGTGCCATGTTCAATACCTGCTTGAACACCGGCCATTTGTCCAGGGCGTCGCGGAAGCCGCGCGGCGGCTCGGGTTCTTTCAGAAATGCGAGTAGCTGCCCGATTTCCCGCAGCGCCTCGACCGACTCGGCGCCCATGCCCAACGCCACCCGCTTCGGCGTCCCGAACAGGTTCGCCAGCACCGGGACGTCGAAGCCTTTGGGCCGTTCGAATAGCAGTGCGGGGCCGCCTGCGCGCAGGGTGCGGTCACAGATTTCGGTGATTTCCAAATTGGGGTCGATCTCGACCGCAATGCGCTTGAGCTCGCCCTGTTGTTCGAGTTGCGCGATGAATTCGCGCAGGTCGCGATATTTCATGGGCCAAAGCCTGTTGTGGTGGGCCGCGAAGGCGTGGGTTTGATAGACTGGCGCCAGTATACATGCAGCGTTGGCGCTTCCGTGGCCCACCCGATCCTGAAACGATTCGCCCTGTTTGGTTTGTTGTGGCTCGCGAACGCCGCCGGCGCGGCACCCCCGTCGGCGGTGCGGGTGGAAGTGCGCCCAGCGCTGGCGACCCTCACACCGGGCCAGCGGCAGCACTTCGAAGCAGTCGGTTATGACGCCACTGGCGCCGAAATCCCGTTCGCCGCCGACTGGACGACCGAAGCTGGCGCCCACATCGATGCCAGCGGCTTGTTCGTCGCCGACCAGCCCGGACGGTATACGGTGGTGGCCGGTGACGGCCACGGGCGTGCCCTCGGGACGGCGGTGGCCATCGTTCAGCAGCCCCACGCGGCACTCGGCGAACTGCTGGTCCGACCGCGGGAAGCACGCCTGGGTCCCGGCGACAAGGTGCAGTTCCAGGCGTTGTTGTTGGACCGCGACGGGAATGCCCGCGCCGCGCAGCTACTGTGGCAGGCCAGCGGCGGCAGGATCGATCAAAAGGGTGTGTTCATAGCCGGCGCGAATCCGGGCAGCTACCGGATCACGGTGTTGGATCGCAGGTCGCGGCTGCAAGCCAGTGCCGTGGTGGTGATCGTCACCGGACACTGACACCAGCGGAATTTCAGAGCTCGAGTTCCACTACGGCCGGGGCATGATCGGAAGGCCGTTCCCAGCGTCGCGGCTCCCGATCGATGACACTGCTGCGGCAGCGTTCGCGCAATGCCGGGCTGAGCAGCACGTGATCGATGCGCAGGCCGTTGTTGCGGCGAAATGCGCCCATGCGGTAATCCCACCAGCTGAAGACCGCAGGTTCCTGGTCGAACAGCCGGAAGCTGTCGCACAGACCCAGTTCCAACAGGTCGCGGAAAGCCTGCCGTTCCGGTTCGGAAACCAGCACCTTCCCTTCCCAGGCGGCCGGATCGTGCACGTCGCGATCTTCGGGGGCGATATTGAAATCCCCGACGACGATCAATTGCTCGTGGCGTTGCAACTGCCCCTTGAGATAATCGGACAAGCGCGCCAGCCAGCCCAGTTTGTACACATACTTGTCGCTGGTGACCGCTGAACCATTGGGCACGTAGAGATTGATGAAGCGCAGGGAGCCGTAGGTAGCGCCCAGTACCCGACGCTGATGGTCCACCAGACCCGGGAACTCGGTGACGAGGTCGGCTGCCTGGTGCGCCAGGCGCGACAGAATGGCGACGCCGTTGTAGGTCTTCTGGCCGCTGACTACGACCTGATAGCCGGCCGCCTCGATCTCCGCCCGGGGAAAATTATCGTCGATGCACTTGATCTCTTGCAGCCCGACCAGATCCGGTTGTGCCTGCTCCAGCCACTTTATTAAATGGGGCAGGCGAACCTTCAGCGAATTGACGTTCCAACTGGCGACTTTCATGGGCGATCACAATGCGCGGCACGAACCGTTAGCTTACCACGGCGCTCAGGCCGCCAAGCCGCTGTGACGCAGCAATGCGTCGATGGTCGGTTCGCGGCCGCGAAACTCGACGAACAGTTCCATGGGCTCGCGGGAGCCACCCTGCTCGAGAATCGACTGCAGAAACCGCTGGCCGGTGGTGCGGTCGAAAATACCCGCCTCTTCGAACGCCGAGAAGGCGTCGGCCGACAACACTTCCGCCCATTTGTAGCTGTAATAGCCGGCCGCGTAGCCGCCGGCGAAAATGTGCGAAAAGCTGTGCGGAAAGCGATTGAACGACGGCGGCCGCATCACCGCCACCTGCTGGCGCACTTCGTCGAGCAGTTCGTAGACGCGGGCGCCCCGGGACGGATCGTATTCCAGGTGCAGGCGAAAATCGAATAACGAGAACTCCAGTTGCCGCACCATCTGCATGGCCGACTGGAAATTGCGTGCCGCCGTCATGCGTTCGTAGAGCGACTCGGGCAGGCGTTCGCCGGTTTGGTAGTGGCGCGCGAACAAATCCAGCGCTTCCCGCTCCCAGCACCAGTTTTCCATGAATTGACTGGGAAGTTCCACCGCGTCCCAGGCCACGCCGCTGATGCCGGCGACACCGGCGTAATCGATGCGCGTGAGCATGTGGTGCAGGCCGTGGCCGAATTCGTGGAATAGAGTCTGCACCTCATCGTGGGTGAGCAGCGCCGGGCTGTCGCCGATGGGCGGCGTGAAGTTGCAAGTCAAATACGCCACCGGCGTTTGCACACCGTCGCCGGTACGGCGCCGCGTGCGGCATTCGTCCATCCAGGCTCCCCCGCGTTTTTGCGGTCGCGCGTACAAGTCGAGATAGAACTGACCGCGCAGATCCCCTTCGCCGTCGAGAATGTCGAAGAAGCGCACGTCTTCGTGCCACACGGGGACATTTTCGTGCGCACGGATCTGCAAACCGTACAAGCGCTGCACGACGCCGAACATGCCTTCCACCACCGCGTGGGCGGGGAAATAGGGCTTCAGCTCTTCCTGGGATACGGAGTAACGCTGCTCGCGCAATTTTTCCGAGTAGTAGGCCACGTCCCAGGCTTCCAGGTCGGTGAGGCCATCCCGTTGTTTGGCGAACGCGCGAACTTCCTCCAGCTCATCGCGGGCCACGCGCAGCGAACGCTGGGCCAGTTCCTCGAGAAAGCCGACCACTTGCGCGGTGTCGGTGGCCATTTTGGTCGCCAGGGACAGCTCGGCATAGTTGTCGTAACCCAGCAGCTGCGCCTCTTCATGGCGGAGTGCCAGGATCTGTTCCATCACCGGGCCATTGTCCCATTCGCCGGCGTTGGGGCCCTCGTCGGAGGCGCGGGTTACGTAGGCGGTATACATTTCACGGCGCAGTTCGCGATCGTCGGCATAGGTCAGCACCGGATAATAGGAAGGAAACTCCAGACTGAACAGCCAACCGGATTGATCCTTGCGCTGTGCCGACTGCTGCGCCAGCGCTTTGGCCGATTCCGGCAAGCCGGACAACGCCGCCTCATCGGTGACCAGACGCGTCCAACCCTGGGTGGCATCGAGGACGTTTTCGCCGAAGCGCGCGCCCAGCTGCGACAATTCCTGCATGATGGTCTTGAAGCGCTTGCGGCCGCCTTCGTCCAGTTCGATACCCGACAGGCGGAAGTCGCGCAGCTCGTTGTCGATGATTTTCTTCTGCGCCCGATCGAGGCGTTGGTATTCGCCGCCTTCGGCGATCTGGCGGTAGGCCTCGTACAAGCCCTGGTGCTGACCCAGTTCAGTGTAGAAATCGGAGAGTTTCGGCAGACACGCATTGTAGGCGGCGCGCAGTTCATCACTGTTGACTACCGCGTTCATGTGGCTGACCGGCGACCAGGCCCGGCTCACGCGCTCGAGCATTTCCTCCAGCGGGGCAACCAGGTTGTCCCACGTGTAGCGGTCGTTGGCGGCCAGCAATTGTTCCAGTGCCGCGCGGTTGTCGCTCAAGATTCGGTCGATGGCCGGCTCCACATGTTCCGGGCGGATCTCGGAAAACGGCGGCAGCGCGTCGGCGCGTAACAAGGGATTGATCATTGAAGAGCCTCGGCGATGCCCGCGATCGGGCGCATTGCTGCAGATATGGTCGGAACCCGGTGCGGTGCGCGATTTGGTCGCGACTGCAGCGGGCGCTGTCGATCACACTAATTTATCATGTCCCTATGAATCACAACAAAGATGTCCCCGCGCCGGCACCCGCCGCAGACGCACACCCCTACGAACGACTGCAGCCGGGCTTGATGCTGGATGCCGTCGAAGCCGCGGGTTATCGCCCGGATGGGCGCATGCTGGCATTGAACAGCTACGAAAACCGTGTTTATCAAGTGGGCACCGAGGCCGGGCCGACACTGGTGGCGAAGTTCTACCGGCCCCAGCGCTGGGGCCGGGAGGCGATCGCCGAAGAACACGCCTTCGCCGTGGAGCTGCGCGACCATGAGATCCCGGTGGTCGCGCCCTTGGCGGACGCCAGTGGCAATACCTTGCACGAGCATGCAGGATTTTATTACGCCATCTACCCGCGCCAGGGCGGCCATTGGCCCGAGTTGCAATCGCAGCAGGATCTGGGTCGTATGGGCCGCTTTCTTGGCCGCATGCATGCAGTGGGCGCGGTGCGTTCGTTCAACCATCGACCTTCATTGTCGACTCGGGAATACGGCGCCGATTCCGTGAGCTTCGTACTCGAGCATGGCTTCGTGCCGGCGGAACTGACGCACGCCTATGGCACCCTGTGCGCCGATCTGCTGCTGGCGGTCGATGCCGCCTTCGACCGCGCTGGTCGTTATCCCGTGATCCGTCTCCACGGCGATTGCCATCCCGGCAACGTGCTTTGGACCGATGCGGGTCCGCACTTCGTCGATCTCGACGACGCCTGCGGCGGCCCGGCGGTGCAGGATCTGTGGATGCTGCTGTCCGGCGGGCGTGAGGATATGACCGTGCAGCTGGGCGCATTGTTGGACGGTTACAGCCAGTTCCACGACTTCGATCCACGGCAGCTGCACTTGATCGAAGCACTGCGCACCCTGCGCATGCTGCGCTATTCCGCTTGGTTGGCGCGGCGGTGGGACGATCCAGCCTTTCCCCGCAATTTCCCGTGGTTCGCGCAGCCGCGCTATTGGGAACAACAGATCCTGGCGCTGCGCGAACAGGCGGCGCTGCTCAGCGAGCCGCCCCTCATGTGGCGCTGAATGTGTTCAACTATGCCTTTGGCCTTATCGAACCGGCGGCGGCGACTGTGTTACAAAGTGCCCTGAACATCTGCGCCATTGGCGCCGAACGCTCGGGCACACGCTCCGAGGGCCGGTCACACACAACAAGAATCAATACTTTCGAAGCTGGGCAAGGGGGCCTGCATGCGCTATGCAATCGTGATCAACCTGGACTATGAGACCAATCCGGGAGACGACTGCCATCGGGTCTGGGACCTGATTCGCGCCAGAATGCAGACCGCCGGCTTTCGCCTCGAGGGACGGCTGTTCACCACCGACCTTTCACCGGACGAGGCCGGAACCGCCGCCCGCGCGATCATGAACGCGCTCGACGAAGAGCCCGCCTTGGCGCCCGACGGCGTGTTCAGCTTCCTGAAAGAGTTCTACGGTTACGATCACACCCACAGCGTCAATCTGATGCTGCCGCCGAGCGACAATATCGAGCTCGTCGAAGCCTGAGTCCTTGCACCGGCGCGTCCGCCAGCCCATGCATTGCGCGCTGCCAGGTCCTACAATGGGCGCACCCGTAACTGGACTGGGCAACCCATGACCATGCAATTCAGCGAAGTAGCCGGCAGCCGCGAACGGCACCTGCGCCGGCGCTGCGACAATCCACTATTTTCCCCCGCCCGACGCCGCATCACCCAGGCCGAACTCGACGACGCGCGGTTGGAGGACGAGCGTGAGTACCAGGAATTCCAAGAGCAGTTCCGCCAACTGCTGCACGAGGCCGGAGAAATGGCCGGTAGTGTCGATACCGAACTGGTACTGGGTATCAAGGAACGCATCGAACAACTCTACGAGCGGTGCGCCGCATTTGGCGGCGATCACGACCAGGAAAAGCAAGGCCTGTTGCGGCTCAACGAGGTGATCATGGGCGCCGTGCGCCGGGCCGCGGGGGATGACCCGATGGCAAGGGAGGAATTGGAAAAGGAGCAGACCGCGCGTCAACTTCATCTGCAGCTGTTGGAGTACTCCATCGTTGCGGATTTGCTGCGCGACGATACGCCGATCGCTGCCGAGGATCTGGTGCCGACGCTGTTGAGCGAAGATCCCGAGTCGGTGCGTGTGGTGATGTCGTTGTTCGAGCCCGACCAGCAAAACCAGCTGCAAACCGAAGCCGAACGTCTAGTGCAGCGTGCGGAGCGGGAAGGCACGCTGGAACCCCGGGCGCGGGCGAGCTATGAAGCCATGGCCTCGCCATTGCAATAGGGCTTGGCCTGGCGAGGACGCGCCGAGCGGCCCAAGCCGCGTCAGCTCAGCCAGTGGTACCAGAGCGGCAACGTCAAGGCGCTGACCAACGTGGTCAGGGTCATGGCCGCGGCATAAACGCCGGTGTTGAGACCGTAGCGGTCGGAGAGTACCACGCCCAATGCCATGCTCGGCATGGCCCCCTCGAGAACGACCGCTGCCCGCAAGGTGCCGGTCAACCCGGTGGCCCCGGCCACGGCCCATACCACCAGCGGCATGACCAGAAGCTGCAATACCAACACTGGCAACGCGGCCGGCAGGTAGCGCTGCTGCCCCGCGCCGGCGCGCAATGCCATGCCTACCACCAGCAGCATCAGTGGTATGACCGCCGCGCCCATGATGTGCAGCAGGCCGCCGAGCCACAGTGGCGGCAACACGCCGCTGACATTGAGCACGACCGCCGCCAGCGCCGCCCAAAGCGGCGGCACCCGTAACAGGCCGAGCAGTGGATGCTGAGTCGATCCACGGGTGCCGAAACGTTCCGCCACCACGATGCCGACCGTCAACAACAATGGCGTGCACGCAAACAGATCGTATTGCACGGCGACGCTGCGTGCCCAGCCGCCGAACACTTGTTCCAGCAGCGGCAGGCCCATATAGGTCGCGTTGGGGAACGCGGCCGCCAACATCAGCGCGCCGCTGGTGGCGCGGTCCATGCCGCAACTGCGGCAGATGAGCCACGACGCGAGCAGCATGGCGATTACGCCCGCTCCGGCACTGATGGCGATGCGCGCGGTGTCTGCACCGAGCGGCGCACGCCAGAGCACATCCAGCACCAGCGCCGGCAGCAGCAGATAATACACCACGCCCGACAGAACATTGCGCACGGTGCCGGTATCGATGCGCAAGGGATTGCGTATACTCCAGATCAGCCCAAAGCCGATCAGGGCAAACATCTGCAACAATGTGGCGAACACTGGTTTGAAGCCCCCTCAGTTCAGTAATGGGGGGGCGGCGTTTCCTGGTCCTGACTGGCAACTGCGGCAGGCGCGAGATCGCGCAGCATGCCTTTGATCATTTCCAGCTCGGCACGCAAGTCGTCCAGCTGTCGCTGCTGCGCCAGATCCGCGCTGGTCAGCGATTCCAATGCCGCTTCCTGATGGGTCATGCGGATTTCCAGATCGTCGATGCGCGACTCCATGTAAAGACTCCGATCGCTTGGGTGTGCAGGCATTGTAGCCCGATCCGCGGCCGGCCCCGGTCTCAGCGCTGCACCGGATACACATCGTAGCGGGTGTTCGGACTGGCGACGACAAATCCCGGTGCACGCCCCGCCAACGGTGTTGCCGAACGCGGCCGCTTTACCACCACCCGCTTGCACGCGTGTTGCAGGGCCAACGCCAGGAGCGCCGGTGCATCGGCATCGGCGCCCACGAGGCCGTGGAACAGCTGCATTTCCTTTTTCACCAGCGCGCTTTTTTCCCGAGCCGGATACATCGGATCGAGGTAGATCACGTCCGGCCGCTGCTTTGCATCGGTATTCGCCAGCCACTGTTTCGCGTCGCGCCAATGCAAATGCATGCGGGCGACGGTCGCCGCCACTTCTGAGTCCTGGGCGGCACGCGCCAGGCCGTTTTCCAACAGCGCAGCCACCAAGGGCACGCGCTCCACAAGATCGATCCGGCAACCCAGCGTCGCGAGCACGAATGCGTCGCGCCCCAATCCCGCGGTCAGATCGGCGACCGTCGGCGAGGCGCCTTGCTTCAAACCGATGGCCCGCGCCAGCGGCTGCCCGCGACCGCCGCCATAGCGGCGCCGGTGTGCCGCGCGTCCATGGCTGAAGTCCACCGCAACCGGGCCGGGCGCCTTCGGTCCGGTCCCTTGCAAGGCCAGGCGGTAGCCGGGCGCGGCGCTGTCGGGCAACACTTGCAACAACAGCCCGTAGCCCGCGCCGCACTCGGTCAGCGGCAGGTCCAGTCGCCGGGCCCACTGGCGGGCAACGTCGGTCAGTGCCGGCTGAGGCTGCAACAGCGCGACCTTGAGCTGCGGATCGGTTGTCATGTGGACAGCTTACACTTCAGGATTTCAGTGTCCGACGGGCCGGCTTCGGTGTCGCCTCTGCTATGCTCAGTTGCACGTGCCGGCCGTGCACATTCGAGTCGTGACCATTATGGAATTGTTCGTCGGCAATCTCCCGCCCGCCATTACCGTCCTGGAGTTGCGGCAAGTGCTGGGTCCCGGCGCCGCCGAGGCCCGGTACCAGCTGGTACAGCGCTGTGATGCGCGCGGTTTGGTGCATTGTTTCGCCCGGGTGCAGGTGCCGTCCGACGTCGAAGCACGGCGCGTGATCGCCGAACTCCAGGAGGCGGGCAGTCTGGCCGGGCGCAAGCTCGCCGTGCGCCGCTATCAGGAGCGAAACGCGTTTCGCGATCGGCGGGCGCGCTGGCGCACGCAACCCTGGCACGGCGAGGAGCGTCGGCGGGAAGACCGCCGTTCGGGGTCCTGAGCCGCGGTCAAGCACGCCCGTCCTTGGCCAGCTCGGCGCGCAGAACCTCGATCACGGGCGCGGTCCGGGGCCGCACTCCGCGCCATAGCCAAAACGATTCCGCCGCTTGTTCCACCAGCATGCCGAGGCCGTCGAGTGCCGCCGCGGCGCCGAGTTCCTGCGCCCAGCGTTGAAAGGGGGTCGGTCCGGCGGCGTACATCATGTCGTAACAGGCGCCCCCCGGGGCCAGCGCCTGCGGCGGCAACGGCGGCATGTCACCTTGCAGGCTCGCTGCGGTGGCATTCACGATCAGATCGAATGGCTCCAGCTGCGCAACTTCGAAGCCTCCGCCTTCAACCGCACCGAGATCACTGAATTGTTCGGCCAGATCGATTGCTTTCGCGGCCGTGCGATTGGCGATCCGCAGTGTCCGCGGCCGTCGACTGAGCAGCGGCTCGAGTACGCCCCGGGCTGCGCCGCCGGCCCCCAACAGCAACACCCGCGCGTCAGCGACCGACAGGCCATGATTGTCCTGTAGATCCCGCAACAGCCCGATACCGTCGGTATTGTCCCCGAACAGCGTACCGTCCGCTTCCAGGCGCAGGGTGTTGACCGCCTGGGCGCGTGCGGCACGATCACTGTGGCGGTCGGCGCGGCGCCAGGCGTGCCGTTTCAATGGCACGGTGATGTTCAGGCCTTTGCCGTACTCGGCAAAAAACGCATTCAGCGCGCGGTCGAAGTCCTCCTCGGCGACGCGAAGGGCGGCGTAGGTCATGGCTTGTCCGGTCTGCTCGGCGAACAGCCCGTGAATGCGCGGTGATTTGCTGTGGGCGATGGGATTGCCCATTACTGCGTATCGGTCCATGGCGGTGTCTGCGAAACCAGGTAGTGATGAACGCAGGCTGGCGGCGCCCGTCTAAGCTGATGCTGGGTGCCCGCGTGCGATTGCGACAGTTGGTTGGACGCTAACGGCCGGTTGCCGCTAACATCGTCCTGCGTATGCGCAAGCCGAAACAGTATAGGGCCTTGGCCACGGTTGGCGCCATCGGCGCGGCCGATCGACACCACTTATCAGGAAGGCGTCTTCAATGAGCACGGCGAGCCAACAACGGGCTGCGGATTCGGCCAGCATTCTTGCCGCCGTCGATCTCGGTTCCAACAGCTTTCACATGATCGTGGTGCGCACCGAGCAGGACGCCTTTCAGGTGGTGGACCGCATGCGCGAGATGGTGCAACTCGGCGCCGGCTTGGACGCCGATAGTCGCCTCGACAAGGCGGCGCGCGAACGGGCCCTGCAGTGTCTGGAACGATTCGGGCAGCGCTTGCGCAGTCTGCCTCGGTCGCGGGTTCGGGTGGTGGGCACCAATACGCTGCGCAAAGCGCGCGACACCGACGACTTCATGGGCCAGGCCGAAGCCGCCCTGGGCCACCCGATCGAAGTCATTTCCGGTATCGAAGAGGCGCGCCTGATATACCTGGGTGTTTCGCACAGCGTGCCGGAGCCGGGATCGCGCCGATTGGTGGTGGATATCGGGGGCGGCAGCACCGAGCTCATCATTGGCGAGCGATTCGAACCGATTGCCCTTGAAAGTCTGTACGTGGGTTGCGTCAGTATGAGCCAGGAATATTTCGGCAGCGGCAAAATCGATAAAGGTTCCTGGCGCAAGGCGGAAGTCGCCGCCGCGCTGGAAGTCGAAACGGTGGTCGAAGCCTATCGCGAAATAGGTTGGGAACAGGCTGTCGGAGCTTCGGGTACGGTGCGCTCCATTGCTAAAGTACTCGAGGCTCAAGGCTGGACCGAGGGCGGTATCACGGCCGGCGGTCTCAACAAGCTGCGCAAAGCCATGCTCAACGATGGCGACGTGAGCAAGTTGTCGCTGAAGGAGTTGAGTAAGGAACGCGCGCCGGTGTTTCCCGGCGGGGTGGTGGTATTGCAAAGTGTGTTCGAGGTCCTGGGTATCGAACATATGCACGTGGCGGACGGCGCACTGCGCGAAGGGCTGATCTACGATCAGCTTGGGCGTATCGCCCACGCCGACGTGCGCGAACGTAGCGTGACTGCGCTTTGCGCGCGCTACAATGTCGATCAGCAGCACAGCGCGCGCGTCGAACTCACTGCACAAAAGTTGTTCGAACAAGTGGCCGCAGATTGGGCGCTGCAAGAAGAATATTACCTTCAGATGTTACGCTGGGCTGCGCGGATGCATGAAATCGGACTGGCGATCGCCCACGCGCAGTTTCACCGCCACGGGGCTTATATTGCCGCCAATGCGGACCTGCTCGGCTTCTCGCGACGCGACCAGGAACTATTGTCGGCGCTGATCAGCGCCCACCGGCGCAAAATTCCCATGCCGCTATTCCGAGCCCTGCCAGAGTCGATGTCCGATTCCGCGCTGCACCTGGCGATCATCCTGCGCCTAGCGGTCAAATTGCATCGCGCCCGCAGCCGGCTGCCACTGCCAGAGGTAAGCGTTTCGGTGCGCGATACCGCCATGAAAGTCCAATTCCCGAGCGGCTGGCTGGAGCAGCATCCCCTGACCGCCGCCGATCTGAGCCGCGAGGGCGACTATTTGCATGGCATCGGATTTCGCGCCAGCTACGGTTGAGATTTCACCCTTCAGGAATTCATCAGCCGGCCGATACGCCGGATGAATCGTTCCAATTTGGGGGTGCCATGGCTGACATATCCGCGTTGAGCAGCGGCTGGCAGGGCGTACAGCGCGGCTTGCAGGGGGTGAGGAAATGCGCGTCCGAAATCGCGTCGGCGAGCAGCGCCGAGGACGGTGACCCGACCGCATCGTTGGTCGAGCTGAAAGCGCAACGTACCCAGGTCGAAGCGTCGGCGAAAGTCGTGCAGACCGCCGCCGACCTGATCGGCACGCTGTTCGATGAAAAGGTGTGAGAAAGTCTTCCGCCTTACTCGGCGTAAATCATCTTGCGGCTCATGCCGCCGTCGACCAGGAAGTTTTGCGCCGTGATGAAGCCGGCATCCGCTGACAGCAAGAACGCCGTCAGTCCGGCGACGTCCCGCGGTTCACCTACCCGCCCGGCTGGATGCTGGGCGTGATCTTCATGACGCAGCTGCGGCTCGCGGCGTTGCGCTTGTTTCTGCCAATCGCTGGTTGAAATCCAACCCGGACTGATGCAATTGACCCGTATTTCCGGACCCAGGCTGATGGCCAGGGCGTGGGTGAGCGCAACGACGCCGCCTTTCGCGGCGGCATAGGCTTCGGTATTGGGTTCCGATTGGACCGCGCGGGTGGAAGCGATATTCACCACGGCGCCGCGACTTTCCCGCAGCATTGGCACGGCATGTTTTGCGCAAAGAAAATAGCCGGTCAGATTCACGCTCAGCTTGTGGTTCCAATCCGCCAGCGATAGTTCTTCTATAGGACCGTTGTCCGGTTCCGCAATACCGGCATTGTTGATCAGGCCATCCAGTTGTCCGCACGTGCCGTGGGCGAAATGCAACGCGGCAGCCACGGACTCTTCATCGCTGACGTCCGTTTGCACGAAGCGTACGTCCCCGAGCGTCGCCAATTGATCCGCCGCCTCCGCGCCGGCTTCCGCGTCCCGATCTGCGATTACCACCGTGGCGCAAAGCTGCAACAGATAACGACTAATGCCCAAGCCGATACCTTGCGCGCCGCCGGTAACCAGCACAGCTTTGTCTTTCAATCCTTCGAAGGGTGTCATTGGCGCTCCCGCTGCGAACGGCGGTCGATTCGCCGCGTTCGGATGCGCTACCAGTGTAGAAGGCCGCCGCGCGGTTGCGCACGGGCGATCACTGAAAGCGGACGGCGCGCTCCTGCCACTGCCGGGAGAGCGTGGGATTGGCGGTGACGCCCAGTTCTCCCTGGGCATAGACGTGCGCCAGGGTCTTCATCGCCTGCACGTTGCCGCTTTCCGCGGCTTTGGTGATCCACCGCAGCGCCTGCTGGTCGTCGCGCACCACATCCCAGGCACCGCTTTCATAGCGCAGACCCAGCTCGTACTGAGCCTGCGGGTCACCTCGTTCGGCCTTTTCCCGCAATACGTCCGCGGATTGCTGATAGACCATGGTGGTCAGTTCGCGAGCCTCGTTGAGCAGCCCGAGTAAATTGATGGCATCGCTCTGGCCGTGGGCGGCGGCACGGCTCAGCCAGTCCCGCGCCAGCTCCGCATCCTGGGCTACGCCATAGCCTTCGTGGTACAGCTTGCCGAGCAGGAACTGGGCATCGTCATTGCCGTTTTCAGCCGCCTCGGTCAGCCAATGGACGGCGCGCACCGGACTTTTCTCGGTGCCGAAGCCCTCGAGTCTGGCTTTGCCGAGCCGGTATTGCGCCGCGGCGACGTCGGCGCGCGCCGCCTTGCGCCACCAATAGACGGCTTTTTCCGGATTCGGCGCCACACCGCGCCCGTCCGCGTACAGGTTGCCAAGCATCATCTGGGCATATGGATGGCCAGCCCGGGCAGCACGCCGGAACCAATAAACCGCCTTCTCGGCGTCGGGCTGCAGCCCGGAACGGCCCTCCAAATACGCCAAGCCGTAGAGCAGCTGCGCGCCTTCGTCGCCGTCCATCGCTTCCCGGGCGATGAGCTGCAGCGATTGTGGCGGATGCTGGGCCTGCACTGCCGTTGTTGCCGCCCAAACCAGGGCGGCGCCGATGGCGAGCGCGGCGATTCGTTGCTTCATCGAAGCTGCTCCTAGAGTGCCTTGGGCAAGTTGCGTGGAGCCCGGTCGACCCGATACAGCACCACGATCAAAACCAGCGTTGCGAGAATCATGAAATGCGGGCCGAACAGCCAGAACACCAAAGGCACGGCAAAGTAGTAGGAGCGCATGCCGATGCTGTAGTAACGCCCGGCACGGTTTAGGTGGATCGCTACACTGCGCGGAGTTACTGCGTTGGGCCGCTTGTCCGAGGGTACATTGAGCAGGTAGCCCACATGGTGAAACAAGCGCGCGGCCATGGCGAAATTAAAAAACGCGATGATCAAGTCCGACAAAAGAAACAGAATTTTGGCGATCCAGACTCCGGGATGAATGGAGCCGACCAGGTCGAGTTGTTGCCAGGAGGCGGTGAGCTTGTCCGCTTGGCCGCTCAACGTCAGCGTACCCATCATCAGCAATACGGCGGTGGATGCAAAAAAAGTTGCCGCCATGATGGAATTACGCAGCGTCTGCACCCCCAGTATGCCCCGCGAGTCATCTTCCATGATGCCGGCGACCCAGCCGATACGGGCGGCATGAGTGACGCTTTGGAACGTGTATTGGGCGTTGGTGCGCAACTTCACGCGCAAATAGAAGTGGTATGCGAACAGCATCGCGCCGCTGATCAGCAAGCTGACCAGGTCGTTAATCGACGTTTCGAGCCAATGTAATGTGGGCATGTTTTCCGCGATCCGACGGGGCCGTCGCTCAGTTTATCATGTGCCGTGCCACCCAGTCGAAGGACGCGCGGGCAGCGTCAAAGTTCGCGTATGAAACGCGCCATGCGTTCCCGTTGCGCCGGGTCGGGCAGACGGCCATAAGCGGCTTGCATGTTATCGGCGAGATGGCGGGGATCCGAAGTGGCCGGAATGGCGCAGGTCACCGCCGGATGCGAGAGGACGTATTTGAGAAAAAACTGCGCCCAACTGCCGCAGTCGAATTCGCTCGTCCATGCGGGGAGGCTTTTTCCCCGGATTTTGCGGAACAGCGCACCGCGCGCGAACGGTCGGTTGACGATCACCGCGATGCCGCGTTCCGCCGCCAGCGGCAACAGAGTCCGTTCGGCTTCCGGTTCCAGCAGTGAATAGTTGAACTGCACGGTGTCGACGGCGGTGGAGCGCATTACTTCGGCGAGCGCGGGAAACGCATCGCTGCGGTAATGGGTGACGCCGATGTAGCGTACTTTGCCCTCCGCCTTCCATTGGCGCAGGGTTTGCAATTGCGTGTCGGTATCAACCAGGTTGTGGACTTGCATCAGGTCCACACGGGTGCCGCCCAGCCTGCGCAGTGAATCGCTCATCTGAGCAATGCCCGACTCCCGTCCACTGGTCCACACCTTGGTGGCGAGGAAAAGTTTATCCTGTAATGCAAGTTCCTTGCTGAGCACCCCGACGACCATTTCTGCGTTCCCGTACATGGGCGAAGTGTCCACCAGGCGACCGCCGAGTCGGACGAACTCCTGCAGTACGGCTTTGAGCGGTTTCAAAGCGGCGGCCGTGGCCTCGACCTCGAAGGTCCGTGAAGTACCAAGCCCGATCACTGGCAGTTGTTCCCCGCTGCTCGGAATCGGTCGTTGGCGGATGGCACCCGCTTCGGCGCGGGCATCGCCGAGCGGGGTGCCCAGTGCCCAGGCGCCGGCTATGCCGCCGATACTGCGCAGGAAGTCACGTCGAGTGAACGGGCTAAACCAGAGTTTCGAGTTCATGGCTGCGTCTCGGATGCGGGGCCATCAACGCACAGCATAGCGGCTGTCAGGCGCGTGCGTGAAGCCGGCGCAGGCGCTCGTGGCTCCGACCCAGAGCGAGTGCAGTAAGCAGCCACGCGCCGGCGATCGGAACCGCGATCCAGGACATATACACCAGGGACAGGCCCGCCCCGTCGAGCAGACCGAAGCCCCAGCCGCTGACCGCGTCTCCGCCGCGGTAGACCACGGTGTCGATGACGTTTTTGGCTTTGTATTTGCTCTCCCGACCCACCACCGTGAACAACACTTCCCGGGCTGGGCGCGTCAGCGCATAGTTGCCCGCGCGACGCACGACCTGGAACACCACCAGTACCGACAGGGTCGGCAGCAGCGCCAAAGCGGTGAACCCGGCGGCGACCAGCAAGGGGACGGCAGCCAGCGCGACGCCGAGACGAAAGCGGCTCATGATCCGGCCGGCGATGAACAGCTGCGTGAACACCGTCAAGACGTTTACCGCCAGATCGATCAGCGCGAACAGCCGGGTACGTCGACCAGGGTCGTCAAACGCATCTTTGACGATATGGGCTTGTTCGAAATACAGAAAAGTCGAGAGACTGGTGAACAGCAGCAGAAACAGGCAAACCCCCAGCAGGTATGGCGACTTGGCGACCAGGCTCAGACCGGCGAGCACCGAGCCGCCCATGGGCCGGTCACCCTGGGCGGCTTGTCGATCATTGCGCAGCGTGCGGTTCCAGTTCAGCAGCCGCCGAATGCAAAGGGTCGCCGCGCCCAACAGCAACGCCGCGACCAGCAGCAAATTGATGGCGCCGATGCGGCCCACCAGCGTCGCGGTCAGCAGTGGTCCGACGATGGCGCCGGTGCTGCCACCGGCGGCAATGAAACCGAACAGACGCCGGGCCTGCTCGTTGCGGTAGAGGTCCACCATCAGGCTCCAGAATACGGAGACCACGAACAGGTTGAAGACGCTCACCCAGACGAAAAACGCCTGCGCGATCCATGGTGCCCGCAGGGTTGCGAACAACATGTAAAACAGCAGCAGGTTGACGATGAAGAAGTGATACACGAGCGGCACGAACGTGCGCCGCGGAAACCGGGCAGCCACTGCGCCGAACAGGGGGACCGCTGCGAGCATGACCGCAAAGGTCGCGGTAAATACCCAGGGCAGATTGCCGATGCCGCCGGCGATGCCCATTTCGTCGCGCACCGGACGCAGCACATAGTAGCTGCTCAGCAGGCAGAAAAAATAGGCGAACGACCAGGCCAGTGCCGAACCTTCGCCTGGGTGGACTTCGACCAGGCGCCCCAGCAGGGCAGCGCCGCGCGTTTGCTCCCTTGCAATCACGGAGTCGGTCTCGCTGCTGTGCCGTGCGGGTCGACGCACGGCCGTGGACGATCGGCGCTGTTCAGCTTCGCTGGACCGCGGGATCGGTGATGTCGAAGATGCGCTGCAACAGCTCGGGGTCGTCGGGCAAAAGCTTGGCGTCCACCAACCGCCGCGCCAATATCTCCCAGTCGCCAGCTGCGGCAAACACCCTTGCGAACAGCGGCAATGCGTCATCCGCGCGGCCGGCATTCACCATTGCCACGGCGCGCCAGAACACCAGCTCCGGCGTGTTCGGTGCCAGCGCTTCCGCTTTTGCGAACTGCTCGAGGGCTTGGTCGAATTCCTTGCGCGCCAAGTGTGCGTCACCGCGGCTGTTGTGATGATAGGCGCGGTGCAGTGCCACCAGGCGCTGCAGTTCCCGCAGCGGCTGCGGATGGTCTTCTACCCGCAGATCGAACACCCGGTCGCGCAGCGATGACCCGGAATCGCGGCCCCTGACGATCAGCAAAGCCGCCGATTGACTACCGCGGACGTCGCCGCCCGCCGCTTCGGCGCCCTGCAACGCCGCCATCAGACGGTCTGCGAAGTCGCTGCGCGTGGTTTCGTAGGCCTCGGCCATGGCGCCCCATACGGAATCATTCCGCATCATGTTGGCCTGACATGCGTAGTGCTTGCCTCGGTGATGGCCTGCTGCGGCGACACAATTCCGCCCGGTGTGCACGGCCACGTCTCCATCGGCGTCGATCATCGCAACCTGGCGGTATTCCGTCGCTGCGTCTTCGGCGAGGAAGCGAGCCAAAGCCTGCGATGCACTAAGCCCGGCGCGCATCGAATCGATGCCGGCACCGCCCGAGAAGATCTTCGGAAACGATTGGATAACGCTGACACCCACACCTGCGACTGCGGTAGGGGCAAGGCTGCCGACCGAGAAATAATGGGATTGAATCGCGACCCCCAGATCGCCGCTGTCCGGATCCAAGGCGACGATGGAGTAAGTCGCGATCGGAGCGCCCAGGGCCGCCGCGGGGCCGGCGCTTTGCATTCGTGGTGCGCGTGAAGGCATGTGCCGCAGTATAGAACCGTGTGGTCAGGGATTGTCGAGCACGTCGGCTTTGGCGAGTTTTGCCAGCAGAATTTCCTGTGCGATGCGCGCTTTTTGACTGCCCGGCTTCACTCGCTTGTAGCTACCGTCGCTGTGCAGGTTCCAGGCTTGGCAATTGTCGCTCAAATAGGCCAGCAGACCCTCTTTGACCACATGATTGATGAGCGCCTCTTCCTCGATGGGAAAGCAAGTCTCAACGCGACGGAAGAAATTACGCTCCATCCAGTCGGCGCTGGCGCAGTACACTTTGGGATCGCCGCCGTTGTGGAAGTAATAGATCCGCGTGTGTTCGAGAAAACGGCCAATGATGGAGCGCACATGGATGTGGTCGGAGACGCCGGGCACGCCTGGGCGCAGGCAACAGGCGCCGCGCACGATGAGGTCGATCTTCACCCCTGCCTGGGATGCACGATACAAGGCGCGAATGATCTGCGGTTCGACCAGGGCGTTGACCTTGACGATGATGCGCGCGTCTTTGCCGGTGCTGGCATTGGCGGCTTCAGCCTCGATCAAAGCGATCAGCGTCCGGTGCAGGGTGAATGGAGATTGCAGCAGCTTCTTCAGTTTGGTTGCGCGGCCCAGGCCGGTGAGTTGCAAAAACAACCGGTGTACGTCTTCGCCGAAGGCCTTGTCGCACGTGATCAAGCCATAGTCGGTGTAACCGCGTACCGTGCCGACGTGGTAATTGCCGGTACCGAGATGCACGTAACGGCGGATGCGGCGGCCTTCGCGGCGCACGATCAGCAGCATCTTGGCATGGGTCTTGTGAGCCACCACGCCATACACCACGTGCGCGCCCGCGTCTTGCAGACGCGTCGCCAGTTCGATGTTGGCTTCTTCGTCGAAACGCGCGCGCAGCTCCACCACCACCGTCACTTCCTTGCCCGCCCGGGCGGCATCCACCAGGGCATCGATCAGGGGTGAGTCGGCGCCGGTGCGATACAGGGTCTGCTTGATCGCCAGCACGTCCGGATCGGAAGCGGCCTGGCGCAGGAGATCGATCACCGGAACAAACGATTCGAACGGATGGTGCAGTAACACATCGTCGTTGCGCACCACTTCGAACATGTCTTCGGAGTTGGCGATGCGTTTTGGTAGACCGGGCGTGAATGGCGGGTACTTCAACTCGGGTCGGTCGACCATGTGGTACACCGCCAGCAGGCGATTGAGATTTACCGGACCGTTTACCTGGTACAGGTCCTCGGTTTCCAGCTTGAACTGGTTGAGCAGATATTCAGCGGTTTCCGGCGGACACTTGTCGGCAACTTCCAGGCGCACCGTGTCGCCCAGCCGGCGGGCGGAGAGCTGACCTTTCAGGGCCCGCATCAGATCGTCGATTTCCTCCTCGTCGACGAACAGGTCCGAATCCCGGGTGGCACGGAACTGGTGACACCCGGTGACGTTCATGCCGGGAAACAGATCCGAGACGTGTGCGTGGATGATCGAGCTCAGGAACACGAAACTGCAGCTGCCGCCGGACAAGGAGTCCGGCAGTTGGATCACTCGCGGCAGCGAACGCGGCGCCTGGACGATGGCGACCCGGCTTTCACGGCCGAACGCGTCTTTGCCTTCCAGGGAAACGACGAAGTTCAAACTCTTATTGAGCACCCGCGGAAACGGGTGAGCGGGATCCAGTCCCAGAGGACTGAGCACCGGCAGCAGTTCATTGTTGAAGAAGCGCTTGACCCACGCGGCCTGCTTCTGGGTCCAGCGATCGCGGCGTGCGAAGCGGATCCGGTGTCGCGCCAATTCCGGGATCAGGACTTCGTTGAGCACGCGGTATTGTTCCTCGACCAGCTTGTGCGCTTCGCTGCGCACACGCGCCAAAACCTCGCCGGGCGCGAGTCCGTCCGCTTCGGTTTTAAGGGAAGCCAACGCTTCGACGTGTTTCAAACCTGCCACCCGGATCTCGAAGAACTCGTCCAGATTGGTGGAGGAAATACACAGAAAACGCAGTCGTTCGAGCAGCGGCGTCTGTTCGTCCTGGGCCTGATGCAGGACCCGCCACTGGAATTGCAGCAGGCTCAGTTCGCGGTTGATATACAGATCGGGATTTTTCAGGTCGATGTCGAGCATCGCGCCAGTATATTACAGAGCCATGAATGAATTGTTACAGCTCTCGCAGCCACTTTGCGGCGGCTTTGGCGAAGTAGGTGAGGATGCCGTCGGCGCCGGCGCGCTTGATCGATAGCAGGGACTCCAGCACCACGGCGCGCTCGTCGAGCCAGCCGTGGTCCGCCGCTGCTTTGAGCATCGCGTATTCGCCGCTGACCTGATAAACGAAAGTGGGCGCGCCGAAGCGGTCCTTCACCCGGCGCACGATGTCGAGATAGGGCAGGCCCGGTTTGACCATCACCATGTCGGCGCCCTCCTCCAGATCCAGCGCCACTTCCCGTAGCGCCTCGTCGCTGTTGGCTGGGTCCATCTGGTAGGTGTACTTGTCGCCGGTGCCGAGGCTGGCTGCCGAACCGACGGCATCGCGAAACGGACCGTAGAAACCGGAGGCGTATTTCGCAGCGTAGGCCAGGATGCGGGTGTGGATGAAACCCTTGTCCTCCAGCGCCCGGCGGATGGCGCCGATCCGCCCGTCCATCATGTCCGAAGGTGCGACCACATCCGCGCCGGCCGCGGCGTGGGACAGCGCCTGCTTGACCAGGACGTCGATGGTTTCGTCGTTGAGTACATAGCCGCCGTCATCGGTCAGGCCGTCCTGACCATGAGTGGTAAACGGGTCCAGGGCGACATCGGTGATGACACCGAGCTCGGGGAAGTGTTGTTTCAACGTCCGCACCGCCCGTTGCGCCAAGCCGTCGGGATTGTAGGCCTCACGCGCGTCCGCGGATTTCGCGTCTGCGGGCGTTACCGGAAACAGGGCCAGCGCCGGAATTCCCAACTCCAGGCATTGCTCGGCTTCGCTCAGCAAGCCGTCGATTGAGACCCGCTCGACGCCGGGCATGGACGCGACCGGTTCGCGCTGGCCGCTACCTTCGAGGACGAACAAGGGATAAATCAGGTCGTCGGCGCTGAGGCGGGTTTCGCGCATCAGGCGCCGGGAGAACGGATCGCGCCGCATACGCCGCATGCGCGCTGCCGGAAAGCGATTGGCTTCGAAGTCTGACATCAAAGGGCTCCGCTGCGGTGTGTGCCGAGGCCAGGGACCGGGGGGCTGCATCGGCCGTGCATGGCGCATGGACGGTCCCGGGTCGTGAGCGCAGTCTATCGGCTTTTGCGCGGGTGGTGAACGCTGCTCAGGAATCCGGGTTCGGCGACTGCTGGCTCGGGTCCCGTTCGACCGGTAGGCCGGCGCTGTGCCACTGGGGATAACCGCCCGCCAGGCGGTGTGCCGTGATACCCCGCTCCCGTAGCTGCGCGACTGCCTCGTAAGCGAGTACACAATATGGGCCGCGGCAATACGCGACGACATCGGCCGCGGCGCTCAGCTCATCGATATGCTCGGCCAGCTGTTGCAGCGGCACGCTCCGGGCGCCGGCGATATGGCCGGCGGTGTATTCGTCGGTCGGCCGTACGTCGATGACCGTGACCGCGCCGCTGCGCAGCCGTTCGGCCAGGTGTTCGGCGGCCACAGGCTCGAGACTGTCCTTGGCGGTGAGATGGCTTTTCACCAGCCGGTCGACGTCGGCCAGACTGCGTTCGGCGATATTGCGCAACGCCTCCAGCAGGTCGATTACGGCCGGATCGAATAGACTGTAATACACGTGTTGCCCGGCCTTCCGGGCGTCCACCAGGCCCGCTTGCCGCAGCTGCTGCAGATGTTGCGAAGTGTTGGCCATGGTCAGGCCGCAAGCCCGGGCCAGGGCTTCCACGCTGCGTTCGCCCTGGGATAGGAGTTCCAGCAATTCCAAGCGGTTGCCGTTACTCAGCGCTTTGCCGATACGCGCAAACTGGGTATAGATCTCATGCTGGAAACTGCTTTGGCGCATACTGTTCCTCCCAGCAGACCATCGCTGTCCGACCCGGCTTCCAGGCCGATAGAGCATTAGTATATACGAATATGCTGTCCCAGTGCCCCGGCAATCCGC
Source organism: uncultured Gammaproteobacteria bacterium (assembly GCA_963773585.1). Lineage (GTDB taxonomy): Bacteria > Pseudomonadota > Gammaproteobacteria > JASBUN01 > JASBUN01 > CAVXJN01. The sequence continues at coordinate 616,340 of CAVZBR010000004.1, forward strand.
CTCATGACAGTGGCATTTCCCCGGCGGGGACGGCAATCTGAAGGGTATTGCGCCATGGGAGACGGTCATTACCGCCAAGGACACCGCTGACAGCCGCGCCGCCGCGTTGCGTTCGCTCCGACCCGCGGATATACCGGCCCCACCTCAGGCGGCCTTGGAAGTGCTACGTGCATGCGCCAATGAGCGAGTGGACAGTCGCAAGCTGGGCGCGCTGGTCCACAACGATCCCGGGCTCACGGCGGAATTGCTGCGGATCGCCAACTCGCCCTACTACGGCCTCGGCCGAGAGATTTGCAGCGCAACCCAGGCGGTGACGGTGCTGGGTGAAAAGACATTGCGCAATTTCGTGCTCAGCATTTCCGTGCGCGATGCCTTGCGTCAGGACGCCATCGCCGATTTCGAAATTGTCTCGTTCTGGGAAGACGTCCTGCGCTGCGCCGTAGCCGCGCGGCTGCTGGGACAGGCCCTCGGGCTGGATGCCGATACCTGCTTTACCGCCGGCCTGCTGGCCGACTTCAGTCTACTGGCGCTGTTTCATCTGTATCCGCAGCAAGCCAAGGAATGGCGCGAATTGCGGCTTCTCGATCCGGAGGCCCGGCGGCTACGCGAGCGCGAGCGCTTCCAGGCCAGCCACGACCAGGTCGCGGTGCTATTGGCCGAATCGTGGATGCTGCCGGAAAATTTGGCTGCCGCACTGACGGCGCATCACCAATGCGACGGCTCGACTGCACAGCGGTCGCTGACCTCGGTGTTGCATTGCGCGGACTGGATGGCGGCGGTCTATCAGGCCAGTGAGGTGGGTGAGGTACTGGCGCAGTGCCACGAACGTATCGAGCGCTGCCTCGGGCTCGAGCGGGAACAGATCGATACGCTGTTGGCGGAGCTGCCGACACAGGTGGGCCAGGCGGCGCAGGCGCTCGGCCTGCACGTGGATGTGCAGCCCGATTTCGACTCCATCCTGCGCGCTGCCAATTTGCGCTTGGCGCAAGTGAACTTGAGTTACCAGGAGCTGGCCTGGGAACTGCAACAAGCGCTCCGGGAACGAGACCGCTTGGCCGGGGAACTGAACCGCGAACTGGCGTTGGCGGGCGAGATACAACAGAGCTTGTTACCGGGCGCGGCCGCCACCCACCTACCGGTGTACGGCGTCAACGTCCCGGCAGGCGACCTATCAGGGGACTTCTACGACTATTTCGCGCTGCCCGACGGCCGCGTGTATTTCAATCTCGCCGACGTCTCCGGCAAGGGCATCACTGCGGCCCTGCTCATGGCCAAGACCAGTAGCTTGTTTCACTGTCTGGGTAAACAGATCCACCGGCCGGCGAAGCTCTTGCAAGTGCTCAACCGCGAGCTGTGCGAAACCTCGACCCACGGCATGTTCGTGACCATGGTCGCCGGCATCTATGATCCCGCCGATGATGTCGTGGAGCTGGTCAACGCCGGTAATCCACCGGCGCTGCTGCTCCAGCGCGACGGCAAAGTACAGCAGATCGCCGCCCAGGCGCCGCCTTTGGGCGTGATCGCGGAAGCGGAGTTTCCCCATAGCCGCTTTGTGCTCGGCGGCGCTAGTTTGTACCTTTTCTCCGACGGCATTAGCGAGGCGCGCCTGGGCGGCAAGGCCATGCTTGGCATCGACGGCTTGACCGCGCTGCTGCTGGCGCTTACCGGACAGCCGGCTCAGCAACGGCTCGAGGCCGTGGTACGCAAGTTTAAAGACGCGGGCACGCGGCGCGACGATATTACGCTGCTGCTGGTGGAGCGCGATCGTTGAGCCTGCGTAAACTGGCGGAATTGCGGATCCAGGCGCGCGCCGAACACTTGCGTATGCTGCGGGCCGTTGTGCAAAGTGCGATGGAAACCGCGGCCGCCGACCGCGAAGTCACTGAACGCGTGGTGCTGGCGGTCAGCGAAGCCTGCACCAACGTCATTCGTCATGCCTATGGACCCCACCGCAGCGGTGAAATCGTGCTGGAAATCTTCAATAATCAAGATGAGATGCGCTTCAGGCTGCTGGACTTCGCGCCGCCGGTGGATCGGGCCGCCTGCCGCGCGCCGGCGAGTACCGAACTGCGCCCTGGCGGCCTCGGCATGCGATTGATTCACCAAATCATGGATGAAGCACGCTTTATCGATCCGCCGCCGGGCGTCGGCAACGCCTACGAAATGGTCAAGCGCGGGCTGCACACTCGCACGCGCGGAGAGGGATGATGGAATACAGCGTGCGCAACGAAGGTCCGTTCACGGTGATTGCACTCTCGGGTGAAGTCGACATGTACTATTCGCCCCAAGCGCGGAAACAGATTCTGCGGGCGCTGAAACACAAGCAACCGGTGTTGGTGGACCTGAGCGATGTGCAATACATCGACAGCTCCGGCGTCGCCAGTCTTGTAGAAGGATATCAACTTGCGCGTACCGACGATTTGGAATTCGCGCTGGTGGGAGTGAGCGAAGCCGCGATGCGGGTGCTGCAATTGGCGCGGCTCGACAAGGTCTTTCCCATCTACGGCTCGGTGAGCGAGCGCCTGCGGCGGAACTGAAATCAAATGCGTGTGCGTGCGACGATCGAGCAACTCGGGCGCCTGACTGCGCGCGGTGTCGACGAGCTCGGCTATGTCACCGCACTGCTCGTCGAATCGCTTTATTGGCTGCTGTTCGGGTTCACGCGCCGCCAGTCGGTGAGCGTATCGGCGGTATTTCGCGAAGCGATGCAAATCGGCGTGCAGGCGGTGCCGATCGTTTCCGCGCTGGCGTTCGCCGTAGGCGTCATGCTGGCCATCCAGGGCATTGCAACCTTGAAGACTTTCGGCGCCGAAGCGAAGGTGGTGCTCGGTGTTGCCCTTGCAGTGACCCGTGAGTTCTCGCCGTTGATCGTCGGCGTGTTGGTGGCGGGACGTTCCGGTTCCGCCATCGCAGCGCGCATCGGTACGATGCGCGAGTCCCAGGAAATCGATGCGTTGCGGGTCATGGGTATCAGCCCGGTGCGTTATCTGGCGGCGCCGGTCCTGATCGCCATGCTGGTGATGGTGCCGACGCTGACGGTGTTGGCGGACTTCATGGGTATGCTTGGCGGTGGTGTGTTTACATCGCTGGAATTGGGTATGAATCTGCATGCTTACGGCCAACGCACGGTGGAAGTGCTTTCCGCAGAGGACGTGAGCCAGGGACTGATCAAAAGCGTGGTGTTCGCAGCCATTATTGCCCTGGTCGGTGTCAGTAATGGCTTTCAAGTCGGCAGTGGCGCCGAGGGGGTGGGCCGCGCCACGACCCGCTCGGTGGTGCTCGCCACCAGCTTCATCGTCATCGCCGACATGATTTTCACCTATTTCCTGAACCGATGACTGAAACCGATCCGTCGCAACGCAAGCCAGTGATCGAGGTCGAGAACCTCGTGACCCGTTTTGGCGAGCGGGAAATTCTTCACGGTATAAGCTTCACGGTTTACGAAGGCGAGATCATGGTGGTCATGGGCGGCAGCGGCTCCGGCAAGAGCACGCTGTTGCGATTCTTGCTGGGACTGGAACGGCCCACGTCCGGCAGCATCCGTGTGCTCGGTCGCGACGTTTCCAGCGCGACCGCCCGAGAAATGGACGCACTGCGTCGTCGGATCGGCGTTGCGTTCCAGGGCGGCGCCTTGATCCGTTCCATGACCGTCGGCGAAAACGTGCGCCTGCCGCTGCGGGAACATACCAAATTGGACGAAAACACCATGCGCATCATGACGCGCATGAAATTGGAAGTGGTCAATCTGGCTGGGTTCGAGAACCTGATGCCGTCGGAGTTGTCCGGTGGCATGGTCAAGCGCGCCGCTGTGGCACGCGCCATCATAATGGATCCGTCGCTGCTGTTCTTCGACGAACCGTCGGCGGGATTGGATCCGGTGGTTTCGGCTGAGCTGGACGACCTGATTCTGAATTTGCGTGATGCCATGAACGTCTCCATTGTTGTGGTCACTCACGAACTGCAGAGCGCATTCAAGATTGCCGACCGCATCCTGGTGCTGGATCAAGGTACGATGCTGGCGGTGGGCAGCGTCGAGGAAATTCGCGCGGTTGCCGACGCGCGCGTGCAAGATTTGCTCAATCGCAGGCCACGTCCCGGCTCGGTGGACGTAGACGACTATTTACGCCGCCTGACCGAGCAAAATGGTTGAAACTGCATTCCAGCCGGATTAGTGAATTGAACATGAAGAAAGAAGGCTTCAACTACTTATTGGTGGGTATGTTCGTACTCGGAATGTTCATCGCCTTGTTGGTATTGCTGTATCGCGTAACCGGGCGGGACGCCGACTTGGACGCTTATTACGTTCGCTACCACAATATCACCGGGGTCGGTGTCGGCACCCAAGTGACCTATGGCGGCTACCAGATCGGTCAGGTAGAGGACATCACGCCCGAACGCAGCAAGCGCAAGACCCGCTACCGCCTGCGCCTCGGCTTGCGCAGCGGCTGGCAGATTCCCGCCGACTCGGTGGCGCGGGTGGTGTCGCCGGGGCTGTTGTCCGACAACCAGATCGATATTGTCGAAGGCGACAGCGGCGCTTTGCTCAAGCCTGGCGACACCCTCCGGGGCCAGGAATTGGTGAGCATGATGTCGTTGCTCAATTCCATGGCCTACGAACTCAAGGACCTTTCCGACACCAGCATCAAACCTCTGCTGGAACATCTCGACCAGCAGGTGCGCGATCTCGGCGACGAACTCAACGCCAGCCTGCCGCGACTAACGGCCCAAGCCCAGGGGTTGCTGCAAAATTTGAATGCCAGCGCCGCAGGTCTGCAAGCGATGCTCGGCGCCGGCAATCAGCGTCGGGTGACGAACGTACTGGATAACGCTGAACGCGTGAGTGCCAATCTGGCATCGCTTTCGGAACAATTCGGCGCAGTGCGAAACGAGCTTGATCAACTACTCAAGAACTCCAACGCCATGATGGCGGAGAACCGCGCCGACATTCGTGCCACAGTGCTCGATCTGCGCGGCTCCCTCGATACCGTTTCCCGCAACATCGACACCATCGTCTACAACCTCGAATCGAGCAGCCGCAACATGAATGAATTCAGTCGCCAGATTCGCCGCAATCCGGGCTTGCTGCTCACCAATCAACCGCCGGACGAACCGGCAGCGGGGCGTCCATGAGTAGGACGTGGTCGGCGTCGAGATGGACGGCCGCGATGCTGCTGGGCGCCGCGCTGGGAGGCTGTCTCGGCAAAGTTCCCGCGATCCCAGAAGATCACTATTATCGGCTGCCGATGCCTGCGCCGCAGCCCGCGGCTTCGCGAATGGCCGGCACCGTCGCAGTGGCACTTCCGCGCGCAGACGGCTTGCACAGTGAACGCGCAGTGCTTTATTCACGTAAGGATCGGCCACTGGAAATTCTGCGGCATCACTACTTTTTCTGGGCGGAGAGCCCGCCGCGGCTGATTCAGGATCATTTGATCGAGTATTTGCGTGCGGCGCAGGCGGCAGACGCGGTGATCCGTACCCAAACGGGAGACGACGCCAAATTGCGGATTGAATCGCGGCTGATGCGATTCGAGCGCCTGGTCGGAGCGTCCCCCAATCAAGTATTGGTTGAGCTGGAACTGAGTCTGCGGCGCAACGACGACACCTCTTCGCGGCAGCATGTATACCGGGCGCGAGCCCCGGTGGCCGATGACACCGTATATGCGTCAGTGCAGGCATTCGGCAAGGCATTGGACTCGATTTACGCGAAGTTCCTGCACGATCTGTCAGCCGAATGATCGTTGGCGAACGCAGGCGCGCGAGCTCACTCCGGCAGCGGCGCAAGTGACATGCAATGATCGAGGACGATGGGCAACTGAGTCTTAGTGAATGGTACGCCGAGCCCCTGGACGAACACCAAGCCCAGGCGATGCTGAGCGAAGCCCACAATCGTCAGCGCCAGGCGCATCGCCAGCGTCGCCAATGCGGAGCGTGTCCGTTTCACGAGTTGGTGGCCGGGTTCTGGCTCGGGCGTTCCACCGAGGCGCTATACGATCGGTTGGTTCGCACGGATCAGGATCCGCGTCGGCGCGCGCTGGCGGAATTGATCGGTGGTCAACTGCTCATGAGCCGGCGCCTGCAAGGTGCCATGGAGCATCTACGCAACGGTTTTTTTCTCGCGGCCCCGTATCTGCGCGCCGCTGAATATTTCCAAGTCCTCAAGCGCCACGACTTGCTTGCGTTGCTGCCCTTGTTGCAGCGGCCGGCGCCTCCCCAGGGGCTGGAGTCGTTGCTGCGTGAGGCCCAGGTGATCCGCCAGTTGCAGGGTCCCCGACGCGGTTTACCTGCGGGTTGATATGGTTCCCGGCGGGGTCGCGAGTCTTCTCAGAGTCTTTGCATTGTGCAGTGTCAGGTCCGGGCGATGGTCGCAATATCCCAACGTACATCCCCGGCTGCGGGGCGCGGGCGATCGACTGCCCCAAACACGTAGAATTTCCCATGTGCCTGATCAGATGGGAAATTCGTTTCGAATCGGAGCGCCCAGGCGCGTCTGGCTCGAGATTTGCTTCTGCTGTGGTGGTGGTTAGTCGCGGTATCGGCCTCAAGGTGGCGAGCCTTCGTGCCGTTACTTCGCATGGTTCGCGTGTCGTCCAATGGTTCGACGGGCGAACTATGGATTGACTCCTCCGGCGCAGAGATGCGCTATTTCAACCCCGACGCTCGCGTCGGGGTTTTTTTCGCGCGCAATCCCGTCTACGCCATTTCGATCATTTCGAAATCGGACTTGCCGACGCCGCATTCCGGGCATAACCAGTCATCCGGGATGTCCTCCCAGCGCGTGCCTGCGGCAATTCCTTCGTCGGGTAATCCTTCGGCTTCGTCGTAAACAAAACCGCACACGATGCATTCCCATTTCTTCATCAATTCCGCTCCTGATCCTTCGTCTTAGGACGTCTGGGGCGCCCGGGACCTCCGCGACGTCCGGGGCAAATCGCCTATTAGACGACGAATAAAATCATCTCTCAACCGGCCGGTCGGTTGGGTTCGGCGGCGCGGACACAAGACAATTCGCAGGCGAGTATGGATTGCCGCAGCATTTCGATGGCGCGGGGCCGGGGAAAGCTGCTCCGCCAGGCCAATGCCACCCGTCGGGTGGGTACCGGTTCGCGGAAGCGGCGAATGGTCAGCAGACGCTCGGAATAACGGTCCGCCCCGGCGGCGGTGCACGGCAGTACCGTGACGCCGAATCCGGACGCCACCATGTGCCGCACCGTTTCCAGGGAACTGCCTTCCACTGCCTGTTGTAATTCGCTGTCGCCGCGGCGGCGGCGACATTCCGGGCAGGCTTCCAAAACCTGGTCGCGAAAACAGTGACCGGCACCGAGCAGTAGCACGGTATCCTCGCCCAGCTCCTCGGCCCCGATGGTGTTGCGTTCGCGCCAGGGATGGGCGCTGGGCATCAGCACCACAAACGGTTCGTCGTACAGCGGTAGGGTCACGATCCCAGGCTCGGAGTAGGGCAAGGAGATGACGAGCACGTCCAGGTCGCCCTGGCGCAGTCGCTCAGTGAGCCGGGCCGTGAAGTTCTCTTCCACGATGAGGCGCATGTTGGGAGCGCGCTCGTGCAACACCGGCAGCAGCGGCGGTAGCAGGTACGGGCCGACGGTATAGATCGCGCCGAGGCGCAACGGTTCGCTCAGTTGATCGAGATTCGACTGGGCAAGTTCGCGGATGCCGTCCGCTTCCTCGAGCACGCGCTGTGCCTGGGCGATGATACGTTCGCCCACGGGTGTTACGCGCACGTCGTGGCCCCGCTCGAACAAGGCCACGCCCAACTCGTCTTCGAGCTTGCGCACCGCCACACTCAACGTAGGCTGACTGACGAAACAGGCTTCGGCGGCACGGCCGAAATGGCGGTGTCGCGCCAGTGCCACCGCGTAGCGGAGTTCGTTCAGGGTCATGTCCCAATCCTACCAGCGATTCAGTTGGTGCCGGCATCGTTCGTGTGCATCTGCACACTGTGAGGACCGACGGCCTATGGTATCGTGCCGACTCCTGTCCGTGCAGAACTCAACTATGGTTTACCTGCAACGCCTTTCCTGGTCGTGGTTGCTGCTGTGCGTGTGCCTGGTGGCGCATGCGGCGCCGGAGTCGCTGTCGATCGCAGTCGATGACAATATCGATATGCCGGTGTTGCATTATCCGGCCGACGGTGACACCGCGATATTGTGGCTGCCCTCGGAATCGGGGGTTATCGAACAGGAACGTGTGGCAGCGCAGCATCTGGCGGATGCCGGCATCGAAGTATGGCTGGCAGATACCTTCAGCGCCTATTTCCTGCCCACCGTCGGCAGCAGCATCGAACAGATGCCGCCCGAACACATCGCTACGCTGATCGAAGATCTGCGCCAAAAATCCCAGAAGCGGTTGTACCTGGTCGGTCCCGGGCGCGGCGCCCTGCTGTTGCTGAGCGGCGCCCGTGTATGGCAGCTCGCGCACCCACACGCCAAGCCCCTGGGTGGCGCCATTCTGATCAGCCCGAAATTGTATCTGCAGACGCCGCAGCCCGGGCTCGAAGGCCGCTTCATGCCGGTGGTGCGCGCCACCGATCTCCCGGTGTATGTATTGCAGCCGTCCAAATCCATTTGGCGTTGGAAGCTCAGCCAGATCGTGCCGGCGCTGAGCGAATCGGGCAGCGATGTGTATGTTCGCATCCTGGCCGACGTACGCGACCGGTTTTACTATCGACCGGACGCGGTTCCAGCCGAAGATGACATGGCCAAACGTCTGCCGGAGCTGGTGGCCGCCGCCGCCGCACAGCTGCGTTGGAGCGATGAGCGTCGGCGCCATCCTGCGGCGCAATTGCGTCAGGCGAAACCGGATCTGGAGGAGCAAACCGATCGCAGCCTGCGTACCTATCGGGGCGACCCGCAACCACCGGAATTACGGCTCGTGGGGGTGGATGGCAAGCAGCACGATCTGCAAGCGCAGATCGGTAACGTGGTGCTGGTCAATTTCTGGGCTACCTGGTGCCCACCGTGCGTCCACGAAATGCCGTCCATTCAGCGGCTACAGGACAAGTTCAAGGGGCAACCGTTTCGCATTCTCGCCGTCAACATGGCCGAACAACCCGACACGGTGCGGCACTTTCTGGACCACGTGGTAGATGTGGAATTTCCGGTGCTTCTCGACAGCGACGGTGCCGCCCTGGGTCGCTGGAAAGTGTTCGCATTCCCCACCACTTATGTGGTCGGCAAGCAGGGAAAGATCCGCTACGCGCTGTTCGGCGCCATCGACTGGGACAATCCCGACGTGATTGCGAAGGTCCGCGGATTACTGAACGAACAGCGCTAGGCGGGCTTCCTTGGCGCGGAACTGATACAGTACGCCTGATCGCAAGCAGATTCAGTTCCCATGCATCAGCACGACCATTCCCACCACCATCATCATGAGCACGGCGTCGAGAGCCGATTGCTGTGGGCGATGCTGTTGACGGGCGGCTTCATGGTCGCTGAAGTGATCGGCGGCGTGATGTCCGGCTCCCTGGCGTTGCTCGCCGACGCCGGCCACATGTTGACCGATAGCGCATCGCTGGGCCTCGCCTGGGCGGCGGCGCGCGCAGCACGACGTCCTGCGGACGATCTGCGCACGTACGGGTATCACCGAGCCCAGGTGCTGGCCGCGCTGATCAACGGCGTCGCCTTCATCGCCATCGTGATCTGGATTGCGATCGAAGCCGTGCAACGTTTGATGCAACCAGTGCACATCTTGGGCGGAATGATGTTGGTCGTGGCCGGAATCGGGCTACTGGTCAATATCGGCTCTTTCTTCCTGCTCCACGGCGGCGGCGAAAACCTCAATGTGGAAGGGGCGGTGTTGCACGTGCTCGGGGATCTGCTCGGTTCCGGTGCCGCAATTGTTGCCGCCGTGGTGATTTTGTTCACCGGCTGGACCCCCATCGATCCGCTGCTGTCGATCCTGGTGGCGACGTTGATTCTTCGCAGTGCGTGGATGCTGGTGCGCAAGTCCAGCCACATTCTGTTGGAAGGCACGCCGGAGGATATGGACCTCGATCATCTGCGCAATGCGCTGCGTGATGCGGTGCCGGAAGTGCGCGACGTGCACCACGTCCACGTCTGGTCGTTGACGCCGCAACGTCCGCTGCTGACCATGCATGTGGAAGTGAGCGACAACGTCAACCAGACGCAGGTTCTGTCGCAGATCAAAATCGTATTGGCACAGCGATTCGGCATCGATCACTCCACCGTGCAGATTGAATGTGGAGCGTGTGTGGACGAATAGCACGTTGGGTCCGGGCGCTGGCCTTGGCCCAACCTACGTTGCCTCGGCAAAGGAGCGGCCGGGCGCCGTGGATGGTGCGATCGGCGGGAACGAAAACCGTAGGATGGGCGTTGGTGCCATGCGGAGCCGAAACGTTGGGTCCGGCCTCCGGCCTTGACCCAACCTACGCCGCTCGATTGGGCGCATCGCCGGTGATAAGCGCCGTAGGGCCGGGCCACATCGCCGAACATAACCACATCTGCATATCGCCGACCATAGCCGCCGTAGGATGGGTCAAGCGCGCAGCGCGGACCCATCGTGCAGGGTGGGCGTTCGTGCCATGCGGAGCCGAAACGTTGGGTCCGACCTCCGGCCTTGACCCAACCTACGTTGCTTCGGTGAAGGAGCGGTCGAGCCGAAACGTTGGGTCCGGCCTCCGGCCTTGACCCAACCTACGCCGCTCGATTGGGCGCATCGCCGGTGATAAGCGCCGTAGGGCGGGGGCACATCGCCGAACACAACCACATCTGCATATCGCCGACCATAGCCGCCGTAGGATGGGTCAAGCGCGCAGCGCGGACCCATCGTGCAGGGTGGGCGTTGGTGCCATGCGGAGCCGAAACGTTGGGTCCGGCCTCCGGCCTTGACCCAACCTACGCCGCTCGATTGGGCGCATCGCCGTTGATAAGCGCCGTAGGTCGGGCACATCGCCGAACACAACCACATCTGCATATCGCCGACCATAGCCGCCGTAGGATGGGTCAAGCGCGCAGCGCGGACCCATCGTGCAGGGTGGGCGTTGGTGCCACGTGCGGTCGAGCCGAAACGTTGGGTCCGGCCTCCGGCCTTGACCCAACCTACGCCGCTCGATTGGGCGCATCGCCGTTGATAAGCGCCGTAGGTCGGGCACATCGCCGAACACAACCACATCTGCATATCGCCGACCATAGCCGCCGTAGGATGGGTCAAGCGCGCAGCGCGGACCCATCGTGCAGGGTGGGCGTTCGTGCCATGCGGAGCCGAAACGTTGGGTCCGGCCTCCGGCCTTGACCCAACCTACGTTGCTTCGGTGAAGGAGCGGTCGAGCCGAAACGTTGGGTCCGGCCTCCGGCCTTGACCCAACCTGCGTGCGGTTCGTGGCGCCGCTGACCCGCTCCGCCCGCATTCGACGTGCCAACGCGAATGTTTCCGCCGACCCACGCCGGTTACGGTTTGTCCTCACCCAGCCAATCCCGCGCGCCGAGATAGTTCTCGTACAGGTCGGCTTCCGCGGTGCCCGGTTCTGGATGCCAGTTGTAGCGCCACTGCACCAGCGGCGGCAGCGACATCAGAATGGATTCCGTACGTCCGCCCGATTGCAGGCCGAACAACGTCCCGCGGTCGTAGACGAGGTTGAACTCCACGTAGCGCCCGCGTCGGTAGAGTTGAAAATCGCGCTCGCGATCGCCGTAGGGATGTTCTTTGCGCCGCTGCACAATGGGTACATACGCCGGCAAGTAGTGGTCGCCGACGCTGCGCATGAACGCAAAGCAGCGGTCGAATCCGCCTGCGTTGAGGTCATCGAAGAAAAGGCCGCCGACGCCGCGGGTCTCATCGCGATGCTTGATATAAAAATATTCGTCGCACCAACGTTTGTAGCGCGAGTAGGCATCGTCGCCAAACGATTCGCAGGCCGCCTTCGCCGTGCGGTGCCAATGCAACACGTCTTCGCGCCAGGGATAGAACGGCGTCAGATCGAAGCCGCCGCCGAACCACCAGATCGGCTCCGCGCCGAGTTTCTCGGCAATGAAGAAACGCACATTGGCGTGGGATGTCGGTACATAGGGATTGCGCGGATGGATGACCAGGGACACGCCCAGCGCCTGGAAGCCGCGCCCGGCAAGTTCCGGCCGATGTGCACTCGCCGACGCCGGCAGGCCTTCACCGTAGACATGGGAAAAGCCGACCCCCGCCTGCTCGAATACCGCGCCGTCGCTCAGAATGCGGGAGCGTCCCCCGCCGCCGGCGTCGCGCTGCCATGGGTCTTCGTTGAAGGTGGCGGCACCGTCTTCCGCCTGTAGCCCGTTGCAGAGGCGATCCTGCAGTTCCAACAAATACGATTTTACGGCTTCGGTATCGGGGACGGACATGGCTGTGGGGACGCATCGGTTGCAACGGACGCGGACATTGTAGCGTCTGCCGCCGCGCTGCGCGTGGGTTGCGATCAGGCCCACGGACTTGCGCTGCCATCATGCGTGGGTCCAGGCCGTTGCAAAAATACTTTTGCGCGTACTCGCGAGCCGGCGCGGGGAATCGCGCAAATTCGCGCCGCTGCGTCAGCCGCCAGCGCGCAGCACCCTGCCGCTACGGGCGTCGCGGATTTCCGTGGGTCGGGCGCGGTCGCCCAGCGCGCCATGCGCGATCAGATCGATTTCGTCACCGAACACACGTCGCACCCGCAACGCCGTGCGCGCCGGCCCTTGCCCGGCCCGATTGGCGCTGGTGGATACCAGTGCGCTGCCGCTCGCCCGGCACAATGCGGCGGCGATGGGATGGGCAGTGACGCGTACTGCAAGGGTGTCGTGGGCGCCCCGCAGCCACCACGGTGTTTCCGGCCGCGCTGGCAGGACCCAGGTTACCGGGCCGGGCCAGCTGGCGTTTACCTTGCGCCGCAACGCCGCTGACAACGGCAGCACATAGGGAAGCAATTGCGACAGGTCGGCGGCAATCAGAATCACGCCTTTATCAGCCGCGCGCTGCTTCAGCGACAAAACACGTAGCACCGCGCCGGCATTCAGCGGATCGCAACCCAGGCCGTAGACCGCTTCGGTGGGATAGGCGATCACACCGCCGTGATCGATGGTGCGTGCAGCCTGTCGCAATATGAATGAATGAATTGGATCGGTCATGGCCGATTCAAAATACGCCGGTGAGTTCTTCCAAACCCCAGTATGCCATCGATGCGCCCAATCGAGCGGCGTAGGTTGGGTCAAGGCCGGAGGCTGGACCCAACGTTTCGGCTCCGCATGGCCCGAACGCCCACCCTGCACGATGGGTCCGCGCTGCGCGCTTGACCCATCCTACGGCGGCCATGGTCGGCGACGTGCCCGACCTACGGTGTTTATCACCGGCGATGCGCCCAATGGAGCTGCGTAGGTTGGGTCAAGGCCGGAGGCCGGACCCAACATTTCGGCTCCGCATGGCACGAACGCCCACCCGGCACGATGGGTCCGCGCTGCGCGCTTGACCCATCCTACGGCGGCCATGGTCGGCGACGTGCCCGACCTACGGTGTTTATCACCGGCGATGCGCCCAATGGAGCTGCGTAGGTTGGGTCAAGGCCGGAGGCCGGACCCAACGTTTCGGTTCCGCATGGCACGAACGCCCACCCTGCACGATGGGTCCGCGCTGCGCGCTTGACCCATCCTACGGCGGCCATGGTCGGCGATGTGCCCGACCTACGGTGTTTATCACCGGCGATGCGCCCAATGGAGCTGCGTAGGTTGGGTCAAGGCCGGAGGCCGGACCCAACATTTCGGCTCCGCATGGCACGAACGCCCACCCTGCACGATGGGTCCGCGCTGCGCGCTTGACCCATCCTACGGCGGCCATGGTCGGCGATGTGCCCGACCTACGGTGTTTATTACCGGCGATGCGCCCAATCGAGCGGCGTAGGTTGGGTCAAGGCCGGAGGCTGGACCCAACATTTCGGCTCCGCATGGCACGAACGCCCACCCTGCACGATGGGTCCGCGCTGCGCGCTTGACCCATCCTACGGCGGCCATGGTCGGCGACGTGCCCGACCTACGGTGTTTATCACCGGCGATGCGCCCAATGGAGCTGCGTAGGTTGGGTCAAGGCCGGAGGCTGGACCCAACGTTTCCGACGGCGTTCAATCGAAGCCGAATTCGCCGACCCAATTGCGATCCCGATAATCGATCTGCAACCAATGCGGCACGAACGCCTGCACGCGCGCAATGGGAAAATCCGTCAACGGCGGCTCGTCGCCCTCGTAGTCCCGGCCGCAAGCAGCGGTCATCACTGGATGAAACCGTACCAGCAGATTCGGATTCACGGCCACCGCGTCAGTTTCTTCGCGTCCGTCGCGAAACCGAACTTGTTTGCGGATCAGACAACTGAAGAACAACTCCATTTCCGCCAGCAGAGGTCTCTGGCGCGCAGCAAGCGTGGTGCGCGCGCGCATAGTCAAATGTACGCGTAGCGGTTTACCGAGCAGCGTGACCGACGTGAAATCCTCTCGCGCGAGCGCCATCGGAAGGCACGCGTCTCACGACGCGGTTTCCTCCTCGGAGTGCTCATCGTCCGCCGGTTCGTGGAACTTGCAGTCCTGCTGCGGACAAACTTTCTCGGTGCCGCGCTTCTTGGTGGTCTTCAGGGTCAGCATCGGCCAGCCGCAGCTCGGACAAGGCTCTTTCAAGGGCGTGTTCCAGACCGCGTATTTGCAGTCGGGGTAGCGCGAACAGGAATAGAATATCTTGCCGTTGCGCGATTTGCGCTTGAGCATGCTGCCGGTTTTGCACTCCGGACAACGCACACCGGTGTCTTCCGGTTTCTCGAGCGGTTCGATGTGACGGCAATCGGGATAACTGCTGCAACCGATGAACTTGCCGTAACGGCCCTTGCGGATGATCAGCTCCGAGCCGCAATCCGGACACTTGCGGCCTTCGATTACTTCCGGCTGTGCGGCTTCCTCCTGGGTCTCGTTGACATCGCGGGTGTAGTCGCAATCCGGGTATGCGGTGCAGCCGATGAAACGACCTCGGCGCCCCAGGCGAATGGCGAGCTTGCCGCCGCATTTCGGGCACTGCTCGTCGATTTCTTCCTGGGTCACGTCTTTGCGGCTGACCGAAACTTCTTTGTCGTCCACCAGTTTCTTGAACGGCTTCCAGAACTGCTTCATGACCGGAATCCATTCACGCTCACCGCGGGAGATTTCGTCCAGCTCGTCTTCGAGATTGGCTGTGAAATCGTAATCCACGTACTGCTTGAAATGTTCGGTCAGAAATTTGTTCACCACTCGGCCGACGTCCGTCGGATAAAATCGGCGCTTTTCCAACAGCACATATTCGCGCTGCTGCAGGGTCGAAATGATCGACGCGTAAGTCGACGGCCGGCCGATGCCGAATTCTTCCAACGCCTTCACCAAACTCGCTTCGCTATAACGCGGCGGCGGTTCGGTAAAATGCTGTTCCGGCCGGATCTTGATCAGATCCACGGTCTCGCCGCGTACCAGCGGCGGCAGCAAGCGGTTGTCGTCATCGCCTGCCTTGGCGTCGTCCACATCTTCCTGGTAGACCGCCATGAAACCGGGGTGTACCACGGTCGAACCGTTGGCACGAAACAGATGCTGATCGCTGCCCGCGACGAGGTCGACGCTCACCGTATCGATGGTGGCGTGCATCATCTGACAAGCTACCGTGCGTTTCCAGATCAGATCGTACAGTCGATACTGATCGCGAGTGAGGTATTCCTTGATGGAATCCGGCACCCGTTCGGCAGAGGTCGGACGAATCGCTTCGTGGGCTTCCTGGGCGTTTTTGGATTTGGTTTTGAAAGCCCGCGGCTCGTCGGGCAGATTATCGCTGCCGTAACGGGTCTTGATCAGATCGCGCAGTTCCTCCAGCGCTTCCTGCGCCAGGTTCACCGAGTCGGTACGCATGTAACTGATCAGACCCTGGGCGCCGCCGCCGATGTCCACGCCTTCATACAATTGTTGTGCGACCCGCATGGTGCGCTGAGCGGTAAAGCCGAGCTTGCGCGCCGCCTCCTGCTGCAGGGTCGAAGTAGTGAACGGTGCCGCCGGGTTGCGCTTGCGCTGCTTCTTCTCGATCTTGTGGATGGTGAGCCTGCCCTCGGCTGCATCCAGCAGCGCGCGTTCCACTTCGTGGGCGCGCTCGCCGTCGGTAATGGAAAACTGGCTCAGCTTCTCGTCGTTGAACAGGTTGAGCTTGGCATCGAAATTCTGACCCTTGCTGGAAAGGTCCGCTTCGATACTCCAATATTCCCGGGACTGGAACCGTTCGATTTCCTCTTCCCGTTCGACAATCAGGCGCAAGGCCGGGCTTTGAACCCGTCCGGCGGACAGACCGCGGCGGATTTTCTTCCACAACAGCGGCGACAGGTTGAAGCCGACCAGATAATCCAGCGCCCGTCGTGCCTGTTGCGCGTTGATCAGTTCGAGGGAGAGGTCGCGCGGATGCTGCATGGCTTCCTGGATCGCGCGCTTGGTGATTTCGTGGAATACCACCCGCTGCACGGTCTTGTCCTTGAGCAGCTTCTTGTCCTTGAGCAGTTCGTACAGGTGCCAGGAGATTGCTTCGCCTTCGCGGTCCGGGTCAGTGGCGAGAAACAGGGCGTCGGCTTTCTTCAACGCCTTGGTGATTTCGGACACGTGACGCTGGTTCTTGTCGATGACCTGATACTTCATGGCGAAGTCTTCTTCGGGAATCACCGCGCCTTCTTTTGGGACCAGATCGCGCACATGACCATAGGAGGCCATGACCTCGAAATCCTTGCCGAGGTATTTCTTGATCGTGCGCGCTTTCGCGGGCGACTCGACGATGACCAGATTTTTCGCCATATGCGTTAAACCAATAGAGATTTCCAGTGGATCGGCTGCTGGCCGAAAAACTTGCGCGACCTCGCCTATGCGCCGCCCGTCGCGTGCAGCCCGGACGCTAAGCCTGGGCTTCCCGTAGGGCGTGCGCAACTCCGATTCGTAATGGCCGTCGCACGGGCGCGCCAGGGCGAGTCAGTCTAGCAGGCGGGGGGGCTGGTGTGCGGGACCCGCGCAATACCGGCGGAGCAAACTTCCGAAGCGCGCGCGGACTGCTATGCAAACAGCGGCGTATGCCCGGATCCGGCGCACGACGCAGGCGCGGCAATCAATGCAGATTTCCGGAAAAGCCGTCGAAGACCATGTCTTCGATCCAGTCGAACGCGCCTTCCTGCCCGGGTTGATTGAACAACACCATCATGATCACCCATTTCAGGCGTTCGATATCGATCTCGTCGGTTTCCAGTGCCATGACCCGGTCGATGATCAGTTCGCGTGTCGCGGCGTCGACAATACCGGATTGCTCCAGGAACAGCAGAAAGCCGCGACACTCCGTATCGAGCTTGCCCATTTCCTGCGCCGTGTACAGACGGATCGAATGAGCGTGAATCGAAGTTTGCGGCTGTTCGCTGCGTTCGGCGAGATCGTCCAGCCAATCGAAAGCCTTATGAATCTCCGGCAACGGGAAGCCGGCTTCCATCAATTCCACTTGCAGGGATTCGCGATCGGGTTCGGTATCGAGATCATCGTCCATGTAGTTCTGGAACAGGTACATCAGCACGTCAAGGACGTTCTCTTTCATCGTTTCCCCATTTCTGCACCCGGTAGTACAGCCCGCCGGGGCTGGACGCTGCGTAGCCGCGCAGCTCTAGGTTGAGGAGGATGGAGGAAACTCGATCAGCCGTCAATCCGCTGCGTTCTACCACTAAGTCCACGTTAACCGGGTCGAAACCCATGGCGTCCAACAGCTTACGGTCGATTTCAGTGAGCCCGGGGGGGTCTTGGCGGCTGGCGGGACGGGTTTGACCCGTGCTGCGCGGGGTGAATTGGGATCCGAGCTCCAAAAGAATGTCGGCGACGTCTTCGACCAATTTCGCGCCGTCGCGCAGCAGCGCGTGGGCGCCCCGGGCCAGGGGGCTGTGAATCGAGCCGGGAATGGCGAATACCTCCCGGCCCTGCTCGGCCGCCAACCGCGCGGTGATGAGAGAACCGCTTTTCAAGGCGGCTTCCACCACCAGACAACCCAGGCTCAGGCCGCTGATGATGCGGTTGCGGCGGGGGAAATGCTCTGGCCGGGGTCCCGTGCCCGGGCAGAATTCGGTGACCAGGGCACCGCCGGCGGTCAGGCTCTCCGCCAGGTCACGGTGTTGCGCCGGATAACAGCGATCAGGTCCGGTACCGAGGACCGCGATGCTGGAGCCTCCCGCCTGCAAGGCGCCGGCATGAGCGTTGGCGTCGATTCCAAGTGCCAGGCCGCTGGTAACCGTCAGGCCGATGCCCGCCAGTTCGGCGGCAAACGCACGAGCCACTTCGGCGCCGCCGGGCGTCGGGTTGCGGCTGCCGACGACCGCCAACTGCGGCCGGCTCAGCGCGGCGACATCGCCGCGCACATACAGCAGTGTCGGCGGGTCGGCGATTTCGCGAAGCAAAAGCGGATATTCGGGATCGTTCAGGGTCAGAATATGGCGCTCCGCCGCCCCTTGGACCCAAGCCAGATCGCTTTCGATGCGGGCGCGGTCGGGCTGTCGAAGCCAGCGCCGGACCGGCTCGGGCAGGCCGAGGTCGCGCAGCGTTGCGGGGGGCGAAGCGATGAGATCCTGGGCCGAGAGCCCGGCCTCCAACAGGGCGCGGATTTGCACCGGGCCCAATCCGGGAGCGCTGGCCAGTGTCAACCAGGCGGTGAGGTGTTGTTCGCAGGTCATGCACTTGCTCCTTGTGCGAACGCCGGCTCGTCCCTGAACCGGCGGCGGAGTTAATGAATTGGCGTTAAGGGTTACGCACCATGTCGGCAACATGCATGTTGGTGCTGGCGCGCATGACCAGAGCATAACTGACTTTTTCGAATGTCCGGAACACCATCAGCAAACCGGCGCGTTCGTCGGGCAACTTGACCACGTCGCGGCGGGCTTCGCTGACCTGATCGGGAACGGTTTCTCCGCGCTGGTACACCGCCAGCACGTCGCCAGGTCTCAGACCTTCCCGTTCACCGCGATTGATCACCACCACTTGATAGCGGCCAATCTGGTTGACCCCATCGACCACGGACAGGATCTGACCTTCAACGGTCCGATCCGGTGCCCGGGGCATGAAGTTGGTGTCATAGGTGTCGCCGGCCGCCGGCAGCAGGCGGTCGCCGATCAGCGCTTCCCGATTGCTACGGGTCACCAGCAAGGTCGCGGGGTCGCCGGTATGTTGCAGGCGTGCATCTCCCACGTACATGGCCTCGACCCCCAGGTTTTCGCCGGTGACGGGATCGACGAAGGTGTCGCCCTTGCGAACCACAATCCAGCGACTCGGTTCGTCTACGGGAATGGCGCGCACGTAAATACGCTCGCCGGCCCCGACGACAAGGTGCTCGCCGGCGCTCTGCACCACATACGGTGCCGCTTCCAACGCATCCTCGGTGGTAATCTGAGGCTCGGTGATGAACGGCCGGATGGCGTCCAGCGGGATCGTGGGGATGGCCTGGTCGAGCTTGGTTTCCCGCGCGTGGGGCGAGAGCTTGACCGTGGGCATACCACGCTCGACGCGCAGCCGCGGTTTGCCGTCTATATATACGAGGGTGATGACATCACCCGGATAGATCAGATGGGGATTCTTGATCTCGGGGTTGGCGTACCATATTTCAGGCCACAGCCAGGGATCGCGCAGGAAGCGCGCCGAAATATCCCACAGCGTATCGCCTTTGACGACGACATAGCGATCCGGGTGGTTCTCCTTGAGCACGTCGTTGGCGGCGACCGCAGCCACGGACACGAGCAATGCGAGGATTACCCCAAGGATATTGATTTTTTTGTGCATAAAAGCCCCTTGTCGATGCCGGCGGGCAGTCCATTCTGAATCGGATTCAACGGTTCTCCCAGGCATCCCCGGGGTGGTGTGTCGACGTCTATAATGCTGTATCATCATTACCTTAGCAGTACAAGTGTATGTATACACTAAATTTGTAAGCAAATCTTGTACGGGCTTCACAATGGCGAAACTGGACATATTGCATTATCCCGATCCCCGCTTGCGCACCCGCGCCGAGCCGGTGGCCCGTGTCGATGACGAAATCCGTCAATTGGTCGACGACATGCTCGAAACCATGTACGACGCTCCTGGTATCGGCCTGGCAGCCACTCAAGTTAACGTCCATAAGCAAGTTATTGTGATCGACGTCTCGGAAAACCGGGATCAGCCCCTGGCGCTGATCAATCCCATGATCCTGCGCGCCGACGGCGTCGAGCTGATGGAGGAAGGTTGTTTGTCCGTGCCCGGTGTATACGAGAATGTCGAGCGCGCCAATCACATTGAAGTGCGCGCCCTGGGGCGTGACGGCGCACCGTTCGAAATGGCGGCCGAGGGCCTCCTAGCCGTATGCATCCAGCACGAAATGGATCACCTCGCCGGCAAGTTGTTCGTGGACTATCTGTCCCAGCTCAAAAAGCAGCGGATCCGCAAGAAGCTGGAAAAGCGCGCCAAAGTGGCGCTCTGAGCGTTCGCTGCCCGCTTCGACGTTTCCGGCCGCGAGTCCATGCCCGATTCCCTGAAGATCGTTTTTGCCGGCTCGCCGGCATTCGCGTTGCCGGCGCTGGATGCCTTGCTCACTTCCCGGCACCGGGTAGTGGCCGTATATACCCAGCCGGATCGGCCGGCGGGACGGGGGCGCAAGCTCACCGCAGGGCCGATCAAGCAGCGCGCGCTCGAACACGGTATCGCGGTCATGCAACCGAAATCCCTGCGCGGGGCCGACGCGCAGGCCGAACTGACAGCGTTCGCACCCGATGTCATGGTGGTCGTGGCTTACGGCTTGTTGCTGCCTCCTGCGGTGTTGGCGATACCGCCATTGGGCTGCCTCAACATTCATGCCTCGTTGCTGCCCCGCTGGCGCGGCGCGGCGCCGATCCAGCGGGCTATTTTGGCGGGCGACGCTGAAACCGGCGTCACCATCATGCAAATGGATGCCGGCCTCGATACCGGCGCCATGTTGGCCACGCTCAGCTGCCCGATCGGTCCGGATGACACCAGTCAGACAGTACACGAGCGCCTGGCCAAACTTGGCGCCGGTGCCCTGCTCTCGACCTTGGATCAGCTACAGACCGGGCATCTGCAACCGCGGCCGCAGGCCGAAATCGGCGTCACCTATGCCGCGAAAATCGATAAATCAGAGGCCGAGCTGGACTGGCGCAGGCCGGCCGCCGCCTTGGCGCGCCAAGTGCAGGCATTCAATCCCTGGCCGGTGGCGCAAACGCGCTTTGCCGGCCAGACGCTGCGCATCTGGCGTGCCCGTTCGAAAGCCGGCGGCAGTGGCGCCGGCCCCGGCCGTGTATTGGATTGCACGCCGGAAGGCATTGCCGTGGCCACCGGCGACGGGGTGCTGGTGCTCACCGAAGTGCAATTGCCCGGCAAGAAGCCTGTGGCGAGCGCCGCTTTCGTCAACGCCCATGATGTGAGCGGAACCGTGTTCGGCGATGACCATGCCAGTTGACCGCCATACGTTTGCCAGCCGAGATCCAGGCCGAGCTGCCGCGCGCTGATGGCCGGGTCTCAGGGCAAATCGGTTGCGCCCGCCGATCCGGCGAGTACGGTCCGCGCCGTAGCCGCACGCCTGGTGTGCGCAGTACTGCACCAAGGCGCATCGTTGAACGAACACATGGCGCCGGCGCAGGAACGGG
Source organism: uncultured Gammaproteobacteria bacterium (assembly GCA_963773585.1). Lineage (GTDB taxonomy): Bacteria > Pseudomonadota > Gammaproteobacteria > JASBUN01 > JASBUN01 > CAVXJN01. The sequence goes on from CAVZBR010000004.1 coordinate 637,991, forward strand.
TCGCGGCGCGCGATCGCGCGTTGTTACAGGAAATGGTGTATGGGGTCCTGCGTTGGCACCTGCGCTTGGAAGGTTACGCTGAGCTACTGTTGCAGCGGCCGCTGAAAACGCGCGACCGCGACGTGCACTGTTTATTGTTGGTGGGACTGTATCAGTTGCTGTATATGCGCCTGCCGGACTACGCCAGTATCTCCTCGACGGTGGCAAGTGCCCGGGCAGGTCTCGGCAAGCCGTGGGCTGCAGGGCTACTCAACGGCGTGTTGCGTAACTGCCAGCGCCAAGGAGACGCCTTGGCGGCACGGGTGGATGGGAACGAATCAGCGCGTCTTGCGCATCCGCTCTGGTTGTTGCAGTCGTTGCAGCAGGATTGGCCCGGGCATTGGCAAGAGATCGTCGCCGCCAACAATGCCCGCGCGCCGATGGCATTGCGGGTCAATCTGCAACGGGGCGACCGCGACCGCTACCTTGCCCGCCTCGCCAATGCCGGCATCGGCGCCCGTGCGGGTGCGCGCTCGCCGGCGGCGGTCGTGCTGGATGAGCCCACCGACGTTCAGCGCTTGCCCGGTTTCGCGGCGGGCGAGGTGTCGGTGCAGGACGAGGCCGCGCAACTGGCGGCTGAATTGCTCCAGGTGCCTGCCGGCGCCCAGGTGCTGGATGCATGTGCGGCGCCGGGCGGCAAAACCGCGCATCTGCTCGAGCGTTACCCCGATGCCAAGGTTACGGCCCTGGACGCCGATCAGCGCCGCTTGGCCAAAGTCACTGAAACCCTGGATCGTCTGCAGCTGCAAGCGCAGGTGCGCTGCGCAGACGCGGCGCAGCCCGAGCAATGGCATGAACCGGGTCGGCACTACGCCCGCATTCTGTTGGACGCGCCCTGCTCCGCCACCGGCGTCATTCGCCGCCATCCCGATATCAAGGCGCTGCGGCGCGCCTCCGACATTGAGTCGCTTGCCCACCGGCAGGCGGCATTGCTCGACGGCATATGGCCCTTGCTCGAGCCAGGCGGTATCCTGTTGTATTCAACCTGTTCGGTTTTGGCGCGGGAGAACGCGCAGCAGGTGGCCACCTTTGTCGGCCGCCGGGACGATGTCGAAGATCTACCGATTGATGCGCAATGGGGCAGGCCGCAGGCGCACGGCCGGCAAATCCTGCCGGGCGACGACGACATGGACGGGTTCTACTTCGCGCTGCTCCGAAAACAGGCTACTGCTGGCGGCTGACGGTTCGTTTCATGGCAACGCTAATTCACAAATCGTCACGCCGACTCTGGTTGACGGTGCTGGTGTACGGCCTGTCCTGTCTGCCGACACTGGTGCCCGAAAATGCCTTTGGCGCGGAATTTTCGGTGTCGCGCGCCACTACCCAACTACACGATGAAGTTTATTACCTCAACGCCGATCTGCGCCTGCGGTTGAGCGATGCGGTAATCGAAGCGGTAGACAGCGGCGTGTCGGTGGTGTTCGAACTGCAGATCGAAGTCGTCAGTCCACGCAGTTGGTGGTGGGACGAGACGGTGTACGCCTTGAGCCAGCGCTACAGACTCAAATTCCACGCCCTCACCCGCCAGTATGTCGTGACGAACCTCAACAGCGGCGTGCAGCAGACCTATCCGACGCGCACTGCGGCAATCATTGCACTTTCGACGGTAACCGATCTCCCCATTCTGGATCGCTCGGCGTTGAAGGTGGGCTATGTTTACCTGGGCCGCATGCGCGTGCGCCTGGCAGTGGAAGACCTGCCCTCGCCGTTGCGGATCTGGGCCTATCTGTCTTCCGATTGGGATCTGGTCAGCGACTGGTATCAATGGCCACTGCAATAAGACGGTTGGCACGGGGTCTGACGACGGGGATTTTGCCCGCGGCCGCGCTATTCGTTTTATTGCTGCTGTCGTTATATCTGCTCAGTTATGCCACCGAGCAGTCGGACCGATTCGGCAATCTCTACGAATGGATGTTGCTGATCAATGCCGCCGGATTGCTGGTGCTGGCGACCCTGATCGGCGTGAACTTGTTCCGGCTGGTGCGCCAATACCGCGCCAAAGCGGTCGGCTCGCGCATGACCGTGCGCTTGCTGGTGATGTTCGTGCTCATCGCCGTGGTCCCGGTCAGTCTGGTGTATTACTTTTCCCTGCAGTTTCTCCAGCGCGGTATCGACAGTTGGTTCGATGTGCAAATCGAGCAGCCGTTGCAGGATGCCCTCGAGCTCAGCCAAGCGGCATTGGATCTGCGCAAGCGCGAGCTGCTCAAGCGCACCGAGGAGATGGCGCTTTCCCTGGAAGACGTCACGGCCGACTCGGCGGCGATGAGTCTGAACGATATGCGCAGCGACGTGGATGCCACGGAGCTCACCCTACTCGCCAGCAACAGCCGCATCATCGCATTCAGTAGCGCCGACTCCACAGCCGTGGTGCCCAACCGGCCGAACGACGAAATCATGCTGCAGCTGCGCCAGGGACGTTCGTATGTAAGTCTGGAGCCGATCCGCGAAACCGGACTGCAGATTCGCGTGGCGGTGCCGGTGGGCAACTCGGAAACCGAAATGCGCTATCTGCAGGCATTGTTCCCGGTGCCCCAGCGGCTCGATACCCTCGCCGACAGCGTGCAGAGCTCTTTTGCCAAGTACAAAACGCTCGCCTATCAGCGCAAGCCGCTGAAGAACAGTTTTTTGCTGACCTTGTCGATGGTGCTGTTGTTGTCCTTGCTCGGCGCGGTGTGGGCGGCTTTTTTCTCCACCCGCCGTCTGGTTGCGCCGATCCGCGATCTTGCAGAGGGCACCCATGCCGTGGCCGCCGGCGATTACGGCAAAAGGCTGCCTGCCGCAGGCCACGACGAGCTCGGATTTCTGGTGCGCTCGTTCAATGAAATGACGACCCGGATCGCCGCTGCTTCAGCGGAAGCGCTGCAAAGCCAGCAGGAGGTGGAAGAACAGCGTGCTTATCTGCAGGCCGTGTTGACCAATCTATCCTCGGGCGTGATCACCATCGACCGCAACAATGTCCTGCGTACCGCCAATTCGACTGCCAGCCAGATTCTGGGCGCCCATCTCGAGGTGTATCTCACGCGGCCTCTGGTGCAAGTGGTGGCCGAACAGCCGCACCTGAAGCGGCTGGTGGATACCCTGGCGCCACATCTGGCCAAAGAGGATGCCGCCTGGCACGAGGAGGTGCTGTTGTTTACCCAGAGCGGACGCCAGGTGCTGATGTGCCGGGGTACCAACCTGTCGGGTGCGGCGGGCGGGCGCGGCGACCATGTGGTGGTGTTCGACGATGTCACCGCCCTGGTGCAAGCGCAGCGCGACGCTGCCTGGGGCGAGGTAGCGCGCCGGCTCGCCCACGAAATCAAGAACCCGCTGACGCCGATTCAGTTGTCCGCCGAACGCCTGCGCCACAAGTTTCTCGGCCAGATGGCCGCCCCCGATGCTGATATGCTCGACCGCGCTACACACACCATCGTCCAGCAGGTCGAAGCCATGAAGCGCATGGTGAATGCGTTTTCGGAATATGCCCGCGCCCCCCAGATCCAGCTGGCGCCGCTCGATGTGAACGCGTTGGCGCGGGAGGTGCTCGAATTGTATGGCAATGTGGATGCACACTTCGATTTCGACACCAAGATGCCGCAAATCGAAGCCGACTCCATCCGGCTAAGGCAATTGCTTCACAACCTGGTCAAGAACGCGCTCGAAGCCACCGGTACTGACGAACCCATGCGTCTCGACATAAGCAGCCGCTGCGCGGACGAATCCGGGTGCAGGTTTGTGGAGTTGACGGTGCGTGACTACGGTCCGGGGTTTCCCGAGGAAACGGCCGGACAGTTGTTCGAGCCCTATGTGACTACAAAGCCGAAAGGAACGGGACTAGGATTGGCCATCGTGAAAAAGATCGTTGAAGAACACGGCGGAATGGTCTGGGCCGAAAACCTGGAGCAGGGCGCATGCGTAGTGATCCGTTTGCCGGTCATGGCCGCCGCGCCGGCGCCGACTTCCGAGCCACAACCGCGCTTGATCGTTAAAGGCGGCCAGCGATGACGGCGCCATTCATCCTGGTGGTGGACGACGAACCCGATATCCGCAACCTGGTGCGCGAAATTCTGGTGGACGAGGGATACGAGCTGGCGGTGGCCGAGAACGGCGAATCCGCCCGCCGCGCCTGCCGCACCCGGCGGCCCGATCTGGTATTGCTGGATATCTGGATGCCGGATGTGGACGGCATTTCGCTGCTGAAGGAGTGGAGCGAGTCGGACGATGTTTTGCCGTTTCCGGTGATCATGATGTCCGGGCACGGGACCGTCGAAACTGCGGTCGAGGCGACGCGGCTGGGCGCATACGATTTCATCGAAAAGCCGCTGTCGCTGGCAAAGCTATTGGTCACCGTGGAACGCGCCCTGGAAGCTGACAAACTGCGCCGCGAGAACGTCGGCCTGCGGCGTCAGGCTTTGCCCGTGACTGAGCCTGTGGGGCGCAGCACGGTCATGCAGCATTTGCGTGAGCAGGTCAAACGCATCGCCTCCCACGATACTTGGGTACTCATGACCGGCGAGGCGGGAGCGGGCAAGCGCACGTTCGCCCATTATCTGCACGCCAATTCGGTCCGGCGCGACGGTCCGTTTGTGGAGATGGGTGTCGGTTCCATTGCCCGGGAAAACTCGGCGGTCGAATTGTTCGGCAGCGAAGATGGCGAGACCATACACTACGGTCGCCTCGAACAGGCCAACGGCGGCGTATTGCTGCTCGACGAAGTGTCCGACATGGATGACGAGACCCAGGCGCGGCTGCTGAGCGCACTCGAGAGCCAGGCGTTCATGCGCGTCGGCGGCGGCGAGCCGGTGCGCGTCGATGTGCGGATTATCGCCACCAGTCATAAGGACATGGAGACGGAAGTGCGCGAGCAGCGGTTTCGCGAGGACCTCTACTATCGCTTGAACGTGGTGCCACTGCACATCGTGCCCCTGCGCGATCATTGCGAAGACGTACCGGAGCTATTGGCCTATTACGTGGCGCAGTTCGTTGACCAGGACAACGTCCCCTACCGGCGGTTCACCGTCGCCGCCCAGAACCGGCTGCGAAACTATATCTGGCCGGGCAACATTCGCGAGCTCAAAAATCTGGTGCAGCGACTCCTGATACTAGGCGCAGGCGAGGAAATCGATGTCGAGGAAGTCGAACAGGCGCTGTCCACACAAGCGCAGAAGCAAGGTGGTGGCGGCAGCGGCGCGGGGCTGTACGAACTGCCGCTGCGTGAAGCGCGGGAACAATTCGAACGTGACTACTTACAACACCAGCTCGTCGTCTGCGATGGCAGTGTCGGCAGATTGGCGAAGATGGTCGGTATGGAACGCACCAATCTGTATCGGAAACTTCGGTCCTTGGGAATCGACGTCAAGCAAAAATAACGGACCTCGGACGCGGATCATCGCCAGACGACAAAGCGACAACAATTCATGAAGATTATCATTCTAGGCGCCGGTCAGGTGGGTTCGTCGGTTGCGCACAATCTTGCCAGCGAAGCCAACGACATTACGGTTGTCGATACCAATACGAAGGTGCTGCGTGAGTTGCAGGACCGGCTGGACCTGCGCACCGTCGCAGGCGAGGCCTCCTATCCTGACGTATTGCGCCGTGCCGGCGCCGAAGATGCCGATATGATCGTTGCCGTCACCAACAGCGACGAAACCAACATGGTGGCCTGTCAGGTAGCCTATACGTTGTTCCACACACCGACCAAGATCGCGCGGGTTCGCGCCCCCGAGTATCTCAATATTCCGAAGTTGTTCACCCAGGATGCACTGCCCATCGACGTCATCATCAGTCCCGAACAGGTGGTGTGCGATTACATCCAGCGGTTGATCGAAAACCCGGGCGCCTTGCAGGTGCTCGACTTCGCCAGTGGTCGCGCCCGGCTGGTGGCTCTGAGGGCTTACTACGGCGGTCCGTTGGTGGGTCATGAACTGCGCACGTTGCGTGAACATATGCCAGGTGTCGAGGCACGTGTAGCGGCCATCTTCCGCCGTGGCCGTGCCATTATCCCCGAGGGGCATACGGTGATAGAAGCCGACGATGAAGTATTTTTCATCGCCGCCAAGGAACATATCCGCCGCGTCATGTCGGAGTTGCGCCGCCTGGATAAACCCAACAAGCGAATGATCATCGCCGGCGGCGGCAACATCGGAAAGCGCCTGGCACAGGCGTTGGAATCGAACTATCAGATCAAAGTCATCGAGCGCGATCCGGTGCGGGCGCGCGCCATTTCCGAGGAACTGGGAAAATCCATCGTGTTGTTCGGCGACGCGGCCGACCAGGAATTGCTGCTGGAGGAAAATATCGAGAACACCGACGTTTTCTGCGCTCTGACCAACGACGACGAAGCCAATATTCTTGCCTCCATGCTTGCCAAACGTCTTGGCGCGCGCAAAGTCATGTCGCTGATCAATCGCGCTTCGTATGTCGATCTGGTGGAAAGCAATATAATCGATATTGCCATCTCGCCGCAGCAAGCCACCATCGGTGGCCTGTTGACCCACGTGCGTCGCGGCGATGTGGTGGTGGTGCATTCTCTGCGTCGCGGCGCTGCCGAAGCCATCGAGGCGATTGCCCATGGCGACAGGCGCACATCCAAAGTGGTGGGACGGCCGATCGAAGAGATCAAGTTGCCCCAGGGCACCACGATCGGCGCCGTCGTGCGCGGCGACAGTGTCATCATCGCCCACCACGACACGGTGATCGAAGCCGAGGATCACGTGATTATGTTCCTGGTGGATAAGAACCGGATCGGCGATGTGGAGCGGCTGTTCCAGGTCGGTGTGACGTTTATTTGAAACCGTAAAGCCGTCACTGCCATCGTGATCAACAATCAAATTATCGTTCGCCACGCGCGCACCCGCGCCGCGAATCCAAGAACCCGCCCCTAGACCATGCAGATCGCCGTCATCCAGCGCATATTCGGTTTGTTCCTGATGTTGTTCTCGGTGAGCATGCTGCCGCCTGCGCTGGTTGGAGTGCTTTATGGAGATGGCGGCGAGCACGCCTTTGTCCAGGGATTTGGCTGGTCCATCATCGCCGGCTTTGCGGTGTGGTTCCCGGTGCGCCACCAGCGCCGCGAACTGAGACTGCGCGACGGCTTCCTGGTGGTGATGCTGTTCTGGTTCGTGCTCGGGGTTTTCGGTGCGGTGCCGTTTGTACTGTCGGAGCGCCCGGCGATGACGGTCACCGACGCGGTGTTCGAATCCATGTCGGGGTTGACCACCACTGGGGCGACGGTGCTCACCGGCCTGGACGACCTGCCGCACTCCATTTTGTTCTATCGCCAGCAGCTGCAGTGGTTGGGCGGCATGGGCATCATCGTGTTGGCAGTCGCGGTATTGCCGATGTTGGGCGTCGGCGGCATGCAGCTATACCGGGCGGAAACCCCGGGTCCGATGAAAGACACCAAGCTGACACCGCGAATCACCGAAACGGCGAAGGCACTGTGGTACATCTATCTCGGCTTGACGGTCGCTTGCTCCGTTGCATACTGGGCCGCGGGGATGAACTCCTTCGATGCGATCGGCCACGCTTTCTCCACCGTGTCCATCGGCGGCTTTTCCACCCACGACGCCAGCATGGGCTATTTTCTGAGCCCGGTGATCGAGCTGATCGCGGTGGTGTTCATGCTGTTGGGCGGTATGAACTTCGCACTGCATTTCGTCGCCTGGCGCAGTTTCAGTTTTAAGCCCTATGCGCTCGACCCGGAGGTCAGAGCTTACTTTTACGTGTTGCTGACCGCCGCGGTGATATCCAGCGCCTATTTGTATTTCACCGGTACCATTCCGGGTCTGGGTAATGCCGTGCATCACGGTGTGTTCCAGGCGGTTTCCATCGGCACAACGGCGGGGTTCACCACCACCGAATATTTCAACTGGCCCGGTTTCCTGCCGGTAATGCTGCTGTTCATCAGCTTTATCGGCGGCTGCGCCGGTTCCACTGGCGGTGGCATGAAAGTGGTGCGCTTCCTGTTGCTGCTGCGACAGGGTATGCGTGAAATCCTGCGCCTGATCCATCCGAATGCGGAAATTCCGATCATCGTCGGCAACAAAGCCATGCCGCCGCGGGTGCTCGACGCAGTGTGGGGTTTCTTTGCTGCTTACGTGGCGACATTCAGCATCATGCTTTTGATTCTGATGTCCACCGGGCTGGATCAGGTCACCTCCTTTTCGGCCGTGGCGGCATGCATGAACAACCTCGGACCCGGTTTGGGACAGGTCGGTGCGAACTACGCCGGCATCAGCGACCTGGCCAAATGGGTCTTGATGTTCGCGATGCTGTTGGGGCGCCTGGAAATCTTCACGCTGGTGGTCATTCTGACGCCCGCATTCTGGCGCCGATGATTCATGCGGTGCGAGCGGATGGAACCCTGAAGTATGCGCCTGGCAATCATTCAGCGCGTGATCGGCTTGTTTCTGATGCTGTTCAGCGTGACATTGCTGGTCCCCAGCGCGGTCTCGCTGTATTTCAACGACGGTGAACTCAATCACTTTCTCACCAGTATGGCGGTGATGTTGGTGATGGGCCTGGTGCTGTGGGCGCCGGTACGCAATCTGACCGGACAATTGCGTACCCGGGAAGGATTCATCATCGTCACCGCCTTTTGGAGCATCCTCGGTCTGCTCAGCGGTCTGCCGTTCATGCTCGGGCCGCACCTGAGTTTCAGCGATGCGGCATTCGAATCGGTGTCGGCGTTCACAACCACCGGCGCGACGGTGATCGTCGGCTTGGATCATCTGCCGCCTTCGATTTTATTTTACCGCGGCATACTGCAATGGTTCGGCGGTATCGGCGTGATCGTGCTGGCGCTTGCGATTCTCCCCATGTTGGGCGTCGGCGGCATGCAGCTGTACCGCGCCGAGACGCCCGGTCCCATGAAGGACGACAAGCTTGCGCCGCGCGTGACCCAGACCGCGCGAGCGCTGTGGCGGGTATACCTGGGTCTCACCATCGCCTGTGCGCTGGGCTATTGGGCGACCGGCATGAGCGTGTTCGACGCAGTCACCCACAGTTTCGCGACCGTTTCGACCGGCGGGTTCTCCACCCACGACGCCAGCATGGGCTTCTTTGCCAGTCCATGGGCCGAGTTGGTGGCGATTGTGTTCATGCTCGCGGGCGGCATCAACTTCGCGGTGCATTTCGTCGCGTTGCGCGACCGCAGTTTGCGGCGCTACTGGTTCGATCCCGAGGTGCGCGTGTTTTTGCTGGTGGTATTGGCCATGACTGTTGTCATTGCCGTGGTCCTGGACGTACGTGGCGTCTACGCCGGTTTCCTGCAGGCGCTGCGCTACAGCGCATTCCAGGTGGCTTCGGTGATCACCAGCACCGGCTTTACCACGGCGGATTTTTCGATATGGCCGTTGTTCGTGCCGGTACTCCTGATATTCTCCAGTTTCATGGGCGGTTGTGCCGGCTCGACGGCCGGTGGCATGAAGGCTATTCGGTTCGTGATCCTGGCCAAGCAGGGCTGGCGCAACGTTTTTCATCTCATCCATCCGTCGGCGGTGCGGCCCATCAAGATCGGCGGTCGCGTGCTGCAACCGCGGGTCATGGATGCCGTCTGGGGATTCTTCGCCGTGTATGTGGCGGTGTTCAGCGTGCTCATGCTGCTGGTCATGGCAACCGGCCTCGACCACGTGACTGCATTCGGCGCCGTGGCGACCTGCATCAACAACATGGGTCCCGGGCTGGGGGAGGTTGCGAGCAACTTCGCCCACGTCAACGCGGTGGCGAAATGGATGCTCACTTTGAGTATGCTGCTCGGACGCTTGGAAATCTTCACGCTACTGGTCATCCTGACACCCGCATTTTGGCGGCGCTGACGGTGATGAACGATGGAACACGAGAAGCGCGAAAAATGGAACAAGCGTCATCGCGAGGCGGCGGACCGTGGCGCGGTGGCCGCGGTACTCAACGACAACGCCCACCTGTTGCCGCGCGCGGGTTTGGCGCTGGATCTCGCCTGCGGGCGAGGCGCCAATGCGCTTTTTTTGGCGCGCGCCGGGTTGGCTGTGGAGGCCTGGGACCTGGCTGACGTTGCAATCGACAGCGTCGCCGAACAAGCGCAGCGCAGCAAGCTGCCGATCCATGCCCGCGTCCGCGACGTGGTGCTGAATCCGCCGGCTGCGGGATCGTTCGACGTCATCGTTGTCAGCCATTTTTTTGATCGCGCGATCTGTCCTGCTCTGATCGACGCCGTGCGCCCCGGCGGATTGTTGTTCTATCAGACCTGGACCCGTACCCGGGTCGACGACGCCGGTCCGCGCAACGAGCGCTTCCGTTTGCATGACAGCGAGCTGCTGGAACTGTTCGCGGCACTGCAATTGCGGGTGTATCGCGAAGAGGGGCGCGCAGGCGATGCGGCACGGGGATTTCGCAATCAGGCGATGTTCGTGGGTGAGAAGCCGGCGCGCGGCAAGGCGGTGCGACGTACGCGTTCCAGACGGTAACGGCCCGGCGGCGGCTTTCGCGTGGCACGCAACTCCTTTATCTTTGAGCACTATGAGCATGATCGAAAACTTTGAGCGCATGCTGGCCCAAGGCCAGGACAACGCCCTGCTGCGCTATTCGTTGGGCAATGCCTATCTCAAGGAAGGGCAACCGCAACAAGCGGTGGAGCATCTGCGCCGCGCGGTCAGCCATGATCCCGAGTATTCCGCTGCGTGGAAAGCCTACGGTCAGGCCCTCGGTGAAGCCGGCGAGACGGACGGTGCAATAGCCGCTTACGCCCGTGGCATCGAAGTCGCCGAACGCAAGGGCGACAAGCAGGCCGCCAAGGAGATGACGGTGTTTCAAAAGCGCCTGCGCAAGCAGCGCGACGCGGACTGAGCCGATGGCCGCGGCCCCGCGGCCGGCATCCGCAACCGGCGCACAATCGATTTCGCCGCCTTTCCGCGCGGCGTTCCTGGGGCCGCGGTTCTGGCCCACATGGCTCGCGCTCTGGCTGCTGTGGCTGCTGAGTTGGTTGCCGTGGCCGGTGCGCTCGGCCCTTGCAGCGGCGTTTGGCCCGCTGGCGCGCCTGAGCAGTCGCAAGCGCCGCGAAATCGTACGGGTCAATCTGCGCCTTTGCTATCCCCAGCTGGACGAACCCGCGCGGGAACGCCTGCTGCGCCTGCATTTTCGCTATCGGCTGCGATCGGTGCTGGATTATGGCCTGTTGTGGTGGGGTTCCGCGCGCCGCATCGGCAAACTGGTGCGCATTCGCGGCGAAGAACATTTCCGTGCGCCCCACGATCGTGGCCGCACCGTCATCCTGCTCACGTGTCATTCGCTGATGTTGGATTTCGGCGCCGCCGCACTTGTGTCGCGCTATCTCGCAGTCGGCTTGATCAAGCCGGCGCGCAATCCGCTGGTGGACTGGGTCATGCAGCGGCGGCGGCAACGCTTCGGCGGCTATTTGCACAGCCGCACCCAGGGTATCCGGCCGATCATCGCGGCGCTGCGTGCCGGGGCGTTCTTCTACTACCTGCCGGACGAGGATCTGGGCGATCGCGGCAGCACGTTCGCGCCGTTCTTCCGTACCGAGGCGGCTACCCTGACTGCGCTGAGTCGTATCGCCAAGATCACCGATGCCGTGGTCGTGCCTGCCTTCACCCGCTACCTGCCCGGCCGCGGCCACTACGAGCAGGTGCTGTTCCCGGCGTTGGAGAACTTTCCCAGCGGCGATTTGCGTGCGGATGCGACGCGGATGAATCGTGAAATCGAAAAGTTGATCGCCTTGGCGCCGGAACAATACATGTGGACCATGCGCCGTTTCCGCACCCGGCCCGACGGCGGCCCCAATCCCTATGATCGCGCCGGCGTCTGAGGCGCGGGTTCAGATGTCGGGATCGCGAGAGAGCGATTCACCTGATCGGCGGCTGCTTCGAGCACCTGGCAGGCGCTGGCGTCGGAGGTGCGCATCGCATCGACTACGCCTTTGATGACGCGGCGCGCGTTGCGCAACTGCCATTGAAATTCATTCTGCATCAATTCCAGTTCGTTCAATTCCACCAGGGCATCGGCGTTGGGCGATTCCGCGACACCGTCGAGCCACTGCAGCAGGCGAGGGTCGAGTAAGCCGGACTCATTGATCATGGTGGTGACGTGGTTGATGATCTTGTATAACGACGTACCGCGCTTGCGGCCGCGCCAGCGTTCGGCGATCTGGCGCACATTCGCTTCGGTGAGTTGATTTGCGCACGCGCACAGGGCGCTGCCGCGGACGCGCAGATTGTGCGCCAGCGCCAGGGTATCCGTGCTGGTATCCACGATGGACGCCGTGAGGCCCGATTCGCGCAGCAAAGACGTTACCGCTTTGTACACATCGTAGAAATGGGTGTCGGAGTTCATGTGCAAGTAGGGCAGCAGATCCATCAGATTGCGTCCGCGGCGCTCGAACTGATGCACGCGAATGGACTGGACGCTGTCCGCCATGCCGACGACCTGGCCCAGGATGTCCAGTTGTTCATCGGTCTTGCCGACGGGATAACCGCTGCCGTCGCAGCGTTCGTGGTGTTCGAGCACCGCGCGCGCCATGCGCGGCTGAATGCCGGGAGTCGATTCCAGGACGATTTTGCCGACCACGACATGGCTTTGGATCGCGCGCCACTCCGGACCGTTGAAGTCTCCCTTTTTGCCAAGAATCGCCGGGTTGATATGCATGAGTCCGATGTCATGCACCAAGCCGGCGAGGAACGCCATATACACGGTTTCGGTGTCAAAGCCGAGCCGGCGCATGATCAAGCTGGACAACCAGGCGCAGAACAATCCTTTCTCCAGCTCCGCCGGCATCCGTTCGCCCATCACGGTCAGCTTCTGCAACAGATTCGGATGGAGTTCGCGCTCCAACAGCATGTTGCGGCAGTTGCGTTCGAAATCCTGAGCTTCGTGCAATTGCGCAAGGTCAGGGTAGCGGGCCAGCAGCGCCTGGATCCGGGCGTGCAGCGCTTTGCCTTCCAGGCCGCCCTGCACCAGTACCTGTTCTTCCAATGGCCGATGAAGCTTGTGGCGCACCAAGCGTTCGGCGAGGGAGTGATCGATGCGGGTGCCACGTCGGCACAGCAACATGCCGCGCTCGTTGACGATGTCATCGGTGGAAACCACGTCTCTGGTTTCATTCAGCTGCGCTAAATGGGCGGCATAGAAATCCTGTTCCGGAGCCTCGGTCGCGCCGGCGCCGGCGCCGTCGTCATGGTCGTCGGCGCTAGCCGGGTGCTGGGCGTGGTCGTCCACTGGCGCTGCCTGCGTTCGGGTGATTGTTCTTGATGCGGAAATCGCCCGCAGCGGGCTAATCCGTATGTTTTTTATCGGCAGGCGGCACGGTGGCTTGATGCCTTTGATAAGGGGACTGGTCGCCGGGAGCGGCGGCTTTGAAGCGTTTATAGCTCCATTGGTACTGCTCCGGTAGCTCGCGGACGCAATATTCGACGGCCCGGTTCAGTGCGGTCACGGACGTTTGCAGGTCGCTGTCATAAATATCGTCGTCCACCAAACGATAACGTAAGCGATACCCCCGGCCGCCGCGGAGCCGTTCGCCATATACCGTAACGACCCGTGCGCCCGAGCGTTGCGCCAACCGCGATACCAGGGACATGGTGCGGGTCGAGCGGCCGAAAAAGGGCGCGAATACGCCGCCGCCGGCGCCCGGGTCCTGATCGGGCAGGATGCCGACCACCTCTCCCTGAGCAAGGGCCCGAAACAGACTTTTCACCCCGGACCGGCTGGTGCTGGCCGGGCGGGCGCCGACGCGGGCACGCCAGCGCTGGATCGGCAAATCCAGCTGCTGCATCCGCGGCGGACGATAAAGAATGGTCAGCGCTACCCGCCGTGCGTAGTAGAGGTTGCAGATTTCCCAGCACCCCAAATGCGGAATCAAGGCAATGACCCCATTGCCGCGCCGAACACCGTCGAACAACAAGTCGTCGTCTATGGTCTCGCGCACCAGGCTTTCCAGGCGCTCGGGCCGCCAATGCCACATAGGGCCCAATTCAGTCAGCGTCTTGCCGGCCTCGCGAAGACTGAGTTGTGCAAGCCGTCGCCGGCTCGCCGCCGTCAATTCCGGAAAGCACAGATCGAGATTGATGAGCGTCACCCGCCGCGCTTGGTTGGGTACGATCCAGGCGATCCAGCCGAGCAAAGCGCCGAGGGCGTGATTGAGGGGCAGCGGAAGCCAGCCGCAAAAGCGCACGAAACCGAGCACCAGCGCTGCCTTCACGATTCAGCGCCATCCTCTGCATCCTGGGAATAATCGGTGGCCAGCACTTGGCGCGCGTGAGCGGCGAAATCTTCTTCAACCTGCAACTTGATGCCGCCCACGGCGATGCTGTAGAGCCAGTCTGCCTGCACCAGGTGCTCGTCGGTCAGATGGCATGGGATTCCCTCAGCCTGGAGTCGGCCGAGAGCGATGTGGGCATCGACCATGTTCTCAAATGTGGCTACTGTTACCACTGCGACGCCATTTTTTATTCGATATACGGCAGAAAACCCCGCAAGCCCGTAATTTTTTCGAGTCAGAAAGACTTCCTCTAATAAAAATGCGAAATTTCTGGAACTGTGGGAAAATTATACTCATTTTGCTTCGGCTTTCGCCATCAACGGCCGCATCGCCGTCAATAGACTTTGATAAAGATGCTTGTTGTGGATCTCTTCTTGCTGGAGCAGCTCCTTCATGTGCTGGCGTTGGGTAGGCATGGCGAAACACGCCGGACAGTTTTCGGCGATGACCGGTAATGCCGCGCTGCGAGCGAAATCGGCGGTCTGGCGTTCACGGGCATAGACCAGCGGCCGGATCACGCGCAAGTCGCCGTCGCGCACGAGGTAGTTGGCTTTCATGGTGCGCAGCTGACCGCCGTGGAAGGCGGACATGAGGAAGCTCTCGGCAAGATCGTCCAGGTGCTGCGCCAGCGCCAGCACGTTGTAGCCCTCTCGTCGTGCGGTACTGTACATGACGCCGCGTTTCATGCGGGCGCACCAGGCGCAGTAGGAGTCATTGTCCATGTGGGTCTTGCCCAATTCCATGATCGGCTGGCGTTCGAACAGATACGCCACGCCGAGGCTGGGTACGTAATCTCGCAGCGGGCTGGGGTCGAAGGATTCCGACTGCGGGTCGACGGTAACCACCCCAAGTTCGAAGCGCACGGGCGCGTGGCGTTGCAGGTGCAGCAGGACGTGCAGCAGCGACAGTGAGTCCTTGCCGCCGGAAAGGCCGAGCAGAAGCCTGTCGCCGGCACGAATCATGTCGTAGTCGGCGATCGCCCGGCCGACCGCCCGCAGCAAGCTTTTGGGTGGGCGAGTGATCGCCGGCGACGCGTCGGTGGTCTGAATGTCCTGATTCACGATGTGTGTCCTGCCAAGCGATTTGCCTGGGCCGGTATCAACAATATGGGCTAGGATACACAACTCTGGCGTCCTGGCGCGACGCGGCAATGGAGTCAAAGCCGGTCCGGGCGACCATATCTGGGTGAGCGCATCAATGAACGACGAACAAGAACGCGGCCTAAAAACTAACAACAATTCCCGTTCCAAATCCGAGGCCCAAAAGCCAAACCGCCCCCACTCATCCGCCCGGCGTTTTCCCGTGGTCGGAATCGGCGCGTCAGCGGGGGGGGTGGCCGCGTTGAGGAAGCTTTTTGAAGCCACAGCGCCGGACGCCGGTATGGCCTACGTGGTGGTGATGCATCTGGACCCCGACCACGCGAGCCACTTGACGGAATTGCTCGCCACAGCGACCGAAATGGATGTCATGACCGCCACCGACGGCATGGCGGTGGTGCCCGACCGGGTGCACGTCATTCCGCCGGACAGGACGCTGACCATTCGCGACGGCACATTGCACCTTAGCCAGGCATTGCCTGGAGCCGTACGTTATCCCATCGATGAATTCTTCAGGTCCCTTGCCCGCGATCAGCAGGAGTGGGGCATCGCTGTGGTACTCACCGGGACCGGCTCGGACGGCTCGCGCGGTATCCGCGAAGTCAAAGCGGAGGGTGGCCTGTTGGTGGTTCAGGACCCGGACCGTGCCGATCACGACAGCATGCCGCGCAATGCCGTTGCCACCGGTCTGGCCGACCGTGTAACCACCGTCGAACACGTGCCGCGGGCGATCGCCGACTATGTTGCGCACGCCCGTTTGCGCGCCGGAGACGGCGACCCCGGGGCGGAGGCGGAGCTGGAGGGCATACTTGCGCTGCTGAAAGCCAACGGCGACTTCGACTTCAGTTGGTACAAGCGCAGCACCGTGCAGAGGCGTGTCCGCCGGCGGATGGGTCTTACCCGCAAGTCAACCATGGGCGCGTACCTCTCGTTACTGAGCGCCAATGCGTCCGAGGTGGCGCTGCTGGCCAAAGACATGTTGATCGGCGTGACGGCATTTTTCCGTGACCCTGAGGCTTGGGACTATCTAGCCGAGAATGTCCTGGCGCGACTTGTCGGCGACGGGGAAGAAAACGATCCGATCCGGGTCTGGGTGCCGGCGTGTTCCACCGGGGAAGAGGCTTATACCCTCGCCATGCTGCTGACGGAAGAACTCGAGCGGCAAAAATCGAATCGCCGGATCCAGATTTTCGCGACCGACGTCGACGACACCGCACTGGAGGCGGCGCGCGCCGGACTATTCAGCGAACGGGCAGCAGCGGCCATCGCGTCAGAGCGATTGGCCCGATTTTTCGTCATCGAAGGCGAAAGTTACCGCATCAAGAAAAGCCTGCGTGAATGCATCGTATTCGCGCAGCAGAACCTCGTGACGGATTCGCCATTCTCGCGAATGGACCTGATCAGTTGTCGAAATCTACTGATTTATTTCGATTCGATTCAGCAAGACAGGGTGCTTTCGATATTTCATTTCGTGCTCAAGAACAGCGGATATCTATTCCTAGGGAACTCCGAGACCGTGGGCAAACATACGGCGATGTACGCCACGATATCCAAGAAATGGCGCATTTATCGCCGCATCGGCACCAGCCGGCATCCGCCGCTGAACCTGCCGATGGCGCGCAACGGCGCGGGACTGGAATCGCAGCGGACCGCGCGCCAGCTGCCGGTCATGCGGCAGAGTGCGTCCGACATCGGGCGCGGCCTACTCCTCGAACATTGCGCGCCCACCGCAGTGCTCGTGGATCGCAATTACGAGGTGCTGTACTTCCACGGTGACACGGAACGTTACCTTTCGCCGCCGCAGGGCGAACCCACCTTCAATTTGCTCGAGTTGGCCAGGCGTGGGCTGCGAGGCCGATTGCGCGCCGCGCTGCAGCGCGCCAGTCTCAAGCGCGAGCGCGTTGTGCTCGATGAAGTCCGTGTCCTGCGAGACGGCGGGAATCCGCCCGTTACGATCTCCGTCATACCCTGGATCGGCGACAACGAGCCGGATCACACGGAATTGTGTTTGGTCACGTTTGCGGATTTACCGCCGCGGGCCGACCAAAACGATACCACCATCAAAAACGACGACAGCGTGGCGCTTGCGCAACTGGAAGATGAGCTCAAGCGGACCAAGGAAGAACTGCAAAGCACGATCGAGGAACTGGAGACCGCCAATGAAGAGCTGAAAGTCTCCAACGAGGAGGCGACCTCAATGAATGAGGAACTCCAGTCAACCAACGAGGAGCTGGAGACTTCCAAGGAAGAGTTGCAATCGCTGAACAAAGAGCTCATCACCATCAACAACCAGTTGGAAGAAAAGGTGACCGAGCTACAGGCAACGACAGACGATCTCGACAATCTGTTGGTGAGTTCCAACGTCGCGACCCTGTTTCTGGACCGCCAGTTCCGCGTCAAACGCTTTACGCCCGCGATCACCAAACTGATGCGGCTCATCGATTCCGATGTCGGACGCCGAATCGACGACATCACGTCTCGGGTGGATACGCACGCTTTATTCGAGGACGCTGCCGCCGTGCTCGATGACCTGCGTTCGACGGAGACGGAAGTGCGAACCGACGACGCCTGGTACCTGCGCCGTATATTGCCGTATCGGAGTCAGAGCCATCGCATCGAGGGCGTCGTGGTGACCTTCACCGACATCAGCGAAGCAAAACGGCGGTCCGAGGAACATGCCCACCTGGCTGCGGTGGTGTCGTCCAGCGACGATGCCATTCTCACCAAGGACTGCGATGGAACAATATTGACGTGGAATCACGCAGCGGAAGTTATGTACGGCTACCGCGCCGAGGAAATTGTCGGCAAGAATATCAACACCATCATTCCCGCTGATCGCCGTGATGAGTTTCTCGAGCTGACGAAGAAGATACGCCAGGGCGGCGATGTGCGAAGGTTGGAAACGATTCGCGTGACCAAGGATGGCCGGCACATCGACGTTGCGCTGAGTATTTCACCCGTTCTCGGCGAGGACGGCACGCCGGCTTTTTTCTCCGCCATCGAGCGCAACGTGACGGACATCAAGGAAGCGCAGCGCAATGTGCAGCGCTTGAACCGCGACCTGGAACGGCGCGTCGCGGAGTTGCAGGCGTTGATCGACGTGGCGCCGGTTGGGATTTTGATTGCCCTGGATCCCTCGTGCGAAACCATAACGACGAATGCCCTTGCTGCTCGGATGCTCGGCGCCGCCACCGGCGACAACGTATCGCTAAGTGCCCACAGCGTTCCGAAGACCGCATACGATGTGTTTTCGGGGGGCGTGCGGCAAGCGCCGGAAAACCTGCCCATGCAGCGCGCCGCCCGGGACGGCACGGAAGTTCGTGGCCAAGAGCTGCAATTGTCTGTTGCAGACGGCCGCGAACTAGACATCCTGATGAGTGCCGCACCCCTGCTCGACGAGGACGGTGAACCCCGGGGGGCCGTCGGCGTTTTCCTCGACATCACCGAGCGCAAGCATGCTGAGCTGAGATTGCGCGAACAGGCCGAGCAGCTCCTTGACGCAGATCGCAGAAAAGACGATTTCCTGGCGGTGCTCGGCCATGAACTGCGCAACCCCCTGGCCCCGATCCGCAACATCGTCGACTTGCTGATGCATCAATCGAATCCCGACCCTGCGACGCTCCGCACCGGTTTGGACATGATGAACCGCCAAGTCATCCAATTGACGCGGCTGGTGGACGACCTGCTGGATGTGGCCCGGATTACCCACGATGACATCCAGTTGAAGTGCGAGTCGGTGGAATTGGGGGCGCTCTGCGGGCGCTTGGCCCGGGATCTGCGCCCGGCCATGGAGCGTGTCAGCCAATTCCTGCGCTTTGAGCCCGCCCCGCACGAACTTCATCTGCGCGCGGACCCAGTGCGGATCGAACAGATCGTTACCAATCTTCTGAACAATGCGTCGAACTACACGCCGGAAGGCGGCAACATCTGGTTGAGTCTTTGGGAAGAGCGGGGCCACGCCGTGATCAGCGTGCGCGACGACGGCGTCGGGATCCCGCTCCGAGATCAGCAAGCGATTTTCGATCCTTTCAGTCGCACCGCGAGCAGTATCGCCCACAGCGGCAAGACAGGGCTCGGTCTCGGGCTGAGTCTCGCCCAGCGGCTGGTGCAAATGCATGGTGGAACCATCGAAGTCTACAGCGAAGGTCCCGGCCACGGCAGCGACTTCACCGTGCGCCTGCCCATGGTGCAGGACGTGGAGGGATCCGAGTCGCCGCCCACCGCACCGGCCGAGGCGCACGCCAGCGGCCGCAGGATTTTACTGGTCGAAGACAACAACGACGTCGGCGATGCACTGAAAGCACTGCTCGAAGCCCTTGGGCATCGGGTACGCACCGTGCAGCTGGGCGAAGCGGCGACCGATTGCGCCGCGGAATTCGTGCCTGAAGTGGCGTTCATCGATATCGGCCTCCCGGACATCAACGGCTATGAAGTCGCACGCAGGTTACGCGCTGAAAAAAATGGTGCCTCCGCGTTGCTGGTAGCGTTGTCCGGGTATGAGCGCGCGCCCGGCACCGAGCAACAGAAGGCTCTGTTCGACGAATATCTGCTCAAGCCACTGGCGTTCGAACGCATTGCCGAAATTCTATCGCGCCTGTAGCTGCGGACGGGCGAAAATACTCACAGAGGCGGCCGTGGGTCGGGGTTGTACTACCTTGTAACATTGGGACGATGTCGCGAGGCGCATGCCATGGGCGCAAAAAGGGATAGAAACCGGCAGAAAATAGTCACTGCGGCCAGCGAACTCTTTTATGCCAAAGGGTTCAATCAGACTTCGTTCACTGACATCGCCGCTGCCGCCGGCTTGTGTCGCGGCAACTTCTATTATTATTTCAAATCCAAAGACGACATCCTATCGGCGGTGATTGAATATCGCCTCGCGGGCATGCGCGCCATGCTGGCCGAATGGGATCAGCAGTACAGCAGTCCGCGGGAACGTTTGAAGCGCTTCGTGCGCACGCTCAGTCATAGCGAGGAGGACATATTGCGCTACGGATGTCCCATCGGTTCGCTCACCGCTGAGCTCGCCAAGACCCAACTGCATCTGCATGGTGAAGCAGCCAAGTTGTTCGATCTGTTGCGGCAATGGCTTGAAGCACAGATCAGCGAATTGGGTGAACGAAGCCAGGCTCCGAAGTTGGCGCTGCACGTCCTGGCGCTGACACAGGGGATCAGCCTGATAGGCAACGTATACGCCGATCCGGCATTCCTGCAGCAGGAGTCGGCGCGCCTCAGTGCTTGGATCGATACGGTGTAAGAACCGCACTGAACTTCGGATTTTGCACTATTCTCGTATGAACACTCGTCAAGCCCACGCGCCCAGCCGCCAGGGAGGTGGCAGTGCAACGTCGTGCACCGCTGAATGCCTTGATTGAATGCCGCGGTCTGCCTCCGAACGCCGACCAGGGGCGGCAGGCGCAAACCCTCGCGGCGCTGCTGTTGGTCTTGCTCGTGGCCGGTACAGTCGGTCTCGTCTCGCAACTCTTGTACGGTGTTGGCATCTCGAATCTCGATCCCGCGCTCGTGCTTGGCGTTCCGATGCTATTGATCCCATATCTAGGGGTACGTCTCAGCTATGTTCGCAGCGCGGCTTGGTTGACGATCCTGATTCTCACCTTGATTCCGACCTGGGCGCTGTTGAGCGGCGGCAGCCCGCAATCGGCGGCATATTACATACTGCCAATCATGCTCGCATCGATCGTGCTGCCGGCGACCGCGGTCGCATGGCTCACCCCGTTGCTGCTGGCCTGCATCGTGGTCGCGAACCGGACGCTGATGGTGCGTACCGGACCCATACCGGTGCTCATCGAGCTGTCGGCCCTGGCGCTGGTGGTCGGGGTGTTGGCGTTGATCGGCGTGCAGTACCACAAACGCACGGCGCAAGCGGGCCGGGCGGTGCTTGCGGAAAGCGAACGCAATTTCCGGGCGTTGGCGGAAAACGCCAGTGACGGAATCTTCGTCATCCGTGACGGCATTATCGTGTTCGTCAACCACAGGGCTCTGAAATTCAGCGGCTATAAGGCCGACGAAGTACTCAATACACCAATGACCCGCTACGTGCACCCGGGCTATCTGGCGCTTGTGGAAGAGCGCTACCGTCGCCGGCTCGCGGGCGAAGAGGTACCAAGCCGTTATGAGCTGTGCGTCGTGGGCCGCAACGGTGAGCAATTGCCGGTCGAAGTTACAGCCAGCATGACGACCTGGCATGGAAAAGCGGCGGACCTGGTTTCCATGCGCGATATCCGCGAACGCATACGCGCCGAAGCACAGATGCGCAAACTATCCGGAGCCCTGCAGCAAGCCGCCGACGCGGTGATGATCACCGATCGCAACGGGATCATCGAATACGTCAATCCGGCATTCGAACGCATCACCGGTTTCACACGCGATCAGGTCATCGGGCTCACGCCGGCGATCGTCAAATCCGAACGCCAGGGAGAACGGTTCTATAGCCAAATGTGGGATTGTATCAATCGTGGCGACGTGTTCACCGACGTATTCATCAATCGACGCAAGGACGGCTCCCTTTACTATGAAGAAAAAAGCATCACGCCGCTCAAAAACGAACAGGGTCTGATTACGCATTTCATCGCCACGGGCAAAGATATTACCGAACGCATGCGGACCCAGGAGCGTCTGGAGCATCTTGCCCACCACGACTCGCTCACCGGATTGCCAAACCGGGTGTTGTTTCTGGACCGGCTGAAGCAATCTCTGGCCCGCGCCCGCTGGAGTCATCATGTCGTGGCGTTGATGTTCATCGACCTCGATCGGTTCAAAGGCGTGAACGACACGCTCGGCCATGATGCCGGTGACGAGTTGTTACGGGTATTGTCGGGCCGGCTCAAACATAGCCTGCGGGAGCGCGACACCGTGGCGCGCTTGGGAGGGGACGAGTTTGCCGTACTGCTCGACGACCTGGAGACGGAAGGCGAGGCCGCGGATCTGGCCGACAAGTTGCTGGCCAGCTTCCGGGAGCCGTTCCTGATCCTGCAGCGGGAGTTGTTCGTGACTGCGAGCATCGGCATCAGCCTGTTTCCGGACGACGGCGAAACCGTCGGCACATTGCTCAAAAATGCCGATATCGCCATGTACAAGGCCAAGGACCTCGGCAAAAACACATACCAGTTTTACGCGGCTGACATGAGTACGCGCGCCTTCGAACGCTTGACGTTGGAAACCAGCTTGCGGCGAGCTTTGGCGCGCAAACAGTTCGAACTCTACTATCAACCACAAGTGGATCTCGAAACCGGCCACGTGATCGGCTTCGAAGCACTGCTGCGCTGGAACCATCCGGACATGGGGTTGGTGTCGCCCACCGAGTTCGTCGGTCTCCTGGAAGATACGAGCCTGATACTGCCCGTCGGCCGCTGGGTACTGCGGGATGCATGCACGCAGGCTCAGGCCTGGCGAGCGGAGATGCCTGAGCATTGGTGGGTGACCGTGAACGTGTCCGGACTGCAGTTGGGCGGCGGGGAGACATTCCTCAACACCGTCAATGAAGTCCTCGCCGAAACCGGCCTCGATCCGGAGCGTCTGGAACTGGAGATCACCGAGAGTGTGTTGATGCACGACACCGATCGCGCGCTGAAGACGCTGGAAGCGCTCAACGATCACGGCGTGCGCCTCGCGGTCGATGACTTCGGCACTGGCTACTCCTCGCTGGCCTATCTAAAGCGCTTTGCCATCGATACATTGAAAATCGACCGCACGTTCGTTCGCGACGTGCCCGACGACGCCGACGACCGGGCCATCGTGCGGTCCGTTATCGCACTGGCGCACAGCTTGAATCTGAGCGTGGTGGCGGAGGGGGTCGAAACCGAGCGGCAGATAGACTTTCTGCGCCATCAGGGATGCGAGGCCGCGCAGGGCTACCTGATCTCGGCGCCGCTTCCGGCCACGGCGGTGCCGGAATTCGTGCGCCGTTGGCATGATGCCGGCGTTCGCCGCGCCTGAGCGCGCGTTCCATGTCGCGAGCCGGTAACCGCGCGGGCTGGGGCGTGAAAATGAGTCCAAACCGGGAACGTGTTAGAATAGGGCATTACTTTGCCGGGTTATCTTCAGGGTATCCCCTAAATCCTCTCATCAAAACAAGTACATAGCCATGTCAAAACTGGAACAAACTTTAACAGACCGAATTCTCATTCTCGATGGCGCCATGGGCACCATGATCCAGAGCTATAAGCTCGAAGAGGCCGATTATCGCGGCGATCGCTTTCAGAATCACCCTTGCGATCTCAAGGGCAACAACGACTTGCTGTCGATCACCCAGCCCAAGATCATCCGCGATATTCACACCGCCTACCTGGAGGCGGGCGCCGATATCGTCGAGACCAACACCTTCAACTCCACCTCTATCGCCATGGCGGACTACCAGATGGAGTCGCTGGTCTACGAGTTGAACAAAAAGGGCGCGCAGTTGGCGCGGGAAGCGGCCGATGCTGTCAGCGAGAACACGCCTGACAAGCCGCGCTTCGTTGCCGGTGTGCTCGGCCCCACCAATCGCACCGCATCCATCAGCCCGGACGTCAACAACCCGGGCTTCCGCAATGTTTATTTCGACGAACTGGTTGAAGCCTACACCGAAGCCACGAAGGGTCTGCTGGACGGCGGCTCGGATCTGATCTTGATCGAAACGGTATTCGATACCTTGAACGCCAAGGCGGCAGTGTTTGCGCTGGAAACCTTGTTCGAGGAACGCGGCGAACGTATGCCGGTCATGATCTCCGGCACCATCACCGATGCTTCGGGACGCACGTTGTCCGGGCAAACAGTGGAAGCGTTCTACAACTCGCTGCGCCATGCGCGCCCCATCAGCTTCGGTTTCAATTGCGCGCTGGGCGCCAAAGAGTTGCGTCAGCACATCGAGGAACTGGCGGGGTTTGCCGAGTGTCGCGTCAATGCGCACCCCAATGCCGGGCTGCCGAACGAGTTCGGCGAATATGATGAATCGCCGGAAACCATGGCGAAGGAAATCCGCGAGTGGGCCGAAAGCGGTTTTCTCAATGTCATCGGCGGCTGCTGCGGGACGACGCCGGCCCATATCAAAGCCATCGCCGACGCGGTTTCGGAGTTCGCGCCGCGGCAATTGCCGAAGCGCGATTACCGTACCCGGCTTTCGGGTCTGGAAGCATGCAACATCAGCGCCGATTCTCTGTTCGTGAATGTCGGCGAACGCACCAACGTAACCGGATCGGCGAAATTCAAAAAGCTGATCCTCAACGACGACTACGACGCGGGATTGGACGTTGCCCGCAGAGACGTCGAAAACGGCGCGCAAATGATCGATGTCAATATGGACGAAGGCATGCTCGACGGTGTCGAGGCGATGACTACGTTCCTGCACTTGATCGCCTCCGAGCCCGACATCTCCAAAGTGCCGCTGATGATCGATTCATCTAAGTGGCACATCATCGAAGCGGGTCTGAAGTGCGTGCAAGGTAAAGGCGTCATCAACTCCATTTCCATGAAGGCAGGAGAAGAGGAGTTTCTGAAGGAAGCCCGCCTGGCGCGCAAGTATGGCGCCGCTGTGGTGATCATGGCGTTCGATGAAAAAGGTCAGGCGGATACCTATGAGCGGCGCATTCAGATCTGCGAGCGCGCCTACAAGCTGCTCACCGAGCAAGTCGGCTTTCCACCCGAAGATCTGATTTTCGATCCCAACATCTTCCCCATTGCCACAGGCATGGAGGAGCACGACAAAAACGGCGTCGATTTCATCGAGGCAACCCGCTGGATCAAGAAGAACCTGGCCCATGCGCTGGTTTCCGGCGGTGTTTCGAATGTGTCGTTCTCGTTCCGGGGCAACAATCCGGTGCGCGAAGCCATTCACGACGTATTCCTCTACCACGCCATTCACGCCGGTATGGACATGGGCATCGTCAATCCCGGACAGCTCGGCGTCTACGACGAGCTCGATCCGGAATTGCGGGAGCTGGCAGAAGACATCGTCCTCAACCGCCGCCCCGACGGCACCGAACGCATGATGGAGGCCGCCGAGCGGTTCAAGGGCACCGGCGGTGGCGGCAATGCCAAGAAAGAAGACCTTTCCTGGCGTGAACTGCCAGTGGCCAAACGTCTGGAACACGCGCTGGTCAAAGGCATCGACACCTACGTCATCGAAGATACCGAAGAATGCCGTCAGGCATTCGACCGCCCCATCGAGGTGATCGAAGGACCGCTGATGGACGGCATGAACGTGGTCGGCGACCTGTTCGGCGACGGACGTATGTTCCTGCCCCAGGTGGTGAAATCGGCGCGGGTCATGAAGAAGGCGGTCGCCTATTTGATCCCGTATATCGAAGCGGAGAAGGGCGAAGGTCAGCAGACCAAAGGCAAGATCCTGACGGCGACGGTGAAGGGCGATGTGCATGACATCGGCAAGAACATCGTCGGCGTGGTACTGCAATGTAACAACTTCGAAGTCATCGACTTGGGGGTAATGGTACCGGCACAGAAGATCCTCGACACCGCGCGCGAGGAAAACGTCGACATCATCGGCTTGTCGGGTCTGATCACGCCGTCGCTGGACGAAATGGTTCATGTCGCCAAGGAAATGCAGCGCCAAGGGTTCGATATTCCGTTGCTCATCGGCGGCGCCACCACCTCGCGTATTCACACCGCAGTGAAGATCGAGCCGCACTATGAAAACGGCCCGACCATGTATGTGAAGGACGCATCCCGCGCCGTTGGCGTGGCCCAGAACCTGGTCAGCACGACGCTCAAAGATCCCTTCATCGCCAAGACCAAGGCCGAATACGCAGAGGCCCGCGCGCAGCACAAGGGTAAGAAATCCGCCACCAAGTGGCTGAGCCTGGAGCAGGCCAGAGCCAACAAGACCAAGATCGACTGGTCCGGCTATGAGCCAGTGCGGCCGAAGCTTACCGGCATTCAGACGTTCGACGATTTTCCGCTGAAAGAGATTGCGGAATTCATCGATTGGACGCCATTCTTCCACGCCTGGGAATTGAAGGGCAGTTATCCTCGCATTCTCGAGGATGCCGACAAAGGCGAGGAAGCGAAGAAGCTGTTTGCCGACGCCAAGGAAATGCTCAAGCAGATCATCGACGGCAAGTGGCTCAAGGCACGGGCCGTGGTCGGCATGTGGCCGGCCAGTCAGGTGGGCGATGATGACCTCGAGCTATATGCCAGCGACGATCGTACCGATGTCATGATGCGGCTGCATCACCTGCGCCAGCAGACCGAAAAGCCGCCCGGCCGGCCGAACCAATGCCTGGCTGACTTCGTCGCGCCCAAGGATTCCGGCGTCAAGGACTATATGGGCGCCTTCGCCGTCACGACCGGCCTCGGCATCGAGCAGAAGATCAAGGAGTACGAAGCCGATCACGACGATTATCGCAGCATCATGCTCAAGGCCCTGGCCGATCGGCTTGCCGAAGCCTTTGCCGAACTCATGCACCTGAAGGTGCGCAAGGAGTCGTGGGGCTACGCATCGGACGAGCAGTTGGCCAACGATGATTTGATCAAAGAGCAGTACAAGGGCATTCGCCCGGCGCCCGGCTATCCCGCCTGTCCCGAGCACACCGAGAAGACGTTGCTCTGGCAACTGCTGGATGCAGAGCAAAACGCCGGTATTGAGCTCACCGATTCCATGGCCATGTGGCCCGCCGCTGCGGTGAGCGGCTGGTATTTCGCCCATCCGCAGTCGAAATACTTCGCTGTCGGCAAAATCAACCGTGATCAGGTGGAAGATTACGCCCGTCGCAAAGGCATGAGTATCGAAGAAGCCGAACGCTGGCTCGCGCCAAGCCTTGGTTACGATCCCGACGAAGCCACGGAAGAGGCGCCCAAGAAAGCGGTCAGCTGAGCTAGGAGCCTGTCCGAGTAATCATGACGCTACTGCGGCGGTATTCTTTCGGGCCAAATTTTCGATCCTTCTCGTCACAGAGCGCCGGCTATGTTCCTCGCACGATCGAAGATTTGGCCTCGAAACCCCACGCGCCTCGCGACGCGCAGATTACGCGGACAGGCTCCAAGCGGGCAAACTGCGACGCCTCGAGCGAAGTAACCGCTCTCACCAAAACCCGTCCCGCCGCTGATCGGTGGGGCGGGTTTTTTATTTTTTTGTGCCCGCCTTGTCCGCGATGCCCCTGGGGGCCAATGGTCGGTGTCAGCCCGCTTTACTGTCAGCGTCTCCAATCCTTCAGGCGCCGGTGCTCCACGCGCGATAAAGTGCGGAAAAAACAGGAGAGCCATTTCGACGGCACGGGATATGCACGGGATTTGCAACCTAGTGTGCGGTCAACGCCGATAAGGGAGGACTTATGGGCCCGAGCAACAAAGATTCGCGACACGATAATCTCCATACCTTCGGATTCGCGGTTATCGGTGCCAACCGCGGCCGAACTTTTGTCTGGGTGGAAGCCACTTCGCTGGAGGCCGGCCGCGTCCGCTTGGCGCCTCTGTTTCCCGGCTGCAGCTTGAACTATCTTGCGACTGACGGCGATCGGACGCCACCCCGCATCTGACATCGTTGCAGATCAAACGTCAGTCTGCCCCCGAAACGTGACAGCGCGCGGCGCGCAGTGGTTGTGTCGGACTTTTTTCCGTACCGACGCTGTTTACCTGCTGGAAGCGCTTGGCTCAGGACTGGTGCTGACGAATGCGCGCTTCCAGGCGGATGATCTCCAGCTGTACTTCTTCCAAGTGGGGATCGACGGTCAACGCGGCTCGTAATGCCTTCACTGCTTCGGAAAGTCTACCCAACTCGCGCAGGCAGAGCCCGCGCCCGGACAGGGCGCCGAAATGGCGGGGTTCCAATTGCAAAACCTTGTCGATGTCAGCCAGGGAGTTTTGGTAGCGGCCCATGAGGTAATAGGTGGTCGCCCGGCGATTCCACGCCTCGGCGTAATGGGGTGCATGGTCGATCAGAGCAGTGAATATCTCGATCGCTTCCGGGTAGCGGTCCGCGACGAGCGACTGTACCCCGCGACTCATCATGTCGCGGGCCACCGGGTCCTGAGTGTCGTACCACACGTGCCAAATGCCTGCTTGCAGGAATGCGGCCTTGCCTGCATCTTGCGTGCGCAGCAGTTCCTGAAACAAGGCATCCAGGCGCGGGTCGGTCTGATCGGCATGCACCCGAAGCGACAAGGCGCACGCCAGCAACATGAATGAGAGCAGGAGCGGGCGCATATTGCCTCCGTCGAAGCGGGGTCCGTTGAGTGTAGCTCGTGGACCGCGGAATGAAAGCAAAGCACCTTCCTTCCGGACGCGCACCGTGTAAACGTTCATCTGCGGGACCGGCCAAGCCGTGGTATTCAGCCGTCTCGGGCAGGCCAGTGCAGACCCTGTGCAAGCCGCTCGACGAATACCTCGGCAGGCATGGGCTCGCCGAACAGATATCCTTGTACGTGGTGACAACCGTGGCGCTGCAGAAAGTCCAGCTGTGCCGCCGTTTCGACACCCTCCGCCACCACCAGCATGCCGAGGCTGTCCGCCATGGCGATGATCGCGCGCACCAGATCGGAGTCGTAACGGTCCTCGGGTATCTTGAGCACGAAGTCACGGTCGATTTTGACCAGATCGATCGGGAAACTGCGCAAATGGTTCAGGGACGATTGGCCGGTGCCAAAGTCGTCCAACGCCACCCGCACACCCAGTTCCTTGAGTTTGGCGAGCTTCGTCTCGGCGCTGCTGAAGTCGCGCACCAACGTATCTTCGGTGATCTCCAATATTACGGTGTGCGGCGGAATGATCGAGCCGGCAAGGGTCGCAGTCAGCATTTCCATAAACGAATCGGAATGCAGCAATCGCGCAGTCAAATTCACGGACACCGCTTCCAGTTTGAGGTTTCGCTGTGCGATTTGCTCATGCAGGCGCTCGACTTCGTGCACGACCCAGCGCGTCACCTCCACGATCAGACCGGTCTCCTCCAGCAGCGGGACGAATTCGCCGGGCGACACCGCTGCGCGATCAGACGGCAACCAACGCAGCAATGCTTCACAGCCGCAGATATTGTGTTGTCGCATGTTCACGATGGGTTGGAAATACAGCCGCAGCTCTTGGCGTTCGACAGCCTCGCGCAGCGCGGTTTCAAGCTCCAGGTTGCGCTGCACCCGCGAAGTCATGTCGGCAGAGAAAAAGCGGTACGTGTTGCGGCCCATTTCCTTTGCGCCATACATGGCCAGGTCGGCATCGCGAATAAGCGCGTCGGCGTCGCGCTCATCCAACGGGCACAACGCCACGCCGACCGAGCAGGAGATGTGCAAAGGCCGGCCGTCGACATTGAACGGCGTCTCAAATACTGCCACGATCTTGTGGGCGATCCCTTCCAGTTGATCGACGTGGGTGATGCCTTCCACGATCACCGCAAATTCGTCACCACCCAGTCGTGCCACCGTGTCGCCGGTGCGCATTACTTCCCAGAGGCGATCCGCTGCCGCCAACAGCAACCGATCGCCGGTCCCGTGGCCCAGACTGTCATTGATTTGTTTGAACCGGTCCAGATCCAGAAACATCACGCCGACGAGGTTTTGATTACGTTCTGCAATAGCCAAAGCGTGTTCGAGACGATCGCGAAACAGCGTTCTGTTGGGCAACTGGGTAAGAGGATCGTGATGGGCAATATGATCGAGCCGTGCCTGGCGACTGCGAACCTGGCGGCGCATCTCGTTGAATGCGGAAACCAACTGCGACATCTCGCGCGCTGTGGCTGCCGGCATGGGGGGCCCTGCGCTGCCGTTGGCTTCGGCGTGCAGCGCGCGCGTCACGTGGGCGATGGGCTCGAGCAACAGCCGGTCGAACAGGAAGTACGCCGCGGCGACGGCCGCTATGCCTATCGCCGCCATGATGATGACGAAGGTCGACAATTGCTGGGCGATTTTCGTCCAAAGGGTGATATCGCGCGCGGAACCGACGCTGAGTTCCAGGCCGAGTTCGGAAAGGCGCTGTTCGATTCGTCTCAGAATGGGGTCCAGGCGTTGTTGCACCGTGCGTAGATCACCCGCGAAAACTTGCGTCGCACTCGAATCGGCGCCGCCGCTGTCGGCACCGTATTGGGCCGCGGGTACCGCCGGCTTGCTGAGAGTTGCGCCGGAACGCACTCCATTGATGCCATCGGCATGCGTCTGGAGCAGCACTTCGACTTGTTGTTGCAACTGCTGCAGGTCGGCGTGCAACGCCTGCAGCAACAGTAGAATGTCATCGTCCTGTTGCAGCCAGTCACTGGCCGCGAGCCGTGTCCAGGCCGCCTCCCGCACCGCCAGGTGCTTTTCTACCGCGCGGCGCTGCGCCGGCCCCGGCGAGATCAAAAAGCGCTGCACGCGGCTCTCCAGCTCTCGCACTTGATCGGACATGTCGTCCACCGCTGCCGTGGCGTGCGTACGCGACTGGATGCGTTCCAGTTGAACGCCGGTGATGGTGCGCACGTACAACCAGCCGCCGAATGCGACGCCAGCGAGCACCAGCGACAGCAGCGTGGCGCCGAACAGGTAGCGTCCGCGGAAACTACTCCTTCCTGACAGCTGACGTGTCCCAGTCATGGCGGATTCCGCGATCCGCCGCGCGGTTCAATAATCTTCATGCACAACCACGCGGATGATGTGGCGGTGAGTATCGTAGTCCGCATCTTCGGCGACACGCAGCCCGGTCAGACCGGCGCGGCGCAACACCGAGCGGCCCCCGGGATTCGCATCCATATTTGCGAGGATGGTTTGGATTTGCTTCGCCAGTGGCAACGGCATGCGCGGGTTGACCGCCCAGGGCAGATGCGCCAGCGGTTCACTGACGGCGAGCAGGCGCAGCTCACTGGTGTCAATGGAATTGCGGATGCTCGGAAATTCGAGCACCACATCGCCAACCCCGCCCGCTGCAGCTTGGCGGTAATACACCGTGAGGCACGCTTTGGACGGAGTCAGCGCAAAACGGGTGATGTAGTCGACGTCGTCGAGACCCGCTTCGCGCAACAAGTAGCGGGCAACGATGTGACTGATCATTGCGTTGCGTCCGCCGCCAAAGACGATCTTGCGGCCGCGCAGATCGTTGAGCGCCTCAATGCCACTGTCCGTACGTACCATGATGGCGCCGGAAATGGTGGAGCGACCGTATTCCTCGTTCTTCAGGATCACCCGATAACCGTACTCGGCGTGGGAGCGGACGTAGTGATATTGGTTGTAGTGCACGATGTCGTAACGTCCGGCGACAACATTCTGCCAGAAGGAAAACATGTCGTAGCTGGTCTCTAGCTGCACCTCCCGGTGCAGCCGACTGCCGAGGTAGCGGGCGATCGGGGCGAAGGCTTCACGGGTGACCTCGGGACTGCGGCGCGGAAAGATGCCGAGCACCAGCGGTTCCCCGCCCGCAGGCACTGCTGTTGTCCAAATTAGCGCGATCCAAACGAGTATCCATCTCGCCCATGCGCACACCCGAAACGGCAAGCTCAGCCCCCAGTGCAGTGCGATGGTACTGCGTCGAGTATAGCTGGTGCCGGGCAGACCATTACCGTGGGCGGCGAAATCTGTTCGAGCGGTCCGCAGGCGTTGAATCAAGGGCTGCGTAGCGCTTCGACGCATAGGATCAGCACTCTCTCTGCCAAGGCGCTGGCGGTGTGGTCCGGCAACGCCGTCCCGTCCTCGCGCGCCTGCTGCACTTGCTGGACGATAAACTCGAGCTGTGCGCCGAACCGGTCCGGCAGCCCACCGGGTGCGATGCGGATCAAGTGGGTCGCGCAGGCGCTGTCCAATCTCTTTTGCAGCGGCATCGGACTGGTCGTCAACACAGAAAGGGCGCCAATCAGCCGTTCCAGCACGTCGGTCGAGATCATGGCTTTTCTTCCGTTGTCTGGTGTTCCGTTTGAAACAACCGGAATGATACTCCGCTGCTGGTGCAGGCTCACGGCTTGAGAGGTATATTTGGACGATCGGGACAATAATCAGTCCGAGGATGCCATGGCAGCTGCCCCGGAATTTTTGACGACGCGCGAGTTGGCTGCGCTGCTGCGCGTGAAAGAGCGCAAGATCTACGAGTTGGCCGCCGCCGGAGAAGTGCCGTGTCGGAAAATCACCGGCAAATTACTGTTTCCTCGTGCGGAAATCGAAACCATGCTGCGCGGCGAAAGCGGAGCGGCGGCGGACCGCAAAGAGCTGCCCAATGTGGTGGTCGGCAGCCACGACCCGCTTCTGGAATGGGCGTTGCGCGAGTCCGGGAGCGGCTTGGCCGCCTTCCTTGACGGCAGCCTCGACGGGTTACGGCGTCTGGAGCAGGGCGAGGCGATCGCCGCCGGCATGCACGTCATGGAGTCCGACGACGGCGCACAGTTCAATGTCGAGCACGTTCGCGAGCGGATCGGCGCCGAACCCGTGGTCCTGCTGGAATGGGCTTGGCGCGAGCAGGGACTGATTCTCCCCTGCGGCAATCCCCACGGAGTAAAGTGCTTGGCAGACTTGCGCGGGCGCCGCTTCATACCCCGTCAGAAGGACGCCGGCACCTATGTATTAATGCGACGGCTGGCCGACGCCCAAGGCCTGTCGCTGGACGAGTTGAATTTGCTCGCGCCGCCGGCGCGCAGCCAGCCCGACGTGGCCGTCGCTGTGGCCAACGACAAGGCCGACGCCGGTCTTGGCCTGGCGTGTGTCGCGGCCCAGTTCAAGCTGGCGTTCGTACCCGTGATGCGGGAACGCTATGACTTGGTGGTTTACCGTCGGGCGTATTTCGAGCCGCCGCTCCAAAGCCTGCTGGCGTTTTGCGCCAGCGATGCTTTCGCCGAACATGCCCGGGAACTGGGCGGTTACGACTTATCCGGATTCGGCCGGGTACACTTCAACGGACCCTAACCAACGCTAATCAGTCAGCGCCAGCATCACGTCTGGAGCCTTGATTACCACTGCTGCCGGTTTGCCTTTTTCCAGGCCCAGCCGTTCCACCGATCCTACCGTGATGGTGGAGGTAACTACGGTGCCGCCGCCGATATCGACCTCCACTTCGGCTGCAACACTGCCTTTGCGCACACGCACGATCGTGCCATTGAATACGTTACGTGCGCTGATCGTCGTGATGCTCATGTCGGTCTCCTGCTTATAGAAAGCGCGCCGGCCACACCGGCGCCCGACGTTTCAAAACTAGCTAGCGCTTGGCGTTCGGGTGGAACAACTGCTGTCCATCCACGCGGTAACTCGCGATCACCGCCTGTCCCTCTGGCCCCGTGATCCAATCGATGAACTTGCGCCCGGCTTCCGCTTTGACATTCGGATATTTTTTCGGATTGACCAGGATTACCCCATATTGGTTGAAAAGCCTCGGATCGCCTTCCACCAGCACCTTGAAATCACTCTTGTTCTTGAACGCGATCCAAGTGGCGCGGTCGCTGAGGGTATAGGCCTCCATGCCGACAGCGGCGTTCAGGGTCGCGCCCATACCGGAGCCCGTTTCCCGATACCACGTGCCGCTGGCAGATTTTACGTCCACGCCAGCGTCCTTCCACAGGGCTTTTTCTTTTTTGTGTGTGCCGCTGTCGTCGCCTCGAGAAGCGAACTTGGCTTTGGCGTCGGCGATTTTCTGCAGCGCCTTCGGGGCGTTCTTCATCCCGCCGACGCCGGCGGGGTCGGATTTGGGACCAACGATCACGAAGTCGTTGTACATGACATCGTAACGTTTGACGCCATAGCCCTCCTTTACGAACTTCAATTCTGCTGGTTTGGCATGGACCAGCAATACATCGCCGTCGCCATTCTTGGCATTCTTGATCGCCTGGCCGGTGCCCACGGCCACCACTCGCACCTCGATGCCGGTCTTGTCAGTAAATTTCGGCAACATGTAATCCAGCAGCCCCGAATTCTGTGTCGAGGTCGTGGACTGGACGACAATGAACTGGTCAGCGGACTTTACAGGCCCCGCGACGCCGAGTAGCAGCGCAATGGCGGTGGCAAATAGGCGTTTGAACATGACAACACTCCTTTGGTTTTCGCGGGGGGGATGGAGTCAAACCAGGATGCGGCCTTCAAGGAAGGCGCAGGCGGCTTCGCTCTGGGGTTGTGCAAAGAACTGCCCAACTGGCGTGCGCTCCGCCAGGCGGCCGTTTTGGACAAACAGCACTTCGTCGGCCAGACGCTGGGCCTGACCGCGGTCATGGGTCACCAGCACGATCTTGGTGCCGGCGCGTTCGGCGGTGCGAATCAACTCTTCCACGGCAAGAATGGAAGCCGGGTCCAGACTGGCGGTGGGTTCGTCCAGGAAGAGCACTTGCGGTCGTGCACTCAAAGCCCTGGCCATGGCCAGGCGCTGTTGTTCGCCGCCCGAGAGTACCCGCGCGGGGCTGCGGGCAAGGTGCTCGAGATGGGCCAGCCGCAATACTTCCTGCAACCGCGCTTCCCGCTGTTCGCGTGGCACTCCGGCCACCGACATGGCGTAGCGGATGTTGGCGGCCGCGGAACGCCGCAACAACACCGGGCGCTGGAAGACCATGGCTTGGCGGCGCGTCACTTGGCGGTCGGCGTCGTGCCCGCCCCATCGCACTCGGCCTGCGGTCGGCCGCAGCAATCCGTGCAGCAAGCGCAACAACACGCTCTTTCCGGCGCCGTTGGGACCCATGATTATGGTGCGCACCCCGGCGTTCAGGGTGAGGTCGATGCCGTCGATCAGGCGCCGCCCATGCACTTCGAACACCAGCCCACAGGCCTCCAGCGGTAGCACGCTGTCATCGACGTGCAGGCTCGCCGGGGCAGCCGCGGCGCTGCAAATGGCTTCAGGCATAAGCGGTCCTCGTCGCCGTCGAACGCACGGCCATGACCGCGGCGTTGACGCCCACAGCGAGACTGATGAGGATGATGCCCAGCGCCAAGGCAAGCGCCAGGTTGCCCTTTGAGGTCTCAAGGGCAATGGTGGTCGTCATGACGCGGGTGACGTGGTTGATGTTGCCGCCGACGATGATCACCGCGCCGACCTCGGCGATCGCGCGGCCGAATCCTGCCAATGCAACCGTCAACAGGCTGTAGCGGCCGTCCCAAAGCAGCGTGGGTAGAGCGCGCCACGGACCCACCCCCAGCGAGCGCAGCTGCTCATCATATTCCCGGTGCAGATCCTCCACCGACTGGCGGCTGAGCGCAGTAATGATGGGCGCTACCAGTACAGCCTGGGCAATGATCATGGCGCTCGGTGTGTACAATAATTCCAGCACGCCCAGGGGGCCTGCATGGGACAACAACAAGTACAGCAGCAGCCCGACCACCACCGGCGGCAACCCCATCATGGCGTTGACCAGTACCACGGCGAGCCCGCGTCCCGGGAAGTCGTGCACGGCAAGGGCGGCGCCCAAGGGCAGGCCGATGGCACAGGCGATGGCGACTGCGCTGAGGCTGACTTTCAGCGACAGACTTACAATCTCGGCCAACTCCGGATCGCCCGAGAAGATCAGATGAAAGGCCAGCCCGAAGGCCGAACCGAAATCCTGCATGGCGGCTCCCCAACCCTGCTTTGGCTACGCCAAATCTGTCGTTATCATGTGTATTTTACACACGATAACGGAAACGTTAGCAAATTTCAGCAGATGAATGGCGGTTCACGGCCATGTGGAACCAATGCGACGGGCGACGGGCGGCGGGTCGTGGGAGTCAGGATGGACAGCGGGGTACCTTGGTCTGCGGCGACCGATCACGGCCCATGATGGACGCGCCGCGGACACAAAACGGGGCCGGCGACGAGCGCGTGGCGCGCTGTCGCCGGCCCCGATTCGCACTTCCTGGAAAGTCTTCGCTCAGTGGTGCTCGTGGCGCTCGCGGCGACCTGAGCTCATCCCCAGGTTCAGTACTTGGAGATCGCTCGCCTCGATGATCTGCCCGCGATAGCCCTGCTCGCGTACCAGACGTTTGACTTGACCGATGCGCGGATCGGTGAACCCTGTGATATGGGACAACAACAGGGCCCTGGGGCTTGCGGCCGCTGCGACCTGGCCCATACGGCTAGGCGTGGTGTGCAAGGCATAGAACACCGCATCGACGCTGGGGTCTGGGATGTTGTCCATGATCGACGTGTCGTAAATTAGCAGATCGGCACCTTGGGCGGCGGTGATCATGTTGTCCGTCTGAGAGTTTGTGTCGCCGGAAAATACCAGGACCTTACCCTTGTACTCGATGCGATAGGCCAGGGCCGGTGCGGGTCCGTGATGGACGCCGATCGCTTTGACCACCAAGCCGTCGGGTTCGCTGAGAATGGTATGCATAGGCACCTGAAGATCCGGTGACACATTGTGGGCCTGATAGTCGAACTGACCGGCACGAATGGCGCGGGTGAATACATGTAGATAGCGATCGACACCCTCCTGAAGGCTGAAATGCTTGTCGGCAAACTCGCTAGTCGACGGATATTGCGCCGCCGTGGCCTCGGGAAACGCGGCTGCGGGGAATGGAATGCCGTTGGCATCCGGGCCAAAAATGCGGATCGGTGCGGTGCGTCCGGGAGGGAACGGATAATTGCCGCGGGCGTGGAAATAAATGGTTTTGACCATCGCCGGTAAGTCGCTCATATGGTCGATGTGCAGGTGGCTCAGCAACACCAGATCCAGGTCTTTGATGTTGATGCCGGCGGTGGCCAGATTTTTGAAGGTCCCGCCTCCCACGTCCATGAGCAAGCGAGGTTTGCCGTCGGTGAAGATCAAGTAGCCGGCGCTGGCGCGGCCATCGTCGTTGGCGGCCGGGCCGCCGGAGCCCAGTACCAGCACCGAAAGCGGTCCATGGATGCGGTCTGCAACCTGGTTGTCGCGCGGCCGCTGATGGTCGGCGTACACGGTGCTGGCAGCGCCGGACAAGAGTGCGATCAGGGTGAGCAATCCCAGCGATCGGAATAAGCGGTTCAATATCATGTGACCCTCCTGTGGTCGATGCGGTGCCGACCACCCGCCAGGAGGCTGCGCCGGGTGAGAGGTCGTCACCGGTTAGTGGGAATCCCCCAACTTAGACTAGAAGAATTGGGCCGCAAACCCGGCACCTCGAAGCGGCTGACGATCGGACGTCCCCCGTGGGGCAGGAAACCCTCAAAAAACACTCACGCGACAAACGATTATAAGATTTTCTAGGAAACAATAATATTCGTGTTGGCTGCAGCTTTACTCAGCGTGCCGCACTCCAGTCAAGGAACTGCGGTGACCGCTGTGGATGGACCGTCACATCTCCTGCTCTTCCGCGATGCAAGACCGATACGGCTCCGGCGGCGCCGGGCGCCCCGCTATCGCCTGCGGAGCTGATCTGCGCGTTCAGCTACGCCCTGCATCTGGGCGAGGGACAGCTGGGCCGCTGCTTGCGCGCGCGGGTTTCGGCGTGCAGTTTGGACAACCATTGGCACTGTTCGAGGGCGACGTTTCGGCGCACTACCATGTGGTCCGGATCAAGGGTGCCGGGTGCAGCAACAACGCCACTCGCGCTGGAGCGCTATGGACGGGACGAACGAAGTAAGAGACGAACGAACCACATGCACGACTTCCAGCGGGTGGACACCGACAACGCGAGGCCGACGTCATCACCCTGTGCGGCTTTTCAATGCCCCTACCGCAGATCGTCCCCATGTGTTCCGAACCCGATCGGAGGCGCGGAAGATCATGGACAGAATGATCGGCCAATCTCCTCGATCCGGATTGCAACGCCGGCCTAGGGGACGCCGTCGACGACACGACTGTGGGTGTGGCGGCTTACAATAGCGGATCCAGCTCCTGCGCGCTCCCCGAAAGCCGGCGTAACCTCCCGCTTTCCGGAATCGCGGTCAATTCAGCCCGAGACGCGCAGCTCGCGGGTATGCACTGCGCGGACGCCATCGACCGAGTGCGCGACGTCGTGGGCGTAGATTCTCTGACTGTTGTTGGGTACATAACCGCTCAGGTACACGACGCCATCGCGTACTTTCACGCGCACGTCAGAAGCGTCAATACCGCGCGTATGTTGCAACGCTTCATGCACTTCATCATGGATCGCCGCGTCGGAGGACGAAACGTTCTGCACTGAACGAACGTCCTCGTCTCGGACGGCGGACACCACCCGCAGCCGGTCGATACGGACATCACGCACGCCCGCCAAGGAATGGGCGACTTCATGGGCCATGCGGATTTGTTCTTCGCCCGGTACCGTCCCAGTCAAATACACCACGCCGCTGTCGACGCTGACATTGATGCGGGATGCGTCGATATCCGGCGCCCGTGCGAGCGCGTCACGGACATTATTCACCAGGGCTGCATCCGCTTCGGCGCGACCGTATGCGGACGCCATCGGAGCGTCGTCGCGGTCGAGCTCGTGGGCATACACGGCCGAGGTGCCGAGGGCC
This sequence comes from uncultured Gammaproteobacteria bacterium, assembly GCA_963773585.1. GTDB lineage: Bacteria > Pseudomonadota > Gammaproteobacteria > JASBUN01 > JASBUN01 > CAVXJN01. Next base: position 676,616 of record CAVZBR010000004.1, read on the forward strand.
GCGGCGAGCGCAGTCACCAAAACGTTCCGTCTGATTTGCTGATTCATGAGTTGCCTCCTTGGCAGTAGCCTTCATCCATTCAGGTTCTCGTGCAGGCTAGACCAAGCTCAAGCGGCCGCGATTGCAAGCTGTTGCACGGGTTACATTTGGAAATATGCTGCGGCTGCGCCGCGCCGTAGTGCGGCAAAGTTGGGTTTCCGCGGCTTCACAAGTTTTGGCTTCAGCTTGTCATCGGCCTATCGCCTCAGTCGGCCGGCTAGCCGCGCGCTGCCGCGGTCCTTTCGAGTATGGACGCACGCGAGGAAAAGCTCCGGTTGCCCGGTCGCGATTGCAGGTGGATGGACCCACCTCGAGTCAACGGCGCGACACGTGTCGTCGGTTGTAATCGCTGATCTGGGTGTTGATCGTCCAATAGTCATAGATCACCCCGATCAGAAACAGACCGGCGGTCAGCAGGTAGATCAAGCCGCTCACCCATTTCTCCAGATAGAACCGATGTATGCCGAACACGCCCAGAAACGTGAGCAGTAGCCAAGCAAGGTCGTAGTTCTTCGGGCCGGTGACGTAGCGGAAGTCGGCGTCGCGGTCCATGGATGGGATCAGGAACAGGTCAATAATCCAACCGATGAAGAATAGTCCGAAAGTGAAAAAATAGACGGTGCCGCTGATCGGGCGGCCGTAATAGAAACGGTGCGCGCCGAGAAATCCGAAAAGCCAGAGCAAGTAGCCGATCGTCTTGCTATGGGTATTATCAGGTGTCATTGATGGAGTCTCCAGGTTGCCATATCGAAGGCAAGGTGGATGCGGTACGTAGACTTGCAGCACGGGTAACCCTAAGCGCCACAACCCGCTTGAGGCGCACGCCGAGTGTGCAACCGATCTGCACAAAGGCAACGGCATGGACGCCGGGATGTTCGCAGTTCGGAGCGCCGACGTCTATGCTAGCGCTCAGCATCCAGCGGGTGGTCGCGATCAACAGCGAAAGCGTAGACGATGGCAGGAATGGTTCCGCTTGGTCGGCGCTCGACTTCGCCGCGTGGCGTGGAACCTGCGGATCGTGCCATGCGGAACCGAAACGTTGGGTCCGGCCTCCGGCCTTGACCCAACCTACGCCGCTCGATTGGGCGCATCGCCGGTGATAAACACCGTAGGTCGGACACATCGCCGACCATAGCCGCCGTAGGATGGGTCAAGCGCGCAGCGCGGACCCATCGTGGAAGACGGGCGTTGGTTGCCCACGCGGAACCGAAACGTTGGGTCCGGCCTTCGGCCTTGACCCAACCTACGTTGCTTCGGTAAAGCGGCGGTCGAGCACCGTGCGCGGCGGATCCGCGGGAACGAAAACGTAGGATGGGTCAAGCGCGCAGCGCGGACCCATCATGGAAGACGGGCGTTGGTGCCCACGCGGAACCGAAACGTTGGGTCCGGCCTTCGGCCTTGACCCAACCTACGTCGCTTCGGTAAAGGAACGGCCGGGCGCCGTGCACGGCGCGATCCGCGGGAACGGAAAACCGTAGGATGGGTCAAGCGCGCAGCGCGGACCCATCATGGAAGACGGGCGTTGGTGCCCACGCGGAACCGAAACGTTGGGTCCGGCCTTCGGCCTTGACCCAACCTACGTCGCTTCGGTAAAGGAACGGCCGGGCGCCGTGCACGGCGGATCCGCGGGAACGAAAACGTAGGATGGGTCAAGCGCGCAGCGCGGACCCATCATGGAAGACGGGCGTTGGTGCCCACGCGGAACCGAAACGTTGGGTCCGGCCTTCGGCCTTGACCCAACCTACGTCGCTTCGGTAAAGGAACGGCCGGGCGCCGTGCACGGGGCGATCGGTGGGAAGGAAAACCGTAGGGTGGGTCAAGCGCGCAGCGCGGACCCATCGTGCAGCGTGGGCGTCAGTGCCATCCGGAACCGAAACGCTGGGTCCGGCCTCCGGCCTTGACCCAACCTACGTTGCTTCGGTAAAGGAACGGCCGGGCGCCGTGCACGGGGCGATCGGTGGGAACGAAAACCGTAGGATGGGTCAAGCGCGCAGCGCGGACCCATCGTGCAGGGTGGGCGTTGGTGCCATAGTGCATCCGGCGGCCATGCCACAGCAGGGAGCACTATCATGCAAGCCACAGCAGAATTACAGCTGGTACCCATCGGCGCCGGCGTGTCGGTGCGCAAGGAGATCGAGCGGGTGATCGCCGTGTTGGCGGAACATGGGCTGAAAACCGAGACCCATGCCTCGGGAACCGATGTCGAAGGCGAGCTCGACCACATTCTCGAGGCGGTCAAGGCCGTGCACGAAACCTTGCACCGGGAAGGCGCAGTACGGCTGCTCAGTTATCTGAAGATCGAAACCCGGACCGACAAGCCGCCCACCCTGGCGGGCAAACGGCTGTCGGCATAGCTTCAATGGGATGATGCGCGCGTGAGCGCGACCGGTCTACCAACCCCAGATCACGCCTTCGAGCAGTAGATTGATGTCCTTGAACTCGCCCGGCTGGGTGGGCACGAACTTGGTGGCATTGCGCGCGAAACGCGCGAAAATGCCGTGCGCCGCCTGGGCACCGTCGCCGGTCAGCGCGGCGATGATCTTCTGCTTCTGCTCGTCAGTCACATTGGGACCGGCGGAAATGGACTGATTGGGGTACTTGGCGCTGGTGGACAGGATTTTCACGCCCGCGCGCTGCTCGTCGGTGAGAATCTTGTCGTAGAACTGCGTGCGCACCACGGCCGCGCGACATTTATCTTCCTCCATGCCCTTGAACACACCCGGCACGCCTCCCTTGGCCGGCACAATCACGGGCTGGCGGGCGGGGTTGGGGAACTGGCGGATCACGGACATGGTGGCAAGATTCGGTGGCGCCAAACTGCAGATGCGGCGACCGGCCAGGTCTTTTGGGGAGTTCACGCCGTTGTCGTCGGCTTTGGCGAGCAGGTGGAATACCAACTGGCCGGGAAGCCGTACCAGAGGCTGGTGCTGCACGTGGGCCATGCGCCACGAGGTGAAATGCGGGCCGTCGAAGACCAGGTCGTATTTGCCTTCGCGCATGGCGCGGGTATATTGCGGCCAGCCCTCCGGATGCTGATACATCACCTTGGTACCCAGCAGCTCGGTGAGGTAATCCGCCAGCGGACCGTAGATTTCCTTGCCCTTGGCCACGCTTTCTCGCGGCGGCGCGGTCAGTATCAGGTCGGCGCGTGCAACCCCCACGGCGAGCAGCAAAGTCGCCAGCACGGCTGTTCCGAGTTTCATTGGGCTTATCGCTTTCACAGAAACGTCCTCCGATCCATTGTTTTGTTTATGGGAGAAATGAGTCCGTTGTCGTATCAGCGGCGACGTTCAGGCGTCAGGGCGCAAAGGGCCGCGGTCGCCGTTGATATTTCTCCCAGGTTTCGATCCGGCGGCGCGGCGCGAAGAATGGCTCTGCCGGCCTGCCGGAAACCTGATTCATGATAACGGCAAAGTTCGCCAGCACTGAAGTGTTCGCCCTGGCGAGCCATGGGGCGCGCGGATCCTAAACTGATCTCTGGCCGAGGGCAGCCGGAAGGAGTGAATACCTGTGCGCGACCTGGATCCAATCGATACATCCGAACATGATCCGCAAGCTGCGAAGACGGCGCTGCTGTTGATCGACGTCATCAACGACCTCGAGTTCGAAGGCGGCGAGCGCCTGCTGGTTCATGCCATGCCGATGGCGCAACAGATCCGCACGCTCAAAGCGAACGCGAAGCGGGCTGGTGTCCCGGTGATCTACGTCAATGACAACTTCGGCCGCTGGCGGTCGGATTTTCCGGCTCTGGTGCGCCGTTGCACCGAAGAGCAGGTCCGCGGCAGCCCCGTGGCAAAGCGGCTCGCTCCCGATGACGATGACTACTTCGTGCTCAAGCCCCGCCATTCGGCGTTCTTCCAGACCAATCTGGAATTGCTACTGCAACACCTCGGCGCCCGTCGCTTGATCCTCACGGGTATGGCGACCGACATGTGTGTGTTGTTCAGCGCCTATGACGCCTATATGCGGGGTTTCGAAATCGTCGTGGCGTCTGACTGCGTCGCCGCGGAGGACGCCGAGCAAAACTCCCAGATCCTGACGCTCATGCAGCGGGTGCTGAAGGCAGAGGTGACGCCGGCCGCGCAGTTGCGGCTTCGGAGCGGGATTGAGCGCTAGCGGCCGGCCCCGGGGTTGCGGCGCAGGCGGCCCATCGCCGACGGCTCAATCATCATCGCTTGCCGGTGAGATCTGGGCGTAGTTCAAAGCCGCCACCAAGGCGATGCCGCCGATCATGTTGCCGATCAGGGCCGGGAGCAGGTACTCCAGCAACGTCACCTTCCAGGTGCCGAACCCGGACAGAAGCGCGTAGAACGCTTCGCTGGAGCCGGCAATGACGTGCGGAAACCCGCCGATGCCGATGAGGTAGGTAATGATGATGATCACCGATACCCGAGCGGTTTCCGCGAACGGCAACAACCACACCATCAGCGCCACCAGCCAGCCGGCAAATATCGCCCTGACCATCGTGCTCCAGAAGCCACCGGCAAGCGCATGTTCGGCGACCGTCCGCAATGCCTCGGTAGGATGGGATTCGAACGGCGTGGTCAGATGTAACGCCAAGGCAAACAGAAACGTACCGATCAGGTTTGAGAACAGAACCACGGCCCACAGGCGCAGGGTGCCCAGCGCAACGCTCAACCGTTGTTCGTGCAGAACCTGCAATACCGGTGTCAGCGTGTTTTCGGTAAACAATTGCTGACGCCCGAGAATGACAATCAGAAATCCGATGGTGTAACCGAATTTCGTGATCAACGGCTGCCACGGTGCGGCCGGAATACCCGCGTGTAGAATTGCTTCGGTGATGAAGGAAAAGCCCATCGACAGGCCGGCGGCCAGCCCGGACCAGAACAGTGCCGCACTCGGCCTGGCCAGTTCTTCCTGGGCCTGGCCACGTATGGCTTCGAATACTACCGTGGCACTGGGCGCCGCCCGCGAGAGCGCCTCTTCCTTTTCCTCCTTTGAAAGCGCATCGCGAGGTTTTTGGTCGGGCATGAGCGCCTCCTTGTCGATTGCCGCGCGCAGTTCGGGCGGGCCCACTGCTGACGATAGTTCGCCTGGGCGCAGTTCGCAGGGTGGGGTGCGCTATTGGCGCAAAATGGCCGGGAGGTAGTCGATGGGATCAAGCCGAGTCGGGAAGCACAAAGCGCACCGGGGCTGCTCGCCGACTCTCCGTGCCAGCGTGGCGAAAGTACAGTGAGACAGCGGCCGCAGGTTGGCTCCTAGCCGTCGGCGGGCTCGACCAGAACGCATTCGTCTTCTTGTGAATCAATCGTATACAGCACCACCGGGCGGCGCCATAAACGATAGACGTACTCAAGCACCTTGCGCGCCCGATTCAGATCCAGACCGCGGCCATCCACTTCGTGCTGATGACGCAGCACCAGGGTGCCATCGGTCTGCATTTCCGATACCGCGATGGTCGGTGCGCCGAAGTTGAATTTCGGTTTGAGAATGGTTTCGCGCACGGCATCGATATCGCGGTTCAATACCCGGATCTCGCCATCGGCATGGCTGGAATAGGTAAACAATTTCAATCGCTCAGCCAGATCTTCGTCCAGGTGGTTGCGCACGAAGCTGAAGTCGTCGTCCTCCGCCCGGACCTTGCGCGCATAATCGAGGTCCTGGTTTTCGATCAATTCCTCCCAAATCGAAAAGCCGAGGTGATACGGATTGATCTTCAATGCGACTTCTTCATCGCCGCCATAGGGGCGTACCACGTCTGAATGCGCTTTGATGGCGTCGAGATAGACCTGGTGAGGCAGAAAGTCCGCTTCCCGCAGCAGGCGTGCATGCCAATATGAAGCCCAACCCTCATTCATGATCTGGCAGGCGAACACGGGATAGAAATAGAACGACTCCGCGCGCACTGTCAGCAGAAGGTCGCGCTCCCAATCGTCCAATTCCGGACCGTAATGGGCGATGAACCATAACAAATCGTATTCCGGATATGGGGGGATGGGCGGTCGGCTGCGGCGCTCGCCGGACAAACGGTCGCGCGGGTCGCCGCGATCGAGGCGGTGGTATCGCTGGCGGAATTCATCGGCGGCCGGCGCATCGTCCGCTACTGAGTGCTGCGGATACAGCGGGCGGTCCAGCGGCTTGTCGGTGTCGATGTGCTGTTCCAGCGCCAACGCAGCGTCGAGCGCGGTTTCCACCTGTTGCGCGCCGTGTTCGTCGATGGCATCGGTGATTCGCCGTGCGTGGGCCGCGGCCTGTTCGACGATATGGTAGCCGACCTGCTCCTGGCTGCGTTTGAACAGTGCGTTGTTCTTGGAAAAGTCCGCGTGACCGAGAACGTGCGCCGTTACCAGGGTGTTTTCTTCCAGGCTGTTGTTGTTGGCGAGATAGGCGCGCCCGGGATCGCCTGGAAACACCACTTCGAACAAACGCGAATGGCCCATGCGGTGCTGGACCAACTGGTAGATGTAGCGCAAGCCGAAAGACCAGTGGGGCATGCGGATGGGAAGCCCGTAAACGGCCACTTCCATCATGAAACTGCCGGGCACCACCTCGAAATCGATCGGAAAATAATCGAGTCCGTGGCGTTTGGCCAAGGCGTCGAGCTTGCGGCGGTATTGACCGAGTGTCGCCGGCATAACGGCCTCTAGGCGGCCTCGTGGGCCTCGTGGGAAAAGAACTTGCGAATCCCCTCCCAGACGTCGGATTGGTCATTCAATGAAAACAGCCCCGTCGCCGCATCGCGCCCTGCCAGATGGCGGAACAGCTGCGCGGTCGGTGTCATCAACGGCTGGCGGTGCGGCGGGTCGATCTCGAGATAACCGATGTAATTGTTCGCCGTGACCAGTCGTTCCAGCGCTTCCAGCGCCGGGACCTGGTCTTCGGCGAAATTCTCGCCGTCCGAGGCATAGAACGTATAGATGTTGTAGCGACTGGGATCGTAGCGCTCGGCGATGATTCCGTTTATCGCTTCGAAAGCGGTGGAAGCGACTGTGCCTCCGGAACCTTTCACCTGGAAGAATTCCTCTTCCGCAAATTCCCACGCCTGGGTCGTATGGGCGATGAACACAAGTTCGACGTGCCGGTATTGGCGTCGCAGCCCTTGCACCACCCAGAAAAAGAACGTCTTCGCCAGCTTGCGGTCCGGGTCGGTCATGCTGGAGGAGACGTCGAGGGCGAAGAACACCACCGCTTGGGTGGATGGACGATCTCTCCGTACCAATTGCCGGTAGCGAAGGTCCTCATTGGTGAATAATGGTCCTGCCGGTTGCACGGCACGACGCTTGATCGACTCTTTGATGGAACGTCTGCGGTCCAGGCGCGAACGCGCACCCCGCCGGTCCCAGCCTTCGCGGGTATAGTCGCTCTTTTCGACGGCGCCGGCTTTGGCGCGCAGATTGGGCAGCTCGAGCTGCTGCCAGAGCCAATCGACGATGTCGTCGACCTTCAGTTCGATGGAAAACTCCAGGCCGCCGTCACCATCCCCGCCGCCGCTGCCGGCTTTGCCAGTGCCCTCGGGAGCCGCCGGGCGCAGCACGTCGCCCGGCTCGACCTTGCCCTGGCCGGCGCCTTGTTCGGATTCCGCGTTGCGCAACCGGAATCGATAGTGCTCCAGAAATCGGACCTGGACCCGGACTTTGCGCTCGCCGTCACCGCCGAGAATGTCCGAGCCGGAGATCAGGTCGGGCAGGTTCGCACGAACCGCATCCCGGACCTTTTCATTGTGGCGCAACCAGTCGCGCGCGCCGCGCGAAAACAGACCATACCAACGCCGATTATTGTCGCCGTCTTCGCCATCACCATCTCGGAAATCGGTTGTGACCATGCTTACCTCGGTGTACCCCAAGCGCCACGCGCGGTCTTATTCCTGGGACAGCAACGTGGTCACGTAGTTCAACGCCTCCTTGGCGCTATGTTCGTCGTAACCGTATTCTCGAACCAGCCGTTCCTGCACCGCCGATATCTTGCGTTGCGCTTCGTCATCGGGCCGCGCCGCGGAAGTGATCAGCCGCAGCACGTCGCGCCGTTCGTCGAACAGATATTGCTCTACCGCTTCGTGCAGGCGCGGATGACTGTCGAGCGTGAATTTGTCTCCGGCCTTGTAAGCCACCATGGCTTTGCGCACCACCTCCTGGCGAAACGAATGTTTACCGGAATCGGAGACTTTGATCTTTTCCTCGACCGAGCGCAGAAAACGTTCGTCGGGCGGTCTTGACTCTGCGGTGATCGGATCGCTGACCTCGCGCTGATCCAACGATGCTTCGACTTCGTCGAGATATTTGTCCAGTAGTTGCTGTGCTTCCTCCTCGAAGGAGGCAAACAGCGCGCGGTGCACATCTTCCTTGACCCAGCGGTTGTAGAAATCCTTGCGGGTCAATACCAGGAAGTCGGTCCACTGGCGTTTTTGTTTGCTGTCCATGCGCGCATCGGACTCGATGGCATCCTTGAGCGCCAGAAGCACTTCCATGCTGGTGAGACTTTGCGCATCAGAACGGGTGATCGCGTTGGAGATCGCGTTGATCACGAACCGCGGACTGACTCCGGTCAGGCCTTCGTCCGCGCTTTCGGCGTGGATGCGTTCGGCTTCAGTATCGCTGAAACCCTCCACGGACTCGTTCGCGTACAGGCGCAATTTTTTGGAAAGATCCAGGTCCTGACGTTCGGTTTTCTGCAGCCTGCTGAGAATGGCGAATACCGCAGCGACCTTGAGCGCATGGGGGTCGAGGTGCACATTCTGAAAAGCGCCGGCGGCTGACACCAGTTTCTTATAGATCTGCGCCTCGTCCTTGTACGATAAGGTATAGGGAACCTGAATGATGACCATTCGATCGAGCAGCGCTTCGTTTTCGCGTTCCTGCAGGAATTTGTGGAATTCCGCCAGGTTGGTGTGCGCGAGAATGGTCTCGTCGAGGTAGATCAACGGAAACCTTGAGACTTTGACGTTTTTCTCCTGCGTCAGGGTCAGCAGCAAATACAGAAACTCGCGTTTGACCTTCAGGATTTCGATCATCTCCAGTACACCGCGGCTGGCCGCGTATACGGCGCCCGACCAGGACCAAGCGCGCGGGTCGCCTTCATCGCCGATTTCGGCCACTTTCGAGAGATCGACCGAACCCACCAGGTCCGCGATATCCGCGGTGGTCGGGTCATGAGGCGCATAGGTACCAATACCCATGCGTCCGGCTTCAGAAATGAATACGCGCTCCACCGGCACTTGCATGAAGTCGCCGTTGTACTCATCTTCGAGCCGCGCCCGGCAGTACGGGCAGATTTCGCCTTTGATCTCCACGCCGTAGGTGTTGCGAAAGTCGGCGCGCAGGCTGTGTGGCACCAAATGCAGGGGCGACTCGTGCAACGGACAGCCGGCAATGCCGTACAGCGCACCTTCGTCGGTATGGCTGTATTCTTCAAGGCCCCGCTTCAGCAGAATCACAAGTGTGGACTTGCCCCCGGACGGCGGTCCGAGCAGCAGCAACAGGCGGCGGCCGACGTCGGAGCCCGCGCTCGCTGCTTTGAAGTATTCCTCCACGCGGCGCAATGCGGCATCGACGCCGAACAGTTCGCGGGCGAACAGCGCATTCTTGGAGGTGGGAACGTCCTCTTCGAGGGGCTGCTTGGTGTGATACCAGCGCAGCATGTCCCACATGTATTCATGACTGGAGCGTGTGCACGCCTGAGGGCTCGACAGCACGACATCGTCAAGGAACGCGCCGAATGTTCCCGTCCAGTGTTGTGCGTGGTGGGCTTTGGTGAATGCAGTCAGCGCATCGACGAAATCGGTGTGCGGCTGCGAATCAGATTCATTCCTTCCTGCCATCGGGAACCTCCGCAAGGTCGGACCGCGAAAAGCTGAAAGCTACATCACTCTGTATAGAAGCAAACAACATGCAGCGCGAGTATGCAAACGTTACTTTGTTACTTCGCAATTTACACGTTGTGTGTATTGTGCAATGTGAGCGGATTGGTTATGGTGATTGAATTCGCGCACCAACGTGAATTCCCGCTTTGATTCCGACTACTGCCAATCAACCGTTGTCCGACATCAGCCGTGCTGCTCGGTAGATGGCTGCCCTGCATCATCCCGAAGCAATGCGGCGCAGTTCCGACGCAATAAAATAGATAGCGTGATTGTGGTTATGGCGGGAGTGATGATTCGCGCAGCATCGAGCGCTGGTCGCGCGTTTAGCGCACGTTGGAGATGTGCCGCATCAGTGCGAACGTACCTCGGCAGTCGGTGCATGCTCCAGGATCGATTGCAGCGCATGCACGCCGGCCGGCTTGAGCAGGTGATGATCGAAGCCGGCCGAACGGGATTTGGCCACCGTCGCCTCGTCACCATAACCCGTCAGCGCAACGATGGTCAGGCGCGAGCCGTATGGTAGGCTACGCAGCGCCCGGGCGACGGCGAAGCCGTCCATCTCGGGCATACCCAGATCGAGTAGAATGATATCCGGTCGGAAGTCCCGAGCGTAGGCGAGGGCGTCGCAACCCTTGTATACGGTGCGCGCCTCGTGGCCCAGGGCTTCGACCAGCAATGCCAGGCCATCCGCCACTTCCCGATTGTCGTCGACCACCAGTACGCGGCTGGAGCCGCGGTCAAGGGCGTTATTCTCGGCTCTCGTTCGATGCGTCGTTGCCTGCGCCACCAGCGGCAGACGGACACAGAACTCGCTGCCGCTGCCTGGTCCGTCGCTTTGAACCGCGATGTTGCCGCCATGCATATGCACCAGTTGGCGGGCGATGGTCAAGCCGATGCCCAGGCCGCCTTCTGCACGATCGATGTTGCGCTCGCCTTGTGCAAAGAGCTCAAAGATCTGTTTGACCTGGACGGCGTCGATACCGATTCCAGAGTCGCGCACCCGGAATACCGCCTCGCCATCTTCCCCGCGGAGAGTCACGCGGATGTCGCCGCCTGGATCGGTGTACTTTGCGGCGTTGTGGATCAAGTTGCAGAATATCTGCGCCATCCGCGCCGGATCACCCTTGACCTGCAGCGGCGACTGGGGGCGATCGACGTCAAGGTTGTGTTTGCGCGCCCCTACGTAGGCGGCAACGGTTTCCAAGGCATTGTCCAGAGCGTTGCCGGCGTCGAATCGCTCGGTCTTCAGCTTGATCTTGCCACTGGTGATTCGTGCGACATCGAGTAGATCGTCCACCATGCGGCTCAGCATCCCGGTTTGGCGATCCAGCACTGGAATGATCTCCGCGCTGCGCTGCGGTCGCAGGCGCATGACGTGGGTTGCATTGCTGATGGCGGCCAGCGGATTGCGTAACTCATGACTCAACATGGCGAGAAACTCGTCCCGCTGGCGTACGTCCTGCTCGGCGGCAACCAGCAGATCGCGTACTTGATATTGTCGGCTGCGGGCCTGCAGCGCTGCGCGCACGGTACTGACCAGCGCCGCCACCCGCACCGGCCGGTCCAGGAACGTTACCGAATGCAAGTGTTCGAGCCCGCGCACGGCGCGCAATTCATGGGGATCGGCGATTCGAGAATGGGTAATGATGCTGACAGGTAGATCCGACCAAGCGGGTTGACCCTCCAGCAGGGACATCAAGCTGGCCACCGCGTCGGTATTGAATAACGCTTCCGACGCGACCAGCAACATGCCGGGCGGATTCCGGCTAGCCGCTTCGACCAGCTCTTCAGGACTGGCAAAGCCTTCGCTATGGAATCCGGCGCGGCCGAGCACGGAGGTCGCCATCGCTACGTCGCGGGGCAGAGGCGACATCATCAGCACCCGCGACTCGCTTGCGTTTGCTTTTGGGCCGGGGCTGTTCGGCTGCGATGTCATTCAGTGTCCATGATGCGCAGTTTGTCGCCGACGTAGCGCGGCACCCCCGTCAGTACCCCTTCGAATTCGCGCAGCGGCGCCCCCATTCGGACGCCTCCGGGGCCGATCATCAGTTCGCGGACGGAGAACTCGTGGGGCCCGGTACGGTGTTTGAACACCGAAACCGCCTTGCGGACTTCTCCGAGGCCTTCGAAATAGCGCAACAAGACGAGGGTATCGGCCAGGAAACTGAGGTCGGCCGGCGTTTGAACGTTCTCGCCCACCAGCCCGTGTTGCACCAACGTCATCAGAACGCTGATGCGTTGACTGCTCAGGAAACTAAGCAACTCGTGCAGGTGCAGCGTGAGATGACGTTCGTTCGGCATGGCGTAGAGATAACCGCTCAGACTGTCGATCACCACCATGCGCAGTTCGCCGTCGGTGGCCAGCGTGCGCAGATTATGGGCAAACTCGCCCGGAGACATCTCCGCCGGATCGACCTGCTGCAGCTTCAGCAGTCCGCTGTCGAGATGGGGCTGCACGTTCTGGCCCAGACCAGCGGCGCGATCCAGGATGGTGTCGAGATTCTCATCGAATACGAAGAACACCGATTTCTCGCCGCGTTCTGCGGCGGTAATGCAGTAGTTCAAGGCCAGGGTCGATTTGCCGGTGCCGGCGGCCCCGGTGATCAGCGCGCTGCCGCCCCGCTGCAGACCGCGGCCCAAAAGCAGGTCGAAGGCGGGAATGCCGCTGGAAATCCTCTCATCGGTGCGTTGCGCCGCGGAATGGGAAGCGGCGACCAAGCGCGGATATACGCGTAGTCCGCCGGTGGCCAGGCGGCAGTCATGATAGCCGCTGATATGGGAGACGCCGCGCATCTTGCGTACGTGCAGCCGGCGCCGTTCCGGCCCATAGTCGGGGGCCAGCGATTCCAAGGTGATGACGCCGTGGGCAAGGCTGCGCGGCTGAAACAGGGACTTGTCTTCTCCCAGTTCGTCGATGACCAATACCGTGCAACCGCGCTCGGTCAGAAAAGCGCGCAGGGATTGGATTTGACGCCGATAGCGCAGCGGGTCGTCGGCCATCAGCCGCAGCCCGGACAGTGTGTCCAGCACTAGGCGTTGGGGCTGGAACTTTTCGACCGCCTCCAGAACCCGGTTGGTCGCCTGACCCAGCTCGACCTCGGACGGATGGAACAACGTATATTCTTCCCCCGGCGCGCCTTCTTCCCCGGTGTCGGGAAACGAAACGATGTGCAGGCCTTCCGCCGACCAGCCGTGGGACTCGATGACCTCGTGCAGCTCTTCCGATGTTTCGGAAAGCGAGATGTAAACGACGCTTTCGCCGTTGCGCACGCCGTCCATACAGAACTGCAGACCCAGTGTGGTTTTGCCGGTGCCGCTGGCGCCCTCGACGATATACAGGCGCCTGCGGGGCAGGCCTCCGCCCAACACCATGTCCAGTCCATCTATGCCGGTACCCGCGCGGCCGTTCGTGGAGGTTCGTTGCATTGCGAGATCTCGTAGTTATTTAAATGACGCAGGCTGCTGCAGGTTAGTGCACAAATTCCTGTTTGCCCGCACGAAACGGGCGAGGGTGCCCGAAACGCCGTCTACCGTGCTTTTGCCCGGCGCAGGCGCAGGTGGTTGCGGTCCAACCCGGCCTCTAGGTTTGGCCGAAAATCTGCAAGGACGGAGGGGACCACGAGGTGTGCAATAACGTGCTCCGGACCGGCGGACACCGAAGTGCGGGGACGCAGGTGTCTGACTCGAACCGTGGGCGTGGCGAGTTGGGCGGCCTGACCGATCCAAAAACGGACGCCCCGCGGGGTTGCGATATTTATACCTTGAATATCATGTGCAGTCGCGGGCGCGAGCAGCTCGACCGCCGCCGGACGGCAGGAATCCTCGCTTCGGAACCGCACTGAGGTAGAGGAAATGCGCGACGAATGGCTGCGATCCTGCATCCTGTTACGGGGTGTCAGCTTGCGGCGGGCCTCAGCGGCAATATTGTGGGTAGCGCGCACGGCTGCAGAACGGGCGCCTGGGCGACGGCCGAGCGCAATTCAAGTTCAGCCCCGGCTCTGCGATAATCCCCGGATCATTTCTGCGCATCGGATCCTTAAAGGTATGTCCCGATCATCATTCGGCCGGTGGCTCGTGCTGCTGGCGGCCCTGGTATTGCTGGCAGGTTGCCAACGTGACCAATCCTGGCATTTGAAGAACGTTTCCGGTCTGCTCCCGGATCTGCAGTTTACGCTGCAGAGCACGGTGGGATCGCCGGTAACCGCCGAACATTTCCGCGGCGATGTGCTGCTGGTGTACTTCGGCTATACCCACTGCCCGGACGTCTGCCCGACTACATTGGCCGAGTTGCGCAGTGCCATCCAGGCGCTGGGTGACAGCCAAAAGCAAGTGCGGGTGCTGTTCGTGAGCGTCGACCCGGCTCGCGATACCCTGCCCGTGCTGCAGGATTACGTGCATTATTTCGGACCGGAATTTGTCGGTCTGCGCGGTACACGAAAGCAACTGGAGGCGCTGACCAAGCGCTATCGCGTCGCCTACGAGGCCGATCCGCCGAACGCCCATGGCGACTACGCCGTCGCCCACAGCAGCGGCGTGTTCATTTTCGACCGCAAAGGCGAGGCACGCTTGTTGGCCACCGGCGCCGATTCGGCGCAGGCGATCGAAGCCGACTTGGAACGGCTGCTGCAGGCAGGCTGACTCGATGCCGCAACCCATGACACACCACGAACGGGTGGCGCCACCCGGAGCGGTTCACCCGTTTCGCATCTGGCCCGTGATCGTGGGCGCGGCGGTTGCATTGGCGGCGATCGCAGCGCTGTTGTGGTCGCAGCATTGGTTGCGCGTGGTGCTGCGGTTCCTCGAGCCCTGGGAGCCGTCCGCGATAGTATTGATTGCCATGGCGGCCGCCGTGTGGCTCTACGTCGTGGGCTGGGTGCGAGGCGCTCGCGCGGGCGCGGCGATGGGCGTCGGTCGGCATGTAGCCTTTGCGATCGGCATGCTGCTGACGTACTTGGCGCTGCAATCGCGGGTGGATTATTACGCGCAGCACATGTTCTGGATCCATCGCCTGCAACACCTGGTGCTACATCACCTCGCACCGCTGCTGCTGGTATTGTCGGCGCCGGGTGCCTTGTTCTTGCGCGCCTTGCCCTCGAGCCTGCAAGGCGGCGTGGCGCGCTTGGCGAGCAATCCGATCTTGAACGGTGTCTATCGAGCGCTGCAACAGCCGATCATCGCCGCACTGCTGTTTGTCGGCCTGATTTATTTTTGGCTGTTTCCCACGCTTCACTACGACGCCATGCTCAGCGCGCCGCTGTACCACACCATGAACTGGAGCATGTTCATCGATGGTCTGTTGTTCTGGATGGTGATGCTCGACGGCCAGCCCAGATACCGGGTACGGCCCTCCTACGGCGTGCGCGTGGTGATTCTGTGGGTGATCATGATCCCCCAGATACTGTTGGGCGCCTATATCACCCTGCACCATTCCGACCTCTATGACGTATATGCGGTATGCGGCCGCGCCTGGAACACCGATCCCTTGCTGGATCAGCGCATCGGTGGACTCATCACCTGGATACCGGCAAGCATGATGAGTGTCATCGCCGCGATCCTCGTCCTGCGTATGTGGCGTCACGATCAGCGTGTGTCGTCAAACGGCCGTGCCTGAGGCCGCTGCGCTTCCGCCCGCGGCGCGCTTCTGGCATGCTTAGGACATTACAAGGGGCGCGCGACGGCACGGTACAAAGGCGCGCTTCCCAGCTTCGGGGGGAAGTAAATGGCAAGCGAACGGCGGCACTATCCAAGGGTTGCAACCGACTTGCCGTTGGAGGTTCTCACGGAAGGGGGCGAAACGGCCCGCGGCACCATCTGCAATCTGTCTATGGGCGGTGTTGAAATCAGCTGCGATCGAGGATGCGCGGATCGGATACTGCCCAGCGGCCATCAAGCGTTTCCGGGTCAGCCGATCAGGGCGCAGTTGCGGCTGCAGTTGCCCGCAGCGGACGGGGCTGTCACCGCGGTTCAAGCGAGCGGCGAAATCGTGGTATCGCGGCGCATGTCCCAGGATGAATTCCGCGTCGGCATCCACTTTCTGAATTTCGACGGTGACGGCGAGCAGGCGGTCGAACGCTACGTCCGTGCGCGGGCGCGCTGAGCTAATTCAGCGCCGATCAGTGCAGCTTGATTTCCGGATGCAAGCCACGCCGTAAACGGTTGGCGATATTGAGGATGACGGTGCGCACCAGGCCGTGCAAGGCGATCTGGTGCATCTGATGCAGCGACAGATACGTCAATCGAGCAAAAAACCCGGATACCATGACACTTCCAGTAAGATGCCCCATCAGGCTGCCCACCGTGCTATAGCGCCCCAGCGTGATCAGTGAACCGTAATCGCGGTAGCGATAATCGCCAGCGGATTTGTTTGCTATGCGCCGGCTGATTGCGCGCGCCAGATAGGAAGCCTCTTGATGTGCGGCTTGGGCCCTAGGCGGTACGTTCGCGTTGCCGCCCGTCGGGCAGGCGGCGCAATCGCCTAGCGCGTATATATCGGCATCGCGGGTGGTTTGCAGGTTCTTCTGCACCACCAGCTGATTCAATCGATTGGTCTCGAGGCCGTCGATTTCGTACAGAAACGTCGGCGCTTTGATGCCAGCGCACCAGACTTTGATGGCCGCGGGAATCGTTTCGCCGTCGGCAGTGACGATTCCGCTTTCGTTGACTTCTACCACGCGCTGATCGAGCCACACGCGCACGCCCAGGCTCTCGAGCTGGCGCCGAATGGTGCCCGATAATCGTTGCGGCAGAGCCGGTGCCAAGCGCCCGGACGCCTCGATCAGATGCATGCGGATGTCCTGCTCGGGCTTGATCTCGTCCAAGCCGTAGGCGGCCAATTGGCGGGTAACGCAATGCAATTGCGCGGACAGCTCGATGCCGGTCGCGCCGCCGCCGACGATGACCACGTCGAGCTGACCCGGTTGAATTGGCCTGCCCTGGCTATGGGCGCGCAGTAAAGAACCCAGCAGATGCTGCTGGAAGTCGGCCGCTTCTTCGGTGTTATCCAAAAACAGGCAGTGCTCGTCGACGCCCGGAATGCCGAAATCGTTGCTGACGCTGCCCACTGCAAATACCAGCAGGTCGTAGGCAAAACTGCGTGGGGGTGTGATTTCGAGCCCCGTCTCGTTATAGGTGGGCGCCACGGATACTCGACGTGCCTGGCGATCAAGGCCGTCGACCCGGCCGAGTCGGAAGCGGAAATGGTTGCGGTGGGCTTGCGCCAAATACTCGAGCTGATGTTCGCCCACATCCAACGTGCCGGCGGCGACTTCATGTAGCAGCGGTTTCCAGATGTGGGTCCAGGATGTGTCGATCAGCGTGATTTCGGCGCGATGGCGCCGTCCGAGACGCTTGCCGAGCTTGGTGGCGAGTTCGAGGCCGCCGGCGCCGCCGCCGACAATGACGATCTTTGGGGGACTGCTCGAACCACCGTTCACCGCTTGCTCCTTTGTCACGGGCAATGCCGGCATGATAGCGCAAGCGCCGGTTCCTGGACGAAACCAACAAGCAAACCACAACCAGGGCGTGAGCGCCGCCATATCGACGATATCGCTCGACGCCAAAACATAATACGATCCGGTTGTTCCTACACAATCATAAAGGAGGCTGGAGTCATGGCCACGGGTATCGTTTTTGCCCTCATCTGCGCCGTTGCGGCGTTGGTGTTCGGTGTAGTTTCCATTTTCAAACTCATCGCAATGCCCACCGGGAATGACGCCATGCGGCGTATTTCGCTGGCGGTGCAGGAAGGGGCTTCGGCGTTCCTGCGGCGGCAATACTTCACGATCGGAATAGTCGGAATAATTCTGTTTGTCATTATTTTCATCGCGCTGGGCTGGAAGACCGCGGTGGGATTTGCCATCGGTGCCGTATTATCCGGCGCTGCCGGTTTCATCGGCATGCAGGTTTCGGTGCGCGCCAACGTGCGTACCGCTGAAGCGGCGCGCGGCGGACTCAATGACGGCTTGCAGGTGTCGTTTCGTGGCGGTGCGGTCACCGGCATGCTGGTGGTCGGTCTCGGCCTGCTGGGTGTGGCCGGTTATTACGCGGTCCTGGGCGGCCTGACCGAACCTGGCCAGCCGGTAACGCTCGCGCCCCTGGTGGGACTGGCGTTTGGCGGCTCATTGATCTCCATATTCGCGCGCTTGGGCGGCGGCATCTTCACCAAGGGCGCCGATGTGGGCGCCGACCTGGTGGGTAAAGTGGAGGCGGGCATTCCCGAGGACGATCCCCGCAACCCGGCGGTGATTGCCGACAACGTCGGCGACAACGTCGGCGACTGCGCCGGCATGGCGGCCGACCTGTTCGAAACCTACGCGGTCACCATCATCGCCACCATGATCCTGGGCGCGTCGACGTTTACGGATCTGGGCGTGCAGGCGGTGGTCTACCCGCTGGTGCTGGGCGGCGTGTCGGTATTGGCGTCCATCGTCGGGACATTCTTCGTCCGGGTGCGCGAAGGCGGCAAGGTGATGAACGCCCTGTACCGCGGTTTGATTACCGCCGGCGTGTTGTCGGCCATTGCCTTTCTACCGGTCACCTATTGGATGATGTCCGGTTCCAGCACCTACAGTGCCCTGAGCATCTATAGCGCCAGTTTGGTAGGCCTGGCCGTGACCGCGGCACTGGTGATCATTACCGAGTACTACACCGCCACCGAGTTTTCACCGGTGCGCCGGCTCGCCGAGTCGTCTACCACGGGTCACGGTACCAACATCATCGCAGGATTGGCGTTGTCGATGCGTTCCACGGCTGCGCCGGTGCTTGTGGTCTGCCTCGGAATCCTATTCGCCCATTGGTTCGCGGGACTGTACGGCATCGCAGTTGCAGCCACCTCGATGTTGTCCATGGCGGGGATCATCGTCGCCCTCGATGCCTACGGGCCGATCACCGACAACGCCGGCGGTATCGCGGAAATGGCGGAACTGGACAGCGCGGTACGCCAGACCACGGACACCCTCGATGCGGTAGGCAACACCACGAAGGCGGTCACCAAAGGTTACGCCATTGGCTCTGCGGGCCTGGCCGCCCTGGTGCTGTTCTCGGATTACACCCGCGAGTTGGGCGTCCACATGGGACACACTCTGACCTTCGACCTTTCCAATCACCTGGTGATCATCGGCCTGTTCATCGGCGGTTTGGTGCCGTATCTGTTCGGCGCCATGGCGATGGAGTCGGTGGGACGTGCTGCGAGTGCGGTGGTCGTGGAAGTCCGGCGCCAATTCAAGGCTTTCCCGGGCATTATGGATGGCACTCAGAAGCCCGAGTATTCGACTGCGGTGGACATGCTCACCAAGGCGGCGATACGTGAAATGATCCTGCCTTCGCTGCTGCCGGTATTGGTGCCCGTGTTGGTGGGCTTGTTGCTCGGGCCCCAGGCGCTCGGTGGTTTGCTGCTCGGATCCATCGTCACCGGATTGTTCGTTGCGATTTCCATGACCACCGGCGGCGGCGCCTGGGACAACGCCAAGAAATACATCGAGGACGACAACTTGGGCGGTAAGGGATCGGAAGCCCATAAAGCCGCGGTGACCGGCGATACCGTGGGCGATCCTTACAAGGACACGGCGGGACCGGCGATCAATCCCTTGATCAAGATCATGAACATTGTCGCACTGCTGATCGTGCCCTTGCTTTAAGCGATGCTGCGGCCGGTTGCGCCCGACACGGTGCAGCCGGCCGCTGCGAATCGGAGAGCACCACAATGCCATTCGTCAATATCAAGATCACTCGTGACGGCGCCACGGCGCAGCAAAAGGCCGAACTCATTGCGGGCGTCACCCAATTGCTGGTGGATATACTCGGCAAGAACCCGCAGACAACCCACGTCTTGATCGATGAGGTGGATACCGATAACTGGGGGATCGGCGGCGAGACCGTGACGGCGCGCCGCAACCGACAGTAGCCGAGTCAATAATGCCGGGTATGGGAATGGCTGTGGCGGTCGCGAGCGTCCGCCGAGTTGGAGCAGTCATTGTTGAGGGCGGCGATTTCGCCTTCGATCCAGTCCACGATGCCGGTCCAACATACGACTTCTTTGGCGCCTTCGCCGCGGCCGAGCTCGTGCCCTCCCATGCCCTGCTGCGCGGCGTTGATGTAACGCTGGCTGTCGGGCACGTGCCCGACGACCGGCACACCAAGAGAACGCAGGAACTGTTCCAGATTCTCGAACGCGCGAGTGCGCGGTTTGATGCGATTGGTCACAGCGCCGATGCGGGTGCGTCCGGACCACTGCTTTTCAATGTGAAAAAGATCGTGAACGAAGTCCGCGGTGGCAGCCATGTCGATCGGTGATGGCAGTACCGGAATCAGAATCACGTCGATGTCACGCAACCGTTCCGTGAGTTGCATGCGTTCGAGCCCCGCCGGCGTATCGATTACGATGCGCCCGGCGTCGTGGGGAAAGCGCATCTGCCAAGCGCGGGTAACCCCGCCACGCGGCGCCCGGTGGGCGGACACGCCATGAATGGACGGCAAGTCGTCGGGACGTGCGTGTAGCCAGCGCATGGCTGCGCCCAGGGGATCGTAATCGAAGATCGCCGTGCCGCAGCCCAGGTTGGCATAACGGCTGGCAAGATTGGTGGCCAGGGTTGTCTTGCCGCAGCCGCCCTTCGGGTTCATGACCGCGATTCGGCGGATGCTGCTGCAATCCATGGAGTCCAATGGCAATCGTCCGGTCTGGGTCATAGCACTTGAATTCGGTAACAGAATGCGTGGCAGGCAATCCCGCTCGCTGGCCGCGGTACCTGCGGCGTCCGGGACTTACTGTCCCGGTCCCGACGTCGATCGATGATCCCGACGATGCGCGGCGGTCAGGGCAAAGACTATCAGCGTACCGGGAGGGATGCCAGACGCCAGCGACGGAATATGCGTCGCGAAAAGTGGACGTAAATTGTTGCTTTTGTCCGGCCGTCAGGTTTCGAGGCCGACCGTGAACATGGACTCGAGGTCGTGCCTGGAGTAGCTGCGAAAGGCGATCAGGGTCTCGGTGGCAACCACGGCGTCGATCGCCGCCAGATGCCGGGTTACGAGGTCCGCCAGGTTTTCATTGGCCTGGACTCGGATCAGCGCCACCAGATCGTAGCGCCCCGCCACGGAATATACTTCGGAGATGCCCTCGGTCTCCGACAACTGCTGGGCGACCTCGTTGACCTGGCCACGCCGGACGTTCATCAACACCACCGCTGTAACCATACTTGCTGACTCCCGGGTTGGCGGGGCGCACCAGTTGCGCCCCGCCCCAGTATAGGTGAGCGACAAGGATCCCAGTCGCGGGGTATTCGGCGCGGGCTTTGATGCAAACGCTCGTATTTCTTCTAGTATTCGAGCATGCCCTGACACCGCGTACGGGATGACACTATGCAGGATCCCGCCAAGGAGAATTGTTCCATGCGTATTTTGTTCACCGCTCTGTTGGCTTCTTTGATCGCCGTGGCTCCCGCCTGGGCCGGCCCCGCAAAAGAGGCCCCGGAGCCGCTCAAGTTCGATATTTCGCAGACAGTGGTGAAAATGCCACTCGCAGACGGCGTTTCCGTCGACGAGGCAATCCAGTTCCTGCAGTCCAAGGCCGCGGAGCTGAACATGAAGATCGTCGCCCATCAGCCGGTATCGAAAGAGCTCAAAGCACGGGGTATCGATTCCGGCCCGCTGCACATCTTCCAGTTCTGCAATCCTGAAGACGCCTACAAGATGGTGCAGAACAACGCGCTGTTCGCTGCCTACATGCCTTGTCGCATTGCGTTGGTCGAGGACTCGAAGGGCAAAGTATGGTTGATGATGATGGACCTCGACATTCTCATCAACAATGCGCCGCTGAGCCCGGAATTGCACGATATGGCGGTCCGTATCAACAAAAATCTCATGGAGATCATGAAAGCCGGCGCGACCGCAGGCTTCTGATAACCGGCCCCGTTTTGTGGGCAACGTCGAGTGCGTTTACATCGGCGTCCACCAAGGTCGCGGACGATATGGTAAATTGCCCGAAGAACAAAGAAGTTGGCGGAGTTGGCGTGAATATTGGATGGCAAGCGTTAGATGCGTCCGCCTAGGGAGGGGAAATGAAACGTACAATTATCATGGCTGCGCTAGCCATGGCGGCTGCCTTGCAGGCGACCGCCGTTCCCGCCGCAGGAAACCCAATGTCCTCGGTATCGGAATTGCGAGCTCCCGCGATAACGCCCGGCGTGCAGAACGACTCCGCTTCCGCCACCGCATTCACAAGCAGCGTGTGCCGAGTGCCGGCAGAGACCAGGTCTGAAATGGCCGAGATGGGCGCGTTCGAGCAATGGCAGGGGGCGGCGACTGCACCGGCCGGCCATAGCGAGCCCCTTGTGTACGGAGCGATGCTTCAGGACGTCGGGCTCGAGCCGGTGATCGAGACGCGCTCGGGCGTTGGCGCGCAAGCCGATACTGACGCGGAAACCGATGCCACGAGGGATGATTCGCAAGCCCGGGAGCGCCGCCGAATGTTTTTGCTCGGATTGGCGATTCTGTTGAATATCAACGCCAAGCAATAGTCATCCATGGCCCGATTGCGATGCGCCGCCGGTGCGCGCTGGATGTCCGCAAGTCGGTAGCTCACGGCCGGTCTTTCCCTTAAGCGCCAAACGTATGTCGGCTTCTTCCAAACTTCCGATTTTTGCGGCGCTTGCCGGCAACCTGCTGATCGCGGTGACCAAGTTTATCGCGGCATCTTTCAGCGGCAGTTCGGCGATGTTTTCAGAAGGCATCCACTCCGTGGTGGATACAGGTAACCAGGGTCTGTTGTTGTATGGGTTGCGGCGCGCCCAGCAACCGGCCGATCCAAGATTTCCGTTCGGGCATGGCAAGGAAGTGTATTTCTGGAGCTTTGTGGTCGCGATCCTGATTTTCGCCCTCGGCTCCGGAGTGTCGATTTACGAAGGCGTACACCGCTTCTCCAATCCCGAGCCGATGCAGTCGGTCGCGATCAACTACACGGTGCTTGGACTATCGGCTTTGTTCGAAGGCACGTCGATGCTCTTTGCATTCCGTGAGTTTTCCAAGTCGAAGGGGAACTGGGGTTACCTCGAAGCGGTACACCGCGGCAAGGATCCCTCCCTGTTCGTGGTTCTGTTCGAAGACAGCGCGGCGATCCTGGGCCTGGGAGTCGCGTTCGTCGGTGTAGTATTGAGCGACCAGCTCGGTTGGCACTGGGCCGATGCCGTGTCGTCCATGATCATCGGAATCATCCTCGGGGTCACCGCGTTTTGGCTGGCGTTGGAGACCAAAGGTCTGTTGATCGGAGAAAGCGCCAACCAGAGCGTGGTGGATGGCATTCGCAATATCGCGTCCGGAGTCGAGGATATAGAGCATGTGCATGAGTTGTTGACAATGCACATGGGACCGCAATTCGTGCTGGTCAATTTGAACGCGGAGTTTCGGTCCTCGATGACGGCAGCCGAGTTGGAACGGGTGATCGCTTGTTTGGACCGGGAGATCAAACGCGCATACCCGGTCGTCAAGCGGGTGTTCATCGAGGCGCAGTCGTTCGCCACCGAGCATTCAGACGGCGGCAAGAGTCGCGCTTAGCCCCTCGGCATTGCAAGCGCGCAAGCGTCGCGCCGTCTCAAGCGGTGTCGCGGCGGGTATCGAGCAACCGTTTGAGACCGTCGGGCGGGTCGCCAACGTATTCGATCGGGGTGCGCATCGTCGCGCAGGACGCCAAGCGCTCCGTGTCCAGTATGGTAATGCCGGAGCCGGAGATTTTGATGATGCCTTCGAGGCTGAGGCGGCGCAGCGTGCGGCTTACATGTACGTTGCTAAGACCGAGGGCGTCGGCGAGGTCGCTTTGAGTGCCGGGGAAATGGAATGTGTTGCCCTGTACCATCGAGATGATCTGCAATCTGGACTCAAGTTCGCGCAGCAGATAGGCAATACGCTCGAACGCGTTCATACGACCTACCGCTACCAGATGCGCGCGCGTCATGGTGCTTTCGTAGGTTTCGTGCCACCAAAATGCCGCGCCCAGCCTGGGCGAACGGGTAACCAGGTCGAGCACCTGCTGGCGGTTCATGCGCGTGACCCGGACTGCCGTCATGGCAGTGATGGAATGCACCGCGTTGCGTTCGACAAACGTGGTCGGGTCGCAAAAATCGCCGGGCAGCACAAAGTTCAGGATTTGGCGACGACCGTCTGGCAAGGTGCGAGACCGCACCGCCCAGCCTTCCGCAAGCAGGTATGCGCCGTTAACCGGTTCGCCGGAACGAACGATCTGGGCCTTGGCGGCGAAGGTTTCCTGGTTACTGAACAGGCCGGTGAGATAGTCTTGTTCGGCTTGGGTAAGATGCAGGAAGCGGCCGAGTTTTACGAGCAGCGGGTGAAGCACTTGAATACCCCCCGTCATCGTATCCATGAACTGCGTAGTTTGGGCCTCAATGATGCTAAACTCTATAGGGCTTTTCAAGGAAGCGGAAAACTAAATCCTTGAGGGGAGGGGCGCTTAACCCATGTTATTGCTTGCTGCACAAAGTGGGAATTAAATGACGCTCGAGGGCTCGGAGTCGAATGTCGATGGAAAACCGAAGTAGTAACCGGGTGCCGGTCACCGGCCGGGTGCGTATCCACGGGGACGGTCAAGTGGTTGACGCCTATGCCCGGGATTTGGGCCTGGACGGCATATTGGTGGAAAGTGATGCCGATTGGTTGCAGCAGAATGCCGCGGTGCAGGTCGAGCTGTCCTTGCCAATCGAACAGAATCACCGTACCTACCGCGTTCGAGCTTTTGTGGTGCAGCAAAGCGGCGGCGGCACACGATTGACGTTCGCCAACCCGGATCAGGAGATGCTGGAATCGACGGTGGCTGTGCTGCGCAGTTCGCGCGGCCCCGACGGTTCCGCGCCGATTACACTCGGCTCGCTCCCGTGACCTGATGCCGGAACAAAAAAAGCCCCGCCATCCGGCGGGGCCATTCAGAGCATAACTGAACATCTATTTGTGCCAGTGCGCAGTGGCTTCTACTGCCGTGGCCAAGTGCCGTTGTCCGCCGGCAGCCCCCAATCCGAGCACTTTGCACCCTGACATACCGCGATCCTTGGGGTACTGCTCTGTCGGCTGCGGAGTGCCGCTTCCCCGAATGACCGTTGTATGCCCGTGCTCATAATTAAGGCAAATCCCATGCCAATACGAACAGTGAGTAGCAAATGCCTTGTGAAGCCCAGTTTGGCGAGGCTCCAGCCCACTGCGGAAAAAAATGCTTTGTAAAGTGCGCTGACGCCGCCCCTGCGCCCCGCGTCGGGCCCTATGCCTTTGGTTATAGGGGAAAAACTTATATCAGAAGTTTTTACACTTGTTCTGTCACCGGAACGATGACAAGGATGCTGCGATGCACCTGTAAATCGGTACAAATCGCCGGCAGCGCAGCGCTCCCATGGGTTCGCGAGGCCGCCCGGCGGGGGCGGCGCAGTGTAGTATATCTGTCGGCTTTCGCATGCAAGCGCTTGAATTCTCCAAGAAAAACGCGTGTTTTCGATGTCAGCATACTTTACAGCTGCGTAACATCTACGTTGCAGTTGGTGCTCGAAGCTAGATAATTGAGAGCGAAAACAGGTCGTTACCTATGTTGGCCTGGCCTTTGCATCAAACCGGCACAACAGGAACGTAGTTCTGATAGGACAGGAATCTGAGGTGCGAATATGACGAACGGGAACGCTTTTTCATCCGCCTTGCGTAAGGCAGCGTTGGGGTTATGCGTATTGGCATTGCCGCTGGCTGCCATCGCAGGACCCATTATTGGCGATGTGCCCCTGGGCAAAGCCGTCACCGGTGGTCGCATGTTCGTGGGAAGCGACGGGGATGTGACCGCTACGTTCTTGGGCGGAGACGCCGCGTACACCAGCTCCCTGTTCGTGTATTCGCCATCGTCTCATTCCGGTGAAGTGTTCAATTCCAACTCCGCGATCGGAACCCAGGTCAATATTGGGTCGTTTGCGGCCGGCACCGAGTTGGTGTTCAGCTATTTTGTAAACAACACCGGCAAGACGTATATGTCGGGTCCGGCCGCGGCCAATGGCGACGGAGTCGCCCACGCCCGCGCCACAACCACCTACGACGGCGCACTGGATCAATACATGACCACCGTCGGCATGGAAGACCTGTGGGGCGGTGGCGACGCCGACTACAACGACTTTCAGTTCCTGCTCTCGAATGTGGTTGATCCCGTCGATGGGTTAGTCGGCGCTTCGGTGCCTGAGCCCGGTCCGCTGGCGCTGTTGGGAGTCGCCGGCCTGGTGTTCGGATTCATGGGACGCCGTGCCCGTAGGACCCGCTAGCCGGCCGCTTCTGCCGGTTGATACCAAAGCCCCGTCTCGGCGGGGCTTTTTTGTGGGTGCAGGCTCGTGTTTCCGGCGGGCGTCGCGCTTCGCGCTTGGACTACGCTTGATCTCCAGTCCCATCGCGCGGGAGCATCGACGATGAACAAGAACATACAGCGCGGTCTGATCGTTCCACTGGCGATATTGCTGGCGGCATGTGCAGCGGAGCCTGGGCGCGAGACCGCAGCCGTCCCGGCGGAGGTCGGGACCCTGCAATTGAATCAGCCGCTCACCATACCGGCCCATCGAGGCTGGCTCTACGTGCAAGGCGGCAAAGTCTATCAAGGCACCGGTTATATCTCCTTGCAGGGCCTCGACCAGTATTATCCAAACTGTCGCCTCGAGCTCCGCCGCGCCAACGCCGACCCGGTCACTATAGCGCCGCAGAGATTCCGTATCGTTGCCGTGACGCACGACCGTGACTTCGTCGAGCGATCTCCGGTGATGGTGGCGTCTTTGGATTTACGCGCCGCTGCCTCCGGCCCGGTAATCATGGCGACTTCGTTCTACCTGGAGTCGGCGCAGCAGCCGCAGGTTTGGCGTTTGCGTTGCGCGCACTGGGAGGACCCGTGGGACGCGCGGTACCTCACCACAGCCCAGATCTACAAGGCCGTCGGAAAGGTCTTCACTTTTACGCCCCCCTGAGAGCTTCGTCAGCGATACGGCCGAAGCGGGTCCGCTTGACCACCCCAGAAGCCACGTCGATGATGGGCAAATGCGCCATCTGCACGGGCGCCTCCAATTTGTTCGCACGACGGTGCCGCCATGGACGCACTTCGCAAATTATTTGAGAACGATTTCATGCCCCACGGGGTGTGTTATTTGTGGCGCCCCGACATCCTCTGGCTGAACGTCGGATCCGATGTCATGATCGCAGCGGCATATTATTCGATTCCGCTTGCCTTGTTTCTGTTCGTGCAGCGTCGCCATGATCTGACTTTCCGCTGGGTGTTCTGGCTGTTTGCTGCGTTCATCCTGCTGTGCGGCACGACCCACATCCTCGGCGCGGTTACGGTCTGGGATCCCCTATATCGTCTCCAAGGTTGGGTGAAGTTGTTGACCGCGGGGGTGTCGGTGGCCACCGCGATTTTGCTTTGGCCACTGTTGCCACGGGCGCTCGCGCTGCCTAGCCCGGCACAATTGGCGCACAACAATGCGTTGTTACAGGCGGAAATGAGCGAGCGGCAGCGGCGCGAAGCCGAACTCGTGGAACTGCAATCCCGCCTCGAACGCACCGTCGAGGAGCGAACCGCAGAACTGGCGCGCTCCAACCGCAAGCTCGCGTACCAGGCGCAGCGCCTGACCGAGGCGAATCAGCGCAAGGATCGCTTTCTCGGGGTGCTGGCCCACGAACTTCGATCACCGCTGGTGCCGATTCGAAATGCCGCCTTTCTGTTGAAGGAGCAAAGCGCACACGAGCCGCTGCAAGTCGAGCGTGTTGCCGATCTGATCGAGGACCAGGTGCGCCATATGGCGCGTCTGATTGACGATCTGGGCGACGTGCAGCGCATTGTCCACGGCGAAATCGAACTGCGCCGCGAGTCCATCGACACCGGCGAATTGATAGCGACGGTCGCGCAAACGGTCGCGCCGCTGCTCGACGAGCACGGCCACCAACTCTCCATCTCCGTGCCTGAACATCCGCCGCAGCTCGAAGCCGATCCCGCGCGCCTGCGGCAAGTGCTCACCAGTCTGCTCACCAACGCTGCGCTCTATACCGACCCCGGGGGCCACATCCAGCTGCAGGTCGGCGCAGAGGACGGCGATGTTGTATTTCGAGTCCGTGACAACGGCATGGGCATCCCGGAAATTGAATATGAGTCCATGTTCGAGATGTTTACCCGCACCGCGCAATCTATCGAACGCGCGAAGTCTGGTTTGGGGCTGGGCCTTGCAGTGGTGCGCCGTTTGGTAGAGCTCCACGGCGGCAGTGTCACCGTGCACAGCGAGGGCATCGGCAAGGGCAGCGAGTTCACGGTTCGGTTGCCGGCCGCAGCGCGGGCGCCCAGTGCAGCAAGCGACTCGGCTATGCCACGAGCCGATTTGCGGGGCTTGGACATTCTGGTGGTGGACGATCACAAATTGACTGCCGACAGTTTGTGCGAGGCGTTGCGCCATGAAGGTGCCGCCGCGCGCCCCAGTTATAGCGGCACAGAGGCGTTGGCGTCGCTTGCCGCATCTTGCCCCGACGTGCTGTTGCTGGATCTCGGTCTGCCAGACATGCCGGGCGAGAAGGTGGCGCGGCAAGTGCGCGCTGAATCAGGACGCAATGCGCCCTTGATCGTGGCGCTCACGGGATTTGTCGAAACGCCGCGCCCCGAGGACGGCTTCGATTTTCACTTGGTCAAGCCTGTGGCGTTGCCCGACTTGCTGAAGCTCCTGGCCGAACGGCGCCGGTAAAATTCACCTGCGGCTAACTGCCGCGCAATTGCGCCAGATTTCGAAACTGATCCAAGCAGTCGGGATTACTGAGTGCGTCGACGTTGCTTACCGGTTGTTCGTGTACCACCGCTCGTACGGCCAACTCGGCGATCTTGCCGCTGCGGGTTCGCGGCAATTCCACCACCTGGATGATTTCGGCTGGCACGTGGCGTGCAGTGGTATTGGCCCGAATGACCGCCCTTATGCGACGCTCCAATTCCGGATCCAATGCTGACGCCTGCTGTAGTACTACGAACAGAACGATGCGCTCGTCGCCTTGCCAGCGCTGGCCGATGGCGAGGCTTTCGAGTACCTCCGGCAGTGATTCGGCTTGCCGGTAGAGTTCGGCGGTTCCGATGCGCACGCCGCCCGGATTCAAGACGGCATCGGAGCGGCCGTAGATGATCAGGCCCTCATGTGCGGTGAGTTCCGCATAGTCACCTTGGGCCCAGACGCCTGGGAAACGATCGAAATACGCGCTGTGGTAACGACTGCCGTCGGGATCGCCCCAGAAGCCGACGGGCATGGAAGGGAACGGTTTGCGGCACACCAGCTCGCCCTTGCCTTGCCGGATCGATTGTCCACGATCGTCCAATACCTCGACCGCCATACCGAGTCCGCGACACTGTAGTTCGCCGCGATATACTGGTTGCATGGGGTTGCCCAGCGCGAAGCACGACACGATGTCGGTGCCGCCGGAAATCGATGCCAGCTGCAGATCGGATTTGATGTCGCGGTAGACGAAGTCAAACGACTCCGGCAGCAACGGGGATCCCGTCGAAAGCATACACCGAAGCCGGCTCAAGTCATTGCTGACCCTCGGTTGCACCCCCGCTTTTTCGATCGCAGACAAGTATTTTGCGCTGGTTCCGAATACCGTCAATGCCTCCCGCTCGGCCAGATCGAACAGCGCGCCTGGGCCCGGGTGCATGGGAGATCCGTCGTACAGCACGATGGTCGCGCCGCGGGCGAGGCCGCTCACCAGCCAATTCCACATCATCCAGCCGCAGGTGGTGTAATAAAACAGGCGATCGTCGCGGCCGATCTCGGTATGCAGCGCATGCTCTTTCAGATGCTGTATCAATGTGCCGCCGGCGCCGTGGACGATGCATTTCGGTGTGCCGGTGGTGCCGGAAGAAAACAGGATGTACAGCGGATGGTCGAAAGGCAGCTGGGCGAATTGGATTTCACCGCCGTCGCCAAGCAACGCGTCCCAAGTCATAGCGTTGTCGACGTCCGCTGCCGCGCTTTCGACGCTGGTGTGTAGGTAGGAGAATATCACGGTGTGCATCGGGCGCGGCAAGCGCGCGACGATTCCGCTCAGTTTTTCCATACAGTCGACCGACTTGCCTTTGTAGTAATAACCGTCGGCGGCGAACAATACCTTGGGCGCGATTTGCGCAAACCGGTCGATGACGCCCGATTCGCCGAAATCCGGCGAGCACGAAGACCAGATTGCGCCGAGGCTGGTGGACGCGAGCATGGCAACGACGGCCTCCGGGCAGTTGGGAGTCAGCGCGGCGATGCGATCTCCGGGGACGACGCCGATTCGGCGCAAGCCCGCAGCAACTCGGGCTACGGCCGCATACAGTTCGGCATAGCTCAGCGCGCGGCGCCGACCGCGCTCGTCGAGGAACACCACGGCCTCTTGTTGATCGCGGTAACGCAGCAGGTTTTCCGCGAAGTTCAACCGTGCGCCGCGAAACCAGCGCGCTCCTGGCATGCTTTCCTGGTGCTCCAAAACGCTGTCCCAGGGGCGGCTGTGGCGAATGCCGCAGAACCCCCACACGGCGGGCCAGAACAACTCCAGATGCTCCACGGACCAACGGTATAGACCGGCGTAATCCTCGATCTGGGGAGCCCATTCCTGGCGCACAAAGCGCAGGAAGGAATGCATCAGGGATTTTTCGATGCGCGCCGCGGAAGGCGTCCAAAGAGGGTTGCTCGTGGAGTCAGGCTGTGTTGTGCTTGCGCTGCCCATGGTCTCGTAGGATACGAGCCTGGCGCCGATTAGCAAATGGCCGTCACGATGGATCTACGTAAACGCTCCGCGCCTCGGGTTCAGCTCAACCTGAATGTGCGTGGAATGTCCAATTCGGCAACCCTCGCCATCAATGAACGCTGCGCGGAACTGCGTCAATCGGGCCGGGAAGTGTTCCGCCTTGGGCTTGGTCAATCGCCGTTCCCCGTCCCCGCGTCCGTGGTCGCCTCGCTGCAGGAAAATGCCCACCAGAAAGATTATCTCCCGGTCAGGGGCTTACCGCAGCTGCGCCAGGCGATCGCCAACTACTATCTGCGCACCGAAGGTTTGCGCTATTCCGCGGACTCGGTGCTGGTGGGGCCCGGCACCAAAGAGCTCATGTTTATCGTCCAAATGGTGTATTACGGCGATCTGGTCATTCCAACGCCCAGTTGGGTGTCCTACGCACCCCAGGCTCACATCATCGGCCGCCACCTGCGCTGGATTCCCACCGATCCGCGCGACGGTCTCGGCGTCACGCCGCAAGCGCTGAAGGAACTGTGCCGCCAGGATCCGGAACGACCTCGGCTGTTGATTTTGAACTATCCCGGGAATCCGACCGGCAGCGCTTACGGCGTTGAGCAACTGGAGGCGATTGCCAAAGTGGCACGTCGCTACCGCGTGTTGTTGTTGTCCGACGAAATCTATGGCGGGCTGCATTTCGAGGGCGAGCATGTTTCCATCGCACGGTTCTACCCCGAAGGCACCATTATCAGTAACGGTTTGAGCAAGTGGTGCGGCGCCGGCGGCTGGCGTCTCGGCGCGTTCGTGTTTCCGGAGTCACTTGGATGGTTGCTAAAAGCCATGGCGGCGGTGGCCAGCGAAACCTTTACTTCCACGAGCGCGCCGGTTCAATATGCGGCGGTGCGGGCATTCGAGGGCGGTGAGGATATCGAGCGCTATCTGCGCGATTGCCGCCGCATTCTCAAAGCGCTGGCGCGTTTCGCGTGGCGGCGTCTGGAGGCCGCGGGCGCTGTCGTGATCGAACCGAAAGGGGCGTTTTATCTGTTTCCCAATTTCGACCCCCTGCGCGAACGTCTGCACGCGCGCGGGATCGACAGCGGCGAACAGCTGTGTTGCAAAGCGCTGGACGAGACCGGCGTGGCAATGTTGCCGGGGGCGGCATTCGGGCGCCCGGCGAACGAGCTTTCTGCACGGATCGCGCTGGTGGATTTCGACGGCGCGAGAGCGCTGCAGGGCCTGCGCGAGATGAATCCGCAAGCGCCGTTGGGGGACGAGTTCCTCCGTCACCATTGTACCAAGGTCGTGCAAGCGGTGGATCGGTTGTGCGATTGGCTGCATTGATATAATCATGGTGCGTCTGCGCCCACAGTTTGGTGGCGCGGACCAACCCGATTTTTGTGATCACCGTTGCGAGGAGGTAATGATGGCCCAAACCGCATCGACCATGCTGGAGCTCGGTAGCGCGGCGCCGGATTTCCGCCTGCCGGATCCAAGCGGCAAGACCGTATCCTTGCAGGATTTTCGCGACGCCCCGGCCTTGTTGGTGGTGTTCATGTGCAATCATTGTCCGTTCGTAAAGCACATCCAACGGCCACTCGCCGATCTCATCCGCGAATTCCAGGCGCGCGGTCTGGCGGCGATGGGCATCAATTCCAACGACGTCGCCAACTATCCGGCCGATGCGCCGGCCAAGATGGCGGAGGAGGCGGCCCGCGTTCCCTACTCGTTCCCCTATCTCTACGACGAAACCCAGGAAGTGGCGAAAGCCTATCGCGCTGCCTGCACCCCGGATTTCTTTCTGTTCGACGCTGACCGACGACTGGCTTATCGGGGCCAATTCGATGATGCCCGCCCGGGCAACGCCGAGCCGGTGACGGGCGCCGATTTGCGCCAGGCGCTGGAGGCGGTACTCGGCGGGCAACCCGTGAAAGGGGTGCAAAAGCCCTCCATCGGATGCAATATCAAGTGGACCGCAGGCAATGCGCCTGACTATTGAACCGGCTGAAGCTTGGAATTAATTCAGCCGGGCCAGAGTCTAATAATAAAGTATTCGGCTCTGCGGTGAGCCGCGTTTGCCTCGTTGTTCGGGGCTGTTCAATAAAAGGAGAATGGAAATGACTAACTTGCGTACTTCGTTTGTGTCACTGATGCTGGTATTTCTGGTGGGGGCCGTCGGCGTGGTGAAAGCAGCTGACATGGAGCCGGCGCACAAAGTGGTTATCCAAGTGAGCACGGACGACGCGCGGACACAGAAAATCGCTTTGAACAATGCAGTAAACCTGCAAAAAGACTACGGCATGGATAACGTGAAGATTGAAATCGTCGCCTACGGTCCGGGGCTGAGTCTGTTGACGGATAAGAGTAATCAGGCCAAGCGTGTCGAGAGCCTGGCGAGCCAGAACATCCGTTTCAGCGCCTGTGCGAACACCATGAAGGGCATCAAGAAGAAAACAGGCAGTGAACCGAAGCTGATCAGCGGCGTCGAAGTGGTGCCAGCGGGTGTAGGCAGGATCATGGAGTTGCAGGAACAAGGTTACGCCTACATTCGTCCGTAACCGAGGCCGGATGCGTAGCGGGCAAGTCGCCCGCTACGCCGGCGCACTTGTCGACATGGGACAAGCCACTCGTTGATCTGTCAAAATATGCCCGCCGCAGCTCATTGCAATCGCGCACTTCTCTGTTGGTTGATATTGATGGGCGTTGCGTTCGTGGCGCGCGCCGAAGACGGGCGGGTTGTTGAAGCGCAGGATTTTTTCGCTCGCTACCAACAATTGGAGCGAACTTTCGATCCAGAGCTGGCGTCGCTATACGCAAAGGATTCGGTGATCTGGGTGACTCGAATCTATGCCAACGGTGTCGTCCGCCAGCTCAAGATCCCTGGCGACCTCTACCGCCAGGTATTGCGGGAAAGCATGGAACAAGCGAAAAAGCGCGGCGACTACAACAAGTACAGCGACGTTCGCTTCGATTCGCAGCCCGACGGCGTTCGAATTCGTGCTACGCGATACAACGTGTGGCGCGACTATCGAAGTCCCTACGCCGCTTTGGTGCGACCTGGGGAAGACGGCAACTGGCGAATCGTCGACGAGCATTTCGAAACCCGGATTCCACAGCCCGCCGAGGAATAGCCGTTCGCCTGCTGCACTTACTGGCAATCACCGATCCGCTTTCCTTCCATTTTCTGCGTCATGCTCATCGGGCCCATGCCCTGCTGTTGCATGGTCATATCGATCTGACCTTGAAACGTGTCACCGTGGTAGACGATCTTGCCGTGGCCGGTGGTCTGCATATTGTCCGCCTTACACTCGATGCGCCAAGTGACAGTACTGCCGCCCACGTTCTGGTCGACTACCTTGCAATCCTGACCCGAGCTGTTGGTCTGCGGCACCATGTCCGATTCGCGAATGCACTGGCGCGTGGTGACCGGTGGCATCTGCATGGGCATTCCTGCCATTTCGGTGCGCACTTTCGTTTCCCATAGACCGGGTTTCATGTTGGGGGCGGCGCCGATATCCGCTGCGCACAACAGCAGTGCGCAGCCCGCGCCGGCATAGCGGAAGAATGGGATCATGATCTCGTTCACTCGCAGTTGGGACGACCTCTGTAACGCTATCAGAAACATCCGGCGAACGCATTGCTGAGCTCGCCGCTGGCGGGCCTATCCCCCTCGCCTAACCTGGGTTCAATGGCAAAGCGGGACTCGCATTATCGGTTTCAATCCACCTGGACTCTGGACGAGCCCGTCGGTGCCGTGTGGGCGGCGCTGGCCAGCCCGGCAACGTGGCCCCGGTGGTGGCCGGGCTGCGTGATCGTTGAATCGTTGAGCGACCAGGCCACGGCGTGTGTGGGCGCCTGCTATCGCTTTTATTGGCGGGGAGCGTTGCCCTATTGTCTGGTGATCCGGATTTGCCTCACCCACCTGGACGCCCCGAAACGCATGCGCGGCAGTGTCGAAGGTCCCGTCGAAGGCTGCGCCGAATGGCGGCTTTGGGAAGACCGTAACCGCACCAAGGTCAGTTTCGAATTTTCGGTATCCGGCTCCAGGCCCTGGATGCGCTATATGGTGCCTTTGGCACGGCCGCTGTTTCGCTGGAATCACGCCCGGCTGATGGCCAACGGCGAGCGCGGACTGCGACAGTGGTTGGCCGAGCTCAGTGCCACGCGCCGCAATTTGAACCCCGGCCTGGGTTAGCCGGCATGCGTGTGCTGCTCATTCTGGGTCACCCCCGTGGCGATAGCTTCGGCGCCGCACTGTTCGACGCATTCGGCAGCGGCATGACCGAGGCGGGGATCGAGCACCGCAAGGTGCGCCTGGGTGACCTGCAGTTTGACTTGAATGTGCGCTGCCCCTCACCGGCGGACCAGGAGCTGGAGCCGGATCTCGCCCGGGTGCAATCACTGATCGAGTGGGCGGATCACCTGGTATTCGTATATCCGACTTGGTGGGGCACCGCGCCCGCTCTGCTGAAGGGGTTTTTGGACCGGGTGTTGACTCCTGGGTTTGCTTTCCGATTCCACGACGACGGCAACTGGGACAAACTCCTGGCAGGCAAGACTGCTGAATTGCTGACCACGATGGATACGCCGCGAGCGGTCTATCGCTGGATCTATGCCGCGCCGGGCCATCGGGCAATGGCGCGCGCGACGCTGGGGTTTTGCGGTGTGCGCACGGTGCGCATGCAGTCGTTCGGCATCGTCGAACATTCCACACTCGAGCAACGCCGCCGTTGGCTGACGGCGGCCCGGGAGCGGGGCGCCGAACTTGCCTCGGGGCCATGGTCGCGGAGCCAACGACTCAGAGGCCCCATCGTCACCTGGTTGCGGGCTTTACGCCTGCAATTTTACCCCATGACCTGGATCGCTTATGCGGTCGGGGCCATGCTCGCGACCCAGAACGGGCCGATCGACCGAAGTGCATTCTGGATCGGCTACGGCTGTTTGTTCGCCCTCGAAGCGGCAACCGTGTTCAGCAACGAATATTTCGACTTCGACAGCGATCGGCGCAATCAGCATCCGGGACCATTCAACGGGGGATCCCGGGTGCTGGTGGACGGCGTGCTGGGTTTCAAACAACTACGTGGCGGCATCGCGTTGGCGTTGGCGGCGTTCGCGCTGTTGTACTTCTGGGCGCTTGGCAGTGCCCCGGCCCAGACGGGCTCCGTAACCGCGGTGCTGGCGGTGCTCACAGTGCTGGCGCTCGGTTACACGGTGCCGCCCCTGAAGCTGTCCCACCGCGGGGGTGGTGAAGTCGATGTCGCGTTGACCCATAGTCTGGGCGTGCTTTTGTTCGGCTTCGTCATCCAAGGCGGCGCAGTTTTCGCCTGGCAGCCATGGCTGGCAAGTCTGCCGTTGCTGCTGTCGGTGGTGCCGTCGATTACCTTGTCCGGCATTCCTGACCGCGCTGCCGACCGCGCTGCCGGCAAACGCACCCTGGTCGTGCGCATCGGGCCGCGACGGGCCGTGCAGGTCGCAATCGCTACCACGCTCGGTGCGGCTGCCGCGGCACTTCTGGTGGACGGGTTCGGATTCGGGCATCAGCTCTACGGAATGGCCGCGTGGCTGGCGGCCGCGCACGGTGTGCTGCTGTGCGTGCTGTTGTTGCGGCGCCTGCCGGAACCGGAATCCGGCCGAAATTTCAATGGGCTGATGACTGCATCGCTGAGTTATGTTCTCTGGTTTGGCTTGGCACCGCTGTGGATGCTCGGTTGACGCTTGAGAACGAGTCGCGCAATCTGTCATAGGTACGCAGTACCGAATGGCACATGGTTCACACATGCTCCGATACGAGGATGGCGAGGCGCTTTATTGGGATCCGGCGCACGCGGAAATCCGGTTCAGTGTCAGCAGCGACCGAGGCACACTCTTGTGCCGCCTGGATGCCGCGTCACTGAAGCGCTACGGTGCCGATCCGGCCCGTCCAGACACTTGCCTGGCCGCCGCCCAAGAGCACTTCGACCACTTTACGCACCGCATCAGCGATAAATTGGCGCTGGGTCTGGTTGAGGCCGACGGATCCGTGCTGGTACGTGCCAAGGACTGGTGACGCCAGCACCGGTGAGCGGACCCGTTAACGACCCACACCATACTCGGCCGCCGACGAAGATCACGCATGCACGAAGGTAATCAAGTAGGGAAAA
Source organism: uncultured Gammaproteobacteria bacterium (assembly GCA_963773585.1). Taxonomy (GTDB): domain Bacteria; phylum Pseudomonadota; class Gammaproteobacteria; order JASBUN01; family JASBUN01; genus CAVXJN01. Next base: position 713,339 of record CAVZBR010000004.1, read on the forward strand.
TACACGACGCCGCTTGGGTGGAGCGCGAGAGCGCTGCGTCGTTGCGACGGCTGATGCCGCGCCTGGAGGCGCGCTTCGAAGCTCGTACCGATCCTGCGGAGTGGGATGCGTACGTGGAGCGGCTGCGACGCCATTTTCCGCGCCTGTTCGCGCGGCTGCATACCCTCTACGGTCATTATTACGATTTTTTCTACCACCTGGAGAGCATCCTCGCGTCAGCCACCCAGATGTGGTTGGACCGACCCGACGAGCTCAAAGCCCTGGACGCCTGGCGCGCCGCCGATCCCCACTGGTATTCCTCCCATCGTATGGTGGGCGCCATGTGCTACGTCGATCTGTTCGCCGGCGACCTGCAGGGGCTGCGTAACCGCATTCCGTACTTGACCGAACTCGGTATCAACTATCTGCACCTGATGCCGGTGTTCAAAGTACCTCAAGGCGACAATGACGGTGGTTATGCCGTCAGCAGTTATCGCGAGGTGAATGACGAGTTGGGCACGATGGAGGAACTGGCTCAACTGTCCACCGAATTGCGCCACCACGGTATATCCCTGGTCCTGGATTTCGTGTTCAATCACACCGCCGACGAACATCAATGGGCGCAACGCGCTCTCAGAGGCGATCCCGAATACCAGGCGTATTACCGCATGTTCCCGGACCGCACGGTGCCGGACCGGTTCGAAAATTCGATCATCGCGGTGTTCCCCGATGAGCACCCCGGGTGCTTTACCTACCGCAACCGCATTCGCAAATGGGTGTGGACCACCTTTCACAATTATCAATGGGATCTCAATTACGAAAACCCTGTGGTCTTCAACAGCATGTTGGAAGAAATGTTGTTCTTGGCCAACCAGGGGGTCGAAATCCTGCGCCTCGACGCGGTTGCGTTTCTGTGGAAGCGGGTCGGCACCAGTTCCCAAAATCTCGATGAGGCCCACGATATCATCCAAGCGTTCAACGCCCTGGTGCAGATCGCTGCGCCGGCGACGGTGTTCAAATCGGAGGCGATCGTACATCCGGACGAGGTGCGCAAATATATTGGTCAGGACGAGTGTCAGCTGTCCTACAACCCGCAGCTCATGGCGTTGCTGTGGGACGCGTTGGCCACCCGCGACGTTCGCGCACTACGTCATGCCATGAACCGGCGCTTTCAAATTCCGACCGGTTGCGCATGGGTCAATTACGTTCGCTGCCATGACGATATCGGCTGGGCCTTCTCCAACGACGATGTCGCCGAAGTGGGCTTCGAGCCGACCGCTCATCGCCGCTTTCTCGCCGACTTTTACAGCGGTCGCTTCCCGGGCAGTTTCGCCCGTGGCGCGCCTTTTCAGGAAAATCAGGAGACCGGAGATGCGCGCATATCCGGGACCTGCGCGTCACTGGCGGGTCTGGAGAAAGCACTCGAGGAAGACGATCCCTGGGAAGTGGAATTGGCTATCCGCCGGATACTGCTGCTGCACGGCGTGATCATGACCATCGGCGGCATACCGCTGCTCTATCTGGGCGACGAACTGGGTACCCTCAACGCCTACGGGTACGAACGGGATCCGGCGAAGCTGGGCGACAGCCGCTGGTTGCACCGCTCGGCGTTCGATTGGCAGCGGGCAGCATTACGCAACGACGCCGAATCCGTTCCCGGCCGCATCTATCAGGGTTTGCTGCGCCTGGTACAACTGCGGCAGCAAAATCTGGCATTCACGCGCGCCGAAACCGAAATCGCCGACACGGGCAACCAAAATGTGTTCGGTTATTTCCGCACCCATGACGGACACAGCGTTTTCGTGCTGGCAAATTTCAGCGAGGCGCCGCAGCGCCTTGACGCGCGCCGCTTGCGATTGTTGGGACTGCGCAAAACCGTCAGCGATCTGATCGCCGGGCGCACAGTGACGGCCGCCGCCGAACTCGTGCTGGAGCCCTATCAATTCATGGTGCTTGCGGGGGCGGTTAACCCCGCCGCTTGAGGGCGCCCGGGACCGCCTCGGCGCCGCTATAGCCGAGGCGCGTTTCAACTTTGGTGTTCGTGTGCATCGCTGCCGTGCTCGCGTTCTCCAAATTGCGCTTTGAGTTTTTGATATTGCTGCGGAGAGATTTCCGGCATCGACTTCAGAAACGCCACCACGCTCCACAATTCTTCGTCCTTATCGACCTGCCCCCAGGCTGGCATACCGGTCATCTTGATGCCGTGTTTGACGATCCAGAACAGCTCGGGGGCACTCCATTCCCGTTCCGCCTCTCCCAAGTCGGGCGGTTGCGGAGTCAATCCCTGGCCGACTTCGCCCCGCTTTACGCCCGGCGCGCCGTGACAGCCTTCGCACATCGCCGAGTAATGGCCTGCCCCCTGTTCAACGGTCGCCTGATCGAATCGGGGTGCCTGAATGCCATGCGCGCGCGCCTTGACCGAGTTTTCCATGGTGGTGCTGAACAGCCATTTGCCAAATGCAGTATGAGGGCTGCTTGCGGCGACATTGTAGAAGCCTGCGTATACGCCAATCAGGCCGAGCAGCACGAGTACCGCCAGCGTTGCGATTACGGTGCCGAATATGCGCATGTCACTATTCCTTTTTATTTATAAATGAACTCCAATGACCAATTCAGGATAGGCCGGGACGCCGAGGGCGCAATTCAGCGCTATCGTCACCGCACGGGCCGCACAGGAATAACGGTGCCAACTGCATGGGAAGGCCGTCTGTCTGGCCACATGCGCGCCTGAGGTCGCGTCAGCGGCTGTTCGCCACCGTTGTGCCGCCCAGCAGACTCGCGGCCTCATCGAATCGCGCGTCGATGTCGGCGCGGTCGCCGCTGTCGTGGGCTTCTCCCACAGCCGCGCCATGAATTGCCTTGGCGTGACGCAACAGCACCGCGCGGGCATCGATGTCGTTTACGGTGGGTGCGAGCGCTATGATCGCTTCCAACTGGCGAATCATGACGGCGGGATGCGCAGCGCCGTTTTGGCGGATTTGATTGAATGCGATATCGCACACTCCTTCGAAGTTCACCGCCTTGACCAGCACCCGTGGCACGCCTTCCTCGTCACGCAGGATGCGGGGTTGAGCGCTGCGCTCCGAGACCAGCGCCAGCCCAGAAGCCAGTTCCTCGACGCAGGACATCGCCGTGAACGGGTCGTTGATGCCGGGTGACAGGGCGCGCACCGCGATTTCCACCAGCTGTTGAAATGCAAACTCTATATCCTGCACCAACGTACGGTGATGACCGAAGCTCAGCGCCTCGTGCAGGGGCGCGATGTCATCGTGCGGCGCACGATCGCGGGGAAATACGTCGCATACGATGTTGCCTCGGATGACGAACTCGCCGGGTCTGTGTCGCAGGCGAACCATGACGTCGTGAGTCTTCGCCCACGACACAAGGGCATCCTGGTCCACTGCCTGAACAATTCCGCGTGCTTCGGTCGATATCGGCGCAGCGCCGCTCGCCAACAAAGACTGCAGCCGTTGCCATTCCGATTCGTCGGCTTTGCGATCGCCTTCAAACGCCGGTAAAACACGTTCGACGATCGACTCCAGCTCGTGACGTACGTTGGCGATCACGGTATTGGCTTGAATGCTTTCGGCGACGTGATGAATGAAATGAATCAGCACGCCGACGCTCAACACGGCGAACGCCATCGCGCCGGTCGTGCCCAGGTGTGGCACGAAGGCATCCGGCGCGCTCGCCTGTACAGTGCGCAGCACCAACAGGCAATACACGAAACAAGCGACAAAAACGCCGAGCGCCAATTGATTGCTGCGATCACGCATGAAGTTGTAGAGCAGACGTGGGCCGAACTGAGAACTTGCGAGCGTGAGTACGACAATGGTCATCGAAAACGTCAAGCTCACGATCGTAATCATGGCGGTGGCGATGGTGGACAGGATCGACCGCGCCGATTCCGATTGCCCGAGGAACAACCACGACGGCCCGGAACCTCGCTGAAAACGGTAGTGCAAATCGGCGGAAACCAATCCGAAAGCGAGCAACATTGCTCCGATGACCAGCAGGCTCGGAACGAACCAATAGCTGGAACGCAGTTGATCCCAAAATTTGAACAGGCGGATATTTTCCAGGAAATTCACGGCGGTCTTCGGCTGCGATCGGGGACGATCTCTTTTTATGGATGAAACGTGTGTGGCTTCAGTTTAGTCGGCGCAGGCGTAAATGCAGCTTCGGCGGCGGCTGTGCTAAGCTGGTGCGCGTTGTTATTCCCGGTTTTTCCACTTTCCTCTCAATCCGGCTCCACGATCGGACTCTTGTTATGGATTTCGAACAGGCGCGGCAGCGCAGCGCAGAAAAGCTCAGACACCGCACTGAGGACCTTCGCTGCGGCCGCGCACCACAGGCGCTGGAGCCGTTTGCGAAAGCCTACCTTGGGATGTTTCTCGAGATAGACGACGAAATTGCCCCACCCGAACGCATCGAACAGTTGGCTGCCGAACCTCTGGCAAGCGCCATTCGTGCCGGCTTCATCGCCGTGCTGGCGAGCAAGGACCTGCCTACGCCCGCGGACATCGGCAGCCGCTTCGCCCGCGGCGAACGCCTGGCACTCGGCTATGTCGTCCTGGCGGGCGTGGATCTCTTGGCGAGCACGGATCCGCCCGCGCTGTACGACCTTCCGCCTGAGACATTGGCATCCGCCCTTTGTTTCTACCACATCAATACACCCAGCCATCACTTCGACTGGGTGGCCGATTTGTTGCGCGAACGCGCTGACGTCTGCGCTGCGGCGCTGGACGAGCTTTGGGATGAGTTGCTCCCGACCGTGACCGATCACTTGCCGGGATTGCGGCAGGTGCTGCGCGAGCCCGGTGCGCGATCGTTGCGGCGCCGGTTGGTGCTGCCGGTGTTGGCACGTTGGAAACATTGCAAGCCGACCGTGTTGCGCGAACTGTTGCTGGTGAGTTTGCGCTGTGCCGACCACGATGCATTGCTCGAATTGGTGCGTGCGACGATCGCTGACATCGACGAGGCCGAAGTCAAAAAAGGGATCTATTGGTTGGCCTGTGCCTACATGCTGGCGCCGACCGAGTTCGAACAGGCGCTCACCGAGTACGCGGGACGCTGGCGCGAAAAGACGTTACCATTGTTGGATTTCAGCGTTGCGGTGTTGGCTCAGGAACAGGTCAGCGAGCTCGCGATCGGGCCCGAGCAGATCGCGCGGTTGTTGCGTATCATTGCGCCCACCTTTCGTCGCAACGCTCCCCTGACCGGTGGCCTCGATGCGGTTTCGGCGAAAGTGATGGAGCTGTTCGAGCGACTGGCAAATGACTCCAGCGAGGGCGCGGTGCGCGCGGTGCGCGACTTACAACAAGTTCGGGTGATGCGGGTTTATGAAGATGTGCTCCAGGATGTCGCGTCGCGTCAACGGCCGTGACGCGATCGCCGGGTGGCCTCGACCACCCGGCGGCGTTACTTATTTCTTGTGCTCGCGGTGTACCTCGGGGTCGAATTCCTTGGCCCGCTCTTTACCTTTCTCTTCAGCGCGCGGATCGTCTTCCGCGTTGCGCGCTGCAGGGTCGACTTTGCCTGACTCGACGAATTCGCGGGTTTTTTCGTCGTAATGCCGGGCGGCTTCGCGATCGCCTTCACCTTGATTCTTAGCCATGAAATGCCTCCTTTCGACTGTGGTCAATGCTGCGTCCAATTGCGATGCAGACTCATTCCAGTGTCCTAGGCCTCACTGTAGGCGACCGCGCCCATCGATCAAGCCAGCGCGCTGGCATGCCGGTGGCCGTTTGCAATACTCGTTGTCAGCGGGGCGAATTTTCCCACGATTCCGCCGATGCATCATCGGCCGACCAGGAGGAGATCATGAATACGAAACGAATCCACATTGCGATTGCGTCCATCTTAGCGCTAGCCGTTTGGAATGCCACGCCCGCCCTCGCCGATGAAGGTTCAGGCACGAATATCACCACTCCTGAGCGCGGCGACTATGCCACCCGCACCGATTTGCCGGGCAACCGCAGCGAACAAACCAGTGGCGTGCCGTCCGGGTATGCGTTCGAAAGGCTCGACAGCAACCACAATTTCACGATCAATCGCAGCGAAGCACAAAACTCGAAGGCGCTGGCCGCGCAATTCGATCAAGTCGACCAGAATCACGATCTGCAAATCACGCCCGCGGAATTCAGCGCATTCGAGATTCAGCAGATGCAGTCACAGCAAAGCCACGGGCAAACAGGCGTCACGAAACAGCCCGATACAGAACGGGGTGCTGCGGCAGACACGCCTGCCGCGCAAAACGCGAGCGAAGCGCAAGCAAAACCGAACTGATCGGCTATGGCCGCCCGCGGCGGCTAACGCGGCAACGGGTCAGGAACACCGATCGGTCGTTGCAGCCAAGCGCGGAAGCGCCGATTGATGCGCGGGTAATGGTGCGCCCACCATGCCGCATTCAAGCGCAGCGCCGAGGCAAAGTTGCCTGGATCGGTGGGGAGCTTGGTGCGTGTGTTGGCGTCGATCTGCGCCAATGACGATACCCGCACCGGCCCATATGCGATATGGCGCGCCTGCGCGGCGAGTTGAGCCGGTGCCGTGGCAAAGCGGATGAAATCCATCGCCTGCTCCCGATTGAGATCGCCTTTGGGAATCGCCAGCAGGTCGATGTTCCATATTTGGTGATTCCAGATCAGTTTCAATGGGGCCTGGCGCTGGTCGATCGCGTCCTGGATGCGGCCGTTGTACGCCGTGGTCATCGCGACCTGTCCGGATTCGAGCAGTTGGGGCGCTTCGGTGCCGGCCTCCCACCACACCAGCTCGGGCTTGATCCGATCCATCACCGCAAACGCGCGGTCGAGGCCCTGTTCGGTTTCGAGCACGTCATAGACCCGCTGCGGATCCACACCGTCGGCGATCAACGCCCATTCAAGATTCGCCTTCGGGGTCTTGCGCATTCCCCGCCGCCCGGGAAAACGCGCGGTATCGAAAAAGTCAGCGACGGTACTGGGCTTTCGATTGCCGAAGCGGCGCGCGTCGTAGGCCACGATGGTAGACCAGATCACCGTGCCGACCGCGCACTCGGTCAGGCTTCCGGGAAGAAAATCCTGGTCCGCCGCCGTGCCGTCCGGGGCCGGGGCCAGTTGCGCCGGATCGATCGTTTCCAGCAGTCCTTCCCGGCAACCCCGGATGGCATCGGACAGCTCGAGATCCACCACGTCCCACTTCACATTCAGCGAACGCACTTGGTTGCGAATGTTCTCCAGGCCGCCGGTGTAGTCCAGCACATCCATACCGATCTCATGCCGCGCGACGTAGGGTCGTACGAACGCCAGCATCTGGCTCCTGGTGTAGGCGCCGCCCCAGGACACCAGGGTGAGATCGTGCGCAGCGCGCGCGGCGTCGGCTCCGAACGTCGCGAGCGCGAGGCCGGTAAAAATGGTGATCGCGCCCAGTAACGAATTCGCCATTACCAGTAATACCCGACGTTGACGTTGAAGCGTGTATCCCAGCCGCTGCTGTCGCCGCCGCCGGCGAGCGAACCGTTGCCGAAATACGCCATATTGCGGCCGCGAATGACATCGACATAGGTGAACACCGGCCCGGTACCGATGCCGCAACCGATGGTGTGCAGATAGGAATTGTCGAAATCGCTGTTGTCCTTGATCAGCCAACTGAAATCGCTGTAGCAGGTCAACACGTCCACCTTGGGCCATTTCACGGGAACGTTGTAGGCGACATTGGCGACGGCGAACGTACCGCCGGCGGCGATTTGGTAGCTGCCTCCGAACGCGCCGAGGGTGACGGTGTTATCGGCTACGCCAGCCGGATTGCGGGGATTGTATTGATACCGGCCAACCTCCAATTGGGTGTTCCAACGCCCGCAATGACTGTCGATGTGCCCCGCAGCGGCCCAATGATTTCCGGACTCGCCCGTGTCCTGGTTGTTCAGTTGTCCCCACTGTCCCGAAATGCCGACTTCGTGGGCGCAATCGCTGTCGGCGCCGAACGTATAGGCGAGCCGCGCGTCGACGGTGTTGGTTTCCTGATTACGCGCTGGGCCGGTGGTTACCGGGTCATAGGAATACCGATCCAGATTGCTGGCGTCGCCCAGTTCGGCATTCTTGAAGAACGCGGCCTGGAAGTTCCACGGGCCGCGTTCGAGTACGTATTTGATACCGGCGTCGTAATCGTCGGCCAGGCCCAGGTAGTACGGTACGCCAAACCAATAGTTGTGTGCGGCATAGGGGAGGAGGCCGAAAGGTACCTGGGTGATCCCCGCCTGCACTTGGCCGTGATCGCCGAAGTCGTAGCCGACCCAGCCATGATGGATGGTGTTCATGTAGGGGTAGAACCGGTATTCGGCGGATACCAGGAAATCGTCACGCTGCCCTTCGACGCCGATGCGAAACAGATCCAGCCCGGCGTCGCCGCGCCGGGTTTGCTGACTGTCGTCGAAATCCTTCCAGAAATAGTTGAAGCGGACCGCGCCCACGACGTCGATATGATCCTTGCCTGGCTTCGCCTCGCGCTCGGACACCGCAGCTTTGGCCGCCTCGGTATCTTCGCGGCGCTGCAACTGGGCCTCGAGATCGTTGACCCGTTGCTTAAGTGCTTCGAGCTCGTCCAGGCGCGTGCGCAATTGCTGCAGTTCCTGACGCAGCTCCTCCGTGCTCGAGGCGGCGCCCGCGGCCGCCGGCGGTGTCAACAAGGCGGCCAGGAAAGGGGCGCAGATGCCGGCTTTGGCGAAGTGCGGCACTGGTACGTATCCATGCTTGGCGGTGGCTGTTTTCAGTGTAGGGTAATTTTCGGGGGGTGGGGGACTTCGCGTTCGCGCGGCGTTTTCACTAGACTTGCGTGTTTTTCACCGGCACAAGGATCCGAGTATGAGCACTCCACAATCGAACGGCGCCGCCATGACGCTGATGGATTTCGTCAACGCTGCCAAGGCACAGATCGATGAAGTACCGCCGCAGCAGGCGCAGCAACTGATCAGTGATGAATCGCGATTGCTGTTGGTGGATGTACGCGAACCGGGTGAATTCGAACAAGGACGTATTGCGGATGCACTGTTGATTCCCCGTGGAACTCTCGAGGCCGCAGCGGACCCCGCGTACCCCCAGCACTCCCCAGTGCTTGCCGAAGCCCGTGATCGTCCCGTGTTGTTGTATTGCGCCACCGGCGGGCGTTCAGCCTTGGCCGCGGTGACGCTGAAGCAGATGGGATTCGGGCAGGTCTACAACCTGGATGGCGGCTTCACGCGCTGGGAGCAGGAAGGGCAGCCGGTGGACCGCTCCGCCAGTTGAATTCGATCGCCCGGCGGCGGCCGGGCGCGACAGGCCCGGCCGTTACAGACAAATGCGGGATCAATGACCGCCGAGTGTGTACTGACCGGCCTGGTCGATCGCGTCCAGCGCCATGATGTATTCGGTGCTGGCACCCGAGCGCAACAGGCCGATGCCGCGGCGGTATGGCAACGTGCCGGCTGCTTGAATTACGCGCTGGCCCTCAAGGGATAGCGCGTAATCGACAAAGCCTTTGACGTCCGGGTCGTCGGCGTAGTTGGGCGGCGCCACCAGGAACAGGATGCGATAGAGGTGATAGTTGCCGGCTTTGAGGTTGTCCATGGTCGGCTGTTGGCCTTCCAGGCTCAATATACGCACCTTGCGGTGGCGGCTGCTGCTGATTCCGCTGACGGCAAGACCGTCCTGATCCTCTTCAATCGCTTTTTCGATCTTGCCTGAAGAAGCCAATACCTTGGCGCTGGACGCAAAATCCTGATCGGCATTGTTGAACAATTGCTGGCGCAAGGTCAGGCCGACGCCGGAAATCTTGCCTTTGCGGATATAAAGATTGATGGGGCGGCTTTCCTTGGCGCCGAGTTGCTGCCAATCGGTGACTTTGCCGGTGAGCACGTCGCGCAACTGACTCATGCTGACGGATTCGATTGCTTTATTACCCTTGTGGGTAATGACCACCAGCGCATCCCAGCCGATCGGGATGATGCGCAGATTTTGTTCCGCGCCTTCGATGTGCACGCTGCCGCCGGCCTCCCGGTGCACCAGCGGCAGGCGACACGAACCACCGAGGGTGCTCTGGCCGGCCGCGACCTGGCGCAGACCTTTGGTCGCGCCGCCGCCGTCCAATACGATCTTGACGCCGGTCTTTTTCTCGTAAGCGGCGGCGAGATCTTCCATGAAACCTTTCTTGGAAATTCCGCAGCCGACCCAGGTCAGCACCCGGCCTTCGGTTGCGAGGGCAACGTTGACCAAACCGGCCAATAGGGCGCCGATTGCGGCCAGCAGTATGAGCTTCTGCTTTGTCATGGCGATGTCCTTCCGTTGAGCGCAGCGTGGTGCTGCGTTCTGGCCCCTCGGGGCATAAGCGGACGCCCGCGGCGTTGCTCTGGCAGCGCCGTGTTCGGGCTTTTGTCATCCCGGTAGCGGCCCCGGAAATACAAACTTGAGTCTGCACAGCGCGGCGTTGGCATGGGGCAGGGTGGAGCCCGTCGGTCGGCAGCTGTCGAGATGTGTACTAGCCTATTTCGAATGTTGACTGACTGTGACCACGGAAGGAGATCGGTATGCGCACCACCATTGCGACGGCATTGACATTGATGCTTCTGGCGGGTGGCGCCTACGGGCAGACGTCCAGCGGTGAAAAAATCGTCAAACAGGGCAATGGCAAGGGCGCAGTCGCCTGTTCAACTTGCCATGGTCCTGATGGTGGCGGCAATGCAGCCGCCGGTTATCCCCGGCTCTCAAGTCTCAGCGCCGGTTACATTGCCAGTCAGTTGCAAGCCTTTCGCAGCGGTTCGCGCAACAACCCGGTCATGAAGCCGATCGCTTCGGCCTTGAGCGACCAGGAGGTACAGGCAGTTGCGAAGTATTTTGCAACTCAGACCGCCAAGCTGGTTCCGGAAAAAGCCAAGGATGTGCAGTCGCTGCAGCAGGGCCAGCAACTGGCTACTCGCGGCGACTGGGGTCATACGATTCCTGCCTGCGAAAGCTGCCATGGTCCCGATGGCGATGGCGTTGGGCAGGTATTTCCCGCGTTGGCAGGACAGCACGCCAGTTACATCAAAGCGCAGATCGAAGCTTGGCAGAACGGTCAGCGCAAGGACGACCCGAATCAACTCATGCAAACGGTGGCCAAACGCCTGAAACCGGAGCAGACCGCAGCGGTCGCCGCTTATTTCGCCAGCCTGAAGCCGGGCAAGTAATCCAGTATCAAGGAGCACGAGGATGATGGGCAAAAACGGGGTCCTACCGCTGACCGTATTGTTTTTATCGGCGTCCCTCGCGGGCAACGCGTGGTCGCAACAGGACGGCGCTGCCAAGGAAAAGGATTTTCAGGCGGAGTTACCGCAGACACCGCCCGATGCAAATAAATTCACGCCGCCGGAGGAGAGCGCCATTCCGGACAATCAGTTCGGCGAGATGGTGCGTCTCGGCCGGGATTTGTTCGTCCACACTCAGCAGCTCAGAGGCAAGTACGTCGGCAACGGATTGAACTGCGTGAATTGTCATCTGGATGCCGGTCGCTTGGCCGACGCGGCGCCGCTATGGGCGGCGTACACGATGTACCCGGCGTACCGCAAAAAGAACGACAAAGTGAACACCATGGAAGAACGCATCCAGGGCTGCTTTCGGTACAGCATGAATGGCAAGCCGCCGCCGGCGGGCAGCAAGGAAATGACTGCCATGGTGACGTACCACTATTGGCTCGCCACCGGCGCCCCGGTGGGTAAGGCGCTGGAGGGGCGCGGCTATCCGAAGTTGAAGAAGGCTGCCAAAGAGCCGGATATCGATCGCGGCCGTAAGGTATACGAGGCCAATTGTGCGATCTGTCACGGCGACGGCGGCCAAGGAACCTCAGTGGCTGGCAAGTACGTATTTCCCCCGCTATGGGGCAAGAACTCGTTCAATTGGGGCGCGGGTATGCACCGGGTCAATACCGCGGCATCATTCATCAAAGCCAATATGCCGCTGGGCAAACCCGAAAGTTTGAGCGATCAGGAAGCGTGGGACGTGGCGGCGTTCGTCAACAGTCATGAACGGCCTCAAGACCCGCGTTTCAAAGGGGACGTGGCCGCAACCGCGAAAGAGTTCCATCATCACCAGTGCTACTATGGCAAGACAGAGCACGACCATGTCTTGGGTAAGCAAGCGTTCGCCAATCCTTTGAGATAGGCGTGCGCTCGCTCCAATTGCCGCGCATCGAAAGCCCGAAGTGAAGTTGCGGCCGGCGATTATGCCGGCCTCGCGGTGGGTACGAATCCGAATTCACCGGAAGTGACTGCATGGAATTGTTGCTGGACCCCCAGGCGTGGCTGGCGTTCGCGACCTTGACCGCGCTCGAAATCGTTCTCGGCATCGACAACATCATCTTCATCGCCATTCTCGCAGGCCGCCTACCTCGCGCGCAGCAACAGCGCGCGCGCGTCGTGGGGCTTGCGATCGCCATGGTGACCCGCATTGCGCTGCTACTCTCGCTGGCGTGGATCATGCGCTTGACCGTGCCGTTGTTCGAATGGTTCGGCGAAGCGCTGTCCGGGCGGGACCTGATCCTGATCGTCGGCGGCTTGTTCTTGCTGGCCAAAAGTACCGTCGAGATTCACAAAACGATGGAGGGCGAAGGCGATGCCGTCAATGATGGCGATCGAGCCGCAAACTTTGTTTGGACCGTGCTGCAAATCGGCGTGCTCGATATTGTCTTTTCCCTGGACTCCGTGATCACCGCCATTGGCTTGGCGGAGCACGTCGCGGTGATGATGGCCGCCATCGTGGTTGCCGTGCTCGCGATGATGGTGGCGGCACGGCCGATTGGTGAGTTCGTCGATCGCCACCCGACGATCCGCGTGCTGGCGTTGAGCTTTCTCGTATTGATCGGGACGGCGCTGGTGGCGGAGGGTCTGGACCTACACATTCCCAAGGGCTACATCTACTTCGCCATGGCCTACGCGGTTCTGGTAGAGATTTTGAATATGCGCATGCGCAAACGGCGCGACGCAGTGCGCGCCTAGCTGGTGAGGCGGCCCGCCGTCAGGCGGGCCGGTGGTCGATCAGCGGTCCGAACTGTTGGAATCGGGTTCGCTGTCCTCAAAGGCGCTGAATTCGGATTCATCCACCTTTCCGTCATGATTGGTGTCGGCCTCGTCCCATTTCTGGGCAAGTTCGTCGTTCTCGTTGGCTTCCTCGCGGCTGAGATACCCGTCTTTGTTACGATCCATGTTTTGAAATCCGTACTCGAACGCATCGGCGTCGGCGCCGTATGCGGCTCCCTGGTCGGGTTGCATGGGCGTTGCGGCGTGCGCACCGGCCTGCGTCTTGTCTTGTGCTTGAGAACCGGCGTATACAGGCGCACTGAGTGCGACGGCAGCTGCCAAGCCGGTGATCAATATGGATTTGTTCATTGCGTACCTCCTCTGTGATTCATCGGCTCCCGAAGCGGCCCAGTGGCCGGTTCGCCTTGAGCAATGTACCCTCGACTATAGAAATACCACCCATTGCCGCAAGCTTGATTGAGGACCGGCGCCGCAGCCGCGCGCCGGTTCGGCCCCCCGGCTTGACCACCTCGAAAACCGGGGACTAGACTCCAGCGAAGCGGGTCGCCCCGGCGCGGCCGCTGCTCCTCAGGCGGGAGACCGCAGGTGCCGATACAAGTCGCAGTACCGTTACCAGTGCATCCGCCATCCCCGGCGTTACGGTCCTGGGTCACCGCCATGTGCGCCGCACTGATGCTGGTGATGGTCGCCTACCTGTTTGTCATGCCCCGCACCGCGGACGACCTGGATTCCCTGCGCTTCCCCGGCGAGTCTGCCGGTCGCATGCTCGATCGACACCTGGAATTCTATGAAGGTTATGACCGCACCGCGCCCTGGGAGCGGGCATTTTTCGGCGCTTTGTTCGGTGACAAGCGTGAGGTGCAGGCCGAGGCTGTGGGCATTTACCGCGAAGTCCTGCGTTATTTCCACGACCATCCACAAGACTCGACTCCCTGGGCCGCCCTCAATACCCGCGCGCGGTTGTTGGTGACCTTGGCCGAAACCGGCCAATACGCCGCCCTCTCCGACGAACTCAGCGGCATGGATCGGACTCTGGATGAGGAAGTCCTGGGTGAAGCCGTCCGGTTCGCCTACGCCGTCGGCAAGACCGAGGCGGCGCAGGATGAAATCCTTTACGGCGCGCGGCTGCTGCCTTTGGGCTGGGCGGCCGACCGGCTGCAGATGCGCATTGCCCAGCGGCTCGGCGAGGAGCGCAATCTCGAACTGGCCAGTCAGCGGTTGACATCACAAGGCGCCCGCTGGCGGGCCCGGGTTTTGTGGCTCGCGGCCTCAGTCGCCGCCGTGATGATCGGCGGGGTACTGATCTGGTCCCGTCGCCGCCAATGGCTGGTGCAACCGCAAGCCTGGCGCCATGGCGCCCTGGCGCGGCCTTGGAGCACCGGCGCGGGCTTGGGCGTCGTGGTGCGTGCGGGGCTGCTCGGGTTGCTGATCTCGGTCGCCGTGAGCGCGCTGGCTGGATCCTATTTCGAGCCGGGTGTATGGGCACTGTGGAGTTCGCTGCTGGCATCGCTGCCCATGCTGTGGCTGATCCGCCGGCATTTGCTCCGCCCGCGGGGGCTGGATCTGGTCGGGGCTTTCGGTCTGTCGCTGCGGGGGGTCGGGATCACCCGCTTCATGCGCATTACGCTGGCGGTGCTGGCATTGGAGTGGTGCGGCTCGTTGTTGATCGCCTGGCTGGGATGGAAGTTCGGCTGGCAGGCCCACTGGTCTGAAGGTCTGTATGAACGGGTCATCTTCGGCCCCTGGCAAACCGCTGTGCTGAGCGGTGTGAACGTCGTGCTATGGGCGCCGATTTTCGAGGAGATCGGCTTCCGCGGGCTTATTTTCGGCACCTTGCGCGCCCGTTTCACGCCGCGGGTGGCAATGGTGCTGAGCGCACTGCTGTTCAGCGCGCTGCATCTTTATTCCCTCACCGGCTTCCTGGCCGTGTTCTGGAGCGGGCTGGTCCTGGCCTGGGCCTATTACCGTTTCGGCAGCCTGCTGCCCGGCATGGTGGTGCACGGCGCGGGCAATCTGCTGGCCATGAGCACCGTATTCCTGTTCTATCGCTGACCTCACCCACTGCCAGCGCGTTAAAGCCTTCTCCCATTCGGACGTTATATCGGTTACCGCCGTTTCGCCGGCGCGCCGTGGTGCGCGCGGTCCCCGGCACGGGTCTTGGGAGGAATCATGAAGCTTACGGTAGCGGGCGACCACAATGCCGAGTCGCAGGGCAAACCCATCGTATTGGTAGCCGATGATTCCCGCGTCATGCGGGTCGCGCTCACCCGGATTCTGAAGGAACAGTACAGCGTGCTCGAAGCCGAGCATGGTGAAGACGCCTGGGCCAAACTCAATGCCGAGCCCGGCGTCCAAATGGTGTTTTCCGACCTGTCCATGCCCGAGTTGGATGGCTTCGGGTTGCTGGGCCGGATTCGCGGTTGCGAGCAAGCGCGCATCCGCGAAGTGCCGTTTATCGTCATTACCGGTAACGAGGACGATCAGGCGGTGCGGGAGAAAGCCATGGCCGGCGGCGCCACGGACTTTATCCTCAAGCCATTCCAGTCGGTGGAGATCAAAGCCCGCGCCAAGGCCCATGTGGATCATTTGCGCAAGCTCGGCGCCGTCTCCCAGGCCCTGGAAGACAATGCCGTGCGCGACGACGGCACTGGCCTTGCCAACCGGCGCCATTTCGGCCAGCGTGGGCAGGAAGCATTGGCATTCGCGGCCCGACAGCAGTTGCCGGTGGCTGTGGTGCAGATTCAATTGGACCGCTTCCAGGCGCTGCGTCAGGCGCAGGGGGAAGAACGCGCCCAGGAGGCGTTGCAGATCGTTGCCGACATTCTTAGCTCACGGACCCGCACCGAAGACACCGTCGGTCATTTCGGGGATGGCTTGTTCGTACTCGCGAGTCCGGCGGCCGACCAAGTCGGCGCAGCGCAGCTGGCGGGACGCATCGCCGAAGCGGTCACCGGCGTACGACTCGGCACGGGCACCGACAGCCAGCATCTGACCGCCAGTATCGGAATCGCAGTGGCCGCGCCGGGTTCGGCGGACGACGTGGAAGAACTGCTCGGCCGCGCCGAACGTCTGCTCGCCAGTGCAGTGCGCAAGGGTGGCAATACCGTGGTCGCCGAAGACTACGTGCAAGCGCTGCAGTCCGAGAAGGGGACAGCGCCAAGCGATGCGCAGCTCAAGGAACTCGAGACCGTGCGCGCGCAGTTGCGCAATCGTGAGCAGGAGATGGCGCAATTGCAGGCCAAATACCAGGAGCAGGAACGCTCCCTCGGCGAAGCGTTGCAGTCCGTGCGGGCGCAATCCGACACCCAGCGCGCCGAAGTGGAAGGTCAGCGGGCGGAACTGACCCAGGCGCGCAACGAATGCCAACGCATGGGCAGCGATCTGGAGCGCGCGCTCGCGGAATTGGAAAGCTTGCGTTACGACGCTAGCACCGCCGAATCCACCCGCTCCGTACTTCAACATAGTGTCGACGAGTTACGCGCACAGTTGGAAGAAACAGCGACCGAGCTCGAAGAACACCGTCAGCGGTTGGAAAGCGAGCTGAGCAACCGCCACGCCGTGGAGTCGGAGCTGGCCAAGCTCAAACTGCAGGACGTGGCCCGGCGCGAGGCGGCGCAGAAACTCGCCGACCGCACGGCCGAAGCCGCCCACTGCAAGCTCGGCCTGGGTGCGCGCCTGCGGGGCCTGTTCGGTCGCCGCGCGGCCGGCTGAGGGGGCTTGCCGGCAGGGCTATACTCGCTGCCAAAGAGGCCCGCAGTCGCTGGGCGTGCGGAGCGAGTTATGCCGACGTTGATCAAGTCGCCTACCAAGATGCAGGCCGCCGGCCGCAAACCGAGGCTGGTCGAGGAATTCATAGGTCTGGCCAACAGCGAAACCGACGGCGTGAGCATCGCCCGGATGCGCAGCCCCGGAGGCTGGACGGACCCGGGACAAACGCCGGAGTTCGATGAGTTCAGTCTGGTTCTACGCGGCACGTTGCGCGTGGCCAGCGCCCGCGGTGTAGTCGACGTCGGTGCCGGTCAAGCGGTGATTGCGCACCGTGGCGAATGGGTTCAATACAGCACTCCCGAACCCGACGGAGCGGAATACGTCGCCGTCTGCATCCCCGCCTTCTCCCCCGAAACCGCACACCGCGACGCTCCCTAGCGACGATCCGATGGCCCTGTCGTATGCCCTCGCTTCTGGCAGGGTACTTGGGCGGTTCTACACTTCTGGAGGACACAAGATATGTGCCCCGGCGGTGCCGGAATCATGAACTAGGAGGTGGTTATTATGGATATCCGCAAGTTGACGAAGGCTCTGGGACTGCTGGCGCTGACGGCGATGTTCGGGCTGGCGGCGTGCAACACGATGGAAGGGGCGGGCCAGGACATTCAAAAGGCGGGCTCGAAAATCGAGAAATCAGCTGACGAGCACAAATAGTTTTTCGATCTGAGGGGGAAGCCGGCTGGGACGCCGGCTTTCCATTCTGCGCCGAGCGCCGTGTTCGGCGTCGTCATAGCTAAAGCTGCGACCGATTGCAGCAGCATTGGTATTGCCTCCCGCGCCCGTTACAGCGGTGGTAGACTGCAGCGCTTAATCGCTGTAGTTCGCTGCTCAGCGTTGCGTTGCAACGCGGGCTCTGGCCTGGGTCAATCCGTTGAGTCCACTTCCATCGACGTCACGCGACTGGCGCCGCGCATTGCTCGTGGCTGCGTTGATCGTATACACGTTCGCTTTCCTGGGTTCCCGGGGTCTGTGGGATCCGGACGAAGGTCGCTACAGTGCCGTCGCGCTGCAGATGTTGCGCAGTGGCGATTGGGTACACCCGCACCTGCATCCCGAACACCCGCACTACACCAAGCCGCCTCTCACTTATTGGGCGATCGCGGCGGCCGTCCAGGCCTTCGGACACAGCGAATGGGCCGTGCGCACTCCCGGCGCGCTGGCGTTTCTATTGACGCTCGGCCTGGTCTATTGGCTCGGGAGCTACTATGTACCTCAACGCCGGTGGTTGCCGGTGCTGATTTACGCGACCACCTTGCTGCCGTATATGGCGGCCGGCATCGTCACCACGGACACGTTCCTGGTGGCATGGGAAACGCTGGCCGCGAGCGCCTTCGTTGCCGATCTGGCGCACCCGCGGCGACGTTTCCAACTGCTGATGTGGACCGGGTTCGGCCTGGCGTTTTTGACCAAGGGGCCGCCAGGGTTGTTGCCGTTGCTGGCGATGGCGACGTTTGCATTGGCGCGCAGGGACTGGCCGGTTCTGCGGCGGTTGTTCTCCGGCGCCGGGCTGGCGCTGTTTGTCGTGATTGGACTCGGCTGGTATGTGGCTGTGGTATTGAGCGCGCCGCAGCTCTGGCATTACTTCATTCATTACGAGCTGATCGCCCGAATCGCGAGCGCCACCCATCATCGGCACGGCGAATGGTACGGCGCGTTTCTGGTCTATTTGCCGACCTTTCTGGTGGGTGCCTTGCCTTGGAGCTTATTGTGGCTGGGTCGCTTGGGAAGACTGCGACCGACTCGTCTTGCCGACAGCAGCGTGGGTTCCATGGCGCCACAGCAGCAGTTCCTACTGCTGTGGTTCAGCGTACCGTTGCTGGTGTTCGTGCTGTCACGTTCCCGCCTGCCATTCTACGTGTTGCCGTTGTTCGTGCCGCTGTCGCTGCTCACGGCGCAAGGATTGCCGGGTTGGTGGACGAGCCGGCGTCGAACGGCCGCTGCGGCAATCGCGGCAACGGTGCTGATCCTGCTGGCGGGGCGCTGGTACGGCGCCCGGATCGAACACAAAGCCGACGCCCGGGCACTGGCCGACGCCATCCAGCGCCAGGTGCCGGGTGGTGTCGACGAACTGGTATTCGTCGACCAAGAGCCGCTGTACGGCTTGAGCTTCTATTTCCATGCGCCGGTGGAACATGTCTGTCTGCACGAGGACTGCGATCAGCCGGGTCCGGCGCAAGACGAGCGCTTGGCGGTGGAGTTGGGGCACGACCAGGGCCGCCAACTGTTCCTCGTGCGCGCTGAGTTGGCCCCCGAAGTGCTGCGCCAAGCCCGCACGCAAGGGCGCACGGTACGCGACTTGGGTCGCGTTAGAGGCTTGAATTTATTGGAAATAACCGGGCCCGTGCGGCGCGGCGAGAAGACCGCTCGCTGAGCGGCGGGATGCGGCCAGCGTCCCGGCTGCGTTAACATCGGGGTTTCTCCGCAACCCGCAGACCCAATGAGCGACGATTCGAAAAAATACCGAGGACCGACCCACGACGGTGCTGAGCGCGCGTCTCCGTATCCGGTCAGTCGTCTGGCACCCGCCATGGAACTGGTGGATCTCGCCAAACAGATCGCCGAGGCCGACGCCATGCTCAACACCCGCGTCAGTGCCAAGCTCAAGGTGATCGCGGATCAGGTGAAGGTGCTGCAGGCTGAAGCGCGCGCGGTATTGGAAGAGACCCAGCGCGATCAGGATCTGCATCGCGTCCAATGCGACTTCAAGCGCCAGCCGGGGCGGGTCTACCACCTTTACCGGCGCCCGGACGGCAGCCGATATTTTTCCATGTTGTCGCCCGATGAATGGCGCGGCAACCCTCCCCATGAAGCGCTCGGCTCGTACCGTTTGGAAAGCGATATGTCCTGGACGCCGGCGGAAGAGCTCGACCAGCCGGACGACACCCGGGCGCTGGTGCAGAGACTGCTGGCGCAAAAGGGCTTTGTCTGACACTGCCCGCGTCGGTCAGGCGAATTGGTAGCTGCCCGGCGCGCGCTGCTTGGCCGCGAACATTGCCTTGTCCGCCTTGGTCAGCAGGACATCCGGCTCCGCGCCGTCCTGCGGGTAGACGCTGATCCCGAAGCTTGCTGTGATGCGCCGCACGGCGCCGGCAACCGATAGCGGCTGCGCCAAACTCTGGGACAACTTGCGCGCCACCGCGGCCGCGTCCTCGCGGTCGGCGACATCCTCGAGCAAGACGGTAAATTCGTCCCCGCCCAGCCGCGCTACCGTGTCGCCCTGGCGCACACCAGCGCGCAGGCGGTCCGCGACCAGCCGCAACAATGCATCGCCGGCATCGTGACCGAGGCTGTCGTTGATTTCCTTGAAGCCGTCCAGATCCAGAAACAGGATGGCGGCCTGCGTCGCGTTGCGCCGTGCCCTCGCAATCGCATGGTGGGTGCGATCCATGAACAGGTTGCGATTGGGTAAGTCGGTGAGCCCGTCGTGGTGGGCCAGGTGCAGCAGTCGCTCCTGAGCCTCAACGCGTTCGCTGATGTCGCGGCCGGTGGAAACGAAATGGGTAATCCTGCCGCGCTGGTCCTTCAATGGCGTGATGGTTTTCTCTTCATGATACAGAGAGCCGTCCTTGCGCCGGTTCACAACGGTGCCGCGGTATACGTTGCCGGCTAGAATCGTCTGCCACATGTCCCGGTAAAAAGCCTGGTCCTGGTGATCCGAACGCACCATGTTCGGCTGCCGGCCCACAGCCTCGACCCGCCGATAGCCACTGATATGTTCGAATGCCGGATTAACGAATTCGATGGTGCCGTCGCGGCGCGTGATGATCACAGCATCGGCAGTCTGATCCAACGCGCTCGACAGGATGCGCAACGTCTGTTCGCGCTGCTGTCGGTCGTCGGCACTCACCAGGACTTCGCCTACGACCCGCAACAAGCGCAGATCCTCAGCTGGCCACTGAATGACGCGCTGTAACGACTCGAACCCTATGAATCCGATCAGTTCGCCGCTGATATACATGCCGACGTCCAGTGTCGAACGCACACTTCGACGCCGTAGCTCGGTTTGTTCGTCGCTCGCTTCGGCGGGGAGCTGTTCGACGTCCGGGATGAGGACGAAACCTCGTTGCCGCAACTGTTGCGAGTGCCACGAGAAGCGCGAACTATCGATCTCGCCATGGGAGCTGGGCGGCGGCTCGACGCCGGGAGCCGACCAGAGGTGGGTTAGCCGTGCGCGCGATCGGTCATGGGAGAGCTGATAAAGATGACAGCGCTCAACATGGGCGAAGCGTCCCAAGCTCTGCAACGCCTCGTTCACCTTCAGGTCGAAATCGGTTGTCGCAACAGCGACGAAACTGCTCGAAATAGAGGCCAGCAACGTTTCCATTTCGAGCCGATGGGCGATCGATTCGTCAGCGCGGGTGCGTTGCAATTCTGTGGCCGCACGGGAGGAGAAAATGCGCAGCACCGCGGCGCATTGCTCGACGTTTGACAGCCCGTTGCGATCCATGACGCCCATGTGACCCAATACAGTGCCGCGGGCATCCACCAGGGCCACGGCGAGATATGCGTTGATTCGGTGCTTCTGCAAAAAACCGTCGTTCGGAAATCGCTCAGCCGTCTGGTCGGCATAGCATACAATGTGGCGCTCCCGCAGCTGCGCACAGGGGGTATCAGCAAGCGGATATTCGAACGCAGCATCGAAATGACCCTGGTTCCAGAATGAAAGTACGCGCGCAGTCTCGCCCTTTTTATCGAGCTCCGCGACGAACGCATAGTCGGTATGCAAAGTCGCAGCGAGATTTTCGGTCAGGAAGTGCAGGAATTCGGAAGAACTGCGACCGTAGCCGGCGTCGAGTACCTGGGTGACGGTGCGTTCGAGTTGTTTACGGCTGCTGATGTCGGTTCCGAACCACACGATCGGGCACGTTGCCGAATCCGCTCCCTGATTCGACACCAAAAGATGCATGTCGAATGATTCGCCGCTGCGATGCAGGGCGCGGATTTCGATGTCCCGCGCCCCGCCGTGGGCGGTGGTCATCAATTCCGCGGCTCGGTCGCGATCATCGGCGGGGAAGAGACTCAGGATGCTCATGCCGCGAATCTGTGCGCCGTCGTGGCCGAACAGTCGTTCAGCGCCAGGGTTCCAGAAGTAGATCTTGCCGGCGGAATCGGTGCCAATGACCGCGGCGTGTGTTTGCTGCAGGAGTCGGTCGCCGAGTTCGCGGACGCATTCCCCGCCGCGCTGTTTGTGCGACCAATGGAGGGCGCGGACCCATGCGCCTGCTGCGAGAACGGCCAGTGCCGCCGCTGCTGCATACCTCGCCGCAAGGGCGATTGCCTCGGGCCAGGGGTCGCCGCGTTCCGCCCGCACCGGAGACCACCAGTGCAGCGCCAATGTGAGCGCAAATGCCAGCACGCACGCCGCTGCGATGAACACCCATCGAGGTTTCATAGCGACCTCTACGACGGAGCGGCGACCGGCCCCCGCGTGGAGGGCGGCGAAGACCGGCGATCCCAAGGCCGCGGGCTCCTGTTGCGAAAAGCATAGCAGCGACGGAATAGCGGCGTTACCGCAATCCCCCGGACTGAATTTAGGCGGATCGGTTGGTGTCGGCGTTAGGGGCCGCGCTCTTGCTGTAGTGCAGGTGTTCGGGCGCCACGGCGCCGCCGGAAATAATAAACGTCATCGCTTCGTCGATGGTCCAGGTCGTCGAAATGAGCCGTTCTACCGGTACGATTTCGAGATAGCCGGAGGTGGGGTTTGGAGTTGTGGGCACGTACACCGCAGCCAAGTCTTTGCCGGTGTCCGCGTCTTTGATCACACGGGTGACGAATCCCACGGCCTTCATGTCCGATGACGGAAACTCCACCAGCACGACCCGTTGTACGTTTTCAGGTTTCTGTTGCAAGGCCGCAAGTAGCTTTTTGGTGCCGCCATAGATCGTTTGTACGAGCGGAATCCGCGCCACAAGGCGGTCGAACAAAGCAAGTACACGGCCGCCGATCACCCGGCTGGCGGCCCATCCCAGGAAGTACAACGCCACGACCGTTACGATGATGGCCAGCACCGATTGAAACCACGGTTGCAACAGCCATTGGGCGAGGGACGGAACGTGTTTATCCAGGGTATTGGCCAGCGCACCCACCCATGGCATACCGAATTTGGAAAGCTGGGTGAAAACGAATTTGAACACCAGCCAGGTTATCCAGATTGGAATGGCGGTGAGTACGCCGGCGATCAGATACCGCTGGGCGTGGGATGAAAAACTTCTGCGATCGTCCGGGCTCATGCGCGAAAGCTCCTGTAATGTGCGCCGATTTCTAGCACGCCGCTGGCATCGCCCGCAACGATGCCGCCGGGCAGGCCCACTATAGACCGGGAAGAGGGCCCGGGCGCCCGCTCCGTGCTTGCAAAGCCGAACGCACGTCCGACAAACGCGGCACGTACAAGCACTGTGCAGCCACTGGAGCCGAATGGCGACGGGCTTGGTCCAATGGGCGAAACCCGCATGAGCACGTCCGCCCGTTCCCGCCGGTCGAACGTCGTTCAATAGGCGACGGCGCCCACCTGGCGGTGGACACGGGTAAGGGTTTCACGGGAGCGCGATCCGTGGTCTCCTGCCGCCGCTCACATGCGTCGACGCTATTTTTTGCATGCGCGAGACCCATACGCCAGTTGTCTGAAAGTCGCCTTGATGCGGCGGCGCGCAAGCGCTACGTGGTCGGCGTATAGTATCGAAGACCGGTTGCGGGGGACCCGATTGCGCCGAATAGGGCCGGGCGGCAGCATTGCTGCCCGCATCTTGATGTCATTCCGCTCCATGCGCAGAATCGTTGGAATCGAACGGATTATGGACAAGTGGATGATGCGCTTGTATTGGGTCGTGGTCAGAAGTTTTCGTTTAACCCTCCGCATGTACGTCGCAGAAATGACTCGATTCGACCATCGGAAATCCACTGCCGCGCGGGCGGATCACTCCCTGCACGCCCATGTCCGAAACACTGTGCCTGCAGTGACATTTTCGAAGCGGAGCCCCGCCGGTTCGCGGCCGCCGCGTGGTTGCTGAGTCGTGTCTCGATATCGCGCTCCGCAACCGGCGACATCGCCCTACATTACGCCAGAGGGTGCAGAGCGCCTGCGGCATGAGTTAAACGATCTTTGGCGGGTGCGGCGGCCCCAGGTGACCCGCGCGGTGGCCGAAGCGGCGGCACAAGGCGACCGTTCGGAAAACGCCGAATACATCTATGGCAAGAAGCAACTGCGCGAAATCGACCGCAGGGTGCGGTTTTTGCGTAAGCGCCTTGAAACACTGCGGGTGGTGCACGAGCCGCCGCGGGATCGGTCCCGGATCTACTTCGGCGCGTGGGTGCGGCTCGAAGATCAACATGGACGCCAAAGCGTGCACCGAATCGTCGGTGCCGACGAGTTCGATCCGAAGCAGGGCTGGATCAGTCTCGACTCGCCGGTCGCCAAGGCACTGCTGGGCAAACGCGTGGACGAGGAAATACAAGTGCGGCTGCCAAAGGGCGAAGTCGAGTACGTGATATTGGAAATCAGCTACCAACCTCTTGCATGACGGCGGAGAATCGACATGAGTGAGCAACGGCGAGACGACATCTACGCCCGCACCCACGGCGATCTGGTCGATTTTGCTTTCGACGAGCGTGTGGCGCGGGTGTTTCCCGACATGATCCGTCGTTCGGTTCCGGGGTACGACGCCCTGTTGCCGCTGCTGGGGTTGTTCGCCGAGAACTTCGCGCAACCGGACAGTCACTGTTACGACCTCGGTTGTTCCCTTGGTGCGGCGACCGTGGCGCTGGCCCAGCACATTCACGTCCCGGGCTGCAAGATCGTTGCGGTGGACAACGCGCAGGCGATGGTCGACGGTTGCCGCGAAAACATCGCAGCTCAGCCACTGGCGGTGCCGGTGGAAGTGCATTGCGCCGACATTCGCGCCTTTGCCATGCAGCGGGCTTCGGTGGTCGTGCTCAACTTCACTTTGCAATTTCTGCCGCCGGACGAACGGCTGGCGCTGCTGCAACGCATTCACCGGGCTTGCCTGCCGGGGGCGGTGCTGGTGTTGGCGGAAAAGATCCGGTTCGACGACCCGAGACATCAAGCATTTGCCGAACGCATGCACCTCCTGTTCAAACAAGCGAACGGCTATTCACAATTGGAGATCAGTCAAAAACGCAGTGCGCTGGAAAATGTGTTGATTCCCGACAGCCTCGCCATGCATCACGCGCGTTTGCAGGAAGCCGGGTTCAGCGCGGTACACACCTGGTTTCAGAGTTTCAACTTTGCCGCGGTGGCTGCCATCAAATGATCGATTACAGCGACCTCGTCGACGCGCTCGCCGATGGTCCTCTGGCAGCCTGGGCAGCGCAGTTGCCGGACCAGGTGTTGCAGGCAGTGGATCCGGCGCGCCACGGCGAATTGGCGCAATGGCAACAATTGCTCGCGGCGCTGCCGCAGGTGCAGCCCTCGTCGGAGGTTCTGGACCAGCCGCTGGTGCGCATCGGCAGCGCGGAGGATATGGCGCCGGACGCTCGGGGACAACTGGAACAGGCGCTGCATGCGCTACATCCGTGGCGCAAGGGTCCGTTCGACTTGTTCGGCATCCATATCGATGCGGAATGGCGTTCGGACCGGAAATGGGCGCGCTTGGCGACGGCGATTGGTTCCCTTGACGGGCGCTTGGTTCTCGACGTCGGTTGCGGCAACGGATACTACGCTCTGCGCGCTCGCGGCGGCGGTGCCGCGCGGGTAATCGGCATCGATCCAGGTTTGCGTTACGTGATGCAGTTCCAGTTGTTGCGGCGTTATCTGGGTGCCGTGCCGGTGCACGTGTTGCCACTCGGTATCGACGACTTGCCGCCCGGATTGGGAGCCTTCGATACCGTTTTTTCAATGGGTGTCCTTTATCACCGGCGTTCACCCATCGATCATTTGATGGCGTTGCGCGATGCGCTGCGCCCCGGCGGTGAGTTGGTGCTCGAGACCCTGGTGATCGAGGGCGGTGCGCAAAGCGTGCTCCTGCCCACCGCTCGCTACGCGAAAATGCGCAACGTCTGGATGTTGCCGTCGGTGGCGGCGCTGGAAGGCTGGCTGCGGCGTTGCGGCCTTTGCGACGTGCAGACTGTCGACGTCACCGCAACCACCGTAGCGGAACAGCGCAGTACGCCCTGGATGCGGTATCAGTCGTTGGCGGATTTTCTCGATCCCAAAGACCCGAGTCGAACGATCGAGGGGCTGCCGGCACCCCGGCGAGCCGTGGTGTTGGCGCACACGCGCCAATGAACCCGGTGGCCGGGTGCGCGGCGGCGCCGGTCTCCGGGAGACGCACGGCCAACGCTGTCTGCGTGCCCTTACGTACTACAATCTCGAAAGGCCGCTACACACCGGCCAACGCATACCTATCCCAGGGAGGAGTGACGATGAAGCGACTATGGCTCGGCGCATTGATGGTGGTATTCGGCCTCACGGCCACAGGCTGCAACGCAACCCTGGAGACCCAGGCTAAATCTCTCGCTACCGAGCAGGTGACCTACACGGCCGGCGGTCAAACCATGAAGGGATATCTGGCTTACGATGCCAGCATCAAGAAAAAACGCCCAGGCGTGCTGGTGGTGCACGAGTGGTGGGGATTGAACGACTACGCCCGGAAACGGGCCGATATGCTGGCCGGACTCGGCTATACCGCGCTCGCCGTGGATATGTACGGCGAGGGGCGCACGGCGGATCACCCGAAACAGGCCGGCGAATTCGCCACCGCCGTACGTCAAGACTGGGAACAGGGCAAGGAACGTTTCATGGCTGCGCTGAAATTGCTCCGGGAGCAGCCCAGCGTCGATCCCGATCATATTGCCGCCATCGGCTACTGCTTTGGCGGCGGAGTGGTGTTACAGATGGCGCGCGAAGGGGCGGATCTGGACGGCGTGGCGAGTTTCCACGGCAGTCTGCCGCCGATCGAAAAGCCCGCGGAACCCGGTCAAGTCAAAGCCCAGGTGCTGGTATTGCACGGCGCCAAGGACAAGTTCACCACGCCCGAACAGCTCCAGGCTTTCAAAGACGAAATGAAGAACGCCGGCGTTGGTTATGAGCTTGTGGTGTATCCCAATGCCATGCACAGCTTTACCAATCCCAAGGCCGATCAATATGCCGCGAAGTACAATCTGCCGCTCGGCTATGACGTCGAGGCCGATGCCGATTCCTGGAACAAGCTGAAGGCGTTTCTGAAGAAGGTGTTCGGCTCGAAATGAGGGCTACAGGCGGCGCCCCAGTGGCGCCGCCTGTGGGTCGGTGCAGTCAGTGGGCTCGACGTGCGGATCGAGGCTCGAAGGTCAGTAGCGTTGCCGGCGGCCGGCCCGGAGCGGTGCCCTCCTGACACAGTTGGTTCGCATCCCGCAGTGCCGCGACCAAGCCCCGTTCTCCAGCGAACGACTGCCACATCATGCGATAGATCTGGTAGCAGGCCGCCAGCGGCGTGGAGGCGCGCTTGCGTTCCATGTCGATACGCCATTGCAGACAGCGCAAATGGTGCTGGTTGCGCTCCGGGGCGCTGGCGATGAAGTCGTCGATTACAGCGCGGCGCCGTTTTTCGAAGCTGTCGGGATCGGATCGGGCGAGTTCAGCCCACTCATCGAATTCCTCAATTCGGACGTTTGCCTCGGACATTCAATTTCTCCAGCAGCATTGAGAAGGTTGATGTTCCGGTCTTAGCAAGTTCCATGCGGGCTTCCTTTTTTAAATGCAAAACCAAGCGCTTAGAGGGAAATCACGACGCTGTGAGGTATCCTTGCGGCGCAATGTGTAAAGGAATTCAACACCCATCCCGGGTGGTGGGACGCAGCGCTCACGCGGCTGCCGGGGGGTCTGGTAAACTGCCGCGTTTCCCGCTTCCGGAGTGCCCAATGCCCATAGTCGAACGTATCGCACAGGAACTGGCCGTCTCCCCGCGCCAAGTGCAAAGTGCCGTTGATCTTCTGGACGAAGGCTCGACGGTGCCGTTCATTGCCCGGTATCGCAAAGAAGCCACCGGCGGGCTCGATGACACTCAACTGCGCACCTTGTCCGACCGGCTGGTCTATTTGCGCGAACTCGAAGACCGCCGCAGCACGGTGCTCAAGTCCGTGGACGAACAGGGCAAACTCAGTCCCGAACTCAGGCGGGCGATCGAGGGCGCGGAGACCAAGACGCGCCTCGAAGATCTCTATCTGCCCTACAAGCCCAAGCGCCGCACCAAGGCCCAGATCGCCCGCGAAGCCGGACTGGAACCGTTGCTGGACCAGGTGTTGCAATCGCGCGAGGTCGAGCCGCTGTCTCTGGCGGCGGCCTATGTCAATGTCGAACAGGGCGTGGTCGATGCGCAGGGCGCATTGGACGGCGCCCGGCAGATCTTCATGGAGCGCGCCGCCGAGGACGCGGATTTGCTGGCGCGCTTGCGCGACTATGTCTGGGACCACGGCACCTTGGAGTCCCGAGCCGCCGCTGAGCTGCCGAACGGCGCGGAGAAGTTCTCCGACTACTTCGAATATCGCGAAGCATTGCAAAGCATCCCATCCCACCGGGCGCTCGCCCTGTTCCGGGGGCGAAAGGAGAAAGCGCTGCGCCTGCAACTTCTGGTGGCGGGGCAGGAGGAGGCCGTCGCCAATGGCGGCTTCGGCAGTTGTGAAGCGCTGATTGCAGCACGCTTCGGTGTCGGCCCTGCACAGCCTTGGCTCGCCACCAGTGTGCGCTGGACCTGGAGTGTGAAACTGGCGCCGACCTTGGAGCTGGAGCTGATGGGGCGCTTGCGTGAACGGGCCGAGGAGGAGGCGATCTCGGTATTCGGCCACAATCTGCGCGATCTGCTGTTGGCCGCGCCGGCCGGGCAGCGGGCCACCATGGGTCTGGATCCGGGGCTGCGCACCGGGGTCAAGGTGGCGGTGGTGGACGCTACCGGCAAGTTGCTGGATACGGCGACCATCTACCCCCATGCGCCGAAGAAACAGTGGGATCAGGCACTGGCGCTGTTGGCGCAATTGGCGCGCAAGCATGATGTGGCATTGGTGAGCATCGGCAATGGGACGGCTTCGCGGGAGACCGATCGTCTGGTGGCGGATCTGCGTCAGGCTCACCCCGAGCTGCAGCTCGCGTCGATGATGGTGAGCGAAGCCGGCGCGTCCGTATATTCGGCGTCGGCTTTCGCCGCCCAGGAATTTCCGAGTCTGGACGTGTCGCTGCGGGGGGCCGTATCCATTGCCCGCCGGTTGCAGGATCCGTTGGCAGAGTTGGTGAAAATCGATCCAAAGTCGATTGGAGTGGGTCAGTACCAGCACGACGTCAGTCAAGTGCGCCTAGCCCATACTTTGGATGCAGTGGTCGAGGACTGTGTCAACGCCGTCGGCGTCGACGTCAACACGGCGTCGGTGCCGCTGTTGGCCCGGGTTGCCGGTTTGAGTGCCGGGCTGGCGGAGAACATCGTCGGCTGGCGCGATCAGCACGGCGCTTTCCGTGACCGGAGGCAACTGCTGGAGGTGTCGCGCTTGGGGCCGAAGGCTTTCGAACAGGCTGCCGGGTTTCTGCGCATCCGCGACGGCGACAATCCGCTGGATGCATCGGCAGTGCACCCGGAAGCCTATCCGGTAGTCGAACGTATTGTCGCCGCTACCGGTCGCGGTGTCGGTACGCTGATCGGCGACGGGCGCTTTCTCGGCAGTTTGGCTGCCAACGATTATGTCGACGCGCGCTTCGGTGAACCGACGGTGCGCGACATCCTCGCGGAGTTGGAAAAGCCCGGCCGCGATCCGCGCCCGGAGTTCCGCAGCGCGAGCTTTCGCGAGGGTGTGGAAAAGGTCGCCGATCTGCAAGCCGGCATGATCCTCGAAGGTGCGGTCACCAATGTCACGAATTTCGGCGCCTTCGTCGACGTTGGGGTGCACCAGGATGGGTTGGTGCATATCTCGGCGCTGGCGGACCGTTTCGTCAAGGATCCCCGGGAGGTGGTCAAGGCCGGCGACGTGGTGAAGGTCAAAGTGGTGAGCGTCGATCTGGAACGCCAGCGCATCGGCCTGTCCATGCGGTTGGGCGACCCAGCCACGCAAGGCGGCGAGGCGCGACCGAAGCCGTCGCGCCGGCCTGCAGCCGGCAAATCTGGCAGCGGCCGTCAGAAGCCCCGGGAGCCGGCGCCGCCCACGGCGATGGCGGAGGCGTTTGCGCGCCTGAAAACCAAGCCCGGCAACGGTTGATGCACTGCCGTGATGCCGAAATCTCGTCACCTGGCGCGGTTTCGGCGCCGATTGCCCCCGCCACCAGCGCAGCAAAATCCGTAGCTGATTGAAATGCATGGAAATAATCAAGTTGGCACGAGATCTGCTTTAGCAATGGCGATGGTGTTGTAGCGCCATTTCTGTCTCCTCCTTCTCACGGGTGTCGTTTTCGGCACCCGCTTTTTTTTGTGGCGCTTGCATCGCAGACCCCGGTTGGCCAATCTGCAGCAGTGGTGAAGCCGGCAGTCAGTCGATGGCCAACGAAACGGTACAGCGGGTTGCAATCTGGTCGGGGCGTTTACGGTTCGCCCACTGGTTGATGGCGTCGGCGACTCTCGTGCTGTTGCTCAGCGGCTGGTTGTTGCACCTGGCCCCCGCCTTGGCCGTGCCGCTGCTCGATGCCCACTTGGCCGCCGGCTACGGGCTGGTACTGGCGCTGCTCTTGCGCGGCTATCTACTGTTGTTCGGTCGAGCCGCCGAGCATTGGCGGGATCTGCTGCCGCACGGTCCGCAGCTGCGGGCAGCGGCGCAGACGCTACGCTTTTATGTGACGCTGGGACGGGCGCCGCTGCCGGCCTGGTATGCGCACAATCCGCTTTGGTCACCCGTGTATTTGGCGCTGCTGGCGATGTTATCGTGGCAGGCGTTTACGGGCTTGGCCCTGGACCAGGTGTTCGACGTCGGCTTGCGAGCGTGGCGATGGCACACCGCATTGGCGGAGCCCATCGCCATCGTCATTGCGCTCCACGTCGCAGCAGTATTTGTGCACGACCTCAAGGGCGGCGGCGCCGATACTTCGGCCATGATCAGTGGTTATCGCTGTTTTCGGACGGGCACGCCCGGGACGCCGGTGGTGCAGCGGCACACAGTGTCGCTGGATGCTTTGTTGCGCGACAGAAAAAAATCCGGCCAGTGAGGCCGCTGCCGGGACTCTCCCTTCATCAACACGGTGCGCGCGACAGGGTTGCGCCGCACCGGGAAAATGCAGCCCATGTATCCGATCCAGCCGGCCATTGTTCTGACCTTCGTCGCCTATCTGCTGCTGATGCTGGTCATTGGTTGGTTTGCTTGGCGGCAGACCAACGATCTGGCGGACTACATTCTCGGCGGTCGCCGGCTGAGTTATTGGGTGGCGGCCTTGTCCGCCGGCGCATCGGACATGAGCGGCTGGCTGTTGCTGGGACTCCCAGGCTATGCCTATAGCGCCGGGCTGGAGGCGGCCTGGCTGGCGACGGGATTGTTGATCGGGACCTATCTCAACTGGCGCATTGTCGCGCGTCGCTTGCGCGCTTATAGCGAAGCGGCGGACAACGCGCTCACACTGCCGGAGTTTTTCGAACAACGCTTTGCGGATCGCACGCGATTGTTGCGGGTGATTTCGGCGCTGTTCATTTTATTGTTCTTTCTCTTTTATACCAGTTCCGGACTGGTTGCCGGCGGTAAACTGTTCGAAACCGTGTTTGGCATGCCGTATCAATACGCGGTAGTGGCCGGTGCCGCAGCGGTGCTGGCGTACACATTCTTCGGTGGTTTTCTTGCCGTCTCCTGGACCGATGTTGCTCAGGGCCTATTGATGCTGGCGGCCTTGATCGTGGTGCCGGTTACGGCGATCAGCGCGGCCGGTGGCTGGGACTCGATGCTCAGCGAACTTCAGCGACGCAGCCCCCAGGCATTGAACGCGTTTTCGGATCGCGACGGCAATCCGCTGACGTTTGTCGCCATCGCCTCGCTGCTCGGTTGGGGGCTTGGCTATTTCGGCCAGCCGCACATCCTCGCGCGCTTCAAAGCCATCCGCAGAACGGCGCAGGTGCCCGCGGCCCGACGGGTGGCCGTGACCTGGTCGGCATTGACCTTGATCGGCGCCACCCTGGTCGGGATCGTCGGCAGCGTCTACCTGCAGCAGCCACTGCGCGGTCCGGACACTGAAACTGTGTTCATGGTGCTGGTCAGCGTACTGTTCCATCCGCTGGTCGCCGGTGTGTTGCTGGCTGCGATACTGGCGGCAATCATGAGCACTGCGGACTCGCAACTGCTGGTGTCGTCCTCGGCATTGGCGGAAGACTTCTACAAGGCTTTATTCCGACGCCAGGCGCGGCCGGGAGAGCTGATCGCGGTGGGAAGGGCGGCGGTGGTGGTGATTGCGTGCCTCGCCACGTGGTTGGCCCTGGATCCGCACAGCCAGGTTTTGGACCTGGTGGCATACGCCTGGGCCGGGTTCGGGGCCGCATTCGGGCCGACGCTGTTATTGGCACTGTTTTGGCCGCGCATGAACGTGGCCGGTGCATTGGCGGGTATCGTCGTCGGCGGCGTGACCGTGATGGTGTGGCGCGGCCTGGAAGGCGGCTGGTTCGATCTCTATGAACTGATACCGGGCTTTGTTTTTTCAACATTGGCGATCGTCGTGGTGACGTTGCTGACGCCGCCGCCGAGCCCGCTGATCATGGCGCGGCACTTCGCGGTGGCGCGCCGGTCGCACTATGAAGTGCGCTTGAAGTTATAACAATCGCCATCTCATCCGGCACGCGAATGCCGGTTTCGGTCTGCCCGTGGCATGGGGCAAGAGTCGCCGTCCCTGAGGCTCTTGGTCGCAGGATTTGCAGGTTGCGGTGGAGAAGCCATCCTGCCTTCGGACCTGTAGCCCGAAGGCAGGGTAAAGCCACTACGGCTTGATGTAAGCGTATCCCTGCTGCTGCAGTTCGCCGAGGGTGGCGACGCCGGACGGCACGACCTTGGCATTCATGCTGACCTTATCCGCGTCGATCTTGCGGCCACGCAGGGTATTGTTGCAGACCTCGAACTTTACGCCGCGATTGGCCAGGCCCTGGACCGTTTCTTCGTAGCTCTTGCCGTCCTTGTCCGCCCACCCTTCGAGCAGAAAGTCGATGCCCTTGCCGTGGGTGACGACAATGATTTCGATATTCTTGTCACCGACCGCATTGAGATGGTTGGCAACGTTACGAAGTGCCGCGCCGGCGCCCTCGGCGTCATTGATGTGATACACCACTTTCTGGGTGTGATAGCCGTTTTCGGCCGGCTGGCGATCGTCGCCGGCGTAGGCCATGCTGGTTAGGAGCAGTAGCGCAGCCAGAGTGGCGCCGCGAAAGTTCACGATCCTGGTAGTCATTTCGTTCATCCTCCGAGCACGCGGCACCATGCCGCGGCTGACATCTTTAGGTTTGGCACGGGATTTATGGGCTTTGCGCCGACACTACGCAAATCTTGTTTTGGATCGTGACGA
Organism: uncultured Gammaproteobacteria bacterium; assembly: GCA_963773585.1. Taxonomy (GTDB): domain Bacteria; phylum Pseudomonadota; class Gammaproteobacteria; order JASBUN01; family JASBUN01; genus CAVXJN01. The sequence goes on from CAVZBR010000004.1 coordinate 746,533, forward strand.
TGGGTATTTTCGCGCACAGACGCGGGAACTTTTCCGGCGGCATGTGTTCTCATGCGCTAGGGTTGCGCGCCCTTTCTTATTGATCGCAGGTTGCGGGATGCGTTTCGGGGAGGTCGTATGAAGGTGCTGTGGCGAGTCTCTGTCGGGCTGTTGATTGGATTGTTGTTGCTGCCGATAGCGCAGGCAGGCGGCTTGACGGATATGCAGGGCCATGCCCGCAGCATCTCCGACTACACCGGCAAAGGAAAATGGACGGTCGTGATGATTTGGGCGTCGGACTGCCTGATATGCAACAAGGAAGCATTTCACTATGTCGACTTTCACACTTTCCACAGTGACAAGGATGCGCGTGTGCTCGGAATATCCATGGATGGCGCCAGCGGCATCGCCGACGCGAAAGCGTTCATCGACCGCAATTCCATCAATTTCCCCAACCTGATCGGCGAGCCCGAGGAAGTCGCGGGTATCTATACCGAGGCTACCGGCCAGCCCTGGCGCGGGACACCGACGTTCTTAATCTACGATCCAACGGGTAGACTGCGTGCGGAGCAGGTCGGCGCGGTGCCGACCGAAATGATCACCGACTTCATCGCCCGCAACGGCGCGAACTGAGTTCTCCGGCCGGACCCCGGTCCCGAGTCGCCCCGCGGGCGGTGCATGCCGGGGGCGGCGGCCGTTATCATGGGCGTTTCGCCGCTGCCAGCGCCCGTGACTGCAAAATCGCCCAATTGGTCCATCGAACTTCGCGCTGAAGCAAAAGTGCTGGCGCGACTCGGCGCGCCGCTGATTGTCAGCCAGCTATCCCAGGTCGGCATGGGCTTCACCGACACCGTCATGGCCGGGCGTCTCGGCGCGCTGGACTTGGCGGCAGTGGCGCTGGGTAGCAGCTTGTTCGTGCCGGTGTACCTGGCATGTGTCGGGGTGCTGTTGGCGCTATCTCCGAGCACCGCACAGTTGGTGGGCGCGGCGGCACAAGAGGAGATCGGACCGCTGTTTCGCCAAGGGCTGTGGCTCGCCCTGGCCTTGGCGCTGCTGGCAACGCCTGCAGTGGTCGGGATCGGCGCCGCCATGGCGCCATTCGCGGTAGCCGCGACGCTGCGTCCGATCACCCAGGCCTACTTGAACGCCATCGCCTGGGGCATGCCGGCCGTGTGTCTGTACCTCGCGGGGCGGTATGTGGCCGAAGGGATGGGCCAGACCCGGCCGATCATGTACATCCAGCTGGCGGCCCTGCCATTGAACGCGTTCGGCAATTGGGTGCTGATGTTCGGGCATCTCGGTGCGCCGCGCCTAGGGGCGGCGGGAGCCGGCTGGTCCAGCGCCGCTGTGTTGTGGGCCGACGCGCTGTTGATATCGGCGTATCTGGCTTGGCAGCGCCGGTTCCGTTACTTGGCACTCTGGAGCCGCTTCGAGGCGCCGGATCCCGCCGCACTGTGGCGTTTGCTACGTCTGGGCGTGCCCATCGCCTTGACCATCGTGCTGGAGGTGGGCTTGTTTTCCGCGGTCGCCCTGCTGATGGGGCGGCTCGGTGCGGTAGCGACCGCCGCCCACCAGATCGCGCTGAACTATGCCGCGCTGATGTTCATGATTCCGTTGGGACTATCCATGGCGGTCACGATCCGGGTCGGGCAATTGGCGGGCGCGGGTGCGGCGATGGAAGTCCGCCGCGCCGGATATGTGGGTATGAGCATGGGCGCGGCGCTGATGGGTATTTCGGCATTGGTCATGATTGCGGCGCCGGGTTCCATCGTCGCCTTGTATACCAACGACGCCGCGGTATCCGCCTTGGCGGTGCAGTTGCTCGCCATCGCCGCGTTGTTTCAGCTATCCGACGGCGTTCAAGTGACGGCGATGGGCGCGCTGCGCGGGTTGAAGGATACGGCGTGGCCGTTGGCGATCAACATGTTTTCCTACTGGGGGATTGGCTTGCCACTTGCCTGGTATTGGGGACTGCGCTGCGGGCTCGGCGCCCGCGGCCTGTGGTACGGACTGGTGTGCGGTCTCACCTGCGCGGCACTGCTGCTGGCGGTGCACTTCAGTCGACGTAGCGCGCCGCGGTACGCGCTCAACCAGCGCTGAGCGGTTCCAGCGCTGCGACCACCACACGGTGCCGCGATTCAATCTTCCTGCCCATGTCGTGAGCTTGTTCCGCAGACAGCAACTTGCGCGCCATGCCGAAAACTTCACCTTCTTCTTCCTGCATGTGATGAGACAGCACGTCCGTCAAGGCGGAAAACTTTGCGGTCCAATTGTCGTCGGTGACCGGTATGGTTTCCAGTTCTTCGACCAGCGAATTCAACACATGATGCTCTGCGAATGCTTCCAGTGCTTCGTCGCGGATATCTTTGTAGTTTCGGAGCACCGAATAAAAAACCGCCTCTTCGACTTTGTTGTGGGCCCAAAGGTCGCGCTTGAAACTATCGAACAGTTGCTTCCGCGTTTTTTCGGCGCGCGAAGTGGTGTCGCTCAGCTGTTCGAGCGTACTTCGGGTCGTGTCGTGTTGACGCTTGATTACATCGTAAACGTCCATGCCTGCCTCCTTGCAGAATGCTGTCCGTACTGAACCGCGCCCACCGCGAAAGGGCATAAAAACTTGGGCAGTTCGGTAGATTTGGTTTGTTCGATGACCTGATTTTCAGGATAGTACGGGCGGCAAGGGGTTCCAGTTGCGCTCTCAGTAAATGCGAAAACCTCCGTGCCGGCGCCGTATGCGGTAATCGATCCAGGCATAGCCGGCCCATGCACCCAGTGCGAGAGTCAGTACGCCGGTGGCGATCAACCAGTTCAACGGCACGCTACGTTGCTGCGATGCGACGCGCTGTTGCAGTTGCAGGTTCTGAGATTGTAGTCGTTCGAGTTCGGTGCTGCGTTGATCGCGGGAAACTCGCAGCTTCTGAAGCTGCGTATCCGCATCGGAAGACGTCACTTTTAATTGGTCGAGTTCGCGGCGCGTGCGCTGCAGTTGCGTTTTGAGTTGTTCGTTCGCGGCTTGGGCTTCGTCCAGCATCAGCCGCGGTGGTTTTTCTTCGACTAGATAAGCCGATTTCACCCAGCCTTCGGTACCGTCGGGAGTGCGTACGCGGGTGAAGTATTTTCCGCGCTCCAACGCCTGCAACGGCGTCCCGCTCACCAATGTGGCGAGATTGTCCGCGCTGGTCTCCGGCTTCGCATACAAGCCCAGTATCAACTTGTCGGTCACGTACAACGTGTTTTGCGCCCAAGAGGCGAGCGGTAGCGAAAAGAAAGCAAGGATGACAATGACGGCGACGGGGCGGCTCATGGCGACAGCCTGTTCCAATAGTCAGCTTGATGTGGGATGCCGGAGAATGGGTAATTGCAACACTGTGGCCGTCCGGCGACAAGCGCGAACCAGCCATTCTGTGGACTAATCGGCGAACATTAAAGAAACCGGCCCGGGAGAGGGCCGGCAATCATCGCGAATGCAGAGTCGTCAAGCAACGTACAGGCCGCTGCCAGAGGCCATTGGCAATGATTGTCCCCGCGCTGCCGTCGCCGGCAATCGGCAAAGTCATGTGCAGCAACCGTGCTTCGGTGTGCCTCTGCAACATTACTTTGGGATCGTGATCTTCGCTGCGGCACGCAGTTGTTGCAGTCGCGCCTGCAGTGCTTGTTCGCGACGTGTCTCCAACAGTTGATCGCGAATCATGTCGTGCACGTCCGCCAGGGACGCCTGGAAACCGGGGCGACGTGAGATCAATTGCAGTATGTGAATGCCGCCCGGGCCGGGGTGGGGTTCGGATACTTCGCCGGGCTTGAGGCCCGCGGCGACCGGGGCCAATTCGGTCCCCAGATCTTCGGCATTCACGAATCCCAGATCGCCGCCATTCCGGGCGCTGATGTCGGCAGATTGTTTGTGGGCCATGTAACCGAACTCGGCGCCTTGCGCGATTTTCGTGTGAACCTGCTCGGCCCGGGCTTTAGGGTCGGAGTCGGTTGCTTGCGCGAACAGGATATCCCCGAGGTGCAGCAAATCCGGGCTGCGATACCGACCGCGGTTGGCTTGATAGAAATCCCGGATATCGGAGTCGGTCACAGCCACTCCCGCGTACACTTCCTTTTGGAGGTAGGCCTGAATGCTGAGATCGTGCCGTAGCCGTTCGGCGATGAACTTCTCTGTTAGTCCCTGGGCTTGCAAAGCGTGTTCAAATCGTTGTTCGCCGCCCAACTGGGTGCGGACCCGGGCCACTGCCTCCGCTACCTGGCTGTCCGATGCTGCAAAGTGTTCGCGTGCCGCCTGCCATAGCAACTCGCGCTCGATCAGGCTGCGCAGCAATGCGTCGCGCAGTTGCGGGAATTGCGGTGACTGGCGCAGCAAAGACGGGTCTGCGCCCCGGCTGGCGGCGAATTCCTGCAATGCCTGTTGAAGGTCTTTCGACGTGACGGCCGCGCCGTTGACTTCGGCTACGGCCGCGGCGTCCGCGAGCGGCGCGAACGCCAGCAGCAGCGCGAACAAAAGTGGCGCAAATTGCATGATTGGGCTTGCCATTTTCATATACTAGGCTCCGGAAGCGGATTGCAGATTATAGACGCAGGGGATTGTCGGGATGAAGGGCGGCAACCGGTTGGCGCGGAACCTCGGCTTGTTGTGCCTGCTGTTGGTAACAGCGGACGCTCGTGCCCAGGACTACGAGTTGTTGGCGGCCGAAACCCAAGTACGGATACTGGTGTACAGCGCCGGTCCATTGGCGAAGCTGGGACACAATCACGTGATATCGGCGACCGGAATCCAGGGCGAGATACAATACCGCCCCGAGGCACTGCAGGCGTCAAGATTCCGATTGCAGTTTCCGGTCTTGGGCTTGATCGTGGATGACGCTCAGGCGCGCAAAGCGGCCGGTCCCGGATTTGCCGCGACACCGGACGACGAAGCAGTGCGCGCGACTCGCGCCAATATGCTCGGTCCGGACGTGCTGGACGGGGAGCGCTTTCCTCAGATTCAGCTACGCTCGGAATCGGTCGACGGCGCTTTGCCGGATGTCGACGTACGTCTGAGTATGGCAATACACGGCGTGCTGCGCGAGATGGTGGTCCCTGTGCGGGTGCGGCAGCAGGGCGCTCGGCTGTATGCATCCGGGTCGTTCAATTTCGACCAGCACTTGTTTGGTATCCAGCCTTTGAAGATCCTGCTCGGCGCGATCGCCGTGCAGGACCAACTTACGGTGCAGTACAAGTTGGTTGCTGTGCGCTTATCGCCCCGATAGGAGCCGGCCTCAGTCATTTGTCATCAGGAGAAGCAAGCAATGAAATATCGCACATCCATGACCGTCGCCGCGTTGTGCGTGGCCCTGGTGACCAGTGGCTGCGCCACCGATCAATACGGACGTACCCGGCCCATGACCGACGCCGAAAAAGGCGCCTTGATCGGTGCCGGGGTCGGTGCCGCAGTCGGATTGACCAGCGGGAACAAGAAGAACGTCCTGATCGGCGCGGTCGGTGGCGGCATCACCGGTGGCTTGGTCGGCACGTACATGGATAAGCAGAAGCAGGATTTTGAACGGGTATTGCGCCCTGAGATCGACGCCGGACTGGTGGCGGTGGACGCATTGCCGCAGAACCAGCTGCGCGTCACCATGACCAGCGAAACCTCATTCGACGTCGATTCGGCACAGATCAAGCCCGGCTTCTACAGTACGTTGGATAAGATTGCGGATGTGCTCAAGCGCTACGGCAAAACCCAATTGGCCGTGGTAGGGCATACCGATTCGACCGGAAGCGACGCCTACAATCAACAGCTGTCAGAGCGCCGTGCCCAAGCAGTGCAGCAATACTTCTTATCCAACGGCGTGATCCCCGAGCGGGTCAGCGCATTCGGTCGCGGTGAAAGCCAGCCTCGTGCTTCCAACGCGACGCCCGAAGGTCGGACATTGAATCGGCGGGTTGAGGTTATTATCACGCCCATCGTCGCGCAGTGATTGCAGCGCGCACAAGGAGGCCAACACCATGGAATCGAAATTGAACAAGCAGCAGCTGGAAGACTTGCGGGGGATGTTGAGGGCGCGTCGCCGTGAGCTGCTCGACGACATACGCGTCGAACTGTCGGAATCCGATGATCAAAGCTTCCAGGATCTTGCCGGGCGTGTCCACGATAACGCGGAAGCTTCGGTAGCCGATCTGCTCTCTGATTTAAATCTGGCGATCATTGATCAACACATCGATGAGTTGCGCGCGACAGAGGAGGCGCTGGAGCGGATGGCGGAAGGCACCTACGGAATGTGCGTCGAGTGCGGCAAAGCCGTCGCTTACGAGCGCCTGCAAGCCTATCCCACGGCCACCCGTTGCATCGAGCATCAGCGCCTGTACGAGAAGACCCATGCCGGTGAGGAAGTACCGCGGCTTTGACTCGGGCGCCTCAATCCATCAGTTGTTCCAGAAGACGTACCCGTGCGCGCAGGATCTGCACTTCGTCCAGGAGCTGTAAGGCGAGCACTGCGCCGGCGAGGTTCAACTCAAGATCCCGTTGCAGACGCAGGGCGGTGCGCAGGCGGGCGATGTCGTTGGTGGAAAACCGCCAACGCCGCGGTTCCGGGCCCTCCGGCTGGAGCAGGCCCTCGCTGACCAGGTCCAACAGCTGATCGACGGCCAGATCGCAGCATTCGCAAACTTCGCCCAGGCTCAGCTGACGTTCTTCGGCGATCACGACCAGGGTGGTGTTCGGTGCCTTGGCCATTTCAAACCCCCAGATGCTCGCGCGGATTGAAGGCGCCTGCCCGCGCCAGCTGTTCATAGGCTTCGCGTTGCGCTTGCGACTCCGCTTTCGGAGCATGAATCTGCAACACCAGATACTGGTCCCCCGGCGGACTACCCGGCAGCCCGCGACCCTTGAGCCGCAGCTTCTGGCCAGATTGCGCCCCAGCCGGGATTTTCATTTCCACCTTACCGCCCAGCGTCGGGACTGGGATCTTGGCGCCCAGCGCGGCCTCCCACGGGGTGATGGGCAGACTGACGTAGACGTCGCGTCCTTCAGCCTGGAACACAGGGTGGGGCGCCAACAGAATTTCCAGGTACAGGTCGCCGGCGGGAGCATTACCTGCGCCCGGTGCACCCTGGCCGGCAAGCCGTATCTGCTGGCCCTCGCGCACTCCCGGCGGAATTTTCACGTTCAAGGTGTGGGCACGGGTCCGCACGTGACCATCTGCGCCGACCTCGGGGACTTGCAAGGTGATGGAGCGAGTGGCGCCCCTGTATGCATCTTCGATATCGATCTGAACCCGGGCGTGGTGATCTTGCCCGCGAGCGCTGCCGCGCCGGGCGCCTGCGCCACGAAAGCCGCCGGCTCCGAACAACGATTCGAAGAAATCGCTGAACGCACTCGCGTCGGCGCCATCGCGAAAGCCGCCGCCGCTGAACTCGAAGCCGTTGTCCCAGCCAGGAGGCGGGCGAAATTCTTCGCCGCCGCGGTGCCCGCCCGCCAGTAAGTGGTCGTAGGCCGCGCGCTTCTCAGGATCCTTCAAGACCTCGTAGGCTTCACCGACCTCCTTGAAACGGGTTTCCGCCTCCGGTTCTTTGCTTACATCTGGGTGATATTTGCGCGCCAAACGACGATACGCGCGCTTCACGTCGTCCTGAGAAGCATCGCGCGCCAAGCCCATGATGTCGTAGTAATCCTTGAATTCCATCGACCGCGCTTATCCCCAATTGCGAGTGACTGGGTTATAGCATCGGGTCCGATGTGGCCAAATTCAAGTCGGGTCGACGGCGGCCGCTTTGTCGTACCTCGCGGGTTACGGTCCGTGCGCAGCCGCGAAGGCTTCGCAGCCGGCAAGCGGAGAGACGATTCCCGCAACCAACCGGCACACACCGGGCGCGTAGGCGTTCTCGCCCGCCAGGAACAGTGCACAGCAACCGCAACTGCTATCGGGCTCGCTACGTTCGCGGTAGTGCACCAGCTCGCGGGGAACCTTCTGATCGGCAAGCGCCGGGTTATCCACGCTCAACACAGGGATAACTTCGGTTCCGCCCAGCAGCGCAGCGCGCCGTAACCTTGCGCGTCGGCCCAGCAATTCTCGTTCGGCTTCGGTCATCGCACGCCTCCTCGTCGGGCGGCGGCCTCCGTGCAGGTGCCGCCATTGAACAGAGGCTAGGCGTGCGGGCCAGCGCTTCTTTATTTGGGGCGTAGTTGCTGGCAGACAGGCGCCCGCGCGTACGTTACGTTGAAATGTGTAGGGCGCTATAATTCACTCACCTAAAAGCGTGTGGCGATCCATATGACGAGTACTTTGCAACAAAGTGTCGCCAGCCAGCGGGAAGCGTTAGAGACGATGCTGATCGCGCCGCTCGCGACATTGGCGGTCGAGGCAAGCCGTGTCTGGGGCGACCGTACAGCGCTGAACCGTGTGCTGACCGAGGCGATCAGCGGGTTGACGTATTGCAAGTTTCTGTATGCGGTCGGCACAGATCGCGTTCAGATCAGCGACAACGTCAGCCACGCCGGCCTGATCACCAAGGACTTTGGCCGCGACCGCTCCTCGCGTCCGTATATGGCGCAGTTGCCGAAACACGATCTGGTGCTTTCCGATGCATATGTGAGCTTGCGGGCCCGGCGTCCGTCACTGAGCGCGGTGCAGGTGGTGAAGCGCGAAGACGGACACGTGCTCGGCTATATTGGCGCGGATTTCGATTTGCGCGACCTTCCGATCACTCGCGAGCTATACGAAGAGCCGTCCCATTGGCGGCAAATGAAGGGTGACCCCGCGATTCGCGGTGCGGTGTTTTCGCAACGTCGCAGCGACAGCATGCTCGATCACCACATCGATGAAGTGCAAGCCGTGCTCGAGGAACTGATCATCGACCGTGGTGTATTTCATGTCACCGTGCATTTTTCCAGCAACCGCGCGGTGGCGTACCTCGTTTCCGACCCCTACCGCTACCGGTTGCTCGACATCGATGCTCTTATCGATCCGGACATGTGCCTGGCGTACCCGCGCTGCGAATATCCGCCGCAGGCAGTGGTGCCCGCAAAAAAAGTGCGGCCGATTTTGGAGCGTCTGCGGGACCTGCGTTTCGTTGACGAAAATCTTTATCTACGAGCTGGGTCGCTCAACATTTTCAACGGACTGGTCAGCCTTACCTTCTCCTGCGATGGTTCGCACTACGTGCCATGGCAGGAGCTGCTCGCCAAGGAAAACGACTTCTGGATCGGCGTACCGGATCTGCAGCACGCCTGATTTCGGGATACGACAATGCTTGAAATACCGCATCACGCACTGGAACCCGATACGCTGACGGCGTTGATCGAGGACTTCGTTACCCGCGATGGAACCGACTACGGTGCTGACGAGGCCTCGCGGTCGAGCAAAGTGACGCAGGTGCGACGCCAGCTCGATCGCGGCGAAGCAGTGATCACCTATGATGCAGAAACAGGGTCCTGTGCCCTGCATGCACGACGCGAGCTGACAGGATGAATGAATCGACGCCGGAGTTCGACGCCGCTTCGGCGGATGATCTTGCAGCCGCGTTCGAAACGATCGTTTCGCAGTTGTTGTCGGTGTGCGAAGACACCGAGGCGGCCGCGGACCTGAATCTATATGCTGCCGGATTGGCGCAGCTCAGCCAGGTACTGCAACGCGCCCAGCGCCAGCATGAGGAGGCGGACCCGTCGGCGCTGACGGCGGACGAGATCACCGAGCTTGGCACATACGGGCATGCCTTGCTCGATGGTTTGCGCACCAGCCTGCCAGCGGCGGCCGGCGATGGGTTGGACCGCCGGTTGGAGGAATTGCAGATACCGATGGCGCTTTGGATTCTGCGCCACGGTGGCGGCTGGGATGAATGGGAGTCTCTCACCAATGCCTTGGCAGAGGTCGCCAATCGCGTGCAAACACATGACCGCCTGCGCCGCTTGAGCGAGGTAATGGGAGAGGTGATCGAAGCCGCGCCGGCGAGCTTGCGTGGTGACCTCGAGCGCCTGGATGCGGCCCGGCCTTGGCGGGTGCTGCACCTGAACCGTGCCATTGTCGCGGCTCGATCCCTGGACGTTGACACCATGGAACCGGCGTTCGACGCCTTGCTGGGCCGCCTGCCGGAGGATGCCGGACCGTTTTTCAACGAAGGCGTGCGACGCATGTCGCAAATGGGTGCGCCCAGCGAGGTACTGGACTGCTTCGATCGTTACCAGCGCCGCGCACCTCGGCCGCTCGCCCATTGATCGGCGCTGCAGCGCCCCTGTGTTACACTCGCGTCCGGCTCCACGCCGATCTGATTCCCGTTCCGCAGCCCGCTTCCCATGACCCAGGCATTATCGATCCGCAATCTGACCAAGACCTACCGCGGTGGTCTGCAAGCCTTGAAAGGCATCGATCTGGATGTCGAGCAAGGTGACTTCTTTGCTTTACTGGGACCCAACGGTGCGGGCAAGTCCACTGCCATCGGCATTGTCACTTCGCTGATCAACAAGACCGATGGCAAAGTACTGGTATTCGGTCACGACATCGACACGGATTTCCAGAGCGCCAAGACCTGTATCGGTCTGGTGCCCCAGGAATTCAATTTCAACGGTTTCGAACCTGTTATCGAAATCGTGGTTAATCAGGCGGGCTATTACGGTATTCCGAGGCGCCAGGCTTTCGAGCGTGCCGAACGGTACCTGAAGCAACTTGGGCTGTGGGACAAGCGTCGCGATATGGCGCGGGCGCTTTCGGGCGGCATGAAACGCCGCTTGATGATCGCCAGGGCCCTGGTGCACGAGCCGCGGCTATTGATTCTGGACGAACCCACCGCCGGGGTCGATATCGAGATCCGCCGATCAATGTGGACCTTCCTGCGCCAGATCAATCAACGCGGCACGACCATCATCCTCACCACGCACTATCTCGAGGAAGCTGAGAATCTGTGTCGCAACATTGCCATCATCGACCATGGTCGCCTGATCGAAAACACGAGCATGAAGCGCCTGCTGGGGCAGCTGGACATGGAAACCTTCGTGTTTGATCTGGCGCAGCCACTGACCGCGCCGCCAAAGCTCGACGGTCACCGGGCGCTGCTGGTCGACGATCACACCCTGGAAGTTGAGATCTCCAAGCGCCAGGGCGTCAATGACGTGTTCGCGTCCCTGAGCGCCCAGGGTGTGAACGTCTTGTCGATGCGCAACAAGACCAACCGCCTGGAACAATTGTTTGTCCACCTGGTGGGGGATGGCGAAGCCGAGGTGGAGAGCTCGTGACATTCAACGAAAAGTACATCGCGTTCAAGACCATCGTCATCAAGGAAGTGCTGCGCTTCGCTCGCATCTGGCTGCAAACGGTGCTGCCGCCGGTAATTACGACCGCCTTGTACTTCTTGATTTTCGGCCATCTGATCGGTTCGCGCATCGGCACCATGGGCGGATACCCGTACATGGAATTCATCGTCCCGGGCCTGATCATGATGGCGGTGATCACCAATTCCTATTCGAATGTGGTTTCCTCTTTCTACGGTTCCAAGTTCCAGCGTCACATCGAAGAACTGATGGTTTCGCCCATTCCTGAGTATCTGGTGGTGCTTGGATTCGTGTCCGGTGGCCTCGCCCGAGGACTGGCGGTGGGCGCGGCCGTGACGGCAGTGTCACTGGTGTTTGCGGATTTTCGCATCCTGCATCCGTTCATCATGCTCAGCGTGGTGATGCTGACTTCGGTGCTGTTTGCACTGGGCGGGTTCATCAACGGTGTATTCGCCAAGAGTTTCGACGACATTTCGATCGTTCCCACTTTCATTCTCACCCCGCTCACCTACCTCGGCGGCGTGTTCTATTCGATCAGCATGTTGCCGGAAGTCTGGCAGAAACTTTCTCTGATTAATCCGATCCTGTATATGGTCAACGCATTCCGCTACGGCATCCTCGGTGTTTCCGACATCAACATCGTGCTTTCCTACGGTATCGTCCTGGGGTTCATCGCCGTTTTGTTCACCGTCAGTGTCATGATGCTGCGCAGCGGTTACGGCATCCGCAGTTGACCGGCTGGTGTTAAACGTGGCGCCAGTGTGGTTAACTACCGCGGGGGATGGGATCCGAATATCACGTTTTTGAGGGGGTCGCTATGACTCAGCGCTACACTGAGACCGTCGAAGAGGCGGCAAGGATCGCGCGCGTCGCGCTGCCATGGATCAGCGAACAGAATCTGCCCGCCAGGCCCGACAATTACGCGGTGGCGTACGAATTCCTGTCGCGTCGCAATCCCGAATTATGCGCCGAGGCGGACCGGGCGCTGGACGGAACCCACCCTGCGACGCAGGAACTCATGGACGACCTGTTCCGAAAGTATGTCTCGGGCGATCTGCAGGATGCTGTGGTGGCTGGAGTACGGGACGAATTGTCGCGCATCTTCGCCGACGCGCTGTACGCACTCTCAGCCGGGGGCGACGGCTTGGCGCGCTACAAACAACGTCTGATGTACGCCACCGAGCGTCTATCGAGCCGCCTCGATCTGGGGGCCGTACGCGGAGTGATCAGCGAAATGATCGCCGAAACCCGCCGCATGCAGGCCGCCGGCGAGCAGATCCAGTCCCATCTGGAATCCACCTGCGGCGAGCTCGAGGCGCTGCGCCAGGAATTCCAGCAGGTGCAGCACGAAGTTACCTGCGATCCGTTGACCGGTGTATTGAACCGCCGCGGGCTCGATCGCGAACTATCTGTTTATGTCGAACAGGGGCTGGCCGCAGGCGGATTTTCCTTGTTGATGGTCGATGTCGACCACTTCAAACAGTTCAACGACAAATACGGCCATGTGGTCGGCGACGAAGTTCTCAAGTATGTCGCTCGCGCGCTGGCGAAAAACACCCGCGGCGGAGATCTGCTGGCCCGGTATGGCGGCGAGGAATTCGTGGTGGTATTGCCGCAGACCAGCCTCGCCAACGCGACCACCGTCGCCCAGAACATCGTCAAGGCCATCCGCACCTCCGGACTGACCCACAAGTCCAGCGGCACCAAACTCGATAGCGTGACGGTGTCTGTTGGGGTAGCCGTTTTCGGAGCGGGCGATACCACATTGACTTTGCTGGAGCGCGCCGACGCTGCTTTGTATGCCGCCAAACAAGCGGGCCGCGATCGCGCCGTTTCCGAAGTCGAGTCCGCGGACAACTGACACTTGCGGAACGCGCCTGCAGCCTGGTCCTGTAGCACGCGGCAGGGCCGCCCAGCAGGGGAACGCGAGTCGTGATAAGCCCCCCGCGGCCGAGGTACGGCAAACCGGGTCAGTCGCATCTTCGGATCAGGTCGCGTTTGGTTCGAGCGCCTGCCGTGCCGCATCCCGCAGTTGATATTCCTCCACTGCGCCGGCCAGCAGCCGCCGACCGAATACGTATGTGGGCGCGCCGGTGACGCCCAATTCTGCCGCGTGGCGGAGATTCGATTGCAGGCGTTCCCGGTAGCGAGGCTCGTGCCACGCCTCTTCGACCAACGCCTTCGGGATGCCGCAGGCAGCGGCGATATCCCGCAATACTCCCGCGTCGCCGACGTTACGCCCCTGCCGGAAGAATGCATCGAACAATGCTTCGTGGAGTCGATAGAAAGCGTCGGCGCCCATTTGATTGGCCGCTTCGGCCAACAGCAGCGCGCGATGGGAATTGGTAGTGAAGGTGCGTTCGCAAAGCTGCAGACCTTCTGCAGTGGCGAGACGGTTGAGATTCGCCATCAGTGCATCCCATTGCGCCGGCGCATAGCCAAGCGCCGTTACCGGCATGCCCCCGGCAGGAGTATCGGGGTGGATCTCCAATCCGCACCAGTTGATCCTCAGGTCGTAGCAGTCGTTGAGTCGCAACAGACGCCGACTGCCGACGTAGCAGAACGGACAGATGTAATCCGAGAATACGCTGACCTTGAGTTCAGGTTTGGCGGCCATGGAATCCGCTTTCTGAGCAGTGCGGCGACGTTCAGTGCAGGATTACGCCGATGCCGAAATGGACGTTCGAGTCCCCTCGTTGTGGATAGGGCGTTTCCTTCGGCCAAAGGTGCAACTGCGCTGCGTCGACCACTGGATATTGGTAGTCGGCTTCGCCCACTCGGCCGTGCTCTACGCGGGCGACGGTGCCGACAGCCGTCAGCAAGCGTCCGGCGGCATAGTCCACCGGCTCCAGGTAACCCTGTTGCGACAGCAGAAAGCGGCCCTGCGGAGCGGCCTCCAGGTCCGGTTCGCCAGCGCTGTCCAGCGGATATGCCAGTACCTCCAATTGGGTTTGCTGGCGCAAGTTGCTTGTTTTCACAATTACGCCGCCCCACTGGACGCGCCGGCCCATGCTGGAAGGTGCAATCGCCACCGCTGATCGAGGGGTAAGGGATTTGTCGACGCCGGCGGTATCGAATGTCGGTGTCGTCGCGCATCCTGCCAGCGCCAGCAGGCAGACGGTCAACGCGGCCAGTCTACGCATGAGTCGTTCGCTCACCAGTAATAGGGTGGCCGATGCCACCACGGAAACGGATACCAGGGATCGTACCAGTACGGATCGTAATCCCGGGCCCGGGGCTCGGGCGGCGGTTGCCAGAGAAAATGCTGCCGTGCGTCCACCACTGGGTAGCGGTAGGGAAATTCGCCGATTGCCTTGGTTTCGACACCTTCGAACTGGCCGCGCACGGTGATTGCGCGACCGACCTCATACAGTGCCGGATCCAGAAAGCCGGGAACCCGAGCGAGAAATCGACCCAGGTGAGACGACTCGACCTCCAGCGGGCTGCCGTCGCGGCCAAGCGGGCGCGCGACTACCTCCAGCACGGTTTGTTCGCGGCGATTTTCCACCTTGGCGATGATGCCGCCCCAGCGTACCGTCACCCCGACCAGATGCTGTGGATCGGCGCGGGCTTCCGCAGGACTTACGGCAGCGCTCGGCGGCAGCCGGATGGATTCCGGCACTTCGCTCACGCAGCCGCCGAGCAACAGCGTCGCTGCCAACGCTGCGACCTGCCGGCGCCATTTGCCACGGTGACCACACTGAAAGCGCGTCGATTGCTCGAGCATCTGTCCACCTAAAGCCGTTTGCCGACCTATACACCCGCCACCTTAGAACCGATTGCAGCGATTGCCGCGCGTGGTCGCGCCGCCGGCAGTTTGCATTGCCGGGCGGGCTCAGATTACTGGACTGGCTCAGGATAAGGGGCGCAACTCCGGCGCGTCGCCGGTATGCCCGTCCACTTTGTCCTTGAGGTCGTACAATGCGGCCTGCAAGGTTTCTTCGACGGTCGGATGGTAGAACGGCACGGTCAATAGATCGAACACGGTTTTCTGCCATTGCACCGACCAAGCCAGCAAATGGGCCAAGCTTTCAGCTTTCGGCGCCACCAGCGTACCGCCCAGCAAGCGGCCGCTGTGTTTGTCGGCATAAACGCGTACGACACCTTTGTTCTTGGCCATGATCAGCGCCCGGCCCACCGGCCCGAGCTGCATTTCGCCGATGACTGTGGTTTCCGGGTCGAGTTCGTCCAGCGGCGCGCCGACCACCGCGATGTTGGGATCGCAGAACGTGATAGCGAGCGGCGTCTTGCGCCGGAAGGCCCGCACCTGGTCGCTGACTGCGTTGACGCCTGCGATGCGCCCCTCATCGCCCGCTTCGTGCAGAATCGGCCGCGTGCCGGTGACGTCGCCGGCAATGAATACGGGCAGATCGCCCACCTGCATGGTACTGGGATCGTGTTGCGGCACCCCGCGGTCATCCAGCTCGACGCCCAGTTTGGCGATGTCGAGGCGATCGAGGTTGGGCGTGCGGCCGAGGCTTGCCAGAATGCGGTCCACCAATACTTCCCGGTCGTCGCTGCGAATGCGCAACTGATCGCCGGCCATTTCGATCTCCGCCGTCGCCCCCAGCCAGATGTCGAATTCACCGCCAAGAATGTTCAAAGCGGTTTTGTTGGCGACCGGGTCCTGCAGTCCGGCGATACGGTCGGCTTGGTCGATGCCCGTGACCTTGACACCCATGCGGGACAACGCCTGGCCCAACTCCAAACCAATGGCGCCGAGACCGATGACGGCCACCGATGCGGGCAGGTGCTCGAGCTCGAAGAAATCGTCGGTGGTTATGACGCGGTCGCGGAATTTCTCCCACGCGGCCGGGACCACGGGACGCGAACCGGTGGCGATGATCACCTTGTCGGCGTGCACGATCTCGCCTTCGACGTCGAGTACGTTGGGCTCGATGAAGCGCGCGTACCCTTCCATGAACTCGGCACCCATCATATCGGTGCTGCCTTCGAGCACACGGTCGACGAAAATATCGCGCAAATCGCGCACGTGCTCCATGGCTTCCGGCAGATCCATTGACAGCGATTCGCTACCTTCGATGCCGTGACGATCGAAAACCTTGCGGCGATGAAAATCCTCAGCGACCTGAATCGCGGCTTTCGAGGGCATGCAGCCGACCCGGGCGCAGGTGGTACCGAGTTCTCCGCCGTTGATCAATACCCAATTGTCGGTGTGCTTGCGGACTTGTCCTAGGGCATAGAGTCCGGCGCTGCCGGCGCCGATGATGGCTACGTCAACCTTGCGTTCCATGACCGATCCTTGTGGCTTGCGGGGGCGATGGGGTATTCAGCCGCGCCCGGCTGACACCGGGCGCATTAGAAACATTAGGGCCTGTTAACACTACCGAAACGCCTGCTGTTGGGCCTGAGAAATCGTCACTCGGCGTTGCTCGTCGCTCATTTGGAGCAACCAAACTTCGCTTCTCGCGCCTGGATTGACGGTTTCTCAGGCCCAACCCGAAGGGCCGGGCCGCGTTTTGCGTCCCGCGGCGTTGCCGCTCGCTTATGTAGCCGGGCTACACCGCGCTCACGGCGCCTTGCGGGGTCACAAAACGCGGCGCCGGCAGCAGGCGTTTCGGTAGTGTTAACAGGCCCTAGTATAAGTCAGACCGGCGCCGCGGCCTAACCGCTGATGATTTTGGCGCGCAGGGAGCCGCTTTCGACCCCGAGCTGAAGTTTGCCTTCCAGCAAGGCGCGAAGCGGTTCGCCGACCAGGGCTCCGCGCCAGCCGTGCAGCACGGCGACATCCTCATCGCCCTGCACCAGTTGCGCCAACGTGCTGCGGGTTGCGAGCATTGCCGGGCTCAGGGATTCCTCGGCCGCACGGAGCCGCAGTACGGCCATCATGGCATCGACCAAAGCTTCCTGTTCCGCCGATAGTTGCACCCGCGGCTCCAGCGTCGGCAACTGCTCCGGCGCGACCTCGCGGCCGGCGGCGATCAACTGCAGCAGTTCATCGCCGATCCGTTCGACCTGGGTTTTTTCCAGGCCGCGTACTCGTTCCAGGTTCGCGCGCGAACTGGGACTCCGGCGGGCGAGTTCGACCAACACTTCGTCGCGCATCACCCAACGCCGCGGACGATTCAGCTCCATGGCGCGTCGTTCTCGCCAGGCCGCCAG
Source organism: uncultured Gammaproteobacteria bacterium (assembly GCA_963773585.1). Lineage (GTDB taxonomy): Bacteria > Pseudomonadota > Gammaproteobacteria > JASBUN01 > JASBUN01 > CAVXJN01. The sequence goes on from CAVZBR010000004.1 coordinate 763,871, forward strand.
CCGTTGCAGCACTCCCAGCTGGGAAGGTTTCAGCCGCCGCGCCTCCTTGACGCGCAGCCACGCGGAGTCAGGGTCCGGGGCGTAAGTGGCCGAATCTGCCAAAGTGCGAAAATCGTCGGACAGCCAGTCGCCGCGTGTGCGCGCCGCCAGTGCCCGGCGCTGGATTTCGTAGATCTGGCGCAGGTAGATGACATCATCCGCGGCATAGCGCAGCTGTCCGTCATCGAGCGGGCGCTGACTCCAGTCGGTGCGCGTGTGCGCCTTATCCAAGGTTACGCCGAGTTCCTGCTGCACCAGCGTCGCGTAACCGACCTGATCGTTTTGGCCCAGCAGCGCCGCGGCGATTTGGGTGTCGTACAACGGGGCGGGCACGCTACCGCGCAGGTGATAGAAAATCTCCAGGTCCTGCTTTGCGGCGTGCAACACTTTTAATACGTCCGGTTGGTAAAGCAGATCCAGGATGGGCGTGAGATCGTCGATCTGTAATGGATCGATGCAGAACACCGCATCGGAAGAAGCCAGTTGCAGCAGGCACAGCTTGGGGTAATAGGTCTTTTCGCGCATAAACTCGGTATCGACGCACAGGTAAGGCGCGCCTTGCAGCGCATCGCGAACCCGAGGTAGGTCGGCGCCTTTTTGGATGTATTCGAACGGCTGGTTCATGTACGACTCGTTATGCACTTGATGAGCGCGCATTGTATCGCTTGGCGGGCGTGTTTCGCCAAGGATTGTGGCACGTGAACGGCCAGGATCAGGGGTCGAGTCGCTGCCCGACGAGCATCGCTTCCGGCACTCTGCACTTGATCGCCGCCGGCAATTCCAGGCAGATGCCGGGTACCGGTCGAACGCTGACCCACAAAACGTTGAGCTTGAGATTCAGGTCGGCAAATACCACCACTCGGCGGTAATGCTCCAGCACGCCGTGGATTTCCGCGATCGTGGCATCCAGGAGCGGGCGGGGCTTGGTGCGCAAGCGCGGTATCAGCATCATAAAATCACTGTAGGGTCGGCCTTCAATGTCGCGGGTGGGGACGCGCTTCCATAACGGCTCCGCGGGGTCCAGCTTGGCAGACGTACGAACATGGAAATGTTTCATGCCAAGCCTCCCCAGCGTTTCCCTTCTAGCATATAGAGCAGACGACCGTTTTCCAGTCGAATGTACGACGCGCGCGAGCGACGTCAGTTTCGCGGCGACGTTTGTGACGAATGGGACACCGGTGAAGTCGTTAGTCCTGCTGTGAGTGCGAACCGCATCGCTTGTTCCATCGGCATATCGATGGCGCGCAGCCGATCCCGGGGCAAGATGGCGGTGTAGCCGCCCACCTGGTAACTCATGGGCAAGTAGACTGCGACCCTCCCCGGTGCCGCCAAGCCCTCGGGGAGGTCCGAGAAATCTTCGCGCATGACGAACCCCATGATCTCGAACTGCGTATCGCCGATGCGCACCATTACAGGCTGACGCGCAGGGTGTTCGCCGGATTGGGCAAATAGCGTGAAAAAATCCCGCAGCGAACCGTAGACGGACTTGATCAACGGAATACGATACAGCAATCGCTCCGCCCAATTGACCAGGGCCCGTACCACCCAAGCGTGCATCAGAATGCCCACCGCGAGAATGAGTAACAGCGCCACGGTGAGCCCCATGCCTGGCCAATATAGACCCTCCGGTAGTACCAGTTTGAGCAATGTGCCCAATAGATGCTCGGCGGAAGTGGCGAACCAGTACAACACATATGCAGTGAGAAATACCGGCAATACGGTCGCCATGCCGGTGAGAAAGGTTTTGCTGATTGTTTTCATTTGCCTCTTCGCAGATCGGCGTCTAGGACGCGTTCAGCAATGCGCGGATTTGGTCGCGCAGAAAATTGTTCTCTTCTTCCATCATTTTGGTGCAGATTTCCAGCTCACGTCCGACCAGTTCCAACATGTGCAGGTTTTCATCGCACCGCTGCTGATCCAGCGTGTTGCCGATGGCCCCGTGCACTTGTACCCGCAGCGCTTCGAGCAACTGAGCCTGGCGACCGAGCATTTCCGGAAAATCGATGTCTTCTTCGTCGATTACCGGCGCAGGTTCGATTGCCGACTGTGCCGATGGCGTTGCCGGCTGCGACTGAAGTAGCGCTTCCAGTCGTCTCCCCAGTTCCAAAAACGCGGGCTTCGAGTCCTGCTCGCCAGTGCGGGCGCGCGCCAATTCGAAACTCAAGCAGGCGTTGCGTATCTGGACCCAGATGAGCTCATTTTCCGAAACGTCATCCTCAGACGATTGTCCTAGCGCGGATTCGAGATAGGCGACCGCGGTTTGGCGACTGCGCAAATGTGCCAGCTCCGATTCAGTTTCGCGCATGCGTCTGCGGGTGCGATGCAGTCTCCAGATCCATATTGCCAGCACGACAAAGGCGAGAAGCAACGTCTGCAGCAGGCCAAGCAACAGATACAAATTGATTACCACCACTGTTCAGTCCTCGGCGCTCTGCGCCGCGTGATCCACGGGGCTGCGGCGACGTTGCGCCAACAGCAGTACGCCGCCGACGATGATGGCCAGCACACCGTTCGCGACCACGAACCATAGCAACACGCGGGTGAATCGCAGTGGTTTCGATGCCGGGGTCTGCGCCGCCCGCTGCGGTACAGAGGAGATTGTATTCGCTGCCGGACGCTGCTTCGGCGGTGCTATGACGGGCGCTTCTGGAATCGGCAGCCGGATCGGGGGCGGCACAAACGACGGTTCGCCGCGGGTCGGAACCGAAGCGCGCGCAATCGCCGGTACAATCTGGATGTGGCGACGCAGCTGACGCTCGAACGTTGTGCTGCGCGCATACAGGCTGAGTTGCACCGCGCCCGACTGGTTCAAGGGTATGTGCGCCGTGGCCACGCCGTCGGCAGCTGGTGCACTCAGCGCAATGGACTGTCGGCGGCCATCGGCCCATTGCAACTGCAATAGGAACTCGGTGTTCGCCAGCACTTCAGCCTTCAGCAATCGCTGGCCTTTGTCCGTCATCCATGCCCGCAGGGCCAGGGTCTGGCCGCGCTCGAATTGGTTCTGCGCCAGGTCCGTAACCAACTCCAGGTCGGTGACGACGTACGCCCTGTTGTCGTTTTGATCGGTGATCAGGTGCCAAGTGCCCGGCTCGGGTAAAGGGATGGTGATGAGATCGAAACTCGCGCTATGCATCCAGCGAACGGCGTCCGGATGGGCGCGTTGGTCGATTTCGCCGCTGGCGGGATCGCGCAGGCGCACTTGGTCGTCTTCTGCATGCGGCGCGACGATGGTGATTTCGCGAATCGATTCGTCGACCTGGAATTGATTGTCGTCGACCGTGAGCATGTTGGGAGATTTTGCATTCTCGAAAATTTTCGCGAAGGCGTCGTGCAGTCCCGTTCGTTCTTGGATCAATTGAAATAGGCCGCCGCTGTCAGTAGCGATGGTCTGCAACAGCTCGGTGTCGGATTCACCGGTGAAAGCGATGCTGTACACTTTAACGCCTTGCTGCCGCAACGTCGGTAACAACTCTTCCCGCAAGCGCTTCGTGAGTGCGCGATTCTGGGCGGCGTCGCCGGTATCCATGTGGCCATCGGAGAGCAAGATGAGGTAGCGCGGAGCGCCATCGCTGTTCGATTCGGCGAGCAATGACAGGCCTGTTGCCAGCGCCGCGTAGAGATTGGTGTACACACCTTTGGAAGAAACTTTTTCCGCTCCGGTGAGTAGCGCTTTACGGCCATCGGTGTCGACCTTGGTGAGTCGTACGACCGGGTAACCTTGGTCACTGAAACTGACAAGCCCGGCGCGATCACCGCCGTCAAGTAACGAGACGAACATCTGCGCAGCCGGTACCCGCAGGCGTTGGGGGTCGGTGTGCTTCATGCTTCCGGAGCTGTCGAGCAGGAGTACGGCGGCGATTTGTTCGCGTTGATCGGCGCGGGCGACCGGCGAAGTACTGGTGAACAGCGAAAAGAACGCGATGCACAGCCACAACGGCATCACAATGCTGCTTCGTGGTGTATGAGTTGTCGTTGCTGGCGCCGGGTTCAATAAACAGAGCCATGTTTTCGTTGTGAGGGGTGAGTATAGCGGAACCCCGGTTACCGCGTACGAATGTCAAGTCAGCTGTCGCGGGTCGAGCAGACGCGCCAGTTCTGCATCGGAAAGGTCGGTCATTTCTGCCGCGACCTCGCGAATTGGCCGTCCCTCCGCGTAGGCGCGTTTGGCGACGGCGGCGGCCTTTTCGTAGCCGATGATCCCATTGAGCGCAGTGACCAGGATGGGGTTGCGGTCCAACTGCGCTTCCATGCGTTGGCGCTGCGCGGTGAAGCCGGAAATGGCCTTGTCCGCCAGCAATTGACTGGCGTTGGCAAGCAGCTCGACATTCTGCAGCAGGTTGTACGCGATGACCGGAAGCATGACGTTGAGTTGAAAGTTGCCTGCCTGCGCACCGATGGTGACGGTCAAGTCGTTGCCTATGACCTGGGCACACGCCATGACCACCGCTTCAGGAATCACCGGATTCACCTTGCCCGGCATGATGCTGCTCCCCGGCTGCAGCGCAGGTAAGCTGATCTCGGCCAGCCCGGCGAGGGGGCCGCTGTTCATCCACCGCAGATCGTTGGCGATTTTGGTCAGGGCGACGGCCAGCACCTTCAGCTGGCCCGACAGTTCCGCTGCTGTGTCCTGGCAGGACAGTGCTTCGAAGCGGTCCTGTGCCGGCGTGAATTCGATTCCGGTCATGTCCGAGAGCGTGCGCGCGACGCGCCCGCCGAACTCCGGATGCGCGTTGATGCCGGTGCCCACGGCGGTGCCGCCCTGCGCGAGTTGCGACAAGCGCGGTAATGTGGCTTCGATGCGCTCGCGGCAGTTGCGAATCTGTTGTGCCCAGCCGCCCAATTCCTGCCCCAGCGTGATCGGCATTGCGTCCATCAGGTGGGTGCGCCCGGTGGTCACCGCGTCGCGCAGTTCGTCCGCCCGCGACTCGATAACGCTTTGCAAGTGCTCCAGAGCCGGAAGCAGCCGGCGACCGGTTTCGGTCCGCGCGCTGACATGGATTGCGGTGGGAATCACATCGTTGCTGCTTTGGCCGCGGTTGACGTGGTCATTGGGGTGCACAGGTGCGTGTACCGGGGAGTGCAGCCGACGAGTGGCGAGCGTGGCAATGACTTCGTTGGCATTCATGTTGGTACTGGTACCGGAGCCGGTTTGAAAAACGTCTACCGGAAACTGCGCATCCCATCGTCCATTCGCCACTTCATGTGCTGCGGCGGTAACGGCCTCGGCGATCTCCGCTGGCAACTCTCCCAGTTCGCCGTTGACTTGCGCCGCGGCTGCTTTGATCAGGCCCAGCGCGCGCAAAAAAGCACGCGGCAGCTGCAGGCCGCTGAGCGGAAAATTGTTCACCGCGCGCTGGGTTTGGGCGCCGTACAGGGCGTCGGCGGGCACCTGGACTTCGCCCATGCTGTCGTTTTCTGTGCGGGTTGGGGACGGATCGCTCATAGACTTTGCTCCTGCCTGGCGGATGCGTACCGGCGTGCGGCGAGACGAATACGTTGTGTCCCGCGCGCCTGCAGTGGCGACGTGATTATAGGCCCAATCGCGTCGAAATCGCGCCCCCGGCGCAGCTGGGTCCGGTTCACGCAGCGTGCCGCTGTGCGCCGGGCGCGCTTCGCCCAGAGCGTGGTAGGCGGCGCGATCAGGTGTACTACAATTCCACGTTCCAGGTTCCCGCCGCGCGGAGAGCACCGGATTTCGCCCGTCGAGACTCTATTCGGTTGAAGGCTACTGCAACCTTGTTCATCATGTGCGGCGTTCAGCCTGGGGAACATCACCATGACGACCAGCCCAACGGAAATCAGATTGCACAGCGCTTCGCGCATGCTCGAGCTCGAATATGAGAGCGGCGAGCGCTTCGAGCTGTCCTGCGAGTATCTGCGCGTATTCTCCCCATCGGTGGAAGTGCGCGGACTAGGAGAGCTGGTGGCGGAAAAGGAAGACGTGGCCCTGGAGGCCATCGAGCCTGTCGGCAACTACGCCGTACGCCTGTATTTCGATGACGGACACAAGAGCGGCGTCTATTCCTGGGAGCATTTGTATGATCTTGCCGTCAACCAAGCGCGCTACTGGCGTGAATACCTGGACCGGCTGCGCATTGCAGAGCTGCCCCATCGATCGTTCAATTGAGCTTTCGCGCGCGGCACTGTGATGGATCTAATGCCCTATACGGTCTCGTGCCCATATTGCGGCGAAGCCCTCGAAGTGGAGTTGGACTTGTCGGCGGGCAGCCAGCGCTACATCGAAGACTGCCAGGTGTGCTGCCAACCCATCGAATTCCTGGTCGAGGTGGACGCCGCAGGTGAGCTCGCGGCGGTGGACGTGCGCCGCGACGACGACTGAACCGCGGCGCGTCAGGCCGCGGCGCCGCTGCGGTATTGCTCCTGCGCTTCGCCCCCCAACGCTTGCAGCAGGTCGGGCAGCAATTTCGACAGTTCCAGGGTCAGGAGCGCGAACTGGGCATCGAAAAGCGCAGCGCGGTCGTCGCTCTCCACCCGATCCAGTTCTTCACCGACCACGTCCGCAAACCGCAGCCGCCGCAACGACAGGTCGTCGTGGAGGACGAAGTTGAGCCGCTCCTGCCAATCCAGTGCCATACGGATGACCTGCTTGCCGGCGTGCAGATGGGCGCGGATTTCGTCGCTGGTCAGATCCTGACGTTTGCAGGCGATGCGTCCGGCCTCGTCATCGGTGTCCTGGAGTTCGCATTCGTCCAAAACGGTCCAGCCCGGTGCGCTGCTGCCGTCTGCCAGCCAACGGGTCATGACGGTGCTTGGCGCAACCTGGACCGCCGGCGGTTGCACCGGCAGGCTATCCAGGGAATCCCGTAGCAGCGTTACCAGTTCGTCGGCGCGATTGCGATTGGCAGCATCAACCACCAGCCAACCATTGCGAATGTCGATGTAAGCCAGGGTCCGCTGACTGCGGGTGAACGCCCGGGGCAGCATGGTCTGGACCAGTTCATCGCGCAGTTGGGTGCGTTCCCGTCGCCCCACTTTGCGCCCCTGCTCGGCCTCGATGTCCTGTACTTTGGCGTCCAATTCCTCACGCACCACGGCCGCCGGCAGCAAGCGTTCTTCGCGCCGGGCGCACAGCAGCGTGCAGCCAGCCGCAGCGTGGGTCAGTGACTGGCCGCCGTCCAGGGGCGCGGCCCAGCCATAAGTGGCCGGCTCCAGCGGCCCGCAAGGGCGGGCGGCGTGAGCGGCAAGCCGCTGCTCGAGGGCTTCTGCATCCAGGGACAAAGGGCGGGTTATGCGATAGAGCTGCAAATTGCGGAACAACATGATTCACCGACTTGGATCTACATGGGGCGGCCATTATGAACAATGCGCAGCCGCGGAACCAGCGACGGGTGCCCATCCCGCCAAAGCCGTGCCGGTCTCCGATCGGTTTGTGTTCAGTTGCGGTTCAGGCCACACTTGCTATCCCTATTGGCACCGAAATCGAGTCCTGGTGGTGAACCGAATGAATTCCATGCGACATGTGCTTGCTCTCACCTTCGGCCTGACCGCAGTTCACGGAGCCGCGTTTGCTGCATCCACCGATGCCAAGGAGCTGGTGCAAAGCCAATGCACCTCCTGCCATGGCACCGAGGTGTACACCCGCGAGGACCGCCGCGTGCAGTCCCTGAAAATGCTCCAGGCCCAGATCAATCGCTGCACCATGGCGACTCGGGCGGGCTGGGACGACGAACAGAAGGCGGCGGTGGTCAAGTATCTGAACGACAACTACTATCACTTCTCGAAGTAAGCCTTATTGCAACAGCCCCGATAGCGCTGTGGCGATTCCAAGGAAGGAAAAAAACCCGACCACGTCCGTAATCGTCGTCAGCACGATGGAAGACGATTGCGCCGGATCCTGACCGAAGCGGGTCAGGGCAATCGGGATCAGCGCGCCGGCGAAACCGGCGGCCACCATGGACAGCACCATCGCCATGGCGATGATGGCGGCCAGGCCCCACGAACGACTCCAAATGAAGACACCGATGGCGGTGGTTGCCGCGACCGCAACGCCATTGAACAGGCCTACGTTGACTTCTTTCCAGACCACTTGGGGCCAATGGCGCAGCCCGATCTCGCGCAACGCCAAGCCCCGCATTGTGACTGCTAGTGCTTGAGCACCGGCGTTTCCCGATTGTCCGGCCACTACCGGGAGCAATACCGCCAGCGCAGTGAACTGGGCGATCGTGTTTTCGAACAGTCCGACCACAGCCGCGGCCAGAAATGCAGTGAGCAGATTGATGTGCAACCACGGCAAGCGCCGGGTCACGGCAAAGCCCACCCGCGAGAGCGCGCGCTCCTGTTTGCTGACACCGACCATGGTTTGCAGGTCGAGCGAGGCTTCTTCCTGCACAGCAGTCACCAGGCTCGATTGCCGGATCACGCCCAACAGCCGGTGATCGAAATCCACTACCGGCAGTTCCGGCATGCGTGCGTGCTCCAGTTGTTGCACCACTTCCTCTTTAGGCGCGGTTGCCTCCACCCAGGCGGATACCGGGCGGGCGACACTGCCCAGATGTTGCTGCGGCTCCGCAAGCAGCAGGTCTTGTAATTCCACCCGACCGCGCAGCCGGCCGTCGTCGTCCACGAGAAACAGACTATGCAATTCCCGGGGTGGATTGCTTCGCAGCCGCTGCTGGGCTTCGCCGGCGTTCAACTCGGCCCGCCATGGCTGGACGCGCGGGTCCATGATGGCGCCGGCGCTATCGGAGGCAAATTCGAGCATGCTTTGCAGCTCCCGCTGCACACTTTCGCTCAAACTTTCCAGGTAGTGCCGGCGCAGGTCGAGGTCGAGGCGCGCCAGCAGCGCGGCACTCCGGGCCGGCTCAAGCTCGGTGAGTATGCTTCGCCGCAGTTCCGGTTGCAGCGCCGCGAGCAGTTGCTCCTGGGCTTCCAAAGTCAGGTAGGACCAAGCACCGATCAGTTCGGTACCGACCGCTGAGTTGAGTAGTGCGGCTGCCTGCTCCGGGCCAAGGTCTTCGATCACGATCGCCGCCTCGCGCGGATAATCCAGCAGGTAGCGTCGATCCAAAGTGCGTGCGGCGTCTTGCGGCTCCCGATTCACGAGCGGTCCTCGAAATCGGCTGCGTTCCACCATGCGAACAGGCCCCGCATGACCCCCGACGTAGCGGCGCAGTATCCGTCCGTGAATACTTCCAAGGCCGTAAGCCAAGTGTTTTCGTGATCGTTATGGCTGCGGTTCTGCGCAACTTGCAAGGCGCCGAGGCGCAATTCGCCGATGAATTCGCCGTTGGCTTCCACGACCGGCAGTTCGCAGGCCGATGCCCAGCCGCGGTGTCTGCGCGCGACGTCGAGGGACATGCGCGCACTCAACGGTCTGGCGAGCGGTTGCATCAAACTCGCCAACGGTCGCTCCGCTTCGGCGTGCAGCAACGCACTGATGTTCACCGCGCCCTGCAGGCGACGCAATTCGTCGATCACATAAATCCGATGCACCGGGCGTTGCGGATTGCGTTGCAATTGTTCGCGCGCCTCGGCGTTTAGATGTTGCCCGGTGAGTACCTCGACCTCGGCGTCGGTCCATGCGCCTACGGTGTCTTCGGGATAGCGCCGCAAGCGGCGTATTCGCAATGCATGGGTCGCGGAGAGATGCGAGTAGATCGCCTCGGTCCGGGCAGCGTCCAGCGACCGCAGGATGGCGCCGGCACGAGGCGCGCTCAATTGCATCAGCAGTGCACCGGCCGCGGGGGGTTGCAGATGAAGCAAGCAGCGGCCGGCAAAATACGGCAACATCGCGCCCAGTACGGGGGCACCCAGGCGCGCAGGTACGTCCTCGAGCAGTGCAGCGACCGCTTCGGCGTGCAACCGCTCGAGCACGCGCGCCGCATCGTTGGGGTGATTGCGCAAGTACTCGTGGGTCAAGCGGCTGCTGGAGTGATTGGACATAAGGGATCCGTCGCCGCGGCGATCAGTCCGCGCGTTCGGCGTTGCCCATTCGCAAGGTGCTGGGCAGTTCTTCGAACAATCGCGCCGGCAGGCTGACCCGTCCGGAGGCGGTTTCCAGCACTACCGTCGTTGCGGTGAATTCCAGTACCTGGCCCTCATAGTCGCCAACGCGAATAGTCTGCCCGACCGCATACAGTTGCCGCAAATTGCGTGCACCGAACAAATTGCCCACAAAAGTGCGTGCCCCCAGGCTGACCGCCAGCGCGATACCGCCCAGCAGTGCCGCGGCTACCACGGCGGCGATGATCATCAGGAACGTGACGTCGATGCCGATCTGATCGGCACCGGTGACCACTGCGGTCAATATGATCACGCCCTGAGCGAGTCGCGCCAACATTGTGCGCTGAGTGGCAGCACCCGGCGCCGCGGCCGCAATGAGATCCCGGGCCAGGGCGCCGGCCATGAAGCCGGCAACCATGATCAGCACGCCTGCCAGCAAGGTCGGCAGATACGACATCACGCGGTCGAGCCAGTTGGTAAATACCGTAAGACCCAGTGCGTGGGTGGCCGCGGTGAGGAACAACAGCATAACCAGCCAGAACACCAGGCTGGCGACGATGCGCTCCGAGCGTTCGGTAAGCGGATCCCCGCGACGCGAGACCCGCGATGCGGCGCGCCGGCCGAGACGCACCAGGCGAATAGCCACGCCGCGCAGCAAACGCGCAGCCAACCAGCCGACGAGCAGCAGGATCAATGCCCCTAGCAATCCGGGTAGATGGGCTACCAGCGCTTGCGCAGTTCGTTCGAATACGTCTGCGACGCTGGTGCCCCAGTCGGAATAGTTTTCCATGTTACCTCCCTGGAGAGGCCGCGCTCCCGGCACGGACTCAGGAGGTAGGATACATCACTGCTGTGGGTTTCGCCGGACGTGCGCGTGGTGAAACAAACGAGGATTGTTATTCACGAAGCGGCGGATGATGCGATCACCGAGCAGCGAATCGCCGCCGCGGACATAGTGATAACCGATCCAGGCGGCAATGGCGGCGCCTCCGGCATCCACCATGAGGTCGGTCATGGTGTCGACCAGCCCCGACTTCTGCATGTTGAGACCGAAGCCGAGGTCCATCAAGAACTCGAAAATCTCCCATACGGTGCCAACGCTGAGCGCAAAGACAAACGAAAACAACGCCACATAAACCGGCGCCATGCGCACCCGCTGGCTGCTGTAGAACACATACACCAGGAGAAAACCGATCAGGCCGAACATGAGAGCGGAGACGCTGTGCAGCAGTATGTCCCACCACCAGAAGCGTTGATAGAAGTCGCGCACTTCTCCCAGCGCGAACGCGGCGTAAAGGAACAGGCAATTGATCAGCGTGAACTCGATCGGCAGGCGTACGCGCAGTTGTCGAGCCACCACCGCTGGGAAAAACGTCAGACCGAATATGACGGCGGCGGTGAATGCCAGCAACCAGCGCTGCTGCTGAATTGCGCTCAGCAGCACCAGCAGAATGGCAACCTGGAGAACTAAAGCCAGCCACACCTGCAGCCGGTCGGCCCATTCCGCAGGCCAGAGCCATCCCCGCAAGCTACTGCGCAGCGTTACCATGTCGGCGCCGCCGGTAGCGGCTCGGAGGGTCGCCGGAATGGAAAGACCGGCGATGCCGCGGCTTTCTTATTGGGAATAACCGAAGGAATCGTCTTCGGCATATTTTGGCAGAGGCACGCCGGCGATGCGGCTGCCTTGGGATACGGGGCCGTCCGGGAACAGGCGGTACAAATGTTTGCGCCCTCCCTGTCGGGAAAATCGTTCGTCCAGCAGATCGGACAACTCGCGTCCGCTTTTCGCGCGGCCGTGTTGCGCGTAGTGCTCGCGAATGAAGTTGATTACTTCCCAGTGTTCCGCTTCCAGCTGGATGTTTTCCTCGGCGGCCATGGTAACCGCTTTTTCTCGGTTCCAGTCTTCGATATCCTGCATGCGATCGACGACTTCCGGGTCGTGTGCGGCCTGATCGCGAATCATTTGATTGATGTCCGGCATGTAGTTCTCCTTCCGTGATGCGTTGACTGGAGCGTCAAATATCCTATGGAATTTGCAAAGTGAGTATAGGTAAGCGCGTCGGTGGTGCAATTACTGGGTGCGTTGGGCGTAGGCGTCGGAACCCATGATAAACACATTCACCTCGGGCTTTGCCAACCGTAGCGGCACTGTAACCTTGAGTATCGTTCCATTTCTGCTTCGAGGCCACTGGATGCTGCAGCAATCGCCGCGGCAGCACACGCGCGGGATGCGCATTCTCTCTTTCGTCAACGACAGATTGCTGCTGCTGGCGCGGCGCGGCGCAGGCGAACTTCACGCACCCATACCCAATGCAGCAAAGGTGGTTGACGGCGAAGCGCGCGGCGCTGGTGATGTAAACCGGGCTCGGCATGATCGCGTTGCGCCGCGGTTGCACCCAGCCGCGACGCGTTGCTACAGATCGGTGCGACTGCGGTGCTTTTGTACATCGTCGTTGTTTCGATTGCGGCAATCCGCAAGCGTGTTCGGACCGTGTTCATGGCCCACGCAAGGTCTTGAACGAACATGCTGACGGTCACCGATTTGGAACTGCGGCGCGGCCCGCGTGCACTGTTCTCCCAGGCGAGCTTCATCATTCATCCAGGATGGAAGGTTGGAATAACGGGTGCCAACGGCAGCGGCAAATCGAGCTTGTTCGCGCTTATCCGCGGCCAACTGCAGCCGGACGCCGGAGCGTGCCAATTGCCCGCCGGTTTGACGCTCGCCCACGTGGCCCAGGAGATGCCGGCGGTGTCGGACAGTGCTTTGCAATACGTGCTCGACGGCGACCGTGAACTGCATCAGGTACAGGCGCGCCTTGAAGAGGCGCAACGCTGCGAGAAAGGTGCCGAAGTCGCGCATCTGCATGACAAACTGCACGCAATCGACGGCTACAGCGCGGAGGCGCGCGCCGCTCGTCTGCTGGATGGTCTTGGTTTTCGCGCAGATCAGTTTGCAGCGCCGGTGCGCGAGTTTTCCGGCGGCTGGAGAATGCGTCTCAATCTCGCCCAGGCGCTCATGTGCAGGTCCGACATGTTGTTGCTGGACGAGCCGACCAACCATCTGGATCTGGACGCGGTGATCTGGTTGCAGGACTGGCTGCGCGCTTATGCCGGTACATTGATGTTGATTTCCCATGATCGCGATTTTCTCGACGAAGTAAGCGATCACATTCTGCACATCGACGCCGGCACCATCGCGCTCTACAACGGCAACTATTCGAGCTTCGAACAGCGGCGCGCACAAACGTTGGCCGCGCAGCAGGCGGCGGCGGAAAAGCAACAGCGCGAAGTAGCGCACATGGAAAGTTTTGTGGCCCGCTTCCGCGCCAAAGCCACCAAGGCCCGGCAGGCGCAGAGCCGGCTCAAAGCCCTGGAGCGCATGCGACGCATCGCGCCCGCGCACGTTGATTCGCCGTTTTCTTTTCAGTTCGCCGCGCCCGGGAAATTACCGAGTCCCTTGATGCAGCTCGAGCGCGTCGACATCGGCTATGGCGACCTGGCTGTGCTGCGCAAAGTGGTACTGACGATCCTGCCCGGCGAGCGGCTGGGCTTGTTGGGTGCGAACGGGGCCGGCAAGTCGACCTTGATCAAAGCCATGGCCGGTGATCTCGCGCCGCTGGCAGGCGAGTTGTTGCGTCCCAAGGATTTGCGAGTCGGCTATTTCGCGCAACATCAATTGGAACAACTCGATCCTGCCGCCAGCGCCCTGCTGCATTTGCAACGCCTGCAGCCCGATGCCGACGAGCAACGCATGCGGGATTTCCTGGGGGGCTTCGGGTTCTCCGGCGACGCGGCACTGGCGCCGGCGCGGCCGATGTCGGGCGGCGAAAAGGCCCGTCTGGTGCTGGCTCTGCTGGTTTGGCAGCGGCCCAATTTGCTGCTGCTTGACGAGCCCACCAATCATCTCGATCTGGATATGCGCTTCGCCCTCAACGTGGCCTTGCAGGATTTCGAGGGAGCCGTGGTGTTGGTTTCCCATGACCGTTACCTGTTGCGCACTGTATGCGAGCGATACATGTTGGTAGATCGAGGCGCGGTGACCGAGTTCGATGGCGACCTGGAACAGTACGCGACGCACTTGAACGCGCAACGTCGCGCCGTTTCGCAAACCGTGCGCCCGGAGGCCGGTGCCGAGGTCGAGGATCGGCGTCAGCGCCGGCGCCGAGAAGCGCAGCAGCGGCAACGGCAACAGCCGCTGCGCAAACGCTTGCAGGAACTGGAGGCGGAAATGGCGCGGGTCGGCTCGCGCCGGGCCGACATCGAGCACTGGCTGGCTCAGCCCGGGGCATATGACGAAGACAATCGCGAGCAATTACAACGACACGTGCGTGAACAAGGTGAACTCGGGCAGAGGCTCGAACAACTGGAACATACGTGGATGGAGATTGGCGAGCAGCTCGAAGCCTTGCAACGGTCCGAATGATTGCCTCGCGCCCCATCAGTCTGCCCGATCGAAGCTCAGCAACAGCTGACCGGTGGCTGGCGGGGTTTCCGGATCCAAATGCATGGCGTGGAGTTTAAAGCCAGCCGGAGGTTGCAACGCCGGGCCGCGCGTCAGCGTGTCGAACGGTTCGCCCGCCAACAGCATTGGCACCAGACTTAGATAGATCCGATCCAGTGAACGGCCGGCGAGCAGGGTCTGCATGACGCCGGGACCTGCGACCGAATAGACGCTGGTGAGACCTTTGGAGGTCAGCGTATCGACCAACTCCCGCGCGCCCATTGGCCCTTCGGCTTGTTGAACGTCAATACCCGAATCGCGCAATTTGCCCACCCGATCCGGGTCGGCATCTGCATCTGTCAATGCCAACAGCCCGCCAGGAAGAAACTCGAGCACGCCGGATGGAAAATCCAAACGTTGGCTGAGTACGGCGGTCACCGGGTAGGGCGACAATCCGTGCTCGGCGCGCCATTGAGCGAGGTCTGTGTATTGTGGGTCGGCGAGGGACAGCACTTCCCGCTGGCGGCCCGCGGCGACGGCGCGCAGGTGGCGGGCGGTCGTGAGCATGACATCACATTGCGCCAGCAATTCCATGTACAGGCGCCAATCGCGGCCGTTGGCCAGTGCCGTAGGCACACGCCGGCGGCCGCTGTTGGCTCCGATTTCGGATATGTGTCCGTCCAAGCTCGCAATGAAGTTGGTATACACGAACGCACGCTCCGGCCGCGCGTGGGCGCGAAGGTCGTGGTTCAAATACAGTCCGCGAAGCGGCAGCGCTTCGTTGGTCGGATACAAGCGTGTGACCGGAGCATTCATCGGCGCCCGTTCAGTGGAGTTGTTCGTTGCTCGTCGGTTGCGGACTCGGGAAAAGAATCAGCACATTGGTGCTGTCTTCGACCGCGAGCGACAAGAATTCCGCCTTTTGCCGCGGATGAAAGCCAGCGATGTCCAGGCCGCCAACGTTGCCCGGCATGAACGCCGTGGTAGTCGACAGCTCGCGCATGAATCCGCGGGAATTCAACCGGCCCGCGTGTAGCGCGGCCCTAGGGTTGTCCGGTCCGTTGCGCAATTCCGGTTCCGGCTGGGACATGGGATTGGTTCCTTTGCACATGTTTTGCCCAGCCTATCGCTTGCAGCGGTGAATGCAAGCCGGGAGTCTGTTAGCGAACACGCGCGCAACATAACGCCCTGGTGAAGTCGTAGTCTTATTGCGTGGCGTCAATCGGGCGTGAAGGTGCGCGGAATTGCGGGCCGATCGACATTCCACGCCGGTCGCGCTGTCCGTTGCTTCCGTGGTGGCTAAAGTCGCCGCATTCGCTACCGACAACATGGTCCATGGCGGAACATGTCGTTCCGTGAAGGAGCGTCCCTTGTCGGCAGTGGAATTGGTTCGCGATCATATTCAGCTGGTCTCGTTGCCGGAAGTTTGCATGCAAGTGCAGGCAGTCGCGGACGATCCTCTCAGCACGGCCGATCAAATGGGCTTGGTGATCGGGCGGGATCCTGCTCTTACGGCACGGCTGCTGAAACTGGTCAACAGCGCTTATTTCGGATTTCCTGCGAAAGTCGAGACCGTGACCCGCGCCGTGGCCCTGGTGGGCGTGCGGCAACTGCGCACGCTGGCGCTGGCAGTCTCGGCAGTGGAATTGTTCGAGCGGGTGCCGGCGGAGCACGTGAGCATGGTGTCGTTCTGGAGTCACAGCATCTATTGCGGTTTGCTGTGCCGGGAATTGGCGTCCGCTTGCAGAGTGCTGCACGGCGAACGGCTGTTCGTCGCCGGCTTGTTGCACGACATCGGGCGATTGATGATTTACGTCCATCGTCCGGGCGAGGCGGAACGAATTCATCGCCATGTGGATGCCACCGGCATTGGTCTCTGTACCGCTGAGCGTCACGTACTTGGCTATGACCACGCTGAATTGGGCGGCGTATTGCTGCAAAGCTGGCGTCTGCCAGAGGCGTTACAGGCGGCGGTGGCTTTTCATCACGATCCGGACCGCGCGTCTACCGGCGCGCTGGAAGCCGCCATTGTCCATATCGCCAACGCCGCGACACATGGCTTGGAACAAAGCGCGGGAGAGCCTTCGTACTATGATCCTTACGGTCCGTTGCTGAGCGCCCAGGAACGGGAAGGTGCGGGCGTCGTCGACCGTGGCGCGCTGGCTTCTATTGCCGAGGCGGCCTGGGAGCGCACCGGCCTGACCGAGGAGCGCATCAGCGAAGCCATGCGTCGGGCATCTGAGCGCTTCGACGACGTCCTCGATCTGCTTTATCCGGTGCCCTGACTCGTTTCAGGCGACCGTTACCAGTTCTGAGCTGTACACATCCTGAATTGCGTGCAGTAGTTCGACGCCCTGCTGCATGGGCTTTTGAAACGCTTTACGCCCTGAGATCAGCCCCATGCCACCGGCGCGCTTGTTGATCACAGCAGTGCGCACAGCCTGATGCAAGTCGTCCTTGCCCGAAGGGCCGCCGGAATTGATCATGCCCACCCGCCCCATGTAGCAATTGGCCACCTGGTAACGAACCAGGTCGATCGGATGGTCGGTCATCAGCTCGGAATACATTTTCGGGTGGGTCTTGCCGAACCGCAGTGCTTCGAAGCCGCCGTTTCCCACCGCTTGTTTCTGTTTGACGACGTCGGCCTCAATCGTCGCAGCCAGGTGGTTGGCCTGACCGGTCAGATCGGCCGCAGTATGGTAGTCGACTCCTTCATGCTTAAAGGCGCTGTTGCGCAAATAGGCCCATAGCACCGTGGCGAGTCCCAGCTCGTGGGCGTAGGCAAACGCGTCGCTGACTTCCTGAATCTGGCGCCGGGACTCGGGCGAGCCGTAATACACTGTGGCGCCCACGGCCACCGCGCCCAGTTCGTAGGCCTGGTCAACGTTGGCAAACAGGGTCTGGTCATACATGGGCGGATAGCTCAGCAGCTCGTTGTGGTTGAGCTTGACGATAAACGGAATGCGATGGGCATAGCGGCGGGCGACGCTGCCAAGCACACCCAGGGTGGAGGCGACCGCGTTGCAGCCGCCTTCGATCGCCAGGCGAATCAGATTTTCCGGATCGAAATACATCGGGTTGGGTGCGAACGAAGCGCCTCCGCTATGTTCCACGCCCTGGTCGACCGGGAGGATGGACAAATAGCCGCTATCGGCGAGGCGGCCGTGGCCGAACAATGACTGCAGGCTGCGCATGACCCGGGGCCGGCGGTCACTGGCACTTACCACCCGATCCAGGAAATCGGGGCCGGGCAGATGCAGCAACTTGCGGTCGATGCCCTGACAGCGATGGTTCAGCAACGAGTCTGCTTCTTCACCGAGCATTTCTGTGATATCGACCACGGCAAAACCTCCTGCAAGGGATGCTGTTCGCGCAGGAAACGCGCTTGCTGTGGCAAGCGTAGCTTGCAGGCTGCGGTATCGGAACGGCGCTGCCGGGCGCAGCTTAGAAATATTTTTCGATGGTGAAATGCCCGGGTTCGCGGCGGCGGTTGCGTTTCATGCCACGCGCTTCCAGCAATGCACTGGTATCGCGCACCATGTCGGAATTGCCGCAGATCATCACTTGCGAGGTGTCCGGCGAGAGTGTTGCCCCGGCATGTTCCTCCAAACGTCCGTCTTCAATGGCATGGGTGAGACGTCCGCGCAGCGCGCCCTCAGTATCCTCCCGGCTGACCATGGAAATCGCCCGGAACTGGTCGGGGTGTCGCGCCCGGATTCGTTCGATGGCGTCTCGATAGGTCAGCTCCGGTGCCGTGCGCACGCCGTGCACCAGGATCACGTTTTCGAACCGGGACCAGGGACCGTCAGTGTTCAGGATCGCCAGGAAGACGCCGAGCGCCGTTCCGGTCGACAACAGCCACAGGTTCTTGGCGTCGTGGATTTCGTTGAGGGTAAACATCCCGGCGGCGCGCGCATGCACCCATACTTTGTCACCGACATCGAGCCGGTCAAGACGCGTGCTGAGCGGGCCGTCCTCAACAGTGATGAGATAAAATTCCAGTGGCCGGCGATCGGGTTCGTTTACGTACGAGTAGGGCCGCGCCACGCGCTCGCCGTCGATATCCATCGCCAATTTGGTGAATTGGCCCGCACGATAGGTTTCCACCGGCGCATCCACCTCGAGACTGAACAGGCGTTCCGTCCAACGGGTTTTTCGTACAACTTGACCTTCTACCCACGCCGACATGCAATGGCTCCCATTTAGTCCAGCGCATATAGTTGAGTAATTTAATCAGGATTTCAACCGCAACCGTCTGCGGTTGAGTCGTATTCAGCCTCCGGCGAGTGTGCGGATACCTGTCCAGAGCACATTCAGCTGATATTGGTATGCGCTGCCGATCGCCTGGGGGTTCGAGTGCGCCAGCCCCAGGGGAACGCCATAAAACACCGCCGCCAAGCCCACCATGGCCGAGCGCACGTGGGTGTTGGCGGGAAGTTCGCCGCGATCGATGGCGGCTTGCAGATGATGGGACAAGAGCTGATCCAGGCCCGAAGCGGAGAACCGGTCGATACCGGCAAGCTGCGGAAACGCCAACAAGCGTTCCGCCCTGCCGGGTTCGCCCGGACGCTGCCGGCTGCGATTGCGAGCCTGGTGCGCGATCACTTCACCCATGACCCCTGGCTGGGCCTGGATCTTGCGGGCCGCCAAGCGAAATATTTCGGCGATGGCCGCGAGTCCCGACGGCGGGGTTTCCGATGACGCTAAGTGCCAGGCGATTTCAAGGCTCCACAACTGGCTGTGATAACTGAGGATATCCGCCTTCTTGGGAAAATAATTGAAGAACGTCGCCTCTGAAACTTCGGCGGCGGCGCACAGTTCCTTTACCGAGATTTCGTCCAGCGGGCGCTGCTCGATACGTTCCAGTGCCGCGTTCAGTAAGCCCAGCTTGGTGCGCGCGAATTTACGTTCCCGCAGGGACAGTTTGGGGGCTGGCGGCAGCGGCATGACAGCGTTCTCCGATGTTGAACACTTTAAACCCTACAAAAAGCTTACGCTAAGCACCAAATTTGGTGCATGCATAATAGCACACTGCGTCCGGGGATAAAGGGGGATTTGCCCCGTTGAACTAGGGTTATATCCCCCAATTCCCGGCCCGGACCGAGCTTTCCGCTATGTTATTGCAATACGATCAGTAAGTTGCAAATGGCACAGATCTGGCACAGGAGAATTCATAATATTGTTCCCTCAAGGGAGCGGTGAGCGCGCCTTGCGTCCCGCCCGTTCCCGTAGTTCCCTACTAGGGATGGGTAGTGATGCATGCGAGCAGTTCCAGCAAGCAAGAACTTCGGGCGCCGCGTTGATCCCTTATCTTCGCGCTGGTTAAATAAGTCGCCTTCCCGGCCAGTTGCCAAGGAGAGTATTCCGTTGCTTTATCGGCCCCTGTGGCTGCTGACCATTACCATCGGCGTGGTGTTGGTCTTGATGCTGGGCTTGTTGCTGTACAGTTCTTGGCGCAATGCCGAGCAGCTGCAGCCCGTGCGCGAGCATCTCCAATACTTGGCGGTGTTCGAAAGTACCGGCGAGCAGGTCAACGAGCTGCTGGCGCAAGCGTTGGCGAGTGCGCGGCAGCCAGACGAAACCCAATTGAGTGCCGCGCTTGATAACGTACGTTATCTGCGTAAACGCGGCGGATTGGCTGAGGATACCGCCGGGTGGCTCGCCGAGGCGGAGCGCTCGCTTGCGCATCTCGGCAAGCAGCCGGAGCAGGGCCTGGAGCAGGCTCGAGCCGCCTTGCACCAAGCCCATTTCGACGAACTCATGGCCCAGGAAGAAGTCGTGCGGCATTCGGCTCGAGTTTCCGAATCCGACACGCGTACCGCGATCGGGTTGGCGATCCTGATGATTCTCGCGACGCTGCCGCTGCTGGTACTGCTGCGCAATCGGGTTCTGTTTCCGTTGCACAATCTCGGGTATCTGATGCGGCTGCTGGCGCGCCAGGACTACAGTTCGGCGCCCACGGCTTCGGTGGATCCAATGCTGCGGCCGCTGTTCGAGAACTACAACCATATGGTCAACCGGTTGATGGAACTGGAGACAGAGCACTCCAGTCGCGAGCGTTCGCTGCGCGACGAGGTCCGCGCGGCGACCCGCCTCCTGTTGCAACAACAAAGGCGCCTGGCGCGGTCGGAACGCCTTGCTGCGGTGGGTGAAGTTTCTGCGAGCGTTGCCCATGAACTGCGCAACCCCCTGGCCGGCGCGCAAATGGCATTGACGAACCTGCGGCGCGATCTGTCTGACCCGGATGCTGTGGAACGCATCGACTTGGTACTGGGTGAGCTGAAGCGGATAACCCAGCAGCTGAACGATTTATTGCGCCAAGCGGCGCAAGATCCGGAGCCGGCGTCGGTGCTGCGGCTGCACGATACGGTCGATCAACTGCTGGCACTATTGTCCCATCAGCTCGGTGACCGTCTGCAATTGCGCAATGAAGTTCCAGAAGATTTGCGTTGTAGACTGCCGGAAGGGGGCGTACGCCAGGCACTGTTGAATCTGGTGCAAAACGCCGCACAGGCGATCGGCGATCGGGACGGGACGGTGAAAGTGCGCGCGCGCGTGGACAACGGGCGTATCCTGATCGATGTTTGCGACGACGGCCCCGGAATCCCCAATCAGCTCCTGGAATCGGGTGTGCGGGCATTTGCAAGTTTTCGGCCCGGCGGTACCGGTCTGGGACTCGCCACCGTCCGGCGCTTCGCGCGGGACGTGGGCGGCGATCTCGAATTGGCCAACCTGCCGGAAGGGGGTGCCCGCGTGACTTTGAATCTACCGGCTAAAGATTGCGATGGCTAATTCTCTGCTGATCATCGAAGACGAAGCGTTGTTGGGCGCGGAGCTCAAGCGTCATTATGCGCGCACCGGATGGGATGTAACGCTCGCCGACAGCATCGCCAGCGCCCGAAACCAAATTGTGACCCAAGGTCTGGCGCCTTTGGTGGTTCTGTCGGACATGAGTCTGCCGGACGGCAATTCCCTGGACCTGCTCGACGAACTCCGTGAGCAGGAACGTGGCTCGGAATGGATTTTTCTCACCGGCTATGGGTCCGTGCCGGATTCGGTACGCGCGTTACAGCTTGGCGCTTACGATTTTCTGGAAAAACCGTGCGATTTCGAGCGCATCGACGTGGTGGTGGCCGGAGCCGCACGCAGCGCAAAAGCGCAACGGCGCCTGCACGATCGGCTGGCTGCAGCCATCTCGCGCTACAGCCCCGAGTCCTATGTCGGCAGCAGTCCAGCGGCGGAGAATGTGCGCAACATGCTGCAAAAGCTGACCCAGGTGCCCTATACCGCGATCGTCATTACCGGCGAAACCGGGACCGGAAAGGGCGTGGCGGCACGTGTCCTCCATCACTGTGGGACGCGCCGTGAAGGTCCGATGATCGAGATCAACTGTTCCGCGCTGCCCCGTGAATTGTTGGAATCAGAGCTGTTCGGCCACGAAGCAGGCGCCTTCACCGGTGCCAAAGGTCGGCGGCGCGGCCTGATCGAGCAGGCCGATGGCGGTACCTTGTTTTTGGACGAAATCACGGAGATGGACCTCGACCTGCAATCGAAACTGCTGAAGGCGATTGAAGACCGGCGCTTTTACCGGGTGGGCGGCGAACGTGAAATCAAAGTGGATGTGCAGATCACGGCGGCCAGCAATCGCGACCTGGACGCGTGCGTCAGCGACGGTAGTTTTCGTGCCGATCTGTACCATCGCCTGAGCGTATTCAAGTTGGCATTGCCGCCCCTGCGCGACCGTAAGGAGGACATTGCCGATCTGATTCCGTTGTTCGTCGGAGAATTCAACGCCAAGGCCGGCAAGAACGTACGCGTCATTCCGGACGAAGTCTGGAGCCGCGTGCGCGACTACGATTGGCCGGGAAACGTGCGCGAGCTGCGCAACGTGGTGGAACGCTGTGTGCTGTTCGCCGACGGCGAAGAATTTCCGTTGCAGTGGCTGCAGCTGGGCGCCGCTGCCCCGCCGCCGCGCGAGGCCGGTGCGGGGAGCGGAGCGTCGGGTTCGGACGATGACGGTTTGACCATACCGCTCGATGGCAGCATGGCCCTGGACGACATGGACCGGTATATCATCGAGACTGTGCTCGCCCGTACCGATGGCAACGTCGCTGCCGCCGCGCGTGCGCTGGGCACGACGCGCGACACGCTGCGCTACCGCATCCGCAAGTACGGCTTGCAGATGGAAAAGGCGTGAGCGAACGGGTGATTACACCCGGATGAGCCGGGTCAAATCGCCCAATCCGGGCTTTCCTCGATCCCGTAGCCAAGTCCATTCCTCCTAATTTCAGTGGTTTATGGCTTTGGCACTGATTGTGCACTTACGAAAGCTATGGATGCCCTCAGCGCGAGGGCAGCTCCAAACGGAGTCAGATCCGGTCACTTTCATTCAGAGGGAAACAGGAGTACTTCATGGACACTAAAACCATTCGCAACATTTCTGTCCGCAAGCTGGCGCTGGTGGGCGCGGTGGCCGCATGTATGGCCGGTGTATCCGCGCAAGCAGCCGACAACCCGAGCAAGGAAGGCTATGTGCTGAGCAGCAACGGGTCCGTGGTGCAAAGCAATTTCGGCGAATGTGTGCACACCAACTCGTGGAAGCCCGGTATGGCGATTCCTGGTTGCGACGGCTACGTCGAGAAGGTCGAGCCCGCTGCCGCCGGTCCGGAACCGATTCAGATGGCGGCCGTCACGCCGCCGAAACAGCCGACCCTGGAAAACGTCACCCTGAATGTCGAAACCTTGTTTGAGTTCGACAAGGCGACGCTGCGTCCGGAAGCCCGCGAAAAGCTCGACCAGATCGCGAACCGCCTGGGTAACTACCCGGTAGTGACCGACGTTCAGGTCCTTGGTTACACAGACCGCATCGGTACCGAAAAGTACAACGACGGCCTTTCCCGTCGTCGCGCGCAAGCCGTTGCCGATTACCTGAGTTCGCGTGCCCAGGCCAGCCAGAGCAACATGCAGGTCGAAGGCAAGGGCGAGAACAATCCCGTGGTCACCTGCGAGAATCAGGGTTCGCGGGACAAGCTGATCCAGTGCTTGCAGCCCAATCGTCGGGTTGAAGTCAACATTTCGGCCCGCGAGTATCAGTCGAAGTAACGCACACAGATGTTGAGCAGTTTGCGCCTGCGCGCAGCGGTATCGGCATGCGCCCTGGCCATGTGCCTGGGCGCATTGTCGTATCCTGTTTTGGCGGCCGATGACGCAGAGCGCCATTCCGATCTGTGGCTCAAAGCGTCGTTGGTGACCACCTATGCGCTCAACCAGCATCTCAATCCTTTTGATATACATGTGGACGTCACGGATGGTGTGGCCACCATAAGCGGTGTGGTCGATAGCAGCGTCGACAAGGATCTCGCCGGCGAGTTGGCTAAGGGCGTCGACGGCGTTCGTGATGTGGACAACCGACTGCAAGTCAATAGTGACAGCGGTAGTCGCGGACGCGGCGGCTTCATGGAACAGGTCAACGACGCGAACATCACCGCCAAGGTCAAGTCGCAGCTTTTGTGGAACGCCAACACGCAGGGAATGCGCATGGATGTAGACACGAAGGACGGTGTCGTGTCGCTGCGGGGTGTGGTGGCTTCGGCCGAGGAGGCGCAGCTCGCGGCACAGATCGCTCGCAACACCAGCGGTGTCAGGCAGGTGAACAATCGACTTGAGGTCAATCCCGAGCAGCAGCCGATCGAGCGGCAGGCGGAGCAGACCGCGTCGAACCTGAAGGGCGATTTGAGTGACGCGTGGATTACGACAAAGGTTAAAACGTCATTGCTTTACAATCGCGGTGTCGATGCGGCGTCCATCGATGTGCGCACCGAAAACCATGTGGTCACGTTGAGCGGCGAAGTCCGCGGCAGCTATGAAGTCAAGCGCGCCGCACAGATTGCCGGGGCCGTCGTCGGTGTGGAGCGCGTGCAAAACGACTTGCGTGTTACAAGCGATCAGCATAACTGATTCGCTGAACAAGGAACCTCATTGGCGTGGAAATCATTTTCATACAGCCGATCGTGGCGCTCATCGCGGGGATATTGATCCTGATTTTTCCCCGTTTGCTGAGCTATATCGTCGCAGCCTACCTGATCGTTACGGGCATTGTTGGGTTGCTCGGCTAAGTTTGGCGAGCCCGAGCAGCTGCGGCATGGTAAACAAAAGCAACTAGGAGAAAACTCTCATGTGGAAAACTGCTGTATTCGCATTGCTGTTGTCCTTCGGCGCGGCGGGCGCACTCACGGCTTGCGACACCAACGACGGACCTGCAGAACAGGCCGGCGAGAAAGTTGACAACGCCGTGGAGCACGCCGGCGATAAGATGGAACAAGCAGGCGACAAGGTCGAAGACAAGGCTGACGAAGCCAAGCACTAAGCCTGAGTGCGTCCGCGATTTGCCGAGAGGTGGTCGCGGACGCATGGGTGCTTGCGAACTCAGATTTCGAATCGTATCAGCGGCACGTGCATTTCCTCGGTGCTGACGCCCCCATGCACGCCCACCTGCACCACTTTCTGCTCTCCCGGCAAACGGTCGCGGATCACCCATCGATCACGCATCAGGATCAGGTAATCGCCTACGCGCTGGTGGATCTCGCTGTGCGCGCTGCCTGTTCCCAGCAGCCCTGAAGCGAGCAATTCCGATCGGTTCACCAGCACGCATTGGTCGGCCAGTTCATCTCTCACAAAACGTTCGAAGCGCCGAGCGGCGTCGGTGTGCACATAACAAAACGCAGCACGCGGTTCGCCGCACAGCGGCAGCGACAGGCATTGGGACAGTTCCGGGTGTTGTTCGATTTCCAGCGTGAATTCGGGAGCCGTGTCGATATGGCCGTGATCGGCGCACATCAATATCAGCGTGTTGCCGTCTGCCGCCGTATCCAGGAACCGATCCAGTTCGGCGCCCAGGTCGGCGAAATGGAAGACTGCTGCGTCGCTTCGGGTGCCGTGACGATGGCATAGGCTATCGAGTTCCGGCCAGTAGGCATACACGTAGCGTCGCGATGCTGGCATCTGCAGGGCATCGTGTATGGCAGCGAAATAGCCTTTCAGGTCCCGATATGGAAACCGCCGCGCGCCTGCCGTGGTCGCACGACTGTAATCGGAGTCCGCGATGTAATGGGGTGTGACAGCCGCGCACGTCGCTTCCATGCGCTCGAATACACTGGGCCAATGGAATATCTGCAGCGGATCGATGCCGGCGGCGCTAAAAGCGGGGCCGCCCAGCCGCGGTCGAAAAGGCAATACCGTGGCGACGCTGCCCAATTCCCGCAGAAATGTGTACCACCCGGTCAGACCATGCTCGTACGGACTCATACCGGTGAGATAGCTGGTGATCGCGCTGGCGGTGGTGCTTGGGAATACCGAAGTCAGCCGGGCATGTAAACCGTCGGCGA
This sequence comes from uncultured Gammaproteobacteria bacterium, assembly GCA_963773585.1. GTDB lineage: Bacteria > Pseudomonadota > Gammaproteobacteria > JASBUN01 > JASBUN01 > CAVXJN01. The sequence continues at coordinate 789,698 of CAVZBR010000004.1, forward strand.
TCACGTTCGGTTGCTGGCGCTGCAGGAACTCGAAGCCCAGCCCGTCGACCAGCAACAGCACCACATTGCGGTAGCGCGAGATCTCAGCGCCAGTGAGCGCCGCGCACTCCGGGTGCAGCGCGCTACCGCCCAGGCCGACCGCCAAACTGCTGACCAGGTTGACAATACCGCTGCCGCAATAGTCCGGTGCGGCGGGGATTTCCGCGAGCCAATCGCCGGCCGGCTTGGATGGTTCTGAGTCGCCCATGTGTCCGAGCCTAAGAGTTTCCGGCGCCTGATGCTAAGGGTGCTTGCCGTCGCCGCGCGAACGGACCCTGTCCGGTCGGCTTCGAATCAGTGTGGCTCGGCGCGCGCGACGCACCAGACATCCACCTGCCGGGCGCCACCGGCGCGCAACGTTCGGGCCAGGGCCTGGACCGTGCTGGCGGTGGTCATAACGTCATCGACGATGGCCACATGGGGACCTGGCGCAGCGCCCTGCAAGCGGAACGCACCCCGCACGTTGGCGCTTCTCTCGCGGCGGTTCAGCAAGCTTTGGCTGTCGGTGGCACGGATGCGCGCGCAACACCGGGACGCCAGCGGAATATCGAACAGCCGCGCGGCGGGGCGAGCCAGTTCGATGGCCTGGTTGAAGCCTCGCTGCCGTTGGCGATCAGGGTGCAACGGCACGGGAACCAAAGCGTCCGGCGGCGCCAGATTCCGGTTCAGGACCGCGCGCGCCAACAAATTGCCCAACAAGCGGGCAAACTGCAGCTGCTGGTTGAATTTCAAACCACAAATGAGTGCATCCACCGGACGCTGATAGTGGAGTGCGGCCACGGTGTGTTGAAATGCGGGCGGCCGCCGCAGACACGCGCCGCAAACCCGCCCATCGGTGGTCGCCAAAGGCCGCGCGCAACGGGCGCAGGCCCGGCGCAGCCAGGGCAATTCGCGCTCACAGTCGGGGCAGAGGTCGTGCTGCCCCTGGACGCTGCCGCCACACAGTACACAGCTGGCTGAGAATAGCAGCGCCTGTACAATCCTTGTACAATTGTTCACCATCGATATCCTTATCGGTTGACAGCCTGCGGCGACCCGCTACCATGACGCGGTTTCCCGGATGCCGCCGAACCCAGTACAGCCTAACGAGGGCCTGTTCCCATGACCGAAGCCACTGTCCCGGCCGCCACTACCCATATCACCGGGCGGTCGGCCCGTCTCGCCGCGTCCCTGTTCAATTACGGCTGCATTGCGGCCATTCTGCTGCCGGTGCCCCTCGGACTGTTGTGGCTGGGCGGATCCATGGTGGTGTACGCCATGAACCGGCATCATCCCAATCCCAAAGTGGGCGATTATACCCAACGCATGGCCTATGTGTTCTACGGCGTTGCCGGGTTGTTCGTGGCGGTGGCCATTTTCTTTTCGGGCACTTCCTGGGTGCCCTACGCCGTGGCCTGGGCCATCGGCGCCTTGGCGGTGATCCCGTTTTCGCTGCTCGAGCTGTGGCGAATCCGCCGGGAGTCCTGGGAAGACCTGTATCTCGAAAGCCAGCCGGAGCAAATCTGATGACCGCAGCCGCGCAGACCGCCCTCGCCGAACTACGTCACGACTGGAGCCGCGGCGAAGTGGAGGCGCTGTTCGCGCAGCCGCTCAATGACTTGCTCTTCCAGGCGCAGAGCCGCCTGCGCCGCTACTTCGATCCCAACGAGGTCCAGATCAGTACGTTGCTCAGTATCAAGACCGGAGGGTGCCCCGAAGACTGCAGCTATTGTTCCCAGAGCGGCCACCACCGCGGCGTGGAGCTGGACCGGGAGGCATTGCTGTCGCTCGACGACGTGATGGCCGCGGCACAAACGGCCAAGTCCCACGGCGCCACCCGGTTTTGCATGGGCGCCGCCTGGCGCAGTCCCCGCGCCCGGGACATGGATGCGGTGCTGGAAATGGTGCGCGAGGTCAAAGCCCTGGGCATGGAGACCTGCATGACCCTGGGGATGCTCGAGCCCCAGCAGGCCGATGCGCTGCAGGCGGCGGGACTCGATTACTACAATCACAACCTCGACACGTCGCCGGAATATTACGGCGAAGTCATCACCACTCGTACCTATCAGGATCGGCTCGATACATTGCAGCACGTGCGCAACGCAGGCATGCGCGTATGTTGCGGCGGTATCGTCGGCATGGGCGAGGATCGACGCGACCGCGCCGCTCTATTGCAGCAGCTCGCCAATCTGGCCGAACATCCCGAAAGCGTACCCATCAATCTTCTGGTGCGCGTGGAAGGCACGCCCCTGGCGCACGTGGAGGATCTCGACCCCCTGGAATTCGTGCGCACAATCGCAGTGGCGCGCATTCTGATGCCGGCATCCCGGGTACGGCTCTCTGCGGGTCGCACCGAAATGAGTGATGAATTGCAGGCGCTGTGCTTCTTCGCCGGTGCCAATTCCATTTTCTACGGCGAGCGCCTGCTGACCACCGGCAATCCCGGTGCCGACCACGATCGGCAGTTGTTCGAGCGGCTCGGTATTCGACCCTCCCATTGATCGGCGCGTCGGGCGGCACGCGGCCATGAAAGACCTCGAGCGAGCGCTCTGCGAACGCCGCGCCGCGGGTTTGTACCGCAACCGGCGGGTGATCGACAGTCCACAGGGTCCGGTGGTGCAGCACGGCGGCCGCGAGTTGCTGTCGTTCTGCAGCAATGACTACCTCGGCCTCGCCGCCGACCCGCGGCTGGTTTCCGCGTTGCAGGACGGGGCCGCGCGCTGGGGAGTCGGCAGTGCAGCGGCGCAGCTCATCAGCGGTTATACCGCGGCCCATCGGGCCCTCGAAGAGGAGCTCGCCGACTTTCTCGAGCGGCCTCGCGCGTTGCTCTTTTCCACCGGCTACATGGCCAATCTCGGTGTGGTATCCGCCTTGGTCGGACGTGGCGACCAAGTGTTGGAAGATCGACTCAACCACGCATCATTACTGGACGCCGGGCTGGCCAGCGGCGCGCGCTTCGCCCGTTTTCGCCATGGAGACACGACGGATCTGGAGCAGCGCATCGACACCGCGTCCGGCGAACGGCTGATCGCCACCGATGCAGTGTTCAGTATGGACGGCGACATTGCGCCGCTGTCGGCGCTGGCGCAAACCGCCCGTAACCACGACGCCTGGCTGATGGTGGACGATGCCCACGGCTTTGGCGTGCTGGGACGGGAAGGGCGCGGCGCCGCCAGCGAATGGGATCTGTCGGTAGAAGATGCACCGATCATGATGGCGACCTTTGGCAAAGCCGTCGGTACGTTCGGAGCCTTCGTTGCCGGCAGCGAAGCGCTGATCGAGACTTTGATCCAGCAGGCGCGTACCTATGTCTATACCACGGCGCCGCCCGCCGCCATCGCCGAAGCGACTCGGGTGGCCTTGCGCATCGTCCGCGACGAGTCCTGGCGCCGGGAACGGCTGCAGAAGTTGATCGCGCGGTTCCGCGCCGGCGCACAGCAGCTCGGTTTGCCGATACTGGCATCGAACAGCGCCATCCAGCCGCTGCTGATCGGCGACAGCGCCGCTGCCCTGACGTTGGCGCATGACCTTGAACAAGCGGGACTGCTGGTGGTCGCGATCCGTCCGCCGACTGTGCCTGCGGGCGGCGCGCGACTGCGCATCACCTTGAGCGCAGCCCACCAGGATGCCCATGTCGATCGATTGCTGGACGCCCTCGCTGCCGCGCGCGCAATCGAACGATGAGCGCGTGTAAGCTGCATGTGGAATGCCACGGCGCCGGTCCGGAGCTGGTATTGGTGCACGGCTGGGGCATACATGGTGGGGTCTTGCGCGACTTGCAAAGCGTGCTGAGCTCCACCTGGCGGGTATGTATCGTCGATCTGCCGGGGCACGGGCTCAGCGCCGATTGCGGACGCTTCGGGGTTGCGGATCTGGCGCGCCACCTCGGCGATGCGCTACCCGGACCGCGGGTCTGGGTCGGATGGTCTCTGGGCGCTTTGGCCTGCCTGCAATTGGCCCTGACGCGGCCAGGACAAGTGCGGGCGCTGGGCCTGCTGGCCGCGACGCCCCGTTTCGCCGCCGCGGCCGATTGGCCCCACGGCATGCGGGCGCATGTGCTGGATGCCTTTGCCGGTGAGCTGGAGCGCGATTTGGAAGGTACTTTGATGCGGTTTCTCAGTCTGCAAGTGCAAGGGGCGGCACAGCCGCAGTCGACGTTGAAAACCCTGCGTCGGCAGTGGGCCGAGCGACCTGCGGCCCGTCCGGCAGCGCTGCGTGCCGGCCTGGACATCCTGGTTGGCACCGACCTGCGCGGGCGGTTGGCGGAAATCCATTGTCCGGCGGTCGTGATCGCCGGCAGCCGGGATCGCGTGGTGGCGCCCCAGGCCAGCGCCTTCCTTGCCGAGCAGCTTGCAGACGCGCGGCTCCATATCATCGACGCTGCAGGCCACGCGCCGTTCGTCGCCCATGCCGAGCGGGTAGGCCGCTGTCTGAACGCCTTGGCGCGGGACCTTGCTGCACCAACGAACGACGAGGTCAACGAATGACGCTGCAGCCCGATGCACGCCATCGTCTGGACAAGCGCTTCGTGCGACGCGCGTTCGAGCGCGCCGCGTCCACCTACGATACCTGGGGCGTATTGCAGGCCGAGATACGGCAGCGTTTGCTGGAGCGGCTGGACTACATGCGCCTGGAGCCGGCCCGCATACTCGATGTCGGTAGCGGGACCGGTCATGCGGCCGCAGGTTTGGCGCGCCGCTATCGTGGCACGCAGATCGTAAATCTGGACCTTTCCGAGTCGATGTTGGGTCTGGCCCGTCGCAGACTGCCCCGGTTTCGTCCCTGGCAGACGCCGCAGCGATTTGTTGCAGCCGATGCCGAGCGCCTGCCCCTGGTGCCGCGCTGCTGCGATTTAGTGTTTTCCAACCTGGCGTTGCAGTGGTGCAATGATCTGGCCGCTGCACTGGTTGAGTTCGGGCGCGTATTGCGCCCCGGCGGTCTGGTGCTGTTCAGCACTTTCGGTCCCGATACCCTGGCCGAGCTGCGCCAATGCTGGGCGGAAGTGGATGCGAATGTACACGTGAGCCGTTTTGCCGATATGCACGACATCGGCGATGCCTTGCTGCAGGCCGGGTTCGCCGGGCCGGTGGTGGATGCGGAACGCCTGACCCTCACCTACGATAATCTCGAGGCGCTGTTGCGGGACCTGAAAGGAATCGGGGCCGTCAATGCCACCGCCGGACGCAATCGGGGGTTGACCGGCAAGGCCCGCATTGCGGCTTTGGGCGAAGCCTACGAAGCTCTGCGGATCGAAGGTCGGCTGCCCGCGACCTATGAAGTGGTTTATGGTCACGCCTGGGCGCCGCAGGCGCCTACGCGCACCGAAGGTCGCGCCGAAGTGGCGCCACCGGTGCTCCGATCCGAGCGCAGGCGCTGAATCGCGCCGTTTTCGCCCCACCACCAAAGCGAGCCCCCAATGACCCCAGCTGGATTTTTCGTAACCGGAACCGATACCGGAGTGGGCAAGACCGAAGTGACCGCCGCCCTGATGCATGGCTTGCGCCAGCAGGGAGTGCGTGTCGGTGCGATGAAGCCCATTGCTTCGGGTTGCGATCGCCAAGGCGAGCAACTTCGCAATGCTGACGCGTTACGATTGCAGACGCTGTGCTCCGACCAGACCTTGGGCTATGAGCGGATCAATCCCTACGCCTACGAACCCGGTATCGCCCCCCACATCGCGGCTCGGGATCGCGGCGAAGAAATTTCCATCGCCGAACTGCGCGAGCGCTTCCGCGCCCTGGCCAAGGATGCCGACTGCGTGCTCGTGGAGGGCGTCGGCGGCTTCGAGGTGCCCCTCGGCGAAGTGGAAACCACGGCCGATCTGGCGCGTGAATTGGATCTTCCGGTCATTCTTGTGGTCGGCATGCGCCTGGGTTGCCTCAATCACGCCTTGCTCACTTACGCCGCGATCGCCCGGGTGGGCCTACCATGTGCCGGGTGGGTGGCCAACTGCGTCGATCCGGACATGGCGCGGGTGCAGGAGAATGTGGATACGTTGAGATTGCGCTTTGCCGCACCGTTGCTCGGGGTGGTGCCGTGGCTGCCCACCGCTGACAGCGAAACCGTCGTCCCCTTCCTGGACATTGCTGCCTTGCAGCACGGCGTATTCTAAGGGCGCGCTGGAACGTGCGAAGCGAAAGGCGACCGATCCGATCCATGAAGAAAATTTATGTCAGAGTAAAGTGCATGGTTATTGGCGCTAATTTATTTTGCTTCCAAAACAATCAATTAAATAGTTGATTGGTTTATTTGGTTTTTAAAATATAAGTTTATAAGCATTTTCTTTAATAACTAGAGATTATGCGCCGGATACCCATTTTTAATTGCGCCCCCTATTGGCATCGGGTAGCATCCTGCCCGGATCAGCGTAGCCTGCTTCACGATTGCCCGGAGACCGCGAAAAGGTCCCAAGGTTTTGCATAAGTGGTTGCTACTGAAAAGAATAACTTCGGAGCGACGACCCGCATCGTGGTGCGGCCGAACCGTTCCATGACTTGGCGCGAGGTGCAATTGGCATACGCCGCCATGGTCGCAGTGGGGTTGTCGATTGCAGCGGGTTTGTCATTGGCCGGCGCATGGCTGGTGTTGCCATTCGCCGGGCTTGAATTGGTCGCGGTCGGTGTCGGCTTATATCGATGCGCACAGCATTGCGCCGAGCGCGAGGTCATCAGTATCGATGAGGGAACCGTCGCCGTGGAACGCGGGCGCTACCGCCCGGAACAGCGTTACGAGCTGCCGCGCAGTTGGGCGCAAGTGGGGTTGCAGAAGGGAGCAGTGCGCGGCTATCCCAGTCGTTTGCTGATCCGGTCGCACGGCAAGACGGTCGAGGTCGGTTCGATTCTCGCCGAGAACGAACGCCGGCTGCTCGCGCGCGAATTGCGCTGTTCCTTGAGCGCCGCGCCGCACCGCGAGTTTGCCTGACCCACAACGAATCGAAACTCGAACTATAAGAACTACTACTTGAGGAGTGAAAACGGCATGTCGGTTAGCAACCTGAGGAATTCGGTGGCACGCCTGCTAGGTCCGGTTTTGATGTTGAGTGCCGGTACCGCATTCGCGGAGGAACTTCGTTTCAACTTTCAAGACCCCGTTACCCCTGGGGCGCATGAAATCCTCCACCTTCACATGCTGATGTTCTGGATTTGCGTCGGTATTGCGGTGGTCGTATTTGGCGCGATGTTCTATTCCGTGTATGCGCATCGCAAATCCCGAGGCGCGGTTGCAGCCGAGTTTCACGAAAACACGAAACTTGAGTTTCTCTGGACAGTGGTGCCATTCGCAATTCTGGTTGCGGTCGCGATTCCGGCCACCCGGACGCTGTTGCAGCTCGAGGACACCAGTAAATACGACCTCACCGTGAAGATCACGGGTATGCAATGGAAGTGGCAATACGCTTACGTGGATAGCGACAACGACGACTCCAACGACGTGGTATTCGTCTCGCACATCAATCCCGATGATTACAAGGCGCGCGATTCCGGCGCCGACGTCACCAAAATCGATCATTATTTGTTGAACGTCGATCAAGATCTGGTGCTCCCGGTCAACAAGCGCGTGCGGTTCTTGATTACCTCCAACGACGTGATTCATTCCTGGTGGGTGCCGGCATTCGGAGTCAAAAAGGACGCGATTCCAGGTTATGTGAACGAGACCTGGGCCGAGATCCAGCAGCCTGGCGTGTATCGCGGGCAGTGCGCGGAACTGTGCGGTAAGGATCACGCGTTCATGCCCATTGTCGTTCACGCGGTCAGCGATCAGGAATTCAAAACCTGGCTGGCGAAAAAGCAGACTGAAGCCGTTGCAGCCGCGGCCGAGGCGGCTTCAAACAAGACCTGGAGCAAAGACGAACTGATGGCTCGCGGCGACAAGATTTTCCACGGTACTTGTGCTGCGTGTCATGGCGCCAACGGACAAGGCGGCGGACCCTTCCCGGCATTGGCTGGCAGCAAGATTGCAACCGGTCCGGTGGCCGGCCATCTGGATATCGTGATCCACGGTAAGCAGGGTACGGCGATGGCGGCGTTCGGCACGCAGTTCAACGACCTGGAGCTTGCATCGGTCATTACATACGAGCGTAACGCCTTCGGCAACAATACCGGCGATCTGGTCCAGCCGGCAGACGTCAAGGCAGCACGGTAAAGGCGCAGCGCGGAGGAGTTAAACAATGAGTACCACGACTACCCATGAAGCTCATCACGAAGAACACCCGAAGGGTCTGAAGCGTTGGCTGTTCACAACCAATCACAAGGACATCGGTACCTTGTATCTATGGTTTGCGTTCACCATGCTGCTGATCGGCGGGACATTTGCATTGGTCATCCGTGCCGAGTTGTTCGAGCCGGGTATGCAGATCGTGCATCCCAACTTCTTCAATATGATGACCACCATGCACGGTTTGGTGATGGTGTTCGGCGCCATCATGCCTGCCTTCGTGGGCTTGGCGAATTGGCAGGTTCCGTTGATGATCGGTGCGCCCGATATGGCGTTGCCGCGCATGAACAACTGGAGCTTCTGGATTCTGCCGTTCGCAGGCATCATGTTGATTGCGCCGATTTTTATCGGCAATGACTTCGCCAGCGGCCAGGGCCCGGATTTCGGCTGGACTTTCTACGCACCATTGTCGCTGCAATATGACAAGCTGGCCTACTTCGTGTTCGCCATCCACTTGTTGGGCATTTCGTCCATCATGGGTTCCATCAACATCATTGCCACCATTCTGAACATGCGTGCCCCCGGCATGACGCTCATGAAGATGCCGCTGTTCGTCTGGACTTGGCTGATTACGGCCTTCCTGCTGATCGCAGTGATGCCGGTTTTGGCGGGCGCCGTAACCATGTTGCTGACCGATAAATACTTCGGCACCAGCTTCTTCAATGCCGCCGGCGGCGGTGACCCGGTACTGTTCCAGCATGTGTTCTGGTTCTTCGGGCACCCCGAGGTGTACATCATGATTCTGCCGGCCTTTGGCGTGGTGTCGCAGATCATCCCCACCTTCGCTCGCAAGCGGTTGTTCGGCTACAGCTCGATGGTCTATGCCACGGCATCGATCGCATTCCTGTCGTTCATCGTCTGGTCGCACCACATGTTCACAGTGGGCATGCCGGTGGCGGGTGAGCTGTACTTCATGTACGCGACGGTGCTGATCGCCGTCCCAACCGGCGTGAAGGTGTTCAATTGGATCACCACCATGTGGCGCGGATCCATGACGTTCGAAACCCCCATGCTGTGGGCGATCGCGTTTGTGTTCCTGTTCACCATTGGCGGACTCTCCGGCCTGATGCTCGGTGTCGTCCCGGCTGACTTCCAATATCAGGACACTTACTTCGTCGTTGCGCATTTCCACTATGTACTGGTGACGGGCGCATTGTTCGGGATTATTGGCGGTGTCTATTACTGGCTGCCTAAATGGACCGGGCACATGTACAGCGAGACGCTGGGCAAGTGGCACTTCTGGTTGTCGGTGATTTCCGTGAACGTAACGTTCTTTCCGATGCACTTTTCGGGGCTTGCCGGCATGCCTCGCCGCATCGCGGATTATTCGTTGCAGTTCACCACTTTCAATGAAATCTCGTCGGTCGGTGCATTCGTGTTCGGCTTTTCTCAATTGTTGTTCCTGTATCTGGTGATCAGCACCATCCGCGGTGGTAAGAAAGCGACCGATCAGGTTTGGGAAGGTGCAGATGGCCTCGAGTGGACGCTGCCTTCTCCGGCCCCGTATCACAGCTTTGCGATCGCGCCGGAGGTGAAATAAGGCGCGGCGAACCCGGCCCCGCTGACGTGGGGCCGGGATTCCCGGCTTGTTTATGGGTGGTCGCAGCGAACACGGCAGGCGAGCGGCGCGCAAAACCATCGTCGTGTTGATCGTGGTCGTGGTGGCGATCTACGTGGGTTTCTTCATATTGCATTCGGTGAACTGATGTCCGACCGCAGTCGCAAACAAGCCAACAGGCGCGTTGTACGACGGGCGCTACTGCTCGCCGTCGGAATGTTCGGTTTCGGTTATCTCTTGGTGCCCATGTACAGCGCCGTCTGCGCCGCGCTCGGCCTCAACGGTCAAACCCGGCAGATCTCCGCTGACGCCAGCAAGGATATCGTGGTCGATCGCGATCGAATGGTCACCGTGACATTGGATGCGAATACCAACACGAACCTGCCATGGCACTTCAAACCGCTGTTGGGGCGCATCGAGGTCCGGCCCGGCGAATTCACTCGGGTAGAGTACGAGGCCAGGAATCTATCCGGAACCAGCATTGTTGGCCAGGCCGCGCATAGCGTCACTCCGTTAGGCGCCGCGAAATACTTCAAGAAGTCGGAATGTTTTTGCTATCAGCAGCAGCCGCTGCTGGCGGGTGAATCCAAACGGATGCCGGTGGTATTCATGGTGGATCCGAGACTACCTGCCCATATCAAAGAGATCACGCTTTCCTACACGTTTTTGCGTGCCGACCAATATGCGATTGCAGACTAGAGGGCTTGCGTGCGGAACCCATTGTAAATGCCGGTTCCAAAGCAGGACGCCATAACAAATAGAAATTAGAAAATGCCAAAGAGAGGATCGATCTATGTCTGAAGCACACGGTGGATATTACCTGCCGGCGCCAAGCTTTTGGCCGCTTGTGGGGTCAATAGGACTGTTTCTGACCACCGGCGGGTTTGCGTATTTTCTGGTGGAGGGCGGAACCAGTTGGATTATGATCGCCGGCCTGCTGGTCATCGCGTTCATGATGTTCGGGTGGTTCGGCACTGTAATCAAAGAAAGCCTGTCCGGAGCCTACAACGCACAGGTCGATCGCTCGTTTCGGATGGGCATGGCGTGGTTTATTTTTTCCGAAGTGATGTTCTTCGGTGCTTTCTTTGGCGCTTTGTTCTATATCCGCATGTTCGCCGTGCCCTGGCTCGGTGGCGCCGGCAACAACTACTCGACCCACGAATGGTTGTACCCGGCTTTTTCCGCCACCTGGCCCACGTCGGGCCCCGGCGAAGTTGGCGGTGGATTCACGGTTATGGACGCGTGGGGTATTCCGGCACTGAACACCCTGATCCTGCTCAGCTCAGGTGTGACCGTGACCTGGGCGCATTGGGGTCTGAAAAAAGGCAGTCGCAGTCAGCTGGTGCTGGGTTTGTTGGCGACCGTCGTTCTCGGCTTCACCTTCCTGGGTTTTCAGGCTTTCGAGTACCATCACGCTTACACCGAAATGGGTCTGACCTTGAAGGACGGGGCTTACGGCAATACTTTCTACATGTTGACCGGGTTTCACGGTCTACACGTGACCATTGGCGCCATGATGCTGCTGGTGATCATGTTGCGTTCCATGAAGGGGCATTTCTCCGAACACCATCACTTCGCCTTCGAAGCGGCCGCATGGTATTGGCACTTCGTTGACGTCGTATGGCTGGGACTGTTTATTTTCGTTTACTGGCTGGTTTGAACGATTCAATATCCCGGGTGCGTGCGAGGCACTGCAACTGCGGCGCCTCGCGCGGAGCGGAGTTTCAATCGAAGGCAGTCGAACTGGATCTGAATTCTCGAAGCGTCAATCGTCGCTGTATCCCATACCGATCGTCGACACGATTCAGACAGGAGGATGAGGTTGGATCCATCCGGTCGCCGCGCCGATCAGCAGCAAAATGAACAGCGCGAGTGACAGGCCTATACGCCAGGTAAGGGATTTAACGGTGCGGTTGGATTGTCCCTTGTCCCGGATCAGGAAATAAAGCCCCGAAAACAGCGTGCTCAGGATAATCAGCAGTAACAGAACGACCAGAGATTTGAACAGCATGACGAACCGCACGAAGGGAACTTGAGCTGGCAGTATAGCAGTGTGAAGGCAGCCGGGGACAGTCATTGCCGCGATCCCGGCGCCCACATACGATGGTTTCCCGATGCGCATTGGTAAATACAATTTTCGACCGCGGCTGGTTCCGACGCTGGTCACGTTGCTATTGCTTCCAGTGTTGATCTCTCTCGGGTTTTGGCAGCTGGGACGCGCCGATCAGAAATATGCGGCGCGGGCATTGCGTGAGCAGCGAATGACGCAGCCGCCGCGCCAGTTGTCGCCGGCCGATGCCGATGTCGACACAATGTTGGCGCGGCACGTGAATACCACCGGCCGCTTCGACCTGCAGCATCAATTCTTGCTGCAGAACCAAGTGTACCGGGCGCAGCCTGGCTACCAGGTCTATACGCCCCTGCGTCTCGGTGGTAACGCCGCGGTGCTGGTGGACCGCGGTTGGGTCCCGGCGCAACCGGGGACGCATGAGCAACCGGACCTGAGCGGCGAGACGGAGTCGGTAACGTTCACAGCTGTGGTTGACACGCCGCCGAGCATCGGCCTGAAACTTGGCGCGCCGGACGCGGGCGCGCAGCAGTGGCCGCGACAGGTCCAGTATCTGGATCTGGACTGGGCGCAGCGGCTGCTCGGCTACCGGTTGCTGCCCTACGTGCTGCTGCCGATTGATCTGCCGGCACGTGGTATGGTGCACAACCGCACGCCTGAACACATTGGTGAGCGGGGAATGCCGCCGGAAAAGCACATCAGCTATGCCGTGCAATGGTTTGCATTGTCGTTGGCGCTGATTGTGATCTACATCGCGGTCAATACCCGCCGCAGCTTCGAGAGCACTGGGCAGAATGATGGCAACAACGACTGAGCCGATGCGCCGCACCAGCGGTTTTCCCTACATTCCGATGTTGATCGTAGTGCTGTTCCTGGCGCCGATGATCGCTGCCTGGGTGGCTTACAAATATTTTCCGGAGCAAATGCGCGCCCTTGGCGCCAACAACTACGGTCAGTTCATCGAGCCGCTGCGCAAGATCGAACTGCAGGGACTAACTGCAGAAGACGGCACGGCCCTCGAGCCCGACTTTTTTGACGGCAAGTGGACTTATCTCTACATCGATGGCAGCGACTGCGACGCGCGGTGTCAGGCTGCACTGTACGAGATGCGTCAGGTACGCCTCGCCCAGGGCGACGAGCGCGACCGTTTGCAACGTCTCTTCGTGTTAAAGGATCGTAGCCACCTGGATCAACTGCGGGAGTTGATGGGACAACAATTTCCGCGCCAGCGTATGGTGTTCGCGGATGATCGAGCCCGCACGGCATTGGATCAGGGGTTGAAATTGAACGAGGGGGCATCGCCCCTGGCAGCGGGCCGTATTTACGTGGTGGATCCACTGGGCCGCGCGATGATGTATTACGAGCCGGTCGAGTCCGCAAACCGCGCCCAGGTGCTCGAGAAGGCGACCGGCATGCGCAAGGACATGGCCAAGCTATTGAAGAATAGTAAGACGAAATGAGCGGATATACACAACATCCCTGGTTCGGCCGCATCGCGCTGCTGGCCACGGCCCTGGCGCTGTGTGTGGTGGTGTTGGGCGCTTATGTGCGCCTTTCCGACGCCGGTCTCGGTTGTCCCGACTGGCCCGGTTGCTACGGCCGTCTCGCCGTTCCCGAAGCGCCCGAGCATGTGGCGGAAGCGGAGCGCGCGTTTCCCGACCGGCCTGTCGAAGCCGCCAAGGCCTGGAAAGAGATGGTGCATCGCTATTTCGCCAGTACGCTCGGCCTGTTGATCGTTGGCATGGCCATGATTGCAGTGCGCAACCGCCGCCGCCGGCCGAGCCAGCCGCTTTCGCTGCCGCTGTTTCTCGTCGCCCTGGTGGTGTTCCAGGGCATGATGGGGATGTGGACCGTCACTTTGTTGCTCAAGCCACTGATCGTGATGGGCCATCTGTTGGGCGGCATGGCGACATTGTCGCTGTTGTGGTGGACTTGGCTGCGCGAGCGGGAGCCTTTGATGCCTGCCGCCGCCGAGGAGCCCGGCTTGCGCACCTGGGCACTGGTGGCATTGATGTTGGTGGCCGTGCAGATCGCGCTTGGCGGTTGGACCAGTTCCAATTATGCCGCCCTGGCCTGCACCGAGTTTCCAACCTGTCACGGCGGCCAGTGGTGGCCGAACATGGATTTCCGCGAAGGCTTCGTGCTCTGGCGCGGCATCGGTGTCAACTATGAGTACGGTGTGCTGGAGCATCCGGCGCGGGCGGCGATCCATATGACCCATCGTATCGGCGCACTGGTGGTCGCACTGGCCGTAGGCGGCCTCGCCCTGCGTCTGCTCCGCAGCCGCGCCGCGCGGCTGCGCAAAACCGGCATGCTGCTCGCGGCCGTGCTGGTGCTGCAGATCGGATTGGGCATCGCCAACGTGCTGCTGAGCCTGCCGTTGCCGGTGGCAGTCGGCCATAACGCGGGTGCAGCACTGTTGCTTTTGACCGTGGTATTGCTCAATCATCAGCTGCGGCCGCTGCCCCACGCTGCGCGCGAAACCGCACGCCGAGACCGGAGCGCACTGACGCCCGGCGAACCCATAAGAGGATAAGTCCATGCGACGCGGCCTGACCGAAACCTTGCAGCAAACGAGCCTGCGTTCGCCCGCGGCCTCTTTGCCTTGGCGCGATTATTACGAATTGTGTAAACCCCGGGTCGTCGCGCTGATCGTATTCACCGCCATCGTGGGCATGTTTCTCGCCACCAATCCGCCGGGCATGGTGCCGTTATGGACCCTAGTATTCGGCACCATCGGTATCGGTCTTTCCGCTGCGTCAGCCGCGGCTATCAATCATGTGGTCGATCAGCGGGTGGACGGCATCATGAACCGTACCCGGAACCGGCCGTTGCCGACCGGACATGTGCCCGCTCGCAATGCGCTGGCGTTTGCGTTGTTGATCGGCGTCATCGGCTTGAGCGTCCTCTGGTTTCTGATCAATCCGTTGACTGCGGAGTTGACGTTCCTGTCGCTGATCGGTTATGCGGTGATCTACACCATGTTCCTCAAGCGCGCCACGCCACAGAATATCGTGATTGGCGGCGCTGCTGGCGCCGCGCCTCCGGTGTTGGGATGGACCGCCATGACCGGCAGTGTCGACCCCCATGCATTGTGGTTATTCCTGATCATATTCGTCTGGACCCCGCCGCACTTCTGGGCGTTGGCCATTTATCGGCGTGAAGAATACGCCAAGGTCGATATCCCCATGCTGCCGGTCACTCACGGCACTTCGTTCACCCGTCTGCACGTGCTGCTCTACACCGTGCTGTTGGTGGTGGTGACCGTGATGCCGTTTCTGACCCGGATGAGCGGGCCGTTCTACCTGGTCGGTGCCTTGGCATTGGGATGTGGGTTTCTCTATTACGCATTCGCGCTTTGGCGCACGGCCAGCGACCGCTTGGCGATCAAGACCTTCGCCTATTCCATCGTCTACCTGATGGCCCTATTCGCAGTGCTGCTCGTCGATCACTACGTGCCCCGCTTCGTGGCCCTGTTTGGCTGAAATTCGAACCTGCGTCGAGTCCGGCGCGGGCTGTCCTGTCCTCACGATCCAACCCGCCGTCGAAGCGCGATTTCACTTGATCGCTCGTTGTTTGGCATATTAGAATATTCTGGATTTCCCTGGGCAGTTCATTCCCCGTACCCAGCGGCCCTTGTTGTCGCTACACTCGGGGCCCGTTCGGCCGCCTGTTGAACAGCGGGTTCCGCGGACATATCCGGCCGCAAGGCCACGGCAAAACAATAACGGAGCGAGGCGAGGTATGGCACAGGCGATCGCGTCTACCGAGCAGTACAACTACGACATCGTGCGGAAATTCGCCATCATGGCTCTGGTCTGGGCGGTGATTGGCATGTCGGTGGGGTTGTACATAGCGTTGGAACTGGCATTTCCCGCTTTCAATCTCGATGTAGCTCAAATCACCTTTGGCCGACTGCGGCCGGTACACACCACCCTGGTGATTTTCGGTTTTGGCGGTAGCGCACTGTTCGCTACGTCCTATTACGTCGTTCAGCGCACCTGCCAAACCCGGCTATGGGGCGACGGCCTCGCCAATTTCACCTTCTGGGGTTGGCAGGCGACGCTGATTCTGGGCGCCATCAGCTACATGGCCGGTTACAGTCAGAGTCGGGAATACGCCGAATTTCCCTGGCCGATCGACATTCTGATTGCGGTGATCTGGGTCGCCTATCTGGCGATTTACGTCCAGACCCTGCGGCGTCGCTCGCAGCCTCACATCTATGTCGCCAACTGGTTTTATCTGGGCTTCATCCTGGCGACCGCGTTGCTGCATATCTTCAACAATCTGGCTGTGCCGGTGGGCATGTTCAGCATGGAGTCCTACAGCGCTTTCTCCGGCGTACAGGACGCCATGACTCAATGGTGGTATGGCCACAATGCGGTCGGATTCTTTCTCACTGCCGCGTTCCTGGGGATGATGTACTACTTCGTGCCGAAGCAGGCCGGCCGCCCGGTGTATTCCTACCGCCTGTCCATCATCCATTTCTGGGCCCTGGTATTTCTGTACATGTGGGCCGGCGCTCACCATTTGCATTGGACCGCGTTACCCGACTGGACTTCGACCCTGGCGGCGACCTTCTCGGTGATGCTGCTGCTGCCGTCGTGGGGCGGCATGATCAACGGCATCATGACCTTGTCCGGTGCTTGGGAAAAACTGCGCACCGATCCGATCATGTTGTTCCTGATCACGTCGCTGTCCTTCTACGGCATGTCGACTTTCGAAGGCCCGCTGATGGCGCTGAAGAGCGTCAACGCGCTGTCCCATTACACCGACTGGACCATCGGTCACGTGCACTCCGGCGCGCTGGGTTGGGTGGCGCTGATTACATTCGGCTCACTGTATCACCTGGTGCCGCGCCTGTATGACACCAAGATGTTCAGCAATAGGCTGATCTACGTGCACTTCTGGTTGGCAAGTATCGGCATCGTGCTGTACATCACTTCCATGTGGGTGGCCGGTATCGGACAGGGCCTCCTGCTGCGCGGTTTCGACGAATACGGCAACCTGGCCTACAGCTTCATCGAGACTGTCGCCTTCTTGCATCAACCGTACGTCTGGCGCGCCTTGGGCGGCGCATTCTTCCTCTCGGGCGTATGGGTGATGATCTACAACATGGCGCGCACGATCTTCCGAGCCAAGCGCGAGGCAGCTGTGCTCGACGCGAAACTCGCCGCCAAATTGGCCAGCGCCTGATCCGCCCGGAGTCTCACCGATGAAGCATGAAACAATCGAAACCAATGCGGGCTGGTTGATCGCGCTCACACTGGTGGTGATCAGTATCGGCGGCCTGGTGGAAATCGTGCCGTTGTTCTTTATCAACGGCACAGTGGAAGAGGTCAAGAACGCTGACGGTACAGACGCCGTACGCCCGTACACGCCGCTGGAAATACGCGGTCGGGATATCTACGTGCGCGAGGGCTGCTACCTGTGCCACTCGCAGATGATTCGCCCGTTCCGGGACGAAATGCTGCGCTACGGTCATTACTCCCTGGCAGCCGAATCCCAGTACGACCACCCGTTTCAGTGGGGTTCAAAACGCACCGGCCCGGATCTGGCTCGCGTTGGCGGCAAATATTCCAACGAATGGCACGTGCAGCATCTCACTGCGCCCCGTTCGGTGGTTCCGGAATCGATCATGCCGAACTATCCGTGGTTGCTGAAAACCGAACTCAGCTATTCCGACATCGCCGATCGCATGAAGGCGCTGAAGAAGGTGGGCGTGCCGTACTCCCTGACGGACGAAGAGTACCAAGCCAACGTCAAACGTTTCGGCAAGGATGTGGCGGAAAAGTTGAATATCGTCGATGCCGAGAAGAACCTGCTGGCACAGGCGGAATCCGGTAACTACGACGGAGACCGTTCGCGCCTCACGGAAATGGATGCGTTGGTCGCGTATCTGCAGGAACTGGGCACCATGGTGGACTTCAGTCAGTACAAGGAAGGCCATTTCGCGGAATTCCGCTAAAACGGCTTTCGCGAGGTGGAGTGGATCGGGATGTTCGATTGGTTCGAATGGATCGCCCGTTTGGAGAACAGCAAGGCCGTCGCGGTGGTGCTGTTTTTCGTGGTGTTCTGTCTGATCCTGTTATACGTGTACACCGGACGCAAGCGCAGCGCGCGACTCGAATCATACAAATACATTCCGTTGGACGATGACGACGACCGAGTGCCGGGCGTCGACCGCAAGGTGAAAGAAGATGGCCGAGGCGAAGACGACAAAACATCACGCTAATGCGGTACAGACCACGGGTCACGCGTGGGACGGCGACCTACAGGAATTCAATAACCCGCTGCCGCGCTGGTGGCTGTGGGCATTCTACGCGACGGTCGTATTCGCCGTAGTGTATTGGATCATTTACCCGGCGTGGCCCGTCGGTAATACCTATACCAAGGGCGTCTTCAACAGCATTACCTATCACGTGGGCGACAAAACAGTCACCACCCATTGGAACACCCGGGCACGCCTGGTGCATGAGCTTCAGGAAGGCGAGGCGGCGAAGAAGCAGAAGCAGTATATGAATCAAATTGCCGCCGCC
This sequence comes from uncultured Gammaproteobacteria bacterium, assembly GCA_963773585.1. Taxonomy (GTDB): domain Bacteria; phylum Pseudomonadota; class Gammaproteobacteria; order JASBUN01; family JASBUN01; genus CAVXJN01. The sequence goes on from CAVZBR010000004.1 coordinate 808,092, forward strand.
AGCTACGACGAGATCCTGGCCAGTCCGAAGATGATGGATTTCACCCATTCGGTCGGCAACGTGTTGTTCGCGGACAATTGCGCGGCCTGCCACGGCGCAGGCGGCCAGGGCAAGGTGGGTTTATTCCCGAATCTCGTGGACGACGCCTGGTTGTGGGGTGGTTCGGTGCAACAGATTCATACCACCATCTCCGGCGGCCGGCAAGGTTTCATGCCGTCGTTCAAAAATACGTTCACCGAAGCACAGCTCAATCAGGTTTCCGAATACGTCCTGAGCCTGTCCGGGCACAAGGTCGATCAAACTCTTGCCGACCAGGGTCGGGCGCTGTTTCAGGGGCAGGGCGGCGGTTGTTATTACTGCCATGGCAAAGATGCAAAGGGCATGACGTCCCAAGGTTCGGCGAATCTCACCGACAGTATCTGGACCATCGCCGACGTGCCCGGTCAAAAGACCGATGCGGCTAAACGCGAAGCGATCAAACAGGTCATCCGCAACGGCGTGCACCGCACGATGCCGACCTGGAAGGGTCGTCTTTCGGATACCGACATCAAATTGCTCACCATCTACATTCACGACCTCAGCGGAGGCGCGCGCTAAGCGCGCCGGCGTTGCAGGTTTGCCCGGGACGGGGTCAACGCCATATTGCGCTGATCCCGTTTCGGGGTTCCTGAGCCGGGGTGTCGCTCCGGCCTCCCGCCAGCGGATACCGCCGGTAACGAACGCGCACACGCGCTGCAGCGAATATGGCTGAAAGCCGCACCCAAGATTCGACGTATCAGGCCCGCATCCCGATCTTCCCGCGGTCGGTGAAGGGCAAATTCCGATCGCTCAAATGGATCGTGCTGACGGTTGCCTATGGAGTTTATTTTTTACTGCCATGGCTGCACTGGGAGCGCTTATCGGGTCCGTCGCAGGCGGTGCTCTTCGACATCGAGGCGCGGCGCTTTTATGTCTTCGACCTGGTGGTTCATCCCCAGCAGATTTTCTGGCTGGCGGGAATGCTGGTAATTGCCGCGCTTTTGCTGTTCTTCGTCACCGGCATCGCCGGCCGTGTTTTCTGCGGCTATTTCTGTTTCCAGACGTTGTGGACAGACGTATACATCCTCATCGAGCGTTTGGTCCAGGGCGAACGCCCCGCCCGCATACGCTTGTCGAAAGCGCCTTGGAGCGGCGAGAAGATCTGGAAGCTCGGCGCGACCCACGCACTTTGGTTGTTGGTGGCGCTCGCCACCGGAATGACGTTCACCTTGTATTGGGGGGATGCGCACCAGCTCGCACTGGATATGCTGACGGGCAACGCACCGTTCCCCGCTTACGCCACCACGCTGTTTTTGACTGCGACAACCTACGTGATGGCGGGTCTTGCCCGTGAACAGGTATGCACCTACATGTGTCCGTACGCGCGCTTCCAAAGCGCCATGTTCGATCAGGACACCTTGATCGTCGCCTATGACAAGGCGCGCGGAGAGGCCGGTGCCGGGCGCGCCAAGCTCGCCCGGGATCGTAAGACGCGGGAGCAGCGCCAAGCGCAGGGGTTCGGCGACTGCATCGACTGCGGTTATTGCGTCCAGGTTTGTCCGGTGGGTATCGATATCCGCAACGGCCTGCAATATCAGTGCATTTCCTGCGCCCTATGCATCGACGCGTGCAACACCATCATGGACTCCATGAAATGGCCGCGCGGACTGATCGGTTACGACTCCCAGCGTCACCAGGAATCCGGCGAGAAGACCCGGATTCTGAAACCCAAGACCTGGGGCTACGGCGCGATTCTGCTGCTGGCTGCCGGGGCGTTGGCGTGGAATATCACGTCTACGGCGCGTCTGAACATCAGCGCGCACCAGGTGCGTCAGCCGTTGTATGTGGTGTTGTCCGACGGTCGCATACAAAACAGCTACGAGATCAAGCTCAACAATTTGACCGATAGACCCATGCGGGTAACCGTGCATCTGGAAGATTTACCCGGCGCCGAATTGGATATGGGTAATTTCGATCACGTCGTGCTCGATCCGGAACAGCGTCTGCGCCTGCACGTGCGGGTTCGAATGCCGCGAAACCAGGAGCTCGAGCAGATACCGTTTGAGTTTGTGGTCACGGCGCCCGAGAACGCAGAGGTTCGACAACACGAAGAGCGGGCCTACTTTTCCATGCCGCGGCGCTAGCGCAGAGGCGGCGGCCCAGTGTTCCATTGCAGGCTCCGCGGAGCACACCACGATATGAGCGTCAGGTAACCAAAATGCCAGGTATGTTGGTGACACTTCCGGTCGGGATCGTATTGATCGTCCTCGGCTTCGTTCTTTTGTACCGGTTTACGCCTTTGAACGGCAAGCACGCTGCCGCGGTGATCGCGCTGCTGGCATTGGCGGCGTACCTGCCCGTGGTGCTGATCAGGTGGCCCGGTTCCGATGTATTCGCGATTCATCTTGCCTTGTACATGGTCACCGCCTATATCCTCGGCATCATCAGTTCCCAGCGCGATTCCCGTCTGCGCGCGACAAACGGGCCGCAGAAATGGTTTCACTGGGGGCCGGCGATCATCGTCATCTTCTTTGCCGTGATCGTGGCCATGGACTCAGTGTTCGTTACGATGTCGCTCCAGGGCATGCCGGAAGCATTGCGCGACGTGTTTCTGCCCAAGCCGACCGGCGCGCGTACAGCGCAGACTAGTTTCCCTGGTATCGTGTCCGATCACTACTTTCAAAAGGAAGAGCAGTTCACTGAGTATCTCAACGCGCTCGAAGCACAAAAGAAGTACGGCTGGAACGTGCGTTTCGGGTGGCTGATGAAAGAGCCTGAGGCAGGTCACAAGGCGTTGTTTCAGGTGGTAATCGATCAAGCTGACGGCGGTACGCTGCGCAATGCCGAAATTCGCGGCACGTTCATGCGTTCGTCCGACAGTCATCTGGATCAGTCGTTCGTGATGAACGAGGCGACCCCGGGCGTGTACCGCATCGCAGTCGCACTGCCAAAGCCCGGCCGGTGGCAGTTGCAGTTGGACATCGACCATGGTGGCAAGCATTACGAGCTGAAATCGACCACCACGGTTCATGCCGAGAACGAGGGCTGAGACCGCGCTGCGCTACCGACTTGCCACACCGGGGATGGGGGGGATTAGAATGAAGCGGCTGCATCCGATTCACCTTCGCACGGTCGAATACTCATTTTGAACGACCAAGCTCAAGCGGACTGTTTTCACTGCGGCTTGCCGGTACCTTCGGGGAGCACATACGAAGTCGAGGTCGACGGTAAACGGCAGGCGATGTGCTGCCCCGGTTGCCAGGCAGTGGCGCAGGCCATCGTCGATAACGGCCTCACCGATTTCTACCGCTATCGTACCGGACAAAAGCGCGGCGCCGAACTGGTGCCCGAGGCCTTGCGGGAACTGGAGCTGTACGATCGCCCCGAGTTGCAGCGCACCTTCGTGCGCGAGGTACAGGGCGAACAACGCGAAGCGGCGCTGATACTCGAAGGCATCGTCTGCGCCGCGTGCGTGTGGTTGAACGAGCGGCATGTCGGTGCGCTTCCGGGCGTGAAAGCGTTTCGGGTCAACTATGCCACGCACCGCGCAACCCTGGTGTGGGACGACAGCCGGATACACCTGAGCGACATTCTCAAGGCCATAGCCGGTATCGGGTATGTAGCTCATCCCTTCGATCCCGGTCGCCAGGAGCAACTGCAGAAGCGCGAGCGTGCCGCGGCGCTGCGGCGTCTGGCCATCGCCGGACTCGGGGCGATGCAGGTGATGATGCTTGCCATCGCCATGTACGCCGGCGATTACTCGGGCATGGACGACGACCTGCGGCAATTCATGCGTTGGATCAGTTTGACGATCGCCACCCCGGTTCTGCTGTATTCGGCCCAGCCGTTTTTCGCCAGCGCCTGGCGCGATCTGCGCCGCCGCACGCTGGGCATGGATGTGCCGGTGGCCCTGGCGATCGGTGCTGCCTATGGCGCCAGTGCGTGGGCCACTGTCAGCGGCGGCGGCTCGGTGTATTTCGATTCGGCCACCATGTTCACATTTTTCCTGCTGGCCGGCCGGTTTCTGGAAATGAGCGCCCGGCACCGCGCCGGGCAGGCGGCCGAAGAACTGATCCGGTTGCTTCCGGCCACTGCCACTCGCGTGCTCGACAGCGGTGGCAGTGAGGTGGTGTCTGCAGCCGAACTGCGTCCCGGCGACCGGGTGCTGATCCGTCCCGGCGAGACTGTGCCGGCGGACGGTGCGGTCGTAGAGGGCCGCAGTTCCGTGGACGAGTCGTTGTTGACCGGGGAAAGCATGCCTCGGACCCGCGGCCCGGGCGACAAGATCGTCGGGGGCACCGTCAATGTGGACAGTCCGTTACAAGTGCTGGTGGAACGGGTGGGCGCCGACACGGTGTTGTCCTCGATCGTGCGGCTGCTCGATCGTGCGCAGTCCGAAAAGCCGCGAATCGCGCTGTTGGCCGACCGGGTCGCAGCCTGGTTTGTGCTCGCATTGTTGGTGTTGGCGGCGGCGGTGTTCGGTTGGTGGTGGTTGCATCGGCCCGAGGATGCGTTCTGGATCATGCTCTCGGTGTTGGTGGTCACTTGTCCTTGTGCCTTGTCGTTGGCGACCCCGGCGGCGCTGACGGCGGCAACCGGGCGCCTGACGCGAATGGGTGTGTTGACTACTCGCGGTCACGCCCTGGAAACCCTGGCGCGGGCGACTCACATGATTTTCGACAAGACCGGGACCCTGACCTATGGCCGTCCCCGATTACTGCAGGTCAAGCCGCTCGGTAGCGTCGACCGCGACCAACTGCTGCGGCTGGCTGCCGCTCTGGAAAAGGGCTCCGAGCATCCCCTTGCCAAGGCCCTGCGCGACGCAGCGCCCGACGCGCCTTCGGCGACGGCGTTGGCCGCGACGCCCGGCGTGGGTATGGAAGGCACGGTGGACAACCGCCGCTATCGGATCGGCAAACCGGAATACGCAGTCGGCCTCAGCGGCGAACCCGCAGGCACGCCAGGGCCGGGACCAGACGAGTTGACGTGGATTGCGCTGGGGAATGAAAACGGTCTGCTGGGCTGGTTCGGACTGGCGGATCGGCTGCGTCCGGACGCGCTGCAAGCCATTGCGGCACTGCGGGACCTCGGCTTGCAGTTGGTGCTGTTGTCGGGTGACGCTCCGGAAGTGGTGGCCCGTGTCGCCGCGGAATTGGACATCGCGCAGGCCCACGGCAGTCTGCTGCCCGCCGACAAGCTCGCGTACGTGCGCGGCCTGCAGACCCAGGGGGCCACGGTGGCGATGGTGGGTGACGGTGTCAACGACGCGCCGGTGCTGGCAGGCGCCCAAGTGTCCCTGGCAATGGGCGGCGGCACACAGCTTGCCCATGTCAGTGCGGATATGGTGCTGTTGTCCGAGCAGTTGCCGCAGATTGCCGCCGGCGTGCGCATGGCCCGCCGTACCGTGAACGTCATCCGTCAAAATCTGGCTTGGGCCGTGCTCTACAATGGGATCGCAGTGCCTTTGGCGGCGGTGGGCTGGGTAGCGCCTTGGATGGCGGCGCTGGGCATGTCTCTCAGTTCCCTGGTCGTGGTCTTAAACGCCTTGCGACTGGCCGGCCAAGGTAGCGAGCCGCCACCACCCGCGGCCAACCTGCAGAGTTCGTCGGCCGCCTTGTGACGGCGGCGGCGCTGGAGACAGCATGAGCATCCTATATCTGTTGATACCGTTGAGCCTGGTGCTACTGGGGCTCGCCATTTGGGCGTTCATCTGGGCTATTCGCAGCGGTCAATTCGATGATATGGAGGGGCCGGCATACCGGATCCTGATGGATGACGATGATCCCCGGGTGCCCCATTCAAAGCGTGCCGCGCGCCAGGAAAATGACGATTCCGGCCCCGGAGGCGACTGACTATTAGTCCAAAGGTGATTATAGAAAATTTCTATCAGACCGTCGGGAAGTTGGCGCCAGGGTCATGCCCTTGATTTGCCGTAGGATATTCCCTGGTGGCGAGTGTTGCAATCTGCCCCCGTTTGCCTTAGCGCTTAAAAATCAAGGAGTAACGCCCGAATTACCCTGCCCAGACCGGGCTTGCAATTTATCGCCGGTAAGTAAGAATTAGCTTGGCGGTTGAACTGAGGGGGCCTGTAATATAAGATCTTACTTATATTTGCGGGCGGAGAAGTCGAAATGTTTACGTTTCAGAACTTTCCCATGGCGATCGTCATCGCGTTGGTTACCATCGCATGGCTGAGCTTCTTCTCGGTGATCGTCAGTTAAGTATTTTGAGTATTGTTTGCCCCTTTGAAACGGCCTCCGTCTGGAGGCCGTTTTCTTATCTGCGGGCTGCCACTTTTGCGCCGCACAATATGTCGGCAATCCTGATCAGGCAGCGAGAGATCCCTTGAGTTTCTTCAAGGCATTGGCTTCCAGCTGACGAATCCGCTCGGCAGATACACCATACTGATCGGCCAACTCCTGCAGCGTCGCCTTGGGCTCATGTAGCCAGCGCCGCATCAGGATATCCCGACTGCGGTCGTCCAACTCATCCAGGGCCTCGTGCAACTGCTCGACATTGTGGGTCTGCAGGTCGCCGCGCTCCACCGCTATCGCCGGGTCGGACTGGTGATCGCTCAGGTAGGCGGCAGGTGCATAGGAGGCGTGGTCGTCGTCGTCATCGGGGCCGCCATCGAAACCGATGTCCTGGCCGGCCATCCGCGACTCCATTTCCAATACGACTTCCGGCTTGACCCCCAGGTCTTGCGCCACCTGTTCCACTTCCTGTCGGTTGAACCAACCCAGGCGCTTCTTGCTGGAGCGCAGATTGAAGAACAACTTGCGTTGCGCCTTGGTGGTGGCGACTTTGACGATGCGCCAGTTGCGTAGAATGTATTCGTGAATCTCGGCGCGGATCCAGTGCACCGCGAACGACACCAAACGTACGCCAACGTCGGGATCGAAGCGCTTCACGGCTTTCATCAGGCCGATATTGCCCTCCTGGACCAAGTCCGCCAGCGCCAAACCGTAGCCGCTATAACCGCGGGCGACGTGCACCACGAAGCGCAGGTGGGACAGCACCAGGCGACCAGCAGCCTCGACGTCGCCCCGCTCACGCAAGCGCACCGCCAGATGGTGCTCTTCTTCGGCGCTCAGGATCGGAAACCGACCTACGACCTGTAAATAGTGATCCAGGCTGCCTACCGGTTGCGGTAGTGTCATCGAAAAATCTTTTGCAATCAAAGCGTTCTCCATGTGCCCATAACCTCCGGCAGATGCAATTGCGGCTATTTTAGCACTCGAAAGGGAGGAGTGCTAATGATGAGAACATTAAACCGCGGAGAAGTTCCCGTGCGTTGATGGAGAATAGTCGTTGGACTCGGCGATGCGATGGCGGGAAACGAACTTGTCGCGCTATTTCAAAATGTTGCAGCTGTTATTGGGAGGCGCTTTGCCGCTCTGGATCGGCGTCCACTGGCATCGCCGGCGCCGGAGAAGGGCCGGAGCTGTATTCGACCCCGCCTTTGGAATACACGCAGATCCGGTTGCGGCCGCGCTCTTTTGCCGCATAGAGGGCCTTGTCGGCCAGCGCCAACAGCAGATTCAGGCCCTGATTCGGGTGGTCCAGGGTCGAAGCCATACCGATGCTGATGGTGATCTGAACATTCGCCGGGTAGAACTGCTCCACCTTGCGCCGCAGGACCTCGGCCTTGGCGTTGGCTTCGCGGGCGCTGCAACAGGGCAGGATGACGGCAAATTCCTCGCCGCCGAAGCGTACGATCAACGCGTCGTCGCGAAAGCTGTTGTTGAGTAGCTCACCCAAAGCCGCCAGAACGTGATCGCCGGTGATATGGCCCAGGTTGTCGTTGATATGTTTGAAGTGGTCGATGTCCAGGAGCATGGCCCACAGTGGCTGATGGTCCGGATCGCCGACGAACTGCTCGCCGTGGTCCAGCAGATAGCGTTTGCTGCGCACCCCGGTGAGGCTGTCGGTGGCGGCGATGCGGCGCATTTCCTCCGCCTGCAACTTCAAGGCGGTGAACTGCTGCTTGATGAGCAGCAGGGAGCGGATGCGCGCCATCAGGATTTCTTCGACGATCGGTTTGGTGACGAAATCGTTGGCGCCGGCGTGGAAGACTTCCGCCTGCTTCTCCTCATTGTCGGCGACCGTGACCACCAATACCGGCATTTCCTGCTGCGAATAGTGCAACCGTGTACGTATGGCGTGCAGCAGGTCGCCGCCGGTCAGGTGTCCCTTGAGATAAAAGTCGGTGATGACGATGTCGAAGGTATCGTGGTCGCCATTTGCCGCGCCTTGTTCCAGCAGTTCCAGCGCTTGTTCGGCGCTTGCCGTATGGGTGATCTTCAGCCCATGCTTTTCCATGATGTGGCAAGTCACCATGGCGGCGGTGCGACTGTCCTCTACATACAGGATTTTGCCAACCAGTCCGGAATTGCGGCGCGTAAAGGATTTGATGAATTCCACGAAGGCTTGGTAGCCGAGGGACTTGTCGAAGTAATCGGTTACGCCGGCGGCGAAACCTTCGCGCAGTAGGCGCGAATCGGCGTCTCCGGATACCACCACGATTGGGGTGTAGTGGTGCAGCTCCGAGCGCCGGATGTCTCGCGCCAAGTCCAAGCCGTCCATATCGGGCAGCATCAACGCCGTCGTGATCAGGTCGAACTGCCGGCTTGCCAGCAAATCCTTTGCCTCGCTGGCATTGGCGCAAGTGGCGATTTCAGTGTGACTCATCTCGGTGCGGAGAATGCGCGCAATAATGGTTCGCGACACTTCCGAGCCGTCAATGACCATGATACTGGTTGTTTTTGATTTCATTCCCTGCCCCAGCTATCCATGTTTGCATTAAGGTTATAATACTGCCGTGCGTCCGAGCAGCGGTCGAGCATTTTGTCGGCTGAAATCGATTTCTCTATAGTCCGCTCCGATCAGGTGGGTTCGATAGCCGACAAGTGGCGGCTTACCGCCAGCCAGGAGCCGCCCAATCCCAGCAGGACGCTGCCCCCTAACAACACCGTGACCGTGGCCGGATCGAGCGCGGACAAGGTGAATTGGCTCCCGTACAAGCCCGCCAGCCGGTGCACGGGCCCGGCCACCAGGCCCAGCGCCAATACAATCAGCAGCCAGGCGATGATGCCCCCGAACAGTCCGTACCAGACCCCGCTGTAGAGAAACGGGCGGCGAATGAAGGCGTTGGTGGCGCCGATGAGCTTGGTAATGATGATTTCGTCGCGCCGGTTCTGGATGTCCAGACGGATTGTATTGCCGATGATCAGCAAGACTGCCAACGACAGCAACGCCGCCACCACCAGCACTCCGCGTTGGGCGATTTCCATCATCGTATACAGGCGTTTGACCCATTGCAGATCCAACTGCACCAGATCGGTCTGCGGCATGGTGCGCAACTGTTCGACGATTTCCTGCACGCTTTCCGGACGGCTGTATTTCCGATCGGGGCGCAGAATCAATACAGCGGGGAATGGATTCTCGTCGAGCACGTTGAGTGCTTCGCCGAAACCGGACAAATCCCGGAATTCGCCCATGGCGTCCGCGCGGCTCAAAACCCGGACACTGTCAAACTCAGGCATGGCACGTAGCTTCTCGCCCAACGCCTTGGCATCGGCGTCTTTGACGTCCAACTTCAGGAATACCGAGAGCTGGGAGCTTCCGTCCCAGCCGCCGCTCACTGCCTGAAGATTCTGCAACGTCACGTACAGACCCATGGGCAACGCCAAGGCGATCCCGATCACTGCCGCCGTCATCAGACTGGTCACCGGGCTGCGATACATGCGCCCCAGGCTGTGGACCAGCACCTGGGCATTGGAAACCGCCCAGGCGTCCAATCGGGCGCGCCAGGGCGGGCGCGAACCCAGGGCCTGGCCACCGCGCTGGGCTTTGCGCGGGCGCTGGACGTGGCGCTGGGCGTGGCGCTTCACGCTTGCACCTGGTCGCGCTCGGCCAGCATGCGCCCCTGCTTCAGAATCAACATCGGATGGCGCATGCGGGCAATCAGTTCCAGATCGTGGGAGGCGATCAGCACTGTCACCCCGACCTGATTGAATTGCTCGAACAAGGACATGATTTCCCGCGACAGTTCCGGGTCGAGATTACCCGTGGGCTCGTCGGCCAGCAGCAACGGCGGCTTGTTTACCACGGCCCGGGCGATGCCCACCCGCTGCTGTTCGCCGCCCGAAAGCGTCACCGGATACTGACGTTCCTTGCCGAGCAGATTGACTTTGTCCAGCGCAGCGCGCACCCGGCGGCCGATTTCCTGGTGGCGAAAACCGGCGATCACCAGGGGCAGGGCAATATTGTCGAATACCGTGCGGTCGTGCAGCAGGCGATGGTCCTGAAAGATCATCCCCACCTTGCGGCGCATATACGGAACCCGGCCGGGGCGGACCGCGCCGAGATTCACATTATCAACCAGGGCCTGGCCGCGGGTCGGGCGCTCGATCAACGAAATCAATTTCAGCAGCGTGCTCTTTCCGGCGCCTGAGTGGCCGGTGAGAAACGCCATCTCGCCGCGGCGCAAATGGAAGTTCACGCCGATCAGCGCATCGTGTCCACCGGGGTAGCGTTTACTGACGTTATGGAACTGAATCATGATGACAACGGTGTTGCGGCTGCGGTCGTTGCGGGCGCGCGCAGACCGGAGCGGGTTGCGAGTACGTCGACTCTCCCGTGCCTGTCGCGGGCCGCAGTATGGTGGCCGCCCAGGCGATTATTGTTCGAATAGCGCGTCGACAAACTGCTGCGCATCGAATACCCGCAGGTCTTCGAGTTTTTCGCCGACTCCGATGTAGCGGATCGGCACTTGCAAACGTTTGGCGATGGCGAAGATGATACCGCCCTTGGCGGTGCCGTCCAGTTTGGTAATGGCAAGACCGCTCAAACGCACGGCGTCGTGAAATTGCTGCGCCTGGGACAGTGCATTCTGACCCGTACCGGCGTCCACCACCAGCAGCACTTCGTGAGGGGCCTCGGCATCGAGCTTGGCCATCACCCTGTGGATCTTCTTCAATTCCTCCATCAGGTTCGACTGGGTGTGCAGACGTCCGGCGGTGTCGGCGATCAACACGTCGACATTGCGGGCACGGGCAGCTTCAATGGCGTCGTAGATGACCGACGCGGAATCGGCGCCCGTCGGTTGGGCGATCACCGCGACGCCGTTGCGCTGTCCCCAGGTCTGTAATTGTTCGACCGCGGCGGCGCGAAACGTGTCGCCTGCGGCCAGCATCACCGACAGGCCGTCGGCTTGAAAGCGATGGGCGAGCTTGCCGATGGTGGTGGTTTTGCCGACGCCGTTGACGCCCACGACCAGGACCACAAAGGGCCGTTTGCTGCGGTCGATTTGCAGTGGTGTACTGCATGGTGCGAGCATGGCGGCCATGTCTTCGCGCAGGGCCGCAATCAGTGCTTCACCGTCTTTTAGCTGTTTGCGCGAGACGCGCGCCGTCAGATCCTTGATAATCGCCTGGGTTGCCTCGACGCCGACATCGGCTACCAGAAGCTGGGTTTCCAGTTCCTCCAGCAGTTCGTCGTCGATTTCCTTGCGGACCTTGATGAGTTCGCGAACATCGGTATTGAGTACAGCACTGGTCTTGGAGAGGCCCTGCTTGAGGCGATCGAACCAGCCGCCGGACTTATTTTCCTGAGGCGTGCCGCCGTCGGGATTTTTTTTACCTTTGCGGAAACTGAACATCGCGATTTTGGTCCAAGGACGGGTTACTGAAGTATCCTATTATTCCTCTTCATGCTCTGAAACACGAGGCCGAATTCTCCATGATCCATCGAATCCTGGCACTGTTGCTCGTTGCCCCCGCCGCAATGGCAGCCAACGACGTCCACGAGTTCACGCTCGATAATGGTCTCAAGCTGATCGTCAAAGAAGATCACCGGGCGCCGGTTGTGGTCTCTCAAGTCTGGTACAAGGTTGGTTCCAGCTACGAGCACAACGGCATCACCGGAATCTCCCATGTGCTCGAACACATGATGTTCAAAGGCACCCAGAAGCACCCGCCGGGCGATTTCTCCCGCATCATCGCTGCCAACGGCGGGCAGGAAAACGCTTTTACCGGCCGCGACTACACGGCGTATTTTCAGAGCCTGCAAAACGATCGCCTGAAAGTCAGCTTCGAGCTGGAAGCTGACCGAATGCGTAACCTGTCTTTGGCGCCGAAGGAATTCGACAAGGAAGTACATGTGGTCATGGAAGAGCGCCGCTTGCGCACCGAGGACGACCCACAAGCCCTGACCTACGAACATTTCAACGCTTCGGCGTATATGGTCAGCCCCTATCGTCACCCGGTGATCGGATGGATGGAAGATCTGGTGAATCTGAAGGCCGGCGATTTGAAACCTTGGTACCGGCGCTGGTACGCGCCCAACAATGCAACCCTGGTTGTGGTCGGCGACGTGCAGCCCCAGGCGGTCCTGACGCTGGCGAAGAAATACTTCGGGCCTCTGAAACCTGAAAAACTCGATCCGGTGAAGCCGCGGCGTGAACCGCCGCAGATCGGCGAGCAGCGGCTGACGGTGCGCGCGCCGGCGCAGCTTCCCTATCTCATGATGGGCTATAAGGCGCCGGTGGTTGGCGGTGACGCACCGGAATGGGAACCCTACGCGCTGGAAGTGTTGGCCGGCATCCTCGACGGCGGCGACAGCGCGCGACTGGCGAGCCAAGTGGTACGCGGCTCCGGCATTGCGGCCAGCGCCAGTGCTGACTACAGCCCCTACAGCCGGCTGAGCACCATGCTGATGTTGGATGGGACACCCGCTACCGGACAAGACGTGGCAGCGGTGGAAAAAGCGTTGCGCGAGCAGGTGAAACGTTTGCGTGACGAGCCCGTCAGCGCCGACGAGTTGCAGCGAGTGAAAGCCCAGGTGGTCGCCCACGACGTGTATCAGCGGGATTCGTTGTTCTATCAGGCGATGCAGATCGGAACCTTGGAAACCATCGGCTTGGACTGGCATCTAATGGATCAATATGTGGATCGGATCAGCGCCGTAACCGCTGAGCAGGTTCAGCAGGTGGCGCGCAAATATCTCACCGACGAGCATCTGACAGTCGCAGTGCTGCAACCTGAAGCCGGCGCTGCGCCCGCCCGTCGTCCTGCGCCGAGCCATCATCTGGGAGGCGCCCATGAAAGTTGAAATGCGCGCACTTCCCGGATTTTTGCTGCACCTCGGCGGTGCTGTGGCACTGCTGTGGTCTACCGCCGCCGCGGCCGTACCGGAGATTCAGCACTGGCAGACTGAACAAGGCGCTGAAGTCTATTTCGTACCGGCCCCGCAATTGCCCATGGTGGACGCGCGTGTCGTCTTTGCTGCCGGCGCCGCCCGTGACGGCGACAAGCCTGGTCTGGCGTCGCTGACCAACCGCATGTTGAGCATGGGCGCCAACGGCATGGACGCCGATACCATCGCCCGTAAATTGGAGCGGGTCGGGGCAGCCACCGGCCAGGGTTCCGAGCGCGACATGGCGTGGGTATCCCTGCGCAGTCTGGTGGAGCCAAGCAAACTCGATCCCGCCGTCGACGTGCTGGCGCAGATGATGGCAAAGCCTGATTTTCCCCAGGAGGATTTCGAGCGCGAAAAGTCCCGTACCCTGGTGGCATTGGAACAGCAGCAGGAATCGCCCGCCGCAGTGGCGGAAAAGGCGTTCTTCGAAGCGGTCTACGGTGATCATCCCTACGGCCATCAACCGCTGGGCACCAAGGAAGCGGTGCAGACGCTGAGCCGCGCCGACTTGCAGGCGTTCCACCAGCGCTTTTATGTAGCCCGCAACGCCGTGATCGCCATTGTCGGCGATCTGGATCGGGCGGCAGCGAAAAAACTTGCGGAGCGTTTGATTGCGGGACTGCCTGCAGGCGAACATGCACCGGCGCTGCCGGACGTACCGGCGCTACAGAAGGGCAAGACCGACCGCATAGCCCACCCATCGACGCAGACGCATGTGCGAGTCGGACAACCCGGCATCAAACGCGGTGATCCGGACTATTTTCCGCTGTATGTCGGCAACTATGCGCTGGGCGGCGGCGGACTGGTGTCGCGCCTGAACGAAGAAGTGCGCGAGAAGCGCGGTTTGTCCTATAGCGTGTACAGCTATTTTTATCCGATGGCGCGGAAAGGCCCGTTTCTGATGGCCATGCAAACGCGCAACGACCAGACCGACCAAGGCTTGAAAGTGATGCAGGACACCCTGCGCGGTTACCTCAAACAGGGCATCACCGCCGACGAGCTCAAGGCGGCGAAACAAAACATCACCGGCGGATTTCCGCTGCGCATCGACAGCAACTCCGACATGGTCGAGTACCTGGCCATGATCGGCTTCTACAAGCTGCCGCTGGATTACCTGCAGCGTTTCGATGAACGCATCGAAGCAGTCACGCAGAAGCAAATCAATGATGCCTTCCGCCGGCACCTCGATCCCGACGATATGGTGACCGTGGTCGTCGGAGGCGGCCAGTGAGTGTCAGTGAGGATGGGCCGTTGAGTGTCATTTCCGGCGCGCCGCGCCGTTGGCGGTGAGCCGGCGCTCGGGCAAATCCTCGGGGGCTGACCGGACCGTTGCCAACCGGGTGCGCATCATCGGCGGCCAGTGGCGCGCCCGGCGGGTGACGTTTGCGCCGGCGGCGGGATTGCGACCAACACCCGACCGGGTCCGGGAAACCGTGTTCAACTGGTTGGCGCCTCGCCTGGAAGGCGCTGCGGTCCTGGACTTGTTCGCCGGCAGCGGCGCGTTTGGTTTGGAGGCTCTGTCTCGCGGCGCGGCCTCCGCCGTGCTGGTGGACAGCAGTCGCGAGGTGGTGACCACACTGCAGGAGCAGGGCGCACTGTTGGGCGCGCAAGGATTGCAGGTCGTCCAAAGCGACGTCGGCGCCTATCTGCGCACGGCACCGACCCGGTTTGATGTGGTGTTCGTCGATCCGCCCTATGGTCGCGGATTGCTGCCGGGCTGTTGCGCAGCCTTGCAGCAGGGCGGCTGGTTGGCACCGGGAGCGGCGGTCTATCTGGAAGCGGAGGCCGGGTTTGATCCCCAGCCGCTGCCTGCCGGGTGGGAGTTGATCCGCAGCAAACAGGCCGGTCAGGTCGGCTACCACATGGCGTCGGTGCAGCGCTAGCTGCTGCCGGTCCGGCGTCACGCCGTCATCGTTGCAACTGATGGTCTCTAAAGCATTTGCCGTCACCGTGGGGACCGGTTCAAACTGTGCTCCGTCGCTCCGGCCGTGGTGAACTCCTGATGCCTGCCATTACCGCTGTATACCCCGGGACCTTCGATCCGATCACCAACGGCCACTCGGACCTGGTGCAACGGGCGGCCCGATTGTTCGAGCGGGTCATCGTCGCCGTTGCGGCCAGTCCCAACAAAAAGCCGGCCTTTTCCAGTGAACGGCGGGTGGAATTGGCGCAGGTGGCCCTGGCTGGACTGGAGAACGTACAAGTGGTCGCGTTCGATACGTTGCTGGCCGATTTCGTGCGTGCGCAGCAAGCGGGCGTGATCCTGCGCGGCCTGCGCGCCGTTTCGGACTTCGAGTACGAGTTTCAACTGGCCGGCATGAACCGCCACCTGGCGCCGGGGGTGGAGACCATTTTTATGACCCCGGCCGAGCGTTACACCTTCATTTCCTCGAGTCTGGTGCGTGAAATTGCCCAACTCGGCGGGGATGTTGCCCCATTCGTACACCCGGAGGTCGGGGCTGCGTTACGTAGCAGAATGCGCTAATATATACGTCTGAAATCTGCACGATAGGCCCAGTCGGGCCGGCAATACCGGGAGCGAATCATGGCGCTGATGATTACCGACGAATGTATCAACTGCGATGTGTGCGAACCCGAGTGCCCGAACAACGCCATCTCCCAAGGCGACGAAATCTACGTGATCGACACAGGTCTGTGCACCGAGTGCGTGGGACATTACGACACCCCGCAATGCATCGACGTCTGCCCGGTGGATTGCATACTGACCCACCCGGATCATGAAGAGACCAAAGACGAATTGATGGACAAGTACAAGCGCATCCAGGGCGAAGTCGCGTGAACTAGCGAGCAGCGCCGGCGCCTCCTTGCAAAAAGCCCCGCCAGGGGCTTTTTTGGTTGCGCCGCCGGTTGCCCTTTACACTGACCGGTATCCGCAACGATCAGGATCGGTTTCCCATGCTCAGACGGTTCCGCGCAGCGCTGTGTGTTTTGTTCTGGATCACCGGTGCAGCGGCGGCGCCGCAGCCGCCGGCCGCGGCAGTGGCCAGCGCTCATCCCATCGCCACCGCCGCGGGCCAGGAGATACTCGCCGAAGGCGGCAATGCGTTCGATGCGGCGGTCGCCGTGAGCGCCACCCTGGCGGTGGTCGAGCCCTACAGTTCCGGATTGGGCGGCGGCGGATTCTGGTTGCTGCACCGTGCCCGCGACAGCAAACAGGTGATGATCGACGGTCGCGAACGCGCCCCGGGCAAAGCCACCCGCAACCTGTATCTGGATCGCGATGGGAAGGTGGTACCGCGACTTTCCGTCGATGGCGCGCTGGCTGCGGGTATTCCGGGCGAGCCGGCGGCGTTGGTCTACCTGGCGCAGCATTACGGCCGCCTGGGTATCGCCCAATCCCTGGCACCGGCGATCCGTGCCGCCCGCGACGGCTTCGCTGTCGACGAACATTTCCGTCGCATGGCGCGGTTTCGCTTGGGGGTGCTGCGCCAATCTCCGGCCGCCGCCGCCGTATTTCTGGTAAACGGTGATGTGCCCCCTGCCGGCCACATCGTCCGACAGCCGGATCTCGCCCGCACCCTGGAGTTGCTGGCTCGACACGGTCGCGCCGGGTTCTATGAAGGCGAACTCGCCCAGCGGCTCGCGAGCGGCGTACAAGCGGCCGGCGGCATCTGGAGCGTCGACGATCTCAACCAGTATCGAGTGGTCGAGCGCCAGCCGATCCGGGGCCGATACGGCGATTTCACGGTGATCAGCGCAGCGCCGCCGTCCTCCGGCGGCGTGGTGCTGCTGGAGATGCTCAATATCCTGTCGGCCTACGATCTGAGCGCAGCGGACCGTGCCACCCGCGACCACCTGGTGATCGAAGCCATGCGCCGTGCCTATCACGACCGGGCGGAATATCTCGGCGATCCCGACTTCGTATCCATGCCACTGGACCGGCTTACCAGCGCCGATTACGCCGCGGGATTACGTGCCGGCATCCGCACCGACCGGGCGACGCCCAGCGATACGCTGGCGGCGGTCATCGGCCGGCCGGCCCAGGGCAACCACACCACCCATTTCTCGGTGCTCGACCGGGAGGGAAACCGCGTCGCCGCCACGCTCAGCATCAATTATCCCTTTGGCGCGGCCACCATGGTGGCCGGTACCGGCGTGCTGCTGAACGATGAAATGGACGATTTTTCCAGCAAACCGGGCGTGCCCAATGTCTACGGCCTGGTGGGCGCGGAGGCCAATGCCATCGCACCGGGCAAGCGACCACTGTCGAGCATGTCGCCGACCTTCGTCGAGAGTAAACGCGGCGTGGCAATTTTCGGCACGCCCGGCGGCAGTCGCATCATCACCATGGTATTGCTGGGCTTGCTCAATTATGTCCATGGCGGTGACGCCGCCGACATGGTGACCTTGGCGCGCTTCCATCATCAGTACCTGCCGGATCAGGTGCAGTTCGAACCCGGCGCCTTCGATGATGCTGAACAGGCCGACCTGGCGGCCATGGGACACAACTTGGCGCCGTTGGATTCCACCTACGGCAACATGCAGGCGATCACCTGGGATTATGGCGGTGCGGTCCGCGCGGCCAGCGATCCGCGCGGCGTCGGTGCGGCGCAAGTGGTGGCCACACCCTGATCCCGGAAGGGACCGGGATGCGCTGAGCGCTTCCGTGCCGGGCGGACCGTTTCAGACGTAGTGCTTGGCGCGCTTGATACCGGCGCGGCGATTGCGTGCCTGCTGGGTGACCACGCCCCGCAACTGAAATGTGCCGTTGATTTCCACGGCGGGATATTCCTCCCGCAACGCCACCAGATAATGGCGTCCTTCGCGGATCACGAATTGCCGCATGGTGGTCTCGCCGTCGTGGTCGCAGACCACATACGCGCCGTCGAAGGCCGGTACGTTGGGATCGACGATAATCACGGCGCCGTCGCGAAATTCGGGCTCCATGCTGTCGCCGAGAACTTGCAATGCAAAAGGCGCCTTGGCCGAGCAGCCGCCGCCGTCATCCAGGGTGTCCGACATGATGACTTCCTCTTGCTGACTGTGGTTCATGGAAGGCGTAATGTTACTACGGAACGCGGATTCCACTCCAGGCCCCAACTCCATGAATCCCTTGGGGATAGTGCTTCAGCGCTGGCAGACCGGGCAGTAACAGGTGGCGCGCTGACCAATCCGGATCTCCCGCAGCGCCGTGCCGCATTGGCTGCACGGCTCGCCGCCGCGCCCATAGACCGCGAGTTGGTGGCGAAAATAGCCGGGCCGTCCATCGCTGTCGAGGAAATCCCGTAAGGTCGTACCGCCGGCGTCGATGGCTTTCAGCAGCACCGCGCGAATGGCTTCGACCAGACGGGCGAAACGCGCCCTGGAAATCCGCCCGGCCGCGGTCGTCGGGCGAATGCCGGCCGCGAACAGCGCTTCGTTCGCATAGATGTTGCCCACACCCACTACGACGCGGCTGTCCATGATGAACGTTTTCACCGCCTGGCGCCGACCGCAAGCGCGCCCGTGCAGATAGTCGGCGGTAAAGTGCTCGGGGTCGAGGGGCTCGGGCCCGAGATCGCGCAACCGCGGATGCTGTTCCACCGGCTGCCGGGTCCAGAACACCGCGCCGAAGCGGCGAGGGTCCCGTAACCGCAGACACAGACCGTCGTCGAAGACGATATCCAAGTGATCGTGCTTGCCGGGCGCCGTGGCGGCCGCAACTACGCGCAGGCTGCCGGACATGCCCAGGTGCAGGATCAGGGCGCCGTTGCCGGTGCGCAGCAGCAGATACTTGGCGCGCCGCTCGACCGCATCGACCCGTTGGCCCGCCAGCGCGGAGGCCAATGCCGGGTCCACGGGCCAGCGCAGGCGCGGGTCGCGCACAATGACCGCGTGCACCCGTTTGCCGCGCAGGTGGGGCTCGATGCCGCGGCGGGTGGTTTCGACTTCCGGGAGTTCTGGCACCGGCGCATTGTAGCCGAAGCGGCGCCTTCAATGGCGGCGGCGCACCATCAATACGAATGCGCCCAAGGCCGCGATCAACGTCGGCAGCAGGAACGGAAAGCCCCAGGCGACCAGGGCCAACTGCCGATCGCTCAGATCCAGCCGCAAGTCTGCCGCCTGGGCGGTCGTCACACCCACCAGCAGATCGTCATGGTCGAGCCAATTCGACAGGGCCACGCCGAGGTCGAGATTGGCGCCGTTGGCGAGATAGGCGTTGGAGAGGAAATCGCCATCGCCTACAACGGCGACCCGTTGCTCGCGCGGTCCGAATGCGCGGGTCAGGGTGAATGCCAGGGACAGCGGTCCGCGACGTTCGCCGGTCTCGGGATTGAAGCGCAGCGGCTGTGCCTGCAGGGAGCCGGTCTCGGTCCAGCTTTCCGGGTCGGAGCGCAGCAGCGGGGTGGCCTGCCAGCCGGCGCCCGGTTCGGCGGCCAGCGCCGCAGCCATCGGCAGCAACACGGAGCCCAGGTGGGATACACTGAGAGACGATCCGTTGGCGACCTCCGCGACCAGGAAGGCGGGGTTGGCGACGCCGAGTTGCGCCGAGCGGGCGCTCAGGACGATCCCCTCGAGCCAGTGTATGCCGAGTGCCTGCGCGAATGCTTGCAAACCCGGTTGGGCGCCCGGGTCTCCCAACCACAGCACATCGCCGCCCCGCGCCAGATAGTTCAGCAGCGGTTTGAGTTCTTCGGGCCGCCACTCGGATTGCGGCGACGATACAACGAGCACACCGGTGTTGTCCGGAACGACGGCGGTCTGACTCAAGTCCAGCGTCTGCACGTGCATTCCCCGCTGGGCGAGCGCAGCGCCGAAACCTTCGAAATCGTGATTGGCTTTGCCGCGCGGGTCCCGCTCCCCGTGGCCGCTGACAAATACGATCCATGGTTCCCGATCGGTAGCCAGTTGCAGCAGCGCGGCGCTCAGATGCGCCTCGTCGGCGACCCGCAACTTCGTCTTGCGGTCGCGATAGTGCAGGAGCAGTTCGCCGCCGGCGGCGATTCCCTCGGCACGCGCTTGTTCCGGCTTCTGTTTTGGATCCACAAATTCCAGCGCGATGTCTGATTTGACCCGCCGGTAACGTCCGATCAGATCCGCGATGGCGCGGTGCAGTTTCGGATCCGGCGCGACGAACGCTGTGATTGCGACTGGCCCGTCGAGCTTGTGCAGCAGTTCCCGGCTCGACGGCGACAGGGTGTGCCGACCGGCCAAGGTCCAGTCCCAGCTCGCCGGCCAGTGTATGCTGGCCCACGCCAGCGCGACCGCGATCGCCAGTGCGGCGGCCGAGATCGCCAGCGCACGCAGCTTCATGTGGTGCCTCGCAGGCGCCGCACTTGTACGCTCGCGAGCACCAACGGCAAGCAGATGGCGAGGATGAAGTAAATCAAATCGATGCTGTTGAGTTGGCCGCGCAGGAA
Source organism: uncultured Gammaproteobacteria bacterium (assembly GCA_963773585.1). Taxonomy (GTDB): domain Bacteria; phylum Pseudomonadota; class Gammaproteobacteria; order JASBUN01; family JASBUN01; genus CAVXJN01. The sequence continues at coordinate 828,671 of CAVZBR010000004.1, forward strand.
CGGTTCAAGATGCGCAAAGATGGATAGATAGGCGACCGTTCGGTCCAGGACTTCGAGGCCCGTGGTGCCGAGCAGCTCGAACAACCAGAACAACAGCAGCGCAAACAGTGTCACTGCGCCGGCGACCGCTGGAGTGGCGGCGAAGGTCGAGATCCAGATGCCGATCGCCGCATAAGCCGCCAGGGCAAGGAATGCCCCCAGCAACGCGCAGGCGGCCAGCCCCCAATCCAAGGAAACTGCGCCCCACAGGGACCATGCCATCGCCGCCGACGTAGCCAGCATGAGCGCGATCAGCGCCAGCACCGCCAGGTATTTTCCAAGAACCAGCTGCCGGTCGCGTATCGGTGCCGCGGCCAGAAGCGACCAGGTGTTGCGGCTGCGCTCGGCGCTGAACAGTCCCATGGTGAGCACGGGAACCAACAGCAGGGCGACGTAGGTGCTGCTGCCGAACAGCAGCGCGACAACGTTATAAGTGACGCCCGCTTGCGGGCCATCCACCACGGGATGCGATTGATAGGCTTGGATCAAGCGATAGAAGATTAGGCCCTGCGCCAATCCGTTGATCGCCAATACCGACCAGCCCAAGGGCGTGACCAACAGCGAGCGCAGCTCTTTGCCGATGATGATGCGGATCACGCGCGCACAGCCTCGGCGCCGCGGGTCAGGGCGATGAAGGTTCGTTCCAGCGTTTCCGCTTGCGGCGTCAGCTCCTGCAGTTCCCAGCCCTGTTCCACCGCACGCCGGGCGAGTTGCGCGGGGCCCGATGTTTCGACCAGATAGCGACCCGGGCTTAAAGCAGTGACCGACGCGTGCCCGGCAGCAGCGCTGAGCACGTCGGCACCAGGATCGTTCCCCAGCGCGATGAGCACGACGGGCATGCGAGTGCGCTGTTGCAGCGATTGCTGGTGCACGAGTCTGCCTTCGTGCAATACCGCAACCTGGGAGCACACCGTTTCTACTTCGTTGAGCAAATGGCTTGAAAGGATTATGGCGCTGTCACGGCTGAGGTCACGAATCAATTCGCGCACTTGCACGATCTGCATGGGATCGAGTGCCACAGTGGGCTCGTCGAGCAGCAACACCGAAGGGTGGTGCACGATCGCCTGGGCCAGACCCAAACGCCGCCGCATGCCCTGGGACAGCGCTTGGATGCGGCGCCGTCCTACGCCGTCGAGGCCGCAGCGCTGACGCGCCTCTGCGGCTGCCGCGCGCGCTTGTCTGGCCCCCATACCAAACAGCCGGGCACCGAAGGCCAGCTGTTCGTCGACCGTGAATTCAGGATATAGCGGCGCGACTTCCGGTAGAATTCCCAGTCGCTTGCGGCCGGTGATCGAGCCGGGCTGCAACGGCATGTTTTCGATCCGTACCACGCCGGCGCTGGGACTCAGGATGCCCGCCAATAGACGTAACGTGGTGGACTTGCCGGCGCCATTCAATCCCAGCAGGCCGAGAATTTCGCCGCGCCGCAATTGCAGATCGATATTCTCTACGCCGCGCGCGTTGGCGTAGCGAAACGCGATTCCTTCGGCTTCGAGCAAGACGTCAGCAGTCATGGCGGTATGCGTGATTCAGGGCTGTGCGGCTCACCGCAGTGCGGTTACTATCGTCTAAGGAAAGACATCCGGACAACTATACCGGGCGCGGTGGTCCCATGCATAGCGCGAACGATTATTGTTATCCCGAGGTTGAAGATCAACAACGTCGTCAAAGACGTTTGGAATTTCTCGACATCAGCGCTTGCGATCGGGAAATTGCACAGCGGTTGCAGGAGTACGTGGTCAAGCCTCATCTGGAACCAATCATTGCGACATTCTACGACCGGCTCACGGCCAATCAGGAATTTCGCGACATCATGGCGCAAGGGTTCGATATTGAGGTCTTGCGACAAACCCAGTCGGACTATCTACTCACGCTCGGGGTCGATTTCGCCAGTGCCGCTTATTTCGACCGCCGGATCCGGGTAGGGCTGGTGCACGAGCGTGTCGGCGTGCCGTTGAGCCTTTACCAATGCGCGTTTTGCATGGTGCAGCAATTGCTGTTCGATCATATTTCCATCGCGGTACGCGATCCGACCGAGCGGGAACGTCTGCGCGCGTTCGCGCTCCAGATCACAACCTTGGCCATGTCGTTGGCGATCGAGGCCTATCACTCGGTACGGATGGAATCATTGCAAGGCTCGCTGCAAAAGCTGGGAGCGCAGGAACGAAAACAACGCGAGTTGGCGCAAACCGACGTGTTGACCGGACTTGCCAGCCGCGCGCGGTTTTCTCAAGAGTTGGCAGAGGCGCTGGCGGGGCCGGCCAACGGGCAATTGTGTCTGGCAATAGCGGACCTGGACTTTTTCAAGCAGGTCAACGACCGGTATGGACATCTGGCCGGGGACGCCGTGCTGCGCGAAGTCGGCGCGCGCCTGCGCGCCGGTTTCCGGGATTTCGACTTGGTGGCGCGCTATGGCGGGGAAGAATTCGTAATCATTCTCGACCATGCGACCCGTCGCCAGGCTGTGCAGATCTGCGAGCGCGTTCGCCAGCGGATCTCGGCAACGCCGGTGGCGGGGCTGCAGATCCCGATCACGGTGAGCTTCGGCATTGCGCGGATGGTGACGGACGACAGTCCAGAGACTTTGTTCGAACGCGCCGATCGCGCATTGTATGCAGCCAAGAATGCGGGGCGAAATCGCGTGCGCAGTGAAGCGGATGCGGGTTGGGATTGACACGGGCGGCACGTTCACCGATTTCGTGCTGGTCGATGCCGGCGGCCTGCGCGTGCATAAAGTGCTGTCGACGCCCGAAGCGCCAGAGCGCGCCATTCTCCAAGGGCTGGCCGAACTCGGCGTCGACCCGGCAAGTATGCGCCTGGTGCATGGTTCGACCGTCGCGACCAACGCAGTGCTGGAAGGTCAGGGTGTGCGCACCGCACTGGTCACGAATCGCGGGCTTGGGGATTTGTTGACGATCGGTCGGCAGGCGCGCAGACAACTTTACGATTTACAGCCCCGCGCGCCGGCGCCGCCCGTACCCGCGGAGCTCTGCCTGGAGACAGGTGGCCGGCTAGGTGCCGACGGCAGCGAGGTCGAGCCGCTGACCGAACAGGATTTGCGCGCGTTGCAGTTCGCACTGCAACGCCTGCAGCCCGAAGCGGTGGCAATCAATCTGCTGTTTTCTTTTCGCGACGATCGATTCGAGCGCGCCATAGAGTCGGTGGTGCCGGCCGGTGTATTCGTGTCCCGCTCGTCCGCCGTGCTGCCCGAATACCGGGAATACGAACGCGGCGTAGCGACATGGCTCAATGCCTGGATCGGCCCGCGCGTCGCCGGTTATCTGCAGCGGTTACGCCGGGCAACCGCACCTGCGCCGGTGGCAGTCATGCAGAGCTCGGGCAGTACCATAACCGCCGAACAGGCCGCCGGGCAGGCGGTCCGGCTGTTGCTGTCGGGGCCCGCGGGCGGTTTGCTGGGCGCGCGCTTCGTGGCGGCGGCAGTAGGCCGCGAGCGTTTACTCACTTTCGATATGGGCGGCACGTCTACCGATGTGGCGCTGATCGACGGCGCCATCGAACTGACCAGCGAGGGTTACGTAGGCGACCATCCGGTCGCAGTTCCCATGGTGGACCTGCACACCATCGGCGCGGGTGGCGGTTCGATCGCCGAAGTGGACGTCGGCGGTCTGTTGCAGGTCGGGCCTCGTTCTGCCGGCGCCGAGCCGGGGCCGGCGTGCTATGGCCGTGGCGGCAGGCGCGCAACGGTAACCGATGCCAACCTGGTCCTTGGCCGATTGCAGGCAGGATCGTTTCTGGGCGGTGCCATGGAATTGGACGGCGCCGCTGCGCGCGCCGCAGTGGCGAGTGTGGCCGCGGCTCTGGGGTGCAGTATCGAGCAAGCCGCGGAAGGGATTATACGCGTCGCCAACGAGCACATGGTCAACGCCCTGCGGGTCATGTCGGTGCAGCGGGGTGTGGATCCGCGCACGCTCACCCTGGTCAGCTTCGGCGGCGCAGGGGGGCTGCACGTATGCGCGTTGGCGGATGCCTTGGGCATCTGCGAAGCCTTGATACCGGTGCATGGCGGTGTACTCTCGGCGTTGGGTATGCTGGTCGCGGCACCGGGGCGGGAACTGTCGCGCACCGTCAACAGCGAGCTGGCGCAGCGGTCGGAAACAGAATTGGACGCCATATTCGCCGAACTGGTGGAGCACGGTCGGCAGGCTTTAATTGACGAAGGCGAGCCGGCAGCGCAGATCCACGCACAACGCCACCTCGATGTGCGCTATCTCGGGCAGTCTTTCACCCTTACCGTACCGTGGCGCGGCATGGAGCAGACGGCGTCGGCGTTTCACGCCGCTCACCAAGCCCGCTACGGCCATCAGTTGGATCAACCGCTCGAAGTGGTCAATTTGCGCGTAAGCGTGCGCGGACCGTTGCCGGCGTTGCGCCTGCGCGCCGATGCGGTCGAGTCCCCACCCGAGCGGGTCGATAGCGTGAGCTTGCACGGAATTGCGGAGCCGGTGCGGGTGTGGCAACGAGCCAATCTGGGTGCGGGCGATCGCATACCGGGGCCGGCATTGATCACCGAAACCGTGGCCACCACTTATTTGTCTGCGGGCTGGCTCGCCACCGTGCACGATAGCGGCAGCCTTGTTTTGGCTCGCTCCTAGTTCACATCAGGGATCCGACGGTTTCGTCGGCCCACTCTGTGGCGTGCATATAGATGTCGGTGAGATCTTCACGGTCGAGACCGAGACAATCGAGTTCCTGCCATTCGCCGCGTTCGTAGTGAAGCACCGTGGTCAGCAACTTGCCGAGTTTGCCTTCCAGGGCCAACAAGGCTGCATTGACGTCGGTGGCCAGAGGCAGCGCGGCGACCAACTCTTCCATGGGCATATCCATCAGTGCATCCAGCGCCGAGAACAACCCAACCGTGAACGCCGCGTCGCGGTCCGGGGCGCCCAGGGCTGCGGCGAGGCGTTCGCACATCTTCGCACGCACCAAGGCGGTGACCACCAATGCCACCGGATTGTCGTCGATGCCGGACAACGCGATCAGGGTTGCCCAGCCTTTGATGGCGTTGCGTCCTAGGTAAATGATGGCTTGGCGGATCGAACTGATTTCGCGCCGGCCGAAGAATACGGCCGAATTGATATAGCGCAGCAGCTTGTAACTGAGGGTGACGTCTTTGACGATTTCCGTTTCCAATTCCTCCAGCGTGGTTTCCGGATTCTGGAGTATGGACAACAGGGTCAAAGTCGTGAGTCGGTTCGCCGGCAGGCGTTTGCCTTGTACGTTGTTCGGGCGGCAGAGAAAATAGCCCTGGAAATAATCGAACCCCAGCTTTTTGCAGAAAGCGAGTTCGTCTTTGGTTTCAATTTTCTCCGCCAACAATTTCACGCGCGCATTTCTGAGCAGCTTTATATGCTCGCGCAAACCGTCGCGTTCCATGGTCATCAAGTCGATTTTGATGATATCGGCGAGATCCACCAGTCTTTGCAAATGCGGGTGATACACAAAATCGTCCAACGCCACCAGATAGCCCCGGTCGCGGAGAGTTTGCACGGCGTCGAGCAGGGCGTCGTCCACCACCACGTCCTCCAGGATCTCGACCACCATGCGGCCATCGGCGGGCGGCAGGATATCGTGGTTGAGGATGCAATGGCGGGTCAGGTTGATGAATGCGTGGTGCTTGCCCACCAGCCGTTGCAGACCGATTTCCACGACGCTGTTGAGGATGACCTGGGACGAGGCCTGATCGCCGTCGACGACGTTGGCAGCCGCGGAGTCACTGCTGCGGTACAGCAACTCGTAGCCCATGACCCCAAGTTCTTGATCGAAGATGGGCTGCCTACCTAGGAAGAAATCGGGCATCGTATTTACTTCAATTTTGGTTGTACAACAGTGATGTACGGGCTCCATCGTTGTATCGGCGAATGACGTTGGGACTTGAATAGAACCGGGGCCGCCCTGATATCCGTTTGAGACCTGGGTCCTGGACTGGAAAATGCCCTTGCTCTATAGTTTCAGCCATGGACAAGCCACCGCTGCGTCCGCACATTTCGCTTTCATCGAGAGTACCTCCATGCTTGATAACATCCTGGCCTTCTTTGCCAACGGCCTGCTGAAATTCTCTGTCTGGGAAATTGCGTTGACCGCGTTGGTGATGGTTCAGATCACCATCGCCAGCGTCACTATTTTTCTTCACCGCCATCAGGCGCACCGCGGACTGGATCTGCATCCGGTCGTCAGCCACTTGTTCCGCTTCTGGTTGTGGATGTCCACCGGCATGGTGACAAAGGAATGGGTCGCGGTGCATCGCAAGCACCATGCCAAATGTGAGACCGAGGAAGATCCTCACAGCCCGCAGGTCGAAGGCATCGGCAAATTGATGCTGGACGGCGTGAGCCTCTATCGCGTCGAAGCGGCGAAGCCGGAGACGCTGGAACGTTATGGCCACGGTACGCCCGATGACTGGCTCGAACGCAACCTGTACGCCCGCCATCCGGTGATCGGTATCGGCCTGATGTTGCTGGTGGATGTTGCGCTGTTCGGCGCGGTGGGCATTACCGTCTGGGCAGTCCAAATGCTTTGGATTCCGTTTTGGGCGGCCGGCGTGATCAATGGGCTCAGTCACTGGTGGGGCTATCGCAACTACGAATCCCGGGATGCGTCCACGAATCTATGGCCGTTGGGTATCTGGATCGGTGGCGAGGAGTTGCACAACAACCACCACGCTTTTTCCAGCTCGGCGAAGTTCTCCAGCAAATGGTGGGAGTTCGATATCGGCTGGTTCTACATCCGCACCTTGTCGCTGCTGGGGCTCGCCCGGATCAAAAAGGTAGCGCCCAAGCCGCGGGTTGAACCGGGCAAGGAACTGGTCGACTTGGAGACGCTGCGGGCCGTGATCACCGCGCGCCTGCACGTTACCGCCGCGTATGCGCGAACCGTCATCCTGCCGGTGCTACGCCAGGTTCGCCCGCAAATCCATGGGCCGCGGCAAAGCTTACGCAAAGCGAAGGCGCTGCTGGTCCGGGACCACAGCCTCATGGACCAGCACGAGCGCGAAGTCCTGGAACGGGTGCTCAACAGCAGTCACGAGCTGGCGACGGTGTATCGCTTCCGCCTGCGCCTGCAGGAGATCTGGGGCCGGGCTTCGGCCAGTCACGAGGCGTTGACCCATGCCTTGCGGGATTGGTGCAACCAGGCCGAGGCCACCGGTATTCAAGCGCTCGAAGATTTTTCCCGCATGTTGCGTGGCTGGTCGCTGAAGACCGCTTGAGGTTTTCCGGCTCACCAATAAAAAACCCGCCAACAGGCGGGTTTTTTATTGGTTACCAGAAAGAAAGGCCTATTTGATCTTGGCTTCCTTGTACATCACGTGCTGGCGGACCACGGGATCGAATTTCTTCATTTCCAGCTTGTCCGGGGTCGTACGCTTATTCTTGGTGGTGGTGTAGAAATGGCCGGTACCGGCGCTGGACACCATCTTGATCTTGTCACGCATGATCGAGTCTCCTTAAACCTTTTCGCCGCGGGCGCGCATATCCTGCAGCACCTGGTCGATCCCGAGCTTATCAATGATCCGCATGCCCTTGGAGGAGATGCGCATACGCACCCAGCGCTTTTCACTCTCCACCCAGAAGCGCCGGTTGTGCAGATTGGGCAGGAAACGCCGCCGGGTTTTGTTATTCGCATGGGAAACATTGTTCCCCGAGATCGGGCGCTTGCCCGTCACCTGGCATACTTTCGACATCGGTGGCTCCAAAAAATTTCGAATCTATCCGCAACGGCGGACGAAGACCGGGCATTTTACCGGCTCCTGCAACCGGAGACAAGCGGCGATCACAGCAACCCTCGTTCCGCCAGGGATACCACTTCGCCGTCCCCGACCACGAAGTGGTCCAGCAGGCGAACGTCCACCAGTTGCAGGGCATCCGCCAGGCGCCGGGTGAGGTGGACGTCCGCCTGGCTTGGCTCGGCCACGCCCGAAGGATGGTTGTGGGCCACGATCAGCGCCGCGGCATTGTGGTGCAACGTCCGCCGCACCACCTCCCGGGCATGGACGCTGGCGCCGTTGATGGTGCCTTGAAACAGCTCTTCGAAGGCGATGACCCGGTGCCGGTTATCCAGGAACAGGCATCCGAACACCTCGTTGGCGCGATGACGCAAACAGGCCGCCAGATAGCGCCGGGTATCGGCGGGACAGCTCAGCGCCGTGCCGCGTTGCAGTGCGGACGCCAAGTGGCGCCGGCCCATTTCCAGTGTGGCCTGCAGCAGTACGTATTTGGCATCCCCAAGCCCGGCGCCGGCGCAAAAGTCCCTCCGTCCGGCTTCTAGGAGCGCCCGCAGACCGCCGAATTGTTGCAACAGGTCCCGCGCCAGATCGACGGCGGTGCGGCCGCGCACGCCGGTGCGCAGAAAGATCGCCAGCAATTCGGCATCGGACAGCGCCGCAGCGCCTCGTTGTAACAGCTTTTCGCGCGGCCTTTCAGCGACCGGCCAATCGGTAATGGCCATCACGACCTCCTTGTCGGCAATGGGAAACGCCATTCTACGCCGGGACGCTGGCGTCGTGCATACTCCTTGGCCCTCGGACTTGCTAAACTCGCCGGGCCATGAGCAGCTTAACCAACAGCTTAAACAACAAGCGCGTATTGCTGGGCGTGACCGGCAGCATCGCTGCCTACAAAAGCGCCGAACTCGTGCGCCGGTTGCGGGACGCGGGCGCTGAGGTGCGGGTGGTCATGACCGCTGGCGCAGGGCGCTTCATCACGCCGCTGACGTTACAGGCCTTGTCGGGCAATCCCGTACGCGACGCACTTTGGGATCGAGAAGCCGAATCCGCCATGGGCCATATTGAGTTGGCGCGTTGGGCCGATCTGGTGCTGGTGGCCCCGGCGACCGCCGATTTTCTCGCGCGCCTGGCCCACGGCCGTGCCGACGACCTTCTGGGCGCCCTTTGTCTGGCAACGGAATCGCCCCTGTTGCTGGCGCCGGCCATGAACCACGTCATGTGGGGAAACGCCGCGACGCAGGCGAACTGTGCTCTGCTGCGAACGCGCAAGGTGGAGTTCCTGGGCCCGGACGAAGGCTCACAGGCATGCGGCGAACAGGGCGCAGGTCGCATGCTGGACGTGAGTGACCTGGTGACTGCGCTGGCGCGGCGCTTCGAGTCAGGTCTGCTGGCCGGAAAGCTTGTGCTGCTCAGTGCAGGACCCACGCGCGAGCCCATCGACCCGGTTCGCTATTTGAGTAATCGCAGTTCCGGCAAAATGGGCTTTGCGCTGGCCGAGGCGGCTGTGGAAGCAGGTGCTGCCGTAACGCTGGTGAGCGGCCCGGTGACATTACAGACACCCGCGCGCGTGCAACGAATCGACGTGGAAACCGCGGCGCAGATGTTCGATGCCGTCGTCGCCCGCATCGGGCAGTGTGATATTTTCATCAGCGCAGCCGCGGTGGCCGACTACCGGCCGCGTCAGGCGCAAGCCGGGAAAATGAAAAAGGCGGCGGTGCCGCAAGCGCTGCAGTTGGAGCCGACCACCGATATCCTGGCGCATGTTGCGTCCCTGCCGCGACCGCCCTTTACGGTCGGTTTTGCGGCTGAAACCGAACGCGTCGTGGAATACGCCGCCGGCAAGCTGGCGCACAAGCGGTTGGATATGGTGGCGGCCAACCAGGTCGGTGCCGGCATCGGGTTCGAAAGCGACGACAACGCCTTGGAAGTGATCTGGGCAGGCGGCGCGGTGAGCCTGCCGCAAAGTTCGAAACGGCAATTGGCCCGAAACCTCATGCGAGTGGTGGCAGAAAGATACAATGCAAAAAATCCAACTCAAAATTCTTGATCCCAGAATCGGGACTGATTTTCCGCTGCCGGGTTACGCCACCGACGGCAGCGCCGGCATGGATCTGCGAGCGCTTCTGGAGCAGCCGCTGCGTATCGCGCCAGGCGAGACCCACCTCGTGCCCACCGGGTTGGCAATTCATATCGGCGACCCGGGTCTTGCGGCGGTGTTGCTGCCCCGCTCGGGGCTGGGACACAAACACGGCATCGTACTGGGTAATCTCGTTGGTCTGATCGACTCCGACTATCAAGGCCAGCTTTTTGTTTCCTGTTGGAACCGCGGCAGTGAAGCCTTTACTATCGAGATCGGCGAGCGCATTGCGCAAATGCTGTTCGTGCCGGTTGTTCGGGCGGCATTCGAGGTGGTCGATGCATTCGACGACAGCGAGCGCGGCGAAGGCGGCTTCGGCCATACGGGCCGCGGCTAGCGGCCTCTCAGCCGACGCCACGCCGATTCAATCGATTGCACGTGACCGTCCGCCCGGGACATTGAGCAGTCCTTTTTTTGTGCCGTGCTGGCCGAAGAGAAGAACGATTACATGAAATTGTCGATCAAGGGTTCCAAAGCGAAGTCCGCAACTCCCACGCCTTCCAGCCGCTCCGCCACGCCGGGCCGCACCAGCCTCGAAGGTGCATGGAGCATCGCCTTTCTGGTGGCGCTGGTATTGTTCGCCGCGCTCGGCTATTTCGTCCACGAGCGTTTCGCTGATCAGGACAGCCGGGCCCGGACGACTCAACTCAAGCAGTTGGCGGCCGGTTACGCAGGTCAGCTCGACGCATACGTGCGCCAACTGACCGAGAGCGTCGACTACGCGGCGAAAGAGCCGACGCTGGCAGCTGCCCTAGCCAGCGGCAACGCCCAAACGATCGCCGACAAGGAAGGGGAGCTGAGTTATTTGTTTCCTTCGGCGATCCGGCTGCGGTTGCTACCCGCGGGATTCGATACTCCGGATGAAAACGCATCGCCGCCCTTGAGCTACGCCTGCCTAGACATGATTCAGCGTGCCGAACACAACGAAGTGCCGCCGGCGGAGGTGCATCTGCCCGGCACCCCCCAGCAGCACATCGATTTCGTGCGCGCAATCAACAGCAGCGGCGGCCAAGTGCTGGGCACGCTTTTGGTAACGATTCCGGTTCAAGCGCTGCAGCAGGCGCTCCAAGGTGTGCTGCTGGACGGCGGTTATCTCGAGCTGCGGCAACCGATTGGCGACAACCGCAACGTAGTGCTGGCCCGCTCCGGCGCGGCGCCCGCTGACCCGGGGAAACCCAGCGTCAGTCTGCCCATCCGCAATACCTCGTGGCAGCTCGGCTATTGGCCGCCGGTCGCGGGGGGCGCTGACGAAATCCTGTTCTGGGCGATGTTCGGTGCTGCGGCGCTGCTGTTCGGCATCGTCACGTTCCTGTTGTACAAAGCGGTGGCCTCGGCATTGATGCGCGACCACGTCACCATGATTCGGCTCTGGAAAGACGCTGCCGACGGTACTCTAGCGCCGTCGTATGCGGCGAGTCTGAAGAATGACCGCGGCGCCATCGCCCAGCTGCACCATATGGCGCGGGATTCCGGGGGCAATCGGCGCCCGGGCCAGTCGGCCGCCAAGCCCGAGGCAGAGGATGCGTACGCCGATCTGAGTTTGGCGCCGGATGCGCTGGAGGTGCAAGAATTGGCACCCGAGCCCGCGGCCGCGGTATCGGCGAACATCTTCCGCGCATATGACATCCGCGGCGTCGTCGGCGAGACGCTCACCCCGGAAGTGGTGTACGAAATCGGTCGCGCCATCGGCAGCGAGGCCCACGAGCGCGGCCAGCAAAAAGTGATCGTCGCGCGGGATGGACGCTTGTCGGGACCGGAACTGGGCGCAGCGCTCGTGCGCGGCCTGGTCGCCAGCGGCCGCGAGGTGATCGATATCGGTCGTGTGCCGACTCCGGTGCTGTACTTCGCTACCCATTATCTTGGCAGCGGTTCCGGCGTCATGTTGACCGGCAGCCACAATCCGGCCAACTACAACGGCATGAAGATCATGCTGCGCGGCGAAACCTTGCACGGCGACGACATCCAGTTGCTGCGCAATCGAATCGAAACCGCAAATCTGTTGAGCGGTGAAGGTTCGGTGCAGACCATCGACGTGTCACCGAGCTATCTCGACCGCATCACCGGAGACGTGCGTCTGGCGCGGCCGCTCAAAGTCGTGGTTGACTGCGGCAACGGTGTCAGCGGCGAGTTGGCGCCGCAACTGCTACGCCAACTGGGTTGCGAAGTGATCGAGCTGTTTTGCGAGATCGACGGCAATTTCCCCAACCATCATCCCGATCCGGGCAAGCCTGAGAATCTGGTGGCGTTGATCCGCGCGGTAACCGATCAGGGCGCCGACGTTGGACTGGCATTCGACGGCGACGGCGACCGCTTGGGTGTGGTGGATTCAGAGGGCAAGATCATCTGGCCGGACCGGGTGTTGATGCTGCTGGCCTTGGATGTATTGCTGCGTCAGCCGGGCGGCCAAATCATCTACGACGTCAAATGCACCCGGCATCTGGAGCACGTCATCCGCGAGAATGGCGGTGAACCGCTGATGTCGGCCACCGGGCACTCCCTGATCAAGGCCAAGATGATCGAGACCGGGGCGTTGCTTGCCGGTGAAATGAGCGGTCATATCTTTTTCAAGGAGCGCTGGTTCGGATTTGACGATGCGCTCTACGCCGGCGCCCGCTTGTTGGAAATCCTGGCTGCTGAGAATCGCCGCTCCAGCGAATTGTTCGGCGAATTGCCGGAAAGCGTGAGTACACCGGAGTTGAACGTCTCCATGGCGGAAGGCGAGCACTTCGCGCTCATGCAGCGCTTGATCGCAAATGCTCGATTCGGCGGTGCCCGCATGATCACCATCGACGGGCTGCGGGTCGAATTCCCCGACGGCTGGGGCTTGGTAAGAGCCTCCAACACCACGCCTTGCCTGGTGCTGCGATTCGAGGCGGACGACGCCGAAGCCTTGCGCCGAATTCAGGACGAATTCCGCCACCAGCTATTGGAACTCGACTCCACCTTGGATTTGCCGTTCTAGCGCAGCGTATCGGAGCCCGCCGACATGACCTTGGATTCCGCTCATGCAGTGAATTTCGCCCGGGTGCTGACCGAGGCGCTGCCGTACATTCGTCGCTTCGCGAACAAGACCATCGTCATCAAATATGGCGGCAACGCCATGGTGGACGACAAACTTAAAAGCGGCTTCGCGCGCGACATCGTGTTGATGAAGACCGTCGGCATGAACCCGGTGGTGGTGCATGGCGGCGGCCCGCAGATCGGCAAGCTGCTGGAGAAGATCGGCAAACAAACCGAATTCGTGCACGGCATGCGGGTCACCGACAGCGAAACCATGGACGTAGTGGAAATGGTGTTGGGCGGATTGGTGAACAAGGAAATCGTCAATCTGATTCACCGACACGGCGGCAACGCCGTAGGCCTGACCGGCAAGGACGGTGATTTGATCAGGGCGCGCAAGTTGCGCATGAGCCGCGGCGGCACCGAAAACGGCGAGGAGATGCTGGACCTGGGTCACGTCGGCGAGGTTGATAGCATCGACCCGGGCATTGTGAACATGCTGGTCCACGGCGACTTTATCCCGGTCATCGCGCCAATCGGTGTGGGCGAGGACGGTTTTTCCTACAACATCAACGCCGATCTTGTGGCCGGCAAAATGGCGGAAGTGCTGAAGGCGGAAAAACTGATTCTGCTCACCAACACCGGGGGCGTGCTCGACCGAGACGGTGCACTTTTGTCAGGACTGAACGTTGCCCAAGTGGACGCGCTCATCGCGGACGGGACCATTCACGGCGGCATGCTTCCGAAAATACGCTGTGCCTTGGATGTGGTGCAGTCCGGCGTTCGCGCGGCCCATATCATCGATGGTCGTGTAGAGCATGCCGTACTGCTGGAGTTGTTTACCGATCGAGGGGTGGGGACACTGATCCGCTCATCGGGAGCGGAGCGCTAGGCTCGATCGACGGTGGTTCGGCTCGAAGGGTCGTGCATCAACGCTGCGACATTTCGGCTTTGATTGTGCGCCAACGCTGAATGTCCTGTTCGTACTGCTTCCGGATATCCGCCTGTTCGCCGCGTTTTTCTTCGATGTAGCGGTTTGTGTCGCGAATCTGCCCGCGCACCATTTGAATCTCGTCGCTCAGGGCTTTCGGTACGGTACGGCCGGCGCGCTCGGCCTGCGCAGCTTGCTTCACCAAATCGTGCTGTTGCTGTTCCAGATGGCCGATGGTGTTCTGGCTGACATGGATGAGGTTTTCCACCGCCAAGATCCTGGAATCGCGCGCATGAACGATGTCGGCTTCGCTGTGAAACGTATTCAACAGCATGCGGTCGTAGGCGAGTTGTTCCTTTTGCTGGCGTCGCTGTTCCTGCTGTTCTCGTTGTCTGCGTTTTTCCTCGGCAATTTGCTGCGCGGTCTTGGCAGCTTCGATCTGGTCAACGGTCATGCCGCGCTCGTTGAGGATGGATTTCGCCGGCCGCGCTTGATCCGCGGGGACCTGGTCGCTGTAATGTACATTGCCCTGATCATCGGTCCACCGGTAGAGATGTTTACCCGCGCCCTGGGCGCCGAAGCCCCAAGATGGCAGAGTCAGGACGACGAGAATGGGAATCAGTTTGAGCGATCGAATGTGCATGTCGGGTAGTGATTTGACTCGGTTGGGCAAACGATAACGCTTATTGCGGCACCATAACAATCGGCAGCCACCCGCTATCCTTTACTGGACCAGTCGCTTGGACATTTCCGCACAGATACTGCTGTTCGTCATTTCGCTCGCGGCAAATGCGTTTTCGGCATTCTCCGGCGGCGGCGCCGGTTTGATTCAACTGCCGGCGCTGATTCTGCTTGGGCTGCCGTTCTCCATCGCGCTGGCAACCCACAAGGTGGCCAGCATCGCGTTGGGGGCGGGCGCAACGCTGCGGCATTTGCGTGATAGCCGACTCGAACGGCGCTTCACGCTGTTTATTCTCGCCACCGGACTGCCCGGCGTGATACTCGGCGCCAGCCTGATACTCGGCATCCAGGATCGGGCGGCCGAAGTTGCATTGGGGATGCTCACCGCGGCGCTCGGTATTTATTCCTGGCTGCAACCGGAGCTCGGCCAGCAGCACCGGCCCAGTCACCGTGATCGACGTGGTTTGGTGTTGGGCGGTGCCGGGTTGTTCGCCATCGGCGTGTTGAATGGCGCCTTCAGTTCCGGTTCCGGTTTGTTCGTGACGCTGTGGCTGGTGCGATGGTTCGGCCTGGATTACCGCCGTGCCGTAGCCTATACGCTGATTCTGGTGGGGCTGTTCTGGAACGGCACGGGCGCCTTGACCCTGGCGCTGCAAGCGCCGACCCAATGGAGCTGGCTGCCGGCATTGTTGCTCGGTTCTCTGCTCGGCGGCTATGCGGGCGCGCACCTATCGATCATAAAAGGCAACCGCTGGGTCAAACGCGGATTCGAAATCGTAACCTTGCTGGTGGGCGTGAAACTGATCGTCGGCTGAATTGCTGCTTCAGGCGTCGACGCCGTAGCGCGCGCGGTAGGCGCTGATCGCTTCCATGTGCTGGTGCAATTCGTCGTGATCGCGCAAAAAGTCAAGCACGTCCGCCAGGCCGATGATACTGATGACCTGCAAACCGAACTGCTGCTCCACTTCCTGGATCGCAGATCGTTCCCCCTGACCCCTTTCCTGCCGATCCAATGCGATTGCGACCGCAGCCGGTCGCGCTCCCGCAGCTTCGATCAGCGCCACGGATTCGCGCACTGACGTGCCGGCGGAAATCACATCATCGACAATCAGTGTCCTGCCTGCCAAGGGGGCGCCGACAGTCATGCCACCCTCGCCGTGGTCCTTGGCTTCCTTGCGATTGAACGCATAGGGCACGTCGCGGCCATGATGATCGGCGAGGGCGATGGCGAGGGCGGCCGCCAACGGGATGCCCTTGTAGGCGGGACCGAACAGCATGTCGAACTCGATGCCGGACGCCTCGATGGCGCGGGCGTAATAGCGCCCCAATTGCGCCAGGCTGGCGCCGCTGTTGAACAACCCGCTGTTGAAGAAATATGGACTTTGCCGCCCGGACTTCAGGGTGAAATCGCCGAAGCGCAATACGCCGACGCGGATTGCGAATTCAATGAATTGTCTTTGATAGTCGTGCATCGGGTGCGACCGGTAGCGCTGCGAACAGGGAACTCACGCGAAGAGGCGTTACTGTACTGCATGCCTCTGCGGCGGTCCAGGTGCGCGCGTACGTTCACATGAACCTGCGCTTGGGCTAGGATGCGGTGCCAGTGCAACCGACTCGAAAGTACGCATGCGAATCATTTCCGTGAACGTCAATGGCATCCGCTCCGCCGCACGCAAAGGCTTTTTCGAATGGATGAAGCGCCAGCGCGCCGACGTGATCTGCCTGCAGGAGACGCGGGCGCAGGAATCCCAGTTGGAAGATCCGATGTTCCATCCCCGCGGCTGGCACGCGTATTTTCACGACGCCCAGAAAAAAGGGTACAGCGGTGTAGCGGTTTACAGCCGTCACCGGCCCGAACGGATGATACCGGGTATCGGTTGGGAGCCGTTCGACCACGAAGGGCGCTACTTGCAGGTGGATTTTCCGCGCCTGAGCGTAATTTCGTTATACATGCCGTCGGGCACGTCCGGCGACCAGCGGCAGACGGTGAAGTATCAGTGCATGGATCGGATCATGGAGCACCTGCGCCGTCTGCGGCGAAAGCGGCGCGAATTCATACTGTGCGGCGATTGGAACATCGCCCACAAGCAGATCGACCTGAAGAACTGGCGTTCCAATCAGAAGAACTCGGGATTTCTCCCCGACGAGCGGGCATGGATGGATCGCCTGTTCGGTGAGGCGGGCTTCGTCGACGCCTTCCGGGTGGTCAACGAAGCGCCCGATCAGTACACCTGGTGGTCCAATCGTGGCCGGGCCCGGGAAAATAACGTGGGATGGCGCATCGACTACCAGGTCGTCACTCCTGGCCTGGCGGACAAAGTACGTGCCGCTTCCGTTTATCGCCGCAGCTGGTTCTCAGACCATGCGCCTTTGACTATCGATTACGACTGGCCCTTGACCGGCCCCTGATCCCCCATCGCCGCCGAATCGGGGCTGCGCCCCAGCGATTCGGTCCTCGGAAATTGTCCCCAGCAGTTCTCGCCTGCCGGTTTTGTCGACCCGTTCCCTAAACTCCTCTTCGACCGGGCCGATGTCAATGTAGAGCCGGCGGCGCGGGGTCGTCACCTTCCGAACGGGTATTGTCAATCACCGACGGTGAGGCATGATGAAGCACGATTCGCCAGCCTTGTTCGGTTTCGATGAATACGTTGGTCGCCACCAACGGCGGACGCGGTCGGCTGTCGCCGTGCAGGAAGATTGTTTCCAGGACGGAATGGATTGCCAGGGACTCGGATTGCCGAATCTGTTGATGCTGGATCCGAAAGTGCATGCGTTGATCGCCAGAAAACAGCTGCCGCCAACTCTCGCGCACCGTGCTTCGGCCCTGAAGCAGCTTTCCCATGGGATGGGCGCAGGCGATGGTTTCATCGTCGGCCCACACCTGCATCATCGCTTCCAGGTCGGCGCTTTCGAATGCCCGGTAGAACGCTTGTTCGGCTTCGTCGGGGGTTGAATACACAGACATCTCCTGGGGCCGGTAGCAATAAAGGTCAACGGGCTATGGTAGGCCAGCCTCTCCGGGCGCCGCAAACTGCGGCTACGGGCGGATTCGCCCCGCCCGGTGTGCTGTGAACCAGCCCACATTCTGTGGCCGTCGGCTGGGCTATAAATGACCGGCCGATCAACGATTTCAATTGGCATCGGGCGCTGTCCCGACGCGCTATCGATACGAGAACAGCATGGCTGCAGCACGTCAACAAGTGAACAAACAAGCGCTCAAAGCCCTGGTGCCGTTGAACGGGCTGTCCCATTCCCATTTTGAAGAACTGGTAGCCAAATCCGAAGTCAAGGATCTGTCCGCGGGTCGGTTTCTGTTTCGCGAAGGCGACCGCGACGGACTGACGTATTTCCTGCTCGCCGGCGACATCGCCTTGATGCAAGGCCGAGAAGCGAAGCAGAACCTGAGCGCTGGGAGCAGCGAAGCCTGCCACCCCGTCGGCCATACGCAGCCGCGGCAATGGTCGGCGAAAGCGCAAAGCCGAGTTACCGTGCTGGCGGTGGACAGCGGTCTGCTTGACGTGCTGCTGGCCTGGGACCAGGCCAACAGCTACGAAGTGACCGATATCCAGGCCGAGGACGACGAGGACTGGATGACACGCATGTTGTCATCGGAATTGTTCCAGCGTTTGCCCGCCAGCAACATCCAGCAAGTGCTGATGCGCATGCAGGAAGTGGAGGTTGAACCCGGTACCCGGGTCGTGACCCAGGATGAAAAGGGCGATTACTACTATATCGTCAAGCACGGAACAGCGGACGTAAGCCGCAAACCGTCCTCCCACGCCAAACCGATCAAAATCGCCCAACTACGCGACGGCGACAGCTTCGGTGAAGAAGCGCTGCTGTCGGGCGGTCCGCGCAACGCCAGCGTCACCATGGCGACCGAAGGCGTATTGATGCGGCTTGCAAAAGCGGATTTCGACGCCTTGTTGCGAGAGCCTCTGATCGATCAGGTCGACTACAAGGAAGCGCAGGCGATCGTGAAGCAGGGTGCCGTGTGGCTGGACGTGCGCCTTCCCGGTGAGTTCGACAACGCCCACCTTCCCGGCAGCAGCAATCTGCCCCTGGCGGCCGTGCGCGATGCCAGCGCCGAACTCGATGATACGCGGCGGTTCATCGTTTGTTGCGACACCGGCACCCGCAGCGTCGGCGCAGCCTTTCTGCTCAGACAGCGCGGCTTCGATGCGTTGGTGCTGCGGGGCGGACTGAATGCGGTACCCCATGAACACTTGCAGCGTGCCGAAAGCGCACCGCCCGCAGCCGGCAGCGCCGACATCCTGAAGTTCAACTCGCGCGATGAGCAGCAAGGTGCGCCCGGTCAAGGCAGCGAAGCCGCCGCAACAGCCGGGGCCGTCTCGCAGGCCGACCAAGAAAAAACCGCAGCCATTCGCAACGAACTTGCATCCATTCAAGCGCAGGTCGACGAACGCCAGCAGCGCATCGCCACCTTGGAGCAGGCGATCGTCGAGAAGGAAAAGGAGCTGCGGGCACTTCACCGTTCATTTGAAAACGCAGAGTCCATGGGTGAAGACTTGGAGCGCGTGCGCGGTGAATTGGATCAGGCCCGGCAGCAACTGGCGCAGCAGCATTCTCAGTTGGAGGAAGCGCGCAATATCGGCACCGAACGCGAGCAGGAAATCATGGCCCTGCGCGACCAGACCGCCGAGTTGCAGCAACAGATCCAGCAGGCGGAAACGAGCCGTGCCGAGCACGAGCAACAGCGCGCTGCGCTCCAGTCTCAGCTCGACGCGCTGCGGCAGCGCGATGCCGAGCAGGAACAACAGCTGCGCGATTCGCTGCAGCAGGCAGAAGCAGAGCGGGATCGTGTCCGCGCCGAATTGGAAAATCGTCAACAAGCGCTGAGTGAATTGGAGTCTCAGCTCCAGGATCTGCGCCAGGGTCAATCCGAGCATGAAAGCGCAGCCGCCGAACAACGGCAACAGTCCGAACAGGAGCTGGAGACGCTCCAAGGGACGTTGCAAGAACTGCGTGCCGAGCGCGACGCATTGAGCGCGCAGATGGCGTCGTCGCACGGCGAAGCCGATGCCGCACGCACCGAGCTCGAAAAGCGCCTTGAGGAATCCTGCCAACAAAATACCGAACTGCGCGGGCAACTGGTGCGGCAGGCTGAAGAACTGCGCGCTCGGCATGAACACGAACAGGTCGAACTCAGCTCCCGCTTGCACGACCTCGAGGCACAGTTGCAAGCCAGCACCCAGTCGCTGGTCGAGCGTGAGAAGGCCGTTGCCAATCTCGAGGCCCAAATCCAACGCTCGCAAAGCGAGCGCGATACCGAGTTGCAACAAGTTCGGGATGCATGGAGCACGGAGCGTACTTCTCTCGAGGATCAGCTGGCGTCCCTGCAATCCCAGGAGCAAAAGCTCGCGGAAACCGTGCAGCGACTGGAGCGCGAACGGGACGCTTCGGCAGACGAACTGCAGACTCGGGTCAATGAACTGGAAGGCGAATTGCGCACCCGCGACCAAGTCTTGGCGGAGGCCGAGCAGTCCCTGGCCGCGTTGCGGGAACAAGCCGAGAGTCTTCAAAAAGCGCGGGCCGATGTAGAGGAGGCACTGTCGGCGCGCGAACAACAATGGCTGCAGTCCGAACAAGGTTTGCGCGGTGAACTCGAACAGACGCAAACCGAAGCCCAGTCTCTTCAGGCAGACCTGCAGCAGCTGCGTCAGGAACGAGAGGCTCAGTCCGAAGAGCTTCAGACCCGCATTATGGCCCTGGAGCGCGACCTGGAATCCGGTACAGCGGTACTGGCGCAACGGGATGCCGCGCTTGCCGACGTCGAAGCGCAGTTAACTTCGTTGCAGGAACAGCACGCCGCCTTGCGCTGCGATTTCGACGGGACTGTGGCCCGCGAAAGTCAACTGCGCGGTGAGCTCGAACAGTTGCAACAGGACCGTGCAGCCACCGGAGACGAACTTTCGGCCCGCATCCAGGAGCTGGAAGCGCTCCTGAGCGCGCGCAGCGAAGCACTGGATGAGCAGAGTGCGGATCGGGAACGTCTGAACGCGGAACTCGATGAGCTGCAGGCGCAATATCAAGGATTGCAAAACCAGCGCGAGACGGAACAAAAGGAATGGCAAGACCTGCGCGCCGAGATCGAACAACGCGCCGTGGCTGCGGAGTCCGAAGCCAATGCGGCGCGGGACACACTGGAACAGGACCGTGCTGCACTGCAAACCCAATCCCAGGCGGAATTGGAGCGCTTGCAACGTGAAAGTGTGCGCCTGGAACGCGACCGCGACGATGCGATGCGTTCGCTGGAAACGGCCCGCGAGGCCCAGGATCGCCGCAAGACTGAACTGCAGGAATTGCAGGACGAGCGCAAGAAACTCAAAGAACAGGTTGCCGAACTCGAAAACTGGCTGGTCCGCGCGGAGCGCAAGCGCGATGAGCATCAGAGTACCTTGGGCGCGCGGGAGCAGGAACTGGCCACGCTGCGCAACGAACTCGACGAAGCGCGTCGTGAAGCGCACGTCGCGCGGGAGCGCGCCACCGCCTTGCAGGAGGAGGTCGATGCCGACGGTAGGCAGGCCGACCAACGCGGCGCACAGCTCAGAGAAGATGCAGCAAGCGCCCGGGCCGAGTTGCGCAATCTGGAGCAACGCCTGGAACAGGCGGAGCGCAGTGCCGCGCAAGCACAGGAAGGCCGGACGAGCGCCGAACAAGCGCACGATGAGATCAAGGACAACCTGGAGAGCCTGGAACAGGAGCTGAGCCAATTGCGCGCTCTGTATCGGGATGCGGCCGAGGAAGCGGCGCGCGATCGGGAAGATTCGGAGAAGCATCTGCAGGCGCTGCGTGACGAGGAATTGCGTGCGCGGGAGCGGTTGGCTGAAATCACAGCCGAACAGAAGGACACCGCGGCGGCGTTGCTGACCCTTGAGCGCGAAACCGACTCACTGCGCAGCGAACTCGATCAGACACGTGCTGCGTTGAACCGCGCAGAATCGGAGTCCGAACGCCTTGGCAGTGCGTTGGAACAACAGGAAGGATTGCAGTCAGCGGCGGAAATCGAAAGTATCCGCGAGTTGGCGGACCAGGAGTTGCGGCACGCTGCGGGCGAAATCGCCGGGCTCAAGGGTGAACTGGAAGAGGCACGACATCAGGTGCGGCACTTGGAAGCGGAGATCGTGTTGATCCGTCAGCTCGACGGCGGATCCGACGCCGCGCCGCGCACCGGCAGCGACATCCAGTTCCAGGTGGAAGAGCGCTTGGCGCAGTACAAGCGGGACGCCGATGCGGCGCTGGCCGGTGTACGCGAGCAGAACGTTGCACTTCAAAGTGAACTGCAGCGCTTGCAGCGAGGCGCGGGGGCGAATACAGACGATCTGCCCTCAATGCGGGCCGGCGAACCGTCGGGCCGCCAGACCGGACGCCGGCAAGAACACACCGACGCGACCGACGCCGGTGGGACTGCATTTGCATCCGCGGAGCGCGCCCGTCGCGGTGCACCAGTCTGGCTGACTTTAATGCTGGCGATGTTTGCAGTGGCCGCTGGCGGCGCCGCCTGGTGGTTCTGGCAACAGTCGTCGCAGGCGTCTTCCTCCTGGGTGCCCGGCAATGCAGTCAACGAGGCACGGTCCCCCGCGGAGCAGGTCGCGCCACCGCCGCGCATCGAGCCGCCGAAATCGCCGGTCGCCCACAAGCAGGCTCCGGAGCCTGAAACCCAACCTGCCGTTGCCGAAGCGGCGCCGATGCGCCCCGGTCGCACCTATCAAGACTTCCTCGACGACGGCGCGCTCGGCCCGGTAATGGTGCAACTGCCGGGTGGTCGTTTCACCATGGGCAGTGCCGAAGCCGCCCCCTATTTCGACGAACGCCCGGCGCGCGCGGTAACGTTGAAACCTTTCTCCATCGCGAAATACGAAGTCACGTTTGCGGACTTCGATCGATTCGTCGAAGCAACCGGACGCGAACTGCCGCCAGACAACGGCTGGGGACGCGATCGTCGGCCCGTGACCGGTGTGAGCTGGACCGACGCTCAAGCCTACGCCGATTGGCTGAGCGCGAGCACCGGTCACCGCTACCGTTTGCCCACCGAAGCGGAATGGGAATTCGCGGCCCGCGGCGGTACTGAGACCTTCTACTGGTGGGGCAACGACGGGGATGCAAGCAAAGCCAATTGCTTCGATTGCGCGGGCGAGTGGAGCGGTAGTCAGACGGCTCCCGTAGGCACCTTTGCAGCCAATCCCATGGGTTTGTACGACACTGCAGGGAACGCCCTGGAATGGGTCCAGGACTGCTATCGCGAAAGCTACGCTGGCGCACCACAGGACGGCAGCGCGGTGGATTCGGCAAACTGCACCACGCGCGTCGCGCGCGGCGGCTCGTACCGCTCGGTATTGGACAAACTTCGCAGCGCCGGTCGCGCTCAATACAGTCCGGATACGAGACTCGATCAGCTCGGTTTCCGGCTCGTACGAGAGCCCTGACAGGCCGCCAAATCCCTCCCGGCATCGCTTGACTCCGGCGGCCAGTGCCGTATCGTGCTGTCCCTGTCATGGCTCGCGTACTGGGCATCGGCATCGCCACCCTCGATATCATCAACTTCGTCGACCACTATCCCGCCGAAGACGAGGAACTGCGCGCGTACGATCAGCAAATCCGGCGCGGCGGCAACGTCACCAATACATTGGTCGTACTCAGCCAGCTGCAACATCAATGCGCGTGGGCAGGGGTGTTGGCGCAGGATGTCGATGGGCGAGTCATCGCCGACGACTTGCGCCGCCATGGCATCGACATGACACATTGCCGCCGGGTCGCCGACGGGCGCACGCCGGTTTCCTACATCACGGTAAACGGCCGCAACGGTTCGCGCTCCATCGTCCACTATCGTGATTTGCCGGAATTGGAACATCCTGATTTAGCACAGATCAACGCACATGAATTTGACTGGGTGCACTTCGAAGGTCGCAATATCAGCGCCACTCGACGCACGTTGGACGAGCTGATCCGGGGCGGTGTTCCCGCCGAGCGACTCTCGGTGGAAATCGAAAAGCCTCGGCAGGGCATTGAGGCACTGTTCCGCGGCCCGGGAGTGCTGGTGTTTTCGCGAGCGTTCGCCCGGGCGCGGGGATTCGATTCCGCCGAGCAAGTGCTGCAATGGGCGCGTTCGCAGGCACCGAGTGCCGATTTGCTGTGTACCTGGGGCGACCAGGGCGCCTGGTGCCTGCCGCGGGACGGAGAGTTGATCCACGAGCCCGCCGTGCCCGTGGCCCGCGTGATCGATACGGTGGGTGCCGGCGATACCTTCGTTGCCGGTATGATCCACGCACGCTTGCACGCGTCACCGTGGCCGGCTGCGTTGGCGGCCGCGAATGGCTTGGCGGCGCGCAAATGTGCCCAGTTCGGTTTTGCCGACCTCGGAGTCGAGTCGCGCTGATTATTCGCCCAATTGGAACGACATGAACGCGCACTACACTCTCTGTCAGTTGACGCAGCTACCGGATCCGGGCGCCAAGGGCCTTTATCTCGAAGAACTGGGTTTGGACTTGTTCGTGGTCCGCAGAGGCGAAACCGTGCGCGCCTATCGCAACAGTTGTCCACACACAGGCGCGCCCATGGAATGGATGCCGGACCAATTCCTGAATCTCGACGGCGATTTGATCCAATGCGGCATCCACGCTGCGTTATTCCAGATCCATGATGGCCGCTGTATCTCCGGACCTTGCGTCGGGCAGTTTTTGCAATCGCTGCCCCTGGAGATCCGCGACGGCGCCGTGATCCTGGTCCAGTCCGGCGCGGGAGTGCGCGATTGACCGCGCGCGTTACCGCGTTGTTTCCGCTTTGGGCGGTGTTGCTTGCCGCGCTCGCCTATTGGCAGCCGCACGCGTTTCGAGGCTTGGCCGCGGCGATCGTGCCGCTTTTGGCTGTGGTGATGTTCGGCATGGGCATTACGTTGACCCCGGCAAGCTTCGCCGATGTAGCCAGGCGCCCGGCCGTGGTCGCGCTCGGCGTGGCGCTGCAGTTTTTGCTGATGCCATTGCTGGCATGGTTGATCGGTACCGCGATGGCGTTGCCGCAGGCGTTGCTGGTCGGATTGGTGCTGGTGGGAAGTTGTCCCGGCGGCACCGCCTCGAACGTCATTTGCTATCTCGCCCGCGGCGACGTGGCGCTGTCGATTGCTTTGACCGCCGTTTCCACTTTGCTGGCGGTCGTGGCAACGCCTGCGCTGACGTGGCTCTATGTCGGAGCCCGGGTACCGGTGCCGGTGACGGACATGCTGTTCAGCATGCTGACGATTGTCATTGCGCCCGTTGCCGGCGGTCTGGCCGCGAACCATTGGTGGGGCCAACGTCTGGCGGCCCTACGGGATATCTTTCCAATGCTGTCGGTGTTCGCAATTGCCTTGATTATCGCCATCGTCGTCGCACTCAAGCACGATCAGCTGGCAGTGCTCGGACCGCCGTTGGTATTGGCGGTGATACTGCATAACCTGAGCGGGCTTGGGCTTGGATACTTTTTGGCGCGTGTTTTCGGTCTCGACCGACGCTTGAGCCGTACGCTGGCAATCGAAGTGGGTATGCAGAACTCCGGATTGGCGGTTGCCCTGGCGAACCAGTTTTTCAGCGTTGCCGCGGCACTGCCTGGCGCCTTGTTCAGTGTCTGGCACAACCTGTCGGGGTCCGTGCTGGCCGCGATCTGGTCCCGGCGTACGGCACAGGAGTACCCGTGATGGTGCGCGCGCTGAATCCCGCCGCGGCAATGGAGCTGCAACAAGTCAGCAAAAGCTTCGGTGCCAACGTTGCAGTCGAAAACGTCAGTTTTGCAGTCGCACGCGGCAGTATCTGTGGCCTGCTCGGCGGAAACGGCGCCGGCAAGACTACGACGTTATCGATGCTGCTCGGGTTGCTGCTGCCCACTTGTGGCCGTATTCAGGTCTTGGGGCAGGACATGCTGCGTCACCGCTACCGCGTTCTGGCGCGGATGAATTTCTCCTCGCCTTATGTGGATCTGCCGCAACGGCTCAAGGTGCGGGAGAACCTGGTCGTGTACGCCCTCCTGTACGGGATACGGCGGCCAGGGCGCCGGATCCGGGAGCTGGCGGAGCAGTTGGACATCGGTGCATTTCTCAAGCGGCCTTACGGCAACCTGTCCGCCGGTCAGCGAACGCGTGTGGGGTTGGCGAAGTCACTGCTCAATCGGCCCGAAGTATTGCTACTCGACGAACCTACGGCATCGCTGGATCCGGATAGTGCCGATCGCATCCGCAGCTATCTGCGCGATTACCAACGCGACACCGGCGCCACCTTGTTGCTGGCGTCTCACAACATGATCGAAGTGGAGCGCATGTGCGATGACGTGATCATGTTGCGCCGGGGGCAAGTGGTCGACCGTGATCACCCGGCGCAGTTGGTGAAACGCTACGGCCGCGAAACCCTGGAGCAGGTATTTCTTGATATTGCCCGTGCGGAACCCGACGCCGCATACCGGAACGCCCGTGACTGATCTGCAAAATGACCGCGGCGTGTTTTCGATGCGCCGCGTAGGCGCCATGGTGCTGCGAAATGTCTATCTGCTGCGCGCGTCCTGGCCGCGGGTGCTGGAACTGGTGTATTGGCCCGCGGTGCAAATGATTTTGTGGGGCTTCATCAGTCGCTTTCTGGTGACCAACAGCTCCTGGGTCGCCCAGGCATCCGGCGTTTTGATTGCGGCGGTATTGCTATGGGACGTCATGTTTCGCGGCAATCTGGGAGTGTCGCTGGCATTCTTCGAGGAGATGTACTCCCGCAATCTCGGCCATTTGTTCGCCAGCCCGCTGCGACCGTACGAGCTGGTGAGCGCGCTGCTTTTGATCAGCCTGTTACGCACCACCATTGGCGTTGGCGGCGCCGCGTTACTCGCCATTCCGCTTTATGGGTTCTCGATTTTCGATCTGGGTCTGCCGTTGCTGGCGTTTTTCACCAATCTGCTGATCATGGGCTGGTCCATCGGCCTGCTGGTCTCGGCGTTGGTGTTGCGCTACGGGTTGGGAGCCGAGAGTCTGGCGTGGGTTGCGATATTCGCAGTTGCGCCGATCAGCGGTATTTACTACCCGATATCGGTGCTGCCCGACTGGCTGCAGGTCATCGCCGCCGTTTTACCCTCCAGTCATGTCTTCGAAGGGATGCGTTCGGTGTTGTTCGATGGCCGATTTCGCGTGCAATTGCTGGTCAACGCGCTCGTGTTGAACGCAATCTACATCAGCGTGGCCGTGAGTGTTTTCCTGTGGGTGTTCCGAACCGCGCGCCGCAAGGACCTGTTGCTTCACATCGGCGAATAAACCCGCAGGGTTCAAATTCGCTCCATCGAGCGTATGAATACTTCGCAATCCAGTTGCGCCAAGTCCGGCGGCAATTCGCGCGCCGCGGTAGTTGCATCGGTGAACCTATGTTCTTGCAGTTGCGACAGCACGTCGGCAATGGCTGGCGCGCGGGCCTTGGGCGCATGCTGGCTGCGGGAATGTGGAGAAGGCGATGGAGCCCGCAACGAATTTTCTTCCGTTTCCCCGCTCATCAGATCGAAGACTGTGATCATCGCTTTTCCCTCCTGGGAAAGTGGATATGCAGTTTCGTCTTGCTTCTCTCGCTGTATCGGCTTGCGGACGGATCAGTTGAGGACTGTTAGCTTAAAGGATAGGCGACGGACATGGCGGCACAAAAGCGCCGCGCAAAGTGCCAACCCCTGCGGCGGAACGCGCCGTCGCAGGGGAGTATTTGTGGTAAGGAGGGATCAGGGAAAGGCCGGAATGGTCGGTTCGGACCCTTCCAGATGGGCTTCGTGGTGGGTCCGCACCAAATCGCAGATCAAATCCACGCGTTCTTTTGGCGTGTCGACCATCAGCAGCACCTCGCCCCGCGCCAAGGCCGGTTCGAAGCTGCGCAAGCGGGTATTGCGAACATCGGTGGAAATCATGCCCGACGCCCAGGCGCCGACCACGGCACCCGCTATGGCGCACACCAAAATCACACCGCCGCTCATCATGCCGGTTGCCGGCAGCAAAGAGGCGAGCACCCCTGCCAATGCTCCCGTGACGCCGCCCACCGTCAGACCCAATTCCACGCCGTGGATCAAATCACTGCGCTGCAACAGGGTGGCGGGTGGCAGGTCTTTGATCGGGATATCGTCCCGGGCGAGTACGTGAATGTGATGTTCGTCGATCCGTGCCAACAGCAACTCATTGACGATCTGGCTGGCGCTTTCCACTGTCGGCAGCAGAAAATAGAGCCGTCTTCTCATACCCACCTCCTTCCCATTTGGGGAAACGTGGCCTGGAGAATCAAGGACTCGATTGCGCAACTATAGATCAGAGGAGGGAAAACTTCCTGGAACCTCAGGCGACCAGTTGTGCGGCCATCAGATCCAGCACCGATGCGCTCTCCAGGACACTGCCCAGCACCTGGTCGGCTTGCTCGACGGAAAGGCCAAAGTCGGCCAACAGCGACTCGGGCAGTTCAGCCGATTCCGCGTCCCCCATGCCGACCCGATGCAGCAGCCGATTGGCGAGCAACACCAAGCCGGAATACACGCAGTGCACACCGTTGTAGTCGGGATGGTGATGCTCGCGAATGGCAACCACCACCTCGGGCGGCATATTCCAGCGTTCCATCAACCAAGTGCCCAGCTCAGTGTGATCGATACCCAGCACACGCTGTTCCAGTTGCACCAGCGGCACTTGCGGATTTTGTTCCACCTGGCGGTTCAGCCAATAGAACTCGGCCGGGAACAAGTGCCCCAAGAGCAGGACGCCGAAGTTGTGCAGCATGCCGGCCAGCTGCGTTAGACCGGGCTTCGGGCGCGAGGCGGCGGGCAAGGACTTGCCAAGGGCCTGGGTCAGGACGCCGGTGTAGATTGCGTGTCGCCAGAATGCCGCCAGTCCGAGAGGTCCGTCACTGGCATTGCGGAAGGATCGCCCGACGGCAATTCCGAGCAGCAGATTCATGGTCAGGTCGTAGCCCATGACCAGGGCAATCGCATCCTGGGTCGATTCGATCTTGCCCTGGTAACCGAACAACGGCGAGCGTGCGTAGCGGACCACTTGCGCCGACAAGCTCGGGTCCAGGTCCACGATTTGTCCGAGGGCGCGCAGGTCGGCATACGGATTGTCGCGCAGCTGCAATATGCGTTGCGCCATTTCCGGCATCGCCGGCAGGTCGCGCAGGTTCTCGAGCTGGGCGCGGACGCTACTGCGCAAATCCGCTTGCGGCTCGGCGTCTGCCGACACCTCGACCAATGGTTTCGAGAGTCCAGGTGCGTGCCAGACATTCTGGACCCGCTCCAGGTCTGCGCGGCGCATGCGGATCAGTTCGCTATGGCTCGCTTCGAAATAGACATCTTCCTCAGCGTCGCCCGGCGCAATCACGACCTTTAGATCGTAAGCGGCCGCCAGTACCGGCACCAGATCGGCCGCACAGTCCGGAAACAGGGCAGCCGTCTGGCGTGGATGCAGCGGCGACAGGTCGCGGCTCAGATCGAGGTTCAGGGACGCCAGGTCCAGTGCGTGGTCCGATGGATAGACCGCGACCACTACGCCGCGTCGATCCCGCAAAGCCTGCGCGCACAACAAACTCGCCGGCGGCAGGTATGCGGCCCGTGCTGCTTCGTGTGGAGTCTCGGTCTGGGGATGCGCCACGACATCGTGTTCAACGTAATGGGCATCGATAAATTTTGCGATGGTCGCCGGCAGGGCCATAGGAACCGCGGTCGCTCATGGTCGTAGCGCTCTGTATCGGTTCCACGCGGATAATCTTGAGCCAGTCGTACGTCCCGGCGATCGCGTCCGTGTGTCAGTTCACAGAATCAGCGCTGCTCAGCGCTCGAATTCGTCCAGCGGGTTGCCCCAATCGAGATGGCGATTGCTTTCCAGATCAACGCCGTAATCGTCGCGTTCGATGTCCAGAGAGCCGGACCAATCCTCCGGCGGTTCCGCCGCCTCCAGCGCCAACTCAGGCCAGGCGTCAGCATCCAGTTCTTCGACCGCGCCGTCGAAGTACTGAATCTCGATCGTACCTTCGTCTTCGTCGAGAGCGACGATTTCGAAGGTATTCCCGCTTTCGTCCCTGTACCAATCCCCGATACCGGGTAGCTGACCGATCGGCATGAGCGACCTCCAAACCAAGCATTGCGAATTGCGATCGAAGCCGGCGCCGCAGCGCCCGGAACCGGGGCAGCGACGTACGCTATGTTATAGGACGTGCCTCGGCCGCACGCAAGGCGCGCAATTTGTGGACCGAATGTGCGCTGGTTCACACCGCGGCGAGCTCGCCGGGCTATGATTACTCGATACTGCGCCGCTACCTGAATCAGGCGCAGAAACAATAACAAAAGCAGTCTCCTGGAAAGGCATGTCATGAACGATTCAGCTACGGCTACCGAGATGGAGCGGTTACGTGAGTTCGTGCCGTTATTTAGCTTGTCCGACGAGCGGTTGCGCGAGCTCACCGCGCTGGTCAGTCGCGACGTTGTCCACGCCGGGGTGCATCTGTTTCACCAGGGAGACGTGGACAACCAGACATTGTATCTATTGCGAGGCGAAGTGCGGCTGCAGGATTCCGAAGGCGGCGCCGAGCAACTGGTGCGCGGCGATACATCCGCCGCCCGCCACCCGCTGGGCGACAGCCAGCCGCGCCGCGTGTCTGCAGTCGCGGTCACCGACGCTGAGGTGCTGCGGATCGACAACAACGTCCTCGATTACATGATTACCTGGGACCAACTGGGTGCCCTGGCGACCGCGGATCGAAACCCGAACGAAGAAGGCGTCGCCGACTGGATGTCGCGGGTCGAACATGCGCTGCCGTTTCGCAATATTCCCGGCGCGAACATGCGCGATCTGTCCGAGCGCATGGAACGGCTTTCGGTCAAAGCGGGCGAGGTCGTGGTGCAGCAGGGCGAATCGGGGGATTACTACTACCTGATCGACGAGGGCCATGCGCGTGTGACGCGCCAGATTGAACTGGCAGAGCTCAGCGCCGGCGCGAGTTTCGGCG
This sequence comes from uncultured Gammaproteobacteria bacterium, assembly GCA_963773585.1. Classification (GTDB taxonomy): domain Bacteria; phylum Pseudomonadota; class Gammaproteobacteria; order JASBUN01; family JASBUN01; genus CAVXJN01. Next base: position 859,180 of record CAVZBR010000004.1, read on the forward strand.
AGGAGGCATTGATAGCCGATACCGCGCGCAACGCCAGCGTGACCATGACCACCGATGGCGTACTGCTGCGCTTGTCGAAGCACGATTTCGATCAACTGTTGATGGAGCCGATACTCAACTGGGTGTCGCCGGAGGAAGCGCGCGAGCGTGTCAACGACGGTGCGCGCTGGCTGGACGTACGTCATGGGCGCGAATACGCCCATTATCGCTTGCCCAACGCGGTCAACGTACCGCTGCACGAATTGCGCCAGCACATTGAGCAATTGGACCGGGAAAAGCCGTATATCTGCTACTGCAAGACCGGGCGGCGAAGTTCCGCCGCCGCTTTTCTGCTCACTCAGTCGGGATTTCAGGTGTCCGTATTGCGCGGCGGCCTGCAAGTGCTGCCGGTGTGGATGCGCGGCGGTATTGATGATTGAGGAGTTTCGTCAGAGAAACAGCGTCAGTACGCCTGTGTAACCGTACAACTTGTCGTTGGCGATTTCGCCATTGGCGAAAAATCCAACCAGGGGTACGTCACCCAGCGCATCCTGCACCGCGCGAAGTTCTTCGGAATTTTCTCCGAACAGGTGTTTGCCGCGGCCGATGCAGGAGAAATACAGCGCGCCTTTGACCGGACCGGCGGCGCGCCGCTGCAGGGACGCCAGCGCGCGATCGAGATCTTCCCAGGCGCTGCTGCCGTCGCGACGACAGAACATCACGGGCTGGCCCGTCTTTACGGATTCGCCGATCACTAACTGGCCGTGATTGGGATCGAAGCCGAGCAGATTGCGAACCACGTAATCGCCGGTATCCGAGCCTTCGATCGGCAAGGCGATGAAGATGTAGCCGCCGACCCGGCGCAAGTCCCGCGCCAGCACTTCGCCGATATCCTGTTTGAATACCTCCAAAGCCGGCTGGTTGTCCAACGCGGTAATCACGTTCTGCTTCGCTTCACTGATGAGGTGTTGCGGGCCGATGGGCGTGCATCCCTGGCTCAGGGATGTGGCAACGGGCACTCGTTCTGAAAATACGACGCCGGAGGCGCCGCCCTCGCACAGGCCATTGGCATACTGCGGAAAATTGCCCTGCGACGAGCTCAGTCCGCCAACCAGATAGGCGCTTGGCAGAGATTGCGCCAGACGCGGGATCAATTCCGGAATCACCGCCGCGCGTGGATCCCCGTGGATCACGGCAAAGTGTGTGCTGTTGCCGGCAATCCAATGCTCGTGTTCGCGGAAAAGGTTGCTGAGGTCCGAGTCCAGGGTGGGAAATACTTGGAAGGCGTGTTCCGGAAACGCGCACACCATGAGCGCTGCCGCCGGACCGTCATAGTATTCGTGATCGTCGCAATTGATGCCGAGGCCGACCGTGCCGACCCAGTTCTCGACGCCGGTGCTGGCGCGCAAATGTTCCGCCAGCAAGCCCAGTTCGTCGGCCAACGCGTCGGTGACATAGACGAATCCGAGATTCGCCTCCGGCGGTACGCGAGCCAGCTTGGCTAGGCACAAACCGGCAATCTCTTGCCAGTCCGAACCTTCTGCGCATGCTGTGAGAAAGCGCTCCATAACGGGAACCGGGGAGGGCGGGACAGTGCTCCTAACTGCAGTTGTAGTCTGCCGCGAAGCGGGAAGCAACCGAACGGCTCGCCCGGTAGGCCGGGCACGACAGCAGATTGTCGTACCCGGCGGCGACTCAGGCGGAGCGTTTTTCTTCGAGCGTCTGCTCGATGATCGGCGCCAGGATGATTTCCATGGCGAAGCCCATTTTTCCGCCGGGCACGACGATGGTGTTGCGCCGCGACATGAACGAGCCGTCCAGCATGGAAAGCAGGGAGGGGAAATCGACGTTGTATTTTTTCGGGTCGCGGAACCGGATGACCACGAAACTTTCGTCCGGCGTCGGAATGTCGCGAGCGATGAAAGGATTGGACGTATCCACCGTGGGCACGCGCTGGAAGTTGATGTCGGAGCGCGAGAACTGCGGCGTAATGAAGTTCACGTAATCGGGCATGCGCCGCAGAATCGTATCGACGATCGCCTCGGCACTGTAACCGCGTTGGGCGTTGTCGCGGAAGATCTTCTGGATCCACTCGAGGTTTACGATGGGCGTCACACCGATGAGCAGGTCGACGTATTTGGCAACGTTGTGTTCTTCGGTAACCACGCCACCGTGCAGGCCTTCGTAGAACAGCAGGTCGCTGCCTTCGGCGATGTCTTCCCACGGCGTGAACTGCCCCGGCCCGAGATCGGTGCTCAGGCGCTGGTTATGGTGCGCAGCCTCTTCGTCGCTGTGCAGGTAATAGCGTTTCTTGCCCTTACCCGTGGCGCCGTATTCCTTGAAGAGCTCTTCGAGCTTGTCGAAACGGTTCGCTTGCGGGCCGAAGTGGCTGAGCTGCCGTCCTTCCTTGGCGAATTGCTCGATGGCCTCTTTCATTTCCGCGCGGTCGTAGCGGTGAAAACTGTCTCCTTCCACCACTACCGGGTTGATGCCTTCGCGCCGGAAGATGTGTTCGAACGCTACCTTGACGGTGGTCGTGCCGGCCCCGGATGAACCGGTGACCGCGATGACCGGATGTTTCTTCGACATGTCAGCTCCTCGAAAAACGATTTGGAAATTTTTTATCCGCTGCCGGCGTACGCTTGCGCCTGCAGGATTGAATTCAGCGTCGTCGACCCCGTGGCGCACAAAGCGGCCGTCCGGGCGCGGCGGAACGGACTATTGAACCATTTTTCCACTGGCCGGCTCAAGGCGTTACGCCCAGAGCGGTTTTGTATCCCTAGAAAAATGACCTATATTCAGTGCCATACCCGGCAAGGCCGGTACTCGGGTGGGCGCCGCTCACGGGCGCCCGCTGCCTGCAAGCCCAACCCACCTTTCCAGTACCACAGTCCCGTACCCACAGGAGCCGACAATGGATGCAGTGGCAATCAATTCAGTGAACGACGTGGTGGAAACCTACCTGATTCCCTGGGGCATCAAAGCGCTGGTCGCCGTTCCGGCGCCGACGCCGGATGCCGCGTGAGGGTTGGACCGCGATGCGGGCACCTCGGGCGGACACGTTTCGGTACAATAGCGGTTTTCGGTCAACGTCGAATCCTCCGTGAGTCAATCCTACCGCCTGTTCGCTACCGCGCCGCGGAGCGTTTCCGATCTGCTGGGTGCCGAACTCCGGGCGCTGGGCGCCACCGTGCGCAAAGAGGAGACTGGTGGTGTCGATTGGGAAGGCACGCTGAGCCAGGCCTACGCCGCCTGCCTATGGTCGCGCGTGGCCAATCGCATCTTACTGCCGATCGGCCGCTTTCAAGCTGCCGACACCGATGCCCTGTACGCCGGGGTGGGCACTATCGATTGGACGCGGCATCTGGCGCCGGACGGAACCCTGGCCGTGGACGTCAGCTTGCGCCGCAGCCCGATTCAACACAGCCGCTTCGCCGCCCAACGCACCAAGGACGCGATCATCGATCAACTGCGGGCTGAAGACGGCAGCCGGCCATCGGTGGAGCTATTGCGGCCCGATGTCCGCATCAACGTCCATATCGAGCGCGACCAGGTTACCGTCAGCATCGATCTGTCCGGTGAGAGCCTGCATCGGCGCGGCTACCGATTGGCGGGGGCGCAAGCGCCGCTGAAGGAAAATCTGGCCGCCGCCATACTGTTGCGCGCTCGCTGGCCGGAGCTTGCCGCGCGCGGCGGCGCATTCGTGGATCCCATGTGCGGTTCCGGTACCCTGCCCATCGAAGCGGCGCTGATGGCCGCTGACGCGGCACCGGGTCTGGACCGCGATTATTTCGGTTTTCTGGGTTGGCGAGGTCATGATGGGCCTGTCTGGCAACGGCTGCTGGACGACGCCCGCGAGCGCCGACAAGCGGGAATTATGCAACTGCCGCAAATCATCGGGTACGACGCGGACCGCGACGCAGTGGCGGCCGCCATCGACAACCTTGAACGGGCCGGGCTGCGCGGGCACATTCATATCGAACGTCGCGGCCTCGACCGGGTCGAGGCTCCGAACTCCGCCCCCGGCCTTGTGGTGACCAATCCGCCCTACGGGGAGCGACTGGGCGAGCGCGAAACGCTGCAGCCGTTGTACGGCGAGTTGGCCGAAATGTTGAAGACGCGATTCTCCGGCTGGCGCGCCTCAGTACTGACCGGCAATCCTGATCTCGCCAAAGGCATGGGCATCCGGGCGCGGCGCTTCAACGTATTGTTCAACGGTCCGATCGAATGCCGGCTGCTGCATTTCGATCTCGAGCCGCGCTGGTACGTGCAACCCGGCCCCCACAAGATTCGTCCTGCGGAGCCGTCCTCGCTGGGCGCGGGCGCCGAGATGCTCGCCAATCGCCTGCGCAAGAATCTCAAAGAGCTCGGTCGCTGGGCCCGTCGCGAAAACGTGCACTGCTATCGGCTCTACGATGCTGATTTGCCCGAGTACGCACTGGCCGTGGATCTCTATCAGTCCGAGGCGCTCTGGGTGCATGTCCAGGAATACCAGGCGCCGGCAACCGTAGACCCGGGCAAAGCGCGCGCTCGGTTGCGGGAAGGGCTGGCAGTGATTGCCCAGGTGCTGGAGGTGCCCGAGCACCGCCTGGTGCTGAAAGTGCGCAAACGCCAGAAAGGCGCGGCGCAATATGAAAAACAGGGTGAAAGCGGCCAGTTCATCACGGTGCAGGAAAACGGTTTGCGCTTTCTGGTCAACCTTAGCGACTATCTCGACACCGGCCTGTTCCTGGACCATCGGCTGACGCGGCAATTGATCGGCAAATTGTCAGCACAGCGGGACGTGCTCAACCTGTTCGCCTATACGGGCAGCGCCAGTGTCTACGCCGCCGCCGGCGGAGCGCGCAGTACGACCACGGTCGACATGTCCGCGACGTACATCGATTGGGCCAGGCGCAATCTTGAGCTCAATGGCTTCAGTCAGGACAGGCATGTGCTGGTACAGGCCGATTGCTTGACCTGGCTCGCGCGTCAGCTCCGCGCACCCCAACGTTTCGGAGTCATATTCCTAGATCCTCCGACGTTTTCGACTTCAAAGCGCATGGAGGAAAGTTTCGATGTGCAGCGGGATCATGTGCAGTTGCTGCGCAATGCGGCGCAGCTGCTGACCGACGACGGCGTGCTGATATTCTCCAACAATTTTCGCAAGTTCCGCCTCGACAAGGACGCGCTCCCCGAGTTGAGCATCGAGGACATATCGGCGGCGACATTGCCGCGGGATTTTGCCCGCAATCCTCGAATCCATAATTGTTGGCGCATCACGCGGCGTTGAGCGGACCATGGGGCCGTTGGGTCCGAGCCTGCGGCCCTGGACCCAACCTACGCCGTGTCCCGTAGTCTGGTTTGGGCGCGTTGCCGTTGCGGCTTGCGGTGCCGGCGCGATGGACGTGCCGGGGTCGCTACGTTGGGTCCGGGCCTGCGGCCCTTGACCCAACCTACGCCTTGTTCCGTAGGATGGGTCGAGCGCAGCGGACCCATCGATTGGTTTCGGCGTGTTGCCGTTGCGGCTTGCGGTGCCGGCGCGATGGATGTGCCGAGTCGCTACGTTGGGTCCGGGCCTGCGGCCCTTGACCCAACCTACGCCTTGTCCCGTAGGATGGGTCGAGCGCAGCGGACCCATCGATTGGTTTCGGCGTGTTGCCGTTGCGGCTTGCGGCGCCGGCGCGATGGATGTGCCGAGTCGCTACGTTGGGCCCGAGCCTGCGGCCCTTGACCCAACCTACGCCGTGTCCCGTAGGATGGGGCGAGCGCAGCGGGCCCATCGGCTTCGCTACGATTTGTTTTTGTTCTGTTGCGGTTTCGCTTGCTCGTTCTGCGGGTCTTCCGGCGGCTGCTCGTTGAGCAGCCGCGCCAGGAACGGTTGGCTGGCTTCGCCGAAATAGATCGATCGATGAGGGAATGGAATCTCCACGCCTTGTTCGTCGAAAGCGGCTTTGATCCGGCGCTGGAACTCGCGCCCCACTTCCCACTGTTTGATGGGTTTTGTCTTCAGTCGTCCCTTGATCACCACGGCGGAATCGCCGAATTGATCCAGGCCGAAAATTTCCGCATCTTCGATCATCAAAGCGCCGAAGTGTTCGTCATCGCGCAAGCGTTGCGCCACTTCCTGGATGATGCCGCTCACGCGGTCCACGTCCTCTTTGTATGCGACGCCGAGATTGAACACGTACGCCGACCATTCCTTGGTCATATTCGACATGGTCGTCACAGCGCCGTTGGGAAATACATGCACGGTGCCGGCGAGATCGCGCAACACAATGGTGCGAAAATTGATCGCTTCCACGAGGCCGCCCGTGCCGTTGATGACCGCGACATCGCCCACGCGCACCTGATTTTCGAGAATCATGAAAAATCCTGAAATGACGTCCCGAACCAGATTCTGGGCACCGAAGCCGATGGCCAAGCCGACGACCCCGGCGCTGGCGAGAATGGGGCCGATATCGAGACCGAACTCCCGCAGGATGATCAGCAGTACGATGACCCAAAGCATGATGATGATGCCCTGGCGCAATAATCTCACCAAGGTCTCCGCGCGTTTCGCCGATTCGGTTGGTACTTCCCCCGATTCCTTGCCGCGCTGAAGCAGGCGGTTCTCGAGTCGTTTCAGCAATGCCTTGACGACTAACAACGCGATCCAGAACAGCACCAGGATCAGCAGCACCCGCAAGGCGCTGAACATGAGCTGCTCCCAATCGATGCGTTCGATGATTTTTGCTAGCACATCCACGTTAGGCTCCGATCTCGATAAATTGTCAGGGTAGTATAAGGGCGCGTTCCGCTAAGGGCTGCACCGTCAACTGCACCGAGTTGTTGGCGCTATTTAAGGTTTGGCCGGAGCGGCCGCTTGACGTTCGCGTTCGCCCTTAACCAGCCCGAACGACAGCGGCGCGACTTCTTTGCGCACGGGGTTGGGTATGACGCCGATCTTGTGAGCTACCCGCTCCTGGTCGAACACGAACGCACGCCACACGGCCGGGGCATAACTGGTCAAGGGCAGTGCATCGCCGCCGTGGGGTTGGAGATACATTGCCTGGGCGTGATGGGATTGCGCATCGACTTCGCGAAACCGGTGGCAGCTGACGCAGCCGTTTTCATAGGTGAACACTGGCCACAACTTCCCGGGAATGTCACGCACCGAAGCCAATGGGTCATGATCCGTCAAGTGGAAACTCTCCAAAGTGAGGCTGTAGTCCGCGAAAAAGTGCGGGCGCAGGCGCTCCGGTATCGGCTTGCGTAAGTATAAAACGCGCCCAGGGGGCGCACCATCAGCGGCGGCCGCGGACCGTCGTCGATCCAGGAGTACTCCTGTTTGGCTTGGTAGAACACCGCGAGGCGGAACAGGTTGCGCTCGTCGTCCAGGCCCACGACGATCACGGGGTCGTACGCAAGCAGGTCGGAGAGTTTGAAGTAGAGTTTTTCTCCGCGCAGATTCGTCGTTACCAGCCAGTCGCCGTGGCCCACGACATCCGGGTTTTGCGCTTGCAACCAATCCTGTAGCGGAATCGCATGATAGCGCTGCAGCGGCCAAGCGCTGAGCATGTATGCGTTGCCTTGCATCAAACCCACCAGTCGCGTGACCAGGCCACGGTCGACCGGGTAGCTTTGGACCAGCGATGGATTTTTCCAGAACGGCTCGGTGGAGATCGGCGGGCTTTCCCAAAGGTGGCGTGCGGCATCTCGCGAGGCGAAGAAGTCGCCGCCGCGATCGACGCCGGTGAATGCCAGTATGTAACGCAGGGCTGGAGCACCTGCACCTGCGCCGGCGAAATCGATCATGCTCAGACGGTTGTTGTGACTGAGCGGGTGAAAGTAGCTTTGCTGATCGCCGGCGCCGCGCAGACGTTGGGCAAAACGGCGCGATGCCACGGCAATACCCGACAGGTCGTCGGCAGCGCTCAACACCAGAAACGACGGCGCGTTCGCGTGGATGTGCTCGACCGGTGAGGCGGCACGGCGAACCGCGTAATCGGCGCCGAACGCACGCTGATAGAGCTCCCGTTGGGGTGCTGAATGGATGCCTCGGGCGCTGACGTCGAAAATGCCGCTGATCACGATAACCCCGGCCAGTTCATCGGGCTGGTGACTGTGGGCCTGAAGATAGCGGGGGTCGAGCGCAGCCAAGGATGCGAGCTGTGCGCCCGAGGAATGGCCGGCGAGATAGAGGCGTTTGGCAGAATAGCCATACTGCTCGGCGTGTTCCAGCAGCCAGGCCACGGCGCTGGCCACGTCACCGACTTGTGCCGGATGCCGATGTTCTGGTGCGGCGCGGGTGTGAATCACCGCGACCGCCATTCCGTGTTCCGTCAGGGCCGCGGCGGCGGTGGTGGGCAGTGCGAAACGCGAGTCCTTGGCCCAGAACCCGCCGGGCACGAACACCAGCACGGGCCGTCCGTCTGCCGCTTGTCGTGGCAAATGCAAGTCCAGCTTCTGGTCGGGAGCGGAATGCGCGCCGGCATATGGCAGGCCCTGGAAATCCTTTGCCGTCGTGGGCGCGGCGAATCCGTGCGCACCGACCAGCAACAATACGCATCCGATAAAGGCGCCCCAAACGCGTATTCGCCGATACGGTTCCCGAGTCATGGCGGCAATGTGGCGTAGTGATGTCAGCAGGTCAACCCCGGCCGTCAGCCGCTGCGTCGGAAGATCAGATCCCAAACTTCGTGTCCCAGCCGTAGACCGCGGCGCTCGTATTTGGTGATGGGCCGATCGCCGCGCGGGGCGAACGAACCGTCGGGTAATTGGTTGCGCAACTCGTTGCATTCGGTGAGCACCTGCAACATGTGTTGCGCGTAGGGCTGCCAGTCGGTCGCCAAGTGAAAAATGCCGCCGGGCTTGAGCTTCGATGCCGCCAGGGACACGAACGGCGCCTGCACGATGCGCCGCTTGTGGTGGCGGGTCTTGTGCCACGGGTCGGGGAAGAACAGGTAAATGCCATCCAGTGCGGCGTCACCGACGAGCTCGCTCAGCACCTGAACGGCGTCCTGGCAACTTACGCGGACATTGTGGAGCTCGCGGTTCGCCACGTGTTGCAATACCGAACCCACTCCGGGGCGGTGTACTTCGATACCGAGAAAATCATGTTCTGGCCGACTGGCGGCCATCTCCAACAACGCCACCCCCGAGCCAAAACCGATTTCCAGGAATCGGGGCGCATGCCTGCCGAAGCACTGGTCCAGATCCCATCGGTCCGGAATGTGGTCCAAGCCGTATTCCGGCATCAGGTTGGCCAGGGAACGACGCTGCGCGTCGGTCATCCTGCCTTCGCGACGGACGAAGCTGCGGATGGGCCGCTGCGGGGTTTCGGACGCCATCATGGGATGCCGGCGGCGCGGCTACGGCAACAGCGCTTATGCGCTACCAGCGGAGCCGCGCGCCGATGTCATCAGAAGAATGTACCGTCGATGGGGGAGGAGGCCGATGCGAAGCGTTTGCGCGGAATGCGCCCGGCAAGATACGCCTCCCGTCCTGCCTCGATGCCTTTTTTCATCGCCGATGCCATCAGTACCGGATCCTTGGCGCCGGCGATGGCGGTATTCATCAACACCCCGTCGCAGCCGAGTTCCATGGCCAAGGCGGCGTCGGAAGCAGTGCCGACGCCGGCATCCACCAGGATCGGCACGGTGGCATTTTCGACGATGGTGAGAATATTGTATGGATTGCGAATGCCGAGTCCGGACCCGATGGGCGCCGCCAGCGGCATTACCGCGACACAGCCCATGTCTTCGAACCGCTTGGCGATGATCGGATCGTCATTGGTGTACACCATGACTTTGAAACCGTCGGCAATCAATGTCTCGGCCGCTTGCAGGGTTTGCAATATGTCGGGGAACAGCGTTTTTTCGTCGCCGAGCACTTCCAGTTTCACCAAGTCGTGGCCGTCGAGCAATTCTCGGGCGAGGCGGCAGGTGCGCACGGCGTCTTCAGCCGTATAGCAGCCCGCCGTGTTTGGCAGAATGGTGTACCGGCTTGGCGGTACGACTTCAAGCAAACTGGGTTCATCGGCGTTCTGGCCGATGTTGGTACGGCGAATGGCGACGGTGATGATTTCTGCGCCGCTCGCTTCCGTGGCAAGCCGGGTCTGTTCAAGGTCCTTGTACTTGCCGCTGCCGACCAGCAGACGCGAATGGTAGGCGACCCCGGCGATGATCAACGGATCGACGCTGGCTGAGCGTTCGGGTTGCATGATGGTGGACATGACGGCTCTCCGAGAGCAAAGGGCTGAGGGCGTCGCGGCTGTTCAACCGCCGCCGATGGCGCGTACGATTTCGACCCGGTCGCCTTGCTGCAGCAAATGGGCGTCGTAGGTGCTGCGCGGCACGATTTCCAGATTGACCTCGACCGCCACGCGCTGGCCGGCAAGGTCCAGCAAGTGCAGCAACGCCGCCGCGCTGGTGTGCTCGGGTATCTCACGTTCCTCGCCGTTGACGGTAATGCGCATTGCTGGTATTCCGTGATCGGGCCCCAGGGACAAAGGTCCATTTTACAACAACTATGCACCGATTTTCGCGGTTGGGATCAGCACATGCATTCAGGTACCGAGGACGTAATCACCGCGGATGCGGCGGTGACCCTCGACGGATTGTTTCGCCAGCGGCTGCATCGTTCGCCGGATCGGCCCGCCTATCGCAGCTTTGACAAGGAGGCCAAGCAGTGGCGGGATGCCACCTGGGCGCAGACCGCCGCCGGGATCGCGCGCTGGCAGCAATCCCTTGCCAAAGAAGGGTTGGCGCCGGGCGACCGGGTCGCTCTCAGTGTCCGCAACTGCTGGGAGTGGGTGCTGTTCGAGCAAGCCGCTTTGGGGCTGGGCCTGGTCGTGGTTCCGCTGTACACGGACGATCGCCCCGATAACTTCGCCTACATATTGCGCGATGCTGCGGTCAAGGTACTCCTGGTCGGCGATGCAGGCCTTTGGCGCCGCCTGGCGCCGGCGATGCAGGACATCGAGTATCTGCAGCGCATACTGATTCTGGACTGTGAACGGCGTCCGGCACCGAGCCCGGCGGACGAGCGGGTCATCTGTGTGCGCGAGTGGCTTACCAGCGGCGATTGTGCCCTGCAGGAGGGCCACGGTGCCGCGGACGACCTGGCAACGATCGTGTATACCAGCGGTACCACCGGACGCCCGAAGGGCGTCATGCTGTCCCATCGCAACATTCTGTCCATCGCCCACAGCGCGCTGGTCAGCTACGACGTTTACCTCGAAGACGTGCTGCTGTCTTTTTTGCCTTTGTCCCACTCCTTCGAGCGTACCGTCGGTTATTACCTGCCGATGATGGCGGGCGCGACGGTGGCTTATGCCCGCTCCATCCAACAGCTTTCCGATGACTTGCGCCAGGTTCGCCCGACCGTGCTGATCGCGGTGCCCCGCATATTCGAGCGCATCTATTCCCGCATCCAGGAACAACTCGGGAAGAAGTCGCCGCTGGCTCGGTCGTTGTTCCGCACCACGGTAGCCGTGGGCTGGAAGCGTTTTCAGATGCAGCAGGGCCGTCGCATGGCGGGCCCTTCGCTAGCCATGTGGCCAGTGCTCGATCGCATGGTGGCGCGCAACATACGGGAGCGTCTGGGCGGCCGCACGCGGCTGATCGTAAGCGGCGGGGCGCCGCTGCCGCCTCAGGTGTCGCGCACGTTCATCGGCCTTGGCCTGCCGATCGTGCAGGGCTACGGAATGACCGAGACGAGCCCCGTGGTCAGCGGCAATCAGCTGCATGACAACGATCCTGTCAGCGTCGGCAGACCCTTGCGCAGTGTGGAAGTGCGAGTCGGAGCCAATGACGAACTGTTGGTGCGCGGTCCCGGCGTCATGCTCGGGTATTGGAACAATCACGCCGCCACCGCGCAGACCGTGGACAGTGACGGCTGGCTGCACACCGGCGATCGCGCCCGGATCGACGATGGCCGGATCTATATCATCGGCCGCATCAAGGACATCTTGGTGTTGTCCAATGGCGAAAAGGTTCCGCCCACCGATATCGAGGCGACAATCTGCAGTGACCCGCTGTTCGAGCAGGTGATGGTGGTTGGAGAAGGCAAGTCTCACTTGAGCGCGCTGCTGGTGCTCAATCCGGATCTGTGGATCGAATTTTGCGAACGTCTGGCGCTGGACCCGTTCGCGCCGGCCAGCCTGACCGATGAGCGCGTCCAACGGAAACTGTTGCTACGCATCCGCGACCTTATGCATGACTTTCCCGGTTATGCCAAGATCCGACGCGTGCATGTGAGCCTGGATCCCTGGAGCGTGGAGGACGGCCTGTTGACGCCTACTTTGAAAGTCCGTCGCAATGCGGTTGGCGAACGTTTCAGCCAACAAATCGAAGCGCTTTACGCCGACGACTGAGGCATCAACGTCGGATTTCGACCAAGGCGCCTTCCGGCACCTGTTGAAATAGATCGATAACGTCGCGATTGCGCATCCGAATGCAACCATGGGATGCCGGTCGTCCGATGCGTCCTTCTTCGACTGTGCCGTGTATATAGATATAGCGGTGATAGGAGTCGATTCCGGGACCCTCGTTGACGCCGGGCTCCAGCCCTTTCAGCCATAAAATCCGCGAGGTCACGTAATCGCCGTCAGCAGCGCGATCGTCCTTGAGGATGGTCACGGTGCGCCCGGTGTCGCGGCGGGCGCGAAACAGCGTACCCAGCGGTGCGCCGGCGCCGATCTTGCGTGCGACCCGGTGCACCCCCAGCGGGGTCTGCTGACTGTTGCTGCGGTTGCCGATGCCGAACTGGGAAGTCGAAATCGGCCAGCTGCCGAGCGCTCGGTCGCCCCGGTACAGGCTCAACCGCTGCGAGGAGACATCGACGATCACCACCACACCACCCGGTGACGGGCCGAAGCGCTTCTCCAAGTCCGCCAAATGAGCGGGGGTTGCGGAAGCAGTGTCAATGGTTGCGGACATGGCGGGCTGCGCGACGATGCTCGATACCGGAGTCCAAAGCAACGCCAATAGCATAACAACAAACAAACGGGACACGGGGATAGTTGCCGGAATCTGAAACGTGCCCCTACAATAGGCGAGCAGCGTGCTTCGATGCAACGCGTGCTGCTGTCGGGTCTTTCCCGCGGGTGTAGTTCAATGGCAGAACGGCAGCTTCCCAAGCTGCATATGAGGGTTCGATTCCCTTCACCCGCTCCAATACAATCCTGCGCCAACACGATCAAGGGCCGCCCGCGGGCGGCCCTTGCCGTTTCGCGAACCCGTGTGTCGGGTTATTCGCCGTGGCCGGTGGCGATGGCCGAACGCACCGCTTCGGCCTCGGTGGCCAGGGTGTCGAGGTGCACGCCCAGGCCGAGGGCGCTGTCCTTTACCCCCAGGATGATCAGCACCGACTCGGCGACCTCGGGCGTGACCGCCATGCCTTTGTCGGAGGCCGTGCCCAGGAACACCGCCCCGAGCTTCGTGACGTCATTGACATCGGCGGCGCTGACGCCGGGCAGCTGGGTCTGGCCGTCGGCGAGCAGTTCCTGCAGCAGCGCCAGATTCTGGCCCGGGGAGTCCAGCCGCACCGCGCTGACGAAGGTGTCGCGGTCTTCCAGCACCCGGACGATCTCCGCAAGCGGCTGGTTGTAGAACGCCGCCATCTGCGCGGGCGTCAGGTTGAACGACGACAAGGCCTCGGCCAGCTGGCGGTCGAACACCTGCTGGGGCGCCCGCGACATGCTGAGGCGGCCGAGTTCGTCGGTGGGCAGGCCTTCCTGGGCCCATATCGGCCGCCCCTGCTTGCCGCCGGTGGGCCGGTGTGAACCTTCGGCGCCGCCGCGGTACATCGGCCCCTTGGCTTCGTCGTCGCCGGGCTCCTCGCTGTCAAAGACCTTGTCTTCGACGCTGTGGCCGCCGTGGGACTGGTCGCGTCCGCCCTGGTACTTGGGCCCCTTGCCCTTGCCGCCGGAGCCGCTGTCGTGACCGCTTTCATGGCCGGAATCGTGACCGGAATCGTGACCGCTGTCGTGGCTGTGTTCGTCGGCTGCGGCGGCGATCCCGATCGGCTGCACCACCCGCTGCTCCAGACCGCTGAGCGTCAGGCTCAGCGAGCCGGCCGTCAACAGCCCTACCGAGGTGAACAGGTGGATGGAAAAGCGTTTGCTGTTCATGATGAATTCCTGCGTGCTGGGCCGGTTGGCCCATGGGCGGCCGGCCGGTCGATGGACCGGACGGTTCTGCGCCGTCCGGCCCCTTGCAGCGCCAATTGCGGGCTCAAGTGTTATTCACCGTGACCGGAAGCGATCGCCTCGCGCACATCCTCGGCCTGTTCGGCCAGGGTATCGGTGCTCACCCCCAGGTTCGCGGCCGAGTCCTTGACGTCGAGAATGATCAGCACCGACTCGGCGATCTCCGGCGTCACTGCCATCGTCTTGTCGGAAGCCGTAGCCAGGAACACCGCCGCCAGCTTGGTGATGTCGGCGACGCTGCTGGCGCTGACGCCCGGCAGTTGGGTCTGGCCGTCGGCCAGCAGTTCCTGCAGCAGGGCCAGGTTCTGAGACGGGGAGTCGAGGCGCACCGCAGTCAGGAAAGTGTCGCGGTCGTTGAGCTCATCGACAATCTGCGCCAGCGACTGGTTATAGAACGCGGCCATCTCCTCCGGGCTCAGGTTGAACGAGGCCAGGGCCTCGGCGAGCTGGCGGTCGAGCACCTGCTGCGGCGCCCGTGCCAGGCTCAGCCGGCCGAGATCGTCGGTGGGCAGACCTTCCTGAGCCCAAGCCGGCTTGCCGGCGCTGCCGCCCTGGCCGGTGCCGCCGCCCTTGTACATCGGGCCCTTGGCATCGGAGTCTTCCTCGCCGGGGCCTTTGCCGCGGAACACCTGGTCGCCGCCACCGGCGCCCTTGCCGCCGGGTGCGCCCATGTGACCGCCGGCGCCCTTCGGGCCCTGGGCGTCTTCGCCATCTTCCGCCGCCTGGGCTACGCTCATGAACTGCGTATGGCCGGAAGTGGTGACATCCACGACCCACGGCGCGGCCGTCAGGGTGAACACCGCCAGCCCCGTGCCCAGGGTCAGTTTGCGTACAGTCGTCTTGAGTCTGGTATTCATGGACGTACTCCTATGCTTTCGCTTGTGGTTCGAGATCGAGTTTTTGGCAGCGAAGGCAGGGACACCTCTAAATCTGACGTCCTGTCGAACATGGCTGGTTCCCCTCCCGCGTAAATGTGCTTCCACCAAATTGCGCAGTTGGCATTGGGCCAACGCAATGGAATGCTATCGGTGTGCAGCCATCGCTGTCGTTGCGAAAACGCAATGCATGCGACGGGCGACCGCTGTTTGCAGTTGTGAGAAAATTGAACGAGCCGAACGTGGCTGTCGGAGACTGCCGCTCACCCCGACCGAGGAATCGCATCTGTAATGGCTTCAAACAAACCACGCTGCACCGACATCACCTGGGAGCGGCGCGCCGACTGCAAACGCTGCATGATCCGCTCCAAAGTATTGTTCGCCGACGTGCCCGCGGCGATGCTCGATAAACTGCTCGGGCCCATCGATCAACTGGTCTACGCGCCGGGCGCGACGCTCTACGATCTCGGGGCCAACGATGAGGCGCTGTATACCCTGCGCTCCGGTGCCGTGAAGCTGCTGCAGTTCCTGCCCAATGGCGACCAGCGGGTGGTGCGACTGCTGCGCCAGGGCGACGTGGCCGGCCTCGAACGGGTGCTGGGCGCGCCCTGCCGGCATGCGGCGATTGCTTTGAACGAAGTGCATGCGTGCAGGGTGCCCCTGGACGTGGTGCGCGATCTGCAGCGCCGTGACCACGTCATCCACGACCAGCTGCTGCAGCGTTGGCAGCGCAGCGTCGAGGAGGCCGACCACTTCATCACCTATCTGTCCACCGGCTCGGCCCAGGCCCGCCTGGCACGGCTGCTGCTCCTGCTGAGCGAATACGAGCGCGACGGCGCGCCGATTCCGCTCAACCGCGAGGACATGGGGTCCATCACCGGCGTGTCCATGGAGACCGCCTCGCGGGTGATGGCCGAGTTCAAGCGCCGCTGCTGGCTGCGGGAGAACGGCGGGCGCATAGAGGTCCTGGATCGCGTCGCCCTGGAGCACGTGGCGGTGGATTGAAGACGCGATGCGCCCGAACCCCTCCCGGATTGCACTGCGCTTCATCCGGGCTGCGGCTATCCGGTATGCAATGGCGGCACATGCGAAAGCCCGGCTTCACGGGGTCGCACCGGCGCCTCAAAAGCGCACCGCTATGCCGAAGCGGAACAGACTCTCCTTGTTGTCGAACTGCGCCGTGTCCGGATTACTGCCATGTGTGGTGGCGAAGCCGTAGTTGTCATAGTCGGTGACCGTGTAGTCAAAGCGTAGGAATACGTCATTGGAAGTCGGGATCTCCGCGCCCAAGCCAAGGCGCGTGCCGTCCAGTTCGTCGTCGCGATCGACCCAGGCTGCGGCGTTGTTGCCCTTCTTGTACTGGGTGTTGAACTTGGTGTTCACGATGCCGGCACGGGCGTAGAGCATGGAGCCGCCATTGAGCACGTAGCCGATGCGCCCGGCGAAACCGTGGCTGCCCTTTTTGCTGACGGAAAAATCGCGCCCGCCCCCGGGGCTGCCGGTTTCGCGGATGTGATGCCAACGGGCCCGGCTGGAATCGGCTTCCACTTCCACGCCCAGATACCACTTGTTGATGGTGGTACCCCAGCCGGCGAACAGGCCGGCATCCGGGCCCGCGTCGGCGAAATCGGCGGTAAACGGAAACGGACCGGCACCAGAATCGTAGTGCTGCGCATCGACCTGGGAACTGACTTCGCCGTGCCCGGCCTGGGCGCCGACATAAAATCCGTCGAAGTCCACTTGCAGCGGCGCGGGGGCGCGGCCGGCGGCGCCGAAGCGCCAACCCAGCCCCAGTTTGAATTGGTTGTCGTCATTGTCGAATTGCTCGGTATCGATGCCATAGTCGACCGTGTAGCTGTCGTAGTCGGTATGGGTGTATTCCATGCGCCAAAAAAGATGCCGGCCTGCCGGGGTCTCCACACCCAATCCGACGCGGGTGCCGTCTTCGGTGAAGGTCCGCTGTACCACGGTAGCGGGATCGCCGTTGACTTCGTAGTGGGTGTCGAAGTCGGTGCGCACCTTGCCGGCTTCGGCATATAGCAGCGAGCCGTTGCCCAGGACGTAGCCACCGCGCAACGCGGCGCCGTAACTGTCGTTCTTGTCCACCGAGGAGGTGCGGCTGCCGGTCTTGATTTTCTGATGGAACCAGCCGCTGTCGCTGCCTTCGCCCTGCAGTTCGATGCCGCCGTACCAACGTCCGTACGTCAGGCCGAATCCGGCGAACAGTCCGGCACCAGTGCCGAAGTCGCCGAAGTCGCCGCTATCGATGCCACTGCCGCCGCGTGCGCCTTCGGTGCGGGTGCGTACGGTCTCGTGGCTGAACTGCGCGCCGGCATAGAATCCACGCAGCGCGTCCGGCTCAGGGGCGGGCAGATCGTAGAGTGTCGTACGTTGCAGCACCCGGGGTTCGCGTACCGGATACAGCAGGCCGCGCAAGCGCACATAGATTTGATTGCGGAAATAATCGGAGAGCGGTTCGTCGGAATCGCGGTTGATGAAGCGGTAGTCGGCTTCCAGATAGAGATTGCGGGTAAGCCTGTATTGCGCGCCGACTCCACCTACCAACAGGTCGTCGACGCGGTCGATGCCCTGGTAGTCGGTACGGCCCACTGACAAATGGGCGCGTAGGGTGGTACCGGGCCGCAGACGATGCTGGGCGAGCACGCCGGCACGGGAGTACACATAACTCGAAGCCGGTGTGCCGGTGGCGGCATCATAGACCGTGGTTTCTTCCAAGCTGCGATCCACGGTGGCACTTACGCTGGTGCGCGCAGAAGGGTGCCAATCGACGCGGCCGCCGAAGTCCAGCGTGCTGACGTCTTCGAGTCTCGGATCATCGTAGTCCTGGCGCATGGGGCCGACAAAGGCCTGGGCTTCTAGCCGGGGCCCGAACTTTCGCTTTACACCTAGTGCGGCTCTGTAACCGTCCGAATCGCGTTTGTAGCCGCGGTCGTCGAATGCGTCAGCGTAGGCGCGCCGGTCGAAGACGCCCTGCACGAACAGCTCCGTTTCCGGGCTGATCTGACGACTCAGCCGAGCTCCGGCGGTGGATTCGGTACGGTCGCGGTCATCGTTGTTGATGATTCCGGCGCTGGACGGCACATCGTTGAAGTCGAGCCGATCCGCGGTCACTCCCAGGCGCAGGGCATTGGCGTTGAACTTCCGGTACACGCCCGCGTGGCCGCTGGTGCTGGTGTAGGTGGTGGGTTCGATGCCGTTGACGTCCTCGGGCGAGGCCCGTTCTTCGTGCTCCTTGCCGTAGCCAAGGCCACCGAATACATTGGCGACCCGCGAAAGGTCGTAGCGTCCTTCCATGGAGGTGCGATAGTCGTTGTAGTTCTCGCTATCGTTGCTGCGGTAGCGGGCGAAATCGCCGCTGGCGCGGGCGCGAAAATAGTGTCGCTCCCAGTCCGATACCAAGGAAACAGAAGGCGACAGCACCGTTACCAGATCGGACTCCTCATTGCTGCGGGTGGCGAAAATGTTGTCGTCATAGACCTCGCTCAGCACGAGTTCCGGATACGCCAGCAGACTGCCCAGGCGCAGATTATCGTCCTTTGGCTGCGGCCGTGGCGCCGTTTCGGCGATGAGTCGGGATGGCTCGGGAATGATGCCCTCGGCGGTACGCGGGACGCGCTCCTCGTATCCTTCTGCCGGATCGGCTGCATGGGACGGTTGAATGCTGGCGGTTAACGCCAGAATGATGGCTTGATAAATCCGGGACCGGGCCGGCATGAATGTTCCCCCTTCCGCTTTTTTGTGTAAAAGTTGTACTCGTCGCATTTTTTTTTGGCACAACGGCTATTGCGATTAGGCCGTTTAATATAACGATACGCTGGCCCGGCAGGACGCGCTTTGACATTCGTCAAGCAGACCGCTGAGAGCCGTGAAAAAGCGTGGGCCACAATGCTCCCGCGGCCTTGGGCCGCGGGAGCTGCAGTTTCAAGCGGCGGGCGACCTGCGGGGCGGCAGCAGGCTTTCGCGGGCGAGGTGGTCGTGCACTTGGGTGGGATTGAGTTTGCTCAGGTCTTTGGCGAGTTCGACCATGCGGATACCCGTGCCGCGGGATTCCATTGCCGAGCGCAGGTGTCCGAGCATGCGTTTCTGCGATACCAGCACCAACTCCGAAGCGCCGTGCGCCTGATACAGACGACAGCATTCCTGCGCCACGTCGTTGGCAAAGCGGCGGTCATATTCTTCCTGGTGCTGCGTGCGGTGGTCGTCGTAGCCATGGGCCGGCCCACCGACGCCGGCACGGTTGCGGCCCGCCTTCGGTTCGCTCCAGAGCTGGTTGCCGGTCTCGCGGTGTTGTGGATTTTGCAGGTCCTTCAATTCCACCAGATTGGGACCGGACTCCAATTCAGGAAACTGCGGTTCTTCGAGTGTGAAGAAGCGGGCGCGAGCGCCATTGGCGACAACCACGCAGTATTGATTCATAGAAACGTCCTCCGTGATGTGAATGCGCGCCGGGCGCGCAAGGTAACAGCCCGAGCCCCACGGCTCGGAGTAGCGAATGGGTTCAAAGACGTGCGACATACTGCGCGGGGCGGGCGCGCGCAAAGGCGTTGTGACGGTGCGGGACGTTGGCAACGAAGCCGAGCGCATAAGCAGATCGCTGTTAGGCTGTCTATCCTTGTTCTGATTATGAACCCAAATTCCGGTTTGACCAGCACCGCGCAACCGCAATCGATCGTCGTTTCATTCCCGCCGATGGTGTAACCTAAATCAGACGAAACAGTACCTTAGGCCGTAGCTGCGGACGCGGATCCCGCAACTCCACGGCACACGAATCACGCCCCAGTGGAGCCGGAGCTCAATGAAAAAAATCCTAAAAATCCTCGGCATAATCGTTGCAATCCTGGTGCTATTGATAGTCGCTGCGGTGGTGGCGCTGACGCTGTTTTTCGACCCCAACGACTACCGTGACGATATCGCGCGTTATGTCAAAGATCAGACCGGGCGGGAGCTGAAGATCGACGGCGACCTGTCATTATCCTATTTTCCCTGGATCGGAATCGAAATCGGCAAGGTCGATCTGGGTAACGCGCCAGGGTTCGGTCCGCAACCGTTTGCCCAGGTGACAAAAGCGGGAATCAAAGTGCAGTTGCTGCCGTTGCTGCATAAAGAATTGGTAATGGACAAAGTGATCCTCGACGGTTTGCAGCTCAATTTGGCGCGCAACGAAAAAGGCGTGAGCAACTGGGAGGATCTATCGAAGCCGGCACCGGAATCCAAGCCGTCGGAACCGGCGCCTGGGGGCGGAGGCCCGGGACTGGCACGTTTCGACATCAGCGGAGTCGACGTCAGCAACTCCAACCTCGAATGGGATGACCGCCAATCCGGCAGTCACTTGGCAATCCGAAACCTCAACCTTACGACCGGCCATCTCGGCGGCGGCAATCCGGTTCCCGTGTCGCTCAAATTCGATTTCCTCCAAGATCCGAAGGCGCCGCCGCGGCATTTTGATTTGGACGCGAAAGTGGATTTGAATCTGGACCAGGGCACGCTGGCGGTAAACGATCTGCATGGCGATTTCGCCGGTCTGATCGATCTGAAAGCGCAGGTGCACGGCCAGGGCTTGAACGACAAGCCGCAGTTCACCGGGCACATCGAGTTGGGTGAATTCGTCCCCCGCAAAGTGCTCAAGGAGCTGGATGTGCAGCCGCCGCAAACGGCGGATGAGACGGTGCTCGGCAAGGCGTCCCTCGCCAGCGACTTCAAGGCCACTACTGACAGTGTATCGCTCACCGGACTGGTGGCAGCGCTGGATGACACCAAACTGCAAGGTCAGTTCGCAGTGGAGAATTTCGCCACCGCGGCGATGCGGTTCGACCTGAGCGTGGATGAAATCGACGTCGACCGTTACCTGCCGCCAGCGGATACATCGCCTGCGCAGGACAAGACCGCGCCCGCACCGGCGAGCAAGTCCTCGGATGCGCAAGCAACGCCACAAGCGGAGCCGGATGTGCTTCCCGTTGAGACGTTGCGCGGCCTGAACCTCAACGGCACTCTCAAGATCGGCAAACTCAAAGCCTATAACCTGCGTTCGGAGCAAATCGCTTTGAAGGTTACCGCCAACAAAGGCGATGTGCGTATCAGTCCTGCCAGCGCCAAGCTCTATGGCGGCACCTACAGCGGCGACACCCATATCGATGCGCGCGGCAAACAACCGGTGATTTCGGTGGATGAAAAGCTTGCCGGCGTCCAGGCACAGCCGTTGTTCAAGGACGCGGCGGACAGTGATCTGATCAGCGGCACGGCCAATCTCAGCGCGAAGCTCAACACCACTGGCGCCAAAATGTCGCAGATCAAGCGCGGACTGAACGGCGACATCGCCATGGCGTTCGAAAACGGCAGTGTCAAAGGCATCAATATTCCGCAGATGATCCGCAAAGCCAGCGCCGCGGTGCAGGGTCAAACCGCGCCCGCCGATGAACCGCAGCAGACGGACTTTACGGCGTTGACGGGCACGGCCAAAGTGCAGAACGGCGTGGTCAACAATCAGGATCTGAACCTGAAAAGTCCGTTGCTGCGTGTGGATGGCAGCGGCACGGCGGACCTGGTCAAGGAGCAACTGGACTACACCGTGAAAGCGGTGATCGTCGCGAGCCTGCAAGGTCAGGGCGGCGCCACGCTGGACAAACTCAAGGGCGTGCCCATCCCGGTACATATCGGCGGCAGTTTCGCCGACCCGAAATTCAAGGTCGACGTGGCGCAAGCATTGACTGAAGAGCAGAAGCAGCGTCTGGAGAAAAAAGTCGATGAGCAAAAAGACAAATTGCGTGAAAAAGCCCAGGACCAGCTCAAAGACAAGTTGCCGGGCCTTGGCGATTTGTTCAAGCGCAAATAGCGGGCCGAAGTAGCGGTTGCGAACATGATATCCTGGGCGCTATGACTGCAGTGGCATCATTCAGCGCGCGGGTGCTGTCGTGGTTCGAACGGCACGGCCGCAAGGGTCTGCCCTGGCAGCGAAATCCAACGCCTTACCGGGTCTGGGTTTCGGAAATCATGCTGCAACAGACGCGAGTAAGCGCCGTGGTCGAATATTACGAACGTTTCATGGCGCGGTTTCCCGATCTGCGGCCATTGGCCGACGCGCCCGAGGACGAAGTGCTCCATCTCTGGTCGGGACTGGGCTACTACGCCCGAGCGCGCAACCTGCACCGCGCCGCGCAATTGGTGCGGGATGAGCATGGTGGCCAATTTCCCCGCGATTTCGACGCCATCGCCCAATTGCCCGGCATCGGCCGTTCGACCGCAGGGGCCATCGTGGCGCTGTCGTTCGGCGAGCGGCGTGCCATTCTCGACGGCAACGTGAAGCGCGTTCTGGCGCGGTTTCATGAAATAGAAGGCTGGCCCGGGCTGCCTGCGGTGGCGGCGGAACTCTGGTCCGCCGCGGAACGCCATACACCCGAAGTCGGCGTTGCCCAGTACACCCAGGCGATGATGGATCTCGGCGCTACGATTTGCGTGCGCAGCCGGCCGCGCTGCGCGGAATGTCCGTTGCACCTTGATTGCGGTGCCCACCGGTCGGGACGTACCGCGGCGTTGCCGCACCCGAAGCCGCGCAAGCAATTGCCGGTCCGTACGGCGAGATTGTTACTGCTGCGCGACGATCGCGGCGCCATTCTGCTGGAACGCCGCCCGCCCAGCGGAATATGGGGCGGGCTGTGGAGTTTACCGGAGTGTCCGCCTGGAGAAGATCTCGAACAATGGTGCGCGGCCAGATACGGCTGCAAAGTCTCGCGAGCGCGGACCTGGTCCACGGTGCGCCATACGTTTACCCATTTTCATTTCGACCTGGTCCCGGTCGTGGTCCAGTTGGACGGTGACGGCGCTGCCGTGCGCGAAAGTGCGGATCAGATTTGGTTCGATGCCGCCCAGCCCCAGCCCCAGCGCCTGGGCTTGGCGGCACCGGTAAAGCGCCTGTTGCAAACCTTACAACTGGATTTCGAAGGAGCTCTCGTATGACTCGGACGGTGCATTGTGTAAAGCTCGACAAGGAAGCCGAAGGTTTGGACCGGCCGCCGTATCCCGGCGATCTCGGCAAGCGCATCTACGAAAATATTTCCAAGGAAGCGTGGCAGATGTGGCTGGGCCAGCAAACCATGCTGATCAACGAATACCGCCTTTCGCCCATCAATCCGGAACATCGCAAGATGCTCGAAGAACAGATGGAGAAATTCCTGTTCGGCGAGGGCGCGGAAACGCCCGAAGGTTATAGCCCTCCCGCAAAATAAACCGCTGCGCGCTGGTTCCTCGATCGAGAAGCCCTAAACTGGCAGCCAACGGGTGCCGGGAAGGTGAACGCATGGCGACAAACAACGGATCGCAGCACAATCGGTCGGAACGCAGTTTGAGCAAGCTGCGGGCACTGGCCCGATTGCTCGACAATGCGATCCCGTTGCCCGGAGGTTATCGAATCGGTCTGGACGGGTTGATCGGCTTGATTCCTGGTTTCGGCGACGCGGTCGGTGCCTCGTTGTCGGCGTATATCATCTTGCGCGCGGCGCAGATGGGCGCGTCCTGGACGACGTTGTTGCGTATGACGGGGAATGTTCTGATCGACGGTTTCGTCGGCTTGATTCCGATCCTCGGCGATTTGTTCGATTTCGCCTGGAAAGCCAATCAACGCAACATGGTGTTGTTGGACGAGGCGCTGCAGAGGCCGCCGGCGGGCGGCACCCCCGAACATCGCCTGCGCTTGGTCGCCATCGTGATCGTGGCGCTACTCGGCGGCCTGGTGATCTTGTCGATCTATCTGTTCATCAAACTGCTGCTGGTATTGTTCGGCGCTCATTGAAGCGTCATCCGAGCACGCCTCGCTCGCGTCCATCAGCGAGTCGATCCGGTTCCGGTCTCATATTTTTTCAACAGAATGCCTTCGTCGCCGCAGCAACTGGCGGCGCATTTCTTCACTGCGTGCAGTTGCGCCGAATCGCCGTCCAGGTATGCATCCACCGGCAGATTCTCGCCGGCACAGTCACAGCCCTTGTCGTCGTAGACGTAGACATTCTGCAATCCTGCCGTGCGTGCGGCATCGTGCGCTTGCCACAAAGTCGCGGACGGCGTCGGCGGCACATCGGCCAGTTTGTAGGCGGGGAAGAACTTGGTGATATGCCAGGGACTTTCGGCGCCGAGATTCTCCCGTATCCAGGCGGCAATGTCCGCTAATTCCTGCGGATCGTCGTTCTTGCCGGGAATGACGTTGGTGCGGGTCTCGACGTGGATGCCGAGTTTTGCGGCGCGGGCAATGGAGCCAAGCACCTGCTCCACCTTGGCGGTGGGGCAGATCTCGCGGTAGAAATCGTCGCGCAGGCTTTTGACATCGGAACAAAGCACGTCCACGTGCGGCGCCATCAGTTCCAGGGCTTCGTCGGTGACGTAGCTGTTGGAAACATACACTGTGTACAGTCCGGCCTCATGGGCGAGCACCGAAACGTCGAGCACGTACTCCAACCACACCGCGGGTTCCGAATAGGTGAAGGCAATGCCATCGGCGCCGTGGCGGCGGGCGGCGTCCACCATTTGCTCGGGCGTAACGTACGCGGAGGTGGAAGCGCCCCGCGCCAGATCGTCCAACGCAGTCACTCCCCAGGAAATTTCCAGATTATGGCAACCTCCGCAGCGGAAGTTGCAACCGTAACTGCCGACTGACATCACCCGGGTGCCCGGGCGATAGTGGCGTACGGGCTTGTCTTCAATGGGACCGACGTCGATCGCCGACAAAATTCCGTAGGACAGGTTGTAGAGGGTTCCGTTGCGATTGACGTGCGCTTGACAGAACCCGCGCTGCCCGTGCCGCAGCTTGCAGCGCCACAAACACAGATTGCAGCGCGTCGTGCCGTTTTCCAGGCGTTCCTGAAGACGGGTCTCGATCAGCTGGTATTGTTGCGGAGCGAGTGTGGTGTTCGACATCGGAACCATTGACCTCTATGACGGACCCACCACCCTAATGCAGCCGGATTGCCGCCGCAACCGCGGTTTGACCACGGTCGTTGGTCTCGACCAGCGACCCCGAGCCGCAATCTCCTTGACTCCCGATACTTCACCCGGTTTAATTACGCCCTTCCCGGCCAGGTAGCTCAGTTGGTAGAGCAGGGGACTGAAAATCCCCGTGTCGGCGGTTCAATTCCGTCCCTGGCCACCATTCCTCTCCCGACCCGGCGTGGCCGTTCGAATTCAGCCCCAAAATTCCCGGTTTCTCCACTCGGGAATGCTGCAATGTCCGCAAAATAAGTGGTTGAATCCGACGCCCTGAAGGCGTGACGAGCCTCTGGCTGTACGTGACCTACGTGCCCTTATCTATAGTAGGTATGTGCCGTCGCGCTTCGTGGATGGGGATGATTCGAAAATGCGCCGGATATTGCTGTTGCAGGACCGGAGTACCCGCTCCGATAGTGAGCTTGGTTTGCGGGATTGGAAGATCATGCGTGCCGATTCGGCTGATTCCGCCGAACGGGTTCTGGCGCGTGCGCCGGTGCGTGTGGGCCTGATCGCGCTGCACGCGCTCAAACCCCCGCCCTGGTGGGTCGAAACCGTTCTGGCAAGCTACAAATCCGTACGTTGGATTGCACTGGTCGACCGGGAGGCTCTGCACAATCCGGTCACCCGGCGGTTGATCGCGCGGCGTTGTCACGACTTCCACACTCGCCCCATCGAATCGGACCGACTGCAGTGGACCATCGGCCATGCATATGGCATCGGCGGGCTGACTGAGCCACTTGGAACGGACGCCGCCTCCGCGCAAGCGCCGGATCCGTTCGGTGAGAGTCCATCCATGGCAGCGCTGCGACGCCACGCGGATCGCTTCGCGGCCACCGATGCGCCGATCATGATCACCGGCGAAAGCGGTGTCGGCAAGGAACTGGTGGCGCGCTACGTGCACACCCATTCCAAACGTCAGGGGCAGCCGTTCGGTGTGATCAATTGCGCGGCCATTCCCATCGACCTCATGCAAACCGAATTGTTCGGTTACGAACGCGGTGCTTTTACCGGGGCCAACGAGCGCAAGATCGGGCGCATCGAAAGCGCGGAAGGGGGCACCCTCTTTTTCGATGAAGTGGGCGCACTTCCATTGTCGCAGCAAGCCACGCTGCTACGTTTTTTGGAGGAATCGGCCATTGTTCGGGTCGGCGGTCATCGTGTCATCAAGGCCGACGTGCGAATCATCGCGGCGACCAACCGCAGTCTGGAACAAGGGGTCGCGGAGGGGTGGTTTCGCCACGACCTGTTCCATCGATTGAATGTGCTGTATTTGCGGGTGCCGAGCTTGCGCGAGCGGCGGGAAGATATCGCGGCGTTGGCGGTCAAGTTCGTCGACGAATGCGCTAGGGAAATGGGCATCGCCAGGCGCCTGAGTCCGCGAACCCTGGACCTGCTGGTGGCGAACGACTGGCCGGGCAATGTGCGCGAACTGCGTAATCGGATTCGGCGGGCCGTGCTATTGAGCGAACGCGAGTCGCTGCAACCGGCCGATCTCGGTATGGACACCCTACACGACGGCCGAGTGCCGCAGGCGATTTCGCTGGACGAAGCCAGGGTCGCTGCGGAGCGCTCAGCCGTGCGGGAGGCTTTGCGACAGTGCAACGGCAACCTGTCTATGGCGGCGCGGGCACTGGGAATTTCGCGGATGACGCTTTACCGATTGCTACGCCGCCTGAATGCGAGGGTCCGCAATTAACATCAACGTCAGTGAGTTTTCAGCATGTGCAGCACTCGACTGGCGAGTTTCGTTATAGATTTGGTCTGGAGAATCCCGATCCAGGACACTGGACGTCTCTTCGATGTGTGAAGGCGCCAAGCCGGTGTCGGTCGCTGTAGATTCGCGGCTCATTTGCTGTTGTCGAATCCGGTGCGGTACTCGTCGCCGATGTTAGAATGTCGAACTCGTTACTTGGCTTTCGACCGTCTCTGCATGTCTTCACCGTTCGATTCCATCCGTCACGACATTTCGAGCGCCATGGCAGTCGATCGTCCGGCGTTGCTGCGAAAGCTCGCGCAAGCCGAACAGCGCGCCGCGGCCGGCAAGCCATTCGATCGTGCGTTGGCACAGTTGCAGCAACAGCTGCGCCAATCCAGTGAGCGTCGGGCGCGGCGCATTGCCAACGTCCCCAAGCCGCAATATCCGGACGAACTGCCGGTCAGTGAACGGCGCGAACAGATTGCGGCTGCAATTGACAATCACCAGGTGGTGATCGTTGCGGGCGAAACCGGCTCCGGCAAGACAACCCAGCTGCCGAAGATCTGTTTGGAACTGGGGCGCGGAATGGACGGTCTGATCGGCCATACCCAGCCGCGGCGCATCGCTGCGCGCAGTGTCGCGGCGCGGGTGGCGAGTGAACTGCAATCGGAGCTCGGCGGCGCGGTCGGCTATCAGGTGCGTTTCCACGATCAAGTCGGGCCCGACAGTTACATCAAGCTCATGACCGACGGCATTCTGCTGGCGGAAACCCAATCCGACCCGGAACTGCGCACCTACGACACCTTGATCATCGACGAGGCGCACGAACGCAGCCTCAATATCGACTTTCTGCTGGGTTACCTGAAAAACCTGCTGCCACGCAGACCCGACTTGAAACTCATCATCACGTCGGCAACCATCGATACCCAACGCTTCGCGCGACACTTCGACAACGCCCCAGTCGTGGAAGTGAGTGGCCGTACCTATCCGGTGGAGATGCGTTATCGGCCATTGGCGTCCGGCTCGCGGGACGAGCCCGAACCGGATCTCAGTGCGGCCATCGTCGCTGCAGTGGACGAGCTGGCCGCCGTCGGTCCCGGCGATGTACTGGTTTTCCTCCCCGGAGAACGGGACATTCGCGAAGCGGCGGATGCGTTGCGCAAGCATCATCCGCCGCACACGGAAATCCTGCCGCTGTTCGCGCGCTTGTCCGTGTCGGAACAGAACAAGGTTTTCCATCCGCACGGCAGCCGGCGCATCGTGCTCAGTACCAACGTCGCCGAAACTTCATTGACCGTGCCCGGGATCCGTTTTGTGGTCGATACCGGGCTTGCCCGAGTCAGTCGCTACAGTCACCGCAGCAAGGTCCAGCGCTTGCCGGTGGAAAAAATCTCCCAGGCATCCTGCAATCAACGGGCCGGTCGCTGTGGGCGGCTTGGCCCGGGTGTCTGCATACGCTTGTTCGATGAGGAGGACTTCTCCGCTCGGGAATTGTTTACCGAGCCGGAGATCCAGCGCACCAATCTGGCGGCTGTGATTTTGCGAATGCTCGATCTCGGACTGGGCGCCATCGATCAATTTCCGTTCGTCGATGCGCCTGACCGCCGGTTCATCAACGACGGCTTCCGGTTGCTGCAGGAACTGAGCGCCGTCGACGGGGAGCGTCGTCTCACCACGCTGGGCAAGCAATTGGCGCGTTTGCCCGTTGATCCGCGCATCGGCCGCATGCTGCTCGCCGCACGCGATTTGGGTTGTTTGCGAGAAGTGCTGGTGATCGCCAGCGCACTCAGTATTCAGGATCCACGAGAACGTCCGCTGGACGCGCAACAACAGGCCGACCAGGCCCATCGCGAGTTTGCAGACCCGCGCTCGGACTTCGGCGCCATATTGAATCTATGGACCTTCTATCACGAGCACGCTCGGCATCTGTCGCGTAACAAACTGCACAAACTCTGCCAGCGCAATTTTCTGGCGTTCCGCCGTATGCAGGAATGGCACGAGCTGCACCAGCAGTTGGCAAACCAACTCAAGGATATGGGCCTGCGCCCCAACCAGGAGGAAGCCGAGCGGGATTCCGTGCACCGCGCGATACTGACCGGTCTGCTGAGTAACATCGGGCTGCACGCTGAAGACGGCGAGTACCTCGGCGGTCACGGCAAACGGTTTCGGATTTTTCCCGGATCGGCGGTCCGAGGTCGGCCGAAATGGATCGTCGCGGCCGAGTTGGTGGAAACGGCGCGGCTGTTCGCGCGCACCGTCGCCGTCGTCGACCCACGTTGGATCGAGCAAGCCGCCGGACATCTGCTGCGACGTCATTATTCGGAGCCGCACTGGGAGAAACGAGCCGCGCAGGTAGCCGCGTTCGAACGGGTATCCCTGTACGGCCTGGATGTGGTGTCGCGCCGCAAAGTCAATTACGGACCGATCGATCCCGTATTGGCGCGGGAACTGTTCATTCGCGAAGGACTGGTAGCAGGTTCGCTGCAGACCCGCGCTGGATTCTTCGAACACAATCGCAACTTCGTTGCCGATATCGAACAACTCGAAGACAAGACCCGGCGTCGCGACATTCTCGTGGACGAACAGACGATGTTCGAATTCTATGACGCACGCATTCCGGCGGGCATTTACAGCGGCCAGCGTTTCGAGCGTTGGCGCCGTGAGGCCGAGCGCAAGCAATCACAGTTGTTGTACTTCGACCGTGACCAGTTGCTGCGCGAAGACGTCGAAGTTTCGAAGCAGCAATTTCCCGATCACCTGGAGGTGAACGGCTTGCACTTGCCGTTGCACTATCGCTTCGAGCCGGGGCACCCGGAAGATGGCGTCACGGTGGACATCCCGCTCGGCTTGTTGAACCAACTTCCGCAAGCGCGCTTGCCCTGGCTGGTCCCGGGCCTGTTGGATGAAAAGATCACGGCGCTTATCAAGGCGCTGCCGAAAGCCCTGCGGCGCAATTTCGTGCCGGCACCGGAGTTCGCCGCCGCCAGCAGCCGGGCGATCGAGTTCAACCAAGGTGATCTGCTTTCTTCGCTCAGTGGGCAGTTGCAGCGTATGACCGGTGTTGCCGTACCGGACTCCGCCTGGCAGCCCGAAAAGGTGCCGGATCACTTGCGGATGAAGGTACGCGTGCTGGACGAGTGCGGCAAGCCTGTCGACAGTGACCGCGACCTGGACGCGCTCAAGGCACGGTTGAGCGGACAGGCGGAAGCACAGTTCAGTGCATGGACAGCGGCCGCTGTCGAGCGCGAGGACGTCGCCGATTGGGACTTCGGCGATCTTACCGATCCGATAGAACAGGCGCGCGGCGGTCAGATATTACGGGTCTATCGGGCGCTGAAGGTGGAGGATGATCGCATCGCCTTGCGGGCGTTCGATACGGAGCACCAAGCGCGCGTCGCAATGCAGCACGGCGTTTGCGCCCTGTATGCGCGTCGCGAGCGCAAACGCGTGCAGTACCTGCAGAAGAATATGCCCGGCGTGCAGAAAATGTGTTTGATTTACGCCGCCCTGGGGCCGTGCGATGAATTGTGCCGCGATTTGGTTCATACGAGCGTTTGCGAAGCACTGCTAGGCTCGGGAGAGCCGATTCTGACCGAGGCGGAATTCCAACAGGGCAGCGCCGCCGCCGGCGCAGCGCTGGTGGGCGTCAGCAACGAGCTATGTGCCTGGATTGGCGCGGCGCTCGAAACTTATCAGCAGATCGCGGCCAAACTCAGCGATCGCGCGCACGCCCCGCCGCCATTTGCCGGCGCCGATATCGAGGAGCATTTGCGAAACCTCGTGTACCGGGGATTCGTCGCCACCACCCCCTATCAAGTGATGCAGCATTATCCGCGTTACCTCAAGGCGATCGAGCGGCGCATGCAGCGCTTACGGCAAAATCCGGGGCGGGACCGGCAATTGCACGAGCAGTTCGCGCCGCTATGGGCGGCTTGGCGCGAATCCAGTGCCGAACAGCGGCTGGAGC
This sequence comes from uncultured Gammaproteobacteria bacterium, assembly GCA_963773585.1. GTDB lineage: Bacteria > Pseudomonadota > Gammaproteobacteria > JASBUN01 > JASBUN01 > CAVXJN01. The sequence continues at coordinate 889,857 of CAVZBR010000004.1, forward strand.
CGCGCTGGCTCGCGTACCGCTGGCGGTTGGAGGAGTTGCGGGTATCGCTATTTGCCCAGGAGTTGGGTACTGCGGAAAAAGTTTCGATCAAACGGCTGGACGAGGAGCGCAGGCGTTTGGGCTGAGCGACCCAAGCACAGTGAATATGTGCTTTTGCGCAGTCTAGCGCCGGGCCATGTTAAAATAAGGTATGTCCGCACGGAGCCAGGCGGCTTCCGGGAACGATCGCCATGGATCACTCCAATAAGGTGCAACAGTGCGTCGAAGCCCTGTGCCAGAATGGCTGCGACGTCGTGCGCGCGACGATTCACGCTCTGGAGCGCGGCCTGCCGGTCGCCCAGACCGACACCATGTCGGATCAGGAACGCAAGGCGGTGCTCTGCGAGTTGAAAGCGATCATGTCGGTCTACGATGCACGTACGCCAGGTCAAACAAACCGGGACCAATCGTAGTCGGGCGAGGCGCAGGCGAAGAAGGGTGGATTGAGCATCGAGGCACGCCGATTGTATCGCAACGGCCGCATACGCAGATCGGTCAGACGCCCGCCGGCTTGTTCAATGAGACAATGGGCGGCTGCGGTATCCCACTCGGAAGTGGGGCCGAAGCAGGGGTAGAGATCGGCGCGGCCTGCTGCGACCAGGCAGGACTTGAGCGAACTTCCCATCGCGACGGTCTGGTGCGGACCCAGGTTGTTCAAGAAGCGGTGCAGTCTCGGGCCGCGGCGGGCGCGGCTGACTGCGATTACCGGCGGCTCCGATAGGTGGGCGCGGGCGTGTATGCGCTCGGGTGGGCCATTTGCATGCTGATGGAACGCGCCGGCATCGCTGGCGGCGAAATAAGTGGCGCCGCCCACCGGTACATGGATGACGCCGAGCACCGGCCTGCCGGCCTTCATCAATGCGATATTGACTGTGAATTCGCCGCTGCCGCGGATGAATTCCCGAGTGCCGTCCAGCGGATCGATCAACCAATACCATGGCCAGCGGCGGCGCTCATCGAGCGCAGCAGGGTCGGCCTCTTCCGAGACCACGGGAACATCCGGTGTAAGTATGTCGAGTCCTGCGCAGATCGCATAATGGGCTTCCATGTCGGCGTCGGTAACCGGCGTACTGTCGGATTTTTCGCGCACGTCGTAGCCGCGCCGATAGATCTGAAGGATGCGATCTCCGGCCTGTTGCGCGAGGGCAATGGCGCCCTCCAACAGCGCTCCTGGATCGATGTCACTCGGCTGGTGCATGTTCCAGCCGGGCGCGCGCCAAGAACAGCGCGGCGATGCTGCGCGCCTCGCTGAAATCATCACGTTTCAGTAGTTGGTCGAGTTGATCGAGCCGCCAGGGAATCACTTCGATCCGCTCGGGTTCGTCGCCTTCGGCCTGGGCTTCATAGAGCTGCTGCGCCAGGACCACATGGGTGGTGAAATCGAAATAGCCGGGCGCCAAGGTCAACGAATGTATGTGTTCCAGACGTTTGGAGCCGTACCCCACTTCTTCCATCAGTTCCCGGTTGGCGGCCGCAAACACATCTTCCTCCACCTCCACCAAGCCCTTCGGCAAGCCGATTTCGTAGCGATGCACGCCGGCCGCGTATTCACGAATCAGCAATACCGTATCGGCGTCGAGCATCGGCACGATCAACACGGCGCCCCGCGGCGATCCCACCAGCCTTTCGTAGCGCACTTCGACGCCGTTGTTGAAGCGCAGGTCGCGTCGTTCGATTTGAAACAAACCCGTGCGGGCGATGGTTTGGGTATTCAGGATAAGGGGCTTTTGTGCCATGGATAGAACTCGTTTCAGTGCCGCAGCGCGGAATCAGGAATGTGATATGGTTCGTTTTTCCTATGTTCCTGGGCCTGAGTCTCCGGCGAAACCGGCTGGTTGGCAAGCGCACGGCGGAACTTCCCGGCGCCGTTGAGACGCCCCGCCCTGGCCCGTTCATCGAGACCGCTGGAGAAACGGACATGGTGGATTGGAAGCAGGTACGCAGCGTATTCCTGGATATGGACGGGACGCTGCTGGACCTGAACTTCGACAATCATTTCTGGCAGGAGCATGTGCCGCTGCGCTATGCCGAACAGCAGGGCATGAGTACCGAGCAGGCAAAGCGCGAACTTTACCCGCGGTTTCGCTCGGTGGAAGGTACCATCGACTGGTATTGCGTCGATTACTGGACCCGCGAACTTGGCCTGGATATCGCCTTGCTCAAGACGGAGGTCGAACATCTGATCGCCGTCCATCCCCATGTGACGGATTTTCTCGACCAGGTGCGGGCGGCCGGCAAACGCGTGGTCCTGGTGACCAATGCCCACCAAAAAAGCGTCGACCTGAAGATGGCGCGTACTCAGTTGAGCGGCCACTTCGACCGAGTCATTTGCGCCCACCAGTTCCGGATCCCGAAAGAGGAAGGAGGATTTTGGCAGCGGGTGCACGAAGTGGAACCCTATGAACCGCAACGCACGCTGCTGGTTGACGATAACCTGGCAGCACTACGTTCCGCCAAGGCTTACGGCATCCGCCATCTGCTTGCGGTACTCAAACCTGACACGCGCGGGCCGGAAAAAGACGTGGCCGAATTTGCCGCGATTCGCCATTTCACCGACATTATGCCGATCCAGTAATCGTGCCGATCAACGCTCCCACCTTTTGAAACGCTTCTTGCAATACGCGCGCAGCGCCTCGTAACCGTCGAAGAACAATTCGAATCCCTTTTCCGCCGGTTCGTCATACTCACAAAAATCGTTATCGTAGTCGCGACAGATTTGCGGCCGACGTTCGTAAATTCCACAACGTCCGTCGGACTGCAGATGCGTGCAAGGCGTACGGATCAGCAGATACCAGCCATCTTCATCCTTGTACAGATTTACGTTCGCATGGGAAATCTGCCAGAGCAAATGCTCGAAATCGTATTTGGAGCGTGGGGTGTCGACCTGCTGGGTGAAGTACGTGCAACACAAGGCGCCGGTACAAAAGCTGCACTTGTTTTCGGGCGTCATCTTCACCGGTATTTCGCGCGTCATCTGAGTCATTTTTCGAGTGTCGCTGCCGTGCATGGAGCGGCCATTATATCAGAGTCGCGCGCGACCAAAGTTCAAGGTGCGTCTACGTTTTCGAAATCGAATTGTTGCAGGCAGGTCGTTTCGTTCATTGCAGATCCGACACGCACCGTTGCCGAGCGGTTGCCGGTGCGTATTGCGATACGTGCGCCCGTGAGCAGCGTTCCGGTTGGCACGACGACGTTGGCAGGCAGACGCAGGGCCGGAACGCTCGGGAATAGCAATGCCGGTACACTCGTTCCTTCATGTTCACAGTGGACGGCGCGCGGATTTCCCGGGACGAGTTCAATGCCCATTTCGATCGTGTGATCACGCCCGGCGCGCATCCAGCGCACAAGTGCGACCGCCAATCGCGGGCCCCGTGGATCCTTGGTTGCAGTAATGACGGCGACGGCGTCACCGACGCGCGCGTCGCCATGCCGGCGCCCCTGACTGGCCAGCAGGTAGCCGCTGACGCTTTCGTTGACGATATGCCACGGCTCCAGGATGTAGGAAGGCTCGGCGTCGCTCTCCAAGTCGCGTACCTGGATATCGGCTTGGGATTCGGCGATCGCATCGGCGATGAATCCGCTGCCGCGCGAGACGTAGTAGTGGATCGATTCGACGCCGAACGCAATCCAGGTCTCGCGCCGGGTTTCGCGGCGTGGCGCGCGCCGTTGTCGGGATTGTTGCAATTGCGGGGCGATGAGTGTCAGCAGGCGCATGGACTCCTCGTCCCCCTGAAGTGCTTCACTGGCCCGCTGCAGGGCGGGGCGCAGATCGAGCAGTACAGCGCTTTCGTAGCCATATTCCGAGTGCGCATGTGCGCAGGGCACAGGCGGGCCGTCGCTGCCGCGGTCGACGACGTAGCATCCGGCGGGGCCGTCTTCCTGATACGGATGGATTTCTACCGCTGGCGCCAACGGGGCCAGCAGTTGGTACAACTTGCTGGCAGTACCGTCGGGTAAGCGATACGGGTCGGCGACACTGAGCATGAGGACGCGCCGATACAACGGGCCAATTCCGGTTTCACTCAGAACTTCCTTATCGAGTTGCACCGGTTGCTGCAAGAGTCCCAGTTGTTCGCTCAGCATGTGTAGCTGGTGCAATTCCAGATACGCAAACGTTGGCGCCACCTGGTGATTACGGTAGCTGTCGAGCAGGGTGAGCACCGTCGCTTCCATCGCGCGGAACAGGGAGACATGCAACAGGGGTTCGCGCTGCGGCGCATGGCTGTGCAGTTCACGAATCAGCAGCTTGTATCCGTTGGCCAGTTCGCGGCAGAGCGCGGCGCCGCAATCGCGCGCTGTTGCGCGTTGGGACGGCGTAATCGGTTGACTGCGCAGTGCTTGTTCGTCCAGGCCGTCGAAGATTTCGACAAAAGTGCGGCGGTACAACTCCAGCAACCGGACCCGCGTCTTGGCCGGCATGGGTTGGAGGTTGGCGGGAGCGAGCGCATCCAGCAGGGCTTTCGCGGTCTGGCTCAAATTGAGCAGCGGCAGCTCCTTCAGCCAGGCATCGACCCGTTTCGGGTTGAGCTCGACCGCAGGGTTGCGAAAGTCGTGCTGTTTCGGGACTTGTAGTAGCAGCGTCTGGCGCATGCTCGTGATTCGCGGTAAGGGATCTCAAGGGTGTAGCTTCACTATCGACCGGAAGGCCGGCGACTTTATCGCGTCGCCGGCCGCCGCGCCATGAAGCTCAACAGAAACTCCAGGCATTCCAGACGATCATAGGCCTGTTGCAGGCTACCGCCCCAGACGGTGACGCCGTGGCCGCGGATCAGCAACGCCGGGACGCGAGGCGGACATTCCCGAAAGCGGTGGCCAATGGCGTAAGCGATTGCGCCGACGTCGGCCAGGTTGTCGAACAGCGCCAGCGTCGCGTCGGGGCTCTGGTCCCAGATACCAAGTCCTTTGAGCATTTCCAATGCCGGCAGCTTGAGCTCGTTCTGATCCGGTGGGGCAAGCGCCGAAACCAGGGTGGCGTCAACCGTGTGTACATGTAGGCACGCGCGGGCGTCGGCAAACGAGCCGTATACCACTCTGTGTATCGCGGTTTCCGCTGAAGGCTGCATGTCCGGGCGGGGACATTGATACACGCGGCCATCCTGAACCCCCACCTCCAGGAAATCGTGTTCCTGCAGGCGGCCCTTGGGCAGCCCGCTCGCGGTGATCCAGAACCTGTCGCCGGTGCTGCAGGCGCTGAGATTTCCTGCGGTGCCCGGCATCCAGCCGCGTGCGTGGAGTTCCCGCGCGATCGTCGCCAACGCGGTGCGAGCCGGCAGGTTGTCCAGTGTCTCAGCCAACGGTGTCTTCCTCGTTCTCTTGCAGAGCCCGGATGATATCGAAAAAATCCTCGAACGGTGTTACCGGCCGGCGATTCTCACGCAGGTGCTGCAGAAGCCTGTCTCTCGCGAAAACGCGGTCCGCCGCCTCCGCCATTTCGAAATCCGACAGGGCGTCGCCGATGGCAATCCGCGTATCGGTTTCGTAGCCGTTCAGAATCCACGCCTTGGGCATCGCTTCGCGAGGATGGTCATGGGTCAAGCGCAACGCCATGAAAGGTCCGCTGCAATCGACGTTCAACGCATGGACAGCGTGAATGCGATGCCGCCACGGCACCAGGCGCGCTTCGATGTAAAACCCCAGCCCTGACGACACTACTACCAGTGGAATCCGGCGTTCGGCAAGAAACTCGGTCAGTTCGTCGAAGCCGGGGCGCAGCGGTTCGGCTGCGGTGAACTCGATGATCGCGCGGCGTTGGTCCGAAGGAATGGCCGCCACCAGTGCGATCACGCCTTCGCGCAGCGTCATGGTGCCGGCGTCGAGTTGCGGCATGATTTCCTGCGCACGTTCAGGCACGAACGCGTGCAGCACTTTGCGGAAGGTCTCGTTCAGGGTAATGGTGCCGTCGAAGTCGGTGAACACCATGCACCGGCATGCATCGTTCATCGGCTTCACGAATTTCGGTTCGGCGCGCCGCCCCATTTTTGCAGCGCCACCTGCAATGGTCCGGCGCCCACCGCGTCCGCGCGCAGGGGCGTGCCTTGACGCACGCAATCCAGCGCCGCAAAGAAGGCTTCGACGCCGGCGCGCGCACCGTCCGGATGGTCGAATATCGCGCTGCCGGCATTGAGGACCACATCATCGCCGTATTCGCCGAGCGCGGCACCCACGACACCGGGATGGATGCCTGCGGATGGCACCGGCATGGCCGCAGGACGGCCGTCGGCCGGTTCTCGCAAGCGGTCGCGAATCGCGTACTGGGTCTCGGCAGGGAACGGCAAGGAGCCGTAGTGGGCCGGGTGCAATACCGCATCGGCGCCCCCGTAGCGCATCAAAGTGCCCAGCAGCACGCTGTAGTCGAAACCGTAGGCACTGCTGCCGTCGGCTGCGCCGCCCACCGCCCCGGCCAGCGCCGGATGCGCGAACACAGGCACGTTCACTCCCGGGTCGGCCGCCAAGGCCTCCAGCGCGGGGTAGCCGTAGGCGAGTACGTTCAGCAGGAATGCGTTGGCGCCCGCGTCGATCAGGTCCCGCGCGCGTTGGCAGATACGTGCGACCGGACCGGTGAGGTTGACCGCGTATAGGATCTCCCGCCCCGTATGCGCTTTGGCTTCGTCGATCACCGCGCGGCAGGCGCGAACCCGCTCGATGGTCGGGCAGTCGGGCAAGTCGCCGAGGATTTCGTCGTCCTTGATCAGATCGAGGCCCGCAAACGCCACTTCGCGCAGCAATTGCGCGTGATCGTCGGCCGACAGGCCTAGCGCCGGCTTGAAGATGGCCATGAACAGCGGTCGGTTGCGGACGTCGGTCAGGCGCCGCAGCCCGGCAATACCGAACTTGGCAGGGGTGCCATAGCCTTCCGGCAACTGCAGTTCCATGACCCGTGCGGGGCCCGCGAGGCTGAACTTGCCGAAGATCATGGTGAGCAAGGTCGCCAAATCGCCTTCGGTATTGGCTTCCGGAAAACCGATCCAGGCTAGCGCGCCGTCGGCGTCGCCGCTTACATCGAGGACAGTGCCCAGGTGGGCACGCAACCGTTGCTCGCGATCGGCGAATTGCGCGCCCCAGGAGCCCGCGGTCTGACCAACGGCGATCACCCGCGCCTGCTTTTCGGCGTCTACGCCGGCCGGGAAACGGTACGAAACTCGGATCACTGCTTATTCGAATTGCAACGCGCGGTCGGTATAGTGGGGCGCCCAGCCGCTGGAATCGATGAAATAACGAACGGCTTTGATGCGTTGCGAGTCGCCCATGGTGAACCAATGTTCGGTATTCGCGGGGACGTTGATGTAATCGCCCTCGCTCACTTCCAGCAGGAACTGATCGCCGTTGCCTTCGACGAAGCCGAAATAGCCACGGCCGTAAAGCACATACCGAACTTCATCGTCGCTGTGGAAATGGATTTTGTCGAATTTGGCCAGCATTTCGGCCAGATTCGGAATGTCTTCGTGGATGACGATCATGTCACGGGTGCTGTAGCCGGCCTCGTCCTGCAATTCGCGGAAACGCGGCTCGACGCACTGCAAAAGCTCTTCCTTTTCAGCGTCGGTCAGGGACGCCTTGTCCATGAGCTTGCGGGCGCGATCGGTCTGCGGGGCGGACCATTCGCGCAGCGCGATGCCGAGATCGGCGAGCCGGTCGCGAATGCGGGTGAATTCGAACTCTTCACTGCCGTCAGGGTAAACGATTTTGGCCACCGTGATACTCCTGGAACCCGCTCATTGGCTCCCGCTGCTGGGGCGGCTGCGGCGCCGGCGGCTGGAGTTGCGGTCGCCGCCGCCTTTGGCTCGGGAGGAATCTCCCCGTCCCCTGGGCTTGCTCGGACGTTGGACCCGCACCGGGGCTTGCGGGTTGACCAGCAATTCCTGACCTACCGATTGTACCGGGATCTTGATGCCAATGTATTCCTCGATCTCGGGCAAGGAGTAGGCGTAATCCTCGCAGGCAAAGCTGATCGCATCGCCCGCGGCACCGGCGCGGGCCGTACGGCCGATGCGGTGCACGTAGTCTTCGGCATCCTGGGGCAGATCGAAATTGAATACATGGCTCACTTCCGGAATATGCAAACCGCGCGCGGCGACGTCGGTGGCCACCAGTACCGGCAGATCGCCGCTTTGAAATTCCCGCAACAGCCGCAGCCGCTTTCTCTGCGGCACGTCGCCGGTCAGCAGCGCCGCGCGGATGCCGTTGCCTTCGAGATAGCCCCATACCCGCTCCGCCACCCGTTTGGTATTGACGAACACGATCGAGCGGCGCGGATCTCCATGGCGGAGTAACCCCAGCAGCAGCGGAATCTTTTCATTGTTGGCGGTGTAATACGCGGTTTGGGTGACGTTGTCGGCCGTGACCTGCTCAGGCGCGATTTCCACCACTTCCGGATTATTCATGTGTTCATAGGCCAGTTCCGTTACCCGGTAGGACAGTGTAGCCGAGAACAGCATGTTGAGCCGCTTTTCCGGCGGCGGCATGCGCCGCAGCAAAAAGCGTACGTCCTTGATGAAGCCGAGATCGAACATGCGATCGGCTTCGTCCAGCACCATGACTTGCAACGCCCGCAGGTCGAACACGTGCTGCTTGAAATAGTCGATGATGCGCCCCGGCGTTCCGATGAGTATTTCTACGCCGGCAGTCAGGGTTTCCCGTTGGCTTTCGTAACCGGTGCCGCCATAGGCAAGGCCAAGACGAAAGTCCAAATGTTTGCCGAGAGCTTCAGCATCCGCATGGATCTGCACCGCCAATTCGCGGGTCGGCGCGAGTATCAGGGCGCGGGGCTGATTCGGTTTGCGCTCCTCATCCTGCGGGTTGGTCAGCAAGTGATGAAAGATCGCCAGCAGAAAGGCGGCAGTCTTGCCAGTGCCGGTCTGGGCTTGGCCCGCGACATCGTGGCCCTTCAGCGCCAGCGGTAGCGTTTGCGCCTGAATCGGCGTGCACTTGCTGAAACCGGCATCTTCAACGCCTTGTAAAAGTTCCGGCTCCAGCCCTAGTTGGGAAAAGGTCACTTCGCTAAGATGTTGATCGCTCATGGCCGCACAGCATATCGTAAATCCCGGCGCGGTGGGACTTGCAATCGCCGACGTCTTGGGCTCAAATTGACCCATTCTGCGGTCGGTTAGCCGCCTACCCAACCAGTCATCCATCGCGAAGACGGCCACGCCGTTTGAAATGAGCCGCCGCGAAGGGTCGTCCATTTCAAGTCCGGATGTTTCCGTATGCGATCTGCGAGCCCGTTTTCACAGCGCTGGCTTAGGCTATGCCCGGTGGGTAGTTCAAGCCCAATTGACATAAACGGGAGGCATTAAGAGTGAGCGATAATATCTTGTATGTGAGCGACGATACCTTCGAAGAGGAAGTGCTCAAGTCGGACCAACCCGTGCTCGTGGATTACTGGGCGGAGTGGTGCGGCCCCTGCAAGATGATTGCCCCGATCCTGGATGAGATCGCCGAGGAGTATGCCGGCAAGCTACGGATCGCCAAACTCAACATCGACGAGAATCCGGGCACGCCGCCCAAATACGGTATCCGCGGCATTCCGACCCTGATGTTGTTCAAGAACGGTAATGTCGAAGCGACCAAGGTGGGTGCCGTGTCGAAATCGCAACTGACGGCGTTCATCGACAGTAACATTTGATTGCCGGGTCCAGCCTCTTCGGGGGCTGGACCTTTCCCATACATCGTGCTAAATTTGGAATCGCAGTTCATATAACGACGTAAGCTTTTCTCCCTTTAATCAGATCATCTCCCCGGTACACGGTCCTGGCTCCGCCCGGCTCCCGTATGTGTTCCGACCCGTCTACTCCTGTCCATAAAAGAACGCCTGCACATGAATCTGACTGAGCTGAAACAAAAACCCGCGTCTGAGGTGGTACAGATCGCGCAGCAAATGAACATCGAAGGCATCGCCCGCTCCCGCAAGCAAGATGTCATCTTCAGCATTCTGAAAGCCCACGCCAAAAGCGGCGAAGACATCTTCGGCGACGGGGTGCTCGAAATCCTCCAGGACGGCTTCGGTTTTCTGCGCTCCGCAGACAGCTCGTACCTCGCCGGCCCGGATGATATCTATGTGTCGCCCAGCCAGATTCGGCGTTTCAATCTACGTACGGGAGATACGGTCTCCGGCAAGATTCGGCCGCCAAAAGAGGGCGAACGCTACTTCGCGTTGTTGAAGGTCAAGGAAATCAACTTCGACACACCGGAAAATTCCAAGAACAAGGTGTTGTTCGAAAACCTGACGCCGCTGCACCCAACCGAGCGCATGCAGTTGGAACTCGGCAACGGCAGCACCGAGGACATCACGCCGCGGGTGATCGACTTGACGGCGCCCATCGGCAAGGGCCAGCGCGGTCTGATCGTGTCGCCGCCCAAGGCCGGTAAGACCATGCTGTTGCAGAACATCGCCCAGAGCCTGACCAGCAATCACCCCGAGGTTTACCTGATCGTGCTGCTGATCGACGAGCGGCCCGAGGAAGTGACCGAAATGGCCCGCTCCGTACGGGGCGAAGTCATTTCCAGCACCTTCGACGAACCCGCCAGCCGCCATGTCCAGGTCGCTGAAATGGTGATCGAGAAGGCCAAGCGCCTGGTCGAGCATAAAAAAGACGTTGTCATTCTGCTCGATTCCATCACCCGTCTGGCGCGTGCCTACAATACGGTCGTGCCGTCCTCGGGCAAAGTGTTGACCGGCGGTGTGGACGCCAACGCGCTGCATCGACCGAAACGATTCTTCGGCGCGGCTCGCAACATCGAGGAGGGTGGCTCGCTGACCATTCTCGCCACTGCCCTTGTGGAAACCGGATCGCGTATGGACGATGTGATCTACGAAGAGTTCAAAGGCACCGGTAACATGGAAATCCACCTCGACCGGCGTATCTCCGAAAAGCGCATCTTCCCCGCCATCAACATCAACCGTTCCGGTACCCGCCGCGAAGAACTACTGACGGCAGTCGATGAGTTGCAGAAGATGTGGGTGCTGCGCAAGCTGCTGCATCCCATGGACGAACTGGCGGCGATCGAGTTTCTGCTCGACAAGCTCAAAGACACCAAGACCAACGCCGAATTCTTCGATTCAATGAAACGCTGATTGACCGCCGCGACCAGCGGCGGCAGCGCTATTCGTGAACGACGGGCTTTATGCCCCAGACGCGGTTGGCGTATTCGTTGATGGTGCGATCGCTGGAAAACCGTCCCATTGCGGCGACATTGAGTATCGCACGGCGATTCCATTCTTCCGGCTGCGCATAAAGTCGTTCCACCTTTTCCTGCGCTTCGAGATAGGACTGGAAGTCCGCCAATACCAGATATGGATCGTTGTCGAGCAATCGGTCCACCAGTGGCCGATAACGATCGGGTTCGCCGGTGCTGTAGCGGCCTTCTGCCAATTGCCGCAGGATTTCGCCCAGGACAGGGTTTCGCTCGCCGTAATCGCGGGCTCGGTAACCGCTGCGTTGCTCGCGCGCCACCTGGTCGGAGGTGAGCCCGAAAATGAAGATATTCTCTTCCCCGACTGCTTCCCGGATCTCGACATTGGCACCGTCCAGGGTGCCGATGGTCAACGCACCATTGAGCGCGAGCTTCATATTGCCGGTGCCGGAGGCTTCCGTTCCCGCCAGTGAAATCTGCTGTGACAGCTCTGCGGCGGGGATAATGTCGCCCGCGGTGCTGACGTCATAATTGGGCACGAATACCAGACGCAGCCGGTCGCGGGTACGCGGGTCGGCGTTGATAACCGCCCCGACATCGTTGATGGCGCGAATGATGAGCTTGGCCATCGCGTAGCCTGGCGCCGCTTTGCCGCTGAGAATGATCGTGCGCGGCTGGCCGAACGATTCCGGAGAATCGCAAACCCGATTGTAGAGCGCGATCGCGTGCAGCAGATTCAATGCTTGGCGTTTGTATTCGTGAATCCGTTTGATCTGGACGTCGAACAACGAATCCACCGGCACGGCGATACCCAGCCGCGCATGTATCAGCTGCGCCAGGCGTTCCTTGTTGGCACGCTTGACGGCGGCGAATGCCGTGCGGAAGTTGCTGTCCCCCGCGATGCTGCGCAGTTCGTCGAGCCGATCCAGGTGGGTGATCCAACCGTGGCCGATGTGTTCCGAAATCAAACTGGATAATTTGCGGTTGCAGTAATGCAGCCAGCGGCGCGGCGTAATGCCGTTGGTGATGTTGATGATCTGCTGGGGCTTCACCGCATGAAAGTCAGCGAAAATCGTCTGCCGCATCAATTCGGTATGAATGGCGGAAACGCCGTTCACGGTATGGCTTCCGACCATGGCCAAATGGGACATGCGGATCCGACGTTCGCCTTGCTCGTCGATGAGCGACAAACGTTGGATGCGGTCTTCCTGCCCGGGGAACCGGCGCCGCACATCGTCCAGGAATCGCTGGTTGATTTCATAGACGATCTGCAAGTGCCGCGGCAGCATGCGTCCAAACAAATCCAGAGGCCAGCACTCCAATGCTTCCGGCATGAGGGTGTGATTGGTATAGGAAAACGTCTTGCGGGTGATGGACCACGCTTCGCCCCAGGGCAGTTCGTGCTCATCGATCAGCAGGCGCATCAATTCGGGAACGGCGACTGCGGGATGGGTATCGTTTAGCTGAATGGCGACCTTGTCCGGCAGCGCATCAGCCGCGTGTCCTGCGCTGAAGAAATCGTTGAGGATGTCCTGCAACGCGGCACTGACGAAAAAATATTCCTGCTGCAAGCGCAGTACCCGTCCCATGCTGGTGGTGTCGTCCGGGTACAGCACTCTGGAAAGATTCTCCGAGTCGTTCTGTTCCTCCACCGCTTTGATGTAGTTGCCTTCGTTGAAATAAGCCAGGTTGAAATCGCGCGACGCTTTGGCGGTCCAAAGGCGCAGATGATTTACGGTGTTGTTGGCATAACCGGGTATCAGCATGTCGTAGGCCATGGCCATGACCTCTTCGGTGTCGACCCAGCGCTGACGCGTGGCACCGTCGGTCGCATTTTCGGTGATCACCTTGCCGAAGAAGCGCACCGGAAACAGCACTTCCGGACGCGGGAATTCCCAAGGATTGCCGTAGCGCAGCCAGTTGTCCGGATGCTCCACCTGCTGGCCGTTTTCGATGCGCTGGTTGAACATTCCGTACTCATAGCGAATACCGTAACCGAATCCCGGCAGCCGCAGGGTCGCCATGGAGTCCAGAAAACACGCCGCCAATCGCCCGAGTCCGCCGTTGCCAAGCGCCGCGTCCGGCTCGGTTTCGACCACCGTGTCGAGGTCGGCGCCCGCAGCCTCGAGCGCTCCGCGAAACTCATCGGTAGCATCCAGTTTGGTCAAGTTGTCGCCGAGCATGCGGCCGATGAGAAATTCCATTGACAGGTAGTACACCCGCTTGGGGCTCGCGGCTGCGTAGCTTTGCAGGGTCTGCAGCCAGCGCTCCACCATGCGGTCGCGTACCACATAGGCAGCGGTGTGATACCAATCGTGGCTGGATGCGACGTTGGGTTTTTTGCCGATGCTGTAATGCAGGCGTTCGAAAATCGACGATTTCAGGGAGGCCGCGTCCAGGCCCAGATAGGAGAATTTCAACGTCCCGCGCTTGCTGCTCATCGTCGGTTCCCGGCAATGTATTGGCTTGGTATTGTGACGGTGCCGGCGCTCGCGCCGGCGGCTGGAATCGCGCTAAAGGGTCGGGCGCCGGACGGTCTCAGTCTGTCCGGTGCTCACCCGCGGCCGACGTCACATCGAAGTCGGCGTTGGTGTGGCGGCCTGAACTTGTTGCGGAGCCTCGCGTAAATCGAGAATGGTTTTCAGGACATCGGGGTTGTCCCACTCCCTGCCCCCCACGGCCTGGTACACCAGGTGTCCCGACGGGTCGACCACATAAGTGGTGGGCAGGCCGCGAATCGGAAACCGGCTGACGATCTCGGCGTCTTCATCGAGCAACAGCGGAAAACTCACCGGGATGTCGGCCAGGAATGTATATACCGTATCGAGGTCCTCGCCCACATCCACCGCTAGGATGACCGCGCCGTTCTTTTGCAGCCTGTGCCATGCGCGTTCCATGGACGGCATTTCGCGGCGGCAGGGTGGACACCAGGTGGCCCAGAAATTGAGGATCACCACTTGGCCGCGATAATCGCTGAGACGATGGGATTTGCCATCGAGATCCTTCAGGGTGAAGTCGGGCGCCATGGGCTTGTTGGGAATGGGCGACAACAGTTGCATGTCCGCGTACGCCGCGGCCACGAGGAGCATCAAGACCCCCGCCAGCGCGACACGCAATGGCCTGGTGCTATTCATCACTTTGCGATCTCCGCTGCCATATCGTTGTCGCCGCAAACCATTCCGGCCATCTTGTGGTGATGGCGCTGACCGCCGCTGTACCAAATGATCTCGAGGACCAGATCCTCGCCGGGTGCGACCGGGTAGCTGGTCATCCCCATGTTCCAATCTCCTGGTAAGAAGTTTTGCACGCTAGGGAAAAAAGCCCATTGAAACGCAATCCGCGCGCGTTTGCCCAGCCCCGCCCGGCCCCATTCCTGCTGCCATGTCTCCTTCAACAACAAAGGCTCGGGGCCACGCCCCGTCAACGTCTGCTGGTGCAAGTCCACATGCACGTTTGGGCCGCCGGGAGGGTACGTGTTGTGGACAATCGTCTGGAACAGGCAGCGCTCGGCCAGTCTGGCCGCCGTTTTGAGGTCAATACCGCGGCCTAGAAAAAATGCTTTGGTCTGGTCCGGCAGTCGCTGGATCAATTGTACGCGGATCCCGTGCGCTTCAAAGCGCCAGCCTGCGACGCCGGTGCGCGCATCCGTGAAGCGCGCCGTTTCCGCTGCCGAGGCGCCGTGTGCCAACCCGGCGAAACCTAGCACCAGCAGAGCCGGAGGATCGTCACGAACCGCTGTCCGCAACACCGCAAGCCGTGCTCTGCGCCAGTGGACCCAGCGGCGATGCGCTGCGTTGGTTCGACGGGTCCATGGCGCGCGCAGCGTAGCGGGATGGTCTGGCCCCGGCAAGTCGCGGCACAGAAGTCGTTCTTATATAAGCCATTAACGAGATAAATAGGTCAGCATACACGCTACCCAAAGTTTAATGTATTCTTTATTTATTGTCAGCACTCACCGTTGGAGTGCCTTCTCTGGCGATGGCGCGATAGCCAATGTCGCGCCGGCAAAACGCGTCCTGCCAGTTGATCTGATCCACCAGGGTGTAGGCCCGCCGCTGAGCCGCCGATACCGTATCCCCCAGCCCGACGCAACAAAGCACACGGCCGCCGTCGGTGACCACTTCGCTTTCGCTTTCCCGGGTGCCGGCATGGAACACTTTGGCGTCCGCGGAGTCGGTCTGCGGAAGACCCTGGATCGGGTCGCCGCGGCGATAGGCACCGGGATAGCCGCCGGCGGCCATCACCACGCCCAGCGCCGGCCGTGGGTCCCACTGTGCCTGGCAGCGGTCCAGGCGGCCGGCTACGGCGGCTTGGCAGAGCTCCACCAGATCCGACTGCAAGCGCATCATGATGGGCTGGGTCTCGGGATCGCCGAAGCGGCAATTGTATTCGAGCACCTTGGGCGAGCCTTGGGCGTCGATCATGACCCCGGCGTAGAGAAAACCGGTATAGGGAATGCCTTCGCTGGCCAAGCCGAGAACCGTCGGTTCGATGATTTCGCGCAGAATTCGCTGGTGAACCTCGGCGCTGACCACCGGCGCCGGGGAATACGCCCCCATGCCACCGGTGTTGGGCCCTGAATCGCCATCGTCGCGGGCCTTATGGTCCTGGGAGGTGGCCATGGGCAGGATGCTGGCGCCGTCGACCATGCAGATGAAACTGGCTTCCTCGCCGGTGAGGAATTCCTCGATCACCACCCGGCTGCCGGCGGCGCCGAAGGCGTTGCCTGCCAGCATGTCGCGTACTGCGGCTTCGGCTTCGGCTTTGCTCTGCGCCAGGATTACACCCTTGCCGGCCGCCAGACCGTCGGCTTTGACCACAATCGGCGCGCCGTGGTCGTGAATAAACGCCAGGGCCTCATTGAGATCGGTGAATACGCCGTAGCGGGCAGTCGGGATGCCGTGGCGGGCGAGGAAGTCCTTGGCGAAGGCTTTCGAGCCCTCAAGTTGCGCCGCCTCACGGGTGGGTCCGAATATGGCCAGCCCGCCGTCCCGGAAGGTGTCGACAATGCCGGCGACCAGTGGCGCTTCGGGGCCCACGATCGTCAGATCGACGCCCGCTGTCTGGGCGAAATTCAGGAGTCCGGGGATGTCTTCGGCGCCGATATCGACGTTGCGCAGACCGGTCTCGCGCGCCGTGCCGGCATTGCCCGGCGCCACGTACACGGTTTCCACTGCGGCCGATTGTGCTGCCCGCCACGCCAAGGCGTGCTCGCGGCCCCCGCCGCCTACGACCAATACCTTCATAACTACTCCTAACCGGGTTGGTGAGGACGAAAAACGGCTCAATTTAGCGATCGAGCGACCGCTATCTTAACAGGACCACGAGAAGGAAGGCTTCGATGGCGGTCGATCCCGGCCAGCGGACGAAATTGTTGACGCGCGTCATGGGTCAACCGGTGAACCGGGCGCTGATGGCCAGCTTCGTGCTGGTCGCAGTGGTGCCGTTGGCGCTGCTGGGCATGAAATTGTACCGCGCAGCCTGGGACGACGCCTGGCGCGAGATTCAAGAAAAGCATCAGCTCCTGGCCCAGAACCTGGCCGCGCCGATTTCGATCTATGTCGAGGACCACCGCCACGCGCTGGCGTTGCTGGCGTCTTCGCTCGAGCAGCCGATTCAGGGCGAAGACGTGCCCAAGGCGCTGGAGGAATTCCTGGGACGTGCGGCGATGCATCTGCGTGGCTTCCGGTCCATCTCCCTGGTCGATACTGACGGCAGGACGCTCTACACGTCCGATCCCCACGGCGCCATGCCGGGACATGCCGATGTGTTTGCCGACGAAACCTGTTTCCTGCGCGCGCGCAACCAGGGCGCAGGCGTTTTGTCCGGCGTCAAGCCGAGTCCGCTCACCGGCAAACCGACGGTGTTGCTTTCGCAGCCGGTCCGGGATTCCCAGGGCGGCGTCCGGGCAGTGCTGCTGGGTGAATTGCGCATCGACATGATCGAAAAACTGCGCCGCAACATTCGTTTCGGCAAGCGGGGCCACTCGGCGATCGTCGATCGATTCGGCCACGTCGTGGCCCATCCCAATCCGGACTGGATGGAAGACATGCACGACTTGTCCAGCTGGCCGATCGTCAAAGCCATGATGGCGGGCAAGACCGGCGTCACCGAGTTCTACTCATCGTTCGTCAAACAGTCGATGGTGGCCGGTTATGCCAGCGTTCCCGGCATCGGCTGGGGCGTAATGGTGCCGCAACCCAAAGCCGAGGTGGAAAGCCGCGTCGCCGATCTGCTTTGGGCGGAGTTCGCCTGGGGCGTTTTCGGCCTGGTTCTCGGGCTCATACTGGCGGTCGCGCTGGCCCGATGGATTGCCAATCCTCTCAGGCGCCTTGCGCTGGCCACCAATGATCTGGCGGAAGGCGACTTCAAAGGCAAGCTACCGCCTGCGCCGAGCCACGCACCTCGGGAAGTGCGGCAGTTGGCCGGTGCCTTCGCCACAGCCTTCGAGCGGATCGAGGATTCGCGTGCCCGCTACGACGGTTTGAACAGATTGCTGCAGCACCGGGTTGACGAGGCCACCCAGGATTTGCGCGATGCCAACGTCCGGCTGGAGGATTTGGCCCGCAAGGACCACCTCACGACGCTGACCAATCGACGGCATTTCGAGGAGGTGCTGATTCAGCGGCTGAAGGTCCATCGCAAAGCTGTGCGCTGCATGTGCATATTGCTGCTGGACGTGGACAACTTCAAGTATATCAACGACGCCTTTGGCCATGCCGCCGGTGACGCGGTGTTGATTCAGTTGGCGCACCTGTTGGCCGAACAGGCCAGCGAGCACGAACTGGTGGCGCGCTACGGCGGCGATGAATTCGTGCTGCAAATGGATTGCATACCTGAAACCGGCCGCCATCGGGCGCGAAATATCCTGGCGTCCATTGCACGCCACTCGTTCCGCTGGCACGACCAGGAACTGCCTTTGACGGTGAGCATCGGCCTGTTATGCACCCACGGCGAGGAAGCCGAGGACGCGGACGCCGAGGTCCTGTTGCGACGGATCGATCAAGCGCTTTACCGCGCCAAAGACGCCGGCAAGAACCGTCTGGTCGAAGTGGATGAACTGCGCGCCGGCGCCGCCGGCTGAACACCGCTCAGTGTCGGAAATGGCGCATTCCGGTAAACACCATCGCGATGCCGTGTTGGTCGGCGGCCTCGATGACCTCCTGGTCCCGTGTCGAACCGCCCGGCTGGATCACAGCAGTGACACCCGCTTCCGCCGCTGAGTCGAGGCCGTCGCGGAACGGGAAGAATGCATCCGACGCCATGACCGAGCCTTTGACTTCGAGGTCCGCGTCTGCGGCTTTGATGCCGGCGATACGGGCGCTGTAGACCCGGCTCATCTGGCCCGCGCCTACACCGATGGTCATCCCCTCCTTGCAGTACACAATTGCGTTGGACTTCACGAACTTGCACACCTTCCAGGCAAACAGCAGGTCTTCGAGTTCGGTATCGCTCGGGGTGCGCTTGGTGACCACCCGCAGGTCGACGGCGGTCACCGTGCCCAGGTCGCGATCCTGTACCAACAACCCGCCCGTGACACGTTTGTAATCGAAGCCCGGTGTGCGCTCGCGCTCCCAGCTACCGCAGGTCAGTACCCGCACGTTGGGTTTTTTAGCCAGCACGGGCAGGCATTCCTCTTCCACGGCCGGAGCAATGATCACCTCCACGAATTGGCGGTCGAGAATGGTGCCCGCGGTCTCTGCATCCAAGGGCCTGTTGAAGGCGATAATGCCGCCGAACGCAGAGGTGGGATCGGTCTTGTACGCGCGCTCGTAGGCTTCCAGTTGCGTTGCCGCGATCGCCACGCCGCATGGGTTGGCGTGCTTGACGATCACGCAAGCGGCCATTTCGAATTGCTTTACACATTCCAGCGCCGCGTCGGTATCGGCGATGTTATTGAATGACAGTTCTTTTCCCTGGATCTGAGTGGCGGTCGACACCGAGGCTTCGGCCGGTTCTGGTTCGACATAGAACGCCGCTTGCTGATGGGGGTTCTCGCCATAGCGCAGCGCTTGTGCCATCAGGAACTGAACATTGTAGGTATTCGGGAAGCCCTGGGGTTTGCCGTCGGCGCCGATGGCGCCGAGATAATTGGCGATTACGCCGTCATAGTGGGCCGTGTGTTCGAAGGTTTTCATGGCCAGGGCGAAGCGGGTGGCGTCCGATACCGCGCCGCGGTTTTCCTGCATTTCGTCCAACACCAGCGCATAGTCCTCGGCATCGACGAGCACGGTCACGGAAACATGATTCTTGGCTGCGGCGCGCAGCATGGTCGGTCCGCCGATATCGATGTTTTCAATCGCGGTGGCGAGATTGCAGCCCGGCTTTGCCACGGTCTGTTCGAAGGGATAGAGGTTGACCACCACCAGATCGATCGGCTCGATGGCATGCTGACGCATGACCGGTTCGTCTTCGCCGCGCCGTCCGAGAAGGCCGCCGTGGATTTTCGGGTGCAGCGTTTTCAGACGACCGTCCATCATTTCCGGGAAGCCCGTGTAATCGGAAACTTCGGTGACTGGAATCCCGTTGTCTGCCAGCAATCGGGCTGTGCCGCCGGTGGACAGGATTTCGACTCCCATGCCGTGCAATTTGCGGGCGAAATCGACAATGCCGGTCTTGTCGGAGACGCTGATGAGTGCGCGCTGAATCTTGCTCATAGTCGGTGCGTTCTGTTGGGTCGGACCCTGGCGGGCCGTTGAAAGAACCGAGGGTCCCCGGGCGGATCGTGGCCGCGACCCGTGGGCCGCGGCCGGTTGCAAAGATTAGTCGTTGAGTCCGTGCTGGGCGAGTTTTTTGCGCAATGTGCTGCGATTGATGCCGAGCATTTTCGCGGCGCGGGTTTGATTGCCCTGTACTTGCTGCATCACCGTTGCCAGCAACGGCTTTTCGACTTCCGACATCACCATCTCATACAAATTTCCCGGGGCATGTCCGTTCAGATCGCGAAAGTAGGTTTCCACAGCGCCTTTGACGAAACTCGACAAGCATACGTTGTCGGTCGGAAACGCTGCCACCTGCTCGTCGCTACTGACCGCTGCCTGGGAAGCATTGGAGTAGCTCATGCGGCGAGACCCTCCTGGTCGGCAAGACGGTCGAAGAAGTCGCGCGTCATTGCCAGTTGTTGTTGTTTTGATTCCACCCGATTGACGGCATCACGAAACACCGCGCCACCGCGCTGGCCCTTGCTGTACCAGGAGATATGTTTGCGGGCGATGCGCACCCCAGTGTGCTCGCCGTAGAACTGGTAGAGATTCTTCAGGTGGCCCAGCATGATGTCGCGAATCTCCTCCACCGAGGGCTCGGGCAGCTTTTCCCCGGTAGCGAGAAAATGTTCGATCTCCCGGAAGATCCACGGCCGCCCTTGAGCGGCGCGGCCGATCATCACGGCATCGGCGCCGGTGTGCTCGAGCACCTGTCGGGCCTTTTCGGGAGTGTCGATGTCGCCGTTGGCGGTTACAGGAATGCATACCGCACTTTTAACTGCGCGAATAGTGTCATATTCCGCCTCGCCTTTGTACATGCAGGCGCGGGTGCGCCCATGCATGGCCAGGGCGCAGATACCTGCATCTTCCGCGATGCGGGCGATGCGCAGCGCGTTGCGGTTTTGCTGATCCCAACCGGTGCGGATCTTGAGCGTCACCGGTACAGCCACGGCCTTGACCACGGCGTCGAGAATGGAGGCAACCAGATCCTCGTGACGTAGCAGCGCGGAACCGGCCAACACGTTGCAGACTTTCTTGGCAGGGCAACCCATATTGATATCGATGATCTGCGCGCCGGTGTCGACATTATAACGGGCCGCGTCAGCCATCATCTGTGGATCGGCGCCGGCTATCTGCACGATGCGCGGTTCCACTTCGCCGTCATGGTTGGCGCGACGCTGGGTTTTCTTGCTGCCCCAAAGCAACGAATTCGACGACACCATTTCGGATACGGCCATACCCGCGCCAAGCTGTTTGCACAATTGACGGAAAGGCCTGTCGGTCACACCGGCCATGGGAGCGAGTATTAAATTGTTGCGTAATTTAAAGGGGCCGATCTGCATGTCTGCACGCCCGTTGTCCGTCTAGTCGTCGCGGTGTTGAACGGCGGACGAGCAATAATACTCTCAAAGGAGGGCGTGATAAAGGCGTCTCGACGATCGAAATAGATCAAAAAATTTTACAATCGAAACGACGCTCAATAAAACGCGAAGCTATAGCTGTTGACATCGACAAACGGTCGTGTCACTTCGATCAGCGCCGTTACCGGGGCGCGCGGCACCATGCCTTGCCCCGTGTTGATGTTTCCACGCAAATATTCCGCCGGACGAAATCGGCGCAATGCGACCGTTTGTCCGCGCAAGTCTGACAATTTCACTTCGAGGATCGGGAACGGCTGAGTGAATTTTGCGGTGTTTACGAAGGTCGCCTGGATCAGCAACGCGCTGCGTGTATCTGGATGCTCGCTGACTTCGCTCGACAACATGCGCAGCTCGGCGAGGTTGCGCGCGTACGGCACGTCACAGGGGATCGCCGCCGACAGGACGCCGCACATGTCCACCAGCCAGGGGCGAGATTTCGGAAACTGGTTCACCAATTGGACGCGCTTGAAATAGACATACTGCAGCGCAAGGCACAGTGCCAGAACGATTATCGCGATGCCCCATGCCGATCCGTGGCGCCGGGCACCGCGCTTGTTGACCTGCTCGAAATCTTCCAGCAACACCGCGGGGATCGGTTCTTGCGCCGGTTGCGGCCGGACATTGGTGTCGGGTTCCGATACCGGCGTTTGTTCTTCGGCGGGCGGTGCAGTCGGCGTGCCGGGCGCCGCTGCGGTTGCCAGTTCCACGGAATCGGGCTCGGTTCGTGGGCTGGAGTCTGCGTCCGGATCGGGCAGCAACGCCGCGCGCGCGTCGAATACCGAGCCGCACTTGCCGCACCGAGCTTTTCCGCCGGCGGCGTTAAGCTGTTGCTCGGTAATCAGAAATGTTGTCTGGCATTCGGTACAACGGGTGCGCATGACGGGTTGGGCGATCCTGGGTCGATGTTCGGCAAAGCTTTGGGCGCGCAAAACACGGCTACGCGGATGTGTCACCTGGCACCTTATCCGATCTGCGCACGCCGTCCAAGCGCGCCCAGCCGTCGCGCAACTGCGGCGCTGACAATTCGAAGTTGGTGCTGTAGCACTGCAGCAATCCGTCCACTTGCTCGTCAAGGATTCCGGACATCACAAGCTTGCCGCCTGGTTTTACCAACCTTGCAAAAAGCGGCGCCAGTTGCAGCAGCGGACCGGCCAGAATATTTGCCAGCAGCAAGTCGCCGGGCTGATGTCGGTACTGCTCGGACAGGTAGGTGTCGATGCGCTGGGCGACGCCGTTCTTGTGGGCATTGTCGACGGTCGCCAGCAGCGCTTGCGGATCGTTGTCCACCGCGTCCACGTGACTCGCGCCCAGCAGCAATGCGGCAATCGCCAGAATTCCGGAGCCGCAGCCGAAATCGATTACGGCGTTTTCACGCGGCGGATGTGCATCCAGCCACTCCAGACACAGCGCCGTGGTGGGATGCGTGCCGGTACCGAACGCCAGACCCGGATCGAGCCGCAGGTTGATGGCGTCGCGCCGAGGTGCGGTGAAACCCTCGGGCACGACCCATAATTGCGACCCGAAACGCATCGGTTGGTAACCGTCCATCCAGGCCCGGGTCCAGTCCCGGTCTTCCAGCGGGTTGGCGTGCAGAAGCGGCGCTTGCTCGAGGGCTAGTGCCTGCTGCAACGACAATCCGATCAATTGCGGTTCGGCGTCGGCCGCGAACAGACCGGTGACCCGTATGCGTGGCCATAGCGGCGTCTCGCCGGGTCCCGGCTCCAATACCGGATCGTCGCCGCCGTCGGACAGGGTCACGGATGCCGCGCCGGCATCCAGCAGCGCCGTCTCATATGCATCCGGCAGCGCGTCGCGCGGCAGGTCCAGTGAAATTTCCAACCAGGGCATGATGGAGGTCCGGGAGCTGGTGCGAACGTGCACGCGCCCCTACTGCGAGCCCCTGTGCTCGCAGTAGGGGCGCGCAGTAGGGCGAATCCGTCGCGGGCCGATGCCTACAATCCGAGCTTCTTCTCTAGATAATGAATGTTGGTGCCGCCGCGATGGAATGCGGCGTCGGTGATCAGATCTTGATGCAATTCAATATTGGTGCGAATGCCATCGATCACGATTTCGCTCAATGCCTGACGCATACGCGCCAGTGCGATCGCGCGGGAATTTCCATGTGCCACCAGCTTCGCGATCATGGAATCGTAATTCGGCGGCACGCGATAGCCGTTGTAGATATGGGTGTCGATGCGAATGCCCGGACCGCCGGCCGCATGATACTGGGTAATGGTACCGGGGCAGGGTAAAAACGTTTTCGGGTCTTCGGCGTTGATGCGGCACTCCACCGCATGGCCGCTCCAGCGGATGTCTTTCTGGCGCAGCGACAGCTTTTCGCCTGCGGCAATCAGGATCTGTTCACGGATGATATCGACGCCGGTGATCATTTCGGTAACCGGGTGTTCCACTTGCACGCGGGTGTTCATCTCGATGAAGTAGAATTCGCCGTCCTGATACAGGAACTCGAAAGTACCGGCGCCCCGATAACCAATGTCGCGGCAGGCCTGGGCACACACCTCGCCCATTCGCGAGCGCTGTTCCTCGGTGATGCCCGGAGCCGGCGCTTCCTCGATGACTTTCTGGTGACGGCGCTGCATGGAGCAGTCCCGTTCGCCTAAATGAATGGCATTGCCGTGCTCGTCGGCGAGCACCTGGAATTCCACGTGGCGCGGCGTTTCCAGGTATTTCTCCATATATACCGTGTCATTGCCGAAGGCGTTGCCGGCCTCCATACGCGTCAGTGCGATGGCATTGAGCAGGCTGGCTTCGCCATGCACCACCCGCATGCCGCGACCGCCGCCGCCGCCGGCGGCTTTGATGATGACCGGATATCCGATCGCACGCGCCAATCGCAGACTTTCCTCGCCGTCATCGTCCAGCGGGCCGTCGGAACCCGGAACGCACGGCACGCCGGCTTCCTTCATGGCGCGGATTGCGGAAACCTTGTCGCCCATCAGGCGAATGGTTTCCGAGCGGGGGCCGATGAATATAAAGCCGGATTCCTCAACCCGTTCGGCAAAGTCGGCGTTTTCCGACAGAAATCCATAACCGGGATGAATGGCCACGGCGTCCGTCACTTCCGCGGCACTGATCAACGCCGGGATATTGAGATAGCTTTCGGCCGATGGCGGCCCGCCGATACAGACTGATTCGTTGGCCAGGCGTACGTGCTTGAGATCGCGATCCGCGGACGAGTGTACGGCGACGGTTTTGATGCCTAGTTCGTGGCAGGCGCGCAGGATGCGCAAGGCGATCTCGCCTCGGTTGGCAATGACGATCTTTTCCAGCATCGGTTGATGGACCTGCAGCAATGGTTACGTGGATGAGCGCCCGGAGGGGCGGCGCTATTCGATGACGAACAGCGGCTGACCGTATTCCACGGGTTGACCGTTTTCAACCAGGATCGCGACCACGGCACCGGCCTTGTCGGCTTCGATCTGATTGAACATCTTCATCGCTTCGATGATGCAGAGGGTGTCTCCGATATTGACCCGTTGGCCCACTTCCACGAACGACGGGCTGCCCGGAGAGGGTGAGCGGTAAAAGGTCCCGACCATCGGCGACAAAACCTTGTGACCGTCGATTTCCTCGCTCGCCGGTTCGGGCGTTGCCGCGACACTCGATGGCGCGGGCGCCGCCACGGGCGCGGGCGCCGCGCCCGGGTAGGCCGCGTGCATGACCGGCATGCCTTGCGGGTAGCGGCTGATGCGCACCGCTTCTTCGCCTTCGTGGATCTCGATCTCGGCGATGCCCGATTCTTCGAGCAGTTCAATCAGTTTCTTGACCTTGCGAATATCCATTGCGCTGTTCCTTGATGGCCGAACTCGGTTCGGTCCGTTGTTATACCGATTCGGCCAAATGCCGGATCGCGGCCTGCAGCGCCAGTTCGTAACCTTGTGCGCCCAGACCGCTGATTACGCCGATGCTGATGTCGGAGAAGTAGGACCGTTGACGAAATTCTTCGCGCCGGAAGACATTGGACAAATGCACTTCGATGCAGGGAATGTCCACGCCCAAAATGGCATCACGCAGGGCGACGCTGGTGTGGGTAAACGCGGCCGGATTGATAATGATGAACGCGACGTTGGCCTCGCGGGCGCGATGCACTCGATCCACCAGTTCATGCTCGGCGTTGCTTTGCTGGGTTTCGAGTTCGTGGCCGGCGGCGCTGGCTTGCTGCTTCAGGCGCTGATCGATGTCGGCGAGCGTGACGTGGCCGTAGACCTGCGGCTCACGATTGCCGAGCAGGTTCAGGTTCGGACCGTTCAGTACCAGAATGCGCGCCATGAGCCGGTGGAGCCCTGAGTGGTTCGAGGTCGCTTCTAAAATGCAACCTTCGTAGCGAATTTTCGGAAATTCGGCACGTGATGGGTCCAAGAATCAAACCAAATTGGACCGCCGGCCGACGCGCGCAAGTGTGCGACAATTTCCGTGGAATGTCCACCGCGGCCGCGATTTGTCAGCCCGTTCGCGACCGTTCGGCGCAATTGCTCCAGAATTTGGGCGTTCAGCGGCTTAGCAGCGGCTTCAGCAGCGATTCCGCGGCGGCCGTGGTGAGTTCGCCCCGGTGCACTTCGCGGATGGTGCCGTCGCGGGCGATGATCACGCTGTAGGGCAACTGGCCGTAGACGTTACCGTAGGACTTCGACACGGCCAGGGCGTCGCTTTCGCCCACCAGCACCGGATAGTTCATCTCCGCGGTATCGCGAAATTCCTCCACCAAGTGGGGTTGGTCGATGGCGACTCCGACCACCTGCAGTCCTTGTCTGCCGAACTTGTTCTGCAACTCGATCAGCGCCGGAATTTCGCGCCGACAGGGCGGACACCACGTCGCCCAGAAGTTGAGCAGCACCACATGGTTGTCCCATTGCGCAACGTCTTGTTGTTTGCCGTTGAGATCCCGCAGTGAAAACGCCGGGCGGGCACGGCCCTTTATTGTGGCGGCCTCCGGGGTGGCCGCCGCGTCCGGTGGTAGCGGCGCGGGTGAGCGAGTGGCATGTTGCAGCCAAAACCCGCCGGCAAGCCCGGCGATCCCCACCGCAACTGCGGCAACGATGGTCGCGGACCGGCGCACTAGGAACCCTTCACGACGCGCTGCAGGTGACCGAGGAACTCGTCGGCGGGTTTGTAACCATAGAAGTTCATGGACTTCATCGGTTGTCCCGCTGCGTCGAAGAACAGTAGCGCCGGCGGCCCGAACACATTGAGCCGTTGCTTGACCGCCCGATCGGTTTCGTCGTTATCGGTGACGTCCACCTGCAACGCGGTGAAATGCTGTTCCATGTATTGCCGCACGTTGGGATTGGTGAAAGTGCCTTTCTCCATGCGCTGGCACTCGGTGCACCAATCGGCGTAAAAATCCACCATGACCGGTTTCCCGGCCGCCTTTGCCTGGGCGAGTGCCTGATCCAGCTGGGCGACCGTTTCGACTCGACGAAACAACTCGCCGTGCGCGGCAGCCGTGGTCTCGGCGCCGGTGGCGGATCGCATGGCGACTGCCTGCGACTCGAATTGGATGGGCCGCAGGATATCGCGGTTACCGGCAAACGCGCCGAGCAATGCCAGCACGCCCCAGATCACCAGCACGGTGCCGACACCTTTCCACAGCACCAGCCAGCCGTTGGCGGATTCCGATACCGACTGGGTGGCGCCCATGAACACCCCGGTGACGATCAGCAGCACGGCCCACAGATATAACACCGGCACTTGCGGCAGGATCCCGAGCAGGTACACGGCAACGCCCAGCAGCAGCACGCCGAACACATGTTTGACGGTGTCCATCCAGGCGCCGGCGCGCGGCATGAGGAATCCGGCGCCGAAGCCGATGGCGATCAGCACCACGCCGGTGCCCAGCGCCATGAAGAACATGGTCGCGCCGCCCAGCACCGGATCGCCCAGGGAGACCGCCAGCCCGAGCACCGAAATCAGCAGCGGCGATACGCAGGCGCCGACAATGGCTGCCGACAGCACACCCATGATGAACACGCCGACCACGGTTCCGCCCTGCACTTTCTGGCTGCGCTCCTGGAGCTTGGACTGGATACTGGACGGCATCTGGATTTCGTAGAAGCCGAACATCGACAGGGCGAGCAGCACCAATATGGCGGCGAAGGTGCCGATCGCCCACGGGTTCTGAAAGTATGCCTGGAGCTGGTCGCCGGCCTGGCCGGCGAGAATTCCTGCCGCAGTCCAAGTGACTGCCGTGCCGAGTACATAGACGATCGACAGCACGCCGCCGCGAACGGCGCTGGTCTGCTCCCCCGCCTGACCGACGATAATCGATGACAGGATCGGGATCATCGGCAGTACACACGGGGTGAAGGTCAGCAAAAAGCCGACGCCAAACGCACCCAGCAGGGTCAGGATCACGGTCTTGGCGTCCAGGGCGGGTGGCTTCGCTTTCGATGCCGCCGGCTCGGACCGGGTCGGCGTCGCGGCGGCCTGGTTTCGGGCCGATCCGGCTGCTGCCGCACCGGGTTCCCCGGTGGAGCCCGACGCTGTGCCGCCGCCCGCGCCGGGCGTATAACGGATCGTGTGCGTCTGGGGCGGATAGCACAAACCCTTTTCCGAGCAGCCCTGGTAGGTGACGTCGACGGCCACCGGTTGGGCGGCATTCCCGCTCTCCACCGGCACCGTGGCGCTGAAATCGTCGTGAAACACCGTCAGGCGTCCGAAGAACTCGTCGTCTTTGATCTGCCCATCCGGCAATTTGGGTGTGCCAAGACTCACGCCCTGGGAGGCGTCCTTGAGTCTGAATTGGATCTTGTCCTTATAGAGGTAATAGCCGTCGGCAATTTTCCAATGGGCCACCAGATTGCCGTCTTTGGATTCGCTGCTGAGCGCGAAGGCTTGGTCTGGCGGCAGGAATTCGCTGTCGTTCTGTGCGAGGCCAAGATCGTTGCCGAGCTGCTTGACCTCGTTGACTGCGTCGCCCGCTGCCTTGGCCGCCGGCGCCGCGCTGGATGGGGCGGGGAGAGATACCTTCACGGTGGTCTGATAGGGCGGATAGCAGATGCCCATGTCCGCGCAGCCTTGGGACTTGGCGGTCAGACTCAAGGTGTTCGCGCCATCGGAGCCCCGCTCGACGGGGATCTGGATCTGGACCTGATGACGGTGGGTTTCGACTTCGCCGAAGAACTCGTCTGTCTTCTTTTTCCCCGCCGGAATGTCCGGCTGGCCCAGCGTGATCCCGTCCGTATCGGAAACGAATTGGAATTTATTTTGGTACAGGTAGTAGCCGTCGGCGATGGTCCATGTGCCGATCACGGTGTTGGCGTCCTTGGCTTGCGCCGAGAATTGGAATGCTTTGTCCGGCGCCAGAGGTTCGTCGGCGAGGCCGTAGTTGGCAGCCGCAACCACCGCCGGGATTGCCGCCAACGCCAGCAGCCACGCCAATACACGCGTCTTCATTCGCTCTTTCCTGTCATTTGATCGATCCAACTCAAGTAGCCGGCCAGGCCGCCCACCACTGGGACCGCCACAATTTCCGGAAGTTCATAAGGGTGCATCTCGACCAGGCGTTGCTGCAGTTTTTGGTAAACGCCGTCCCTGGTCTTTATAATCAACAACACCTCTGAACCGAACTCGCGTTTACCCTGCCAGCTGTATACCGAGGTCACCTGCGGCAGGATATTGATACAGGCGGCCAGTTGTTCATCCACCAGCGCCCCTGCGATTTGCTGCGCGACAGCTTGATCCGGTGCCGTCGACAGCACGATAAGGTGTTGTTCTGGCATTGTATTCCTGTCAATCCAGGCGAGGGCCACAAGGGTAGCGCGCGCCCATCGCCTTGTCACTGTTGTTTTACACGTCCTCCGGAGTGCAAACCGCACATGAGCCTGCGAACCTTGTTACTGTTGCTGTTCGTCGCCTTGCCACTGGCTGAAATTTACGTGCTGGTACAGGTCGGTTCCGCCATCGGCGGCATCGCCACCGTCGCGCTGGTGGTATTTTCCGCGGTGCTCGGCAGCCTTCTGGTGCGCCACCAGGGCTTTCGGACCCTGCAGGAAATTCGGCGCAGCCTCGACCGGGGCGAAGCGCCGGCCATACCAATGCTCGAAGGCGGGGTGCTGGTGATCGGCGGTATTTTGCTCCTGATTCCAGGGTTTATCACCGATCTGATCGGCGCTCTGCTGCTCATCGCGCCCCTGCGTCGGGCGATGATCGTGCGCTTCGTGAGCAGGATTGCCACCCCGGCCCGCCCGCCCGGAGGCGGTCCTCCCGACGCCCCGGCTCCGCCGCGGACCATCGAAGGTGAGTACCGCCGCGAAGATTGAGTGCCGGCAAAAAATTTTCGTGCGCCCCCGCCTTGACTCCGCAAGTTTCGCCGTTATTATTAGCACTCATTCTAGGTGAGTGCTAAATCTTGATGCTCCACCAAGAAGAAACAAGCACTTATGATTCATACAGCTTCATCGCAAGGAGAAATGCTCGATGAAAATTCGTCCACTCCATGACCGCGTGGTCATCAAACGAATGGAAGAAGAACGTACCACGGCCGGCGGCATTGTCATCCCCGACAGCGCGGCCGAAAAGCCGATTCGCGGCGAAGTCGTTGCCGTAGGCAAGGGCAAGATCCTCGAAAGCGGCGACGTGCGCCCTTTGGATGTGAAGACCGGCGACAAAGTACTGTTCGGCAAATATGCAGGGACCGAGGTCAAGGTCGAAAGCGAAGACCTGCTGGTCATGCGCGAAGAAGACATCATGGGTGTCATCGAGGGCTAAGGCCCTTTCGACCGTTCACGGAAATCAGAGCCAACCGGATTCAAGAGGAACACGGAAATGACAGCGAAAGAAGTCAAATTCAGTGATGACGCGCGCCATCGCATGGTGCGCGGTGTCAACATTCTCGCCAACGCGGTGAAAGTCACCCTCGGCCCGCGTGGCCGCAACGTTGTGCTGGAGAAGAGTTTCGGCGCGCCCACCGTCACCAAGGACGGCGTCAGCGTGGCGAAGGAAATCGAACTGGCCGACAAGTTCGAGAACATGGGCGCGCAGATGGTGAAGGAAGTCGCTTCCCAGACGTCCGATGTTGCCGGCGACGGCACCACCACCGCCACCGTGCTGGCGCAGGCGATCATGCGCGAAGGCCTCAAGGCCGTCGCTGCCGGCATGAACCCGATGGATCTCAAGCGCGGCATCGACAAAGCAGTGCTCGCGGCCGTCGAGGAATTGAAGAATCTGTCCAAGCCCTG
This sequence comes from uncultured Gammaproteobacteria bacterium, assembly GCA_963773585.1. Taxonomy (GTDB): domain Bacteria; phylum Pseudomonadota; class Gammaproteobacteria; order JASBUN01; family JASBUN01; genus CAVXJN01. The sequence goes on from CAVZBR010000004.1 coordinate 920,346, forward strand.
CGCGGACGACAAGGCGATCGCCCAGGTTGGCACCATTTCCGCCAACTCCGACGAGCAGGTCGGCCGCATCATCGCCGACGCCATGGCCAAGGTCGGTAAAGACGGCGTCATCACCGTCGAAGAAGGCCAGGGTCTGCAGAACGAGTTGGAAGTGGTCGAAGGTATGCAGTTCGACCGCGGCTATCTGTCGCCATACTTCATCAACAACCAGCAGTCCATGTCGGCTGAACTGGAAGAACCGTACATCCTGCTGTACGACAAAAAGATCTCCAACATCCGCGAACTGCTGCCGGTACTGGAAGGCGTGGCCAAGTCCGGCCGTCCGTTGCTGATCGTCTCCGAAGACGTTGAAGGCGAAGCCCTTGCGACCCTGGTGGTCAACACCATTCGTGGCATCGTCAAGGTGTGCGCCGTGAAGGCACCGGGTTTCGGCGACCGCCGCAAAGCCATGCTCCAGGACATCGCCACCCTGACCGGCGGCACCGTCATTTCCGAGGAAGTCGGCCTGTCGCTTGAGAAGGCGACGCTCGATGATCTGGGCAGTGCCAAGAAGGTGCAGGTGACCAAGGACGAAACCACGGTCATCGACGGCGCCGGCAAGAGCGACGACATCGAGGCACGCGTCGCCCAAGTGCGTCAGCAGATCGAAGAAGCGACTTCCGATTATGACCGCGAGAAGCTCCAGGAGCGGGTCGCCAAACTCGCCGGCGGCGTTGCCGTGATCAAAGTCGGTGCCGCCACAGAGATGGAAATGAAAGAGAAGAAGGCCCGCGTCGAAGATGCACTTCACGCCACCCGTGCTGCGGTCGAAGAGGGCGTGGTCCCCGGCGGTGGTGTAGCCATGGTGCGTGCCGTGCAGGGCTTGAAGAAGCTCAAGGGCGACAATCATGACCAGGACGTGGGCATCGACATCGCCCGCCGGTCCATGGAAGAGCCGCTGCGCCAGATCGTTGCCAACGCCGGCATGGAACCCTCCGTGGTGCTGAACAAGATCGTCGAGGGCAAGGGCAACTACGGCTTCAATGCGGCCACCGGCGAATACGGTGACATGGTGGACATGGGTATTCTCGATCCCACCAAGGTCGCGCGTTCGGCACTGCAAAACGCCGCATCGGTCGCCGCCTTGATGATTACCACCGAGTGCATGGTGGCAGAGGCGCCGAAGGAAGAGAAGGAAGGCGGCGCGCCTGACATGGGCGACATGGGCGGAATGGGCGGCATGGGCATGATGTAAGCCCAGGCTGTTTCGAAGCCAGACTGGACCCCCGCCATTCGTGGCGGGGGTTTTTTCGTTCCTGGAGGGAATAATCGGGCGCGACTGGCGTCCTTACTCAAATGAACGCAAGCCGCGCCAGCGGTGCGCACAATAATAATGAAGCGGGAGGAGAATATGAGATATCGCGTGCTCGGCGCGCAATTGGCGGCCGGTTTGTTGGCAACGGTCGGTCTCGCCGGCTGCAGCAGCGTGGTCAAGGAACAGCGCACGACCACCATCGACTCCGATCCGCCCGGCGCCACTGTGCTGGCCTCCGGCGTCGAAATTGGCGCCACCCCCCTCACCGTCCGGCCGGACGAAGTGTTTCCGCCGCACTTCGTCGGTTTCGAATACCGTTCTTCCGGCACACTTACGGTGAAGAAGCCCGGCTGCAAAACTTTCAGCGAGCAGGTGAACGATGCGGTGCTGTCCCGCGACATTCACGTGAAACTCGATTGCGATCCGAATTATCGTCCCTCTCCCGCAGTACGCGCGCCGGCGCCGCCTGCTGCGTCGGCCCCGACTTCTCCGGCTGCGAGGCCGGATGCGTCTATTGCAGCCCGGCTGCAGCGCTTGGACGCGCTGCGTAAGCAAGGTCTGATCACCGCAGACGAGTACCGGCAGATTCGAAAGAAGATCCTCGACGCGTTGTGAAAAAGTTTTCGGTCGCGTGGAATAAAGACGAATCAAGCTGCGTCTTTAACAGAACGGGCAGGGGAGAGCCCGTCTCGCAGCAATAAAGATAAAACGGAGCGAGCAAGCCCATGGACCGGGCGCTGCGATGCTCCGTTCACGCCACGTTAGGAGGAGTTATCATGCCGAAGTCTTGCAGGCGTGCTTTGCACGCGCTGTTGCCGCTGCTCGCGTTATTGATCTTGAGCAGCGGAGCAAACGCAACCGAAATCAAATCCGACAAGCCGTTCGCGGAAGCCAAAGTCGCATTGCAGATCAGCGATGCGGACCCTTCCAAGCAGACACTGGTACTGAACGTCGCCAACAATCTGCTCAAGTTCTACGGGCCCGACAAAGTCGACATCGAGATCGTCGCGTTCGGTCCAGGTTTGCGGTTGTTGTTCGACGACAACGTGAACAAGGGCCGCATCGCGTCATTGGTGAATCAGGGCGTGCGCTTCTCGGCGTGCAGCAACACCATCCACGCCATGACCAAGATCCTCGACCACGAGCCGGTGCTCAACCCGAATGCCACCCGCGTCCCGGCCGGCATTGTGCGGGTCATGGAGCTGACCAGCGGCGGCTACACCTTGGTCAAACCTTAAGCGCATCGAAAATAATAATTTTGGAGGAGTTACCATGCAGGCTTTCAAAAAAACGCTGCTCGCCACCGCTTGCGTAGGCGCAATCGCCGGCACGGCACAGGTTCAAGCAGCTAACTGGCTGATGCTGCAGGGCACCGAGCCCGCGGGAACCGCCGCGCGCGCGAGAGTGTGGGGGTTCATTCAGCCGCAGTGGCAAAAGGATTACAGTGATCCGAATGCTGGTAATGCCTACATACCGCCGAAATTGATCGGTCCGGACCTCAATTCTCAAAACTCGTTCAACGTGCTGCGCGCCCGCATCGGCGCCCGTGGCGCAGCGCTGCCCCTGGATCCGAACGTAAACTATTTTCTGCTGCTGGAAATGGGCAACAACGCCATCACGGCGCCGGGCAATGCATTTGCGAAAGTCACCGACGCCAGCGTTACGTTGAACCATATCAAGGGCGCCCGCATCCGCGCCGGTCTGTTCAAGTATCCGGGTGCAGAGGAAGGCTTGCAGGCCATCCACGTGTTCGACTACATCAACTTCACCGAAGTGAGCAATCAATTGATGCTCGAGCGCTTCCCGGAGCGTAGCTTCCCCGCGGGCGGCAACGTAGCGCCGCAGACTTTGCCGCCACAGACGTCGTTGAATGCATTCACCACCAGCGTCGGCGCGTTCCGCGACACGGGTGTGCAGGTATTCGATACCTTCAACGTCGGCAGCAACTGGGAACTGAGTTACGCGGCCATGATCGGCAACGGTAACGGCCTGAATCTGTCGGACAACGACAACAACAAAGACGTTTACTTGTACTTCTCCGCCGAAAAGGCTTACGGCGGCAAGGGACCACGTCGCCAAGGCATGAAGTTCTTCGGCTGGACCCAGCGGGGCAAGCGCTCTTTCGACGGCAACAACGACGGCACGGTCGAAGAATATGACCGCAACCGCAGCGGCGTCGGGTTCCAATACCGGAAATTACCGTTCCGCGTCACTGCCGAATACATGCGGGGCGACGGCATGATTTTCCAGGGCCCGGACAAACCGACGTTTGCTCTGGTGCCGCCCGCGGTCGGCAATCCGAATCATCCTGGCAGTGGTCTGAATGCGAAGGCGAAAGGCTGGTACGTCGAAGGTGGTTGGCATATTCCACGCACGCATTTCGAAGTCGATGCTCGCTATGACCAATACAACCGCAACACCGACAGCCAGTTCGAACTCGAGTTCCGAACCTGGACGCTAGGACTGCAATACCACTTCAACAAGAAGACGCGTATCGCGGTTGACTATGCGATTCGCGACGCGGAGGCCGTGAATTTCCCGTCAGGTGCAGGGCCGAATCAAAATCTCGACGGTGTCGGCAACCGCCTGGCGGTGCAGCTCACGACGATCTTCTAAAAATAACAACAGGCATTACGACGTGCTTGAAAGGGCCCCGCATTGCGGGGCCTTTTTTCGGATTGATAAGGCGCATGTCGTGTGGCGGCAGTGCGCGGCGCGCAATTGCGGTGCAGCCGGCGCTGCGGAACGTGGATCGCAACGCGCTGGTGGCCGCCTGAGGCGGTCAGCGGTTCACTTGTAATCGAGCTGCATGTCGTTTCCCTGATCCTCTTCGTCCAGAACCAGGCTCAGGGACGGTCCCGACGACAAGTCTTCGGCCAGCCCAGCCGCATCCGGTGTCGGACCGCGATCGTTGAGGCTGATGCGCAGACGCAGGTTGTTGGCCGAATCCGCATTGCGCAAAGCTTCTTCTTCAGTGATGTGCCCGGCGTTGTATAGGTCGAACAGCGCCTGATCGAAGGTCTGCATGCCCAAGTTGGTCGACTTTTCCATTACTTGCTTGATTTCAGCGACGTCGCCGCGTTTGATCATGTCGCACACCAATGGTGTGCCCAACAGAATCTCGAACGCAGCAACGCGCTTGCCGTCCTTGGATGGAACCAGACGCTGGGAGACGAACGCCCGCAAGTTCAGCGATAAATCCAGCAGCAGCTGTGAGCGCCGGTCGTCGGGAAAGAAGTTGATGATACGGTCCAACGCCTGGTTGGCGTTATTGGCGTGCAAGGTCGAGATTGCCAGGTGCCCGGTTTCGGCGAAAGCGATGGCGTGTTCCATGGTTTCGCGATGACGCACCTCGCCGATGAGAATGACGTCCGGCGCCTGGCGCAACGTGTTGGCCAAGGCGTCTTCGTAGCATTCGGTATCGACACCCACTTCGCGCTGATTGACGATGCAGTTCTTGTGCGAATGGACGAATTCGATCGGATCTTCGATGGTGATGATGTGGCCGGCGCTGTTCTGGTTGCGGTAGTCGATCAGCGAAGCCAGCGAAGTCGATTTGCCCGAACCGGTGGCGCCGACGAACAACACCAGACCGCGTTTGGACATGATGATTTTGGTGAGCACTTCGGGCAAGCCCAGGTCTTGCCATTTGGGGATTTCGGTCTTGATGTTACGCACCACCATCGCGACCTGGTTGCGCTGCTTGAAAATGTTGACCCGGAAGCGGCCGACACCGGCCTCCGAAAGCGCCAGGTTCATCTCAGGCTTTTTGTCGAATGTCGCGCGCTGTTCCTCGTCCATAACGGAGTACGCGATTTCGCGGACCTGGCCGGCCGGCATGGAGCTTTTTTCGAGGGGTTTCAATACACCGTGGATCTTGGCGCAGGGCGGCGCGCCGGTCGTGAGATAAAGGTCCGAAGCATCCTTCATGACCATGATCTTGAGATAGTCTTTAAAATCCATCGCCCCTCCCGTTGTAAACCGACCCCGCTAATCCCCCCAACCATCGGCCAACCGCAGGGATCCTTGACTCGAGCGGCGCCTGCCCTGTGCCGTTTGTGATGTAAATCGCTTTTGTTATCGGCACCGTGGAGCCGTTAAGCTAGTTCGATGGCAAACGATTCCCATTCCGAATTGATTTCCGTACCGGCCGCGGTCGCCGACAAGCTGACGGACACACTGCGCGCCGAGGTGGACCGGGCCTGGAAAGCCGTGCAGCAGCGCGCGGCGGAGGAGCATGTAAGCCTGCCTCGGGACCCTGCTTTTGTCGGCGTGCTGTGTCGCGTATTTGCCTGCAGTCAGTTCGTCGCGGACACCTGTGTCAGGTATCCCGAAGTGCTGCGCGATCTGCTGGATGGAGGGGATCTGCACCGCCCATACGGCGTATCGGAATACCGTGACTACGCGATTCGACGTGCCGACCAGGCCGGCTCCACGGAGGAACTGGCCCAGGGGTTTCGCAACTTCCGCCGGCGGGAGATGCTGCGCATCGTTTGGCGCGATCTGGCCGGGTGGGCGGATCTCGATGAAATCCTGCGCGATGTCACGGGGCTGGCCGACGCCTGCGTTTCCGTCGGCCTGGCCCGGCTGGACCAGTGGTTGAGTCGGGAGCACGGTCGACCGATAGGCGAATCCGGCGCGCCGGCACGCATGGTGGTGCTGGCCATGGGCAAGCAGGGTGCTTGGGAATTGAACGTCTCCTCCGACATCGATCTGATCTTCGCTTATACAGAGGAGGGCGAGACGGATCGCGCGCCGGCCATCAGTAATCACGAATATTTCGTGCGTCTCGGGCGCGCTTTGATCCAATTGCTCGACCAGCAGACCGCCGACGGATTCGTATTCCGCGTCGATATGCGTCTGCGGCCTTTTGGAGACTCAGGCCCGTTGGCGGTGAGCTTCGACGCCATGGAAGACTACTACCAGTCCCAGGGCCGGGAATGGGAGCGCTATGCCATGGTGAAGGCCCGAGCGATCGCCGGCGGAATTGCGGGGCAGCGGCTCGAGAAAATCCTGGAGCCGTTCGTGTACCGCCGCTACCTGGATTTCGGTGCGTTCGAGTCCCTGCGCGAGATGAAAGGCTTGATCATGCGCCAGGTGCAGCGCAAAAGCATGGAGCAGAACGTCAAGCTCGGCGCCGGAGGCATTCGCGAAGTGGAGTTCATCGGCCAGGCGTTCCAGTTGATACGTGGCGGTCGTGAGCCGGCCCTGCGGGTCAGGGCGATTGTGGCGGTGTTGCAGCGCCTGGCGCAGTTGGATTACCTGCCGCGGTTCGTCACCGACGAGCTGGTCGCGGGCTACCGGTTTTTGCGCCGGGTCGAGAATCGCCTGCAGGCGATGGCCGATCAGCAGGTTCATTCCCTGCCGGACGAGGCCACCGCGCGGGCGCGGCTTGCCTTCGCCATGGGGTACGGCGACTGGAAGGCGTTTGTACGCGCCCTGGATCGCCACCGGCGGAAAGTGCATGCCCATTTCGAGCAAGTGTTCACCGCGCCCCAGGCGGAGGAGGAAGAACCGGGCCGGCTTCAGGACGGACTCGCCGGGGTGTGGCACGGATCGCTGGAGCCGGAGCAGACGCTCGAGGTGCTGCGCCAGTCCGGCTTCGAGGCGCCCGCCGACGCGCTTCGCCTGCTCGAACGACTGGCCGACGATCGCGCGGTGCGCGCCATGAGCGCCCGCGGCCGGGAACGGCTCGATCGGCTGATGCCGATGCTGCTGGGTGCCGCAGGCGCCACACCGCAGCCCGCCACCACGCTGGTGCGCCTGGTCCACCTGCTCGAGGCCATCGCCGGGCGCAGCGCCTACCTGGCGCTGCTGATGGAAAACCCCATGGCGCTGTCTCAACTGGTACAGCTGTGCGGCGCCAGTCCCTGGATTGCGCTGTACCTGACCCAACACCCACTGTTGCTCGATGAGCTGTTGGATCCGCGCAGCCTGTACCTGCCCCTGAACAAGGAGGCGCTGCGGGCGGAACTGCATGCCCTACTGGGCGATGTCGCGGCAAGTGACCTGGAGTTGCACATGGAAGCGCTACGGCACTTCAAGCAGACCAACGTCCTGCGGGTCGCCGCGGCCGATGTTTCGGACGTTATGCCGTTGATGCACGTCAGCGATCATCTGACCCATATCGCTGAGGTGGTGCTGGAAGCGGTACTCGATATTGCCTGGGACAATCTGACTGCCCGTCATGGTGCACCGCCCGGGAAGCGCCTGTACGGCGGTTTTACCGTCGTCGCGTACGGCAAGTTGGGTGGCATCGAGTTGGGCTACGGCTCCGATCTCGATTTGGTGTTTCTCTACGAAAACGACGACGAACAGCCCACTGCAGGGCCCAGGCCCCTGGAGCAGGCGGTATTCTTCGCCCGGCTCGGTCAGCGCATGATCCATATCCTCAATACCATGACCCCGGCCGGCGTGCTGTACGAAGTCGACTTGCGCCTGCGCCCCAGCGGTGGGGCGGGGTTGCTGGTGAGCAGCATGCAAGGGTTCAGCGACTATCAGCGCGATGACGCCTGGACCTGGGAGCATCAAGCCCTGGTGCGGGCGCGCCCGGTGGCGGGAGATTCGGGCACGGCCGATGCGTTCGAGGCACTGCGCCGCGAGATTCTCACCCGGCCCCGGGATCCGCAACAATTGCGTATCGACGTCAAGGATATGCGTGCGCGCATGCGTGCCGAGCTTGCCCGTGGCACGGGCGATGTCTTTGACCTGAAGCAGGGCGCCGGTGGTCTTGCGGACATCGAGTTCCTGGTCCAGTACGGGGTCTTGCGCTGGGCCGCGCAATTTCCCGATCTGATTGCCTATAGCGACAATATTCGCCAGCTGGAAGCACTGGCGCGCAACGGCCTGTTGTCGGCAGACGAAGCCGAGTCGCTGGCCGAGGCCTACCGTGAATACCGCCGTCAGATCCACCGATTGACGTTGCAGGAAGAACCGGCGTTGGCGGCCGGCGACGATTTCGAGGATCACCGCCGCTTGGTAACAACGCTCTGGCGCCGTTGGCTCGACGATGCGCATGAAACCTGAAACCGACCGTCACCACGGCGGTCCGCAACGCGCGCGAACGACGTGATAAACTGGCGACTTTGCGCTCCCCTGCCGAGCGCCGAACACACACGAGGAGTACGAAACGATGTCGATGGCGGACCGCGACGGTGTCATCTGGCTGGACGGCGAACTGGTGCCCTGGCGCGAGGCGAAAGTCCATGTCCTGACTCATACCCTGCATTACGGCATGGGCGTATTCGAAGGCGTGCGCGCCTACAAGGCCGAACGCGGCACCGCGATTTTCCGGCTTGAGGATCATACCGACCGGCTGTTCCGGTCGGCCCACATCCTCAATATGGCAATCGGCTTCGACAAGCAGACCATCAACGAGGCGACCGCGGCGGCGGTACACGAAAACGGGCTGTCGTCCGCATATATACGTCCGATGTGCTTTTATGGCGCCGAAGGCATGGGTCTGCGCGCCGACAATCTGAAAGTCCATACGATGATCGCCGCCTGGGAGTGGGGCGCCTATCTCGGCACCGATGGCATCGAGAAGGGTATCCGCGTGCGCACATCGTCGTTTTCGCGCCATCACGTCAATGTCACCATGTGCAGGGCCAAAGCCAACGGCAACTACATCAACTCCATGCTGGCGTTGAACGAAGCACTGTCCTGCGGGTATGACGAGGCCTTGTTGCTCGACACCCAGGGCTATGTGATGGAGGGGTCGGGCGAGAACATCTTCATCGTTCGCAACGGGGTGTTGTATACGCCGGATCTGACCTCCGCGCTCGACGGTATTACCCGCACCACCATCATTACCCTGGCGCGGGAACACGGGCTGGAAGTGCGCGAACGTCGGATCACCCGCGACGAGGTGTATATCGCCGATGAAGCGTTCTTTACCGGAACCGCGGCGGAAGTGACACCGATTCGCGAACTCGATGGTCGTGCCATCGGTTCCGGAGTTCGCGGACCGATTACCGAGCGCTTGCAGAAGCTGTATTTCGACCAGGTGCACGGCCGCCGTGAAGAGCACCCGGAATGGTTGACGCTGGTTTGACGCAAGGTCGTCTGGTTTGATGCACCGTCGTCATGTTGGGTCCGGCCTCCGGCCTTGACCCAACCTACGGCGCCCGATGATGCACCGTAGGACGGGTCAAGTTACCGTAGGATGGGTCAAGCGCGCAGCGCGGACCCATCGAACGACCGATGGCGCAGAAACATGGGCAGAACGACCGATGGCATAGAAACACGGGCAGGCACCGCGTCACCCCGGTGAGGCACGACGCAATCCATCGTTGGGTCCGGCCTCCGGCCTTGACCCAACCTACGGCACCCGATGATGCACCGTAGGACGGGTCAAGTTACCGTAGGATGGGTCAAGCGCGCAGCGCGGACCCATCGAACGATTACCGAGCGCGCCGGACGTCACCGTAGGATGGGTCAAGCGCGCAGCGCGGACCCATCGAACGACCGATGGCATAGAAACACGGGCAGGCACCGCGTCACCCCGGTGAGGCACGACGCAATCCATCGTTGGGTCCGGCCTCCGGCCTTGACCCAATAGGATGATGCAGGGTACCTACGGCACCCGATGATGCACCGTAGGACGGGTCAAGTTACCGTAGGATGGGTCAAGCGCGCAGCGCGGACCCATCGAACGATTACCGAGCGCGCCGGACGTCACCGTAGGATGGGTCAAGCGCGCAGCGCGGACCCATCGAACGACCGATGGCATAGAAACACGGGCAGGCACCGCGTCACCCCGCTGAGGCACGACGCAGGCCATCGTTGGGTCCGGCCTCCGGCCTTGACCCAACCTACGGCACCCGATGATGCACCGTAGGACGGGTCAAGTTACCGTAGGATGGGTCAAGCGCGCAGCGCGGACCCATCGAACGACCGATGGCATAGAAACACGGGCAGGCACCGCGTCACCCCGCTGAGGCAACGACGCAGGCCATCGTTGGGTCCGGCCTCCGGCCTTGACCCAACCTACGGCACCCGATGATGCACCGTAGGACGGGTCAAGTTACCGTAGGATGGGTCAAGCGCGCAGCGCGGACCCATCGAACGACTTCCCGATCATTGTCGAGGAGTAACAAAAATGGAGCAGGGCACGATCGAACCCAATGCCAAGAATCACTATCAGGTGACCCGCAAGGACTTGCCGCTGCATTGTCCCATGTCAGGGATGAGCCTGTGGAACTCGCACCCGAAAGTGTATTTGCCCATCGAAGCCACCGGCACGGCGAAGTGCCCCTATTGCGGTGCCGACTACACGCTCACGGACTGACGCGGGTTGACACTTGCGAAGCAGCGGCCCGCCACGCCCCGGCGTCGCCTGACCGTGTGGCGGTTCACCGACGGCAAGCCCGGCCACGACAATCAAAGCCGCGGCTTGCTTGCGGCGCTGGCAGCGCGCGTGGCCTTGGACTCATACGAGCTCAAGCCTTTAGCGCCGGGCGCGGCTTTCATAAGCTGGCTGCGCGGGCGCTACCATGAGGGCGGACATTTGCCGACTCCCGACCTGATCGTCGGTGCCGGCCACCGTACCCACTGGTCCATGTTGGCCGCGCGTCGGGCGCGGGGCGGTCGGGTCATTGTGCTCATGCGCCCGAGCTTGCCGCTTGCCTGGTTCGACCTGTGTATCATCCCCGCTCACGACCGGCCGCCCCAGCGACGCAACGTGATTGCCACCGAGGGCGCGCTCAACCGGATACGCCCCGCCGCGGACAGGGACCCCAGGTCGGGTATGATTCTGATCGGCGGCCCGTCCCGCCATTACAGCTGGGACCAGACGGGCCTGCTGCAGCAGGTGCGTGGGGTTTTGGAACGGCAGCACCTGAATTGGACCGTCGCAACTTCGCGTCGGACACCGGCAGCCACGGAGCAAGCACTGGCGTCGCTGGCGGGGAACGGCGTTCGCATGGTGCTTGCGCACCAGACCGATCCGGACTGGTTGCCGGAACGCTTGCGATCCGCATCGGAAGTCTGGATTACCGCCGACAGCGTATCCATGGTGTACGAAGCACTGACTGCGGGTGCGAACTGCGGCTTGTTGGCGGTGCCTGCATCGGGACGAGGACGCGTAGCGGCGGGAATGGACGAGTTGGTGACGAAACGCATACTCACGACTTATGAACAATGGCGCCAGGGCGCGCCCATGCAGCCGTCGCCGCCATTCAATGAAGCCGAGCGTTGCGCGCGCTGGATCGAGCGGGAATGGTTGCCCACAGTTTGATCGTGTCAATCTCCATGCCGGCCCTCAGCTTGCATGCGATTGGCGCTGGGTGTTAGCCGCGGTGCGTGTGCTCCTGGTCGCAAAGCCGTGGCGCGGCGGTCTCTCGCACTATATGTATCGCGCGTTGGATGACGTCTTTCCCGGCGAGGTGCAATGGTTTTCGACCGTGCCCAAAGGGTGCCCGATCTGCTCCAATACCGGGTTGACCGCTCCGCGTGGCGTCACCGTTTGGTGGAACGGATCAATCGGGCGTCGTACGATCTCGCATTGTTTATTGGTTCCTTTCCGGAGCTTCGAGATCTTCGCCCTCGGCCAGGGAATGTGCTGTGGATGAACGATCACCCAGACCGGCAGGTCGCGTACAGCGACGCATTTGCAGCGATCTATATTTCAGACTCCGGTTATAGCGAAGCGATGCGTGCGTCCGAAGCAGGCGGTCGCTTCGCCGGTGTGCTGCCCTTCGCTCACTCCCTTGCCATTCATAGGCCAACGCCAAGCCGCGATCAGCGCGGCGTATGCTTCATCGGCAACCGCGACGTTAATCGAGACGCGCCCGTCTCGCGGTTGCTCGAAAGTGATTTGCGCGTTTGCGTATATGGCAACTACTTCCTCCGGCATCGATTGTTCTGGCAACACCCGTTGCGGTTCCGGCCCCGTGTGTCGATTGCTAACATGGGTGCCGTGTACGGTAGATTTCAGGTGTCCCTCAACGTGCATGCACAGGTAATTCGTGGTGGAACGAATATGCGGACCTTCGAATGCGCCGGTTATGGTATCCCGCAAGTAGTCGAATATCGTTTGGGTTTGGAGGCTCTATTCGAACCTGAGCGCGAGATACTGGTGTTTCGGGATTTGGATGAAATGATGGCCCAAATCAAGCGGCTGATGTTCAATCGAGAATTTGCGAGGCTATTGTCCGAGCGCGCACGTGCACGTGCGCTGGCCGAGCACACCTATGTGCATCGAGTTGAGACCGTATGCCGCGATTTAGAGTTGAGGGTGGCTCGCTAGATTCGGGCGTTGTGCTCTCTTAGCACGGCGCGAGGGAATTACAGTGGCAAAAGCTTCGCAGATGTACAGGAAAGCTTGCATTTGATCAAGCCTGCACATGGGAGTCTTCGCGATGGCTGATTCCAGGTTGGCGATCGTACAGCTTCTGCCCGCTTTGGAGTCTGGCGGTGTGGAGCGCGGAACGCTGGAGATTGCCGCGGAATTGGTGCGTCGCGGACATCGTTCCATCGTTGTTTCCGCCGGAGGGCGGCTGGTGCCGGAACTTGAACGCGGCGGCAGTGAGCACGTGAATTGGCCGGTAGGCCGTAAATCATTACTTACTTTGCGATATGTGCCGCAATTGCGCAGTTGGTTGCGTCGTGAACAAATTGATCTCGTCCACGCGCGGTCGCGGCTGCCGGCATGGATCGCCTACGCAGCCTGGCGTAAACTTCCCGCCGCAACCCGGCCACACTTCCTGACTACGGTGCACGGTTATTACAGGGCTGGTCATTATAGTTCGATCATGACCCGTGGCGAACGCGTCATCGCAGTCTCGAGATCGGTCCGGGATTATATTTGTGCTACATATCCGCACTTGGATCCGGCTCGAATAGTGGTGATTCCCCGTGGCGTGGATTCGTCCCAATATCCGTGCGGCTACCGACCCAGTGATCGCTGGCTGCAGGGGTGGTCGGCGCAATATCCGACCCTTGCGAACCGTTGGGTACTCACTCTGCCGGGACGACTCACGCGGCTGAAGGGTCACGAAGATTTTTTGGCGATCATCGGCGCGTTACGCGCTCGCCACATACCGGTGCACGGATTGATCGTAGGCGGTTATCATGCGCGCAAACGTAAATATTACCAGGAATTGTGCAAGCGAATAGAGGTACAAGAATTGTCTGAACATGTGACCCTTACGGGAGAGCGAGCCGACTTGCGCGAAGTTCTGTCCGTCTCAGCGGTGGTATTGTCATTGTCCAGCCAGCCGGAGTCGTTCGGCCGCACTACGCTGGAAGCGCTCAGTATCGGTCGTCCGGTGCTCGGTTACGCGCATGGCGGGGTCCTCGAACAACTAGATGCGATGTTCCCGGCCGGAGCGGTAACGGTCGGTGACTGGCGCGAAGCAGTCGAGCGCCTCGCTCTTTGGTACGAGACGCCGCCCGTGGTGGCGGCTGAAAACCCTTATACCTTGCAGCGCATGCTGGATCGCACGCTCGACGTTTACACGAGTTTGGGATCAACCCGCGACCGTGATGGTGCTAAGGACGAACACATTGCCTGAGTCTCAAACGGCACGCCTCCAGGTTGCAGTATGGGCGAAGGAGAACTGGAAATGGCTGCTCATCTTTTTGTGTCTGCCATTATTCGCACACAAAACTGCGTTCAATGCGCCGGTGGCAGTCATGATGATTGCCGGTTTGCTGACGGTGCTGCGGTCCCCGCGTGCGGTGCTTTCCGAACCGGCCGTACAGTTCATGACTGCAGTCTTCTTGTCTTTCGAGATGCCGATATTGGTGTCGCTACCCGATGCGGTACAACTCGACCGGGCGCTGGGGACGGCGTTGGTCGACGTGCGCTTTTGGTTCATGGGCGTGTTCGTGATCGGGACGCTGTGTCGGCGCGACGCACGCCGAAAACTGTACATGGCAAGCGCGATTATGGTCAGCATTTGGTGCATCGACGCAATGATCCAATATGCATTTGGGCGCGATTTGTTGGGGTTCTCGACATTCGAAGGCCGCGTGACCGGCATGTTCTATCTCAATCTGACGCTGGGTGCCGTGACCGCGACCATGTCACCACTGGTACTTGAACTCATTCGCCGCTATGGGTCGGCGCATAAATGGCTTTGGCTGTTGTTGCCGGCGCTGGTCGCGGCGGTTCTATTGCAGGGAAGCCGAACCGGTTGGATGATGCTTGCTGTGTCGCTGGTGGTTTACAGCGTATATCTCGTGCGCACCCTGGCGGTGCGTCGCTCGTTGGTTGTGGCGGTGGTTGCCGCAGCGTTGCTGGGTATCGGGCTTGCTGCCATGCACGGCAATTTCCGCAACCGAGTCGATCAGACGCTCGGTCTGTTCGGCAATGCGCAGTCCATGGACGAAGCGACTTCCTACCGCCTTTCGATCTGGCGCGCAGGACTCGTAGTGTTTGAAGAAAATTGGCTGAACGGCATCGGCCCCCGTGGATTCCGTTACATCTATGATGATTACGCGAGCAAACAAAATTACTTCGTGAAACTCGGGCAGGCGCCGACCCACCCGCACTCCATGTTGCTGGAGATTGCGATCGAAACCGGCGTCGTCGGCTTGGCGGGGTATGTATTGATGTGGATCCTGATGATCAAGCGCTGGCGGCAACAAGGTGTTATCGCCAAGGCCGAGGCATTGCCTTGGCTCGTTGCGGCACTGGTGGCGTGGTTCCCGTTGAATGTCCATATGGCGCTCTATGCGAGTTATTGGTCGACTATTGCGTGGTGGCTGCTGCTGGTCGCCATCGCCATGCTGATGGCCGAGCGTCGGATTTCCGGTTCACGGGCCATACTCTCAGAGGCGGCTCCGTGACCTCGTCGAACGAATCGCAAGGAACCACTGAGGCGCGCCGGGAAGCGACGCTCGTGATTCAGCCGCTGCCCGGCATTGGCGATATGGTGTGGCATCTACCGCACTTGCATGCGTTGGCCCAGGATAGCCGCGACGGACAGGTCAGTGTGCTAACGAAGCCGCGTTCGCGCGCGGACCTTTTGTTGCGCGCCGATCCGGCGATCGATCAAGTGTTATGGCTGGAGCGCAACCCGGGCAAACACGACGGCCTGCTTGGCTTCCTGCGGCTGGTGAAGCTGCTTCGCAGCGGCAACTATGAACGGGTGTGGATCCTGCATGACAGCAGCCGGTATCACTGGGCGGCCCTGGTGGCGGGAATTCCGCAGCGATTCGGTTACGGTAAAGGACTGCAGCGTTTTCTGCAGAACAGTGGCATCCGCCTGCCGAAGAACGCGCCGCGGCATCCGATCGAAAAAGCGGACTTGTTGATCGAGCTGCATGCGCTGCCGCGCACCGAGTCCGAGCCGCGACTGTACGCCGACCCGCAGTTCGCGGCCGCGATCGGTCAGCGCTTCGCCCATGTGCCCAAGCCTTGGGTGGCGCTCGGAATCGGCAGCAGCGAGCCGATCAAGCAATGGGGGCAGGAGCGTTTTTCAGCGCTGGCGCGGGAGATCCGTCAGACGCACGGTGTGTCGATCGTAATCGTCGGCGGTGCGGCGGAGAGTGTGATGAGCGAATGGATCGTGGAACAGGCCGGCAGTACCGCCAACCGGGTGTACAGCGGAACCGGTTTGCCGATCGACGAAACCGCAGCGCTGTTATCCATGTGCGCGCTGTATGTGGGGAACGACACGGGTTTCCTGAACATTGCTGCTGCAACGGGCGTGCACGCCTTCGGTTTATTCGGAGGTTCGCCACCGCTGCGCCATTCCGAGCACATCCACGTAGTGCTCGCCGACCATGGCCGGGAATCGGATTACGGCAGCCGCGATATGGCGGAAATCTCGGTCGGCAATGTGATGACGCAGATCGAACCGTTTCTGGCAGCGCAATCCGTTCAACGGATGTCGCCGGGCAGTTCTCCGGGTGCGCCATAGTCGGCATAGGATTTTTCCTCCACCAATTCCGAACCCAGAGCCTGACTCAGACGGCGCTTGCTGGCTGCGCGACGATCGTTGAGTATATAAACGGCTCGGGCGAGATCGATGAAATCCTGGTCGAATGTTTTCGCCGCTTCCTTGAGCCGGATGCGGTCCTCGATATCCCATAGCTGTTCGTTTACCGAGCGCAACTGCTGGAACTCATCCTCGATGTCAGCTTCCGCAAAGGTGGAATTGGCCCATACGCGCCGCAGCAGCGCCAACTCGTTGCGCACATTCTTGAGCTTTTCCTGGTCGGTGATGCGTTCGGATTTGATTTCCAGGATGCTGACCTTATCCAGAAATTCGCCGACCGATATGGGTGTATCCAGGTGCATGATGCGATCTAGTTGCCGTGCGATCAATGTTGCGGCAATTGTCTTATAATCCGAGCCATTCATCCAATCGGCGATTTCCAGTTGCACTATCCTGCGCGCGTCCATCGGCCATGACCCGGGCCCCATGAAAATCTGTCAGTTTGTCGCCAGCTCCGGTACCGGTGGTCTGGAACGGCACGTCGTGGACCTGTGCAACGCCTTGTCCGAGCGCCACGAAGTGACGTTGATTGGCGCCGAGTCGTTCCGCAGCCAGTTGCACCGGCGCGTCGCCTTCGCGGCATTCCCGGCCCGCGGGTGGCGGCGCTCGCCGCGGCACCTGTGGCGCTTGTACCGGCTGTTGAGGCGAGCGCAGCCGGACGTAATCCACGCCCAGGCCAGTAAGGCGGCCGCCATGGTGCGCTTTCTGAAGCCCTTCTTGAGCGCGCGAACGGTGGCTACAATTCACAATCGCAAACGCAGTAACCGCGCCTTTGACGGTTATGACTGGGTGATCGGTGTCAGCGGCGATGTTGCCGGGCAAATATCGAGCACGCGCAAGTCGGTTATTTTCAATGGTATCAATCCCCCGTTGTCGGCACCCCCGGCGCGCGCGGCGGGCCAACCGACGGCCCTCGCCGTCGGTCGTCTGGTGCCGGCCAAGGGCTTCGATATACTGCTCGATGCTTGGCGACTTGTGGATGCGCCGCTCGCCATCGCCGGCGACGGCCCGGAATGGCAGAACCTGCAAGCACGGATCCAGGAATACGGTCTAAGCGATCGCGTTACGATGCTGGGGTTTCGCGACGATGTTGCAGATCTGCTTCGCAGCGCGCACCTGGTGGTGATTGCTTCTAGGCGTGAAGGCTTTCCCTACGTGCTGGTCGAAGCGCTGCACGCCCAAGCAGTGGTGCTGTCGACGCCGGTGCCGGGTGCGGTGGACGTGCTGCCGGGCGAGGCCATATTGACCGATCCGTCGCCGCAAGCGATCGCCGCACGTATCAACGAAGCGCTTGCGGACCTGCCGAGACTGCGGGACCGCTTCAAACCCGTGTGGGAATTTGCACAACGGGAGCTGACGGTCTCGGCGATGGCCGCCAACACCGAAGCAGTATATGCGCAGCTGTGCCAGGCGCCGCGCAACTGAAACGGTTGTTGTCAAACTCCAAAACCCGGAGTCAGTATGACGAAGCTCTCGACCTTCATTACCACTTACAACAACGAACTCACGCTCGCATCGTGTCTCGACAGCGTCAAATGGGCGGACGAAGTCGTAGTCCTGGATTCCTACAGCAATGATCGTACGGTGCAGATTGCCGAGCAATACGGATGCCGGGTCGTGCAACACGAATTTCTCGGTTACGGTCCTCAGAAGCAATTGGCACTCGAGCACACGCAATACGACTGGGTCTTGTTGTTGGACGCGGACGAACAGCTATCACCGGCGCTGCAGCTGGAGATCCAGTCCCTTATGGCGCGAGGGCCAGATGCGAATGGCTACGAGCTGCCGCGGCAAGAGCAAATGTTTTGGCGCATGTGCAGCCCGAAAGCCCGGTTGAACGGCTTTCTGCGCATGTTCGACAAGCGCAAGGGGCATGTATCGGACATGCCCATTCATGCTGCGCCAAAAGTCAAAGGCAGGATCGGCAGGCTGCAACACCCGTTCTATCATTTCGGCGAACGTGACATCCACACCAAAGTCGAAAAGATCAACATGTATTCCACCGGCTTGGTAGCGGACAAAGTCCGCAAGGGTAAGCGCGCCATGCCCTGGTTGATGTTGATCCTTTATCCGCCGATCGCATTTCTGCGCCTGTACCTGTTCAAGCGCAATTTCATCAATGGTTGGGCGGGGTTCATCACTTCCGTGGTCGGAGCGTTCTACGTGTTCCTGAAATACGCCAAGCTTTACGAGCACGAGCAATTCCAACGCTACGGCAATCGGCTCCTGCCACCCGGTGCTCCGCCGGTACACCATGACGAACCCCGGCGCCAAGATATTGGAACACCCCCGTAATCGATGGGGCGCGTAGGTTGGGTCAAGCGCAATGCGTTTATGCCCCCCGGGTGCGGCCCGAACGCCACGCATTGGATCACCCCCGCAATCAAGCCCAAACCCGTAGGTTGGGTCAAGCGCAAAGCGTTTGTGCCCCCCGGGTGCGGACCCAACATCCAACGCATCGGATCACCCCCGCAATCGACGCCAAACCCGTAGGTAAGCTCAAGCGCGAAACGCGGACCAGACAGCAGACTCGAAAAACGCCACAGACCCGTGACTAGGCGGCTTGCCGTGCAAGGTATCGTACACGGCATCGGGCGTGACCAGCGGCATGCACGAGTGATGGCTGCAATGCTTCTGGTAACAGTTGATGCAAGGTAGATCGGCCTGCAAAGCGATCACGTTGTCGCCGGCCGGTTTCACTTTGCGCGGATCGGTAGGCCCGCAGATGACGACCATCGGGCGCTCGGTCGCCGACGCGAGATGCGCCGTGCCGGTATCATTCGCGACCACGAACTTCGCCTGGCGGGCCAGCGGCACGATGTCGAATATCTCCGTGCGTCCGCACAAGTTCACAACCCAGTCGCCGCTCATTTGTTCGATGCGCGTGCATTCGTCGAGTTCGTCCGAGCCGCCGATCAGTACCGCCCGCAACCCGTCGGATTCATGCAGCCGCCGGCCTAGTTGCGTGTAGCGTTCCGCACCCCAGCGCTTGAGATAGCCGGCGGCCTGGCAACCGGGCATGAGCAGCGCATAGCGGTCTGCTTGCAGGTCATGATCAGCCATTAGCTTTGCGGCGCGTTGTTCGTTGCGGGGTGGCACATGAACCACCGGGCGCGGCGTCACGGTCGGAATGCCGCCGTCAGCCAAAGCGGCACGGCTCTTGTCCAACGGCTTCAACGCCGCGGATTGCGGGTAGATATTGTAAGGAACGCGCTTGTCGTTACCGATGCGGTAAGGGATGCGGCCGCCGGTGTAGCCCAGGATCGTCAGCAGCGTTGCCGAGCGATCGGTGGTCTGCAGGTCGATGACCAGATCGTAGTGGCCCTTTCGTATCTGACGCAGCCATTCGAGCATTGCCCGCCAACGCCGCTTGCGCCGACGCACGTCCACGGCGATTACCTTGGCGAAGCGCGGGTCGTATTCGAATAGCGGCACCCAGGCAGGCAGCGTGTTCAAATGCAACTCCGCATCGGGGAATGCGCGGCGTATGTCTTCGAATAACGTCGTCGCGCTGAACACGTCGCCCATCGCGCTCCACTTGATCACCAGGATCCTGCGGATGGTGGTCTGCGCGGGCAGATTGAAGCGGGCTGTTGTCATGGTTTCAATAGACGCGCGGCTCGCCGGGTGGTCGGGTTTTGAAGCGTCGGTGTACCCAGAGGTATTGTTCCGGGGCGAGCGATACCTGTTGTTCGATGGCGGCGTTGATGCGCGCCGTATCCTGCTCGAGGTCGCCGCTGGGAAAGTCCGGCAGCGCCGGGCCGAACACAAGTCGATAGCCTTTGCTGTCGGCGCGTCGGATGTTGGAGAACGGCACCACGGCCGCGCCGGTCATGCGCGCCAGACGCGCGGTGCCGCCGTTGGTGGCTGCCCGCACGCCGAAGAACGGCACGAAGACATGGCCTTTGCCGGCGTAGTTCTGGTCCGGTGCGTACCACACGACGCCATTGCCTTTGAGTGTGCGGATCAGGCTTCGCACGTCGTCGCGCTCGATTGCTCGCGTGTAGGTGCGCTCGCGCGAACAGCTCATCAGGTAATCGAACAGCGGATTCTTCTGGTGCCGATACATTACGGCAAACGGCACATGGCGGCGGATCAGGCGTCCGCCCAGATCCATGTTGGTGAAATGGGCGCCGAGCATGATGACACCTTTACCTTGCTGCAGGGCGTGTTCCAAGTGCTCCAGCCCCTCGGGTTGGTCCAGACCGTCGAGGGTGCGATCGCTCGCCCACCAGCCGCTGGCGATTTCCGCCACCGCCATGCCGAGGGACTGAAAGTGCTGCCAAAGCACGGCGCGGCGTTCGCGTTCACTCCAATGGGGAAAGCAAAGTGCGAGGTTGATGCGGGCATAACGTTTCGGTGCTAGCGGAAGCAGCCAGACGAAGGCACCGATGCCGCGGCCGATGGCCAACTGGGCGCGAAAAGGCAGCGCCGCCAATAAGCGCAAGACACCCATTCCCATCCACATGGGCCAATGTCGGGGGGCTAACAATGCGCGGGGAAGCTGTGGGCGTTTGGTCACTGCGGGTCTTCGTTTGCGGCTGCGCGAATTCTACCGTCGTCCTCGACATGTGGCCACTTCCACGGCCGCGTGCAAGCGCGGCACCGGGCACCGTGTGCTATTATGGCCGCACTTTGTGGTCGTGCCTATATCGCTGAATTCTATGAAGATAGAAATTCCTGCTTTCGATGCTGCCCGGGTTCTGGTGGTCGGCGATCTGATGCTCGATCGCTATTGGCAGGGCGATACGGCACGCATTTCGCCGGAAGCGCCCGTACCGGTAGTGCAGGTCAAGCAGGAAGAGGATCGTCCCGGCGGCGCCGGCAACGTCGCCTTGAACATCGCCGCGGTCGGTGCCAAAGCGACCCTGCTCGGCTTCACCGGCGACGATCACGCGGCCGACGTCTTGGCGCAACGCCTTGCGGCAGCCGAGGTGCAATACCACGCCGAAAGGCTCAGCGGCGTGGCTACCATCACCAAATTGCGGGTAATGAGCCGCCACCAACAGCTGCTGCGACTGGATTTCGAATCGGGTTACGGCGCCATCGACAGCGCAGCTTTGATGCGCCATTACGAAACGGCCCTGCCAGACTGCGATCTGGTGCTGTTGTCGGACTACGGCAAAGGCGGGCTGCGCGATTGTCGTGCCTTTATCGACCGCGCGCGCGCCGCCGGCAAACCGGTGCTGGTGGATCCCAAAGGCGCCGACTTCAGCAGCTATCGCGGCGCCACGGTCATCACACCCAATCTGAGCGAATTCGAGGCGGTCGCCGGCAAGAGCGACGATGAAGAACAACTGCTGGCAAAGGCCGCAGCCATGCTCGAGAACCTGGACCTGCAAGCGTTGTTGATCACGCGCGGCGAACACGGCATGTCCCTGCTGCAGCGCGATCGCGCTGTGTTGAATCTGCCGACCCGGGCGCGGGAAGTATTCGACGTCACCGGTGCCGGGGACACCGTGATTGCGTTGCTGGCGGCATCGCTGGCGGTGGGCCATGACCTGGCCCAGGCGACCGCGGTGGCCAACCTCGGCGCCGGCATCAGCGTCGGCAAGCTCGGTGCCGCCACTGTGAGCGCCGCGGAACTGATCCGCGCCGCGCAGCGGGAACAGGAAACCGGCACCGGCGTGCTTAACGAAGCGCAGCTCCTCGAAGCAGTCGCGATCGCCCGCGCCCACGGTGAGCGCATGGTCATGACCAACGGCTGTTTCGATATCCTGCACGCCGGCCACGTGACCTATCTGCAACAGGCCAAGCGTCTCGGCGAACGCTTGATCGTTGCGGTCAACACCGACGAGTCGGTACGTAAACTCAAAGGCGAAGGCCGGCCGGTGAACAGCGTCGAGCGACGCATGGCGGTCCTCGCGGCGCTGGGCTGCGTCGACTGGGTGGTGCCGTTCTCGGAGGATACGCCGCAACGTTTGATCTGCTCCATCGAGCCCGACGTATTGGTCAAGGGCGGCGACAACGATCCGCAGAAAATCCCCGGCGGCGATTGTGTGCGCGCCCGCGGCGGGGAGGTCCGCGTGCTCGACTATGTCGACGACGTCTCAACCACCAAATTGATTGCGGCTATCCGGGATTCGGAACACTGAACGCAGGATCGCATTTGCGGGCCGGCTGCGGCACCCTATGCTGACCGACGATTCGAGCCCGCAACACCATCAACGCGATTCGCGCTTATGAGCACAGCCAACGAACAGCAGATTTGCAGGACCGACGTGCTCATATTCGGCGGCGGTGTCGCCGGGTTGTGGCTGCTCGGGCGATTGCGCACCGCGGGTTATCGCGCGCTGCTGCTGGAGACCGCGCGTCTCGGCGAAGGCCAGACCCGCTATGCGCAGGGTATTATTCACGGCGGCACCAAGTATTCTCTGCAAGGCGCAATCAGCGATGCCGCCAAATCGGTGGCCAGCATGCCCGCGCGCTGGCGCGGCAGCTTGTCCGATGGCAGCGAGCTCGATCTTGGCGCTGTGCGTCTGCTGTCGGAACATCACTATCTGTGGTCGAGTTCCAGTCTGACGTCGCGCATGACCGGGTTTTTCGCCAGCCGCGCCATGCACGCCCGCACCGAGACGCGTAGCGGCGACAAACGTCCGGAAGTGTTTCGCGATCTGCACTTCCGTGGTCATGTCTATGCACTGGATGAACCGGTCATCGACACGGTGTCGCTGGTGCGGGGCTTGGCCGAACCGCGCCGCGAGCGCACGTTGCAGGTGCACTGGCCCGAGGGTGTTCAGATCGAAGTGGACCAAGGGGTGCAGGTGCAATTGCACGATCGCGAAGCCGGGTCGATGCTGATTCACGCCAACTGGCTGGTGTGCTGTGCCGGCGCCGGCAACCAAGCACTGTTGACAGCACTCGGCAAGGATGCGCCGCAAATGCAGCGGCGTCCGGTGCACATGGTGTTGGCGCGGGGCGAACTGCCGCCGCTGTACGCCCATTGCCTCGGCTTGGGCCCCAATCCACGCATCACCGTGACAACCCATTACCACAGCAGTGGCGATGCGATCTGGTACGTCGGCGGCCAACTGGCCGAGGACGGCGCCGAGCGCACGCCGGCGGCGCAGGTGGAGGCGGCCCGGCAGGAATTCGCGCAGCTCCTGCCATGGGTGGATTTGAGCAATGTGCGCTGGCAGACCCTGCGGGTCGACCGCGCCGAACCGCGGCAGCGCGAAGGTGCGCGGCCCTCGGAGGCGTTCGTGGAACGCGACGGGCCGGTGATCACCGCCTGGCCGGTGAAAATGGTGTTGGCACCGCTGATGGCCGACCGCGTGCTGGCCGCGGTGCGCGAACGCGGCGCACGCAGCGATTGCAGTGACGAGCTGCCGGCGTGGCCGCGTCCCGATTACGCACCCGCGCCCTGGGAAGAATTGCAATGGAGTTGAGAGCCCTGGGCAGTACCGGACTGCAAGTCAGCCCGCTGGGCTTGGGCACGGTCAAGTTCGGCCGCAATGAACAGGTCAAATATCCGCGGCCGTTCGATCTACCCAGCGATCACCAGGTGCGGGAACTGCTGGCGCTGGCCCGCGACCTCG
This sequence comes from uncultured Gammaproteobacteria bacterium, assembly GCA_963773585.1. Classification (GTDB taxonomy): domain Bacteria; phylum Pseudomonadota; class Gammaproteobacteria; order JASBUN01; family JASBUN01; genus CAVXJN01. The sequence continues at coordinate 944,126 of CAVZBR010000004.1, forward strand.
GCATCAACCTGCTCGATACCGCGCCGGCGTATGGCAGTGCCGAAGTGCGGCTCGGCACATTGCTGCAACGACCGCAAGACTGGGTCATCGTCAGCAAAGTTGGTGAACATTTCCAGGACGGTCATTCGAGCTTCGACTTCCGTGCCTCCAGCACCCGCGCCAGCGTCCAGCGCAGCCTGCAGCGCTTGGGGCGGGATGCGTTGGATGTGGTCCTGGTACACTCCGACGGCGATGACCGCCGCATCATCGAGCACGAGGAGGTGCTCGATGAACTGGCGCGAATGAAACACGAAGGTTTGATCCGTGCCTACGGCATGTCCACCAAGACCGTCGATGGCGGGCTCTGGGCGGTCGAGCATTGCGACGTGGTGATGGCAACCTACAGCGCCGTCGAAACCGGCGAGCTCCCGGTTTTGGAAGCAGCGGCAAAACTGCACAAGGGTGCCCTGGTGAAAAAAGCACTGCAAAGCGGCCACGCGGATTCCAGCGCCGGTGGGCTGGGCGTGGAATCGTCGCTGCGCTTCGTACTGGAACAGCCCGGCGTCAGCAGCGTGATCGTCGGCACCATCAATCCGGACCATCTGCGCGACGACGTACGTGCAGCGGAGCTGGCATTGGCAGCGTTGCGATAGGGCTGCGCGTGCGGACCTTATACAGCATGGCGATCTATCTGCTGGCGCCATTCGTGTTTCTGCGCCTGGCATGGCGCAGTCTGCGAGCGCCGGATTATCGCAAACGCTGGTTGGAACGCTTGGCCGTGTACGGCGCGACTAAACCGGATACGGTGGATTCCATTTGGCTGCACGCGGTCTCGGTGGGTGAGGTGCAGGCGTCGGTGCCGCTGGTCCACGCGTTGTTGGAGCACTATCCCGGCACGCCGCTGGTGTTGACTACCACCACTCCGACCGGCTCCAGGCGGGTGCAGGATCTGTTCGGCGCCAGCGTCATCCATGTGTACGTGCCTTACGATCTGCCCGGCGCAGTGAGTCGTTTTCTGCGCCGCTTTCGTCCCCGCCTCGCCGTGATCATGGAGACCGAGATCTGGCCCAACCTGTTCGCTGCCTGCGATGACGCCGGCGTGCCGCTGCTGGTGGCCAACGCTCGACTCTCGCCCCGTTCAGCACGCGGTTACAGCAAAATACGCGCCTTGATCCGCAACACCTTGAGTCACGTTTCGGTGCTGGCCGCCCAGGGCGAACCCGATGCGCGCCGCTTCCGGGTGCTCGGCCTGCCCCAGGAACGCATTCAGGTCACCGGGAGCATCAAGTTCGAACAGCGCCTGCCGGCGAGCCTGCGCGAACAGGCCGAAGTGCTGCGCGGCATGCTCGGACGCGATCGTCCGGTGTGGATTGCCGCCTCCACCCACGAAGGCGAAGACGAACAGGTGCTCGATACTTTCGAACAGGTGTTGCAGCGCCTGCCGCAAACCTTGCTGGTGCTGGTGCCGCGTCATCCGGAACGCTTCGGGCGGGTTGCAGCCCTGAGTCGCAAACGCGGCTTCGAAGTGGCCTTGCGCAGTGAACAAGAAATCTGTGAAGAACACACCCAAGTTTATCTGGGCGACACGCTTGGCGAACTGCCCCTGCTGTATTCCGCCTGCGACGTGGCGTTCGTCGGCGGCTCGCTGACCAGCGTCGGCGGCCACAACCTGCTGGAGCCCGCGTCATTGGGGCTGCCGGTGCTGGTCGGGGCGAACGTATTCAACTTTGTCGAAATCACGAACATGTTGGTGGAAGTGGGCGCCGCCCGCATAGTACGCGACAGCGGCGATCTCGCCCGGCACCTGGAACTGCTGTTGCAGGACGCCAACCTGCGCCACGCCATGGGCGAGCAGGGCAAACGCCTGGTGGAAGCCAACCGCGGCGCCCTCGACCATCTGTTGCAGATCATCGAAGGCATCCTGCGCGTACACGAAAACGCCGCCGCCAGCCTGAGACGCTGACGCGGCCGCGAAACGTCCGCGTCGGGTCCGGCCTTCGGCCTTGACCCGACCTACACGGTTCGTTCAAGCGCATCCTGGCAACAAACACCGTAGGTCGGATCAACCCGTAGGTTGGGTCAAGCGCGCAGCGTTTATGCCCCCCGGGTACGGACCCAACACCCAACGTATCGGATCACTCCGCAGTCAAAGCCAAACACCGTAGGTTGGGTCAAGCGCGCAGCGTTTATGCCCCCCGGGTACGGACCCAACACCCAACGTATCGGATCACTCCCGAATTCAAAGCGAAACACCGTAGGTTGGGTCAAGCGCGCAGCGTTTATGCCCCCCGGGTACGGACCCAACATCCAATCGCATCGGATCACTCCGCAATCAAAGCGAAGCACCGTAGGTTGGGTCAAGCGCGCAGCGTTTATGCCCCCCGGGTACGGACCCAGCATCCAACGCATCCGATCACTCCGCAGTCAAAGCCAAACACCGTAGGTTGGGTCAAGCGCGCAGCGCGGACCCAACGACCAACGCGAACATTTCCGCCGACATAAATACCGGCGCACCTCGGTACGCGGTCCGTACCGACATGCCGAAGCGAACATTTCCGCCGGGCCAGCCGCAACACGTCGGCACCGGCCTTCGGCCTTGACCCGACCTACACGGTTCGTTCAAGCGCATCGTTGCAACAAACACCGTAGGTCGGATCAACACGTACGTTGGGTCAAGCGCGCAGCGTTTATGCCCCCCGGGTACGGACCCAACACCCAACGTATCGGATCACTCCCGAATTCAAAGCCAAACACCGTAGGTTGGGTCAAGCGCGCAGCGCGGACCCAACACCCGCCTCACTTACCGTCGTCCGACGATCGCGGCTGGCGCCGATCCTTCATCGCGCGACCGATGTTCTTTAAATCGTCACTGCTCAACAGGTCCTGCGCCCGGTCGAAAAATTCGTCCTCTTCCTTTTGAATGTGCTCCCGATAGAGCGCACAGAATTGCTCCACCAGCGCCGCAAACTGCTCGGTGTCGCCGATGTTGCGCGGGTCGACCAGCATCGGACCGAGATCATTCCAGGCCGCATCGATGTGTTCATGGTCCTGGCGCAGCCCATGCACCAGCTCCGCCATCGTCGTCGACGTGCGCACCACCCGCGGGAAAATATCCTGCTCCTCATCTTCGTGGTGCAATTGCGCCGCAGTGGAAAAATATCGGTGCGCCTTGCGCGCCGCCTTCATCGCCTCGTCGTCGACACCGCTGTGCTTGAGATGCTCAGCGAGCCGCTGCATCAATTCGCAGTGGCCAAGCATGCGTTGATGACAGGCGCGGATCAGGCCCAGCGGGTCGCTGAAATCGGGCGCCGGTTTGGGAAACGGATCGTTCATGGGCAGACTCCGGAGTTCTGGATCGACTGCGCAGCGGCCGGCGTTTGCGGCCTCGCCCGGTCGGGCTATGCGGCCGGGCAACGCTGCCCGGCCGTGCGCGTCTCAGTCGTTCACCAGCCAGCGGTTGACTTCTTGCAGATCGTCGGTCGACAGGGTGCCGGCCGCCTGTTTGAGGCTCAACATGTTGGTGATGTAGTTGTAGCGCGCCTGGGCGTAGTCCCGTTGCGACTGGAACAGATCCCGTTGCGCCAACAACACATCGACAATGGTGCGCGTACCGACGTCGTAACCCGCTTGGGTCGCTTCCAACGCGCTGTTGGCGGATTTGATCGACTGCCGCAACGCTTTCACCTGGCTGATGGCGGTTTCAACGCCACGGTAGGCATCGCGGGTCTGGCGCAGTGCCGAGCGACGCTGGGTATCGAGCTGCTCCTGCTGCTGATTCAACAGGTAGGCCGCTTGCTGCGTGCGCGCGTTGATGCCGCCGCCCTGGTAGATCGGCACGTTGAGTTCGAGACCGACCGAAGTATCGTACCGCTTCACACCGAAGATGCCGCCGATCTGGCTGTCGGTGTAACCGTGGCTGGCGGTGGCATCCAGGGTCGGATAATGGCCGGCGCGCTGCAGATCCACTTCCTGGCGGGCGACATCCACCGCGTACTCGGCCGCTTGCACCGCCAGGTTCTGCTGCATCGCCACTTCGGTCCAGGCCGTCATGTCCGACGGCACCGGCAGCACCAGTGGCGTTTTCGGTGATAACGAAGCCAGGTCTTCGTGGTATTCGCCGGTCAGTTCCCGCAGTGACTCGCGGGCATTGGCGAGTTGGTTCTCGGCGGAAATCTCGGCCGCCACCGCCGCGTCATAGGCCGCCTGGGTCTGATTGACGTCGGTGATGGCGATCATGCCCACCTCGAAACGCTTGTTGGACTGTTCCAACTGCCGCGACGTAGCCGCTTTTTCCGATTGCGCATATTCCAATTCGGCGCGGGCTGCGAGCACGTTGAAATACCCCTGCGCCGCGCGCAGGGCCAGACTCTGGCGCGCACTTTCGTATTGCGCATTGGCCTGGGCGATATTGGCGTCCGCCTGTTTCAGTGCCACCGAGCGCTCGCGGTTGTATAGCGGCTGGCGCAAGTTCAGGGAGATGGACTTGTCGTTGGCATAGCTGACGCCGCCGGTTGCGGTTTGGCTGTCGAAGCGGTGGCGCTCGAAATCCGCGCCGAGACCGATGTTGGGCAGTAACCCCGCCTTGGCCTGGGGGCGCAGGGTTTGAGTCGCCTGGTAGGCGGCCAGCGCAGCCTTGATCTGCGGATCGCTTTGCTGGGCTTCGCGATACACGTCCATCAAGTCCGCCGACCATGCGGTCGACGTCGCCAACGCCAGAGCGGGCGCGAGAATCATCAAATACTTGAGCTTCATGGCGCTCCTTCGGAACGATTAATAGGTCGGCATCTGCGGGTCCACATCGCGGGCCCAGGCAGCGACGCCACCTTCGAGGTTGATCACATTGGTGAACCCAGCTTGCTCCAGGTAGAAAGCTACCTGCCGGCTGCGTACTCCGTGATGACAGATGACCACGGTTTCCTGCTCGGGATCGAGCCCCGGGACGGCCTGGGGTATGCCGCGCATCGGCACCAACTGCGAACCGTCGATGGCGCACACCTGATATTCCCAGGGCTCACGCACATCCAGCAACAACGGGCTGGCGCCGTCGTCCAGATGCTCTTTGAGTTGTCTGGGGCTAAAGTGGCGCATGCCACATCCGTCGTCAGCTTAGAACACGAAGTGCTGAGGGCGCTGCACACCCTCCAACATGGGAAGCGTGGTGTCGAACAGGCTTTCGCTGCTCCATTCCTGTTCGCCCAAGCGGGTAATCAGCATGGCCTCCATGATCGGCGCCTCGCCCACCACCACGAACAACCGGCCGCCGATTTTGAGCTGATCCTTGTAGGCCTCGGGCACTTCCGGACAGGAGCCGGTGAGGGCAACGGCATCGAAGGGTGGGTCCTGATCCCAGCCCTGGGCGCACTGGCCGATGCAGAAGGTCACGTTGCGAATATCCAGCGTCTTGAGGCGGTCCTGTGCGGCGGCGCTCAGCGACTCGATGCGCTCCACCGTCACCACTTTGTCGACCAGCTTCGCCAGACAGGCGGTGAGATAGCCACTGCCGGTGCCGATCTCCAACACCCGGTCGGTCGGCTTCAGGCCCAGGGCCTGCAGCAGCCGGCCCTCGAGCTTGGGCTCCATCATCACCTGGCCCTCGCCGATGGGAATCTGGATGTCGGCAAACGCCAGACTGCGATACTGCTCGGGCACGAACTGCTCCCGCGGCACGGCGCTCATCACATCCAGCACGCGCTGATCCAGCACTTCCCAGGTGCGCACCTGCTGCTCGATCATGTTGAAGCGTGCCTGTTCGATGTTCAAATCGCTCATGCCGGTACCTTTCGCCTGGGGCCGAAGATCGTCGGCCTATATAAGGAACGCGCGCGCTTGCTAGGGTAAGGGGTTTGCCCAATGCGGGCAAGTTGGCAGCAACCCCCGGCGCACACTTCGCGGGTAAAATCTCGTAAAGGAAAAAACCGCCCGCCAAATCGCACACGCCACATCACGCCGATCGCCCCCGTCCCGGCGCAAAACGAACGCCCAGCACGCCCCTCCGAACCCCACCGTTACCCCCGTAGGTCGGGTAGGCCAAAGGCCGGACCCAACATCAAACCGACACGCTCCCGCCCGCCCCAATCATCCCCCGTAGGTTGGGTCAAGGCCGAAGGCCGGACCCAACATCAAACCGACACGCTCCCGCCCGCCCCAATCATCCCCCGTAGGTTGGGTCAAGGCCGCAGGCCGGACCCAACATCAAACCGACACGCTCCCGCCCGCCCCAATCATCCCCCGTAGGTTGGGTCAAGGCCGCAGGCCGGACCCAACATCAAACCGACACGCTCCCGCCCGCCCCAATCATCCCCCGTAGGTTGGGTCAAGGCCGAGGCCGGACCCAACATCAAACCGACACGCTCCCCCCGTAGGTCGGGTAGGCCAAAGGCCGAACCCGACACCCCCACCGACCCCGAACATCACCCACCCCGCGCCACACAACCCTAACCCCGCGAAAATCCCGCCCTTTCCGCCGCCAACCTTGCAAACCCGCCGTCGTTCATATAGCTTTTCGAACACGCAACAGCTGGGGGTGCCCACCCACCGCAAGAGCCGGTGAAGGCGGGCTGAGAGCACACCCTTGGAACCTGATCCGGCGGAGCAACTCGGCTCCCCACCGGCGTAGGGAAAGCTGGGTTACTCCGAACTTCGAAGTGCATCCGCCCAGGGTTCCGAGGTCCCCACTGTTCCCGAATTCACGCATCCGCCAGGAACGGCGGGAGGACCCGACCATGAGCGCCATCCCCGAGGATTTCGTCCGCAAAACGGCCCAGCTGTCCGAGGAAGTCACCCGGCCGTTTCCGCAATCGAAAAAGATCTTTATCGAAGGCAGCCGCCCCGACCTGCGCGTGCCCATGCGCGAGATCGAGCAGTCGCCCACGCCCGCGGAAATGGGTGAAGAGTTCAATCCGCCGATCACCGTCTACGACACCTCCGGTCCCTACACCGATCCCAGCGTCAAGATCGACCTGCTCGCGGGGCTTGCGCCGTTGCGCGAAGCAATGGATTGCCGAGCGCAACGACACCGAACAACTGGACGGCCCCACCTCCGACTACGGCCGTCAGCGCCAGGACGACCCCAAGCTCGCCCATCTGCGTTTCGAGCACATCCGCAAGCCGCGCCGAGCGAAAGCCGGCGCCAACGTCACCCAGATGCACTACGCCAAGCAGGGCATCATCACGCCGGAGATGGAGTTCATCGCCATCCGCGAGAACCTGCGTCTGCAGGAACTGCGCAACGATCCGCGTTACGCCAAACTGCTGCGCCAGCACAAGGCGAGTCCTTCGGCGCCAGCATCCCGAACGAAATCACGCCCGAGTTCGTGCGCGACGAAGTCGCCCGCGGCCGCGCCATCATCCCCGCCAACATCAATCACCCGGAACTGGAGCCGATGATCATCGGCCGCAACTTCCTGGTGAAGATCAACACCAACATCGGCAACTCGGCGGTGACCTCTTCCATCGAAGAGGAAGTGGAGAAAATGGTGTGGTCGGCGCGCTGGGGCGGCGACACCCTGATGGATCTGTCCACCGGCAAGAACATCCACGAAACCCGCGAATGGATTCTGCGCAACGCGCCCATGCCCATCGGCACCGTGCCCATCTACCAGGCGCTGGAAAAAGTCGACGGCAAAGCCGAAGACCTCACCTGGGAGATCTTCCGCGACACCCTGATCGAACAGGCCGAGCAGGGCGTGGACTACTTCACCATCCACGCCGGCGTGCGCCTGGCCTACGTGCCCATGACCGCCGACCGGGTCACCGGCATCGTCTCCCGCGGCGGCTCCATCATGGCCAAGTGGTGCCTGGCCCATCATGAGGAAAGCTTCCTCTACACCCACTTCGAAGACATCTGCGAAATCATGAAGGCCTACGATGTCTCCTTCAGCCTCGGCGACGGCCTGCGCCCCGGCTCGCTGGCCGATGCCAACGACCGCGCCCAGTTCGCCGAGCTGGAAACGCTTAGGGGAACTCACCAAGATCGCCTGGGAACACGACTGCCAGGTCATGATCGAAGGCCCCGGCCACGTGCCGATGCACATGGTCAAGGAGAACGTCGAGAAGGAACTGGAAGACTGCTACGAAGCGCCGTTCTACACCTTAGGCCCGCTGGTCACCGACATCGCGCCCGGCTACGACCACATCACCTCCGGCATCGGCGCCGCCAACATCGGCTGGTACGGCACCGCCATGCTCTGCTACGTCACGCCCAAGGAACATCTGGGCCTGCCCAACAAGCAGGACGTACGCGACGGCATCATCACCTACAAAATCGCCGCCCACGCCGCCGATCTCGCCAAAGGCCACCCCGGCGCCCAACTGCGCGACAACGCGCTATCCAAGGCGCGGTTCGAATTCCGCTGGGCGGACCAGTTCAACCTGGGGCTGGATCCGGAAAAGGCCAAGGAATTCCACGACGAGACGCTGCCGAAGGAGGCGCATAAGGTGGCGCATTTTTGTTCGCATGTGTGGGCCGAATTTTTGTTCGATGAAGATTACGCAGGACGTGCGGGAGTATGCGGCGAAGCAGGGGCGTTTCACAGGATGTTGCGTTAGAGGAAGGCCTGAAAGCCAAAGCCAAAGAGTTCAGAGAACAAGGCGGCGAAATCTATAAAAAGGCGTAGCAGGACGACGCCCGCGCAAGCGGGCTAGTGTCGCGGTAGCCGTTAGGCGCACGCGACGGTGCGGGAGTATGCGGCGAAGCAGGGTATGGAGGTGGAAGTGGCGCTGGAAAAGGCATGAAGGAGAAGGCGGAGGAGTTTCGCAAGGGTGGGGTGGAGATTTATAAGAAGGCGTGATGGGCTATTGGGCGCCGACGCGGCTGAAAGTATGTAGGGCTAATCACGTATTGCGCAGCGTTCAGCGCGCGAGGGACGCAAGTGTACTCCGTAGTAGTCGTACCCGATGATGCGTCAGATATTCCGGAACAACTTGGCACCAAGCCCAAGTTTTGGTTTTCTGATGATCGTGGGGTACTGACCTGATTCAAGGAAGGTCGTCCCGGTACGGGAGAGAATTGGGCGGAGAAGGCTTGCTGCGAAATTTCCTCGCTTCTCGGCATTCCTCATGCCGAGTATGACCTAGCTCAGTGGCGTGGAAAGCTGGGCGTCGTAACTGAGACGTTCGTTCCGGAAAACGCACGCCTTGTACTGGGAAACGAGCTGCTGGCACACATTATGTCGGATTATCCCCACATGCAGCGGTTCAGAACGCGTCAGTACACAGTTCGTGTTGTGATGGCCGTCATGCGGTCGGTGGCTCCACCGTTGGGATTTGAGCGCGGAACCCTTTTCCAGACGGGTGCTGGGTTGTTCGCCGGTTATCTTCTTTTGGACGCGTTGGTGGGGAATCAGGACCGACATCATGAGAACTGGGGCCTTCTCATTTCTCCGGGCCAATCGGTCACAGTTGCGCCAACATTCGATCACGCCTCCAGCTTGGGCCGGAATGAGTCTGATGAGCGACGGGAAGCTCGTTTAAACACGATGGACAAAGGCTATTCCGTAGAAGCCTATGCCGCGCGGGCGAAATCTGCATTCTACGCCACAAGGTCGGCCGAACGGCCGTTGTCCACGATCGAGGCGTATGTCGAAGGTGCTAAGTCCGCTCCCAAGGCAGCAATGTACTGGTTGGAAAGACTTGCGGATATCTCCGACGGAGCGTACTGGTCTATACTCGAAAACATCCCAGATCAGTTCATTAGCAATCCAGCGCGCGAGTTCGCGCTTCGAATGCTACAGCACAACGCGAGACGTCTTCTAGAGAGCGAGGCAGCACCATGAAAGCATTGTTCGTTGCCTGGCAAGACCCGGAAAGTCGCCGGTGGCTACCAGTCGGGCGATTGCGGTTCCTGAGCGGCCACTACGAGTTTCGGTATACGCATGGTGCCGTCAATGCGCAGTCCACAGGGAATTTTCGGCCGTTTGGCCGAATGACGGATCTTAGCGGAGTGTACACCTCCGACAAATTGTTTCCGCTTTTCAGCAATCGGGTACTTCCGAAGTCAAGACCCGAATACCGCAAGTATCTCGGTTGGCTGGGGCTCACCGAGTCTGACCACATGGACTTGGAAGTCTTAGCGCGTAGTGGCGGACAACGTGCAACCGACTCGCTTGAGCTCTTTCCTATGCCTGAGCCAGACGAGGTAGGGAACTTCTCAACATACTTCTTTAGTCGTGGCATTCGGCACCTCTCACAGGAGAGCGTGGGACGTGTAAGCGAGTTGAAGCCTGGGGATAGGCTTTTTCTTATGCGCGATATCCAAAATACGCATGATGAGAAGGCGCTGTTAATGCGAACCGACGACCCGGTGTCGCTCGTCGGTTACTGTCCAAGGTACTTCGCCGGGGAGTTTTGCCGACTGATTGATGAGTTCGGAGCGGCACGAGTTCGTCTCACGGTCGATCAAGTCAATGCCGATGCACCAAGCCAACTGCGGCTCCTTTGTAGGCTGCAGGCGCCGTGGCCAAGCGAATTTGATCCATTTGCGGGAGGGCGATTTCGAACCGATTCGAGCAGAACACGCGCGATCAAGATCGTGATGCCGCTTCGCTCGGTTAACAATCAAAAAACCGGGGTCGGAACACAATAAAAGCTAATATACGAGACTAAAGCTTCGTTTGTATTTGAAAGCGCACATGATTGATCTCACGCCTACCTGTATTAGCAAAAACTGTGTTCCGACCCCAATTTTGAATTGTTGCGACCCCAATTGTTGATCAGCCGAAGCAGCTATACGTGAACAAAAAGGTGACGGATTTATTTTAGCGCCGGAGAAAAGCGGGACGGAGGGATTAAAGTTTGTGGAGCTCACGTGTGCTTCGTGAAACGCGGGGCAGCTCATTCCCGTTCCCTTCTAGTCAGACCGTGATGTTTTAATAAATGAATATAGCGTGAAGAAAAGGTGACCGTGAAGAAAAGGTGACAGATTTATTTTTATCCGCGCGTCTCGTACGGATCGGCTTCCGAAAATAAATCCGTCCCGTTTTTCCCTGAAATTGTATTTGGGACTTTGTTGATCGCTGCCATGCGGAAAAAGAAAAAGTGACGGATTTATTTTTGCTTAGTGATTGCCAGATAACTGCTATGTCCGAAAGTAAATCCGTCCCGTCTTTTGGCGCATTTTGCTAAAACACATGTCTTCTTTTATTTATCGATACGAAAAGTTTTCACACTTTCAACACAGTGGTAACGAATCAGTCGCTGCGGTTTGTACAGCCATTTGTCCATCCGTTACCGTGGGATGATAGCAGAGAAGGCCCACTTTATTGTATGGCGTGTGTTGAAAACGGTGCACGTGCAATCGAAGCAGCGATCGACTGTCATCTACCATTTGCGCGTGGCATGGAAAGTCTTTTGATCATATCTATCCGGGAGTTTTCAACAATGTGGTATGCGCAATGTTGGACTCGCGACGGTGCGAATCAAAAGGTTGTGGGCTGATAAAGACGTGAGATTGGCAGTGAAGCGAGAATATGTGGAATTGCTTTCCAAGGTGCAAGCACACGATGTTGTATACGTAAAAGATTTGGATCTTAAGCGCGAACTTGAAAGGACTTTTTACGAAACGGTTAACGGAACAGTTGGGTGTCGATATGAGGCACTGTTACTTATAAAGCACGAGCAATATGCGTATGAGGAAGAAGTGCGGCTGCTAACATTTTTGCCGGATAACAAGGGATCTTCTACAGATGACGGATTAAGAAAATTTGGAGTGCACGCGCTGCGTAGAGCTCTTATTCCGAGGGCTGCAGATGTATCCTTTGCAGGAATCGGTGGCTTCATTGATTCGGTGTCTCTAAATCCAAACGCAAGCGCTGAGCTGGAAGCAAGTTTGATTAAGTTTTGCGAAGAACATCAACTTAAGTATTCGGGGCGAGCAATGTGCTGAAAGTCGGCGAATGAAAGCGTAAAAGGGGACGCGTAAATAATCGGTAAATAATCGGGGACAGACTGAGGCGCCCCTGATTTCACGGACACCCAGATAAGGGGATAATGCCCCTAGGAGGTGTCCGATGCAAAAGCGGCAGACATTCACCAGGGAGTTCAAGCTCGAAGCGGTGCGCCTGCTGGAGCGAGGCGACCGACCCGCAGCAGAGCTTGCGCGCGAGCTGGGGATCAAGCGCAACCAGCTGTACAAATGGCAGGAACAGCTGTCAGCGAAAGGCGAGGGGCATTCCGGGTCAAGGTCGTCGGGTTCAGGATCAGGACGCAGAGATTGCCCGCCTGAAGCGCGCGAACAATCGGGGACAGACCACGGTTTTAAACCGTCTGACCTTTCCCCAGTCTTAGTACCACGCGCTGGATGAGATTCTGTTCACTTGGCGCGTAATCGGGGACAGACTACGTTTTCGCGGCATCCGACGATGTCGGGAATCGCGAGGCGGGAAGAACAATCGGGGACAGACCACGGTTTAGGGCGGTAATCGGGGACAGAGCACGGTTTTGAGGCCTCCGACTCGCTGGATGGGCGCGTAATCGGGGACAGACTACGTTTTCGCGGCATCCGACGATGTCGGGAATCGCGAGGCGGGCGGAACAATCGTGGTCTGTCCCCGTTTCGCGCCCGTTTCGCGCTCCCCCGTTTCGCGCTTCCTGTTTCTCGGGTTTCCTTGGGCGATCACAGCACCAATTTTCATGCTGATGTTGGCGATCATGCTACGGAGAAGGCGGGATGCGAACACAATGGCGGTCTAGCAACCGGTGAACAATCGGGGACAGACCACGGTTTTAAATCGTTCGCTTATGGAAACGGCGCAGACCCCAGTTTTCTACCGCCGCATGCATCAATTGGAAGATTAAAGGGGACGGAGGGATTAAATTTTGAAGGACAATAGGGACAGACTGAGCTAACCCGCATTCTTCGGACACGTTAATTTAGCATCATGCCAAAGCTCGAAAATCGGGGTCGGAACACAATTAACGCTAATATACGCGACCGAAGCTTCACGTGTTATTGCAAACGCACATGACTGATCCCATTTCCACCTGTATTAGCAAAAACTGTGTTCCGACCCTATTTGTTCTGTTCTCATGCCTTGACTCGAGTGATCCGCGATACAAAGCGGCTGACCTCTAAGAACGAAAAACCGGGCCAGAGACGGTCTTTCGTTAATATCAGAACCAAGACTCGTCCGACCCGGTTATGCGTTGAACACCCTCGAATCAGCACTCGAAAATAAATCCGTCCGGTTTTCCCGTCCCCTTCCTTTGTCACTGGCCCCTTTCCTCGACTTGTGTCCCTTGCTCCGGGCTCTGATTCCTCGATTCCTATTGCGTCGGAATCTTTTACACATCAAGCAGTGTAAGCAGTAATTAAAAGCACAACGCATTGGTAAATAGCCAACTTTTTTTATGGCACAATTTTTGATAGGAAATTGATGCCAGACACCAGAACTACTAAAGGGGCTTCCTTATGAAAAAAAATGTTCGCTTTACAGTTGCATGCGCTGTGCTTGCCTTTTCGGCGGCGCTGTCGGACCAGGCGTCCGCCAATCTAATTGTGAATGGTGATTTCGAGTCCGGAAACACAGGGTTCACATCCGACTACGCTTATTCAGCGGGAAATATTGTTGCCGCCGGGGTGTACGATATCGTTAGCGATCCGAGTTCCGTTCATGGCGCCGCGACAAGTTATGGCGACCATACCTCGGGCAGCGGCCTGATGATGGCCGTGAATGGCTCTACCACTGCGGGCGACATTACCTGGAGCCAGACCGTTTCTGTGTTGCCCGGCGCGACTTATGATTTCGCGACCTATATTTCGTCTTGGACATCCGGCTCCCCGGCCGCCCTCATTTTTGCCATTAACGGCACTACGATCGGTGCTTTGGGTGCCCCCAGCACCACGGGTGTTTGGGATCTAGAATTCGCAACATGGCTTTCCGATACCACCAGCGCCACGATTTCTATCCGCAACGCCAACACGGCATTTGGCGGCAACGACTTCGCGTTAGACGACATCTATTTTGGCAACCCCATTTTCTCGGACCCCGACGGCGGCTCGACGTCCGTTCCCGAGCCGGCAGTCCTCGGCCTGGTTGCTCTCGGTCTGGTCGCAGCGGCGGTTGCCGGCCGCCGTCGCAAGACCGCCTGAGTCAGTTGAGACTCGACTGAAAGGTTTCTTGTGGATCAAGTTATGGCGCGGTAATGGAACACGCGAATTCAAGCGCGGCGACCTCGGTATTTAAACAATCGGAGTCGGAACACAATTAACGCTAATATACGAGACCGAAGCTTCACGTGTTATTGCAAACGCACATGACTGATCCCATTTCCACCTGTATTAGCAAAAACTGTGTCCCTATTTGTTCTGTTCTCATGCCTTGACTCGAGTGATCCGCGACGCGTAATAATCGGGGACAGACCACGTTTTCTGAACTCGAAATACGAAATACGAAATAAAAGGGGACGGAGGGATTAAATTCTGTGCAGCCCCCGATCGAAAACCGGGTCGGAACACAATAGAACGGTCGAGGATAGACTGCGGCTTTTCGAACAGCGAACATTTTGCATCTTCTTCCTGATTAGAGCTGTCACGTGCGCGTCAAAGGTAGGATCACGTCTTGGAATGACGAAAAGGGCTATGGCTTCATTACCCCGGCCGTGGGGCGCGAGCGCGTATTCGTTCACATCAGCGCGTTCGGCAATCGCGGGCGGCGCGCCGAAGTCAACCAGATGGTGACATACGCTTTGTCCAAGGATGACCAGGGGCGAGCCTGCGCGGCCAAGGCCACGCTGGCCGGTGACCGCCTTGATGCGGCACGCAAGCCAACGAGCGGGTGGTGGGCGACACCGGGTGCCGGTATTTTTCTTGTGATAGTCGCGGGATTGGCGGCGTCCGGCACCGTCCCGTTATTCGTGTTCGTACTTTATGTCAACGGCAACCGAAAACTGATCCACTTGAGTAGTGATTCTGCAAAGTAAAATTGACCCACCCGGCTAGTTGTTGTCCGCGGCTGCGGATTGCACGATACCGGCCTTTCGTTTTTCCCGCAGTCGGTAGCTGTCGCCCTTGATCTGAATGACATGCGAGTGATGCAGGATGCGATCAAGCATGGCGGAGGTCAGTGCGGTGTTACCTGCAAAGGTTTCATCCCACTGCCCGAACGAGAGATTGGACGTCAGGATGATGGAGCCCTTCTCGTAGCGCTTGACGATCACCTGGAAGAACAGGTTCGCCTGATCCTTGTTCATGGGCAGGTAGCCGATCTCGTCGATGATCAGCAGGCTGGGGCCGGTCACACTGCGCTGCATGACCTGCTTGAGACGTCCCTGACGTTGTGCCGTATCCAGCTGCAACATCAGATCGGCCGCCGTCATGAAGCGCGTTTTCAGCCCGGCTTGGGTGGCCAGGTGCCCCAGAAAACCCGGGTCGGAACACAATAAGCGCTAATATTCAGACCGACCTCCGCTCCGACCCGATTAGTCGCCTAACAACCCCGGTGCGGTAGACGACACCAGGTTATGCTTGGACTTATCCCGCTTTTCGGTAACTAACATGGCTCTGCAGTAATGCAAATTTACATTGTTGGATTGTTACTATGCATGTTGCTTTTGCTTTTTTATTTCTACCGGAGAAAGGGTCGCGGAGTTGTGAGTTATAAAACAACTTTGGATAGAGTTGGCGAGGTTTACAGTGATATTTCTGAACAAGCTGTGGAAACATCATTTTCAGTTTTCATCGTTCCACGGCCAAATCAGGATTCAGTTGAGGTGCAATTTTCGATTGAAGACGGTGCGGCAGGTCTAGATTGGATTCTTGAGTCTGAGGCCAACAAAGCGGAGCGTCGTAACGTTGAACAGTATATTTTGTCCAAAGGGTTTCATTTCCAAGAAAAGGAAATGAATAATTGGCATTATTTGCGTATTGAGCAAGGCGACATCGTCAAGCTTTGTGTCGGCATCATTAGAGATCTCTACGGCTCAGACGACGTCATTCTCAAATATGGTGGCTTCAAAGTTAGGCCACTTTCAAAAATCATCAAAAATTGGATTACGCAATCGGGGTCGGAACACAATTAACGCTGATATAGATACAAACGATTCATCAAAAAGGGGCGGTAATAAAAGGGGACGGTTCGCCTCCTTATCGAACGGTCACCACAATTTTTCCGACTGTATGACCGTCGGCCAACGCATCGTACGCGGCGGCCGCCTGGTCCATGGGAAAAACGCGGTCTATAACCGGTGTGACAATTCCGCTTTCGATCAGGCGGCCGAGTTCCGTTAGCATCGCACCGTCCGGCTCCATGAAGAACCACTCGAACCGCACGCCGTACTGCGATGCCAGATTGTCTTCATCCTGGCCTTTGATCGATATCAGCGTCCCGCCTTTTTTCAAAACCTTGAATGACCGGTTCAGTGTTTCGCCACCAAGCATGTCGAAAACAAGGTCGTAGTCGGAGAGTTCATCTTCGAACGACTGCTTCTTGTAATCGAGCACCACCTCCGCACCCAGCCGTCTGACCAGTTCGGCGTTGCGTGCGCTGCAGGTGGTCGCGACATGGGCGCCGAAGTGTTTCGCGATCTGAATGGCAAGGGTACCGACGCCACCCGATCCCGCATGAATCAGAACCTTGTCGCCCTGTTTCAGTTTGCCCCTGCTGAGCAGCGCCTGCCAGGCGGTCAGCCCTGCCAACGGAACGGACGCGGCCTCGACATGGCTGATGTTCGACGGTTTTAGCGCCAGTTCGCGTTCTTTCACGCGGGCGAATTCGGCAATCGCGCCGGCATCGTCCTGGTTGGGGCGCGCGAACACAGCATCGCCGACCTTGAAGGCGGTCACGTCTTTGCCGACCTCGACGACCTCGCCTGAGACGTCGTAGCCCATGACATGGGGAAACGTCAACGGCATCATGTCCTGCAACGCTCCGGAGCGCAGAATGTTGTCGATGGGATTCACGCTCGCCGCATGCACCGCTACCAGAACGGAATCGTCCTTCAATGCGGGTTCGTCGACCTCCGTGAGCTCGATAGGCTTGGCATAGTCACTGATTGTCGCGGCCTTCATGGGCAAGATTCCTAGGGTCAGCGGCCCCGAGTGGGGCGATGATGCGCTAACGGGCGGATCTACAGGCCCCGTCGCTTTGACGCAGCCTAGCCGCTGTCAGCGACAGGACAACGACATTCGGCGGCAAACCTGGAAACCTGGGACACAATTAGCACTAATGCAGCTTTGCCAATTCCCATAACGTTACTGAGCCAGTGGAAAACAATTAAAGGGGGTCAGTTTGAGCTAACCCTCTTTGGTATATCGAGCTCAAGTCAGTCCGTTCGGATACGGTAGCTCATCCCGCCGATTAGCCGTGGTGGGGCTTAGCGCTATTCTCGGCGGTTCGTGCCTATAGGCGTACAGCCGCTCGTGAATGTCGGAATCTTTAACACTCCAAAATACGCGATTTCGCCGCGGCTCCTTAACCACATGAATACGGAGAGTATTGTTATTCTGGCATGCTGCTTGCTTAACCCAGGTTAAGGAAGGGTCATCGCGGAACGCGAGCGGCGGACTGAGCTTCTTGTCCGACTGGCTGGTTCCTGATTCGTGGCTCCACAATTGTCTCGAGGAGTAATAACAATGAGTTCCGTACGATCTCTATCACAAGTACTCGCCCTGGGTTCGCTCATGACCCTCGGGTCTTCTGCGTTCGCTGTTCCCTTTGTGCTGACCAACGGTCCGGGCGACGGGACCGTGTCCGTCGGCGTGGATGGTTACGGCGCATTCGGATCCTCCGTCGGATCGGACGCTACTGATGCTATTTATGATCCCGTGGGTGCAATCACTTCTGCCGGGACTTCCTATGAATCAGGGGTTGCATTCGGCACGGGCGGCTCGCGTACGTTCCTTACTTCCGGAGATATCGGAGGAAGCGGGTCGCTTTCAAACCCGTCCATCACCGGGAATTCAACGTTAGCCAACAGTACATTCAGCTACAGTGGCTTGGATTTCTCACTGTCCCAGTCGCTGGTCACGCTCACGACCGGATCGCGCCTGGATCAGGTGTATACGATCACCAATCCTGGGTCCAGCGCGATCAGCTTCGAAATGGTGCGTTACTTGGATGGCGACCTGTACTTCGACGGTTCACTCATTGATGGCGGCGGCAGGTTGTTTGTGGGGCCGACAGAGGTTCTGTTTGAAACTGACAGTGCAACTGGAGCGAGCACTTCCACCACGTTTGTCGGGATCACCGGCGAAGGAGGGGTCATTCCCGCGACAGGCCGTTACGAGATCGACGGCTATCCCGGGCTGCGTGGACGGATCATCAGCGGCACTGCGCTGGACGATACAATTACCGGGGACGGTGTGGACGCTGACCAATTCGTCGATGCGGGTGCGGGCTACGACGTGACGCTCGCCCTGCGCAATATATTCTCCCTCGGCGCGGGACAGACGACCACCTACATGACTAGCACCATTTTCGGCAGCGGGACGCCCCAATCCGGTGGAGACGGTGGTTCCACGGTGCCGGAACCGTCTGTGCTTACGCTTCTCGGCGCCGGAATCCTGGGCCTGGCCTTTGCGCGCAAACGCAAGGTCAATAAATAGGACGGAACATTCACTGCCTCATGAAACCCAGGCCCCGCCACGCGCGGGGTCTTTTCTTCCCAGGCCTGCGGCAATAATCGGGGACAGACCACGGTTTTAAGCCACCTGGCAGGATAGCCGGGGAACAATCGGGGGAAGCCCAGACCACCGAAGATACGGCATCAAGCTCGGGCAGATGAAGCGCGGCCGCCCGCATGCGAAACCGGGTGAACTGGCGAAATTTTAATCCCTCCGTCGCCGGTCGGTGCTCCAGGTGATTGGCGGCAGCGCGCTGCCGGCACCACAATACGGATTCCGACCGCACTCGTACTCCGCGGCAGCGGCGCTGAGTGCGGCGAAGTTCGGGCAGAACGCGAATGCCGTCGCGTCGCAGCGGCTCGCCAACAGGCGAGCGCAGTGTGCGGCGTCAGCGCAGGTGGCGCAGGCTTGGGACCGCTCGTGCAACTCCGCTGCCGGCGTGCGGCGTAAGTAGTGGCGCGGGTCGCCGCCCAGGCGGTCCAGCACGGCACTCATGGGCAGGTGGCCGAGTCGCTTGCGCAGTTCGCGGCGCGGACTCAGGCTGTGGATCACGCGAATAGCGACGTCCCAGAGGAAAATCGCTGTGAGGACTGCCGCACAGAAGGTGAACGCGGCGATGACGGTGGTGTTGAATGCGGTGTCCATGTCGGCCTCGGGGTCGAAGAAATTGGATGTGCTCAGTGTGCACCGGCCCGCCGAATGCGCCTTGACATGCGTCAAGGCCGAAGCGGGTCGGCCTCGGCGCTGCGGCCACATTGAGGACGTTGCGCGGAACAATCGGGGACAGACCACGGTTTTACTTTTTTGTTTGTCCCAAACCTCTCCACGTCCTCCGCTAGCCCGCGTTCGACCACGCCTTGACAATGGTAACGTATAGGTTACCATCGATCGGGTATGACAAGGACGTTGTCAGAATACCTGGATGATGCGGGAGTATCTCCCTTTGCCCGCTGGTTCAGCGCTCTCAGTGCCAGCCCGGCGGCCAAGGTCACAACGACGCTGTACCGGTTCGAGCAGGGCAATACCTCCAACGTAAAGCCTGTAGGAGGCGATGTCGCCGAGCTGCGCATCGATTTTGGCCCAGGGTATCGTGTGTACTTCGGCCAGAGCGGCCCGGTTCTAGTAGTTCTGCTTGCCGCCGGGACGAAGAAGCGCCAGCAGCGGGACATCGATCTGGCGCGGAAGCGCTGGGCGGACTACAAGCGAAGAAAACGGGCAGCGAGGTAACAGCAATGGCTCTGACGCGCCATTTTAGAGAAACCATTCAGGCACGCGCGCAGCGCGATACGCGTTTTCGCCACGCTCTGCTCACGGAGGCAGTTAATGATTTACTCAGCGGAGATCTTGCCGCCGGCAAGGCCCTGTTGCGCGACTACGTGAATGCAACGATCGGATTCGATCAGCTTTCCGCCGAAGTTGAGCGGCCGGTCAAGAGTCTGCAACGTATGCTTGGTCCATCCGGGAACCCGACTGCGGATAATCTCGTCGCCATTCTGAAAGTGTTGCAAGCGTACGAATCGGTACAGATTCGCGTAAAGTTGGAGAAGGATGCCGCGTAAGTAAATAGAGAAATCGAGGACAAATCGGGGACAGGCCACGGCGTGGGGAGAGAATCGGGGACAGACCACCTTTTTATTTCATCCGGAAGGATAGCCGGATTCAGTACAAACGGATAAGGAGATCCGCATGCCGCGACGCGCTCGCATCGCTGTGCCGGGTGTTGCCTGGCACATCATCCAGCGCGGCAACAATCGTTCCGCTTGTTTCTACGCGGACGAAGACTACCGCAAGTACCTTGATATCCTGCGCGACCAAGCGAAAGCACACGGGTGCGCCGTGCACGCCTATGTGTTGATGACGAACCATGTCCACTTGCTGGTGACGCCGGACCGGGCCGACAGCGCAAGCCTTATGATGAAGCACCTGGGGCAGCGCTACGTGCAGTACGTCAACCGCGTCTATCGTCGGACGGGAACACTGTGGGAAGGCCGCTTTCGCTCCTGCTTGGCGCAGCACGACGGCTATGTCCTTGCGTGTTACCGTTACATTGAGTTGAATCCAATCCGTGCCGCGATGGTAGAGCATCCGGCCGACTATCCGTGGTCGAGCTTCTGTGCTAACGCACAGGGCAAGCCCGATGCACTTGTAACGCCCCACGCCGACTACATCGCGCTGGACTGTGAGCCCCCGGCACGGCGGCGCGCATACCGGCAGTTATTCCGTGCGCACATGGACCCAACGCTTGTCGATGAGATCCGCGCGGCCACCAATGGCAATTTCGTCTTGGGCAACGCCCGGTTCAAAGACGACGTGGCCAGAATGCTCGACCGACGGGTGGTGCCCGGAAACCCTGGGCGGCCAAAGGCGGATCCGACCCGCGGCTAGCGGCGAAAAACGTGGTCTGTCCCCGGTTTCTTCCGCGCGCATTTAGAATATTTGTGCAGAGAACTCAAAAAGGCTAACAATCCCTGTAAAAGGGGACGGAGGGATCGTAGGGAAAAAGGTGACAGATTAACTTTTTTCAATGTGTCTCGCGCCGTTCGGCTTTGGAAGAATAAATGCGGTGCCGTTTTCTACGAAGGAGATTAAAACATGGCGGTACATACGATCGGAGTGCAGCGCGACCGAGTTTGCGCGTGGCACTGAGGCGCTACTCCGTTGACCTACTGTGGCGCCTGCTCGGAACGACCGGCGAGCACCCTATATGATCCAGTTGTACTCCAAGCGATTGCTGTATCCATATATCGGTGTTGTCCAGGTCGCCGAGACGGGACGAGCACGGGCGATGAGCCCGGACGGTATCCGTTGGGCTATCCAATACGCGGTCACTGAAGACGCGCGACAGCAGAAACGTGAGGGATTGCTCGATCAAGCTCGGCACTTCGCAATCGTTGCGACTATCGAGCATGGGCAGTTGAACCGCCGCGGTCTGCGTCCTTTCCTTGATACAGCTGACGTTCGTGCGTCGATCGATCGGCTTTACGAAGTGCTTGTTGAGGCGAATTTGCCGTTTCCCGCCGCCGATCGATTTGAGTATTGGCTATTGGACCCCGCGGATGACAGCCCATTGGCGCTATTGCACTCATGCATCCGGCGAGAGGAAATGGCATCAGTTCCACGCGCCTCGTGGGTGGCAATGACGGCCGCGCAGCTCGAAGTTCCCGATCCGGATGCCAATCCCAACACCTATGTGCCGCCCGTAAACTACCGCTTGCAGCAAATGGTCGACGAGCGAGCAGGCCGGAAACCAAAAGCGGTTTGGTTCGAGCGTAAGGTGTCTGATGACCATCGCTTCCCTCCCTGTCTGATCCGGGAAGACTGGAACAGTGAACAGCAGAGAAACCTTTGCGGTCGATACATCAATCGGCTCGCGCCCCGGCTGTTGATGATCCACGGGCTGCCCAAAGAGGTGCGATCCCGTTTGGAGCGTGCCGCCTGTGAGTACGCCTTAGAGGTGGAACAGTTCTTTCCGCTATATCCTGAAGTCGAGGACGAAAGTCTGATGAATGCTGTACGGGTCGAAGCCCACTTACGGCGCGCCGCCCAGGATTAGGAAAACCGCGGTCAAAAACCGCAAATTCAGCAAATTCAGGGTCAGATCCCAATTTCCGCTAATGTTCGCGTCCAAAGCGTCGAATAATATGGACCAACCCACGTCCTTCCGGATAGTGGTCGACTTTCATCGTCTCCCTAGCTAGGGCTGCCGCGTGCGCGTCAAAGGTCGGGTCACATCTTGGAACGACGAAAAGGGCTACGGGTTCATTACTCCCGCCGATGGGCATGGACGCGTGTTCGTTCACATCAGCGCGTTCGGCAATCGCAATCGCCGCCCCGAGCTTAACCAAGTGGTCACGTATGCCTTGTCCAAGGGTAAGCAGGGTCGGCCCTGCGCGGCCAGGGCGACACTGGCCGGTGACCGTCTTTCCGTGGAACGAAAGCGAACGAAAAGGTGGTTGCCGATACTGGGCGCGGGCAGCTTTCTTGGCATCGTCGCCGCGTTGGCGACGTCCGGCAGGTTACCGCCATTCGTGTTCGCAGCGTATGCAGCGGCAAGCGTGCTCACATTCGCCGTCTATGCGTCGGACAAAGCTGCGGCGAAGAGGAACGCTTGGCGAACCAAAGAGAGCACGTTGCATATGCTGGCGCTCGTCGGAGGCTGGCCAGGCGCGTTGATCGCCCAGCAGAAGCTGCGCCACAAGTCCACGAAGCAGGCTTTTCGCTCCGTGTTTTTGGTGACGGCATTATTGAACTGCGTGGCCCTTGTTTGGCTATTGACGCCCGCAGGCGCAGCCGCATTGAAGGCTTTGCCGTTCTGAGCGAGAGCGGAAGGAAGGCGGCGGCCCCGATTTCCGCTGGTATTCGCCCCCCGGAAGGGCGTATCTGAATCTGAATCCGACGATACCGGTTCACAAGGAGGTGAACTGTGCCACGAAAACCGCGCTTTGCGCTTCCCGGCATGCCCCAGCACGTCATTCAACGGGGCAACAATCGGGAGCCCTGTTTCTTCGCAGAAGACGATTATCGGCATTACCTGGACCTGTTGAAGGAGGCCTCAGACCGCAATCGTTGCCACATTCACGCCTATGTGCTGATGACCAACCATGTGCACGTGCTGGCCACGCCTTCCACTGCATACCGTATCTCGCACATGATGCAGGATCTCGGTCGGAAGTACGTACGCCACATCAACGGCGTGTACAGGCGCAGCGGCACGCTCTGGGAGGGCCGCTTCAAGGCCAGTCTGGTTGGCTCGGACGCGTATCTGCTGACCTGTATGCGCTACATCGAGCTCAACCCGGTGCGCTCAGGTATGGTGAGGCATCCCGGTGAACATCCGTGGTCCAGCTACCGCGCAAACGCTCTTGGCGAACCGGACACGCTTGTCGCGCCTCACGCCCTCTTTCAGTCACTCGATACTGCAAGGGCGGGTCGGCAACGGACCTACCGCGAGCTGTTCCGGGCGCACCTGGAACCCGGCGAGGCCCACGCGATCCGCGTTGCCCTGAACCAGCCACTGGTACTGGGCCGGGATGACTTCAAGGACAGAATTGAGCGGATGACTCAGCGACGGGCGCGGCCGGGCAAGCCGGGGCGGCCTCGCACGAGAGAGTCAGCGGTGCCCGCTTCGGATGCCTGAGCGGGTGCCTGCGGGAGTGTATTAGGACAAATTGGGATCTGACCCCAATTCCCCGGCGGCGTGACCCCAATTCCCGGCGATTTCGTCTAGACTCTGATGCGGCGCTGCCGCTGGGTTAGAGGCGCACACACGGCCAACCACGCGAACCGCCGTAGGAGCGCATGCGCAGACGGACGCGGTCGGAGGCACCAGCGGATTGGTCTCGACAGCGGCATAGCGGCCGGCACGAAGTGGGATCGACAGGCAGGCAGCCCCGTTGACGCGTAGACACGCATCCGCCGCGGCTTTCAACGATCCCAAACGGCCGCGAGTGGCCAAGGAGGCAGCCCATGTACAAGCACATCTTGATACCGACCGACGGATCCCCGCTATCGAGGAAGGCGATCGAGGAAGCGGTGTCCCTGGCCAAGGCGTTGGGCGGCCGGGTCACGGGGATCACGGTGATACCGGAATTTGACACGCCCGATGCTCATCGGGATTTCATTCGCGCGTACGGCCAAGGATGGACCATGCCGGGCACTCTGCCGGAGGGACCGCCCCCGCCACCCGCGACGGCGGACGAACACGAGCAGCGGGCACAAGGAATGGCCGCGCATTATCTCGGCGCCATCGAGACGGCAGCCAATAGCCAGGATGTACCCTATGAGGGAGTCTACCGCATCCACGGCCATCCTTACGAAGCGATTATCGAGACGGCGAGGAACCGCGGCTGCGACCTCATTGCCATGGCGTCCCATGGTTGGCGCGGAGTCAAGGGCATTGTCCTCGGCAGCGAGACCCACAAGGTCATCACCCATGGCACGCTCCCGGTGCTGGTGCTGCGCTCCACTGAATAGGGCGGGCAAGCTGCGATAACTAAGGGGTAGCAAGGGGTCCGTCGGGAATGGACCATCAGTAAAAGGGCACAGACTATTTTCCCTTTCAGCGGGGCCAGCTCACGAGAGAGCGAACGGGGCGGATTGATTTTCCCTAATCCCCGCAGCGGAGCAAGCAGGGTTAGCCGACAGAATCAATCGGGGGGGCAGCTCATTCCAACCCCTTTTCACGTGGCGCCTCACTCCGATTCTTTTTTTCAGCTTGCGGTAGGCTGCAACTCCCTAAGCCGCTCCACGAATGCCGACATGCTGGCAGAAGGAAGCAACACCAAGCGCTTGGCGTATTGCTTGCAGAACTGCTTGACGCGCTGGTAAGCGTCGTGGCTGACACAATCGAGCGGACAAACGACGGCATCGGCTTGGGGAAGAAGGTTGGCCAAGTGAGCGCGACTGTCTTCGAGGCCGCCGTCGTGACAAATCAACCGACCGTTGCAGCGCTGCACCAATTGGGTGAGATGAGCCGTTACATTCTGACGACCGCCTACGTATAGGATGCAGCGTCCGCACAGATCCACGTCGCAGGTTTGTTTGCTTGTCTGTCCTTGGCAAGGCTCGGTGCACGCGTCATCCAGCTGCGCTTGCACGTATATCTCCAATGCGTCCCTTTCGCGGCAGGTCTGACCCAGCAACTCGCGCGTTTGGCAATGTGCGCGATGCTCGAACTCAGCGCGCTGGCGCGCCCCGTCACGCCCGGCTTCAGCGCGTTCACGTGCCAGACGCGACTCCGCTAGCTGGGCGGCATAGGACTTCGCTTGGGCGTGCAGTCGGCGCACCAGATCGTTATTCTCCAGCTCATCCAACCGCGCACGGGCGTCGACCAATTGCCGTTCGGCGCGGATCGCCGCGCGAAGCCGTTGCTGCAAGTACTGTAGTTTCTCGTTGTACTGATTCTGACGGCGGTGCAGGTCCTGTTGGCGCTGTTCCAACTTGGTCAGCAGCGACGCAACGCGGCTTTCCAACCAACGTATGCGCTTCACACTCCTACGCTGACTGGCGCCGCCCAGATGGGAAAGCATGTGCAATTCGCCGGTGACCCGCTCCTGCAACGAGGACGGAAGCGTAGGATGGGTAAGCAAGGCCCAATAGGCGCCGGCTACGTCGCCTTGCGCCACGGCTTCCCGCCAACCGTGCTCCAGCTGGGGTCCATCTGAGTATTGGGAAAATTGGATAATACTGTCGCGGTACTTCGACCGGGGACAGACCACGTTTTCTCGCCATCCGGCAACAAGCAACCGGGAGCGGAAAAATCGTGGGCGGTCCCCGTTTTTTCCCGCCGAGCTTCACGTCGGCGATAATGGTGTAGCCGACTTGTGAAAGACGGCTCCACTGCGCAGTGCATTTCAGTCGCCGAGGTCTTCCTTGGACGCCTCGAGGTCATCCACCTTAGACCAGGCTGGGAACCGAGGCTTGTCGAGCGTCTTGTTGGCAAAGCGGTCGAATGCAGCATTCAGCCGTACGTCCGCTTTTGCCTCCCGGTTGTCGATTACGCCGTTGGCATCCTGATCCAGGATCTGGAAACGCTTCTCCAGCTGCATTTCGTGGCTGGAGATCTCACCCGCCTGGACGATTCCAATAACGCCGATTTCTACCAAGGCCAGCGCTGTCGCCAGCCCAACACTGTGGGCGGCATAGTTCATGGCATTCCTGCGCCCCTGATTTCGCGGGCCGTTTGTCGCACAAACTGCTGACAGCAGAAAAGGTGACGGATTTATTTTTAGCGCGTTCCGCGCCCCAGCGTCGTCAAATAGATCCGTCCTGTTATTCCGGCTTTGGTGTGTAAATCAAGCGACAACGCTCGTTGTATCGCTCTCAAGACTCTGCGAGTACGTCTGCTCGAGGGCGAAGTACTGGTGCAGTAGCTGTATGGCGATGGAGCCTTCGCCGAGAGCTGACGCCACGCGTTTCACCGACCCGTGTCGAACGTCGCCGGCGGCGAACACGCCGGGCATGCTTGTTTCGAGGAGGAGCGGCCTACGATTGAAGCGCTTCGCGCCGGACTGCGAAGCAGCCGTAACGTACCTGGATGTTCGGAGTCGCTTCCACCTGACGAACGAGATAGTCCGACACGCCGCGCAGTGATCGTGCGCGCATCCCGAGTGTGACGCGCCGGGCGTATTGGGCAACGGCCCAAATAGGGGTCAGATCCCAATTTTCGCTAATATTACGGCTAAGCAAAATAGAAAAATCACGGACTAAAAGAGGTCGGTGACAAATGCGAAGAGTTTGCGCTTTCACTTGTCGCCGACTCCTTTTCACTTTCCGAGCGGGCACGGTGGAGGTGCGCTGCCATGCCTAGCGCGAGCTCTCAGTGGAACAGCTGAACGAACATGACCTTCGTATGATCCGCAAGGCGGTCCATTACTGCGGGCGATGATCGACTCCGGGAACAGATTGAACGGCCATACGCGCGACGCCGCGGGTACCGGCTCTAGCCGGCGCAAAAAGACGTTGTCAAAACCGTCCGCGCGCCCAACAGGCCCCGTCTGGGAACGACCCCGGCGGGTCTTTCAGGTTCGCAGCCGAAGACTGGCGGCAGCTCAGAGGGATCACTTCGGCCCAGCTTGCGGTTGTGATACGCAATCGACAATCCGAAGCGGCAACGCGAAGGAACCGCTATGCCAAGACGTCCACGGCTCAAGCTTCGGCGCCCTTTTCTTTCATTGTCTTCCACATTTTCACGCCGGCCCGTGCCCGCAAGTGAACTTTTGTCTGTTGGGGGCGGTCAAGTGATTGAATGTGGGGGCACGCGCCCCCAATCCCTCAGTTGGTCGTCTATTTTCCCGGAGACATGGGCATGAAGCGCATTGTGCTGTTCCTGGCTACTAACCTGGCCGTCATTTTCGTACTCAGCATTACGGCGAGACTGCTGGGCTTCACCGGTTTTCTGCAGGCCAATGGAGTCGACCTTGACTTGAACTCGCTGCTGATTTTCGCCGCGGTCTTTGGTTTCGGCGGCTCGTTGATTTCGCTGGCCATTTCCAAATGGACGGCGAAACGGCTCACGCGCGCCAAGGTCATATCCGAGCCGCGCAGCGAGCCCGAACGTTGGCTGGTGTCGACCGTGACTCGGCAGGCGCAGCAGGCCGGGATCGGAATGCCGGAAGTCGCGGTATTTGAGTCGCCACAACCGAATGCCTTTGCGACCGGTATGACCAAAAACTCCTCGATGGTGGCCGTGTCCACGGGCTTGCTGCAACACATGAGTCGAGACGAAGTGGAAGCGGTGCTCGGACACGAGATCAGCCACATTGCCAATGGCGACATGGTGACACTGGCGCTGATCCAGGGCGTGGTGAACACGTTTGTGATTTTCCTGTCGCGCGTGGTGGGGCACGTGGTCGACCGGGTTGTGTTCAAGACGGAACGCGGGCACGGCCCGGCGTTCTGGATTACCGCGATCATTGCCGAGCTGGTGCTCGGTATTCTCGCGTCGATGATTGTCTTTTGGTTCTCTCGCCAACGCGAATTCCGTGCCGACCGCGGCGGTGCGCAGTTGGCGGGACGTCACAAGATGGTCAGCGCCTTGCAACGACTGCAGCAGGCGCATCCGGCGCCTTTGCCGGACCAGATGGCAGCCTTCGGTATAGCCGGCGACCTCAAGAGGACCCTTGGACGCCTGTTTATGACCCATCCGCCGTTGGCCGAGCGCATCGTTGCCTTGCAACGGCTCGAACAATAAAAACAGACGGATCGACAGGGATCGTGACGGCCGGGAATCCTTTTCATAGTCATCGTCGTCACGGCCAGGAAAGGGACCGTTTAAATCGTCAGTCGCATCGGCACTGCGACGCCAAGAGACCGCGCGAAAGAAACCAGTCCTTTTCCCCTTGTTCCTTTGTTTTCCTGCTTTCTGACACCCGTCTCCATTTCCTTCTAAAACGCGTAGCGTGCCGTGAGCGCAAAGGTCTGATTGATGAACTGCTCTCGGAACTCGGCATCGTAGTGCGCGAACAGTTCCACGCCGCTTGTGGTTCTGTGCGATGCACCGAACCCGACTCGGCCGATCCAGGGGCTCGAGTGGGCGCCACGGGTGGTGAATCGGACTCCGGGGGCTCCGGCATAGGCTGCGTTGACGGTGGTGCGTTCATTGATTGCATCGTAGCCGATTCCAACGTCGCCACTGATCGCACTGCGGCGGTCGAAGCGGTAGCGCCCCTGTGCCTCCAGGCTCAACAGCAACTCTTCGGTTTTCGCGCTGTCGACGTCTAGATTGATTGGGCCGGCGCCTGCTTCTGAATAGGCGTCATTCTTGATGCGGGTGTAGTCGATGCGCAGCGACGGGCGCACTTGCGCCTGCTGGTTCAAGTCATAGCGGCGCCCGATTCCAGCGCCGGCGTGGGCCGTGTGGCTGTCATACTCGGAGCTGGCGATGCTCGAGGCAAAGCTGACTTGACGGTGAGCTTCGGTAGTGTACTTACCGACGTCCGCCTGGAAGTCGACACTGGTGTACTCATCCAGGCTCATGCGTCCATAGCCGATCAGCTGGTAGAAGTCGAGCGTGGCGTCTTGCGGCGCAACCGCCGACTTGCTTTCGAGCTCTGTCTTTGCATATGCCCCCGCGACACCCAGGCGCACCGAATCCGAAGCCGCTGTATCGGCGCCCAGCGCGGCACCGTAGGTGCGGGCGTCAAAGCCGGGTACCCCGCCGAGGGAGTCTTGATCTGCCCACGATCCAAACGGCTTGATCCAGACCCGCTTGTCCGCGTTCTTCTTTTCGGTGCTCGACAGTCCAACCACATCGTCCAATCTGGATCGGATGCTTCGGTTGACGCTGCGCATGGCGCTTCGACTCGCAACGGCGATCCCACGCGCCATTGCCGGCAGGCTTTGGCTGACCGCGTCGGAGACCTGCTGCGAGCTGGTGAGTGCCAGAAACTGGCGGGACAGTTCGCTGCTCGGTGAACTAGAAATCACGGTGTCGAGCGCGGCAGCCGCACCTGTTGCCATCGTGTTGCCGGTGGCCATGACGGCGTCTGTGACCCCGGTGTACCCGGCGGCGCTGAGTGTCAGGTCCACGGAGTCGCCATCCTTGACGGCATTGAAATTGAACAGGGTGGAGTTGTCGGTGACCGCGAACGTTCCGTCCGATGCCAACGTGCCGGCCACGATGATGTCTTGGAGCCGTGTCGCGCTGAAGATATAGCCCGGATCAGCGACATTCACGTCGATCCTTGCATTACTTGGCAGGGTCGCCGTGCCGGTAACGACCAGTTGCGAGTAATTGGAACCGTCCGCGACGTTGGTTCGTAGGACCCCGTTCACGGACTGCACGTAGTTCCCGCTGATAGTGCTCGAAGTCCCCGACCCCGCGAGTGTCGTAACGCCCGGGCTCGGCACGGAAAGTGTTCCGCCGTTGGTAAAGGTAGTAGCGGTGACGGTATGGGCCATCGACAGCAAGCCGCCGGACGCGATGTTGAAAGTATCTACGCTGACTGTGCCCTCGGTGGTGAACGTCCCGTTTACATTGACCGCGGAGCCGGTAGATCCGCTCACGGGTCCGGTGATGCGACCCGACGTACCGTTGAGATTCAACGTGGCAGTGTTGAGTGACACCGCGCCGTCAATAAGTCCGGTATTGGTGATACCGTTGGTAACCGTTGCGTTGGGGTTGACCGAAATGGCCGCGCCCGCGCCGGTGTTGCGTATGATGCCGTTGTTCGTGAAGCTGGAAAGTACATCGGCATCGGCGCCATCGCCGATCTGGACTGCTTCTATCCCCGATGCGCCATTGGTCACGATGGTGCCATCGTTCACGAAGTCTCCGCCGGAAGCGACGTTGAGATATCCGATGACTACGCCGTGTCCTGTGTTGGACTTGATCAACCCGGTGTTGCGCACGCTGGTCGCATTGTTATAGATCACCGCGGACGAGCTTCCGGTGTGCTCAATCGTGCCGGAGTTCAAAAAAGTGCCGACGGTTCCGTACGAAAGGAATGAGGCAATCCCATTCGTGTTGCTCTGAATCAATCCGCTGTTGCTGAAGCTGGTGATCGTGCTTGAGGTTGTGACGTAAATTGGATTTCCGGTGTCGCCGATGATGGTCCCGAAGTTCGTCAGATCGCCAAGGGTTGCGCCTCCGTATATGTAGATCGTACGGAAGTCGTTATCCATTATGGTGTCGCCGGCCTGGATTGTCAGACTCGTGGCTCCGCCATTGGTGGCATCGATATTGAGCAGGTTCGAAGCGTTGGTGCCGGTGAGATCGCCGCTGGTGGAGTAGCTGGTGCCGACATCGGCGCCGTTCAGATACACATCTGCGCTTGCGACAGGAGTCAGGATCCCGAGCGATACAGGTAATAGCCACTGCAGTTTTCTGATATTGAGTTTTGTCATTTCTCACGCTCGGTGATGGTCGGTATCAGAACGGTGTTGTGAAGCCCGTTCCTGAATGAAAATACCTGGTGGTGCTCTTCATTAAGAGAGGAAATTACGGGGAACTACATAGCCAGTGCAGTGGTTGTAACGACCAAGGCGCCGAAATGTTGAACGAAGTTTGTGGCCGGTTTAAAACGTGGTGAGCGTCATGCTTGAGCGCGATTAACCCTTAAATATAAGAGCGAATATAATGTGGAAAGAAAGAACGTAATCGGAACGTGATTGACGCAACGTAAAACCGGGGACGCCCGTCGGCGGACTCCGGCCAAGTTGCACGAATATTCGCCTGACGTCGTAAAGGGAAGCGCAGGGAACGGGATATCGATTTTTTCCGTAGAGTAAGGGTGCCGGAGAGAAAAAGGGCAGATCGATTTTTGGAAGCTCGATCTGCTGGAAAATTAACCCGTTACTTTTTTCCTTTTCCGAATGCTTGCATACCCTTATTTCCCCGCAACCCGGTCGCGCCCCTCGGCCTTGGCCTCATACAGTGCACGGTCTACGCGGTTCAATATACTTTCGCCGCCTGCATCGTGGGCGTGCATTTCGGCGACACCGATACTAACGGTGATGCTGAACGTTCGTTGTGAACTGGGCACGCGGGCACCGGCCACTGCCCGGCGAAGGCGTTCGGCGATCTGGCTGCCTTCTGCAAGGTCGGTTTCGGGTAGCAAAATGGCAAATTTTTCGCCACCCATGCGAGCGAAATGGTCTGTATCGCGTAACAGCGGGCGAATCGCATCCGCGGACGACCGCAGAGCCGAGTCACCAGCCTCATGTCCGTAGCGGTCATTCACCGCTTTGAAATGATCCAGGTCCATCATCAATATCGTGAGCGGGTGTTCATATCGGCGAGCGCCTCGATATTCCTCCGCCAGTGCGTCCATGAGCGCGCGCCGGTTCGAAGTGAGGGTGAGCGTGTCGGTCCACGCAAGCCGCTGCAACTCTTCGGTCATTCGTTCGCGTGCGGTAACATCCCGGTAGAACCAGATTCGGCCCCATTAGGTGCCATGGGAATTCCGCAGTCCACGGGAATAGCGTTCGAAAACGCGACCGTCCCGCATCTCGAAGCGATAACTGGGCTCGTCCCGATCCAGGTGCTCGTAGAGTTCCAGGACTCGGGCGATAAACCCTTCCGCATTCTGCAGCTGGTTTCGCACCGCGGCAAGTGCACCCACCCCGTCACCGGCCTCCAGCACCGACTCGGGTATGTCCCAGATCTCCAGGAAGCGACGATTCCACGTCTTCATATGATTGTCGGCGTCGACCACCAGAATTCCGTCCGGCGATTCGTCCAGGTAGGCGCTAAGCACGGTCGACTGATATCGAGTCTCGAGTTCCAAATGAACCGTGCGGCTGATCTCGAATGAAATTCCGAGCAGGCGGAACACTCGGCCTGTGGAGTCCATGTAAGGCACCAGAGTGGTGCGCCAATAGGTGGTGGTGCCGATGGGAAGATTCAGCGCCTCCTGGTAGTCGATCGCCGTGCGCTCGCGGACACAACGGCGGTAGTTGGCTTGGACGCCTTGGGCCGTTTCCGGTGGAAGAATCTCGTCGACCCGGCGACCGCCGACTTCAGCGTGGCGCAGGCCCGCCATTTGCTCGTGGCGTTCATTGATTGCAGCCCACCGGAACTCGCCGTCAGTGTCTACGTCGATGATGAACGCGACAACGCCCAAGTGATCGATGCTGCGTCGCAGCTCGTCTGCGTTTCGGCTTTCGAAGGGTCCTCTCACATCCACCACGGCCAGTGTTGATGCCTCGTCTTTATAATTCCTATCATTGGTGTAGGGCTGTGTTGATATGGATCCATTGCAGCCGAAAAGTTGGTGCTATCCGACTAGTTCCGATAGGGGGAGGCGAGAACCGTTTACGAGGGGCCTGGTGATCACGGGTAAGGAAAGGCAGGTTGTAAGCCTTCAGTCGCGAAGAACTGCCATGCCAAGAAAATCAAGCGTGTACTAGCACATAGGCTTCGATCAGGTGTGCGCGACCCGGTCGCATGCGCTACGTCGACGAGATCGCGTTCATTCTCGGGCGGCGTGTCGAGGACCAGGGGCCCCCAAGCCCAAACGGATAGGGTTCGAGCTGGAGAAATAAATCTGATATAGCCTTGGGATCTGAACAAACACGTGGCCGCGCGGGGGAACTGAGCTTTTTCTGGGACGGCTTGCCGTCAGGGGCGATGCAACACCATGAGCATACCGCGATCGCCTTGATCCCGATGGGTGTCTGTTACGTTTCGGAGACGAAACAGGCGATTGAATGATAATTCAGGTGCACACTTGGCAACCGGCAGATTCAATTAGACGGCGGCAACGTCAGGCAAATACCCGTGCCACTTGACCGGGGTCGGTTAATGCGCGGTCCGTTCTCTCATTTCTCGTTTCTCCTGGCGCACCTTTTTCGCGCTTGGGCGTGCCACCCAGCAGACCCCTGATCCGCGGCCTTTTCGCCGAGTCATTCGCCGATTCGGATTGCCAGAACGTCGCAACCGGCATGATGCAGCACATTCGTGCTGGCGGAATTCAGCCAAGTGGCCAGCCCGTGCCGGCCATGGGCGCCGATCACGAGGAGATCTACCGCGTGATCCTGTGAATACCGCAGGATTTCCCGTACGGGCGACTTGACGTCCATGACCACTGCAGTCTGCGCGTGCTCCCGGCCGAGCGCGCGCGCAAGTTCAAGAAGCGCCTGGTGCGCGCGCGTGCGCAAGAACTCGGCAGCAGGAATGTCTGGAGGCTCGAGCCATTCGACAGCCAGATCGTCGATGGAATAGTCCACGACGTGGAGCAGGGTGAGGTTCGCGTCGTAACGTTGGGCGATATCGACCGCTCGCACCGAAGCTGCGTCGGCATCGTCCGAAAGATCGGTGGCCAGCAGGATGTGTCGGTATGGCTCCATGTCCAAAAGCCTGAGATATCCCTGACTGTGAAAGGGACGCGACTGATGCCGATGCCGAACCGCGTTCAGCGTCTTTAAGCATAGTCCGTCGTCGCGTGGCCCGCGTCTTCTGCCTCAAGGCGCCATTGAAATCCAGTGAAATCCAATCAGTTCTCCGCGACGCCGGCCGGTCATGCGGGCGGGTCAGGACGCCAGACTGCAGTCCAGACGGTCCAGCGCGTGATTTGCGCACTTGCGGGCCTATTGGACCGTCAGTTTCCACACTGGCTGTACCACCTGTCCCGTGCCATGCTCTGATCACGAACTGTACATTCCTAAAGGGCGGAGAGAATGCGCAACGCCCAACAAGACTTACGCGTGTTCGCGGACGAATCCCTTTTGCGGCAGGCGCTGCTCGCCGTGGTCGTAGGGCTGGTCGCTGGCCTGGGGGCGGTGGTCTTTCGGGCGCTGATCGCGGTTTTTCATAACCTTTTCTTCTTTGGCAGGTTTTCCTTTTCTTACGACACCAGCTTGCACACCCCCCCGAGCGCATGGGGTGCGGGGGTGATACTGGTACCCGTCGCCGGTGCGGCATTCGTCGCCTTTCTGGTGAAGACGTTCGCGCCGGAAGCCAAAGGGCATGGCATGCCAGAAGTTGTGGAGGCTGTGTACTATCGAAAAGGCGTGATCCGTCCCGTGGTCGTGGCCGTGAAATCGCTGGCGTCATCCATATCCATCGGTTCCGGCGCTGCAGTAGGCCGTGAAGGACCGATTATCCAGATCGGGTCAGCGTTTGGCTCCATACTCGGACAGCTCTTGCGGCTTTCCGAGTGGCAGCGCATCACGCTCATTGCCGGCGGTGCAGGCGGTGGCATCGCCGCAACCTTCAATACGCCCATCGGCGGATTGTTGTTCGCTGCCGAACTGATACTCCCAGAAATCAGCGCGCGCACCATGATACCGGTGGCGATCTCCACCGTCTCGGGCGCATTCATCGGGCAAGCCTTTTTCGGTGTGCATCCGTCGTTCACTATCCCTGCGCTGACTTTGATGCCCGCACACCTGACTGCGTTGAACGTGTTGGGAGCCTATCTTGTCCTCGGTGCGATTCTGGGTCTGGTGAGCGTGGTGTACATTCGTGCTATTTATTGGTTCGAAGACGTCTTCAACGGGATCCCGGGAGGCTATTACGTGCGCCACATGTCGGGGATGGCGCTGGTCGGAGTCATGATGTACTTGTTCATGCATTATGCCGGGCATTACTACGTGCAAGGCGTCGGCTACGCGACAATACAGGACGTGCTGAATCAGACCTCGATCAGCCCCATCCTGCTCCTGTTACTGTTCGGTGCAAAATTACTAGCCACGTCTTTGTCGTTGGGGTCCGGGGCATCAGGAGGCATATTTTCGCCTTCGCTATTCATGGGCGCCGTGCTGGGTGGCGCGTACGCTTTGCTGATATCGCAGGTCGTACCTGGATTGAGCCTCGACCCGACCAATACTGCGATCATCGGCATGGCGGCGCTGGTGGCCGGGGCGACGGGCGCTGTCATCACATCGATCGTCATGATTTTCGAAATGACGCGCGACTACTATGTGATCGTACCGCTTATGGCCGCCGTATCGGTTGCCTACGGCATCCGACGCGTATTTATGATGGACAGCATCTACACACTGAAGCTGAGGCGGCGGGGGCACTTTTTGCCGGACTCTTTGCATACGCCAGTCTACATGTTGCGCACGGCAGAGGACGTGTTAAGCGTGCCCACGCTTCGAGTCAACCACGGCGACGAGGGCCGATCGCTGCAGCGGCAAATGCGCAAGGCCACAAGGCGGCCGCATCTGCTCGTGTTGAATGCCGGCCAGATCATGGGCATCGTTTCGTCCGAAGACATTCCACGCGACGTGTTTCTCGGGCGTGCGGCTATAAACTGGAGTGGCCTCGTGCGGTCGAACTTTGTAATCGCGGCAAAAGATGAAATGATGTTCGACGTCGTCGGCAAAATGCGCGCAGCCGAGTCCGATCTCGTGCTCGTCACCCGCGAGGGAACTCTGAACGAGGGCGACGATGTGATCGGCGTCTTGACCTGGGGTGATATCGTGCGCCTAAGCAACCTCCCGGCTCACCTGGTAGCCCCACCGGCGTAGGCGGCGACCCCGCGGAGTATGCGTAAAGAACACGGCTGGGGTGACCTCCGCTTTCGCCGTCTTCCACGCCTTCAGAAAATCGCGATTTCATCGGTGTCGTGCGGCGTCATCACCCACCATTCAATTTTGCCAGATTCCGCGCCAGAACGGATCGGCAGTCAGATAATGGGAGAGTTGGGAGACCGCGAAGACGAGCTCGAAGCACGGCGCATACGGCCTTGCCACGTATTCGTGTCGAATCGCGCGTCCATGAATCTCTCTGATGTACCGAGATCCCGCAGTCTAGCAGCCCGACCACACCGCCCGTTTCCGCGCGAGGCCGCGTCATCCTGACCGGCGCTGCGCCACTGAAGTTAGGCTCAAGTCAAGCGCAGTATCGCGCCGCGATGCGGTCATATTCCGCTAAAGCATTCGCGCTCCGGGTCGAAGAGATGTCCGGTCTCATGTACATTTCCCGGAAGACATCCGCGTGATCAATTCTAAATGCGCCTGGCCGGCGTTGAAACAAGCCGCGACCTGCAACCCGGTCATTCCGTTCCTGCTCGTATTCTTATTGGCAATAGCGATGGGGTTGTCAGCCTTCGATCACGCGGGCCAACCAACCCATAAGACCAGCCGCGCCCGGAGCGTGTTGTTCGTGGATGCTGCTGTCGAGGATTCGCAGCAGCTTGCGTCCGCTGTGAGCGCAGGGGTGGATGTGATCCGCTTGCGCGGCGATCGCGACGGTGTGCAGCAGATCGCCGCGGCGCTCGCCACCTATCGCGACCTCGATAGCGTGCAGATCGTTTCCCACGGTGCGCCAGGCGAAGTTGCCCTGGGTTCGAGCCGCTTGACCGGTGACAACGCCGAACGCTACCGCGCGGCGTTGCAGACCTGGGGCCGGGCACTAAATGACCGCGGTGGGCTCGCGTTGTACGGCTGTAACGTCGCCAAAGACAGCGCCGGCGCGCGCTTCCTGGAGCAGCTGCATCGGTTAGCGGGTGTAGCAGTCGCCGCATCCACCGACGCCACCGGTTCCACCGCGATGGGCGGCAACTGGACGCTGGAAACGCAGACCGGGCCGATGTTCGTAGCCGAAGCAATCAGCGACCAGGCGCAAGCGAGCTACAGCCATCTACTGGCGTTGCCAGCCAACGGTACGCAGGACATCGCCGATACGATGGCCAACGGGAGCCCGTCGCTGAACTATTTCGTATCCGGCTTTACGTTTACGAATAATTCCGGCTACAGCCTTTGGGGTGATAACTTCACCCCCGGCGCAAACGGATTCTATTTGACAGACTCCGCGACGGGAGGGACCGCAACCTTCACGGTTGCCGCGGACGGCACCAATCTCGGCAGCTTCGACCTGACGGGCCTGACGCTGGTCGACAATAGCGGCTCGATCAATATCGACTTCACGGTCACGGGATACAAGCGCGGCGGTGGCACGGTGGCGACCACCTTCACGGACTCGTACAGCGCGGGCGGCCCCATTTCGGGCGGAGATTACAGCGCATTCACCGATATCACCGGCTTTCAAGTCACGTATACGGCCTCCTCCAGCGATTACGTGCGCCAAATCACCTTCGATAAATTCATCATCGCCAACGCCACCGCGCCTGCGCCCAGGGTGACCGATGCCAACATCAGTATCAGCGGTGCCACCGGCACCGGCGGTGCGTACAAGATCGGTGATACCGTCACCGCCACCTGGAACAATACCGCGGGCGGTGACAACAACTCGGGTATCACCGGCGTCACAATGAATTTCAGCGCCTTCGGCGGCGGTTCGGCGGTCGCGGCCTCGAACAGTTCCGGCACCTGGATCGCGACCTATACCGTTGCCGCGGGCGCCATCGACGGCACCAACAAAAACGTCTCCGTAACGGCGACCAACAGCGCCGGCAGCACTACCACGACCGATACCACCAATGCGACGCTGGATAACGCTGCGCCGACCGTGACCGACGGCAACGTCAGCATCTCCGGTGCCAGCGGCATCGGCGGCGCATTCAAAATCGGCGACACCGTCACCGCCACCTGGAACAACACTGCCGGCGGCGATAACAATTCCGACACCATCAGCAGTGTAACCGTGAATTTCTCCGCCTTCGGCGGTGGTTCGGCAGTTTTTGCGTCGAACAGCGCGGGTACGTGGACGGCAACCTATACCATTACCGCGGGCGCCATCGACGGCACCAACAAGAACATCTCGGTCACGGCAACGGACAACGCCGGCAATAGCACCACCACTGCCGACAGCACCAACGCCGCGCTGGACAACGTCGCGCCGACCGTGACCGACGCCAACATCAGCATTTCCGGCGGCACCGGCACTGGCGGCGCCTATAAAATCGGCGATACCGTTACCGCGACCTGGAACAACACTGCCGGCGGCGACAACAACACAGACACCATCAGCGGTGTGACCGTGAACTTCTCCGCCTTCGGCGGCGGTTCGGCGATTTCCGCGTCGAACAGCGCCAGCACTTGGACCGCGACTTATACCATCACCGCAGGTGCCACCGCCGGCACGAACAGGAACGTCAGCGTTACCGTCAGCGACAACGCGGGCAACAGCACCACCACCGCGGACACCAGCAACGCCACCATCGTGACCACCCCAACGGTTACCGGCATTTCGCCGTCGAGCGGCCCGACCACAGGCGGTACGTCGGTCATCATCACCGGTACCAACTTTAGCGGTGCGTCCTCGGTCACCATCGGCGGTAGCGCCGCCGGCGCCATGACGGTGTTGGACGCCAACACGATCTCCGCGACCACGCCGGCCGGCACCGCGGGCGCCCGGGACGTGTCCGTGACCACCACGGGTGGAACCGGTACCGGTAGCGGCCTGTTCACTTATGCGAATGATCCGACGGTGACCAGCGTCAGCCCCAACATCGGCTCCGCCGGCGGCGGGACGGCGGTGACCATCAGCGGTACCGGATTCACGGCTGTATCTTCGCTCACCATGAATGGCACGGCCATGAGCGGGATGACCGTTGTGAACGACACCACGATCACCGCGACGACACCCAGCGGCACCGGCTCGGCGACGATCGACATCACGGCCGCCGGCGGCAGCGCCTCCGTGGCAGGCCTGTTTACCTATGCTACGGCCCCGGGCGCACCCACCGCTGTGACCGTGACCGCGGGCAACGCCCAAGCGATCGTGAGCTTTACCGCCCCGTCATCCAACGGCGGCAGCGCCGTCACTTCGTATACCGCGACCTCGAGTCCCGGCGGCCTCACCGGCAGCTGCGCCGGACCCGCGGCGTGCAACACCACGGTCAGCGGTCTGACCAACGGCGTTAGCTATACCTTCACCGTGACGGCGACCAATGCCATCGGCACGGGCTCCGCATCCACTGCGAGTGCGGCGGTGAAACCGGCGCCCATGCCCACCGTGACCACAATCAGCCCGAACTACGGCGCCACGGCGGGCGGTACCGCAGTCACCATCACCGGCACCAGCTTCACCGGCGCCACGTCGGTGACCATCGGTGGCGCGGCGGCCACCG
This sequence comes from uncultured Gammaproteobacteria bacterium, assembly GCA_963773585.1. Taxonomy (GTDB): domain Bacteria; phylum Pseudomonadota; class Gammaproteobacteria; order JASBUN01; family JASBUN01; genus CAVXJN01. The sequence continues at coordinate 983,582 of CAVZBR010000004.1, forward strand.
CCGTCACAGTGGTGAACGCCAGCACCATCACGGCGACTACCCCCAGCGGCACGCTGGGCGCTCGCGATGTCGCCGTGGTTACACCCAGCGGCACGGGCACCAGTACGGGCTTGTTCGCCTATGCCACAGTTCCCGGCGCACCGACCGGCGTCACGGCTGCCGCCGGCAGTGGTCAGGCAAACGTGACGTTCACCGCGCCGGGCAGCGATGGCGGCACTGCGATCACCACGTACACTGCGACCTCGGCGCCCGGCGGCCTGACCGGCAGCTGTTCCGGTCCTGCGGCCTGCGCTATTACGGTCTCGGGACTGACCAACGGTACCGCCTACACCTTCGCGGTGACGGCCACCAATGCCATGGGTACGGGCACGGCCTCCGCCGCCAGCAGCACGGTCACGCCGGCGGTCGCCCCGGATGCGCCCACCCATGTCGCCGCCACGCCTGGTAACACCCAGGCGACCGTGACCTTCAGTGCACCGGCTCACGACGGCGGCAGCGCGATCAGCGGCTACACGGTCACTTCGAGCCCGGCGGGCGGCGTGGATACCAATGCGGGAACCACCGCCTTGAGCCACACCATCACCGGCCTGACGAATGGCACCGCCTACACCTTCACCGTCACCGCCGCCAATGCGACCGGAACCAGCGTGGCGTCGGCGGCGAGCAGCCCGGTCACGCCAACGTCAACGCCGACGGCGGGGGCGGCGACGATGCAGTTCGAACTGAATACGCCAGCAACGCTGGACCTGGCGCCGTTCATCGTCGGCAGCAGCGTGCAGATCTCCGTCGCTCCGCAACATGGCGCGGTCTCCGTCAGTGGTACCGAGGTGACCTACACTCCGGTGCACAATTACTTCGGTGGGGATCGGTTCTCCTACGTCGCCGTCAACGGTACCGTGACGTCCACGCCGGCGGAGGTAACGTTGACCTTCACCGGGCCGCGTCCGGATCCGACCCAGGACGCTGCCGTCACCGGCATAGTGCACATCCAGACGACCACCGCGGCCCGCTTCACGCGTGCGCAGATCGGCAATTTTGGCCAGCGCATGGAGTCGCTCCATAGTCGGTACGGCCAGGAAACGGCTGTTTCCGGAACTGTCCGCAATCAACCCGGCGTTATGAACGCGCGTGGAAGCGTGCCCATCGACGGCGCCGTCCGTTCCGGCAGCGCTTCGCTCAGCGGCGACCGGCCGCTGGCGGCGAACCCGGCGGGCGACGGCGGCGACGGCATGGCGACGTTCACCGCATTCGCCACCGAGTTGTATTCGGTGTTGACCTCCTCGTCAGTGGATCTCGATCTGGCGAAGCTGGCCAATCGTACTGCGGCTACGACGCGGAGTGTGGCTGGTTTCAACATCTGGGGCGCGGGCCATGTGCGCATCGGCACGGTCGAGCAGCAACCGGGCACACAAGGCGTCGATTACACCACCGACGGTGTGACCCTGGGCGCCGACCGCGCGTTGGGTCGTAACTGGCAGATCGGTATGGGCATCGGCTATGCGCATGATCGGAGTACGATCGGCGCCGATGGTTCACGCAGCCTTGCCAACGGCAGCAGTGTTGCGGCCTACGCCAGCTATCAGCCCGGCGCGTCGACGTTCATCGATGGCCTGATCGGCTACGGATCGTTGGACTTCCAGACTTCGCGTTATATCGCCGCGGTCGATGAATTCGCCCGTAGCGACCGTTCCGGTAATCAAATCTTTGGATCGCTCGCCGGCGGTTACGAGTTTCATCATGGGTCCGACGTCGTGTCGCCGTACGGCCGCTATGATTTCTCCTATGATCGTCTCGACCCCGTGACGGAGTCGGGCGCCGGGATCAACGCGTTGCACTACGGGCGTGAAATGGCCACTCATCAGCAGGTGTCGCTTGGATTGCGAGTGCAATCGATGTTCAAAACCGGTGTCGGCATCCTGCGACCGCGCGCACGGGCGGAGTACCAACGCCAGATCGACGACAGGAGCGATGCGATCATCTCCTATGCGGACGTTCTGACCACGCAATATCGAATGGAACTGCCACGCAGCGAAGCGAATTCCTTGCTGCTGGGCGCGGGCACAGGTTGGATGCTGCACAATGGGCTCAACCTGGATCTCGACTACGAGTACTTGCACTCCGACAATCGAGAACACAGCCAAGCGATCTTTCTGCGTCTTTCTAAAGAATTGCGTTAGCGCAGTAATCGGCGGCAGAACGAGGGGCAGGTCAGCCTCCGAAACAAAGCAATGGCAACGTGACGCTCCGGTTTTCGGTTATTGCAGACCTGGTCACTGCAAACCGCACCTATAGCGATGACGTGCCTGCAATCAGAGGCGCCGGTAATGGGTTCAATCCGTGCGCCTGTGGCAACGCGTAAGCATTCCGCTATGCACCGCGGATTTCGGACGTTCGACAGCAAGAATGAGCAGTTTCAGACTTGCCGCAGTGTCGATCCAAGGGGCGTTGCTGCCATAGCGGAGAAAAGGCGACGGATCTATGTTCGCGTCTGAATGGGATCTCATCCGCTCCGCCGTCCAACGCGGCCAACTCACCGATGGCGAGCGCTTCGTCGATGAGATCGAGTCCACTCTCGTTCGCCGCATCGAGAACCGGAGTCAGGGGAGACTCAAACGTGCGGAGTTCGAGCTGCATAACTAAATCTTTTCCCTTTTCCCACCGCCATGTTTCACGCGTCATCTGCGGCCCGCAGTCGTGAGTGTGTGCAGAAGCGCGTAGGTCAGGCGTTCGTCGGCGCGCAGTCGTTTCGGTGCGCGCTCGGGGTTGGCGCCGGCGATCGCGTCACTCAGGCGACCGTCGATGAACGCCTCGGTGAGAGCCGGATGAATATAGTACTTGCGGCACACGGTCTTCGTGTTGCCCAGGTGACGAGCCACCTCATCAACGGCAGCGTTCAGGGCGCGCCGGCTGTGTTTGCCTTCCTCGGCGCGAGGTTGCAGGGCCTGCACCGCAAGTACGGTGCCTGCCCAGGTGCGAAAGTGCTTGGCAGTGAACTTCTCGCCGATCGCTTCGTGGATGTAGTCATTGACGTCGCTGGAGGTCAAAGCCGCCACTGCGCCTTCGCCGTTGCGATAGCGAAACAATTCCTGCCCGGGTAAGTCCTGGCAGCGGCGCATCAGCCGAGCCAGGATTCGATCGCAGGCCTGCACGTGGCGTTCCCGGCCGCCCTTGGCCCGGTAGCGCAGGGCGAAGCAGTCGCCGCGCACGCGCAAGTGGCGATTGTGCAGAGTGGTGAGACCGCGGGCCCCGCTGCGGCGGGTGTACTCCTGGTTACCGACCCGGATATGAATGGCGTCCAGTAGCCGCACCGCTGCAGCGGTCACCCGGCGGCGGTCAAGGGTGTCGCGGCGCAGGTTCCGGGCGATGCGGCTGCGCAGCCGCGGCAGGGCGGCGGCAAACTGCAGCAGGCTGGCGAACTTGGCCTCGCCGCGCACCCGCGACCAGGCGTCGTGGTAGCGGTACTGCTTGCGCCCGAGGCCATCGCGGCCGGTCGCCTGGATATGCCCGCTTGGGTCGGGGCAGATCCAAACGTCGGTCCAGGCGGGCGGAATCGCCAGCGCCCGGATACGGCGCACCACCCGGGCGGCGCGTACCGGGCGGCCGCTGGAGTGGGAATAGGCGAAGCCCCGACCGCAGCGCCGCCGGCGGATGCCTGGGACGGTATCGGTGACGTAGCGCAACCCTGCTGCCTTCGGAGTCATGGCTCCAAGACTAGATGGCGCCGCCAACCGTGCGCGTTGTCACCGGCCCCCTTTGCTTTTTATGGTTGGCGGCCGGGTTTCTGGCCATAGACATAGTACTGTGTCATGTCGTGCCACACGCCATGTTCCGTAGCGTGTTGATCCACTTCCGCATTGAACGCCCGCTGCGCCAGTTGCACGGTCGCTTCCGGTACGCCCTCCAAAGGGTGGGAATATTGACCGGGCGCATAACTCTCAAGCGTGAGGAACGGCGATTGCTTTGCGTCTTCGGTTGATACGTAGTGGCCATTGGGCACGACGTGCATTTGAACACTGTCGAATCCAGCGCACTCCAGCATTTCGCGTGCGCCGACTTCATCTCCCGCGGGTATGTTGCAGATAAAATCAATGCCGACCGTGGCCAGCGCTTTGCGCGCCGCCCGGCCCCAGAAGAACGAACTTGAAGGCGAGGCATTGAAGCCGACCACCCCGCCCGGTCGTAACAGCTCGTACCAGTGCCGCAGCGCGGCCTGAAGGTTGGTCATCCAGAAGATGGCGTTTGCACAATAGATCCGATCAAAGCTGTTCGGCTTGAAATCGAGGTGTTCTCCATCGGCATGGATAAACTCGAGGTTGGACAACTTTTTCTCATCCAGCTTTTGCCGGCACTTGCCGAGCATGCCTGTGGAAATATCTACGCCGACCACCTTGCTCGTCGGTCCCACCAGTTCGGCGCAATAAAAAGCGACCGTACCTGTGCCGGTGGCGTTGTCGAGCACACGTTGGCCGGGTTCAGGCGGCCGGAAGTTGACGGTCGTCAGGGCAACTTCGCGATGCCATGCACTCTTGTCATAGTTGTTGCTGCGCGCATCGTAGGAGTCGGTGATGATGCGGTGATAGCCCTGCCTGTCCGACACCTTGTTATATAGGGGCAGGTCGATCGATTCGACATACTTCTTAAGTCTGGCCCAGCTCGTGTAGCCGTATTCACGAGCAACAATGCGCTGTGCGTAATTGATGGAAAATCGGCCGTCAAGGATGTCAGTATCGCTCAGGAATTTGCAGGACATATCGTTGTCACGGATACGATCGCAACAGGCGGGGTCCTTCTCTCTGTGCGATGTGCGTAACGCCTTGGCTTCTTTTTTCAGAAACGCAAAGTCGGGGCGTTCGGGTAGTGATTTCATGAATATCCTCCTTTCATCAGTCCTGTTGGTCGCGATACAGGTAGAAAGAAGGACAGCGTGTGTGTCGTTCAGTAGTAGGCGGGGATCATCCCCTTTCCGCGGACCCAGTCGTGCCCTACCGCACGGGGTTGACGATAGCGTATAAGTTGCGAAAACACGGAGTCAGGTGTCGCATTCACTGTCATGCCAGACTGGCGCCGACAATCGCCATCTTGGAATATGCCGCGATGGTGAGTCGTTCTTTCAGCGCGACGGTCGGGGAATTGTGCCCCAAGGGGGCAAAGGGTGGCATGTAGAACCAAACCGGGAGGCGAGAAGAAATGGGAGTCGGCCCCTAGTTTTCGCTAATGCACGGACCGCGAAAGAAAGCGGCAACAATAGGGAATTGAGCGCGCACGCATTTGCCACCGCTCCTGGTTCCTCTACGCTGGGCCAGGCCTTCAGCGCAAAGGGAACTTGTCATGGTTGCACATTCCAGCAAAATCATTTTCGTACTCGCGGCGTTGATCAGTTTCGTTCGCGCCGGCGCCGCCGAACAGCCAACCTGGCAGAGTCTTACCGATTACCAAGACACGCCCACGACCTTCAATCTCACGGCGCAGATTTTTCCGCCGTGGGACGATCCGCCCAGCAATGCACGCGATTTTACGATCCCGGAAGTGAACAACCTTCCGGACCTGCACGGCGATATTGTCGACCCGCAGTTGGTGATCTACTTTGCCGGCAATCAATATATGATGGTGCCGAAACTCATCCATGAATTTCAGAAAGCGCACCCGAAATACCAGCACATCCTCTATGTCACGCTGCCGCCGGGCATTCTTGTGCAGGCGCTGGAAAAGCATGACGGAGCCTTCGCCATAGGGAATCTTCGAATCGCCCTCAAACCCGATATACTGACCCGAGGCAAGGGCGGTATGACGTCCTTGCAGAACAAAAAAGGCTGGTTCAGTAAGCTGGAAGACTACGCTGGCAATACGTTGGCGCTGATGGTGGCGAAGGACAATCCGCGCCACGTGAACGGATTGGCCGATCTGGCCGACCCGTCGCTGCGGATTTCCATGCCCAACCCGAGCTGGGAGGGCATCGCCACCCCGATCCAGAAGGCGTACGTCAAGGCTGGCGGAGAAGCATTGAAAACCGCCGTAATGGACACCAAGAAAGCCGACGGTACTACGTATCTAACCCATATCCATCACCGCCAAACCCCGATGCGTATCATGGCTGGGTTGGCGGATGTGGGTCCGGTCTGGGTCACCGAGGCCAAATATCAGTCCTCCCGCAATGGTGACCGCATCGGTATGGTGAAAATTCCGGAAGCGCAAAACGAACACGTCACCTATACCGCGGGATCGCTCAAAGACGCGCCGCATCCCGAAGCGGCTAAGGCGTTCATGGATTTTCTGGTGAGCAAGGAAGGCCAGAAGGTGATCACCGAGTACGGATTCGAACCGGCGTCTGACCAGTAACCCCCCGTGCTGAGAAGAAATTATTTGGGGCTCGCAGTTCCACCTCGTGGGATAAGCGGTGGACCGCCAGACGCGCGCCGTTACCGGATCAAGCAACGCTCGCGAACAGGCAGTCTGCCGCACTACGGGAACGATGACGGTTCCCGCCGGCCAACAGTATTCCGAGCAGACCCAAGGCGCACAGCCATATGCTGGCCGGCTCGGGCACGCTGCCGCGGTCGCCGCCTTCGCCGTTGCCGGTGCTCGCGTCGGCGACTGTCAGCGTGAAGGGTGCGGTCAGTAGGGGGTCAAAGCCACCCAATGCAAACGTATCGTCGTATATGGAAAACACGAGTTTATCGGTCTCGAACAGCTTGTCGTCGATGCCCAGCAGATTGTTCAGTGTGATCGGGTCGAAGTTGAGCACGTCCAGGCCGCCCACCGAGGCGGTGGCGCCAAGCTTCAGTAGATCCAAAGTGCCTACCAGACCGAGATCCAGTCCCATGGTGTTGGTCAAGGCAGCAGTGATCCAAAACGTTGGCGTGACGGTGGTGGTTTCGGAAATTGCGATGTCGGGCAACTCACTCCACTCGCCGCTCCAGTCCGTTTGCGGGTCCGCCATGCCTGCGATCTGCACGGGCGCGCTGAAGTTGAGCATCGCCATCAGAGTGGGCACGAACTGGAAGTTCTGCGTGAGCCCCAGAACCGGCCCGGCATCGACATCGATCAGGTCCAGGGAAGCGCCAAGCTTGAAAACGGGTGTATCGATCAAATCGATATTGAGGCCAACGGGCGGCAGACCGCCCATCAGGGTGGCCGCGCCGTCGAGATCCACCTGCAGGGACAACAGGTCGTCACGCCCGTTCGACTTGATCGGCGCGCTGGAGCCGTTCCCGGAAGTGGAGATGTCAGGGACGAATACCGTCATTTCCGCCACAGAGGCAGTCACTGCCGGCGTGGGCGGCAGGCTGCTGGCGATGGTCACGCCATACGGGCCGGTCAGTTTGAATCCGACGGTGGGCGGTGCCACCGTGGCGCCGCCCTCCAGCGTCAGGCTCTGGTTCAACAGCGGAACTTCAGCGAACGGTTGGCCGCCCGGTCCGATGCCGTCCAGCACCTTCAGGCTGTTTGGATCGATGGAAAGAATGCGCTGATCCAGGTTCACGGTAGGGAGGGCGGCCGAGCCGGATTCTGCGCAGCCGAATGTCAGCGCGCAGGCGGTGGCGTCCATCGAACCGGACAACTTCAAGATCGCGCTCATGGACGCTTCAACCTTGGGAGATTGCGTCGCGATGGTGCCGTCTTCGAGGGTACTGCTGGTATTGAGATTGAAAAACTGCGAGGCCTGAACCTCAGTGGGCAAGTCAGCCGTCGGCCGGAATTTCGCGGTGGTGTCGACCGAACCGCTGTCGATCGCGTAGGCGAACTCCAGGCCTACTTTGCCCGATGTGTGCAGATTGAGTTGGGCGCCTGTGCGCGTGTCCGCCGTGATCGCCGGAGTCGCGGGCTTGATCGTGACATCTTTCCAGCAGCCGCAGCCGGTGTAATAACCCTTGAACGGATTGCTCCAGGTCGGTGTCGGTACAAATATCCGAGGCTCATAAACGGGGACTGCCACCGCGCCGATGGCGGGAAAGACAACGGTGTCCTCGCTACCGGCGATACCGCCGATCGTGGCCGTCTTATTGCTCCATTCCGAGCCGAGGAAGACCGAGTCCGACTTCCGGAAGGCGGCTCCGCTGCCCCACATGCTCTGGCCCGTGCTCTCGAACTGAAGACTGCCGAAGTCCATGACGACTGCGTGCGCCGGCAGACAAAGGATCAACAGCAAGCCAAGCCCTGCCGCGCGCCAAATTCTACCGAACAGCGTAATCCGCTCGTTGCTCATGTCGTCTCCTTGAATCTACGGTCATGGGGCTGCAGCACCCTGGTGAAGCAGCGGCACGGTTTTCCAGCGCGGTGGCGCGGCAAAGCCGAAGTCGGCTCGAAGTCACCGAACTGCGCCGAACACTTCGCCCCGGCAGGGCGTACGCCGTCTGGATTCCGACAAGTGAGCAAGTTTTAAGCCATAAAGTCTAAATGGTTTAATCACATAACCTTATTGGAAGTCGTATTGTTGTGCGCCGCATAAAATGTAAAAAGCGCTGACACAAACCATGCGACCTGCTCGGGAGCCAGCGCTACGTGGGCGCGCTCGGTGACGGCCCGGCATAAACCTGCGCTGGTGCGGACCACAAACTGCTGCCGACGAGGTCTTTCGGCCTTCGCGCGGCCGTCGCAAACGCACCGCAGATGACAAATCAAAGGACAAATAAAACAGTAAAGTGGGACGGAGAGATGAAATTAAGTAGGCTACCGGACTGCGCTGACGTGTAGCGGCAACCGGAACAGCGACTGCACTAGCAAAGGAACAGGGATGCCGAGACGCGCACAAATGGGCTATCCGGGCCGCCCGTATCACTCTATCGCGCACGGCCCGTTCGGGAGCGCTGTTTCTGCACGGCAACCCACTTGCATTTCTCCAACCGTATGGTTTTCGTTCCTCAGCACGCCGACCTTTTCGATCGGTTTTAAAAAAAGACCCGGACGTACAGTCTCGTCTGGATCGATTTCGTTTTACTGCCGCGCATGTCCGCTAGACCAATACCGGACACGCAGCGGGCTCTCCGCGCACGTGGGCCGCGCGACTCAATGGCGGGCTAAAACTGGCGGAAAGAATTGCTTGACGCTGTTCAGCGGGATGCGGGGCGAATGCCGATGACAACAGGTCGGGATTGAGCAAGCAGCGTGTACACGTCTGCCGATTGGCTATCGTTGTCATTCTGCGCCAAGTCTGACGATTGTCATGGTGACCGGTCAGCGTGCGGCGTTGATCGCTTATTCAATAAATTGGTTCTCCGTGTGTTAGAGAACCATGGTGGCCTTTGGCATAATATACAGACGGCGAGCCAACCGGTATGCGACACTGGATTACGTCAAGACGAAAAAAATGAAAAAACTGTCTCTACAGGTCCAACCAAATCAAATGCTTACGCTGGAGAGAGTGAAGGATTCTGCTGACTCGACACAAAGCGAGCTCTTGTTGTTCTTGGTGACGCAGTCCTTTCGTGGAAAGAGCTCAGCGCTCGTTGATGCGAAACAGTGGGCAGCTTTTCGAGAACAATTCGATCATGTCGCAAAAGGCGAGAGTGATTGCGCCGAGTTGGATACGGGGAGAGCAGGGTTGTCGTTGACAGTTTACCGCGAAGGCGAAGCTGGGTCATTGACGCTAGTTTGTAATTTGCGCCACCCGAGCTTTCTGGGCTTGGAAACCGCCATCTACGCAACGGCCGCCGCGTTTTCGGTAGATAAGGAAGAACTCGCCGCGTGGTTGCATGAACCCATGTCAGATTCCAGGGAGAACGGCTAATCCAACCGGCCATTTTTCCGGACGTGCTGACGACTGCCGTCCGATTTTACATCCAATAACTAATCGGGCCATTATCCCAACATTCGGAATTCGTGGCATTGTGTGTTTCAGGCCGATCCCGTCCTTTTCAGTCATTTAGCTTTCAATGGACCGTTCAACCCTGATAATTGCGCTAGCGTTTGTGTTGCTGTGGAACTCCGGTTTTATTGGAGCTGAATACGGCTTGCCCTACGCAGGGCCATTTACCTTGTTGTTCTGGCGCTATCTGCCGCTAACGCTGCTACTCTTCATTTACTTGCTCGTGCTGAGGCGTTTCCGCTGGACGGGGTGGTCGGTGGCCGCGCCCCACATGCTGGTCGGTGCGCTGGCGCACGCCGTTTGGCTCGGGTGTGCGTTGCTGGCGTTGGACAACAACGTCCCCGCGGGCATCGTGGCGCTTGTGGTTGCCTTGCAGCCCCTGGCAACAGGAGCGTTTTCAGGATTGGCAACGGGCGAGTCGACTCCTCTGCACCGATGGCTCGGATTGACAATTGGCTTCATCGGTGTCGCCATCGCTGTGCTTGGCCGCATTGATTTTTCAGACGCCGATTCCGTATTCGGGTACCTGATTCCGTTGGGCTCGGTAGTGGCCATAACGGTAGCCAGTCTGGTCCAGCGGCGGATGGAACTCAAAGGTAGTGCAACACAAATCCGGTTGGATCTTGCGCTTTTCTATCAGAGCCTTGCTGCCACGATCGTTCTTGCGTTCCCAGCGCTCCTAGCGGAAAGACTCGCGGTGCAATGGGCTCCGGAATTCATCTACGCCATGATCTGGCTTACTTTGGCAGTTTCCCTCGGCGCCTACGCGCTCATGTGGATGCTTATTAAGCGCATGGATGCAACGCGAGTAGCCAGTCTGTTCTACCTGGGCCCTCCCGTGACCATGTTCATGGCCTGGATAGCGTTTGGCGATGAACTGCAAACAATGGATGTAGTCGGACTACTGGTCGTTTTGACCGGGGTATTGCTTACGCACCGGAACAAAAAGGAAATGGATGAGGGGGCGGAGGAATAAAGTTCCACACGGCCTGCGGCTGCACGGAGTGTTAATCCTTCCATTTCCTTTCCCCGATTCAGAAACCCGATCGGACGATCTATCACCTACTCGATCGGACGCTCGGCGCGACAATCGTGTGTCCGAGCGATTGTGCGCACGACCTGCTAGTCACCAGCACGCGGTTGCCCCGTCGCGCCACGGAGCCCACAGATCGCCGCGCTACCGCGGCAGCGAACGGACGAATCCGGCAGCTGCCCCGGCTGACCAGCTAACCGGTACGACGGACAGCAGGCTTGTATCGCCGGCTGTTACCATCAGGATCGGGCGTAGCCCTGTGCGCAAGCCAATAAATCTCATCGTACACCGCACGTAATTCCGGATCAGCGGGAGGATCGTAGAGCGACGCAGTAGTCGGCATCGCGTCGCTGTCGCGCAATGCCTTGCGGACGGTGCTCTCCAACGAATCATTTGCTTTTTCGGGCACGGCGAACTCCTGTTCGGCGGCTAGAGGATGGCCGGAATGGCGACAAACGCGCAAACGCCTTCCGGCCGAGTGGAAAGTATTGGCTCCAACACGTAACGGAGTTGTGAACCGTTTCACGCTTTTCGCCAGGCTATAAATAGTGGGGTGTAGCCGGCTGACTACAGCGTCCGCTACACACCGGCATGAGGGCGCCAGATGCAGGAGCGGCCGTAAGCAGATGTTGGACTAAATGAGCGGAAATGACTCACGGCGGAGCATCGTGAGGGAGGGAAAGAATGCCGACCCTAAGCAGACAAGGTCACGTCACGCGCAGCGCTCAACACCTTAGGTTTTGTATATACGAGCAACTGTGCAATCGCGGACCTGTGCGGCGTCGCTGTAATCGGCGCGCGTTATCCCACGACACGGTTTTGGGACCAGACACGATAAGAAGGTCGACATCATGATCCAAATTACTCGTAAAACCGTAGACGTACCGGGGTCGGGTCAAGCGCGTAGGTCGGCTCAAGTGCGAAGCGTTTATGCCCCTCGGGTGCGGACCCGACATCACAACGTAAAGACCCCGCCGCGTAGGTCGGGTCAAGTGCAAAGCGTTTATGCCCCCCGTACGGACCCGACATCACATCCGAAGACGACGCCCGCAACGCTGCATCGGAATCTACGGTGACGAACGAGAAAGAATCGTCGAGAAGCATTCAGCCAGCGGCGGCCTCCGCAAGCCGGGCGTCGCGCACGGCCGTGACGTTTTCGCGCCAGGCCAGCACGTTCTCGAAAGTGTCCAACAAATTCGTCGGGATGCCATCGAGCATGCCACTGGTCAGCCAGTCCACCAGCCAGTAGAGCTTGAGATCGGCAATGGTCAAACCAGTGCCTGCGACAAAGCCGGTACGGCCGTTGGCCACTAGCAGTTCTTCAAAGCAATCCACCCAGAAAGGCAGCGTCTCTTCCGCCAGTACCTGGCGCATTGCCATTTTTCTGTCGGTATCCGCTTCGTGGAGACTGGGCGCGAGCAGGCAAGCGATGTCCTCGACCATATCCATCGCTTCATCCACTTTGAGGGCTGGTATCGGATCATCGGTCGGATACAGATCGCTGAGGCGCCCGACGAAACGCAGGATCGCGTTGCTTTGGGCGGCACGTACCAGACCGTCGTTCGTTTCGAAGTCCAGCAGCGGCAGTCCACCAAAGGGGAACTCGCCCGCAGCGCGGCGTTGCCCAAACTGATCCATGGGTACGTGTTCATCGTCAAACGGAATGCGACCGATATTCAGTGCATCGCGGATTGCTCCGGCACGTCCGGCAAACGGAAAATAGCGAAGGCGGAGAGATGTGATCATGCTCATACGTGATTCCTCTGCTCGAAGAACTGGTGAAGGACGAGAATGGCTTGCGGCACGGATATAGAGTAGATAGATCTGCGGGCGCATGATTCGCTGGAACAGACAGAATGCGCGCGCGATGGGTTGATGTCTATCGTGGGCTGATGGTAACGGGTCCAACATTAAGCAGGTCGCTGCTTGAGCGTTGGTCGTTGGATCCGTACCCGGGGGGGCATAAACGCTGCGCGCTTGACCCAACCTACGATGTTTGGCCTTGATTGCGGAGTGGGCCGGTGCGTTGGGTGTTGGGCCCGTACCCGGGGGGCATAAACGCTGCGTGCTTGACCCGATGTACGTGTTTGGCCTTTATTGCCGAGGTTTTGCCGATCTAGAAAAGTCCACGGACCATCATGATTGCACCGGCCGCAACCAGCGCGCCGCCGCCCAGTTTTCCGATCCAGGCGCCGCCCGACAGAACCTTTTCTACGAACACGAAGCCGGCGATTACGGCGATCCACAACAGGTTCATTACGCCGGCAGCGAACAGCAGCAGCATCAACGCCCAACAACAACCGACGCAGTACCCGCCATGCTCTGCGCCCATGCGGAACGCGCCAATTGCACCCGGGCGCCAGTGAAACATGAAAAGGTGCAGTGGTGAGCGGCATTTGTCGAGGCACGCACGTTTGACGGGAAGCCATTGGTAAGCGCCTGCGGTAATGAGCACACCGCCGGTGAGCCAAGTGCTCGCCGATGCCATTCCGCGGTTCAGCAGTCCGCCTTCCTGAAGGCCCGACTGCAGAAAGGTGAACGCGAAGCTGAAGGCTGTCCAAACGAACAAGTATCCGGCGATGAACACCCAAGTCGCAGGCAGTGTGGAGCCGGTAGACCGCCGCTTTTTTACCGAAGTCTCGTAGAGAAGAATGGCGGGCGCGGCGCTGGGAAGCATCATGCCGACCATCATGACCGCCCACATGACAAACGTCGCCACCAGTGAGTACGGACTCCAGGGACTGTACTGCACGCCACCGGTCATCGTATTCATGCCCGGCATGGCCTTCATGGATCGGGCCTCGAGCCACAGATATACCCAGGAGGCAGTGGCGAGCGCGGCGATATACAGCAGCGCGCCCAAGCGGCCGCGTGCGCTGCGGGAGGTAACCGTTGTAGTCGCCACGTGCTGCTCGCCGGGAGGGATTATCCCGCCCACGAAAACGGCGCGTAGTGCCCGTTGCGCGAACCGCTGCTATCGTCCCAGTCGATACCGAAGCCATGCATGTGGCTGTCGGTGGCAGTGGCCAGCGCGAGGCGTGTCGTTACCGGATGCAATACATTTTCGAGATAAACCGGCTCGCCTTCCGCCACCGCGCTGGGCACCCCGCGGATGGACTGCTCGATCATTTCTCCGGCACCGGTCGAGCGGTTCAGGCCTTCCATGTCGAAGCGGATCGGCTGTTTTGCCATGCCCAGTACTTCGCCCACCAGTGGTCCCAAGGCGGCCATCGGTCCGCCCGCTTCGCCCGTGGCGATCTGGCTGATCGCCTCGGTCTGGGCGTCGGTCGCGTTTTCGTCGATGATCAGGCCGACCTTCAGGTTACCGTCCGCCATCGGGCCGGGCGAATACAACAGCACTGCGAACCCGAGCCCGTCCAGCTTCACGCCGTCCTTTTGCCCGGAATCGATTCGCATCACGATGGCTGCTTTGCAGTCGCCCTCGGTGGGGGTGGCTGTCAGGTTCGACCCGATACAGGGACAAATGAAGTTGCAGTTGCAGGTTTCCATGTACTCGCCTTCGATGTGCCAGCCCGTCATATGAGTCACTCCCCAGTGATTCCGCCAATGGCGGAGAATTGATACGCACTGCAGCAACAGGACGCGCGACAGTGGCGCTCGGTCGCGCGCGTGTCTTGTGGAAACGTTGAATCCGCGTGCGCGGGACGGTTGGATAAACTTTAGACCGTTTTCGCACGTTTTTCCCGAACTCGAGCCAGATTGATTTTTCGGGAGGAGGTCAGAGAGCGGCGGCAAATGCGCCTAGCGGGAGTGGGCAAGAAAACTTTATCGCCAATGTAAGAAATCTACGCCGAGCGTAATTCGCGGGACGAAACAGCCGTCGAACTGGGCGCTGTCAGCCGCAAGTCGGGAACTGGGAAGGTCACTCGAAAAGAAGCAAGATCTGAGTGCTTGCCCACCCTGTGCGTAGAAGACAATGAACGGGCGTCCCAGCCCGTTCATTGAAACAGCAGACTACGGTAGACCTAGAATCGCCACTGTCCGACGACCTGTGCGCTCGCAGCGGCGTAGCCCGAAGCCCATTCGCCGTCGAGTTGTACGGTCAACGAAAAGCGTTCGGTCTTTTGGAAACTCACCTCCGCGCCGAGGTTATAGCGGTTCGCAGCGAGAGCCTGTCCAGGTGTCGTGAAGGCTGCACCTCCCCCGGTGAAGGTGGCCGTGGTGTCGACGCCTTGGTCTTTGAACTCGTGGCGCCAGGCCGCGTGGAGCGAGGGCGTTACCGTCATACCGTTGTGAAACGTATGCGCGGTGGCCAGTTTGGCGCCGAGCACGCTGCGTACCCGAGTTGCCGATTGCTCTCCCACCTGCAGTGCCAGTGCGCCGCCGCCCTGCTCGGTGTAGCCGTCCTGCTTCAGGTGGTCGGTCTCGATGCCGGCAATCGGGGTGACGGTGACTTTGTCACGAATTTTGAACGGATAGCCGGCAGTGATCCGGGCGCCGTACTGGCTCGCGTCGAAGTCCGCATTGGCGATCCCGGCGACACCGGTGCTGCGCACATTCTCGTACTGATGGCGGGCATACGCGACCATGCCTTCCAGGTACCACTGGCCGAAGTCGTGGGTTCCATAGCCTGTAAGTTGATACGATTCGATCGCGCTGCCGTCGCCGACCCGAAAATCTTCAAGATCGAGATCGGTATTCGCATAGGAAACGGCCGCACCAATGATTCCTGCGGCGGAAACCAACGTATCGGCACCGATCGCGATCCCATGGGTCTTGGCGTTGTAGCCGGCGTAACCGGCGTCCATATCCTGATCGCTGCGGCTGGCGAATGCTTTTGTCCAGAGGGCGTGCCGCCTGGTTTCAGCGTTGAATAGTCCCCCAAGATCGCCAATGGTAGCTACCTTCACCTTGCCTGCTTTCAGATCCTGGGCCCAGGCCGAATCCAAGTCCCCGGTTCGAATCCGATCCAACCGTAACTGTACCGTGTCTAGAGCGCCGCTCAGGTCCGAACTGGCCATGTTGGAGGAGGCGTTGCTCGTGACCGGCGCGATTCGCTTTAGCGCGGCGGTTTGTTCTGCGGGCTGGAGGCTGGACAAGACGCCGATGGCGGCTGTCATGCCGCCAGTCGAGTTGCCATTCAAGCTATCCAGAACCGAAGCAGTTGGATTGCTGATCGACGTGGCCCGCTCGACAAACAGCGGATCGGGGGTGCCAATGACGGCTGCGTCCAGCGTAACCGTGCTCGATAGAATAATCGAGTCGCCGGGGGCCCACACCGAAGTCGGCGTAGAGATCGGGATGTAAGTGAATGTATAGGAGCCAGCGCTCAGGCTCGTGAACGTGGAGCCCTGCCAGGCGTAGAGGGTACCGCCGTAGGTGCCGACCAGCTTGGTGCCGTCCGAATAGAAGTTGGTGGTGCCGTCAATGAGGCCAGTGGGCTTCGTGGACGAGAGCAACGAAAACGGCACCATGGCGGAATAGGAATCCGGACCGGTTACCTGCAGACTGCCTTCGGTGTAAGTAACCCCGGTGTGGTAAGTGCCGTACCAGAATGTGACCGAACCAGGGCCGGCGTTTTCGTAACCTACCGAAACGGTGTGGGCAAATGCTGCGGGCGCAGCGAGCAGGCTCGACAGAAGCAGCGTCGATATGGAACGAGCCAGGGGAGAAACGGAAAACGTTTGCATAGTAGGGAAATCTCGCGGTTATTTGTGTTGTATGGATGAGTGAAACCGATGTCACTTGGTGCATAGCGGCAGGCGGCGCCAATCTTTACGGTACGCGCAGTGCGCCTATTTTGGGTTGGTCGTTGGGTCCGTACCCGGGGGGCATAAACGCTGCGCGCTTGACCCGGTGCACGGGTTTGGCTTTGATTGCGGAGTGAGCGGATGCGTTGGTCGTTGGGTCCGTACCCGCGGGGCATAAACGCTGCGCGCTTGAGCCAACCTACGGTGTTTGGCTTTGATTGCGGGCATGATCCGATGCGTGGGTCGTTGGGTCCTCGCTTTGCGCTTGGCCCGACCTACGAGTTTGACCCGTCCCACCGTATTTATTGCACGACGTCGGTCACTTGATCTCTCGGCCTTGCCAGGTGAGGCGGCGCAGGCGTGGTGCGGGGGTATCGGGTGGTACAGGGTTGACGTGCAGTTCGCCTTCGCGCATCTCCAATCCCAACAGACCGTGTGCTGTGTCGAGCATTCTTGCGGCGGCACCGGTGTACCAGGCCCAGCCGCCGCGGCCTTGGTAGCCTGGGCCGTCGTAAACATCGGCAGGCTGCTGATGCGGCGGCAAGCCGTAGGCCGGATCGGTCTTGGAGAGCGGCGAAATTTTCCACCACAGCTCCCATGCGCGGCGGTGGCAATGGCTGGCGTCGGTGTCGTCGCCGCGTGCGGCGGCTTGGCGCGCAAGCTGCAGCCACGCATCGACCGTCCACGAGGCACCGTGGGAATACTGGCCGCCGTTTTCGCGCACGCCCGGTGGATACTGGGCGATGCGGCCCGGGTACGGACTTGCCGGTTCGCCGAAGGGCGGTGTCAGCAGCAGCACGCGTGTGTCGCGCTCCAACGCTTGCAGGCCCCGTTCGAGGGCGCCGCGGGCATGGCCTTCGGCGACGGCATTGGACAAGGTCGGCCAAGCCGCCATCAGGCAGTCGGCGAACCGCAAGGCTTCACCTTTGTCGTCGGTCGCGCGCGTATAGCCGTCGTGGTGCCACGTCTTTTCCAGTGCTTTTCGAAGCTTCGCGGCGGCGGTTTCGTAGCGCTGCCGGCTGTCGCCGTCGCCCTGGGCTTCGGCAATGGGTGCGAAGTCGAGCAGGATGCGGTGCAGGAAAAATCCGAGCCAGCCGCTTTCGCCGCGCCCGTGCAAGCCCAGGGCATCGAGGCTGTCGTTCCAGTCGCCGCCGCCGATCAGTGGCAATCCGCGAGGGCTGAGGCGCGCCAGCGTGTAGTTCAGCGCGCGCCGGCAGTGTTCGTAGAGCGTGGCGTGATCTTTCGATGGGCGTGGAGCGAAGACGATCCCGCCCACGCGCCGCGGCCGCTTGCGTCCTTCCAGGAACGGCAGGTCCTCTTGCAGCACCGCGCGGTCGTCGGTGGCATGCACATAGTGTGCGACCACGTACGGCAGCCACAGATGCGGATCCGAAGCGGCACTGCGGGCGCCGAGGCCTGTGCGTCCCTCCCAGGAGAAATGCCACCAGAACAGAACGTCACCTTCACGGAACTGCTGCGCGGCGTGCAGCAGGATCTGTCGGCGCGCCAGCTGCGGCAGGCTGACGCTGAACGGCAATACGTCTTGCAGCTGATCACGAAAACCGAAACCGCCGCTGCGCTGCTGCGGACCGCAGCGCGCCCACAGCCTTGCGCAAAGTACCTGGTAAGGCAACCACGTGTTGACCAGACGGTCGAACTCCGCGCGATCGGTCTCGATCCGCAGGCCGTCGAGCTGCCGTTGCCACCACGCGCGCGTGCTTTGCACCAGAGTTGCGGCTTCCGCGTTGCGAAAACGCCGCGCCCAATCGAGCGCATGGTTCGCATCATCGCTCTGTCCGATCAAGAGATTTACACAGCGCTCCTCGCCGGGGGCCAGCTCCAGGCGGTCTGCGAACGCGGCACAGCGCCGGCCATCGTCGCGGCGAACGCGATCACCGCTGCCATGCTGCAGGAAATAGGCATCGCCGACTTCGCGGGCCCCGCCGAGAAAGCGCGCCCGTACGCTTTCCTGCGCCGGATGCAGCAGATCGGTCGCGACGAACGCCCAGCCCTTGGCGAAATCATTGTGGGCGTTGCGGAACAGCAGCACGCCTTGGTCGGCGTGTTCGCGCACCTCGATGCGGCCCATGCTGTCGAGCGGGGCTTCCGCCAACGCCATTTCGGCATACGCGATGGCGCGAAGACGTCGCGGCGTAGCACCTGTATTGCGGACGCGCAGCGTGCGCAGCAGCAACGGTGCGTCGGGCGGCACGACCAAAGTCTCTTCCAGGTCGAGATCAGGGTAGCGCGCGCGGAAGCGCACATAGCCGAGGCCGAACAGCACTTCGCGCGCAGCGTCGGTGCGGCGCCATGGAATCAGCGTGGTGTTGAAGCGCTCGCCGGAGTCGAGATCGACAACTGCCAACAGTTGCCCCGGCGTCTGCGTGGGCAGGGCTTCAAGGGCAAAGGGCGTCAGGGCGTTTTGCTGCGAATTGGCGTGGAAGCTGAAGACACCGCCGTCGGCGCCGATCACGGCGCCGTGAAGTGGGTTGGCAAGCACATGGCTCCAGGGACGTCGAGCATCGGGCGCTGCGTGGACTTCCAGGCCATCGGCGCTGAAGGAGTTTTCGGGTGCGGCGATATCGAACTGTCGCAGGCTGCGTTCGCGGGCAAGGATGGCTTTCAGGAAATCTCTTCTGGCAGGTGGTTCAAAGACGCTCGGCGAACCCCATGCTGCGTTGGACGTCGAACCAAAACGCTGACGTATTGGCGCGTCAACCGCGCTTTTTTTTCGACTTACGCCTTGGCTGGCATCCTCCGAAGACCCGTGCAACAACCTGGGTGGTACCGGATGCGCGAAGGCGTGGGCAATCAGCGCCGCTGCGCCTTGCGCATCTTCTGCGTAGCCGTCCACGAAACGCACCTCCGCGCTGCCGTGTGCCGGCACCCGCACCGCGACGCGCAAGCTCGCGATGGGGTCGAAGGTGTAGAGATGGCCTTCGTCGTCGGGACTGCGCATCGTACGCGCGTCGAACACAGCCGCGCGGCGCAGCGTGCCACTGCCGATGAAGTCGATGCGCGAATCTTCATAACCCAGCAGCTGCACCTGGTCGCCGTGCGCGTGCACGGCATGGAAGGTTACTTCCGGACTACTTCGCTCGCGGCGGTCTTGCAGCAGCCGGCTATGTGCCAGCAACGCGCCGAGCGGGCGTACAAAACAGGTGCCCACGTGCAGGGCCGCGAACGATGGCGCGCGACGATAGGCGTCGGTTGTCGCCATCGCCAGTTCGCGATAGCTGGTGAGCTCGAAACGCCGCGTCCGCTCGCTGCTATTGTGCAGCCGCAAGTTCCATACCTCGAGATTGCGGTCAGCGGAGATGCTGACTTCCAGTTCCGCGCGCAGATCGCCGCGCTCGGCCTCGAAGCGGATCAAGCTCGGTCGCGGCTGGCTCGCACGGTAGCGTACATCGGGCGCGCCGCTGGGAAGTGCCGTTAGCGACCAGGCTTCGCCGTGCGAAGCGTCTCTCCCGCAACCAGAACCATTTGCCCCGCAACTGCAGCGGATCGTCCGGGTGGCGCGTCAAATCGATCTCCACGCCCGGACGCAGACTGCTTTGCACGTGGCTGTAGCCGCTGCCATCAGCATTCACCTCCAAGGTGTACTGACCATTGCCGATCCGGTAGGCAAAAGGGGGCGGCGCACGCGGCGGTGTATGCAGACCGAAATGGCGACGTACAGCGAGGCTGGCCGCAACCAAGGCAAACGTTGCCAGCCCGGCGATGCCGTATCCGATCAGCAATACCCTGACCGCCGGCAACAGCGGCGTTCCGGCATCAACGGCCAGCGTTTTCGCACCGTCCCACACGTAGTCCCAGTTTTCACCGCGTGGCAGATAAAACGGAATCAGCAGCGGCGCCCACGTGAAGAAGCGGCGAATGCCTTCTGGGATGATGCGCGTGCGTGCCGAGTGGCCGAGGGCGTGCGCGGTCTTTTCGTCCAGCGCGTCGGCGCCGACAAAGGAGAGGTTCACCAAAGTCGCGACCCGCAACCCCATGTGATCGAACCAGATCAATATGCGCAGCCAATCGTAGGCCAGCAAGCCGAGAAAGCACTGCAAGCTCCAGAGCTGAAATTCGTGGGGCGACAGGTCGATGCGCTGGCCGACGGCCACCAGGCTGTGCACCAGACCATCTTGGTTGTACCAGGTGGGCAGCGGCGCCAGACGCAGGAACGTGAATATAATCGGCGCCATCCACGGACCCCAGCGCAGGACGCGGATGGTTTGCGCGAATACGCCCACCAGGCCTTCGCGGCTGAACAGTTCGCGCAGCGGCGCAAAGCTGCGTTGCACCAGTGCAGTGAGCAATACCAGGTTGACGCCGAACAATGGCGCGGCAATGGCCCAGTTGATGACGCCGGCCATGGATTCCGACCAGAACAGGCGCACGCCGCCGTCGATGCTGCCGACATCGATTGCGCCCCATTTGCTGAACAACGGGTAGACCACGTACGTCTTCGCTTGACCGCCCAAAGCAGCAACGTTGACCTCGGCATACTCGATGAATTTGGCGGTGACGACGCTGAGCTGTGCCGCATCGAAGTACCAGGCCAGTGCGCCGCCGACAACACCCCCCAGCAACGCACCGAAACCGTAGAGGCGAGGCGTTTGCAGGCATTGCCGACGGCCGCGCAACAGCGCATAGCCATCGCGCAGAAAATCCGCTCCGCCATATGCGCAAGCGCCGATGCCGAAGCCAATGAGAAAGCGCCGGCCTTCGCTCCACGTGGGTAAACCCGCACTCAGCGCCACCGCCAGTGCCGCGCCGATCAACATACCGCGCAGCGCGTTGACGGGGTCGGCGTAGGCACGTCCCAAGCGCTGGGAAAAAGGTTCGCTGCCGTCGAAACTCTCGAACAGGGTGCGCGCGAGCGGGAAGAGCAACGCCCCCAGCATCGCGCCACTCGCCAACGGATGCGACTGCAGCTGCCGCGTCAGCCACATCCAGTGGGCACCAGCCACAGCGGCGTGGGTCAGCAGCATGTAGAGACTACCGAAGATGGCGCCGCGCACCAGACCGTAACGCCAGTGATGCCAACAGGCTCGTGGCGTCGGACGACGCCCGCGCAAGGCGTCCAACAACACGCCGGTGACGAGGAAGACTTCCGCCCAAAGTGCGGCCTGCGCCGCGCCGCCAGTCGCCAACACTGCGAGCAGCCGCCCCAGGGGCGACCAACTGGCGACCGGCGCGCTGCTGCCGAAATCCGCGATCAGCGGCGTGAGCAGCGCCGCCGCAGATGAAAGCAGCAAAAGCCCGTGGATGCGCCAGGAGCGGGTGCCGCGATGGTCTATGACCCAAGCCACACCGGCTACCGTGGCGAGGTTGAATACCCACAGGGTCACGCCGCGTGCAAGCCAGGGTGCATAGGCGGGCGCGGCGCCCAGCTGCGTGCCGATCCAGGCCATGAGGTCGCGCGCGCCTAGAGCCAATAGCAGGTTGAATAAAAAAGGTACGGCCAACAGCCCGCAACTGGTCGGCAGGCGCAAGGGGCGCCCACTGCTGGCGAGCATCGCGATGAACGCCACCAGGTAAACCGCCGTGAGGCACCCGGCCGTGACGTTGGTCAACGAGACCAATTCTCGCAGATGTTGCGGGATGCTCCAGGGCAACAGCGACGGATCGCCGGCCAGCGCGAACAGCCCGACCACTGCGGCCGCCGCCAACGTGTTCGCCGCGCGCGGCAGCGCAGTGGTCAGTGCCGGCGTCCAAAGTGCGGTCGCCAAGGCTGCACTCAGCGCAGCCCCAGCCGCGTGGCCAGGGACGTAGCCCGTGGTCGCCAACCACACGCTCGCCAACACTGCCAGCACGCCGCCGCTTGCCAGCAGGCAGCGCACGAGCATGGCGATCGCTCGCGACGGGAGCGGATTGGTCTCAACCGCGATTTCGGCGCTTGGCCGGGTCCACGTCATGGCAGTCGGACAGAGGCAAGCTGTCGGGAACTTGTTCTCTGTCGCCGTGAATCGCGATGTCCTTTCGCATTCATGTTCTCGGCCAGCGAGTGATGTTTGGTCGTGAGGCGTGCGCACACTTCGGCAGGCACTCTCATGACGCCAAGGTCATCAGCCGCTCCGAGCGCCGCGCGAGTATGGTAGCAACTATGAGCGCGGATTGATCCGCCTAAAATGAGTGAGGAGTCCGGTCCGCGAACGACGGGCCTTGCGCCGAACGGGATGACAGTCCGAACCGAGGCGCCCCTGGTTTCACGGGTCCACGAAACCAGGGGGCCCGGCCGGGCGACTGTGCATCAACCTGGTGTCAGACGTCAGGTTTGGTCCACCGACTCCTCGCGCGACCACTGCCGCACTTCCCGACAAGCCTCGATGAAGGCACTGGCCTGACCGGGCCCGGTAAGCTCGATGCAGCCCCCGTCCAGCATACCGGCGATCCCGGCGCTTTCCAGCAGAGGCGTGGAGGCGGCGACATAGCCGATGAACTTGCAGTGTGCGAACGCGTCGGTGACGAAGTCCTTGGCCGTGGCGTCTTTGGCCAGCATCTTCGCGCCGTTGTCGTCGAGCAAAATTGCGACCGCGTCGTAGAGCACCGAGGGACCGCCGTCGACCTTCTGGTCGCCGGGGATCTGGTTGCCATTGCTATCGGTGACGCCGCCGACTTGTGGCGCAACCACCTCGAGCATTGCGCCCTCCTTCTCCACGGCGGTGCGCAAGGCGGCGAACAAATCCGCATCGGCGCCATCGCTCATGAGCACGCCAAGCTTGCGGCCCTTGAAGCTCTTCGGTCCGTTTTTGACGATGCTGAGCGCGGGAGATTCCTTCAGATCCATGCGCGTGGACGCGGCCGCTTGCGCGGGTTCCGGCAACGCCACGAGCCCGAGTCCCTGCGCCACCTTTTCGGCCAGGCTTTTATCGACGTTGAGAAGGTGCGATACCATGCGTTGGCGAATTTCCACGCGGTCGCACTTGCTCAGCTCGAACACCAAAGCGTCGCCGATGTGCTTCTGCTCGATGGGGGTCTGGCTGATGAAAAACTGACGGGCCTGGCTGTAGTGGTCGGCGAACGTTTCGGAACGCACCCGCACTTTGTCGCCGCTGACCGTCTCGGGATAGCTGCTGAACCCTGTTTTGGGATTCTCCCTCGGACCACCGTCCTCCCAGCTGTTCGGTTCGTAATTGACCCGGCCTTTCGGATTTTGCATAGCCATGTGGCCGTCCTGCTGCAAATGCCGTACCGGACATTTCGGCGCGTTCACCGGTATGTGGGTAAAGTTCGGGCTGCCCAGGCGCTTGAGTTGCGTGTCCAAGTAGGAAAAATTGCGTCCTTGCAGGAGC
The DNA here is from genome assembly GCA_963773585.1 of uncultured Gammaproteobacteria bacterium. Lineage (GTDB taxonomy): Bacteria > Pseudomonadota > Gammaproteobacteria > JASBUN01 > JASBUN01 > CAVXJN01. The sequence goes on from CAVZBR010000004.1 coordinate 1,007,414, forward strand.
GGATCGTCGGAAAAGTCGATTCCGGGTACGACATTCTGCGTGCAGAACGCCACCTGCTCGGTTTCAGCGAAGAAATTGTCTACTACCCGATCGAGGACGAGGCGCGCGACGACGCGCACCGGCACCTCCTCCTCCGGGATTATTTTGGTGGCATCGAGCACATCGAAGTCGAACTTCTCTGCGTAGTCGTCGTCGAAGATCTGCAGACCCAATTCCCACTCGGGATAGTCGCCGTTGCTGATGGCGTCCCAAAGGTCTCGGCGGTGGAAATCCGGGTCGGCGCCATTGATTTTCACTGCTTCATTCCACATGACCGACTGTAGGCCCTGCTTCGGCTTCCAGTGAAATTTCACGAAGGTGGACTTGCCCGCGGCATTCACCATGCGGAAGGAATGTACCCCGAAGCCCTCCATGAACCGGAAGGAGCGGGGAATGGCGCGGTCGGACATGATCCACATGACCATGTGCATACTTTCCGGTGTGAGTGAGATGAAGTCCCAGAAGTTATCGTGGGCGGTCTGAGCCTGAGGAAAGCCGCGGTCCGGCTCCTGCTTGGCTGCATGAATCAAGTCGGGGAATTTGATCGCATCCTGGATGAAAAACACGGGAATGTTATTGCCGACGATGTCCCAATTGCCTTCCTTGGTGTAGATCTTCACCGCAAATCCGCGCACGTCGCGCGCTAGATCGAAGGAACCCTTGTTGCCGGCCACGGTGGAGAAGCGCACGAACACAGGGGTCTTCTCGCCTTTGCGCTGGAATAGGTCGGCCCGGGTGATATCGGGGATTGGCTCGAGGGTTTCGAGGAAGCCGTGAACGCCGAATCCGCGCGCATGCACCACGCGCTCAGGAATACGTTCATGATCAAAGTGGAAAATCTTTTCGCGGAAAACCTGATCTTCCATCAAGGTTGGCCCGCGGTCGCCGGCGCGTAGGGAATTCTGGTCGTCGGAGACGGGCGCACCTTGCTGTGTCGTCAATGTGTCGTCTGCGCCCGCCGCATGTTGATGTACTTCGCCAGCATTGCCACGGCCGGCGTCCTTCAGTGGGTCCTTCTTTGACATGGGAGTGCCTCCTTGCCGAGAGTAGTTGTTTAGAGTCGTTCCAGACACATAGTCCAGAGCAGCGACGCCACAACTGCGCCGATGAAAACAAGCATGTAAATAATGCAAAACGCCGGCGTGATGCGGCGTTGCTCGGTAAACCCCGCTTCGGTGCATGTGCGTGCCGGTCTCAGCGTCGGGCAACCGTATGTTTTGCAGGCCATTCGCCGTGCCGCAGTGCACGGTAGTGATGCAATCGCTCAGTGAGAGTCGGGACAATGCGCCGGGCGAACTCTCCCTGGGCAGAGGATTTGCGAGGGCAAGCTCCGCAGCTGATGGCGTCTACACTTTTTACTTTCGTCGTTTACTGCACAAATGTAGGAGCCCGCCGATGCAGACCGCCCTCACCATCAACGGAGAAGAACACATCCTCAACGCGGATTCGCGCACCACGCTGCTCGATGCGCTGCGCAACCACGTCCATCTCTACGGCACCAAAAAGGGCTGTGATCATGGCCAGTGCGGTGCTTGTACCGTGCTGATCAACGGCCGGCGCATCAACAGTTGTTTGACCCTTGCGTGTATGCACGACGGCGACGAGATCACGACCATCGAAGGCTTGGGTACGCCCGACGCGCTGTCCCCCCTGCAGGCCGCGTTCGTGCGCCATGACGGTTTTCAGTGCGGGTATTGCACGCCGGGGCAGATCTGTTCGGCCACGGCGATGCTAAAGGAAGCGACAGCGGGCTGGCCGAGTCATGTCTCTGGCGATCTTGTGAGTGCGCCCAGCTTGAACCCAGAGGAAATCGCCGAGCGTATGTCGGGCAATCTCTGTCGCTGTGCCGCGTATTCAAACATCGTCGATGCGATTCTAGAGGTGGCGGAATGAGGTCGTTCGAGTACGTGCGCGTTGATTCGATCGAGGAAGCCAGCCGAGTCGCGGCCGGCGGCGCCACCATCATTGCCGGCGGTACCAATCTTCTGGACCTGATGAAGCTGGAAGTCATGGCGCCGACGAGGCTTGTCGACGTGAATCGGCTGGGACTCGACGCCATCGAACCGACCGACGACGGCGGCTTGCGGATCGGCGCGCTGGTCCGCAACAGCGATCTTGCCGCCGACGCACGGGTTCGAGAGCACTACCCGGTGCTGTCGCGCGCTTTGCTCGCCGGCGCGTCCGGGCAACTGCGGAACAAAGCGACCACGGGTGGTAACTTATGCCAGCGCACGCGCTGCTATTACTTCTACGACACGGCCATGCCCTGCAACAAGCGTGAACCGGGTTCCGGCTGTCAGGCAATCGGCGGCTTCAACCGCATTCATGCCGTCCTCGGCGCATCCGAGCATTGCATCGCGGCTCATCCCAGCGACATGGCGGTGGCGATGCGTGCGCTCAACGCCGAGGTCGAGATCATGCAGGCGAACGGTACGGTGCGCAGCGTGCCGGTCAGCGACTTCTACCGCTTGCCCGAGGATACCCCGCACATTGAAAACGTGCTCGAAGACGGCGATGTCATCGCATCCGTTACGCTGCCGCCGCCACCCAGGGGCGAGCAGCGCTATCGCAAAGTGCGCGATCGTGCCTCCTATGCTTTTGCGCTGGTGAGCGTCGCGGCCATTGTCGCGGTGGAGGAGGACACCATTACGACGGCGTCGTTGGCGTTCGGCGGCCTGGCGCCTATGCCTTGGGCTGATGAGCGTGCTGCAGCGACGTTGGTCGGCAAGGCCCCGTCCACGGCGCTGTTCGACCAGGCGGCGGACGTGCTACTGGCGGCGGCAAAGGGCCAGGGGCACAACGATTTCAAGATCGCCCTTGCGCGGCGCACATTGAACGCAGTGCTGGCCGACGTGACCGGGCTGGGAGAACGGACATGAGCAAAGCGTTGACAATGAACACTCCGGACGAACGCCACGTGCTCGACCAGATGTCGCAGGGCATTATCGGGCGCCCCATCGACCGTGCCGACGGTCCGCTGAAAGTGGCGGGCGCTGCGCCCTATGCACACGAACATCCGTTGGATGGCATGGTGTACGGCATGCTGGTGCGCGCCACCGCCACCAAAGGCAGGCTCGCCCCTGTGGACAAGCTTGCGCTGCAAGGCATGGAAGGCGTGTTAGGCGTGTGGTCGGACCATCGCTTTCTGAGAAACGCAGCCCAAGGCACGGCAAACGAAGCGCCAGTGCAGGGGCCCGATGAGATCGCCTATTTCGGCCAACCGGTGGCGCTGGTGGTGGGGGAAACCCTCGAGGCGGCGCGCCATGGCGCCCTGGCGCTTGAGCTATCGATTCAAGCCGAACACGCGGTGGTCGATCCCGAGGCGGAGGGCGCCGCCTGGGATGAGCAGGACTCCGGCGTTGACCAAGGCGACCTTGACGCCGCGATGAAGAACGCCGACGTCCGGGTTGATCAGACTTACCGAACGCCAGGCCACGCAGCGGCGGCGATGGAGCCCCACTGTTCGGTGGCGACGTGGAACGGCGATGAATTGACCTTGTACGGATCCTTCCAGATGCTCAACTACAACGTCAACGAACTGGCCGATGCGCTCGGGCTCGATGCGCACAAGGTTCGCATGCTCTCGCCCTACGTTGGCGGCGGATTCGGTTCCAAATTGGGCATTTCGCCGGAAGCGGTGGCTGCGGCAATCGCGGCGCAGGAACTTAAGCGCCCGGTGTGTGTCGAGATGAGCCGCCAGCAGGTATTCGAAGGAATCCTGCGTCGCAGCGAGACGCGCCAGCGCGTTCGGCTGGCGGCAACCAAAGAGGGAAAAATCATCGGCATTGGGCATGAAAGCCTGGTGTCGAACCTCCCCGGCGAGTCGTTCGCCGAACCCGTGCCGCAGTCGACCCATTTCCTGTACGGCGGTGAAAATCGCAAGATTTCTCTCACGCTTGCGCGCATCCACCGGACGCCCTCGGGGTCGGTACGCGCGCCGGGCGAGGCGGTTGGGATGCCGATACTCGAAAACGCAATGGACGAACTCGCCGAGGCGCTCGGCATGGATCCCGTTGAACTGCGCAAACGAAACTTGCCCGAACGCCATCCGGAGCAGGACATCCCGTTTTCGAGCCGCAAATATACCGAATGTATGGATGCGGGCGCCAAGCGGTTCGGCTGGTCTGCGCGCAACAAGACACCGGGCGGCCGGCGCGAAGGCGAGTGGCTGATCGGCCATGGCATGGCGGGCGCCAGCCGCGCAAACTTCACCGGTGAGGCGAACGCGCGCGTCACGCTGCGCGCCGACGCCACTGCGCTGGTCGAATGTGACATGACCGACCTCGGCACCGGCACTTACACCGTGCTCGGCCAGATCGCCGGAGAAATGCTCGGCCTGCCGCCGGACAAGGTGACGGTTATCCTGGGCGACAGCACGCTGCCGAAAGGGCCCGGCTCGGGCGGCTCGTGGGGTGCATCGTCGACGGGTTCGGCGGTGTTGGTGGCATGCGAGGCGGTACGCGCGAAACTATGCGACAAGCTCGGATGCGGCGAGCAACTGACGCTGAAGGATGGCGCGGCGATCGTCGGCGACCGGAATACGCCACTGGTCGACCTGCTGGATGGTGCGGACATCATTGAGGAGGGCAAATTCAAGCCCGGAAACACGAACAAGGATTACGCACAGGCGGGTTACGGCGCCTATTTCTGCGAAGTCGCCGTAAACAGCGTCACGGGCGAAACCCGCGTGCGTCGCATGCTCGGCGTGTATGCCGCCGGCCGTATCCTCAATGAAAAGACTGCGCGCTCACAGTGTATCGGCGGCATGAGCTGGGGCATCGGCATGGCTCTTACAGAAGAGCTGATCCACGATTCGCGCGATGGCCATATCGTCAACCGTGACCTTGCGGAATATCATGTAGCGGTCAATGCCGATGTACCGCAGCTCGATGTGCTTTTTATCGACGAGCGCGACGACGCCGGTTGTCCGCTGCAGTCCAAGGGAATTGGAGAGCTCGGCTTCTGTGGCGCCGCTGGCGCGGTAGTGAACGCCATTTACAATGCGACCGGTGTACGCGTGCGAGACTACCCGGCGACACTGGATAAGATTCTGGCGCAATTCTGATAGGCGAGCGTGCTGCCGCCGACGTGTCAGCGCGCCTTCAGTCGTTCGAGCCGGCCACGCATCGTGTCGCCTTCGGCCGGCGCGACCTCCTCGAGCGCAGCGATTGCATCGTCGATGGCGGCGTTACGGGCTTCGTCACGACATTTTTCGAACTGGCGTAGTAATGCTTGCCAATCCGGCCCTTTGGGGTAGCTGTCATCGCCCCACCATTCCACGGCATGTTGCTCCGGCGTCATTGCAGTTCCCTATTCAGTTTCGCCTAAGCATAGAACGCACCGCCGGGCGGGCGATGGCGCACATCAGCGAAGTCGCAGCTGACCGGTAGTGTGCATAGCCGACGTTGACGAGCAGTGGGGCAGCTCGGGTTTTTGCGCTATCGTAGGATGGATCGTTCCCGGGCAGGTGCCGGGGCTATTCGCAAGTCGCGCCAAGTGCCGTCGATGTCCCGGAGCGAAGCCCGGCCATGTATCCGGGTCATGTATCCGGGACCGGAGTTGAGGGAGGAACTTTGAGCGTTCAAGTGGACCATGTGGCAGATTTTGCGCCCAAGGCTGATAAGGCGCCGGAGGCGATCGTATCCATCGCCGGTCTGGATAAGACATTCAAGTCCGGACTGCACGCGCTCAAGCATATCGATCTCGAGATACGGCGGGGCGAGATCTTTGCGTTGCTCGGGCCCAATGGCGCCGGCAAAACGACATTGATCGGGATCGTCTGCGGCACCGTGAACCCGAGCTCCGGTAGTGTGCACGTGGGCGGCTATGATGTGCACCGCGATTACCGAATCACCCGTTCCATGGTCGGGCTGGTCCCACAGGAACTACACACAGGCCTATTCGAAACGGTCTGGGATACGGTGCGGTTCAGCCGCGGTGTGTTCGGATGCAGACCCGACAACCGATTTCTGGAACGGCTGCTCCGCGATCTGTCTTTATGGGAGAAACGCGACAACGAGATCATGACACTTTCCGGTGGCATGAAGCGCCGGCTCCTGATTGCGAAGGCACTCTCCCATCAACCCAGTGTCTTGTTTCTTGACGAGCCAACTGCCGGCGTAGACGTCGAATTGCGGCGCGATATGTGGGCACTGGTGCGGCGATTGCGCGATGATGGCGTGACGATAATATTAACGACCCATTACATCGGCGAAGCAGAAGAGATGGCCGATCGGGTCGGGGTCATCAACAAAGGTAATTTGATTTTGGTCGAGGCGAAGCAGTCTCTGATGCGGCAGCTCGGGAAAAAGCACATGACGCTGCAACTGCAGTCGCCGCTAGCCGAGATTCCGCTCGCCTTGAACGGCTGGGATCTGACGCTGCGCAACGGGGGCTGCGAACTCGAATTAACCTATGGCGCCGGTGAGGAACAGGAGTGCATTCCCGCACTGCTGCGCCGGGTGGGCGAACTCGGTATTGAGTTCCGGGATCTCGACACTCGACAGAGTTCGCTCGAAGATATATTCGTGAACCTTGTCAGCGAACGCACGTGAGCCTCCAAAACTTCAATTTCTACGGCGTCCGAGCGATCTACAAGGCGGAAATGGTTCGCTTCAAACGAACACTTTGGCAGAGCTTGGCGGCACCCATTATTACCACCGTACTGTACTTCGTGGTTTTCGGCGGCGCCATCGGCGGGCGCGTGGGTGCGGTGGACGGTGTGAGTTACGGCGCTTTCATAGTCCCCGGACTGATTATGCTAACCGTGTTCACGGAGAGTCTGAGCAATGCGTCGTTCGGCATCCACATGCCGAAGTTCACGGGCGCCATCTACGAGCTGCTTTCGGCCCCGGTTTCGGCGGTGGAACTCGTGTTGGCCTTCGTCGGCGCTGCCGCGACCAAGTCGGTAATGCTTGGGATCTTGATATTCATCACTGCCAGCTTGTTCGTCTCGATCCAAGTACAGTATCCGGCATGGATGATCTTGTATCTCATCTTGGTCGCAGTGGCATTCAGCCTTGCAGGATTCATTATCGGAATTTGGGCGCGGGGCTTCGAGGAGTTACAGTTCGTGCCCCTACTGATTATCACGCCGCTGACGTTTCTGGGCGGAGTATTCTACTCAATCGACATGCTGCCGAAGCCGTGGGACACGATAAGCCTGTTCAATCCGGTGGTGTACTTGGTCAGTGGATTCCGGTGGACCTTCTATGGCGCCGGGGATGTGCCGTTGTGGGTCAGCTTGACGGTGGTCGCAAGCTTGATCGGGCTCGGTCTCGTTCTGACATGGTGGATTTTCCGCACGGGCTATCGGCTCAAGACCTGAACGAATTCCTCGGTTCGGGCAGACGTTGACCGGAAGTCGGTTGGCGATTCCCATGGCCATGCAGGCCCGGGGCCGCCGCCCTGATCATCACTTGTTCCCTCTCCGTCTGCGTTTGCGTTCCCAGCGCGGCTGGTCCGGTTGCGCAATTATCTTCCCACGGTGTTAATTGTTGGCGGCTGAATGCCGGGCCCTCGGGTGGGGGTAGACCCCAACAGCGCGACTGGACCGATGTTCTCGGGCTTGCCACCCGAAACGCCGTTCGAAGCATCGCAGTGCGTTCACCGATCGCACGCGCGCCGACGTCGGCGGCTGTGGGGGTCAAACTTCGGCGGCACGTCGTATCTTGGCCTCTACCCGTGCGGCGGTCAGAAGACTACGGTCGACCACCTCCGGATACAGAAGATGAAACCGCTCGACGTCGAACACGTGGCCGCGGGCGGCTTGTTCCAAACGTTGGCGGACCGAGCGGGGGAGGCCGTGCATCATCAGTAATCGCGGCGCCAGCCGTTGAATGTAACGGTCGCACAATTGCTGCGGCGCCTCGTCCTCCCAGTCTTCGCGGATCAGGCAAGCGGGGAAGTCATCTGTCGCTTGGAGTGTGCGTTCGGACCAAGCGGCCCTCGGTTTCCTACCCGCCCGCTCCTCGACAAGTGTTTGCAGGCGATAGTTCACGGGCGGCACGTAGGATCCGTCGTCGCTTTACGGGCTGGGCACATCGAGTTGCGCCGCGGGCACGGCGATCCATCCGGCCGTCAGTGAGGCGAGCGGGATTTCCCGTTCGTCGGTACACGACTGCAAGAGCGCGAGAGGACGCTGCTGATCGGCATCGAGAAGCCAACACTCAAAGCCGTCCGCGGTTGGGAAAGGAACGCGCGCGGCACGCACGGTCTGATAAAGCGCTTGAATCGTTGCCTTGACGTGGGTCGGGTCGAGCAAAGGATGTAGTGCGTGAAGTCGTAAGGTGTCGTGGTCGATGGTCGCCACCAGGGAATAATGCAGGCTTGGGTTAATGTATGCACGGCGCATGCGTGGGCTGGCTTGCGCGCTGAGCGCATGTTGTGTTGCCCAGTGCGTGCCGTCGAGACTGACGGCTCTTGCCTGTTCACATTCAGCGATTTGGACTACGCCCACAAAGGGCGTTAACAATCGCTTGGAATACATTCTGATCATCGCAGATGTTTCCACGCGGTCAACGTGATCTCCTCGATTTAGAATTGGCTTTCAAATTATCTGCCACTCATTCGGGCCACGCGTCGAGACGACGACAACAGGCTTCCTCACTCATAAGAAAATGCTCCCCTCCATGATAGAATTTCACGGACTATCCACTTATTGCCGAGGAGGTATATATTTTGGCGTCCAATAAAGGTCGGGCTTACTTCGCATTTGTGGGTTACCACTTTGATCCCAGTGAAATTACGCGCCTGCTCGGGCTGGAGCCCACTACAGTCAATGACGCCGGTGCAAGAAGCGGGCTGGATAATCCCGTTATCAGCTCCTGGGAGCTCTCCACCGAGACGGTGGTCGGTGACGGAGACGAGGTGGATATCTATAAACTGACGGAGATCATCTTCAAGAAGCTGGAGCCAGTTAAAGACAAGATCATCGAAGCGAGCAAAAGCTATAATCTCTCGCCCCGATTGGGCATAGTTCTGACCTTGTCCATCGATAAAGGGCAGACGAGCCCGGAGGTGGGCTTCGGGACGCGGGTGATTCGTTTCCTCGCAGAAACTGGCGCGTTTATCAACGTGGATTATGAACTATCAGAGCGCACTTAACTTTATCCCGGACAAAAAGAAAGCACGCTAGAAAGCGTGCTTAGCAAAAGCAACCTCCGAGTTTGTCATCCCCACGGCCTTGTTGGCTCGTGAAGTAGACTCCGTCAAGGCTTCTTGGGGGTTTGGTAGGGCACTTCCTTCTGGAACGGTTCCCATTTGGTTTTATAACCTACAAAGAACGCACCCTCTTTGATCTCTTGCTGAGTAGTAGTCAGAAACCGGGTTTTGCCTTCGGGAACTTTGGGTCTGGTTTTCGGGCCTTCTCCGCTCATGTCGTTTCTCCTCTTAACTAGGGTCGCTGGCAGCTGCAAGAGCTGAAAACTGCATGGTTGCCAGTATTTTAACGCATTTGAAGCAAAAGCATAGCAGGGCGAAGATTAATTGTATTTAACTGCGTATTTCAAATCCTAATGCGGCCGGACATCACGGTTCCGGGAAACGGCCCACGCTGAATCCGCATGCCCGACCACGCTGTCGGCCGGCTGTCAGCCAGACGCCCGCAACGACTGCGCTTTGCGCAGCTCCGCCGCACAATGCTGCGCACAGAGCGGCTGTAAAGCGTGCGAGAAGCATTCGAGAATCAATTCAAATTCATCGGCGACCTCTTCTGCCAGCACAGCATCCGTGGTGATTCCCGCCAGTACATTTTGCGCAGTTGCCTTGTTCACCCGGCAGGCGACCGCCAAATGTAGGGGCAGTTGCTGCTCCATGCTCACTGTGAGCGCCTTGTCGTAGGCCTTGATTGCCTCCTTCAGGCGTTCAGGATTTTCTTCGGATTCAGCCAGGTGATGTAATGCAGCAGCACGGTTATTGTGCGTCGCCGTCAACTCCAACGGGTAACCGTCTGCATCGAGGACGGCGCACGCATTCTTATAGGCGACGACCGCCTTCTGAAAAGTGCGATTCCCTTTAAGGTACTTACCGTACTCGTGGAATGTGGAGCCAAGTTGGTGCATGGTATACATCCACTCTTCCGGCGACGCGTCTCGCGACCACACCAATAGCGCCTTGGTATAGCTATCCACGGCGGACTTCAGCAACTTCGCATCTTCGAGCAGTCGACCAAGCGCCTGACTTGCCGTGCCAAGATTACAAAGCGTCGTAGCCCATTCGGTTGGGTGCGCTTCCTGGGTCAGCTCATCCAGGGCATTCTCAAACGTAGCAATCGCCCGCCTGTAAAACTGCTCGTCCCATCGTTGTTGGCCGGTCGCTGCCAAGACGTTGCCCAGACAATTCTGTAGCGAGATCCAGTCCAAGAACGCTCGTTCCTTCAGATCGTCAGTCAACGCGGCTGCAAACACTTCGATCGCATCAGCATATACCTTGGAGCTGAAGCGCTGCTGCTCATAATTGCCGCGCATGTGTCTGAAATTATCCATGACCGTGACGTCGTTATCCGGCAACGAAGCACTTGCGACCTCTTCAGGCACCAAGGAGAGGTAACGTGTTATCGCTGTTTCTAACGACTTGTTGTTCAAGTAGATCGTGTAAACGTTTGAGAATTTCATTTTGCCCGTTCGAGTATGTCATTCAAATCGGGATCGCCATCAACAGGGCCGCCGAGGACTATTTCTTCCTTACTGGCGTCGCGAATGGATAGCACCTCCAATATGAACGTGACGTCTCTGCCACAAAGCGGATTGTTGCCATCGACGGTTAACGTCTTATCGTCGAAACGCGTGACGATAAAATTCCGGGTCTCCCCCTTTTCGCTTTCCATGGTGATGGTCATCCCGATCTCACGATATTCCTCCGGTACGTTTTCGATGCGGTCGGTGAACACCAGCGATTCGTCTCTTTCGCCATACAACAGCTTGGTGTCCACTGGCACTTCGATAACATCGCCCACTTTCTTACCGTCGAGCTCTTTCGTCACGTCTTCCGACAAGACATCGTTCACCCCGTGCACATATCCCAGAGGATAATCCACGGTGACGAGCACAGCTCCGGTTTTGTTGTCGACGACCTTGTACTTCAGCTCAACGAATTTCTCGCTTCGAATCGTTTCCGACATGTAGATAAACCTGTGTTGTCCAGCGGGACTCAGAACAGCGTACAACCAAAAACTTTCACCTTGTCTTTTTCGTAGCCGAGCACCAAGCGGCCCAGCCATTCGCCGTGGTCCTTGGTGTTGGTCACTTTATACAGGACGGTGACGTATTCGCCGCGCCGTATCATGCCTAGATACTCGTAATCGTCTGAGAGGTTTTTTGCGAGGTTACTCCTCGCGAACTGCTTACCCATTTCGACCTCGTTCGCACCCTTAATCAACGTGCTGGAAAAATTTCGGGTAAAGGCACCGTAATTCTGCTCGTTGGAATATTTAACGAGGTCTGCCCACATCGGGTGCGCCAACTCCAAAATTTCATCATCTGTTTTTTCGTTAATGTTCATCGACAACTCTCATCAAAATACGCTTTTGCCTACTGGAATATTCACTTGGCGCAGAGGACGACAGCAGATAAAAAAAAGGACCAACATACAAGATGTCAGTCCTTTAATTAAAGCAAATAAGTTCTCGGCTTGAAATATCAAGCCGTCATTTGCTTATGCGGTCGCTTCAACCTCATCACTTACCAAATGGTAAAGCGGCGCTTTCTCCATCGTGTATTCACCCGTGTTGGGGTCGCGACGGGAAACCGTCAGCACGTGCCAGTTCTCGTCGTCGAGCTTCATGGCATCACCCCGATAGTAATAACCGGGCCAACGGGTTTCCTTGCGGAACAACGTGTGTTGGAACACGGCCTCAGAGGTAAGGCAACGATGCTTCAATTCCCACGCACGCAGTAGCTCATGGATGTCCTCTGCAGCGACTTTTTCCAGGTCCTCCCACAGCAACGCAATCTTCTTGAGACCGATATTAAGAAGCTTGTCGTTGGTCATGTAGTTGACACCAAACCCGCCGCAATATTCGTCCATCAGCTTCTGCAGACGATCAAGACCCTGTCTCGGATTGATGAAGTTGGGATTGACGGACCCGGCCACCACTTCGTTACGGTACACCCGGTAAGTTTCCATCGGCTTGTAGATCTCTTCCTTACGGCGATTGATCTGAGCGTCAGAAACGCGGATGCCCTGAGCTTTACCGTCGTCAATGTACTTACACGCAGCTTTTGCGGCCAGGCGACCTTCAGTGAAGGAACCCGATGAGAAGGCGTGCGGCGTGCCACCTACGGCGTCGCCGGCACCGAACAGACCTTCAACGGTGGTCATACGGTTGTAGCCCCAGTAGTACTCCGGCGGAGATACATCCTCCGGACCTGAGCACCAGGCGCCGCAACCGGTTGCGTGTGAACCCATGACGTACGGCTCAGAGGTGGTCAACTCGGGGTTTTCGTACTTGGGATCAACGTCGGTGGAAGCCCAAAGTACCGCCTGACCAACCGTCATGCCCAGGAAGTTGTGCCAGCCAATCTCTTCAAGATGCGGATCCTGGAAGGCCTCCATGGTAACCATGTGAATCGGACCGCGACCGGCATTCACTTCGTTGATCAACGCATGGTTGCGAAGGCAGGTGGGAATTGGGCGGTGGGTTCTGTGCGAAGCTTCCGGGTCCAGATATTCCTTGCCGACCATTTTCTGCAGGTCCGGGAACCACTTGGACTCGTACTCTTCACCGTAGGCGTTCTGGGTGTAGGTCTTGAGATGCAGGAAATAGGCGCCAACAGGACCGTAGCCGTCTTTGAACCGAGCCAGGACGATACGGTTTTCCATCTGCGTCATTTTCGCGCCTGCTCCGATCAAAAGACCGTAGGCAGAACCCGAAGACCAGGGTGCATACCAGACACGACCGGCGCCTTCACCGACCGAACGCGGCTTAAAGATGTTGGATGCGCCGCCCGCGCCGCAGATGACCGTCTTGGACTTGAAGACGTGGTAGTTGCCGGTGCGCACGTTGAAGCCAACAGCGCCGGCCACGCGGTTCTCTTTGGCTTCGTCCATCAGAAGGTGGGTCACGCAGATCCGGTTGAATACCTTGTCCGCAGACTTCTTCGCGGCCTCGGCGACAATCGGCTTGTATGATTCACCGTGAATCATAATCTGCCAACGGCCTTCGCGCTGGTAAGCGCCGGTCTTGGGGTTCTTCATCAAAGGCAGACCCCATTCCTCGAACTGGTGCACAGCTGAGTCGACGTGGCGCGCCATGTCGAAGGCCAGGTCTTCACGCACCATGCCCATCAGGTCGATACGGGCATAGCGCACGTGGTCTTCAGGATTGTTCTCGCCGAAGCGAGTACCCATGTAGCAGTTGATTGCATACAAGCCCTGAGCTACCGCACCCGAACGATCGATGTTGGCTTTTTCCGCAATGACAATCTTCTTGTCTTTGCCCCAATACCTCGCTTCGAACGCTGCACCGGTACCGCCCAAGCCAGCACCAACCACCAAGACGTCGATATCGTCTTCAATAATTGTCTTGTAGCCCATCAGTAATACACCCCTGCTCTCAGTTTCAAGCCATTGGATTTCAGGGTATGCAAACCACCTTCATCCAGGCGGATGTACTTAGGCTCGTTAAACAGCAACTCACTGTCGCGCATTTCATTGCTCGGTGCTGATTCATCGGCCAGCTTGGGAATTCCCGTGCCCCAGGGCTTGGTGGTGATGGGTGCCACCAAGTCCATGTCTTTCTTGCCGTTGCGGAATTTAATGCGCCACGAAATGATGCCTTTTTCTTCATCGCGGTGCACCCGCACCGAGTGACCCAGCGGGGCGAAATCAGCATACCCGCGTACGTCAATGGCGTGCTGAGGGCAAGCCTTTACGCAGGAATAGCACTCCCAGCACATGTTGGGCTCGATGTTGTAAGCACGCCGAAGTGTCTTGTCGATGTGCATGATGTCTGACGGGCAGATATCTACGCACTGACCACAACCATCACAGCGAGTCATATATACAAAGGTAGGCATAATGTCCTCTCTTGATTCTACTGATGCGTTCGTTAACGGTTAATAGTGGCTCGCTTGCTCACGTCGGATGCCACGCCCCATGTTCGGGGGGTTCTTACCCATATATTCTGCAATATCGGGGAATTTCGCCTGAACCGCCGGATCCCTCGGATCATAGTCAGCAGGCAGGTTCAGATTGGAACCATCTGCTTCGGCAACGTGCTTTTGAAGCGCAGCAGCAGGCTTGAAGAACATGTGCGCAAACTTCGACCAAGGCACACCGCCGAACAACACCGTAGCGGCAATGATGAACAGCCAGAAGAACAGGGTCGCCCAACCGCCGGCATCTCCCGAGGCAAGCACGCCCCAGATGATCGCCAGGGTGGTGGTTGCCAGCAGAGACAGGATGAACAGATCGGCGCGAACGATCCGATACCAGGTATTGCCCTCGGCAGCCACGTCGACCCGAATCGCAAACCAGAACCAGTAACCGCCGACGCACACCATCAGCGCGCCGATGTACCATAGCAGTGTCAGGATCGCGGGGGCGGCCGGGTCATGGGCATAGCCGTATACGAGAATCGCCGTCATCACCAAAAACAGCACGAATCCGTACATGGTGAGCAGATGGGCTACACGTCGGCGAGGGTTGCAGAACTCGCCGGAGGCGAGCACGTCGTTGGCGAGGGTCTTGACGGCGATTCCGGCTTTTTCCCCACCGTCAACCTCGCGAGTACGTGCCGCTTTGTTCCGTTTCGCAGCCTCGAAAAAATAGCGGGCGCTTTGCTTGTGGATGACGTCGAACACCGTGCCCGCGATAACCAATACAACCATCAAAACCACGTAGATCTGCATGGCGATCGCGGGAACTGGGAGCTCCGAGAAGGGGTTCATCATTTTGGACACTTCCTCTGCTTGCTGTCGGTTTTATTTAAAGATGAGCGAATGGTTCGTGCGCACCTGACTGAAGTAATTCTTGGATAAAAGGCATGTGAGACTAGGCGAGCACGTTCGGCCGGCGCTGCCCGAGCCGGAACGAGGCGACGATTATTACACCATCCCACGCAAAGTGGAAAATTATAAAATATAATGTCATGAGAAAAAAAACCAATTACGTCGGAACCGCAGAACTCATGCCTTGGCGCATAACTGTTTGTAAACTATGTGAAAAAGACCAAAAACGGGCGTGAAGTGTCCGACTAGCCAGAAGCGCTCGACGCTCGGACTGCGTAGGATTTTGCCGCTGCGGCGCGAGCGTTCCCTGGCTCGCCCCTCTGGATCGAGTGCCAAATAGAAGGCTAAGCATGCCACAAGCGGATTGTCTCCGCCCTGAGATTAGAGCTTGCCGGCAATCTCCTCGCCGCAAGTAGCGCCCGGGTATACGACTGTCCGAATTCATGTAGCTGGGTCGATTGGGCCTTGTGCCTGCGCGCGTAGTCGGCACGCTTGCGTCGCTTCGGGCGGCGAGTGCCTGCGCTTAGGGCTGTTGTACATTGCCGACGCGGAATCGGGTAGCGGGTCGGAAATCGTGCCCTAAGATTCAGCCAACGGAGAGCGACGGACAAGGAGGTCACATCTAATGAGCACGCACCGCGCAGTCATCTTGTCGTTGAACGGGCACCAGGAAGAGGTGCGATTGATTTCAGCGCCGCACCGCGACGGCTACGTCTACGCCACCCGCGACGGTCGGGTAATGGCCCGCGGCGCCACCGATGAGGAGGCCTACGAGCAGTTAACGCGCGTGGCCAGCCCGGTGTCTACCCAGTCCCCTGAGCGCTTCTCGACTGTATGAAAACCGTATAGATAAGGTGTCTTGTCGGCGTGATCGCCTCAAGCCGTACCTCGGGTATCGCTGTCCTGTTCCCAGGGCGGTGTGAACTTGTCTCCCCTCAAAAGGAGTGGGCCTGCAGCCGCGAGCAAAGTTCGCGGGTTGCACCGCGCGAGCGCTGACGGCCTCATAGGGTCGCCATCCTGCGCCCACCCGGGATTGAAGTACCGCGCCGGGTAGCTCCCCTACTACGTCTCGGACCTGGAATTTCCGCGCTTGCGCGGCTAGATTGTATCCACGCATTCCAAGCGAGGATTCCGGCATGAAACTCCTGAGACGTGTAATGATCCTCCGCTACCTTGGCGTGGCGCTTGCCCTCGCGGGCGCGCAATCATCCGCCGCCGATGCAGGTCAGCACGTCGGTCAGGATCCATACGGCAGTGCCTCGTTTGCCGCCTACGATGACATCGATTCGGTGAAGCAACTCAAAGCTGTCTGGGACTGGTCATTCGAGGATCCCAAGCAAGCCGCCATTTCCATGAATTTCTTAGGAGCTTTGCTGCGGGCTACCAGCGAGTTCGGCCCGAGAGATGTCCAGCCGATCAAAGTGGTAGTGGTCTCGCACGGGCCCGAGGTGGTGGTCTGGGCAAAGAAGAACTACCAGAAGTACAAGGAAATCGTCGATCGTGCAGCGAGCTTTGCCGACCAGGGTGTCAGATTTGAAGTGTGCCGAAACGATGCGGCGGCATTGGGATTCAAACCTGAAGATCTGCAGGGCTTCGTTCACGTCATACCCGCCGGACCTTATGCGCTCACCTATTGGCAAAACAAAGGTTATGCATATGTATCCGGGGGCAGCAGCAACGCCATAAAGCCAATCACGGAACACAACAAGCTTGATCTGGGAAAAGGCAAGCCGTAACTGCGGGGCGATTCAAGCGCTGCAGCGAATGAAAGTCGGACCGTGTATCCCGGCATCGCGATTTCGTACGAATAAGGGGCGTGCATGACCAGGTCCGACGTACCCTTCACGGGACGTCGGACCGACTTCGCTAGCGACCAATCCGTCGTGCGGACCCGCAGCGCGACTCGAACTTACTTGTCGAGGGCGCCTTTCACCTTTCCTTTTGCTTCTTCCAAGTCACCTTTCACTTTTTGAACCTTGCCTTTATTTTCCAGGTCTTTGTCACCACGTGCGTCGCCTACCTTTTCCTTGGTCTTGCCCGCGGCCTGGTCCAGTTTCCCTTTCGCTTTATCGGCTGATCCTGACATGACGGTCTCCTTGATGCCGGTAAGTTATTCCTGCGCAAGCGACTATCGTTGTCGCCGCGCTGAGCACTTTAGGCGACTGGTTGTGCATGGCAAGTAGGTCGAATGAGAGCTTAGAGAAATATTGGTTGACCAGCACAACGGTGCGGTTTCGAGGTTCTGCTACGGCAGCTTGCACGGTTCTGTTGTTGTCGTCACCGAATACAACAATCGGGATCTCGGTGAGTCGAAAAAGTAGCGCGGCAATGGGGCCAACAACGACACGCCACGGCAGTGCTCCGGCCGGTCGTTGCTTCAGACATCAAAGAAATACGCGCTTATCGGTGGCGTACTATCGAACCTGGATCACAACCTCGCCGGAGTTGGGATCGGCGACGCCAGGGCCCGCGTCCAGGTCTTCCAGGGTACTGCGGAATCGAGCCACTATCGTCACAAGCCGCGGCCCCGCTCGCCGGGCGCTTTCCCAGCGGCTCCATCCCCATAAAGCAGTAGCTTCGCTCGCCGGGTTTTGACCCGCGAGCCGGGTCGTAAACTATGTAGCGCTACCAGGACGTGGCGATGCGTTTCGCTAATTTGTCCTCGGCACCAGGGTTTATACGCAACCGTACGGCGCTGAATGCGGTCATGACGCAGTCCGCGGCCAAGGGCCGATGGCCGTAGCCGTTGAAGCAGGAAAGGACGTCAGAAACAACAGACGTATAGCGTTCTTTTTGCGGATCAGACCCGTGAGTCACCGCATCGCGGCGGCCGGTAACGCTCCGCTGCCGTTTCCGTCCAAAGCACCGCATTCCTCTCTATACTCCTCCTACGGATCGAGCGCGAGGTGTGTATGGCTACCCATGCTGCTGCCAATATCCGCAACATTGCCCTGGTGGGGCAAGCCGGAACGGGCAAGACCAGTCTCGTAGAGGCGCTACTGTATGCCGCAGGGGTCAGAACCGTGCGCGGCGAAGTGGAGCGCGGCGACATGGCTACTGACTTTGATCCCCTGGAACAGCAATACCACCATTCCTTGAATCTCGCCGTCGCCAGCTTCGACTTTCAAGGTCGTCGCCTGAACCTGATCGACACCCCCGGCTACCCGGATTTCCTGGGCCAGACGCTCGGCGGCCTGGCGGCCGCGGACACCGTGGCGGTGGTGGTCAGCGCTCAAGCGGGTATCGAGTCGATGACCCGGCGCATGATGGACTGGGCTGCGGCGCAGCATCTGCCGTGTATGGTCGTAGTCAACAAGATCGATGCCGAGCCCGATCGACTCGCGAAGTTACTGGAAGAACTCACCGAAACATTCGGCCGTGAATGCCTACCACTGGATTTGCCTGCCAACCACGGCGAAGCGGTGGTTGACGTGGTCAAGCGACAGGAAGGGGTAGTGGATTTCTCTACGGTGGAAGCCGCGCACACGGCATTGGTGGAACAGGTCGTGGAGGTGGACGAGTCCGCCATGGAGCAATACTTGGAGCAAGGCGATGTCGATCCCGCACGTCTGCATGAACCATTCGAGCAGGCGTTACGCGAGGGGCACCTGATTCCGGTTTGTTTTGTATCGGCAAGGTCCGGCGCCGGGGTTGCCGAGCTACTGCGCGTGTTCTGCGAGCTGGCGCCCAGTCCCCTGGAAGCCAGTCCGCATGCTTTCATTCAACGCGTCGACGGCAGAGCCCGCGAGCTTTGGGCGCGGCCTGAGCCGGACGCGCCGTTGCTGGCGCACGTATTCAAAGTCGAGCACGATACTTTCGTGGGGCGTATCGCATATCTGCGCATACATCAGGGCACGCTGACGCGCGGCGAAACCGTACTTGTCGGTGCGGAGGGTAAGTCGGTCAAGGTGGCGCATCTGCTCAGGGTCTTGGGCAAGACGCATCAGGAGGTTCCGCGCGCCGGACCCGGGGAAATCTGCGCCATCGCCAAGCTCAACGAATTGCACCAGGACGCCGTTCTGCACGCCAGTCACGAACACGACGACGTCGGTGCGCCGCGCATTCATTACCCCACACCGCTCGTCGGGCTGGCGCTGCAGGCCAAGCGCCGCGGAGACGAGCAGAAGATCACCGACGTATTACACCGTCTGGTGGCTGAAGACCCCGGGCTGCGCATCGAGTACGACATGTCCTCCAATGAGACCGTGTTGCGCGGCCTGGGCGATCTGCACTTGCGCATTGCGTTGGACAAGCTTGAGCAGCAATACCATCTGCAGATCGAGACCCATCCCCCCAGCATACCGTACCGCGAAACCATCACCCGCAAGGCCAACGGTCATTGCCGGCACAAGAAACAGACCGGCGGCGCGGGGCAGTTCGGTGAGGTGTCCCTGGAAGTGGAGCCACGGGAGCGGGGCGGCGGGTTCGTTTTCACGGATCGAACGAAGGGCGGGGTCATTCCCGCCCAGTTCATTCCGGCGGTTGAAAAAGGTGTCCGCCAGGTTCTGGCAGCAGGGCCTCTGGCCGGTTACCCAGTGGAGGATGTGCACGTCGCGGTCACCGACGGCAAGCACCACTCCGTGGACTCAAAGGAAATCGCGTTTGTGATCGCTGGTCGCAAAGCTTTCCTGGATGCGCTGAGTAAAGCCGGTCCGATACTGCTCGAACCACTCGTCGATCTCGAGGTGACCGTGCCCGTTGGCAACATGGGCGACGTGTCCGGCGATCTCGCTGTGCGGCGCGCGCGGGTCACGCACACCGAGCACCACGTCGATAGCACCATGAGTATCGCCGCGCAGGTGCCGTTGTCCGAATTGGAGGACTACGCGGTACGGCTCAAATCGCTCACCGGAGGTGAAGGCGTCTGGCGGATCCAGTTCAGTCATTATGAGCCAGCGCCGGAACGTGTACAGCGGGCAACGAAAAGCAGGGCATCGAGCGAGTCATGACTGTCTTCAGGTTCCCGGTCCTGGATCAAATCCAGTCCGACCGCCACACGATCGGCGCACCTTTGCGCGTAAGCCCATTGAAATAATAAGCTCGCATCGAATAACTGGCGGCGCTATCACGACATCACGCCTTATGCTACGCCATCAGATGGTTCTTGGCTGTTACAATGTTATGTATTTTCACAGCGAAAGCCTCTACGCTTTAATATCAAGTAGCCGACGCGACTAGCCGGCGCAACACGCAAAGTCCAATGTCACTGAATATCGATCAAATACGCTCCGATTTCCCTATCCTCGCCCAGTACGTGCATGGTAAGCCCCTTGTGTACCTGGATAATGCGGCGACCGCTCAGAAACCCGTTCAGGTGTTGGACGCGCTGGACGAGATGCACAGGAAGTTGAATGCCAATGTGCACCGTGGCGCGCATTGGCTCAGCGAGCAATCCACGGAGAAATACGAGCACGCGCGGCAAACAGTACGCGCATTTATCAATGCGGAGTCGACCCAGGAGATCGTATTTACATCCGGAACCACGGGCGCGATCAATCTGGTGGCGTTCAGTTTCGGAGAGTCGTTTGTTGGTGAGGGCGACGAAGTGCTGGTGTCCGAAATGGAGCACCACTCCAATATCGTGCCATGGCAAATGATGTGTCAGCGCAAAGGCGCATCGCTGAAAGTGTTGCCGTTTGACGATCGAGGCGTACTGCGCCTCGATCTGCTGCCGGATCTACTTACGGAGAAAGTCAAAATCGTGGCCGTCAATCACGCCTCCAATACCTTGGGTACGGTCAACCCGGTAAAGGAGATCGTCGCGCAGGCGCATCGACATGACATCCCTGTTTTGGTGGACGGCGCGCAGGGCATCCATCACCTGGGCGCGGATGTCCGGGAATTGGATTGCGATTTCTATACCTTCTCCGGGCACAAAATGTACGGGCCGACGGGTATCGGGGTGCTCTACGGTAAGCAGGCTTGGCTTGAGCGGCTACAGCCTTACCAAGGGGGCGGAGACATGGTGGCTGCGGTGACTTTCGCAGAGACCAGCTATGCAGAGTTGCCTTTGAAATTCGAGGCGGGCACCACCAACTATATCGGGGCGATTGGCATGGCTGCGGCGATACGCTACCTGCAATCGCTGGGAATCGAAAACATTGCCGCCCATGAACAGCAGTTGTTGAACTATGCACAGGAACGGCTCTCCGCGATACCCGGTCTGACCGTGTATGGCACGGCGCCGGAAAAGGTGAGTCTCGTGTCATTTCTGTTGCACGAGGTGCATCCATACGACATGGGCATGGTTTTGGACAAGCTCGGCGTCGCGGTGCGTACGGGCACCCACTGTACTGAGCCGCTGCTGCAGCATTTCGGAATAACCGGTACGGTGCGGGCGTCTTTTGCGCTGTACAACACGCTGGAAGAGATCGACCGGCTACTCGATAGCCTCGTGAAAGCCGTGGAGTTGCTGAGATGAGTGCCACTCAAACCTCGCTGGATGAAGTGCAGGACGAAATTGTCTCCGAGTTCAGAGCTTTCGATGAATGGATGGACCGATACGCTTATCTGATAGAGCTTGGAAAGGGTCTCGGACCCATGGATCCAATGCGCAAAACCGACGGTACGCGAATCAAGGGCTGCCAAAGCCAAGTGTGGGTGTATCCTCAGTGTCGCGATGGCGTCGTTTATTTTGAGGCCGACAGCGACGCGGCTATTACGAAGGGGATCATTGCGTTGCTCGTGCGCGTGCTGTCCGGCCGCCCGGCGGAACAAATCGCCGGCGCAGATTTGCGCTTCATCGACGAGATAGGCTTGCAGGAAAATCTCTCCCCGACTCGCTCCAACGGTCTCGTGGCGATGATCCAACAGATGAAGCACTATGCGGCGGAACAATTGAAAGCCGATTGAGCTCCGGGGCGCGCACGCCAGGAACAAGGCCCAAGGAAAGTCGAAGACAATGCGCCGCGCTTCTGCCGTGACGACCACCACCGGGACTGCTCAGAACACGATACGAGCGACGCCGATTCACGCGCATTTGCCACCGTGCTGAACCCACGATCGAGTCTTGCCTCGTTGTTGCGTGCGCCCATGCGCCCGGGTCGGGTGGCGTGGATTGGAGTACGCTTGGCCCGCCGGCAGTCATTGCTGTCGTGCGAAGCGGTGATCGCCGCTACGGACGCGGGGCTCGAAGGCGATCACTATCGAACCCGACGTGGCGGTAAACGGCAGCTGACCCTCATTCAATCGGAGCACCTCGATGCCATCGCCAGTTACCTCGGTGTGGGTACGCTGTCGCCCGGGCTGCTGCGGCGGAATGTGGTGACCGAGCAGATCAATTTGCT
The DNA here is from genome assembly GCA_963773585.1 of uncultured Gammaproteobacteria bacterium. Lineage (GTDB taxonomy): Bacteria > Pseudomonadota > Gammaproteobacteria > JASBUN01 > JASBUN01 > CAVXJN01. The sequence goes on from CAVZBR010000004.1 coordinate 1,029,687, forward strand.
AGCGCTCAAGGATAAGCGGTTTCAGATCGGCAGCGCCGTGCTGGAGTACACGGGGGAGTGCCATCCCTGCTCGCGAATGGAAGAACTGCTCGGGAGCGGCGGCTATAACGCTGTGCGCGGTCACGGCGGTATCACCGCGCGGATCATTTCCGGCGGCGAGATCCGGCTCGGCGACGAAATCAAAGTCATATAGTGCGCGACCGGACGGGAGCGAACCAGACTCCGACACAGCAGGCTATTATTTGATATATGAGTTCGCTAGAAAAGCGTTTCACTGAAGCCAATCGGAACAGTCGCGGTGCCGCTCTGTCCTGTGTCGCTGCAAGCAACGAAACGCGCGGCAGTAAGGCGGCAGTGGGTGTCAACGTAGCGGACGTTTAAAATATGTCGCGGGCCAACCATTGGGCAGCAACCATGCTTGAGTACACCGTATATACAAAGTTCGCGATTGCCTTATTGGCGGTCGTGAACCCGCTGGGGGCCGTGCCAATTTTCGTCGCGCTGACCTCTGGATCTTCGGCTGCGGAGCGCAAGAAAATCGCGAAGATGGTGGTCGCATCCGTATTGATCATTTTGTTGATCGCATTATTGCTGGGCGACTGGTTGTTGCAGTTTTTCGGGATCACGATCTATTCCTTCGGGGTCGGCGGTGGCATCCTGATTCTGCTGATGGCCATCGCAATGCTGCAGGCACGAGTGAGCCCGATCTCGCAAACCGAGGAGGAAGCTCGCGAAGGAGAGGCGAGAGATTCGGTGGCGGTGGTTCCGTTGGCAATGCCGCTGCTGGCCGGCCCGGGGGCAATCAGTACCGTGATTCTTTATGCGCACAAGAATCCTGGGGCCAGTCACTATCTGCTGATGTCGTTGGGTATCGTGCTAGTGGGGACGCTGCTGTGGGCAGTATTGCAACTGGTACCCTGGATTTCGCGCCATATCAGTCAGACGGGCATCAATATTTTCACTCGCATCATGGGGCTGATTCTTGCCGCGATTGCCATTGAGTTCATTGCCTCTGGCTTGAAGGGGCTGTTTCCTGCGCTTAGATAACCCGAGAGCCAACGCTGTGGAAATCTGATCGCTTGCTGAGCGCCGTTAGCGAATACTGCCGATATGAAGACTATTACACCACAAGAGATTCTGGACTTCTGGTACGCGGATGATATGCGCTCCAAGTGGTTCGACTCCACGCCGCAACTAGACGCAGAAATCAAGCGACGGTTCGAATCGGTCTGGGAGGCCGGCGCCGCGGGGCAGTTGGATCTTTGGCGGGAAAGTCCGGACGGCTGTCTGGCTTTGGCGATCGTACTGGACCAATTCCCACTCAACATGTTCCGTGGCACTCCTAAAAGCTTTGCCACCGAACGACAGGCCGTCGACGTCGCCAAGCACGCGATAGCAGAGGGCTTTGACCGGCGCTTGGACAGGAGCCGGCTCGCATTTCTATACATGCCCTTGATGCACAGTGAGGATCTGCTGGATCAGGATGCTTCGGTGAGATTGTTCCATGCGGCGGGATTAGAGCAAAACACTTCCTTTGCCGAAGGTCACCGTGAAATCGTAGGGCGATTCGGGCGTTTTCCTCACCGCAATGCAATATTGGGCCGCAAGAGTACTGTGGACGAATTGAACTATCTCGCGTCGCCCGAGGCCTTCAAAGGTTGAATCCGAGCGCGTTCTTGCGGCCGTTGCCTAGCCTAGGATACTGGCAATGGCGATCACCATGATCAGCACGAGTACGGCTCTGCGCACCGTGATGTCGCTGACTCTGCGATGAAAGCGAATTCCCAGGAATGTCCCGACCAGGTAGACGGGTATCAGAAGCGCGATGGTCAGTAGCTCGCCGCGACGGAGGGTGCCGCTCACCGACAGCAGAACCAGGAAGGCAATCTCTGCAAAAAATACCCAGATGATGAAGTTCGCGCGGTTTTCCCGAGCCGAGTGCCGGCCCCCGCTCAAAAACAAGGCAGTGAGCGCCGCGAGCGAAGTCGCGCCCATGACGAAGCCGCTGAGAAGTCCGAGCGCGCCATAGGATCTTGTGCCGATATCGCCCCGGTAGCGCCATCCGGTCGCCAATACCAAAGCAGCGGCGAAGATCGCTACGCCGATCGCGCGCTTCATGATCGACGGGTCCGTAGTCACCAAAAAGTACGTGCCAAGGGGCATTGCCGCCAGCGACCCGACGATCAGCGGCACGATGACGGTGGATGAGCTGTCACGACGTGCGTCGGGTACGAGCCGAATGTTGGCGAATATGTCCACCCAGATGACGATGCCTGCACCCGCTGCAGGCGAGACGAAAAAATTGAGGATCGGTAGCAGAAAAAGAGGTCCGCCGAAACCGGCAAAGCCGCGGATAAACCCGGCGATCGCCGTAGCCGGGACGACGACCGCGTACGCCGAAATGGGCACGTTCATGCGGGAGCGCGCTGTTGAACTCGAATTTGGCGAGCATGTGCAGAATGCCCGCTGCGGCAGAATGGTTCCTTCAGGTGTGCTGTCGGCATGTTTCTCTCCGGCTCGGGCCGCGGTGTTACATGATCAAGGCTGCTCGGTTAAGGAATGAGCAGCAGCTTAGCGGCGCGGAGTAGTTCAGCACGCACAGTACTGGCGTAACCATACCGACCGCTGGTCTAGTATAGAGTCCGAACTCCGACGTTCGAGCAAATGAAACGTCCGCGGTGCCCGGCGATCCGCGGTCGCTTGGATGCCCACTGACGGCCGTCTACTTCGACACGTATTGCATGCCCAGAAGAATCAGTATTCCGAGCGCGAGGATAGCGGATAGGGACTTCCAGAACACGAGTGGATTGCGTTCGATGAGGGGCGGGGCGGACCGGTGCAGGAAAGCGCTATTCGGGTGGCGCAAATCAAACACGAATTCGGAGACTTCCTCGTACCGCTTTGCTGGATCGGGGTGAACTGCCTTTTTGATGGCGCCATCGACCCATACCGGAACTCCGAGATCTCGGTCACGCAACGGCCTGTACCGTAGTTTCCTCTGTTCGCGCCGAGTCTTGCACTTTGCCACTTGTGCGCCGTAGGGCAGCGTGCCACACAAGATCTGGTACGTGATGACACCCAGGGAAAAGACATCGGAGCGTTCCGAACCTTTTTCGCCAACCATATACTCCGGGGCGGCGTATTGGGTCGTGCCGAGCACATTGCCGTGCTCAAGTTCAGGCGAGATTTCCTCGATGCCCGCCACCCTGGTCGACCCGAAATCGATGATCTTCGCGATGCCATTGACATCGATCATGACGTTGTCCGGCCGCAGATCCTGGTGCAGCATTTCCAGGCGGTGAAACGCCTGCAGGCCTCGAGCAATTTGTTCGACGAGTACGCGCACGGTTTCCAGACCGGGGTTTGGATGATCGGCGATCCATTGACTCAATGTCTGCCCTTCGATGAATTCAGTGGCGGCGAAGATGTGATTGCGTTTCCGTGGCGAAACGAAGGCTTTCAGCACATGGGCGCTGTTGATGCGGCGCGCGATCCACTCCTCCAACAGCAACCGCTCAAGGTAAGCGCGGTCCTCCTGAAGGTCGATCGACGGGGCTTTCAACACCGCTGTTGCGCCCGTCGCGCTGTCGAGCGCCATGTAAACGTGACTGCGACTGCTTGCGTGCAGCTCTCTCAGGATTCTGTAGCCGTCCAACAGCATGCCGGGCTCCAGGACCGGCGGTAACGACCGATCTGTCAGTTGCTGCTGTACCTCGGCAACCTCGCCGCGCGGCAGGCCGTCCACTCTGACGATTTGCACGGTCAGGTTATCCGGGCTTCCGAGCTCATAGGCCTTGTCGACGATGGTCTTCGCTGCGCAGTTCAGATCCGACGGACTTGCGCGAAGAACGTCGACCATGAAGGGGGCCGCCACGTATTCGTAAACCCCATCGGACGCGAACATAAAGATGTCGCCTTCCTCCATGGTCAGCGCCTGATAGTCGATCTCGAGCTGGGAATCCATCCCCAGGGCGCGACTCAGGTAACACTGGTCTCGGGATACGCGAATCCGGTGGTCGGTGGTCAGTTGCTCCAACGTATTTTCGCGCAACTGGTAGATCCGCGTATCGCCTATATGAAAGATATGCGCGGTCATGGACTTCATGATCATCGCGCTTAGCGTGCACACGTAGCCGCGGTCCTTATCGTAACGATACGGGCTGCGTCGCGTCTGCGAATACAGCCAGGAGTTGAGCGCAGCCAGGACACGCTGGGCGGATTTTTTGACTGACCAGGCGTCGGACGTGCAGAAGTAATCCGCAAGAAAGCCGCGAACTACTGTCTTGCTGGCAATGTGACTTACGTCGCTACTGCTGATGCCGTCAGCCAAGGCTATGGCGATGCCCTTTGAGGCGATTTCGTACGCCTCCGGAACGAGCATCCCGTGAAAATCCTGATTGATTCCCTTACGGCCTCGATCGGAGTGTTGCCCTGTGAAGATTTTCAGGTCGTTGGTCATCGATGTCGAGCAAAGCGCCCCGGTCATCCTGTCCTGGGGCGCTGCCACTTTCCCTCGCTCAATTCGCGGCGCGCATCTTCTCGGTTGCCACCGCGTGGAGAGTGCGTTTCGGAGCGGTGCGGATATGAGTGCTGTACAACGTCAAACCCGTAAACGCCAGCCCACCCACCAGGTTTCCGAGCGCGGTAGGAAATTCGTTCCAGATCATGTAATCCATGATTGAGAAATTGCCGCCCATGATCATTGCCGAGGGAAATAGGAACATGTTCACTACGGAATGCTCGAACGCCATCGCGAAGAACAGCATGATGGGCATCCACATGGCGATTACTTTGCCGCTGACCGAGGTGGAAATCATGGCGCCGACCACACCCATCGATACCATCCAGTTGCACAACATGCCTCGCACGAACAAAGTGAGCATGCCGGCGGCTCCATGGTCTTTGTACCCTAGAGTGCGAGCTTCGCCGATACCGGCGATCTTCTTGCCGACAGCGTTGGGTTCTACAGAGAAGCCATAGGTAAATACGATGGCCATCATCACGGCCACGGTCAGTGCGCCGGCAAAATTGCCGATGAACACCAGGCCCCAGTTTCGCAACACGCCGCCGACGGTAACTCCGGCACGCTTGTCGAGCAATGCCAGCGGAGTCAAGACGAATACGCCGGTAAGCAGATCGAAACCCATCAGGTACAGCATGGCGAAGCCGACTGGGAACAGAATGGCGCCGACGATCGGCGACCCGGTCTGTACTGCGACCGTGACGGCGAACACTGCCGCCAAAGCCAGTATCGCCCCGGCCATGTAAGCTCGAATTAACGTGTCCCGGGTCGACATGAAAATCTTCGACTCGCCGGCGTCCACCATTTTCGTTACGAATTCCGTAGGCACTAGATAAGCCATCACATTACTCCCCGGTCGCTCTTTGGGTTGGCACCCTGTTTCGTAAGTGCCGCTGGACGTGCAAATACCGTGATGACGTCCAAGCAATAAACCTGCCATTCAACGGCGGCTCGACATGGTCCTGTATTTACACGAGGTTCTCGATCCCGCGGACGATTAAAAGTGCCTCGCGGGCCATCAAGGTGCGTGAGCCATGCACCTTTACGAGCACCGGTGCGCATTCATGGTGCGTTGCGGGTGCATCCGGTGGTCGCCGCAGTGCGCTTGAAGAAGGGGACGCCAGGGCGCGAGTGCATCGGTAGCGAAGTGGCACGTGCGCATAATTCGTGACGCGCGCCGGATGCAGGCGAGGACATAGAATGCGAGCCGTTATTACCACGGCGTCAGCACGAAAAAATCATAGCCTGGCCCCGGTTGCTGAGCACGGAATCGCCTAGGCCCGAGGATGTTGCATCGGGCGCCCTGATCCGGCGTTGAAGTCCCCGACAGAAGTGCGTTGGCGGGTCGTCGCGCGGAATAGGCGGGCTGTGTCGGCAGACGTGGCGCGTGCTACGGGAACGACTGGCGTCATTTCGACGGCGAACTCTACCGCTCCTGATTCCGGCCGACAGCGCTATGACAGCGCGCTACGCGGGCTATTTTACCGTTTTGGAGCGGATGGAATACCGGACGCTTTTCCTCCGGCGTACGGCGACTAAGCTGTACAAATGTTCGATTGGATCACGCACGTCTTGGATCAGGCCGGTTACATCGGCATCGCGTTGCTGATGCTGGCGGAAAACGTTTTTCCGCCGATTCCGTCGGAACTGATCATGCCCCTGGCGGGCTTCGATGCATCGCGGGGCTCGATGTCGCTGGCTTGGGTGATTTTGTACGGATCGGTGGGTTCCCTGGCGGGCGCCGTGTTTTGGTACTACGTGGGTCGTTGGCTCGGATGCGAACGCATCAAGCGCCTCGCAGCCCGTCACGGCCGCTGGATTACGGTGTCGCCGGAGGAAATTGATCGATCGGCGGATTGGTTCCGGCGCCACAGCGGAAAGGCGGTGTTCATCGGCCGTTTGGTGCCAGGGATCCGGACACTGATTTCGATTCCGGCCGGAGTTGCGGAAATGCGCCTGGGCAGATTCCTGCTCTACTCGACGCTGGGCACGGTGCTGTGGACCGGGTTTTTGGCGGTCGCCGGTTTTCTGCTGCAGGACCAATATGAAAAAATCAGCAATTATGTCAATCCGGTAGCCGATATCGTAGTGGCGATCATCGTCGTCAGTTATGTCTATCGCGTCGCAACCTTCCGGCGCAAGGCTACAGACGGCTTGCGCCGCGGTAAGACCTCCCGGAAGCCTTGAAATACCTCTCCCCGGAACGCTCGCCAGCGACCCAGGCGCCGTGACTCGAGACTAATCTCGTGGCCGCCCGTCGGGGCGGTCTTTTCAGTCATTGATAAGCGCTCGCGCCTGCGCTATGCCGCTGTTCCGTACCGTGAATCCGCCCCGTCAAATAGTGCCCCCGCTGCCAGGATAGCGGCCCGGGCAAAGGTCGACGCCGGTAAAGTTTTTCATCTGTCTGCCGATGGACTTCCTGATAGGGGGAGCAGGCCCGCCTGCCTTGGCGGGCCGACAAATATGGTCGCAGACCTCAGCGCGATGTCTCGCAGGCGCAATGCGCAACTGCGGACGTCAATGATTCGTAAACCGCATCGATCGGGCGCTGGATGGGATGGGCCCTGAAGGCCGAAACATTGAGGATACTGCCCATGGTTGCGCTGTCCTGCAAGGCAGAGCAACGGCTTCGTCGCGCGAGCCGCACCGGAAGGTCCGGCTTGGTATGCGCCTGCTTGATGGCCTCGGCGCTACTGGCAGGCTGCTCACTTGTCGGCAATATGCAGCATCCACCGACTACAGCGCCGCGGGTCGAATTGCCGTCAAAGTCCAGGCCGCCCCCAAAGGTGACGCCGGCGGCAAAGCGGCCGCAGGAGTCGCCGAGCCCAACGGCCAGCAAGCCGCCTGAGCGGCCGGTAACGCGCGTGGCGATCGTCTATGCCGACAATGTTCCGGCGTATCACCGCATCGCGGAGCGCTTGGCCGCCAGGATTCACGATCGGGCAAAGGTCATGCCGTTGCACAGTCCGACGCGCACGCCCAGCCAGCCGCAGCTCGCCGATTTCGATCAAGTGGTGGCAATCGGTGCGCGTGCCGCGCGCAGCATGAAGGAGCGGCCCGCCAAACAACTCGTCTTTTGCCAAGTATTCAACTATCGCGAGTACGGGCTGACCGGAAAAAATGTCCGGGGCGTAAGTATGGTGCCTCCGGTCGAAACGCAATTCCGAGCCTGGAAGCGCCTCGCTCCGGACCTGAAGCGCATCGGCGTAATCACAGGCCCCGGCCATGACGAGCTCATAGGGCAGGCGCGCAGCGCGGCGCGCGGGCTGGGCGTGGAGTTGGTCAACCGCATTGCGCATTCGGACAAGGAGACACTGTTCGAATTCAAAAGACTCGTGCCGGACATCGACGGCATTTGGCTGTTACCGGACGACCGTATATTGAGTCATCGTGTGTTACGGGAGCTCATGGCCTACAGCACCCAGCATCGAAAACAAGTGGTCGCCTTTACGCCTGATTTGTTGCGCTACGGCGCAGTGATGACCGCCTCCGGCGTGGAATCCGACATCGTGGATCAGTTGCTGACTGCCCTTCTGGAATCGGCCGAACACCCCGATGGATCGGGTTTCCAATTGCTGCCGTTGACCGAAGCGCGAATCGAGACCAACGTCAATGTATTGCGCCAACTGGGGTATCCGCTGGATACGGCCGCGACTCGCGAGGGCGGCGATGAGCAATGAACTACCCTCCGGAGTTTCTGCGGGCCGTCGTTTGTTGGCGGTGCTCAACGCATGCAAGGCGCATTGTGCTGTCGCCAAACGAAGAGTTCGCGCCGCCTCCTGCCGTTGGCGAGAGCGCATGAAGCGCGCTGGGCTTCGCACCGGCGCGCATATCGGTGCCTCCTGGCTTGCGGCGCTGCAAAGCACGCGCAAAGTGCGAGATATATTGCGCAGGACGCCGCGGCGCCTGCGTGGTTTCTTGCGGTTCCCCGCTCGCCACGCACGTAGCCTGGTGGGTGATATTCTGCTGGCGCAGCTTATGCTGGCGACCATTGTCGGCGCGCTCGCCATCGGCGGGCTGTGGGTGATCTCAAACGCGGTCATCGAGGACAATCTGCAAAAATGGGCCGTTGCCTGGATTACAGAGCTGGAGGACTTGGGCGCACCTTTGTACCGTAAACAGGTGGACGACAACGAACGCTTCGTGCGCATCGAGAATTACGTTGCCAACTTTCCGGAAATCATGCTGGTGCGCTATTACTCGGCCGAGGGGAAGTTGTTGTTTGGACATAGTGCCCACGGCGGTCCGCAAGTGAACGACGTCGCACCGCTTACGTCGGCGCAACTCGCCAAGCTCCGGGATACGAGCGGCCCGGATAAGCCATATCTGATCGATTCGATGCAGGAACAGCACGCCCTGTTCCGAGCGAGTGCGCCCGTGTGGATCGAATCCATGAAGCCGGGACAACTGATGAATCTCGATTTGAAGAGTTCGCCGGTAGATAACATTCGGGTAGCGGGCTTTGTCGAGCTTGGTCTCGATTTCAGCCGTTATCAGAACCGACTGGTGAAAAGCATCGCCACGGGTAGCGCAGTGCTGGCGCTGGCGCTGATTCCGCTGGCGATGCTGGGGCGCCACGTATTGAAACGCGCTTTGAAGCCGTTGAGCGAACTGCAGGCTCCCCTCGCGCGTCTCGCCGCAGGAGAAACCGAGGTGGAGGTGCTATCGACGGGTCACAAGGAGATCGTGGCGATCAACAGCGCGTTGCAAACTACGATCCGTGCGTTGAACGACCGCGACAAGCGATTACGGCGCCTCGCCGACTACGATCCGCTGACAGGCTTGCTGAATCGCCGCTCGTTCACTCACCAACTCGACGAAGAGATCGCCCGCATCGGCGGTCGACGCCAAAGCACCAGTGCGCTTTTGTTCGTGGATCTGGATCAGTTCAAATATGTGAACGATACACTCGGGCACGCGGCAGGCGATCGCGTGTTGATCCAGGCCGCCGGATGTCTGCACAACAGCGTGCGTGCCCAGGACACCGTAGCCCGGTTCGGCGGCGATGAATTCGCGATACTGCTGCGCGACGTGGATATTGAGGAGGCCAGGCAAATTGCATCGCAGGTGGTACAGGTGATGCGCGACGCCTTGTTCGTGGAAGACGGCCAGCCGCTGAATGTGTTGTGCAGCGTCGGGTTTACGATGGTTGGGACGGAAAGCTTTACGTCCGATGAACTGCTGTCCCAGGCTGACATCGCCTGCCAGGAGTCCAAGGCGCGCGGCCGCAATTGTTATCACAGTTATGAGGTCACGGGAAGCGAGCAACGCCGCAGGGCGGCCGACGTGGGATGGTCACAAAAGATCAAGGAAGCACTGCAAGAAGACCGGTTTCTACTGCATTATCAGCCGATCGTGCGCTTGCACGATGGTCGGGCTTCAATCTATGAAGTGTTGCTGCGAATGCACGGCGACAGGCGGAAGATCATACCGCCGGCGGCTTTCATGCCCGCGGCCAACCGCTTCGGCCTAATGGTGGAGATCGATCACTTGGTGATCGGAAAGGCGCTGTTGGCACTGGCGGAGTTTCGTCGCAATGGACATGACGTCAAGTTTACTCTGAACCTGTCCGGATACGTGTTCGAGGATCCCGGACTCGTACAGCATATCGAACGGCATTTGCATCAAAACGACCTCGATCCCAGCCTCGTGATTTTCGAAATCACGGAGCAAGTCGCCGTACGTCAATTGGCCCAGGCGCGGAGTCTGATTCAGGACATCATGAAGCTCGGCTGCCGATTCGCCCTCGATGATTTCGGCGCCGGTTTCAGCTCGTTCAACTATCTCAAGCATTTGCCGTCGGATTTCATAAAGATCGATGGCGGGTTCATCAAGAATATAGCCAACGAACCGGTGGACCAGGCAATGGTGCAGTCGATCATTCAAATCGCCCACGCGGTCGGTAAACAGACTATTGCGGAATACGTTCAAGATGACGCGACATTGCGGTTGTTGCGCACGTTGGGGGTGGATTACGCCCAGGGCTACCACATCGGCAGACCGGCGCACTCGCTGTGTGCGTCGCCATTCCCGTTGCCGGCGACGCAATCCTTGCCCAGCGCTCGTGACAGTAATGGCGCCCGCGAGCCAGCCAAAATGAAGATAAAGGAGGACGACGGAATCAAGGCGTAGCAGTTCGTCGACCCAAATGGACGTTCTGCGACGAGGCGATACTGCCCGGACGATGCACCGGGGATGGATCAAGCCGTAGGCGGACGTTGGCCTGGCTTGCGAACATTGCGACTTCTGCGCGCCGGACTGGCAGTGGCCAGGAAGCAACTGCGGTTGATAGGATTGCAAGGGTCTCAAGCAACGAATCCCGCCAACGGGTACGCGGATCCCTCGGAGCCGGCGGGCAGGGCCAGTGGCGACGTAGCTGGGCCGCTAGTACGCGGTGCCCCTCACCGACGCTGTCCCTGCGATGTGGAATCGCGACTCTCACCGGAGCCGAGCCGATTCGGAACCGGCAGCGTCCGCGGATCGCGCGATCATACCTGCAGCCGGTACCGCGCCCGGAGTAGCGGCGCTGCTGTCTCGTGTTAAGCTTGCGGCGTATCGCGTACGCGCGCGGAAGAAGTTTCAATCCCTGCGCGATCGTCGCCGTCCAAATCCCGTGGCAAGAGCCGTCCATGACCCGCGCACAAACCATCGTTTACTCCGTACTTGATCTAGCGCCTATTCTTGCGGGACGCACGGCCGCGGACTCATTTCGCAACTCCGTGGATTTGGCGCGCCATGCGGAACGCTGGGGATACCATCGCTATTGGCTGGCGGAACATCACAACATTCCCGGAGTTGCCAGTGCGGCCACTTCGGTGCTCATCGGCCATATTGCCGGCGCTACCGCCCGTATCCGCGTCGGCGCAGGCGGAATCATGCTGCCCAACCATGCGCCGCTCGTGATCGCAGAGCAGTTCGGCACGCTTGAGTCACTCTACCCGGGCCGGATCGACCTCGGACTCGGTCGCGCGCCTGGCGGTGATGCCCACACCGCCGGGGCGCTGCGACGCAGCCTTGGCAGCAGCGGCGACACCTTTGTGCGGGATGCGCAGGAACTGCGCAATTATCTCCGCGGGAGTGCGTCGCCACATAACGTGCGGGCCATTCCGGGTGAGGGCCTAGACATACCGATCTATCTGCTTGGCTCCAGCGATTACGGTGCCCGCCTGGCAGCGGAGTGGGGCCTGCCGTACGCATTTGCCTCGCACTTCGCGCCCGGATATTTGCACACCGCTCTCGCTCTTTATCGATCCAACTTCAAGGCGTCGGAGTTCCTGGCCGAGCCCTACGTGATGATCGGCGTCAATGTGTTCGTCGCTGATGAAGATGCGCAAGCGCGGAAATTGTTCACCTCGTTGCAACAGCAGTTTGTAAGCCTCGTGCGGGGTACTCCCGGCCAAGTCCCGCCGCCGGTGGATACCATGGAAGGCCGTTGGTCCGCCGCGGAGGAGGCCCATGTGCGGAGTATGACGCGCTACTCGGCGGTCGGCGCGCCCGATACGGTGCGCCGGGAGTTGGCCGCGATGATAGCCGAAACCAACGCCGACGAGGTTGTCGCCACCGCGCAGATCTACGATCATGCCGCGCGTTTGCGTTCATTCGAACTGGCCGCAGACGTGTTCCGGTCAATCAACCGGACTGCGTATAAATAGGCGAAACCGGCCATGCCGTTCACCGATATGATTGCCTGAACATGGACGAGCTTTTCCTGAAAAAAATCACCGATATGCTGCTGGACGTCATCTGCGTAGTTGACGCCGAAGGCCATTACACGTTCATCAGCGGCGCCTGTAAGCGCATATTCGGATATTCGCAGGAAGAATTGATCGGTCGCAATATGATCGACTTGGTTCTCCCGGACGATCGTGCGCGTACGTTACAAGCGGCCAGCGAAGTCATGAACGGCAAGTCGACGAAGCATTTCGAGAACCGTTACCTACGCAAAGACGGGCGTGTCGTAGACATGATGTGGTCGGCGCACTGGTCCCAGGCCGACGGTGTGCGGCTGGCAGTGGGCCGCGATATCACCGAACTCAAACGTGCTGCACGGCTGAAAAGCGCCCTCTACGAGATTTCAGAAGCGGCTCATGCAGCCGAAGACTTGGGCGCTCTGTATTCCCATGTGCATGCTATCATCGCGGAGCTCCTGCCGACTGAGCACTTTTCCGTCGCCCGCTATGACGAATCAAGCAAACAGTTGTCGTTCCACTATTTCTCTGATGGGCACGATACACGTCAAGAACCCGGTCCGTTGAGTGAGGCTTCGCCAATCGCCCAAGTGATACGCAGTGGGAAAGCAGGTATGGGAACCGCTGACGGAGCTGTTGCGGCCGACACGAAACCCGGCGACGTCCGTGTAAACTGGCTCGGCGCACCGTTGTTGGCGGAAGCCGGCGTAATCGGTGCGCTGGTTGTCGAGACAAGTTCCCTGCGCGTGCGGTTCACGGAGGAAGACAAAGAGCTTCTGCGTTTCGTCTCCGACCAGGTAGCCAGCGCCATCGAGCGCAAGGAATCGGACGCGCGTTTGCAACATATGGCGCGCCACGATCCGCTGACGGATCTTCCCAACCGAACGCTCGTCAAAGACCGGTTCGAGACGGCCGTGAAGCAGCTACGGCGCGAAAAGGGACATCTGGGGGTGCTTTACCTCGATCTCAATGACTTCAAGCGTGTAAACGATACCTACGGGCATCATCTCGGCGATCTGCTTTTGCGTGAAGTTGCGGCGCGCATCGCATCGTGCGTACGGGAGGCCGATACAGTTGGAAGACTGGGGGGCGACGAGTTCGTGGTGATCTTGAACGGTATCCGAGACCAGGATTGTTTCGAACTCGTGTCGAGCAAGATTCGGGATGCACTCGCAGTGCCATTCAACGTCGGCGGCAACAGGCTGACGATTTCAGCCAGCATTGGTTGCGCCAAGTTTCCGGACGACGGCGATGACTGGGAGCAGCTTTTTCGACGGGCAGACGAAACGATGTATGCGGCCAAACGCCGCGAACGCATCTGAGAGTCAACCGGCGTCGAAACCATCGCGCCCATCATCGAGTCTGACACCCATAAAGGCGAGACCGAGGTCGCACTCGATTGCCATCCGTTCCGCCACGTCGGGATCATGGGCTAGACCCGCGCTCAAATGTCTGGCGACGGTAGCAACATCTCCAAAGCGTCCGCGGTGACGTATTGGTCCTCGGCGATCAAACCGTTTCTCATTTTATTGTGGAGTTTTTTCACGCTTGTCTTCGTTGAGTCTTGTCCCGTATAAAACGTTTCATGCATGGCAAAGACAAAGATTCTTCTACCGCGGTAAAACAATCGTTATCCCGCGCTCCCGCGACGAGGTCGACCTCCATGCGTCCGTGCCACTGCTGGACCAAGCTGCGCACGAGGCGCAACCGACTGCGGAGGCAGGCAGCCCGCCAGTCGTCCCGCAGGGCAGAACCAGTTGCACATATCGCGAGTCAGGGCCGTGAACGAAAACGATGAACGTATCCAGCAGGCGCGCCGCAAATGGCGTCATAACGGCGCCAACCGTCCGCGATTTGCGCAGACTCCGGCTTCGAACGAGGAGTCGGTGTGGGATTACCCACGGCCGCCTCGGGTGATGGCGGACAGGCGTCACATCCTGGTCACGGTCGGAGGAGAGCTCGTTGCAGAAACGCGCAATGCGCAGCGAGTGATGGAGACCGGCAGTCCCCCGGCTTTCTATTTGCCACCGGGCGATGTTCACGAGCAGTTGCTGATTGCAGAAGCCCGGGTGACGACCGTCTGCGAGTGGAAGGGCGTTGCGGACTACTATGCGGTGCACGCGGGTGGAACGACGATACGACAGGCGGCGTGGCGTTACGCAAAACCTTTCGACCGCTTCCGATCGATCGCGGGCTATTTTGCATTTTATCCGACGTTGCTCGAATGCTACGTCGACAACGAACGGGTGCGGCCGCAGCCCGGCGGGTTTTACGGCGGCTGGGTTACGAATGAACTCGTCGGCCCTTTCAAAGGCGAGCCCGGAACGGAAGATTGGTAACGCGGACGTGTTCCTGATTTCGGCGGTTTTGACGGCGGTTACATTCGCACTTTCATGCGCTATCAAGTGAGCGCGCACGACCATGGCGTGGGAAATCGCAGATCCACCCCGGCTGGCCAATTGGTAGCAACCTACAGAATACTTGAAGTTCATGGGGACGCTATCGCCAAGCGGTACCCGTGCGAGTAGCGGTAAAAAGCGCGGGGGCAGGAATGTGTGCTTCGGCCTGAGGCGAGATTGGTGTGCAGTTTCACCGTCGGTTATCGACCGGTATACCCCAAAGGCCGATGCCTTGGTGGCGCGCAATTTTCTCCAGCGTGCTGTAGGCGAAGGGTGCATCGGGCAGCGCGACCGCCCAACCGTAACGTAGGAGGTACGCGCTGAGATCCTCGTCCTCAACCCAGCATTGGGCAATGATTGAGCGTTGCGGACCGTCCGCTTTTTTCTCACAGCGCACGAAGTGGGATCCGATCTCGAATTTCAGCGCCAGCGCGGCTCTGGATCCGCATTGTAGAGGCCTGGCAAAGGCCTGGCGGCTGGTGCCCGCGTCCGGAATGTGAATGCCGTAAAGATGGATGACGTGGTTGCGAATCTTCAAGGTCCCATCATCACGTACAAATGCGTAACTTGAAAAATCGGCGCGTGCCGATGCGGGCACAAGTGCTAGCGCACTGACGAAAGCAAGAACCAGGACCATCACCAGATCGAATGGGTTGTCTTTGTCCATGACACCAATATAGCCCTCTGAACACGCCGCCATCGGCTGCGTCGTCACAGTTGGAACATCAGCGCTACGTCTCTAGATAGGCTCGTGTGAACTCCAGCAGTTCGTCGCCATCGAATAGCGTCAAGCCTTGCGCGTGAAAACGTTCGATCTCCTCTTGGTCAGGTGCGGTGTAGTAATATCCAGGACCGCTTTGGGGCGTGCTCGGGACACTGCCATTGCGCGCGATCTGCTGAACGGTTTTGCAAACCATTTCACATGCGTCGGGATAAAGGTTCAGGACATGCCACAGATAGGATCGATCACTGCGCAGCGCCAGTTTGCGCTGCTCGACGATCGGGCCGGTGTCGACGCTGTCGTCGACGATGTAATGCAGCGTGCAGCCATAGTCTTTGCTCCCGTCGAGCATAGCGCGGAAAGTGGCCATCAGTCCCTGATATTGCGGCAGTAGCCCCGCATGCAGGTTCAATACCCCGAACCGGGGGATGGAAAGTGCCTGCGCTTTCAGGAATCCTCCGTAGCGCATGGATACGATTAGGTCGGGATGACTTGCGCGTAGACGAGACAGACTTTCCGGTGCGTTGACGCGGTTCAGAGCCGTCACCGGTCGACCGATCTGCTCTCCCAGGGCGTGGAAAGTCGACAACTTGCCGCGCGTCGCGACCTGTTCGAGCAGCGGAAACAGCAATTGGTTGAACAGCCCCTGTTCGATGAATTTCAATTGTTGCAACGCAGGCGGAACGGATCCGCCTTTGCCAAGCCGGTCCGTAACGAACACCGTCAGCTCATGACCGCTCAAACACGGCAGCAGCAGATTCAGCGCGAAATTGCTGGCGATATCGCGGTTCATTAGCAGAGTGATCTTCATTGCCGCGCGTTCGCTCAGTAGACCAACGGGGAAGGTGAAACGACTGCTCGCATCGGGCACACCGCCAGCGTATCTGGAGCGTATCCGGGAGCATAGAGGCAATCATAAAGAAAACCAATGAAACTTTCGCCCCTTACCGCAGAGTGGCTGCCCGAGCGCGGGTATCAATTCGGCTACAGCAAGATTCGGCGCCTACCACAGCAGCGGGGTGCGTACGGCTTGCAGGTGCAGTTGACCATGTGCACGGGTATGGCCGAATTGGCCGAAGCGCCCGGAGCAGTGGGACAGGTCCCGAACCGAGCAGAATCCAGAACGTCGGCGTTCAGCCTCAGCGTTCGAGCGAGACCGAGGAAACAGTGGGGTAGTGGGCGGGTGTTAGCGGGATGGGTGTCGGCGGGGAAGCCGTCGACGGTCATGGAGAAGCTCCGGCACGCGTGGGCGCGCCGGAGCGTTCGCCAACCATTAATCGTTGGGCATCTTCGTTTGCGACGCAGGGGTGTCCTGTTCGGATGACGAACCACCTTCGTTCTGCATCTTCATCTGCGACGCTGGGGTGTTCCGGTCGGATGACAAAGCCCCTTCCAGCGCGCTGAACTCGGACTCCAGCGCATTGGCGGATTTGGGCGCCTTGACGTTGCCGCTGATGATGTCGCGAGCGTTGGCGGACTTCTGGTAGTAAGCCTTGTTGGCGCCATCGTCCCAGAAAATGTCGGTGGCGCTTACCGCCAGATCGCCATACAGTCCCTTGGTGTCAGACCATGCGATCACGTCCGCGCCTTTGCCGGCGGATGCCTGTCCGCGCTTCGACCAGTTGACGATGGTCAAGCCGGCGTCCGCATTGAGCGAAAAATTGTTCTCACTGCGGAAGCCGTCCAGTGCCTTATCGCTCATGATCATAAATGCGATCGAGCCACCGGATACCCCAGCTTCCAAGCCGAGGCTGACAGTGCCGATGTTGTAGAATGCCGGTGCGGACCAAGAGCCGTTGTTGTGGGCGATCAGTACGCCCTGGCCGCCGGCGCCGCCAATGCCAAGCCCGGCGCGACCATAGTCCGGCACGATATAAACCGCTTTCGCCTGCTTCAACGTATCGCGCGTTTCCGGATTCGCTTTCAGCTTCTGCACCACATCGGCAGCTTCGCGCACGACTTCGTTGGCGTTGGACGACTCCTCGGTAGCAGCGATATTGCCGTTGTCGGACGCCGGTTGTGCTGCCAATACAGGTCCACCCAACGCGGCGCAAAGAAAGCTTGCGCCGATCACGGTAATTGAACGCTTGTACATAATAATCCCTCCATAGATCGACTTTCGGTTTGTCGTGGGTTCAACACTAGAACACACAGGAACTGTTTCCAGAATCCACAACGCGTTGAATGAATTGGACGATGGTGTCGGTTGGTACGCGATCATGCCACCCGCAATCGATACTGCGTCTGGGAATATAATGCGCGAGGAAACAGGCCGGCTGACCGTGAGTTCGCTGCGGAGCCCGACGCGAATCATGTCAATGCGCTGGGGTGGGAAATAGCGAGTGCATGAAGTGAATCGTAGCCGAGCCGCCAAGGAATCCCTGCGCTGGTGGACTTTACTCGGCAACGCCGCTTGCAGGTCAGCGAAGCTGGCTGTCCTTGCTGCCGCGACGGTTATACGTGCTGAACCCGGCCGGCTGCTCGTCACGCGCGCTTTGGCAATCGACGCACAGCCTGACTCCTTTGAGCGCTTGGCGCCGCGCCAAAGGGATCTCTTCACCGCAACGTTCACAATGGGTCAGGCTTTCACCGTGTGGCAGCCGAGCGCGGACATGCTGTACGGCATCTGCGACCGTGTCGTCTATCTGCTCCTGCACTGCGCCATCCTTCGCCCATCCGCTTGCCATGTCGCGCCCTCGTCGCTGGTCAACGCCGCCCGTACGTCGTTTGGACGCACCACGTCCTACAGATTATGGGGTCGGCTGCTCGAAAGTAAACCGCGCCGCTGCAATCCCCTTAAAAGATGCAGGAACGTTGGAATGACCGCGATATCCGCAGGTAAGTCGACGATGAGCGTGCGTTGGATTCTCGCTGCAGGCTTCGCTTTCGCTGGGTGAGGGAGCGGCTGTTTGTGCGGCCAGCGTGGAGTCTTGATCAGAGTTCGCCGAAGCCCATCTCCCGCAGCGCCCGGGTCAAGGGCGTGGACGGCGGCGCTCCACCCAGAGCTTGGCGCAGGCTGCGATCATCCAGGTGCACTTCCCGGTTCCACAGATAGCGCAATTCCCGGAGTCCGCGAAACAAGTGAGAAAACGGTGCCATCGGCCGCAGTAGCCACCATGGGAAAGCCCGCAGTTTGACGTGTCGGCCACTTGCAGTGCGCAACGCATTGGCGAGGTCAATGGCGCTCAGTCGATAGCCGCGAAAATGAAACACGTTCCAAGCCGGCAGCTGCTCCCGCAGATCCACGAGTTGCGCGGCGACGGCGGCGACGTCCGGCAAATACGCCCAAGTATGAAGGAGGTTCCTCGGGCCGGGTGTGCTGAGGGTAAAGCCGTATCGACGCCGCTTTATCAGAGCGCCCAGCCAAGCGTTCGGAGCGCGGGGGCCCATGAAATCACCCATCCGCAGTAGAATCACTTGTGCTCCGCGGGATGCGGCTTGTTGCAATCGCTGCTCCATTGACAGGCGAATTTCACCAAGGGGCATAGGCGGACGCAGCGGCGATCGCTCGTCAAAACATGGGCCGTCGGCCGGATCGAAAACGTACACATTTCCCGGGAAGAGCAAGGTCATGGCCTGTTCCTCCGCGACAGTCGCCGCCACACCGAGCATAGGCAGCGCGGTACCCTTCCATTTATATGCTGCCGGATTGACGCCGTACACCAGCAGCTCCGCTCCATGAGCGGCGCTGCGCACTGCTTCCTGGTCGGCGGCATCGCCGATGACGACCTGCGCATCGTCAAACCCGGCCGGCAGCCGCGCCGGATTTCGCATCAGCGTTCGTATGCGCCAACCGCGCTCGGCCAGGGTCTCGGCGACGCTGGCGCCGAAGCCGCCGCTAATGCCCATCACCAAAGCGGTTTTCATGCGCGTCTCCTGCGACTCCCGAACAATGTAGCACCGCGTAAGGATGGAGTGCGGCGGCGCGCGAGCTCACGTCTGCGCGAAGACGCTCAGCTTTAGCCACCCGGGAAATGCTTTCGAGCCGGGCCGCTCCGGGCGGTTGGCTACGCACGAAATCATGGCCGGTCCAACGCAACGATTCATTTTTCCGGTGCCGTGGACCACGACTGCGGCGCTGCGTTTTCTGTGCACATCCGCTGCAGTGCAGCGCCTGATTGGCTCCAGCGGCTTTGAAGCCGCAGAGTCTCGCGATTCCACGCGGGCCGCTCACGATTGGTTCTTGGCGCACTACTGCTCGATCCCCGAATGTCCTCCGCCGTTGGGCCTGCATCACCCAACGTTTGGGGTCCGCGTGGCGCGAATCCCCGCCGTGCAAGATGGGTCCGCGCTGCGCGCTTGACCCATCCTACGGTTTCGTTCCCGCCGCTCGCAAGATGCACGGCGCTCGACCGCTCTTTTACCGAAGCAACGTAGGTTGGGTCAAGGCCCGCGGCCGGACCCAACGTTTCGGCTCCGCATGGCACCAGCACCCACCCGCCACGATGGGTCCGCGCTGCGCGCTTGACCCATCCCACGGTTCTCGTTCCTGCCGGTCGCGCCTTGCACGGCGCTCGACCGGTGCCTTCCCGAAGCAACGTAGGTTGGGTCAAGGCCGGAGGCCGTACCCAACGCTTCGGCTCCGCGTGGCACCACCGCCAACCCTGCACGATGGGTCCGCGCTGCGCGCTTGACCCATCCTACGGTTTTCGTTCCCGCCGATCCCACCGTGAACGACGCTCGACCGCTCCTCTACCGAAGCGTAGGTTGGGTCAAGGCCAAAGGCCGGACCCAACATTTCGGCTCCGCATGGCACCAACGCCCACCCTGCACGATGGGTCCGCGCTGCGCGCTTGACCCATCGTACGGTTTCGTTCCCGCCGGTTGCGCTCCAGGCGGCGACGTAGGTTGGGTCAAGGCCGGAGGCCGGATCCAACGTTTCGGGTCCGCATGGCACGAACCCCCGCATGCTGAACGTAGCTGGGCCCTGGCGTTACTCAGTCCCCATAGATGATGGTGCGGTTGCGTCCGCCGCCCTTGGCTTGATATAGCGCTTGGTCGGCGCAGCTAAGCCAGTCCTTATGCTCTGTCATCGCAGACGTGAATTCGGCGATACCGAGACTGATCGTGAATTCAATGCGCTGTTGACCATGGCGGACCGGCGTCTTTTCTATGCGTGCGCGCATGCGTTCCGCCATCACGTGACCTTCCTTGGCCGAAGTCACGGGCAGAATGACGCCGAATTCCTCACCGCCATAGCGACCAGGAATATCGGTGCCGCGCACGCTGTCTCTCAATACCTCGGCCACTGCGCGAATGACCTCGTCACCGGCTTGGTGGCCGTAGGTGTCGTTGACCTTCTTGAAATGATCGATATCGAACATCACCAGGCTCGACGCTTCCTTGGTCCGCTGGCAGCGGAGGAATTCGCTATGCAGGCATTCTTCCCAATGCCCGCGGTTGTTCAGACCGGTCAGTCGGTCGGTGCGGCTCAATTGTGCAAGCGCGTCGTTGGCCTTTTCCAACTGCAACTTACTTGCCGCGGTATCGGTAACGTCATAAATGATCACGCCTACGTGTCGCACTGGACCGTCTGCAGAAGCAAGCGGAATCAGGGTCGAGTTCTGGTACATGAATTCGGCCATGCCGGTGATCGGACGGTAATTCTTGAATCGCAGCAAGAACGGTCGTTGCTCCCAGGTGATGAACGAGCGGGTCTTGAGTTGCAGCACAGAATCGAGTTTGCGCTGGAACCACCGCTGAGGAACCTCGGGGAACAGTTGGAAGAAATTCTTGCCGATCGCGTGCACCGGCGACAAGCCGCTGTGGTTGACCATAAAGCCGTTCCAAAGGTGAATGCCGTAGTCATGGTCGAGCACCATAAGGCCTGCATCGACGGTCTGCACCATCTCCATCAGCCAATGCAGTTCCTTGATCTCGGCACTCATGTCGACGAGTCCATATAGCCCGCGCGTTCGTTCAACGGCTGCAGCGAGTCCTCGGTAAACAGCAGCATGAGTTCGCAATTGATGTCGCGATCTTCGATTTGATAGCCGAACTCGATGGCCAGCAGCTGGTTCCAGCGCGAGGCATTGTGCTGCAGCAGTTCATCGATTGCGACCTGGCGCCCCAGTACAACGGGATGCCCCTGGCTGAAGTCGATGTCGAGTTGCTCGGCGATGCCGTTCAAGCAGGCGCCTGTGAGCACACTGGCTACGTCCATGATCAGTTCCCGCTCCGCCGTCTCGTCGATCTCTCCTTCGTAATGCATCAGGTCGCCGAGGTCCGATAGACTGGAATTGTTGAATGTCAGTAATGCTTCGCCGGCGATGCCGGCCCCGATGAAGCCTTGGCAGACTGCGGAAATCGAGCCTGTGTTAGCGACGTGTTGGAAGGTCATGCGCAAGTCGTTGCCTTCGATGATGCCCACTTTCGGCACCGGGAGCGTGACGAACACGCCCAGCAGACGCGCCAGCCGATCACCCGCGCGGCCCATGGCAACATTGGCGATCTCGCGATAGATATCCAGGGTATCGACCTGAACGTCGATATTTTCGCGAGCTCGATCGGAATGGGTCCGGATTCCATACCGGTCGAGCAGTTCGAGTAGGGTGTTCTGTTCGACCGGCTTTTTGATGAATCCCAAGGCGCCGAGTTTCATCACGCGTTCGTGGGCTTCGGGTTGAATGTCGCCGGAAACGACGATCACCAGTGTGGAGAGGTCGCGCGCGCGAATGACTTCCAATACCCCATAGCCGTCCATCACCGGCATGTTCAAATCCAGGAACAGAACGTCGGCCTTGCCCTCGGCGATAGCGACCAGAGCTTCGCGACCGTGTTCCGCAAACGAGATTTCGATGTCCCAGTCCGACGGCAACGCGCGCGCGATCTGTTTGCGCGCGAAGCTGGAGTCATCGCAGATCAGCACCGATGTGCCCAAGCGGCCTCCTGTTTGTGTTGTTTTGACCGTGTCTCGCGTTCAGGGTCCCGGCCGGCCCGGCGCGGGACCGGCGACTCGGCTGCAGGCTGTGTCACGCATCCCGGACACACACGGGATGCGATCCGTCCTTTTTCGGCTATGCGTTCGATGATCGCATAGGACGGGCGGCGCTGGTAGCCCCGCCCGGGCGCAAAAGCGGCGCAGCCCACGGTGCGCGCTGCCTAAGCCCCAATCGGAGTTCTGCATCTTTGCGCCTTCATGAATAGAATATTCGAACTGATTGCGGGGGTAACGAACGACATTGAAAACGCTGGTCACATGGTATGCACGAGTTCTGATCGGCGTTTTGTGCCTTGGCGCCGGTGTTTGTGATTGTTTATCTTCGTCGGTTTATCGCCTCGAATCTGCTGTTCGAGCATCATACTTTTCACATCGTCGCCATCGCCGTCGCCATCCTTACCAGCGCCTTCGTCACCTGGGTCGCCAGGCGCTGCTACGTTTTTTCCGCAGAGTCGTTTTTTGCGGTGGCTCACAGTGGGCTTGTTGGCATTCACCGCGATCTATGCATTGCATGGCGCGATGACCATCTATGCAGACCGGCACGTCTGGTTGTTCATACTATATGGTGCGGCATCGCGGCTCGCGATGGCGCCATGCTTGTTGACGGGAATGCTGGTGCACTGAAACTCGCCCGACGGACCGCAAAAACGTATCAGCCGCCGTTATTGGGGAGCATGGACCATGTTCCTGGGTCTGGATATTTTGATCGGGGTCATCGCCTTGTCTCCGGTTGGCGGCGCGGTGGCGCTGCGTATGTCGCTGGAGTTGGCAGCCATGTTTCCGATGTTGGCAAGCCTGGCGGTGCTGATCTCGCGCCGGGTTCGTTCGCCACTGATGATCGCGCACGGTCTGGCGCTCGCGTGGTTGGCGGTATCCTCCCTCGCTTTCGTGGTATCGGCGCGATGGTCCCACGTCTGGTGGCTCACGCACCTGATATTCACATCGGGGTTTCTGGTACTGAGCTACGCCGTCGCCCAGGCTTATCTCAGCAGCCGTTCCTTTACGGTCGTGTATAGCCATGCCGATCTGATCGATCAGATCAACGCGGAAAAGGCACGCGCCGAACGCGCCTTGGCTCAGCTGCAGGAGGTCAATGAAGAACTGAGCCAGGAGGTGACGACGGACGTTTTGACCGGAGCCACCAATCGGCGCGGGTTCATGGTGAGGGCGGAGCACGAGTGGAAACGAATGGGGCGTACTTATTCGGCGTTGTCGGTGCTCGTGGTTGATCTGGACCATTTCAAGCAAATCAATGATCGTTACGGCCACGCGGTCGGTGACCACGTGCTCAAAGCGTTCGCAAAACGAGCCGAATCCGCATTGCGCCCGCCCGATCTATTGGCCCGGGTCGGGGGTGGGGAGTTTGCGGTGCTCCTACCCGGCACCGGGATCGAAGACGCCCGTTTTGTCGCCGAGAGAGTGCGGCAAGCGATTCAGCGTCGGCCGGTCTCGTATCGCAAGTGCGATGTGCAACTCACGGTCAGCATCGGCGCCGCAGAGGCGGGACGCGACGTCGAGAATTTGCACGACTGCCTGAAAATAGTCGATCAGCGCATGTATCGCGCCAAGCAAGAGGGTCGCAATCGGGTGGAATGACCTATCGCCAGGTGTGGCGGTTGCACGGTGGCCGCTAGCGCGGATACATCGTCCCCGCCGGCAGGCGCGGCCGCGGTGCGTGCAGTTCGCGCGGGCGGACCTCAATCAGTGGCGCTTCCCGCGATCAGAGCTTGCTGCACACTGGCAATTTGGCTCGCCGGCACCGGGCGGCTGAACAAATACCCTTGCCCTACCTGACACCCCTCGGCAAGCAGAAACGCGAGTTGGGCTTCCTGCTCGACACCTTCCGCTACAGTCTCCAGTTCGAGGCTGCGTGCCAGCCCGATTACAGCGCGGCTGATGGTTTCGCTGTTGCGATCTACGCCGATATCGCGCACGAACGATCGGTCGATCTTCAATCGATTGATTGGCAGATGCTTGAGGTAATTCAAGCTGGAATAGCCGGTGCCGAAGTCGTCGATTGCCAAATGTACGCCGAGCGCCCGCATTCCTTCCAGGGTAGCGGTCGCCCTCGCCGGCTCGCGCATGATCATGGATTCAGTGACTTCCAGTTCGAGGCGGCCGGCATCGAGACCGGCCTCACGCAGAACACGCTGGACCAGTGGGATCAAGGTTTCCCCGTCGATCTGTTGCACGGACAAATTGACCGATACCCGCGGCACGTGCAGACCTTCCTCGTCCCACGCGATCACTTGCCTGCAGGCTTCCTCGAGGACCCAAGCGCCGATATCGCCGATCATGCCTAACTCTTCGGCCACCGGTATGAAGCGCCCGGGTGGTACCAAGC
This sequence comes from uncultured Gammaproteobacteria bacterium, assembly GCA_963773585.1. GTDB lineage: Bacteria > Pseudomonadota > Gammaproteobacteria > JASBUN01 > JASBUN01 > CAVXJN01. The sequence continues at coordinate 1,054,301 of CAVZBR010000004.1, forward strand.
CCAAAAGCGGGTGCTGCCATCGAACCAGCGCTTCGACGCCTACCATGCGACGCGACGTCAACTCCACCTGCGGTTGATAATGCAGCAACAATTCGCCATTTGCGGCGGCATTGCGGATGCCTGCCGCAATGGACAAGCGTTCGCTGACGCCTTCGGAGATCGCGCGGGAATACATCTGGTGTGAATTTCGTCCTGTGCGCTTGGCTTCGTACATTGCTGCTTCCGCGCGCTGCAGCAGGTCCTCACCATTGTCGCCATTTTCCGGAAAAAGGCTGATCCCGACGCTGAGAGTGATCGCGACCTGCTGGTCGGCGACAGGTATGGCCTCGCGGAACTGCTCCATAATGGATTTGGCCGTCGCCACGGCATCGCCGCGTCCGGAGTCGCCTTCCATCAAGATGACGAATGCGTTGCCACCTACCCGTGCCAACACATTTCCAAGGTGCAGCAAGCCGGATAGCCGGTCAGACACTACTTTCAGCACAGCGTCGCCGACGATTTGGCCAAAACTGTCGTTAATCATCTTGAACCGGTCTATGTCGACGAAAAAGACGGCCAGCCCGCTGTGTTCGCGGCGCGCCCGATACACGGCGTCGCCGATGCGTTCGTGCAACAGAGCGCGATTCGGCAAGCGTGTGAGCGGATCGTAATGTGTCAGAAAGCTCACGCGAGCGGCTTGCTCGCGGGCTTCGGTCAAATCGGTCCACGAACCGACCACCTCGTCGGGCTGACCGGGCGCGCCGGGGAGCACGCTCATTTCGTCGCGCACGAATCGCGTGGTGCCACGGGCATCTCTAATTCGGTATTCTTGCACCAAGTGACCGCTGGCCCGGAGCTCGGCGAGGTTGCGCGCGACTTTTTCTCGGTCGGCAGTCTCCAGGTGTTGGGGCCACTCACGTTGGGCGATCATGCTCCGCGACTGAAATCCGAACAAACGTTCCACGTTATCGCTGACCCAACGTAATGTAAGTCCGACGGTGTCCATGGACAGTTGGTAAAGCACGACCGAGCTGGCGCTTAGTATATGGTCGAGACGTTGCGCGGATTCGCGCAGCTGCAAGGTCCGGCGGCGTACCTGCCAGCGCAATACGGCGCTCGCGGTCAGAAACAGCATCAACAGGCCGAAGGCGGCGAATGCGAAATCGCGGATGCGTGGCGGCAAGACCGGTTCTTGCGCCGGTACCATGGCCGCGCTGAGCGCCGCGTAATAGACGGAATTCTCATCGTAGCGCCACTGGCGAAGATAAGTGTCGACGGTGCCGAGTAAGTCGAGCGGATCGCCTTTTCTGGTGGCGAAATACAGTGCGACCGGATCGAATACGACGGGCGATTCCTTGAGGCCGAAGCGCTTCTCCGAGAAAGCGGCGTAATAGCTGTTGCTGACGACTGCATCGGCGTCACCGTCGCGTACAGCCTGGAATGCGATTTCGTAGCTGGGGTATGTGAGCTGCGTGTAGCGCAGGCCAAGCCCGTGCATCACCTTGGCCAAGGCTGCGAGTTGAACCGAATCCGACAACAACCCGATTCGTTTGCCCTTGAGGTCGCCAAGGTTCAGCACCCGTTCGCCAGCGCGGGTCAGTACGACTGACCAACTGTGGGTCACCGGGATGTAGTGAAAGTCGAACATCTGCTTTCGTTTCTCGGAATACGCCACATCCGGCATGAGATCGATACCTCCGATCTGCAGTAGTTGCAGGCAGCGCTCCCAGTTGCAGGAAACGAACTGCAGTCGCCAGTGCTCACGACGCGCGATGGCATTGACCAAGCGCACGAACAACCCTGCCGGTTCATCGTCGTCATTGCGATAGATTTTCGGCGGGTTTTGATACAGGCCGACGCGGACGGTCTTTTCAGGTGCGGTGGGCGCTCGCGTCGCCTGGGATCCAAAGGCGAGTCCGCGCGAAAGCGTGGCTAACACGATGGTGGTGAGGGCCGCGGCGCCCACGGTGCGAATACCGGACCTCCTATCCCGTGACGTTCTCATGCTCTTCCTTTGTACTGACGCGGGCTATTGCGCCAAAAAGCCGAGCATACCCGCTGACGCGCCCGGACGACTACCGTGGACGCATCTGGAGCAGCTGGGTTCGCGCATTTGGGTCGACTGTTGTCTGGCGTCCTTGAGTTTAGCGGGGGATTGGACTATAGACTTGAACAGGCAACGCCCCGCAAGGGCGGAGGTGCGCCATGGAGATCAATATAGAAGTGCTGTTCGGCGCCGTGTTGATCGTGATTTACGCGACCGAACGATTCAATACCCCCGGTACCATCCGCGCCTCCACCACGGCCGGACGATACTACGCAGCCGCGATCGTATATCTACTCATTTATCTCGCCACGTTCTACATTTTCACGAAGTATCCAAAGATGCTGGACTACTTCGATATCGACCTCTCTGCGCTGAGTTCGAGCGGTATCAAACCGGGCGAATCCAGCGTGATTCTGTTCGCGCTGCTGTTGTCTTTACTGGTACCGAAGGTGCCGGTGATCTCGGAGCTGGACTCCCGGCTGCGGCGCTTCCTGCATCGTCTTGCCGCAATCCCCTATGAAGCGCTGCGCCTCAGTAAGGAGATTCAGGGCAGCCGCTACGAAATCCCGTTCCAGGGTCGCGATGCACTCGCGCGGGAGTTGCAGGAGCAGGGCCTGTCGGCAGAAGAAATGAATACAACGAACCCCGTGATCTATGGCTGGGTCAGCATCGTGTCGTTGATGACACAGCTCAAGTCCTGGGACCGTTCCCACCGCTTCGCAGCATTCGTTCAGGAGCGCAGCGGCCAATTCGACCGCATCAAAGAACACTATGCGCGCATCACCAAGATGGCATTGAGCGCCGTTGCCATGGATGAGCAAGCCAAGGACAGCGCGGAAACTTCGCCGTTGCAGGAGGCCGCGAAGAAATTTCGCGCCAATCTGCAGATCGAACAACAGGCGTTGCTGTCGGAGGTGTGCGACTTCATCAGTCACGGCGTACTCAAGACTTGCTTTCGGTACGGTTCCCGGCAGAAGACGCTCCGGGACATGGGTTTCCTCGACGTGGAAGCCGATGGCGGCCAAGGGTTGTCCGTGAACCAGACGGTCATGCTGTTCGGCTTGTTGCTTGCGCTGGTGCTTGCCAACTTCATTTTGTTCAGACCGCCAAACGAGAACGGCGAACGCTTGTTGCTGACGATTGCGATGATCGTCTCGATCTATTCCGCAGCGGTGATTTGCGCTGTGGTACCGAAACAGCGCTGGCCGTTGTTCCAGTACGACACCGAACGGTTTTACCCGACCGCAGGGTACTTGCTGTCCGGCATCACGGCGGTCGGTGTCAGTATGGTCATCAGCCTGTTGTTCAAAGCGTTGATTTTCGCCGCCGCTCCCGGCGTGGACGGATTTGCGCAGCCGTTCGTTATGGCATGGAACCAGTTCGCCTCGGATTCCTACCCTTGGCTGACCATGGCATTCGTCACCGCGGCGTCGACGGCGTTCATGATCGATTGGCAGCGTCCCGGCTGGTTGTCTGCGCGGCTGTATCGGCTGACGGATGGCGCGTTTCAGGCCGGTGTGTTGGTGGCTGCCTCGGCATTGGTCCATTGGTGGCTATCCAGTCTCAGTGTTGCCGGTTCATTCGGCGGTGATGTTCCAGATATCGGTAGCGTGATGCGATTGTCGGTGATTGTCGGGTTTACCCTCGGGTATCTGGTGCCCACTTGGTATCGGAATTCGGCGGCCAAGCGCACTGGCGAAACGGCGCAGAGCGTCGCGGAATTGAATTCCGTGCCGCTGCAGGATTCCCCTGTGGTCAAACGACTGCACGGTTAGTACGCTAGGTTGTCCGAAATGCGGATCGAACCGGGGCCGGCATTGTCGGCCAATAGGCCGACCTATGGTGTTTTGGGGTGCCCGGCTGTTTCGTTGGCGGCACGCTATGATGGTTGCGCTGCGCTTGACCCATCCTACGGTTCTGGCCTCCGATATTGTCGGCAGTAGGCCGGCCTATGGCTTTTTGGGGCGACCGCCTGTTTTGTTGGCGACGCGCTACGATGGGTCCGCTCCGCTTGACCCATCCTACGGTTCTGGCGACTGGCATTGTCGGGCAATAGGCCGACCTATGGCGTTTTTGCCACGCTACGATGCGTCCGCTGCGCTTGACCCATCCTACGGTTCCTGACGCGTGAATCTGATCAGCGCCGGTACTTGCTTGGTGATGGATTTGTCCACCAGTCCCGGCGCGATCGCATTGATGCGGGCAAACCAGCTTTCCGGAAAGCCGATATAGACCTCGTCTCGATTCTGCTCCATCGCCTTGACGATTTTCGCGGCCACCCATTCGATTTCATCCATGCGCATCAGACCTTGCTCCGCCATATGGTGAATTACGGCGGGGTTGAAGGCCGTCTTGACTGCCCGTGGCGAGATATAAGTCACACCCACGCCGCTGTCGTACAGTTCTCGGCGCAGTGCCTGGGAAAATCCGCGCAGCGCGAACTTGCTGGCCGAATAGGCTGCGAAGCAGGGAAACGCGATGCTGCCGAACATTGAACCGACGTTGACGATTCTGCCACGGCCCTGGGCCGTCAATTGAGGCAGCACTTCCCGGGTCAGCAGAATCGGGGCTTCGATGTTTATCTGCAGAACCTTGGCAATGGTGCCGGGATCGGATTCTTCGAAAGGTCGAAAGTCGAGGATGCCGGCGAGATTGACCAGGGCGTCGATACCGCCAAAAGAGGAGTTCATTTGTTGCACGGCGTGGCGCCGGTCTTCCGCCTGGGTGATGTCGGCTTCGATGATGATGCTGTCGGTCGGCAGTTGGCCAACATCCTGTATCAAGGCGGTCACGGCGGTCGGTCCCCGGTCGAGCAGGCCGAGCCGAGCGCCCCGCGCAGCCAGTAGGGCGCAAAGGCATTTGCCGATTCCGCCCGCAGCGCCGGTTACGAGAATACGTTGCGACTCAAGTTTCATGTGCGCGGTTCCTTCAGCGTATGTACTCAGCTCTTGTCGGACAATTTGGCCATCAAAGCCTGAATTTCGCGGCGCCGCCCGGCATCGGCGAGCGGCCGGTCGGGGCGCGCAGGCGCGTGCAGCGCTTTTTCCAGCACGGCGCGCGCTTGTTGTTGGTGGCCCTGTTGAAACAGGTAATCGCCGTAAAAATAATTCGGATCGATCCCATCCGGATTCAGTGCCAAAGCTTTCTTCAGATAAGCTGCCGCCTTGTCGTCGTTGCCGAAGCCGAGGGGCCAGCTCGGAACCTGGTAGTACAGGCTGCCGAGACTGGTATATATGGAGCCCTGCAGAGCGGTGGAATCTATTTTTTCCGCTTCGAACAGCAGGTCTCGCGCTTTGCGCACCATCGACAAGGCGCCCAGGCCGCCGTGTACGCCGGCGTGGGTGCTGAGCACGATGGCCTCCCAAATCCTGGGTTCGGCCCGCTGCGGATATTTCGCTGCCAACTCACCGGCTTGGGTTTCCAGTTTCAAAAACGCTGCTTCCTTGGCTGCGACGGGCATCTGATAGTGAATTCGTGCCCACTGGTGCTGGATCTCCAGCAGTTGCCGGTCCATGTTGTCGCTATCGGCCAACGCCGGCAGAGCAAACGCGAACAGCGCCGCGGCGAACAGATTTCGGGTCAGAGCTTGCATGGAGCGATCCTCGGATTGATTTCGGTGGGTTCGGAAAGACTTGTGAAAATGTCGCCGTAAAGGCGATAGAACATCTTCGCGCTGTGCATGACTGCGTCCTGGTCTTCGCTCTGATCGAGTCGATTCACCAACTTTTGAAAGAACGCAATATGTTCCTGGTCGACGCTGCCATGGGAGGTCAAATAGCGAAATGCCTGTTCGGGCAGCGCCAGGCTGTCGCGGATGACGGATGCGGCGCGACTTGCCAGTTGTACGCTGGTGCTTTCGAGCACGAACACCATGCCAAGGAAGCCGACGGGATTGCGACGATTCACCAGGTCGTAAGCGTAAGCTACCATCAGTTCCGTCGCCGGCAGCGGGGCGCTGTCCCGGGCGGCATCGGCATCGCCGCCTGCGGCGTGTATATCGTCCAGGATCCAGTGCTCGTGGCCGGTTTCTTCTTCGATGTATTCGTCCATCGCCGCCCGCAGCCAGCCGAGCCGGGCGGGCAAGCGTTCGCGGCAATTGGCCAGTAGCGACACCGTGTGGCTGACGTGGTGATAAGCCTGGCCGAGAAATGCCAGGTAATCGTCTCGCTCGATGTTTCCGCGCAGTGCTCGTTGCAGTATGGGCACGGCCATGAACCGAGTTCGTGCCGGCCCGGTCTCGTAGACGAGCCGCTCATACACTGACATGCTGCTCCGCTCCTTGGTACAGGTTTTCGAGTTCGAGGGCATAACGGCGTGCCACCGCGCCGCGGTCGACTGCACCTGCGTTGTTGGCGAGGCCGTTGGCCGCGGAGAACGGTTCCGCCGCGACCGTCCAGCGTTGCACGCGCGCGTAGTCGGGCAAGCGGCTGTTGGCCTCGGCGACAGCCGACCTGATCCCGGCGCCTGTCGTGGTGGGATGAACCACCAGGACTGCCACGTTGTAGGGCATCCCGCCTCCGAACACCGCCGCCTGCAGCAGGGCGCCGGCGCCGAGCAGTTCGCTCTCGATCCATTCCGGTGCAACATTGCGTCCGAATGCGGTTGTGAAGGCGTGATCGGCGCGTCCGGTGATGTGCAGATAGCCGCCGCGGTCGAAATAGCCCAGGTCCCCGGTGCGCCACTCCTCCGGGCTGGCGTCGAGCTGGCCGAGGTAGCCTTTGAACAGCGTACCGCCGACCACGATCTCGCCGTTCTCGCTTATGCGCAGCTGGGCGTGGGGCAACGGCTGACCGACGCTGCCCAGGCGATCGCTGTCCGGCAAGTTCAGACTCACGACCGAACACGCTTCCGACAGACCGTAACCTTCGAACACGGGAAGCCCTGCCCGGCGCGCCCGGGCAAGCAGGGTCGGCGCCGTGCGCGCCCCGCCGACGGCGACAAAGCGCAGGTGCGGTGGAGCAACGGCGCCGGCTTCGATGGCGATGACCATGGCTTTAAGCAGTTGCGGCACGACAATGGTGGAAGAGGGTTGGAAGCGATGAAGCGCCGCCACCAGCGCTGCGGCATCGACACTGCTGGAGCCGCGGATGCCGCACTCGGACAAGTCGGGAACGAACGCGTGGGCGCCGCTGTATAGCGGCGCGTACAGGCCGCCGATATTTTCCAGCAGGGTGGAAAGCGGTAACAGTGACAAAGTGCGATCGTCTGCGTTGCCGCGCAGCGCGCGGCTCAGTCCGACGCTTACGGTCTGCAATGCATCGTCGCCAAGGCACACGCCTTTTGGCGTTCCCGTGGTGCCGGAGGTGTAGGTGAGTTTGCGCGTATCGGCGGGAAACCGCCCTCCTGCAGCCACCGGCATGCGAAACCAGGTGGCGGGAGCGCCGGCCACCGTGCGTTGCGCCTCGGGAGCGACATGGGACAAACGGGTAAGGCGCTGCGGTTGATCCGTGATCACCAGCTCGGGGCGCGCATCGGCCAGCACGTGGCGCAGTTGCGCATCGGAGAAGAACGCCGGTAATGGAATGCAGGTGGCGCCGGCGTGCAGCACTGCCAGGTCCAGAACCGCCCAAGGACAGCCGTTGGCCAACAGCAGCGCCACGCGACGGCCGGTGAACAATGGCGACAGCCGTTCAATTTCCGCCTGCAGTTGTCCGTACCGGATCGTGTTGCAGGCGTCGCTGATCGCCGCCCGCTGCGGGTTGCGGCGCGCGTGCTCGGCGATGCGCGAAAACACCAGGTTCATTGCACATACCCCCGCGCCATCTCCCGTGTCATGTTCGGGCCGCACCCCGCTGTCGACGCCTGGCGAAAGCAGTCCTGCAGCAAGCGGTGGAGCAGCGGTTGACTGTCCCCGAGCACACCACCGAGCTTGCGGATTCCGGAGCGAATGTCACCCACGCAAACCACTGGGCGCTGCTGGTAGTAGCTGCCCCAGTCGCGGCCGCCACCGGGCAGGCGGGACGGGTGGGCGGGCGCAAGCCGGATCGGGACCAGACCCAGACGTTGGAAGGCGTTGAACAGCGGCCGCACTGCGGTGAATACCACCCAGCGATAATCGCAAGCGTGCAGGAACGCCGTGACCGCCGCGATCAGCCACCGTGCTTCGCCGCCAGAGGCCAGGGCCAGGTTGCCCACTTCGACGATGCGTTCGCGCGCGGCAGGCTGCTGCCAATGATCGGCGATCAGGTTTTCAGCCGGTTTGCGCAAGTACTGTTCGGCGAACATCGGTCCCTGGGCGCCGCCGCGGAATCCAACCGCGGCACGTAACCGCGGGCCGCTGGCGAAGGAAAGCAAGGTCGGATGGAATGCCGTCAGTCTGGCGCCGTAGCTGGCGAGAAAGACCGACCGGATGAATTCCTCGACCTGGCCGCGCAGCGGGTCGCAGTCGTGGTGGACCTGCACCGTGACGGGTTGCTGCAGCTCATTCAGAAAGGGCTCGACGCCGGGTACTATGCACGGGTCGCTGGGGGACGGATTTTCAAGGCTCATGGGCGCGCTCTGGCTGGCTGGAACCACTGCAGCCAGCAGAGCGAGAACCGTGCCATCCCATCAAGGATTTGAAAAATATACGAAAGTGTAGGCGCGCAGGCGCTGAAAATGCGCGCAGATCTCGTCACCCTGCAAAAATTGTCTGACAGTTATTGCGCGTTCACGATGGTGGCCGTGCCGGCGCGATGCCAAGCCGCCTCAGCGCGTATGCGCACACAGCCGTTGGATGGCGCCGATCTGATCGGCAGGCGCCGGCAGCACCAGCACCGAGCGCACGCTGGCATTGACCCGGCAGCTGGCGACATAGCCGATGGCGCCTTCGGTGCTGGAGACGAAACGCAGCACCGCATCCTGCGAACCCAAGACGTAGGGCGGACGTATGCCGTGGAAGTAGCGCTCGTTCCAGTAATTCTGCAATCCTTCGCTGGTGTCGTGCAGCAGGCTCAACGAGAACGCCCGGCGCAGCGCACTGCCTGATGGCAGATTGACGGGCACCAGCATATGCCCCGCCTGATCGACGACGATTTTCTTCAAGTAGATATCCCGCAGCGTGGCGAGGTCGATGGGTAGTTCGGGCCCGGAGGGGGCGACGATCACCGCAATGCCGGGATCGGCCGGAGCCGCCGGCGCAATTGCGCCGAGACCGAACGCAAGGATCAAACCGAGCGGTAAGTTGATTCGCAGGCGCGCCATCGCTCAGAACAGAATCGCCAGCGAACCGAGCCAACCGTCGGGTGCCACCTGTTCGTTCCCGGCGCCACTTCGGTATTCGAGCTTGAACGACAACGGCGGCCGCGGCCGGTAGGTGATGCCGAAGGTGTTGATGGTGACATCGTCGCTCAAGCCCGTTGCGCGGTATTGTTCCCGCCGGCCGATCAGGTACAGATGATGGGGAATCGGTACCACCGCCTGCAGGAAGGCTCCGCGCTCGTCGGCGTCCGATGAACCCGCCACTGTGCGATACACCGCTTCGCCGCTCAGTTCCAGACGGGGTGTGTTCCAGTGAAAATCCAAGCCGTAGAGGTTTTTCTCGTGCTGGGAATTCCGGCTTTCGAAATGAACGTAGGAGGCGCCGACCTCGAAGCGGTTCTCGATGAAGTGGTAAAGCGCGCGAGCGCCGGCGGCGCGATTGAAGTTATTGCTGACGGTCAACGTCGAGCCTGGTTCTTCGAAGGCCGGCTCGTCCCGTTCCAGCGGATCGAGCCGGTCAGTGTCGTCGATGAATACCCAATAGTCGAGATTGCGGCCGCCAGCGGGCAGCGTGCCGTAGGCCATGGCGCCGGATGCATGGCGGGCGAATGCCGCAGTGGCGGTGAGCGGGCGGGATACGGTCCAGACCAGCGGGTCGGCGTGAATCATGTTCCAGCGCCCGACAGGAGTCAGGAACTTGCCAAAGCGCAGCGTGACCGCGGGGCCCAGGCGGTAGTCCGCATACAGGCGTTCGATGTCGAACTCGGGATTGTGATTGGCGCCGCCGTCGTCGCTGAATTCCAGGGCGTCGCCGATTTCCATTTCGGTGAAAAGGTTCCACCGCGGACCAAGGTTTTTGTTCACGAACAAGCTCAGGTCATGCACGCTGAGCACCTGCTCGCGATGCCGCAGACCCTCGTATTGCAAGCTCAGGTAGCCGCCGACGTCCAAGTTCAGGGCGGGAATGTGGAGACCTTGCCCAAGCTGGTATGGTGGCGGGTCTGCGTGTGTGGAATCGTTCGGCGCGGCTCCTACTGAACATGGGGCGAGCAACGCGGTCACGGCAATCAGGAAATCGAAACGCGACATAGTACTTTCGTGTTTTTGTTTGTTAGATGGCGGGCGATGAAACCTGCACTATAGCCGCGCGGACGCCGAACTACCTAGAATCCGGAATCCGGATCGGGCCGGAAATCGCGGACCCGGGCGGAAGCGGCAGTATAACGACTCCGGTGTGCCGCAAGCATTGTCATTTGCATTTCCATTTGGCAAGGTCGTTATCCGGCGGGGCGATCCCGGTCAGAGGAATTCAGCAGGCGTGACCATTCGCAACGCCCTACTTCGCGCCTTCTTTTGGTTGGTATTCGGTGCCATTGCACTGATGGGTGCGCTGTCTTTCGTTGAGGCACGGCTGGCGCTGCAAGCGGAAATCGCAGGCAACCTGCAAACCAGCGCCAGCGCCGCTCTGCAACGCATCGATACATTTTTCTTCGCCCAATTCGAGAACCTGCGCCTGTGGCGCCGACTGGAGATCATGCAGGACATTCGGGTCGAAGACGTCGACAAGCGTCTGTCCCGTTTTCTCGCCGACCTGCGCAGCGGCCAGGGCACGGCATACCGCACGTTGTTCTGCACCGACCGCAGCGGGCGCATCATCGCATCCAGCGATCCGGCACTGATCGGCAGCAGTGTGCCCGGGATCAGCCGTTGGACCACGCTGCCGGGCGGAAGCGCCGCCTTGCAACTACAACCTGTGCACGAGCGGCAGGGAGACGCCGTGGCCTTGCGCGCTCCTATTTCCGACGCATTCGGCCGCGGCGAGCTGGGTTACTTGTACGCGATGCTGGATTGGGACGCGGTATCGGACTTGCTGGACGATGCCGCCGGCGGACCGCGCGGCGCGGTATTGCTCGACGACCGCGGATGGATCATCGGCGCTTCGAAGGATCTGCGTCGCGAACGAAGTCTGCAGAACACGAACATGCAGACCTGGATTGCGAAACGCAGCGATGTCACCCGCGTGCATGACGGCCGCCCGTTGGGTCTGTCGACCCTGCTGGTGGGCAGCGCTGCTTCCAGCGGTTATCAGCACTTTCCCGGTCTCGGCTGGCACCTGCTGATGGTCGAGCCCACCGGCCGGGCGTACCAACCCATCTGGCGCATGCTGTGGTCCATGGTGACGGTGCTGCTGGTCACGCTCGCTATCGCAGTGTGGACATCGAAACGCATCGCCGGGCGCATCGCGCGGCCGATCGTGGCATTAACCGAATTCACGCGGCGCTTCCGCAGCGGCGAGGCGCGGCGGCCGGACACGATGCCGGGCACAAGCATCGCCGAAGTCGACGAGTTGGATCGCGCTTTCGTGGATATGATGCAAGCCTTGGAACGATCCCGCGAACAAATCGTGCGCGCGGGCAAACTCGCCGTGGTCGGTGAAATGGCCGCCATCATGGCCCACGAAGTGCGCACGCCTCTGGGCATCGTGCGCAGTTCCGCGCAGCTGTTGGAGCGCAGACCCAATCTGGACGAACGCGATCGTGAGCTGCTCGGCTATATACTCAGCGAAACCGAGCGGCTCAACCGCCTGGTGACGATGCTGTTGGAATGTGCGCGGCCGCGGCCGCCTGAGTTCAAACTCCATGACCTGCACGACATCGCCGGCAATGTACTCGATCTGTTGTCGTCCAAAGCGGAAAAGAAACAGATTTCCCTGATTCGTGAATTCACAGCCGACAATGGCATGTTGGCGTGCGACCGGGAACAGTTGACCCAGGTATTGTTGAACCTAGTGCTCAACGCCATGGAGTTCGTGCCGGAGCGGGGCCGGGTCGGTGTTCGTACAACCACGGAAGGGACGCAATTGCGGGTACAGGTATACGACGATGGCCCGGGGATCGCCGCTGAATTGCGCCAGCGCGTGTTCGATCCGTTCTTCAGCCGTCGCGAGGGCGGTATCGGCCTCGGCCTCACCGTGGTGCAGCAGATCGTGCAAGTACATCATGGCGATATCTCGGTAAGCGACAGCCCTTGGGGCGGCGCGAGTTTCGATATGGTGTTCGAACGGCGGCGGGAACCGGACTGATGGATACCAAACGAATATTGGTGGTCGACGACGAAGGAAAAATGCGCCGGCTGCTGGAACTGTCGTTGAAGAACATGGGTCACGCCGTGGTGCAGGCCGTTGACGGTGAAGCCGCGGTGCGCGCTTTCGATGACGGGCCCTTCGATCTGGTGCTGACCGACCTGCGCATGCCGCGCATGGACGGCATCGCCCTGCTGCGGGCGTTGCGGGAGCGCGGCGAGGACGTGCCGGTGATCGTACTCACCGCCTTCGGCAGCATCGAGTCGGCGGTGGAGGCGATGAAGCTGGGTGCGTCGGATTACATCATCCGGCCGTTCGAAATGGAGACGGTGGAGCTCGCGGTGGCGCGGGCGCTGGCCCTCGGTACGGTGCAGCGGGAGAACCGCTTCTTGCGCGACGAAGTCGCAAAGGGATGGGGCGAGTTCGTCGGCGCCAGTCCGCGGATGCAGGAACTCTATCACCTGGTGCGGCAGGTGGCGCCGACGCGCAGCAGTGTGTTGATTGTCGGTGCGACGGGTACCGGCAAGGAACTAGTCGCCCGCGCGCTGCACCAGGGCTCCGGGCGTTCCGGGTTGTTCGTCCCCATCAACTGCGCCGCGATTCCCGCAGACCTGCTGGAAAGTGAATTGTTCGGCCATCTCAAGGGTGCGTTCACGGGCGCGACCCGCGATCGTATCGGCCGCTGCGAACTGGCAAGCGGCGGCACTTTGTTTCTGGACGAAATCACCGAGATGCCGCCGGCGTTGCAAGCAAAGCTGCTGCGGGTGCTGCAAGAGGGCACGGTGGAGCGCCTGGGCGCCCACGTACCGCTGGCGGTGGATTTGCGCGTGGTCGCCGCGACCAACCGCGATCCGCAGCAGGCGGTCGAAGACGGCATGCTGCGCGCCGACCTTATACTTCCGCATCAATGTCATGCGTATCGACGTGCCGTTGCTGCGCGAGCGCCCGGAGGATATTCCGTTGCTGGCGGAACATTTTCTGAGTCAATGTGCGCTGGAACTGGGTCGGCCGGTGCCCCGGCTCAGCGCCGCCGCGCTGGCGCGGTTGCAGGCCTACGGCTGGCCGGGCAATGTGCGCGAACTGGAAAACATCATGGAGCGCGCGGCGGTTTTGTGTCGGGAGCAAGAAGTGTTGCCGACCCACTTGCCCGCGGATCTTTGCGATTCACCTTCCCCGGTTGCGCCGGCCGAGTCGTCGGAATGGACAACGCTCGCGATGCGACCGCAAGTGGAAGGCTTGGAGATGGAACTGATCCGCGAAGCGCTGCGCCGCTCCGACGACAACAAGGCGGCTGCGGCGCGATTGCTGGAAATCAGCGAGCGGGCTTTGTGGTACAAGATCAAGCGCTACGGGCTGTAGCGCACCGCGGGCGGCTCAACCGCCGCTGAGCGCCTGTACGATCACCACTTCGTCGCCGGCGTGCAGCGGTTGCGAGAGCTCGAAAGTCTGCACCCCGTTGACGAAGAAGCGCACGTGCGCCCGCATTCGATCCTGTTCGTCCACCATGCGAAAGCGGATGCCGGCGAAGCGTCGGTCGAGATCGTCCACCAGGTCAGCGAGCGTGTCGCCTTCAGCTTGCACTTCACTGTGCTGCCCGGTGTAGGATCGCAATGCGCTGGGTATCAGGACTTTCACGGTCGTTTACCGGTCAGGAAAGCAAGGCCGCTTCCACCGAATAGATCTCCGGCAAATGGCGCGCGATGCACGACCATTCACGACCTTCGTCGCGGCTCATCCACAGCTCGCCGCTGGTGGTACCGAAATACAATCCCACCGGGTCGGCGCTATCGGTGCACATCGCTTGGCGCTTCACGGTCCACCACGCCTGTTGCTCCGGCATGCCGGAGTCCAGCCGACGCCAGGTCTTGCCGGCATTGCGGGTGCCGAACACCGCCGGCTTGCCGCCCGGACTGGTGCGCGGCCACACACTGGTGCCGTCCATGGGAAACACCCAGGCGGCGTCGGCGTCGCGCGGATGGACGACCATGGGAAAGCCGATGTCGCCGACCCGTTTGGGCATCGCCTTTCCCACCCGCTGCCATTGTTGTGCCGGCCGGTCGAGTCGATAGATGCCGCAATGGTTTTGCTGGTACAGGCGATCCGGATCGCTGGGGCACATGCGCACGCAATGGGGATCGTGAAAAGTAGGTTCGCCGGCGTCGAAACCTTCCACCACATCCAGTCCCCGCAGGAGCGGTGTGAAGCTGCGGCCGCCGTCGGTGGATTCGTGCACACCGCCGCCGGACATGGCGAAGTACAAGTGCTGTGGATCGCGCGGGTCGACGATAATGGAATGCAGCTTGGGCCCGTCGGGGGTTCCGTCCTGAACCGTGCCCATCCACTTGCGATATTGCGGGTCGTCGTTGATACAGGAAAAGGGTTGCCACGTGGCCCCGCCATCCTCAGAGCGGAACAAACCCTGGGGTGAAGTGCCGGCGTACCAAACCTCAGGCTCATTGGCGTGAGCCGGGGCCAACCAGAAGGTGTGATCCACGGCACGAGCCTTTTTCGGACTCTTGCTCTTGGCGAACGCCGGCGGTTGGGCTGCTTCCTTCCAGTTGCGACCGAGATCCGTTGAACGGTACACCGTTGGTCCCAGATGTCCGGTCTTGGCGGCCGCGAGTATGGTGCGGCTGTCGCGGGGATCGACTGCAATATGGTTGATGATGTGGCCGAGGAAGTGCGGCCCGTCGTTGTGCCAACGTTTTCGTTTGGCGTTGGCGTGATACAGCCACGCGCCCTTGCGCGTGCCAACCAGCACCAGGACCTCGGGCTTACCGGCCTTAGGCTTTAGCTTGGTTGAAACTTTGCCTTTCTTTTCCGTTGCCATGGCGGTGGACTCCCAATGTTCAATCAGCGTTCGTGTGCGGGCGGCGCTTGCGCCGGCAATTCTTGCTGCGCATTCGCGAGCGCCACGGCTTCGCGAATCGGCCGCACCGGGCGTACTTCAATGCTGCCCACCCGCGCCGGTGGGATTTTGGCTGCGATCTGAAGCGCTTCATTGAGATCCGTGGCTTCGATCATGTAAAAGCCCGCGAGCTGTTCCTTGGTTTCCGCGAACGGACCGTCGGTGACCGCGGCTTTGCCGTTGCGTACGCGCACGGTGGTCGCGGTGTGCACCGATTCCAAAGCCTCGGATGCAATGCAGTGACCGCTTTCGCGTATGGCAGTGTCGTAGGCGACACAGTCCTCGTCGGGCAACTCGCCAAGCGTGTTTTCATCCAGATACACGAGACACAGGTATTTCATCAGGTGCTCCTTGCGGCGCTGCGGCCGACGGCTCAGGTGCAATCTTTGCCCATGTTGGCCACGGCTTGCTCGATTTCGGCAGCACTCACGTCGCGAATGTGGGTCGCCACCGCCCAGCGATGGCCGAACGGATCCACCAACACACCGTAGCGGTCGCCCCAGAACATATCTTGGACCGGCATCGCCGCCGTGGCGCCCGCCGAGATCGCGCGCTCGACGGTATCGTCGACGTCGTCGACATAAAGATGAATGGTTACCGGCGAGCCGTTGAGCGCTTTCGGTCCCAGCGCATTCCATTGCGGCGCTTCGTCGGTCAGCATCACCGCGGAGTCGCCAATGCGGATCTGCGCGTGCATGAGTTTGCCGTCGGGGCCGGGAAGTCGGGCTGATTCCTCGGCGCTGAAGGCCTTTTTATAAAATTCGATCGCGTCGGCGGCGCCGGCGCAGATCAGGTGGGGCGTGACACTGTGCATGCCTTGGGGGATGGGATTCACTTTGCTCATGAGGTTGTTCTCCGTGCAATTCGTAGCTGACGAGGGCTGGCCGATAGCGGGTCTGCCCGTTCCCTGAACAGTCGTAGCGGCAGCGCCCAATTCGACATTCCGGCGAAAAAATGCGTTTGTGTTCAGCGTGGCGTTTCCATGTAGCCTGCGATGGGCCGTAATTCAATGCCCCAACCGACTTGTTCCCCAAGGTGTGCCGCGGGATGGTTCGACGCAATGGCGATCGCTTCGGCCCGCGTTTGCGCTTCGATGATAAAAAAGCCGCCGACCTGTTCCTTGGTTTCGACGTAGGGTCCGTCGGTCACGGAGACCTTACCCGTGCGGGGACGCAGTCCGATCGATTCTTGCGCAGACCCAAGGGACGCCTGCAGCACCAGGCCGCCGCTTTCGCGCAGCGCTCGATCGTAGGCCGGGCACTGGCTCACCAGTGCCTGTACCTCGGACTCGCTCAGGGATTCGAATTTGCGTACGTCGTAATAAGCCAGACAAAGATATTTCATGGTGTGTACTCGCGTGTCGCCAAACCAGGTCCCGACGCCGCTCTTGGAATATGGGCGCGGGACAGCCGCGTTATTGACCGTCTCCGACGCCGAGATCGCGAAACCGATCCGCGGCATCACTGGGCCCGAAGTCCTCCAACTCGAACATTTGCCGCACTTCGATTTCGGCGCTTTTGCCGTCGATGGCGGGATTGGGATAACGTTTGCTCCAAGCCAACGCTTCCTCCTTGGAGCTGACCTGGATGACGGTATAGCCGGCCACCAGCTCCTTGGTCTCAGCGAAGGGGCCGTCGGTCACGGTGCGCCGCTCGCCGTCGTAGCGTATACGCCAGCCTTGGCTGCTGTTTTGCAGTCCGGAAGCATCCGCCAGCAGCCCGGCAGTGGCGAGCTCCTCGTGGTATTGCGCCATGGCGGCGATCAGTTCCTCACCGGGCATGACGCCGGCTTCGGAATCCCGGGTGGCTTTCACCAATATCATGAATCGCATTGAATGGGTCTCCTCGAATCGTCGGTTTCTGCTCCCCCGCGTCCGCAAGGGTGTGTGTACATGGAATAGTCGAACTTCGGGGGGAGGAATCGACACCCGGCTTCAATTTTTTTCCAGCTCGGTCAGGCGCCGCTTCAGAAAGCGGCGCTCGGGAAGCTGCCGGGTCAACTCCAGGGCTTGGCGGTAGGCGGTCCTTGCTTCTGCGGTGCGCCCCAGGCGCCGACACAGATCGGCGCGTGCCGCATGGGCGAGGCGATATTGGCTCAGCTCACCGCGCGCCAGCAGCTCGTCCACCAAGCGCAGCCCGGCCTCCGGACCGTCGCGCATGGCCACCGCCACCGCCCGATTCAATTCCACCACCGGCGACGGTTCGAGTCGCAGCAGCACATCGTACAGGCCGACGATTTGCGGCCAGTCCGTGGTCTCGGGCGTCCGGGCTTCGGCGTGCACCGCGGCAATGGCGGCCTGCAGTGCGTAGGCTCCGAAGCGGCGCGAAGACAGGGCCCGTTCGGCCAGCGCGCTACCTTCCGCGATCAGGGATCGATCCCAGCGGCTACGGTCCTGTTGGTCCAGCAGGATGAGATCGCCGCCGGCAGTGGTGCGGGCGGCGCGCCGGGATTCGTGCAACAACATCAACGCCAACAAGCCCACCGCTTCGGGTGCCGGCAACAGATCGACCAGCAGGCGCGCCAGGCGAATGGCTTCACTGGAAAGATCGTGGCGGGTAAGACTGTCGCCGGACGACGCCGCGTAGCCTTCGTTGAATACCAGATAGGCGACGCGCAGCACGCTTTGCAATCGCTCGGGCAATTCCTCCGCGGATGGAACCTGATACGGGATGCGCGCGTCGCGGATCTTGGCTTTGGCGCGGACGATGCGCTGCGCCACGGTCGGGGCTGCGCTGAGAAAGGCGCTGGCGATTTCCTCGGTGGTGAGGCCGCAGACTTCGCGAAGGGTCAAAGCAGTCTGGGCATCGGCGGAAAGGGCCGGATGGCAACAGGTGAAAATCAGGCGCAGGCGGTCGTCTTCGATTTCCTCGTCGGCATCGGCCTCGACGGCTGAATCCACGGTCGCATCGGGGTGGGCTGCCATATCGTCGGTAAATTCCAGTCGGGACTGCCGGCGCAGAGTGTCGATGGCTTTGAAGCGGCCCGTGGACACCAACCAGGCGCGTGGATTGGCGGGAATCCCATCCCGCGGCCACTGTTCCAATGCCGCGCGAAACGCATCGTGCAGCGCTTCCTCGGCTAGATCGAATTCTCCCAGCAGTCGCACCAGTGTGGCGTAGACGCGACGGGATTCCTCGCGGTAAATGCGCTCCACTGCTTGCCGTGCATGTCTACGATCGTCTTCCACCCAAACTGCCTTTGGTCAATGCAATCCCCGGCTTCGGTTCGGCACTGCGACTGGTTCTCGGGTGCGGCGGGGACCGGGGTTCGAGTTTACCCCGGCCGGGGCTCCAGGTATCCAGCCACTGGTTGGACGCGGTAATGGCGCCGCGCATGGGATTCAGTTAGCCCTTGAGATCGGGGCGCCCTGACACTGATACTGGAGCGCACCTTACCAGCGGCGCTGTCGGTCCCATGGAGTTTCTCAATCATATCGTCCTGATCGGCGCCGTGCTGCTGTTCGGCAGTATTCTTGCCAGTGCGGCGTCGTCGCGCCTGGGCGCACCTTTGCTGTTGGTGTTTTTGATTCTCGGCATGCTGGCCGGCGAGGAAGGTATCGGTCGCATCCAGTTCGACAATGTGCCGCTGGCCTATGTGATCGGGACCGTGTCTCTGGCCGTCATCCTGTTGGACGGCGGCATGCGCACCCGTGCCGAGACATTCCGCGTCGGCCTTTATCCCGCTGTGTCCCTGGCAACACTGGGGGTAGTGCTGACCAGCGTGATCGCCGGCCTGTTCGCCGCCTGGCTGTTGCACCTGCACTGGATGCAGGGACTGTTGTTGGGCGCGATCGTCGGTTCCACGGATGCCGCGGCGGTGTTTTCGGTACTGCACGCGCGGGGCATGAATCTCAAGCAGCGGGTGGGCTCGACGCTCGAGATCGAGTCGGGCAGCAACGACCCCATGGCGGTGTTTTTGACTGTGTTGCTGATCGGCGGCCTGTCCCAGCGCGGCACTTTGCTGGATTGGCATATTGCCGGTGAATTCCTGCAGCAGATGGGGGTCGGCGCCGTGGCGGGATTGCTCGGCGGCCGGGTGGTGGTGCTGTTGGTCAACCGGCTGACCTTGGCCACCGGACTGTATCCCTTGTTGGTCACCAGCGGCGGGCTTGTTGAGTTATGGTCTTGCCAGCGCCGCTGGCGGCAGCGGATTTCTCGCCATTTATCTGGTGGGCTTGATCATCGGCAACAGCAAACTGCGCTCGGTGCAGAACATCCTGCGGGTTCACGATGGCTTGGCGTGGCTGGCCCAGATCGGCATGTTCCTGATTCTCGGTCTACTGGTGACACCGTCGGCCCTGATGCCCTCGGCGCCGGCGGCGGTGCTGATCGCGCTGATGCTGATGTTCGTGGCCCGACCCTTGGCGGTGGTGGTGAGCCTGGCGCCATTTCGCTTTGCCTGGCGCGAACAGGTGTACATCGCCTGGGTCGGCCTGCGGGGCGCGGTGCCGATCATTCTCGCTTTGTTTCCCTTGCTGGCCGGTCTGGAAGCGGCGCCGGTCTACTTCAATGTCGCCTTTTTCGTCGTGCTGGTGTCGTTGCTGTTGCAGGGCTGGACCGTGGCGCCGGCGGCCCGCTTGCTGAAGCTGGAAGTCCCGCCCAGTCCCGATCCGGTGCTGCGGTTGGATACGTTCGTACCGGGCCATCCCGAATACGAATTGCTGGTCTATCCGGTCGTTCCCCGCAGCCGGGCCCGTGATCGCACCACGGCGGAGTTGGTCCCGCCGGAGACGGCGCGGATTACCGCGGTGGTGCGCGACGGGTCTGTGCATGCGCCTGAAGCAGCCGGCGCGTTGCAAGCGGGCGACTACGTGCATGTACTGGCGCCGTTCGAGGACGTGCCGCGGCTGAACGACGTGTTCAGTGAGACCGCTTATGCCGCCGAGCACCAGTTTTTCGGCGATTTCATTCTCGATGCCGCAGCCAAGCTGGGGGACGTGGGATTTTTGTACGGGTTCGGCGCCGGCGATCAAAGCGACGTTACGGTAGGCGACTACGTGCATCGTGCGTTTCACAAGCGGCCGGTGGTGGGAGACAGCGTACGCTTCGGCCGAGTGGAACTGGTGGTGCGGGAAATGGCTCAGGAGCGCATTACCCGGGTCGGTTTGAAATTCCGCCCCGAAGGACAATAGACATGATCGAAGTGCGCAGATGAAGAGGCTCATCAGTGGATTGCTATTGCTGTTGGCCTGGACACCATGGGCCGCGCAGCCGGCGCAGCAGATCGGTATCGTGCTGATGCACGGCAAGTGGGGCAGCGCCGCACCCCGATCTCGGGTCGGGCAGCTGGCGGCGTATTTGCGCCAACACGCAATGCTGGTGTCGACGCCAGACATGCCTTGGTCGAAGCGCCGTGGCCTGGACAAGTCCTATGAGGATTCGATGGCCGAGATCGACCAGGCGATTGCGGAACTGCAAAAGCAAGGCGCGAGTCGGATCGTGGTTGCCGGTCAGAGTATGGGCGCCAATGCGGCACTCGGTTATGGTGCACGCCGCTCCGGTTTGGCCGGCATCGTGGCCATTGCGCCTGGACATGTGCCCGACTTGAGCGCCTACCAGGCACGCATGGACCAGGACTGGCAGCGCGCCAAGGCCATGGTTGATGCCGGCAAAGGAGACGAGGTCACCGAATTCAATGATCTCAGCCAGGGCAAGCTCTCGCGCCGTCCGATCAAGCCGCGGATTTACCTCAGTTGGTTACGACGCCGCCGCATACCGGACAATGTCGAGAACCTGAAAGCAGGAACGCCATGGTTATGGATCGTCGGCCGCGAAGACCCGATGCCCAAGCGCGGACCACGTTACGTCTTCGCCCATGCGCCCGAACATCCGCAATGCGCATACGTGGTCGTGCAAGGAGGACACAAAGCCACGCCGGTGAACGCTGAACAGCGCATCCTGGAGTAGTTGCAGCGCCTGCAGACGCCGGATCTGGGGCAGGACTGAGCCGCGCTAGCGGGAGGCGTGCATGTTCTGTGAGCCGCCGCCGCTGTCGACGGTAATGCTGGCGCCGGCAAGCTTGATCATGGTCTGATCGGACAGGGATTTATAGTAGGAAACGAAGCGTTTGGTCTCGCCACTGTCGTACCGGTCGAGATTGTGGGCCCAACGGTACGCAATAGGTTGGTACCAGAGTTCGGCGTCCACCGTGAAAGGGCCGTGGGCATCACCGGACAACCGCACGGAGTAGCGCACCCGGTCGCCCGCGCCGTCGAAATCCTGATCCTGGGAGGCACGACCCTGAACCGCAATGTCCGTCACCGCGGTCTGCTTGTTGAAACCATGGGGCAGCAGGCGGTTGTCCTTGATATAGCGTATGGCGGTGAGCAGGCCGGTGGTGACGTTGCCCTTTGTGTCGGCCAGGATGCCTTCGTAAATCTGCACTTGATCCTGACTGTCGATGCGCTGGTAGTGCGGCTCGTAACGGCGCGGGTCCAGGTCATTGTCGTTGCCGGTGATGAAGCCGCGTTCGTCGACCTTGCCGGACTCGAACACAGTGTTGCCCGATCGGTCCCGCACTTTCACATGCAGCCAGGCGCGTCGGGACGGATAGGCCGTCGGCAATTTGTGCCCGGTGAGATTCTCCACTGCGACGTCGATATTCAAATGTCCGTCGGCGATTCCCGCCGCGGAAACCGACACCCGCGCCGCTTGTTGCTGCAATAGGTTGCGGGTGCGCTGCTCCGAAGCTTCCAGTTCCTGGGGCAGGGCGGTTACGCCGAGTTCATCGCTGTAGCGGCTCAACATCGCCAACAGCAGGAAATTGCCACCGACGAACACGTGCCGCGACAGTCGTGGCCGCGGTTTACCGAGCACGCTGACGATGGGGGTGTGCTGCACCGCGGGCATGTGACAGGCCTGACAGGTCTTGCGGTCGCGATAGTCGCTATGCTGCCATTCCAGATACGGCATTTGTTCGGGCAACTCACCGATCACCTTTCCATCGGGACCGCGGGTCTTGGTGTAGAGCGTATGGCAGCTGGCGCACAACGCAGCACTGCGGACATGCTCGGACTGGTTCGGCACGAAGCGCGCCGACGATTGCATGATGGTGGTGTGTCCCCGATTGATGTCGTAGGGACCGAACTCGGGACGTTGGCCGGTGCCATGGACGGTGTCGACTACGAACCCGCCGTTGAAGCTGTCGCGCTGGCCCAGTTTGTCCGGCTCGATCTGGTGACAGATGCTGCAGGACACACCGTCGTGGGCCAAATCGTCCATCTGCGTACCGCCCGCATGTACCGGCAGATGGGCGAATACCTTGCCTTTTCGTCCCTGGGCTTTGGCCTGGTAGCGCGACATGGGCATGTGGCAAGCCGCGCACTCATCCTCGATTGCCGCTACCGCTTGTGGGTGATCGATACTTTCCCGACGAATGGAAGCCTGCCAGTAAGGATCCTTGGCCGAATGTGCCATGACCGAGGCGCGCCACTCGACGCCGATGGAGACATCCTTGCCGTCCTCGGTTTTGAGGTTGTTGTGACAGGCCTGACAGTCTTCGGAAGTGACGAACAGCAAATGATCCTTCGGCATTACCGCGGCAGCCGCCAGCGCCGGGGCGATCGACAGCATGAGCATGAGCATAAGCATTCGGCGTGGATTGTTCATTGCGTTACCAACCTTCCAAAAGCCCGCCGTCGAACCAATCCCACAGCAGATACATCATCAGGGCAGGCTCCCGGGTGTCGGTTTGCGTCACGGGTACGCGCACGCCGATGTCGAAGGCGATGTGCTGGCGGCGGCTGAGTGTGACCTGTAGCTGCGGCATCACGTCCACTTTGGAATCCTTGGCGCCGCTCAGTTCCTGGGTGCCAAGGACTTCCACCATGGGCGACCACCGCCGGCCGTACCGTCCGGGGGTGAAACTCTTGCCGAGGGCCACGTTCAGAAACGCTTCGCGCTCGACGTGATCGGTGTCGGCGGGAAGTCCGAAGCCGCCTTGCGCATGCAGAAAGCCTTTTCCAGGCAGGATCTGGCCATAGCTGACAAAGGGCTCGAACACAGTGGTGCCGTTGCCGAAGCCCGCCGCCTCGTCGCCGGTTGGCAGCTTCACTTCGCCGCCGACGGAGACAATGCTACCGCGCTCCAGGTTGTGATAAAGCACGCGCTTGGCGCCCAGCGCAACGTCGCCAAGGCTGGCGCTCCAATCGATGCTGCCGTCGTCGCGGCGTTGTTGGAGCCAGCCGAAGGGGACCCCGACCTCCACTTCGTTGAGGGCGCCGATGCGGTGTTCATACACCAGCTCATTGGTGAATGTATCCAGGCCGCCCTGATTGTAGGTGCTGGTGATGACGGCTTCGTCTTCGGGATAAGCTTTACTGGTCACCAGTGGTCGCGGCAGGTTGAGTTCCCCGCGAGGCCATTTCTTATTACCGCAGAACGTGCGTAGGTATTGAGCAAGGCGCTCGATTTCGGCGTCCGTCAACGCATCGCGAAATGACGGCATGCGATGGGAAAAGCCGCGCGCCGGTCCGCCCTGGTGGATGATTGCCAGCCAGTCGGAGTTCGGTTCCCGGGTGGCGAAGTTGCAATCGGTGAAGTCCGGCAGTTTTTTGTCGAACACAACCCGGGACTTGGGGGCGCCGGTGCCGTCACCGCCGTGGCAGGTGGCGCAGGCGTCTCGATAGAGTTCGGGGCCCGTGCGATCCCCGCGGTTGTCGCGCTGCTGGGCGCGGCTGACCAACGGCGAAGCCAGAAAGAGTGCTGCGATCAGCATCCACGCCGTACTCGCCACTACCCTGTGCGAAATTCGTTGCTCGCGGTCCATGCGTACCCTGCGTGCCTGCGCGGCACTTTGTTTTAACTTGTTTCGACTCGGGTTTCAGAAAATCGTAGAGGATGAATGACGATCCGCCAGCGCACGCGGCCAAAAAAGTGGCGCGGTCCGGTTCGTGGCGGGACCAAGGCAGACGTCGGCGCGCCTTTGCCGACCGGGGCCCGCGCGGCCATGTGGGACGAGGGCAGATTACCGCCTCGATGAGGCCGGTACCGGCCAAATGCGGAACGGGCCGGGGATCAAGAGATCCCGCCGGCCAAGCCCTGGTCGGGACTGGATTATCTGGCTAGTGGCAGCGCACCTTCGAGTACGGCAATCGCTACTGCGGCGCACTAGAAACGGTCGCTGTGAACGCAAGTGATCGCCGCACCCGCCAGGAAAGTGCCGGCCCCAACCCGGACGGCTCTTGGGGCCCCCCGATAAGGTCGATAGGACGCGGGGGTGCGGTTCGAATTGTGGCGGTGATGTTTGGTTCTATGCTTCCTCACACTTTGGCGACACGGAAGAGGAAAACATCATGCGGACGATGCTTGGTTTGATATTGGTAACTTCATTGGCCGGCTGCGCGCACATGCCCGGTTCCCATGACCATATGAAAGTCAATCTGAATTCAGAAAATCAGTCCGGCGAAACAGGGACCGCGACATTGACGGCCATGGGCGAGCAAACCAAGGTGCAGCTGCATGTCAACGGCGCCCCCAGTGGCACGCCACAACCCGCGCACATCCACGAAGGCACTTGCGACAATTTGACGCCGAAGCCGAAATGGCCCTTGAGCAGCGTCAAAGACGGCGAATCCAGCACCACCGTTCCGGTGTCCTTGGCGAAGTTGCGCAGCGGTCAGTATGCGATCAACGTCCACAAGAGTGCCGACGAGATCAAAACCTACGTGGCTTGCGGCAACATCAAATAACCGCCATCGGTCGAACCGGTCCGGATCCGGGCCGGTTCGAGCCACGGTCAGGGTCTGGCCTCGGCGCTAGCTCGAACGGTGTTCCGATAGCCCTGCGAAACTTTCCAGATCCCGCCTCTACAGACATTTCACGCAGACGCGCTTCGCCTACCTGGACGCCCAGGGCAAGACCCACGTCCGCTCAGGGAGTGGGCACAACATGGCGTCGCCGGTCCGTAGCGGCGTTTTCGCGTCGACGCCGCGAAACAGGGCCTGGAGACAGGCGATCTGGCGGCGAGCGCCACCGGATTCGAAGCCGGCTGTCAGGATCCGGCGTTCATTCGCCGTCTGTGCGAACGCAACACCGCCCTTGCCAGCCTGTGCATTTCGCAAAAAAGTCCCGCCTGCCCGCCTCCTATTGTCGGAGTCCGTGCTCGCGCGCCACTGACACGCATAGCGACGTCTAGTGCCGCAGCTGTCGCGGGATGACGTGCGCAGCGCAAGATTCGGGTGGGCACGCGCCCCGTCTCGGAGTACAAAAGCCTGAACCTGAAATGGGAAGCACATGAACCATCACTATCGAACGGTGGCGCGGGCGATTGCCTATATCCGGGCGCGGGCGGATCGGCAACCGCATCTGACCGAAATCGCGCAACACGTGGGCTTGAGCCCCTACCACTTCCAACGTTTGTTTCGGGACTGGGCCGGGATCAGCCCGAAACGCTACTTGGAGTGCTTGACCGTCGCGCGCGCCAAGCCCCTGCTCGACGCCAGTAGCGTCATGGCTGCCGGGTACGACGTCGGCCTCAGCAGCCCGTCGCGGCTGCACGAGCACTTTGTCACGCTGGAAGCCGTAACGCCCGGCGAATACAAGGCGCGCGGCAAGGGTTTGGACATTGCCTACGGCGTCCACGAGGGTCCTTTCGGTCGCCTGTTGTTGGCGCAAACCGCGCGCGGCGTTTGTCTGTTGGCTTTCATGCACGGCACTGAGCCGCGCGCGGCACTCGCCCGATTGCAACGCCTGTATGGCCACGCGAACCTGTACCCGGCGCCCGAGGAGACCCGGTCCACGGTGGAGCGAATTTTCGCGCACAACTCCGATCCGGGCGCAAGGTTCCACCTGCTGGTGCGCGGTACCAATCTGCAAGTACAGGTCTGGCGCGCTTTATTGCAGATTCCGGCCGCGCATGCGATTGCCTACAGCCAATTGGCCGCTCGGGTGGGCGCGCCCCGGGCGACGCGTGCGGTTGCCAGCGCAGTGGCCGCAAATCCGGTGAATTACCTGATTCCGTGTCACCGGGTATTGCGCGCCGACGGGTCGTTGGGCGGCTTTCGCGGCGGTCGGCAATGCAAAGCGCGTCTGTTGTTTTCCGAACTTGCAGGGCACGCCGGCTGCGACGATGACGCTGGCGATCCGACGTAGTAGGCTTCAGCCCCAAGTCACTGCCGGAGAGCGATTGCATGCAGATTTGGGTGGATGCGGATGCGTGTCCCGGTCCGATCAAGGAAATTCTGTTCCGCGCGGCCCAGCGCACGGGTGTCGCGTTGACGTTGGTGGCCAATCAGCCGCTGCGCACCCCGCCCGTGCCGCACATCCGGGCCATGCAAGTGCCGGGCGGTTTCGATGTCGCCGATCGCGCCATCGTCGATCGGGTGGCGGAGGGCGATCTGGTGGTGACCGCCGATATTCCCTTGGCTGCGGCGGTGATCGAACGTCGCGCACATGCTTTGAATCCGCGCGGCGAGTTCTACACCGAAAACAATATCCGCGAGCGTCTCAATATGCGCGATTTCATGGATGAACTGCGGGGCAGCGGCGTAATGACCGGTGGTCCGGCCACGTTCGGCCCGCGCGACCGACAAGCCTTCGCCAATCAGCTCGATCGTTTTCTGACGCAACAAAAAGCGGATTGAACTCTAAAAGAATGGCGAGACGCCGGGAATGTGTTCCGCGGCCTTCAACGTCCCCCAGACCGCTTGCAGCATCTTCTTGTCATGCAAATCCGTATGATCCGCAGGACCGAACACTTGGATCGGTTTGCCGTCCTGGTCGTATTTCGGGCTGCCGTCGGCGTTGTGGGCGATACGGTAACGGTAAACATGCGGTTTGCCCGAGGCGAGCTTGGCGCGCGCTTGCTTGGTCAACTCAGCGGCGAATTCCGGTGACCAGACCGCCACCACCACCTCGCTGTTGGTGGCCATGCTCAGCGGCGAGAGATTATAGGTGCCGATCAGACCCACAGTGTTGTCGAATGTTGCCAGCTTGGCGTGAATCATCACATCGTCGCCGTTGCCGTACAGACGCAGGCTGGGTATACGCGCCAGCAGATAGGGCCACTGTTCCAGGAAGAACGCTTGACTGATGGCGCTGTCGGCGGAGGCGGGACTGTTGGTGAACAGCGTAATCGGTACGCCGTGGGCGGAGGCTTCGGCAAATGCGTCCACTGTCTCGTCGGAAACCATGACGTAAGGGTTTTGAATGAAAATTTCTTTGCGCGCACTTTTGATCAGGCGTACCGCGGCCCGGGAAATGGTGTCGTTGGGAACGTCGTAGCGTGTGATGCTGTCCAGCACCCGGGTTTCGGCCTTCATGTACGGTGACAGCGGCCGGGCCAGGCTGCCTTTCAAGTGTTTCATCCGGGCGAGATCCCTGGCCCAGTCGAGACCCTGCTTCTTCAGCTTTTGCAGCAGCTGGTCCGATGGCACTTCGCCGTGCAGCCAGGCATCCATAACGCGATACGCAAGCTCGAGTTGTTTGGCCTGGGACTCCAGGTCCAGATGCTCGCGGGACACTTTGGCGGCGCCTTTTGATTTGTACTGGGATTCGAACGCGCCGGTAAGGGCCGCCGCAACGCGTTTGTCCACGATCTCGACGCCCATGTCGCGGAACACCATGTCCGCGTCCCCCGGGTGAGCGAAATATTCAATGGCAATATTGCGGCCGCCGGTGATGGCGCGCATGCCGTCGGCGATCAGGATCTTGTCATGATCGCTGGCGATGGTGACCGAGACGCTCAAGTGCAGGATGCCCTGTCCGAGCCGCTTCAGCAGCGGCCGGTACATGCGCACTTCGACATTGCCGGTATTGACCAATGTGTCCAGATAATCATTGCCTTCCGGGTGCCAGGACAATTTCGAGCCAAACGCATCCAGGAGAATACGGATCTTTACGCCTTCTTTGGCCTTCTTCAGCAGATGGCCCAGGAATGCCACGCCGAATACGTCCTGTTTGAGAATGAAATAACTCACATCGATGCGGTGCTTGGCGTGATCAAGCAGGTCCCACCGCGCAGCCCAGGCAAGATTGTTGTCGCTGAGCAGCCGCAGCTGTGCCGTACCGGCGCCGAATTCGGGAAACGTTTCGAACACATCTCGCAAACCCATGCCATGGCGATAAGGCGCGAGCTGCATGTTGGCGTCCGCCGTCTCGGGGCGCTTGTCGTATAGGCCGAACACCAATTGGGTGACGATCCACGCCAAGACCACGCCGCCAAGGACAAGGGCGATGAATTTCTTTTTGGTCAAGGTTGCTGCCCCGTCAACGACCAAGCTGCATCGGCGCCCACGGCACCGAGCGCAGCCGCCGTAATTCGACTGATGCACGCCTGCTGGGACATGTGAATCTCCATCCCCGGGACTGCTTGGCGGGTTCTCCGCCATTTGTCTATTCAGTGTGGGTGAAATTTCCCGGGGCGCTAGCGCCGGATCTCGCCTGGCGCGCGGTCGGCTGCAGAACGGCGATGTAGCGCCTAGGCTGGGAGGCTTGAGACGCCGCCCTGCGGCTGGCGTGCTTTTTTCACATCAGGAGATCGCTGTGGGACAACTTACCGACGAATACATGGACGAAAAACTGCCGCCGGAATTCGACACCGAATTTCCGAATGCGCCCAAGAACTGGTCGCCCGACGACGCGCGGAAGCTGGCGCGGGAAGCAGGAATATCGCTCCGGGACGTGCACTGGCGCGTGATTCATCTGCTGCAGGATTATTACCGCGAGTACCCGGCAGAGCACATTACGATGCCCGACCTGCACGATGTCCTGGATCAGGCTTTCAAGAACGACGGCGGTATCAAATCTCTGTACAAAGAGTTTCCGGACGGACCGGTCAACCAAGGTTGTCGGCTGGCCGGTATCGAGCCGCCTCCGGGCGCAGTAGATACAGGGTTTGGCAGCGGCGCGTGATGCAGTCCGCGCCGATTGCGTGTTGAGCCAGTTGGCGGGCGGGGCGGCGGTCGAAGCCGCGTGGATATTCCAGCGGAATTGCACCCGGGCGGCGCGGGTGGCCGCATGCTGCTGGCCGTATCCGCTTCAGTCGGTCGATAATTTGTGATCGGCCCTCGGGGCAGCCATTGTCGGTAAACTGGGATTGTGAATCGTCGTCGCCTCCGTGATGTACCCAGACGCGGCCGAGGATTCGGCGGCCGTCTGCTGGTGGCAATGGCATTGTTGCTGCTGATGCCGCTGGCGTTGCTGCTGGTATTGCGCTGGGTGCCGCCGCCCACCTCGTCGTTCATGCTGCAAGCCCGCTTCGGCGGCGTCGGTGAGGGACCTACGTGCGGCAAGGTTGCATACCGTTGGGTACCGTGGGAGAAGATTTCCGACCGCGCCAAACTGGCTGTTATCGCATCGGAGGATCAGCGCTTCGCCGCACATTGGGGATTCGATCTGGAGTCCATCGGTGACGCCCTGCAGGCGGGCGACGAGGACGGCCGGTTGCGCGGCGCCAGCACCATCAGTCAGCAGACTGCAAAAAACCTGTTTTTGTGGCCGGCGCACAGTTGGATTCGCAAAGGCCTGGAAGCCTATTTGACTGTGCTGTTGGAATTCGCGTGGTCGAAACAGCGCATCCTCGAAACCTATCTCAATATCGCCCAGTTCGGTCCCTGCACGTTCGGTGTCGCGGCCGCGGCCCGTAATTTCTTCGGCGCCGAGCCGGGCGCCCTGAGCGCGCGCCATGGAGCATTGCTGGCGGCTGTGTTGCCCAATCCACTGGTGCTGAAGGCCGCGCGGCCCAGCGCCTATGTGGAGCATCGGGTGCAATGGATCGAGTCCCAAATGCGTCACTTGGGCGGGGCGCAATACCTGCAGCAGTTGCACTAGACCAAGGCGTAGACTTTCGCCTCCCACGGATAGATCGGCTCGCGGCCGGCCCATGCCGTCGGCACGTCGCGTTCCTGGGTCACTTCCCGCCAGTGGCGGCCGGCATCTGCCGCAGGCCAGTTGGGGATGCGGTATTCCGCATCCGGTCGCTCCGGCTGCGGTGTGCCGTAGTCGGAGAAATTCGCCACGACCACGACCAGGTCGGCGCCGGGCGGTTGGCCGCGCACCCATACCAACACCCGTTTTCCATCGTTGAAGTCGACGTGAATGAAGTCCGTGTCGTTGCGCGCCAGTGCGACATGGCTGGTTCGCAAACGCACCAAACGGCTGACGTAACGGAAAAGTGCTTGTCGCCAGTCGTCGCCGAGCCGGTCGAAGTTCACTGGATCCACTTGCTTTTGCGGATGTATCGGCGGCAGATCGTGGCGGTCGGCGAATTCCTCGCCGGCGAAGATCATGGGGACTCCAACCGCCGTCAGCAGACAGGCGAACGCCAGGCGAATCCGACGAGCGATGTCCGGGACTTCGTTGTTGTGCAGATAATTGAACAGGCGCTCATTGGCGAACCCGCCGACGTCGTGGGAAGTCACGTAATTCACGGTTTGGCTGCCGTCGCCGAAGCCAAGCAAACGGCAGTCGATCATTTTGCGTACCGTCCACTCGAAACTCGGTTCCCGGCCGCCATTGCGGCCGAGGAGCACCTGGCGCAGCATGCGTTTGAATTCCTCATTCCAAAGCCCGTCTAGCCGTTGCTGGTCGATGAGCGCGATCGGTACCGCCAGTTCCTCGCCCACCACCAGGAATCGCGCTTCGCCGCTGCCGGTCAAACCCTGCGCCTGCCAGCGCATGCCCCAGAGATCGCGCGCGTGGTTTTTGAACTCCGCCACGAAATCCCAACTGACGATATTCTCGACACTGTCGATGCGAATGCCGTCGATGCGGAAATCATCCATCCAGCGCGCCAAGTGGGTCTGCATCAATTGCCGCGCGGGCACCATATCGATACGTGCGCCGGTTACGGGGTCATAGCCGTGGGTGTGAAAATTATATTTGAACAAATCTCCGCCGAAGCCGTCGCGGCGCCGGCCGAGGTCGAATTCCTCGGGATCACCGGCATCCGCCTGGACGTGAAAGTCGAGGAAATTCACGTTCTGATAGGGTCCGCGGGTGGCGAAGGCCATCACCACGTCGGTGAAGAAGCGCATGCCGTTGCGGTGGCAGGTTTTGACCAGTGCGGCGAGGTCCACGCTCGCTGTCGGGGAGGCGTGGCGTTTAGGGAAACCCAGATCGTAGTCGGCCGCGAAATAGTTGCTGGTCGCATAGCCCCATTCCCGGTCCACGAAGCTGTCGGCGGGCGGCAGTAGCTCGAGTGCGTTGACACCCAGGGCGCGCAGATGGCCTTTACCCTGTTCAAACACCGGAACGCCCGAGAATGGCGATCGCGGCGGCTGCGGTTCGATCAGTTCGACCACGTCGCGGAACGTTCCGACGGAAATCGCAACTCCCGCCTCCAGCTCTTCCAGACGGCTCCATGCGGTGGGAAGCTCGTAGATCACCAGTTGGTTGTTGGTGGGCAAGGTATCGAGGCTGGGATCGCCGTTCCAGTCGACACTTTCTCCTCCGGGGTCGCAGGGTTGCAACCGCCCGTTGTGGAGCGCGACTACTGCAGCCGGGTCGCGGTCGTCTTCTCCCAGCCCCGGCACTGCGGGCGCGAGCAGGCGCCAGTCCACGGTGCAGGCGGTGGGGTCGGTGCATAGTAGTCGCCGGGGTTGTCCGTGGTAGGGATTGCTGTCGTTGACTTCGAACCAGTAGTGATAGATCCCGTCTTCCAACTGACAATCCGCGGCGGCAATCTGCCACAGCTCGGGGTGCTCGGGGGCCGCTTGCAGATCGCAGCGCAAACGCTCGTCGAAATCAGGCGGATTGCCAGGCTGCAACTTGCCGATCACCAGCCGGGGCGGCGGCGCGGTGATCGCCGGTCGCCAGAGCACAAAGTGGGTCGCTCTACGGCGCAAAAGATCGCTCGGCATATCGTCTCCTCCTGAGCGCGCAGGGCGGCGCAACCCGGCGCTGTAACTATAGCCGCGCTGGCCGCTGCCGGCACTCGTCGCTGGTTACTATCATGACCCCGTGTTCGTTTGGCCAATGGAAAATTCCTGTGAAACCGACATTGATGACAGTTGGTTTGCTGCTGTGTAGCAACGTGTTCATGACATTCGCCTGGTACGCGCACTTGCAGCAGATGAGCAACCAGCCGTGGGCGGTGGCGGCGCTGGTGATTTGGGGAGTGGCGTTGTTCGAATTTCTGGTTCAGGTTCCAACGAACCGCATCGGTTTCACGGTATTGAGCGTCGGTCCACTCAAGATCCTGCAGGAGATCATTACCCTTTCCGTGTTCGCCCCGTTCTCTGTCTTCTACCTGCGCGAACCGTTGAAGTTGGACAAGCTGTTTGGCCAAGCTGCGGCTCCGCTCGCGGGTGGGCGGGTTGTGCTTGGTGGGCGCGGTTTATTTCATGTTCCGCTCCCCTTTCCTGTGGCGAGATCGAAGCTGGCGCCGGCGATCCGGTTAACCAAAGTTCACAGTTTCTAGGCTGTGGGTGGCATACCGTTGGGCCACGTATGCGGCCCAAGGGGGATCGAAATGCTTCTGTTAAACATGCGGTTGGCGCACGAGCCGGCGTTGGGCCGGCGACCGCTGCGGGCGCCTGCGCGGGTTCAGATCCAGGCAGGGGCGGCCGATAGATAAGCAGACTCATTTCGGATGTCCGCGATGCCGCCCCCCAGGTGCCCGATTCTGCGAGCGCTCCACTGATGAAGCACGTGCCGTTGCATCCCCGTGAATCCGAGCGGCTGCGGGTATTGCGCTCTTTGGATATTCTCGATACCGGTCAGGAACAGGTCTACGATGATCTCGCCCGATTGGCAGCGCGGGTTTGTGATACCCCGGTGGCCCTCATCAGCCTGATCGACGAACAACGCCAATGGTTCAAATCCGAGTGCGGTATCGAAGTCGACGAGACGCCGCGCGAGTGGGCGTTCTGCGCCCATACGATACTCGGGCAGCGGCTGTTGGTGGTGGAGGACGCGAGTCGGGATGGACGGTTTCGCGACAATCCGTTTGTGACCGGAGCACCGTACGTTCGCTTCTATGCCGGCGCGCCGCTGATCGTGGAAAACGATCTGGCGGTGGGAGCGCTATGCGTGTTCGGATACGAACCCCGCACTCTTTCGCCGGCACAGGCAGACGCCTTGCAAGTATTGGCGCGGCAGGTGGTGCAGCAGCTGGAACTGCGCCGCACGCTCGGCCAGTTGCAGCGCCTGGATCGGGCCAAGGATGAATTCATCGCCATGGTGAGTCATGAAATGCAGACGCCGCTGACATCGGTTTGCGGGTCGCTTTCGTTGCTGAGACACGGCAAAGCCGGGAGTCTGGACCAGGATGCGTCGCACATGGTGGAACTCGCCCACCGCAATGCCGACCGTCTTCGCGACATCGTGCAGGACATACTCGAACTGACCAAGATCGAAGCGGGTGAACTCCAGCTAGAACGGCAAACGTTGGAGCTGCAGGCGCTGGTCAGTCGGGCGCTGGAACTAAATCGAATACAGTTCCAGCGAGGCGCGTACGCCGTGTTGCATGACAGTATCGATTCGGAGGTGTGGATACATGGCGATGAACAGCGCTTGCTGCAGGTTTTGAGCCGGCTGATCTCCAATGCTGCAAAATTCGCGTCCGACGGTGATCGTGTCGAAGTTCGCCTGCGCACCAACAATAATACGGCGCGAATCGAAATCACCGATCACGGCCCCGGCATCTCGGCCTCGGATCAGACCCGGTTGTTCACAAAATTTCAGCAAAGCGGCTCCGGCGAGCAACCAAAGCTTGCGGGCACGGGATTGGGGCTGCATATCTGCAAGCGGGTCGTCGAGTTGCACCAGGGCGAGCTGGGTGTCGAAAGCTACCCCAACGAGCGCACGACGTTTCATATTTCACTGCCGCTGGCAAATCCGCACGCGCTGGATTGATCGGCCGTTTTCATCGGTTGGGCGAGCGCGCGTTTCCAGTTCTGCTATCCTGCGCGCAGCCATCGATCGATCGTCATGCTGCTGCGAATCTTCTCCATCATTTTTCCCGTGTTCGCCATTGCGGCGCTGGGCTTCTGGTACGGCAAGCGCAAGCGACCCGACATGGCCCTGGCCAATCAATTGAATATGGACCTGTTCGTACCGGCGCTGGTATTCGCGGCGCTTTCCAGTAAGGACTTCGATCTCGGCGCCTACGGCGCACTGGCCCTGGGCGGTGCTGCGGTAATCATCGGTTCTGGGTTGATGGCTTGGCCCGTGAGCCGGTGGTTGCATGCCGACTACCGCACCTTCGTGCCGCCGATGATGTTCAACAACTCCGGCAACATGGGTCTGCCATTGGCGCTGTTGGCGTTCGGCGACCGGGCGCTGCCCGCCGCAATCGTGCTGTTCGTGGTTGAGATGGCGCTGCACTTCTCGCTGGGTGCGTACATACTGGATCACCGCACGCGCTTTACACGTCTGCTGCGTATTCCGGTGATCGTGGCCACGCTGGCGGGTCTGGCGGTAAGCGCCAGCGGCTTGTCGCTACCGGCGCCATTGCGCACCGTGATCGGGATGCTGGGCGATATCGCCGTGCCGCTGCTGCTGTTTTCCCTGGGCGTGCGTCTGACCGAAGTCTCGTTGCGCGACTGGCGGTTGGGAGCCGTAGGCGCCGTACTTGGGCCGGCCAGCGGGTTGCTGATGGTGTGGATCTACGTGCAGCTTATGGCGCTGCCGGGCGCGCAGTTGCGCCTGCTGATCATCTTCGGGGCACTGCCGCCCGCCGTTTTGAATTACATTGTTGCCGAACAGTACCGGCAGGAGCCGGAAAAGGTAGCGTCGATTGTGATGCTCGGCAATATCGCCAGCATTGCCATCATGCCCCTAGCGCTGGCGATTGCCCTGCAATGAAATCCAGGCAACGCGCCGATGTGCGTGCCGCGGGTGTCAGTGGTGATGGCCGCGGCAGCGCCGATCGGCGGGAATTTCCGGTGCTTCGAAACCGAGCAGGTCGTCCAGTTCCGACGGCGCCAATGCGAGCCGTTCATTCGGGTCGATCCGCAGGTTGGGCAGCGCGTGCTCCTGATCCGCGCCATCGTCGGCATTCGCTGACAAGCTGCCCACATTGGCCGTTTGGTCGCGCACCGGGGGATGC
This sequence comes from uncultured Gammaproteobacteria bacterium, assembly GCA_963773585.1. Lineage (GTDB taxonomy): Bacteria > Pseudomonadota > Gammaproteobacteria > JASBUN01 > JASBUN01 > CAVXJN01. Next base: position 1,089,485 of record CAVZBR010000004.1, read on the forward strand.
TCCACCTCAGTCGCTTGTTCTTCCGGTGGCGCGGGTTGTTGCGCCGGCGCCTTGCGCAACGCCAGCAGCTGCGCTTGCGCATGTTGCATCTGTCGCTTGCTCTGATGTAGCTCCTGCTCCAAGGCGCTGGACTCGTTCCGCAGCGCGTGCAGTTGCGCCCGGACATCGTCCCGTTCCTGTTCGGCCTGTTGCAACGACTGCTGAAGCTGCGAGAGTTGTTCCCGCAGTGCGCGCTCCACAGCGTTCATATCGGCGGACAGAGCCGGGTCATTGCTGCGCAAATGATCGACCAATCCGGCATCGACGCATACCACCTGACACTTGCTTTTCGACCACCCCCATAATTCCCGCGGCCGCTCGGGGGCGAGGGCGGCGCTTGCGCCTTCGGTGCCGGCAACGACATTGCCGACCGCCTGATGGTTCGCCATCAGTGCGATTTCACCGGATAAGAGATAGAGGTTCTCGTGCTCGCGCACGCCGGGTTTGAACAACAGCCGACCGGCTGGTAGTTCTTCCACGGTGCTCGCTTCCGCAAGGATTTCCAGTTGTTGGGGCGCAAGGCTGGCGAGCTCGGCGAAGTGCGACAGCATCTGGGAGCTCGCTCGGCGTTTGACCGTGACCATAATCGATTTCCTGGTTTGCTGTGAGGGATGGCCGAAGCGGTGCTGCGCCGGCCTTGATCATCACATCGGCTGCCCAGCCGAGGGTTTTAGCTGCGAATTGTTACGACGGGCTTCTTTTACCGGGTGTCGGCACGGTTCAGCCAGGGATGCGGCGTGGCGGTCAGGCCGGCAACAGCTCCGCGCTGGCGAGTTTAATCAGGGCCATGCTGAGGAATTCACGGGCTTGGGATTCATCCAACAAGCGCCACTGGGGATCGGTCATCGACGGCGACGGGCTCAGTCGCTGGCTTTCGTCGAAGTATAAGGCATAGAACTCTGTTGCCGGCACGTCCTCGGCTACATCTTTTTGGCTGAATCTAAGCTTACCGAGCAGCCGGTCATCGCATATGCAGGGCCGATAGTCGATCTGGACTTCGTGGCCGAGAAAGGTAAAGCGGATGTGGCCGTGGGTGCGCACTTCCGCGACGCCGAGTTCCTTGAGTTCGTGGCTAAGCGATCCGGCAACCAATGCGAAGCGTAAAAACAAGTCGCCGTAGTGTTTATGCTGGTCGCTCAGCTGTCGGATACGGTTCGCCAATTCAGGTTGAGTCATATTGATCTCCTCGTCAGCGTGAGAGACTCGATAGAACGCTGCCGGCTCGCTGGCTGCGCGCGATCGAGCGCATTGGCTGAAACGGTGCGAACATCGGATTTGCCGCGTTAGAATGCAACAGTACGATCGGGGGCGCCAGAGGGGGATGGATAAAGATGGGAAGCAAATTGCGTGGGGCGCAAGGTCGGTGGGCGCGACTGTGGCTATCCGTAGTGACCGTATTGGCATTGACTGCATCTACCGAGGCGGCCGACGTTTATCGCTGGGTCGACGAAAACGGGCGGGTGCATTACTCCGACCAGCCGCACCACGGTGGCGAGAAACCGGTGCGGGTGGCGCCGGCCACACCCCGCGATCCCGATCTGGCGGAGCGGCAGCAACGTCAACAGCGACTGTTGCAAATTTATGCCGAGGACCGCGAACGCGAGGAAGCGGCCAAGCGAAAGCAGCAGGCGGAACGGCTCGAGCGCGAGCGGCGTTGCCGGCAAGCCCGGTACAAAGTCGCACGCATCGAACAGGGAGGCGTGTTCTACCAATTCGATGCCGACGGCGAGCGTCGTTATTTAAGCGAACAGGACGTCGAGGCGCGCAAGAGCCGGCGGCGTTCGGAAGTGAGCAAGTGGTGCGGAGAAAGTTGATCCGGCAAGGGATCGGCGCCGTTCGGTGCCGGCGATGAAGACTGACGGCTTGCCGCAGCAGGGGGACCGGAGTCGGCTGGCCATTTTCGTGATCGTATTGGCGGAGCTGTTCGGTACCTCGCTGTGGTTCAGCGTCAACGCGGTCGCCGACGCCTTGCATCGCGCCTGGGGCCTGACGCAACTCGACATTGCCCACCTCACCAGCTCGGTGCAACTGGGGTTCATCGTCGGCACCCTCGGCTTCGGTCTCAGCGGTCTCGCCGATCGCTACTCCGCGAGCCGGATTTTCGCCGCGTGCGCAGTATTGGGCGCCGTCGCCAACGGCGCGTTCGCCATCAGTGGCGGCCTGAGCGAAGGTTTGGTACTGCGATTCGTCACCGGTCTGGCGTTGGCGGGCATTTATCCCATCGGCATGAAACTGGTGGTGAGTTGGGCTCCCGATCGAGCCGGTTCCGTGCTCGGCTGGCTGGTGGGCATGCTGGTACTTGGTTCCGGTCTGCCTCATCTGGTGCGCGGCAGTCAGCTTACTCCCACTTGGCAGGGTGTGTTGTACGCGGCAACGGGGTTTGCGCTGCTATCCGCGATGCTGGTGACATGGCTTGGCGACGGACCCCACCACGGCACCGGTCGCCGCTTGAACTTCGGCGGCGTGCTGCAGGCCTTTCGTTCGTCGCAATTCCGGTCCGCGGCATTCGGCTACTTCGGGCACATGTGGGAACTGTACGCTTTCTGGGCTATCGCGCCGTTACTGGTGGTGGATGCGGTGGGCCACGGCCGGCCGCGCAGCGTGTATTTGACGGTGTTCGCAATATTCGCCGCCGGCGCCATCGGCTGTGTGGTCGGCGGCATGATCAGCCGGCGGGCGGGTAGCGCCAGAGTAGCCGCTGTGGCATTGGCCGGATCCGGTGCGCTGTGCGGGCTGTATCCCTTGTTGGCACCGGCTCATTATTGGTCTGCGGTAGCGTTGCTGCTGCCGTGGGGCGTCCTGGTGGTTGCCGATTCGCCGCAATTCTCGGCCCTGGCGGCGCGCGCATGCCCGCCGCAACGGGTGGGCAGTGCATTGGCTCTGATGAACAGCGTCGGCTTCGCGCTTACGATCGTGTCGATTGAATGGGTCTCGGCTTCCTGGTCCGCGTTGCGGCTGCACATCGCCTGGATACTGCTGCCCGGCCCTGTGCTGGGGCTGCTCGCCCTCGCCAGGAGTTGGCGCCGCGCGGCAGGTGTGTCCAGCTGATACTGCGCATCGCAGTTTGCTGCGAAAGGTTGGATGAATGTTCGGGCATTGCCGCGGCTTGGGGGTTGCAAGCGGTCGGCTGATTATCAGTGCGAATCAGCTTTACCGAACAGACGAAGGATTTCCACATACAGGGTGCAGAGTTGGCTCACTCGCGAGGCCCGAAAACAGGTGGGCTCGACCGGCGACGCGTCCAGATCCGGGTTTGCAACCAACGGGGCCGGTTGGTCGCCAGCGCTAAAACAATTGCGGCGGCGACCGAACTGCTGCGGCGGTGTCCGCGCGCAATAAACAGTTGATCGTCCCCGCCATTGTCAGCCGTCCGCTTGGTTGCCGCCGTCCGCGTCGGACCGTTTTTGCAACGCCTGAGTTGAGACTTCACCCGCGCCGGTCTTGTGCACATGCACCACCAGCGAAACGCGACGGTTATGAGCGCGTGCTTCGGCGTTGTCGGCGGTATCGAGCGGGCGGGTATCGGCGTAACCCACCGCCCGCAAGCGCTGGCGTGCGATTCCGTGTTCGATCAAGTAGCGCGTCACACGCGTCGCCCTGGCCACCGACAAGTCCCAGTTGGATGGAAACCGCGCCGTGTGAATCGGCTGATCGTCGGTATGTCCTTCCACCGATACCGCGTAGCCGTTCTGAGCGAGGATTGCGGCCACGCCATCGAGTACCCGGTCGCTGTCGGCTTTGAGCTCGGCACTGGCGGGATCGAACAGCACGTCATCCTTGATGACCAGGTTCACGGCATCGGCGGAGATCGCCACTTCCACGTGATCGCGCACTTCCGGCGGTACATACAGCGCCGGAGGCGATTGCGGTTCGGGCTTGGTCGCCGGGGCGGGCGTGGCTACCGGCGGCGCAGCCGCCTCCACTTGCGCAGGCTTTTGGTCGGGAGCTGTTGTCTGCAAGGCACTCAGCAACGCAGCGGTGCTTTCCGGGCTCGCCAAAATCGCGAACGGGTCCGGGCCTTTTGGCGCAACGGGCGCCGCGGTTTGCGGGCTCGATACTACCGGCGCAGGCGAGGACTGTGTCGACTTCGGGGGCGTTTCAACCTTGGGCGCGGCAACAGCAACCGGCCTCGGTGCAGGCGGCGTGGCCGCAACCGGCTGTTTGACTGCATGGAAGGCAAGTAACAGCACGAACAGCGTCAACAACAGCATCAGGATATCCACGAAGCTGATCATCCAGCCGCCGTCGGAATCGCTGTCCACGGCCTCGTATTGAATTCCGAGGCGATCGGCATGGCCCTGGCTCGGCAACGTCAGCAGCATCGATATGGCCTCAGGCGGCCCGGGCCACGGGCTGTACGCCCGCCCCCGCCTGCTGTTGCGCCATGTAGGTTGTCAAAGCTTCGCGGATGACGCTGGGGTGACGGCGTTGATGCAGCAGCACGATGCCTTCCAACAGTACGTTCATCGCCAATGTGCGCTGCTGAATGCGCTGCTCTGCTTTGATCGCCAGCGGCTTGAACAGCAGGTTCGCGAGCACCAAACCATACAGCGTCGTGATCAGGGCGAAGGACATGGTGGCGCCCAATTGCGGCAATGCTGCGTTGCCCAGGTTGTTCAACATCTGAATCAGCCCGAACAATGTGCCGAGCATGCCGAACGCGGGGGCGAACATCGCCATGGTGCGCAGGATCTGAGCCTCGCCGTGATCTTTGCTACGCATGCCGGCGATGCGCCACTGTAGTGTCTTGATCACATGCTCGACCGGCTCGCGATCGAGCACCAGCTGTGCGCCATCGCGCACGATCGGATGGGAGACTTTGGTGGCGGCTTGTTCGGCGGCGCCAATACGCCCGGCGCGGTACCAATGCGCCACTTCCAGGAGTTGTTCCAAATCCGAATCGATACGCACGGCTTCATCGTGGCCCAGTTTGGGCATGGCTTTGAACACGGCGACGACTTCGTGCAACGGGCGCGCCATCATGGTTGCGGCGAGGGTTCCGCCGAGCACCAGCGCGAGGCCCGGGAAATTGAGCAGTGTAAGCCAGCCGGTGTGCGAAAGTGCGGCAGTGAGCAACAGCATGGCGACGCCGGCGATCAGTCCGAACTGGGTCGACTTGGGGGTGTGCAGTATGCGGTGCATGGCAATCTCCTCGCGAATGCCAAGTTACGGAGCAAATTCCGTACCGGCCGGCGCATAGCGGGCTTAAGTTGCTGATAAACCCAGCGAACCGCCAATGCATGCGGTGGCTGAGCGGTTGCCGCCGGCAACTGGTGCGGCAACACGTTTCCGCCCGGCGTACGCCGCCCGGCAACCGCGCTTAGGGATTTCCTTTATTACGGTGCGCCGCCCCTGGCGCTGACACGGCGACCGCCTAGCCTTTCAGAGCCCATCAACGGCATCACTCAACCAGGAGCGTGATATGGATATCTACAAGGTATTGCAGCAGGACCACAAGAGCGTGAAAGATTTGCTCAAGCAGCTCGGAGAAACGACGGACAAGGCGGTCAAGACGCGCGCCAAAGGCTTCGAAAAGCTCGTGGTCGAACTCAGTGCCCACAGTCGTGCGGAGGAAGAAGTGTTCTACGCCGCGCTCAAAGATCAGGACAAGACCCACGATCAGGTGCTCGAAGGCGAACAGGAACACCATATGGTGGACGTCTTATTGAGTGAAATGTCGAAACTGAAGCCCGACGATGAACAATGGACCGCGAAGCTGTCGGTACTCACCGAGCAAGTGGAACACCACGTCGAGGAGGAGGAAAAGGATTTGTTCGGCAAGGCCAAGAAAATCCTGAGCGACGACCAAGCATCGGCTTTGGCCGATGAATTCAAGGCGCACAAAAAGCAGCACTTGGGTCAAAGGGCGGCTTGATCAAGGCGCATCGTGTAGATCAATCGCAGTACGGCGTTGGAATATTTGACAGTAATGTTGCGCGGCTGCCGGCGGCAGCCGCGGTTATTGAGCAGCCGCTGCCGCTTGTCCCGGCATTTGCGGATGCAGCGGCAAGGCTGACGCCTCGACGCCTTGGGCATCGTCCAGCAGTTTCCGATCCATGTCCAACACCAGCGCGCCGCGTTTTTTTGCCATGTGCAGTTTGTCGAACGGTATCGGTATCAGTTTTTCGCCAAAACCAAGAAAACCGCCGTACTCAAGCAGCACATACGCCACTTTGCCCTGGCGCGCGTCCACGGCCACGGCGCGGAGAGTCCCCAGCTCGTCGCCCTTCTGATCGTACACAGTCGAATCGACCAGTGTATTCAGCTCGATCGCCTTGTTTAGTTCGGTGATCGGCGGTGCATTGCGCAACGCATCCTCGCGCGCTTGTTTATCCAACGCCTGCTTGCGCTTGTCGACCATGTTTTCCATGGCATCTGCGACGTCGTCGCATAAGTCTTCCTTGTCGTTTTGCGCCAGCAGCAGCGCCGACTTGTGCAATTGGCGAAGTTGCTGGCGAAAGTCGTCGCTGACCTCCAGTTTCCGGGCACGCTCTTGCACTTTGTTCAGATCGTCCTTGCAATCGGCGCGCGCGACAGCGGTGCCCGCGAGCAGGCTCAGCAGTGCGATGCGCAGCACATGGTTCATAGTCACACTCCCTTTGATCATCGCGGTCGCACGAATCCAGCCGCCGCGTGCTATTGCCATGTGCACAGTATAGATCTCGACGCCGGTTCTGCAGCATTCCGGCGTTCACCGCGCAGGCTGCAGTTTACCTCAGGTCGATTGTTGGAACGGGAACGCCAACACGGCGCGCAGGCCGGGACCGTTGTCCTGCAGCAGAACCTGGGCGTCGTGTAACTTGGCCACGGCCCCCACCAGCGACAAACCAAGGCCGCTGCCCGGCGCGCTGCGGCTGTTTTCCACGCGATAGAAGCGTTGAAACACCATGTCCCGCTGATCGTGCGCGATTCCGGGACCGGTGTCGGTGATTACGATTCGGCTGGCTGCGGTATCGACCTGCACCCGGATTGTCACGGCGCCGCCGGCCGGCGTGTACTTGATCGCGTTGTCCAGCAAGTTCGCCAAGGCTTGAAACAGCAAGTCGCGATCGCCGCGGATGACCGGCTCCGATTCGATGGCCAGCGACAGGGACAAGCCGTTCTCTTCGGCCAGCGGGTCGTAGAATTCGGCCACGTCGCGGACCAGATCGGCCAATGACACCTCGGTGAATCCGGCGCGGCGATGGCCCGATTCGATACGGGCGATACGCAGCAGGGCGTTGAAGGTCGACAGTAGTCCATCGGCTTCCAGCAGTGCCTGTTCGGCGTTCTCACGGGCCGCCGAGTCATCGTCCGTATTGCCCTTCAGGATTTCCAGATCGTTGCGCAAGCGCGTCAGCGGCGTTTTCAGATCGTGCGCAATGCTGTCGGATACCCGGCGCACGTCTTCCATCAACACACTGATGCGATCCAGCATGGCGTTGAGATGATTGACCAACTCGTCGAATTCGTCCTGGCTGCCGCGCACCGGGATACGGCGGCTCAAGTCCCCGGTCATGATCTCGCGGCTGGTTTCGTTTATTACTTCCAACCGCCGCAGCATGCTGCGGCTCATGGCAATGCCACCGCCCAGAGCCAATACCAGGGTGATCGCCAACCCCCAGATCAACGTATCGACGATCCGATCGCGGATCGCCTCCAGTTCGTACATGTCGCGCCCGACCAACAGGCGGAAACCGCCGCCGACGCGAAACGTACGCGCACGCGCGCCGTGTGCGCCGCCCTTCGGACTTCCGGCATCGCGCAGGCGAAAATTCAGCCAGCCTTTAGGATCTGCGTCGACGTCGGGCCAGTTATTCAGATTGCCGACGATGCGGTTGTAATTGTCGTCGGTGAGCAGATAAATGTTCGAGCGGCCGGGATCTTCATTGATGCGCTCGGCGATCAGCGCCGTCAGCCCCGGCAGACCGCTGGTGCGGTAACGTTCCGCCAATAAATCGATATCGGCTTGGATCGCGGCGTCCGCCTGGCGGGCCATATAGCCCGCGGTGGACCAGTAAATGAAACCAAGCAGCAGTAGCGCCGAGGCACCGAACAGCAGCATGTAAAGCGCGGCCAGTCGGAAGCTGGAACTGCGGAACAGTTTCGGAGTGCTGACCACGACGATTTACCGCTGGCGCGCTGAATGCGCCGACTCAATGATCGGCGCGCAGGACATAACCGGCGCCGCGCACCGTGTGCAGGAGCGGTGTGGCAAAACCCTTGTCGATCTTGCTGCGCAGGCGGCTGACGTGCACGTCAATGACATTGGTCTGCGGGTCGAACGTGTAATCCCAGACCTTTTCCAGCAGCATGGTGCGGGTGATGACTTGTCCGGAATGACGCATCATATATTCCAACAGGCGAAATTCGCGCGGCTGCAAGTCGATGATGCGGCCGGCTCGCTGCACGCGCCGCGCCAGCAAGTCCATTTCCAGGTCGCCCACCTGCAGGCGCGCGACCGCCGCTTCGACATCGGCGCGACGCACCAACGACTCGAGCCGGGCGAGCAGTTCGGAGAAAGCGAAGGGTTTGACCAGATAGTCGTCGCCGCCCGCGCGCAGTCCCGCGACCCGGTCGTCGACTTCGCCCAGGGCGCTCAGTACCAGCGCCGGGGTACGAACTTCGTTCTGACGCAGATTCCGGATGACCTCCAGGCCGTCCATCTTCGGTAGCATGCGATCGACGATCAGTGCGTCGTATTGCGCTTCGTTTGCCATATACAAGCCTTCGCTGCCGCTTGCTGCGCGTTCGACCACGTGGCCGCTTTCGCGCAAGCCCTTGGCAACGAACTCGGCGGTGCGATCGTCATCTTCGATATGCAATATGCGTATCATCGGTGTATTCGGCGGCGCATCGCTTCGTCGTTCTGCCGCCCGGGAACAGATCGAGCGAGCGGTGAATCAGAGGATATTCCAAAAAAATGAACCGCGGGGCGAACCCCGCGGTGCGATCAACGTCCTGACCGCCAGTTTAGCATCGCCGGACCAGAGGAAGGGGATCAGGCGAGCGGAACAGGGACGAACCATTGGCTGCCGGCGCGGTTGACGAGCAACACCACTTGCTTGCGGTCCTTGGCCGCGTCTTTCTTCAGCGCGCCGACCAGGTCCTTGGGCGACTCGACGTTGTGGCCATCCGCCTTGCGGATCACATCGCCGGGGCGCAGGCCGACGCGGGCGGCCGGGCTACCGGGCTCGACGTTGACGATGACCGTGCCCTGTACGTCCTTGGGGATGTCGAAGCGGCTGCGGGATTCGTCGTTGAGCGCCGCCACCGCCACGCCAAGGTGAGCGCCGTCGGAGGCTGAACCGGTGTCGGCTTGCGCCACGGATTCCTTGTACGGAGCCACGGTGACCTTCAGCTGACGCGATTTACCGTCGCGTAGAATCTTGACGGTGGCGGATTCGCCGGGATCGGTTGCGGCGACCAGACGCGGCAGTTCCCGCATTTCATCGATAGCCTTACCGTTGAAACCGACGATGACGTCGCCGACCTCGATGCCGGCGTGAGCCGCCGGCGAATCCGGCGTGACTTCGGCCACTAGTGCGCCCTTGTCCTTCGGCAAATCCAGGCTTTCAGCGAGCTCCTTGGTCACCGTTTGGATCTGAACGCCGAGGAAGCCGCGTTCCACATGCCCGTTCTGCTTCAGTGCCTGCACCACGGTTTGCGCCTGATCGGAGGGGATCGCGAACCCGATGCCGACGTTGCCGCCGTTGGGCGTGTAGATCGCGGTGTTGACGCCGATGACGTTGCCACTGGTGTCGAACAGCGGGCCGCCGGAATTGCCGCTGTTGATGGCCGCGTCGATCTGGAGGTAATCGTCATAGGGACCCGAGTGAATATCGCGTCCACGCGCCGAGACGATGCCCGTGGTCACGGTGCCGCCGAGTCCGAACGGATTGCCGATGGCAACGACCCAGTCCCCGGGCCGCACCTTTTCGGAATCGCCGAATTTGACCCAAGGCAACGGTTTGTCGGTGTCGACTTTGAGCAGCGCCAGATCGGTCTTGGGATCGCTGCCCTTCAGCGTGGCTGACAGCTTGGTGCCGTCGTTCAAAACCACGGTGATATCGTTTGCGCCCTTGGTCACGTGGTTGTTGGTCACGATGTAGCCGTCGGGATCGACAATGAACCCGGAACCCGCCGCGCGTACCCGTACATCCGGCGCGTTGCCGTCGTCCTGCGGCATCTGCTGGCCGAAGAAATGTTGGAAGAAGTCCCGGAAGCGCGGGTCATCCGGCATTTGAAATTGCGGGCCCTGGTTTTCAGCGGCACTCATATGTCCTTCGACTACGATGCTGACGACAGCCGGCTGCACCGTCTGCACCAGATCAGCGAAACTTTTCTGCGGTGCTTGGACCGCCGGCGGATTGATCGGCGGGGTGTCGGCGACATTCGCACGCGCCAGCATGACGCCCGAGCCGGCGCTCAACATGGAGGCTACGGCGACGGTGATCGCGCCTCGGCGCCAGGCGCCAATGCCGGAGCGCCGGGGCGGCCGAGTGCTTTGCTCGTGATGTGGTTCCTGCATGGCTACGTTCCTCCGTTGGGTTTTCGTTGCCACACAATCTAGTCGCTCGCGCCTTACCGCAGGCTTGCCGGCGTATTACGTTTTGTTAATGTTAGTGCCGCAGGCCCCGCGAACCTATCCGCGAAGAGGTGACGGAAAATTCGGTTTCGAGCTATGGTGCTTGTTCTGCCCGGGCGGAGGCGCGCGAATATGGGATACCGATTCACATTCGACGAGACCGTGGAAGCGGGCCTCAAGCGCATCGCCCGTGAACAGATCGACCGTGGGCTCGAAGAGCTGGCCGATCCCGAAATGGACCGCCACGAGGCGATACATCAGCTACGCAAGCGCTGCAAGAAGTTGCGCGGACTGCTGCGCTTGGTGCGCCCGGCGTTCGAGCAGCATTACCAAATGGAGAATGCCTGGTACCGGGACGCGGCACGGGAACTGGCCTGGGTCCGCGATGCGCAATCCTCCCTGGAGACTTACTTGAATCTGGTGGAGCGCGAGCGCGCCCATCTGCCGCGGCACACGGTCGAGCGAGTAGCGGACTGGCTGAGCGATCGACGGGACGCCGCGCTGGCGGACGAAGATGAGCGCGAGGCTGCCGTGGAACGTTTTCGGCATCGCATGGTAAAAGGCCGCCAGCGGGTCGCCCGATGGACGCTCACTGCGGACGGTTTCGACGCCCTGGCAGGTGGCCTGGCAAAAACCTACCGCCGCGGCCGACGCGCCATGGCGCGCGCTTATGCAAGCGGCGATTCCGTGGATTTTCACGATTGGCGCAAACGGGTCAAATATCATTGGTATCAGCTTCGCCTGCTGCAGCCACTGCATCCCGAGGCGATCAAAGCGCAACACCGGCAAGCCGATCGGATCGGAGAGCTGCTTGGCGAACAGCATGATCTGGCGCTGCTCCGCGAGCTGCTGGCCTCCAGCGACGACGGCCCCGGCCGGGCAGAGGAACTGTTGCCGTCGATCGACCGGCGGCTGACCCGACTGCGACGCAAGAACGCTCGTCCGGGTGCGCTGCTCTATTGCGAGAAAACAAATTGCCTGCTCGCCCGCTTTCGTTGCTATTGGGAATTGCGCGCCGAGTGAGCGCCGAGTCTGTGGCAGAGTGCCGCGGGCGAAGCGTGGGAACGCGCATTTTCGGTAGGACGTTTGCCGGCTTTCGCAAGGGATTGTCTGGAAAATAACCCGGCGCGCCCGATGCACTTGATCCAAACCTGCAGCGCCGTCTATGTTGTTGTCCTTCGGTACGAATCCTAAAAGGAGCTCGCTATGAAAAGAAAGTCCGTGGTTTCGCTGCTAGCCATCGGCGCATTGGGCGCCGCGCTGGCATGGGCCAGCGTGTATGCGGCCGAAGAGATCCCGATGGAGAAGATCGAGCCGGCGATCAAGTATCGCCAGAACGTAATGGCAGCCATGGGCGGTTTGGTGGGGGCCAGTGCCGGTCGCTTGCGCGACGGCTTCACCTATGGGCCGGACATGCAGGCGATCGCCGACGGCCTGCAGTCGCTGAGCCGTGACATCCCGGCATTGTTCCCGAAGGGAACCGATTTCGGCGAAACCAAAGCCAAGGACGCGGTGTGGGCGAACCGCGAAAAGTTCGAGAAAGCCGCCGCCAATCTCAAAGACAAGGTGGACGCGTTTGCGGCTGCGACCAAGACCGGCGAGCGCGCAGGCACCCTCAAGGCGTTCAAAGCCATGGGCGACGCATGCAAGTCATGTCATGAAGACTTCCGCAAGGAGAAGCATTGACGAACGGGGGCGGCCGCCATGCCTGCGCCATAGCTGCGGTTTCGGTGCTGTTATGGTCGACGGCGGCGGCCGGTGCCGCTACGGACCGGGTAAAGCGGGGAGAGTATTTGTTCCACGCCGCGCTCTGCGAAGTTTGTCACACGGCTCAGGACGGCAAGTTCCTTGCGGGCGGGCGGCCGATCCCGTCTCCCTTCGGCACCTTTTACAGTCCCAATATCACGCCTGATCGGCGTTATGGCATTGGCGCGTGGAGCGACGCGGATTTTGTCCGCGCGCTGCGCAAGGGCGTGTCGCCCGACAACCATCACTACTATCCCGCGTTTCCCTATACGGCTTACACCCGCCTCAAGCGCGACGACATACTGGCCATCAAAGCGTATCTCGACACCGTGCCTCCGGTGGCGCGAGCAAATCGGGAACATGACCTGAGCTGGTATGTGAGTTGGCGTTGGCCGATCGGGTTGTGGAAATGGCTGTATTTCGATGAGGGCGAGTTTCGGCCCGATCCGTCTCACGACGCGGTTTGGAATCGAGGCGCCTACCTGGCTACGGCTGCGAGTCATTGCGCGGAGTGTCATACGCCACGCAACGCATTGGGCGCGCTGGAGACCGACCGGCTGTATGCGGGCGTGGAAAAGGGCAACGGGCCAGAAGGCGACGCCACGCCCAACATTACCCCCAACAAAAAACACGGCATCGGCTCGTGGACGGTGTCGATGTTGAGTTTTTACCTGGAAATCGGCATGGACCCAAAGGGGGACTTCGCCGGCAGTCTGATGGCCAAGGTGATCGACAAGGGCACCGGCAAGCTCACGGCCAAGGACCGCGACGCCATTTCCACCTATATCCTTTCGTTGCCTGCGATGCCGCAGCCGAAAAAATGAACAAGCAGAAAAAATAAACAGGGCCGAAGGAATAAGCAGGCCGAAGGAATAAGCAGGCCGAAGGAATAAGCAGGCCGAAAGGAATAAGCAGGCCGAAAGAATACCGCCGCATCCAGCGATGCTCTGGATTGACGATAGCCGTTGAAAACGTGTGGGAAGCTGTTCGGTTACATAGGCTAATGAAACACGCGGCCATTTACGACTAGACTGCGCGGAAGGACCGGTCAACCGGCCAATCTGCGCGGGCGATGCAAATAGAAGACTCCAATCAAACCAAACGTGCGGCCGGCGCTGCGTCGGGCGCGCGCGAGGGTACCAGGCCGCCATCCAGGCTGCGCCTCATGCCGTGGGCGGTGCTGGTGGTGGCGCTGATCGTGACGGTCACAGTGTGGGAGGTGACGCGGCTCGGCACCGCGGAGCGGCTTCAGGATCGCTTCACCTACCGGGTCGAAGAAGTCAAAGCTGCAGTGGCATCGCAGCTCTCAGCCTATGAGCTGATGCTGCTGGGCGGTGCCGGTTTGTTCTCGGTCGCCGATCAGGTGTCCAGCAACGAGTGGCGCACGTACGTGGAGCGGCTGCATATTCAGTCCAGCTACCCCGGTGTTCTAGGGGTAGGCGTCAGCTGGAGGGTGCCGGCGGAGCAATTGTCGGAATTCGAGACGCGAATGGCCGAAGGGCAGCAGGATTTTCGCGTTTGGCCGCGCGGCGATCGCGATACCTATACCTCGGTCATTTATCTCGAACCAATGAATTGGCGCAATCAACGCGCGGTCGGTTATGACATGTTCTCCGAACCGGTACGCCGCGCCGCCATGGAGCAGGCCCGCGACAGCGGACACACATCGGTATCCGGGAAAATCAAACTGGTGCAGGAAACGCAGCAGCATGTTCAGGCAGGTTTTGTGATGTACGTGCCGCTGTATCGGCGCGGTGCTGCCCTCGACACCGTCGCTGCGCGGCGCGCGGCGTTGCGCGGTTACGTCTACGCGCCGTTTCGAGTCGCGGATCTCATACACGGCATCTTCCAAAAACGCCTTGACGAAGTCGCACTGGAGATCTTCGACGGCGATCAAGCCACTGCCGACAATCTGATGTACCGATCCACCGGTTTGGATGACATGACGGCGAGCGAACATCCTTTGCGAGCGGAGCGCCAATTGGACCTCAAGGGTCATACCTGGACCATGCGTTTTACCGCACTGCCGCCACTTTTCAACAGCGGGACCTACTCTCCGCCAAGAATCGTGCTGTTGTCCGGCTTGGCGATCAGTTTATTGTTGTTCCTGGTGGTTTGGTCATTGGTGCGTACCAGGGGGCGGGCACTCGCGCTCGCCTCGCGGATGACCGAGGCGCTACGCGAACGTAACGAGCGTCTGCGCGAGATTACCGCCACGCTCGGCGAAGGGGTGGTGGTGCAGAACGCGGACGGCGTGGTCACGTTCGCCAACCCGGCAACTACTGAGCACCTGGGTTGGACTCCGGAAGACCTGGTGGGTCGCGACGCCGGCGCCACCATTCTCAGCAACAAGCCCGATGATTCCGATCTGGTGAAGGCGCTGCGGCGGGGCGACAGCTTCACCTCCGAACACCGCTTTCTTACCCGCAGGGACGGAAACGTCCTGCCGGTAGCGCTCAGCGCCCGGCCAATGAAGCGCGACGGAGTCTATGTTGGCAATGTAATCGCCTTCCACGATATCAGCGAGCAGTTGCGGATGCGGGCTGCATCGCAGCGCAACGAACAGTTTCGGGCGTTGTTCGAGTATTCCCTGGAGGGCTTGTTCCTCATCGATATCGCTGGGCGCGTGGTGGACGTGAACCGGGTCGCGTGTGAGATGCTTGGATACGAGCGCAATGAATTGGTCGACCGCTACGCCGGTGAATTCATGCATATCGCGCAGACCGGACTGCTCAACAATGAGCGCGTCGCGGAGGAGGTCGTCGAACACAACATGACGCCGGTCGTCAACGAAGTGGGGTGCACGCGTCGCGACGGCAGCGGCTTTGCGGCTGAAATCACCTTCAGCCCGGTCGAGCACGGCGGTCAGAGCCTGTTTCTGGTTACGGCACGAGACGTAAGTGCACGCAAGTCCGCAGAAGAAGTGATCACCAAGATGCTTTCGGAACTGGCGGTGGCGCGCCGCGAGGCAGAACTCGCCAATCAGGAGCTGCAGGCCAGCAACAAGAAACTGCTGCAACTCTCACAGCAGGATCCGCTGACCGGGATCGCCAACCGCCGCCATTTCAACGATTTCCTGCGTCACGAATGGCAGCGCGCGCGGCGGGAAAATACCTACGTATCGCTGGTGTTGCTGGATATCGATTATTTCAAGGCCTACAACGACCACTATGGGCACCAGGCCGGAGACCGATGCTTGCGCCAAGTGGCCGATGTCCTGGGACGCGAAATCAACCGCCCCGGCGACATGGTGGCCCGCTACGGCGGCGAGGAATTTGTCATTGTGTTGCCCAATACGCCCGTGGAGGGCGCGGCACATATTGCCGAAAGCCTGCGTCGGGCAATCGAGAAGCAGAACATCGAACATCTGCACTCGCCGGCTGCGTCCCGAGTGACCTTGAGCATGGGCGTGGCTGGTACCGCGGTCTCGTCGGCGGCAACAGCTGAATCGTTGTTGCGCGCCGCGGATCGCGCGCTCTACAAGGCCAAGCGCGGCGGCCGCAATCGAGTTGTCTTGAATTTGACCTTCGACGGCGCTACCGGTATCCATCGCTATAGAGACTGGACCGAATCGGCTGCATCCAGTGGCGCCCGTTGAGTCGATCTGTATGGTCGTTTTCGTTGCGCGCTCAAATGATGGATCAAGTCGCGGCGCGACCGTGCACCCGCGCGGTCGTGGAGAGTCGCGTATGACCGCATACTCCAGGTGCCACGGTTCATGACGGCCGGCCTGCTGCCATTGAAGTTGCTGCTGCTCGGCTTGTGGGCGTCATGGTTTGCCCTGGTGCTGATCACCAACGTTCTGGACGCAATCCACGCCATGGGTAAGCTGCCGGAGAATTGGGTGTTCCGGTCGCAGAACTTCAAACGTGTGCGCGAGGCGGTGGAACTGTATGAGGCGCCGCTTTGGCTGGCGGCGGTGTTGTTCGTGGGCGTAATGGCGTGGCAGGCCGCGGTCGCGATTCTGTTATGGTACGCGCTGACGGCGTCTTTGGCAGCGGAGCAGGTGCAGCTGGCGCAGGCAAATTTCGCATTCGTCGGCGCCATGGGCATGTGGGCAGCATTCATCCTCGCTGAAGAAATATTCAAGCAATATCGGACCGAGACCAAGCATCTCTTATTTTTCACGGCGCAATTGCTTACTTTGGTTGCGCTGCATTTGTTGCCGGGCTGATGCAAAACGCAAACGGTAGAAATATCCAAATTCGGGAACTTACGCTGGAAGACCTTCCCGCGGTATACGCGCTCGGCGAATCGGTATTCACGGCTGACAAATGGCCCAGTCTCCACCGTACCTGGGACGAATACGAGGCCGTGCGCATGTTCTCTTCGGATGGAGATTTCTGTTTCATCGCCGAATGCGAGGGTGAAGTGGCCGGATTCGCGCTGGGCAGCCTGATCGACAAACGTAAGAGCGCGTGGAGCTACGGGTATTTGGTCTGGATCGCAGTTTCGCCGGCATTGAGCCGTTCCGGGGTCGCAACCCGTCTGCTCGATACCCTGACCGAGGCGTTTCTGCGCGCGGGAGCGCGCATGATGATCGTCGATACCGATGCCGAAAACCACGGCGCCATCGGATTTTTCGAAAATCACGGCTTCGGCAACCAGGACCGCCACGTTTATCTGAGCAAGAACCTAACCACCCATCCCGACTATCAACGGCTACGACGACAGAAGGATTGACTGTGTCACTGAATGCAAAATGCGAGTGGAACGCCGGCTGCAGGTCCAAGGCCGGTAGCGCATGAGTGCTTCGCTGCAGGACGTGCTCGACGCGGTCGACGACGCCAAGTTGATGACGCTGCTCACCGACGCGGTCGCTCAATACAGTCCGTCCTACGCCGAAGAGTCGGTAATGGAGGTATTCGTTTCGCGCCTTGCCGAGAACGGTATCAGCTATCTGCGACAACCGGTGCCCCAAGTCGGCGGCACCGTGACCGACAATCGCGCCAACCTGATCGTCGAATTGGGGCCCAATCCGGCGCACATGATGTGGGTCGGGCATGTCGATACCGTACCGGTGATCGACGATGAACACCTTGGCATTCAGCGCGACGGCGATTTGCTCTATGGGCTCGGTACGGCGGATATGAAATCCGGCTGCGCGGCCGTGGTGGAAGCAGTGAGCGCCCTCGTACGCTGCGGCGTCGAATTCAAGCGCGGTCTGTGTGTGGCGCTTGTGGTGGGCGAAGAAGAATACGGCGATGGCTCCCAGGCCCTGCTATCCCAGCGCACAGCGCCGCTGGTGGTAATCGGCGAACCGACCGGTCTGGAGGCGTGCGTGAGCCACTACGGCTATTACGAGTGCCGACTCAAAACGCTTGGCACGCGCGCCCATGCGGCGCTGCCGGAAGTCGGCGCCAGCGCTATCCACGCCATGTTGGAGTGGATGAGAATGATTCTGCACGCCGGCAGCGAGGCTCCGTTTGCGGAGAAAATGAGCATCAATCCGCGCGAGATTCGCGGTGGCGGCGAACTGTTCGTCGTCGCCGACGAATGCGAGGCAGCGATCGATTTCCATGTGCCGCCCGGGGTGAGCGACGCCACGGTGAGCGCTCTGGTTGAAGAGGCCAGGCAGCGGACTTTGGAAACTCATCCCAGCTGCAGGCTGGAATTCGAGAACGTATTCTGGGCGCCGGGCTACGCCAATGCGCCGGACAATCCGATGCTGTCGCCGGTCCGGGCCGCGTATGATCACGTCGGTCTGCCATGGTCGCCGGTGCCGTTTCGTTCCCATTCCGATGGCAGTTTGTTCTACCAGCAGGGTGCGATGCCGGTGATTTGCGGACCGGGACGCCTGGAGGTTGCGCATACGCGCAAGGAGCATGTCGCCGTCGCCGAGGTGCAGCGCGCCGCGCGCCTGTACGCGACGATGATCTACGAAGCATGCGTGCGCTGATTGGCGCAGCAGCGTTCTCGCGTACGTTTCCCTCGTGAATGACAGCAGAAGTCAGCGCGCTGCAGACACCGAGCACGGCCTGTCCACCGGTTTGGTGCTGCTCATGGCGGTGGCCACAGGCGCGGCCGTTGCCAACATCTACTATGCACAACCGCTGCTGGATACTCTGGCTCGGGCGTTCGACGTGCCGACCCACACGGCGGGGTTTCTGGTCACGATCACCCAGTTCGGATATCTGCTCGGTTTGATGTTTCTGGTGCCCTTGGGTGACCTGCTCGAACGGCGGCGATTGGTGGTCGTTGTCACGCTGGCGACCGCAGTCGCGTTGGCCGCTGCCGCCGCAGCTCCGAGCTTGACGGTGTTCGCGCTGGCCTCCCTGGCGATCGGGGTGACTGCGGTGGTCGCGCAGATTCTGGTTCCCTACGCCGCGCATCTGGCTCCGGCCGCAGTCCGGGGTCGGGTGGTGGGACGGGTCATGAGCGGCTTGTTGCTGGGCATCCTGTTGGCGCGCACCGTGTCGGGCGCGCTGTCGGAGTTGTGGGGCTGGCGCAGCGTGTTCTGGATGGCGGCCGCCGCAATGCTGTTGCAAGCCCTGGCATTGGCGAAAGCGCTGCCGCGAGACCGGAGCAGCGTTGCGATTGGGTATGGCGCCTTGTTGCGCTCGGTGCTGGACTTGATCCGGGAACAGCCGGTGCTGCGCCGGCGCATGATCTACGGCGCATTGATGTTCGCAACTTTCAGCGTGCTGTGGACCTCGTTACCGTTTCTGCTGGCGCGCGCACCGTTCAACTATGGCGACGGCATCATCGGCAGTTTCGGCCTGGCCGGTGTCGCCGGGGCCGTGACCGCTTCATTCGCCGGCCACCTGCACGACCACGGCCGCAGTCGCATGGCCACCGGCGCTTTCATTACCCTGGTGGCGGTGGCATTCGCCGTCATGGGTGCATGGCAGACGTCCCTTGTGGCCATCGTCCTCGGCGTCATCGCGCTGGATACCGGCGTGCAGGGCACGCAGATCCTGAACCAGAGCTTGATTTACGAGCTGGCGCCCGATGCCCGCAGTCGCGTGACAACCGCCTACATGGGCGGCTATTTTGCCGGCGGTGCTTTCGGTTCGGCCGCAGCCGCGGCTGCCTTCGGTTTCGGCGGCTGGCCGGCGGTGGCGATCATCGGAGTGGCGCTGCCGCTGGCGGGCATCGTGTACTGGCTCACCGAGCCGCGGGGCTGATTATGCAAACGGCCGCCCTGAAGGCGGCCGCGTTCCAATGCTTACTCTTGCGCGGGCGGCGCGTCGTAAGCCTTATACCACTTGGAAAAGCGTTGTTGGTCGAGTTTGCCGTCTTTGGCGAGGCGCGGGAACGCTTTGTCCACGCCCTTGTCGGCAGCGGCCTCGCCGGCATCCAGGCTGCCGTCCTGATTTTTGTCCAATTTCTGGAAAAGCTGTTGGGCCCTTTGTTCAGGGGTGACTTCATTTTCCGTGGCGGGCGTCGTTTGGGCGACGGCGAAGCCGGTAACTGCCAGTAAACCGCCGGCGGCGATCATGGAGATGATGGTTTTCATACGCACTCCTCGAGCACGCAAACGTCCTGTGATCGGCCGCGGACCTGGTTGCCCCGGAGGGCGGCGGAACTTGCCGACTGGAGCCCGCGGATGGCTGCAGAAGCTAGCGCAACGCGGCGTATTTGCAAATGGCTCGACATGATATTTTGCGATTCGAGGCAGTACTGGAGGCTGGCGGGCATGGCGGAGCGCATACCGACAATCCGAGCGGTGGGTGCGGATGAACTACCGCGCATCAATGCGCTCATAGCGCGCGCGGTGAAAACCTGGGAGCTGCCGGAGCGAGTCAAGCGGCTGGCGTTGCCCACGTACTCCTATAAACCCGAGGATCTGGCGAGTCTGACTGTGGTGGCCGCATACGTGGATGAAACGCTGATCGGAACCGCCGCTTGGGAGACGGGGCAGTTCGAGGGAGTTCCAATACTTTCGCTGCACGGTCTATATGTCGATCCCGCCTATTGGGGCAGAGGCGTTGGCTCGCGCTTGCTGGCGGCAGCAGAACAGGCGGCGCGGGCGCAGGGAGCGGCCGCGACCACCGTGAAAGCGCAGGCGGGCGCAAGCGGCTTTTTCCGCGCCCGCGGTTTTGCACCGCCGGAGGCCCGCCGGGGTAGTGACTATGCTCATTTGTTGTGGAAGAGGTTGGCCAACACACCATGAGGTTGTCGCGATGATGGGATTCTTGATTAGAACGTTGGTCAGCGCGCTCGGGCTGTGGCTTGCTGCCGCCATGGTCCCCGGCATCGCGGTACAGGGCGGCTGGACCCTGCTGGGTGCGGCGTTGCTCCTGGGTATCGTCAATGCCGTGGTGAGGCCGTTGTTGATCGTGTTCACGTTGCCGATCACAGTGCTGACCTTGGGATTTTTCTTGCTGGTGATCAATGCCGCGATGCTGGGTCTGGTGGCGTGGCTGCTGGATGGATTTGCCATTGCAGGATTCGGTTCTGCCTTGTTGGGCGCCATCGTCGTCAGCCTGGTGGGGTGGGGAGCGGCGCTGTTCATCGGTCCGCGAGGCCGCGTCGAAGTGATTGCCATCAGCCGTCGCAAGTGATGGTGCTCGCCGCCAGCGGCAGCGCTCAACCGTCGGCGGTTTGAAGCTTCGTCCCGGCGGCGGCCTCATGCAAATGCAGGTGGGGGTTGGCGCTGCGGTTGGGTAGCCGGCAGCGTAGTCTGGGTCGGAAACGCAAACGAGATCCCGGCTTCGTTGAACCGTTCGAGAATTTGTAGATTGACCTCAGTGTCGAACTACAGCGCCTGCCAGTAATCACGCGATTCAAAAAAGTACTGCACCAACAGACCGGGATCGTAAGCGCCGTAGGATTCGAACACGACATGCGGCGGCGCGTCGGCAGGTTGACCGCGATGGTTGGCGAGAATTTCGCGCACGATATCGATGGCGCGGTGGACTTTGTCCGGCGGCGTGTCGTACGTCAGGCTGAGCCGGAAACGACTGCGGATGCTTGGTCTCGCGCCTGCATTGTGGAGGACTTCATTCAAGAGTCGCGCATTCCGCACGGTCAGCAGATGACCATCGAAGCTGCGCAGTTTGGTGGCGCTTTGCGAAAGCGCGAAATGCATCGGTGACCGTCTCGGCGAGCCGTGCGGGCGTCACCAGGGCCGGCGCCGTTTGCGGCCCACCGCTGGCCAGATTCCCACGCCTTCGGCCACGCTGTTGGCCAGGACCGAGAACCTGACAAACACGGTACGACGATCGTGTACGTGGGCACGCATGGCGGCGTTGAACGCTGTGGCGGGGCGCACCCGACGTTGCACCGGCGCGGCACCGCACTCAGCTGCGATCAAGTGTGAATGATGATGCGATGGTGACCTGGGTCGATATCGACCGTCATGTCGTACTGGGCGATGTAGTCGCCGAGGTCCGCCAGTTGCGGCAAGCCGTTGCGCGTGGCCAGTTCGGCGAGCGTGGTGCGCGGGTCGCAGGTGACGACGAGATCGTCGCCGTGGGATTCGCGACAATGAAATTGCTCAGCCGCGATGCGCAGATCGGAAGTCTCGGGCAGCGTCAAAATCAGCGGCTCGAGTCGTTTGATCTGCAGTTTCGCTTTTTCCAGTGCGTGCTCTCCGCTCCAGGAAAGTTCGGGCATGTTTCCGTAATCTCTCACGCGGCCTCCTCGTCATCGCCCGGCGCGCCGCTGACGGGCCGGACTCAGTCTCCATTGTAGAAGACCTGGGACATTATCAATCGCGCAGCGCCCGCCGGTCGCTACGCGCGGGATTCAGCGATCTCCGATAGCAGGTTACGCAGCGCCGACGGATCCACGGGTTTCACCAAGTGATGATCGAAGCCGGCGTCTGTGGTGCGCTGGCGGTCTTGTTCCTGCCCCCAGCCGGTAAGCGCAATCAACACCATCTCTTGGCCCCAGGGTTCTTGGCGTAAGCGCCGCGCGGTCTCATAGCCGTTGAGCTTCGGCATTCCCAGGTCGAGCAGAACCACCTGGGGGCGAAAGTCCGCGGCGATACCGAGCGCTTCGGCGCCGTCGTACGCCGTGCGCACTTCATTTCCCATGGCCTCCAGTAGCATGGTGGTGCTGACCGCTGCATCTTCGTTGTCGTCGACTACGAGAATGCGGTGCTGTGCAGAAGCCGACATATCCATTCCGTCCTGAGTTGTTGTTGGCGGAGGAACTTGCGAGGTTTCAATGATCGGGAGGCTGACTACGAATTCGCTGCCTGCCCCCAACCCCGCACTGAACGCGCTAATCGTGCCGCCGTGCAGTTCCACCAGCGATTTTACTAAAGTTAGTCCTATTCCGAGGCCGCTGCGACCGCTCTCCATCGGCGATGTTTGGACAAACATCTCAAATACCCGCTCCAGCATGTGCGGCTCGATACCACAGCCCGTGTCGCGGATTTGTACCGTCAGCACCGCGTCTTCGCTGCCGGCGCGCAGTTTTATGCGGCCCCCGGGATCCGTATATCTCACCGAATTGCTCAAGAGATTGGAGAAAATTTGGGTCAGCCGAGCGGGGTCGGCATACAGTCGTACGGGTCGCTTCGGAAGCTCGACCGTGATTGTGTGCTGCCGCTTTTCAACCATTTGCTGTACGGTTTCCAGGGCGCTGTCAACCACGTCCGCCAATGTCACCGGTTCGAGACGCAGTTGAACCTTGTTGCGTGAAATGCGCGACACCTCGAGCAAGTCGTCCACCAAGCGCACCAGATAGCCCGCCTGCCGGTCCATGGTTTCATGCAGTCGCAACGCCATTTTGGCGTCCCCCGGGGTCATGCGCAGCAGTTCAAGACTGTTGAGTATCGGGGCGAGAGGATTGCGCAACTCGTGCGAGAGCGTGGCCAGAAAAGCATCCTTACGCCGGTCCGATTCCCTGAGCGCTTCCTCCATGTTGCGAAGTTCAGTGATGTCGGTGTTGGTGCCGAACCAGCGCGTCACCTCGCCTTCGTTGTTGCGAATGGGAGTCGCCCGCGACAGAAACCAGCGGTAGCTGCCGTCGGCGGCGCGTAGCGGGAAGGTATCTTCCCAGACCTCGCCGGTGGCGAAGTGCCGGGTGATTTTCTGCACCACTCGCTCGACGTGGTCGGGATGATGCACATCGCGCCATCCCCAGCCTTGCATCTGTTCGAGGTTGGTGCCGGTATAGTCGAACCAACGCCGGTTGTACCAGAATATCGAGCCCTGGCCATCGGCCATCCAGGCGAACTGGGCGATGTTGTCGGCCAGCGTACGAAAGCGTTCCGCGCCCTCGCGCAATGCCTGCTCGGATTCTTTGCGGTGGGTGATATCAACGCAGGCGCCGGTCATGTATTGCGGCCTGCCGAGTTCGTCGCGTCCGGTCTGCCCGATCGCGTAAAGCCAACGCAAGCTGGCGTCCGGCCAGATTACGCGCATGTCCATCTCAAAGTCGGTGCCTTCGGTTGCACATCGCCTGAGGCCGTCGCGCACGGCGCTTTGGTCCTCCGGATGCACCAGGTCGATGAACCGGTCGACGCTGGTGATGGTTCCCCCTGGGACCAGGCCGAACAAACGGTCGAGGTTCTGGTCCCCATCCAAACGATTGGCGGACATCTCCCAGCGGAAGGTGCCGGTGCGAGACGCGTTCAACGCGGCGCGCATACGCTGTTCCTGATCCCGTAGCGCCCGTTGCGTTCGACGTTGCTCGCTGACGTCGGCGGCGATGATCAGCTTTCTCGGCGTTTCGTGCGGTGCGGTTCGCAAGTTGGTCGACCATATGGCGATTTCCAGCCGGATGCCGTTTTTGCGGACGATGGTTGTTTCCACGCCTTCAACAGAATCGCCCGGCGTGCTGCGGCGCAGGGTATGCAGCAACTGCACCCGCGCGCTGTCCTGGGTCGGCGCTGCGGATGAGAAAATCTCCTCCGCGGACCAGCCGAATATGCGTTCCGCGGCGCCGTTCCAGTAATTGACGACGCCGTTGGCGTCCATGATCGCGACCGCGACAGGAGCCGCCGAAATTACCGTGTCGAGCAATTCGCGGCTGTTGCGCAGCGCAAGTTCGGCTTGGTGCTGCACGCTGACGTCGCGTGCGATCTTCGATGCCCCGATGACCTGTCCGCTGGCATCGAAGATGGGGGAAACCGACAGGGAGATATCCAGTAGACGTCCGTCCTTTGCGACGCGCACGGTTTGATAGTGCTCGACGCGTTCGCCGCGCCGGATCTGCGCCAGGATGGCGTCTTCCTCCCGCCGGAAGGCCTGCGGAATCAGCAACGTGATGTGACGGCCGACCGCTTCGTCTGCGGTATAGCCGAACAAGCGCTCGGCGCTCGCGTTCCATGAGCGGATGATGCCGTCGAGGTCTTTGCTGATGATGGCATCGTCCGAGGACTCGACGATCGCAGCGAGGAGCGCCTGCAGCTTCTCGGTATGGAGGCGCTGGCTCACGTCTCGCAAAGCGAATGCGCCAACGCCATTATCCATTGCGGCGATGCACTCATATTCCAGGGTCGTCTGCGTGCCGTCGGATTTTGTCAGTTGACGAAGTCCGCGCAATGGTATCGCCGCCCCCGATTCCGCCTCGGCATTGCTTGAATCGGAGCCAAGCGAACGCAGTAGCCGCGAACCGATGAGTTCGTGGCGCGGCATGGCGAGCAGCCGCTCGACCGCCGGATTTGCCTCCAGGCAGCGACCGTCGGCGTCGACTAGCACGATGCCGTCGTCCCCATGTTCATATAGAAGTGTGGCAAGTCGACGCCGGAGGTCGCCGGCCGCATCCATAGGCGCTGACGGGGGACAGATCGAGCCGTGTAGCACGGTCGCGCGGTCTACGGTCATGGCGATGCCCGTGACGAGGAGCCGCACCGCAACGCTGTCGAGACCGCCGCTCCAGCCCAGCGAAATGACGAACTCGTGGCCGGAATCGCGGGCGGCGGTCAAGGCGTGTGTCAAGCGCGCGCGGTCGGGCGGTGCGAGTCCATCCAGGAATTCGCGGGAAGTTTCCGGAAGCTGCGCCTGGCTACATTTAAATAGCCGGCAAGCATTGGCGGAAAACCGCAACGCGTCAGTCGCCGGATTCCAGTGCCAAAGGATTTGCAACGGTTCGTTCAATATTTCGCAGCGGGCCGAATCCGACTCCGCGTACCTGTGAATCTTGGAGGACTAGCACCATATCACCGTGAGGGCCTCCATCCGTTCGGGCAGATGGTCGGATTCAGTGTATCATTTCTTCTTGTTTCCGGATTTTTTCAACCGCGCCAGGCCGCCAATTGCAGCAATGCACGAAGACCGTCCGACAACACAGGAAACCGCCGAGCAACTGTTGCGCCGAATCTTCGGTTATGAGGAATTCCGACCGCAGCAGGGCGCGATCATCGACCATGTCATGGCGGGAAGCGATGCCCTGGTGCTGATGCCGACCGGCGGTGGCAAGTCCTTGTGCTACCAAATCCCGGCAATTGCACGCGCAGGTCTGGGGGTGGTGGTTTCTCCTTTGATCGCCCTGATGCACGATCAGGTCGAGGCTTTGCGGCAAAACGGTGTCCGCGCCGCGTTCCTGAACTCGTCCCTGAGCGCCGAGGATGCCCGCGCCGTCGAACGGCAGGTGGCCGACGGCGGTCTCGATCTGCTGTACGTGGCGCCGGAGCGGCTGCTTCAGCCGCGCACGCTGGCGCTGCTGCAAAACGTGCCGTTGGCGTTGCTGGCCATCGACGAAGCCCATTGCGTGTCCCAGTGGGGTCATGATTTCCGCCCGGAATATCTGCAACTGGGGGCGTTGCGGGAGCATTTCGCCGACGTACCACGCATTGCGCTGACGGCGACCGCGGATCAGGCCACCCGCGCGGAAATCGTACAAAGACTGCACTTGCAGGATGCGCGGCAGTTCGTACGCGGCTTCGATCGTCCCAACATCCGCTATCGCCTCGCAGAAAGCAGCGGCAATGCGCGCCAGCGGCTGCTGCACTTCGTTCGGGACGAGCACCCCGGCGAGGCCGGTATCGTCTATTGCCTGTCGCGCAAACGCGTTGACGAAATCGCGCAATGGCTGTCTGAGCAAGGATTGGTGGCGTTGCCCTACCATGCCGGCATGGACGCAGCGCAACGGCGCCTGCACCAGGAGCGTTTTCTGCGCGAGGAAGGCGTTGTCATCGTTGCCACCATCGCCTTCGGAATGGGTATCGACAAGCCCGACGTGCGCTTCGTTGCCCACCTCAACCTTCCGAAAAGCCTCGAAGCGTATTATCAGGAAACCGGGCGCGCCGGCCGTGACGGCCTACCGGCCGACGCTTGGCTGCTGTATGGCCTGCAGGATGTGATTCTGCTGCGCCAGATGCAGGAGTCGTCCCAGGCACCCGCGGCGTACAAATATGTCGAGCGCCAAAAGCTCGATGCCATGCTCGGTTTTTGCGAGCTGGCGAGTTGCCGGCGTCAGGCGCTGCTGGCGTATTTCGGCGACCATCTGGAGCAGCCCTGCGGCAACTGCGACGTCTGCCTGGAACCGCCGGAAACCTGGGATGCGACGGTGGCGGCGCAAAAGGCTCTTTCCTGTGTTCACCGCACCGGGCAGCGCTTCGGCGTCAACTATCTGATCGACGTACTGCTTGGCAAAGCAAACGAGCGCATCACCCGCTTCGGGCATGCTGACATCAGTACTTTTGGAATCGGCGCGGAATTGAATGCCAACGAATGGCGCAATGTGTTTCGGCAGCTCATTGCGCGCGGTCTCGCGGTGGTGGATGCCGACAGCCACGGTGGCCTTCGCTTGGTTGAAAAAAGCCGCCCGGTGCTGAGAGGAGAACAGCGGTTGCACTTGCGCAGGTTGCGCGTTGCCGCCAAGACGCCGCGCAGGGAACGTACCGCCGCGCGGTTCGATCGGGAGGAAGACAGCGGCCTGTGGGACGCGTTGCGGCAATGCCGCCAGGAATTGGCGCGTTCCCAGGGCATTCCCGCCTATATGATTTTTCACGACGCCACGCTCGCGGAAATGGTGGAACGCAAACCGGTCACTCGCTCCGGCATCGCAGCGATCAGTGGCGTGGGTCAGCGCAAGCTGGATGCGTACGGGGATGCCTTCCTGGAGCTCATCCGGCGGCATCAAGCGCCGGCCTGACGATCGTGCCGCTCAATCCGCAGGATTCATCATGCGGGTTTGCAGCGGCTCCTTGAACGTCAATGTGCGGTACGGGAACGGAATCTCGATACCGGCACTGTCCAGCGCGCGCTTGATGGCCGTGACCACTTCGCCGCGGGAGCGGCGAAGGTCGACGGGTTTGGACCCCGTCCACCAAGTGACTTCGATGTCGATGCTGCTGCTGCCGAAACCCTGCGGAAAAACCTGAATCGGGCGGTCGTCCAGGATCGATTGGCAGCCGGATACCGCTTCGGTAATGACAGCTACGGCTTGGTCCACGTCTTCTCCGTAGGCGATCCCGGCGATAATCGACACCCGGCGGTATTTACGGTCGGTGAGGATGTCGACCGGATTCTTGAACAAAAACGAATTTGGCAGTACGACCAGTTCGCCGGTGGGCTTGCGGATCTGAGTCATGCGGATGTCGATGGAAATCACCTCGCCCATGACGCCTTCGCATTCCAGGTAATCGCCTTTTTCGAAGGGGAAGTTCCATAGCAGCAGAATACCGGCGAAAAAGTTTTCGAAGATGTCCTTGAACGCGAACCCTACCGCGATTGAGACCAGCCCCAGTGCGCCCAAGGCTTTGGCCGGCGTCACGCCCGGGAACACCACCATCGCCGTAAGCAGCAGACCCGCGGTCCAGACACAGATCACCAGCAGGCGCACGATGAGGTCTTTGAGGGATTCCCGTGTGCGGCTGCGGGCGAGGGCGCGATGCCCGACGCGTACCGCCAAATAGGCCGCCAGCCACGTCAGCAGCAGGACCACCACGCCACCGACGAGGAACGGCACGTGATGCACGAAGTCACTCCAGACTCCCAGTACCGTGTCTCGGATCGAATCCGCGACGCTGGCGATGTGCAACGATGCGTTCGGGTCGGCGGTCGAAGTGTCCGGGTCTGCCATGCACTAACCTTCGGAGCGGAGAATTGGCTGGAAATCATTCTAGTACATGCACGTCCTGGATTGCCCGACCGACCCCATGGCGCTGTAAAAGTCTGTAAAAACCCTTTCCTGCCCTGGCTGCTGTGGCAAGATCAAACGAACCACGCGCCCTGGCGCGCGCTTCAAAACGCATGATGCAAGGAATGTGGCAATGCCCAACGACAGTTCCGTTCCGCCCCGGGATGTAGCCGAGCTGCTGCGCGCCGAGGAGCCGAGCCAGGCACGCCGCTGGCGCCGTCGTCTTGGGATCGGCGCGGCGTTGCTGGCATTGCTCGTGATCGGGCTGCTGTGGTGGTTGCCATCTGGGTCCGACGGGCCCCGTTACCAGAGCGAGCCGCTTCGCAAAGGCGACATGACCGTCACCGTAACCGCGACCGGCACGCTGCAACCGGTCAACCAGGTCGATGTGGGCAGCGAATTGTCCGGCACCATCGAAGAGGTGGCAGTCGATTTCAATGACCGTGTCAGCCGCGGCCAAGTGCTGGCGCGATTGAACACCGATCGGCTGAATGCCGAACTCATCCAGGCCCGCGCCACGTTGCAATCGGCGAACGCGAAAGTGCAGGAAGCCCAGGCCACCGTGTTGGAAACGCGTTTGCGCCATCAGCGCTGCGCAAAGCTGGCGCAGCGCCAACTCTGCTCCCAGGAAGAACTCGACACGACAACCGCCGCGCAGGCCAGAGCGGTTGCTGCCGAAGCCAGCGCCAAGGCCCAGGTAGCGGTCGCCCAGGCAACCCTGGATGCCCATGACACGGAACTGAAAAAGGCGCTGATCCGTTCGCCGATCGACGGCATTGTATTGCGCCGGCAAATCGAGCCCGGGCAGACCGTCGCGGCTTCCTTGCAGACACCTGTGTTGTTTTCATTGGCGGAAAATCTCGCGCAGATGGAATTGCATGTGAGCGTTGACGAAGCCGATGTCGGCAAAGTCAGCGACGGTCAAAAGGCGATGTTCAGCGTTGACGCCTATCCCAATCGCAGTTTTCCGGCGAGCATTACCCAAGTGCGGTTTGCGCCCCAGTCGGCTGAAGGCGTCGTAAGCTACGAAACGGTATTGAACGTGGACAACAGCGATCTGGCGTTGCGTCCCGGGATGACCGCAACTGCGGAAATTACCGTGCAACAACGCAACGACGTTCTGCTGGTGCCGAACGCGGCGCTGCGCTTTACGCCGCCGAGTGCGGCGGCCAAAGAGCCCCGGCGCAATTTGTTCCAGAGCTTGTTCCGGCGCGGGCCGCGAAGTTCGAACGCGACGAAACGCAAACCCGTTGCCGCCAAGCCCGACCAGCGTCAGGTATGGGTATTGCGCGACGGCACCCCCACGGCCATCCCGATCCGCGTGGGCGCCAGCGACGGTACCGTCAGCGAAGTACTGTCCGGCGACGTGAGCGAAGGTACGCGGGTTTTGACCGAAGTGGTTGCGGTTCGCAAATGAACCGGGCCGCGCCGGACACGGTTGTGCAAGCCCCGGAGCCCACGCCGCTGGTGGAATTTCAGGCCTTGACCAAAGTGTATGGTCGCGGCCAGGCGGCGGTGCAAGCGCTGCGCGGCATCGATCTGGCGGTACCAGAAGGCGACTTCATCGCTCTGATGGGACCAAGCGGATCGGGCAAGTCCACAGCCATGAATATCCTTGGCTGCCTGGATGTCCCGACCGCCGGCGTATACCGTTTTCAAGGCGTCACGGTCACCGACCTGACTCGCAACCAACGGGCATTGTTGCGGCGCCACTATTTCGGGTTCGTCTTTCAAGGTTTCAATCTGCTGGCCCGCACCACGGCGCTGGAAAATGTCGAATTGCCGCTGGTGTATCGGGGCGTGTCGGCTGCCGAGCGCCATCAGCAGGCCCGCGATGCACTGGCAGTGGTCGGCTTGCAGGGTTGGGAGCACCACACCTCGTCCGAATTGTCGGGTGGCCAACAACAGCGTGTCGCCATTGCCCGCGCCCTGGTGACGCAGCCGTCGGTGTTGCTGGCCGACGAGCCCACCGGCAATCTGGACAGCGCGCGCAGCCGTGAAATCATGGATCTGCTGGCAAACTTAAATCGGGCTCGCGGCATCACCATCGTCATGGTCACCCACGAACCGGACATGGCGACCTACGCGCACCGGGTGGTGCAGTTCATGGACGGGCAGGTGGTCTCCGACCAGGTCAACGGGGTACACGCCTGATGTTGTGGAACACGCTGCTGCTGGCCTGGCGCGAAATCCGGCGCAATCTGCTGCGCTCGGCGCTCACCATTCTCGGGATCGTGATCGGCGTCGCGGCAGTCATCACCATGGTGACCATCGGCGGCGGCGCGACGGTTCAGGTGAGTCGCCAGATCGCCAGTCTCGGGAGCAATCTGTTGATCGTGCGACCCGGTCAGCGCCTGGGCCCCGGTCAACGATCGGCGGCAGCGCCGTTCCAAAGTGCCGACGTGGCGGCCATCCGCCGCGAGGTGGCTGGCCTGGTGGCCGTGGCGCCGTCGGCGTCGAAGGGCGAAATGGCGGTGTTCGGGAACGAAAACTGGTCGACCGCCGTGACTGGCACCGACAACGCTTTTCTGGAAGTCAAAAATTGGGATTTGGCCGCCGGCCGGCGGTTTACCGCCAGCGAATTGCGCGCCGGTGCCGCCGTGTGCCTGGTCGGCGACACGGTGCGTCAGGAATTATTCGGCTCTCAGGATCCGATCGGCAGCAAACTGCGCCTCGGCAAAGTCGCCTGCGAGGTGATCGGCGTGCTGGAATCCAAGGGCCAGGCGGGCATGGGTGCGAATCAGGACGATCTGGTGTTGATCCCCTTGCGCGCCTTCTGGCGCCGCATCGCCGGCAATCAAGATATCACCTTGGTGCAGGTATCGGCCCGCGACGGTGCCTCGACCGCCAAGGTCCAGCACGAAATCGAACTGTTGCTGCGGGAACGCCGGCATATTTCGGCGCGGGAAGATGACGATTTCACGGTCACCGATATGAAAGAAATCGCCAATACCCTTACCGGGACGACCCAGGTGCTCACCACGTTGTTGGGCGCTATCGCCGCAGTCAGCCTGCTGGTGGGCGGCATCGGCATCATGAACATCATGCTGGTGTCGGTCACTGAGCGCACGCGCGAGATCGGCATCCGCTTGGCGATCGGGGCACTGGAGCGAGAGGTATTGCTGCAATTCCTGGTCGAAGCGGTGGTGCTCTCGTCGTTTGGCGGGTTGCTCGGTATCGCCCTGGCATTGAGCGCGTCCGCCGGTCTTGCAAGCCTGCTGCACGTGCCCCTGGTGGTTGACTGGGGCGTGGTGACCATGGCATTTCTGTTCTCGGCGGCGGTGGGCGTATTATTCGGGTATTTTCCGGCTCGAAAAGCCGCACGTCTGGACCCGATCGAGGCGCTGCGCTACGAGTGAGGCGCGGGCTGGGTTCGGACGCCCCGGCAGCGCGGGGCATTTTATGGTATGCTGATACAGTGTTCTTGTGGCCATAGACCGCTCGTTCTGTGTCCAGTCCGTCGGCCTCGTAACTCGGCCGGCTTCGGTAAGGCACCCGTATTCCGGCAAGAGGCGTTCCAGGCCACGCCGGCGCTGCTCTGTTTTTCCCAGCGCCGACTCACGAAGACGATGCTCGAACACGAAACCGGAGGCGCGCAAGGGTCGCGCCCGCAGATTTTCCGGTCCGCCCCCCCGTGTTTATCGGTCCGTTTCACGGACGCTAGTAGGAGAAAATCGATGTCGCAAACGAAAGCTGTTACCAGAGCGCCCTACACTGTTGCCTCGGTGGAGAAGAGTGACCCCCCGGGCGGCGACATTGAAGGACGGGACTGGTACTGCTACGTGGTTGTCAGCGGTCGTTCGACCATCACCGGCTATTGTCGTGGCTCGCGCCAGGATGCCACCTGCCGCGCCCAGGATTTCGTTGAAGACCTCAATAGTCGCATGGGCGGCGTGAAGCCCTTCGGTTGGACACCACGGAAAAGCGCCGGCGCCCCCCAGCGCGCGCGCTGAGTAGTTTTGGCGGGCGCACGGCGCACCTGCTGCACTGAACGCCTGAATCGATTGCGATCACGGACGCCTGCAACACGTCCGGCGCATTTCCACGTATGTCCGAAACAACCCTGTTTTCCATCGTTGAATCGCCCCTGCATCCGGACTTTTCCGCGCTCTATCAGCGTCTAGGCTGGGCCGAGTCGCGGTTCACGTCCATGCGCAAGGCGATCTCCGCCCTGCACAAGGCCGTTCCCGCGGCGGTCGTCGCTGAATTCGTTTATGGATATGGCAACAACTATGCAGGGGTGAATATCAGCAACTTGGACGTGTTTCTCTACAGTTTGCAAAAATATGCGCCCCAGGCCCGGGTTGTGGTCCTGGTAGACAAGAGCGAGCGGCGTTATGTCGGCCCGCTCAACGGGATCGTGCCGCTGCACGCCGTGCTGGTCCAACCCGTGACGGCCGCGCAGATTGAAGTCGCACTCGGAACGGCCCCGGTGTCGTTGAGGCGGTGAAGCAAGCCATTGTTATCCTTGCATACGCGTGTATGCTTGGTGAAATTTTCGCGCCGGAATTGGCGGCGCAACACATGGAATGAAGGATTTTGTCATGAAGCAGCGTATATACAATCTATCCAAAGCTTTCGCGGTGGCCGTGGCGATGACGCTGGGTGTCGCCGGCGCCGTACAAGCGGAAACCGCCAACAATGCACCGCCGGGGTCCGCGGCGCCGCAATTGTCCCCCGAGCTGCAGGCGAAGGTGGAAGCGTTCCGCGAAAAGCGCACCGAGCTTATGAAATTGGGGCAGGAGCTGGAAAAAATCCGCCAGGAAACGGTAACGAAACACCCCGACCTGAAGCAGCAGGAAGAGAAGTTCGGTGACATGGTGGCCGCGGAAATGAAAAAGAACGGCGGCACCCCGAAGGAAGATCTGGCCGAACTGCGGAGCCTACAGGCCAAGCTGCGCGACGAGAAGACGCCGGATGCGGATCGTCAGGCGCTCATGATGCGATTGCAGCGCAAGGCGCAGGAATTCGATCAGGCACGTCGACAAGCGCTGCAGAATCCGGAACTGCAACAAGCCCAGGGCAAGCTATTGCAGGACATGGTCGGGGCCATGAAGAAGGAGAATCCGCGCACCGATGATCTGATGAAGCAGATGCACCAGAAGCAGCAGGAAATGATCGAAATCCGCAACGAGGCGCAGGCCGAACAAAGCAAATCCCAGGACCAGAGTCCCGGGAAGTAGGGCAACGCGCCTCCACACCCAGCACCGTCGCTGTCGTATCCCGCAGGTCGTCGGAGAATGTGGCCCGATCCGCCGGTCAGCAGTATCGCCCACGCAATTCAGTTGGCGGTGGCGCCGGTATTCTTGCTGACCGGTATCGGTGCTTTGCTGGGGGTATTGTCCAGTCGTCTCAGTCGCATCATCGACCGCGCCCGGATTTTGGAAACTGAGATGAATCCAGAGGCGACGCGCCGGGTCTCCATCGAGCACGAACTACGGGTACTGTCGCACCGGGCGCGCCTGATCAACCGCGCGATCGGATTATCCACGGGATGTGCACTGCTGATCTGTACCATCATTGCAGCCGTGTTTCTCGCGACATTCACGTCGTTCAACGTCTCGGTCGTGATCGCGGTGCTTTTCGTCGTGGCCATGCTCGCGCTGATCATCGCATTGTCGAGTTTTCTGCGCG
Source organism: uncultured Gammaproteobacteria bacterium (assembly GCA_963773585.1). Classification (GTDB taxonomy): domain Bacteria; phylum Pseudomonadota; class Gammaproteobacteria; order JASBUN01; family JASBUN01; genus CAVXJN01. The sequence goes on from CAVZBR010000004.1 coordinate 1,123,455, forward strand.
AAGTGTATCTGGCAACCGCGAATCTGCGTATAGGGCCGTTTTGAATTCCGGGCGGGCGAGCCGCTGTCAATGCAGGCGCGGTTTGTCTTCCGTTTCGGCTGGCGTACCCACCGGGGCGGCGGGCGCAGAAGCCGAATCGCGCAATTGCGCGGCTTCCGGGCGCGGCGCGAAACTTTCTAGTTCCGATTCCTCCACCGCAGCGGCCTCCGTTTCTTGACGTTCCTGGACACGCATATCGCCGTTGTCGTCTTCGGCGTTGCTGTCGGCGCCGGCCACCGCGGCTGACGGTACCATTTCAGCGCCCGCAGTTGCTTCCACGGGTCCAACCTCGGATCCGGCGACAGCGGTCGTTGAGGTCGCAGGGTCGCGCTTGTGCTCCACCATGGGTGTGTTTTCCGGCACGCGCGGGCGATGGGTGACGAGTCGGTCGCTGCACAGGGACTGGGCGCCGTTGGCCAGATGCTCATAAAGGGCGCCGTACTGACGGGTCATGTCCTGAAACAATTCCGAGGTCCTGACGAAGTGATCGTCGACGCGATTGCGATGGGCGTCGAATTCCTGCTGCTGGCGGGTCAGCTGTTCACGCAGAGAGCCGGCATCCTGATCGCGCAGAACCGCCAAGTATGCCACCAGATAGCCGACGGCGAAGCCGACCGAGCCGGCCAGAATCGCCGCTGTCCAAATCCAAACCGATCCGCCGTCTGACATGGGCTTGCTCCGCGCTGAAATGAGATATTGCCATCCTAACGAGGTTGTAGGGCCCGAGGCAAACCGCTAAAACACAGTAAGAATAGGCCTATGCGGCAAAAGACGATGGACGGGTCCAGCCCGTCCATCGTGTCACGCTATCAGTCGCGGTCAGCGGAATGGGAATGCCGCTGGCGCATTTGCGACAGTTTCTGCTTTTGCTCCGGCGTCAGCACCTGCAACATCTTGTGCATGGTTTCGGTGCGCGTCACGATCAGATCGGTTCGGATTTTTGCCTGCTGTTCAGCCGCAGCGCGGACCTTCCCGGCATCGTATTCGTCAGCGCTGGCGAGCTCGCGCAAAGTCTGACGGCTGTTGCGCAGTTCCTTCATCTTTTCCCGCACCGCCGGCCGCTGCTCATGGCGGATCTGAAACAACTGATCCTGCTGGGCTTCGGTGAGATCAAGGCGTTTGAAGACGCCGTGCGAGTGACCGCCGTGCCCGCCCTCGTGGCGCTCACAACGCTGGCCATGATCACCGCCCCAGGGGCTCGCGACGACGGTGCCCGCGGCGCCCAGTCCAAGAATGCCCGCGCTCAACAGTGCGGCAATGGTTTGTTTACGTTTGTTCATGCGTCTCTCCTTGCTGTGGGATCTGTTTACCGGCGGCCGTCGGCTCACCTTGGAAGGCAGTATGGCCGTGGTCCATGCAAACTTGGGTCGAGCGCATTTAAAGATATGTAAAGACGGGTAAAGCCCGCGTCCGCTGCGCGGGCGTGTGGCACCATTGTGATGAAGGAACAAAGAGAGGTTGAAGATGAACCGCGTGCTGCTGGTCGATGACGATGTCGAACTGTGCGCCATGCTGAAGGAATATCTCGAGCCGGAGGGATTCGAAGTGGACACGGCCCACGACGGCGCCCGTGGCGCCGAGCAGGCCCTGACAGGGGCGTACGACGTGGTGGTGCTCGATGTCATGCTGCCGGGGCTTGGCGGATTCGAAGCGCTGCGCCGTATCCGCGCCGAGCGCCAGACTCCGGTCTTGATGCTCACCGCCAAGGGCGACGATGTCGATCGTATCGTCGGGCTGGAATTGGGTGCCGACGATTACCTTGCCAAACCCTGTAATCCCCGCGAGCTGGTGGCGCGCCTGCGCGCGATTCTGCGACGCACGGCAATGCAGGCCGATGCCGCTGCGCCGGGGCGCGTGCTGCAGGTAGGCGAACTGGAATTGCGCCCGGCCGAACGCATCGCCCAGTGGGGCGCGCAGGTTTTGGATTTGACTAGCACAGAGTTCAATGTGCTGCAGGTGCTGGTGCAGCGCGCCGGTCAGGTGGTGAGCAAAGCACAGTTGTCCGAGCACGCCTTGAGCCGGCCATTGGAACGCTACGACCGCAGCATCGACATGCACGTGAGCAACCTGCGGCACAAGCTCGGCGACCTCGCCGACGGACGTTCGCCGATTCAGACCGTGCGCGGCGCAGGCTATCAATACATCATCGGGTGAGCCATGGGACGCTTGTTCTGGAAGATACTGCTGGGGTTGTGGGCAGCGCTGTTGTTGAGCGCGCTCGCGGTGGGCCTGCTGGTGCACTGGCATGCCCAGGCGCGGCTCGCGGATCTGGACGCTCTGGCGGCTGGCCCGCGTGCTGACTTCGCGGTCGCGAGCATCGCCTCGAGCCTGACCAACGGCGGCTCCAGGGCGGTGCGTGAGTTGATCGGCCAATGGCCGGCGCGGCGCGCGTTCCCGGTGTTCGCGGTGGACGAACAAGGCAACGACCTCATGGGCCGGCCGGTGCCTGCGCAAGCCCTGGCTCTCGCTCGGTCACGCCTGGCTCGGGATGACCGCAGCGCCGGCGTGCGCCGTGTCCAAGCACCGGACGGCACCCGCTACATATTGTTCGTACCCAGCCTGAGTCCAGACGCCGTTCGCCATCCCCAGCGCAGTGCGAGGGAAGAGCGTTTCTATGTCAATCTGGCCGGCACGCTGTTGGCGAGTCTATTGTTCAGTCTCGGTCTTGCCTGGTATCTGACCCGGCCGGTGCGGCACTTGCGCGCAGCAAGTCAGCGTCTGGCGGCAGGCGATCTCGATGTGCGCGTAGGGGCGGAAATGGGGCGCCGGCGGGATGAAATCGCCGACCTGGGCCGGGATTTCGATTTCATGGCGGCGCGCTTGCAGGCCCTGGTCAATGCCCAGCGAACCCTACTGCACGACGTTTCCCACGAATTGCGCTCGCCATTGGCGCGGTTGCAGGTAGCGGTTGGCCTGGCGCGGCAACAACCGGAAAAGACCGCGACCATGTTGAGTCGCATCGAACGCGAATCTGAACGTCTGGATGAACTGGTGGGAGAAGTGCTGACATTGTCGCGGCTGGAGGCCGGGGTCGCGTCGGGGCCGGCGGAGCGTCTGGACCTGGCCGCGCTGCTGGAAGCGGTGGTGGAGGACGCTCGCTTCGAAGCCGCACCCGAAAACCGCACCGCGAGTCTGCGCGGCGATCAGGAGGTCATGGTGATGGGCCATGCGGAGTTGCTGCGCCGAGCGTTCGACAATGTGTTGCGCAACGGCATTCGCCACACCGCGCCGGGAACGAATGTGGAAGTGGAGGTGACGCGATCAGGCGCAAGTCACGCCCGGGTGTGTATTTGCGACCACGGCCCGGGATTGGCCGAGACCGATTTCGAATCGGTGTTCGAACCTTTCGTTCGTAGCCGCGGTAGCGACGGCCAGGGGTATGGACTGGGGCTGGCGATTGCGAAGCGTGCGGTGCAAGCCCACGGCGGCGAAATCACAGTCCGCAACCGCGACGCCGGCGGCATGTGTGTCGAAGTGCGACTGCCGCTCGCGCGCAGCGAGTAATCCACGACGCGGTCGCGCGCAGGACCAACCCGACGCCATCCGACGCTGGTCCATGCAGGAACGATGACGCATCGAACCAGGTTTCGAGCTTGTTTGCAGGCGCCGCGTGTCCGCGATGGTTCTTTGCGAAACGCCCGAATGCAACTCAGTACGCTTCGCGACCGTGCCGAGATTGTGCAGCGGCAGCCGCGGCATCGGGCGGGGCCGTGCGAAAGTGCGGACGCGTTATTGCCCGCCGTGTTCCTCGAGGGCCTCCCAGCGCTCGTAGGCCTTCTGCAGCTGCTGTTCGATTTCGCTCAGCGCTTGCTGCGTGCGCGCAACCGCGTCGGGGTCCTCGCGATACAGCCCCGGATCGCCCATCTTTTCGTGCAGGGCTTGGCGTTCCTGCTCCAGGGACTCGATTTGCTGCGGCAGTTGTTCCAGCTCGCGCTGCAACTTGTAGGAAAGCTTTTGCGGTTTGGCGGCGGGTTTTTTCGCGTCTGGACTGGTTTTTGGTTCTGTGGGGGATGGCCGAACAGGGCGGCGCTGACGCAGCCAATCCTGATAACCGCCCACGTATTCATGGACCCGACCCTGGCCTTCGAACACCAGCGTACTGGTGACCACATTGTCGAGAAACGCGCGGTCGTGGCTCACCAGCAAAACCGTACCCTGGTATTCGCTCAATAGTTCTTCGAGCAATTCCAGGGTGTCGGCGTCCAAGTCATTGGTCGGTTCGTCCAGCACCAGCACATTGGCGGGACGGGTGAACAGCCGTGCCAGCAGCAGGCGGTTGCGCTCGCCACCGGATAAAGCCCGTACCGGCTGCCGGGCGCGGGCCGGAGTGAACAGAAAATCCTGCAGATAACTCAGCACGTGACGCGGTTGCCCGTTGATCGACAAGGTATCGCTGCCCTGGCCGATGTTCTCCTGCACCGTTCTGTTCTCTTCGAGGGTGGCGCGGTATTGGTCGAAGTACGCAACCTCCAGGTTGGTGCCGCGGTCCACGCGTCCGCTCGTCGGCGCAATGTCGCCCAGCAGAAGTCTCAGCAAAGTGGTCTTGCCGGAGCCGTTGGGCCCGATGATGCCGATTTTGTCACCGCGAAGAATCGTGGTGCTGAAATCCTGGATGACGGTGACGCCATCGTAGGCGAAGTCAGCATGCTCGGCTTCGAACACGATTTTCCCGGAGCGTTCGGCGCGCTGTACCGTAATGCGCGCCTGGCCCAGCCGTTCTCTTCGCTCGGCCCGTTCCCGGCGCAATTGTTCCAGCGCCCGAACCCGGCCCTCGTTGCGGGTCCGCCGCGCCTTGATGCCCTGGCGAATCCAGGTTTCCTCCTGGGCCAGCTTCTTGTCAAACAGCGCATTGCGGGTTTCCTCCTCGGCTTCCAAGGCCTGCTTGCGCGCGAGATAAGCCGCGTAATCGCCGGGAAAGTCGTACAGCTGTCCGCGCTCAAGTTCGATGATGCGCGTCGCAAGGCGCTGCAGGAACGCGCGGTCGTGGGTAATGAACAGCAGAGTGCCGTTCCAACCGAGCAGAAACTCTTCGAGCCAATTGATGGCGTCGATATCGAGATGATTGGTGGGTTCATCCAGCAGCAGCAGGTCCGGTTCCCGAACGAGGGCTTGGGCCAGCAGTACGCGCCGCTTCAGGCCGCCGGATAGTTCCGACAATTCCCGGTCGGCGTCCAGTTCCAAGCGGGACAGCACGGTGTCGACCCGTTGATTCAGTTCCCAGCCGCCTGCCGCTTCGAGTTCGTGTTGGCAGCGTTCCAGTTCCTGCAAGCCGGCGTCGCCGGACTGGTCCAGGGAATGGATCACCTGGTGATAGCGTTCCAGCAATGCGCCGACATCCCCGAGTCCCGCGGCCACGGTATGAAACACACTACCGTGGCTGCCAAGTGGAACTTCCTGGGCCAGTTGTGCGATGCGCAGGCTCTGCGTGCGCACGATTTCGCCGTCGTCAGGCTGGGCAGTGCCTTCGATGAGTCTCAGTAGCGTAGACTTTCCGGCACCATTGCGGCCGACCAGACAAAGGCGTTCACCGCGTTCGATCTGAAAGCTGACCCCGTCGAGCAGGGGCGCTTCGCCGAGACTGAGTACGACATTGCGGAAAGTGAGAATTGGCATAAGGGACTTCGATCCGGAACACTACATTCTACCTGAACGGACAGGTGTGCGGTGTTGTTCATCTGTTACCGCCGGCTGCGCTTCGGCGCCGGATTGAAGCACAGGCCTGAACAGCGTCACCAGCTCATACATCATGCCTACGAAAGCGTTGAAACGGGTAGCGCGGAAAATGAATACGCGGGTGGACATGGCTTTGCGGGGGCGGCGCAATTCCCGCACCCGGCGTACCAGTAGTATCGCGATCAGGGCGCGCAACGTCGAGGAAACCACGAACACGCTCAACAGGCTCGACGCAACAGCGGTGTGGCTCAGCCAAGGCGTAAGCGGGGGCAGAAGCAGTACCAGCCCGGCGCCGAACATACCGCCGACGAATACGCCCAACGCCGTGGATACATTGTGGAATGCGGCGTAGGTTGCACGTTGGCGGGACGGCACCAGGTCGAACAGCAGATTGCCGGCGCTCAGGCTCAACCCAGCCCAGGCAAGACCGGACAGGGATTGCAACGCCAGCAGATACCAAAAGTTGGCCGAGACCGTCCACAGCACCGGCAGCGCCGGAACCAACAGGCTGGTTACGCGCAGAACCAGGCGGTTGCCGAATACGTCACTGATCCGGCCCCAGGTACTCAGGGTGAGAAATTGCACCAGCACCGCGGTACCGGTTGTGGCTGTGAATTGCAGGTAGGAAAAGTGCAGATCCCGCAACATATACACGGCGAAGAACGGTCCGGCGATTGCCACTGCACCTTGCATGAGTACGAAATAGAGCGAAAACCACAAGGCACCGCTGCCCCGCACGGCGTCGAGCCAGGCGCGACCCAGACGGTCATTGCTGATTGCGTGGGGCGCCGGTTCGTGCATGCGCGCCAGGTGATAGATCGATACCAGACGGGCGAGGAACGCGACTGCGAACACAATCAGGAAACCGGACGCGGTGCCACCGCTGATGTCGAGCACGTGCAGCAAGGCGCCCGCCGTGATCAGAGCGGTGAAGGCTGTGATCGCCGTGAGGCGGGTGCGGCGGCCAAAAAATCTACCCCGGCGACGCTCCGGCACCAGATCGCCCATGATACTGGTCCATTGCGGGGCGGCCAGGTTGGCGCCGGCGAAATACACGGTTACGAATACCAGCAACAGTGGCACTGCGGTTTTCTCGAACCACAGCGGCAGCGCCAATAGCGGCAGCCAGGCAAGTGCCTGGATCGTCGCGCCTACCAGCACGATGGGCCGGCGCTTGCCAAACCGGCGGCCGAGCCAGGCGGAGAGGAGCTGGGCCAGGGAGCCAAGCAGTGCCGGGAGCGTACTCAGCAGCGCGATTTGCGGGGCGCTGGCGCGCAGAAACAGGGCAAAGGCGGAAAAGTAGGTTTCGCCGCCGCCCGCCATGACGGCATATGCCATACCGTCGCGGACGGAATGGCGCAAGGAGCGATCGGCTTGTGGGTCTTTGGCGTAACGCATGATGTGAACGAGTGGGCGCACAGCATAGTGGTTTCAGCCCTTGGGGCCAGACGATACTGAGTCGGCGGCGATGGCCTACGCTTGAGGCAAACAGTGAAAAGTTTTTCTCTACGCAGGATGGTAGCCATGCCCTACGAATCCATCGCCGATCTTCCCGAGTCGGTACGCAAGCACCTGCCGGAAAATGCCCAGAAGATTTACAAGGAAGCGTTCAATAATGCCTGGCACGAATATGCTTCGCGGGACGACCGCGAAGCGACGGCGCATAAAGTCGCCTGGTCAGCCGTCAAGCAGGACTATGAAAAAAGTGGTGACCGATGGGTCAAAAAATAGCGTCGCGCGCAGATCCGTTCAGGGCGCGAGGGACTGGAGGCGTTCACCGGCGGTGTGCAAGTATCGCCGAACCGCCTGCAAATGGTCGACAATCGGTTGCGGCGGCTGGGTCTGTAAAGCCGCATCGACGCAGCTTGCCAAACGACGAATGCCCTGCAGGCGTTCATCCAAAGCGCTGCGGCGTGGGTCTCCGGAAAACGCGGCTTGGATACGGCTGAACAGCCCTTCGAGAATTTCGATTTCCTGGACCGGCTCTCTGGGTAGATCGTCGAGGATCTGCATATCGGGTTTCAATCGGTTGGCGTAGTACTCGAACTGCATAGCGTTGGCACGCAGCACCTGTGCCAGGCGTTCATCGTCGTTGGCGAGCCGTTCCGCGGAGTCGCGGGCCTGCGCCGCCTCATCCTGCAGGGAGACAATCGTTTCATCCAATGCCACTTGGCGTTCGTCGCGAATCATGTCGGGACTCCGATTCAGACTCTGCGGATTGCTTTGATCCGCTGCGCCTTCTTCCGACGCAAGCGCCGATCCTCCCCGAAGCATAGGACCTGCGGGCCGACCTGCAGATGCGCGCAAGCCGCGGTACGCCAAGCGATTACAACCCCGCTATTGGGCCGGCGCGAGAGGACGCAACAGCCGTTCGAAGTGTTGCGGCGCGACATATTGCAGAACGTCCTTCTGGTGGGCGTTGAGCATCAGATCGAGACCCTTGTCGGGGTAGAGGTAGTGAATGGTGCCGTTCTGGTCGGTCAGTCGCCGGTTCGGTTCACCGAAACGTTTGACGGCGGTCTCCTGATCGATGTCGACCGCGGGAATGAAAGTGATCGCCGAAATCTTCGTCGCCAGCGCGTGCTCCGCATCCGCGGGTGCGAGGGAAAACTTCAAGGCGCCGGTGGCGGTGGGATTGGCCCGGCTCGCGTGTTCGCGCAGCCGTTGGACGGCGTCGCCAGACAATTGCGTACTCAATACCAGCTTGCCGGTCAAGACGCCGGCGGTGAATCGAGGGACGTACGCTTCCAATGCGCCCGGTTCCCCGGCGCGGGCGATGACCGCGATTTCCAACTCCTCACCGAACCGGGCCTGCGCTTCTTCAAGGCTCGTGCGCTCGAGCGTGATCCCGAACACGCTGCTGGTACCGTCGTCGTGGATCGCGATCTGCCAAGGCAGGCCCGTTATCGAAGGCATCGGCCGGTCGGACTGAAACAGGAACGGCGCGGCGATCACCGCCACGCTGATCAGCAGCAGGATAGTGACGAATCGTTTCATTGGACTCCCGGGCAGTTTGGGCCGGGTAGTGTAGGACATGCCTGGGACAGGCAGAAGTGCGGCGCTACCGAGGCGATGACGATCGGCGCACCCCGGCACAGGCAGCTCGGGTGCGCCGATGCGCTGTCACACTACATGCAGAACGTCGTCTTCGTCGCGCCGATGGATTTTGCGCAGGCGCCACACCAGCACACCCGCGGTCGCGAACAAGACCGCGGACAGCAAAGCGATCGAAGGTCCGAACACACTCAGCGTGACGATCGCCAGTATACCGTACAGAAACGGCAGTGCTTCATACAGCGGCGTCGGCAACCACATACTTCCTCCCGGTAAATCCCCGCACTATGGATTACATGCCGCCACCCCCTGGCGGATACGCTGCGACCGGCGGGGCGGCCGTCGCATGCGTGGGGCCCATGATGCCCCACAGGGCGCACAGTGGCTACTGCGACAAAAGTAATATGCGCATGCGCGGCCAACGCCGATTGGTCGTCGCCCAGCGTGAACGGCGACATGAACCTGTTCCGTCGCTTGGAGCGGCGCTGAACCGTTGTCCTTCATGCTGCTTGTCGCGCCGCCTCCGTTCGCCCGGGCCGCCCCTGTTTGAGAGTCACCAACTCTTCCGCGCTGGTGGGATGCACGGCAATCGTGCGGTCGATATCGGCTTTGGTTGCGCCCATGGTCACCGCGACCGCGAATCCCTGCAGCAGTTCGTCCGCACTTTCACCGATAACGTGCAGACCGACCACTTGTTGATGCGCTCCGGCGCACACCAACTTCATCGCCGTACGCCGCGACGGCTGGTCGGCGAATGCGTGGCTCATGGGCGTGAAACGCGTTTCGTACACGCTGACCTGATCGCCGTAGCGCGCCACGGCTTGCGGTTCGCTCAGGCCGATGGTGCCCACGGGCGGATGGGCGAATACCACGCTCGCCACATTGTCGTAATCGACGCGGGCGTTGCGGTCGTTGCCGAATAAGCGTTCTGCCAGGCGCCGCCCGGCCGCGATGGCGGTTGGCGTCAGCGGCTTGCGGCCGGTGACATCGCCCACCGCGTAGATGCCGGGCACCGCGGTATGCTGCCAGTCGTCGACCTCCAAATGGCCGCTCGGCCCCACGCTCAGGCCCGCCGCGCCGAGATCGAGATTATCGACGTTGGCGCTGCGACCCACGGCCCAGATGACGGCGTCGAATCCCCGCAACCGCGCACCCTCGGCGCTCAATACGTCGAGGTTGCGGCTGCCGCGCTCCAAGCGCGCGACCCGCCAAGGCAGATGGAATTGGATGCCGTCCGCTGCCATCTGGTCGCGCAGTTCTTGCGACAGCATGGGATCGAATGTAGCCAGCAAACTTTCCTCCTGCGCTACAACCGTGACTTCCGATCCCAAAGCCCGCAAGACGCCAGCAAGCTCCACACCGATATAGCCGCCGCCGATGATCGCGACACGCTCAGGTCGCTGTTGCAGGCCAAAGAACTGATCCGAGGTTATGCCCAGTTCGGCGCCGGGAACCGGCGGCACCCGCGGTCGGCTGCCGGTCGCGACAACCAAGTGGTCGGCGCTATAACGCGCCCCCTCGACTTCAATCTCGCCTTGGCTTCGAAACCGCGCACTGCCATGCAGACGGTCGATGTCCAGCGCCGCAGCGTGACGCTCCCAGTAGGCGTTGATGCCGGCGGTGTACTCGTCACGGCGGCGCACGAGTTGCTGCCAGTCAGCGCCCAGCAGTTGCGCCTGCACGCCGAAGTTCGCTGCTTCGCGGACTGCGGTTGCAGCGTGTGCTGCGTACCACATGACTTTTTTGGGTACACAGCCGGCGTTGACGCAGGTGCCGCCAAGCGGCGCCGCGTCGACAATCGCAACCCGCTTGCCGAATTGTGCCGCTCGCTCGGCGACGGCCAAACCGCCGCTGCCGCCGCCGATGGCGATCAAATCGTAGTGCTTACTCATCTTCAATGCCTCGCAATCAAGTCGTGATCAGGTCGGATGTAGCGTGACCGGTGGGACAGTACCGTTACGCTGCTTCACGCTTGCGGCTGGCAAGCCACTGTTGCAGCGCTTCGGAGTCGCCGATGCGCTCGCCATTGACGAACACCTGCGGTACCGTCTCCGAGCCGCTTGCGGCACGCACCGAGCGGATCGAGACCTGATCTCCGACGGTCACCTCTTCATATTCGATCCCGGCTTCGCGCAGCATGCGCTTTGCATTGGCGCAGTAGGGGCAACCCGGTTTGGCGAACAAGGTCACGTCCAGCGGCTTTTCCGCCTGCGGGTTGATGTACTCGAGCATGGTATCGGCGTCGGAGACTTCGTAGGGGTCGCCCTCGACCTCGGGCTCGATGAACATCTTTTCGATCACGCGGTCGCGCACCAGCATGGAATAGCGCCAGGAACGCTTGCCGAACCCCAAGTCGCCTTTGTCCACCAGCATGCCCATCCCGGCAGTGAACTCGCCGTTGCCGTCGGGAATGAAATGAATCCGGTCCGCGTGCTCATCCTGCTGCCAGGCCGCCATGACGAACGCGTCGTTGACCGAAATGCACACCACATCGTCAACGCCGTTCTGTTTCAGGCAGGGGGCAAGTTCGTTGTACCGCGGCACATGGGCCGAAGAACAGGTCGGCGTAAATGCGCCGGGCAGGGCAAACACCACCACCGTTTTGCCTTTGAACAGCTCATCGGTGCTGACATCGACCCAGTCGCCGTCTGCGCGGGTGCGGAATGTTACAGCGGGAATCCGTTGGCCTTCTCTATTGGGTAACATTTGAATCGTTCTCCTGTTCGTTGCGAATTTCGTGGACGCCGGCCGTCGGCGCCCTCCTGAGCAACAAGAGTAGGAGGTCGTACGTCATGTTGAAAATAAATTGCATTGATAGCTATGATAGTTAATTACTATCATAACCTGCGATCATAACCATCTGAATTAGTTACAAAAATCGCTTAGGGTAGATAGGGCAGGAGGGGTTTCAGCAGAACGCCGCCCCGGACCTGCACGCAAAGCACACGTGGCCGCGCTTGCCCTGGCGTTTGACCTGATACATGGCGAGATCCGCATTATGGGTAAGTTCGTCCGGGGTCGTGCCATGTTCCGGGAACAGGCTCACCCCGACGCTGGCGGTCAGGCGGAGAGTTTGTCCCTGCCAGTGCACCGGGTGGCTCATGGCCTCTGAGATGCGCCGTGCCGGTTGGCGCACGGAATCACAGTCGCTTGCCCCTGCGACTATCAAGGCGAATTCGTCGCCGCCGAAGCGGGCGGCCAGGTCCGATTCCCGGCACACGCCGCGCAAACGTTGCGCCGTCTGCTGCAGAATTTCGTCACCCGCCTGATGACCGAGCTGATCATTGATGGCCTTGAAGCCATCCAGGTCGATGAACAGGACCGCAAAGCCCGCATTGGCGCGCTTGCTGCGGGCAATTTCCTCTTCCAGCCGCTGGAAGAAATAGCCTCTGTTGGCCAGTCCCGTGAGGGCGTCGTGGCTGGCGGCGTGCATCGACTTATTGAGTTCGGTGCTGAGCCGCAGGTTTACGCGTTGCAGCCGGCGTAACAACGCCAATTGGTACAGCGGCAGGACGATCAGGCCCAACAGCAGGCCGGCGCCGGTGAGTCGGGTCTGTTGCCAATAAGGGGTGAAGGCCATTACCAACGCAAAGCCGACTGCGGAAATGAACATTCCGGACAGCAGGAAACGGGCGCCATAGCGGATACCATGGCCGGCGATGACCCATAAATAAACGGGATAGAAGAAGGCGCCCAGATGCCCGGCCGCGTACATGGTGTAGGAGGTGGCGGCCGAGTCCGCAAACAGCGCGGCCCAACGGCGCACTTGACTGTTGCCGCGGCTGCGCCAGATCAGCAGCGCCCAGGAAGCGGAAAACAGCCAATACGCGCCGGCAATGCGTGTCGCGCCGGCATAGCCGTCACTTGCCGCATTGCCCTCGACTGCGAGCAGCACAGTCAGCAGCACCAATACGAACGTAACCAGGCCGAGCCGGACCAGAGCTTGGTAGAACTCCGGATTCAACGATTCAGCGCGCGGCTCAGGGATGATCTTCATCGCATCTCGGGGTTAGTCCCGTGGACGGGGCTACTCGGCCTGTTAGCGGCCAAACACGGGGTATCTTGAGTGTATTCCGCGGTAGCAAAACGCGACCCGAGAGGATTGTCCTCGACGCCATGGACATTTGTCTGTATAGTCCAACTCCCGGCGAAATGCCGATTCGTTCCTGACCTTCCTCCCTGTCCAATCGTCAGCGGCTACTTGGTTAGCAACGAGCACGCGCGGCTTCCTTTGAGCGGCCGCGTCCACTGGACCTGACGATTACCCACCACGTAATCCTGCATCGGGATCTGCAAACGGATCCTGAAAGTGCGGTTCTTGAATCGATCTTTGATTTCCGCCCGTGGTAGCGGATGGAGTGCTATTGGTGTCATTTGAACAACTGAATCTGAATTCCAACTTGTTGCGTGCCATTCAGGCTTGCGGCTTTGACAAGCCGACTGATATCCAGAGCCAGGCGATTCCGGCGGCTTTGTCGGGCGCCGACCTCATGGCTTCGGCGCAGACCGGTACCGGCAAGACCGCGGCTTTCGTATTGCCGGCGTTGCATCGATTGGCGGAACGCTCCGCCGTGCGCGGCCACGGACCGCGGGTGCTGGTATTGACGCCCACCCGTGAACTCGCGCAACAAGTCGCAGCGAATATCGAACAATATGGACGCTTCAGCCGAGTACAGTCGGGCAGCGTGGTCGGTGGCATGCCTTATCCGCCGCAGATGCGGATGCTGGCCAAGCCCTTGGATCTGCTGGTGGCAACCCCCGGGCGCTTGATGGACCACATGGAGCGCAATCGGGTCGACTTCAGCCGCCTGGAAATGTTGATCCTGGACGAGGCGGACCGCATGCTCGACATGGGCTTCGTCGATGCCGTAACCGCGATCGCCGCCGCTACGCCGGCTCAACGTCAGACGCTGTTGTTTTCCGCCACCTTGGAAGGTCGGGTGTTGGACGTGGCGCGCCGCCTGTTACGTGACCCGGTGCGGATTCAACTATCGGCCAATCGCGATCAGCATGCCTCCATCACCCAGCAGGCGCACCAGGCCGATGATGTGCGCCACAAGCAGCGGCTGTTGGGCCACTTGATCGACCAGACGGACTTGTCCCAAGCGGTGATATTCACCGCCACCAAGCGCGGCGCCGACCGGCTGGCGGAGACGCTGGCCCAGAATGGTCACACCTGCGCCGCGTTGCACGGGGATATGGGCCAGGGACAACGCAAGCGAACCGTTGATCGGATGCGGCGCGGCAATTTGCGGCTGCTGGTGGCGACGGATGTTGCCGCCCGCGGACTGGACATCCGCGGCATCAGCCATGTCATCAATTTCGATTTGCCGATGGTTGCCGAAGACTACATCCACCGTATCGGCCGTACTGGGCGAGGCGGAGCCACCGGTAAAGCGGTATCCCTGATCGGACCAGACGACTGGGGCAAGCTGGCGGGCATCGAGCGGCTATTGGGCAGAAAATTGGAGCGGGAGGTAATCCCGGGTCTGGAACCGCAGGCCAGGGAGCCCGCGCCGCGCCGTCGTGCCGCGCCGACGCGCAAGTTCCGCAAAGGACCGCCTCCTGCACGAGGCCGAAGCGCCCGTCCGGCTCGCAGTCGTCCGTCCGCCGGTCGCGGATGAACGGCGGAGCGTGAACCGCGTCGCGCTGGTCGTCGGCAAACAACTGCCCGGCGCGACGCCTCACTCCGGTTTCATCGTCTTCAGGAATCGATCCGCTTCTGCGATGGAGCGGTTCATTTCCCGAATGAGCGCCGCAACGTCGGCTTCGATCTGGGCGCGCTGACCACGCAATGAAGCGACCGCCTGGGCATTGAGGTTATGCTTCAAAAATAACACCCGGTCCTGGAACGCCGCCAAGACCGGCTGCATCCGTTTTTCCGCAAGTTCCATGGCCGATATAAGACGTTTATAGCGCTGGCGTGTCTGCTGCAATTGACGCCGGCTGGCGTCGCGCAACCGCGAATCATCGTAGCGCTGCAGCTCGTTTTCCCACTCTGCGAACAAGTCACCTGCGACGCGTCGAACATCGTCGATGCGGGCGCTCACCTGCCGCGCTTTTTCCTCGCTGGCTTCGTATTCGTCTTTCAGAGCGCGGTACTGTTGCTCCAACTTGCCGCCCTCAAAACCGGTGACCGCGTGGAACTGCTCCAACGCCGATGCGAATTGTTGCTTCGCTTCTGCCTGGGATTGACGCGCGTCCGCGACCCGGTCGACGAAAATGTCGCGCTTCTCGATGCCGAATCTTTCCAGGGCGCCGTAATACACGCTGCTGCAGGCGCTCAAGGCCAAAAGCATCGACAGGAACCAAGCGCCGGCTGTTGTTGCTGCGCGGGTGTGAATCATGGCTGGGCTACCGTGGTGAGCAGTGGCCAAGATGACTTATAAGTCGTTTTGATTGCCGCGGCGCATGAATGCTTTGAACCGCTCGAACAGATTGGGCGACGCGTGCTGTTGTTGTTTTTCCGGCGCCGGATTGCCAACGCTGGTGTTCGCATCGTCGAACGCAGATGGAAACGGAGAAGGCTGCTTCGCCTTCAGTGCCATTGCGTGCATTTCCGTTCGCAGTGCATGCAGTGCTGCGAAATGCGGGCGTACCTGCAAACCTCGTTCAATCATCTGCGTCGCCTTGCCGTATTCCCCTTGGTTCATCCACCATTTAGCCAGCACGCTGTATCGTTCGGCGACGCGGTCGATTCCGCGAGCCACTGCCGGTGCATCGGGATCGAGACGTTGCGCTGCTTTTAAATACCCATAGGCGCTGTCGTCCGCCGGCACGGTCAGACGGTCGTCGGCAAATGCGCGCTCGGCACGATCGAGCAAGTCAGCCATCGGGCTCGGGGCAGCCACGTCCTCCGGCTTTGCTCCATTCGTGCTTGCGGGCGGCGGGGGCGCATCGGTAGCGGATTCCAAAGCTTCGGCCGGCGTGCCTGCGGGTCGGCGTTGCAGCAGGTCCGTCGGCATAAAGGACAAATTGGCGGTGGCGATAGGATTGTTGCGGAACGTGGCGCGATCGTTCGCAGCAGCGGCGGTGTCGCGTAGCGCAGGCAAGTCGTTCGTGGCGTCCGGCGTCTTGCGCGACGCGGAGTCGGCGGTCAAAACGGCCGGCTTGCGTAGGACTTCGCTTGCATTTCCAGATGTCTTTCCGATGGTGCCCTCGGCCGCGCTGGGCGAGGCGATCTCCATCGGCTGCGACGAGCCTTCAGCAGGCGTTTGCGCCGCGTAGTCAGGTTGACGCACGAATGCCGATTGGAGCGCGGCGACCGCGTCGGGCGGTCCGAACCGCCCGGCGAAATACAGCATTACCAACAACAGAGCTGCGACGCTCGCGGTCCAGCGCCACCAGTTGCCGTGTGCGGGCGGCTGGGAGGCATGCGGCGCGGGATGGACCGCTTCGCTTGCGGGCGCTGGAGATATCAGTATCGGCGGCGGTTCGAATTCGGCCTGTTGCAGGAAATTCAGCTCCTGGGCCGACAGCATCGCCCGCCAGTAATCGCCGTTGACGACCGCTGATAGCAATTCGCGGTTGCTGGCGCCGGTCGGGCCCGGCTGGTCGTGCACCGGAGTCAGCAGTTCTTCGCTCAGATCGAGGAGAATGATGCCGGCGTCCTCGATGCTCAATTCGTGCTTCTCAGCGACAGCGCCGTGCAGTAGCAGACGGTTGCAAAGCCGGTTGATGTAGCGCGGCAGCCCCTGACCGAAGCGATGCACAAGGAGGAATACTGCGGGATCGATGGCGGGGTCGCCTCGCCAGCCGGCGACGCACAGCCGATGGTGCGCGTAGGCGCGGGTCTCGGACAGACTGAGCGGGCCCAACCGGCAAACCACCGAAACCCGTTGCTGCAGTTGTTCGAGTTCCGGCGCGGCCAACCGCGCCTGAAGTTGTTCCTGTCCGACCAGAAATATCTGCAGCAGCGCCTGATCGCGGTGTTGAAGATTGCTCAATAGCCGCAATTGTTCGAGGGATTCGACGCTCAACCCCTGGGCTTCGTCCACCACCAGGAGCGCGCGTCTGCCCCGATCCCGTTCGCTTGCCAAGCGTTGCTCCAGGCGGTGCAAGGTCGTTGCGCGATCGGCGTCTTCTACGTCGGCGCCGAAGGCGTAGCCAATCAGGCGCAGTAGTTCCGTGGCGTCCACCTGAGTGGTGACCAACTTGCCTACCAGAACCCCTTCGGGATCCAGCGAGGCGATGAACTCCTCAGTGAGCGTTGTCTTCCCGGTGCCCGGGCGTGCAGTCACGACGCTGAATCCGTCCCCTTGTTCGTAGGCCTCCCGCAAATGCCGGTAAGCGGCGGCATAACTGCGGTGGCTGTACCGAAAGCGCGGATCGGGGGCCAGCCGGAACGGATCGCTCTGCAATTGATAGAAAGTCTGATACATAGTTGCGCCGACTGTGACGAGCGACGGGTAAGGAAGCGGTCCGCCGACATCCGGTCTTTTATTAAGGGTAGTGTAGTCCCTGGCCGCGTCGACCGCGCCTGAAAGTGAAGCTATTTGACCTTGATCTGGTTGACGATCTTTTGCTCACCGGCGGTCTTTCGGGCGATCTCTTCGATGTGCTGCTTGGTTGCGGCGTCATCGGCGAAGCCGCGCAAATAAATCGCATCGCCTTCCTGATCGACGTTGACTGCCGCAGCGGCCAAGGGCAGTTGGTTGATGAGCTGGGTCTTGATGCGCGTTGCTGAGCTGTCGAGGGATGTGGTTGTGTCCGGCTTGTTGAACATGCCGCAGCCAGCCAGTGCTACCACCAACAACGCGAGCGGCAGCAGTCTCATTGCGCTTTTTCTCCTGTGGAGGTTTTCTCTGAAATGCCCACTTTGCCCTTATCGACCGTGTGCGTGAAACTGGCGCAGGCAGCGCTGTCCTTGCCGCCCCCGGTTTCGACCAGCGGCACGAGCGCGGCGGCGGGGCCGGCCACCGCCGCCAAGGCCGCCGCGGCAGCGCCTTTGGCCAAGGTTGCAGGGCCGGGGCGTACCTGGGGATTGCCGAGCGTGCCGGTAATGTGCAATGCCGAGCGCGCCGCAAACAAGCTGACGTCCTTGGGGTGGGGATCCAGGTATACGTCGAGTTTCTCCGTGGAGAGGTTCACCGTGCCGCTGGCGGTGAACAGGGTGTCGGTGCTGTCGATCACAAATTTGCTAAGATTCAGCACCCCGTCCTGTGCCTCCATATCCGCGTAGCCGCATTCGATCGGGATCGATTGCTGACCTTCGCCCAGCTTCGCCATAACGGCTTCGCCGATATCCAGTCCCGCCAATTCCACCAACATTCGATCGAGTCGGCCCCCGGTCGTTATGAGATATAGGCCGCCGTCGGCGCTGGCGAGCAGGGCCGCAACCGAGTTGCCGTGCATCCATAGTTTGATGCGTCCACCGACTTGTCCGACGCTGTCCTTAGCGACGTCGACGCCTTTCAGCAGCCGTTGCAGGTCGAGGCGCTTGAATTCGCCATTGAGCTTGGCTTGAAGGGATTTCCCGGTGGCGTCGATGGCGAGTTGGGTGTCCACTGTGCCGCCTCCGGCGCGAAACGTTAGTGGCTTGAATTGCATTTTGCCGTGGTGGAGGTCGAAATCTATCCGAACTTCATCGATCGGCAATTTTCCGGCGCGCACGTGCTCGCCCTTGAATTGGACTTTGGCATCGATCGACTGCACCTGGTGCAAGTCGATTTGCTTGTCCGGCAGGACGCCGCTCCCCGGTTTGCGCTGCTTTGCACTGCGCTGTTGTTTGGAGGCGGTCTCGCCGGACCCGGTTCCGGGCGGCGCGCCGATCAGACTTCCCAGGTCGTCGAAATCGAGACTCTTGGAACGTAAATCGCCGGTCAGCAACGGTCGTTCGCCAGAGAACTCCAGAGCCAGATTACCGTGCAGGTCACTGTCGCCCACCTTGCCGTCGAACTGCGACAACTGCCAGCGGTGGCCGCTGCGTACCAACTTGCCGCTGATGGTGTACGGCGGCAGCGACGGCAGCGGCAAACTTACCAGCTTGTACAGACGCGCTGGATCCGGACCGCTGAGCTGTAGCTGCAAATCCATGTCCGAAGCCTTCAGCGCTCTCGGGTCGCGCACCTGGCCGTCGAGGATGGCTGTGGTGTCGCCGGCGGCGACACGCAAGTGCATGGCATAGGCCTGGTCGGTGGCCAGCAGTTGTTCTATGGATCCTCCGGCAAACTGCAGTGTCAACGCCTGATCCCGATAGGTACCCTCGCCGTCCGCAGTGATGATTTTGCCATCGGCAGCGCTTGGATCTGATTGCAACGCGACTTTGACGTCCGTTTTCCGTTCGGCTTCCGTATACCGGACAGTGGTGTCCTCGATCGTCAAGCGTTGAATCTGCGGCAGTGAGCTCGATTTGTTGGTGCTCGATTGCTGACTACCGAGATCCCAGTTCGCCTTTTGTTCGGGTCCGCGCTGCAACAGCAGTTGCGCATGGCTCAGCCGGACGTCCGGCATCGACAGATGGCCGTGCAACAACGGCAGCAGCCGCACGCTGACCGCCATCTCTCCAGCGGTCATCATCTGCTGCTGCTGGGACCAGTCGGCATTGGCGAGTTGCACGTCCTTGGCAACCAGGGTCGGTGGCCACGCCCATTTGAGGTCGAGGCTGCCGATCTTCAATTCCCGCCCGGTACGATTGCTGACGCTGGATTCTATGACGCCTTTAAGCCAAAACTGCGCGGTAAACGCAGCCATTACCAGCAATAGCACGAGCCCCGCGACCAGGTAGGCTGTCCACCGCAGCGTAAGGCGCAGTCCGTTTGCCATGCCGAATCCTCGTCTTGTCTTTGGTCAGCTATCCCTGGCTACAGGCATAGTCCCAAAAAAAGCGCCGGCCAAATGGGGGCCGACGCTTCATTTCCGGCAGTGCACAGTGCCAGCGATCAGTTGGCGCGATCGATCCGATCCTCCGCGCGGTCTGCAGCCTTCTCCACTGCCTTGGCACGTGCCTCCAGGTCTTCGTGCTCGAACGCGGAAAATTCAGCCCGGTTGAGCTGACCGTCCTCGTTCTCGTCCCAGTGATGCCAATTTTCCGCCAGACCTTCCCGGCCACGCGCTTCATCCTTGTTGAGATAGCCGCTGCGGTCAGCATCCAGCTCATTGAAACTTGGAAGGTTGGCGCCGATTTGGTGTTCGATGCTGTTGGCGAGATGGTCTTCCCGTGGTGTGGTCGACGCACAGGCAGATGCTAGCGCCGCCGCCGCGAGTAACGCCCCGATAGGTTTGTACATGGCATGCCTCCTTGTCGCGAGTGTTCGTCCTGGTCGAATTACGAGTAAAGCCGAAGCACGCCGCGTGCCAGTTCGTAACTGTAGGCAATCTAAGCGTTATTTTTATAGGAGCGGGTACGTGGAAGGGCGAATAGGCACTTTGGTGGGGTCAAATGCCCCGAATTGGAGGGCAAAAAAAACCCCGCCAGGGGGCGGGGTCTGGAATTTCTTCCGTTTTGGGGCCGATTTAGGCGGCCACGACGTTGGCAGCCTGGGGACCTTTCGGACCTTGCTGTACGTCGAAGCTCACTTTCTGGCCCTCTGCAAGGGTCTTGAAACCGCTGCCCTGGATCGCGCTGAAGTGGACGAATACATCGTCCCCGCCGCTGTCAGGGGCAATGAAGCCGAAGCCCTTGGATTCGTTAAACCACTTCACAGTACCGGTAGCCATTCGATATACCTTCCTCAATAAACTTAATAAACAATGGTTTTCATGCAGGCTGTGAAACGGTGTGTTCGGGAGGTAAACCAGATAGGAACGACCAAAACTCTCACTGCCACAATCTGCAGTCCGAAACGAGCATACGCCATTGCCCCGCGCGATGCTAGTAAAATTTCCTGAGCCTGCGTGCAAATTGTCCGGCACTGAAAAATCGCCCGGGAGTCGGCTGCAGTTGCTGTGCCATGGCGCGGCCGGATTCCAGAATGCGCAGATCTACCAGCGCGGGGCGCCGCCGAGGTGAAGCGCGCAATCCTGCCCGATGTCCACGGCAACGTGCCGGCGCTGGAAGCGGTGCTCGCGGATATCGATCGCTGGCGCCCCGATCGTCACGGTGATCTGGTCAGCCGTGGACCGTGCAGCCGGGCCTGTCCGAGACTCCTGCAAAGCCAGACTCCCCGCCATCGGCAATTGCGCGGTAATACGCGACGGCGATGGTGGATGAACTTTTGCGCAGGGATTTGAGTTGATCTCGGATCGGGGCTGTGCACCGCGTCGAGTGCAGTGCACGTCGGCGATTCACTACTATCCTGAGATGCTGCAACGAGGTTGTCACCAGCAGCCGTTAGGATTCGTTGCAAGCTCGCACGGGCGGGGACGATGCAACAATTGAAAGGAGTCAGTAGTGGCGGGAAGGGAGACTAAAGTCGACCGGACGACCGCTGGCGCAACGACTAACACCGCGCCGTTCCGGGTGGTGTACGACATGCTCGTGGCCTACGAGCAGGGTAAGGAAACTGCGCGGGAAATCGACGAGCAACTGGCCGCGCTGGCATTGCAAGTGGAACCTGAGGGTGCGCGCGACGCGCGCCGTGTTTTATACGATTGGTTGCGGCAAAGGAACTGCGACCGGCTGCGGCAATTTTTGCAGGACCGCATGTCGGCTGGGCCCGGCAGGCCAGGTGCGACAACCAGATGCACGGTCGCTGCCTAGAGCCTCCCCGAGCTACCAGCCGTAACAAAAAACGGCGCCACCCAAAAGCGGACGCCGCGCCGCCATCCCGTGAACATGCATATCAATTGCGTTCTTCGGCGCGATCTTGCATTTGCTCGGCTCTATGCTCCATGCGGTCCGCGCGCTCGTCGGCACGCTCTTTCAAACGATCCGCGCGCTCTTGCAAGTTTGCGGCCTCGAACGCGGAAAATTCGGATTGGCTCACCGCGCCGTCGTCATTCTCGTCCAACCGGTTCCAGTTCGCGCGCAGGTGCGAATCGGCGCTGATTTCGCGTTTGTCGAGCGAACCATCGCCGTTGCTGTCGAGCTGCACGAAGCCGGGAGATTGTACTGTGGCGTCGGCCTCCACATTGGTGCGGATGGTGCCAGCCACGGCGACTCCGGAAGCCATGAGAGTAATCAGCGCGGCGCTCAGCTTTTTCGTATTCATGTCGGTACCTCCGTTTCGGTCAGGCGGTCCAGGAATCCGGTGCGGATCGCGGTAAGTCGCCTGCAGTGAACGTGCCAGGACGCTGCGTATTGTTGTGTGGTCGTTGCGCTGCAGGTGCGGTGATGTTTGTGGGCTCTATGGCGTGCACCGCTACCGCAGCGATGAGCAGGACTCGCACAATATCGAAACCCGGGTCCGCGCGAGGAAGTCGAAATGAGTTCGCGACACGCTTCGCAGTCCGATCCCGCTGCGAGCGTGGATGCAGCCGCGGTCGAGCAACCCGGTGGGCAAGCTCCGCAGTGGCGGTCTGCGCTTTACATTGCCGGCAAGAGCCCTACGTCGATGAGCGAGTTACGCAATGTACAGCGGTTGCGCGACGAATTGTTCGCGGGTAATTATGAAATCGAACTGGTCGATCTGATGGTGCGTCCGGAATTGGCGCAGCTCGATCAGGTTTTTGCGGTGCCAACTCTGATCCGCCGCCTGCCGCACCCTATCAAGCGCATCGTCGGCGATCTGCCAGACTAACTGCGCACGCTGAGCAATCTCGATTTGCCGTCGGATAGCTGAACCGAAAGGCCCACATAGCGTGTCACGCAGCACGTTGCGAGGCGGCCGGAGCCACCTGGCGCAGCGTGTACACGAAAAAGAAGCCCCTTCCCTGGGTCGCTCGATCCCTGGTGGCATCCCTGCGAGACCGATCCATGGTCTTCCTCGCTGGGCGACTGCCGCCTCCTGCGGCGCGCTTCAGGTGCTTTACAGCGATCCTGCCGGTTCTCCATGACCGCTCATCCATGAGGCGTCTTCCGTGCTCGTCGCCCTGTCTCGTCCCTGTCGAGGAAATTCGGGCGCATCCTGCGCCGTTCCTGAGCCATCCTGGCGGACGTGTCTCGACCTGCTTCCTTGAACGTCGTGGAGTCCACCTATCCTTGGCGAACCACCTTGAACACGTCTTTGCGTTCCATGCCAGCTATTCCGTAGCCGTTGCCCTATCTCGATGCAGTAGTCGTGCCAGTGTACAAAAAGAGATATAAAGCAGGCAGATAGCCATTTTTATGTATGCGGGCGCCGGGATTCCGGGTCATTACACTGGGCAGGGCTGGGTGAAGGGCCCCATGGTGCGGGATTTGACGCACCGCGGCAAAACACCCCCTCCCGGAAAGGCCGCGGAAGCGCCGTGAGTCGCAATCGGGCAGCTTGCCTAGCCCGTGTAGCCGGCGCTAGGGCGGCCCACGGAGCGCGCCAAAGATCGCGAGCAATTGGCACCGGCGCGCTTTATGAGGAAATCCCTGCTTCTCAGACGCACCGGGCGGTGGCCGGCCGCATCGATCCGACTCGCCGCACAGGTGCGTCAGAACGATTCATTGGGCCGCCAACCGAGCGGGTTGGAAGGGTCTACACCATCCTTGAACGGCCGCCGCCGGTCATGGTTGGTGACCTGGTATACCCGTCCGATCCAGTTGTTGATCACCGCTTCCGCGGTGTCGTGCCAGGTGTTGTCCAATTGCGAAGCGATCAACGGCTCTGGCATGTCGGGTATCGGTTGGCTTCGATGCAGTGCCGAGAGCACCCGTTCCCCATACTCATCCAAAACCGCCTGCATGCGCAGAGAGAAATAGTGATCCGGAAACGGCGGATAGTCTTCGCGCTCGCCGGCAGTGAAACGTAGCAATTCGCGTTTGTATTCCTTCAGCAGGCTGATGGTGTCGTATTCCGGATGACCCTGAAAAAACACGATGCGCATGCCGTCTTC
Source organism: uncultured Gammaproteobacteria bacterium (assembly GCA_963773585.1). GTDB lineage: Bacteria > Pseudomonadota > Gammaproteobacteria > JASBUN01 > JASBUN01 > CAVXJN01. Next base: position 1,147,065 of record CAVZBR010000004.1, read on the forward strand.
GCTGACCGCCAAATGCACACCCGCGGGGTCGCTTTCACCCAGCACATGCAAGCCTACGGATTCGAATTGTTCCCGACTGACATCGTTGAAGCGCGAATGGGGCACGTCGAAGCGCGTGTTGACCCCCGCCACCAGCGGATGCTTGCGGTGCAGTACCCGATGGGGGAACACGCCCCAGCGCTTGAATCCCAATGGTCTGCGTTTCTGGCCGTAGCGGAATTGCATTACCGCGTGCGTCGCCAAGCATGAACAAAGGGTCGAGGTAACGTTCTCCCAGGCCCAATCGATGACTTCGATCAGCGGCTCCCAAAACGGCTGCTCGGCGAGTTCCGGTCCGATCACGTTGGCGCCGGTGATAATGAGCGCATCGAGTCCGTCATGTTGCAGATTCTCGAATGTGTCGTAGAACCGTTCCACGTGCGCTGCGGCGTCCGCTCCGCGGGGCAATTCCTTGAGTGTGAACGGATGCATATAGAACTGCGCGATCTGGTTGCTCTCGCCCACCAGGCGAAAAAATTGACGTTCGGTGGCGGCCAGGGCGGCATCGGGCATCATGTTGAGCAGCCCGATGTGGAGTTCGCGAATATCCTGGTGCACCGCCTCGTCGCTGGAAACGATGTTTTCTCCTTCCTGTTTGAGGCGTTGGAAGGCAGGTAGTCCTGAATTTGCGACCAAAGGCATGGCGATCAACCTCGCGGCGGTTACGCTTGGCGCTCGAGCGATTTCTCGACCAGCGCGAGAAAGTCCGCCTCGTTCTGGACCTGCGACAATTCGTCCGTGGTGACGGTATACCCGAAGCGATCCGCTATTGCCTGGTAGCGCGGAATCCGGGAATAGAACAGCCGCGGGAACACCCAGCGCACGAATTGGTCCGGATCGATCATCGCCACATAGTTCAGATCGTATTCCTGCATATAGGCGGCGAGCTGTTCGTCGAGGAACGCCTCGCGATAGTACAGCGGCTTGGGGTCGTGTTCGGCGCGCCGAATCAATTCCTGCTCATCCCGTTCCGTGGCTTGGATGTAGAGGATCACGGTGTGTCGTGCCAGGGTGTCGATGACTTCGTCATCATCTAACTCGCAGACGCTGCCGCCGGCGTCGTTGACAAAATGTTTATAGCCGTAAATCTCCTGGGCTTTGCGAATGAATTCCGGAATATCCTTCATGGTGAGGATCTCGGCATTGCGATGCAATTCCTGGCGGCGCTTGAATTCGCTCAGCCCCAGACCGCCCTGTTCGGGGTCGCCCAGTTTACCAAGGAAACTCGACACCGGTTGCAGGTTGTCGACATTGATGTTGTTGACGATGTAGATGGAATCGTTGCGCAGCAAATCGCGCAGAAACGGAACTTGCATCGCCTTCTGCTTGATGTTGTCGAGAATCGCCTCGTCGAGATAGCGGGTGCCGATGCGATAGTCGCCGGAAAAATGGAACCAGTCGCGCCGTCGCAGCAGGTTGGCGAGCCGGGTTTTACCGACACCGGACATACCCAGCAGCGTAATGGACTTGTGTTCCCAGTTTCGAAATTCGTTGACAGTCAGTTTCACGGTCGGCCCCCAGCGCCAGGAAAACATATTCTAAGGTACCCGCGCCAACATTGTCAGACGCCAACCATGGCGCCCGGTACGCGCTGCGATTTACTGGTGGTGGATGGCGTCGAAGGGCTAGGCTGGGACTATGGTCGTCCATGGCTGAATAGGATCGAGAATCGTGCCGTCAACAACCGACGCGAAAGCTGGAATGACCGTGGCCCCCCATGCCCTGGCCGCCGAGACCGGCTTATCAGTGTTGCGCGACGGTGGCAACGCCGCCGAGGCCGCGATCGCCATGGCGGCCGCGTTGGCGGTGTTGTATCCGCATATGACCGGGCTGGGGGGCGATAGCTTCTGGCTGTTGGCAGGAGCCCACGGCCCGGTGACGGCGGTGGATGCCAGCGGCCGCACCGGGGCCCGGGTCGATCCGGCTGTCTACCGCGGCGCGTTTTCGCAGATGCCACACCGTGGCCCTTGGGCTGCCAATACCGTCGCCGGCACCGTATCGGGTTGGCAGGCGGCGTTCGAGCACAGTCGCAGCCAATGGGCGGGGCGGCTGCCGCGCACCCGACTGCTGGCCGATGCCATCCACTACGCACGCGACGGCTGTCTGGTCAGCGCCAGCCAGGCGCGCAGCACGGAAAGCAAACGCGATGAACTCATGGCGCAGCCGGGTTTCAAGGCCACATACGGTGACGCTCATGCCGGCGCAACACAGTATCAGCCGACCTTGGCTTCGACTTTGGAGCGGTTGGCGGCGGCGGGTTTCGACGATTTTTACCGCGGCGAGCTGGCGGCTGCACTGGCGTCGGAACTGATGGAGTTGGACAGTCCGCTGCGGCTCGAGGACTTGCACGAACACCGGGCGGTGATAGGCGCACCGCTGCAACTGCATCTCAGCGGTCGTTTGCCGCCGGGCACGGTGTACACGACCGCGCCGCCTTCCCAGGGCCTGGCGACGCTGTTGATCCTCGGACTTTTCGACCGCGCCGGTTCGCAGCTCGCCGGGGCGGATGTCGAATGGGTGCACTTCTTGGTGGAAGCAACCAAATCGGCATTTCGAACCCGCGATGAGCTGCTCTGCGATCCGGCGTACATGGACTCAATCGATCTGCACGCGCTGTTGAGCCCGGCCGCACTCGATCGGCGCGCCGGACACATCGACCCGTCGCGGGCGAGTCCCTGGCCGGCCGCGGCGGAAGGCGGCGATACCACTTGGCTCGGGGTGATCGATGGCGACGGCCGGGCGGTCAGTTGCATTCAGAGTATCTATCACGAGTTTGGCAGCGGCGTGGTGCTGAACGATACCGGGATTTGCTGGCAAAACCGCGGCGCAAGTTTCAGTCTCGATGCGGGGCATCGGCGCACTCTGGCTGCAAAGCGCAAACCTTTCCATACCCTTTGCCCGTCTCTGGCACGCTTGCGCAACGGCCGCACCCTGGTGTTCGGCACCATGGGGGGCGATGGCCAGCCGCAAACCCAGGCCGCGATTCTGACTCGGCACCTGGCGTTCGATATGCCTCTGCAGGCGGCAGTCGACGCGCCGCGCTGGGTGCTTGGCCGAACCTGGGGCGAAGGCGCGGAAACGCTGAAACTCGAGGCGCGCTTCGACCCCCAGTTGGTGCGCGCCCTGACCGAGCGTGGCCATGCAGTGGAACTGGTAGCTCCATACGATGAGATGATGGGGCACGCGGGAATCGTCGCGCGGGATCGGCGCGGCTTGTTCGCAGGGGCCGCGGACCCGCGCAGCGATGGCGCCGTCGCCTCATTGTGATGATCGCGGGCGCAACTGCAGCGACCCTGCTCGTGGCATTGTCGGCTTGTGGCATCGTCGCCGGCCTGCTCGCCGGACTCCTCGGCGTGGGTGGCGGAATCGTGATCGTGCCCATGCTGTTTCACGTGTTGCGTGTCTACGGGCTGCATCCGGATTCGGCAATGCCACTGGCGGTCGGCACCTCGTTGGCCACGATCGTCCTCACATCGCTGATTTCGGCGCGTCAGCACCACCGACGCGGCGGCGTCGACTGGGCTCTGCTGCGCGCCTGGGTGTGGCCGGTTTTGATCGGCGTAGCGCTGGGTACTGCGACCGCCCAGTGGTTACCCGGCAGTACGCTGAAACTGGCTTTTGGCGCATTGGCGAGCGTGGTGGCGGTGCATATGCTGTTGAGCGCCCGGCATGCCTTGAACGTTTTCGAAGAAATGCCGGCGTCGATATGGCAACGGCTGCTGGGCGTCATGGTGGGCGCCGTGTCCAGTCTTTTGGGCATCGGCGGCGGGACCATGATGGTGCCGCTGCTGAGCGTGTTTTCCTATCCGATCCGTCAGGCGGTGGCGACGGCGTCGGTGTTCGGTTTTATCATTTCGGTGCCGGCGACCGCCGGCTACGTGCTTGCGGGCTGGGACCGTGCCGCCCTGCCGCCGCTGTCGACGGGTTATGTCAACTGGCTCGCGTTCGCCGCGGTGGTGCCAGGGACTGCTTTGTTTGCGCCGGTCGGGGTGCGGCTTGCCTACCGGCTACCAGTGGTTCGCCTAAAACAGGCTTTCGCGGTATTTCTACTGGCGGTGGGTGTGAAGATGCTCTGGTTCTGAAGCCGAACGCAAGCGGGCGCAGCAAAGCCCGCTGTGCCATCGGTGCACTCAGCTTCGATTGCGGGAAAGGCGCTATCAGCGAAAACGCGCCAGGGCCGGATCGTCGACTTTTTGTTCGGGCAGGCCGAAGATTTGCGGCAATACCCCCAGCTTGGGCATGCCCTGAATCATCTGCACCTTGCCCTCGCTGTCTTTGAAGAAGACGGCAGGGGTGCCGTTGACGTTGAAGGTCTGCATCAACTCGGTGTTCGCACGCACCGCGGCCAGCGTTTCAGGCTTTGGGTTTTGCGCCGCCTCGATACCGCCCTGCCGGAAGTTACGCTCGTGTCGTTCCATGGCGGCGACCGGATCCTTGGCTTCCAGTATCGCCGCAGCCTTGGCCGCGCCGTCGGGCCGCAGATAGGAAACCCATACCCAACGCACCTGTAGGCCTACTTTCTCGTAAGGCTGAGCGGCGAGCCAGAATGCATGGCAATAAGGACAGTGGGGATCGGCCATCACATACACAACCTGTTTTGGATCCTCGGGGCCTTCCGCGACCCAGTGCGCGTGCTGCAGTGCTTCCCATGCCTGGGAATAATCCGGCTTGGGTGCGTACTTGTCGAGATGGTCTTCAGTGAGGTTGCGCCCCTCGGCGTCGAGCAACACGCCGAGCAGCAAATGTTGGCCGTCGGCGGTGACGTATACCGCGTGGGCCTGGCCGTGGGCAGTGACGATAAATCCGCGCAGCCCGCCTGGGGCGTCGAATTGCTTGACCACTTTCACGCCTTGTTGCTGCAACCCTTTGAGCGCTGGCGGCAGCGGCTGCTCGGCAGCGAAGGCTGTCGTCGCAGTTAGACACGCGGCCACTACAAAGGGGCCGAGCAATCGTAGGCTAATCATTGCAATCCTCTCGTACAGTGAAAAATTCATTGTGCTGCGCTTCGCGCGGTGTGCGGCTCGCGCAGCAATTGTTCGACCGCAGCGCGCAACCGGGTCTGTTCGAACGCGCCGACCACTTTGTTGCGGATGCGTCCGTCACGGCCGATCAGAAACGATGTGGGGACCGCACCGGCGCCGCCAAAAGCGCGCGCAGTGCGGCTCTGGTTGGCGATCACGGGGAACGTGAGCTGCAGGTCGGCGACAAATTGCGCAATTCGATCGGGACCCGCATCGTCCACCGCTATGGCCAGTATCTCGAAGCCCTGATCATGGAAGTCCCGATATACTTGTTCGAAGCCCGGCATTTCGGTGCGGCACGGCGGACACCAGGTGGCCCAGAAATTCACCAGAACGACTTTGCCATCCATTGTCCGGCTTTCGAAGTTCTGGCCGTTGAGGTCCTCGACCGCGAAGGCGGGAACTTCGCTGCCTACCCCGGGTGCCATTCCCAATGCCGAGCGCATCTGGGGCCACAGCATGTAACCGCCATAGACCGCTAAAATCAACCAAAGAAACCGATAACGACGCATGGGTCAGAGGCCCGGCCGAACAAAAGGGACTAGTCTAGGCGTCCGCTGCGCGAGCGCAAGCGCCATGCGCGCTCGCTTTCCATTAGCTGCCGAGGGAGCAAACCCATGGCTTGGACCACTATCATCGGTAGCGACGACCTTGCCGTCCACGTGGGAAACCCGGATTGGGTAGTGTGCGATTGCCGGTTCAGCCTGACCGACCCCGGCGCCGGACGTAGGGCGTACAACGCGGGCCATATTCCGGGCGCGCGCTATGTGGATCTGGATCGGGATCTGGCCGGTCCCCGCACCGACACCAGCGGCCGGCATCCGTTGCCCAACCCCGCTGCATTGGCCCAGCTTCTGGGCGAGTGGGGGACCGACGAACGGGTCCAGGTGGTCGCCTATGACGATGCCGGCGGGACGATCGCAGCACGCCTGTGGTGGCTGTTGCGCTGGCTGGGTCATGAAGCCGTTGCCGTGTTGGACGGCGGTTGGTCACGCTGGTGTGCTGAGCAACGTGACACGAGTAGCACCATTCCCACCCCGCGGCAGCGACGTTTCGAGCCGCGCCCGGACACGCGCGCCTGGTTGAGTACGGATGCGCTCGCACAGCTGGTCCAGGGCGGCGCCATCACGCTGGTCGACGCGCGTAGCAGAGAGCGCTTTCGGGGCGATCAAGAACCCATGGATCCGGTGGCCGGACACGTTCCGGGCGCGTTGAATCGACCCTGTCTCGACAATCTCGACCCGACCGGACGGATGCGTACAGCGGCGCACCTGAGGGACGAATTTGCCCGCTTGCTGGCAGGTTCCGGCGCGCCGGTGGTACATATGTGCGGTTCCGGCATTACGGCTTGCCACAATCAACTGGCGATGGCCGTCGCCGGGTTGCCCGCGTCACGGTTGTATGTCGGCTCCTGGAGCGAATGGATCCGCGACCCTCGGCGTCCGATCGCAACCGGGGCGGATTGATACCAGCCACGCCGCCTCGGCGGACAGGGCGCGCGTCGCCATGAGGGAAACCCATCGACTCAGGAGCGTGTCGTTATGAATTGGACCGATTTCGATATTGCCGGCATGGGTACGCACCTGGCGCAACTTGCGATCGCTTATGCGCTGGCGCTACCCATCGGCTGGGATCGCGAGCGTTCGGCGCGCAGTGCCGGGCTGCGGACGTTTCCGCTGGTCGCCATGGCGTCGTGCGGATTCATGCTTACCGGCATCGACGTTCTGCACGGCGACGGTCCCTACGGTCGCGTGATGTACGGCATCATCACCGGCATTGGTTTCATCGGCGGCGGGGCGATATTGAAGACCGGCGCCAATGTCTCGGGGACTGCGACCGCGGCCAGCCTGTGGAACACGGGCGCCATCGGTCTGGCGGTGGCTTGGCAGAACTACGAAATCGCAATCGCGCTCAGTGTGATGAATTTTCTGACCTTGCGGATTCTCGGGCCGGTGAAGGGCATGTTTTGGCACGATGCCAGGGACGAGGATGACGACCGGCCTGGCTGAGCCGCGCCGCGTTGGTAGCCCTCAACGTTTGCGGGCGGCCATTTTGCCGGCGACATGAATGGCGCGGCCATCGACCGCCAGTGCCGCTTCGTGTATCGCTTCCGACAACGTCGGATGGGCGTGAATGGTGCGGGCCAGATCCTCACTGCTGGCCGCGAACTCCATCCCCACCACCGCTTCGCCGATCAGCTCCGACGCTGCCGGACCGATGATGTGCACGCCGAGGATTCTGTCGGTGTCGGCGTCGGCGATCATTTTCACCAGCCCGTCATGCATCTCCATTGCCCGAGCGCGGCCCGAGGCCGCAAACGGGAACGTACCAACCCGAACCGATTGCCCAGCGGTGTGCAGTTCCTGTTCGGTGCGGCCTACCCAGGCGACTTCCGGCAGCGTATAGATCACCGAAGGGATGGTGTCGCGATTAATGGCGGTCTCGTGGCCGCTGGCGATGGTTTCGGCCACCGCCATGCCTTCCTCGGAACCTTTGTGGGCAAGCATCGGTCCGCGCACCACGTCGCCCACCGCCCAAACGCCCGGCAGATTTGTGGAACAGTATTCATCGACGTCGATGAAGCCGCGCTCGTCGAGCAACAAACCGGACTCCGGCGCGTACAAGCCTTGGGTCAGTGGTTTGCGGCCCACTGCCACTACCAGGCGATCGACTTTGAGTTCACAGGATTCTTCGACGTGCTGGTACTGCACCGTCACCTGCTTTTTGGTGGTGCGGCTGGATACCACCCGTGCCCCGAGCCGGATGTCGAGACCCTGGTTGCCGAAATGTTTAAATGCCTCATGGGCGATCTGATGGTCGACCATGGGCAGGAACTGATCCTGGGCTTCGAGCAGTACCACTTCCGCACCCAGGCGGCGCCAGACGCTGCCCAACTCCAGGCCGATCACGCCCGCGCCGATGATGCCGAGCCGCTTCGGAACTTCATCGAATGCCAATGCGCCGCTCGAATCGACGACCCGATCGCCGTCCAACGGAGCTGCTTCGATGTCGATGGGATATGAGCCGCTGGCGAGGATGACGTTGCCGGCGTTGAGTTCTTCGCGGTGATCCGGTTTGTCGTGCGGGACGAATTCCACTTTTCGTTCCGCCAGGAGACGGCCATGGCCCTGCAGCCAGGCGATGCGGTTGGCTTTGAACAAACTGGCGATGCCCGACGTCAATTCGGACACCACCCGGCGTTTGCGTTTCTGCATTTGCGCGACGTCGATTTGCAGCGACTGGGTGCGGATGCCGTGTTCGGAAAAACTGTCCCGGGCGAGATGATAAAGCTCGGAGGATTGCAGCAGCGCCTTGGATGGTATGCAGCCGACGTTGAGGCAGGTACCGCCCAGCGCGGCATTTTCGTCTTCGTTGCGCCAGGCATCGATGCAGGCGGTGTTGAGCCCCAGTTGGGCGCAGCGAATCGCCGCTACGTAGCCGGCGGGGCCGGCGCCGATCACGATGACGTCATAGGATCTGGCCATGTCGGTCTGTCCTTGTGGTTTGGCGTGCCATTGAACGCTGCTGCGGCTCGCTTTCAGGAGCCGTGATTTTCGCGTCAAACCCGCAATAGCAGACGCGTCGGTTCTTCGAGAAGGTCCTTGACGGTGACCAGGAATTGGACGGCTTCGCGGCCGTCGATGATACGGTGATCGTATGACAAGGCCACATACATCATTGGGCGGGCGACGATTTCGCCGTTCTCGACTACGGCGCGCTCCTGAATTTTGTGCATGCCGAGAATCGCACTTTGCGGAGGGTTGAGAATCGGCGTTGACAGCAGCGAACCGAACACGCCGCCATTGGTGATGGTGAACGTGCCGCCGGTGAGTTCCTCGATGGTGAGTTCGCTGGCGCGGGCGCGTTGTGCAAAGTCCACCACGGCCGCCTCGATTTCCGCGAAATCGAGTTGGTCAGCATCCCGCAGAACCGGTACCACCAAACCGCGTGGCGTGGAAACTGCGAGACTGACGTCGAAATAGTCGTGGTACAGCACATCGCCTTCTTCGGTCGAAGCATTCACGACCGGGAACTTCCGTAGTGCTTCGACGCACGCCTTGATGAAAAACGACATGAAGCCGAGTTTGACCCCGTGCTGCTTTTCGAACACATCCTTGTATTTGCGGCGCAGGTCCATCACGGCCTGCATGTTCACTTCGTTGAATGTGGTGAGGATCGCTGCGGTCTGTTGCGCTTCCACCATGCGCTCGGCGATTCGCTGACGCAGGCGACTCATGGGTACCCGGCGCACCCCGGGCTCGACGTCCATTTGCGGAGTCGGCGTGGCAGGCACCGAATGCGGGCGCGTCGGGGCCGGAGCACGCGCCGCGGGCGTTGGCGGAGCCGCGGAATTCTCGGCAGGTTGCTGCAGAAAGTTGAGCACGTCGGTCTTGGTCAGACGCCCGTCCTTGCCGGTGGCCGGAATCTGCTCGGCGGACAAGCCGTGCTCGTTGACCAGGCGACGCACAGCGGGGCTGAGCGCCTCGGTATGGGCGCCCGGTGTGACCGCAGACGCGGTCGCAGCAGACGCGGATTGCACTGCTTTGGCAGCCACCGGCTTGGCGCCGGCGGGGCTGTCGGCGATTGTCGCGCCGCCCGCCAGCATGGCGATGACTTCGTCGCCGACCACAGTCGCGCCATCGTGCTTGAAGATCTCCTGCAGCACGCCGGAACCGGGGGCAGGGACTTCGAACACCACCTTGTCGGTTTCGATGTCCACCAGGTTCTCATCCCGGCGCACGGTCTCGCCGGGTTTCTTGTGCCAGGTGACGAGCGTCGCATCGGCAACTGATTCCGGTAATTTCGGGACCCGAATCTCGATCTTATCCTGATCTGATTCACGGCTTTCGGTCGTTTGACTCACCAAGTGCCTCCTCGACGAGGGTGCGTTGTTGTTCGATATGCAGGTCGAAATGGCCGGCGGCCGGCGACGCCGATGGTTCGCGGCCGGCGTAGATCAATTCCTGGCCTGCACCCATGCAAGCGCGGAAGTGATGCTGACTATGATACCAGGCGCCCTGATTCTGCGGCTCTTCCTGGCACCAGACAAGGGTGTCGGCATAGCGGTAGCGGGCAAGCTCCTTCTTCAGCGCTTCCCGCGGGAACGGGTACAGCTGTTCGATGCGAACGATCGCCACATCGCCCCGTTCGCGATCGCGGCGCGCTTGCAGCAAATCGTAGTACACCTTGCCGGAGCACAGTACCACGCGGCCGATATCGTCGGCTTTGAGCTCGTCGATTTCACCGATCACCGTGCGGAAACGGCCTTCGGTGATGTCCTCGAGCTTCGATACCGACAGGCGGTGGCGCAACAGGCTTTTCGGCGTCATGACGATCAGCGGCTTACGATACGGGCGCAGCATCTGTCGACGCAGCATGTGAAACATCTGTGCGGGCGTGCTCGGCACACAGACCTGGATATTGAATTCGGCGCACAATTGCAGGTAGCGCTCCAACCGCGCAGAAGAGTGCTCGGGGCCTTGTCCCTCGTAGCCGTGGGGCAGGAACAAAACGATGCCGCACATGCGTCCCCATTTGGCTTCACCGGAGCTGATGAATTGGTCGATTACAACCTGCGCGCCGTTGGCGAAGTCGCCGAACTGTGCTTCCCAGATGACCAGGCCGTTCGGTTCGGCGGTGGCGTAGCCATATTCAAATGCCAACACCGCCTCTTCGGAAAGCAGCGAATCGATGACGATGAATTTTGCCTGCTCCGTACCGAGATGCTGGAGCGGCGCCCAGCTGCTGCCGTCGCGCTGGTTGAACAACACCGCATGCCGGTGAAAGAACGTGCCGCGGCTGCTGTCCTGACCGGACAGTCGGATCTGGTAGCCGTCTTCCAGTAATCCGGCGTAGGCCATGGTCTCGGCGAAGCCCCAGTCGAAGGGCAATGCGCCGGCCGCCATCTTGCGGCGGTCGGCGAGAATATTGGCGACCCGCGGGTGCAACTCCATGCCTTCCGGCACCGCCAGCAGCCGTTCGGCCAGCTCTTGCACCTCTGCCAAAGGCAACGCGGTGTCGGCCTTGTCTGTCCACTTGCTGCCGAGAAACGGCGTCCAGTCTACGGCGTGGGTATGGTGCACATCGGTGGCGATGTGCAGCGCCACGATGTTGCCCTGGTCCAGACTGTCGCGATATTGCTCCTGCATCTGTTCCGGTGCTTCCGGGCCGATCACCTCGGTTGCCACCAGCTGGCGCGCATAGAGTTCGCGCACTGTCTCCCGGGCGCGAATCTTTTGATACATCATCGGCTGCGTAACGGCGGGTTCATCTGCCTCGTTGTGGCCATGGCGCCGATAACACACCAGGTCGATCACTACGTCGCGCTTGAAAGTCATGCGATAGTCCAACGCCATGCGCGTGACGAATACCACCGCTTCGGGATCTTCGCCATTGACGTGAAAGATCGGTGCCTGCACCATTTTCGCGACATCGGTGCAGTACACGGTGGAGCGGGTGTCGAGTGGGTTGCTGGTGGTGAACCCGATCAAATTGTTGATCACCACATGCACCGTGCCGCCGGTGCCGAAGCCGCGCGCCTGCGACATGTTGAAATTTTCCATGATCACGCCCTGGCCGGCGAAGGCGGCGTCGCCGTGCATCAGCACCGCCAGGACCTTGCCGCCGGAGTGGTCGTCCAAGCGTTGTTGGCGCGCGCGTACCGAACCCTCGACCACCGGGCCGATGATTTCCAGGTGGGAGGGGTTAAAGGCAAGGGCCAGATGCACCACGCCGCCTGGAGTGGCGGCGTCGGCGGAAAAGCCCATGTGATATTTGACGTCGCCCGAGCGCTCGCCGGGCGCTTTGCTGCGGCCCTCGAATTCGTCGAACAGCTGGCTCGGCGCCTTGCCCATGATGTTGACCAGCACGTTGAGCCGGCCGCGGTGGGCCATGCCCAACACCATTTCGCGGATGCCCTGGTCGCCGGCGCGTTGTATCAAATCGTCGAGCAGCGGGATCAGACTCTCTCCACCCTCGAGTGAAAAGCGCTTCTGCCCCACGTAGCGGGTATGGAGGTAGCGCTCCAGTCCTTCGGCCGCCGTCACTCGTTCGATGATGTGGCGCTGTTCGGCAGGTTCGAACCGCGGCTGCTGGTCGGTGCCTTCCAGGCGTTGTTGGATCCAGCGCTTCTGGGCGGTGTCGGTGATGTGCATATATTCCGCGCCGATGGTGCCGCAATAGATGCGCCGCAAGCGGGCGATGATCTCCCGCAGCGTCGCCTGCTCCGGACCGACTAGGGAACCGGTGTTGAACACGGTGTCCATGTCGGTTTCCAACAAACCCTGGAATTGCGGATCCAGGTCGGGCACGTGCGGCTGGGGCTGCAGCCCAAGGGGGTCCATCTCGGCCTGCTGATGACCCCGCACGCGGTACGCATTGATCAGGCGCAAAACCGCGCTTTGCTTTTCGGCGGCATCGGCGCGCAGCGCTCCCGCTACGGCGCCGCTGGTTTCCCGCGCCGGGCGCCGACTGGGCGCTGCCGGTGGCGATGGGCGCTCGGCCAGGGGCGATTGGGGCGCTTGTATGGACGCGCGACTTTGCAGTTGGTCGAACTGTTCGCGCCATTGAGCGGGGACCGAGTCGGGGGCTGCCAGGTAACGTTGGTACAGGTCTTCCAGATAGGGGGCATTGGTGCTGTACAGGTGAGAACTTTGTTCGAACCGTTTGACCCTGGCGCTCATCTACTCGTTACCCCGATGTTGGCAGCAGTGCTGACCATATCCTTATGATACGGCGGGCTTCTGCCAATCTGAAATGCAGTACGAGAAATAATAGCCGGTCAGCTCGCCCTGGCCACGCCCTAGTCACGTCAGGCGTGCAGGCGGCCGATATGGCGTGGTCGGCCGATATGACCAATGTCGTATTTTCGTTGGCGAAGGCCACCGGTAGTATCGGTGTCGCGTGACTGCAGTACCGGATCGCGCGCTGCTGCCGAGGGGGAGTGCGCGGCGCGCGATCCGGATTTGTCACCACACTCCGGCCGCCGGGGAAACGGCTGTAACGGTTGGGGGAATTCGCTTGAGCACACTGTCGAAAACGCGCCTGCTTGCGGCGTCGCTGTCGCTGGCGGTTTGTACGGCCCACGGGTCGCCGATCAGCCCTGTCACGATCCAGGATACATACCAGGGCAGCAACGATCACGGCTACGGAGATCGTATCGGCGGCCAGGATTATGAAGTCGAACGTATGGAGGCATCCGTTTACGGCAGCGGCTCCGTCACGCGCATCAATGTCAAAATCTTCACCTATTTCAATCAAGCGCTCGATCAATACGGCACCCAGTTCGGCGATCTGTTCCTGAGCACCGATGGGTGGCATCCGAACGGCGCCGCGCCATACACGGCTGATGACTACAGCAACGGCGAAGACTGGGAATTCGTGTTCGATACCAGCGAGAACCGCCTCTACGGCGGCGCCTTCAGCATTCTCCGGTCCGAACAAACCGTGCCATTCATCACCATGAGCCATGCGGTGGTGCGCGACGGCCAGGAAGTGCTGCGCGGCAGCGGTGGTACCGCACTCGATCCGTCGAGTTGGGTCAGCCTGGCCAACGCGTCGGCGGGATCGGGACAGCTTGGTTACATCGATTACGATATTGGTCTCAGCGCCCTCGGCCTGGGCAACGACTTCAACCTGGGCCTCAAGTGGGGCATGAGCTGCGCCAACGACACCATCGAAGGGTTGGTCGCGCACTCGGTGCCGGAACCGCCCGTATGGGCGGCATTGTTGGCCGGTCTGCTCGCCTGGACCGTGACCGGACGGCGCCGCCGCTGAACCTCAATGATCCGGCGACGGGATCGGAATAGGCGCGGGCGCCGAGTCCGGCTTCTTCTGCACGCGTTGCGGTATCAACTCCTTCGCGACCAGTTGCATCACTGCGAACACGAACGGATGTTCCGGGTGGTCTCCACAATAACTGTCCAGCACTTCCATGGCGTGCTCGGGTGTGGTGTCACCCAGTAGATCGTAGGTTTGACGGCGGGTGAGATTGTTGGCAGTGATGAACCCGGTCATCCACACGCCATAGGCAGCAGCGCCTTTTGGATCTCCGCCCTGGCGAGCCTGTAGGTAATCGCTGCAGGGTTGAGCGCCGATCCCGATGGCGCGAAATTCGTTGTTCTGGTCCATGGCCGCGGCCGGCGCTGCGCCGAGCGCCAATGTCAGCACACAGATCCAGATCGACATCATTGAACCCGTGCGCGACACGAGATCAATCTTCCAGCCGGAAGCCGATCTTCAGCTTCACCTGGAAGTGGGCGACTTTGCCGTCGTTGATATGCCCTCTCGTTTCCAGGACTTCGAACCAATCCATATGACGGATGGATTTGGCTGCGCGTTCGATGGCATTGCGGATTGCCTCGTCGGTACTGGTGGCGGAGGAGCCCACGATCTCTACCATCTTGTATACATGTTCCATGCTGTCCTCCTTGCTGGGTGATTGCGCCAAGCATAGTCAATCGACCGGCGCGCGCTTGCAGCGAAATTGGCCCCGGTTCAGACCATTCGGTGCCGAAACAGCCATGTCGCGGCCCCCAGGCAGACTACGCCGATGATACCCATGGGCCACAACTCCTGAGAGAGCAGGGGCAACGAGGAACCTTCGAGGAACACGCCGCGCAACACCACCATGAAATAGCGCAGGGGATCGAGCAGCGTCAATCGCTGAACGATTTCAGGCATGTTGGAAATCGGTGTCGCGAATCCCGAAAGTATGATCGCCGGAACCAGAAACAGGAACGCTCCGAGCAGCGCTTGCTGCTGGGTGACAGCCAGTGACGAAATCACCAGACCGACGCCGATGGCCGACAGCAGGAACAACGCCAACCCGGTATACAAGGTTCCAATGCTCCCCAATAGCGGCACCTGAAACCAGAACACCGCCAGCGCTATGATCACGCTGGCTTCGGCGAATCCGATCAGGAAACCCGGTAGCGCTTTGCCGATCAGGATCTCCAGCGGACGCAACGGCGTGACCAGCAGCTGATCGAACGTACCTTGCTCGCGCTCCCGTGCCACGGACATGGCTGTCACCACCATGGTCACAACCAGCGTCAGCAGGCCGATGATGCCGGGCACGATGAACCACTGGCTTTCCAAGTTCGGATTGAACCATGCGCGAACCACCAAATGCGCCGGCAGCGGCTCGCTGTGCTCGCGCGCCCGCCACTGATCTTCAAATGCACGGCTTACGTCACGGACGTAGTTCAGGGCGATCATGGCGCTGTTGGAATTGCGCCCGTCGATGATGACCTGCAGTGGAGCCGGACCGCCGGTCGCCAGTTCGCGACTGAAATGGGGTCCGATGTGGATGACCAACAGAACCTTGCGGCTGTCGACCAGTTCGCGAATCTGTTGTTGGTGATCGAGGCGCCGCACCAGCTTCAAACTGGGCGAGCCCACGAACTGTGCCGCCAGCTCCCGGGAGGCGCTGCCCGGGTCTTCGTTGTAGAGGGCGAATGGTACGTTGTTGAGATCGTAGCTCGCGGCGTAACCGAAAATCACCAGCTGAATCAGAGGCGGACCAAGCACCACAAAACGGCTTTTCGGATCTTTGAAGATCGCCAGCAGTTCTTTGCGCAGCAGTGCGAAAATGCGCTTCAGCATGCACGTCACTCCAGGCGTTTGCGGGCCATGCGCCGCGCCAGGCCGAGGAACAGGACTGCCATAACCGCCAATGCGGCCATATTGGGCACGAGCACTGGCCACACGTTGCCTGCCAGAAACACGCTTTGCAGCACGGCGACGAAATATCGGGCCGCAATGAGATGGGTAATGACCTGGATCGGCCAAGGCATGCTGGCAATGTCGAAAATGAATCCGGAAAGGATGAAGGCCGGCAGGAATGTCGCCACCAGCGCCGCTTGGCCGGCAACGAACTGGTTTTTGGCCGCGATTGAGATCACCAGCCCCATGCCCAGGGCGGCGAGCAGAAATAAAGCCGACGCGGCAAACAGCACCCACACCGAGCCGCGCAAGGGTACCTGGAACAGCCACAACGCCATGGCCACTGATAGCGCCATGCCGCCCATGCCGAGCACAAAATAGGGCAGCAGCTTGCCGAGCAATATCTCGCGCATGGTCACGGGCGTTACCAGCAGCGCCTCCATGGTGCCTCGCTCCCACTCCCGCGCCATGATCATCGCGGTCAGCAGCGCGCCGATGAGCGTCATGATCACCGCAATCAAGCCGGGAACCAGGTAGTTGCGGCTACGCAGCTCGCTGTTGAACCAGATCCGCGGTTGTAACGCTACCGCCGCCTGCGCATCCAAGCCCGCGGACTGCGCGCGTTGCGCAAGCCAGTTGCCCCACACGCCCTGCACGTAGCCCTGGACGATGCGCGCGGTGTTGGCGTCCACGCCGTTGACAATGACCTGGATCGCGGCGCCTCTGCCGTTGACCAGATTGCGGGCGAAGTCGGCCCGTAGCCGCACGATGCCTTTCACCGCACCGATGGCCAAGGCCTGGCGCGCGGCGTGCATATCAGCGAAGGAATCCGGGCGCAGAAATTCGGACCCTCCGAACGCCGCCGCGAATTCACTGGCCGCGGCGCTGGGCTGTTCGATCACCAGTGCCACGGGAACATGTTTGGCGTCCAGAGAGACGCCATATCCGAAGATCAGCAACAGCACGATGGGCATCAGAAACGCAATTGCGATACTGCTTGGATCGCGAATAATCTGCAGGGATTCCTTGCGGATCAGGCCGCGCAGGCGCATGCCGCCAAGGCGGCGCATCTGGGTCATGGGCTCGACTCCCGCGACAGCAGGGCGATGAACGCGTCTTCCATCGTGGGCTGGGGCAGGGATTCATTTCGGGCCATCGATTTGATCGCGGCCGGCGTATCCAAGGCCAGCAATTCGCCGCTGGCCATGATGGCCAGTCGATCGCAGTACTCCGCTTCTTCCATGAAGTGGGTGGTGATCAGCACGGTCACGCCACCACCGGCCAGCGCATTGATGCGCCTCCAGAATTCTCTCCGGGCCAGCGGATCGACCCCCGATGTGGGTTCGTCCAGAAACAGGATGGCCGGTTCGTGCATCAAGGCGCAGGCAAGCGCGAGCCGTTGCTTGAAGCCCAGGGACAAGTCAGCGCTGGGGCTGTCGCGGACGCTGCCGAGGGCGAACTCATCCTCGGCCCAGCGCACCCGCGCGCTGCGCCGTGCGCCGCTAAGGCCATAGGCGCTGCTGAAGAAATCCAGGTTCTCGGCCACGCTAAGCGCACCATACAAGGCGAACTTCTGGGACATATAGCCGATGCGGGCGCGCGCCGCCGCCGCCGCATGGCGCAGATCCACGCCCGCGACCGTGAGCATGCCAGCGGACGGTGGCAGCAGACCGCACAACATGCGGAAGGTTGTGGTCTTGCCGGCGCCGTTGGCGCCCAGCAGGCCGAAAATCTCGCTGCGTTTCACGGCGAAGGTGAGATTGTGCACGGCGTAAAAATCACCGAATTTGCGGCTCAGGCCATCGACCGCAATCACCACCGGCTCCGCAGCGTTCGCAGATGCCGCTGGCGCGGACAGTGGCGATTGAGTTTCGGTGGCGGCGGCTCGAGTGTCTTTGTGCTCGGGCGATGTCGCCCACTGCTGCCGGAGCTTGGTGACGAAGCCGTCTTCGAAGCGGGGCGGTACCGGTTCCACCGCGGTATCCGGCAGCCCCTGGCGCAGCGTTTCCGACGCCGCGGCAGATTGCAATACCACTCGGATCTGCTCGCCCTGCAATACCGCGTCGACCACGCCGCGGATTGCCAGCAGACGCTCTTGCAGTGCACGTTTGTCGAGGCTTCGGCTGCTGACGAGATAGGTCCGGCCTTGCAGTGCTGCGCTGAATGTTGCCGGCGGGCCGCGACCGAGTACTTCTCCCTGGTGCAGCAACACCACTTCGTGGCAGCGCTCGGCTTCGTCCAAATAGGCGGTGCTCAGGAGCACGCTGGTGCCCCGGTCGTCGACCAGCCGTTGCACGATGGCCCAAAGTTCACGCCGCGATACCGGATCGACACCGACCGTGGGCTCATCGAGCAGCAGCAGCCGCGGCCGGCTCAGCAAGGTGCAGGCCAAACCGAGTTTTTGTTTCATGCCGCCGGACAAGCGTCCGGCAAGGCGGCGCGTGAACGGCGCCAAACCCGTCATGTGCAGCAATTCGTCGTAGCGTTGACCGCGTTCCGCAGCCCGCAGGCCATGAAGGTCGGCATAAAGCGTCAGATTTTCCTGCACGCTCAGGTCTTCATAGAGCCCGAACCGCTGCGGCATGTAGCCGACGTGGGCCTGCACCGGCGCCGGCTGCACTGCAGTGTCGTAACCCAGCGTGTGGATCGAGCCCTGATCGGGCCGCAGCACGCCGACCGCCAATCGCATCAAGGTCGTCTTGCCTGCGCCGTCGGGGCCTACTAGGCCGGTAATGACGCCGCTTGCGGCGACCATGTCCACATTGTGCAGGGCCTCGATCCGCCGTTTGCCGACCTGGAACGACTTGCTGATGCCACGCAGGATCAGCGGCGCCCCGTCGTGCTGTTCGGCGGCGGTTTCGACCGCCATGTCAGCCCGGCGCGCAAGGACTGGGCGCGGCTTCCCGGGCCCCAGGTGCCGTTCGCGGCACCATGACCGTGGCCGGCATCCCCAGTCGCAGCTCGTCGTCGGGGTTACATACGTACACGCGCATCTGGTACACCAGATCGCTGCGCAATTCGGTGGTCTCCACCGCTTTCGGGGTGAATTCGGCAGTGGGTGAAATGTAGCCGATCCACGCGGCGTAGCGTTTGTCCGGAAAGCTGTCGGTCTGCACCTGCACCTGTTCGCCGGGCCGCATCTTGCCGAGGTCGGTTTCAGCGACATATGTACGCACCCAAACCGGGTCGGTGAGGGCGATGGTATAGATCGGTTTGCCCGGGGCGGCCATGTCGCCGGGTTCGGTGATCCGGTCGCGGATGATGCCGTCGACCGGCGCCAGAAGCCGACTGTCGGCAACCGTTTGCCGGGCCAGTTCCACATCGGCCTGTGCGGCGCGCAGGTTGGCGCGGGCCTGGGCGATCTGCTCGGGCCGCGGCCCCGACTGAGCCAGCTTCAACGCCGCCGCTGCGGCGCGCGCCCGGCCGCGCGCGGCGTCCAGAGCCGCCCGGGCGTTGTCGACCTGTTCCTGGGACGCGAGTTTGCGTTTCACCAGATCGGTGAGCCGATTGGCGGTGAGTTGGGCGTTGTGGGCTTCCGCCTGGGAAGCCTGCAATTCCGCCTGCAAGCGTTCGATCTCCTCGCTTCGGCTGCCTGCTTCGAGCTCCGCGAGTTGTTGCTGCTTGGCGGCCATTTGCGCCTCGGCCCGCTGCAGCGTCTGCTCGGCGCGTACGGATTCCAGGTCTGCCAGGAGTTCGCCGCGCTGTACCCGCTGTCCTTCCCGGGCGTACATGTGGACGACGCGTTCGCTGGTCTTGAACGCCAACTGAACCTGGCGGATGTCGACGTTGCCGTACAGGACGATGTGATCCTGCTGCGTGCGGTGATCCTGCGTCATCCACCACCACGTGGCCAGCGCCGCTGCAAGCAGGATCAATGCGATGACCGCAACACGCTTTCTCATCGGTCGGAGTCCTTGGGTTCGGCGCTGTCGGCGCCATGGTGAAACAATCCGCGATTGTGCTGTGCCAGGCGGGCGAAAAAACCTGCTCCCATGTTCAGCCCGAGGGCCGGCTCCAGCAGCGGGCGGGCGATCAGTGGAAATACGGTCAGGCTCAACAGCGACACAGCCGCCAGACGCGGATCCAGGTCCGAGCGCAGTGCGCCCGCGCCGCGCTCGCGCTCGATCAGCGCCATCAACGCGCTACCGGCACGGGCGCCGAATTGCTCGATGAAACTGTGGTAGAAGAGGCCGTCGGAATATAGTACTTCGCGCACCACCAGGTTGGGCAGCCACGGATTTTCGATCAGGGTCTGCTGGTAGCGGCCAAGAAATCCGTCAAATGTCAGGTCACCGGCACCTTCGGCGGCTTGTTCCAGTTGCGCTAGAATCGGGCCCACGGTCTGCGCGACCATGGTTTCGTAGATGCCGTGTTTGCCGCCGAAGTGGTAATTCACCATAGCGGGATTGACGTCCGCCGCCGCCGCCAGTTCACGCACGGTCACGGTCCGGAACGAGCGCGCGGCGAACAGTGTCCGGGCCGCCTCCAGCAGCGCCGACTTGGCATCGCTCGAGTGGCCCGCGCGGGGCCGGCCGCGACGTTTTCCGATTTTCCTGGTGGCCATGATCTAAAATTAAACGACTGTTTAATTTTGTCAAGTGGGCCAGGGGAAC
Organism: uncultured Gammaproteobacteria bacterium; assembly: GCA_963773585.1. GTDB lineage: Bacteria > Pseudomonadota > Gammaproteobacteria > JASBUN01 > JASBUN01 > CAVXJN01. Next base: position 1,167,403 of record CAVZBR010000004.1, read on the forward strand.
GCCGCCTCGTGCCGCGGCGGCACCTTGCAGAGCCGGAGTCCACCGATGCCAACGGAGTGCCCAACATGACAGATGCAAAACCCCACGCGATCCATGGGCTGGAACTGGGGCCCATGGAAAACTTCGTCTACCTGATCGAAGACCGCGCCAGCGGGCGCGCAGCAATCGTCGATCCGGCATGGGAAGTGGAACAGGTGCTGGAGCTGGCGCGTGCCCATGAAGTGCGAATCACCGACATTCTGCTCACCCACAGCCACCACGATCACATCAACGGCATCGAAGCGGTGCTCGCGGAATCCGACGCTCAGTTGCACTTGCTCAAGCCGGAAGCCCAGTTCTGGGGTCGCCACCTGGACTTGCCGACGCTACACCATGGCGGCGATGTGATCGAGCTGGGCGAGAGCCGCATCGAAGTGCTGCACACGCCGGGACATACGCCAGGTTCGGCCTGCTACCACCTGCAGCGGTGACCTGATCACCGGCGACACCATGTTCGTATATGGTTGCGGGCGCTGCGATCTGCGCGGCGGCGATCCCGAACAGATGTTCGATACGTTGCGCAGGCTGCGCACCGACCTGCCCGGGGCGACGGTGATCCATCCCGGCCATAACTATTCCGTGAAACAGACCAACCGCATCGACGATGAGGTGCAGAGCAATCCGTTCCTGCATTTCGAGCAGCGCCGGGATTTCGTGCACTACCGGATGGATTTCCACGACCGGCACCGGCATAGCCCCTACGGACCGGTCGCCAAGGGCCACGAAACCGATACTTGACGTCGCTGCCCCGACTCAGGCGCCGATTCAGGCGCCGGGCGGCACCGGCTGGGCCTTGAACTGATCCACAGGCATGCCGCGGGCACGCAAGAATCGGCGCACCGCTGCGACGATGTCGGCCGGACCGGCGACGTAGAAATCGAAACTGCTCAGATCCGGATGGGCCTCGGCGATGTCGTGGAGGACTTCGTCGAGCCCCGCGGCATCGCTGTTCTGGGAGACGGCAATCGGTTGGTAATGAAAATTGTCGAGGGCATCGTGCCACGATCTGCACAAATTGTGCATGTAGGGCTGCGATTCGGCGCTGTTATGACACCAGTACAGGTACACCTGTTCGGCGGCATCCAACGCCATGGCGTTTTCGATCAGGCTCTTGACCGGCGCGAATCCGGTCTCCCAAGCGATGAATACCAGAGACCGCGGCGATTCCTCGTCCAGGAGGAAATGACCCTCCGGTCCGTCTACGACGATGGTGTCGGCGAGGGACAGGTTCCCGAACACGTAGTGGGAAAAATCGCTGTCGTCCTGCAGCACGTGGAACTGCAATTGGCGTTCGTCGCACGGGCAGCTGGCGATGGCGTAAGCCTGAGCCGGACCGCCGCGCACCGACAGGCGGGCGTGTTGCCCGGCGAGGAAACGCATTCGCTGGGTGTTTGGACTCTTCAAGTCCAGGATCACCACGTTGTCCTGGGGACGTTTGATCTTGCAGACCTGTGCCGTCAGGCGTCGGTGGGCGACGTCGGAGGCAACCCGGGCTTCGGATACTTCGATTTCAATGTCCGAAACAGCTGTGTGACAGCACAATAAGATGTTGTCCGGCGAGCCGTGGTCGTCGGTGAACGCAGGCTTGCGTATCGCTTTGACTTTGCCTGCCAACACATGTGCGTTGCACTCGCCGCAGCTGGCGTCGGAACAACCGTAGGGCAGCGCCAAGCCGGCGCGCAGCCCGGCTTCCAGTATAGTGTCGTTGCCTTCGACAAAGAAGTCGTGCTGACTGGGGTACACGAACACATGGGCGCTGAGGAAACCGAGCATGGTGTCTTTGAGCAACAGCTCGTCGGCGACCGGTGATTTGCTCGACTGGTCCCGCAGCGCGTTGGCAAGCCATTGTTGAATCCCATCGATCTCAGGGTTAGAGGCGGCGCGTGCCAGCCGATCCTGCAGCTGTTCGAGCAGCTCGCGGTAACCGGTGGCTTGCGCCTGAGTGCGGGCCAGTTCGGCGCCCAGCTTGGCGGCCCGGGCGTGCAGGGTCTCGGCGTCGGGTAGCTGGCCGCGGCTGCGCATAGTGCGGGGCACGGCTTTCATTTTGATGCGGTCGACGCGCTCCAATTCGGCTGTGTCGTCGAGGCGGGTTTGCGGATACACGCGCAGCAGGTCGGACAGTTCAATCTTGCCCTCGAAGGTCGGAAGATCGCCTTCGCTGATTCGTTTTTGCAGGGCACCGCGCTTGACACCGGCGAGGCGGGCGGCGCGCGACAGCGTGAGATAGCGGGCCATGTGGGTCCTGTGAAGAGGCTTGCAGGTGGGCACAGGATTACTCCGCCATCAGTCAAAAGGCAAGACACTGGCCGCACCGTGGACGTCCGCAAGCGGCTACAGTATTGGCCGACCGGGTCGCTGCATCGAATAGCGGCTTGGCGGTATACAGTGTTGCGGTGGCGCCAAGATCCCGGTATCCGGTATGTTTTCCGATAGCCTTCGGTAAAGGTGGGAAGCGCGAGTTGAACGAACGTTCGCTATTGCATCCGGCGCTGCTGATAGTGCTGCTGCTCGACCAACTCCTCAAGGGGTTGGCGCCGTTGCTGTTGGCGCCGGGAGACCGGGTGCAACTGCTGCCCGGCATCTATTATGTCGCGGTCGAAACGGCAGTCGGAGTCGCTGCGCCGGAACGACTGCGCTTGATTGTCATTGTGCTACTGGCGGCACTGGTGCTGTTGCGCATTCAACAGCGCGGCGGTCATGCCCATGTGGTCGAAGGCCCGGCTCTGCCCTTGCTGCTCGCAGGCCTCGCCAGCAACGTGGTGGACATTCTGCTGTTGCGCCAGCACGTCGGGTTGTTCGAGCTCGGATTTCCCCACACCCCGGTGTTGCTGAGTCTGGCCGACCTGTCGGTGGCTTCGGGCGCATTGCTGATCGTCGTGGCTTTGTCCCGGCAGGCGACGGTGCATGTGCCGGTGCCTTTGCCGTTGCGTGCGCCGGAGTCGATCGCGGTCGATTTGAGTGAACTGCGCCGCGGTATCGACAACGTGCGCGTCGACGTGCAGCTAAGCCCCAAGCTCGTCGCCCAGATCCGAGCATTGGCGCTCGAAATATTCGTGCCGCAGATCTGGTGGGAACCCTGGCGCAGCTCCGAGCCCAATCCCAACCCGCGCGCGTTGGATGAGCTGCGTTCACTATATCGCGAAGTGCTGGACCGCGCGTTGGCGCAGGCGCGCAGCGAGCGGAAGCCGGCGCTCGTCGCACTGGCCCAGTTGGCGACGCTCAAATTCATTCGTCAGGAAACCGCGGCCTCATTCGAGTTCCAGCTGCGGGACTTCCGCCGCGATCTGGAGCAAAACCGGCAAAGGGGTGAGCGCACGATGGCGCGCTTGCAGCAGCACCTGCAGGCCGTGCGGCTGCGCAAACCCGAAATTATCGAGCGCGCCAACGAACTGTTGCTGGAACAGCTGCGTCGGGTCGAGACCGAGGCGGTGCAGAACACGCGCCAATCACTGCTCGGTGCAGATCCGGGTCTGCCGGCAGATTGGTTCGAAAATCCGATGCTGCGTGTCGATACTCCCGACCACGACGGTTTCCTGATGCGCCACTATCTGTTGCTCGGCAACCGCGCGGACGATGAAACCACCCCGGCGAAATTCGAATCTTTGTTGCGCGACTACTTCGACTGCGAACGGGCTGAAGCCGTTGCCGGCTATGAAACCGCGGCATTGCATGCGCAGCCCATCCGGTCGCGTCACGAGAGTTGCGCTTGGTTGGACGACCCCGACAACGCCAAACTGCTGCTCGACAGTGACGCGACTGCGATTGCGTTGTCCCAGGCGCGCCGCCGACACGACGGCAAGGAGCTGCGCGAACTGCGGCGGCGGTTGGCGCAGCAGCGGGCGTCGCTCCAGCGCATCGAGCGCGGACTTCGCACCGCGGGTCTGCTCAATGTGGTGCTGGCGGCCTATGAACTTGCCGCCATTTGGCGCGGTTTGTCGCTGCCGGTGAATCCGCGGGTAGTGTTGCGCTACCTTGCCGACCCGATCCAGCGCCGGCGCTTGGCTCCGCGTCTGTACCGCTTCGACCGCGGCGAGGACGGAGTCAGAGAGCAGTTGGAGGCGACGGTGCGCAGGTTGGAACAAATGGGCACGCGCCAGCGAGAGCGGCAGTTGTACCGTTTCGTGCATGATTTCCTGCGCTACCGACGGGATCTGAAACGGTTGCGTTTGGTGCGGGACTGGTGCGACCAGATCAAGTTGTTGGCGAGTAAAGACGAATTGCGCCTGGCACGGATCAACAGTACCAGTTATGAATTGTTCAGTGCTGAAGATGAAGTGGAGACGCCCGAAACGGCGGTGGCAGGCCATGTCATCGTCAAAGCGGATCTGCGCGGTTCCACCACCATGACCGCCCAACTGGCAGAGCGCGGCCTTAATCCCGCCACCCATTTCTCGATCAACTTCTTCGAGCCCATCCGCGGCCTGATCAAGATGTACGGCGCGGAGAAAGTATTCGTCGAAGGCGACGCGATCATTCTTGCGCTGCTGGAACGTGAAGGCGAATCCAGCAGTCGATTGTGCGTTTCCCGAGCCTGCGGTCTGGCGCGCAGCATTATCGAAGTGGTGTCAGCGCATAATTCAACGGTCACGCAGTTCGGACTTCCCAGTCTCGAATTGGGTATTGGCGTCGCCTATGAACAGGGTGCCCCCGCCTGGCTGTTCGACGAAGAGAAGCCAATCATGATATCGCCCGCGATTGGACGTGCGGACCGGCTGTCGTCGTGCGCGGCCTTCCTGCGCAAAGCGGTGGCGAAACTGGGTTCCCACCGCTTGCAGGTTTTCCAGGCCGTGGGAAGGACGCCTGTCTACGACAAAGAAGGTGTAACTACCTTCCGCTACAACGTTGACGGCATTGAACTGGAGGCGGGCGCGTTCCAAAAACTGGAGCGCGAACTGCATTTGCACGTGCTGGAGTTGCAAGGCACGCAGCGTGACGCGGGCACCGAACGGTTTTACCGCGGCCGTTACCCGGATGCGCGCGGCGTGATGCGCAATCTGGTGGTCCGCGAAGGCCGCATTCGGCGCTTCGATCGGCGCGAGGGCCCATTGGGCGAGACCAGTCAGTCGTTCTACGAGGTGATCGTCGACACCGCGATCGTCGGCCGTGTCATGGAGGCCGGCGCCACGTCACGTTCAGGCGACAATTCCCAGCGATAAACGGCGGGATGAACGACGCTTGCCGTGCAGGTGACGGCGTGGGCAGCGCAGAAGCAAACATCCCCCGGATTGAGCGTATGGAGCGAAACAGCGGTAGTGCGGCGGGGCCGTCAACTCATCATCGATTGCTGATAGTTCTCCATGCCGATCCTGTCCATCAGGTCGAGCTGGGTCTCGAGCCAGTCGATGTGTTCCTCCTCGCTCGCGAGAATTGCCTCGAATAGTTCACGCGACACGTAGTCGGAGACCTGTTCGCAATGGGCGATTGCGTCCCGCAAAGGTGGCACGGCGTCCATTTCCAGCTTCAAGTCGCACTCCATCACTTCGCGGGTGTTCTCGCCGATCAGGACCTTGCCCAGATCCTGCAGGTTGGGTAGACCCTCAAGAAACAGGATGCGCTTGATCAGCGCGTCGGCGTGTTTCATTTCGTCGATGGATTCGTGATATTCCTTTTCATTCAGCTTTTCCAGGCCCCAGTTCTCGAACATTCGAGCGTGCAGGAAATACTGATTGATGGCCGTCAGTTCGTTGGTCAGGGCGCGGTTCAAATATTCGATTACCTTGGCGTCGCCTTTCATGATGATCTCCCTCAATCGGCATAGCGCAGCGGCGAACGCCGGATACCGATGAGAAATATCCGATTCGCTCAACTGCGATGGGAAAATTATATAGGCCTGACTCGAAATCGCGACTAGAGCGCGGGCACCAAGTCGGCGGTCACTGCAACGCTGAACCGGTCGCAGCAGGCTGGTTCGCCGCAGGCGACCGCCTCGCGGATGATCTCACGGGCACACCCGGCACATTTGCCGCACTGGGTGGCGACACCCAAACGTCGACTGACGTCGCGCAAGGATTTGGCGCCGGCCTCGACTTCGGCGCGAATCCGATGGTCCGTAACCCCTTTGCACAAACAAACGTACATGTCTGATGCTCCACCAATGTTGCTGGCCCGATGGCTAGATTATTAATCGAAACGCGAATGATTGTCAATGCGATTGACAGCGGGCGAAACGGGCGCCAGGTCGATTAAAGGGCACAACAAAACCATCGTATTGGCAGGCAAATGCGAGCAACTGCCTCGGGTGACGACCGGCGGGGGAGCGGTGATCACCACCCGATCTCGGCAGCGGTCTGCGGACCGATCACCACGTTGGCGAGGCTGTCGGGCATTTCTGCGCGGGACGGGCTCAGGGGAACTCGCCCGGCCATGAGTTCTGCCTTGCGTTGCGGCAGCAGCGGACGTCGCTCGGGCTCGGCATAGCCCGCCGGAAAGAGCGGCTGATCGGTACGCGGATCATATTTGTCGGTGGCGCCCAGGGTGTGCAGCAATTCGTGACAAATCACAACCTGGTTGCGGTGGCGCGCCGGCCGGGAAGCGAACACGTTGGCGACGCCGACCAGCGCCTTGGCGATGCCATAGGAATGGGCCAGGGTCGGTCGGGTCGCTGGGTCGTGATACACCACGAACAGTTCAATATCGGCTGGCACCTCTTCGTCGCGGGTGGTTTTCCATGCCCAGTAGCGCAACTGCAGACTCCAGATCGCCACCCGCCACCAGGCGCCGTCGGCGGGAGGCGCGGGCGGCCGCGAATCGACGCGTTCGGCCAGGTGCAGCTCCACCGGCTGGCGCAGCGTCACTCCGTACCGATTGCCCTCCCGGGCCAGGAATTGCTCGATGCCGCCGAAGCGGCCCGTGCCCAGGCCCTCGATCGCCCGCTCGGCGGCCGGGCTGGAATCGCCGTTGATGGGATGCACCGCAACCCACAGGGGCTGATCCCAATCGGTGGTACGCCAGCGGTTCTGGACCGCCGTCAGGGCGACGAACAGCAATACCAGCAGTAGCGCCAGTATCCGCAGCTGGCGCCAAAACCCCCGCGCCGCCATCGGCCGCCGGTCGGTCTACTTCTTCTTCCAGGAACCCCCGTCCTGGTACCACCAGCCGCTGCGGGCCTTGGCGATCCAACGGCGCGCAAACGTGGCGCGGATCTCGTCTTCCCATTCCGGATGGCCATTCGCCTTGGCCACTTCCTGATAGAGCGCGTTCCAATCGCGGTTGTCGGCGGCCACCAGTTGCTGCAATTGATTGCGTTCGCGCAGCGGTACGGCATTGAGATCGCGGATCTTGACCTGGCCGTCGCTGCCCATGCCGATGGCGCCGCTGTTGAAATAGGGTTCCATGCTGGGGCGGCGCTGGGCGAGGGAATTGGTGATCGCCTGAATAGCGGGGGTGCTGATGTCGATGTCAGCAGCGGCCTGGGCGGGCGTCACGAACTGCTCGAGCGCGCGAATTGCCAAAGGCGTCCGCGGCCCGGATTCCCGTTGTGAGGTTGGCTCCTTGGCGTCGTTGCTGTCTTTGGCTGGCGTCTTCGGTGGTTCGGCGCCGGGCGGGCGCCCATAGACCTCTTCCAGAATCCGGTCGGCGGCATTCTCGGCTGCGGCAGCGGGGAAGTAGACATTGATGGTTACGCACGCTACCAGCCACGCCGGCATCAGTAAGACAGACAGGGAACGTGCAATGGAGCTCATGGATTCGTCCTCGATGGGTTGGTTCAGCGCCTATGATGGCAAGGTTCTAACGCCATCACAATCTCACCGGCACCGACGATCAGCGGATTACCGGGCCACTGCCGCTGGTCACGGCTTCCAGGCGTTTTACCAGCACCGGCCAATTCACTCGCCGCTGGTAGCCGATGACATCGATTCGCGGCAGGCCTCCGCCCTTGACGATGTAGTAGCCGTCGTTGGCCGGCGCGATGCCGCCCATTTCGCAAACGCCGTTTTCGAGTTTGCAGCTCAGGCCAAGGCGGTCATAGGAAAAATCGTCGAACACGCGCAGAAAACTGCGCGACAGTGCGCCGCCGACGCCGCCTCCCAGGCTGGTCAAATTGTCCACGGCGCGCTGGCTGATGCGGTGTCGGGAGTCATCGTCCTCGGGGGTGGCAAAGCGGGCGTCGAAGGCGACCGGACGCCAGTTCTGCAAATTGAGTCCTGCAACCGAACCTTCCAGGCGGCCGTCGATACGGCCAAAGGAAAACGTGCCCGTGAGCTGCTGCAGATCGATCGCTCGCATCTGAATGTCGGCGTTCAGGCTCGGTACCACACCCAACAGGTTGTCTACCCGCAGGTTGCGAATGGTAATGTTGCCATCGAAGGCATGAATCAGCAGCACGCCGTTCACCGACAACCGCCCGCCGGCGTAGTTCAGCTCCGGAACCACGCCGGATAGCCGCCCAGCCATTTCCGGCCACCCCACCGCGCGACTGAAGTCCTGCATGGCGAGGGGCGTCAGCACTGCGTCCAGGGTGCCGCGCATGTCGGCGCCGCCCGGGTGCGCAAGCGAGAGTCGAGCCACTTCCAGGCTACCGTCGAACACTGGAATGCTCGCGGCTTGGGCTAACTGCAGATCGTCTGCGCCGATCTGAAGACGAAGACGCGCGGCGCCGATGGGAATGCGGTAGAGGTTGCCGCTTTGCCAGCGTAGATCGCTCTGCTCGGCGTCGCCGGCAGCCGACCAGGCCAGTTCGCCATCCACGCCGGCCAGACCGAAACGCCCCTTGCCGTCCTGCAGCGACAGCTGCTGCATTTTGGACTGCACACTCATGGCCCCGCCGTCCGGCTGGCGCACATGGGCGCTGATCTTACCGGTGACGTGCATATCCTCGAATTGGGTGCCGATCAGTAAGGGTTTGGCGTAACGGGTATAGAGTCTTCCGCTATCCGCACTGGAGAGCGTGATATCGAACCGATGCCAAGGTTGTTGCGCTCGCAGCGCGTAGGCCAGGGTGCCGGACGCATCGACCACGCCGGCGTCCTGAAAGCGAAATTGGCTGAGTTCGATAACGTTTTCTTGGCTGTGCCAGCGCGCTTGATACTGCAGCGTCACCGGCTGCTGCGGCAAATCCCAGCAGGCCCCGAAGCAGACCGTGCCCCGCGCCGCTGCAGCAGTGCCCCGCACCTGCCAATCGCGCCCGGCCACGGCGGCGTCAAGTTCCACCTGTACCGCGAGGTTCTCGCCGGCGTCGCGCCCGTCGCCACTGGCAAAGCCGGCGCCGGCGCTTTGCAACTTTGTCTGCACGTGGAGCACCTCGTTACCGGCGCCTTTGATACTGGCGTTCAAGTCCAGCTTCGCGGTCAGCCGTGTGTCGCTGGCGAGGGAGAGCTGGGGGATCGTGCGCATCAGGGTGGCGGCGTCCATCGCACGGCCTTCGAGTTGCAGCTGCCAGCGGTCGTTCTGCAGTGCCAGGGTCAAACTCAGGTGGCCGTCGGCGAACGCGGCCTGGGCGATGCTGAGGTCGAGGGTATTGCCGTCCGAGTCGTACCGGAACGACACCGGCATGGACCCGTGTCCAAACGGAGACTGTGCGGTTTTGAGCTCGCCCCTGGGGCAGCGCAGTTGGGTCGATGTAAACGCCAGTTGCGGACACTGCAGACTGAGCCCCGTAATCACGCCCACCGGCGGCGGCAGCGTCAATTGTTCGATCTCCAATCGCGCCTTGCCGTCCAAGTGCAATTCCAGTCGCACGTTTTGCGCCTGCCAACCGTTGCCGGACAGGTCGCCCAGCGTCAGTTGCAGATTGTCGATCGCGCTCGCGACACCCGGCAGCACGGTCATCGCGCCGATCAACAGGGCATTCAAGAGTAGCTTTTGCAACGCCGCAACGGCGCGCGGCGGAGGCGGGGCAGCGCACATGGCGCCATTTTAGAGCACAGTTGACGGGCGCGTCTGTTCGCCACCGCCGGCCAGTGCCCCTGTAATACCCGACTCCATTCGTGCGACAATGATCCATCGGCCGCGCTTGAACGCGGATTATTGAATAGCGCAAGGGGTTTATGATGAGTGCATTGGCAGAAATACAAGTTGACGGGGAAGGTTTTCTGGTAGATCGCGATCAGTGGAATGAGCAAGTGGCACGGGAGTTGGCCAAAACCGATGACTTCGAAATGAATGACGAAGTCATGAACTATATCCGCGAAGCCCGGCGCATGTACGACGAAGACGGTGTGGTACCGCCCATTCGCAAGTTCGCCAAAGCCATGGACACTGATACCAAGCATTTGTACGACGTGTTCCAGAAGGGACCGATGAAGTTGATCTGCAAATGGGGCGGCCTGCCCAAGCCTACCGGCTGCGTCTGAATCGCGCGGCGGCGCCCAATGCCTGGTCATTGGATGCTGGCGGCACTGATTGCGATGTCGGCCGCGGCCGCGGCCGCCGCGCCTGCGCCGCCGATGGCCGACGTTCATCTGCACTTCAATTGGGATCAGGAAGAGGTCGTTTCCGCAGCGCAGGCGGTCGCAAAGTTGCGCGCCAATCGGGTTGTACTGGCAGTTGTCACGGCGACTCCCTCCATCAACGCACGCAAGTTGCGACGGGCCGGCGGCCCTTGGGTCCTACCTGTACTCAGTCCGTACACCGAAGTGCTGCGCCGTCAAACGTGGTATGTGCACGACGATACGCCGACGCGGATGCGCGCCGCCTTGCAGGCAGGCGGCTACTTCGGCATCGGCGAAGTACACTTGATCGCAGGATTCGGGCCGAAACGAGACAACCCTGTGTTCCTTGCAGTCCTGCAGCTGGCGCGGGAGTTCAAACTTCCGGTCATCATCCATACCGACAGTTCCGATTACCGCTACTTCGAGGCCATCTGCCGACGCCACCGTGACCTGCGCTTCCAGTGGGCTCATGCGGGCGGTCAGCTTGGTCCTCAAGCAGTGGCGGCGTTGATGGCGGCTTGTCCCAATGTCTGGACCGAGCTGTCGGCGCGCGATCCCTGGCACTATGGATATCTCGTCGATCAGGACGGGCGTCTGTTGGCGGGATGGAAGGAAGTGATCGGCCGCTTTCCGGAACGCTTCATGACCGGTACCGATCCGGTCTGGAACGCGCAGCAGATGTATCGATGGTATGAAGCCGACGAAGGTTGGGAGCACTACGATCAGCTCATCGGCTGGCATCGAAGATGGATTGATCAGCTGCCCGAAGCGCTACGCGATCGCGTGCGCCTGCAAAACGCCCTCGACTTCTACGGGATCGACAGGAGTTCTTTGGCGATTGGCGTGAATCAGCCCCAGTAGCCCTGCTGCGCGTGGGGAGAGGGCCTGCGCGCGACGAGCACGCCGGCAAGGCGTCTAATGGGATTCTGGACGCCGGCCATAGCCGGGCTGGCTGCGCGGTAAGTTGTCGACATTGATGCCCCGGGACTCGAAGCCTTGCCCGTAATAGCTGTCGCGCTGGGATCGGGAGGCCGCGTTCGATTCGCTGGTGACGTCCACCGGCAGCAATTCCATCGCCGGACGATTTTGCGTGTCAGCCGCCGTTTGCCGATCGCCGGTGGTTTGCGCTTGGTGCTGGGTGCTCGTCTGCTCGGCGGCTGGGGCGTCGGCCGCGTGTACTACACTCATCGCTGCAGCGCCCAGCAGTGACGCAGCGATGATGGATGCGAGAATTGCATAATGCATGTTGGTGATCCCCACTGACCGCTTGCTGTACGTCGATGGCCCCCACCATACGCGCGCGGTGTTGCGCGGCGATTTCCGGTGCTCGATCGAGTGTAACAGCATGTTTCCCCGCAGCGCGACGCAGTAACGAGCGCCCCTTGTCTGGTAGAATTTTTTGATGAACTCTGAGACCACCAAGATTCTGGTTGTAGACGACGACCCGGCGCTGCGCGATCTACTGGGCCGTTATCTGCGCGAGCAGGGATACGACGTGAATCTGGTAGGAGACGGTCCGGCCATGGATCGCTACCTCGGTGAGAACCGGCCGGATCTGATCGTATTGGACCTCATGCTTCCGGGGGAAGACGGGTTGGCGATCGCCAAGCGCCTGCGAGTCGACGAAGGCCCGCCAATCATTATGTTGTCCGCCCGTGGCGAGGATGTGGATCGCATCGTCGGCTTGGAAGTGGGCGCCGACGACTATCTCGCGAAACCATTCAATCCGCGGGAATTGCTGGCCCGCATCCGGGCAGTGCTGCGCCGCGGCGCGGAACAGGGCAAAGCGGCCGGCCCCGCGCTGCGTTTCGGGCCTTATCGAATCGACACGGCGCGCAGACGGCTGTTTCGCGAAGGCGAACCGGTGGCACTCACCAGCGGCGAATACGCGTTGCTCGAAGCGTTCGCACAACATCCCAACCGCGTCCTCAGCCGCGATCAACTGGTGGATCTGCTGAAAGGATATGAACGCTCACCCTTCGATCGTTCCGTGGATGTGCGCGTCACCCGCCTGCGCCGCAAGATCGAGCCCGACCCGGGTCACCCGGTCTACATTACCACCGTATGGGGCGAAGGTTATCTGTTCTCGCCGCAGGGGCCAGAGGTCGGGAGCTGATCACAGTGGGCGAGCGTACGCTGTTCGCCCGCACCGGTACTACGTTCACGGTGTCGCTCACGGTGTTCGCACTGTTTGCGTTGGCCGTCATTGCCTATTACGTCGTGTTCCCCGTCGCACGCCGCGCCGCCGACGATCTTGCCGCGTTGATGGTGTTGTCGGCACAGACCTGGGTGGAACTGCCGCCGCAGACGCGCACCGATTTCGAGTGGGAACTCAATCATAATCACGACCTGCGTTTCGCCGATCCGCAAGTGCAGCTTCCCGGATTGGACCATCCATCGCCCTATCTTCGTTTCCTGCAGCAAGCAATCGAACAGCGGGTGGGCCACCCGGTACCGCTGCGTGTGACCAGCGAACCGCAGCAGTGGTATTGGGTCGACATACCCATGGCCGGCCGGGTCATCCGCATCGGCTTCGACGCCGACCGGCTCGGCACTCATCCGCCGACAGCGATCTTGCTGGTGGTGTTCGGCGGTGCCCTGGCGGTGGTCTTCGCCACGCTTCTGGTCGTGCGCCGCACGACACTGCCTCTGTCGCGACTCGCCAAGGCGGCGCAACGTATCGGCAGCGGCAGCTTCAAACAACGCCTGCCCGAACGTGGGCCGGCGGAACTCGCGGCGCTGGAACGGGCGTTCAACCGCATGGCCGCGGAACTGGAACAATTGATCAACAACCGGACCACGCTATTGGCCGGTATTTCCCATGATCTGCGCACGCCGCTTACCCGCATGCGTCTGGCGCTGGAGCTGCTTCGCGACAAGACCGAGCCGGAGCTGTTGCAGGGGCTCGAGCGCGATCTCGAGCAGATGGACCAGCTCATCGGCCAGGCGCTGGAACTGGGACGGGTTGCCGACACCCAAGCGGCCGACCTCGTATCCGTGGCGCATCTGGTTGTGCAAGTGGCCGAAGACACCCGCCGCGCCGGCGGCGACGTGCACTGGCAGGTGAACGGCGACTGCCACTGTCCCATCGCCCACGCACCCATGCAGCGCGTCCTCACCAATTTGCTCGACAACGCGATTCGTTACGGTGCGGGCGCGGCCGTGGAGCTGACCTGCGAATGCCGCAACGGCGAAGGTACGGTGAGAGTGCTGGATCGTGGCCCGGGTATTCCCGAAGACCAAAGGGAAGCGGTATTTCTGCCGTTTCATCGTCTCGAACAATCGCGCAGTCGCGATACTGGCGGCAGCGGTCTCGGCTTGGCCATCGCCCGCCAACTATGCGAAGCCCACGGCTGGGCGGTGCGCCTCGAGCCTCGTTCCGGCGGCGGCACTGAAGCTTTGCTGCAATTCAGTTGTACTTCCCGCAAACAGCGCTCAAAGGCCGGCTGAAATCTTTCCAGCTTGACGATCGCGACTGCACAAAGGTGGTGCATGCAATCCGCGGTGGTGCGTTAGGCTGGCATTCTGCCCGGCGCGCGCTTCGCTGTATCGCGCTCCGGCAAGCGGGTCTGTCGTTCCAATTCCAGAGAAATCCGCGGCCTGCCGGCGATCTAGCCGTTCGGCGCCCATTATGGCACCGCTCTTGCTGGGTCCTGCAACGGTCGCTTCCCGCAATAGCGAGTGTTAGGCGTGCCGTGTTGCTGTAGCCCCTGGCGCCCACCGCACGGACGGCTGCAGATAGCAGCGGGCGTGGTAACGCGGCCAAGGGCCGCGCGGTGATTTCCAACGGCGCAGCCGCGGGCTTGGTCGCTGATGCGACGCCCGCACCGCAAAACGACGCAGCGCCCAGTCCAGTCGCCGGCTGGATGTACCAACGAACCAATGAGGAGGTCGAAAATGAGTACTTTGGCAATGAATTCGATGGCGCCACAAGCACGCAGCAGCGGCGCGCCGATGAGCAAGCTGGAAATGACCGAGATCATCATGGCCGCGAAAGCGGCGAAAGGATGCGGCTGGTCGGACATTGCAGCGCATGTCGGTCTGTCCGAGGTGTATGTCACGTCCGCGTGTCTGGGCCAAAACAGCACGGCGGCTGAGTATGCCGACAAGCTCTGTCAGTTTCTGGACCTGGGGTCCGAGGTGTCAGTCGCACTACAGCAGTTTCCGTTCAAGGGCGCGCTCTGGACGATGCCCACCGACCCGCTGGTATACCGGTTTTACGAAATCCTCCAGGTCTATGGTGGCACGGTCAAGGAATTGATCCATGAGAAATTCGGTGACGGCATCATGAGCGCCATCGACTACACCATGCACGTCGAGAAGGAAGAGGACCCGAAAGGCGATCGAGTTGTCGTGACGATGAACGGCAAGTTCCTGCCTTACAAGACATGGTAGTCGCGCGCTCAACACCGCGTCGGGGCCGGGGCGACGAAGCCCCGGCTGTCGTTTTGGTTCCCCAGCTTTCTGTTTCCGATGGTCGGGCAAATGTCATCCATGGCGCGCGGTGCACCGGCCGGCGGCACCAGCGTTTGACGTAGATTACTGCCGGTTTTGGCATGGCACGGCCGCTGCTGCGGCCGCTGGTAATACAAATCTGTGAGCATCCAGCAACCAGTGCAGGAAATCAGCTGCACGGGCCGATTGGTGCGAGTGTCCATCGTTTCGATGAGGACGCGGATGCGATGGGGGAACATCGCGGGTGATTGCGCGCCCCACAGAGGGTAAGATGGCGGTCGTTTTTGCGCACGCCGGCGGCACTGACCGCCGCGTTCCCACGACAGTAGTGAAAGAGAGCGCCAATGCCGAAGCAATTCAAAAAGCGCGTCAACGGACCGACCATGGCCGAACAGGCCGATCGCCATATCCTGTACCAGAAATCGGTGCAGGATCCGCAAATCGAAGTGGAATTTCTGGAGAAGAAATTCAAGAAATTGCGCGGCAACAAGCCCATGAGCTTGCGCGAGGATTTTTGCGGGACGGCTTTCCTTTCGGTGCATTGGTGCGCCAGTCACAAGCGTCGCACCGCGGTGGGCGTGGACCTGTGTGGCGACACCTTGGAGTGGGGACGCGTACACAACGTCGAACCGGCAGGCAAGAAAGTCGCCCAGCGAGTGCAGCTCGTTCGTGGCGACGTATTGAACACCCATACCGACCCGGTTGATCTTACCTGCGCATTCAATTTCAGCTACAACGGTTTCAAGACCCGCGATCAGCTGCGTACCTATTTCGAGGCAGTACGCAGCAACCTGAATGACCAGGGCGTGTTGGTGATGGATGTTTACGGCGGTGCGGAGGCCATCGACTCCGTAGTCGAAGACCGGGAAGTCGACGATGAGGACTTTACCTATGTGTGGGAGCAGGAGCGCTTCAATCCGATTACCCACGAGACCACCTGCCACATCCACTTCGAGTTCCAGGACGGTTCCCGGCTGGATCGCGCTTTCACCTATGAATGGCGCCTCTGGACATTGCCGGAATTACGAGAACTGCTGACCGAGGCCGGCTTCACTAAAGTGCACGTTTTCTGGGAAGAGTTCGAAGACACCGGCGACGACAGCGAGTACCTGGAGGGGACCGGGCGCTACGTGGAAGCGACCGAAGTGGAAAACCAGGAATCGTGGATCTGCTATCTCATGGCGGAGAAGTAGCCGCCTTCAGCCTCCGAATACCGTCACCGTGATGCGGCGACGATGTCCTGCAGTGCGATGTTCCCAAAGAAACAGCCCCTGCCAAGTGCCAAGGGCGCAACGGCCGTTGTTCACTGGCACGGTCAACCCGCTCTGGGTGAGCACGGCGCGAACGTGGGCCGGCATATCGTCCGGTCCTTCGTCGTCGTGGCCGAACATCGGGTCGCCGTCGGGGACCAACTGGGCCATGAAGGTTTCGAGATCGCGAAGAACCTGCGGATCTGCATTTTCACTCAGCATCAGCGAGGCGCTGGTGTGATGCACGAACACGTGACAGAGGCCGGTATCGATACCGGCCTCTGTCACCGCACTGCACACTTGCCCGGTAATGGCGTAGCTGCCTCGGCCGCGGGTTTGCACTTCGAACTGGCGTTGCAGCATTTCGTGATCTCCGTGGTGGTCGTACTGGCAAGATGCCACCTATGATAAACTGCGCGGCGCTTCAATTACCGATCAAAAACCATGGATAGCGAAACAGCACGCGTTTTCGAAACCGATCTCGATGAGTTTGACGCCAGTGTATTGCGCGCCTCGCGGCAGCACCCGGTGCTGGTGGACTTCTGGGCAGAGTGGTGCGCCCCGTGCTTGGTGATTGCGCCCGTGCTCGAGGCCGTGGTTTCGAACTACGCGGGCGCGCTATCGCTTGCGAAAGTGGAAGTCGATCGAGATGAAAACATGAAACTTGCCGGGCGCTACAGGGTGCGTGGTTTCCCGACGGTGGTACTCTTTCGCCACGGCGAGGAGCTTGCGCGTTTCAGCGGTGCGCGCAGCGCGGTCCAGGTGCGTGCTTTCCTGGACCAGGCGTTGGCGGCTTCTTAGGTCGCCGGTCTCACAACTGCGCCGCGGGATCGGGTCTTGCGGCAATCTCAGTCGATCAGAAATTCACTGGCGCGCGGATCGCCCTCGGTGGCGATTTTGACCGCTTTCACTCCTGGGAGCTTGTTGGCGATATAAGCCGCCATCATCATCAGCAACCGTTTGTTTTCAGTGTCGATGGCGGTCAGCATCTTGTCGGCGGCAATCTGGGCCCGTTGCGTCGGGTCGGGATTTTCGATGTATTCGGGCCCCATCTTCCAGCCGTTGTCCATGTCCCGATCCATCATCGCAAAGAATTCGCCACCTTCGTCCAGGATTTCCTGGGGCACGTCCACTTTCAGCACGCTCTCTTCTACGTATACTTCCAAGATCATTCCGGGCTCCTGACTGAGTGCCTTGCCTTTTGGCGCCACAGTCTAACAGATGTCCCTAATAAACCACCTGGGGCGGCTTACTCGCCCGGCCAGGGGCGCGTGCTTTGATATGGTCGCCATGTCGAAACAGCGGACCGAGCCATGACCAAACCGGCAACGCAAAAGCGGGAATTGGAGCGCAAAATCGCAGTTATCGTCGATCGCTATCGACAGGAACTGCCGCGCAGGGTTGCCGAACTGCGTTTGAAGTGGGCCGAACTTGCCTACGCCGCGCAGCCCCAACCGGTCATGGAGCGCCTGTTCTTCATTGCCCATACCATGAAAGGCTCGTCCGCGACCTTGGGATTTGTGGACGTAAGCGCCGAGGCCGGCCGCATCGACGCCTGTCTTCGGCCGCTGCTGCAAGCATCGCGGCAGCCCGATGAAGTGGAGTGCGCCCACATCGAGGCCGCGCTGGAGCGGCTGGATGCATTGAGCAGTCGACCGCTGTCGACCGCCACCGAGATGACGGTGGCCCATCGGGCCGCCGATGCCGTTCTGGCTGACGCGCCGGGGCAGCGGGTGTTGCTGTTGACGTGCGGCACCCAGCGCGATCCGGCGTTCATCGACCAGTTGCAGCAATTCGGGTTCGAGGTATTCGAGCTATCCGATCCTCGCGATCTTGCGACCCAGTGGCGCAGTCATCCTGGGGTGGTCGTGGTCGATACCGGTGTCGACATCGAAGGCGCGTGCGCGCAGGCGGTGCAGTCGCTGCAGCAGAGTTCGGGCAACGCACCCGTGATCTTCCTGAGCGAATGCAGCGATATCAAGACGCGGCTGGACGCGGTGCGCAGCGGCGGCTGCGCTTTCTTTCTGAAGCCGGTGACGGTTTCGAAATTGGTAGAAGTCCTCGACCGGCTGACCGAAGGCGAGCGGGCCGAACCGTATCGCGTCCTGATCGTGGAGGATTCCGGAGTGTTGGGCGCATTCTATGCCGTGACCCTGGAAGGCGGCGGCATGCGCACCCGGTTGATTCGTGAACCCTTGCAGTTGCTGGACGCGATGGCCGAATTTTCGCCGGAACTGGTTTTGATGGACATGTATCTGCCGGATTACACCGGCGCGGAATTGGCGGCGCTGATTCGCCAGGACGCGAGCTTGGTCGGCATGCCGATCGTGTATCTGTCGTCGGAGCCGGATCGGGGCAAACAGTTGCAGGCCATGAGTTGTGGCGGCGACGATTTTCTGACCAAGCCCATCACGCCCGAGCACCTGTTGTCGGCGGTACGTACCCGCGCTGAACGATACCGTGCACTGAGCCGGCTGATGGTGCGGGACGGGCTGACGGGGCTGCTGAATCATTCGCGCCTCAAAGAGCAGATCGCAGTCGAGTTCAGACGCGCCCAGCGCAACGGCACGCGGTTGGCGATCGCCATGCTCGATATCGACCATTTCAAGTCGGTGAATGATCGCTTCGGGCATGGAGTGGGCGATCAGGTGATCCAGAGCCTTGCCCATTTGATGCGGCAACGCTTGCGCACCACGGATGTGATCGGTCGCTACGGCGGTGAAGAGTTTGCCGTGCTACTGGAAAACGCGACGCGCGAGGAAGCTTTTCAGATAATGGATGATTTGCGCACGCGTTTCAGCGCCATCCGCCAGCGCGCCGGCGATACCGAATTTCAAGTTACCTTAAGTTGCGGCATCGCAACTTTCCCGGGCTACAGGGATGACGCCGCCATGGTCAGTGCCGCAGACCGCGCCTTGTACGCCGCCAAGGACAATGGCCGCAATCAGGTGCGTATGGATCGGGGCTGAAGCGCGGGCTAAGGCATGTCGCGATCGCGCTGCCAGGTGCCGGATTTACCCCCGGCCTTGCTGCGCAAGCCGATCTGGTTCATCACCATGCCGCGGTCTACGGCTTTGCACATGTCGTAAATGGTGAGCAGCGCCACTTGGACCGCGGTCAGTGCTTCCATCTCCACGCCGGTCTGGCCCCGGGTCTCCACAGTGGCGGTACAATGGATCTGGGATGGCCTGCGATCAGGCTCGAATTCGATTTCGACCCGGGTCAGTGCCAACGGGTGACACAACGGGATCAGTTCCGCAGTCTTCTTGGCGGCCATGATGCCGGCGATGCGGGCGATGCCCAGCACGTCGCCTTTTTTGTGATCGCCCTTCAGGACCTTGTCCAAGGTCGCGCCTTGCATGCGAATGCTACCCTCCGCCACGGCCACGCGGCGGGTCACGGCCTTGTCGCCCACATCCACCATGTGGGCCTCACCGGACTGATTGAAATGGCTGAATTCGGTCATGGTTTGTTAAGCTTCTTGCGGCTGCGAAGCGCCTGTGACGGCGTATGAATGCTAGCAGTCCGCTGTCGAGGCGGCCAGTGCCGGACGACGGCAATGACGGCTGCGCTACACTGTGATGAGAGGCAATCGGATTTTAAGATGGCGATTCAGGTACGGTATTTCGCATCCTTGCGCGAGCGTATGGGCCGCGACAGCGACACGGTCGAGCGCGACCAGGTCGCCACGGTGGCGGACGTGTGGGACCGTGTTGCCGGAGGGCAGCCGTTGGCCGGCAATATCCTGTGCGCGGTGAATATGGAATACGTGGATGCGCGCGCGCCGGTACGGGACGGCGATGAAGTGGCATTTTTCCCGCCGGTGACCGGAGGCTGAATGAAAGTCGCGATTCTCGCAGATCCGTTCGATCCCTGGGCGACCCTGTTGGACTATCAACGGACCGAGGAATTTGCCGGCCGTTACGGTGCGACAGCCGTATTTGTCGGCACCATGCGCGACTTCAATGAGGGCGACAGCGTCCGCGCCATGACCTTGGAGCACTATCCAGGTATGACCGAGCGCTATCTGGAGAAGATTTCCCGCCAGGCCCGGGAGCGGTGGTCACTGGTCGATAGCCTCATCGTCCATCGGGTAGGTGCATTGCTGCCGAATGATCCGATCGTGTTGGTCGCCGTCTGGTCCGCCCATCGCGCCGCCGCGTTCGACGCGTCTCGGTATTTGATGGAGGAGCTGAAGTCGCGAGCGCCATTTTGGAAGAAGGAAACGCTCGTGGAAGGCAGCCGCTGGGTCGAGCACAACACCCCAGGCTGAACGAAATTCCGGCGCGCGGTGCGTTACCCCGCGTCGTGCCGCAGCATCGGATCCTGGCCAATGGTCAGGATCTCGAATTCCATCTGCGCCAGATCCGCCATGATAAACGTAGCTGGAGCGGCGACACCCCCCACGGTGCCCGGGTTCACCAACGTGGTTTCGCCCCCTGCCATGTTGGCGACCGTCTCAATACTCGCGGTGTGATCGTGCCCGCAGCAGACCAGGTCCCATTCGCCGGTGCATGCCATGGCGCGGGCGTAGTGGGGATAGTGCACCAGGAAAATGCGCCGCCCATCCAGCTGGATCTCCGCGTCCTGACCATAGTAGTGGATACGGCTGCCAGGCCTGTGGGACATGCGGGTCATGGCGTAGAGATCGCCGCTGTTGTTGCCGTGAATGACATGGATCGGCAGTTCGAACTGGTGCAATACGTTCAGGGTGCTGGGCGCCACGACGTCGCCACAATGCAGGACGACTTCGGCGCCGCGCTTCTGCGCATCCGCCACTGCGGCTTGCAGCAGTGCGCGGTTGTCGTGGCTGTCGGAGAGAATGCAAGCTTTCATACCAAATTCCTCAGAAGCGCGGCTTTTCCGGCGCTTCGCCGTAGAGTTTCAGGCTGTCCAGGATTTCCTGTTTGGCCGCCTCGATACCCTCCCAGCCTTCGACGCGGACCCACTTGCCTTCATCCAGATCCTTATAATGCTCGAAGAAGTGGGCGATCTGCTCCAGCAGCATTTCCGGTAGGTCGCGGAAATCGCGAACCTGGCGGTAGACCTTGCAGAGTTTGTCCACCGGCACCGCCAGTACTTTCGCGTCGTCACCGGACTCGTCGGTCATTTTCAACACACCCACCGGACGGCAGCGCACCACGGAGCCGGTAATCAGCGGTACCGGTGTCACCACCAGCACATCCACCGGGTCGCCGTCGGCCGACAGCGTGTGGGGCACATAGCCGTAATTACACGGGTAGTGCATCGCCGTATTCATAAAGCGGTCGACGAACATGGCGCCGGTGTCCTTGTCCACCTCGTACTTGACGGGATCGGAATGCGCGGGGATCTCCACGATCACGTTGATGTCGTTGGGAACGTCGCGTCCGGGTTCGACTCTGTCGAGATTCATGTTGGGCTCAGCCTTGGCGGGTCAATGGTTCGTCAAAGGGCGTGCATTATAGGCGTAGCGCGAGACCAATGCCAAAAGCCGGCTCGGCCGGCCTGCGGCACCGGGCTGCGGTCAGGGGCGCCCGCGAAGCGTGCAGGGGCGTTGCGGCGCGCAGCGAGCGCTATGCGCGGATGCTCCCGTTTGGAGGCCGGAAATCGCGGTGGGCTTGAATGCGCGGCTCAGTCGTTTCACTACGTGCTGGCCGCATCCGCGTTGAATTTCGGCGCGAACCAGTTTTCGGAGTGCTTGTCGTAAACGCCGGGACTGGTCTGGAGCGCGATCAATTCCCGCGCATGGGCCAGTGTCATGCGATGCGCCGCAGCGGCCGGGGGCTTGCCCCCGGCCGTGCCCGATATTATTTAACCTTGAAGTCCTGCTTGAGCTTTTTCCGTACCGCAACATTCTTGAGCTGGACGTATTGCGGCATGCCTTTCTTGTACGGGGGATAGTCCTCGCCCTGAATCAGGGGCTCCAGGTACTGGCGGCATTTCGCCGTGATGCCGAAGCCGTCCTTGGTGATGAAGCCCTTCGGCATCATTTTTTCCACGTTGGCGACCCGGGACAGCTTGGCCTGACCGACCTTCCAACGATAAGGCTGCTGGGAGCTACGCACGATGGTGGGCATCACTGAGTTCTTGCCTGCCAAGGCCAGTTCAACAGCCGCTTTGCCCATGGCATAGGCTTGGTCGACGTCGGTCTTGGAGGCAATGTGGCGCGCCGCCCGTTGCAGGTAATCGGCCACGGCCCAGTGGTATTTGTAGCCGAGCTTGGCTTTGACGAGATTGGCGATCACAGGCGCCACACCGCCCAGTTGCGCGTGACCGAAAGCGTCGCGAGCGCCCTGGTCGGCGAGGAAATTCCCGGATCGATCGCGCACGCCTTCGGACACCACCACCGAGCAATATCCGTACTGAGCAACCTTGTCCTTGACCGTTTTCAGGAACTTGGTCTGGTTGAACGTCACTTCCGGAAACAGGATCACGATAGGAAGATCGCAATCCTCGCTACTGGCCAGGCCTCCCGCGGCGGCAATCCAGCCCGCGTGACGCCCCATGACTTCGAGTACGAACACCTTGGTCGAAGTCTTGGCCATGGAGGCGACGTCGAAGCTGGCCTCCCGGGTGGAGATCGCGATGTATTTGGCCACCGAGCCGAATCCCGGGCAGTTATCGGTAATCGGCAGGTCGTTGTCGACGGTCTTGGGGACGTGGATCGCCTGAATCGGGTAGCCGAGGGTCTTGGAGAGCTGGGACACCTTGAGGCAGGTGTCGGCGGAGTCGCCGCCGCCGTTGTAGAAGAAATAACCGATGTTGTGGGCCTTGAAGACTTCGATCAGGCGCTCGTACTCGGCGCGGTTCTGCTCCAGGCTCTTGAGCTTGTAGCGGCAGGAACCGAAGGCGCCGGACGGCGTGTGGCGCAAGGCGGCAATAGCGCGGGTCGATTCCTTGCTCGTGTCGATGAGATCCTCGGTCAGAGCGCCGATGATGCCGTTGCGACCGGCATAGACTTTGCCGATCTTGTCGCCGTTCTTGCGCGCAGTCTCGATTACGCCACAGGCGGACGCATTGATGACAGCGGTGACGCCGCCAGACTGAGCATAAAAGGCATTTTGCTTGGTCGCCGGTCGTTTGGCCATGTAGTTCGTTCCTCTTCTTTTGATATTTGCGGGGGCCGCGGCATGATGAACCCGGCTGGGTCCGTGGCCACGGCATGAAAATGAAAGCCGTCAGGGCCGATGTCCGGCCTCGCGCCCAAGCCGATAGCGGATCAGCGACCGGTCAACCTTTCTGTTGTTGAGCAGCGCCACGCTCGTAATCGGCCGCGCCCGGAGCGGCGGCACCACGCATTCAGTGAGATCGTCGTTTTCGCCCGCGCCGGTACCGAGCGGGTCGTGCAGACGATCGTAGAACTGGAAGCGATCCCGCCGATCGCCGGTTTCGACCATCCCGAACCGGCATTGGCCCGGGCCCCAATATACCGGCGGATACGGTGTGCGCGCTCGATCCGAAGGCTGCAGTCCGATATCGCTGTCAGCCAGCTGGCCGACCTTCTTACCGAAGGGTTCCTGCAGGGTGGTCTCGCGCGTGCAGCGCTCTGCGTCTTTGAAGTCGTCGATGCGGCTCACCTTCGCGCGGCCATTTGCTCAACTGCGAAAAACGCGCACAGAATAGCGCAAAACGCGATTCGCTTCATGAGCTTCGTTGACTTCCGGGCGCTGAAAGGAGTAGCTTAATCGGCAGTCGGCATGCGGGCTACGCAAAAATAATCAATACGCCCATGTAAAAATCTTACCAGATCATCGCCGGCCACAAGGTCAACAAGAAACCAGGGGAGTGAGGTGCGGTCATGAGGATAGTTCTACTCGGCGCGCCGGGTTCCGGCAAGGGCACCCAGGCCAAACGGATGGTCGAAAAATTTTCCATTCCGCAAATTTCAACTGGCGATCTGCTGCGGGCGCAGGTCGAAGCCGAGACTCCTTTGGGCCGGCAGGCAAAGGCGGCGATGGATGCCGGGCAACTGGTCTCCGACGAATTGGTGCTGGCAATGATCCGCGAGCGCCTGGCCGAACCCGACACTTTGAGCGGCTTCATTCTCGACGGATTTCCCCGTAACGTGGTCCAGGCGCAGGCCCTCGATGCGCTGCTGCAGCAGATCGGACGGCCGATCCAACTGGCGCTCCATGTCGAAGTCGACACTGAAGTGCTGATGGAGCGTATGACCGGCCGGCGCACCTGCGAGTCGTGCGGGCAGGTCTACAACGTCTATACCAACCCGCCGAAGATGGACGGTCAATGCGGCGTCTGCGGCGGCAATTTGCGCCACCGCGCCGACGACAACGAAGAAACCATCTCCAACCGCCTACGGGTCTATGAGGCGCAGACCAAACCGGTCATCGAATATTACCGCGACCAAGGCAAATTGCGCGCGGTGCAGGGGGTCGGCGACATCGGCGATATTTTCCGCGCCGTGGAGCGGGTCGTGGAAGCCGCGGATACTGACGATACCGCGACGGTTCCGGCAGCTGCAGAACCGGAAAGTCCGGCAATCACCGAATTCGAACAGATGGTGCTGACTACCGCCCGGCAGGCCCGTAAAGCCAAACCCGCGGCAACCGCCGCGCCGGAAACCAAGCCGGTCGGCGCTGCGGCGGGCAAAGGTAATGGGGGACAGAAGAAGGCTGCAACCGAGAAGTCGACACCCAAGCAAGCGGTGAGCGAGAAGAAGGCACCGGCCAAGAAGAAGGCGCCGGCCAAGAAGAAGGCACCGGCCAAGAAGAAGGCACCGGCCAAGAAGAAGGCACCGGCCAAGAAGAAGGCACCGGCCAAGAAGAAGGCACCGGCCAAGAAGAAGGCACCGGCCAAGAAGAAGGCACCAGCCAAGAAGAAGGCACCGGCCAAGAAGAAGGCACCAGCCAAGAAGAAGGCACCAGCCAAGAAGAAGGCGCCAGCCAAGAAGAAGGCGCCAGCCAAGAAGAAGGCGCCAGCCAAGAAGAAGGCGCCGGCCAAGAAGAAGGCACCGGCCAAGAAGAAGGCGCCAGCCAAGAAGAAGGCGCCAGCCAAGAAGAAGGCGCCAGCCAAGAAGAAGGCGCCAGCCAAGAAGAAGGCACCAGCCAAGAAGAAGGCACCAGCCAAGAAGAAGGCACCAGCCAAGAAGAAGGCCGCAGGCAAGA
The DNA here is from genome assembly GCA_963773585.1 of uncultured Gammaproteobacteria bacterium. Classification (GTDB taxonomy): domain Bacteria; phylum Pseudomonadota; class Gammaproteobacteria; order JASBUN01; family JASBUN01; genus CAVXJN01. Next base: position 1,192,621 of record CAVZBR010000004.1, read on the forward strand.
AAACGCCACGCAAACCGAAGAAGCGCTGAAGTTCGCATACGGGAGCGTTGTGCGACGGGGCTCACGCCCCGTCGCACGTTTGGTTTTGGCCTGCCGCGTGCGGGCAATGGTCGCGCTCGGTCCGGGCGGTCGGCAGCGGCTGCTGGTGAAGGATCACGCTTCGGCGGTTAGAGCGCTCCGCCGTGTGTCCGTTAGCAGAAAGGATCTGCAATGCCCTACCTGAATCTCAAATTGACCATCTCCCAATCCGCTGAAACCAGCGCCGCAATGGCCGAGCTGCTGACCGACCTGACCACAACCGTGCTGAATAAAAAACGCGCGTTGACTTCGGTTGCGGTTGAATACATCAATGCGGAACACTGGTTTCTGGGCGCTGAGAGCATCGCTTCGCAACCAACCGCAACTTGCTACCTGGAAGTCAAGATCACGGAGGGTACCAATTCCAAAGATGAAAAGGCGGCCTACGTAGAGAAGGTGTTCGCGGGGATCGAGGCCAACATCGGTCCTCTGCATCCTGCCAGCTACATTGTCCTACACGAAGTGCGAGCCGACGCCTGGGGGTACCAAGGCGCGACCCAGGAATCGCGCTACATCAAAGGCAAGCTGCTGTAGCAAACCACAACCGTACGGTCCTCGGCGCTTGCCAGCGCCGGCGGGGAGCTACTGGGTGGCTTGGTCGATCTGGCGGCGTTGCTGCTCGGCTTGTTGGCGGACCGTATCTTCCACGCCTTTGGCGCGGTCCAAGTCCTGACGCTGCGATTTAAACAATTGATCCTGCTCGCCGGGGCGCTTGGGCGTTTCGCCGTTGTCACAAGCGGCCACTCCCAGGGAAGCCGCAATCATGATGATCAGCGTTGCTTTGCGCATGACGGCTCTCCTTCGAGCTTAGAGTTCGCTATCCCTTCGCGGATCGTGCCACCCGTAACTGAACCAGGCCAGGGCAATGACGATAAAGCCGACCAGCCATTCCCGAAGCCGTCGGTCCCAAGGCCGAGCCAGCCATTGTTGGTAAGTGTATTCCTTGCACTGGTCGAAATCTGCGGCGAACATTTCACCGACTCGGTCTGCCATCCCGGCGTCGTCGATCTCCTGATTCGCTTCCAGATTCCAGCGGAAATTCCACCGATCGACGTTGCTGGAGCCGATCGTGCACCACCGATCGCACAATAGCACTTTCGCGTGTACGAAGCGGGGCTGATACTCGAATATGCGAACTCCGTTGCGTAACAGGCGGGAGTAGTAGCGCCGCCCGATGTGCCGCACCCAGGCATGGTCGGTGTGGGGCCCGGGCAGCACGATCCGGACGTCCGCGCCACGGCGTGCGCTCTGGCGCAGGACCCGCCGCAATTTCCGGGAAGGAACGAAGTAGGCGGTCATCAGCCATACGCGTTGTTCTGCATAGCGGATCCGGCGCACGAAAGAACGGATGATTTCCGAGCGCAGCGGGGACCGGCTCGAAACCACCCGACCTTTTTGTTGGCCACCAGCGCTGACGACCGACATGAAATCCGGCCCAATCGTGGAGTGCCAGCGCTGATAATTGTCGAAAAAAAGCTTCTGCCAGTCGTCTACGCAGGGGCCGCGCACCACGATCATGACTTCGTGCCAGCCTTGCTCCGGGCGCAGCCTGGTGTCGAATTCATCGGTGAGCCCGGCGCCGCCCGTAAAGGCGACGTCGCCGTCGACCAGCAGCAACTTGCGATGGTCGCGGAACAGGTTGCGCCAGCGCCGGCGGTAGCGCAGCGGATTGTAGAATTGCAGCTGCACGCCGGCTTGGCGCAGTCGCTCGCGGTCGTCGGTGCGCAGGCCCTTGCAGCCGAAATCGTCCAGCAGCATAAAAACGGCGACGCCGCGGCTGCACGCGGCAACCAAGGCGTCGATGAAGTCGTTGGCAACGCGTCCGGACTCCATCAAATACATTTCCAGCAGAACGTATCGTCGTGCCGCCTCGATACTCTGCAGCATTCGCGGAAAGTATTGCTCGCCATCGACCAGGAGCTCGAAGCGGTTGCCCGGTCGGCGCGGAAAGCGGTATTTGCGTGGGGATTGCTTTGGGGAGGCGGGCATGGTCTCGGAGCGCGGGCCTTTGTACTGGGTGAACGCCCGTCGCCGACATCCCGAGCCCGGGTCGTGGGCGTGATGGCGCCTTGGCTCCAGGATGGATCAAACCCGGCATCACGCCAGGACGGTGGGCGGTTTAAACCCGCAGCGGCGCTTGATTGACGTGGAAGAACCAGCGGTCGAGCACCATGTGGCGGGCAAACCATCTGGAGCCGAGCAGACGCGCGGCCAGCCGCTGTTTGAATCCACTGGGAAGGAGGCCCTCGGCAATTCCGTGGCGCCGATCTCGAGCGCCGAAGCGGGCAGTCAGCTGCTCAGCATAAGGCGCCAAGCGCGCCGCGCGATAATCACCTTTGGCGGCGGCAATGGTACTGGCCGCGATGAGTCCGGATTCGATCGCCGGCCGGATGCCCTCACCACTTTGGGCGTAGGCCAGTCCCGCCGCATCGCCGATCAGCAACACGTTGTCCTGCAGCAGCTTGCGCGGCGTGTCGCCGTAAAGCAGATAGGCATGACCATGGAACCGTGTGGATAAGTCCGTGGGAATGCGGCCGCCACGCTGCAGAAAGGCGACAAATTCGTCGATATGACGGCCGAGCTTCTGCTTGTCTTGCCGGCCGAGGCCGATATTGAGCCAATCGCCCTTGCGGAATACCCAGCCATAACCTTTGAGATCCTCGCAGAAGAACAATTCCGGTACTTCCGCGCGCACGCCGCACCGGGCTGCTTGCTCGGGCGTCATCTGGAACTCGATCTCCTTCGCGGTGACGGCCGCTTCGGCGGTTCCCGGACGGGCGCCCAGTTCCCGCGCCACCGGGCAGAAATGACCACCGGCACCGACGATCAGCGGGGCGTGGATATGCTCGTTCACCACCCACCCGGTTTCCACTTGGCGCATCGTTTTAAAGGTTTCTCCCAGGCGCATGCGTGCGCCACTTCGGGCCAGCAGGTAATGATCGAATTCACAGCGGCGTATGCCGTAGCTGACCGGGCGCCCGTAGGAAACCTCGGTCTCCCTGTGACCGATGACACTGGTGCGAAAGCCGCTCAGCGGCTGCAGGACCTGGTTGCGGGCATAGTCGTCCAGGTCCAGTTGCAACTCTTCCACCACTGCCGGGGTGATCCACCCGGCGCAGACCTTGTCCCGCGGGAACGATTCTTTGTCCAGTACCGCGACATCGAGCCCTGCCTGGCGCAGTTTCCATGCACAGGTGGAGCCGGCGGGACCGCCGCCGACGATCAACACATCGCAGTTTTCCATGCTCTATTGCACGCGGCTGTCGCGATATTGATGTTCGCGAGTGAAAGGAATGTAGTTATTGGCGGCGCGGCTGAACACTACCTGGAACAACTGCAGCTGACCGCTAGTGAACGCTGCGATCGAGCCCGCGAGGTACAGCCGCCATGCGCGGACGAAACTCTCGTCGAAGGATTCGCGCACTGCGTCGAGGTTGGCTTCGTAACGTTCCAGCCAGTGATTCAAGGTCCTGGCGTAGTGCATGCGCAAATTCTCTACGTCCAACACTGAAAAATCAGAGTGTTCGAAAATTGCCATCATCTCGCCCAGGGAAGGAGGATATGCGCCGGGGAAAATGCGCCGCTCGATCCAAGCATTCATCGGGCCCATGGCGCGGTTGCGGCCGATGCTGTGAATCAGACCGCGGCCCCGGGGCGTGAGCGCGCGATCGATGACTTCCGAGAGTTCTCCGTAATGATCCGTGCCCACGTGCTCGAGCATGCCAATGGAAACGAATGCGTCATATTCGCCGCGGATATTTCGATAGTCGTCCTGGACGTATTCGACCTGGCTGTCCAGGCCCTGCAACACCGCCTGCTCGCGGGCAAAATGCACCTGCTCCTCGGAGATGTTGAAGGCGCGGACCGTTACGCCGTAATGCCGCGCCATGTGCCGAGCGAGCCCGCCCCATCCGCAGCCTGCCTCCACTACCCGGTCGCCGGGTTTGAGTTGCAGCTTGCGGCAGACGTGGTCGAGCTTGGCGAGTTGCGCTTCTTCCAAGTTCGCCTGCGCATGAGGGTAATAGGCGCAGGTGTATTGCATCGCCTCACGGTCGAGCCAAAGGCGGTAGAAGTCATTGCCGAGATCGTAATGGTGATGGATATTGTCGCGGGACCCGGCGAGGGAATTGCTTCGCGCGCGGCTGAAAACGCTATATGCGAGCTTGTCCAGGGCGCGATTGCCGGCCCGGACCCGCGCCCGCGCCTCGTTGACCGCTTCCAGGAAGCGAACCAGGTCGCCGTCGATCTCCAGGCCCCCGCGCATGTAGGCTTCGCCGAAGTACAGGTCGGGATGCACCAGCACACGCATCAAGGTGGCGCGGTCGTAAATGACGAGGGTCGCGACCGGGGAATCGGAACCGATGTCGGTGCCGTCCCACAGGCGAATCCGCACGTCCGGTTCGCCGGCAAGTTCGTATAGTTTGCGCGCCAGCCAGCGGCTCGGCATACCTGCGCTGACGGCTGAGTCGTTTTTTTCGGATTCCAACGCGGTGACGTCGGGATGCTTGTTCTCAGAACTCATTGCATGGTCTCCGAGGGGCTCGGTCCACGGAACGACGACCGGCCGAAATGCTTTCCTTATACAACGGCAAATCCACCTTAGTCACGGCGTTAAGGCCGGTCAAGCGCTTTGCGGGCCAAGTGGCGGCGTTTTGTACAGCGTGTCGACAAGGTATGATGGCCAATCGCGCGCGGCAGGTAATAGGAAGACGGCATTGCACATTCACGTACTGGGAATTTGTGGCACGTTCATGGGCGGACTGGCATTGCTTGCCCGGGCGAGCGGCCACCAAGTAACCGGCTCCGACGCCAACGTCTATCCGCCGATGTCCGAGCAATTGGCGGCCGCCGGAATCGATGTATACGAAGGCTTCGAAGCCGGGCATTTGCAGCCGGCGCCCGACGTGGTGGTGGTCGGAAACGTGATGAGTCGGGGCAATCCGGCGGTGGAATACTTGCTCGACCGCGGTCTGCCCTATACCTCCGGCCCCCAATGGCTGGGCGAGCATGTGCTCAACGACCGCTGGGTTTTGGGCGTGGCCGGGACCCATGGCAAAACCACCACCGCCAGCATGCTGGCGTGGGTTCTCGAATTCGCCGGCCTGCGGCCTGGATTTCTGATCGGTGGGGTCCCGGAAAATTTCGGTGTATCGGCACGCCTCGGAGAAGCGCCGTTCTTCGTGGTCGAAGCGGACGAATACGACACTGCGTTCTTCGACAAGCGCTCGAAATTCCTGCACTACCGACCGCGTACCCTCGTGCTCAATAACCTCGAATTCGATCACGCCGATATTTTCGACGATCTCAACGCCATCAAGCGTCAGTTTCACCACCTTCTGCGCACGGTGCCAAGTTCCGGCTTGGTGGTGTCGAACATCGAAGACGCCAATCTTGCCGCCACCCTGGACATGGGATGCTGGACGCCCGTGCAGTATTTCGGTCCGGGCGGGACCTGGGAGGCGCGGCCGCAAAAGGCGGACTGCAGTGCGTTCGATGTGCTGGTGGACGGGGCTTTGGCGGGAACCGTGGAATGGTCGCTGCTCGGCCGCCACAATGTCGCAAATGCGCTTGCGGCCATGGCCGGCGCCCGGCATGCGGGCGTTCCGGTGGAGCAGGCGATCAAGGCGCTGGAAGAATTTCGCAACGTCAAGCGGCGGTTGGAGATGCGCGGCGAAGCGGACGGTGTGCGGGTGTATGACGATTTTGCCCATCACCCTACCGCGATCGCGGTGACACTGGACGCATTGCGCGCGCGGGTCGGAGCGGCGCGTATCATCGCGGTACTGGAGCCCCGCTCCAACACGATGCGTATGGGCGTGCACGCCGCCCAACTGGCGTCGGCGCTGGCAGAGGCAGACCAGGTGTTGGTGTTTCAAACAGAAGGGCTGCATTGGGATCTGCGCAGCGCCATGGTCGATCTCGGCGAGCGCGCAGCGGTGTTCGACTCGATCGCCGACATCGTTGCCGAAGTGGCGGCACGGGCGCAGCCCGGCGACCATGTGTTGGTGATGAGTAATGGCGGTTTCGGCGGCATCCACGGAAAATTACTGGATGCCCTGGCCGGGCGCAGCAACAATGTTCAACCGAATCCCTGACGGAGCGGCCGATGTACGCTGAGTCCAAACATGAAGTTTTACCGGGCGGAACCGGCGCGGTGAGCCGATGAGCCCGCAGCGACCGGACACCATTGCCCTGGCGATGACCGGCGCTTCGGGCGCGCCTTACGGTTTGCGTTTATTGGAATGTCTGCTCAAAGCCGAGCGGCGGGTGTACCTGATGCTGTCTCAGCCGGCCCAGGTGGTCATCGGCATGGAGACCGATTTGTCCCTGCCGGGACGGCCGGCGGAAATCGAACGTTTTTTTCGGGATCGACACGGGGTCAGCCAGGATCAGCTGCGGGTGTTTGGCAAAGATCAATGGACGGCGCCGGTGGCCTCGGGCAGTGGCGCTCCCAGGGCCATGGTGGTGTGCCCTTGTACCACCGGGACGCTGGCGGCGATCGCTGCCGGCACCAGTGACAATCTGATCGATCGGGCCGCCGATGTGGTGCTCAAGGAAGGCCGCAAACTGATCCTAGTTCCGAGGGAAACGCCGTTTTCCAGTATTCATCTGCAGAACATGCTGCGCCTGAGCCGAGCCGGCGCGGTGATTCTGCCTCCCAACCCCGGCTTCTACCATCGCCCCGCGTCCATCGACGAACTGGTTGATTTCGTCGTCGCACGTATACTCGATCACCTGGAGATCGAACACGAACTGATGCCGCGCTGGGGCGAAGTCGGGGATGTCGATTGAATATGAGTGGCCGCCCCATGCGACGGCGCCGCCAAGGGCGAACCTGGTGGGGGCCCCGGTGAACGCTGTACATATCCCGTTGTTTCCGCTGTACACCGTCCTGTTTCCCGGCGGTCCGTTGCCGTTGCGGGTGTTCGAACCGCGCTACCTGCGGATGATCGGAGATTGTTTGAAGAGCGACAGCTGCTTCGGGGTCTGCCTGATCAGCGACGGTCGCGAAGTGGGAGAAGCGGCTACGCCCCACGAGACCGGCACCACGGCGCGCATCGTCGATTGGCACCAGCGCCACGACGGTCTGCTGGGCATCACTGCGCGGGGTGAACGGCGTTTTCGGCTCCTGTCCCGGGACGTGCAGCCCAACCAACTTACCGTCGCCAAGGTGGAGTTGCTGCCCGAAGACGGCGACTACGAGTTTCCCGACAAGTATCTGCCGCTCGCGGATCTGTTGCGCCGTATCTTCGATCAGGCCGGTCATCATTATGCCGATCTGCCGCAGGCATTCGGCGACCCGGCATGGATCGGCTACCGATTGTCGGAATTGCTGCCTTTGAGCCTGCCGCGCAAACAATATCTGTTGGAGATTGAAGATCCCATTGCCCGTCTCGAACAGCTGTTCGGGCTGTTGGAAGGAATGGAGATCGCCTGAGTTTGCAGTTGGCCGCATCACGGCGCAGAGCGACGAATGAGCAGCACGCCGCCGTCCCAATGTACCCGGGTCTGGGCGGCGGCGTGCTGCCGCCGTACTTCACGCCAATCCCAGCCTTGCAAATCCTGTGTCAGCGCCGCGCGCGGGCGGTTGAACTCGCTGCTGGTGACCGGGAAACTGACCAATCCGAAGCGTCTGCGCACGAACTGCGCACTTAACGTGCCGATCCACAACGGCGAGGCGCCAGGCTGCAGGCGCACGTTCGAAGGCCACAGGCGCAGCACCCATTGCAGCTGCGCGCCGTCCTGATGGGTGAGTACCAGGCGTTCATGGCGCCCGTCGTGGACCTGCGGCAACACCGGCAATTGCTGCAACGGGACGCCAGGCACAAACCAATACAATGCCGAACGGGCGGATGGCGCTGGCGGGACTTGCCAGCCCCGTGCCTGTAACTGTTGCCGTATCTGCTCCAGCCCGCCGGCCCATTGCACCGTAAGCGGTTGCTTGCGGGAATCCACCACATCGTCCCGGAATGTCGGCAAGGTGCGCCAATCGTCATGCCACCACGCCGTCGCAGAAAGGCTGCGAAGCGGATAGCGCAACGCATAGCGCTGGGCTTCGCTGTCATAGTGCAGGGCGATGTGCAGGCCTCCGAACAGCAGCAGTGCAAAGCCTGCCACCGCCAGCAGCCGGAATGCGGACAGGGGCGCGGCGTTGTGCCGACGGTAGGCGACGCCCAAGGCGCCGAGCCACGCCAGACCCAGGCTGAATCCCCCTACCACATCGGTGAACCAATGGGTGCCAAGGTACAGGCGCGAGAATGCGATCAGCACAATCAGCGCGCTGGCAACCGTATAAACCCATATCCCCCGGCGGGGACCGGTGTCGCGGGCCGCGAGCACTGCCAGGAAGCCATACAGCAACGTGCTGATTACGGTATGGCCACTCGGAATGGCAAGCGCCGCGATGCCATAAAACTGCGCCGGCTGCGGAGCGCTGGGCGTCGTCGTCAGTGTGACGGTCGACAGCACGCCGAAACCAAGTGCTGCGAGCCAATGCCAAGCGGCGGAATACTTGCGCCGCCAGAACAGCCACAGCCATACGGCGGCCGAGAGCGGCAGGTACACCGCCGCATCGCCGAGCATGGTGACGGTGACCATGAGCTGATCCGCCCAGGGCGTACGCAGGCTGCGCATGAGACTGTGTAGACCCGTGTCGACCTGCGGCGGTGCGCCAGGCGCATGTAACCGCCAGAACAAATAGGAAACTCCGAACCCAATGGCAAGCAACACCAGGGCCAACAAGGCGAGCATGCCGGATTCCGACTGCCGGGGGTCCACCAGCGCCCGCGCCGGCCGTCCCAACAGGGGGTGGACACGGCTCCATTCCAGGCTGTGCGCCAGTAGGCGGCCGGCGCGGGGTGCCAGCAGCCGATAGAGACGTCGGATCAGCCACACTGACGTCCATACTGCGCCGATCAGCAATAGGCCGGTCAGCGCCAGTCGCAGCGCCACTTCCGAGGCGATTTCCAGCGACGCGCCGAACACCAGGCCGGGCAGGATATACGCCGGTGCCCAGGCGATCGCGGAGGCGATGTTGACCGCCGCAAAGCGCAGCGGCGGCATCCCCATCATACCGGCTACCGTGGGAATGACCGCGCGCACCGGACCGACGAAGCGGCCGAACACCACGCTCTTGCCGCCGTGGCGCGAGAAAAATGCCTCGCCCCTGTGCAACAACCCGGAGAACCGCGCAAAGGGCCAGAGCTGACGTAGCCGCTCACGGTAATGATGACCGATCCAGAAGCTGAGGCCGTCACCTGCGACTGCGCCGGCCGCCGCCCACGCCAGGGTGGACCACAGGTCGAGCGCGCCGAGGGCGATCAATGCCCCGGCGCCGAGCATCAGTGCCGCGCCTGGCACCAGGACGCCCACCAGCACCAGGGATTCGAGCATGGCGGCAGCAAACACGAACGCACCGCTCGCGGCGGGATATTGCCGGATCCAAGCTACCAGCGAATGGAGAAACGGCTCGCTGCCCAGGGCATCCATCGTTGGAGTGCGGCGCTAGCGCAAGTGAAAAGCCAAGCCGGAACGGATGTTGGGCGGCTGCCGGCCATGACGCAATAAGATACGTAAATCACAACCTAGCGATATATTGTTTTTATTCATGGAGTCCAGAAGCTTCCCGCCGCGTTGGCGTAACGAATCCGAAAGAGGTTTCAGGCTACATGTCCGGCCAGTATGTCATTGTCGAGGGCGCCCCCGAGCACCGCGGTTTTGCGGCCGCGCGACTGGGTGGGGCGGTTCGCCGGCAATCTGGCCAGCTACGGGGCAGATCGCCCGTTGCGTTTTTCGAACGACCTGGAGCCGGTGACGGTCAGCGCCATCCAATGTCTGCGCATGGACATAGCCCTGCGTGACAGCCATTCGCATTGCTTCAATCACGTGCTGGACTTCGCTTAGGGGCACAGCGTTCCGGTCCATGGGCTGAACGACGAACTGCCGTCGTTGCGCGCCTGCTGAGCTGCGCCGGATCAGAGCTGCGCCAGTACGGTTGCCGCCGCGTCGGCGGTTTCGTCCAGGTCCACATCCTGGTGCGCGGCCGAGACGAACCCGGCCTCGAATGCCGACGGCGCCAGGTAGACGCCTTGTTCCAGCATGCCGTGGAAGAACAGTTTGAAACGTTCCAGGTTGCAAGCGCTGACCTGATCGAAATTTTCGACCCGCTCGGCGTCAGTGAAAAACAAGCCGAACATGCCGCCGACGCGGTTCGCAGTCATGGGGATGCCGGCGTTTGCGGCGGCGCCCACGATTGCGGTGGTCAGGCGTTCGGTTTTGGCGCTCAGCTGCTCGAAGAAGCCCGGTGCCCCGATCAACTCCAAAGTCTTCAAGCCCGCCGCCATGGCGACCGGATTCCCCGAAAGGGTTCCTGCCTGATATACCGGCCCCAGGGGTGAAAGCTGCTCCATTACTTCCCGCCGACCGCCAAACGCGCCCACCGGCATCCCGCCGCCGATGACTTTGCCGAGGGTGGTGAGGTCGGGGCGCACGCCATAGACGGCTTGAGCGCCTCCCAAGGCAACCCGAAAGCCGGTCATCACTTCGTCGAAAATCAGCAGGCTCTGGTATTGGTCACATAGCCGCCGCAAACCATCCAGAAAGCCGTCTGCCGGCGGCACGCAGTTCATGTTGCCTGCCACGGGTTCGACGATGATGCAGGCGATTTGACGCCCCAGCTTGGCGAACGTGTCCTCCACTTGTGCCAGATCGTTGTACGCCAGAGTCAGGGTATGCTCGGCCAACGCCGCGGGCACCCCGGGGGACGTCGGCACGCCGAAGGTAAGGGCGCCGGAACCGGCTTTCACCAGCAACGAGTCGGCATGACCGTGGTAGCAGCCTTCGAATTTGACGATCTTGTCGCGGCCGGTGAAGCCGCGCGCCAGCCGAAGGGCGCTCATGGTTGCTTCGGTGCCCGAACTGACCATGCGCACCAGGTCCATGGAGGGCACCAGCTCGCATACTCGATCCGCCATCTGGGTCTCCAGCACCGTTGGTGCCCCGAAGCTCAGACCGTTGGCCGCGGTTTCCTGCACCGCCCGGATCACTTCCGGGTGCGCGTGTCCGAGGATCATTGGGCCCCAGGAGCCGACATAGTCGATATAACGCTGATCGCTTTCGGAATACAGATAGGGGCCTTCGCCCCGCTTGAAAAACAACGGTTCGCCACCAACGCCGCGAAACGCGCGGACCGGCGAATTCACGCCGCCGGGTATATGTCGTTGGGCACGGGCAAACAATTCGTGAGAATGCGGCATTGCGTCTGATTCCTTGCTGTCGCTGCTGTCAGGAAAAATTGCCTCCTAGTGTAACAGCACGCCTCGTCCGGCTCAGGGGGCTCGGCGGCGAAACATGCGCGCGTAGCGCGTGGCGGCGGCACGGATGTCGGAGTGCCCGAATACGCCGGTGACCACGGCCAACATATCGGCGCCGGCCGCCACCAGAGCAGCGCCGTTGGCAGCGGTGATGCCGCCGATGGCGGCGATGGGCACGGACAGCGCGCTGCGCGCCTGCCGCAGCAACTCGGGAGACGCGCGCACGGCATCGGGTTTCACCGTCGACGGATAAAAGCTGCCGAACGCGATGTAGCTTGCGCCTTCGGCAACGGCCGCACGGGCCCGTTGCAGATCGTTGTAACAGGACACGCCGATCACAGCACGGTCGCCGAGCCGAGCCCGGGCTTGCTGCAACGGGGCATCGTCGCGACCCACGTGCACGCCGTGTGCGCCTACCGCAAGCGCCAACTCAATGTCGTCGTTGATGATCAGCGTGACCTGCCGCGACTGGCAAAGTTCGGCCAGGGCGCCGGCGTCGCGCAGCCGCTGGCGGCGGTCGTCGCTTTTGTCCCGGTATTGCACCACCCGGGCGCCGCCGTCGATCGCTTGCGACACGGCCGCGATCAGTTCTGCGCCGTGGCCGAGCGCGGAGTCGGTCAGCACGTACAATCCGCGCAAGGCCGCCGCATCGGGGCCGGTGCAGACCGCGTTATTCTCCGGCATGGGCCCAGAACAACCGGTTGGGAATCGCTTGGCCTTTGCCGATGCGGTAGCCGCGACGCAAAGCCTCCCAGGTATAGTCCTGGGCTTCGTGGATCGCGGTGAACGGTTCGCGGCCGTGGGCAAGCAGACCGGCGATGCTCGAAGCCAGCGTGCAACCCGAGCCGTGAAACTGTTCCGGCAAACGCTGCCAGTGAAACTGCTCCAGCCGGCGATGGTTGCCGTACAAACTGTTGACCACATCCGGAGTCCGTTCGTCGGCGCCGGTGATGAGCACGAACTCGCAGCCCCGATCCAGCAGCGCCATGGCGCAGGCATCGAGGGTGTTCGCCTCCGGCGCCAGCGTGCGCGCCTCGGCGGCATTGGGCGTCAACACGGTGGTCAAAGGCAGCAGCAATTTGTTCATAGCGTCGATCAATTGCGCAGTGGCGAGGGGTGCGCCGCCGCCGGCGCGCAACACCGGGTCGAGTATGACGGGAATTTGTGGTCGTTCGCGCAGCAGGACGTGTACGGCCTGCGCAGCTTCCACGCTACCGAGGAGTCCGATCTTGAACGCCGATACGGCGACGTCTTCCAGCACCGCGCGCGCCTGTTCGACGATGATGTCGGCGGGTGTGGGCAACACGCGCTGCACGTCCCTTGTATCCTGGATGGCGATGGCGGTGATGATCGGGCTGGCATGGCAGCCCTGGCTGGCGATTGCTTCGATATCGGCTTGAATGCCGGCGCCGCCGGTGGGATCGAGGCCAGCGAAAACCATCACCACGGGTGCAGAGCGAACAGCGTTCATCAAAATCTCCTGATAGCATGCCGTGCTGCGGACATGCATGCCGGGCAGTGTAGCACCCGCACGGCCGGCGACGCGTTGCGCCGTGTCCTGGGCGTGGTCCGGTTTGTCGTGCGCGCCGATCGCAGGGATAATGGCTGCGATCTCCAAAAGCGGGCTGGGGCCAGACGAATGAAGACCTACATGTGCGTGATCTGCGGTTTTATCTATGACGAGGCCAAGGGTCGGCCCGAGGACGGTATTGCTCCAGGTACGAAGTGGGACGATGTGCCGCTGAACTGGACGTGCCCCGAATGCGGTGCCGGCAAGGAGGATTTCGAACTCGTGGAGGTCTGAAGTCATGGTTCTCCTCCGGCCGACAGCCGTTTCATTCTGTATCGGCCAGCGGCAACCCGGACGATCTCAGCTAAACTTGCCAATATCTTCCGGTCCGGGGAACTATGCCGATGGGGCAGTCGTTTCAAGGGGTGCTTGAGCTGGCCAGTGCCGCAGAGGAGTACTGTGTGCTGGTCGAACGCCTGGACCGTGCCGGCAGCGACTGGTTGGAGCAGCTTTCCTGCCTGTTGCCCCGTATACATGCAGCCGTGATCGGCCTCGGCGAGTTGCATCCCAAGCCCTGCAGACCGATCAGTTCCAGCGAATACGAGTTGCGCTTTGAACTGTTTTCCCGTCTGCGTCACCTGTTGGGCGAGCGAGACCATTACAACCTGGAATTCGACCCGGGCGATACCCTAGACGCCAGCGGCAGTCTTGCCGACGATATCACCGACATCTATTTTGAGTTGCGCCGCGGTTTGGACGTGCTGGATCGACAGCCGGACCATTTGCGCGACGCAGCATCGGTATGGCGCACGGGTTTCCGCTGGCATTGGGGACAACACCTGGTCGATGCCGAGCGGCACCTCTACGAATTGGAAGTCAGCAACCAGTTGTTTCGCGGCTGCGGCGCGCCGCGCTGAGCCGCACGCGAGCACTTGCTGCTATCTCGAAGTTCCCGCCAGTCCGGCAATGAACGCAGTTTTCGCCGAGTGCTCCAGAGAGCAGGTCCATTTATATGCCAATGCCAGCGTCGTGGCGCAGGCATAAACGCCATGTCCGCACACGACGACGATCGGGACCGCGCGCAACGCCTCGGCGACTTCGGCAGGACTGCGCTGTGTGTATTGATCGAACTGAATTTCCAGTACCGGCACCCGCGGAAAATACAACTGACCTTCGAAGTCCAGCGGCGAGAGGTCCTGGCCGTTCATCGTCATCGCTACGGTATAGGGTCCGTGGCTGTGGATCACGGCACCGGCGTTGGGATTGGCGCGATACACCGCTTGATGCAGTGGCGCGTCGAGGGACGCGCCGCCGGGTGGTGGCTGATCGGCAGCAAGGAAAACCAATTCGTCTACCTGCAGGGTGTCGGCGCAAGCGCCGGTGGGCGTCACCCAGATCCGCTCGCCGTCGCGCACCGATAAGTTGCCGCTGTGCGAGTCGTTGATGGCGTACTGGCGCAGCCAGCGATAGTGACGGATCAAATCCTGGCGCGGGTCCACGAGTTCAATAACCGCCGGACTTTAATTCGAGTCCAGGCGGCAATTCGCTCAACCGCCGCACTCCCGTCTCGAATTCGCCGTTTGCATGCAACAACAACCAGCGGTAACCGGGCGGCAGCGAGTCGACCCCGAACTCGTCGTCGCGGGGTTTGAATTGGGCGCAGGTCGAGGGCGTTCCCAGTACCCGTACGGCTTGGTGCTCGGTGTCCAATTCCTGGTGGATGTGACCGCACAAAATGGCGCGGACGCGGTCATGGCCGCGCAGGATCGCGAACAGTTCCGCAGCGTTTCGCAGGCCGATGCGATCCATCCAGGCGCTGCCGATGGCAACCGGGGGATGATGCACAGTGACCAGAGTAAAGGTCTCTGGCGTTCTGGCGAGTTGCTGTTCCAGGCGATTGAGCTGCACGGGGTCGAGATTGCCTGCGTCGCTGGCGGGAACGGAACTGTCGAGGCAAATGACCTGCCAGGATGATTGGCGGAAAGTGCCGCCGCTGATCACCGGCGCGCCGCCCATGAGGGCCGTCAATTTTGCCGGGTCGTCGTGATTGCCGGGCAGCACGCACACCGGGCAGCCGAAGCCGGTTGCCGTATCCCGTAATCGCAGGTAACCCGCTTCGGAACAATCATGCACCAGGTCGCCGCTGAGAATGACCAGGTCGGTCTGCCGATGTTGCGCGCGCGCCAATTGCACGCAATCCTCCAAGCTGCGCTGGGTTTGCACGCCCAGCAAGCGTTTGTCCGGATCGGCGTACAGATGGGTATCGGTGAACTGCAGCACCCGCAGGCTATCTTCCGGCGCGCCAGAAAATGGGTCGGAGCCGAATTGGGCGCTATCCTGTACGGGCATATCGACAGTCGATGGCCGGGTGTCGGGCGGATCATCGCATCGCTAAGTTATTGAATCAAGGTTGTGGGATGGAATTGGAATGACCAGCAAAAGTGTACAAATGGACCAGCGGCTGCACGACTACCTGTTGCAGGCGTCGCTCCGGGAACCGCCGCTGTGGCGCCAACTGCGGGAGGAAACTGCGGCGCTGCCGATGGCGCGGATGCAGATAGCGCCCGAGCAGGGACAGTTCATGACCCTGCTGGCCCGGCTGTTGGGTGTGCGGCAAGCAGTGGAAGTCGGGGTATTTACCGGATACAGCAGCCTTTGTATCGCGGCGGCCTTGCCCGAGGATGGCTGTTTGGTTGCCTGTGATACTAGCGAGGAATGGACTGCCATCGCCCGGCGCTACTGGCGCGCGGCAAGTGTCGAGCAAAAGATCGACTTGCGGCTCGCGCCAGCGCTACAGACCTTGGATGAGTTGCTGGATGGGGGGCAGGCGGGCGCGTTCGATCTGGCCTTCATCGACGCGGACAAAGCCAATTACGACGCCTATTACGAACGCGCGCTGTCGTTGCTGCGAACCGGGGGCGTGGTCCTGATCGACAACGTTCTATGGTCCGGCCAGGTGGCCGATCCTGCGGTGCAGGATGAAGACACGGTCGCGATCCGCACCCTCAATGCCAAGATCCACAACGACCCGCGCGTCGAGTTGAGCATGCTGCCGATTGCGGACGGATTGACGCTGGCGTGCAAACGTTAGGTTTCAGCAGTCGCCGCTGCAGGGTTGTATCTTGCCGACTTTCCAAAAGTTGAAGTCACTGAAGCCGAAGCGCTGCTCCGGATCGTAGTTGACGTCAGGGCGCGTCAACGCGATTCCCACCGTGCACGTGCTGTCCGTGGCGCGCTCGATCCGATCGGTATCGTAGTGGCAGCGCAGGGCCAGGCGCTCGATGGCTTCGCCGGAGCCATTGGTGACGGACTGTGCGGGGCTCACGAGGTAGTACTCGCAATTTTCCGGGCCATGTACGGTGCAAATGCCGGTGACCTTGAGCGGATTGGGGCCCTCATAGCCGTCCGCGTCGTAGATCTCCAGAAGGTGAGTTTTTTTGTCCATGTGTGGTACCCCCAGAGCGGCCCGATGGCGCGGGACGAGCTTTTGACTGTAGCTGCTCGCAGACGCCTAGGCAAGCAATATAAGCCCTTGAAAAGCCTAAGAATCAGTCTAAACGGCCGCAGCGGCCGCTCAATCCAGTGATTTGGCGAAGACTTTGGAATTGCGCTGGTAGTTGTAAAGGGCGCGCCGTTTCACGGGTAGACGTTGGATGTCGCCGGGACCGAAGCCCCGTTCGCGGAACCAGTGCGCCGTGCGCGTCGTGAGCACGAACAACGAACCGATCGCGAGGGCGCGGGCCTGTTTTTCCATGTGGTTCAACAAGGCATCGCCGCGGCCGCCGCCGCGATAATCGGTGTGTACCGCCAGACACGCGAGTTCGCCCACCCCTTCTTCGGGAAACGGGTGCAGCGCCGCGCAACCGATGATCATGCCGTCGCGGTCGATGACGGTGAAGCGTTCGATTTCCATTTCCAGCAACTCGCGGGAGCGGCGCACCAGCACACCTTCATCCTCGAGCGGTTTGATGAGTTCCAGGACGCCGCCCACATCGTCGATGGTGGCGCGGCGCATTTGCTCGTAACGATGCGCCGTGACCATGGTGCCGATGCCGTCTCGAGTAAACAGTTCATGGAGCAGGGCGCCGTCCACCGCACGGTCCACCAGATGGGCGCGATGTACACCCTGACGACAGGCGCGCACCGCTGCGGCCAGATGACTGGCAATCTCCTCGGGCAGCTCGCGTCGGCCATGCAGCAGTTGTTCCGCTTCTTCGGGTCCGAGCTGTTGCAGCAGACGTTTGCGCCCGTCCAGTACGCCTTTGCCTTCTACCAGGAACAATAATTTGTCGGCCTTCAATGCGATCGCGGCGGCGGTCGCCACTTCCTCGGCACTCAAATTGAATACCTCGCCGGTGGCTGAGTAACCCAGCGGCGACAACAGCACGATATCGTCCTGGTCCAGGCGCTGATTGATGGCCGCACTGTCGATGCGCCGCACTTCACCGGTGTGGCAATAATCGACGCCGTCGCGTACACCCAATGGGCGGGCAGTTACGAAATTGCCGGACGCGGCACGGATACGGGCGCCTGACATGGGGGTGTTGGCGACGCCCATCGACAGCAGGGCTTCGATTTCGACCCGCACGGTGCCCGCGGCTTCCTTCACGCAGCCCAGGGCCTCGTCGTTGGTGACCCGCAAGCCGTTGACGTATTCCAACGCAGCGCCTCGGTTGCGCAGCCGCTGTTCGATCTGCGGTCGGGCGCCGTACACCAGCACCAGGCGAACGCCCAAACTGTTGAGGATCGCCAAGTCATGCACGATGTGCCCGAAGCCCGGGTCGGCGATCGCTTCTCCGGATACCATGATGACGAACGTCCGGCCGCGATGGGCGTGGATGTACGGCGAGGTGCTGCGAAACCAGTCGACGAAGGTCGGATCGTTTTTATGTTTCTTGTTCGCCAATGGTGGGATCCCGATGGTTCGACCAGGCGAAACTATACAACGTGCCGTGACATCACTGCCACGGGTAGGCTCAGCGCGCCACTTGCAGGCAGAAGCGCTCGATGAGTCCGCGCAGCAGGTCGACGGTGGGGCGGATGCGGTCCAGGGCCAAATACTCATCGGGCTGATGCGCCTGGTCGATGTCGCCGGGGCCGAGCACGATTGTGTCCATGCCGAGGCGCGCGAAGTAGGGGGCCTCGGTTCCGAAGGCAACGGCGCCGGTGCTGTGGCCGGTGAGCTTTTCCGCGGCACGCACCAGTGCCGAATCCGCTGCGGTGGCGAATGCCGGAATGCCTTCGAACAACGGTCTGATTTCAATCTGCAGGCCACGGGCTTCCACAAGCGGACGCAAGCGCGCGCTGAGCTGAGCACGCAATTCCGCGAGGTCCATGCCCGGCAGCGGCCGCAGATCGATATGCAATTCGCACTCGGCGCAGATGCGATTCGGATTGTCGCCGCCGTGGATATGTCCCAGGTTCAAAGTCGGTACCGGTACCGAGAACATGGTCTGGCGATGATCGCGCTGGAGTTCGCCGCGCCACTTGAGTAGTTCGCCGATGACTTCATGCATGCCTTCCAGGGCATTGGCGCCCAGGGCAGGGTCGCTGGAATGGCCGGAGCGCCCGATGATGCGGATTGCTTCCATCAGGATGCCTTTGTGCATGCGTACCGGTTTCAGCCCGGTGGGTTCCCCGACCACCGCGTAACGGGCCGCGGGGCGTCCTTGATGCACCAGTTCCTTGGCGCCGTCCATGGAGCTTTCCTCGTCCGCGGTCGCGAGGATGATCAGCGGCGCCTGCAGGGTCTCGCTTCGCAGGTCACGGGCCGCCTCGATCGCCAGGGCGAGAAAGGTCTTCATATCGGCGGTGCCAAGGCCGTACCAGCGGCCATTGGCTTCGGTCAGCTGAAACGGGTCGTGGTTCCAGCGGCCGGGGTCGTAGGGGACGGTGTCGGTGTGGCCGGCGAGCACCAGGCCACCCGGCCCCTGTCCAAGGGTGGCGATCAGATTGGCCTTTCCGGGCCAATCGGGCAGATCCATAATTTCGACGGCGAATCCCAGGCTGTCCAGCCAGCCGGCGAGCAGCTCGATGACAGCACGGTTGCCGGTGTCGTAATCGGGATTGACGCTGCTCATGGACGGCGCAGCGATGAGCTGCCGGGTCATGTCGAACAAGCCTGGTACGGAACCGGTCATAGCGCGATTCTGAACTGTGCCCGGACGTCCAGCAAGCGGGCGCTGTGCTAATTTGGGATGATGACCAGGACCATGGAATCGGTAGCGCCGCCGCACTATGTGGGTGTGCCGCTGGCAGCGCGCGACAATCGCGGTGACGGCCGCGGCGATCGTAGCGGGCGACAACCGGAAACGACTCCGACCGCCACCGACGAACACGTGCGCTTGTGCTGTTCGGCGTGCGGCGCGGCGATCACGTCGGCGGAGGTCCGCAGCGAGCAAGCGGGCCGCCACGAGCACCTGTGCGCCAATCCGGAAGGCGTGCTGTTTCGAATCGGTTGTTTTGCCCAGGCGCCCGGCTGCGTTCCCTTTGGCCGCCCCACCAGCCGCTGGACCTGGTTCCCGGGTTATCGGTGGCAAGTTGCGCTGTGCGCCCGCTGCGGTGTGCACCTTGGTTGGCGCTTCCGGGACGGTGGTGGCAGCAGCTTTTTCGGCCTGATCCTGGATCTATTGGTGGAGTGTGGTCCAGGCAGTGCGCATTGAACTCCCGGCGCCAGCTGCCGATGGTGTATTTGGCAACGGCGCGTGCTAGTGTGCGCCCGGTTTGCGGCGATACCGCCCCACGTATCCGGTAACCTTACGTTGATCAGACCCGCTTCGCTTCGCGACCTGGACGCCTTGGTGGCCCTGGAGCAAACCTGTTTCGAGAGCGACCGCCTTTCGAGACGCAATTTCCGATACATGTTGACCAAAGCGAGAGCGTCCACTCTCGTCGACGCCGAAGGCGATACGTTGCGCGGCTATGTCATGGTGTTGTTCAACGCAGGGACATCCTTGGCGCGCTTGTATTCCATCGCCGTGAGTCCGGATTGGCGCGGCCGTGGGGCGGGCGTGCATCTGGTGGAAGCGGCTGAGCAATCCGCTCGCGACGCCGAGTGCGTCTACATGCGATTGGAGATTCGCAGCGACAATGTCTCTTCCATCCGTATGTTCGAAAAGCAGGGTTATCGGCGCTTCGGCGCCTACGAAGACTACTATGAAGATCACATGGGCGCCCTGCGCTTCGAGAAAATGCTCGCCCCCCATCTCGAACCAGAGATGGCGCGCGTGCCTTATTACGAACAGACGCTGGAATTCACCTGCGGCCCAGCGGCGTTGATGATGGCGATGCAGGCGCTCAACCCGCACCTCGAGCTCGATCGCAAGCTGGAGATCCGTATCTGGCGCGAATCGACCACGGTATTCATGACCTCCGGGCATGGCGGTTGCGGACCCTATGGCCTTGCGCTGTCGGCCCACCATCGGGGGTTCGACGTGGCGCTGTATCTCAGCGAAGAAGGTGCCTTGTTCCTCGATTCAGTGCGCAGTGAAGAGAAGAAGGAAGTGATGCGCGTAGTGCAGGAGGACTTCGCCGAAGAGATCGCGCATTTGCCGATTCCGCTGCATTATCGGCGCCTGACGGTTGAGGAGATGTACGAGAGCTTCGAGCAGGGCGGAATACCGGTGGTGTTGATCAGTTCCTACCGTATATACCAGGAAAAATTTCCCCACTGGGTGGTGGTGACCGGGTTCGACGAACGCTTCGTATACGTCCACGACCCCTACGTTGACTGGGAAAAAGGTAAAACCGTGACCGATTGCGTGAATATGCCGATCTTACGCCGCGACTTCGAACGCATGGCGCGTTACGGGAAATCCGGTCTGCGCGCCGCATTGATCATCCGTCGCAACGAACCCTGACCGAAGCTGAGAGAGAAATGAGTACGCAGATCATTCTGGTAGAGGATCCGGAAGACTGGGATTTCGGCGATGTGGGTTGCCCGGTGGTCGATGCCGACGACTACCTGACCGGTCAGGAATATTTCAAGCTGCGCAATGTGCAAGTCATCAACTTGTGCGGCAGTTACCGCTACTTGAGCGTCGCATATTATTGTTCGCTCCTGGCCGAAGCTCGCGGTCATCGGGTGATCCCGATGGTCAAGACCATGCTCAATCTGAGCAGCAAATCCATGTACAGTCTCGATGCGGTCGACCTCGACGACGTGGTCCGCAAAAGCTTTCGCCGCCACCGGGGCGACAGTGCATTAACGGTATTCGAACTCGATGTATATTTCGGCCAATGCCGTTACCCGCAGCTCGCCGAGTTGGCTCGCCAGATTTTTGAAACTTTCGCTTGTCCGCTGTTGCGTATCACCTTCGAACGTGCTGATCAGTGGCACATCACCGCCATCAAGCCGCGTTCGGTCGGTCGGCTCAAGGACGATCAGCGCACCTTTTTTATCGAGGCGCTGAGCGGTTATTTGAAGCGGCGTTGGCGCTCGCCGAAGCTGCGTGCTCCGGCGCGCTACGACCTGGCAATTCTGCATAATCCGGATGATCCACTGCCGCCTTCCGACAAGCGCGCGCTGAACAACTTCATCAAGGCTGGCGCCGGGGTCGGTGTGTCCGTGGATCTGATTCAACCCCGGGATTATTCGCGCCTGGCGGAGTACGACGCGCTGTTCATTCGCGATACCACCCGCATCAATCACTATACGTACCGCTTCGCCAAAAAAGCCGAGAGCGAAGGTATGGTCGTGATCGACGATCCGACCTCCATTCGCAAATGCACCAACAAGGTCTACCTGGCTGAATTGCTGCGAGCCAAGCGTATTCCCGCCCCCAAGACCGTGATCGCGGCGCGCCAGGACCTGGACGCCATGGAGAAGGCGATCGGCTACCCTATGGTGATCAAAGTGCCCGACGGTTCGTTCTCTCAGGGGGTATTCAAGGCCCAGGATCGCGCCGGTCTCAATGAGATTTCGGAACGTTTGTTCAAAAGCTCCGAGCTGATTCTTGCCCAGGAGTTTCTGTACACGGAATTCGATTGGCGGATCGGGGTGCTGAATCGCAAGCCGATATATGTGAGCCAGTACTTCATGAGCAAGGAGCACTGGCAAATCGTGCAATATGACGGCAAAGGCGGCTTTACCGAAGGCGCGTTCCGGACCTGGGCTGTGGACGAGGCGCCGCCCGACGTGCTCGCCACTGCAGTCAAAGCCGCAAATCTAATTGGCGACGGTCTTTACGGCGTGGACATGAAGCAGAACCGCGACGGTGTCTATGTCATCGAAGTGAACGATAATCCCAATATCGACGCAGGCGTGGAAGACGCGGTCATAAAGGGCGACCTCTACCGCCTGATCATAGAGGACTTCGTACGGCGGCTGGATGCTCGAAAAGCGGTCAATTGAATTCGCGCCACTGCCGATTCGACGGTGCGGCGCCCAGGGATTGCTCCTGCACGTCGATGCGATTGTCACTACGCTGTAACAAAACTGCCTTTTAATGACGCCATGATGACGAATGGGGCGCGGCCATGTTGAGCAACAAATGTATATTGATCGTCGATGATGAGGCTGCGATCCGGGACATGGTCAATTTCGCGCTGACTCGCGCTGGATTCGATGTGCGAGAAGCGGCGGACGGACAGGACGCCATCACCCAGGTGGCGGATCATGCGCCGAGCTTGATTCTGCTGGATTGGATGCTGCCGGACGGTTCCGGCGTCGATGTGGCGCGGCGGCTGAAAAAAAGCGAGCTCACAGCGCGCATCCCGATCATCATGCTGACCGCCCGCAGCGAAGAAAACGACAAGATACGCGGTTTGGAGGTGGGCGCGGACGACTATGTCACCAAGCCTTTCTCGCCCAGAGAACTGGTGGCGCGAATCCACGCCGTATTGCGGCGAATCGAACCCGCGGCCGAGGATAGCGCGATCGAAATCGGCGCGCTGCGGCTGGATCCGAGCTCTCACCGGGTGGCTGCACGCGGAGCTTCGGTGGAACTGGGACCCACCGAATATCGGCTTTTGCGTTTCTTCATGACCCATCCGGAGCGGGTGTATACTCGCAGCCAGTTGTTGGATCAGGTCTGGGGACAAAATGTGTATATCGAAGAACGCACCGTGGACGTCCACATCCGCCGGCTACGCAAAGCGCTTGGCGAGCAGGAGTGCGATACGTTGATTCAGACCGTTCGTGGCGCCGGATATCGATTTTCCACGCAGGTGTAAGTCTTGAGCGGTTCATGGGTCCTCGAATTCTGGCGCGTCGTAGGTCTGCTGTTCGTCGCGCTACCCCTGGGGCTGGTGACCGGCCATGTCAGCGCCGCGCTGGTGCTGGCGCTCCTGGGGTACCTTATCTATCACCTCTACCAGCTTCGCAATCTGGAGCGCTGGCTGCGTAGCAAAGGTCGCGCGACGCCCGAGGTGCAAGGGGTTTGGGGGGACGTCTATTACCAGCTTTACCGCCTCCAGCGTCGAAACCGCAGGCGCAAGAAGAAGCTTGCCGCAATGCTCGGCAGGTTCCGCGAATCCACGGCCGCCATGCCGGACGCGACGGTGGTGCTGGATCAGGACGGCCTGATCCAATGGTGGAACGACGCAGCCGTAAAAGCATTCGGATTGAAGCAGCCTCACGATGTCGGCTTGCCGCTTACCAATCTGGTGCGACATCCGGACCTGTTGCGCTACCTGGAATCGGGCACATTCAGCGAATCATTGGTCATACCGAGTCCGGTGGACGAGCGTGCGTCGTTATCCATTCGCATCATTCCATATGGCAACAACCAGCGCCTGTTGGTCGCCCGGGACATTACCAGGCTGCAACTGCTCGAACAGATGCGCCGCGATTTCATTGCCAACGTGTCCCATGAATTGCGCACGCCGCTGACCGTAATCAGCGGCTATCTGGAAACGCTGCAGGATGCGAACGACGATTGTGCCCGGGAGTGGGCCGGATCCCTCGGCGCCATGGAACAGCAGGCGTCCCGGATGCAGCAGATCGTCACCGATTTGCTGCTGTTGTCCCGCCTCGAGACAGAGAGCGTGCAATCGGACCGGCAACTGGTGGATGTGCCCGCGCTGCTGGGCATGTTGCGTGAAGATGCGGAGGTGTTGAGCAAGAGCAGCCACACCATCGAGCTCGATGCACAAAGCGGGCTGTGGTTGCTGGGATCGCGGACCGAGCTGCGCAGCGCGTTTTCGAACTTGATCTACAATGCGGTGCGTTACACGCCGGCCGACGGTCGTATTCAGATACGGTGGTATTCGGATGACGAGGGCGCGCATTTCGAAGTCGCCGATACGGGCATCGGGATCGCCGCTCAACACATTCCCCGGCTCACTGAACGATTCTATCGGGTGGATGTCGGACGATCGCGGGAGGCTGGCGGCACCGGGCTCGGACTTGCGATCGTCAAACACGTGTTGATGCGCCACGACGCGCGCTTGAGTATCTCGAGCAATCCTGGAGAGGGCAGCGTATTCGCGTGCCATTTTCTTCCGGAGCGAATCGCTCAGGAAGCGCTGGTGCGGGAGCATCAGCCGTGAGCCCAACCGGCATGTGCCGTCGGGCGGGCGTTTCAGACTGCAATACGCGGATTTTCCTGCAGGGAAACGCCCGAACGGACGCGCTTGGAATCGGCTTGCGGAGTAGCCCGCAAAATTGACGCGGGCGTGGAGTCCGCATGCTAAGGTTGTTCGCGAAGCCTGCTGCTGACGTTGCGCTCCCCATCGGCGATCACAGGAACAACGAGGAACGATTATGGACAAGAATCCGCTCGGCCATCACATATCGCAGCAGTTCAACACAGAGTTGGAAGACATCCGCAGACGCGTGCTGTCGATGGGCGGATTGGTGGAAAAGCAGATCACCGATGCGGTGAGCGCGCTGGTATCCGCCGATGTCGAGTTGGCGGAGACAGTCATTACCAACGACTACAAGGTCAACGCCATGGAAGTGGCGCTGGATGAGGAATGCGCCCACGTGTTGGCGCGGCGACAGCCGGCAGCCAGCGACTTACGGCTACTGGTAGCCGTGATCAAGACCATTACGGATCTCGAACGCATCGGCGACCAAGCGGAAAAAGTCGCCCGCATGGGTTTGCATCTGGCGGAGATGGAACGCCCGAAGACCCAATACATGGAGATCCAGAGCCTCGGCAATCAGGCGCGGGAAATGGTACATGCGGCGCTGGATTCATTTGCCCGCATGGATGTGGAGGCGGCGCTGCGCGTCGCCCACCGCGACGCCACGGTGGATCACGAATACGAGGGTGTGATCCGTCAGCAGATCACCTTCATGATGGAAGACCCGCGCGCGATTACCCGGTCATTGGACATCATCTGGGCGGCACGGGCACTGGAACGAATCGGCGATCATGCGCGCAACATCAGTGAATACTTGATCTACCTGGTGCGCGGGCGCGACGTGCGCCACATCAGCCTCGAACAGATGGAGAAGGAAGCGCGCGGCGAAGGCTGAGCATCGCCGCGCGTCGCTCGCCTACAGATCGCCCCAACCGGTACGCTTGCGCCAGCGAATCCGGGTCAGCACGATGCCGAGCAGCATGCTGCCCACGACCACGATCGCCCCGACCACGAACCAATCACGGCGGCTGCGGTCCTTCAGGGTGGCATTGTCCTGCCGCAGCAACATGGCTTCATTTTCCATTTCCGCCACACGTCGGTTCAATTGCCGGTTTTGATCGGCAATCTTCAGGGTGTTGGACGAAGTGCGGCGGATTTCTTCCAGATCGCGCTTCAGTTTGGTGTTTTCCTGC
The DNA here is from genome assembly GCA_963773585.1 of uncultured Gammaproteobacteria bacterium. Classification (GTDB taxonomy): domain Bacteria; phylum Pseudomonadota; class Gammaproteobacteria; order JASBUN01; family JASBUN01; genus CAVXJN01. Next base: position 1,218,243 of record CAVZBR010000004.1, read on the forward strand.
GCCAGTTGCTCGCGGGTGTCGCCCAAGGAGGAGACCTTGGTGTTGCTCTGCTCGAGTTGCTGCTGCGCCGTCTTGAGTTGTTCGCGCGTCTGTTTGAGTTGCGCCTCGACCGTATCCAGGCGAACTTTGGCCGGTGGATCGCTGACCACGTACCGGGACAACACCCAACCTTCGGCACCGCCCTCGGTGCGCACCCGGCTGTAGCCGGAATCGGGGTCATTTTCGAGTACGGTCAGTCGGCTCCCCGTGGGCAGCACGCGCACGATGCCGTGCTTGGTGCTGGTGCCCGTGCGCAGGGTGACCTCAAGATCATCCGTGATATAGCCGGTGGAAGCCGCCAACGTGAGCGCGCTCCAAGCCGTCGCAAAAACGGCGAGGAGAACGGCGAGAGTGCGGCTGCGGGAATGGAAAAGTACTTGTCGGTTTCGCATATTGGCCCGTATTGTACGGAGAACTTACTGAAAAATGGAGTATCCAATCACACTTTGCCGGCGCGCTGGCGAGTTATACTTCATCTTGTCCAGGTTGCCGCCCGGCGCCGTGCATGTCATAAAGGCGCGATCCGGGTGCGCATGGGGGGCCCAATATGGCGACCGTACCGATTACCGTCAAACGCTTCTTGTTCGAAAAGGGCATCCCTTATCGTTTCCTCGTGCATCCCGGCGCCAATACTGCAGCTCAGGCGGTCCGCGCACTCGGGGTGGACCCGGCCGCGGTCGCGGTCGCACGGTTGTTGCGCGATCAGGATAGTACGGTCCTCGCGGTCTACCCGGCGACTGTGCGGTTGAACCTGGAGCAGGTCAACCGGGACACTGCGCGCAATTTCCATGCCGTCGCGCCCCGGGATGTCCCGGGCTGCCATGGTGAGAGCTGCCTGCCGCTGGCACAGCTTTATCAGTTGCCAGCGCTGGTGGACGAGTCGCTGCTGGCCGCGGAACAGGTTTTTTTTCCCCTCAATGCCCAGGTTTTGTGCCGACTCAGCGGTGCCGACTTTGGCGCGCTGCAGGGGCCGCGATCCGTCCAGCACAGGTTTGCCCGCCCGAGCGTTCCTGCGGTCGACGACGGTCGCGCTGAGCGACGCCAACGGATCCGGGCGCGCCTGGAGGCTACCGACGACCTGCCGGCGATGCCCAAGGTCGCTCAGGAATTGTTGCAGCTGTCCGTCAACCCGTACGCCAATGCTACCGACCTGGCGGCGATCGTGGAGCAGGACCCGAGTCTGGCTGCGCAGTTGCTGCGCTATGCGAATTCGCCTCTGTACGGATACCGGGGCCAGGTGGAGTCGGTGCGTGACGTGATTTCTCGGGTGCTCGGTTATGACTTGGTGATGGACGTTGCTCTCGGGGTCTCGGTCGGGCGTTCGTTTCGCAATCCCAGCAATGGCCCGTTGGGGCTGGAAGCATACTGGCGCCACGGCATCTACTGTGCGTCGCTGACGCAGCAACTGGCCGCGCTGGTACCGAGCATGCAGCGGCCGCGCCCCGGCATGGCCTACTTGGCCGGACTGTTGCACAATTTCGGAATTTTGCTGTTGGGACATTTGTTTCCCGATGAATTCCGCTCCCTGAATGAAGCCGTGGCCCGAGAACCGGAGCGGCCGCAACTGATCCTGGAAGAACAACTTCTCGGCGTCACTCACTTGGAACTGGGCGCCTGGCTGATGCAGTCGTGGAACATGCCTGAAGAAGTATTGAGCGCAATTCGTCAGCATCACGACGAGGAGTTTTCCGGGACCTACGCCGTGTACCCGAATCTGGTCTTGCTGGCGAATCGCTTGCTGGCGGGGCGTGGCATCGGTGACGAACACTCCAGCGATCTTCCCGGCGATCTGCTGGCGCGCTTGGGAATCTGCGAGGTCGATGCCCGTGCAGCCCTGGAGGCCATTGTCGAGCATGGCGAAGGATTGGAGATCATGGCCAGTCGACTGGCCGCCTGATCACTCGTCATGCTGTACTGCGCTCAACCGGTGTCGCGCAGAACACGCGGCCGACATGATTGATATCCGTGTGATCCATCTATTTCGGTGTCAGCACGCTTTCGGAGCGATGCTAGGCATCGCCGCGGTTGACTGCCAAGTGCAGCAGTGGATCACGGTCGACGTCCTCGACCTTGGGGTGCCGCACTCGCGCGGGGCTGAAATCACCGCAGCATCGGTACCAAGCTTCGAATCCGAGCGCGCGCTCTTGCCGGCCAGATCCGTCCATCGGGACCATCGGGCGTCCCGGCCGCTGCCCAGCGGCTCGCCGTCGGTGCCGCGGTCCATCCCGGGCGCGCCGTGAAAATCAATTCGACCACCGGATGGCTGGACCAAGCGCGACACGTTCCTTCGCCGAATGCCGATGAGCGCCCGCCGCAAGCCGTAGTGGACGCAGTGATCATTCATGGCATCAGTTTGCCGCCGGGGCAGTTCGGAGGACCCTGGATCGACGACTTGTTCACCAACCGCCTTGACGCCGGCGCCCATCCCTATTTCCGCGAGATCGCCGGGCTGCGTGTTTCGAGTCATTTGCTGATCCGACGCGATGGCAGTCTGGTGCAATACGTCGGATTCGGACAACGCGCGTGGCATGCCGGGGAATCGTGTCTCGCCGGGCGCGAGCGCTGCAATGATTATGCGATCGGCATCGAATTGGAGGGTGCCGACGACGTTACGTACGAACATGTCCAGTACCTGCAGTTGGCGCAAGTGCTGAAGGTATTGCTGCAGACCTACCCTTCGATCGTACCCGAACGCATCGTCGGTCATTGCGATGTGGCGCCCGGGCGCAAAACCGATCCCGGCGAGGCGTTCGACTGGGGCAAGCTCGAGGCGCTTCTGCACGCCACCCGACGGTACTGATGGCGGGCTTGCAAGATCGCCGACGAGCGTCGACACTAGGGCCTTTCCATCCGATCCGAACGCCATGACTCTGATTGTTCTCGTAATTGCCTTCGCCATCGAACTTCTATCGGACCGCGTCGACCACTGGCGTAGTGACCAGTGGTTCGAAGACTACTTCCGCGGTCTCAGTACCCGATTCAGCAACCGATCGTTCTGGCACGGGCCCGCCGGTATCGCGCTGGTATTGGCGTTTCCGATCTTGCTGGTGGCGTTTCTTCAGGGTTTGCTGCACGGCGCATGGCTCGGCCTGCTGGGTTTGTTGTTCGCATTGGCGGTGCTGATCTACAGCCTGCGGTACCAGCCACTGGAGCGCGCACTCGATCGTTGCTGCGATGCGCTCGAGGCTGGAGACCGCGAAAGCGCACGCAGTGCCGCGGATCAGTGGCTGGCGGCGGAGGCGATCGAGGACCCGATCGAGTTGAGCGGCGTCGTGATGGTGCAATCCCAGCACCGGCTGTTCGCGGTGGTGTTCTGGTTCGCGTTGCTGGGCCCGGTAGGGGCGCTGCTGTACCGGCTTGCGTGGCTACTTGCGCAACCGCGCCCGGGCATCGAAGCGTCGGACAGCGACCGCTTCCGCGCCAGCGCGCGTCAGTTGCTTGCGATTCTCGACTGGGTACCGGTGCGGTTGGTGGGCATCAGCTATGCCTTGGCCGGCAGCTTCGACGATGCGCTGCATGAATGGCGTGGGTCGGCACCCGGGACCCATGATCTGTTCGATGCCAATTACGAACTGCTGCACAACGTGGCGCTGGGCGCCTTGGGTCCGGAACGCTACGAGCGCGAACCGCAGCCGCTTACCGGCGTTCCTGGGCGGGTGGACGTCAGCGTGGTCCGTGCGGCGCGCGCCATCGTCATGCGCAGCGCCATGTTATGGGGAATCGTAGTGGCGCTGTTCACACTCGGTGGCATGGCATATTGAGTAGACGGCGCGTGCGGTGGCTTGCCGCCGTTCCCGTTGCGTGACAGGAGGCTGAGCGCCCGTGCGCATTGGCGTCGATCTCGGAGGCACCAAAGTCGAAGCCGTGGCGCTCGACGACCAGGGCGGTGTTTCCCTGCGGCAACGCATTCCGACCCCGGTGGGCGATTATCAGGCCGCGCTGGATACCGTGGTTGGGCTGGTCACCTATCTGGAACGGGCCCTGGATTGCCGCGCCAGCGTGGGTGTCGCCGCTCCCGGCGCGGTTTCTGCGGCGACCGGCCTGATCAAAAATTCCAACTCCGTTTGTCTCAACGATCAGCCGTTGGAACAGGATTTGGCGGCGTTGCTCCAACGCCCGATCCGCATCGCCAACGACGCCGATTGCTTTGCACTTTCCGAAGCGGTGGATGGTGCGGCGTCCGGCGCCGAAGTCGTGTTCGGCGTCATCGTCGGCACGGGCACCGGCGCAGGCATCGTGGTGCGGGGCCAGCTGCTGCGTGGCATCAATGCCATTGCCGGCGAATGGGGCCACAACTCACAGCCGTGGCCCCAAGCCGACGAATTGCCCGGTCCGCCGTGCTACTGCGGCAAGCAGGGCTGTGTGGAGACGTTTCTGTCGGGCCCGGGCATGAGCGCCGAGCACGCGGCGCGCACGGGGAACCGCCTGACCGTCGAGTCGATCGTGTCCCTGGCGCAATCGGGAGACCAGGAAGCCGAGCAGACCCTGTTGCGCTACGAAGATCGTATGGCACGCGCACTGGCAGGTGTGATCAACATCCTCGATCCGGAAGTGATCGTACTCGGCGGCGGTTTGTCCAACATTGCCCGGCTCTACCGAAACGTGCCCCGACTGTGGGGGCGCTATGTATTTTCGGACCGGGTCGACACCCGTTTATCGGCTGCCCGCCACGGTGACTCCAGCGGTGTTCGCGGAGCGGCGTGGTTATGGCCGCTGCAGGACTAGGGCGAGGCGCATTACGTCGCTTGCGCTAACGCCGGCCAAAAGTTCAGTCCACGCCTTCGGCGATTTCCCGCAAAGTCGGTACTGCGAGTTGCGCTTCATCCGCCTGCGTAAGTGCTCGTCGCAAGCGCGCCGGGGCGCTACGTCCCATGCATTTATGTTCGGGGTCGCCGCGAAAGGCCGCCAGCATGCCCTGGATCAGATCTTCCCGATCGAAACTGCGATCGCAAAGAGACTCCTGTATCTCGATGACTTCGCCCGCCACGGCTCGTGCCAGATCCTCGTGGCGCAACCACAACTCGCCCACGGTGCCGCCGGTCTTCAGCCCGGCGATGTTGGTAGTCAGGATGAATACGTTCTTCAACACCAACTCATGCAGCAATGCATCGGCGTCGTCGAGTACGCGGCAGCCGATATCGGTGCTGGACAACGCTTCGCACAAGGTTTCGGCCCGTGGCCCATAGGCGGGCGAGTCCATGATGACTTTGGGCTCCTGCCCGGGTTTTTTTTCGAACCAAACGGAGATCACCGTGGGATCGGTCAGACCGTGGCGCTGCCAATCTCGCGGCAAGAGTTCGTTTTGCAATAACCCAGCGCAGGTCCTCCAAGCGTCGGGCAACTGCTCCAGGACATCGTGCAGGTCGGTTTCCGCGACGGCGATCAGCACCAGGTTCGGGTCCGTTATCGAGGTTGCGATTTCCGCGATATTGGTGTTCCGGGTGACCGGGTAGACCGGATAACCCGCACGCAGCAATCCCCGCGCGAACACGCTGCCCATTTCGCCCACGCCGACCAATACCACTGGTTGCTTCACTGTCGCTCCTTTTGCCGATCTCATGATTGCTTCAAGGTCGCTCGACGCTAACGTCGCTGCCGCCAGAAAATTTCCCTGCCGCCGTCACTGCGCGCCACCACGCGCGCCACTACAAACAGCAAATCGGACAGGCGGTTGAGATAGACCCGCAACTGCGGATTCAAAGTCTCGGCGCGCGCCAGCGTAACCAGGCGCCGTTCAGCGCGCCGACAGACGGTGCGCGCCAGATGGCACATCGCCGCAGGGCGGCTGCCGCCGGGCAAAATGAACTCCTTCAGCGGCGGCAGCGCGGCGTTGAGTTCTTCCAGCTGCTGCTCCAAGCGCGCTACGTGCGCCGCCACGATCATGGCATGACCGGGAACGCTGAGTTCACCACCCAGGTCGAACAAATCGTGCTGCAGCTCGCGCAAGCACGAGGCGATGGCTTCCGGTAGCAGCGGTTCCGCCAACGCCATGCCGAGCACGCTGTTCAGCTCGTCGACATCGCCAATGGCTTCCATACGCGGACAATCCTTGTCGACGCGGCTGCCGTCGGCGAGACCAGTGGTGCCGTCGTCGCCGGTACGGGTATAGATTTTGCTCAGTCGGTTTCCCATGGTTTCATCCGTCCACCAACCGGTATTGTACCGGCAGTACCATGTCGATGGCATGGCCGCCGAGCCATGACGCCGCTCCCGGGAGCTGGGAGATGCGGCTGACGCTGGTCAGCGCGGCGTGGTCGAGGACTGCAAACCCTGAAGTACGCAAAATACGCACGGCGCTCAGTCGGCCGTTCGCTTCGACGCGCAGCCCGACTTCCACTTTGCCTTCCCAACCCCGGTGCCGAGCGATGCTCGGGTAATAGAAATGGCTGCGCAACGATTCCTGTAAGCGTACCCGTAGCCGAGCCGCAACCGAGGTCGGTGACGGCTTCGCATTCGGCTCGGCGGCCTGCGACTCGGCTGCGGCCGCCGTCGAGGACCCGCGCTTCGACGGCGTAGCGGCCGCCGCTGTCGGCGCCGATTCCGGTGCGGATTTGGGTGCAGGTTCCCGCGCCGATTCCCGCGTCGATTCCGGTGCCGATTCCGGTGCCGATTCCGGTGCCGATCTCGATGCAGGTTCGGAGTGCGGCTCGGGCCGTGGTTCGGAACGTGCTTTCGCTGCCAGCGGCGGATGGCTGATCTGCGCAGGTGGCTGTGGGGTGGTTACCGGTGTTTTCGCCGATGGCGACGCCGCTGCTACCTGGGCTCGCGGCGATGGCGGCGCTAGCGGTTTCGGTGCCGTGGCGGCAGCAGTGGTCGCCATGCGGATCTGCAGCATGCCGGGTTCGCCACCGTCGCGCGGCCGTGGCGGTTGAGGCTCGGTCGGCAGTAACAGCAGGGCGCCATGCAGCAGCACCGACACGACCAGGAAACCGCCCAACAGTGCACCGCGCCGGCGGCCTATTGCCGGGCGCTCGGATACGTGTGCAGCGCCTATGTTTGCGCCGCTGATGATGCTGATGGAGTGCAACCCGGCCTCGTGTACTGCTTGGATCGTACGGCCTGGTTTGCGATCGGATAGGCGATCCACCCGCGCCGCCCGCCGCGACGCAAACCAGGGTTTACCCCAGGGCGGTCTCCGGGCTCGCGAGCTGTGATTCCGCAACCGGCACCTTCCCGCGCTTGTGCGCAGTGGTGTATTGCCGGTTTTGACTCGCCTACCGTTGCGGGGGCAGCGTCGGAATGGCTACTGTGGAGCGCACCGACTTCCCGTTACCTGAGGTCGCCACACCGTAGGGCCCGGCTGCGACACTGTCAAGCGCTGCATCGGCTCCGGGGGCCTGTCGAGCAATGCCAGGGACCGTTAGACTAGTGCTATGAAGGCATCGACGATCACCGATCAGGGGTTTGGTATCCATACCATCGATACCGGATTTCAGCGGCCTGGGATGGTGGCGGCTCACCTCATGGTCCACGGCGGCAAAGCCGCGCTGGTGGATGTCGGCGTTGCGCCGGGCGCCGAAACGCTGTTGGCGGCACTCGATCAATTAGGTATCGAGCGACCGGCGGTCGAGTTGTTGTTGGTGACCCACGTGCATCTGGACCATGCCGGTGCCGCCGGCGTCCTGATGCAGCGATTGCCGAACGCGAAGTTGGTGGTGCATCCTCGCGGCGCGCCCCACATGCTCGATCCGAGCAAGCTGATCGCCGGCGCCACGGCGGTGTACGGCGAGCAGCAGATGCGAGTGGCGTTCGGTGACATCCTGCCGGTTGAGCCGGAGCGCGTGATTGAAGCCGAAGACGGCTTCGCCATCGCCCTCGGCGGCCGGCGATTGCTGTTTCTCGATACGCCGGGTCACGCCAAGCACCACTATTGTGTGTACGACTCCCACAGCCGCGGTATTTTCAGCGGCGATACCTTCGGATTGTCGTACCGTGAGTTTGATAATGGCGCCGGACCCTGGATCTTTCCCACGACCACACCGGTGCAGTTCGAACCGGACGCGCTGCATGATTCCATCGAACGGCTCATGGATCTGGGGCCCGAACGCATGTTCCTCACCCACTTTGGTTGCGTCGAGCGGCCCCGGCCGTTGGCCGACAAGCTGCATCGCCACATCGATGCCCTGGCTGCGCTGGCCCTCTCCCTCGCTGAGGATCCCCCGGGAAGTGAGCGCTTGGCACACCTGCGTCAAGGCGTTCAGACGCAGGTGCTCTCCTCACTCAAGGTTCACGGTTGTGATTTGCCGCAGGCGCGGATTTTGGAATTGATGGGGACTGATATCGAACTCAACGCCCAAGGACTGGAGACCTGGCTGCAGTACCGCGCGCGTCGCAGGATCTCGGCCCAAGGCTAATGCCCGTGACTGCGGGCCGCGGCCTCAGAATGCTTCCTGTTCCATCTCGAGATACACGAAATGGGCGTTGGCTCGATGGTTCTGGTCGTATAAGCGTACCGATTCCCAGTCTGGGAACCGCGCTTTGGCTACCGCTTCGTTCAGACCCAATCCGTCTTCTATGGCCTGGTACATCTGTTGGCGTAATTTGCTGACGTAGGAGCCGGTGCGTTTCACCATTGGGAAGGGCGGGGTTTGCGCGCTGCCGTGCCCGGGCACCATCAGTCGTGCCTGGGGAAACGAACGCAGCAGCCAGTCTTCCGCTTCCAGGATTTGGCGGCTGCGGCCGTCGGCCATATAGGTGACGCGATTATTGAAGGCGAGATCGGAAATCCAGAGTATGCCGGCAGCCGTTTGATGGACGATCAGGTCGCCGTGGGAGTGGTGCTGACCGACGTTGTAGATGTCGAAACGGCGCCCGCCGACGCTGAGGCTGTAGCGCGTGAAACGCTCACCGCCGATCATCCGGTCCGGCCGCACGGTTTCGAAACCCTCCATATCGTCGCCCAACAACTGGCGACGATAGGTCACCGACTTTTCGAAGGTCTGAGAGTCCAGATAATCCAGCGTGCCCTGGTGACTCAGAATCACTACATTGCCGAGCGCCCGAAACGCCGGTGCGCCGAAGGCGTGGTCCGGGTGGTTGTGAGTCAGGATCAAGTGCGTGATGGGCGTCTGCGTGACGGAACGGATGGTGGCGATCAGGCGCCGCCCCAGCTTCGGAGTACCGAGCGAGTCGATGACCACGACGCCGGCAGGTGTGACCACAAAGCCCGCGTTGCCAGTGAAACCGCGATTGTGCTCATCCACCACGGCCGCATTGGCGTAAATCATGTAGGTGTCGGGCGCGAGTTTGTAGTACGGAAGCGGATCGTTGTCCGCCGCGTCGGCGGCTATGACCACATTGGGCAATTGTTCGGTGTCGATCGCCGTTTCCGGCCTGGTGTTGTAGCCGGGCGCGGTACCCTGCTCTGGCGAGGGTCGCTGCGCATCTGCGATGGCAGCGTTTTTTTCAGTGGCACTGCGGTGTTCGCGCTCATGGATTCCAGACAACCGCACCAGCACACCCACCGCGAGGGTCACCAGCAACAAAACGATCACTGTGCGCATTGCCGACATCCTTTGGTCGAGATTTTCCGTGTGACTTCGCAAGCTGCAGCGCGAGTCGCGTGATCACGCACCGCGCTGCTCGAGCATGTCATGCAGGTATGTACAATTTCCGTGAATCAGTGCCGGTCTCGATCATCTCGTGACGATACAAACGCCGCAAGCTGGCGCGATTCACCACCTGGTCGACGGCACCGAGTTCCCATTCGCCGTCGCCGTACAAAAGCAAAGCGTGACTGCAAAAACGCAGCGCGAGGTTGACGTCGTGCAGACTCAACAATGCTGCCCGTGGCCCCTTGCGTACTTGCTCGCGTATCAGGGTCAGTAGTTTGATCTGATAATGCAGGTCGAGATGATTGGTGGGTTCGTCCAGGAGCATCAGGGACGGCGCCTGACACAACAAGGTGGCGAGAGCGAGGCGGCGACGTTCGCCGCCGGACAAGGTCCCCACGTCGCGCCGGGCCAGCGACTTCAGCCCCACCATCGCCAATGCCGCTTCGGCGTGGGCGAGATCTTCGGGGCCTTCCAGTTGCCATGGCCGCAAGTAGGGGTGGCGGCCGATCAGTACGGTCTCCGCTACTGTCGACGGGAAAGGGTCGTCGGTGTCCTGGGGTAGTAAACCAACCAAACGGGCGCGTTGGCGCCGCTCCAGCGTCGCCAACGGCCGGCCGCCGATGCGGATACTGCCGGAGCGAGGCGGGCGAAGTCCGGCCAAAGTATGCAGCAAGGTGGTTTTGCCGGCGCCGTTGCGTCCCAGCAGCCCCCAACATTGACCGGTCGCAAGGGTGATTGCGAGGCCCGAGCAGATTTCCACCGAGCCGATACCCAGGTCGAGGTTTTTCGCTTCCAACAGCGGCTCGGCGGCGGCCATCTCAGCGGCCTCGGCGCAGCAGGTACAGGAACAGCGGCACACCGAGCAAGGCGGTCAGCACGCCGACCGGCAGTTGCTCGGGCGCAATCAGGTTGCGCGCCAGGGTGTCGGCCAGCAACAGCAGCGCGGCACCTGTGAGCGCGGCGGCCGGTAGCAGCCGCCGATGGCCGGCACCCAGTACAAGCCTCACCATGTGGGGCACCACCAGGCCGACGAAGCCGACGCTGCCGGCAATGGTCACGCTAACAGCAGTCAGCAACGAGGCCAGTACGTATACGGTCACCCGTAGACGACTCACATGAACGCCCAACGATTCGGCCTGCAATTCGCCGCGCGCGAGCAGGTCCAGAGGTCTTGCCAGCCCCCAGCCGATCAGCAGCGTGACGCCGAGCACCAGCCACGCGAGTCCTGGCGCGGCTGCGTTGCTGAGATCTCCCATGAGCCAAAACAACATACCCGGCAGACGGGCGCTGGGGGCAAGCGCCAGGAGCATGCTGATCAACGCTCCCCAGCCCGCCGCGACTACGACTCCGGTAAGCAGTAAGCGGCTGGGGGTCCAACCGCCCTGGCCACGGGCCAGACCGAATACCAGCAATACGGCGAACAGTGCGCCGGCGAAGGCAGCGAAATTGAGTATCGCCGCCCCGACCCCCGCCAGCATCCCCAGCAGCACGGCAACGGCGGCGCCCCCGGACACGCCGAGCACATAGGGATCCGCGAGTGGATTGCGCAACAGTACCTGCATCAAAGTGCCCGCGGTGGCCAGCATGGCGCCGGTACAGATCGCTGCCAGGGCGCGGGGCAAGCGCAGATCGAAGACCACGCCGCGCTGCAATGGATCGCCGCCGCCGCCGAGTACTGCGGCCAAGTCGTGCAGCGACGTCGGCACGCTGCCGGCGCTGAGCGCCAGCGCCAGGCATGCCAGCAGAAAGCCGGTTAGTGTCAGCCAGGGAACGAATGAGCGTACCCCTTGGCGGATGCGCCTGCCTGTGTGCGGACATTTGGGCGCGCTGCGCTCAAGGTTCACGGTTGAGTTCACCGGAAGCTTGGTCCGCGCTGCGCAGCGTGATGATAGGCCAGCCGCGCCGCTGCGCCTGCTCGCGGAGGTTTGGATTGGGGTCCACGGCCACCGGATGGGTTACCTGTTCGAGCAACGGCAGATCGTTGTGGGAGTCGCTGTAGAACCAACTGTCGCGCAAGCTCAAATCGTGTTCGCGCAGCCATTGCTGCAAGCGGCTGACTTTGCCGTACTGATAACACGGCTCACCCTCCACCTCGCCGGTAAAGCGGCCATTGTGGCGCGCCGGTTCGGTGGCGAGCAGGTGTTCGACGCCGAGCCGGGCCGCGATCGGCGCGGTGATGAAGCTGTTGGTCGCCGTGACAATGAGCAGGGTGTCGCCCTGGTTTCGGTGCCGGGCGAGCAGTGCCCGCGCGGCCGGCAGCAAGATAGGATCGATTTTCTGGCGCATGAAATCCTGGCGCCACGCGTGCAGATGTGCGGGATCGTGCTGCGACAGCGGCCGCAGCTGAAAACGCAGAAACTCGTGGATATCCATTGTGCCGGCTTCGTACTGACGGTAAAAGCGCTCGTTTTCAGCCGCGTAATGGGCGCCGTCGACGATACCGTGTTCCACCAGGTATTGGGTCCAGAGATAATCGCTGTCACCGCCGATCAAAGTATTGTCGAGGTCGAAAATGGCTAGAGGCATGAGCAGGTTCGCGGCGGACATCGAGCTGCGAACTATCTCAAAAATGGGGCGCGGCCGCCAAATGCACCGGGCCAGCGCAAGCGCCGGCGGTCCGCAGGTTCCGCCCCGAGATCACCGGCGGCCCCGGCTGCTGACCAAAAGCACTGTGATAACAGCGCGTTGCCCGCGGCCACCATTAGCGACGGCTAATTTGGCGCGTGGGCCGGATTTGTGGAAAAATGAAACCCAGATGACATGCCAACACGGGGCGGCAAGTGATTGACTCAGAGGGATATCGACCGAACGTCGGCATCATCCTTTCGAATCGCGAGGGCCGGCTTTTTTGGGGCCGGCGCATCGGCCAGAATGCCTGGCAGTTTCCCCAGGGTGGTATCCGTCGCAGCGAGAGTCCGGAGCAGGCCTTGTATCGCGAACTCGGCGAGGAAGTGGGCCTGGGACCGAACGATGTCGAGATCGTCGGCGTCACCAAGGGGTGGTTGCGATACCGTTTGCCTCCGAATCTGGTTCGGCGCTACTGTACTCCGCTGTGCATCGGCCAAAAGCAGGTGTGGTTCCTGTTGCGTTTGCTAGGCAGCGAGCACAGCGTCTGCCTGGACAGTAGCGACCAGCCGGAGTTCGACGGTTGGCGTTGGGTCGACTACTGGTATCCGTTGAGCGAAGTGGTGTCTTTCAAACGCAATGTCTATCGCAAAGCCTTGCGGCAACTCGAGCCGTTGTTGTTTCCCGAGCGCGCTGCGGCCACCTGTCGCGCGCCCGGTTCATATCCGGCCATCCAACCCAACGTCCGTAAGTAATTCCCACGAGTCGGCAATGGGGTCTTCCCACCCGAGCGGCAAAGCGCACGTCACCGGATAAAGCGGATCTCCATGCTCGACGTCCTACGCCGAATCGTCCAGGAGGTGAATGCTGCGCGCGACCTGGACGAAGTGCTGTCCATTATCGTGCGTCAAGTAAAACGCTCCACCGCCGTGGACGTCGCCTCGATCTATTTGACCGACACCGAACGCGCCCAGCACGTGCTGATGACCACCGAAGGCCTGAACCCCGATTCGGTGGGAGTCGTGCGTCTGGGTCTTGACGAAGGTTTGGTCGGATTGTCGGCACAGCGTGCCGAACCGGTGAATCTCGCCAACGCCCATGAACATCCGCGATTTCGGTTCTTTCCGGATTCCGGCGAGGAAGTGTTTCCGGCTTTTCTTGGTGTACCCATCATCCATCAGCGCAAAGTGCTGGGCGTGTTGGTGGTGCAGCGGCGTTCGCCGGAGCGCTTCCCCGAAGATCAGGTATCGTTTCTCATTACCCTCGCGGCGCAGTTGGCGGCCGCGATCGCCCATGCCGAGGCCAGCGGCGGCCGCAGTGTGCCGCAACTCAAGCATTCGCCGCGGGCGCGCTACGTCGAGGGCGTGGCCGGTGCTCCCGGCGTGGCGATCGGCACCGCGGTGGTGGTCTATGCGCCCGCAAACCTTGATGTCATTCCCGACCGTCAGATTGCGGATCCGGACGCAGAAGAAAGACGTTTCCGCGCCGCCGTGAAAACCGTTCTCGAGGACCTGCGGCAGATGCAGCGTCGGCTCAAGCGGGTATTGCCCGCCGAAGACCGGGCGTTGTTCGACGCCTACGCGCTGCTGCTGGAAAGCGACAGCATGCTCAACGGCACGGTGCAGGAGATTCAGGCCGGCAATTGGGCCCAGGGCGCCCTGCGAAAAGTCGTGCTGACCCACGCACGCCGATTCGATGAGATGGAAGACGACTATCTGCGCGAACGGGCTCAGGACATCCGTGAAATCGGTCGTCGGGTGTTGCTGGCGCTGCAGAAGGGGAATGTCGAAAAGCGGCAGTATCCGCGCCGAACAGTCCTGGTGGGCGATGAAATCGGCGCTACCCATCTGGCGGAGGTGCCCGCTTCGCGCATCGCCGGCGTCATTTCCGCGCGCGGTTCCAGTTCTTCCCATGTCGCGATCCTAGCCCGTGCCATGGGGATCCCCGCAGTGATGGGCGCCTCGGATCTGGCGGTTGCCCGCGTCGACGGCCGGGAAGTCGTGGCGGATGGCTACCAGGGCCGGGTCTATGTGCAGCCCTCCGCGGTCGTGCGGCGGGAATATGCACGCCTGGTGCGCGAACAGAATCGCCTATCGGCGGAATTGGAAGAACTGCGGGATTTGCCGGCCGAGACCGTCGATGGGCAACGCGTGCCGCTGTATGTAAATACCGGACTGCAGGCCGACATCGGTCCGTCGCTGCGCAGTGGGGCGGAAGGCATTGGCCTGTACCGGACCGAATTTCCCTTCATGATACGCGAGCAGTTTCCTGGCGAAGACGAACAGACGGCGGTGTACCGTCACGTGCTCGAAGCCTTTGCGCCGCGGCCGGTGACCCTGCGCACGCTCGATGTCGGGGGCGACAAAGCGCTGCCGTATTTTCCGGTGCAGGAGGACAATCCCTTTCTCGGCTGGCGCGGCATCCGCATCACCCTGGACCACCCGGAAATCTTTCTGACGCAGGCGCGCGCCATGCTGCGCGCGGCGATAGGTCTCGACAATCTGCAGGTATTGCTGCCGATGGTGACGGATCTCTCGGAAGTCGCCGATGCCTCGCGGCTGTTGCGACAGGCATACGACGAATTGCGCGAAGAGGGGGCCACGGTCACCTGGCCCAAACTCGGCGCCATGGTGGAAGTGCCCTCGACGGTTTACCAAGCTCAGGAACTCGCTGCAACGGTGGACTTCCTTTCCATCGGAACCAACGACTTGACTCAATACCTGCTCGCCGTCGATCGAAACAATGCACGGGTGGCGAAACTGTATGACATGGTGCACCCGGCAGTCCTGCGCGCCATCAAGCAGGTGGTGAGCGCTGGGCGCGATCAACGTTGTCCGGTGAGTGTCTGCGGCGAAATGGCCGGCGATGCCGGTGCCGTCATTCTGCTGCTGGGCATGGGCGTGAACATCCTCAGCATGACGGCCGCCGGGCTGCCTCGGATCAAGTGGGTCGTGCGCACATTCACGCGCCGGCGCTGTCGGACACTGGTTGCACGAGCTCTGAAGATGAACAACGGTGTCGAGATACGCGCCATGTTGAATCGGGAATTGGAGCAAAACGGGCTCGCCGCGCTGACCTGGGGCAAGAGGCGCGTCGATCCTTGACGATGGATCTTGTGCCGCCAGCCCTTTGCGACCCGGCTGTCGGGTCCTCACACCGGTTGTCGCTAGCGCCTTTCCAGCGTCGTCATAGCACTGATTGAAAAGCGGAAATGCGTTCCGACGTGGAGTTTCGCGGTCCCGAGATGCTACAATTTCTGCAATTCGATCCCAACGTCTATCGCAGACGAGGAGTTGGTTCATGGACCAGACACAAGCAGTACAGGGGCAAGCGCCGGCGTTCAATCCGATGCTTGGAGACGCCGAGGTGAGTCTGACCGATGCCGCGACTTCAAAGCTCGCCGAGTTGTTCAATGAAACCGATGACGAGATCGAAGCGATTCGAGTCTACGTCAGCGGCGGCGGCTGTGGCGGCATGAGCTATGGCATGACCTTCGCTGACAGTCGCAGCATGTTCGACTGCGTCCTGGAAGCCGATGGCTTTAAAGTGTATGTGGACAGCGTCGCTTTGAATTTTCTCAAAGGCGTGGAAATCGATTATGTCGAGCGTCCCGCCGGCGCGAGTTTTGTATTCAACAACGTGTTCGCCAGCACCGGCGGTAGCGGTACCTGCGGTGCTTGTGGCGCGGCAGGCGGTGGTTGCGCCTGAGTCAGCCCGAAGCCGGCGGCGGTCCTCGCCGCCGCGTGCTGCTGGTCGCCCCCGCCAGTAGCTATCGCATTGCCCCCTACCTCGATGCCGCCCACCGCCTGGGGCTTGAGCCGGTGGTCGTTTCCCAAGGCGAGCATTCGCTGGTCGGGGCGGTGGCCGGGGGTATTCAAATCAATTTTGCCGATCCGGCCGCCGCGCTGGAAACCGTGCTGTCTGCTTGTGCAGGCAATGCACCTGCGGCGGTCGTCGCGACCGACGACGCCGGCGTGGCGCTCGCGGCGCAAATCGCCCGGCGGTTGCATCTAGCCCACAACCCTCCCGAAGCCGCGCACATCGCCCGGCGCAAAGATCTGGCGCGGGCGCGCTTGATGCAAGCGGGCGTACCCGTGCCGCGATTCTGGTTGCTCGATTTGACACAGCCGCTGGCGCCGCAACTGCGCCACGTGGCATTTCCATGTGTCGTCAAGCCGTTGGCTCTTTCGGGAAGTCGAGGCGTGATCCGCGCCGACGACCCCGCGCAATTGGCCGCGGCTTGCGCGCGCACTGCCGCCATCGTCGCTCGCGAACAGCCAGGGGATCCGGCGCTCTCCCGGCGGCTGCTGGTGGAGGCGTTCATTCCCGGTCCTGAAGTGGCGCTCGAAGGCATGCTCGACGACGGGCGATTGCAGGTTCTGACCCTGTTCGACAAGCCCGATCCGTTGGACGGTCCGTACTTCGAGGAGACCTATTACGTCAGTCCTTCACGTCTGGACGCGGCTGTGCAAACGCGCATCGCTGCGCGCGTGAGCGAAGCCTGCGCCGCCTACGGGCTGCGCCATGGACCGGTGCACGCGGAATTGCGGCTATGGCGTGATGAGGCGTGGGTACTGGAGATAGCGGCTCGCACCATCGGTGGTCAGTGTGCGCGCATTTTGCGTTACGGAGCCGGCCACAGCTTGGAAGAACTCGTATTGTCGCAAGCGCTGGGACTGCAATTGGCGCAAGCGCACATGGAGGCCGCGGCGGGGGTGCTGATGATTCCGACGCCAGCCCGCGGCGTCCTGCGCCGGGTGGAGGGCGTGCTGGATGCAGCCAAGGTGAAGGGCGTGGAGGAGGTCGAAATCAGCGTGCGCGAAGGGTATGAACTCGTGCCGCTGCCAGAAGGCTCATCCTATCTCGGGTTCGTATTCGCCCGAGCGCAGACCGCCGACCAGGTGGAGCACGCCTTGCGCGCAGCCCACGCATGCCTGCGCATCGTCACCGCGCCGGTATTACCCGTCGCCGAATCCGCGGGTGTGTGAGCTTTATTTTTTTTGTCCGGGCGGCCGGAACGCTTCGCCCCCGGTGTATTGCCCCTCCCCGAACAAAAAACCTTTCATGTGTTCCTCGATCAGGTCAATGGTCTTCGGATCAGCGGTATTGAGCCCGTTCTCGTTGATGATCATGGTGAGTTGCTCAAGCCACTTCTGCCAGCCTTCTTTCGATACGTTGTCATAGATCCGCTGGCCCAGGTCGCCGGGATGAGGCGCTTCGTCGAGGCCTTCGGCTTCGCGTTTCAACACTACGCATTGTACGGTTCGGGTCATCGGTGTCGGTCTCGGTCGTTTGCTGGACAGGAATTTTAGCACCCGCGGCCTGCGCGTACGACCGCTTCAGAACGGTTTGACGATCACCAAAATGACCACGCCAACCAGAACCAAGACAGGGAATTCGTTTAACCAGCGATAGAATACGTGGCCGTGGCGGTTGCGGTCATGCTTGAAATCCAGCAATAACTTGCCGCAATAAACATGATATGCGACCAGGATTGCGACCAGCCCCAGCTTGGCATGCATCCATCCCATGTGTACGTACACCTGCCAGCCGGCCAACAGCATCCACAAACCGAGCCCCACGGTGATGATCGCGCCGGGTGTGGTAATGCCCCAAAACAGCTTGCGCTCCATGATTTTGAAGCGCTCGATGCTGACTCGATCGGTAGTTGTCGCGTGATAGACGAAAAGGCGCGGCAAATAGAACAATCCGGCAAACCAAGTCACCATGAAGATGACGTGAAACGCGAGCAGCCAATTGTGGGTTGTGATGGTCTGATGCATGGTGGTTGCTCAGGCGGCCGGCAGCATCGCGCGGATGGTTCGGCCTAGCTGGTCCATGTCCACCGCTCCGGTTTTGCGCATGACCACCCGACCGTCTGGCGCAATCAGGATCGTGGTCGGCGTGATCGCTCGCTTCATACCGAACGCCCGCATTGCGCTGCGGTCCAGATCCAGGGCGATCGGGTAAGGAATGTCGCGCTGTTTGGCCAGCGCCATGACCTGATCGGGACGATCGTAGTACACCGCAATGCCGATCACCTCCAGGCCGTACGGCCCCAGGCTGCGGTATAACGCTTTCAGGGCCGGGAGCTCTTTGATGCAGGTTGGGCAAGTAGTGGCCCAGAACGTCACCAGCACGGGCCGTTCGCGTAAGCCGGACAAGCGCAACTTGGCGCCGGTGATGGTCAGCAACTGAATGTCGGGCGCAACGTCATTGTCGTCCGGGCTCAGCCAGAACCAGCCTGCAATGGCCACGAGTACGACCACCGCTGCGCCGACCAGGGCATCTCTTGCTTGCATCGAAGAATCGCAGATCCGCTGCCGTTTCGGCGCCGCAGATCATAGCGGTTTCACGGGGTTCGGGAAACCCGGCCGCGGTGGCCGGGTGTCAGATCATGATGTAGCTCCAGCCTTCCTGACGCCGGTTGATGATCTCGCTGAGCGCTGATGGCACGACCTCGGTGCGCGGGAGCAGTGGCGGCGGCGCACCGTGCTGTTTGGTGATTCGCTGCAACGCTTTGCCGCACGCCAACAGCGACAGGTTGTCATAGCGGGCTTTCATGGCCTCGATACGATTTGCAAACGGGCTTTGGTCCGCGCGCAGCAGATTCAGACCGTCGCCATTGGCGAGAATCGCCACCTGTACCGGTTTGCCGTCGGCGCTGCTGCCGGACAGAAGCTGATCTGCCTCGTCCAGTACCGTCGCAAGTTTGAAACGGTCGTCGGTGGTCACATGCAGCATGATACGTACCGGTTCCTGGTTCGCCTGATCTGCCTGCGACACTTCCACCGTACGGGCAATGTCCATCAGGGTCTGACTCTGACGCAGGCTACTGTGAACCAGCCAGCCGGAACCCAAGCCCAGCCCGAGCAGCACAACCGCAGCCAAGCCCCGTCTCCAAATCGGATTTGCGGCGCCCCGGCGTTGCTGGCGCTCGGCACCGGGCGGCTGCTGATAACCGAGTTTCACCAGGTCGCGCACCGTGCGCAGACCGCATAAGCGCCGGCTAAGCCCGTCTCCCTCGCGTACGGCTTCGATGAGTTGGCGGCGATCGTCATCGGCCAGCTCATTGTCGACATACGCATTGAGGAATTCTTCTGAAAACCGGTCGTCGCGTTTGTTCATTTGACTCTCCGCAAAGTCGTGCTTTCTGCGGTGGGGGCGAACTCCAGCAGCTTTTCGCTTAGTGCGCGCCGCGCGCGGCAGATCCGGCTCATGACGGTACCGATGGGAATGTCCAGTACGGCCGCGACTTCAGCATAGCTGCACCCTTCGAGATCGACCAGGGTCAGGGTCTGGCGCTGGCCGCTGGGGAGGTCCGAGACCGCTGCACGCACGCGATCCACCAAAGTAGCCGCATCGTGCAGACGCTCGGGAGTCACTTCGTGGCCCAGAACGAGGGTATCGATATCCGTAGTCGGACGCAGCCGACGCAGATGGTCGCACCAACAATTGTTGAGGATCCGGAACAGCCAAGTGCGCACAGCTGCGGCTTCCCGCAGTTGGGATCGGTTGCGCAATGCCTTTGCCATGGTCTCTTGCACCAGGTCGTCGGCCGTGTCCGGGTCGCCGCACCAGGAATATGCCAAGCGGTACAGTCGTTCCCGGTTGTCTTCGAGTTGGCGGTGGAACTCCCCCGATGTGCACAGCCGCTTGAGTATATTCATCTCGAATCGGTTCCCCCCGTTGCCGATATATGAACAGACGCCGCTGGCGCGTGGATTATTCCCTCAGCGGGGTGCGCCGATGGAATATTCCGCGCGGTACCGCGTCATGAGCCCTGACCGCGGATGCTCCCGACCGGTATCAATGTGCTGATCCGATCAGGACGCCCGGCCGGTCTGCGGCCGGGTTCATTCTTGTCTTCTTTGTTTTCTTTGAATTCCGAGCTTACACCAAGCGATCCCGATTGCGCTCCTCATCGGCCGGCGCCGTTTCCGGTTTCGGCTGCTCCGGCTCCGGTGCGGCAACGAAACTGCGTGCCAACGCCCGATAGATCGGTTCGCGGCATATCGCACGGGAAACCACATAGGCGATGAATGAAGTCGCCATGATCGGAAGCAGCATGGTTTGGTTGTCGGTCATCTCCATGACGATCACCATGGAGGTGATCGGGGTCTGCACGACGCCGGAGAAATAGCCGGCCATGGCCAAGACGATCAGCGCAGTGCCGGGCACTGTGGTGAAGATCCCCGTGAGTGCTGAGCCTAATCCTGCTCCGGTGGCCAGGGACGGGGCGAAGATCCCGCCCGGGATTCCGGTGAGGTAGGAAACCAGCGTGGCCAGGAATTTGTATGCGGGGAATCCGGCATCCATGGTGCCGGTACCGGTCACCAGGCGGCTTGCCTCGCTGTAGCCGGTGCCGAAGGTCGAACCCCCCGAAAGCAGGCCCAGCCCGGCCAGGATGAGGCCGCAAACGGCGGCGATGAGCAACGGGCGCCGCCGCTGCAAGGGCGCGATCCAACTCGTGCCTTCGACGAGCAGCCAGCTGAAGGTGCCTCCGAGCAGGCCCCCGCCCAGGCCGCAAACCAGGACCGCGAGCCAGCCGGCGCCCAACCGCAACTCCGCAGTCGTGGAACCGAAGTAGCTGTAGTTGCCTTGAATCGCCACCGCCGTGACACCTGCGAACACCACGGCGGTCAGCATCGTGCCGCTGGTGCGCTCCTCGAACGAACGGCTCATTTCTTCGATTGCGAACACGATGCCGGCCAACGGCGTGTTGAAAGCTGCGGCAAGCCCCGCGGCGCTGCCCGCCAGAATCAAGCCGCGGTCCAGGAAGTGGAGGGGAAACCGAGCCAGTTGCCCCAGGGAGTACATGATCGACGCGCCGATATGGACGGTCGGGCCCTCGCGCCCGATGGACGCGCCGCTGAGAATGCCGATGAAGGTCAAGATGATCTTGCCGACGGCGATGCGAATCGACAACAGCCGCGAGCGGTGACTGCTGTCGCCCGTCTCCAGGGCGGCAATGGCTTGGGGAATGCCGCTTCCCTGGGCGCCGGGAAAGAAGCGCTGGGTCAACCACGCCACCAGAATCAGCAGCAACGGCGTCCACAGCAAGGGCAGCCAGGAACGACCCGCCATCAGATATTCGAACAGCTCGTTGGCCCGTTCGGCGGCAACTGCGAATAGCACTGCGGCCAATCCGACCAACACCGCGCCCAGCCAGAATACCACCCGTGTCTTCCATGCCTGGGGAGAAAGCAGCTGGGTGCCGGTTTGACGGAATTTGTGCAGCATCGAAATGTTGTGAAGCAAAAACACGCAGTCTATCAGAAAGCTTTGGTGCGGCGGAGGCTGCTGCTCAAACGCCGCCGGGGAATATTCATTAAAGACTTCTAATATTCTGAAAAGAATGAAGTATTTGACTCGCGCGCGTTTACTGCGTAAATTGACTGCAAACAGGGTTTAGGCCGGTTCGGTCTTCCGCAACAACAACAAAAAGAGCACTCCACCATCGATTAAGCGGCCCAGGCCGCTTTTTTCTTTCCTGCCCAATGCTGTGCCAACCGGTCCGGACGCTTTCCCAAGCGCTCGCGCAGCCGGTATGATGATCGGCTTTTAACGACTCGGCACAGGAAGTTGCGTCATGATCAAGGTTGGAATCGTCGGCGGTACCGGCTACACCGGCGTGGAACTGTTGCGGTTGCTGGCCGCCCATCCCCAGGTCGAACTCATGGCCGTCACCTCACGGGGCGAAGCCGGCACACCGGTGGCGGAGCTGTTTCCGAATCTGCGGGGTCACTGCGATCTGGCGTTCACCATGCCGGATACGGCCATCTTGTCGGCCTGCGACCTGGTGTTCTATGCCACTCCCAACGGTACGGCGATGCAGACGGCCCCCGAACTGCTCGACGCCGGAGTGAAGGTGATCGATCTGGCGGCGGATTTCCGCATCAAGGATGCAGAGGAATGGAAGCGCTGGTATGGCGTGAAGCATGCGTGTCCGGACCTGCTCAGCGAAGCCGTGTACGGGCTGCCGGAATTGAACCGGGAACTCATCCGTAACGCCCGTCTGGTAGCCAACCCGGGCTGCTATCCTACGGCGGTCACGCTGGGTTTCCTGCCCTTGGTGGAAAAACAGGTGATCGATCTGGGGCGGCTCATTGCCGATGCCAAATCCGGTGTCAGCGGTGCGGGTCGAAAGGCCGCCGTGGATAAGCTGCTCGGTGAGGCCGGCGACAGTTTCAAGGCATACGCCGTGCCAGGCCACCGGCATCTACCGGAGATCCGCCAGACGCTGGAGATTGCGGTGGGGGTGCCGCTGGGCCTGACGTTCGTACCGCATTTGCTGCCGATGATTCGCGGAATTCATGCGACCTTGTACGCCGAGTTGGAGGACACCGACTTGGACGTCCAATCGCTGTACGAGGACCGCTACGTTGATGAGTTATTCGTCGACGTATTGCCAGCGGGATCCCATCCCGAGACGCGCAGCGTACGCGGTTCCAATATGTGCCGTATTGCTTTGCACCGCCCCCAGAGCGGCGACCGCGTCGTGATTCTTTCGGTAATTGATAACCTCGTCAAAGGCGCGGCGGGGCAGGCCGTGCAGAATATGAACCTGATGTTCGGACTTGACGAGGATCTGGGTCTGGGCGCAATCGCACTGCTGCCTTAGACGCTGGCTCCGGCGTTGGCCGAGGATATTTAGTGGCCACTCATAAACTGGTGATCCGCCCTGAACGCCGCCTGCGCGCGGTCCTGCTGCGTTTGTTGGCGTTGCTGGCGTTTGCAGGGCTGGTGTACGGGGCGTATTACGTCGGTGTTCGGCGCGGTTTGGGCGACGCGCGCGGCGCGCTGGTGGAACGGGACCGGCTGCGCAGTGCGTCCCAGCAGTGGGAATCGAGGCTTGAGGCACTGCGGGACGAGTCGGCACGTCTGGAAAGTGCGCAACGTATCGACCGTGAAGCCAATGAACAAGTGCGATCCAATCTCGACCGCCTGCAGCAGGAGAATTTGCAGCTGCGGGAAGAATTGCAGTTCTACCGTAGCATCGTCGCGCCGTCCCAGCGCCAGGAGGGAGTCCAGGTGCAGCACTTCAGCGTCGAACCGTCGCCCGGCAGTCGTCGCTTCCGGTACAAGTTGACCCTGATCAATCTGCAGGGCGTCAAAGGCCGCAAGGAAGTCGCCCGCGGGGAAGTGCAGTTGTACGTGGACGGCAAGCAGAAAGGGCGCCCTCGACGCCTGAATCTGCAGGAGCTGGGGGTCGGCGGCGACGCTAAACTCGAGTACTCGCTCAAGTACTTCAAACATTTCGAAGGCGAGTTACGATTACCGGAAGACTTTGTCGCCGAGAGCGCGGTCGTGGAAGTCGATCCGCGCGACGACGATCAGGGTGCCATGCGCAAACAGGTCCAATGGCCGGAAGGGTCAGCCAGTTAGGACCGAAGGAGTTCAATCATGTGGTCGAAGGGAAAACGCAAGCATCGCACTGCCCGCATCGATACTTTGGTGGGCGAGCATACCCGGGTCGCAGGCGACGTCAGTTTCAGTGGCGGATTGCACGTGGACGGCAAGATCGCCGGCAATGTGCTAGCCCCGGACGATTCCGACTCCACCTTGACAGTAAGCGAACAAGGCCAGATCGAGGGAGACGTCCGGGTGCCCTATATCGTGCTCAACGGCACCGTGGTCGGCAATGTCCAAGCGGCGCAACGCATAGAGTTGGCCGCCAAAGCGCGGGTGTCCGGGGACGTCGTCTACAATCTGATCGAAATGGCGATGGGTGCCGAGGTCAACGGCAGCCTGGTGCACCGAGGCGAACCCGCGACTGCCCCTGCCGAGCACGATATCGCGCAAAGCGGCTTGGAGCCGGAACCGGATAATACTTGACTTAAACAGTCAACTACTGATATTTTAGGTGACAGTGTAGTAACCGTCATCGATCGCGCAGCGATCCTGACCAATGGAGAACCGGTATGAGCAGTGCAGCACTCGAAACGACCGACACGCTGGTTTTCAGCGACAGCGCGGCCGCCAAGGTCAAGCAGCTGATCGAGGAGGAGAAAAATCCGGAGCTGATGCTGCGTGTATACGTCACCGGCGGTGGCTGTTCGGGATTTCAATACGGCTTTACGTTTGACGAGGCGTACAACGATGGCGACACCAAAGTGGAAAACGATGGCGTTACCCTGCTGATCGATCCCATGAGTTTCCAGTATCTGGCCGGTGCCGAGATCGATTATGTGGATGATCTCGAAGGCGCGCGTTTCGTGATCCGCAACCCCAACGCCACGACCACCTGCGGCTGCGGTTCTTCGTTTGGCGTGTAACGCCAACTGCAACCGAGGTGTATAGCGAAAGGGCGCCGCCGGCGCCCTTTTTGTATTGTGATGCGGGCACCGACTGCGCAAGCGCTGGCGGTGCGTCTGCTATGCTACGCGGCCGATTTTGCAGTGAGGAGTGCGTGGATGAGTGACTATTTGCCCGGCCTGGCGGGCGTACCGGCGACCAAATCCAACATTTCGGATATTGACGGCGACAAAGGATTGCTGACTTACCGCGGCTATCCCATCGAGGAATTGGCCAAATACAGCAGCTTTGAAGAGACGACTTTGCTGTTGCTGGACGGTGAATTGCCCCGCAGCGATGAGTTGCTCGCGTTCGACCAGCAGCTGCGCGCCAATCGGCAAGTCAAGTTTCACATCCGCGAAATGATGCGCTATCTGCCGGCCACCGGACACCCGATGGAAATGCTGCAGACAGCGGTGGCCGTGCTGGGAATGTTCTATCCCGGCAATGAATGCCTTACCAGCAGCGAAGCGGACGTGGACTATGTACACAACATGACGGTCAAGATCAGTGCCCGCATGGGCACCCTGGTCGCCATGTGGGAACAGATCCGCAACGGCTACGACCCTATCGCGCCGCGTGAGGATCTGAATTACGCGCAGAACCTTCTGTACATGCTGATCGGCAAAGAGCCCGATGCGCTGTTGGCGCGGATACTCGACGTCTGCCTGATTCTGCATGCCGAACATACCATCAACGCATCCACGTTTTCGGTACTGGTCACCGGATCGACGCTGGCGAATCCCTACAGCGTCATTGCCGCCGCGATCGGTACGTTATCCGGCCCCCTGCATGGCGGCGCCAACGAACGGGTCTTGGAGATGCTCGCCGATATCGGGTCTCCTGATCGCGCTGAGAAATACATCGATCAGCGTCTGGCCAACAAGGAAAAGATCTGGGGCATGGGGCATCGGGAATACAAGACCAAGGACCCCCGCGCCACGATTCTGCAAGGGCTGATGAACGAATTGAAGGAAGCCCGCGGCGGAGACGTAAATCCGCTGCTGGAGGTGGCGCAGCGGGTCGAACAAGTCTGCGAAGCCCGATTGGCGCACAAGGGTGTGTACGCCAACGTGGACTTCTACTCGGGCATCCTCTACACGGAAATGGGTATTCCCCGTGATCAGTTCACGGCGATCTTTGCCATTGCCCGGGCGGCCGGCTGGCTGGCGCACTGGCGCGAGCAATTGGCGGACAATCGCATTTTTCGACCGACTCAAGTCTACATCGGCAAACAGCGGCGCGATTACGTGCCAATCGGGGAGCGTTGAGCGCCGTCCTTATTGAACCGCGCGGTGGCGTTCACGTCGCCGGGTGGTCCAGATAGTAGCGGCCACCACCGCCAGCACCAGCAACTGCGCCAATAGTGTTTCTGTCGTCGGGTACACTCCGAGCAGATCGAAACGCGGAAAATGCACCGGATCCACTGGCAGCAGCCCTGCTTCCTGCAGCGCGGCGACTCCGTGCCCAGCGAATGCAATCGCCAGCAGCAGCATTACGACGGCGTTGAACGTGAAGAATTGCCGCAACGGCAAGCGCATGCTCGAGCGCACGATGATCCAGCCCAGGAGCACCAATAGTGCGGCGCCGGCAGCGACGCCACCCCAGAGAACGTGTTCCGCACCGGGTTCGATCTGCAGCCACAATGCCTGGTAGAACAGAACCGTCTCGAATACTTCTCGGTACACGGCCAGAAACGATATGCCCGCCAGCGCCCATAGGGCCCGGCCGTGAAGGGCGCGCTGAATGCGTTCCTGGACGAACTCCTTCCAACGCCGGGCGTGGGACTTATTATGTAACCAAAGCCCCACGTACAACAGCACCGCCGCAGCCACCAGCGCAGTCAGGCCCTCCGTAAGTTCGCGCCCGGCGCCGCTGATGGCGATCAGGTAGGCGGAAACCACCCATGTTGCCGCGCCCAGTATCAGTGCTGCGATCCAGCCGGCGTGCAAGTAACGCATGGCATCGCGGCGGCCGGTACGAATGAGGACCGCGCCGATCGCCGCCAGCACAAGCAGCGCTTCCAGGCCCTCGCGGAGCAGGATCACCAACGCGCTCGCGAATCCCATTCCGGCGGACAGTCGGCCGGCGTCGAGACGCTCGGCTGCGCGTTGCAGCAGGTCGTGCAGCTGACTCTGCCGAGCTGCGATATCCGCGTACGGCAGTCCGGCGCGAATCTGCTGCCGGTAGGCGAGCATCTCCTGTTCGATTTTTGCCATCAATTCCGGGGCGACGTTCTTCAGTCCGGATTCGGCCAGTTCGAAACCGTCCAGGTAAGCCGCTACGGCCTGCTCGTAGGCCTGCTTGGTCTTGCCGGCCCGATACGACGCGAGGCTATCGGCCATGCCTTGCTGAGCCACCTGGATCGGCGTCCGCGCGCCTTCGGCGGCATGTTCCGGATGCCGACGCAAATAGGCGAGCACTGCGGCGCCTTGCTCGCCGAAGCGGCTTTGTGCCTGCTGCGGCGTCAATGCCGAGAGTACGGCCAGACCGCGCAAGTCCTTGAGCGCGCCCTGTTCGACCAGCTGCTTACCTTGCTGGCGTTGCGCATCGCTGAAACTCAGGCCACTGACGAAGAACGCCAGCGCCCAGCGTTGTTGATCGTCGAGCCGATCAAAGGCGCGCATCGCAGTGCCGTCGACCCCCAGTGAGATGGCGCTGTAGAGCCCGTAGGGGCTGCGCCGGGCAGCGCGTTCGGAATCATGGAAGTTGGTGGGGCTTGGATCCATTGCCGCTGCTGCCGGGCCGTCGCCACGGCCTTCAGCGCCGTGACAGGCGGCGCATTTCTGGGCGAACAACGCTTGGGCGCCGGCGACATTCGGCGCGCGACGCGGTGCGGTCGCGACGCCATACAACTGCACGACTTGCGCACGAAGTTCTTCGGTTTGTTGGCGGATCTCGGCGCCGGGTCGTTTCGCGGCGATGTTTTCGCTCAACGACTGCACGCCAGCGCGCAGCGCTTCGCGTCCCGGCTTTGCCGGTAACGCTTCGACCATTTGCACCAATTGCGCGGCGAACTCCGCCTGTTCACGATACTCGCTTTGGTTCACGACCTTGCCGTCGGCGACCGTCGCTGGGTAGTCGACCCCGATGTAGTCGAGCATGTGCAACAGCCTTTCGGCCGCGGCCCCGTGGGCGAGGGCGGGTAGGGCCAGCAGCAGCATGAACAACACGGTTCTGCGGCGGTTGCCATGTGAGTATGGAAGCAAAGCGGACATAACGGAGCCTTCGTGCGGTTAATGCAAATAAGAACGATTCGAGTTTACATTAACTCAGGAGAGCTGCAAATACCGCCAGGGTCAGGAGCCAATTTCGCCTGGGAAAACGGCGCCTAACAGCACAGGCTTGCGCGCGCCGGTAGCGCTGGGGAGATTTCCGGCTTTGCCACTCAGGCGGCGCGCAGCGAGCCAGGCGAACGCCATGGCTTCCATCCAATCCGGGTCGATACCGAAATCGATGCTGCTTTGCACCGGAACCGGCGCCAAAGCTGCGACCAGGCGTCCCATCAGGTCGGTGTTGTGGGCGCCGCCGCCGCATACGATCAGCCGTGCCGCGGCCGGTGCTTGACTGCGGGCAGCGTCCGCCAGCGTCCGGGCGGTAAGCTCGCATAGAGTGGCCTGGACATCTTGTGGATCGATATCGGCGCCGTGGCGTTCGAGTATGGTGTTTAGCCAGTGGCGGTTGAAATATTCCCGGCCGGTGCTCTTCGGCGGCGGCCGTGTGAAATAAGCGTCTTCAAGCAACCGTGCCAGAAGGCTTTCGTGGACCGTTCCCCCGGCACCCCATTGGCCGCCGGTATCCAGTGGCTGGTGCAGATGGGTTGCGCTCCAGGCGTCCAGTAGCGTGTTGCCGGGCCCGGTATCGAATGCAGGAGCCCGCAGCCCGTCGGCGTGCAGAACGGTGATGTTGGCGATGCCGCCGATATTGGCCACGATCCGGGTTTCGGCCGGGCTTTGGAGCACTGCCCGATGGAATCCAGGCACCAGCGGCGCGCCCTGGCCGCCCACGGCGAGGTCGCGCCGACGGAAATCGGCGACCGTCACGGTCGCGGTGCGTTCGGCAATGATGTTGGGATCGCCGATCTGCAGGGTCGAAGGGTCAGCATCGTCAGGATAATGACCGACCGTCTGGCCATGGCTACCGATGGCGACAATGCGCTCGGGGGGGACGCCGGCTTTGCGCAGCAGGATTTCGACCGCCGCGGCGAAATGGACCCCCACCTGGACATCGAGGCTGCCCAGTTCGCGCAATGCAAGTCGCGCGCTGGGGTCCGCGATTTCGAGCAAGCGCTGGCGCAGTTCAGGCGGATACGGCGAGCTCAGCGCCTGCAATAGACGAATCTCCGGGCCCATTTCCACCAGTGCTGCATCGACGCCGTCCATGCTGGTACCGGAGATCAGCCCCACATAGAGACCGTCCGTGGACGTTGCGCGGGGTTCGCTCAGTTGCGCGCGACCTGGGTGCGGTCCAACACGTCGAGCTGATCGATCAATGGATCGGCTTCAGCGCGGAACGCCGGTAACTCCAGCGTCGGGATTGGGGTGGCCACCGGCAAATCCACCGTCAGGGGGTTGCGATGTACGCCATTGACCCGGAACTCGTAATGGAGATGCGGTCCGGTGGCCAGGCCGGTCTGGCCGACATAGCCGATGATTTGGCCCTGATGCACAGTACTGCCGAGTTTGAAGCGGCTGTTGAAGCGCGACATGTGACCGTACAGCGTGCTGTAACGACTGCCGTGGCGAATGATGAGCACGTTGCCGTAACCACCTTTGCGGCCACGGAAGACGATTTTGCCGTCACCGGTGGCCTTGATCGGCGTCCCGGTCGGCGCGGCATAATCGACCCCCTTGTGAGCGCGGATGCGATTCAGGATCGGGTGCATCCGGTGGAGATCGAACTTCGAACTGATGCGGGTGAAGTTGACCGGCGTGCGCAGAAACGCTTTGCGCACGCTGAGACCGCTCGGCGTGTAATAGCTGCTGCGGCCATCGCTGTCGGTGAAACGGATGGCGCGATAGGTCTTGCCGCGGTTGATGAACTCCGCCGCGACGATGTCGCCATCGCCCACTTTGCGACCGTCCAGGTAATTCTGCTCATAGATGACCGTGAAGCGATCGCCCTCGCGCAGGTCCTGTGCCATGTCGATGTCCCAGCCGAAAATGCCGGCCAGTTCCATGGTCAGGGTGTCCGACATTCCGGCATTCTGCGCGGATACGAACAAGGATTGCGCAATCACCCCGGACGCGTTGGCGGTGCGTACTTCGTAATCGCGTTCGAGTTTGCTGGCTTGGTAGCCTTTCGCGCTTCGGGCGATCCGCAAGCTGTGGCTGGGGTCGATCTTCAGCACCAATTCATTGAGATTCCCGTCGTCGTCGACCCGAACACGAAGGGTCTCGCCTGGAAACAGGCGTTTGAGCCGTGACACCGGGCCTTCGGCCTGCATGACATCGTAAAGCTGTCGCGCCGTAAGCCCGGCGTGAGAAAAAATCTGAGCGAGACTGTCGCCGGATTTCACCGTGAACTGCTGCCATTCCCCGGCCGAGAAATCGTCAATCTGAGCTTCGTTTTCCGTCTCGCCGGCGCTGGCCGAATCGCTGGCCGGTGCTTGTTCCTGCAGCAACGGATCCTCCGCCAAAGCTTCAGCAGGGCCTGTTGTAAGCGGAGCTTCCGGCACGTGTTGCAGCGCGACCTTTTCGGTGGCCGGACGCGACTTCGCGATATCGACTTCGCTCGGTCCCGATTTCTGCCCTGGCAGCGGCAGATCCTGGCTTACGCCGTAAACGGCCGATTGCCGCAAGCGATCGGATCGCGTCGCGGCAGCATCGTCGGGGGTTGCGCTGAGAAAAAAACCAAGCGCCAGGCCGCCGGCCGCCAGCAGCGCCAGATGTCGCCGTCCGGGTCGAAGCAGTGCGCCCGCAACGGTTCGCGGTCGGTCGGTGAGGAACTTGTAGTCGCGCTTCATCATGAAGGGCCAATGACTGGAAATGTCTTGGGAAATTCGCAACGCATACGTTAGCGTGCGGTCACCTTTCGGTCAATTGGGATACCATGCAATGTGATCTGGTCGTGGTTCGGCAATCGAACGCTCCGGGCGTCCTGCCTGATACCCATTTAGCACTGCTTCCGGTATCTTATCGGCCTTTTCACGCTTGTCTTTGAGTTTTAGGCCACGCAAAGGTTGGTCACAACATGCAACCGCAATCCGACGCCCTGAATTTGATCCGCCGCGGTGCCCACGAAGTGTTGCTCGAGACGGAACTCGAGGCGCGCCTCACGCAGGGTAGACCGCTACGCATCAAGGCGGGGTTTGACCCTACGGCGCCGGACCTGCATCTCGGTCACACCGTATTGTTGAATAAATTGCGGCAATTCCAGGAACTTGGTCACGAGGCCATTTTTCTGATCGGCGATTTCACCGGCATGATCGGCGATCCTACCGGCAAGAGCGCGACGCGGCCGCCGTTGACCCGCGACGAGGTGATCGAAAACGCGCGCACCTACGAACAGCAGATCTACAAGGTTCTCGACCCCGAAAAGACGCTGGTGATGTTCAACTCGAGTTGGATGGCGGACATGCGTGCCGCCGATCTGGTGCAGTTGGCGGCCAAGCACACCGTGGCCCGGATGTTGGAGCGCGACGATTTCCACAAGCGCTATGGCGCGGGTCAGGCGATTGCCGTACACGAATTCCTGTACCCGTTGATCCAGGGATACGATTCCGTGGCGCTGAAGGCCGACGTCGAACTCGGCGGGACCGATCAGAAATTCAATTTGCTGGTCGGTCGGCAACTGCAGGAGGCGTATGGACAGCCGCCGCAGGTGGTGTTGACCATGCCGATTCTCGAAGGCCTCGACGGCGTGCAGAAGATGTCCAAATCCCTGGGCAACTACATTGGCATTGCTGAGCCTGCCGCTGAGATGTTCGGCAAGCTGATGTCGATCTCGGACGAACTCATGTGGCGCTATTTCGAGTTGCTGAGCCTGCGATCGAGCAGTGAACTGGCGGCCTTTCGGGCCGCGATAGACTCCGGCGCCAATCCTCGTGACATCAAATACGAATTGGCCAGTGAGATGGTTGCACGGTTTCACTCCGATGCTGCCGCTCGGATGGCCAAGGACGCCTTTGTGGCCCGTTTTCAGCGAGGCGCGTTGCCCGACGACATGCCGGAACTGCAAATCACGGCGCCTGCCGGCGACCTGCCCATCGCGAACTTGTTAAAAGACGCCGGCCTCACACAAAGCACGTCGGAATCCCTGCGTATGATTCAGCAGGGCGCGGTGCGCATCGACGGCGAACGGA